>NZ_FTMO01000001.1 GCF_900156025.1 Allobosea sp. TND4EK4
TCACCGGCGCCGCCCATCAGCACGTCGTTGCCGAGACCGCCACCCAGCGCGTCGTCGCCCTCCCCGCCCTTCAGCAGATCGTCGCCCGCCTCGCCGAGCAGCGTGTCGTCGCCAGCCCCGCCATCGACCGTGTCGTTGCCAGCACCAGCCGAAACCGCGTCGTCGCCGGCGCCGGCGAGGATCACGTCGTCTCGCACCGTGCCCGTCAGCGCGTCATCACCCGGCGTGCCGACCGGGACATAGGGTGCGACGGCAACGACCACGGTCGCGCTCGCCGCGCCGCCCTTGCCGTCGGAGACGGTGTAGGTGAACGACGCCTCGCCCGAGAAGCCTTCGGCAGGGGTGAAGACGACATTGCCCTGGGGATCGAGCGTGACCGTGCCGCCGGTGCCAGCGGAGACCGACTGGATCGTCAGCGTGTCCCCATTGGCGTCGCTGTCATTGGCGAGCAGCGCCGTCGCAGCGATCGTCAGCGCCGCGCCATAGGCTGTGCCGAGGCCGGCGTCATTGGCCGCGACGGGGGCTGCGTTGGGCGGGGCGATGGTCAGGCTGACCGTGGCCTGGGTGGTACCGCCGCGCCCGTCATCGACCAGGACGGTGAAGCTGTCATCGCCGGTGAAACCGGTCGTCGGCGTGTAGCGATAGGTGCCATCCGTGTAGACGAAGACCGAGCCATGCGACGGCCCCTGCTTCAGGCTGAAGATCAGCGACGATCCGGCGTCAGTATCCGCGGCCGTGACCTGACCGGTAACAAGGGTGTTCATCAGGCCGTTTGCCTCGGCGTTCACCGCCGTCGGCGCATGGTTCACCGGCAGCGTGTCGCCGGCATCGGCGATCTTGACGAAGTGGACATCGTCGAGCGCAACGCCCGCCCCCCACGAATCCTTCACGCCTGTGTCGATGAATTCGAGCCGGTTGGTGCCGTTGCCGGAGCCGCCGACCACCTCGAAGCTCAGGGTCGTCCAGCTCGCGCTGGTCTGCGGCGGCAGGCCGTTGAAGATGACCTCGCCGTTCCACAGCACGGTCACGCCGTCGTCGTAGCGACCCGTGTCGGAGTCCGAGAGCGAGAAGCTGAAGCGATAGGTCGCGCCGGTTTCCGCTTCCGTGATCGTCTGGCCGATCCGGTTGCGGGCCGTCTGACCGGCGCCGTCCAGGTCGATCCACATCCGGCCGTCCTTGGCGACGATACCACCATAATTGTCGAGATGCTGTTCGATGCGTTTAACGTTGACGTTGTTCCAGCCGAGGATCTGGCCATCAGTGTTCCGGTAGCCCCAATCGGAGCCGCCGTTGTAGTTGCCGGACTGGCTGATGTCTTCGAAGCTGCCGTTGACGATGAGATCGGTGCCGATCACCACCGTGGAGGTCGAGGACTTGACCGTCAGGTCGAACGTCGCCGTGTCCTTGCCGCCGTGCCCGTCATCCACCAGGAAGGTGAAGCTGTCGGCGCCGCTGAAACCGGCGGTCGGCGTGTAGCGATAGGTCCCATCCGTATAGATCAGGACCGTGCCATGGGCTGGCCCTTCGGCCAGGCTGTAGACCAGCGACGCTCCGGCATCCTGATCCGAGGCGGAGAGCGTTCCGGTGAAGACGGTGTCCTTCAGGCCCTCGGCCTCGCCATCGGCAGCCAGCGGCGCGTGATTGACCGGAAGGGTGTCACCGGCATTGGCGACCTTGACGAACTTGACGTCGTCGAGCGCCGCGCCGGCGCCCCAGGAATCCGTGACGCCCTTGTCGATGAATTCGAGCCGGTTGGTGCCGTTGCCGGAACCGCCGACCACATCGAAGCTCAGCGTCGTCCAGCGGGCGCTGCCCTGCGGCGGCAGGCCGTCGAAGATCACCTCGCCGTTCCACAACACCTTGACGCCGTCGTCATGATTCACCGCGTCGGAGTCGGAGAGCGAGAAGCTCACCCGATAGGTCGCGCCGGCTTCGACATGGGCGATCGACTGGCCGATTCGATCGACGGTCGTGCCGGTCTGCGAATGATCCATGTCGATCCACATCCGGCCGTCCTTGGCGACGACGCCGCCATAATTGTCCCAGTGCTGCTCGATGCGCTTGTTGTTGACGTTGGTCCAGCCGAGGATCTGGCCGTCCTGGTTCCGGTACCCCCAGTCGCTCGGACCGTTGTTGCCGGAGGATTCGCTGACGTCCTCGAAGCTGCCATTGACGACGAGGTCGGTGCCGAGCAGGATTCCCTCGGCGACGGTCAGTTTCACGGTCGACTCGACGACGCCGCCATGCCCGTCATTGACCAGATAGCTGAAGCCGTCGGCGCCGGCGAAGCCGGCAGCGGGCGAATATTTGTAGGTCCCGTCCGCGTTGAAGACGAGCGTGCCATGGGCCGGGCCGTCACCGAGACGATAGGTCAGCGCGTCGCCATTGGGGTCCGAGGCCATCACCTTGCCTTCGAAGGTGACGCCCTGGCTGATGAGCAGGCTGATATCCGGAGCCTGCGGCGCGACGTTGCCCGGAGTCGGGAGAACGGGATCGGCGATCTTCACCAGGCGCAGATCGTCGAGCGTCGCGCCGAAGCTCTGGCCCGCTCCCTCGAAGATGAGCTCGTTAGAGCCGTTTCCAGCGCCGCCGGTCACCATGAAATGGAGCTTGTCACCGCCGGTCGAGGGGACGCCCTCATAGACCACCACGCCGCCCCAGAGCACGCGCACCCCGTCATCGCCGGTCGGCAGGTCGGCGAGCGAGAAGCTCAGGCGATAAGCCGCGCCGGTCTCGACGCTCTGGATCGGGTAGGACAGCGTGTCGTTCGGGAAGCCTCCCTCGGCGACGAGGTCGGTCCCGACCGCAACGGTCGAGGGAATGGCGAGGCTCGGCGCATTGGCCAGAACGGCCTGCAGTTCCGGGAGCAGGGCCGCGACTTCGGCATCGCTGCCCTCCACGGCGAGCGCGGCGATTTCGGCCCCGGTCAACGTGAAGCCGTCGGAGGTCGTGATCGAAGCGGGCTGATGGGCCGGATCGACGCCGTCGAGCAGGACGAGCGCGTCGCTGGCGGAGCGAATGATCAGGTTGTTGCCGTTGCGGATGACGCTGACACTGGTCGGAGCGACACCCTGGAAGATGATCGTGCTGGTGGCGTCGAGCGAAACCAGGTCGATGCCGTCGCCGGCGCGGAAGATCACCCGGTCGCCGGTCGCCACGATGATGTCGTTGCCGGCACCGCCGGAGAGCACGTCGCTGCCCTCCCCGCCGGAGAGGTAGTCACGGCCCGAGCCCCCGGTCAGGCTGTCGTTTCCGGAGCCGCCGAAGAGCAGGTCATTTCCGGCGTCACCATAGAGCACGTCGTCGCCGCCGCCGCCGCGGGCGATGTCGTCGCCGGACATGGCATAGATGACATCGGCACCGACACTGCCGTTGGTCTCGCCGCCCTGATCGGTCCCGTAAGCGACCGTGGCGTTGTTGAGGAGCTTTTCGAGCGCCGGACGCGACAGCTGCGTGTTGTCGTTGATGATGCCGTCCACGCCCAGGCTCAGGGCGTTGCGGACATCGGCCTCGTTGCCGGCGACGGTCCAGCCATTGACCTTGAGCCCGGCCGCATGGGCGGCGGCCACCGTCTCCGCGGTGATCAGGGCCATCTGCGGCGCAAGGGCATCCAGTTGGCCCATCGAACCATTGGGGTTGGTGACGTCGGTGATCTTCGCGCCGGTGATGTTGTCCGTCAGCCAGACCAGCGGGAAATCGACATGATACTTGTTGTCCATCAGATCGCGGAGGACCTCATGGTCGGTTGCGAAGGTCTGGAAGACGATGTGCTCCGCGTCGGCGAAGTCGTTTGCCACAAGCTTCTCGAGCAGTGCGTCATAGGTCGAATAGCCGGAGCTTTTGGTCTCGATCAGGATGCCGAGCTTCCGGCCGGTCTCGATTTCCATCTGCTTGGTCAGCGTGATGAGTTCCTCGAGGGTCACGATGCCCGGAACCAGGGCCCGCACCTCCGCGAGCGTCATGTTCGCGATGCCGCCCGCGAGATCGTCATGATGGCTGACGAGCGCACCGTCCTTCGTCAGGCGGAAATCGGTCTCGACATAGTCCGCCCCGTATTTGAACGCCCATTTGTAGGCGTCGTACTGGTTGTCCGTGTAGGGGTTGGTGCCGCGATGGGCATATAGAACGGGCTTGTCGGCCATGGTTTGTCTCCAGAAACAGGCAACAGACGGTCGTTCCCGGCAGCAGGCTTGCTGCGGGCATGCGTGAAGAACAGATCTCGCTGGTGAGCCGCGCCTTGCCCGGAGCAGCTTCTTTTCGTTGGGCTACGGCCTCACGGCCGGCTCCGCGCTCTTGATGAACTGGACCCCGGACCGATCCAGTATCTGCAGGATAGAAGCCGGCGGCTCTGCCTCGCAGAACACCGCCGTCACCTGATCGATGCGCCCGCCATGAACATGGGCCGGCCGGGTGAATTTCGAGGAATCGAGGACGAGGTAGGATTTGCGGCAATGGCGCAGCATCGCCTCGCGGGCGCGCACTTCCTCCTCCGAGAAATCGAGCAGGGACCCGTCCTCGTCGATCCCGCCGACGCCGAAGATCGCGATGTCGACCTTGTAGGACGCGAAGAAGTCCTCGACGGGCGGACCGCAGACGTCCAGATCGCCTCCGCGCACGGTGCCGCCTGCGATCGCCAACGCGAAATCCGAATTCTGACCCACCATCATCGCCAGCGGCAGGTTATTCGTGACGATCTTCAGCTGTCGGTGGGAAAGCAAGGCCTCGGCGACGAATTGCGTGGTGGTGCCGATGCCCAGTGAAATCGACTCGCCATCGCTCACCCGGCTCGCGACCATGGCGGCAATGCTCTGCTTGGCTTCCCGATGAAGCACGCGACGATCCTTGAAGGTGAGATTCCCGCTCCGGGCGAGGCTCTCGATGCCGCCATGTCGTCGCCTGGCGACGCCCTGATCGCAAAGCGCGACCAGATCGCGACGGATCGTCTGCGTGGCGACGGAGAAATGCGACGCCAGCTCTTCGACGCTGATGAAGTCCCTGTTGCGCAGCATGTCGGCGATCACGGTCTGCCGCCTGTCGGAGCCCGCCGCCGTGTTCAAATGAATTCCGTTCATGTTCATATGATTGCGATAGCGCCGCCCTGTGACGCTCGTGCGACGGTTAAGCGATGCTTAAAAATCAAAATCAGAATCGGCAGGGCCAGCTCCCGCGTTCCTGGGCGGCGGAGTGAAGCTCAATCGCGCTTCAGCAGGCTGTTTCGCTTGAGCCGCGCCTGCCGACGCGTCCGGGGCCTTGCCGAGCCAGGGGTGGGGTCGCTCGCACGGCCGAATTCGTGATCGCGGAGCCCGGACAGGTCGGGCTTGCGGAGGCAGCTCAGCCATTCACGCATCGTGCAGAGCAGGTTCGGCCGAGCGGCAGCACCCAACGAAAAACCCCGCCGGTGTCCCGGCGGGGTTTCATTCGAGCCGGAGGCATATCTGCCCCGGGCTGTTGGTGCGTTCGCCGTCAGACGAAGCGGAAGTCGTCTGCCGCGAGGCTGGCGAGGTGCACGCCCTTCAGCGTCAGCGTGGTGTCGGCGTCGATGGTGAAGACGGTGTCGGTGCCGATCTGGGCCGCCGCGCCCATCGCATCGTCGAAATCGGCGAAGAGGTCGATGTCGAACTCCAGCACGTCGGAGCTCGAGCCCGAGGTCCTGAAGTCGATGACCTCGTCCTTGCCGAACCCCGCCGCGAAGACGAAGGCGTCATGGCCCGAGCCGCCGGTCAGGATGTCGGCACCGGCGCCGCCCTCGATCCGGTCGTCGCCCGAGCCGGCGTCGAGCCGGTCGTTCCCCGCCCCGCCGAGCAGGACATCGTTGCCCGAGCCGGCATCGATGGCATCGTCGCCCTCGCCGCCGTCGAGGCGGTCGACACCCGAGCCGCCCTTGATCACGTCGTTGCCGAGGCCGCCGAAGACGGCATCGTCGCCCGAGCCGCCATCGATCGTGTCGTCGCCTTCGTCACCCGAGAGCGTATCATTGCCGGCCCCGCCCTTGAGGCTGTCATTGCCCGCCCCGCCGTCGAAGGCATCATCGCCATTGTTGCCGATGATGATGTCGTTGCCGGCGCCGAAGAGCAGCTTCTCGATGTTGATGAAAGTGTCCGAGCCGATGCCGTCGCCGGAGACCTTGCCCGCCGCGAAATCGACGGTGATCGGGCCGGTCGCCTGGGCCAGGAAGAGCGTGTCATAGCCGGCGCCGCCATCGATGACATCGTTGCCGAGATCGGCCAGGATCAGATCGTCGCCTTCTCCGGCGAAGATCCTGTCATCGCCAGCGGCGGCGAAGATCGAGTCGTTGCCCGCGCCGCCATAGATGACGTCGTGGCCGTCGCTGGTGGTGATGTCGTCGTTACCGTCGCCAGCGTCGAGCGTGACAGCGCCGAGATAGCTGTTCATGGTCAGGCGGTCATTGCCGCTGCCGAGACGAATCTCGCCCGTGACGGTGGAGCCTACATAGAGGGTTACGACGTCGTCGCCGGCCCCCATGTCGATGGCGACGCCGTCCGAACCCGCAGCGATCACACCGGAACTGCCCAGCTTGTCGTTGCCGGCTCCCATGCTCACGCCACCGGAGATCCGGCCGGAGCTCGTGTTGATGATCTCGTCATTGCCCTCGCCGGCATCGACCGTGGTCCAGTCTCCGGTCTCGCCCGAGACGACGATGATATCATCGCCCGTTCCGGCATCGACCGTATCGCCGGCGTCGGCGCTGATGGAGTCGTTGCCCGCCCCGCCGTTCAGTTCGTCTGCGCCGGCGCCGCCGAGCAGGATGTCATCGCCATCGCCGCCGTCGAGCGTATCGTCGCCCGCGCCGCCTTCGAGGCGGTCGTCGCCGACCCCACCGACGAGCTGGTCGTCGCCTGCGCCACCGACGAGGCTGTCATTGCCGGCCTCGCCGAGCAGCGTGTCGTCGCCAGCCCCGCCATCGACCGTGTCGTTGCCAGCACCAGCCGAAACCGCGTCGTCGCCGGCGCCGGCGAGGATCGTCTCGTCCCAGGGCCGGCCGGCGAGCACGTCGTCGCCCTCCGTCCCGACCGGCGCCACCACGGCGTCGTCCAGCACCGTGTCGTTGCGCGCATTGAGGTTCTGGATGCGCTCGTCGAGCTCGACCGAGGTATCGGCCACGTCGAACGCGGTTTCCTGCGTGCCGTGGAAGGCCTGCATGAACTCCCCAAGCGCCTGCTGCTCGCCCAGCAGGGCCGTTCCGGCCGGAGTGAAGCTGGCGATCACCGCGTTGTCGGTGAAGTTCAGCGCCTCGTCGACGGGCGCCGACAGCGTGCCGTCGCTGAGCAGGTAACGGAAGTTCGAGCCGTTAGCCTTTGCGGGATAGCCGTCACCGCCATTGGCGAGGAAGTTCAGCGTCACCACCGTGATCGTCGCCGGCACGCCGGCCTGGAGCACGCCATTGTCGTAGAGCACGTAGGAGACGCCGTTGCCGTCGACCAGCGCGATGTCCGAGACGCGGCTGCCGGCCGGCAGGTCCGGATCCCAGGAGAAGGAGACGCCGCCGATCTGCGGGAACCGACCCTGCAGCGTGCCGGCCGCGACACCGTGCTCGAGGAGCGCCTTGAGACCCGCGGCCGTGGTGTCGAAGGCCATCAGCTTGTTGTCGAAGCGCAGGGAGTTTTCGATATCGAGCTGCGAGACGCCGCCCTCCGCCTTGCCGGCCTCGGCATTGGCCGGGGGCGGCAGCTTGTCGACCGTGCCGTCAACCGGATCGGGTGCCGAGAGCGTGCCGATCTGGGCGCGGATGCCGCCGCCGTTCTTGAACGAAACCACCACCAGATCGTCGGAGGCGCCGAGCGCCTGGCGCGCCGCATAAGCGTTCGCATCGGCCGAGAGCGAGCCGAGATTGGTCTCCTCGCTGCGCACGAAGGCGCGCTCGCCCTCGAGATAGACGTCGGTGTAGCCGAAGACGTTGCCGTCCTTGACCGCAATGACGTCACCGACCGCGTCCGTGAGATCGGCGACCTTGTCGCCCTTGGTGCCTTCGGCGAAGGCGGTGTCATCGAGATTATCGACGGTCGTGTTCCAGGCCTCCGCCACGTTCTCTTCAGTAGCCGCATAGGCGCCGTTGATCGCGGCATCGTCATCGAGATTGTCGACGATGATCCTGCCCTGGGCGTCGAAATCGACCTTCAGGCGGCCGAGATAGGTGTATTCGTTGTCGGTATTGACGATGAGCGTCGTGCCGCCCTCGGCATCGGTGATCACCAGCGGATAGGTGTCGGCGAAGTTGGCGTCGTGGCCGGGGAAGGAGACGGCCTCGTCATCGGCATCGCCCAGGCGGGTGTTGGAGCCGGCCGCGAGGATGATGTCGACGCCCTTCAGCAGGGTGGCGAGCTGCTTCTCGTTGGTGATGTTCTGCAGATGCGCCTGCAGGATGATCTTGTTGATGCCGTCGGCGCGCATCTGGTCGATGATTGGCTGCAGCTGAGCGGCCAGCAGCGCCATGTTGTCGCTCTCGCCATTGGCGCCGGGGCCGGTCGGGAAGCCCTTGATCTCGGTGCCGGTCGGCGAGGAGATCGCCTCGAGGATCTGGGTGGTGGCGCCGACGATGCCGATGCGCTCGCCGCCCTTCTCGACGACGACGGCGGGGACGATCTTGCCCTTCACCGTCGCGGCGTTGTCGTAGATGAAGTCGTTGGCCGCCGCTCCGCCCAGCGTCTTGTCGGCGATGCCGCGGATCGCGCTGTCGCCGGACACGTCGAGATTGGCCGATACCAGCGCGTAATTGGCGCCGACCCAGCCGCCGCCGGCATTGATGCTGCCGGCGAAGGCGGTGGAGCCAAGATCCCATTCATGATTGCCGATGGCCGAGACCTCGACACCGAGCACGTTGTGGATCGCAGTGTCGACCGCGCCGATCGGAACCGTGGCATTGGCCGCCAGGGTCGAGCCGGTCACGGCGTTGAGCGTCGCGATCACCGAAGGGTCGGTGCCGGCGGCGAGGAACGGCCCCGGCAGATAGGTGTCGCCGCCGGCGAGGATCAGCGTGTTGGCGTAGTCGTCGTCGAAGGCATCCACCAGCGCGGCGAGGTTCTTGGCGGTCGAGCCGGCGAGCAGCCCGGCCTCGCCGTCGGAAAGGTGCAGCAGCTGCAAGGTAAAGGCGGGAGCGGACACGGGTTCCTCCGTCAGGTCGATGCCGATGATGATCGGGTCATGGTCGGACACGCGGGCGATCACCTCCGGATCGAAGATCGAGGGGTCGCGCTCGTCGGTGGCCAGGTTGGAATTGAAGTTGAGCTGGTAGTCGACCGCATCCGCCTCGTCGGCATTGATGTGGACGTCGGCGACGCCGGTGACCTGCGCCGAGAGGCTGCCATTGGTCAGGATATGGTCGAGCGAGCCGGTCTGGCCGTCGAAGACGTAGCTGTAGCCATCGGCGCCCTGATCGGTGAAACCGGCCCCGACGAGCACGTCGATCGGGTCCTCCTTGGCATAGGCATTGAGGTCGCCGAGGATGAGCACGTCCTCGTCGTCGGAGCCGGTCGGGTCCGTCGCCAGCCATTCGACGAGGGCTTCGGCGGCGAGTTCGCGCTGGTGGTTCCAGCTGCCATTGCCGTCCTTGATGTCGGCATCCTCGCCCGTGCCGGAACCGCCCTTCGACTTGAAGTGATTGACGACGGCGGTGAATTCGCCGCCCGTCGCGATCTCCTCGAAGGTCACGGCCAATGCCGCGCGGCTGGTGTTCGCCCCGTCGAAGATCGCGCCGGTCGTGCTCTGGCCAAGAAGCGCGGCCGAAACGTCGCTGTCGTCGAGGATCGCGACCTCCGTGTCGAAGGAGACGCGCACCGAGGTGACATTGTAGATGAAGCCTACCGCGATGGCGTCGCCGCCGACGAAGGCCTGGCCGGGCCGGACCCAGTCGAAGGTGTAGGAGCCGGTGACGGTGTTGAGCTGGTCGACGAGATGCGCGATCGCATTGCCGCTCGAGCCTTCGATGAAATTGTTCTCGAGTTCCATCAGGCCCAGCACGTCGGCGTCCAGCGCGATGATGCTGTTGACGAGCTTGGCGGTCTGCCGGTCGAACTCGGCCTGGGTCTCGGCGCCGCGCGGCTCGGAGCCGTTGACGGTCAGCGTCCCGTTGTCGAGCGTGGTGAAGTAGTTGAGCACGTTGAAGCTGGCGATCTTCAGCGTGCCCCCGACATCCGGGAAGGTCGTCGGGCGCGGATTCGCCGAGACGACGTCGTTGATGCCGACACCGTTCTCGACCGCATGGACCCGGAACTCGTTGAAGTCGTAGTCGAGCACGCCGGTCAGCCCGGTAATCGTGTCGCCCATGCGGGGTGCGGTGGTGGCGTTGTAGTCGCCATCGACGACCGTGTTGTCGAGATTGGGGTTGGAGACGCTGCGGCCGTCGTCGAAGACGATCGAGCGCGAGGCGATGTCGCGCAGATGCGCATCATAGCCGGCGACGCTGGCCTCGTTCTCGACCGTGAAGGAGCTCGGGCGCTCGCCCTGGGTGAGCCGGATCTCGCCGAACTGGTCGAGATTGAACTGCTCGGTAATGGTCAGCGTCTCCGTGAAGCGGACCAGCATGCCCTCATACTGTTCGAGCGCGGGAACGTAGCCACCGTCGGACGCCGTCTGCACGCCGATGCTCGGCAGGGAGATCTGCGCGGCCATCGTGTTCACATCGGCAACGGCGCCGGCCTGGACCACGGACACGGTCGAGGCGCTGAGCTCGGTGTTGCCGAAGGCTTCGGCCACGGTGCCGGTGACCCGAACGCGGTCGCCGATCTGCACGTCGACGCCGAGGCTGGCATAGGAGACGAAGATGCCTTCCGACGACAGGACATTGCCGTCGGAATCGCTCGCCTCCTCCTGCAGCCAGAAGCCGCCGAGGTTGCGGGCCGCATCGCCGTCGCCATTCTGGAAGTCGCCGACGACGATCGCCTCGACCGTCACGGTCTGGCCGACCATCGTGCTCGCCTGGCCGGCGCCCTGCACGGCGCTGATCAAGGTGAGCGCGACACCGTCGTCATTGGCGATCGTGGCGCTGGCCTGCCGCGACGAGGTGCCGAGCGTGGCGGTGATGGTGAAGTCCTCATCGGCTTCGGCGACAGCATCCTCCACCGTGGTCACGGTGAAACTCGCCGAGCTCTGGCCCGCGAGCACGGTCACCGAGGCCGGAACACCGGCCAGATCGGCCGTCGCGCCCGTGGCCGCCAGGGCCACGACGGTGTCGACCGCGACCGGGGCGCTGAGCGTGAGGGTGTAGGTGAAGCTCTCGCCTTCGGGCCTGGCCGCCGCATCCACCTCGAGCGAGGTGATCGACACCGCGGAGGACCCACCGGCCGGCGCGCTCGAGACGACGATATCGTCGATGCCGACCCACTCGTCATTGCCGCTCGCATTGGTGGTGAGGATGCGAACCTCGACCTGCGCCTGGCCGTTCGCCGCGGCCGGCAGCATGAGCGAGACCGGCGTCACCTGCGTGGCACTGCCGCCCGTCGTGACGTCGGCAAAATAGCCGCCCGTCACATTGGTCCAGTCGCCCGCGCCGCCGATGCGGTACTGGACAGCCAGCTGCTGCACGGCGTTGTCGGACGAGCCATCAATGTCGCGCGCGTTGAAGGCGACGGTCACGTTCTCGCGGCCCGTGGCATCGAGATAGAGCACGAGGCTCGGCGCATCCGCCGTCCCGGAACCTGCCAAAGCGATGGTCGGATCGGCGACCGCAAACTCGGCGACGCCGCCGGTCGTGAAGCTATTGGGGTTGGTCTGGTTCGCGTTGACGTCGATGGCACCCAGCGCCGCGCCGGTCAGAGTCTGCGGATCGGCACCCGTGGCGCTGCCGATATCGCCGAGATAGCCGACGATGCTCGGCACGCCGCTCCAGCCGTCATTGGCGGAGATCAGGCCGGGATCGGACCAATTCTGGGTCAGATTACCGCTGGCGAGCGAGAAAAAGGCACTGGACATCAAAATCTGCTCCCGGAAAGACGCGACAAGGGCCGTGCTGTCGACAGCCGCAAGGGCATGGCTGCGCTGACCAGCGACGCCGCAAAAGGGGCAGCGCAGCACCCCATCGCGTCACCCGCCAGAAAGCATTAACCATGCGGAATGCTCAGTAAATACCCGATATGACAGATCGATGAACAGAATAAGTCGGGAAAATTATCTTCTTCTCAGTTATTTAGCCAATTCATTTTATTCACGCTTCTCCGGAACGCGAATTGGATCATTGATATTCTTTACAATACTGCTATGAACATAATCGCCTTCAGGAAATTCAGGAGCGGTGGATGCGACGCTCGCGACTGCCGGCAGCAACGCTCGGCAGTCCTGATCCCGCACGCCGCCTCGGATAGCGCGGGCAGAGGCGCGAACGACCATGAGAACCCATCGATTGCTTGCGATCGGTCACGATACCGATGGCGGCGATGGCCTCCTGACCGCCTGCATCGCGGTGCTCGAGGCCAGTACCCAACGTGCAGGCACGTTCCAACTGGACATCGCCCGTCGCGATGACCGGACGCCAATCGACAGACCCGGCTCAGCGGCCCCGAGCGATTTTCTGGAATCTGTTGGCTCCGCAGATGCCGTCTTGCTGGTGACGGGCGAGCATGGCGCTACCGATGATCAGCCGTTCGCCGCCGTTCGGAAGACGATCGTCGCCTGCCTCGACCTTGCGGTGACCGTCTGTCCCATTCGGACGCTGAACGGGCTTCACAGCCCGCTCCTTGACATCTCGCCTCCCCCGTTCGACTGGCTCATCGTTGGAGGCATCGACGCCGCAACGGACCCCGGCCATGGCGAGCATACGCCCAGCGCTTCCGACATCGGCCCGGTGCGCGATCACCGGATATCGAGGCAGCCCGACATCGAGCGCGTGCTGCGCCACGCCTTCCAAACGGCGCGATCGCGCCTGCGCAAGCGCCTGACGGTGGTCACGGAAGCCTATCCGCTCCGTCATGACATGGCGATATGGAGGGAGACTGCGGAGCATGTTGCGCAGGGCTATCCGGATGTCGTCGTCGATTATGCGCCGGTTCCCGCACTGGGTGAGCGAATGACACATCATCCGCAAACACTCGATACGATCGCGACATCCAGCCTCCATACCGATGCGCTGTCCGCATGGGCCGCCGCCCTCGCCGGCCCGCCGGGCGCCTTCGCCTCGGCCAGCCTCAATCTAAAGGGACGAATTCCCGCATTGTTCGAACCACTCCAGAGCTCGGCTTCGGGACCAGCTATCGAGGCTGCCCGCCTTCCCATCGGGGCATTCTGGGCATGCGCGATGTTGTTCAACCATCTCGGCGAGCGAGACTCCGCGGCGCTGCTGATGCAGGCGATCGAGGCGCTCAGCAGCGATCGTGTCGTGAGGTTTCCGATCCGTGGTGGCGACGGTCTCCTCGAGGCTGCGACCGAATTCGTCGTGTCGTCGATCCGGAACCAGGCAGGCTGAACGCGGCCATGTCGTGCCGCCAGCAACGCAGCACGACAGGCAGCCGTGGCGAGCATCCCCCAGCCTGGATGGCCGGTCGACGGCAATCGCAACGGGCGCGGAGACCTTCCCTCATCGGTGCGTCCTTCTGCTCGGTGGGTAGCACCCCCAGGAACCCCGTGCGGCATTGGGGGCCGGCACGGCCGGCGGCGACGGTCGCGAGGTGGTTGCCTTGGATGTTGGCCTGGACGGCGGCGCAGGCCTCGCCATCCGGGGTGCCGGCAGTCCGGTCGAGCTGGCATGAGGAGCCCATGGAGGGCTCGACCTTGCCGACCGCGACGTCGTCGATTGCCGCCTAGTCCATGACCACGCGGACGAAGGTGCCGTCCCGGCGATCACATCGCCGGTCACGCCGACGCTGCGCTGCATTCAAGGGAATTCAATGGCACCTTACCCAATATTGGTTTTAAGCAGTCCGGTAATTCTGCAAAAATGTAGACGCACGTCGCGCCTTGGAAGGTGCCCAAAATTGTGTTCGCCTTTCTTATCGCCGCGCTTGAACTGCCCCCCAAACTCCTATCTCTGTCGGAAAACTTGCTAATTCTAAAATTAGGTCGCAATAAAACCTTTATAAAGGCCCCTTGATCAATTGCTTATGTTCGAATTTCATCAAAAGGAAATACCAATTGACCAAATTCGAATTCTTCAAGATGCACATCGAATCTACTTTTTATTAAATTGATATAATCAATGAATGAATCGTCGCATCTTCGAGAGTCTTTACCTTCCAATATTTTCATAAAACGATTGTATTCATTTTCCGACCTTGCGCAAATATCTCCATAATCCATCCCCTTGATTTCTAATTCTAATGCCTGATTGAATTCCTGTTTATCTTCATTATATTGTTTTTGTTTTCTTATTTCTGCAATGTTTGATTTCATATCCTTCTTAATTTTGCATATGGTTCTTTCAGATACCCCAAGCAAATCAGCCACATCAGCGGACCTAATATTCTCAAAAGAAGACAGGATGTATATCAGCTTCAGCAAAGTAACTGTCTTAACATGAGAATTACGAAACGGTCCGACTGATCTCACACAAAATTTTCTGCGGCAAGCATAGCACTTCCACATGCCGCTCGACTGACCTCCTAACCGACCGACCTTTCCGGAGCGGCAGTGTGGACATGACGGCGGCCCCGCCCAAACCAAAGCTTCGAGCAGAAGCGTCGCGGAATGCTCATTCCTAAGATAGTCCGTGAGACCCATCGGATTCCAGCTCCTGCGCCTTTGGCATTGCTACCTTTGGCGGCACGGTTTTCCTTGCCCGTCGTCAAAAATCTTCCCGCTCCACGCCCATTTGATCGTTATCAATGAGAGCATCCACTACCGGGGAGGATGAGCGGCTTGGCTGTGCAGCCTTGACTGCGGGCAAGACTGACGTGCCTCCGGCACAGCCTGCTACCGCGTGACTCGGCCGCAGCCGGAACTTGACCGCCCTCAAGGAGTTGCGGGGACCCTCGTGCTTCCGTCTCCCCGTCAACCCCGCGAGTTCTTCGATGGCGACGCATCGCGATCAGGCGAGGCTGTCCGAACTCGTCCACGCAAGGAGACGATCATGGCCGAGGTGATGACCAAACTTCCCGTCAAGGGATCGAGAGACGTGGCGCCGGCCGCCCCCAGCGGAGAACTGGCTGGTCTGGAGCGATTGTGGGACGAGGTCGAGCGCATCCTCGACGGCTTCGGCCTGCGTTCGGCGCGTCGGCCTTTTTCGACCCCCCTGCCCTTCGATCTGACCCTGCCTCGCTTCGAGCGCTGGGCAGGAGCACCTGCCGTCGACGTAGCCAAGACGGCGAGCGCCTACGAGATCACTGCCGAGTTGCCGGGCATCGCGCCGACCGATGTCGAAGTCAAAATGACGGAAGGCATGCTGTCGATCAGCGGTGAGAAGAAGAGCGAAAAGGTCCGCGACGAAGAGGACGCCTATGTCTCGGAGCGCCGATACGGCAGCTTCTACCGGTCCTTCCGGCTTCCGGACGACATCGCCGCCGACAAGATCGAAGCCCGCTTCGCCAATGGCGTGCTGAGCATCTCTGTGCCTCGACGCAAGCAGGCGCTGCTCAAGGAAGAGGTCATTCCCGTCAAGGCCGCGTGAAGCGCCTGACACCGCGAGGCTTCGCTCGATCGCCCCCCTGTGGTGGAGCCTCGCGGGCTGCCTGGCCAGCGAGCACCGACAGCGCCGGTCGACACCCACATCGGAGACGAAGACGATGTACATCATCAAACTGGCGCCGACAGACGTGGCGCACTCGGCGGCCCAGCCGGCGGCGACGTTTGAAATCCATGCCCCGCTCGACGACAAGCTGGCCCTCGATCCTCGCGCATGGCGCCGAAGCCACGAGCGTTGCCGTGTGAAACGCAGCGAGCTCGGCAAGGCCGATCAATATGGCTGGCTGACCTGCAGGACCGTGGCGAGCGGAAATGACTGGCAGATCGCCTTCGGAGAAACTCCGCATTCGGCGACGACCGGCCGTGGCAATCTCATCGGTCATCGCTTCAGCGTCGGCGAAGCGATCTCCATCAGGGACGACAGCGGCCATGTCACGCGCCTTCGCGTGGCCAGCCTGCGATTTCTGATGCCGAGACCGAAAATGCAGCAGAGCTTCCTGCAGACGACACGCGGCAGCGGCTTGGTCTCCCACAGCCTCGCCACGATGAGACATGGATGATGACAATGGCCGAGCGGCCATGTCGAACGCGTCATCACGGGCAAAGGCAAGCGGATCTGCCGGCCAGTAAGGCTTGAGCCAAAAGGTTCCCTCGCGATCGCCGGCCAGACATCACCCGCAGGATCGACATTCAGCAGTTGAGCAGCAGTTCCAGCCGGTCGATCAGCTCCGCTTGCGCGGGCAGGATCCTGAGCCTGGCTTCCGCGAGTCCGAGCCAGGCCACCCGATCGACCTCCGCAAACCGGAGCCTGGCGCCGCTGCGAGGTGGCCATTCGATCTCGACCATGCTCGTACACAGAAAGTCCGACACATTGAAATCGCCTTCCAGGGCGAAAGCCTCGACGACCTTCCCAGCTTTTTGAGTGACTTGGCCAAGCGATATCAGAAGGCCGGGCGGCGGTTGGCCCACCTCCTCGGCAAACTCGCGCAACGCCGCCTCTTCTCCGCTTTTTCTGCGGAGGCAACAACGCCCTTGGGTATCGACCAGCTTCCCCGGTCTCTCTTCGACCAGAACGGGCCGCCGGGATGGGCCAGCAGGACCTGGATGCCGGCGACCGACCGGCGATACAGCAAGATTCCGGCGCTCCGGATCGCCATGAGCCACTCCGCTTCGATGCCACAAGTTGCCGGCACATTGAGCTGCATCAACGACAGGCGCGCGGGCATCGATACAGTCTCGCCGTAGAGTGCCAGCGGCCCTGGAAAAAATCAGGAGGTTTAGATGGCTACCGCGACGACGAAACCATTTCCCTCACCTTCCGCAAGCACGCAGGACGCGCGCGCCGCGGGCCCCATGATCGACGACGGCATGCAGGTGCTTTCGACCCAGCTTTCCTCCATCGGCATCGTACCGCAGAAGCTCTGGGAGCTGCAGCTCTCAATGCTGTCAGAGATATTGGGGTTCGTTGCGCGGCGCACCCAGGCCCAGGCCGAGTTATGCGGGCGCCTCGGCCGTTGCAGTGATTTCTCGGAAGCGGTCGAAGCCCAGCAGGATTTCGCGAATGGGGTCGGCGGCGCCTATGCCGAAGAGGTCGAACGCCTCTCCAGCCTGACCCGGCGGAGCCTCGATGCCTGGAAGGGCGTCGGTGCGCAGCTCATTTCGGGACATGCGATCGAGAAGAAGGCCGCCTGACGGCATCGTCGCGATGCTATGCTGCCCGCTCCTTCGCACCGGAGGGGCGGGCTCACCGCGTGGATGTCAGGGTCGCGAGCCTATCCGCAGCGATGCTGGCTTCTTCATCGGTGGGAATGACGAGGACCGGAACTCGACTTCCAGCCATTCGATCCGAGCCGCATTGGCAAGGTTCCCACCGCGATCGAACTTCAATCCCAGCCAACCCGACCGGTCGACGACCGCCGTCCGGATTTCCGGCTGGTGTTCGCCGATGCCGGCTTTGAACCAGCCTTTCCATATCATTGATCACTTCATCGGTGATGCGACAGGTCTCGGTGAAGCGGTCCCCGCCATGAACGATGCGGTGACCGGCCGCCACAGCGACGCTGGATCGAGAAGGCTGGAGACGGGCCGCGACCAACTTCGCCAAGGCACATGACGCGATGCGCGTCTCAAGCGAGTGCGCAACCGCATGACCGAAAACGTCCTGCTTCGCGAAAGCAGCGTCGAGGGGGGCCGGATTGTCATCGCCCGAACCGGCCGCAAAGGCGTCGATCACATCCGGGCCGACCAACCGCTCGACCAAGACGCCGTCGCCAACCGCCAGTTCCTCGAAAGTCCTGTTCTGGTCAGCAAGGACCGCTTCACGGGGTCACCTTTGCAGCACATACGTGCCGGGCGCGTCGCAGTACGGCTCGTGGCCTCGCGATGGATCGCCGATGACCGGCGCGGGCACACGCTCGCTCGCTGAGTGCGCCTTCAGCCATCGGCTCCAGGCGGGCCACCACGAACCGTCGTGGTAAGCGGCGGAAGCCAGCCATTCATCCGGTCCCAGGCAGATTCCTTCATGACGCTTCAACGCCATCCGATAATGCCGCCCTGGGCGGCCGGGCTCGCTCACAATGCCCGCGTTATGCCCGCCGCTCGTCAGGACGAAGGTAAGATCGACATCGGTGAGCAGGTGCAGCTTGTGGACAGAGCGCCACGGCGCGACGTGATCGCGTTCGGTCGCCACCGCGAAAACAGGCTGGCGCAAGTTCTGGAGCGCGACCGGTCGGCCGTCCGCGATGAAGCGCCCGCTGGCAAGGTCGTTACCGAGATAAAGGCGCTCGAGATACTCGGTCTGCATGCGGTAAGGCATGCGCGTGGAATCCGCGTTCCACGCCATCAGATCGAACATCGGCGCACGCTCACCCATAAGATAGTCATGGATCAGGCGCGACCAGATCAGATCGTTCGAGCGCAGCAGCTGGAACGCCGCGGCCATTTGGTCTGCCGAGAGGTAGCCGCGGTTCCACATCATGCTGTCGAGGAGTCTCAGTTCGCTCGCATCGATGAAGAGAGCAAGTTCTCCCGGTTCGCTGAAATCGGTCTGCGCCGCCAGCAAGGTCAGCGAGGCCAGGCGGACGGGGCCGTCCACCGCCATCGCGGCGGCGGCTATGGCGAGCAAGGTCCCGCCGAGACAATACCCTGCGGCATGGATCGGCCGGCCCGGCAGAATGCGGTCCACCGCGGACAAGGCCGCCATCACCCCGTCCCGGCGGTAATCCTCGAGTGCAAGATCGCGATCATCCGCGCCGGGATTGCGCCAGGAGATGCAGAACACGGTGAAGCCCTCGCCGATCAGATAGCGAACCAGCGAGTTCGTCGGCGAAAGATCGAGAATATAGTACTTCATGATCCAGGCGGGCACGATCAGGATCGGCTCGGCATGCACGCTTTGCGTGGCGGGCGCATATTGGATCAGTTCGATCAGGTGGTTGCGGAAGACGACCTTGCCCGGGGTGACCGCAACCTCCTTGCCCGGGCGAAAATGCTCCGCGCCAGCCGGTGGCAGACCTGCGACGAACCGATGCACATCCTCTGCCCAATTGCGCAGCCCTTCAACGAAGTTGGACCCAGCTGTTGCGTGGGTTTGCGCGAGGATCTCTGGGTTGGTCAGAGGGTTGTTGGAGGGCGACCAAAGGTCGAGGATCTGCCGGGCAACAAACGAAACGACCTCCTCGTGGTGCGGTTCGACGCCCGGAACCTCGTGGGTTACGTTGTGCCACCATTGCTGCTGCAGCAGAAACGCCTGGGCCATGAAGCTAAATGGTGGCGTTGTCCAGCCGGGAGCGTCGAAGCGCCGGTCGCCTGGCAGCGGAGCGATGCACGGCTCCGTGGCGACGTGCGTCATCGTCGTCGCGAGGTGCCCGGTGAGCCTGAGCGCCTTGTGGAAGCCCTTGTAGGCCAACTCCATCTGCTTGCCCGGCGCGCCGCCCAGGTGCAGCCACCAGTCCAAGCCCGCCAGCGCCAGAGCTGAGGGTGAAAACCCACCGGTCCAGCGCGCGGTCGCCGCCTCGCGCATGCGATCGATCGCGTCGAACGTCTCCAGCCCGAGCGGCTCCTCCCGGCAGAGTTGCCGAATATCCTGTTTCCGAGGGATGCGTCGGCGTCTCGACATCGCGCCATCTCCTGATCGTAGCCACACCTTGGGAGGATCAGCAGCCAGGGACCTTGACGTCGATCAAAGCTGTGCGGGGCCACGGCGCCATGATCCGCATGGCTGGAGCTCGCCGATGAAAGCCATGGTCCTCACCAAACCGCGCGGGCCGCTCCTTTTCCTGATGAACCTGACCTGCGCACCCGGTTCTCTGACTGTGCTTGGACCAGGCGCCGTGCTCGTCATCAAGGGCCGGACCGACATCGCGACCTTGATGACCTTTCTGTCAGCAACCGGAAAGATCGTCGATCCCTGGAATGCTGTCGTCGATTGGGCCCGGGCGGTCGCCGCGACGACCGTCAGATACCGCCTCTTGGCGCAGGCCTTGGCAGAGCCCATCACGGCCGGGGTTCCTGGTTGAGCCGACAGGACACGCAGCGTCAGCGGTTCTGCCGCCCTGTCAGATCCTGATCGGTAAAAGGCGACGCAATCGGCGTCTGAATGCGGACGAACCCGACGTTGCCTGCCTGATGGCAACCGTTGCACGCCTCGGTCAGGCCCATATAACCGGCGTTGAAGGTTGCGACATCGTCCCGTTCCGCCGCCTCTCTCATCGCCGCAAGTGGCTTGCCGGTGGCGTTCACCAGCTCGACCGGGATCATGGTGTAGAAGAGAGCTGAATCCGTCAGATCAGCACTGATATGGTCGAGCTCGTAGTGGACGAGCGCCCAGTTCCGTGCCTGGCCGGCATACCAGAGCTTGATGTGCCGCGACTGGATCAGGCTCATAAGGTTGCCGAGGCTGAGCTGGGAACGCGCCAAACCCAGGCGCGGCGGCGGCTCCGCAAAGGGTGTCGACTGGCCGAGGGCAGCTGCCGCGCCAAACAACACCGCGAGGACCGCGAGCCCCGTCCGGATCGCCGGACGCCCCGGTTCGGTTCGCGTCGTTGCAACGTCGGAGGTGGTCGTCATGGATATGGCTTTCTTTGCCTCAAAGCCGCTCGCAGGCTTTCCTATATTTTCCTTTTTTAATCAGAGATTTGCCAGAATTCTCTCGATTTCAAGGAGAGGATGTTTGTTGAGATCGCGGTGAATTTCCGCCTTGACCCTGTCGCGGAGACGGGCATCGATGAGGCGTCGCAATGCAGCCAGCAGAGGCGGAGGCGCGACGATGACGATCTCGGCCGCCTGAAGCCGGTCTGACTCACTTTTGAGTCGGTGCGCGACATTGCGGGCGAAATCGAGATCGGCCAGGCTGCGCCAGTCCTTGGTCTCGACCGCGCTGGTCGGACCGATCGCATTCTGTAACCGGCCCGGCCGGTCGGAGCCCTGCTCGCGGTTGCGCGGGTTCGACGGCGCGGTTTCGACGTGCTCGACATTGAGATGGGGCTGGACCGAGGTGCCGGTATTGCGCAGGAACAGCGCCTTGGCGGCGTCGCAGATGACGACCAGCGCGTCATGAGGAATGCTTGCTGTCATCGCCTCACCCTTGCAGCTTCAACGATGAGCCAGCGTCGCCGATCGACAGGCCCGATGCTTTGATCTGTCGCAAAATCGGCTTCTTCGCCGCGGGCGAAGCGCACGCTCCCGCGGGACAGTTCAGTCACGTCAGAAGGCGCGGAAGCGCCGTACGAGTCCGGGTCGACGACCTCCGGGGGCGTGGCGCCGGCGGCTTATGCCGCTCATCGCCGTCCTCTTCAGTGCCTCCGCCAAACTCAGATAGGCGATGGCGATCACGCCGATCGAGAAGAGCCATGACGACGGGATTGCGACGAACCCAAGGGCGCTGCCGACGGGTGTCAGAGCGAGGACGAGCGCGAGGACAAGCGCTCCGAGCGAGGTGAAGACAAGCGCCGGATGCGGCCGGCTGCGCCAACAGCGCAGAGTCGTCCGGATGACGAAAATCACGAGGATCTGCGTGAGAACCGATTGGACGAACCAAGCGGTGCGGAAGGAGGCCACGTCTGCCTGAAAGACGAGCAGAAGCAAAGCGAACATGGCCAGATCGAAGATCGAGGACAGCGGCCCCATGATGAGAGTGAACCGGAGCACGCTGCCCATCTGCCATTGACGGGGGCTGGCGACGTCATCGGGATCGGCTTCGTCGAAAGGAATACCGATCTCCGAGAGATCATAAAGCATGTTGTTGACGAGGATCTGCAACGGGTTAAGCGGCAGAAAAGGCAGGAACACCGAAGCCAGCGCCATTGAGAGCATATTGCCGAAGTTCGAGCTCGTCCCCATGCGCAGGTATTTCATGATGTTCGCATAGGTGCGCCTGCCCTCAGCAATGCCTCTAGCGACCACGCTCAGATCCGCTGCGAGCAGCACGATCGCGGCCGCTTCACGCGCCACCTCTGTACCCGTGTCGACGGAAAGGCCCACATCGGCTGAGTGAATGGCCGGCGCGTCGTTGATGCCGTCGCCGATGAACCCCACCGTATGGCCGCCGCGGCGCAATGCGAGGACGATCCGCGCCTTCTGCTCCGGCTCGACGCGCGCGAAGAGATCGGTGCCGGCAACCTGCCGCGCCAGAGCGGCGTCTCCCAGCGCCGCTACCTGCTCGCCTGTCATGAGTCTCCTGACCGGCAGGTCGAGAGTGGCGGCGAGATGTTGCACGACCGGAGCAGCGTCTCCCGAAATCACCTTGATCCGAACTCCCATCCGGGCCAGTTCAGCGGCCGCCTGCCCCGCTGAAGGCTTGGGGGGATCAAGGAAGGCCGCGCAGCCGACGAAGATCAGGGCGTTCTCGTCCTCAGGCGAGAGCACTTGCTGGTCGGCCATGGGTTTGCGCGCGACCCCCAGAAGGCGAAGCCCTTCCGCGCCGCGGCCATCGATGAAGCGCAGGATGCGCTCGCGCGCGGCATTATCCAGACGCTGGATTCCCCCCTGGTCATCCTCGGCCCGGTCGCAGAGCCGAAGCAGTCCTTCCGGTGCGCCCTTGACGACAAGTTCCTGCTCGGCGCCACGGGCAAGCAGGACCGAAGAGCGGCGTCTCGTGAAGTCGAATGGCAGACGCGCCACGGGATCCCAACTGCGATCAACCGCTTCAGCGGAGGCCAGCAGCGCGTCATCGAGATTGTTGCGCGGACTGCCACAATGAAGACTGTTCAACCGCGCGAGACCGGTCACGCGCTCGCTGCTTGAACCTGCGGCATCAAAGCTTCCGACATGAGCGATCCGGGCCTGCGTCAGCGTCCCGGTCTTGTCGGTGCACAGCACGTCCATGGCCCCGAGATCGTAGATCGCAGACAACCGCTTCACGACGACGTCACGCTTGGCCATCCGCATGGCGCCGCGCGCGAGCGTCACCGTCATCACCACGGGGAGCAGCTCCGGAGTGAGCCCGACGGCGAGTGCGACCGCAAACAGGAAGCTTTCCATCGAAAGCCCTTGCCGCACCAATTGCGTGAGCAGGACGAACAGCACGAGGAAGCCGGTAAGGCGCAGGATCAACAGGCCCAGCCGATGCACACCGCGCTCGAAGGCCGTCGGCGGTTCACTTTGCTGCATCGAGCGAGCGACCGCGCCAAGCTTGGTGTCCGGCCCGGTGGCCACGACGAGCAGCTTGGCTTCGCCGGCCACGAGACTGGTGCCGCCGAACAGGGCGGCGCCGGGGCCCGGCACAGATTGCATTGCGGCGCGCTTCTCCACCGGAAAGGCCTCGCCGGTCAACGCGGCCTCGTCAGCCATCGCGTCGGTGCTCTCCAGGATGACGCCATCAGCCGGGACGAGATCGCCCGCGCGCAGCAAGACCACGTCGCCGGGCACGACGTCCCTCAGAGGGATTTCGCGGACGGCGCCGGATCTCAGAACGTCGACCCGCACGGCGATCTTGCGCCGAAGCGCATCGACCGCATGCTCCGCTTGCGTCTCCTGCACCACATCCAGGAGGACCGAAGCAAAGATGATCGTGGCAATGATCAGCAGGCTCTGCCAGTCGCCGGTCACACCTGCGATTGCGGCTGCGATCAGCAGGATGGCGATCAGTGGATCGAGGAGTCGCCTGACGACCTTAGCCAGAGCCTGTCGCCGCAACCGGGGCACCGATACATTTGGGCCGTGCGATTTGAGCCGGGCTATTGCCTCCCGCTCGCTGAGCCCTTCCGGTTGGGTACGCAGCCGAGCCATCAGGGCAGCTGGCGCCTCCTGAAGCGAGGCCGCGTCGCCTGGAGACTGAAGCGACGCGTTCATGAAGAGCTTCCCGAGATGGGCCCGTCGACGACTTCGAGGATGCGGTCGCAGCGCCGGGCCAATGGCATGTTGTGCGTGACGAGCAGAAAGCGGGTTCCCGAACGCTGGCTTTCCTCCCTCATCAGTTTGAAGACGCTCTCCGCCGAAACGCTGTCGAGATTTCCGGTCGGCTCGTCGGCCAAGATGAGGTCCGGGCGCTGCCTATCTCGACGCGGTAAGGCGTCTCGACATGACCACTGGCGACGACCTTTTGGACGAGGTCTCCATGCGTCACGACGTCGACGACCACCGCCGGGCCAACCAGGATGCGCGCGACCTGGCAGATGCCGATTGCGGTTAGGGCGACAAGCGATGAGACCACAGGCCCTGCAGACTCCGACGAGGCAGAAGGGCCTGTCTCGGCCCTGCCGGGGGCGGGCGCCGAGCCTTCGCCGCCCCAACCTCTTCGGTTTCTGCAACGCGCTGGTCCATGCCGGCCGCGCCTTAAGGCGTGACCGCGACTTTCAGAACCCCGTCACGCTGATGCGCGAAGAGCTCGTAGGCCTGCTTGATCTGCGAGAGCGGAAAGCGATGGGTCACCAGTCCGGCGAGGTCGACCCGGCCCGATGCCACCACCTGTAGAAGCCGACGCATCCGCTCCTTGCCACCGGGACATAGCGTCGTGACGATGCGGTTGTCGCCGAGGCCGGCGGAAAACGCCCCGAGAGGAATAGTGAGATCCTGCGAATAGACGCCGAGCGACGACAACGTGCCGCCCGGCCTCAGCACGCGCAAGGCGGCCTCGAAGGTCTCCTGCCGTCCGAGCGCCTCGATCGCGACATCGACGCCTCGTCCGTCCGTCAGCTGCATGATCTGCGCGACCGGGTCGCCCTTCGAGAAGTCGACGATGTCGTCGGCACCGAGCTTCCGGGCCATGGCCTGGCGCTCCGGCACCGATTCAACCGCAATGATCCGGGACGCGCCCATCAACCGGGCACCGGCGGTCGCGCAGAGGCCGATCGGCCCCTGGGCGAAAACGGCAACGCAGTCCCCGATCCTGACGCCGCCGCTCTCGGCTCCGGAAAAGCCCGTGGACATGATGTCGGGGCACATCAACACCTGCTCGTCCGTCAGGCCGGATGGCACGGGCGCCAGATTGACCATCGCATCGGGGACCAGCAGATACTCCGCCTGCGCTCCGTCTATGGTGTTGCCGAAGCGCCAGCCGCCCATGGCCTTGAAGCCGTGGCGTTCCTCCGGCCCGTCCTGAGAATGGCACCCGCACAGGCAGGCGGTGCTGTGGCCGGAGGGGGTGATCGCGCCGGCGATGACACGCTGGCCCTCGCGGAACCCCTTCACCTCGGATCCGAGCTTTTCGATGATGCCGACCGGCTCATGGCCGATCGTCAGCCCGCGCGCGACGGGATACTCGCCCTTCAGGATGTGAATATCGGTGCCGCAGATGGTGGTCGTCGTGATCCGCAGAAGAGCGTCGAGCGGCCCCACCTCCGGCACGGGCTTGTCTTCGAGCTCGATGCGGCCAGGTTCGACGAAGATCGCGGCACACATCATTTTCGCGTGCCGGGTGCGGCTCGTCACCGGCTTGGCGATGAGAGGGGTCTGCATGTCCGATGTCATTTCGGGGGCCTCCGTTCCGTGTGCGCAGCATCACGCAGCCGGCGCCGGATCGCTTTGACGCAGCGCAAAAGAGCGACCGGCAGTTTGCGCAGGATCAAGGCCGGCATCCTCCTCCGAGCCGATAAGAGCGGGCATGAAGCCATCGACGCGGAGGTCAACATGAACGACGTCTCTCTCCCTCACGCTTCAGCCGCCGAACTCAAGGCGGGTGCGGCCGCCGCCTATCGGGATATCGCCGTGCACCTGGACGGAACGCCCGAGGACGAGGTTCGGCTCGCTCATGCCGAAGCATTGGCCGTAAGGTTTGGCGGTCGGCTCACCGGGCTCTTCACGAACCTCCTGCCCAACCCAGCCTCCTTCGCAGGCGACTTTGGCGTAACCGCATTGGGTCAGCTGACGGACTCGGCTGTGGCGGAGGGCGATGTCGTCGAACGTCGTCTCCGCCAGCGCCTCGCCCGTATCGGCTCCCAGCAGCAGTTGCGACGCATCGAGACGTTTCCCGGACTGCTGGAAGAGGCCGTGGCGCGCGAAACCCGGTGGAACGACCTTTTCGTCGCGACATGCGCCCGCGACGACGACTCCGCCCGCTGGGAAGCGATGGTTGAGACCGCCCTGTTCGACAGCGCTCGGGGCCTTTATCTCCTCCCGCCAAAGGCGACGCAAAGATCGACGATTCAAAGCATCCTGATCGCCTGGGTCGACAGTCGTGAGAGCGCGCGCGCAGTGGCGGAAGCCATGCCGCTGATAGCCCAGGCGAGTTCGGTCCAGTTGGTGACTGTCCAGGAGGAGCCACACGGCCGCATGGGCGGAGCGGAAGTTCTTGCCGACATCACTGGCCATCTTGCGCACCACGGGATCAACGTGGATGTGGCCGTCCTTCCTCTAAAGACCACGGTTTCGGAAGCGATCCTCCAGAAGGCCTACCGATCGGCGACCGATCTCATCGTGGCGGGAGCCTATGGCCACTCGCGTTTTCGCGAATGGATCCTGGGCGGAGTGACGCGGGATTTGCTGGCGACTTCCCCGATCCCCTTGCTGCTCGCGCATTGACGCATGGCTGCCTTGCCGTTGCCCAGCAATGACGCCGAGTCCCCCGCACTGGCGGTGAGGCTGAGGGGCCTGACGGTTGCGTTCGACGGCAAGGCCGTTCTCGACAAGCTCGACCTGGATTTACGCCAGGGCGAAATCCTCGGCCTGATCGGTGCCTCGGGCTCGGGAAAGTCGGTGCTGATGCGCGCGATCCTGGGCCTTCTGCCGAAGCAGAGCGGCACGATCGCCATCTTCGGCCGTGATCTTGACGGTCTTGCTCCAGCCGAGCTCCGTCAACTGGAGCAACGATGCGGGGTCATGTTCCAGCAAGGCGCCCTCTTCTCGTCATTGACCATCCTCGACAACATCGCTCTTCCGATGCGTGAACTGCTGCATCTGCCAGACGATCTCATCACTGAGATGGCGATGGTGAAGCTGGACCTCGTGGGGCTACCGCGAGATGCCGCCACCAAATATCCAGCGCAGCTGTCCGGCGGCATGACGAAACGGGCTGCTCTGGCACGCGCGCTCGCCCTTGACCCGGAAATCCTCTTTCTGGACGAGCCGACCTCCGGGCTCGACCCGATTGCGGCGGATAGTTTCGACCGGTTGCTGCTAGCGCTGAAGCGCAGCCTCGGCTTGACCGTCATGATGGTGACCCATGACCTGAGCAGCTTGCGCGCCACGTGCGACCGCATTGCCGCGATCGCACGCGGTCGCATCGTCGCAGTCGGAAAGCTTGGGGACCTCCTGGCGCATGACGACCCTTGGCTCCACGCATACTTCGCCGGTGAGCGCGGCCGGACGATCTTTGCCGATAGCCCCCTACCGCAACACCTCAGCGCGCCGCAGCCACATGCCCCGTGAAGACGTATCCAATCCCACGGACCGACTTGATAAGCGCGTGCGCGTCCGCCGCCTCGAAATCCAGTTTTTTCCGTAGACGGGCGATCTGGGTATCAATTGAGCGATCGAAGGCCTCGTGATGACGTCCACGGGTTGCCGTCATCAGCGCGTCCCGGGAAAAGACCCGCCCCGGATGTCTCGCCAGCGCCAAAAGCAGTTCGAATTCTCCCGTCGTGAGATCAACCTCTTCGCCCCTGGGGCTGGAGAGAAGCCGCCGCTGGGGGTCGAGGAGCCACCCGCTAAAGCGAATGGTGCGGTCGTTTTCCTCTCTGGCCTGAGATCCGGAATGATGATGACGTCTCAGGACGGTGCGCACCCGTGCGAGAACCTCGCGCAAGTGGAACGGCTTGGAGATGTAGTCATCGGCACCAACCTCAAGCCCGACGACACGATCAACCACCTCATCCCGTCCCGACAGCATGATGATCGGAACGTCGGAAGTTCTGCGGATTTCGCGCGCGAGCGTCAGGCCATCATCGTCTCCTGGCAAGACCAGATCGAGAAGGATCAGGTCAACCGGCCGGAGACGGAGTTCCTCCCTCAGGCCCTCGCCATCAGGAGCGACACTGACCTGATACCCGGCTTCTTCCAGATAGCGACTGACCATCTGGCGGATACGCTCATCGTCATCGACGACCAGAACACGCTGACTATCGCGAGGCAGATCAATCATCGGCCACTCCGCGCCATGGGCTCGATGTTACAAATCGTCACAAATCGATACAAATATTAACCGCAAAAACCTCTTCGCGCCACCAGCGTCCGGCTCAGTGTCCTCGTCAATTAGTTGCGGGGGCGTGTGATGGTCTCGAGTCCTTCAATCTCTAATCGGTCTTCTGCAATTTACCTGGTTTACCGGGCCGGAATTGAGCCGGCGATGCAAGACATCGTCTTTGTTCCCGGCAAAATCGACACTTTCAAGAGATCACAGTATATCTATCGCGAAGGCGAGAAAGTTACCAATGTCTTCAGAGTTTCGACAGGAATCGTCGGAAGCGTCAAGATTCTCGCGGACGGAGGGCGTCTTATCAGCCACCTTTACTATCCCGGCGACATCTTCGGACTTTCGCCCATGGAAACTCGTCGAGACGATGCCATGGCGCTGACGCCGGTTAAGGTGAGCCGGCTCTCGGCGGTTGAGTTCCAGCGCCGTGTCGATGACGATCCCCGTCTGCGCAAGCAACTCGTCGACTGGCTGGAGCGGCAGGTGGCTCAACTCGAGGACCGTGCAGCCCTGTTCGCCAAGGCCAAAGCCGAGGAACGCATCTGCAAATTCCTGCTCCAGTTTGTTTTCCGAAGCGAGACGGATCAAGCTGGCGATCCCGACATCGAGATACCCTTCAGGCGGGCGGATATGGCCGATTATCTCGGCGTGACGATCGAAACGGTCTCGCGCCAGTTGGCCAACCTGGCACATGATGGCATCATCGAGCCCAAAGGGCGCTACCTGTTCGCGCTCCGAAAGCCGGGTGCGCTGAGACGGCTCGCGGCCGCAAACAGGGGTGGGATCGTTGAGTTCCAGCCGCAGCACCGATGGTGTTCGGGTCCGGAGTTGAGGGCCTATGGCTGAGCCCGAGATCCGCGCGATCAGCCAGCAGAGCCTCGACGAGATCTTCGCACTGTTGGACGATGCCAACATCGTCGTCCACAACGTCGAAGGACAGATCAGCCGCTGGAGTCGCGGCTGCGAACGGCTTTACGGCTGGACTGCCGAAGACGTCATCGGGCGAAACGTACATGAGGTTCTGCAGTCAGAATTTCCCCAGCCACTCGACGAGGTGATGGCGAGCCTGCGCCAGAACGGGACGTGGAAGGGCGAGATCACACAACGTCACCGCGACGGTCGTGTGATCTATGTGGTCAGCCGCTGGGTCGCGGTGCACGACGGTGGACCGGATGATCTCATTGTGCTGACCAAGAGCACCGACGTCAGCAGCCTGCGCTATGCCCAGGATGACCTGGCGATCCGACAATCACATTTGCTGTCAATCCTCGATACCGTACCCGAAGCGATGGTCGTCATCAATGAGGCGGGCACCATCGTTTCGTTCAGCAAGGCTGCGGAGAAGCTGTTCGGCTATGAGTCGACAAAGATATGCGGCCGGAATGTCCGCCTCCTCATGCCGCCGCCCCATCGGGATCGCCATGACAGATATATCAGACGGTATCTCGCGACCGGGGAGCGGCACATCATCGGCTTCGGTCGGGTCGTGACCGGCCTGCGCAAGGACGGCTCGACCTTCCCCATGGAGCTTGCGATCGGCGAGGCCGTAGCCAATGGCAGCCACATCTTTACTGGTTTCGTGCGTGATCTAACCAGTCGGCATCGCATGGAAGAAGAGCTGCGCCAGGCGCAGAAGATGGAGGCTGTCGGGCAACTTACCGGCGGGATCGCGCACGACTTCAACAACCTTCTGACGGTGATTGTCGGCAACCTCGAAATGATCGAGCGCGACCTGACCGACGAGCGCCTGCTCTCGCTGGTCAGAGACGCTCAAGGAGCGGCCGACGACGGCGCGAAGCTGACAGGTCAGCTTCTCGCCTTCGGGCGAAGGCAGGCCCTTCATGCAAGACCGGCCAATATCGGCGAACTGGTGACCAGCTTTGCCGATCTTCTGCGCCGCGCGATCGGCGAGGCCATTCAGCTCGATACCTCCGTCAGCGAAAGCGCATTGATGGCGACCGTCGACGCAACCCAACTGCAGAACGCCTTGCTCAATCTGGCACTGAACGCACGGCACGCGATGCCGCGCGGCGGCCGTCTGAACATCGATATCTCAAGGGTCTATCTCGATGCCGATTACGCACGCATGTACCCTCAGGTTCGGCTCGGGCATTACATCCTCATCAGCGTCTCCGATACGGGAACGGGCATGAGCGAGGAAGCGCGACTGCGCGCATTCGAGCCCTTTTTCACGACCAAGGAGGCGGGTGTAGGCACCGGGCTCGGTTTGAGCATGGTCTATGGCTTCGCACGCCAGTCCGGTGGCCATGTCCAGCTCTACAGCGAGCTTGGCCATGGAACCACCGTTCGGCTGTTCCTGCCGGCGATCGACGCGTGCCGCCTCGATGGCAACGAGGGATCGTCGGCTGCCGTCGTGCCCGGACCTCCGGGCCGGGAGCGGATCCTGGTCGTCGAAGACGATGCAAGGGTGCGCAAGGTCGTGGTGGCCCGCCTGGAAGCAGAAGGATACGTGGTTATCCAAGCTGCAAATGGTGCGGACGCACTCGCCGCCATCTCGGCGCATCCCGAAATTCGTCTGCTGTTCACCGATATCGTCATGCCCGGCGGCATGTTCGGCGACGAACTGGCGCGTGCAGCGCGGATGTTTCGGCCGGACCTCCGTGTTCTGTTCACTTCCGGTTATGCTGAGCCGCGGCTCGCTGGGAGAGAATTGGCGGAGGGCAGCCTGCTCAAAAAACCTTATACCGCCCAGGAACTCATCAGGCGGATCCGCAGGCTTCTCGATAATCTCGATTAGCCCGCAAGCGCCGGGTCACGCGCCGTCTCGCCGCAGCTTGCCTTGCACAGCGCCGGTTCAGCTTCCCGCCTCCACGGCGGAAGGCCATACAGCCTGAACACTACCGGAGTTGCCGATTGCGCGCAGAGCGGCCAGCGCCGCGGCTTCCCTGTCGCCGCTGGCTGCGACCGTCCGCCACTCCCGGGCCTCCCCCTTCCCCGCCAATTGCACTTTCAGCACTTCGGCCGTTGCGTCCGAAACGCCACCGGGCCGCGTCGCGATGCGTTCGAACAACAACGATTGAGGCGCGCTGAGCCAAAGGCCCTGGAATGGCACGCCAAGGCGCGCGGAGATTTCGCGGGCGGCCTCCCGGTCCGACCGGCGGTCGAAGACAGCATCGGCGATCGCAGCCTGGCCTTGCGACAGCGCTCCGGACGCAGTGGTCAGCATCGCATGATAGGTCTTGGTCGACATCTCGGTCGTGTAGGCGGAAGCGGGCAGTCGCGTTTGCGCAGAGACGCCACAAAGTCGCTTTCGGATACGGTCGCTTGACGCAATACGTGCTCCGGGCGCCCGACCCAGTTCGGGTGCGATGTGAGCCGCGAGGGTCGATTTGCCTGAGCCGGAATAGCCGCCGATCGCGACCAGGATCGGCGAAACCGGTCTGAGGACCTCTCGGCAGAGCGCAAGATGGCCTCGCGCTTCGGCCAAGCGGGACGCTACCGCTTTCGAGTCGTCAGCCGCCGCAACATGCGTCCGCACGACGGCCCGCACTGCCATGAAAAATGGCAGCAACGCTAATCCCGTCTCGTCTCCGCAAATGTCCAGATAGCGGTTGAACAGCAGATTGGCGGCACGTCTGAGCTTGAGCCGCCAAAGGTCCATCAGCACGAAGGCGAGATCGTAAAGCACGTCCGTAGTCGCCAGTTCGTCATCGAATTCCAGGCAATCGAACAGCAGCGGCTCGCCATGCAGGAGGCAGATGTTCCTCAAATGGAGATCGCCATGGACATGGCGCACTTTGCCTGCTCGCGCCCGCTCGTCGAGGAGCGGCGCAAGGCGCGCGAGTGCCGAACGCAGGTCTCCGCTGATCGCCGCCGTCTCGGCCGGGGGCAGAATGTTGGACGCTTTGAATGCCTGATCATTGCCGTCCAGGACTCTCGCCATCCGCGCGGCGCCGTGATGATCCTGACTGACCGGAGCAGCGGCGTGGAAGCGCGCGATGACATGCGCGAGCTCTTCCAGCGTGTCATCACCAAGATGATCCTCGCGAGCGAGCCGGTCGAGGAGCGTTCTGCCGTCGAAGCGCTTCATCTCGAGCACGGCATCGACCAGCGCGCCTTTGCCGTTCAGGGCAAGGCAGCCGTTTTCCTCCCGCGTAACGTGATGGACGGCCCGGTAGAGTTCCGGTGCCGCCCTCCTGTTCAGCAGCAGCTCGCGCTCGCACATCGCAAGCCGCTTTTGGGGTGTCGACAGATCCACATAAGGATAGCGAACTGCTCGCTTCAGCTTGAATGCCTTGTCCCCCGTCAGCAGCACCACCGAGATGTGCGTGTTGATGAGTTCAATCGGCCCGCCGTTGCCGATGCCTGCTGCCGAACCCAGGAAACAAATCGTCTCGTTCTGCTCTGTCGTGTGCTGCATGGGGGTGTCTCCGCGCAGCATCATCCGCGATCCAGATAGGAAGAACGTTGATGTCGCGCAAAGCGCTCTGAACAGCCGGCGCCACGAAGCCCGCCTGTGCGGCGGCAATTTGACCGCGCTCAAGGACCACAAACGCATCATGGCCCATTGCTCGCGGGAACGTGGAGGCGATGATGTTCAGGAATATTCTCGTGCCGGTCGATGGTTCGCCGCTGTCTATGGCAGCCATGCGCAAGGCGATGGCCCTGGCGCGCGAAAGCGGGGCAAAGACAGTGGCGCTGACCGTGACCGAGCCGTTTCACACCTTTTCGGCTAGTCCGGATCAGCTCGAATGGACGCGAGAGCAATACGACAAGCATGTCGGGGCCCGTGCCGAAGAGATCCTGCACGAAGTACGCCAAGAGGCGTCGGCCCTGGGTGTCACCTGCGATGCCCTCCACACGGCGCAAGACGATCCCTATGAGGCGATCGTTCATGTCGCTCGGGACCACGGCTGCGACCTGATCGCCATGGCGTCACATGGCCGCCGGGGGCTCGCCGCGATCGTACTCGGCAGCGTGACCACGAAGGTGCTCACCCATACTCAGGTGCCAGTGCTGGTCTACCGTTGACGGGCTTGCCAGCGGTTACGGCGGCTTCTCCAGGCAGGCTTGAAGGGCCGGCATCAGCGCCCAAAGCCGGCGATTGACCGCATAACATGTCTCGACAGCCTGACGGACGCGCTCGAGCCGTTTGTCATCGACCTCGCTCAATCGGCCGAAGGCTAGACCGCCCTTATGTTCGTCCAACTTCATCGAGCGGGCATGAGTGATCTCGCCACCTGGGCTGATCACGTAGGTGGCATGGTTCAACTCGTTGCGAAGGCGTGTCAGCTCGGAAAAAATCCGCAGCACGTCGTCCAGCTCGCGCCGTAACAACCGATCCGTAACCCTCAGCTTTCCCAACCGCGACACGAGGTCGAGTCTGGCGCGGGTCGTGTTCAAGGTGGCGAAGACGATCGCCGCTGCCGCCTCATCGGTCGGCAGCAGCAACATGATGACATAAATGAGCAGGCTCTCGTCGTTTGACCAGGCAAAGTTGAACTCTCCGATCAGCCGGAGAAATGGAGAGCCGCCATCATGCGCCTCTCGCACCGCCTGAGCGAGGGCATTGAAGTCCGGCGGCGGCGGCAAGATCCCCCGTGTCACCATGCCCTTCCTCCGGCCATGAGGATCGGCCAGCCAGCCACCATGCCCATTCATCGCTCCGCCGCTGGGTCAGAGAAGTTCAAAATCGGCCGTTCCCTGGGTCAGAATTCTACATATTGACGCGCTTAAGGTTAATTATCAGTATATCTCCATCGCTCAAAGCATTCATTTGCCGAGAGCGAAACGACGCAAGCTCTTGATCCGCGCCCCGAAGCAATCATGGCAGCACCTTGCTGCCGTGCGAGGCCTCCTGTCGCCTTTCTTGAGCCAAGCCAGGAGATCACCCGATGTAAGCAGAGCACGAGTGCCGGCTTGGCCGGCAGCCGCTGAAGCTCGCCCTGCGTTCGCGGGCAGCAAGGCAGGACCATCTCTTCCCATCCGTGCGGTCCGCAGGCGTCAGAGCGCAACACAGAAGCGATGCGCGGCGACCTGTCTGGCACGCACCAATACACCATCATGGAGTGCGTCATGACCATGCATTATCCTCCGCCGCCTCCGCCCCCCGCCGCCGATCCGCATCAGCTCCAGGGCCAGGCGCAGGGCGAACTGCAGGGCCAGGGTCAGGGCCAGCTGCAGGGCCAGGGCTCCTATCAGGGCCAGAGCCAGGGGCAATACGCCGGACAGGCCATCGACACCTCGGTCTGGAACTCAGCCTGCAACGAGAACGCCAATGAGAACGGCAACCTCAACGGCAATGCCAATCTCAACGGCAACCTGAACCTCAACGACAACATCAACCACAACGAGGTCCAGAACCACGTCGAGAACACCGTGGACACGGCGGTCAATGTCTGTGTCAACGTGGACCTTGGCGTCGATCTGTCGTGCTACGTTCCGGCCGACAACGACGCCATCGATATCGACAGCATCTGCGGCACCACGAACTCGATCATCATGCCCGATGTGGTGTCGCAGTCGGTCACCAACGGCAATGCGTTCAACCTCGATCAGGTCAGCAACCTGACCGACAACGACTCGCTTTCCAACCCTTCGGTGGCCTTCAACGCCGGCGGCGTCGACTCCAGCGGGTGGTGCGGCGTGAACCCGGATGCGGCCGGCGATTTCTCGATGACCGCCACAGCAACCGGCGGCGCCGCGACCTCGTCGATCGGCGACATCACCGGCGACCATGCCACGCAGACGGGTATCGGAGCGTCGACGGCTGCTGCCTCGCTGACGCAGGAAGCCTTCACCCAGCACATCGCGATGGGCGCCAACATCCAGTTCAATCAGCTGGACATCCATGTTGCGCACGACATCAGCGACTCGCTGACCGGCTGATCGCCCGCCACCTGGTCCCGCGCGGCTTCCTCCGCGCGGGATTTTCGCCTGTGCTTCCTGTCAAGAGCGGGGCCCGTGATGAGCGTCGACGGCTTCTCAGAGGCGATCTGGCACTTCATCGGTTATGTGCGCATCGCCGATACCACCCTCCGTGGCGAGACGCTCTATCTCGGCGATCCCGCTGCGCGGCAGGCGGATGACCCCTACCCCGGCCTGTTCTCGCGGGTCCAACGCCCGGAGTTCGAGGATCTCGATTCCCGGCGGCTCGTCTTCAACGAAACGACGTCGCCGGATGCGCTGATCCGCGTCGGCAAGCTTGCGCCGCAGGCGGTCGAAGGCCCGCGCATCATGCTGCCGCACAACGTGCCCCGCCCTGCGGAGACCCACCCGCTGCCCGATTTCGACGAAGGTCTGCCCGGCTATGGCTACAGCATCCAGCGCCTGATCACCGTCGAATATGAGAGCGGCGGCACCGAGACGCTGCTCAACGTTCATCAGGTGAACCATATCGACGATCGCGACGCCATCACGACCGATCTGGTTCGCGATGCGCAGGGCAGGGTTCTGCAACTCCCCGAGCTCGATGTCGGCCCGGCCATGGTCCAGATGACCAAGGAGGCCGTGGAAGCCGGCCATGCACCGCTGCCGGTCGAGGCGGCGCAGAATACGGAAAGCCTGCTGGCCGCGATCGATCGGCTCGATGCGCGCTGGGCTCAGACGGGCCACCTTTCGGCCGAGACGCCGGATAGCGCTCCGCCCGCCGGGCGCATCGTCGACGGGCAGACGAGCACGGAAGCGCTCGTCACGCCGGGCCTTGACGAGATCATGCCCTGGCGCCCCTTGATCACTCAGGACGAAGCGCTGACCAGCAAGACCCTGACTGGCGTCGGCCCTTCGGCGCCTGCCGGCGTCACCGCCATCACGGGCCAGAACAGCCACGTCAATGATGCGGGCATCGTCGATGTCAACGAGGCCTCAGGCTCGATGATTGTCGGCGGGGACAGCTATTTCAGCCGCGGCATCGTGCAGGTCAACGTGCTGACCGATAGCGACCATGTCGAGATCACCGCGGGCGATCCGCTGCAGGCGGTCCTGGCGACCCATGGGAACGAGGTCCACAACGTCGCCGAATTCGTCAATCACGAGATGACGGCGACCTATAAGGGGGCGGCAGGAACGGCGCTGTGGCACGTCGATGTGCTTCAAGGAAACTTCTACGACATCAAGACGGTTGTGCAGTTTAACGGCATCGATGACAGCGACCGGGTCATCCAGGCCAACTCCGGGACGTATTTCGAGGCCTCGACGGGCCTCAACGCGCAGGCCAACCTCACCCGTGTCACAAATCTCGACAATTATGACCTCATCGTCATCCGCGGCGATTACCATCGTGCGGATTGGATTTACCAATACAACATCGTCTACGACTGCGACACGGCGACGCTGGCGGCGTTGGGGGGAGACGATACGCCCGATGCCGATATCCGGGCGACCACCGGATTTCACCAGCTCACCAATACCGCCTCGATCACCACCTATGACAGCGCTGGCTACCAGCCGCTCAGCGATGCGCATCGACAACTGATCTCGGACCTTGCGGACGGCGTCACCATCCTGAAGCCGAGCGGGGAATGGAAGCTTGCGGGCAACAGCAGCGGGACGCTGAACGTCCTGTTCGTGGACGGCGATTATTTCGACGTCAACACGATTACCCAGTTCAACGTCATCGCGGATGCCGATCAATCCCTTCAGATCTCGAAGAGTGGCGGGCTCATAGGGGCAGCGACCGGCGGCAACTCGGCCCAGAATTTCGCTCAGATCATCGATCCCGGCACGCTCTCGGCCTCGAAATATCTCGGCGGCCAAACCTATGACGCCGCCGTCCTTGTCCAGGCGAACATCGTGACCGACAGCGACACGGTTGTCTTCCACGACACCCATACGCTCGCCCCCGAGCTGGTGGCCTTCATGCCGGATGTGGACGTCCCCCCTTCCAGCAGCGAGCCCGTCGCACCGCGGACCGCGGACGTGTCGCACCACGACGTTTTGATCTGACCACCATCACCGCAGCAGCAGGGGGACCACATGTCTGATGACCACGATCAGCCCCCTGCCGCCCGGGGAGATCGCCTTCCAAGAGCCACCCCTTTTGATCCCGGCGCCTTTTTGGCCGAGGACGCCTCAGCGGCTGCTAAACCCTCTCATGTTCGTCCCAAGTTGCCATCGGGGGCGCCGACAAGCGCAGCTGCGCCGGCTCGCACCGCCTCTACCCCGCCAGCGACCTCGCGCTCACCCATCGAGCAGCGCCTCGGTGACCGCGACTTCAAGCAAATTTTCAGCAAGGGCCTCGCCGATGCGCGTCAGAACCTTCTGACGGTTGCGCTGTTTTCGATCGTGGTGAACACCCTCGTCCTCGCCATTCCGATCTATCTCTTCCAGATGTCGGACCGCGTTCTCACGAGCCGCAGCCTCGACACGTTGACAATGCTCACCCTGATCGTGGTCGTCGCCGTCGCGGCTCATGTCGTGCTGGACATGCTGCGGCGCTTCATCCTCGTACGCGTCGCTGTCGATGTCGAAAGCCGGCTCGGCGCTCCGGTTCTGGCCGCAGCGGCCAAGGCTGCACAAACAGGCGGCGGGCGCGAGTTCCAGATTCTTGCCGACCTTCAGCAGATCCGCAGCTTCCTGACCGGGCCGGTCATTCTGACCATCCTCGATGCACCGACCGCGCCGATCTACCTACTTGCGGTGTTCCTGATCCACCCGCATCTCGGCTACATCGTCTCGACGGCCGCATTGCTCCTTTTTGGTGTCGCCTACGTGAATCAGCGGGTAACCGCGGGACCTTTCTCGAAAGCGAGCGCCTATTCCACACGCGCGAACATGCAGGCCGAGGCGATGTCCCGGAATGCCCAGGTCATGAACGCCATGGGCATGATCCCAGAAGGCGTGCTGCTGTGGGGCCGCGAGACGGCGGAATCTTTGAAGGCGCAGGTCAAGGCCCAGGATCGCAACAACATCATGACCGCGATCTCCAAGTTCTTCCGGCTGGGAACGCAGGTTGCCATGCTGGGCTGGGGCGCCTGGCTGTCGCTGGAAGGCTCTCTGACCGGCGGCATGGTGGTGGCGTCGTCGGTGGTCGCCGGCCGAGCGCTCGCGCCGCTCGAAGGCACGATTGAAGGTTGGCGCAGCTTCATCCATGCGCGCGCCGCCTATGCCCGGGTCCAGAACCTTCTGCAGTCCTCGCCGCTCAATCTCGACCGGCTGCGACTGCCGAGCCCGCGCGGCCGCCTCAGCGTCGAGCGCGTCCTGTTCGTGCCGCCGCCCAACAAGCGGGTCATCCTCAACGGCGTCAGCTTCGGCCTCGAGCCCGGCGAGTCGCTTGCCATCGTCGGCGCCTCGGGCTCGGGCAAGTCCACGATCGCCAAGATGCTGGTGGGATCGATCATGCCGACAGCGGGCAATGTTCGCCTCGACCTGATGGATCTGCGCAACTGGGACCCGCGTCAGTTCGGCGAAAGCGTCGGTTATCTGCCGCAGGACGTTCAGCTCTTCCCTGGGTCGATCAAGGCCAACATTGCGAGAATGCGCGAGGAGGCCAACGATATCGACATCTTCGAAGCGGCGGAGATCGCCGGCATCCACGACATGATCTCGCATTTTGCTCACGGCTACGAGACTCAGATCGGCATGGACGGCGGCCCCCTCTCGGGCGGCCAGAAGCAACGCATCGGGCTCGCGCGTGCCTTCTTCGGCAATCCCAAGCTGGTGGTCCTCGACGAGCCAAACTCGAATCTGGACGTCAGCGGTGAACGAGCGCTGGCGGTTTCATTTGAGCGTGCCAAGGCCCGCTCCATCACGATCGTCGCGGTAACACAGCGTCCGGCGCTGCTGCGCAGCGTCGACAAGATCATGATGATCCGCGACGGCGCGGTGCTCGCGCTTGGCCCCCGCGATGACATCCTGCCGCTGCTCTCAGGCCAGAATGGGCTCGAAGCAGCTGCGCCCAATCCCACTCCACCTGCCCCCGCACCCGCCGTCTGATGGAGGCCGCCATGGCAGAACAGATTCTGATCCGCCCTTGGTATGCCGACATCCCTCGCGAGCCGCGGCTAGCCAAAGTGGCCGGCGTCGCCATCATGGCCTCGGTGCTTCTGGGCTTCGGCGTATGGGGCAACACCGCCCCGATCGCCGGCGCGGTGATCGCCAATGGCCTGTTCGTCACCACCGGCCAGAACAAGACGATCCAGCATCTTGAAGGCGGCGTTATCCGGGAAATCCTTGTCCGCGAAGGCGATATCGTCGAGCCTGGCCAGCTCCTCGTTCAGCTGGACGACGTCGCCGCGCGGGCCGAATTGCGTCGGCTGCAATTGCGACTTTACCGGGCCGAGACCATCGAGGCCCGGCTGAATGCCGAGGTGCAGGGCGAAGAAGGCTGGAGCGTTCCGTCACACCTCTCCGATCGCGCTCGCGATCCCGAGTTCGCCGGCTTGCTCAGGACGCAGACGGGGACCTTCGTAGCTCATCAGCGCAGCATGCAGAACGAGGTTATCGTTCATCGCAAGGCGATCGACGGATTGAACGAGAAACTAACGGGCAGCCAAGCCCAGCTCGGCTCCGTCCAGAAGCAGCTTCAACTGATCCGCGAGGAGCTCGCCGGCAAGACCGCGCTCCTCGAGCGCGGATACATCCGCAAGCCCGAGGTGCTTGCCCTCCAACGCAATGCCGCCAACCTTGAAGGGGAACTGGGGCGGATTACTGGCGATATCGGCGACGCTAAAGAGCGCATCGCGCGCGAGATGGAGCTGATCGACGGTGTCAAGCGCCAAGTGGTCAAGACCGCCTCCGAACAGCTGCAGGACATCGCCGCCGAGCTGAACGACGTTCGCGAACGGCTGCGCACAGCGAGAGGCGTCGCCGAGCGCACGCGGATCGTCGCGCCCGTCAAAGGTTCGGTCGTCAAGCTGCGTTACCACACCTCCGGCGGCGTCATTGAAGCAGGCAAGAACGTGATGGACATCGTCCCCCTGCAGGACGAGATCATCATCGAGGCTAAGGTCCGCCCGCAGGACATCGACAAGATCAAACACAGCCAACTGGCCGTGGTGCGGTTGACCGCCCTGAACCAGCGCACGACCCCGATGATCGACGGCCGCATCATCTACATCTCGGCCGACGCCCTGCCCGACGAAAAGCAGCGCGGGTTGCCCAACGGCACCGATCTCTACGTCGTCCGCGTTCGGCTCGACAGCCATGTCATCGAGCATGTCCCGCATTTCGAGCCGACGCCCGGCATGCCGGCGGAGGTCTTCATCAAGACGTCGGAACGGACCTTCTTTCAGTATTTGATCCAGCCGCTGAAGGACAGCATGTCACGGGCCTTCCGCGAGACGTGAATGGGGGCCGACGGATCAGGGCAGACGGCCTTGCTTTGGAGCCTGGCGACGGAGGAGCCCCGTCGATGCGAACCGCCGCAGATGGCGCGAGGAGGCTTTCCTGGAAACAGGTGCCCGGACCTTGCGGCGCGCGGCGCACCTGCCAGAAGGGCTGCTCGCCGGCCACAGACTAAAAATGAAATGTCCCCATCACAAGAATGCAATCGGGATCGCACCCATCCAGCTAAGTCTCTGATTGAGATGGCGCGGGCGACGGGGCTCGAACCCGCGACCTCCGGCGTGACAGGCCGGGAATTGTTCGATGGATGCAAAATTCGATTACAAGATCCGAGCTGCGAACGGGGGCGGAAACTCGGGAAATGTGTAAGGAGCAATGGCCCCCGAACGGTTGCGCCCAGCCTTCACCTATCGCCCGAGACACGCCACCTCTTAACAGCCTCCTCCAGCCCTGACTAAAACGCGTATCGAACCGGCCCGGCAGCCCAGCCCGGCGTGGCGAAGCGGAAAACGGGCAGGCGAGAAAATCAGGGACGGGCCGGAGCAGCGCGAAAGTCGATGCTTGGGCAGGTTTTATTTGAGCAGCCAAGACCCCTGCCTTCCTCGCCACGGCAGCCCCGCTGTGCTGTCGCTCCGCAAGCATCTTGTCCCCGCCAACGAGAAGGACACCGCAAAACCGCTTGCCAGAAACCAATCCGTATATGATATATCGACAAGCGGAGGACGCCATGACCGAGATGAAGAATTCCATCGACGCCGCCTTGCGCGAGCGCGCCCTTCGCGTCGTTCCCGGCGGCATGTGGGGGCATCTGCATGCCGCCAAGCTGCCGGATGGCTATCCGCAGTATTTCGCCCGCGCGGAAGGCTGCCGGCTCTGGGATGTCGATGGCCGCTCCTACCTCGATTTCATGTGCAGCTGGGGCCCCAACCTTCTCGGTCATCATCATCCGGAGATCGAGGCGGCGGCGGAACGGCAGGCCAGGCTCGGCGACTGCATGAATGGCCCGGCCGAGGCGATGGTCGAGCTCGCGGAGCTGCTGGTCGAGACGATCGGCCATGCCGATTGGGCCCAGTTCCAGAAGAACGGCACCGACGCGACGACCACCTGCGTCACCATCGCTCGCGCCGCGACGGGACGGCGCAAGCTGCTCGCAGCCCGTGGCGCCTATCACGGGGCTGTGCCCTGGTGCTCGCCCTCCGTGCTCGGAGTCACCAGCGAGGACCGCGCGCATCTTCTCTATTACGAATTCAACAACCCCGAGAGCTTGCAGGCAGCGGCAAAGGAAGCGGGCGACGACCTCGCCGGCATCCTCGTCTCGGCCTATCGCCATGATCTGGCGCGCGACCAGGAATTGCCGACGGCCGCTTTCGCGAGGGCTGCCCGCGCCACCTGCGACGAGGCCGGCGCTGCGCTGATCCTCGACGAGGTGCGCACCGGCTTCCGGCTGGCGCTGGCCGGCAGTTGGGAGCATCTGGGGGTCAGGCCCGATCTCTCCGCCTGGAGCAAGGCGATCGCGAACGGTTACCCGCTCGCGGCTGTCACCGGCCGCGACTGGATGCGCAAGGCGGCCTCGCAGGTCTTCGTAACCGGCTCGTTCTGGTGCGGTGCGGTGCCGATGGCGGCCGGCGTGGCGACGCTGGGGGTGCTGCGCCGGGGCGGCGTCGTCGAGCACCTCGAGGCCATGGGGACGAGACTTCGCCAGGGGATCGAAGCCGCAGCAACCCGCCACGGAATCCGGCTGCGGCAGACGGGGCCGGTCCAGATGCCGCTGATCCTGTTCGAGGACGATCCCGACTTCGCCAAGGGCAACCTTTTCTGCCAGAGCGCCCTCGCTCGCGGCGTCTATTTCCACCCCCGCCACAACATGTTCCTCTGCGCTGCACATGGCGAGGCCGAAATCGACGAGGCGCTGGCGGCCGCGGATGCTGCGCTCGCAGCCGTTGCGTCGACCCGGCCAGCCGCCGCCTGATCGAAACTGAACCGGAGCTGGCGCAATGACGCGGATCACCGGCAAGACGCGGATCCTCTTCATCCTCGGCGATCCGGTGGCACACATCATCGGCTCGTCCCTGCTTAACGAGCATTTCGCCGAGCGAAGCATCGATGCCGCCGTCTCTCCGCTCCATGTCGCTCCCGGGGACCTGCCGCGCGCCATCGACATGCTGCGCCGCCTGCACAACGTGGCCGGCTTCGGCGTCACGATTCCGCACAAGATCGCGGTCATCCCGCTGCTCGACAGCGTCGGCGAGCGCGGGCGACAGGTCGGCGCGGTCAACTTCGTCCGCTGCAACCCGGACGGCACGCTGCATGGCGACAATATCGACGGTCTCGGCTTCGCCGGCGGGCTGGTTGCGGCGAGCGTCACGATCCGCGGCGCGCGCGTGCTGCAGGCGGGCGCCGGCGGCGCAGGACGGGCCATCGCCTTCGCCATGGCGGAGGCCGGGGCGGCAGACCTCACCATCGCCAACCGCTCGCCGGATAAGGCCCGGGAACTCGCCGAGGCCGTTTCGCACGCTTACCCCTCCTGCCGCACACGGGCGGGAAACGGAGACCCCGCAGCCTGCGACATCGCCATCAACACGACCTCGCTCGGCATGAAGTCCGGCGACGCCCTGCCCATGCCCACTGACCAGCTGCCGGAAGGTGCCGTCGCGGCGGAGGTGGTGATGACGCCCGAGGTCACGCCCTTCCTCGCCGCCGCCGCTGCGCGTGGCTGCCGGACGGTGGGCGGCAAGGCCATGCTGCTGGCGCAGTTGCGCGCCGCCTCCGATCTCGTCGGCCTGGCCTGACCAGCTCGCCTTGGTCGACGAGCGGCCGGGCGCGCCGGCCGCCTTCTCTTCAGACGTCGAAGCCGGCGAACGGTGACGGATCGAGGAAGCGCCGCAGCACGTTCTCGGTCACGCGGCTCACCGAATTCTCGTAATCATGGCAGGTCAGCGCGCAGGCCCAGGCGATCGAGCCGGTCGAGAACACCGCTCCGCCATTCGCCGTGGGCGAGAAGGCGAGATCGGCGCGCACCAGGGCGTTCTGATCGCCCATCACGCCACGATGGAGCGTGCGCAGCTCTTCGAGAGTCGGCACGCCGCCATAGTCCAGCCTGTCGGCCGTGGCGAGCCGCAGCGTGTGAGGCGACGTGCCGAGCGACGGCTCGACCCGGTCCACCTCGAGCCCGGCGGCGCCTCCGCCCCGCAGGCCGAAATCGCCGAGGGGCGCGTCGAGATCGACCCCCTCGACCAGCCATCCGACGCGCGGGTCGCGGGCGTCGCCCAGCCACTCATAGGGATAGGACCGCGTGAAGACCTGCGCATCGAAGCCGACGCCGACGAGCCGCTGGGGCGGTCTGCCATGGGTGCGCCAGAGCCCGGAGGGCTCCCCGGTGAAGGACAGCCCGTTCTCGCCCGCCTCCCCTTCCCAGGTGCGCAGGCCGCTCATCCCGCGGCGAATCTCCATCTCATGCGGACGGGTCGGGTGCCAGGCGATACGCCAGTAGAAGCCGTTTCCGCCGAGATAGATATGCCGGCCGCCGCCACGCTGATAGGCATCGAAGGCCTCGATCATGTTGAGGCTGTAATACTCCGGATGCGTCGGGGTGATCACGCAATCATAGGCCTTCAGCAGCTGCGCGCCGTGTCGATCGATGTCGCAATCGGTGATGACCTCGTAGTCGAAGCCGCGCTGCTCGAGCCAGTCGATGATATGGGTATCGTTGACGTAGTTGAAGGTGTTGCCGAGCGGTCGCATGTTCAGGATCGGCCTCCTGGCGGTTGAATAGCACCAGCCGCTGCCGTCGCTATGCGTGTCGTAGGTCGAGAGGCCGAGCTCGCGATGCTCCTGCAGATAGGCGTCGTCGCGCGAGAGCGCGATCACCCCTTCCAGCATCGCCTCGGCATGCACCTGGTCGAGCCTGAGGGCGCTGTTGGCATAGGCCTGATAGGTGGCGGTTGAAGCCACGAGCGCGAGCTTCGACCTGGCCTTGCCCAGCGGGGTGCGCACGAAGAAGGAGACATAGCTCTCGACGGGGTCCTCGCTGCCCTCCCGCTCAGTCAGCCTCAGCGCATAGAAGCCGCTGCGCCAGTCGCTTGGTACGATGAATTCCAGGCCGGGCTCCCATTCGCAATCGGCCATGTCGTCGCTGTGGAAATGGATCGCTCCGTAGAGCTCCGGCCGCTCGCGCCACTGGACCACCGAGCCGTCCCAGTTGGCGCCGGTCATGGCGCGCATCGGCATGTTTCGCAGCGTGCCGTCCAGCCGGTTGGTCGACAGGTCGTGAATGGTGGCGCTATCCATCTCGCGCGAAAAATCCCAGGCGCCGATCAGCGCGGGGTCGGCAGGCGACGGCGCCAGCGTTTCGCAGGCGCGGCGCAGCGCTTCTTCCGGCAAGGCCGCCGCGAACAGGCGGGGCCTGTCGATCTTGCCGTCGTAATGGCCTTCGGTCAGCGGCATCCCGCCATCCGTCTTCGCATGCGCGGCGAAGACGAGGGCAGTCTCCTTCGGCCATGAGAGATTGGCCGGCGCCTTCCCCGCTGCCGTACCGCTGATGTCACGGCCGCCCTGCGGATCGAGGCTTCGCTGGGTCAAGGCGACGGCTCCGGACTGCGCGTCGTAGCTGATCGCGACGAACAGCCATTCGCGCTCGAGCACAGGCTTCGCGGCCCGGACCCTTGCCTGGCCGGCGCTCCCTGCAACGTGGAAGATGAGGTGCCCGGACTCGTCGAGACCGAGGCGCCAGCCCTCTGCAAGATCGGCCCGCCAACGCGACAGGATCGTCTGTGCGCGCTCGCGCGGCGCCGTCGGCCAGATGAAGCAGCCGGCCGAGAGGCTCGCGGGCGACAGCGCCGGCGCATCGGCGATGATCGCGCAGGCGCCCGGATGGATCGGCTGCTCGCACAGCGCGACCGGCCCGTCGATGGGCGTGCCGGGCACGTCGAGCTTCAGCCCCGGCCCATCGGGATCCGGGTCGGCGCAGCGCACGCGCACGACCGTCGCGTTCGCTCGCTCCAGCTCCGGGGCGGACAGGTGGAAGCGGACGGTTTCGCCCGGCGAGACGACGAGCGGCCAAGCGTAGCCGAGAACGGCAGTGGTATCTCTCATGGCGCGTGCCTTCTCAGTCCAGTGTCTGGCCGGTCAGCGCTTCCCAGCGCATCGCGAAGACGGCCCACTCCGCCTCGGCCAGGCTGGTGAAGACGCGGTTCGGAAAGGTCTCGATCGGCGCGCCCCGTCGGCCGGGCAGGCGCGCGAGCATCCAGCGGCGGCCGGGCTCCAGCGTGATCAGCACATGGCGCTTGCCGACTCCGGTCCAGCGCATGCGATGCAGCAGCCGCTGCAGGTCGTGGCTGTGCGGACCCCGTGGCATGGCCCTCATCTCCGCGACGAGATCCTGGCGTGCGGGATCGACAAGCCAGTGCGCGGCTTCGGGATAGTTCACGAGCATCGGCGGACACCTCTGCGGGATGACCGGCGCCGCCGCGGCGGCGCCGTTGGGACAGCCCTTATTTCGTCAGCCAGGTCACCCAGCGCTCGCGCAGCGCGGTGCGGTTCGCGGCGATCCAGTCGTAATCGGCGATCACGAGCTTCGACCAGTTATCGGGCCAGGACGGGCGGAAGCGGCGCTCCTCCGGCGGGATCAGATTCGGTGCCTCGCGGTTGTTGGAGTCGAAGGAGACCTTCTCGCTGAACGCGGCATGCTCCTTGCCGTCCTGCACGAAGAAATCGAGGAACTTGACGCCGTTCTGCGCATTCGGGCTGCCCTTCAGCACGGCCCAGTTGCCGACGTCGCGGATCGCCTGGTTCCAGGTGAAGTCGAACTCCCCGCTCTTGGCGAGCGGCACCGAACGGCTGGAGTAGACCATCATCATCACGGCATCGCCGCCGCGCATGATCTGCATCGCGTTGTCGCCGCTCTTCCACCAGGCAGCGATCTGCGGCTTCAGCGCATCCAGCTTCTTGTAGGCCCGGTCGAGATCCATCGGGAAGGCCTTGTCCGGCGCGACCCCGTCGGCGAGCAGCGCAGCCAGTGGCACCCACCATTCGCGGTCGCCCGTGTCCGGCAACGAGCGGGGGCCAGGGAACTTGGCGGTGTCGAAGAAATCCGTCCAGGATTGCGGGCCGCCATTCGGGAAGGCCTTCTTGCTCCAGGTCAGCGCCATGCCGCCGGCGGTGCGGATGATGCCGCGCGGGAAGCAGGCGTTCGGCAGCGCATGGGCGACGATGCCCGGCATTCCGGCGCAGTCGATCGGCTCCAGGATGTCGGCATGCTGGATCAGGTCCGGCGGCGTCGCGGTGACGACGTCGAACGGGATGTTGCCGCTGCGCTGGCCGGCACGGGCGCGCGCCCACTGGTCCGGAAGCTCGATCGGCACCGAGCGGACCTTGATGCCTGTCTGCTCCTCGAAGCGTTTGTAGAAATGCTCCTGCAGGCTGCGTTCCATCAGGCCGCCGGTGGTGGCGACGATCACCTCCTTGGATTGGGCGAGCGCCCTTCCGCCGATGGCGAAGGTCGTCACACCCAGCGCACCGGCCAGGACATGGCGTCGTGTGGTTGTAAGCTTGCTGTCTTTGGTCATCGCGAGGCTCCCCTTGTTGCCTTCGGATTCGGGACGGCGGTGATGGCTGGTTCAGTCCGTTGCCGTTCTGGTGCGGCGGTCGAGACGGCTCTTGATCAAGTGGCTGCCGACGAGCGCGACGATCGTCAGCAGCGTCAGCATGGTGGCGACGGCGGCGAGCGTCGGCGAGACGTTGTAATCGATGTCCTCGAACATCTTCCGCGGCAGGGTCTTGCGATCGAGGTTGGAGATGAAGAACGACACCACCGCCTCGTCGAAGGAGATGATGAAGGCAAAGAGCGCCGCCGAAACAACGCCGGGCGCGATCAGCGGCAAGGTAACATGGCGGAAGGTCCGCAGCGGCCCCGCCCCGCAGGACAGCGCGGCCCGTTCCAGATCGGCGTCGAAGCGGTAGAGCGCCGCCAGCACCGTGAAGACCACGAAAGGCAGCGCGAGGATCGTGTGCGCCATCGCAAATCCCAGCAGCGTGCCGGTCAGCCGCAATTGCTCGAAGACCAGGAACATCGCCACGGCCAGCGCGATATGCGGCACGATGACCGGCCCGATCACCAGCAGTTCCACCAGCCCCTTGCCCGGCAGGCGCCCACGCACCAGCGCCAGCGCCAGCATGGTGCCGACGACGGTGGCGGCGATCGTCGTGACGACGCCGATCTCGAGGCTGAACAGCGTGGCGTTGATCCAGTCGGCATCGCCGAAATACTCGGCGTACCAGCGCAACGAAAAGCCGTTCGGCGGAAAACGCAGATAGCGCTCGGGCCCCACCGACATCGGCATGATGACCAGTGTCGGCAGCAGCAGGAACACCGTGACGGCATAGGCGACGGCGCCGATCGCGGCGCGGCCGGCATGGCGGGACGAACCCTGGCGATGTTGCGCGCTCATGCCGACCCCACGAAGCGGTCGAGCCGGACCGCGCGTTTGAACAGGATCGCGATCAGAAGGACGAAGGCCAGGAGCACGCCAACGAGCGCGCCGGCGAAGGACCAGTCGAGCATCTCGCGCACCTGCTGGGACACCAGCGTCGCGATCATCATCTGTTGCGGCCCGCCGATCAGCGCTGGAGTGACGAAGAAGCCGAGCGCCAGCAGGAACACCATCAGGCAGCCCGAGGTCACGCCCGGCAGCGACAGCGGGAAGATCACCTCGCGGAAGGTCGCCCATTCCGAGGCCCCCAGCATCTGCGCCGCACGGCTGTAATCGTCCGGGATGCCGCGCAGCGCCGAAAAGATCGGCAGTACCATGAAGGGCAGGAGGACGTGGCTCATCGCCAGCACGACGGCGCCCTCTGTATAGAGCAGCCGCAACGGCTCCGATGTGATGCCGGCGCCCATCAGGAGCTGGTTGATCACCCCGTTCTTCTGCAGCAGCACCATCCAGGCATAGGTGCGCACGAGGACCGAGGTCCAGAGCGGCAGCAGCACCGATGCGACAAGGATGGCGAGCTTCAGGCCGCTGCTGCGCGCCATCAACCAGGCGAGAGGCCAGGCCAGCAGCAGCGTCAGCACCGTGACAGACGCCGCGATGCGCAGCGTGCGCAGCATCACCCGCAGATAGACCGGCTCGGTCACCGCCCGCTCGTAGTGAGCGAGCGTCGGCGCCGGCAGGAAGAGGCTTTCATGCAACAGCGATCCAAGCGGCAGGATGAAGGCGACGAAAGCCAGGATCAGGAACGGCGCCGCAAGAGCCAGGCTCGCGACCTCGCTGTAATGACGCCCGCCGAGCAGCCATCGTGCCGGGCGGGCGCTCATGCGGCATCTCCGAAGGCCCTGGCATCCTCGGCCCGCCAGCTCAGGCCCACTGCCTCCCCGATCGCGGGCGAGCCGCCGGCTCCGCCGGCCGGAACGCGCAGCCGAAGGGTCTGCCCGGACGGCGTCGCCAGCAGCAGCGTGGTGGCGTTGCCGGCGTAAATCGCCTCTTCCACCCGCGCCGGCAGGCCGCCTCCCGCCTCGACGAGGCTTAGCCGCTCGGGGCGGATCGCGATCTTCACCGGCACTCCCTCCGCAAGCGCTCCAACGGCGAGCGCCTCGACGGCATGCCCGCAAGCGAGCGCGACGGAGATGCGTTGCCCGGCGACGCCGGCGCAGAGCGTCCGGCCCGCGCAGAAATTGGTCTCACCGATGAAGCCGGCGACGAAAGCCGTCCGCGGCGTCTCGTAGAGGTCGTGCGGCGAGCCGATCTGCTGCAGCCGTCCGTGGTCGAGCACCGCGACGCGGTCGGCCATCGTCAGCGCTTCGGTCTGGTCGTGGGTGACGAAGACGACGGTCACGCCGATCTCGCGCTGGAGATGCTTGGTCTCGATCTGCATCTCCTCCCGGAGATTCTTGTCGAGCGCCGAGAGCGGCTCGTCCATCAGCAGGACACGGGGCTTGTAGACAATGGCGCGCGCGATTGCGACGCGCTGCTGCTGGCCACCCGAGAGCTGCGAGGGCTTTCGCTCGCCGTAGCCGTCGAGCCGCACGGTCGACAGTGCCGCCCGCGCCCGCTCCTCCCGCTCGGCGCGTCCGACGCCGCGCATCTTCAGCGGGAAGGCGATGTTCTCGAGCACGCTCATATGCGGGAACAGCGTGTATTTCTGGAAGACCATCCCGAGATTGCGCCGGCTCGGCGGAACCCAGGTGATGTCCTCGCCGCCGACGCGGATGCGACCCTCGTCCGGATACTCGAAGCCGGCGATCGCCATGAGGATGGTCGTCTTGCCGGAGCCGGACGGGCCGAGCAGCGCCAGGAACTCGCCCGGTTCCACGGCGAGCGAGACGCTGTCCACCGCCTTCACCGCGCCGAACCGCTTCACAAGGCCGTCGATCTCGATGCCGATGGAGCGGCTGGACAGGTCGGCAGGCTGCAGCATGAAATCCCCTTATGGCCGAAAAGAATATTTGATATATCGAAGTTGGCAAGCCCCAATCGCCGGGGCTCGCTCCGCCCGCCAGCGCGCGGCGGCCAGCCCCGTTTTTCGCCGGATTTTCGCGTTTCGGGCTGGGTTCATTTGTTTTATGGGTGGCGTCCGGCCTGCCACCAGGGCCTTCGAGGATGCAGCGTGACGAACGCGGACGACAACTTTCTGCAGGGCGGCGCGATCGAGCCCGTGGCGCGCGACAGCCTGACGCGCATCGTCTACAACAACCTGCGCGTGGCGCTGATGGAAGGCCGGTTCTGGCCGGGCCATCGCTTCAAGATCCGCGAGCTGGCCGCCTCGATGCACGTATCCGAGACGCCGATCCGCGAGGCGCTGATGCAGCTCGTGCGCGCCCGAGCGCTGGAGCTGATCGACGGACGCTCGATCATCGTCGCGCATATGTCCCTCGCCCAGTATCTCGAGCTCCGGACGATCAGGCTCTTCCTCGAAGGGCTCGCCGCCGAGAACGCGACGCCCAGGATCGGCGATGACGGCATCGATCAGATGGCGGCCCTGCATCAGGAACTCGTCGCCGCCGAAGCGGAGGGGCGCTGGTCGGACGCGGTCAGGGCGAACTGGCGCTTCCACCACCGGCTCTACGAGGCAGCGGAGATGCCGGAACTGCTCGCCATCCTCGACGACATCTGGATGCGCAACGGCCCACTGCTCAACTACCACTATCCCCATGCGGCGCCGACCTATCCCGGGCCTCACGAGCATCTCCACATCCTCGAGAGGCTGCGCGCGCGAGATGGAGCGGGCGTGCGCGACGCCGTCCAGACTGACATGCGCCAGGGCGGGGTCAAGCTCGTGCAATTGCTCGAATCCGTCGGCGACACCCGCAAGCTCGCCCGCGACGCCGTCCCGCATCAGCCGCCTCCGCGCGCGTCGCGATAGGCCTGCGCGATCGCCTCGGCCGTCAGCCCATAGCGCGCGAAGAGATAGGGCGTCGTGCCGCCTTCGGCGAAGACGTCGCGCACGCCGACGCGACGGAAGCCCGTCCGGACCCCGGCTTCCATCAGCAACTCGGCGACGGCGCTGCCGAGACCGCCGATGATGGAGTGGTTCTCGGCAGTCACCACGGCGCGCAGGCCGGTCGCGATCTCGGCGATGGCCGGGTCCAGCGGCTTCAGTGTCGGCACATCCGCCACGCCAACGGTTAGGCCCTCCGCCGCCAGGATCTCGGCGGCTGCCAGAGACGCCTCGACCATCATCCCGCAGGCGAGCAGCAGGCCCTCGCCAGGCGTGCGCAGCACCCGCATGCGCCCGAGCGGCAGGGCGCCCTCCTCGGCGACGATACCGGCCTCGGTCCCGTCCGCTCGCTTCAGGCGCAGATAGACCGGCCCGTCATGGGCGAGCGCGGCTCGCACGGCCGCTGGCACGGCCGCCGGACCGCTGGGCTCGATCGCCGTCATGTTCGGCAGCGCCCGCATCAGAGCGACGTCGTCGATCGCCTGATGCGACACCCCCAGCATCGTCGTCAGCCCCGGGATCACGCCGACGATCTTCACCGGCAGGTTGGGATAGGCGACCTGCATCGCGATCTGGTCGTAGCAGCGCCGGGTGGCGAAGACGCAGAAGGAGTGGACGAAGGGGATCTCACCGCTGCGGGCCATGCCGCCGGCGAGCCCGATCATGTTGGCCTCCGCGATGCCGACCTGATGGAATCGCCCCGGCAACGCATCGCGGAAGAGATCGGTCTCGGTCGAGAGCGTGAGGTCGGCGGTCAGGCAGACGATGCGGGGGTCCTGCCGGGCGAGTTCCAGCAGCGTCTCGCCATAGAATTTGCGGGCCGGTGCGGCCGCGGCCCCGCGCTGGTTGAAATCCTCGACGGCCAATGATTGCGATGTGGCGGAGGTCATGGGTGGCTCTCCATCGCCAGCGCCTTGCGTGCCATTGCTGCGACATCGTCCGGCAGCTTGAGATTATGAGCCAGAATACCTTCCAGCGCGGGGACACCCTTGCCGGGCAGCGTCCGCACGACGAGGCAGCTCGGCCGGCCCGGCGTCGTGCGCGCCCGGTCGAGCGCGGCGAGCAGCGCCGGGATGTCATGACCGTCCACGGCCTCCTGCGCCCATCCGAAGCTGGCGAATTTCCCGGCGATGGGCTCCAGTTTCACCACCGCGTCGACATGGCCTTCGACCTGCATGCGGTTGTCGTCGATCAGCAGGCACAGATTGTCGAGGCCGAGGCTGCCGGCCAGCAGCGCCGCCTCCCAGACCTGCCCTTCCTGCAATTCGCCGTCGCCGAGCACGACATAGACCCGGGCGCCGTCCTGGCGCCGCCGGGCCGCGAGCGCCATGCCGATACCGACCGAAAGGCCCTGCCCCAGCGACCCGCAGGTCGCCTCGATCACCGTTCCGACCCGCTCCGATGCATTGACCTCGAAGGCCGAGCCGTCCTTGCAGTAGTCGGCGATCGCGTCTGTCGGCACGAGCCCCCGCTCGGCCAGCGTGGCATAGAAAATCGCCGTGTTGTGGGCCGTCGAGAGCAACAGGCGGTCCCGCGAGACCCAGTCCTGATCGGCCGGATCGAGCCGCAGCTCGGCGAAATAGAGCACGGCGAACAGGTCCGCCGCCCCAAGCCCCTGCTGAACATAGCCCTGCCCGGTCGGCGCGACGAGATCGATCACCTTGCGCCGCAACCTCAGCGCGATGCCGGCCAGCTCGGCCGGATCGCGGACGCGTCGCGCAGGCTGCCTGTCACCCCTTCCGTCGTCCAGCATTATCGCCTCCCCTGTCCGGAGGCTCTTGCCAAGCCACGGATGCATGTCAGTATATGATATATTCAAACCTCGTCTAGAGAGGCAGCGCGATGAGTTTGGTATTTGGCGCGGTGGCCGACGACCTGACCGGCGGGCTGGAGCTGGCGGCCATGCTCGTCGCTGCGGGCGTGCCCTGCGCCTTTGCCACCACCCCCCCGGAGCGCCCGGACGAGCCCGCCATCGTCATCGGCCGACGCACGCGCGTCGCCGATCCCGCCATGGCGACGGCTGACATCCGGCAGACGGGGCAGTGGCTGCGAGATCGCGGGGCCCGACAGCTGTTCTTCAAATATTGCGCAACCTTCGATTCGACGCCCGCCGGCAATATCGGCAACTGCGCCGACGCCTTGCGCGAACTGACCGGCAGCAGCCTCACCGCCTTCTGCCCTTCCTTTCCCGAAGCCGGCCGGCGCGTCTTCCAGGGCCACCTCTTCGCCGATGACCGCCTGATCTCGGAGTCGCCGAAGCGCCACGACCCGCTGACGCCGATGACCGATCCCGATCTGGTGCGGGTGCTGCAAGCGCAGACGCCCACCGGGGTCGGGCTGGTCCCGCAACAGGTGGTCCGGGCCGGTCTGGACGCGATGAAAGCCCATTGCGAGAGACTGGGAGCGTCCGGCATCGGCTTCGCCCTGGCGGACGCCGCAGTGCCGGAGGATCTCGCCGCGCTGGCTGAGCTGACGGTCGACTGGCCGCTGATGACCGGCAATTCCTCGATCGCGGCTTACTATCCGGCCCTGTGGCGGGAACGCGGCCTGATCGCCCCCGATCTCCACGCTCCCCGATTGCCGCCGGTGCCGGGGCCGGGCGTCGTGCTGGCCGGCAGTTGCGCCGATCGCACGCGGCGCCAGCTTGAGGTTTTCGCCGAGCAGCGCCCGGTGCTGACACTCGATCTGATCGAGGGCGACGCGCAAAGCCTGATCACCCAGGCGCTCGACTGGGCGCTCCCTCGCCTGGCCGATGGGCCCGTCGCGATCGCCACCTCAGCCGGGCCGGAGGCCGTCGCCGAGGCACAGGCCAGGCTGGGCCAGCGGCATGCCGCCTCGCTCGCGGAGGAGGTGCTGTCCACCTTGGCCGAAGCCTTCCGCGAGGCAGGGGTGACGCGCTTCCTGATCTGCGGCGGGGAGACCTCCGGCGCCGTGCTCGACAGGCTGGGCATCACTTCGCTGCGCGTCGGCGCCTACCGTGCGCCCGGCATTTCCCAGGCGCTGGCGGAAGGGGCCATTCCCCTCGCCTTCTGCCTCAAATCGGGCAAGCTTGGGCCGGAAGACATGCTCCTGCCGATGCTCGCGAGCATGGAACGCGGAGAGCAGCCATGAGCGCCGCCATCATGACGGACACCGAGGCGCGCACCGAACTCGCCCAGGTCTACCGGGCGATCGAGCGAGCCGGGCTCAGCATCGGCAACGCCGGTAACATCAGCATCCGGCTCGGCCAGCACATGCTGATCAGCCCGACCGGCGCGGACGGCGCCACCGTCGTCCCGGAGGATTTCGTTCTGGCCCGCTTCGACGGGACCGCGCTGTCCGCGGGCGTGCCCTCCAGCGAATGGGCCATTCATGGCGGCATCTATGCCGCCGGACTGGCGCAGGCGGTGATCCATGCCCATCCCGATGCCTGCGTTGCCCTCTCCTGCCTGCGCCGGCCGATGCCCCCCTTCCACTACATGGTCGCCTCTTTCGGCGGGCACGAGGTGCCCTGCGCGCCCTATGCGCCGTTCGGGACCCAGGCGCTCGCCGATGGGGTCGTCGCGGCGCTCGGCACCAGGTTCAACGCCTGCCTGATGGCCAACCATGGCATGGTCTGTCACGCGCCGACGCTGCAGCAGGCGCTCGCCCGCACGGTGAAGCTCGACATGCTGGCCCGGCAATATCTCCTTGCCCGCCAGGCGGGCGAGGTCGTCGAGTTGACGCCGCAGGAGATGGATATCGTCCTGGACCGCTATGCCGATTATGGCCGGAGTCGGCTGGCCGCAATCTGAACGCCTCAGGATAGGGGGGATCGCCATCATGATCATCGTCACCGGCGGCACGCACGGCATCGGCCGTGCCTGCGTCGAAAGGCTCGCGCCCGGAGGCGTCGTCTTTACCGGCCGCGATCGCGAGGCGGGCGAGGCGCTCGCCGCCGCCCATCCGGGCACGCATTTCGTTGCGGGAGATGTCGCCGAAGAGGCCGATTGCCGCCGCGTTGTCGAAGCCGCGCTGGACCTTGGGGCGGGTCGGCTGAGCGGCCTCGTCAACAATGCCGGCCTCGGCCGCCGCATGGAGTTCGCAACCGCGACCGCCGAGGACTGGGACATCGTGATGGGCGTGAATGCCCGCTCGACCTTCCTGTTCACACGCCATGCGCTTGCGGGCCTCAGGGCCGGGCGCGGCTCGGTGGTGAATGTCGCCTCGGTGGCCGGGCGTGCTGGCGAAGAAGGGCTCGCCGTCTATTGCGCCTCCAAGGCCGCCGTGATCGCCATGACGCAATCGCTGGCACTCGAATTCGGCGAGGAGGTCCGCTTCAATGCGATCTGCCCCGGCCAGATCGCCACACGGATGATGGCGAGGGTCATGGCCGACGAACTGCGCCTGCGCCAGCTGGAGCTGCGCATTCCGGCCGGGCGCCTCGGCACGCCCGGCGAGGTCGCCGACGTGGTCGAATGGCTGCTGTCGGAGAAGGCGAGCTACGTTAATGGCGCCGTGCTGACGGTCGATGGCGGGGAGACCGCCGGCCTGCGGACCCCGCGCCTGCCGTAAGCCACGCGCAACCAATGAGCGGCCCCGAGGCCGCGGTCGATCTTGAGCGGCCCAGGCCGCGAGCTGAGGATGAAGCCAATGACTGGTGTTTGCGACCCTCATGCCGAGCTCGGCTACATGTCTGCCGCGGCGTTGCGGCAGGCCTATGGCGACACATCCCTCTCTCCGCCGGAGGTCGTCGGCGCGATCTATGAGCGGATCGCAGCGCTGAACCCATCTCTGAACGCTTTCTCGGTCTTGGTCGAGGATCAGGCTCAGGCCGCAGCGCGCGAGTCGCAGGCGCGCATCGCGGCCGGCACCGCACGCCGGCTGGAGGGCGTACCCGTCACGATCAAGGACGCCTACGATGTCGCCGGCCTGGAAACCGCGACCTGTACGCACGCCCTGAAGGGCAAGGTCGCGACGCAGGACAACCCCGTCGTCGCCCGGCTGCGCGCCGAGGGCGCCGTGATCCTCGGCAAGACGACCATGTCGGAATTCGGCTGGTCGGGCCTGAGCCGCAACCCTGTCACCGGCGTCACGCACAACCCCTGGGGGCACGGGCTGAACGCCGGCGCCTCCTCGGCCGGGGCCGGCGTCGCGGCCGCCGCGGGCTTCGGGCCGCTTCATCTGGGATCGGACGGCGCCGGATCGATCCGCATGCCCGCGCATTTCTGCGGCATCTTCGGCTTCAAGCCGACCTATGGTCGCGTGCCGCACGTACCGGTCTCGAACAACGACCTTGCGACCTATATCGGCCCGATGACCCGCTCCGTCGCGGATGCGGCGCTCATGCTGGAGGTGATGGCAGGGCCGCATCCGCTTGACCACACCTGCTGCGAGGCTGAGCCCGCGCCTTATCTCGAAAGACTGTCAGGCTCGCTGAAGGGCAAGCGGATCGCCTTCAGCCCCGATCTCGGCCATGCGCGGGTCGACCCCGAGATCGCGACCATCGTCCGGGGAGCCGCCCAGGTCTTCGCCGGAGAGCTTGGCGCCGAGATCGTCGAGACTGCGCCGGATTGGGGACCGCTCGGCCCGGAGCTCGGGCGCTTCTTCTGGAGCGTGCTGTGGGGCCGTCGCGCGCCGCTCTTGGACGAATGGGCGGAGAAGATGGGCTCCGATCTCGTCGCCTGCATCCGCGAGGGCGCGAACTACACGGCAGCCGAGTTCATCAACGCCCGCGAGCGCAAATACGCCTATATCGCGCAGATGTCGGCCTTCCTCGAAGACTACGACTTCCTGATCACGCCGACATGCTCGGTCGCGGCTTTCCCCGTCGAGCGGGTCCAGCCGGCGCACTGGCCCGAGCACGAGTGGGACTGGCTCGCCTGGTCCGAATTTCTCTACCCCTTCAACATGTCGGGCCAGCCGGCGGCGAGCGTGCCCTGCGGCTTCACGCGCGCAGGCCTGCCCGTCGGCCTGCAAATCGTCGGCCGGCGGTTCGACGATCTCGGGGTGCTGCAGGCCTGTGCTGCTTTCGAAGGGGTAGGTGAGGCCTCCTCACGCCGGCCAGACTTCGCGATCCGCGAAAGCAGCAGCGCTTCGGCGCCGTGACGAGATCCGTCTGAAGACGGACGGAAACGGCCAACCCTCGACTGCGGGCAGCCGTTGAATGCCGAGCTCGATCATGAACAGGCCATCGATGCGACAGAGAGGCTCGGGCAGCGGCTCGACATGCATCCGCACCCGACCATGCAATGACGCAGTCGGCTTCCCGATGCTCGCCACCGCGCGCTGCGGCGATGCGAACCGCGGCGAGAGCGCGCGTGAAGCTCAGAAAGAAAAAGCGGGCGCGAAAAGCGCCCTTTGCCAAGGCCCAGGCGGCGGGCATCAATACGGCGCTCGGCACCGACGGGCCGATCGTCGACTACCCCGTCGACATGGTCGAGCAGATGAAGATCTGTACGCTGATGCAGCATGTCTGGCATATCGATCCGACGTGTATGCCGGTCGAGCGCACGATCGAGATGGCGACCATCAATGGCGCAAGGGTGCTCGGGCTTGAGCACGAGATCGGCTCGCTGGAGCCAGGCAAGCGCGCAGACATCGCGGTTTTCGACATGCACAAGCCCCGTATCGGCGTGCTGAACCGGCCGCTCTCGACCTTCATCAGCGCCGGCAAGGGCTCCGACGCGAAGGCTGTGAGCGTCAACGGTGCCGTGGCCTACCGTGATGGCGGCTTTGCGAAGGGGCCATCCTTTGACGATGTGCTGGGCGAAGCGACGCAGCGGGCCCGGCAGATCGCCCAGGCAGCCGGACATGCGCCCCGCTTCGAGCCACATTGGCGGCAAGACTCCGCCGGATCATGATGACCCCACCGGTCTTCGTGTGATCGAACCGCCACGCGCTTGTCCTAGCCCCAACGCCCGAAAGGTTGGGCGGCGATGGGCGGACGCGATGCCAATCCCGACTTCAGGCATGCGGCCGTGCCTCAGTTGCAACCTGTCTTGCCCAAGGCAGGAAACCGTCGAGGAAGCGGGTCGTCGCCGGCATGAAATTGCTACCGTGATGATAGAACGGGTCCAGCGTCGCCACGATCGCCCGGCCCGGAAAGCTCGAGCGGTCGTCGTAGAGCAGCGCCCCACCCTGATCGCGCCCCTGTGCATCGGGCGGCACATCGATCAGCGTCCGCGCTCCCGCCGGGGGCGTCAGCACCCCGTGATAGTGCCAGACCGTGTCGGTAAAGGGCACGGCAGCGAAAAGCTCGTGATCCGGCGCGACAAGGCGTTGTTCCGGAACAGCATCCCTCTCGAGCCACCACCAGAAATTCGTCGGCCGCGGCGACCAGGCGATGCCCGGCAGCCAGGTCTCGACCTGGTTCTCGCCGAGGACGACGAGCGTCAGGCCGCGCGCCAGGAAGCCCGTGAAGATATCGCTCTGCGCCCGCAACAGGTCCGGATTGATCCGATCCGGCACGAGCAACAGGCCGACATCGTCGAGGTCGGCCGGCACGAGCTCGCGCATGTAGATGACGCGGTCGAAGAGCTCGCGATAGCGCGGCCCGTGGATGGTCGCGTGATGGTAGAAAGTACCGCCATCGAGTACGGCGAGCGTCATGGCCTGGACTCCGGCGTGAAGAGCCATTCGAGGAACTGCGGCACGAGGCGTGCCGTCGAACCCGGCCCGCCGAACTGCCAGAGATCATTGCCGCCATGCAGCAGCACGCGGCCCCGGCCGACGGGATGGAGGATGTCGAGCACCCGGTCGGGCGCGCCGACGGCATTGATTGCCAGCGCACCGGGCGGCAGTTCGTGCCAGCTTCGGCCATAGAAGCCCGCCACGCCGCGCCTGAAGGTGAGATCCTCGCCCGAGACGCCCGCCCAGATCGGGTGCTCCACGAGCCGCAGGATCCGGAGATCGTCCAACCCATAATGCGGCAGCGTCCGCGCCGTCCCGATGCCCGGCAGGAAGGGATAGGCAACATGGCCGTTGGCCACGACCGTACCACCCTCCAGCAGAAACCGTTCGATCCGCTCCGCCCGGCCGGCGAGGAAGCGCTGGTCGGCGTGCATGCTGATCAGCAGCGCGCCATAGAGGTCGAGATCGATTTCGTCGAAAGCGTAGATGTCGCAGCGCTCGATGCGCCCGGCCGCCCCTGACCGGGCTGCCAGCCCCGCTCCCGATCCCTCGGGATGGCCGAAGCTGAAATAGAGCGCGGGCTTCGTCACGGCAGAGGCCTTGTGGTGAAGAGCGATTCCGCCGGCCGCGTCAGGATATCTCTGGCAATGGCCCGCCGCAGAAGCCGCGCCTCGGCGTTCTCCGCCTCGCTGCGGTCGCGCTTGAAGGTCAGGGCGAAGAAGCGAGCCGGCAAGATGTCGGGCTTGAGCGCGAGTTCGACCGTCTTGCCGTCGAGCGTGACGCGGAAGCTGTAGGAGATGTCGAAGCCGGGCACGAGGCGCGCTTCCGGCAGCGACTTGTCGACGACATAGACCCCGCGCGTCAGCGCCCGGGTGACGAACTCGAACGCGTCGCGCACGCCGGGTCCGGGATGGCCGCTGACCACGGAAAGGGCCTCCCGGCGGACCGGAGCACCGGGCGAGAGCAGCGCCAGCGCGGTAACCTGCGCCTGGAACGCCACGGCGAGCATGGCGAGCGCGCCTTGTCCGTGATAGGCGGCGAGCGCCTCGAAGCCGATCCGGATCGGCTCCTCCTCGCCCTGGATGATGATGACCGGCCAGCCGGCCCGAGAGGTATCCAAGACAATCTCCTTGCCATTGTGCCGCCGCACCGGGCTGGGTCTTTGCCACCCCGCAAGGGGGCGGCCGAGGCCCGGCCGGCAACAGCATTCAGAAGGTATGCTGAAGCTTGAGGGTGTAGTTGCGGCCAGCCTCGACCAGTGGATTGGTCAGGCTCTGGGCATAAGCCGTGTTCACGAAGGTCGAAGCATCCCGATAGGTCCGGTCGAAGATGTTCTCGACGCCGATGATCAACTTGGTGTCGCCGAGCGATGGCGAAATCAGCTTGCCGAGATGCAGCGTCGCGTAGATTTTTGGAATCGCATAGGCCGCCGTCTCGAATTCCTGTGCCGGGACGATGCGTGTCTTGCGCGCCGCCCAATCCACGACGGCCTTGACCGAGTAGGACGCATCCGGGGCCGCATATTGGACGCCGACCCGCCCGCGCCAGGGCGCGAGGAAAGGCAGCGGCTGGTTGGTCGTCTCGTTGTCGCCGCGCAGATAGGCCAGCGTGCCGAAGAGGTTGATGGTGTCGGTCGCCTGCCAGCGGCCCTCGACCTCGACGCCCCGGACTTCGGCCTTGCCGATGTTCTGGCTCTGGGTGAAGCCCGAGAGCCCGTTGAACCTGACAGCCGTGCTCTGCAGGAAGTTCTGGTAATTGCTCTTGAAGGCCGTGACCTTCAGTTCGGCAGCACCCGTGTGGAAGCGCACGCCGCCCTCGACCGTCACGCCCTTCTCGGGCTTTAGCGAGGGATTTGGAATCGTCGTGGCCGAGAACGCGTAAAGTTCCGAATTGGTCGGCTGCCGGAAGGACGTTCCGACATTCGCCAGCAGGTCGACATTGGGCAGGACCCGGAGCACGGCGCCGGCGCTGCCGGTCGGCGCGCTGCTGGTCGTCTCGTTGTTGCCGATGAAGGCCGGAAGCACCGAGGCCGGCACGAGCTCGAGGCCCGAGGTGGTGCGGAACCAGTCGTAGCGGGCGCCGGCCGACAGCGTGAGCTGCTGCACGGGCGTCCACTCGTGCAGCATGAAGACCCCGGCATTGGTCTGCGTCGTGTCCGGCCCGTTCTTCGCCCTGTTGGCGACTACCCGGCTGGTCAGGGCGGCTGTGGTCGCATTGAAATTGCTGGTGGCAGACCATCCCTTGCTGCCCGGACGGTCCTCCTTGAAGGCATCGGCGCCGACAAGCGTCTTGCCTTCTCCGAGGCCGAAGCTCCATGGGATCGTGCCGACCACTCGGCCGCCGATGACGAGTGGGCCGATGACCTGGCTGGTCGACTCCACCCGGCGCGTCGTGATCCCGCGCGCATTGATGGTGTTGTTGATCGTCTTCAGCTGGGTGTCATAGTAATTGGCGTAGATCGACGCCTCGACCTTCTTGAACAGGCCATCGAACTCTCCCGTGTAGGAGAACCGCCCCATCGTCACTTCGTTCGGGCTTTGCCGAACGTTGACATAGGGCGCGCCCGGCGCACCGCCGACACCGCCGGCGCGCCCGTCCACCTCCGTGTAGCGGCGCGCCGATAATTCGAAGCGGTGGCCGGCCACCGGCGTGTATCCGAGCTTGAAGCTGCCGCCGAGGCTGCGGTAGTCGCTGTTGGGAGCCTTGCCGAGCGGCGTCTCGTAGTCGTTGCCCCAGCGGCCATTCAGGCTTCCGAGGAAGTCGAAACCGCCGCCGGCACCCTCGATCCAGCCGTCGGTGGTCAGCGACTTCGCAGCCGAGCCGAAACCGCTCGAGACGCCACCGCCGGTCATCCGGAACGGGCCGCCCGGATCGCCGCGGGGCGTGCGGGTCACGATATTGACGAGGCCCGTCAAAGCCTCGCTGCCATAGAGCAGCGAGGCCGGACCGCGGATCACCTCGACGCGCTCGATCTCGCCAGGCGCAAAATAGTTGAGCTGCAGCGTATTGCGGCCGCGGAAGCGGTTGCCGTCCACATAGAGGGGCGAGCGGAAATTGTTCGAACTGAAGCCGCGAAGATAGATTTGACCACCGATTCCGCCAGCGCGCGCGACGGATATGCCGGGCACCGTTGCGAGAATGTCGAGAAGGCCAGTCGGCGAGGTTTGCTCGATCTCGGCCCGCTCGACCACGGTCGCGCTCTGCGTGATCTGGGTCTGGATCGTCTCAGGCCGCGGGAGCTGCCCGCCACGCGGAAGCAGGGAATCGCGGTTGCCGCCTCCGGTCACGTTGACCGTCGGGAGCTGAACCAGGGGCTCCTCTGCAGGACCGCGCGTCTGCGCGTAGCCGGTCGTCGACAGCACGAGGCCCGAAGACAGCGCGATCAGGGATGCCGACATGCGCAACGCAGCGGCGCGCTTCTCGCGGCCGAGACGGGGCACCGAACGGCGTGGCCGCCCCTGCTGGAGGGCAACGAATAACGGCACCAACATGTCGTCTGCTTTCTATAGGCGTGGATAACAATATTCGCTTATCCGAACCTACGGAATATAAGCAAGTGCATGCGAAAACATGTTATTTGTAACAGTTCTAATCTTTAATATTCTAGATCGAATCCTATTGCGAGCTTACGGAATTTGTTTCAGGAGCTCCGGATTGCGCGCAAGCGCGCACCGATGCCACCGCGAACCGGACCGGGCAAGCTTTGGAAACCGATATGATGGAATCACGCCGCGCATTCGGGGTCGGCCCTGCTCCAGCGATGGCCCCGCACCGGCACGCTTGGCGCCGGCGGGGCGCGCTCGCGCTGATATTTGCGACCCTCGCCGCCGAGCCGCTCCCTTCCGCGGCGGCCGAGATCACCGATCAGCGCGGCAAGAGCTTCGTTTTCGACAAGCCGGCCGAGCGCGCGGTCTTCCTCCCGATGCCGGCCGCCTCGACCTATGTCGCGATCAACCGTAGCGAGCGCGGGATCGCGGGCATGAACGCCGCCTCCGCCGCCGCGATGCGCGACGGCATCCTGGGCCGGCTTTTCCCCGGCTATGCGAAAATCGCGACCGACATCACGCTCGGGGCCGGCACCGCCGCGAATGTCGAGACCATCCTCGCACTCAAGCCCGACGCCGTATTCCAGTGGGCGACGGCCGGCGACGACGCGCTGACCACGCTGGAACGCACCGGGCTCAAGGTGCTCGGGATGCGCTATGGCTCGCAGGAGGACATGGCGGGCTACATCGCGATGATGGGACAGGCGGCGGGCCAGGAGCAGCGCGCCAGCGAACTGGTTTCGCGACAGGCCGCGCAATTGTCCACGATGAAGGCCGCCCTTGCGGACATCCCGGAGAGCCAGCGTCCGCGTGTGCTTTATCTCGGCCGCGCCTCCAACGCCTATCGTGCGGCCGGCCCCAAGACATTCAATGACTTCTCCATCCGCCTGGCTGGCGGAGCCAATGTCGCCGCCGAGACGCCCCCCTCCGCCACGGTCACCATCGAGCAGATCCTCGCCTGGAATCCCCAGGTCGTCCTCCTCGGCAATTTCGACACGGTGATGCCGGCCGATCTCTACGCCGATCCGCGCTGGCAAGGCGTCGAGGCCGTCCGGTCGCGGCGAATCTACCGCATGCCGCTGGGAGGCTATCGCTGGGACCCTCCGAGCCAGGAATCGGCCCTGACCTGGATCTGGCTCGCGGGGCTCCTTCATCCCGACCGCGCCCCTGGCGACCTGCGATCGCGTATGCGCAGCTGGTACGATTTCCTTTACGGCCACGGGCTCAGCGACGAAGAGATCGACGGCATCCTCTTCGCCAGAGAAAATCGCAGCTCGACCGGTTACGATCGGTTCCTGGCGCGATGAACCAGCGTAGCGATATTGTCGAGCGCGCGACCGTCGGCGCCGGGCGGCTCGGCTGGGCCGCGCTGGTGGCCGTTCTCTTCGCCGGGCTGATCGCGACTCTGCTCTGGTCGATCGCCTCCGGCCGTTATCCGGTGCCGCTCGGCCATGTGCTCGCGATCCTGTCGGCACGGCTTGCAGAGGTCACGCCGGTCTGGTCGCCGACAGAGCTGGTCGTCGTCGAAATCGTGCGGCTGCCGCGCGTGCTGATGGCCGCCGTGGCCGGCGCGGGACTGTCGCTCAGCGGCGCGGTGTTGCAAGGGCTGTTTCGCAACCCGCTCGTCGGCCCGCAGACCATCGGCGCGTCCTCCGGCGCGGCACTCGGCGGCGTCACCGCGATCCTGTTCTTCGGCTTCGGCGTCGGCGTACAGGCGGGCGCTTTCCTCGGAGCGGCGCTGGCGCTTGCGACCGTCCTGGCCATTCACCGCAGTGACGGCCTCTCACCTATCCTGACCCTTGTGCTGGCGGGCGTCGTGGTCAGCGCCTTCTGCGGGGCACTGGTCGGGCTCGTCACCTATGTCGCCGATCCCGAGACCAAGCTGCCCGGCATCGTCTTCTGGCTGCTCGGCAGCTTTGCCGCCGCGACCTGGCCGAAACTCGGGCTGATCTGTGCCTGCACCGCGCTTTCTGGGGCGGTCATGCTGGGCATGCGCTGGCGCATCAACGCGCTCTCGCTCGGCGACGAGGATGCGCGCACGCTCGGCATCGATCCCGTGCGCGACCGGCTGATCCTGCTGACAGCGACCTGCCTAGCGATCTCGGCGCAGGTGGCGGTCAGCGGGACGATCGGCTGGGTTGGCCTGGTCATTCCCAATCTGGCGCGGATGATCGTCGGCTCCGATCACCGCCGGCTCCTGCCGGTCGCGACGCTGATGGGGGCGACCTTCCTGGTCGCAGCCGACACGCTGGCGCGCGACCTGACACCGGCGGAGATTCCGGTCGGCATCGTCACCGCGATCGTCGGCACTCCTGTCTTCGCCTATTTACTGCGCCGGAACGCTGCGGGTAAGGCACGATGATCGCGCTTCACGACACCGGCCACTGGTTCCAGCCGTCGCGATGGCTGTTCCGTGACCTCTCGCTCACGCCCACGCCCGGCGAGATCACCGCCATCCTGGGCCCCAACGGCACCGGAAAGACGACGCTTCTGCGCATTCTGTGCGGCACGCTGGCCCCGCGGGCCGGCAGCCGTGCCGGAGCAGAGGCCATCGGTTACGTCCCTCAAGCCCTCAACGCCGACCAGGGCTACAGCGCGCTCGAAATGGTGCTGCTGGGTCGCAGCCGCTTCCTCGGCCGCTTCCAGTCTCCAGGGCGCAAGGACCTCGCCCGGGCACGGGAATGCCTCGCCGAGGTCGGCCTGTCCGCCATCGCCGAGGCGCGTTACGATCGGCTAAGCGGCGGGCAGCGGCAGCTCGTGCTTCTGGCGCGGGCTCTCGCCAGCGATGCGCGTATCCTGGTGTTGGACGAGCCGGCCTCGGCGCTCGACCTTGCCAACCAGGGCATCGTGCTGCGCCTGCTGCATCGGCTGTCCCGGGACAACCACCTCGCCATCCTGTTCACGACGCATCATCCCGAGCATGCACTCGGCATCGCCGACAAGGCATTGCTGATGTTTCGGGACGGCACTCATATCCAGGGGCCTGTCGAGGCGGTTGCCGATGAGGCCAATCTCGCGCGCATGTATGGCGTGCCGGTGCGGCGCATCGCCATCGACACGGAGGGTCAAGCCGGTTTCGCGATCGTGCCGCTGCACCAGCTCAAGCAGGCAATTGCCAGCTGAGCGTTGAGTCCCGGCATTTGGCCCACAGCGCCACGTCCATTCGCTGGAAAGATCGCACCGTCAAAATCCGGGATCAAACAACACTCGCGGCAAGACCGACCCGTCGCTAGCCGTCGCGAACTCGGCAGCCGCACCTGATCAGGCGATCTGGCTCGAGGGCGAAATCGTTCGTCTCATGTCATGGGGAATGCGATCGTCCAGTCGAAGGTGCTGCAGCACACCTGCACGCCTGCTCAGATAGCAACAGCGTCCACTGTCCCGGAGGGTCGCCGACGCGGAAGGCGCGCCCGCGCCACGAACGAACAGGGCCTGCAATTCCGACGTGCCTGCCACCGTCTCCGAATTACCGAAAGCAGCGAGGACACAAGGCTATGATTTTATTGAATTAAATGGCGCGGGCGACGGGGCTCGAACCCGCGACCTCCGGCGTGACAGGCCGGCACTCTAACCAACTGAGCTACGCCCGCGCAGGGCAGCTGAGGCGTTCGCCGTCAGCGGTGTGGTGAGTATTGCCCAAGGCCGGAGCTGTCAAGCCGACCATGCCGGCAAAATCAAAATGGCGGAGAATTATTCCCGGCTTCGCTTGTCCGGCGGCCGGCGGCGCCGGCCCTGCGGCTCATTCGGGAGCGGTCAGGCAGGGGTCCAGCATGATGTGGCGGGCGTTCTGGCGGGTGTAGCCGCCGCGAAGCACGACATGGTCGCCGAGCTTCAGCTCCTTGCCGCTATAGGTCACGCACAGCACGCGCACGCCGGGGTCGGAGCACACGGCGACATACCAGACCGTCCCGTCTGTCTGGAGCAGCGTCACCGGGCCGGCAATCGCCAGGTCGACGCGCGAATCGCGCGGAACCGAATCGGGAAGCTGCGCCGCTATCGTCTCGCAGCTCGCGGGCTGGCCCGTTTCCTCGGCGCGCGAGAAGGCCGGGCGGCCCTCGAAGAAGGAATCGGGCAGCACCGTCTGGGCGGACGCCTGCGTGGCGGCAGCCAGAGCACCGGCGACCGCCAGCCGAAGCCGGAGCGAGAAACGACGAGAGACCGATTTCATCCGCCCATGAAGCGATGCGGAAGATGGCGAAATTCCGCCCCCTCGCTCGCATCCCGCGAAGCCCGCCCACTCACTCCGCTTGCGATAGCGCACCCGAAGCCTTAAACGCGGCGCGAAGGGCGGTTAGCTCAGTCGGTAGAGCGCCTCGTTTACACCGAGGATGTCGGCGGTTCGAGCCCGTCACCGCCCACCATCTCTCCAGATCGCAACGTTGACAGCCGGCTTTCGCAGCAGCGTTGCGGGCATGAAAAAGCCGGCGCTTTCGCGCCGGCTCCCTCTGATTGTCGCTGATGGCCCCGTCAGTGGGCGACGAGGCCCGCAGCGTCGTCCTCGGTAGCCTTGGGCGGGATCGCCTTGAGATCCTCCTCCCAGACGATCGGGACCGGCTGGCGGGTCAAGGCGTGCTGCAGCACCTGCTCCATCCGCGAGACCGGCACGATCTCCAGACCGTCGCGGACGGACTTCGGCAGATCAACCAGGTCCTTGGCGTTCTCCTCCGGGATCAGCACCTTCTTGATGCCGCCCCGCAGCGCCGCCAGGAGCTTCTCCTTCAGGCCGCCGATCGGCAGCACCCTGCCCCGCAGCGTGACCTCGCCGGTCATGGCGACGTCCCGGTTGGTCGGGATGCCGGTCATGATCGAGACGATCGCCGTGGCCATCCCGATACCTGCCGAGGGGCCGTCCTTCGGGGTCGCCCCTTCCGGCACGTGGACGTGGATGTCGCGCCGGTCGAACAGCGGCGGCTCGATGCCGAAATCGACGGCCCGCGAGCGGACATAGGACGCCGCCGCAGAGATCGATTCCTTCATCACGTCCTTGAGGTTGCCGGTGACGGTCATGCGGCCCTTGCCGGGCACCATGACGCCCTCGATCGTCAGCAACTCGCCGCCGACCTCGGTCCAGGCCAGACCGGTGACGACACCGACCTGATCCTCCGTCTCCGCCATGCCGTAGCGATAGCGCGGCGGGCCGAGATATTCTTCCAGCAAGGCCTCGTCAACGACAACCTTCTGCTTCTTGCCCAGCACGATCTCCTTCACGCCCTTGCGGACCGTGTTGGAGATTTCGCGCTCGAGGTTACGCACTCCCGCCTCGCGGGTGTAGCGCCGCACCAGCATCTGGAGCGCACCGTCGGTGATCGACCATTCCTCGGGGCCGAGCCCGTGCTTCTTGATCGCATTCGCGATCAGGTGCTTGCGGGAGATCTCGACCTTCTCCTCCTCCGTGTAGCCGGCGATGCGGATCACCTCCATGCGGTCCAGAAGGGCCGGCGGGATGTTCAGCGTATTCGCCGTCGTCACGAACATCACGTTCGACAGGTCGTAATCGACCTCGAGGTAATGGTCGTTGAAGGTACCGTTCTGCTCGGGATCGAGAACCTCCAGCAGGGCCGCCGAGGGGTCGCCGCGGAAGTCCTGGCCCATCTTGTCGATCTCGTCGAGCAGGATGAGCGGGTTGGCGGTCTTGGCCTTCTTCATCGACTGGATGATCTTGCCGGGCATCGAGCCGATATAGGTGCGGCGGTGACCGCGGATCTCGGCCTCGTCACGCACGCCGCCGAGCGACATGCGCACGAACTCGCGGCCGGTCGCCTTGGCGATCGACTTGCCGAGCGAGGTCTTGCCGACGCCGGGAGGGCCGACCAGGCACAGGATCGGGCCGGCGAGCTTGTTGGCCCGCTGCTGCACCGCGAGATATTCGACGATGCGGTCCTTGACCTTGTCCAGGCCGAAGTGATCGTCGTCCAGGATGGCCTGGGCGCCGACGAGGTCCTTCTTGATCTTCGAGCGCTTGCCCCACGGGATGCCGAGCATCCAGTCGAGATAGTTCCGCACGACGGTCGCCTCGGCCGACATCGGCGACATCTGGCGCAGCTTCTTCAGCTCCGCCACCGCCTTGTCGCGGGCTTCCTTGGTGAGCTTGGTGCGGGCGATCTTGTCTTCCAGCTCGGCCAGCTCGTCGCGGCCTTCCTCGCCGTCGCCCAGCTCCTTCTGGATCGCCTTCATCTGCTCGTTGAGATAGTACTCGCGCTGGGTCTTCTCCATCTGGCGCTTGACGCGCGAGCGGATGCGCTTCTCGACCTGCAGCACCGACATCTCGCTTTCCATCAGCGAGAGCACCTTCTCCAGGCGCTGCGGCACGCTGGTGATCTCCAGCACGGCCTGACGGTCGGCGATCTTCACGGCCAGATGCGAGGCGACAGTGTCGGCGAGCTTGGTCGGCTCGTCGATCTGCGTCACGGCTGCGACGATCTCGCCGGAGATCTTCTTGTTGAGCTTCACATAGCTCTCGAACTCGGCGACGACCGAGCGGGCCAGAGCCTCGACCTCGACCTTCTTGCCCTCTTCCTCGGCCAGGCTCGTGGCCTCGGCCTCATAGAAGGACTCGCTCACCGCATAGGACGAGGCCTTGGCGCGGCCGACACCCTCGACCAGCACCTTGACGGTCGAGTCGGGGAGCTTGAGCAGCTGCAGCACGCGGGCGAGCGTGCCGATCTCGTAGATCTCGTTGGGCTGCGGGTCATCGTCGCCGGCGTTCTTCTGGGTGGCCAACAGGATGAACCCGTCCGTCTTCACCACCTCCTCGAGCGCGCGGATGGACTTCTCGCGGCCGACGAAGAGCGGGACGATCATATGGGGGAATACGACGATATCGCGCAGTGGCAGGACCGGGTACGTGCCGGTCTCGCCAGAGACGAAGGGAGCGCGTGGCGTCGAGCCAGTCATGGCAGTTCCTTTGCAGTTGCGTCCGGCGGACCCCCGAGATGGGCGGAGCGATCGGACGTTGCGGCCGGAGCGACCATCGCTCCTCCGCCCTTGCGCACCGCACCCTCGATAGGCATGCGACTCTCGCAAGTGCACCTAAGGTGGCGATTTCCTCGCCGGCTTTCAAGCAAGGCTGCCGGCTCATGCACCGCTGCCTTGCACCCGGATCAAGGCGGGCTTTGGCTGCCCTGCCCGACCCTCTTCAAACGCAAAACGCGCGCCGAAGCGCGCGTTTCACCTGACGATACGACCAAGCTCACGCCGAGGCCGACTTCGTCTCGTCCTCGCGCTCCGCATAGATGAAGAGCGGGCGAGCCTTGTGCTCGACGGCCTCCGGCCCGATGACGACCTGCTCGACGCCTTCCAGCCCCGGCAGCTCGTACATGGTCTCGAGCAGGATGCCCTCCATGATCGAGCGCAGGCCGCGCGCGCCGGTCTTCCGCTCGATCGCCTTGCGGGCGATCAGGCTGACGGCCTCGTCGGTGAAGGTCAGCTGGGTGTCCTCCATCTCGAACAGGCGCTGATACTGCTTGACCAGCGCATTCTTGGGCTCGGTCAGGATGGTCTTCAGCGCCGGCTCGTCGAGGTCCTCCAGCGTCGCCAGCACGGGCAAACGGCCGACGAATTCCGGGATCAGGCCGAACTTCAGCAGGTCCTCGGGCTCGACCTCGCGGAAGATCGCGCCGGTGCGGCGCTCGTCCGGTGCCTGCACCGAAGCGCCGAAGCCGATCGAGGTGCCCTTGCCACGGCTCGAGATGATCTTGTCCAGCCCGGCGAAGGCGCCGCCGCAGATGAACAGGATGTTCGTGGTGTCGACCTGCAGGAACTCCTGCTGGGGATGCTTGCGCCCGCCCTGCGGCGGCACGGAGGCCACGGTGCCTTCCATGATCTTCAGCAGCGCCTGCTGGACGCCCTCGCCCGAGACGTCGCGGGTGATCGAGGGGTTGTCCGACTTGCGGCTGATCTTGTCGATCTCGTCGATATAGACGATGCCGCGCTGCGCCCGCTCGACATTGTAGTCGGAGGCCTGGAGCAGCTTGAGGATGATGTTCTCGACGTCCTCGCCGACATAGCCGGCCTCGGTCAGCGTCGTCGCGTCGGCCATGGTGAAAGGCACGTCGAGGATGCGGGCGAGCGTCTGCGCGAGCAGCGTCTTGCCCGAGCCCGTCGGCCCGATCAGCAGGATGTTCGACTTCGCCAGCTCGACATCGTTGTGCTTCGTCGCGTGGCTGAGGCGCTTGTAGTGGTTGTGCACCGCCACCGAAAGCACCTTCTTGGCGTGCTCCTGGCCGATGACGTAGTCGTCGAGAACCTTGCGGATCTCCTTGGGGGTCGGCACGCCGTCCTTCGACTTCACCAGCGCGGACTTCGATTCCTCGCGGATGATGTCCATGCACAGCTCGACGCATTCATCGCAGATGAACACCGTCGGCCCCGCGATGAGCTTGCGGACCTCATGTTGGCTCTTGCCGCAGAAAGAGCAGTACAGCGTGCTCTTCGAGTCGCCGCCGGGCTTGCTGGCCATTGTCCATCTCCAGTTCGGGAGACCGGGCCGCACCGGCCATGGCCGCTGAGCTCGTCGTCTCGCCGTCATAAATAAGCGCTCAGATCACGATAATTGGGTTAACGACCCGTTCCGCTACACTGGATACGCCGGGCCGATCCAAACCGGATCATTCTGGAGCGCTACGTCCGCTCACCCCGACCCCATGCAAACACGGGGCCGGCCCTCATTCAATATGGTCTTCGCCAGCGACCTCGCCAACCCACAGAAGCGAGACCACGGGTCGCAGGCTCAAACCGGCCGTGCCGGGCTCAGACCGCCGGCTCCTCGGCGCGCTTCTCGATGACCTTGTCGATCAGCCCGAAATCGCGGGCCTGCTCGGCGGTCATGAAGTTGTCGCGCTCGAGGGCGGTCTCGACCTCGGCATAGCTGCGGCCGGTGTGGTGCACATAGATCTCGTTCAGCCGGCGCTTGAGGCTCTCGACCTCCTTGGCGTGGATCAGGATGTCGGTGACCTGGCCCTGATAGCCGCCGGAAGGCTGGTGAACCATGATGCGGGCGTTCGGCAGGGCGAAGCGCATGCCCTTGGCACCGGCGGTCAGCAACAGCGAGCCCATCGAGGCGGCCTGGCCGACGCACAGCGTCGTGACCGGGCAGCGGATGAACTGCATCGTGTCGTAGATCGACAGGCCCGACGTCACCACGCCGCCCGGCGAGTTGATGTAGAAGGAGATTTCCTTCTTGGGGTTCTCGGCTTCCAGAAACAGCAACTGCGCCACGATCAGCGAGGCGGACTGATCCTCGACGGGGCCGGTCAGGAAGATGATGCGCTCGCGCAGCAGGCGCGAATAGATGTCGAAGGCGCGCTCGCCGCGGCTCGACTGCTCGACCACCATCGGCACGAGATTGTTGTAGGTCTCGATCGGGTCGCGAAGCATGGATCAGTCCTCGGATGGTGCCTCGCTCGGCGGAGGCTCAAGTCGAATCGGCGGTGTTCGGAAGGCACACCACATAAGCACGACGAACGTGGCTGAAAAGGGAAGCGCCGCCGGTCGCGAGGGCCGGCGGCGCAAATGCTGATATTAAGGTTGCCGGAAGGTCCGGACCGACCGTTGCCCGCAAGCCTCAGGCGGAGGCGTCGTCGGCCTTCTCTTCGGCCTTGGCATCGGCCTTCTTGGCCTTCTTGGCCGGCGCCTTCTTCGGCTTGGCCTCGGCGCTCTCGTCGCCGTCCTCGTCCGCGTAGAGCGCCTCGCGGGACACGCTCTGGTCCTCGACCTTCACCTGGCCGAGCAGATGGTCGACGACCTTCTCCTCGAAGATGGGAGCGCGGATCTCGGCGAGGGCCTGCGGGTTCTTGCGGTAGAACTCCCAGACCTGCTTCTCCTGGCCGGGGAACTGGCGGGCGCGCTCGATCAGGGCCTGGGTGACCTCGTCATCCGAGATCTGGACCTTGGCCTGCTCGCCGATCTCGGCCAGCACGAGGCCCAGGCGCACGCGGCGCTCGGCGATCTTGCGGTAGTCGGCGCGGGCGGCGTCCTCGGTGGTATCCTCGTCCGCGAAGGTCTTGTTGGCCTGCTTCATATCGGCCTCGACCTGGCTCCAGACGCTGTTGAACTCCTGGTCGACCAGCGTCGGCGGCAGCTCGAAGGAGTACTTGGCGTCGAGCGCGTCCAGCAGGCCCTTCTTGAGCTTGCGGCGCGACTGGGCGGAGAAGTCCCGGCCGATCTGCTCGCGGACGGCATCCTTGAGCTTGTCGAGCGATTCCATGCCGAAGCCCTTGGCGAGCTCGTCGTCGATCTTGATGGCTTCCGGCGCCTGGACGTCGGTCACGGTGACCTCGAACTCGGCCGGCTTGCCGGCGAGGTTCTCGGCCGCATAGTTCTCGGGGAAGGTGACCTTGACCGTGCGCGTCTCGCCGGTCTTGGCGCCCTCGAGCTGCTCCTCGAAGCCGGGGATGAACTGGCCGGCGCCGAGATCCAGCGGGACGCCCTCGCCCGTGCCGCCGTCGAACTTCTCGCCGTCGAGCGTGCCGACGAAGGAGATGATCAGGCGGTCACCGGTCTCGGCCTTGGCCTTCTCGCCCTTGGTGGCGTAGCTGCGATTGCCGGCGGCCATGCGCTCCAGCGCGGCGTCGACATCGGCGTCCGGCACCTCGGCGACGGGCTTCACCAGCGAGACGTCCGAGATGTCAGCGAGCTCGATCTTCGGCAGAACCTCGAGCGCGACGGTGAAGGCGAGGTCGCCCTTGGCCTCCATCGCGGCCTCGATCTCGTCCTTGTTCTCGGGGAAGCGGATCTGGGGCTCGAAGGCGAGCTTCAGGTTGTTGTCGGCGACGATCTTCTGGTTCGCCTCGTTGACGGCGTTCTGCAGCACGTCGGACATGACCGAGCGGCCATAGAGCCGGCGCAGATGCGCGACCGGCACCTTGCCCGGACGGAAGCCGTTGATCTTGGCCTTGCCCTGGAGGTCCTGAAGGCTGCCATCGAGCCTGGTCTTCAGGTCGGCGGCGTTCAGCACCACCTGGAATTCGCGCTTGAGGCCCTGGGACAGGGTTTCGGTCACGTTCATTTTTGTACCGCCAACAGCTCGTTTTCAGTCTCAATGTCCAAAGCGCGACGCCGGTCTACGACCACCGCCGCGCTCGCGAAAATTCCCACATCCGACCGTCATGCCGCGCCCTCCCAGGCACATCAGACAGTCCGGCCGGTGGTGCGGGCGGAGGGACTCGAACCCCCACGACTTTCGCCGCTGGTACCTAAAACCAGTGCGTCTACCAATTCCGCCACGCCCGCCGGCCTCGATAGCTCTTGCGCGCGAACAAACGCAGCGCGGCCATCGTCAAGCCGCGGTGCTATACGCATTTCGCCCGGCGCTTGCAGCAAAAAAATGACGGTTCTGCAAAACGCCGCTGCGCGGCATCCGTGGCCGGCGGGTCTCGCCAGGGCCGGCGTGCCGCATTATGCCGGGACGCATGAGCAGCCTTTCTCCACCGCCTGCCCGCCTGCGCCGCCGCGATCTGATCGCGCGGATCGGAAGCGCGGCACTTCTCGGCGCCCTGCCCGCCCGAGCCCAGCAGCCCTCGCAGGCCAATGTGGCGGGCGAGCCGGCGCCGCGGGCGCTGACGGCGCAGCCGGCCAAGCTCAGGCTGCGCCCGTCCCCTGCCGCCGAGACCGAGATCTGGGCCTTCGACGGCACCGCTCCGGGGCCAGCCTTGCGAATCAAGCAGGGCGAGACGCTGCGGCTGAAGCTGGAGAACCGGACGGCCGCGCCGCTTTCGCTCCATTGGCAAGGGCTGCGCGGGGAAGCGGCGCAGGACGGCGTCGGCGGGTTCAGCCAGCCGCCGGTCGCCCCCGGCGAGAGCGCGGACATCCGGATCACGCCGCCGGATGCGGGCACGATCCTGTATCGTCCGCTGGTGCTCGGCGGCTCGTCCGAGCCGGCGGGACGCGGCTTGAGCGGACTGCTTGTGGTGGAGGAGCGCGAGCCGCCCGCCGTCGATCTCGACCTTCCTCTGGTGGTGAGCGACTGGCTGCTCGGCGACGACCAGGCCATCCAGCCCTTCGCCCTGCAGAGCTCCGCCTCCGCAGCCGCCGGGCGGCTCGGGAGCTGGCTGACGGTCAACGGCAAGCCTCCGCCCTATCCGGTGAAGCTGGCGCCGGGCGCGCGCGTCCGGCTTCGTCTCGCCAATGCCTGCAACGCCCGGATCATGCGGCTGCGCTTCGACGGCACCAAGGCCTCGGTCATCGCGGTCGACAGCCAGCCGACGGAGCCTTTCGAGCCCGTCCATGCGCAGCTGCCCTTCGCGCCCGGTACGCGCTACGACGTGATCCTCGACCTGCCGCAGGAGGCCGGCGCCTCCGTCGGCATCACGGCGCTTGTCGGACCGGGGCTGCCGCTGCTGCGGATCGTCACCGATGGCGCCACCAAGCCGGCACGGAGCCAACCGGTGGCGCTGAAGCTCAACCCCGCGCTTCCGGCGGCGGTGCGGATGCAGGATGCGCTGCGCCCGGAGTTCCTGATCGAGGGTGGCGGCAAGCCGACGCCGGACCGCACGCTCGACTTTTCCGGCATCGAGCTCGCCAAGCCCTGGCGCGTCAATGGCGGCACCGGGTCGAAGGAGGGCAAGCCGCTGTTCAGCGTCAAGCGCGGCACGCCCATCGTGATGGCGATCGACAACCGCACCGCCTTCATCCAGCCGGTGCATGTCCACGGCCACGCCTTCCGGCTGCTGCACCCGCTCGACGATGGCTGGGAGGCCTATTTCCTCGACACGGTGCAGATCCCCGAGGGGAAGAAGCTCCACATTGCCTTCATCGCCGACAATCCGGGCCGCTGGCTGGTCTCGTCGACCGTGCTGGAGCGGTTCGACCTGGGACTGTGGGGCTGGTTCGAGGTGACGTGAGCGCCCGCCCGATCCTGCGCTGGCTGCTCGTCGTCTTCTACGGCGCGGCCGGAATGCTGCATCTCATCGCGCCGCACGGATTCCTGCCGATCGTTCCCGGCTGGGTTCCGTTTCCCCAGGAGACCGTGATCGCGACCGGACTTGCCGAGCTTGCGGGAGCGATCGGCCTCGTCTTGCCCCGCTGGCGCAAGGCCGCCGGTACCGGGCTTGCGCTCTACGCGCTGTGCGTCCTCCCGGCGAACGTCAAGCATGCGCTCGACGGAATCGCCGTGACAGGACTGCCGTCGAGCTGGTGGTATCACGGGCCGAGACTGGCGTTTCAGCCGGTGCTGGTCTGGTGGGCCCTGTTCTGCTCGGGCGCGATCAGCTGGCCGCTGCGACGGAGCGTCTAGCGGTCGAGCTCCAGGCGATCGACCACGTCCTGCACGATCGCGTCCTTGCTGTCCTCGACCGAGACGACGAGTGGGTTCTCATCGGATGCGGGCTCCTCCAGCGTGGCGAACTGGCTGTCGAGCAGCGCCGGCGGCATGAAATGGTGCTGGCGGGACGCCATGCGCCGGCCGATCAGCTCGCGCGAGCCCTTCAGATAGACCAGCGCCACATCCGGCCGACCGCCTACGATCACGTCGCGATAAGCCCGCTTCAGCGCCGAGCAGGTGACGATGCCGTGCTCTCCACGTGCCCTGAGATCGTCGATCCAGGCGGCGATGGCGGCGAGCCAGGGCTTGCGGTCCTCGTCTGTGAGCGGAGTGCCGCCCGCCATCTTGGCGACGTTCTCCGGCGGATGGAACGAATCGGCGTCGCGGAACGGCCAGCCGAGACGCGCCGCGAGCCGCTCGCCCAGCGAGGTCTTCCCGGAACTGGCGACGCCCATGACGACGACCACGGCGGGCCTGGCCCGCCCGCTCTTCTGCGTGCTCACCGGTCAGGCCTTGGGGCGTGGGCTGGTGGAGACAGAAGTGGCATCGGTCGCCACCGCGACCGGGCCGGCCGACGGAACCCCCGGCTTCGGTTCGACATGGCCCCCGAAGCCGGCGCGCATCGCCGACAGCACCTTCTCGCCAAAGGTGTGATCGACGCGCGAGCGGAAGCGGGCGAACAACGCCGAGGTCAGCACCTCCGCCGGCGTCGCGGTCTCGACCGCGGCATCGACCGTCCAGCGCCCCTCGCCGGAATCCGAGACATTGCCGGTGTAGGCCGCCAGCTCCTCGTCGGCGGCGAGCGCCTCGGCCGTCAGGTCGAGCAGCCAGGAGGTGACGACCGAGCCGCGGCGCCAGACCTCGGCGATCTCGGTCACGTCGAAATCGAAGCCGTAATCCGGCGGCAGGCCTTCCTTGGCGGAGGCGTTGCGCAGCAGGTCGAAGCCCTCGGCGAAGGCCTGCATCATGCCGTATTCGATGCCGTTATGGACCATCTTGACGAAATGGCCGGAGCCGACCGGCCCGCAATGCAGATAGCCTTCCTCGCTCGTCGGATTGCGGCCCTCGCGGTGCCTTGTCGGCTCGATCTCGCCCTTGCCGGGCGCCAGCACCTTGAAGATCGGCTCCAGCCGGTCGAAGGCTTCGCTGGCCCCGCCGATCATCAGGCAATAACCGCGCTCCAGCCCGTGGACGCCGCCGGAAGTTCCGACATCCATGTAGTGGATGCCCTTCGCCGCCAGCTCCCGCCCGCGGCGGACATCGTCCTTCCAGAAGGCGTTGCCGCCGTCGATCAGCGTGTCGCCGGGGCCGACGAGGCCGGCGAGCTCGGCCAGCGTGCCCTCGGTGATCTTGCCGGCCGGCAGCATCAACCAGATCGCACGCGGCGCCTGAAGCTTCGCCACCATGTCCTTGAGATCGCTCGCGAGAACGGCGCCGTCGGCCGCGAGCGCCTGACCCGGCTTGGGGTCGCGGTCATAGACCACGCAGTCATGGCCGGCGCGCATCAGGCGGCGCACGATATTGCCGCCCATCCGGCCGAGGCCGATCACTCCGAGTTGCATCAGGCATCTCCCGCTGGCGCCGACAAACGGCGCCGGCGGTCTTGATGCTCGGTTCTGCCCCGCCCTCGCGCCGGCCGCAAGCGCCGGATCACGGGAACAGCAGGATCGGCGCCTCGACCGTCGTCACGGGCATGCAGTCCAGCTTGCGCATCGTCGAGCCGGCCGGCACGGCGCCCTCGGCGGTCCAGCGCGCGAGCGCGTCCTCGGCGTTCCGCCCATCGGAAAAAGCGAGCGCCAGCACCTCGCGGGCGGACGCCTCATCGATCGCGGCGAAGACGATCCGCGCCGAGTCGAGCAGCGCGAGCGCCGCGACCCGCTCGCGCACCTCCCGCCGCCGCGACGAATCGGCGGCGGCGTATTCGAGAAGGAGGATCGCCGCCATCGCGCTCAGCCGTTGCGGAAGGTGTAGCTGTAGCCGTTGATCGCCGGGACGCCGCCGAGATGGGCGTAGAGCACCTTCGACCCCGCCGGGAAGAAGCCCTTGCGGACGAGATCGATCATGCCCTGCATCGACTTCCCCTCATAGACCGGGTCCGTCATCATGCCTTCGAGCCGCGCCGACATGCGGATGGCCTCGATCGTCTCCTTCGAGGGCACGCCATAGACGGGATAGGCGTAGTCCTCGTTCAGGACGATATCCTCGGCCGTGATGTCCTTGCCGCCGACGAGGGCGGAGGTCTTCTGCGCGATGTCGAGCACCTGCGCCCTGGTCTGGGCCGGCGTGAAGGAGGCGTCGATGCCGATGACCTGGCGCTGGCGGCCGTCCTTGGCGAAACCGACGACCATGCCGGCATGGGTCGAGCCGGTGACGGTGCAGACCACGATGTAGTCGAAGGTGAAGCCGAGCTCGGCCTCCTGCGCCCTCACCTCCTCTGCGAAGCCGACATAGCCGAGGCCGCCGAACTTGTGGACCGAGGCGCCGGCCGGAATCGCGTAAGGCTTGCCGCCCTTGGCCTTCACATCCGCCAGCGCGTTCTCCCAGCTTTCGCGGATGCCGATGTCGAAGCCCTCGTCGACCAGCTCGACATGCGCGCCCATCACGCGCGACATCAGGATGTTGCCGACGCGGTCATAGACGGCATCGTCATGCGGCACCCAGCTTTCCTGCACGAGCCGGCACTTCATGCCGATCTTGGCGGCGGTCGCCGCGACCATACGGGTGTGGTTCGACTGCACGCCGCCGATCGAGACCAGCGTGTCGGCCCCCGAGGCGATCGCGTCCGGCACGATGTATTCGAGCTTGCGCAGCTTGTTGCCGCCGAAGGCGAGGCCGGAATTGCAGTCCTCACGCTTGGCGTAGAGTTCGACGCCGCCGCCGAGATGGGCCGAAAGGCGGGACAGCTTTTCGATCGGGCTCGGCCCGAAGGTCAGGGGGTAGCGCTCGAATTTTTCCAGCATGGGTCTTGCTTGCTCCGTTAAGCCTCGGAGAAATCTAGCAAATTCGACATGGAACGTCCTTCCGTAATAAGGGCCTAAAGCGTCGATTTCAGCGCTTGATTACGGCCATGATGGCGCTGATCATGCGTCATGAGCGCCTTCATCGAGAGATCCTTTCATGGCCGAGGGACTGGACCGCACCGACGTCAGGATTCTGCGCCTGCTGCAGGCGGACGGGCGTATGGGCAATGCCGAGATCGCCAAGCGCGTGAACACCAGCGCCGCGACCTGCCACCGCCGCATCCAGCGGCTGTTCGCGGAGGGTTACGTCACCGGGGTGCGGGCGCAGGTCGCTCCGCAGAAGGTCGAGAGAGGCACGCTCGCCATCGTCGGCGTCGTGCTCGACCGCTCGACGCCGGAGAGCTTCGGCACCTTCGAGGCGGCGGTGAAGACGCTGCCCGTGGTCCTCGACTGCCATGTGGTCGCGGGCGATTTCGACTACTTCCTGAAAATCCGCGTGCGCGACCTCGCCGACTTCAACAAGCTGCACGCCGAGACCCTGCTCGCTTTGCCCGGCGTCAGGCAGACGCGGACCTTCTTCGTGATGAAGGAGGTCGTCGACAACGCGCCGCTGGCGTTCTGACGGGGCCAGCCATGGCGAGCCGCGTGGGGACTTGACTTAGAGTGCGCTCGAACCCGTAGCCTCCGAAGCGTCGTGATGAAAAGAGGGCGCCATGAAGATCGGCGAACTGGCCAGGCGTTCGGGACTCTCGGTCCACACGATCCGCTACTACGAGCGGATCGGGCTGTTGCCCTATGCTGACAGAGACCGGTCGCACCAGCGGGACTACGACGCTGCTATCCTCGTCTGGATCGAGTTCCTCGGCCGGCTCAAGACCACGGGCATGCCGATCCGCGAGATGCTGCTCTACGCGGCCTTGCGGGAAAAGGGACCCGTCACGGGCGCCGAGCGTCGTAGTCTCCTGGAAAAGCACCGCGAGCACGTGCGCGCCCGCATTGCCGAACTCGGCGCCTGTCTTCTCGTCCTCGACACCAAGATCGCCGGCTATGCCGATGCAGAGAAGAGGACGCTGGACTATGACGCAGAACACTTCCGAGGCAACGACAAGCCGCCTCGAGCGCGGCAGGCGCGCGCTCGCTGAGATCGATGGCGAGGCGGGGAACAAGGTGATCGCGGCGCTTGCCGACATCGCGCCGGATTTCGCCGAATACGTGTTCGAATTCCCGTTTGGGGACATCTATTCGCGGCCTGGCCTCGATCTGCGCGCCCGCGAGATCGCGACGATCGCTGCGCTGGCGGCGATGGGCAACGCGGCGCCGCAACTCAAGGTGCATATCGATGCTGGTCTGAATGTCGGACTCTCCCGCGAGGAGATCACCGAGATTCTGATGCAGATGGCGGTCTATGCCGGCTTTCCGGCCGCGCTGAACGGACTGTTCGCAGCGAAGGAGGTCTTCGCCAGCCGCCCCCCCGCGTCCTGAGGAAGCCCGCGCTTCGGCCCGCAAAATCTTGCCCAGCGGGGCGAGCCGTCACACCCGGATCAGCCGCTGAACCTGATGGCGTCGCGCTCCTTCATCGGCCCCGACAGCACGCCCTCGCCGCGATCTTTCACCAACCTCGAGTCGGCGAGGTCGCGGCGGGGCCGACGGACACGCGCTGTCCTCAGCCCGGCTGACCCGGCACCTGCTCGTCGCGCTCATAGACGAAATTGGCGCGGCCGACGAGCAGCGTGTCAACGACGCCGATGCGATCGACGTCCTTGCCGGCATAGGGCAGCGAGCGCAGCACATAGCGAAACGCGTTGAGCCGCGCCCGCTTCTTGTCGTCGGACTTCACCACCGTCCAGGGCGAGTCCGCCGTGTCGGTGGCGAAGAACATCGCCTCCTTGGCGGCCGTGTAGTCGTCCCATTTGTCGAGGCTGGCGAGATCGACGGGCGAGAGCTTCCACTGCTTCAGCGGGTGGGCCTCGCGCTCCTTGAAGCGCCGATGCTGCTCGTCGCGGCTGACCGAGAACCAGAACTTGATCAGGTGGATGCCGCTGCGCACGAGGTTGCGCTCGAACTCCGGCGCCTGGCGCAGGAACTCGCGATATTCGGTGTCGGAGCAGAAGCCCATGACGCGCTCGACACCGGCGCGATTGTACCAGCTGCGGTCGAAGAGGACGATTTCGCCAGTCGTCGGCAGATGCTGGACGTAGCGCTGGAAATACCACTGGCCGCGCTCGACCTCGCTGGGCTTCTCCAGCGCGACCACGCGGGCGCCGCGCGGATTGAGATGCTCCATGAAGCGCTTGATGGCGCCGCCCTTGCCGGCTGCGTCGCGGCCCTCGAACAGGATGACGACGCGCTGGCGCGACTCCTTCACCCAGGTCTGCAGCTTGAGAAGCTCGGACTGCAGCCTGAACTTGTCGCGCTCGTAGTCCTTGCGCAGCATCTTGTAGCGATAAGGATAGGCGCCCTGGCGCCAGTCGCCCGACAATTCGTCGCTGGTTACGCGCGGCTTCCCCGGCGCCTTCGGCAGGCCGAGCGCGCTGCGCATCCGGCGGGCGTCGTCGGGAGCCGCGCCCGCGAGGATCGCATCGATTCCTCCCGCCGCATCGGCATCCCCAGACACCGAAGAAATGGCGGCGATCTGCGCTTCCTGAACGGCTTCCGTCCGTTCCGCGGCCAAGCCGGCCTCGATGCTGTCGGCGGTCATGGCGGGCTCGGCGGGATTCGGCGCCGGGCGGGGCTGCCGACGCGCGGCACCGGCTGCGGGCTGTCGACGGGTCGCCACGATCAATCTCCTTCGGATGGGCCGTGTGGCCCCATTCGATGAGTGTCACTGCAAGCGGCGCGGCGTCGCCATGATCTGGATCAATCCGCCGCCGCCGGCGCTGCCCTCACCGGGGGCCGGCGCGCTGACGCTCAAACCTGAATCAACCGCTGCACCTGGTTGGCGTCGAGGTCCTTCATGGCGCCCGAGAGCACGACCTCGCCGCGATCCATCACGAACATCGTGTCGGCGAGGTCGCGGGCGAAATCGAAATACTGCTCGACCAGCACGATCGCCATGTCGCCCTTGGAGCGCAGATAATCGATCGCGCGGCCGATATCCTTGATGATCGAGGGCTGGATGCCCTCGGTCGGCTCGTCGAGCACCAGCAGTTTGGGTCGGGTCACCAGCGCCCGCGCGATGGCGAGTTGCTGTTGCTGGCCTCCCGAGAGGTCTCCGCCGCGCCGGCCCAGCATGGACTTCAGCACGGGGAACAGGTCGAAGAGCTCATCCGGGACATGGCGGTCACGCCGCTTCAGCGGTGCGAAGCCTGTCTCCAGATTCTCCTTCACCGTCAGCAGCGGGAAGATTTCCCGCCCCTGCGGCACATAGGCGATGCCGGCCCGGGCGCGATCCTCGCTGCGCAGGCCGGAGATGTCGTGACCGTCGAAGCGGATTTGTCCGCCCGAGATCGGCTGGTGGCCGACGATGGCGCGCATCAGCGAGGTCTTGCCGACGCCGTTGCGGCCCATCACGCAGGTGACCTTGCCGGGCTCGGCGGTGATCGAGACCCGCCGCAGCGCCTGGGCGGCACCGTAATGGAGATCGATGGCATCGACGGTCAGCATGAGCGGGGGCCCGTCATGACGCTGCCGGAACGAACGCAGGTCGTCCCGGGCGGAATGGAGCGGAGACCCGGGATCGATGCCTGAGCCTTTGCCGGAAACCTCCCGGCCTGGATCCCGGATCGGCGCGGCTGCGCCGCTGGTCCGGGAAGACGACGGAGGGAAACCGAAACGGTCGTCGCGATCATCCTCACCGCCCCAGATAGACTTCGACGACGCGCTCATTGGCGCTGACCTGGTCGAGCGGGCCCTCGGCCAGCACCGAGCCCTCGTGCAGCACCGTGACCTTAACACCGAGTTCGCGGATGAAGCCCATGTCGTGCTCGACGACGATGACCGAATGGTCCCTGGCGATCTCCTTGAGCAGGGCGGCGGTCTCGGCGGTCTCGCCGTCGGTCATGCCGGCGGCGGGCTCGTCCACAAGCAGCAGCTTGGGGTCCTGCGCCAGCAGCATGCCGATCTCGAGCCATTGCTTCTGGCCGTGCGAGAGCGAACCGGCGAGTGCATCGCGCCTATCGGCCAGCTTCACGATGCCGAGGATGTCGTCGATGCGCTTCTGCTGCGACGGATCGGTCTTCCAGAACAGGGTCCGGCCGACGCTGCGCTTCGATTTCAGCGCCAGCAGGATATTGTCCTCGAGGGTGTGGAAATCGAACACCGTCGGCTTCTGGAACTTGCGGCCGATGCCGAGATTGGCGATCGCGGCCTCGTCGAGCTTGGTGAGATCGACGCTCCCGCCGAACATCACCGTGCCGACATCGGGCTTGGTCTTGCCGGTGATGATGTCCATCATCGTGGTCTTGCCGGCACCGTTGGGGCCGATGATGGCGCGCATCTCGCCGGGCTCGATGGTGAGCGACAGGCCGCGGATCGCCTTGAAGCCGTCGAAGGAGACGCTGACGCCGTCGAGATAGAGCAGCGAGGAGGTAAGAGCGCCGGGGTTGGGAGCGTTCATCGCCGTTACTCCGCCGGAGCCGGCTCAGGCGCCGGAGTGCTGGCCGGCTTGCGCCGGCGCGCCCACAAAGCCTCGGCGGTGCCGAGGATGCCCTTGGGCAGGAACAGCGTCACCACGACGAAGAGGCCGCCCAGCGCGAAGAGCCAGTAGGGTGCCATGAAGCCGGAGGTGAAGACGGTCTTGGCCCAGTTCACCACCACGGCCCCCAGCGCCGCGCCAACCAGCGTGCCCCGCCCGCCGACCGCCACCCAGATCACGGTCTCGATCGAGTTGGCGGGCGCGAACTCACTGGGATTGATGATGCCGACCTGGGGCACGTAGAGCGCGCCCGCAACCCCAGCCATGCAGGCCGAGACGGTGAAGACGAAGAGCTTGAAGCGATCGACCCGGTAGCCGAGGAAGCGCGTCCGCGATTCCGCGTCGCGGATCGCGATGACCACCTTGCCGAGCTTCGAGACGACGATGCCGCGCGCGATCAGGAAGCCGGCAGCGAGCATCACGCAAGTCAGGGAAAACAGAGCAGCCCGAGTCGCTTGCGCCTGGATGTTGAAGCCGAGGATGTCCTTGAAATCGGTCAGGCCGTTATTCCCGCCAAAGCCCATGTCGTTGCGGAAGAAGGCCAGCAGCAGCGCATAGGTCAGCGCCTGGGTGATGATCGAGAGATAGACGCCGGTGACGCGCGAGCGGAAGGCGAACCAGCCGAAGACGAAGGCGAGCAGGCCCGGCACGGCCAGCACCATCAGCATGGCGAAGGGAAAGGACGAGAAGCCGTACCAGTACCAGGGCAACTCCGGCCAGTTCAGGAAGACCATGAAGTCCGGCAGGATCGGGTTGCCATAGGTGCCGCGCGAGCCGATCTGGCGCATCAGATACATGCCCATCGCATAGCCGCCGAGCGCGAAGAAGGCGCCGTGGCCGAGCGAGAGGATGCCGCAATAGCCCCAGACGAGATCGAGCGAGATCGCCAGCAGCGCGTAGCAGAGATATTTGCCCCAGAGCGACATGGTCGAGGTCGGCACATGGAAGGCGGAGCCTGCGGGCACGAGCAGGTTCAGCGCCGGGATCAGGATGGCGAGGCCGGCGATGATGGCGAGGAAGACCGTGCCGCGCCGGTCCATGTCCTGAAGGAGGAAGCGGAAAATCATGCTTCCACCGCCCGGCCCTTGAGCGCGAACAGGCCGCGCGGGCGCTTCTGGATGAAGAGGATGATGAAGACGAGCAGCGCGATCTTGCCGAGCACCGCCCCGGCATAGGGTTCGAGCAGCTTGTTGGCGACGCCGAGCGTCATGGCCGCGACCAGCGTGCCCCAGAGATTGCCGACCCCGCCGAAGACCACGACCATGAACGAGTCGATGATGTAGCTCTGGCCGAGATTGGGGCTGACATTGTCGATCTGCGAGAGCGCGACGCCGGCCAGCCCCGCCACGCCGGAGCCCAGCCCGAAGGTCAGCGCGTCGATGCGGCCGGTGCGGATGCCCATGGCCGAGGCCATGCGGCGGTTCTGCGTTACGGCGCGCATCTGCAGCCCCATCGGCGTCAGCTTCAGGATCGCGAGCAGCGCGGCGAAGACGAGGCCGGCGAAGACGATGATCCAGAGTCGGTTATAGGTGATCGCCAAACCACCGAGTTCGAAGGCGCCGGACATGAAAGCCGGCGCGCCGACCTCGCGATTGGTCGGGCCGAAGGCGGTGCGCACCGCCTGCTGCAGCATCAGGCTGATGCCCCAGGTGGCGAGCAGCGTCTCGAGCGGCCGGCCATAGAGGAAGCGGATGATGCCGCGCTCGATCGCGATGCCGACGGCTCCGGCGACGAGGAAGGCGGCCGGCAGGGCAATCGCCAGCGACCAGTCGAACAGCCAGGGCGCCCTGGCGCGGATCAGCTCCTGCACGACGAAGGTGGTGTAGGCGCCCAGCATCACCATCTCGCCATGGGCCATGTTGATCACACCCATCACGCCGAAGGTGATGGCGAGGCCGATGGCGGCGAGCAGCAGGACCGAGCCGAGCGAGAGCCCGTACCAGAGGTTCTGCGCGGCGGCCCAGAGCTTCAGGCGCCCTTCGATGGCGGATATCGCGCGGGCCTGCGCCTCCTTCAGTGCCGGGGTGGCATCGGCCGGGAGGGCGCGGAGCGTGGCGAGGGCATCCTGGTCGCCGCGCTCGCGCAGCACGTCGATGGCGCCGAGCCGGTCGAGGGCCTGGACGTCCGGCCTGGCGATCAGGATCGCCGCCTGTGCCTGCCGCAGCGCGGCACGGGCGCGGGCGTCGGTCTCCCTGCCGATGGCGGCCTCGACGACCGGCAGCAGGCTCGCATCGCGCGACTTGAACACGGCTTCCGCGGCCAGCACACGTTTGGCGGGATCGGGATTGAGCAGGCCGAGCCCCCCGAGCGCAGCCTGAACGCTGCGACGCACGGCGTTGTTGAGTCGCACCGGCTTGAGGTCGGCCGGCGCGGCGGCGAGGGCAGCACCGGTCTTCGCGTCGACGAAGCCCCCCGCAGGCGTCTTCACGACCACGCCGCCCGGCCCCGCCAGCAGCCGCCCATCGCTCAGCGCCTCGATGATCAGCGCGGCATTGGGATTGGCCGTCTGGATCAGCAGCTCGATGCCGCGCGCCGTATCGGAATAGCTGTCGGCCGACAGGCGCCGGAAGGCCTCGTCGGCATTTTGCGCGAAGGATGCGACCGAAGCCGCGACCAGCGCGACGAGGATGACACCGATATGCAGGAGGCGGTGAATGAAGGGCATCAGAATCGGCATCCGCTGGCGGTCATCCCGGGCACCCGCAGGGTGACCCGCTTCGGTTCGGTCCGGATGGCCGCTCGCTGGGAGAAGAAGGGAGCGGGATTTGGTGAAACGAGGGGCGGCCGGGTGTTCCCGTGCCGCCCCTCCCCCTCATGACCTCACGCGCCGCCGCACTTGCCGGTCTTGGTGTTGAAGTTGCCGCACTTCTTCTCGACCCAGTCGCCGATCAGGTCCTTGGAACCGTCCAGTTCCTTCGACCAGGCATCGCCCGGGACGAGGCCGGCGGTCTTCCAGACCACGTCGAACTGGCCGTTGTCCTTGATCTCGCCGATGAAGACCGGCTTGGTGATGTGGTGGTTCGGCAGCATCTTCGAGATGCCGCCGGTGAGGTTCGGCGCCTCGATGCCCGGAAGGGCGTCGATGACCTTGTCGGGATCGGTCGACTTCACCTTCTCGACCGCCTTCACCCACATGGCGAAGCCGATGACATGGGCCTCCATCGGGTCGTTGGTGACGGCCTTGGGATTCTTCTTGTAGGCCTGCCACTGCTTGATGAAGGCCTCGTTCTCCGGCGTCTTGATCGACTGGAAGTAGTTCCAGGCGGCGAGGTGGCCGACCAGCGGCTTGGTGTCGATGCCGGCAAGCTCCTCCTCGCCAACGGAGAAGGCGACGACCGGGATGTCGGTGGCCTTGATGCCTTGGTTGCCGAGTTCCTTGTAGAACGGCACGTTGGCGTCGCCGTTGATGGTCGAGACCACGGCGGTCTTCTTGCCGGCCGAGCCGAACTTCTTGATGTCGGAGACGATGGTCTGCCAGTCGGAATGGCCGAACGGCGTGTAGTTGATCATGATGTCCTCGGGCTTCACACCCTTGGACTTGAGGTACGCCTCGAGAATCTTGTTGGTCGTGCGCGGGTAGACATAGTCGGTGCCGGCCAGCACCCAGCGCTCGACCTTCTCCTCCTTGGCGAGGTAGTCGACAGCCGGGATCGCCTGCTGGTTCGGGGCGGCGCCGGTGTAGAACACGTTGCGCTCGCTCTCCTCGCCCTCGTACTGGACGGGGTAGAACAGGATGTTGTTGAGCTCCTTGAAGACCGGCAGCACCGACTTGCGCGAGACCGAGGTCCAGCAGCCGAAGGTGGCGACCACCTTGTCCTTGGTGATCAGCTCGCGCGCCTTCTCGGCGAAGAGCGGCCAGTTGGAAGCCGGATCGACGACCACGGCCTCGAGCTTCTTGCCGAGCACGCCACCCTTCTTGTTCTGCTCCTCGATGAGCATGAGCATGACGTCCTTCAGGGTCGTCTCGGAGATCGCCATCGTGCCCGAGAGCGAATGCAGGATGCCGATCTTGATGGTCTCCTGCTGCGCCGCCGCCGGCAGATAGGAAGATCCGAGGAAGGCGGCACCAGCCAGAGCGGTGCCGAGAAATTCGCGACGGTTCGTGTTCACGGACGACTCCCGGACTTTTGTTGTGCGGCGGCATGATCGGCGCCGACAGGCCCCACCGGCCCGGATCGGGAGTTGGCAAGGGCCGTGCCAACTCCCTTGCGTCAGCTCAACCTGACGCAATCCTCTGTCCCGAGAGGCCCGCTCGCCGAATTTCCTGCGAAACGAGCATCAGCCGGCGCACAATCGCGCCGCCCGGCCGATTTTTGCTTAAATATTACGCAACTAGGCCGATTACGTGTTGTGCATAGCGAAAGAGCGACCCGAGCAAGCCGGCAAATCAGGCGGTCGTGCCGGAAAACGCCGCGCTTTTTTTGGCATTTACGAGCGGGCGAGAATCGCCCTAGCCTCCTATCGTCGGTAACAACTGAAAGGAGGTGATCCAGTGTCTCATTGTCATCAACCGCTGGTGCAAGGCGGCCGGACCTGGACTTCTCTTGGCTGGGGTTCTCTGTCCGCGTGAGTTTTCGCACCTTTGATCCGGTTCGCTGGATCGCGGTTCGACAATGGAAGGGCCGTCCGCAAGGGCGGCCCTTCTTTCGTCTGTCCACTCCCCGCGTCCTGCCCGCCGGCCAGACATGCCCGGTCCCAGGCGGCCAAGCTGGCGTGCGCCGGCCAAGCGTGGCAAACAGGCGTGAAATGGTTTCCCGCCCCAGCCTGCCCGCCCGCGAGTCCTCGCCGTGAACGCTCCCGAGCCCAGCCGTCAGGCGATCCTCGACTTCATCGAGGAGGAGCGCGTCGCAGGGCGCGAGGTCGGCCGCCGCGAGATCGCCAGGGCCTTCGGCCTCGACCAGGGCGGCAAGATCTGGCTGAAGCGGATCCTCAAGGAGATGGAGCGCGAGGGCGAGATCGGCGGCGACGGCGATGCGCGGCCGGTCCACCCGCGCAACGCCCTGCCCCCCGTCCTGCTCTGCGAGATCAAGACGCGCGACCGCGACGGCGATCTCGTGGCCCAGCCGCTCGAATGGAACGAGACCGACCAGGGTCCGCCGCCGCGGATCGTGATCGAGACGCGGCGCGAGGGCCGTCGCAAGGCCAAGGATGCCAGCGCGGCTCCCGGCGTCGGCGACCAGGCGCTGCTCAAGCTCACCCGCCTGCGCGGCGTCGAGGGCTATACCTATTCCGGCCATGTGCTGAAGGTGATGGGCAAGGCCAAGGCCGCCATCCTCGGCATCTTCCGCGCCCTGCCCGACGGCTCCGGCCGGCTCATTCCCGTCGACAAGAAAGCGCGCGAGCGGGAAGCTATCATCCCGAAGGGCCGGACCGGCGACGCGGAGGACGGCGATCTCGTCTCTGTGAGCCTCAGGCGCGAGACGCGCTTCGGCCCGCCGGAGGCGCAGGTGCGCGAGCGGCTGGGCTCGATCAAGTCCGAACGCGCCGTCAGCCTGATCGCGATCCACGCCCACGGCATTCCCAACGAGTTCCAGCCGGCGACCCTGAAGGAAGCGGCGGCCGCCCCGCTCGCGAGCCTGAAGGGCCGCGAGGACTGGCGCGCGATGCCGCTCATCACGATCGACCCTGCGGATGCGAAGGATCACGACGACGCGGTGCATGCGGCGGCGGACGAGGCCCCGGACAATCCCGGCGGCTTTGTCGTCACCGTCGCCATCGCCGATGTCGCGGGGTATGTCACGCCGGGCTCGAGCCTGGATCGCGAGGCGCTGGAGCGCGGCAATTCGGTCTATTTCCCCGACCGCGTCGTGCCGATGCTGCCGGAGCGGATCTCGAACGATCTCTGCTCGCTGCGCGAGCAGGAGGACCGGCCGGCACTGGCCGTGAGGCTGGTGCTGAAGGCCGACGGCTCGAAGAAGAGCCACTCCTTCCACCGCGTGCTGATGCGCTCGGCCGCGAAGCTCTCGTACCAGCAGGCTCAAGCGGCGATCGACGGCTCGCCGGACGAGAAGACGGCGCCGATCCGCGACAGCATCCTGATGCCGCTCTGGGCAGCCTATGGCATCGCGGCCCGGGCCCGCGACCAGCGCCAGCCGCTGGAGCTGGACCTGCCCGAGCGCAAGCTGATCCTCAAGGCGGACGGCTCGGTCGACCGTGTCGTCGTGCCGGAACGTCTGGCGGCGCATCGCCTGATCGAGGAGTTCATGATCCTCGCCAACGTCGCTGCCGCCGAAACGCTGGAGAAGGCCGGCAGCCTGCTGATCTATCGCTGCCATGACGAGCCTTCGCTGGAGAAGATGCGCGCGCTCGGCGAGGTGCTGGCCTCCATCGGCATCAAGCTGCCCAAGGATGGCGCGCTGCGGCCGGCGCTGTTCAACCGCATCCTGGCGACGATCAAGGGCTCGGAGAACGAGACGCTGATCAACGAGGTGGTTCTGCGCACGCAGGCGCAGGCGGAATATGTCGCCGAGAATTACGGGCATTTCGGTCTCAATCTGCGCCGCTACGCACATTTCACCTCGCCAATCCGCCGTTATGCCGACCTGATCGTGCATCGCGCCCTGATCGCGGCGCTGAAACTCGGCGAGGACGGCCTGCCGAAATCGACCTCGCTGGCGGAGCTGCGCGAGGTCTCGACCCGGATCTCGGCGGCCGAGCGGCGCGCCATGGCCGCCGAGCGGGAGACCACCGACCGGCTGATCGCGCATTTCCTCGCCGACCAGATCGGCTCGAGCTTCGACGGCCGCATCGGCGGGGTGAACAAGGCCGGGCTGTTCGTGAAACTCGACGGGACGGGGGCCGATGGCTTCATCCCGGCCTCGACGCTGGGCGGCGACTACTATCGCTATGACGAGGCCGCCCATGCCCTCACCGGAGAACGCACCGGGGAGAGCTGGCGGCTGGGCGACCGGGTCCATGTGAAGCTGGTGGAGGCCGCGCCGGTCGCGGGTGCGTTGCGGTTCGAGCTGCTGTCGTCCGGGCGGACCGTGGCGACGGGTCGCGCTGGCAAGCGGCGCGGCCCGGCGCCATATGGCGAGCGCAGCGGTGCTCCGTTCGGGCGCAAGACGAAGGTCGGCGTCCGCGGCGCCGGAGCCCGCAAGCCGGGCAAGAAGCGCTGATGAGCAGAGGGCGATGAGCGTTCACATCCATGCCGTGCCGGATCGGGACAGCACGCGCGACTGGCGCGAGGCGGTCTCGCGCGGGGTCCGGGGCCGCTGCCCGCATTGCGGGCGCGGCAAGCTGTTCCGCAGCTTCCTGAAGCCGGTCGACCGCTGCGAGGCCTGCGGCGAGGATCTGCATCACCAGCGGGCCGACGACCTGCCGCCCTATATCGTCATCACCATCGTCGGCCATGTCATCGTCGGCGGGCTGCTGTTGGCCGAGAAATACGGCGACTGGCCGATGTGGTGGCACATGGCGCTGTGGCCGACGCTGACGGTCGCGCTCTCCTTTGCGTTGATGCAGCCGGTCAAGGGCGGCGTCATCGGCCTGCAATGGGCCCTGCGCATGCACGGCTTCGGCGGCGAGCCGGATCGGCCCGAGCGCCAACCCCTGCCCCATCGCGGATCCCAGCCATGAGCGACCACACCGTCACGCTGACGCAGGCCGAGCGCGCGCGCGTCACGGCCAACCAGCGGCCGAAGGATGCGGCGACGATGCTGATCATCGACCGCAACGGAGCCCGGCCGAAGGTGCTGATGGGCAAGCGCCATGCGAGCCACAAGTTCATGCCGGGCAAATACGTCTTCCCCGGCGGGCGGCTCGATGCGGGCGACCGCCAGATGGTCGCGACCGGCGCCATACCCCAGATCTGCGAGGACAGGCTGCTCAAGCGGACGCTGCGGCCGAGCGTCGGCAAGGCCCGCGCGCTGGCGCTCGCCGCCATCCGCGAAACCTTCGAGGAAACGGGCCTGCTGTTCGGCTCCGACGAGTTCGGAGCGCCGGATGCGGCGCCGGAGGGGAGCTGGGCCGAGTTCGCCGGCCATGGCATCTTCCCCGATCTCTCGGCCGTCACCTTCGTCGCGCGCGCGATCACCCCGCCGCGCCGGCCCAAGCGCTTCGACACCCGCTTCTTCACGGTCGATGCCTCGGCCATGGCGAAGAAGGTCGATGGCGTGGTCGGCCCCGATTCGGAGCTGGTCGATCTCGTCTGGGTGGATTTCGACGAGGCCAAGGAACTGGATCTGCCGACGATCACCAAGGTCATCCTCCAGGAGGTGGAGAGCCGCATCGAGGCGGGCTTCGGGCCCTGGATCCCGGTGCCGTTCTATTGGGAGAAGCGCGGCAGCTTCGTGCGCGAGGAGCTGTGAGCGCATCGCGTTCTCCGAAAGCCTATTCTTCCTTGACTTCGCCGGGCCTTTGCGGCATTCCCCGCCCTGACGGTTTGCCGGGCCTCCCCGGCCATTTTCTTTTTTGAGGGCCTCCCTGGCCCGCATGGTTCGAGGATAAGCCCATGGCCAAGGCCGTGACGATCAAGATCAAGCTGCTTTCGACTGCCGACACCGGCTTCTTCTACGTGACGAAGAAGAACTCGCGCACGATGACCGAGAAGATGTCGAAGAAGAAGTACGACCCGGTCGCGCGCAAGCACGTCGAGTTCAAGGAAACCAAGATCAAGTAAGGCCTTGGCCTCCTGACTTGATGTTTCGCTGAAAGCCGCTCCTTCCGGGCGGCTTTTCTGCTTTTTGGGCATCCTGGCTGTGCCCCGGACCCCGATCACTGCGGAGCCCTCTCCTTGCCGCGCTACACCGACGCGCTCGATTTGCTGAAGGAGCAAGAACGCGCGCTGCACCGGGCGATCGCGTCGCGCCTCGCGGAGGAAGCCGGGCAGCCTGCCGGCGCGGAGCTGACGCAGGCCCTTGTCTCCGCGGCCGATGAGGCCATCGCGCAATGGGCCGCCGGCGGCGAGGAGGAGCATGATCTTGCCGCGTTCAGGCCGCTGGGTCCGCTGGAGCATCTCCTGATCGAGCATCGCAGGACGCTGGAGCTGATCGACGACCTGATGGACCGCCGGCTTGGCTGAGATGTTCAGTCCGAAGCGGGGGAATGGCTCGAGGTCGCTGCCGGCTGCGAAACCGGCTCGTCTTCGGCACATCGCCGCGCCTGGACCATGGCCTCCGTCACGGCGATGTCGAGGAAATAGGCCAGAGCGGTGAGACCGCGCCGCTCCGCATCCGCACGAAGGGAATCGATCCGGGCCACGAGATCGCCCGCATGCCGGCGGCTTCGTCGCGCCTGAGCGGCTGCGATCTGAATCACGTTCCCCACCGACTCACCCCCCTCATCTTGCTTGGCGGCCGCGCAGGGTGTCATGCGCGGCCGAAGGCAGCGGGCAGACGGCAGAACCGCGCTGTATCGCTACAACTCCAGAAAACATAACGCAACGTCATCACCCCGTTAATGAGGCCTGGTTTCGTGAGGGCGTGATGCCGCTGCGCCCTTTCCACGGGCCGGGCTCCCTGGAGTTGCTCCGACCACAACCCTGGGAACTGCGACGCCAAGTCCGGGTTGACTTGACGTAGCGGCGTGGCGCGACACTTGCGCGCTCTCGAGCGATCGACAACGGAGTGGGCGATGATGCTGTCGATGACGAACCGGGCCGGCCTGTGCTGCGCGGCTCTCGCATTGTCCGGATGCATGCAGTCGATGCCGTCCGCGGAGGGCATCACGAGGCCGACCCGCGAGGCTTTCGTGCGCCTGACGAGCTGGACGCCCTGGCAGCCAAGGACAGAGCCTGAGCCGATCGTTCTCCAGAGCGAGGAACCTGCGGCCGTCGCGACCTTGCCGTCACCGCCCGAACCATCGGCTTCGACGCGCCCTCGCGCCCCACGAGAGATCGCGCGCAACGGGGCTGGCGGCGCGCCAAGGGCATCGGCCCCCCGGCGATCGGCGCCGATCGTGCCGGTCATGCAAAGAGGACCCGCTCCGGCACCTGCCGGTTCGCTTCCGGGCAAGCTGTCCTGCCAGACCGATACCAACGCGGGCGCGCGGGTGCGGATGCAATGCACTCCCATCGATTGACGCGATCGCGTAACCTTCTTTCACGTCGGGCGTTGCATCAGCGCCGGCCGTCCGGCTGTGGAGGAAACAGGTGGCAAAACAACAGGACGAAACGGTCCCGGCCAGGCTGACCGGCGCCAGCCGCAAGCTCGTCCAGATGCTGGTGCAGGCGGATTCATCGCGCTTCATCGGCAAGCGGCTCGGCGCGACGATCGGCATCGTCGGAATGCTCGGCGCCTTCGGCGCGGCGGGCTACTGGCTGCCGGCGCTGATCGTCAGGCTTCTCGAGCGCTAGCGAACCCCGGAAGGTGGCCGGCCGGCGCGGCTCTGAGGAGGCCAGAAATCCGCGGCCGACCGGCCGAGCCCTTCGGTTTCCCAGGAGATGCGGCGGACCCGAGCACCCGAGGGGCGTAGCGTCACAACGTCAATGCCGCTGCGTCGAAGCAACTCCTACAAGAGCGCCGACACTTTTCAACGGATACATGCCGCGCGCGGTGATTAAGCAAGAATTAACCTTACCGCAGCGCCGGTTTCGACCATGCCGCAGCGGTCGCAGCAGCCCGACAGCGAAAGCGTCATTTGGACAGACTTTGCCGGGCGTCCTTGCGCGCCGTCAGGCCGCGCTGGCGACAATGACCCGGTTCCGCCCCCCCGCCTTGGCCTGATAGAGCGCGTCATCGGCTCGCTTCATCACGTCCGCGGCGCTCTGGTCGCCGGCCCTGCGGCTGGCGACGCCGATCGACACGGTGACGGGGATGTGGCGCACGCCGCCCTGAATGGCGAAGGGCTCGTTCTCGACACGCTCGCGAATGCGCTCGGCCACGGCCTGGGCGGCCATGTCGGCGGTGTCCGGCAGGACGACGACGACCTCCTCGCCGCCCATCCGCGCCACGACGTCGATGCCGCGGGTGCAGGCCCGGACGCGGTCGGCGAATTCGCGCAGGACCTCATCGCCGGCATCGTGGCCCCAGCTGTCGTTCACTGACTTGAAGTGGTCGACGTCGAGGACGAGGAGCGAGAGCGTCCGGGCGCGCATGACCGATTCGTCGAACATCGAAGCGAGCCGGGTATCCATGAAACGCCGGTTGTGCAGCCCGGTGAGCTGATCGAGCACGGCCATTTCCATCGAGGATTGCAGGCTGTCGCGCAGGCGCACGGTGAAGCGCTTGCGGCGGACCTGCGTGCGCACGCGGGCCAGCAGCTCGTTGCGGTCGACCGGCCGCAGGATGAAGTCATGGGCGCCGATCTCGAGCCCGCGCAGAACGCGCGGCCGCTCCTCGGCCTCCCCGATCAGGAGGACGGACAGGTCGCGCGTGCGCTCCATCGACCGCAGCTGGCTGCACAGCCTCAAACCGTCCTGTCCCTCCAGGTTCAGGCTCAGGAGCACGCAGTCGAAATCGCCGTCGGCGGCTCGCAGCAGTGCCTGTTGCCCGTCGCTCTCCTCCTCCACGACGTGGAAGGCCGAGAGCGCGCTCTTCAGCCGCTCGGTTACGGTCGGTCGGTCTTCCACCAGGAGGATGCGGCCGTTGAGCCCGGTCTCGGCACTCGCGAGCGCGAGCGGATCGGCAATGCCGAGGCGCCGCGACGCCACCGCGCGATTTCGCAGCTCGTCGGTCATCGTCTTGAGGCGCGTGAGGCTTCGCACCCGCGCCAGCAGGGCCGTATCGTCGAGCGGCTTGGTCAGGAAGTCGTCGGCACCGGCGTCAAGCCCCTGCAGGCGGTCGCGCGGCTGGTCGAGCGTCGTCACCATGACGACGGGAATATGGGCCGTCGCCGGCTGGCTCTTGAGGCGCCTGCAGACCTCGAAGCCGTTCATGCCGGGCATCATCACGTCGAGCAGCACGAGGTCGGTTTCGCCGCGCTCGCAGATGGCCAGCGCCTCGGGGCCGCTGGCCGCGGTCAGCACGTCGTAATACTCGGCCGAAAGCTTGGCCTCGAGCAGCTTCACATTCGCGGGGATGTCATCGACGACGAGAACGCGGGCAGACATGGGCTGCTTTCAGATCCTCAGGCCGCACCGGCATAGGTGCGGACTGTTTCGAGGAACTTGGCGACGGAGATCGGCTTCGAGAGATAGGCCTCGCAGCCGCCCTCGCGGATGCGCTCCTCGTCGCCCTTCATGGCGAAGGCCGTGACGGCAACCACCGGGATCGCCTTGAGGTCGTCGTCCTCCTTGATCCACTTCGTCACCTCCAGGCCCGAGACCTCGGGGAGCTGGATGTCCATCAGGATCAGGTCGGGGCGATGGGTGCGGGCGAGCTCGATCGCCTCGATGCCGTCCGCCGTCTTCAGCGTGGCGTAGCCATGGGCTTCCAGCAGATCGTTGAAGAGCTTCATGTTGAGCTCGTTGTCCTCGACAATGAGAACCGTCTTCATCGGCCGCCCTTTCCTATCGCCATGAAAATCCGCGTTGGACGGGACCTTCGCGCTGGCGGCTTCGTTCGCGAATTGTGCTAGCATGCGACGAGTTGACGAAACGCAAATCGAATCCCGATCCGAGCATCATGGTACTGCGTCAGACCATCCAGGACGCCGAAGGCCTGGCGATCCAGGCGCTCGGCTTCCTTGCCGCCGAACCCGAGCGCATCGGGCCGTTTCTCGCCGCGACCGGGGTCGATCCGGCCGGATTGCGCGCCGCCGCGGCCGAACCCGGCTTCCTCGCCGCGGTGCTGGAGCATATCGGATCGAGCGATTCGCTTCTGCTCGAATTTGCCGGAAATTTAAGGCTGAATCCGGAAATGGTGGCGCAGGCACGCCGCATCCTCGCCGGGCCGGAGCCAGGCCCCGGCGACTTCGGCTGAGCGCAGGCGGCGCGGATGCGCAGCCTGTGCCGCGACTGCCTGAGCGACCATGACGGGCCGGGGCCGCTGCGGCGCTGCCCCGCCTGCGGCTCGCCGCGGCTGATCCGCCATCCCGAGCGAGACAGCTTGAGCCTCGCCCATATCGACTGCGACGCCTTCTACGCCACGATCGAGAAGCGGGACGATCCCTCCCTTCAGGACAAGCCGCTGATCATCGGCGGCGGCAAGCGCGGCGTGGTCTCGACCTGCTGCTACATCGCCCGCACCTATGGCGTGCGCTCCGCCATGCCGATGTTCAAGGCACTCAAGGCCTGCCCCGAGGCCGTCGTCGTCAAGCCGAACATGGCGAAATACGTCTCGGTCGGCCGGCAGGTGCGGCAGATGATGCGGGACCTCACTCCGCTGGTGGAGCCGCTCTCGATCGACGAGGCCTTCCTCGACCTTTCGGGAACGGAGCGGCTGCACCATGCCAACCCGGCCGAGACGCTGGCGCGCTTCGCCCGGCGGGTCGAAAGCGAGCTCGGCATCACAGTCTCGGTCGGGCTGTCCTATGCGAAGTTCCTTGCCAAGGTGGCGTCGGACCTCGACAAGCCGCGCGGCTTTTCGATCATCGGGCGGGGCGAGGCGGTCGCCTTCCTGGCGGACAAGCCGGTCGGGATGATTCCGGGCATGGGCCCGGCCGGCGTCGCCAGGCTGGCGGAGGCGGGGTTCAGGCTGATCGGCGATCTGCGCGAGGCGCCGGTCGAAAAGCTGTTCCGGCTCGCCGGCAAGGACGGGCCGCGCCTCAAGAACCTCGCCAACGGCATCGACCCGCGCAAGGTCACGCCCGACCGCGAGACCAAGAGCATCTCCAGCGAAACCACGCTCGATGTCGACCTCTCAGCCTTCGACGAGCTGGAGCCGATCCTGTGGCGGCTCTGCGAAAAGACCTCGCGGCGCCTGAAAGAGCAGGAACTCGCCGGCCGGACGATCACGCTGAAGCTGAAAACGTCGGAGTTCCACAGCATCACCCGCGCCAGCCGCCTGCCGGAGCCGACGCAGCTTGCCGCGCGCCTCTTCACCGCGGGGCGGGACCTGCTGAAGCGCGAATGCACCGGGGCGCGCTACCGGCTGATCGGCATCGGCGCCAGCGATTTCAGCCCGCCCTCCGAGGCCGACCACGGCGATCTCGCCGATCTCGCGACACCGCGGCTCAAGGCGATGGAGGGCGCGCTGGACGCCCTGCGCACCCGCTTCGGCGACGGCGCGATCGGCCGGGGGTTGAGCCTGCGCCTGCCCCAGCGCTCGCCCGGCGAGGCGCCTACTTCGCGCAGGGGTCCTGAGGCAGAAGATCCAGACGCGTGAGCGTCCCGCGCAGCGCGAAGCTGCCATAGTCGAGCCGGAGCGCGCCGGTGACGCCGTTCTCGTAGAGATCGAAGGCGATGGTGTAGGACGGCGTCGTCTCGCCGGAACCGGCCTTGAAATAGGAGATCGTCACCGGCCAGCGGGCGATCGACTCGAATTCGGGGCGCTGCAGCGGCTTCTCGGAGGGCTTTGCCTCGATCCGCTTTCCGATGACAGAGAGCGTGTCGTAGACGTCCTTGCCGGTGCTGGCGCCGTCATAGAGCCTGACCGAGAGGGTGGTCTTGCCGGCGCGGGCGGCCTCGATCACCGCCTTCATCTGCGCGTTCGGAAACAGCGCGTCGAGCGCCTCGCGGTAGCTTTCCGGCTTGGGCTGGCGCAGCTTGACCTCGTAGCCGCCGCCGCTCTTCTGCGCCGTGCCGTCCACGGTCTCAGGCTTGCCACCGCCGGCCGCGCTTTCGTTCTTGAAGCGGTAGCTCGCGCCGTCGCCGGATTCGAAACTCGCGGTGCGGGCATCGATGACACGGGGGCCGCCCTCGGTGCCGAGTTGCGTCACCTGCCGGAAGTTGAGCGCATAGCCTTCGCAGGCATCGCCGGTGAACTCGTAGGCGATGCGGCCCTTCGCCGTCTCGATGTTCCCGGAGGGCTTGGAGCCGTCGAGCACGAGGTCATAGACCGCCCGGTGCGGAACCAGGACGATCCGGCCGCTGTCCTTGGGCCTGTCCTGGTCCTTGGGCTTGTCCTGCGCCAACGCCGCCCCGGCGACCATCATGGCTGCGACGCACACCTGCCCCGCGAGGCCCAACCGTCTAGCGATCATTCTGTTGTCCGTCCGGTTCCCGTCAGCGAAATCTAGGTGCATTGCGGCAATGGCGCAAACATGGCGAAAGCCGGCACCAGAGCCGTCTCCGGAGCAGGGACCGCCCTGCCCCGCCGGCATGGCCCACCGCCCGGCCGATGGCTTGCGGGAGGCCCGGCCATCGGCCATGAAAGGCGCCTCACGGATCAGCGCATCGCGGAGCGGACACTCATGAACGCCGTCGACACCAGGCTCGCCGAACTCGGAATCACCCTGCCGACGCCGGCTGCGCCGATCGCGAACTACGTGCCCTACGTCATCACCGGCAAGCTGCTGGTGATCTCGGGCCAGATCTGCTTCGGGCTCGACGGCAAGCTGGCCGACAAGCACAAGGGCAAGCTCGGCGCCGAGATCTTCAACGAGGCGGGGCTGGAAGCAGCCCGGCTTTGCGCCATCAACGTGCTCGCCCAGGCCAAGGCGGCGCTGAACGGCGATCTTGGCCGGATCGTCCGCTGCGTGCGCCTCGGCGGCTTCATCAACGCCGCGCCGACCTTCGCCGCGCTTCCCGCGATCATGAACGGCGCCTCCGACCTGATGGTCGAGGTGCTCGGCGACAAGGGCCGCCATGCGCGCTCGACCGTCGGCGTGGCCGAATTGCCGGCGGATGCCGCCGTCGAGGTCGAAGCGATGTTCGAGATCGCCTGATGGAAGCTCTCGCCAAGGGCGAGCGGCCGGATCTTGGCTGGCTGGTCGCGAGCCCGATCGCCCATCGCGGCCTGCATGGGCTCACGCCCGGCGTGATCGAGAACAGCGGCTCGGCGGCGAGGGCCGCGATCGAGGGCGGTTTCGGCATCGAATGCGACGTCCAGCTCACCGCCGATGGCGAGGCCGTGGTCTTTCACGACTTCGTGCTCGACAGGCTGACTGCCGAGACCGGCCCGGTCGCGGCGAAAACGGCGGCCGAACTCGGGCGAATCACGCTGAAGGGCTCGGGCGACTCCGTCCTGACGCTGGCGGCCTTCCTCGATCTGATCGGCGGGCGGGTGCCGCTCGTCGTCGAGATCAAGAGCCGCTTCGACGGGGACCTTGCCCTGACACGGCGCACGGCCGAGATCATCGCGGCGCGCGGCGGCCAGCCAATCGTCATCAAGTCCTTCGACCCGGCGGTCCTGACGGCGCTGCGCGAGATCGCGCCGCAGGTCCCCCGCGGCATCGTCGCGATGAACGCCTATGATTACGGCGACTACGACGGGCTCTCCGCCGAGCGGAAGCATGCGCTCGCCAATTTGCTGCATTTCACCGAGAGCCAGCCGGATTTCCTGTCCTGGAAGGTCACGGATCTCGACAGCGCAGCGCCCTATCTCTGCCGCAACGTCGTCGGCATGCCGCTGATGAGCTGGACCGTCCGCACCCCGGAGCAGCGGGACACGGCCGCGCGGCTCGCCGACCAGATGGTCTTCGAGGGCTTTCATCCTTGAGCGAGGCGGACGGTGCAGGCCTGGCCGTCCGCGTCGCGACCTCGCTCAAGGCGGTGCCTGCCGGCGCCTGGAACGCCTGCGCCAACCCGCAGGCGCTCTCGGGCGTGCTCGACGGCTCTGCCGAGCATGATCTCGCCGGCGGCATCGATCGGGACAACCCCTTCGTCAGCCACGCCTTCCTCAGTGCGCTCGAGGACAGCCATTGCGTCGGTGGCCGCAGCGGCTGGTCCCCGGCCTATCTTGTGGTCGAGGATGCGGCGGGCGAGCTGCTCGCAGCCGCGCCGAGCTTCCTGAAAAGCCACAGCCAGGGCGAATACGTCTTCGACCACAGCTGGGCCGATGCCTATGAGCGGGCGGGCGGGCGCTATTATCCCAAGCTCCAGGTCGCGGCGCCGTTCACGCCGGCAACGGGCCCGCGCCTGCTGGTTGCCGGTGGTCCGCGCGCGGAGGAGGCCCGTGCGGCGCTGATCGGCGGGCTGGAGGCGCTCCGCGCGCAGACGCAGAGCTCCTCCGTCCATGTCACCTTCGCGCAGGAGCCGGATGTCGGCGCCCTGACCGAAGCCGGCTATCTCGAGCGCCACGACCTGCAGTTCCATTGGCGCAACGAAGGCTTCGGCTCCTATGACGACTTTCTCGCCACGCTGGCCTCCCGCAAGCGCAAGGCGCTGAGGCGCGAGCGGCGCGAGGCTCTGGCGGCCGGGATCGAAATCGACGTTCTCTCAGGAGCCGACCTGACCGAGGCTGTCTGGGACGATTTCCACGCCTTCTACGAGGATACCGGCTCGCGCAAATGGGGCCGGCCCTATCTCAACCGGGCCTTCTTCTCCGCGGTCGGGGAAAAGATGGGCGAGCGGATCGTGCTGGTCATGGCGCGCCGCGCCGGCCGCTACATCGCCGGTGCGATCAATTTCCGCGGCGCCAACACGCTTTACGGGCGCAACTGGGGCTGCATCGAGGATCACCCCTTCCTGCATTTCGAGGTCTGCTATCACCAGGCCATCGACTATGCGATCGCGCATGGCCTCTCCCGGGTCGAGGCGGGCGCGCAGGGCGAGCACAAGCTGGCGCGGGGCTACCGCCCGGTCATCACCCGCTCTCTGCACCAGATCGCCGACCCCGGCCTGCGCCGCCCCGTCGCAGCCTATCTCAAGCAGGAACGGGAGCAGATCGCGGCGGGGCGAGAGGCGCTGGAGGCGGAGAGCCCGTTCCGCAAAGGCGGCAGCGAGGATTGAGCCCAAGGCGCTGCCGCGCGGGAAAGCTTGACGGCGGGGCTGCCCGGCCACAGTTTCCCCTTCCCTTTCGCCTCGCCTGCCGGACATGCCATGACCGCCTACGACCCGACCAACGTCTTCGCCAGGATTCTGCGCGGCGAACTGCCCTCGCAGACCGTCTACGAGGATGCCGAGACGATCGCGATCATGGACATCATGCCGCGCGCCGACGGGCATGTTCTGGTCGTCCCGAAAGCAGCCTGCCGCAATGTCCTGGACGCGCCGCCCGAGGCGCTGAAAGCCGTGGCGCTGACGACGCAGAAGCTGGCCCGGGCCGTGAAGGCCGCCTTCGCGGCCGATGGCGTGACGATCCAGCAGTTCAACGAGGCGGCCGGCGGGCAGGTGGTGTTCCACCTGCATGTCCATGTCATGCCGCGCCATGACGGCGTGGCGCTCAGGCCCCATACCGGCGCGATGGAAAAGTCGGAGCTGCTCGCCTCGAATGCCGAGAAGATCCGCGCGGCGCTGAAGTCCGCCTGACCGGCGGATCAGCCGGCGCCCGTCAGCCAGACGCCGCCGATCAGCACGGCCTCCCCCGCCAGCACCGCCAGCATCATCTGCCGGCGGCCGAGCGCCATCACCGCGACCGAGGCGGCGAGCGCGGCGATGCGGACGAGCAGAGGCGCCTGGGCCAGCACGCCCGGCGGCGCCACGATCAGCTTGGCGACGATTCCGGCGAGCAGCGCGGTCGCAACCGCGCGGACCCAGTCGAGCAGCGGCGAATCCGGATCGAGCCCGCGTGCGAACAGAACCGCGAGCCAGCGCCAGATCTCGGTCGGCAGTGCCGCGAAGAGCAGCAGAGCGAGATAGGGCCAGAGCGGCCCGTCGAGCGCGGCGATCGGCGGGGTCATGCCGGCCGGCGCCCGCGGCCGATCAGGAAGGCGATCGTGCCGGCGACCAGACCCGCCACGATCAGGTCGAATCCTCCACCGATGAAGCGCTGGCAGATGGGCGCGAGCACGAGCCCAAGGACCAGAGCCGCCACGTCGCCGCGGTGGCGCAGGCCGGCACTCAGCGAGACGAGGAAGAAGATCGGCGTGAGGCAGAGCAGCCCGGCCGCGAAGGGGATCGGCAGTTCGCCCAGCAGATAGTAGCCCACGAAGGTGCCGACCGCGCTCACCGTCATGCAGGTGTTGGCGAAGCCGAGGAAATAGGCGACGCGCTGATGGACGGGGATCGCCGGCAGCCGCCGCAGCCCCTCCGTCCAGGCGGTGACGGCGACGTAATGCGCCAGCAGAAGCTGGAGCCAGACGCTCTGTCCGGGACGGCGCAGCAGAGGCAGGATCGCCACCGTCATGGGCAGGAAGCGCAGCGAGGCGAAGCCGACCGCGATGGCGATGGCGCTCCAGGCGGCTCCGGCCGCGATCGAGGCGAAGAACAGCACCTGGGAGGGCCCAGCCCAGACCACGATCGTCGACAGCACCGCGACGCTGACCGGATAGCCGACATCATGCGCCAGCGAGCCGATGCCGACCAGGCCGAAGCCGACGATCCAGGCCGGCAGCGACAGCGCATCGCGCGCGCCGGCGAGTGCCACGCGCTGCCAGCTCCAGTCGGGGGAAACGGTCATCAGGTCATCGGGCCGCGATGCAGGGCAAGGAGAAGGCCGCGAGAAGCGGCCCTGACGCTATCGCCCATGCAGACAGCGACTGCCTAGCGCATTGCGAGCCGGGCGCCCTTGCGGCCAGCGCAGGCCCGCGCCTTCAGCCCTTGCCCTTCATCGCCGCCGCGAAGATCTCGCTGGCGAAGTCGGTCAGTTCCTTCGGAATACCGCCGACCGACTGGACCGCCCAGAAAACGAGGTAGATGATCGCCGGGACGAGAATCCAGCCCAGCACCTCCTCGAAGATGATGCGCCGGCGCCGCCGGCGCTGGCGCTTCTCGAACCAGCCGAGCTTCTCCCTGGCCGGACGGGCGCGAGCAGCGGGTTGCCCGGCAACCTCGCTCCCCTCGGCGAAGGCTGCATTCTCGACCGCGAGGGGCGGCTGCTTGCGCTTGAACAACACGGTCTCAGGCCTTTGTCAGCGGAACCTTCGGGACCGTGCGCACGGCGCGCCCCGAGGCCTTGGTCGTGCTGCCGCTGCCGGAGCTGCCGCCATCCTGCGCGCCGCCCCCCTTCGGGCCACGGCGTGGAGGCGTCGCCTTCGGCGGCTTGTCGCCGGAGGCCTTGGCCGGCTTGGGCTCGCGCCGGGTGCGGGCCGCCTCGACATCCTTCTCCGGCTTCGGCCTGACTGGCCCGTCCGGGAACTCGAGGCCGAGCACCCTGATGCCGGTTTCCGACTGCACCACCACCACCTTGACGGCGCCGCCATTCTTCAGGCGCCCGAAGAGCACCTCGTCGGCAAGCGGCGTCTTGATCGTCTGCTGGATCAGGCGGGCCATCGGGCGTGCGCCCATCGCCTCGTCATAGCCGTTCTCGACCAGCCAGTCGCGCGCCTCGTCGGTGAGCTCGATGGTGACGTTGCGGTCGGCGAGCTGCGCCTCGAGCTGCAGGACGAACTTGTCGACGACGCGGGCGACGACCGTCTTCGGCAGATGGCCGAAGGAGATCACCGAATCGAGCCGGTTGCGGAATTCCGGCGCGAAGAGCTTGTTGATGGCTTCGGTATCATCTCCCTCGCGCTTGGCACGGGTGAAGCCATAGGCCGAGCGGGCGAGGTCCGCCGCGCCGGCATTGGTGGTCATGATCAGGATCACGTTCCGGAAATCGACCTGCTTGCCGTTGTTGTCGGTCAGCTTGCCGTGGTCCATCACCTGCAACAGGATGTTGAACAGGTCGGGATGGGCCTTCTCGATCTCGTCGAGCAGCAGCACGGAATGCGGATGCTGGTCGATCTGGTCGGTCAGCAGGCCGCCCTGGTCGAAGCCGACATAGCCGGGAGGCGCGCCGATCAGCCGCGAGACGGTGTGGCGCTCCATGTATTCCGACATGTCGAATCGGATCAGCTCGACGCCGAGCGAGGTCGCGAGCTGGCGGGCGACCTCGGTCTTGCCGACACCGGTGGGGCCGGCGAAGAGATAGCTGCCGATCGGCTTTTCGCCGTCGCGCAGACCGGCCCGGGCCAGCTTGATCGCCGAGGACAGCGCCTCGATCGCCTTTTCCTGCCCGTAGACGGTGCGCTTCAAGGTGGTTTCGAGGTTGCGCAGCACCTCGGCGTCGTCCTTGGAGACGGTCTTGGCCGGGATGCGCGCCATGGTCGAGATCGCGACCTCGACCTCCTTCACGCCGATGGTCTTCTTGCGCTTGCCCTCGGGCAGCAGCATCTGCGAGGCGCCGGTCTCGTCGATGACGTCGATCGCCTTGTCCGGCAGCTTGCGATCATGGATGTAGCGGGCCGAGAGCTCCACCGCCGCCTTGATGGCGTCGTTGGTGTAGCGCAGCTTGTGGAACTCCTCGAAATAGGGCTTCAACCCCTTGAGGATCTCGATCGTGTCGGGGATCGACGGCTCGTTCACGTCGATCTTCTGGAAGCGGCGCACCAGCGCCCGGTCCTTCTCGAAATACTGGCGGTATTCCTTGTAGGTGGTCGAGCCGATGCAGCGCAGCCCGCCGGAGGCGAGCGCGGGCTTGAGCAGGTTCGAGGCGTCCATCGCCCCACCCGAGGTCGCACCGGCGCCGATCACCGTGTGGATCTCGTCGATGAACATGATCGCCTTGGGGTGCTGCTCGATCTCCTTCATCACCTGCTTGAGGCGCTCCTCGAAATCGCCGCGATAGCGCGTGCCGGCGAGCAGCGTGCCCATGTCGAGCGAGAAGACGGTGGCGTCCTGCAGCACCTCCGGCACCTCGCCGCGCAGGATCTTGAGGGCGAGGCCCTCGGCGATCGCGGTCTTGCCGACTCCGGGGTCGCCGACGAGCAGGGGATTGTTCTTCTGGCGGCGGCAGAGGATCTGGATCGTGCGTTGCACCTCGGCCTCGCGGCCGATCAGCGGATCGATGCGCCCGTCCTTCGCCTTCCGGTTGAGGTTGACGCAGTAAGCCTCGAGCGCGCTTTCCTTCTTCTTCTTGTCCTTGTCGTCGCCCGGCGCCTGCTCGGAGCGCTGCTCCGAGCGCTGGGGCTCGCCCTCCTCCTCGGCACCGCGGACAGGCCGCGCGTCGCCCGCGCCGGGGCGCTTGGCGATGCCATGGCTGATGTAGTTGACCGCGTCGTAGCGGGTCATGTCCTGCTCCTGCAGGAAATAGGCGGCGTGGCTCTCGCGCTCGGCGAACATCGCGACCAGCACATTGGCCCCGGTCACCTCCTCGCGGCCGGAGGATTGGACATGGATGACAGCCCGCTGGATCACGCGCTGGAAGCCGGCCGTGGGCTTCGAATCGTCGCGTCCGTCGGTCACCAGGTTGGTCAGCTCGGCGTCGACATAGTCGACGAGGTTGCGCCGCAGCAGGTCGAGATCGACGCTGCAGGCGCGCATCACCGCCGCCGCATCCTGGTCGTCGACCAGCGCGAGCAGGAGATGCTCCAGGGTGGCGTATTCGTGGCGGCGTTCATTGGCCAGGGCCAGAGCCCGGTGAAGCGCCTGTTCGAGACTGCGCGAGAAACTCGGCAAGGGGCGCGCTCCTATCTGTTTCGAATGTCTTCGGTCAAACCCGAGGCTACTTTTTTTCCATCACGCACTGCAGCGGATGCATGTGCTTGCGCGCCAGATCCATCACCAGCGTAACCTTGGTCTCGGCGACTTCATAGGTGAAGACGCCACACTCGCCGACGCCGTTCTGATGCACATGCATCATGATCCGCGTCGCCTCGGCGCGGTCCTTCTGGAAGAACCGCTCCAGGACATGCACGACGAATTCCATCGGCGTGTAGTCGTCGTTCAGCAGCAGGACGCGATAGAGATTGGGCTTGCGCGTCCGCGTGCGGGTCAGCACGGCTGTCCCGGCGCCGTCCTTGCCGCCATCGCCCGGCGGACCGGAGCGGCGCGGACGGTCGGCCATGCCGAGCGGCTGCGGCAGCGACCCATCTCCCTTCCGCGCAGGCTGGTGCTGCCTGCTGCGGCCTCGATTGACCTCGACCATGTCCGCCCGCGCCGTATCCAAATCCGATCCTGCTCGCCTGCCAAGATAGTGTTCGTCCGAGGAATTTACAGACCTCTCCCCTGCTTCGCCAGCCCGTTCGCAGTTCCGGTGTTCAACTCTTCCCGCGCAGCCCTGCTGCTTGACCACACCGGCGCGGGCGCCATATGCCCCGCTCACAGGCCCGCGATGGTCTTGCCGCGAAGGACCCCTCATGACCCCCAACGCCACCGTCACGATCGGCGAGGACCTCGCCCGGCCCGTGCGCTTCGGCAACAGCCTGCCGCTCGCCCTGATCGCCGGCCCCTGCCAGATGGAAAGCCGCGACCATGCGATGGAATGCGCCACGGCCCTGCAGGAAATCGCGGCCGCCCTCGGCATCGGGCTCGTCTTCAAGACCTCCTTCGACAAGGCCAACCGGACGAGCGTGCGCGGCGAGCGCGGCATGGGGCTGGACGCCGCACTCCCGGTCTTCGCCGAAATCCGCGAACGCACCGGCCTGCCCGTCCTGACCGACGTTCACGAGGCCGGCCAATGCGCGCGGGTCGCGGAGGTCGTCGATGTGCTGCAGATCCCGGCCTTCCTCTGCCGGCAGACCGACCTGCTCGTCGCCGCAGCCCGGACAGGCCGGGCCGTCAACGTCAAGAAGGGTCAGTTCCTCGCCCCCTGGGACATGGTCAACGTCGCCGCGAAAATCACCGAAAGCGGCAACGCCAATGTCATGCTGACCGAGCGCGGCGCCTCCTTCGGCTACAACACGCTCGTCACCGACATGCGCGCCCTGCCGATCATGGCCGAGACCGGCGCGCCGGTGATCTTCGACGCGACGCATTCGGTGCAGCAGCCGGGCGGGCGGGGCTCGTCGAGCGGCGGCCAGCGCGAGTTCGTGCCCGTGCTGGCGCGCGCAGCGGTCGCCGTCGGCGTCGCCGGCGTCTTCATCGAGACCCATCCCGACCCGGACAAGGCGCCCTCGGACGGTCCCAACATGGTGCCGCTCTCCGAGTTCAAGGACCTGATCGCCCGGCTCCAGGCGTTCGACAGGCTGGCGAAGGGCGGTCCCTCGCCGGCCGTCGCCTATGTCTGAGCGGGACGAGCCGAAGGCAGGAGACGCTCTCGGCCCGCTGATCCCCGTCCTCGGGCTTTGTGGCTTCGCCTCGACCTTCACGATGCGGCTGGTCGATCCGCTGGTGCCGACGCTGGCGCTCGAATTCGGGCAGAGCGTGCACCAGATCGCCTTCCTGGTGACGGCCTTCTCGGGCTGCTACGCTCTGGGCCAGCCGTTCCTCGGGCCGATCGCCGACTCGGTCGGCAAGCTGCGCAGCATCGCCGCCTGCCTCATCCTGCTCTGCATGTTCTCGGCGCTGGCGGCCTTCGCCACCAGCTACTGGATGCTGTTCGCCTTGCGCGCCGCCGCCGGCGTCATGGCCGGCGGAGTCATCCCGGCAGCGATGGCGGCGATCGGAGACCGTGCGCCGATGGCCGAGCGGCAGATCATGCTCGGGCGCTTCCTCGTCATCATGATCGTCGGCCAGATGGCCGGCGCGTCCTTTTCGGGGCTCGTCGCGGCCCATATCGGCTGGCGCGCCGTACTGGGCACAGCGGCTGTCCTGGCGCTGGGCGGCGCCCTTCTGGTCCGGCTCGTGCTGAAGCCGCGCCCCGATGCCGCGCGGCCTCCGCTCAGCCTCGGCGGCGCGATCACGAGCTATCGCGCCGTCTTCGCCAACCCCCGCAGCAACAAGCTCTATGTGCTCGTGTTGCTGGAAGGAGCGCTGATCTTCGGGCTGCCGCCCTTCGTCGCCGCCATCCTGCACGAGCGCTCCGGCGTCGGCCCCTCCGAGGCGGGGCTCGCGATCGGGGCCATGGGCCTGGGCGGGCTCGTCTACGGGCTGCTGACGCGCCTCCTGGTGCAGCGCGTCGGGCCGCGCCAGATGATGCGGTTCGGGGGGCTGGCCGTCGCGCTCGGCTATTTCGCCTTCATCGCCACCGGCCCGTGGTGGACAGCGATCGGCATCTTCATGCTGATAGGCTTCGGCTTCTTCCTGATCCACGGCACGTTCCAGGCGCAGGCGACGGAACTTGCCCCAACGGCGCGCGGCTCGGCGATGGCGCTGTTCGCCTGCTTCTTCTTCATGGGCCACGCCACGGGGCCGCTGGCGATGGGCGCGCTGCTGCAGTGGCTCGGCACCTCTGGCGCCCTGGCTGTCGCCGGTGTCGGGATCGGCCTGCTGGGGCTGCTTTCGCCGAAGCTGCTGCCACCGCTCGGCTCGCGGACCTGAAAGCCGCCTTTCACACCCGTCATGCTCGGGCTTGACCCGAGCATCTCTGGACAGAAAGGCGGCGGGACCTGTTCCGGCGCGAGCTTCCCGGGTCAAGCCCGGGAATGACACCTCACGGGCCGCCGCCTCAACGCCCGCGATAAGGCGCGACGCCCTGGTCCGGCAGCCAGAGGCCCTTGGGCGGCTCGCCGGTCTGCCAGAACACGTCGATCGGGATGCCGCCGCGCGGATACCAATAGCCGCCGATGCGGAACCACTCCGGCTCCAGCAGATCGACCAGCCGCCTGCCGATGCCGACGGTGCAGTCCTCGTGGAAGGCGCCGTGGTTGCGGAACGAGGCGAGATAGAGCTTCAGCGACTTGGATTCGACCAGCCACTGACCGGGCAGATAATCGATGACGAGGATGCCGAAATCCGGCTGTCCCGTGACGGGACAGATCGAGGTGAACTCCGGACAGGTGAAACGCGCCAGATAGGCCGTGCCGACATGCGGGTTGGGCACGCGGTCGAGCCTGGCCTCCTCGGGAGAGGCCGGCATCGCGCTCGCCTGGCCGAGCTGAAGGGTCGAGGCGTCGAGAGACATGGGGTGCTCCTGTGTTCGCGGCCTTCTAGAGCATCGCCCGCCTCGAAGGGAACCTCGGACGATGGGTCCGGGGCGCTGGACCCTTGGAAACGTCCGCGGCCGGACCAGCGGCAGAAGAATGCATCGAATCCGCGGCTCAGGAGTTTGCCTGGAGGAGAGCCGGTGGAGCCCGGAGATGGGCGCCCCCGCAACTGCGGGACAAGACAGGATTTGATTCAAATTCGTCGAGAATGCGACCCATTATTTAACGGTCTTGGATGATCAGCCTTGCGTCCAAAACCGACGAAACCGTAATCGATCTGTGTCTTCCGCCTGACCGAGCTCCGATGATCGAATGATAATTGCGGCGATCCTGTTTCTGCTCGGTCTTCTGATCGGCCTGTCTTACGGATATCCCGCGATTCTGTCCGCAAGCCTCGCTGTGTCGATCCTTCTCTTCACGGTCTGGATCATCCGCGGCGAGTTCGGCTTCTTCATCGTCTTCGTCTGGATCGGCTACCTGTTCGCCCTGCAGAGCGGCTTTCTGCTGGGGGCCTACCTGGCGACGCCGAATCCTGCCGACGACGAATGATCACCAGAACCAGATCGCGCGGCCGGAATAGGCGCACAGGCCCGCCCACCAGACGACGGTGACAGCGGAGCAGGCCAGGACGAGCGACAGAGGCGGGCGGCGGCGGACTGGGCTGTTCTGGAACATGCTTGCTTCCTGGTGGGACGGCGGGTTGAACTCGCCTTCCCATCCGCAAGCGCTGCGCCACCGGCCTTCGCGACCGTTCGCGCCCTTTAAAGGATTGTTCCGGCTGCGCATGAATCCTCCGGACGGCACTCGGCAGAGCTGTAGTCGCAGCCTTGTTTTGCTGCAATGCACAAGAGGCCGAAGACCGGAATGTGGCGCTGACCTGTGTGACCCGGCGACGGCCCGCTCTGCCGCCTCGCAATGGCCCGCCGGCTCCGCGCGAGCAGCCGTCTTCCGACGCCGGCATCCCCGAAAACCGGTTTCCACTTTCCGGACCGATGCTCTAGAAGCGCGGCAGACTTCCCTCCCTTAGACCGGAGCCTGCCATGACCGCGATCATCGACATCATCGGACGCCAGATTCTCGATTCCCGCGGCAACCCGACGGTCGAGGTGGATGTGGTGCTGGAAGACGGCTCGATGGGCCGCGCCGCCGTCCCGTCCGGCGCCTCCACCGGCGCCCATGAGGCGGTCGAGCTGCGCGACGGCGACAAGAGCCGCTATCTCGGCAAGGGCGTGCTCAAGGCGGTGAATGCGGTCAATGTCGATATCGCCGAGGCGATCGTGGCGATGGATGCCGAGGACCAGACCGCGATCGACCAGGCGATGATCGATCTCGACGGCACGCCCAACAAGAGCAAGCTCGGCGCCAACGCCATCCTCGGCGTCTCGCTCGCCGTCGCCAAGGCGGCCGCCGAGGCGTCCGGCCTGGCGCTCTATCGCTATGTCGGCGGCACCTCGGCCCGCGTCCTGCCCGTGCCGATGATGAACATCGTCAATGGGGGCGCCCATGCCGACAACCCGATCGACTTCCAGGAATTCATGGTGATGCCGATCGGCGCCGAATCCTTCGCGGAAGGCCTGCGCATGGGCTCGGAGATCTTCCACACGCTGAAGAAGAAGCTGCACGACGCCGGCCACAACACCAATGTCGGCGACGAGGGCGGTTTCGCCCCCAACATCAAGTCGGCCGAGGCCGCGCTGGACTTCGTCATGAGCGCGATCGAGGCCGCCGGCTACAAGCCGGGCGAGGATGTCGCGCTGGCGCTCGACTGCGCCGCGACCGAGTTCTTCAAGGACGGCGCCTATGTCTACGAGGGCGAGCGCAAGACCCGCGACCCGAAGGCGCAGGCCAAGTACCTCGCCAAGCTGGTCGGCAACTACCCGATCGTCTCGATCGAGGACGGCATGTCCGAGGATGACTGGGAGGGCTGGAAGGCGCTGACCGACCTCATCGGCGCCAAATGCCAGCTCGTCGGCGACGATCTCTTCGTCACCAATGTCACCCGCCTGTCGCAGGGCATCAAGGGCAAGACGGCGAACTCGATCCTGGTCAAGGTCAACCAGATCGGCTCGCTGACCGAGACGCTCGCCGCCGTCGAGATGGCGCAGCGCGCCGGCTACACTGCCGTGATGTCCCACCGCTCGGGCGAGACCGAGGATTCGACCATCGCCGACCTCGCGGTCGCGACCAATTGCGGGCAGATCAAGACCGGCTCGCTCGCCCGTTCCGACCGGACGGCGAAGTACAACCAGCTCCTGCGCATCGAGGAGGAACTGGGCGATCAGGCGATCTATGCCGGCCGCTCCGCGCTGAAGGCGCTGGCCTGAGCCAAACCTCTGCCGCGCCTCACCAGCGCGGCAGCAATCCCGAGGCCTGCGACCATGTCCAGGAGCCGGCGGCCTGGGCCATTCCGGCCGTGCCGGCGACCACGTTCGCGACCTTTTCCGCCGGCGCGGTGACGATCCGGCTCCAGCCGCTATCCTCCTGCGCCTCGGCCGGCAGGGGCATGTCCACGGCGGCAAGCAGCGGCGACGCGATGGCGGCGGCCCTGCCATCGGCGAGATCGGGGTCGCGGCGCGGCGGCAAGGGCGCGAGGTACGCGGCGGCCGTCCGCAGCTTGATCGGCGCAGCCGTCGCCTGAGCCGGAACGAGACGAGGTTCGGATTCGGGCCAGGCCGCAACCATGGGCATGGCGAGCGTGGCCGGCGTGAAGGGACGCTGGCCCAGACGGTCCTCGCCGGCCGCGAGGCTCAGCCGGTCGACGAACTTGCCCTCGACCGCCGGCACGGCAACCAGCTCCGCAACGCTGGAGGAGCCGCCCCGCATCATCGAGCCCAGCCCCGAGCCGATACCCTTGGGCAGGCTGAGCGCTCCGGCAATGGCCAGGGCGATGCCCAGCGAAAGTGCCAGATGACTGCCCATGCGGCCGAGCAGGGCTGCCGGGCTCGGGATCGAGTTCATTGCGTTGTCCATGCTTGGCCTCCTGAGGCTCGCGACCGACGCAATGAATGGGTTCGTCCGGGCGGCAGAAGGGCCGAAATCGGGCGAGAAACGGACCGCCGCAACGGCGAGGCGCCCCGGCGCCATCTGCCCATTCATGCGCTGGGCTCATGCGCAATCGCCTTATCGGGCGTCCGGCCGATTGCGCTATGCAAGCACGATGGATCCCATCGTCGAAACCGACCTGCGCGCGGCAGCGGAGCTGCGGCGTCGTCGGCTTGCCGCGGCAGGCATGGTCTTCGCCGTGCTGCTGTTCGGCTCGAATTTCGTCATCAGCCGCCACGCCGTCCTGCACGGCATGAGCGTCTACGACATCATGGCGGTGCGCTTCGGCACGGCCGGCCTGCTGCTGCTGCCGCTCGTCCTGCGCCGGGGCCTGGCCAACTGCAGCGGGGTGGGCTGGGGGCGCGGCCTCTTCCTGCTGGTCTCCAGCGGCTTTCCGATGAGCTTCCTCATGCTCACCGGGCTCAGCATGGCGCCGGCGGCCCATGGCGCGACGATCACGCCCGGCACCGTCACCATGATCGGGATCGTCGGCAGCGTCACGATGTTCGGCGCGGCGATCTCGCGCAACCTCGTCATCGGCACGCTCGGCATGCTGGCGGGCCTCGCCTGCCTCGCCATCGCCGGCTCGGCGGGCGGGCACGCCACGGTGACGGGCGACCTGCTGTTCTTCTGCTGCGGACTGCTCTGGGGCTTCTACCCGCTGATGATCCAGCGCTGGCGGATCGACGGGCTGCACGCGGCAGCCATCGTCTCGGTGCTGTCGCTGGTCTATCTGCCGCTCTATTTCGCCTTCTTCTTCCGGGGCTTCGAGATCGCGCCCTGGCAGGCCTTCGCCGTGCAGGCGGTGTATCAGGGCGTGCTCAACATGATCGTTGCGCTCTGGCTGTGGGGCCGGGCGGCGCATGTGCTGGGGGCGGCGGTCGTCGGCCGCTTTCCGCCGCTGATCCCGGTGACCGGTACGGCGCTGGCGATCCCCGTCCTGGGGGAGTGGCCGGGGCCGATCCAGTGGATCGGCATCGCGCTCATCATCTCCGGGCTGTTCGTCGCGTCATGGCGCCGCCCGGCGCGACAGCCCAAGCAGGATCAGGTTCCACAGGACCGCGATGGCGAGGCCGAGCCCGAGCGCCGTCCATGATCCCCAGGGCACGGCCGTCAGGTTCACCGCGGCCAGTCCCAGCCCGGCTCCCAGCAGGCCGAGCGCGCTGCTGCCGATGACGGCCGCCGCGGCAGGACCGCCGGCGCGCCTGTGCAGGATGATGATGAGGCTGGACAGGATGATCGGGAGTCCGGCGAGGATGCCGGACCATTGCGGGCCGATGCTGCCGCTGGCGCCGCTGACGATCCCGACCAGCGCCGCGACGCAGGCCGCGCGGACCGGAATGGCGGAGCGCGAAATCCCTGACGGAGGCTTCGCCCGCACCGCGAGATAGGGCCGCACCAGCCGGTGCACGATCAGGAAGGCGAGCACGGTCAGCAGCGCCAGCGGGACGGCCGTGAGGCCGAGGCTGCGGATGGCGAGCAGCAGCACGATCCAGATGGCGAAAGCGCCGCCGAGCGAGAGGAGCACGCCGTGCCGCTGGGCGAGCAGCACATAGCTCAGCACGAAGCCGGCATGGGTCAGGTTGGCGTTCATCGTGCCGAGCGCGCTGCCGGCTATGAAGGCGGCATCATGATCGAGCGCCAGGAAGACGAGGACCGGCCCGAGCGAGATCGGCAGGGTCGCGATCATCGCCGCGACCAGCGGCCCGGAGCGCTCGGCCAGAAGCGAGCAGACCACGACCACGAAGGCCGCCAGCCCCATCTTGAGTGGCAGCAGGGCGAGGCCCATGCTCAAGCCGACTCGCCCCGCGCCCAGCCTTCCTTGGTCTGCGCGACGAAATCGGCCAGCCGCCCTTCCGCGATCGCGGCGCGCAGGCCCGCCATCAGCTCCTGATAGTAGGCGAGGTTCACCCAGGTCAGCAGCATCTTGCCGAGCATCTCCTCGGCCTTGACCAGATGGTGCAGATAGGCGCGTGACCAGTCCCGCGCCGCCGGGCAGGAGGAGGCCTCGTCGATCGGGCGCGGGTCCTCGGCATGCTTGGCGTTCTTCAGGTTCATCCGCCCGAATCGGGTGAAGATCTGGCCGTGGCGGCCGGCCCGCGTCGGCATCACGCAGTCGAACATGTCGATGCCGCGGCAGACCGCCTCGACGATGTCGTCCGGCGTGCCGACGCCCATCAGGTAGCGCGGCTTCTCCTGCGGCAGATGCGGCTCGACCGTCTCGATCATCGCCAGCATGACCTCCTGCGGCTCGCCGACCGCGAGCCCGCCGACGGCGTAGCCCTTGAGGTCCATGGCAGCGAGCTCGCGCGCGCTCTCGACGCGCAGATGCGGCACCGCCCCGCCCTGCACGATGCCGAACAATGCGCGGCCGGGATGATGGCCGAAGGCGTCCTTGCAGCGCTGCGCCCAGCGCAGCGACAGGCGCATCGCCTTTTCCGCGACCTTGTCCTCGCAGGGCAGCGAGACGCATTCGTCGAGCTGCATGACGATGTCGGAGCCGAGCAGGTTCTGGATCTCGACCGAGCGCTCGGGGCTCAGCATGTGCTTCGAGCCGTCGATATGCGACTGGAAGGTGACGCCCTCCTCGGTCAGCTTGCGCAGATTGGCCAGCGACATCACCTGGAAGCCGCCGGAATCGGTCAGGATCGGATGCGGCCAGTTCATGAAACGGTGCAGGCCACCGAGCCTGGCGACGCGCTCCGCGCCCGGCCTCAGCATCAGGTGATAGGTGTTGCCGAGCACGACATCGGCGCCCAGCGCCCTGACCTGCTCGGGATACATCCCCTTGACGGTGGCAGCGGTGCCGACCGGCATGAAGGCCGGCGTGCGGATGGTCCCGCGCGGCATCCGGATCTCGCCGGTGCGGGCAGCGCCGTCGCGTGCGGCGAGGTGGAAGCTGAATTCAGGGGGCGCGGCCGTGGCTTCAGGCTGCGCGGGAGCGGTCAATGCGGTCATGGCCCCGCGAGGTAGAGCAGTCGCAGGGTTTAGGGAAGAGAGGCCACAGCTCAACCGTCATGCTCTGGCTTGACCCGAGCATCTCGGACAGAAAAATGGCCTTAAAGCTTCGCCACCGCTGCTCCGTAGACCTCCGGCTTGAAGCCGACGATGGTCCTGCCGTTGCCGAGGTCCAGCATCGGGCGCTTGATCATCGAGGGCTGGGCCAGCATCAGCGCGATCGCCTTGGTCGCGTCGAGCCCCTGCTTGTCGGCATCCGGCAAGGCCCGGAAGGTGGTGCCGGCGCGGTTCAGCACCGTCTCCCAGCCATGCTCCTTCACCCAGCGCTGCAGCGAGCCCTCGTCGATCCCGCTCGCCTTGTAGTCGTGGAAGGCGTGCGTCACGCCATGGGCGTCGAGCCAGGCGCGCGCCTTCTTCATCGTGTCGCAGTTCTTGATGCCGTAGATGGTGATCGTCATGCTGTCCCAACCTCGTGAAACCACGCCGCATCCGCAACCAGCCTGTCATCATGCTTTGTCAGTCGGGCGGCAAACAGGCATGACAGGTCGGGCGGCGTCGCCGCATATCAGCAGGGACTAGCATGGATAGCGCTTCGGCCCCCGAGCCAAACACGTCGCATCCTGTCGCTTTTCCCCATCGCCGCTGGAAGAACCATCCCTGCGCCGGGGTCGATTTCCCCGATATCACCAGCTCCACCAGCGACGCCCGCTGGATGCGCCTGGCCTGCGATGGGCTTGCCGCCCATCTCGACAGCAAGATCGATCTTCTCGCGGGCATCGACATCGGCGGCCTCGGACTTGCGGGCGCACTGGCGCTGCGCAACGCTCTCGGCTTTATCGATATTCGCAAGGTCGGCTCGATCCGCGCCGATGTCGTCCGTAGCCTCACGGCCAATTACGAGCTCGGTAATGGCATCGCACTGTCGAAAGGCCACGCGCTCGTCGGGCGCCATGTCGCCATCATCGACGACTGCCTGATGACCGGAGGCACCGCCCTGGCGACGGCGCAATTGCTCGACCAGCTCGGCGCCCGCTGCACGCAGGCGCTCTTCGTGTTCGAGCTGGAAGGCCTCGGGGGCCGCGAGCGGCTGGGCGAAAGCGGCGTCGCCGTGCACAGCCTGGAAAGACTGCCCCCGGTCCAGCCCGAATAGCTCCTAGGGACCGACCGGCAAGCGACCCGCGCTCAGCCCGGACGCTTGGGGATGTCGAGGCCGCGCTGGACGGCCGGGCGGGAAAGGCAGCGCTCCAGCCAGATCGGCACATGGGTCAGGCTGGCATAATCGACGAGTTCGCCGGCGCCGTAGAAGCCCACCAGATTGCGCACCCAGCCGAGGGTCGAGATGTCCGCGATGCTGTACTCGTCGCCCATGATCCAGGTGCGCGTGCCGAGCCTCTCCTCCAGCACGCCGAGCAGGCGCTTGCTCTCATTGGCGTAGCGGTCGCGCGGGCGCTTGTCGTCGTACTCCTTGCCGGCGAATTTGTGGAAGAAGCCGAGCTGGCCGAACATCGGGCCGATGGCCGCCATCTGGAAGAAGACCCACTGGATCGTCTCGTAGCGGGCGGCAGGGTCGCTGGGCAGCAGTTTGCCGGTCTTCTCGGCGAGGTAGAGCAGGATCGCGCCTGACTCCCACAGGCCCAGCGGCCTTCCGCCCGGTCCGTCCGGGTCGATGATCGCGGGGATCTTGCCATTGGGGTTCAGCGAGAGGAATTCGGGACACCAGGTCTCGTTCTTGCCGATGTCGATCGTATGGGGCTCATAGGGCAACCCCAGCTCCTCCAGCGCGATCGAGACCTTCACGCCGTTGGGCGTCGGCAGCGAATAGAGCTGGATGCGGTCGGGATGGCTGGCGGGCCAGCGCTCGGTGATCGGAAAGGCGGAAAGATCGGCCATCGGGGGCTCCGGCTGAATCGGCAAAGTCGCGGCGGAGCTTACGCGCGCCCTGCGCCCACGCAACAGGCGCGGCAGGCTTTGAGGCCAGGCCGGAACTGCGCGCATGGCCGGACCGTGAACCGCCTTCCAGAGCCGACTCCACGATCGCGGTTGATTCAGATCAACGCGCGCGGTCGCTGCCCGGACCAGCTTCGGCGCTCTGTTCCGGGCCTGACTGCCTCATGGGCTGCTGAGGCTCCGGGCACGAGACGCTGTCGAAGGATTGACCCATGGCACTCCCAGCAAACGCCGCCCTGCAGGGCCAGAACGCAGGCGCGGCGACGCCGGAGGCGGATGTCGATCCGCGCCGCCGGGCGTTCGTCCTCGGAGCGGGCGCCACGCTCGCCGGTCTGGCCAGTGCCGGCGCGGCGCAGGCCCAGGCCCCGGGCCGCCGCCGCGGCAGTGTGGGCGCCGGGATCGACCTCTCCTGCCGCGTGAGCGCCGAGCGGCTGAACGCGCAGGTGGCCAAGGCCTTTCCGCTGTTCAACAAGCCGGCGATCCTGCCCTCTTTCGACGCGCAGAAGGACGGCGCCCGCTTCGACGTCGAGCTTCACCGAATCGTCACCTCCACGGAGGTCCCCGAGACCGGCGAGCGGCTGAAGGTCAGCGGCCTGCTGGCGGTGCCGGTCGGGATCAAGGGCGAGGTGCCGCTGGTCTCGTGGCAGCACGGCACCATCCTGTCCTTCGACCAGGTGCCGTCCAATCTGACGCGTCTGGCCGACCCCGCCTATGAGTTGACCGACGCAGCCGACTCGCTCGAGACGCTCTTCAACGTCCAGCGCTTCGCGGGCCGGGGCTATGCCGTGATCGCGGCCGACTATGTCGGCAAGGGGCCGTTCCGCAACGGACGCGGCGAGGCCTACGCCGTCAAGGGCGTCAGCGTCCGGACCTGCATCGACATGCTCGCCGCCGGGCAGGATGCACTGCGCTCGCTGGGCCTGCGGCCCTCGAAGCTGTTCCTGCATGGCTGGTCGCAGGGCGCGCTCAACACGCAATGGCTGCACCAGGCCCTGCGGGCGCGCTCCCGCCCTGTCGCGGCGACTGCCGTGGCGAGCCCGTTCAACGACCTGAACGAGGCCTGGGCCTTCTGGACCGGGTTCCAGACCTTCGCCCTCCCCACCGGGACGACCTCCTACCCCGCCCTGCCGGACTGGATCTCGCTCTGCATGATCGTCGCGCTCGGCAGCTACGAACTGCAATACAAGCTGGACGGCCTGCTACGGAGCGCGATCCGCCCCGAGTTCCAGGAGATGGCACTGGCCTATTGGAAGGACTACTGGGCCGAGTTCGATCCGGGCAAGCCGTTTCCGACCGGGTCGACCCTGCTGGTTCCCGGCTTCCTCGAGCGGGCGACCGACGACCGCAACAGCGCCTTCCTCAGGCTGCTGGCGGCCAACCGCGCCTCCTACTGGCACTATGACGCGCCGATCCGCTTTCACTACGGCCTGGCCGACGAAGCGATCCATCCCGCCATGGTCTCCCGGGCCCTGTCAGCCGGAGGCAGGTTCGCAACCGGCATCCCGGTCGCCGGCGCCAGCCACCGCGCCACCTTCCTCGCCGGGCTTTATGGCGACTCCAGCACGCTCGGCGGTTCGCAGAACGTGCTGGGCTGGTTCGACAGCGTTCGATAAGGGCTGGAAGGCAAGCCCGGAGGGCGGGCAGGGGCGCGGCGCGCCATCGCGACGTCCGGCGGCCGGTCAGCGCCCCGGCAGGCGCGGGTCGGAGAGGAGCTGGTAGGACACCGGATTGTCGGGGCACAGCCCGCCGCCGCATTCGAGCACGGTCGAGACGCCGTTGGCCAGGGCAAGAAAGGCGGCGAGCGCGAGCATCGCGCTGCCGAACGCCGTCGCGCGCGACGGCCCGGCTTCCGGCCCCGTGAACTGGCGCTCGAAGAACAGCAGGGCGGCGCATCCCAGCACGATGACGCCGAAGATGATCAGCGCCCAGGTGTAGAAATGCAGCCCCAGAATCGCGCTGCCATAGGTGCCGGTACCCGGCACGATGTGGCCGAGGACCTGGCGGACGGAGACCGCGCCGCCGAAGCAGGCCGAGAGGATGGTGACGGCGTAGTGGCTGGGGCGCGGGCCGAACGCGACGTTCAGCGCCAGCCCGAAGGCCGCACCGACGAAGCCGACCCGCTGCAGCAGGCAGAGCGGGCATGGCAGCTCGCCGAGCACGAACTGATCCAGGAAGGCGGCGATCAGGACGAGGCTGACCGCGAGCAGGCCGACGGCATTGAGCGAGCGTGAGGCGGAGGGAGACATGGCGGCGGTTCCCTCAGAGCACGATCGTCAGCGCATCGGTCACGTGCAGCCTGAACAGCCCCAGCATCACGAGCATGGAGAGCGCCCAGAGCAGGAGCGCGGCACGCCGCCGCCCCGTCGCCACGCAACCGAATCCGGCCAGAAGGCCGAAGAAGGGAAGGCTCATCATGCTGGTATTCCCTGTCGGCCGGTGTCCGCCCGGTGATGGCGCGGGTTCATTCCCACTCGATGGTGCCGGGGGGCTTGCTCGTCACGTCGTAGACGACGCGGTTGATGCCCTTGACCTCGTTGATGATGCGGGTCGCGGCGCGGCCGAGGAAGTTCATGTCGAAGGGGTAGAAATCGGCCGTCATGCCGTCGACCGAGGTCACGGCGCGCAGCGCGCAGACATGGTCGTAGGTACGGTAGTCGCCCATCACGCCGACGGTGCGCACCGGCAGCAGCACGGCGAAGGCCTGCCAGATCACGTCGTAGAGGCCGGCCTTGCGGATCTCGTCGAGATAGATCGCATCGGCCTTGCGCAGGATGTCGAGCTTCTCCCTGGTGATCTCGCCCGGGCAGCGGATGGCCAGCCCCGGCCCCGGGAAAGGATGACGGCCGACGAAAGCCTCGGGCAGGCCGAGCTCGCGGCCGAGCACGCGGACCTCGTCCTTGAACAATTCGCGCAGCGGCTCGACGAGCTTCATCTTCATGCGCTCGGGCAGACCGCCGACATTGTGGTGGCTCTTGATCGTCACCGAGGGGCCGCCCGAGAAGGAGACGCTCTCGATCACGTCGGGATAGAGCGTGCCCTGGGCGAGGAAATCGGCGCCGCCCAGCTTGGCCGCTTCCGCATCGAAAACATCGATGAAGAGCCGGCCGATGGTCTTGCGCTTGGCTTCCGGGTCGGCGCCGCATTTCGCCAGCTCGGAAAGGAAAAGCTCCTCGGCTTCAACATGCACGAGCGGGATGTTGTAGTGATCCCTGAACAGGCGCACGACCTCTTCGGCCTCGTTCATCCGCATCAGGCCGTGGTCGACGAAGACGCAGGTGAGCTGGTCGCCGATCGCCTCGTGGATCAGCACCGCCGCGACGGCCGAGTCGACGCCGCCCGAGAGCCCGCAGATGACGCGGCCGGTGCCGACCTGCTCGCGGATCTTCTTCTGCATCTCGGCGCGATAGGCTGACATGCTCCAGTCCGGCACGCAGCCGCAGATGTTGACGACGAAGTTGCGCAGCAGCTTGCCGCCATCGGGCGTGTGCACGACCTCGGGGTGGAACATGGTCGAGTAGAAGCGCCGGGCCTCGTCGCTCGCCACAGCATAGGGCGCGTTCTCGGAGGTGGCCTTGACGGTGAAGCCGGCGGGCAGCTGCGTGACGCGGTCGCCATGGCTCATCCAGACCGGATAGCGGCCGCCCTCCTCCCAGACGCCCTCGAACAGGGCCGACGGCGTGACGATCTCGACATCGGCGCGGCCGAATTCGGCGGCGTGGCCGCTCTCGACCTTGCCGCCGAGCTGGTGGGCCATCGTCTGCTGGCCGTAGCAGATGCCCATCACCGGGATGCCGGTCGAGAACACCTCCTGCGGCGCCCGCGGGGAGCCCTCGTCCGGCACCGAAGCCGGGCCGCCCGAGAAGATCACACCCTTCGGCTTCAGCCGCTGGAACGCCCCGGAGGCCGATTGGAACGGCGCGATCTCGCAGTAGACGCCGATCTCGCGGATGCGCCGCGCGATGAGCTGCGTCACCTGCGAGCCGAAATCGATGATGAGGATGGAGTCGTGATGGGGGAGCGCGCTCGTCATCGCGTTCCGTTACTGGATGATGCGGGCGTGCGCAACGCCCGCGGGGGCCTCAATCCCCGCGCCTGAGGCAGGCCAGATAGAACCCGTCCGTGCCCGTGCGGCGCGGCGAGAGCTGCAGGCCGAACTCGGTGGCGAAGCGGGCAAGCAGGGAGAAGTCGCTTTCCGCGCCGGTCAGGGCGTCGATGGGCGCGATCGGCGCGAAACCGGGGGTTTTGCCGAGGAAGGCGCGGATCGCCTCGTCGTTCTCCTCCGGCAGCATCGAGCAGGTGACGTAGGCGATGCGGCCGCCCGGGCGCACGAGCCGGGCGGCGCGGGCCAGCACCTCGGCCTGGTCCTTGATCCGCTCGGCCAGCGCGCCGGGGCGCACGCGCCACTTCGCATCCGGATTGCGCCGCCAGGTGCCCGAGCCGGTGCAGGGCGCGTCGACCAGCACCAGATCGGCCTTGCCGGCGACATCCTCGAGCGGCTCATGCCCGCGGGAGCGGGGGATGCGGATATCGACGATGGCCGCACCCGATCGCGCCAGCCTGTCGTGCAGCGGCGCCAGCCGGCGCCCGTCGAGGTCGGTGGCGTAGAGATTGCCGCGATTGGCCATCAGCGCCGCCAGCGCCAGCGTCTTGCCGCCGGCCCCGGCGCAGAGATCAACCACAGTGTCCCCGGGACGGGCGCCGGCGAGCAGGGTGACGAGCTGCGAGCCTTCGTCCTGGATCTCGAAGGCCCCGGCGAAGAAGCCTGGCTCGGTCTGGAGCGAGGGACCACGGCCGTCATGGCCGGGCTGGAAGCGCAGCGCATCGGGCGACCAGGCGCCCTCCTCCGGCTGCGCATGGGCGAGCGCGGCCGCGACCTCGCGGCGTCTCGCCTTCAGGCGGTTGACGCGCAGGTCGATCGGCGCGCGGGCGGCCAGCGCCTGCCCCTCCTCGATCGCCGCCTGACCGAAGGCGGCCTCGAAGGAGGGCCAGAGCCATTCGGGGACGTCGGCCTGGATCCAGCCGGGGGCATCGCCGGCCGAGAAGGCCGTCAGCAGAGCGGTCTCGTCATCGCTGAGCCTGCCGGGGGCATGGTTCTCGCCGGAGCACAGTTCGGCGATCTCGGCCACCGCCAGACCGCGCAGGCCGGCGAGCATGCCGAGCACCAGCGCGCGCGGCTCCTCGGAGGCCATGGCATAGCCGGAAGAGGCCTTGCGGCGCAGCGCGTCATAGACGAGCGAGGCGATGGCGGCGCGGTCCTTCGAGCCGGCGAAGCGGCGCGACAGGCCCCAGTCCTTCAGCGCATCGGCCGCGGGCCGCCGGCGCCCGATGATGTCGTCGAGAACCTCGATGGCGGCGCTGATCCGGGCGGCGGGCGTCATGGCGTTTGCGTCCAGGCGAGCGCGAGCCGCGCCGCGTTGCGGTGGTCGTCTTTCGAACGGTTCGAGCATGACCCTGCGGCATGGAGGCCGCCCGGTCACGTTCTTGACGCGCTCGTTCCATAAGCGGAAAGACGATGCAACCGCATGTCGCGGTTTCTGGGGTGATCAAACCATGAAAAGCGCCGCCCGTCTCGCCGTCCTCGGCCTCTTCGCGCTCGGCCTCACCGCCTGCGCCTCGCAGCCGCAGCAGGATTTCACGCCGCCGCCGTCCAAGCGCCTCGACGCCAAGACGACGCTGGAAAAGCCGAACCAGCGCCGTTGAGCGCAGGCCGGCCGGGCGGCGCCTTGCGAGGCGGCGCCCGGCCGGCTGTATCTTCATGGGGATGTCACATCCGGTGGCCTAGTTGTGCGCGCTTTCCGCATGCCGAGGTGACCCCATGACGAAGACACTGCTGTTCTCGACATCGCTTCTTGCCCTGCTGGTGCTCGCCTCGCCGGCCGCACAGGCGCAGCCCGCGCCGACGCTCTCCGGCCAGAAGCCGCTCGTGGTGGCGCATCGCGGCGCCAGCGGCACGCTGCCCGAGCACACGCTCGAGGGCTACAAGCTCGCCATCGCCCAGGGGGCCGATTTCATCGAGCCGGATCTGGTCTCGACCAAAGACGGCGTCCTGATCGTGCGCCACGAACCCATGCTCTCGGGCACGACGAATGTCGCGGAGCGGCCCGAATTCGCCGCGCGGAAGACCAAGCGCAAGGTGGACGGCATCGAGACCGAGGACTGGTTCGCGAACGACTTCACGCTGGCCGAGATCAAGACCCTGAAGGCCAAGCAGGCCTTCTCCGATCGCGACCAGTCGCATAACGGCAAGTACGAGATCCCGACCTTCCAGCAGGTGATCGATCTCGCCAAGGCGGAAAGCGCGCGGCTGGGCCGGACGATCGGCATCTACCCCGAGACCAAGCACCCGACCTACCACGCAGCTCTGGGCCTCGCCTTCGAGGACAAGCTCCTCGATATGCTCAAGGCCGCCGGCTGGACCGACAAGGCGGCGCCCGTCTTCATCCAGAGCTTCGAGACCGCCAACCTCAAATATCTGCGCCCGAAGACGCAGATCCGCCTGATCCAGCTGGTGGATGGCGACGGCGTCGACAATGACGGCAAGGTCTCGCTGGCCGCCCCCTATGACCGGCCCTACGACTTCGCCGTGCTCGGCGACGCCCGCACCTTCCAGGACATGCTCTCGCCGGCGGGCCTGAAGGAGATCGCCACCTATGCCGACGGCGTCGGCCCGTGGAAGCCCTATCTGATCGGCACCAAGCCCGAGCTCGGCGCCGACGGCAAGCCGCGCGATCTCAATGGCGACGGCGTCATCGACGAACGCGACCGCGCCGCCATCGCGCCCACCAACGTCGTCAAGGACGCGCATGCGGCCGGTCTCGCCGTCCACACCTGGACATTCCGCAGCGAGCCCAAGCGCCTCGCCTCGACCTACAAGGGCGACCCGGCGGCCGAGTACAAAGCGTTCTTCGCGCTCGGCATCGACGGGCTGTTCTCCGACTTCCCCGAGCAGGCGGTGAAGGCCCGGGACGCGCGCTGAGCCCGACTTGCCTTCAGCCCTCCTCTTCGATGGCGATCTGCGCGATGCGCGGATCGCCGCCGTTGAGCCTGTAGGCGAGCGCGTGGCCGATGGCGACGGCTGCCACGCAGAGCGCGACAGAGGCGACGATGTTGATCGTCGCGCGCAGCATCGCGCCGCTGCGCAGGAGGTCTAGCGTCTGCAGGCTGAAGGAGGAGAAGGTGGTGAAGCCGCCGCAGAGCCCGATCATCACGAAGAGACGGGTCGTTTCCGAGACCGGGAAGCGGCCATGCGACAGGGTCAGCGTGCCGAAGAAGCCGATGATGAACGAGCCGGCGATGTTGATGATGATGGTGCCCCAGGGCAGCTGGCCGCTGATCGGCGCCGCGGCGAGGGACAAGAGATAGCGCGCCAGGGTGCCGATGGCGCCGCCCGCCATGATGACGAGGCAGTTGGTGAAGGACATGGCTCATGCTCCCGTCGCAGGCGGGCTCGGCCGCCGGATCTCGGTGCGCGGCAACGGCAAAGCGCCGCCACGGGCTCGGCAGGAGTCATCAGCCCTTCAAGGGCGGTTTCGGGGGAACCCCATCCCCATCGGCTCAAGCGATATCGCGCGGCTCTGAACCGGGCAACAGCGAACCGCACGCCATGTCACGAAGACAAGCAAAGGGCCGGCTTTCGCCGGCCCTTTGCTGACTCCAACCAGCCAATCGTCAGTCGCAGACGCGTTCGGTGCGGCTGATCACGCCACGCGGCGTCTCGCGCTGCGTGGTGATCGTGCGGCAACGTTTGTCGCGCGAGTTCGCGCGGCGCCATTCGCGCTCGCGCTGGCGCTCATAACGGTCACGGCGCATCTCACGGTCCATCACACGCTCCTGCGGGCTGCGCGTATCGACAGAGACCCCACCGGGGCCGACGTTGATCGACTGGGCATAGGCACTGCCACTGATAAGAACAGCAGCGATCATCGCAGGTATGAATCGTTTCATGGCTCGTCCTCCGTTCGGGACGACAACCGATGCCGCAAGGATTCGTTCCCGGATGCGTCGCGTTACTGATCGACTTTCTTGCAGTCGTCGCTGCTCACCGAAAGAAGAAGGCGCGCCAGCAGGCTGACGCGCCTCATCATCGGCAGATAGGTTCGCCGCCTGGGCGGCGCGCGTCCTCAGTGCAGGATCTGGGAGAGGAAGAGCTTGGTGCGCTCGTGCTGCGGGTTCTTGAAGAACTCGTTGGGGGTGTTCATCTCGACGATCTGGCCGGCGTCCATGAAGATGACGCGGTCGGCGACCTGGCGGGCGAAGCCCATCTCGTGGGTGACGCAGAGCATGGTCATGCCCTCCTCGGCGAGCGAGACCATGGTGTCGAGCACCTCCTTGACCATCTCGGGGTCGAGTGCCGAGGTCGGCTCGTCGAACAGCATGATCTTCGGGCTCATGCACAGCGAGCGGGCGATCGCCACGCGCTGCTGCTGGCCGCCCGAGAGCTGGCCCGGATATTTCAGGGCCTGCTCGGGGATCTTGACGCGACGCAGATAGTGCATCGCGATCTCCTCGGCGTCCTTCTTGGGCATCTTGCGGACCCAGATCGGCGCGAGCGTCAGGTTCTCGAGGATCGTCAGATGCGGGAACAGGTTGAAGTGCTGGAAGACCATGCCGACGTCGCGGCGGATCTCGTCGATCTTCTTGAGATCGTTGGTCAGCTCCGTCCCATCGACGATGATCTGGCCCTTCTGGTGCTCTTCCAACCGGTTGATGCAGCGGATCATCGTCGACTTGCCCGAGCCCGACGGCCCGCAGATGACCAGCTTCTCGCCGCGGGAGACCTTCAGGTTGATGTCGCGCAGCACATGGAACTCGCCATACCACTTGTTGACGCCGATCATCTCGACGGCGGTGGCGGTCTTCAGCGAGGTCGGCTTCAGCGCGGCGGGGCGGGTATCTGTCTTGGTTTCGGCCAGTGCCATGGTGATGGTCCCTCTCAACGACGTTGGCCGGCAGCCATGCGCTTCTCGACCGAGATCGAGTAACGCGACATGCCCCAGCAGCACACGAAATAGAAGATCGCGGCGAAGGCATAGCCCGTCGTCCGCGTGGTCGGGGTGGCCCAGGTCGGGTCGACGAGCGTTGCCTGGACGGTATTGAGGAAGTCGAAGATGCCGACGATGGAGACCAGCGTCGTATCCTTGAACAGCCCGATGAAGGTGTTGACGATGCCGGGAATGACGATGCGGATCGCCTGCGGCAGGATGATGAGGCGCATCATCTGCCAGTAGCCGAGGCCGAGCGACATCGCGCCCTCGAACTGCCCCTTCGGGATCGCCTGCAGGCCGCCGCGGATGACCTCGGCCATATAGGCCGAGGCGAAGAGCGCGACGCCGATCAGCGGGCGCAGCAGGCGGTCCGGCGAATATTCCTGCGGCACGAAGAGCGGCAGCATGGTGTTGGCCATGAACAGCACCGTGATCAGGGGCACGCCGCGGACGAACTCGATGAAGATCACCGACATCAGCTGGATGATCGGCAGCTTCGAGCGCCGCCCCAGCGCCAGCACGACCCCGAGCGGCAGCGAGAAGACGATGCCGACGGCCGAGATCAGGAAGGTCACGGTCATGCCGCCCCACAGCCCGGTGTCGACCCGCGGCAGGCCGATACGCTCGCTGAAGACCTCGATGGCGCCAAAAACCAGCAGCGCGAGCAGGACCAGCATCTTGCCTTGGACAAAGCGCGCGAGCGGCGGGTTCTCGGCCTCGGCAAGGCGGATCGGGGTGCTCGCCCAGAGCGCCAGCGAGGGCACGAAGGAGACGACGGCGTAGACCACGGCCAGGGCCAGCGTGATCCACAGAAGGGTGTTGAGCACCCATTCCGCCCGCGCCCCTCCCAGCAGCAGGATGAACCCGCTGAGCGGCAGGATGACGAAGAAGAAAAAGGCGCCGACCTTCTTGAGCGGTGCCAGGCTCCAGAGCAGCCAGACGACGCCCAGCGCGAACATGGCGAAGACGGTGTTGACCCGCCAGCGCTCCGCGATCGGATAGGAGCCGTAGATGAAATACTGGATGCGGTCGGCCACATAAGGCCAGCAGGCGCCGACCGGGCGGCCGACCTTGTCGGCGAGGCAGGCCTCGCGGCTGGTGCCGGTCCAGACCGCGTCGAGGATGTAGAACTTCACCAGATCCTGCACCGCGACGATGACGATGTACAGGCTGACGAGGGTCAGCAGGCTCGCCAGCGGGCCGGAGAACAGCTTGGTCCTGACCCAGGCCAACGGCCCCGCCACGGAGAGCGGCGCGGGCTGCTGTTCGAGCGTCTCGCGGCGGATGAAGGCGTCGGGTGCGTTTTCGAGAGTTGCGTCGGTCATCGCTTCGCCCTCACCGTTCCACCAGCGCCATGCGCTTGTTGTAGATGTTCATCGCGAAGGAGGTCACCAGCGAGATCGTGAGGTAGACGCCCATGGTGATCGAGACCATCTCGACCGCCTGGCCGGTCTGGTTGAGCACCGTGCCCATGAACACCTGGGTGAGATCGGGATAGCCGATCGCCACCGCGAGCGAGGAGTTCTTGACGAGGTTGAGATATTGCGATGTCAGCGGCGGGATGATGACGCGCATCGCCTGCGGCACGACGACGAGCTTCAGCGTCGGGCCCGAGCGCAGGCCGAGCGCATGTGCCGCCTCGGTCTGGCCGCGCGAGACGGCGAGGATGCCGGCGCGGACAACCTCGGCGATGAAGCCGGCCGTATAGGTCGACAGGCCGACCAGCAGCGCCACGAATTCCGGGAAGACCTGCACGCCGCCGGTCAGGTTGAAGCGGCCTTGCTGCGGATACTCGAAGGCAAGCGGCCGGCCGGCGATGAAGAAGACGAGAAGCGGCAAGCCGACGACGAGGCCGAGCGCGATCCAGCCGTTGGGATATTGCCTGCCGGTGCTGGCCTGCTGGTGCCGGCTCCAGACGAAGAAGGCGATGGCGGCGGCGATGGCGATGAGCAGCGCCACGAGGACGAACTCGAAGGCGGCCCCGAACTGCGGGGTCGGCATGATGATGCCGCGGTTGTTGAGATAGATACCGCCGGGCAGCGAGATCGAATTGCGCGCATCGGGCAGCGGCTTGAGCACCGCGTTGTACCAGAAGAAGAGCTGCAGCAGCAGCGGGATGTTGCGGATGATCTCGACATAGATCATCGCCAGCTTGGCGATGATCCAGTTGTTCGAGAGGCGCGCCACGCCAACCGCAAAGCCGATGACCGTCGCAAACACGATGCCGAGGGCCGCCACCAGCAGCGTGTTGAGCAGGCCGACGAAGAAGGCCTGGCCATAGGTCGAACCCGAGGCGGTGAAGGGGATGAGCTTCTGGTTGACGTCGAAGCCGGCCGCGTTGTGCCAGAAGCCGAAGCCAGAGGCGATCTTCTGCGCGCGCAGGTTCTCGATGACGTTTGAGGCGGCGGACCAGATCAGGAAGCCGACCACCGCGACGAGCAGGATCTGGTAGAAATAGCCGCGGATCTTGGGATCGTAGAATAACGACGCCTTGCCTGGCGATACGGTCTTTTCGGGGATGCTCGACACTTGTCACGCCCTTTTTGCTTCGCTTGTCGCGGCCGGCGATCCTGCGGCGGTGCGGTTGCGCCGAGGTCGTGTCTTTGTCCGTGCCGCTTTATTCTTTGCTCTCGCCGGACGCTGCGGCCCGGCCGTCGTCACGCAGTCCGTGCGATGGCGGCGCCGAGCGACGTCGCGCTGCTGATCCTCTTCATGCCGTTCCCCTGTTCGGAGCAGGTTTGTCCCGCTTCCCGATTTGACCAAATCTTGAGCAGCAAACGCGAAGTCGGCAAGCCCTGGCGACGCGAAATCCCGCCCTGAACCCTCACGCAGCAAATCCCGGACCAACCGCCGACAGGCGAGATCGCCCTGCCCCGCCGGGCGTCGCGCGACGCCCGCTCCCGGCCATCGCCTGGAGAACGTGGTCGAAACCGGTCCGGCGGCAGCCAGTGCCCGATACAGAAACGCCGCGAAACGCTTCGACGAGCGGCTCGCGGCGGGCGCGGCTGCTGGCAGGCCGCGGGCGAAGGGAGGCACCGGCCAGGCCGGCGCCTCCGACGTTTATCAGCGCACCGGCGGGGCGTATTGCAGGCCGCCCTTGGTCCAGAGCGCATTCTGGCCGCGAGCGATCTTGAGCAGCGAACCGGCGCCGACGTTCTTCTCGAAGGACTCGCCGTAATTGCCGACGAGCTTGACGATACGGACAGCCCAATCAGCCGTCAGGCCGATCTGCTCGCCGAACTTGCCCTCGGTGCCGAGCAGGCGCTTGATCTCCGGATTGTCGGACTTCGCCTGCTGGTCGACATTCGCCTTGGTGACGCCGAGTTCCTCGGCATTGACCATGGCATAGCCGACCCACTTCACCAGGGCGAACCACTGCGGATCGTTGTTGCGCACGGAGGGGCCGAGCGGCTCCTTCGAGATGATCTCCGGCAGGACGACGTGTTCGTCCGGCGCCGTCAGCTTCAGGCGCTCGGCATAGAGGCCCGAGGCGTCCGTGGTGAAGGCGTCGCAGCGGCCGGCATCATAGGCCTTGATGGTCTCGTCGGCGGTCGCGAAGGCCACGACCTCGTACTTCATGTTGTTGGCGCGGAAGTAGTCGGCGAGGTTGAGCTCGGTGGTGGTGCCCTGCTGGGTGCAGACCGAGGCGCCGTTGAGCTGCAGCGCCGAGTTCACGCCGAGCTTCTTGCGGACCATGAAGCCCTGGCCGTCATAGTAGTTCACGCCGGTGAAGACGATGCCGAGCGAGGCGTCGCGCGTCATGGTCCAGGTCGAGTTGCGGACGAGCAGGTCGACCTCGCCCGACTGGAGCGCCGTGAAGCGGTCCTTGGCCGAGAGCGGGATGAACTTGACCTTGCTCGCGTCGTTGAAGATCGCGGCCGCGACGGCGCGGCAGTAATCGACGTCGAGGCCGGTCCAGTTGCCCTGCGCGTCCGGAACGCCGAAGCCGGCGAGGCCCGGGTTGGAGCCGCAGTTCAGGATGCCGCGCTGCTTGACCTGCGCGAGCGTCGCCTGCGCGGAAGCGCCGGTCGCCGAGATCGCCAGGCTCGCGCCGGCAAAGAGGGCAGCCGCCAGAAGTTTCTTCATCAACACTCTCCCATCAAACGAAGCATTCCGGCTGTCCGGAACGCGAAGAATACCGAGTTCGCCGCCGGCGGCTCCCTGACCGCTCGGTTCTTGCAGCAATGAAGCGGCGTCCCCTTGCCTCAGTCGCTTGCCAGAGCGACCCATGAGCGTCAAGCAACGGTCCTCCGCTGCTCCCGCCCCTTGTTCGCCACAATCATCACATGCGAGTTTCGCAGGGTGGTCAAGTGTGCCACCTCCTCAGCCCGCCAAAGACGCGCCGGTCCCATGAAAAAGCTGCCTCCTTCCGAATTCGCGCGCCTCGGCGAGCGCACGCGCCTCGTGCTTGCCGGACGCGACCCCGAGGACAGCTACGGCTTTGTCAATCCGCCCATCGTACGAGGCTCCACGGTCATCTATTCGAACACCGAGGACTTCCTGGCGCGGAAGGCGCGCTACACCTATGGCACGGCCGGCAACCCCACGCTGGATGCGCTGGAAGCGGCCGCCAACACGATCGAGGGCGGCGCCGGCGTCGTCGCCGTGCCCTCGGGGCTGATGGCCTGCACGCTCGCCTTCCTGACGCTGCTGTCGGCGGGGGATCACGTTCTGGTGACGGACAGCGTGTACCGGCCAACGCGGAATTTCTGCGACACCTTCCTGAAGCGGATGGGTGTCGAGACGACCTATTACGACCCGATGGTGGGGGCCGACATCGCCACGCTGTTCAGGCCGAACACCAAGGCGGTGTGGACGGAGGCGCCCGGCTCCCAGACCTTCGAGATGCAGGATATCCCCGCGATCGTCGGCGCGGCGCGGGAGCGCGGCATTCTGGTGGCGCTGGACAACACCTGGGCGACGCCGCTGTTCTTCGACGCTCACGGCTTCGGAGTCGATCTCTCGGTCCAGGCCGGTACCAAATACTACGCCGCACATTCCGACGTGCTGATCGGCACCGTCTCGGCGCGGACGCCGGAACTCTACAAGGCGCTGCGCGCGACCTGGACCCAGCTCGGGCTGATCGTCGCGCCTGAGGACGCCTTTCTCACACTCCGCGGCATGCGCACGATGGCGATCCGCCTCAAGGAGCAGATGCCGGCCGGCATCGCGATGGCGAACTGGCTGAAGGCCCGCCCGGAAGTCGCGCGGGTGATGCATCCGGCACTGCCGGACGATCCGGGCCATGCGTTGTGGAAGCGTGACTTCACCGGCGCCTCCTCGCTCTTCGCGATCGAGCTTGCGCCGGTGTCGATGAAGGCCGTCGCAGCGATGCTGGACGGGCTTTCGCTGTTCGGGATGGGCGCGTCCTGGGGCGGCTATGAAAGCCTGGTGCTGCCCTTCGACTGCACAGACTACCGGACCGCGACGACGCCGGGCTTCAAGGGGCCGACGATCCGGATCCATATCGGGCTGGAGGATCTCGAGGATCTGAAGGCCGATCTCGACGCCGGGTTCGCGAGACTGCGCGCGGCCGGCTGAGCAGGGATGCCGGTTGCCATTCCGGGGCTTCGCACAGCGAAGAACCCGGAACCCACGATCTGGTACGGCTCGCAACCGACCCCTGATCGCTCACCCGGTCGTAGGTTCCGGGCTCGCGCCTTTGGCGCGCCCCGGAATGACAACGGCGAATCGCGGAGCCCCGGAACAGCGCCTACATCCGGCCGATCTCGAAATCGCGCCCGAGCTGCTTGGCGAGCTGCTTGAGGCGGCCCTCGACCCGGTCGCTGGAGAGCGCCGCCAGATCCTCCGGAAAGCGAAGCACGAGGCGGGCATCGACGCAGGCGGCCGAAATCCGCGGCAGGATGCCGGCCATGCCGGCCGAGAGCAGATAGGCGACGCGGAAGATCGCCGCGATGACCTGCACGCGCTCCAGCAGCACCGGCGACAGCAGGGTCCGCAGTCCCTCCACGCTCGGGGCCCCGGCCTTCAGCCCGGCATAGCGATGGAAGATGGTGAGCGCGAGGAAGGCGCGGCCGACATGGTCGATGCCTGTGAAATAGGCATGGGCGATGACGTTCATGCTCTGCTCGCCCCGATAGTCGGGATGGGCGCGCCAGCCGATATCCGAGAGCAGGCAGACGGTCTCGATCATCCGGTCCAGGCCCGGCTCCTGCGGCAGATCGGCCGTGCGCAGGATGCCCTGCGTCCAGGCGACGAGCTCCGCCGCATGGCGGGGGTCGCGGGCCCGCAGCAGGTTGTAGTCGCGCGCCGATTGCAGGAGCGGATCGACGCTCTGCTCGGCCGGCGAAAGCTGCTCGTGCAGCAGGCCCTCGCGCACGCCCTGCGCCGAGATGACGATGCCGCGCGGCCTGCCACGCTTGATCAGCTCGTCGAGCACCAGAGCGCCATAGGCCAGAAGGGGCCGGCGCGCGGAAGAGACCGCATCGATCGCCTCCAGCATCGAGGCATCGGCCCGTTCGACCAACTTGACGAAATCGGCCGCATCCCTGGGCGGGATGGTATAGCCGTGCATGACATTGAGCGGATAGGCGGCGCGGCGCTGGTGCAGGGTCGCCAGAGCGCGCCAGGTGCCGCCGACCGCGTAGAAGTCCCGCCCCTTCATCGCGGCGAGCTGCGGCAGCTTGTCGAGCTCGTCCCTGACGATCTTCTCGGCCGCCTTGATCGAGCCCTTCGACCTGTCGAGCAAAGCGAGGCCGCCGAGAGGAACGCTGGCGCCCTGCCCGACCGCGTTTCCAGCGACCGAGATCAATTCGAGGCTGCCGCCGCCGAGGTCGCCGACCACGCCGTCCGGCTCGTGGAACCCCGAGATGACGCCGAGGCCGGAGAGCACGGCCTCACGCCCACCGGAGATCAGCTCGATCGGCTGGCCGATGGCCTCCTCCGCACGGGCAATGAAGGCCGGGCCGTTCTCGGCATAGCGCGCGGCAGCCGTGGCGATCACCCGGATTTCCCCGACATGCATCGCCTGGCAGAGGATGCGGAAGCGCACCAGCGCCTGGATTGCCTTCTCGATCGCATCGGCGGCGAGCCGGCCGGTCGTGGCGACCTGGCGGCCGAGCCCGGCCATCTCCTTCTCGTTGAAGACCTGCGCGGGGGCGCGGCCGCGCATCTCGTAGACCACGAGACGCACGGAGTTGGAGCCGATATCGACGATGGCGGTTGTGTCGGCCAGCGCGAGCCGGCCGGGCGCATGCCGCGCCTCAGGCCTTGCGGCCGCCGCGGCGGGAAAGGGCGCGGGGGCTGGAACTGGAGAGCGATTTTCCACGTCCGGACAGACTCGGGTTGGTCATGAAGTATTTATGGGCGTTGAACGGTTCGTCGTTCGGCCCGGGGGCGATGCGGCGCGAGCCGCCATCGGGCAATATCGTCCAGCTCTGCTCGTTGTCGAGCAGATTGGCGAGCATGATCTGATCCAGAAGCTGCTGATGCACAGTCGGATTCAGGATCGGCGTCAGCGCCTCGACGCGGCGGTCGAGATTGCGCGGCATCAGATCGGCGGAGGAAATGTAGAGTTTCGCCTTCGGTGAGGGCAGGCCGTGGCCGCCGCCGAAGGCGTAGATCCGCGTATGCTCCAGGAAGCGGCCGATGATCGACTTGACGCGGATGTTCTCGGAGAGGCCCGGCACGCCCGGACGCAGGCAGCAGATGCCGCGCACCACGAAGTCGATCTCCACGCCGGCCTGGCTGGCGTCGTAGAGCGCGTCGATGATTTCGGGATCGACCAGCGAATTGCACTTGCCCCAGATCGCGCCCTTGCGCCCCGCCTGGGCGTGGGCGACCTCCTCGGCGATGTCGGAGAGCAGGCGCTGCTTCAGCCCCGTTGGCGAGACCGACATGTTCTCCAGCCCGGCGGGTTCGGCATAGCCGGTGATGAAGTTGAAGATGCGCGCGACGTCCTGCGAGATCGCCGGGTCGGCGGTGAAGAAGGAGACGTCGGTATAGATCCGCGCCGTGATCGGATGGTAGTTGCCGGTCGCGACATGGCAGTAGCTCACGAGCTGGCCGGCCTCGCGGCGGACGACCAGCGAGAGCTTCGCATGCGTCTTCAGTTCGATGAAGCCGTAGACGACCTGGACGCCGGCGCGCTCCATCTCCTTGGCCCAGCGGATATTGGCGGCTTCGTCGAAGCGGGCCTTGAGCTCGACCAGCGCGGTCACCGACTTGCCGGCCTCGGCCGCCTCCGTCAGCGCCTTGACGATCGGCGAGTTCGAGGAGGTGCGGTAGAGCGTCTGCTTGATCGCGACGACGTTGGGGTCGCGCGCCGCCTGCTGCAGGAACTGCACGACGACGTCGAAGCTCTCATAGGGGTGGTGGACGAGCAGGTCCTTCTGGCGGATCGCGGCAAAGCAGTCGCCGCCATGCTCGCGGATGCGCTCCGGGAAGCGGGCGTTGTAGGGCTTGAACTTGAGGTCCGGGCGGTCGACGCTGACGAGCTGCGAGAGTTCGTTCAGGCCGATCATACCGTTGACCTCGACAACCTCGTCGCTATCGATCTTGAGCTCGCGCACGATCATCCGGCGCAGATGCTCGGGCATGCCGATCGACACTTCGAGGCGGATGACGACGCCGAGACGGCGCTGCTTCAGCATGGTCTCGAAGACGCGGACGAGGTCCTCGGCCTCCTCCTCGATATCGAGGTCGGAGTCGCGGATGATGCGGAAGGAGCCGGCGCCCTTCACCTCGTAACCCGGGAAGAGCTTGACGATGAACAGCGAGACCGCGTCGTCGAGCGTGATGAAGCGGTGAAGCCCCTCGCGCGCAAGATCGGGCAGCTCGATGAAGCGGTCGATCTTCGTGGGCACCCGGATCAGGGCATCGAGCTGGCGCCCGTCGCTCTTGCGCTCCAGCGCCAGCGCGATGGTGAAGCCGAGATTGGGGATGAAGGGGAACGGATGCGCCGGGTCGATCGCCAGAGGCGTCAGCACCGGGAAGATGTAGTTGAGGAAATAGTCCTCCAGCCACATCCGATCCTGCGCGCCGATGTCGCCGGGGCCGAGCAGGTGGATACGGTTCTCGTGCAGGTCGCGCTTGAGCTCGACCCAGCGGGCCTGCTGGTCGTCGGTCAAAGCCGCGACGGCCTTGCCGATCTCGACAAGTTGCTCGGCAGGCGTCAGCCCGTCCTGGCTGCGCGTCACGACGCCGGCCTTGAGCTGCTCGCGCAGGCCCGAGACGCGGACCATGAAGAACTCGTCGAGGTTGTTCGCGGAAATCGACAGGAAGCGCAGCTGCTCCAGCAGGGGATGGCTGCGGTTAGACGCCTCCTCCATGACCCGGCGGTTGAACTGGAGCCAGGACAGCTCGCGGTTCATGAACCGGGCCGGCCGCTCGCGCAGCGGCAGCGTGTCGGCATCGGCGAGGGCCTTGTCGGGCGCGTCCGTCACGATCTCGCTCTTCATGCGTCTCACCCGTGTCCTGGTCGTCTTGCCGGTCTTGGTGGTCATGTCGCGTTGAAAGCCATTCTAGCGTGACGGTTCGATGACAGGTGACATGATTTCATGGGGCGAGCGCGGGAGCCACGGTCCGGTTCAGGGCTGTTCGTCGGGGTAGAGTTCCGACAGCGCTTCCTGGACCAGCGGCCGGGTCACCCTCCGGCCGCGTTCGAGCGCCAGCCTGTCGAGGCGATCGACCATCGAGCGGGCGGCCGCGAAGGACCGCTCCATCCGCAAGGCGAGGGTGTCGATCACGGCGGTGTCGACCACGAGCTGGCGGTCGATGAAGAGCTTGACCAGAACCGCGCGCAGCAGCCCGTCATCCGGCGGCCCGATCGTCGCGCTCGGCGCCAGGCGCAGGCGCGAGAGCAGGTCCGGCACGCGCAGCCCCCAGGATTCCGGGCCCGTCCGCGCCGTCAGAAGCAGATGGCCGCCCCGCGCCTTCACCGCATTCATCAGGTGAAACAGCGCCGCCTCGTCGAAGGGGCCGGCGTCGCAGTCCTCGACGAGGAGAGCGCCGTTCGAGATCAGATGCGCGACCTTCTCATCCGTGAGCTCGCGGGCGGCGACCGTCCAGGCATGCGCCATCCGAGCCCAGATCGCGGCGAGATGGGTCTTGCCGGCGCCCTCGGGGCCGGTCAGCCGCAGCCAGGCGTCGGGCCAGCGCGGCCAGCTCTCGACGAGGCCGTAGGCAGCCTCGTTGGAGGGGCCGACGAGAAAATCCTCGATGCCGTGGCGGCTGTCGACCGGGAGGTCGAAAGCGAGCTGGCGCGGGCGCGCGGGACTGTCCGGCATCGCGTCAGCGTTCAAGGTCGACCTTGACCACGACCTCAGGCGGCTGGCGCACGGGCCCGCCCCGATAGAGGTTGCTGGCGAGGTATTGGCGCAGGGCGAAACGGCAGAGCACACCGGCAACGGCCGCCAGCGGCACCGCCATCAACAGGCCGACGAAGCCGAACAGCGAGCCGAAGGCGAGCAGGGCGAACATCAGCCAGACCGGATGCACGCCGATCGAATCGCCGACGAATTTCGGCTGGAAGATGTTGCCCTCCAGGAACTGGCCGACGAGGAACACGCCGAGCGTCGCCAGAGGCCAGGTCCAGTCGGGCCAGAACTGCACCGTCGCCACTCCGACCGAGAGCACCAGGCCTGTCAGCGAACCGACATAGGGGATGAAGGAGAGGAAGCCCGAGATGATCCCGATCAGCGCGCCGAAATTGACGCCGATGATGCTGAGCCCGATCGCGTAGAACGCACCGAGCAGCAGGCAGACGAGCGCCTGCCCCCTCAGGAAGCCGGCGATGGCGGTGTCCATCTCCTTCAGCAGCCCGCGGATGGTTTCGCGATGGGCCCGCGGCAGCCAGCCGTCGACGGTCGCGACCATCCGGTCCCAGTCGGCGAGGAGGTAGAAGGCGATCACGGGCGTCAGCACCAGCAGCGAGAAGACGCCGACGATCGCCGTGCCCCCGCTCCAGAGCGATTGCAGCAGGCCGCCGACCCATTTCGTCGCGGCGCCGACGAGATCGCCGAGCGAGCTCTGCGCCTCCTTGGCGAGTTCGCCGCCGCCGAAACGCTCGAGCCAGGGCGCTCCCTTCTCCATCACCAGTTCCTGGAGCCGGGACGCATCCTGAGGCAGCCGGGCCACCAGGCCGGCCAGCTGCTGGCCCAGCAGCGGCGCCAGCAGCACCAGGGCCAGCACGAAGAACAGCAGGAAGACGACGAGGATGACGATGGTGGCGGCGAGCCGGCTCATCCCCAGCCGCTCCAGCCGGTCGGCGAGCGGATCGAGCAGATAGGCCAGCGCCAGCGCGGCGATGAAGGGCAGCAGGATGTCGCGGAAGATGATCAGGAAGATCACGAAGACGAGGAGCGACCCCAGCCAAAAGCCGATCTGGCGTTGCAACGTCATTCATCAGCCTCTTCGCTTGGCGGCAGCTCCGATCAAGAGCCGGGCCGCCGCAAAGTTCCCTAGCGGCAAGCCGTCCGGCCACTCAACGCGTCATGTGCCGCAGCCAGAAGGCGAGATAGGCCGCCATCGAGGCGAGCGTCAACAGCGCGACCGCGGCATGGCCCAGCGTGGCCGCGCTCCCCAGCTCGAGTCCGAAGGCGCGCGAGCCCAGCGCCAGCGCCGCGAAGGCGATCTGCGCGGCGGTGTTGACCTTGCTGACGACGAAGGGCCTGATCGCGAGCGGCCTGTGCAGCAGCCATGACAGGACCACGGCGGCAACGATCATGATGTCGCGGGCGGCGACGATGACCACCAGCCAGACAGGGATCGCGCCGATGATGGCCAGCGTGACGTAGATCGAGACGATCAGCGCCTTGTCCGCCAGCGGATCGAGCCAGGCGCCAAGCTCGCTCGCCATTCCGCAATGGCGGGCGAGATAGCCGTCGACGGCGTCCGAGACACCGGCCACCACGAACCCGGCGAAGGCGAGCTCCCACTGCGCGTTCACGATCGCCACGATGATCAGCGGCACGAGGAACAGGCGCGCGATGGTGATCAGGTTGGGGATGGTCATGGCCGCAGCTTGGCGGAAGGCCGCCCGGTTCGCCAGTGGCGCAACCGTCTGGTGAGAATTCGACAAAGCTGCCGACCCTGCCTTGCCAGCCGCCGCCCGCTTGCCTATCGCTCGCGCGAGCAGGAACGGAAGGCGAGAGAGCCATGAGCAAGCCCGGCGCGAATGGACTGACCTATGCGCAGGCGGGTGTCGATATCGACGCCGGCAACGCCATGGTCGACCAGATCAAGCCGCTGGTGCGCGCCACCCGCCGCCCCGGCGCGGATGCCGAGATCGGCGGCTTCGGCGGGCTGTTCGACCTCAAGGCGGCCGGTTTCAACGACCCGATCCTGGTCGCGGCCAATGACGGCGTCGGCACCAAGGTGAAGATCGCGATCGAGAGCGGGCTGCATTCCACGATCGGCATCGACCTCGTGGCGATGTGCGTCAACGACCTGATCGTCCAGGGCGCCGAGCCGCTGCTGTTCCTCGACTATTACGCCACCGGCAAGCTCGACCCCAGGGTCGGCGTCGAGATCGTGCGCGGCATCGCCGATGGCTGCCGCCAGTCCGGCTGCGCGCTGATCGGCGGCGAGACGGCCGAGATGCCCGGCATGTACGCTGAAAAGGACTATGATCTCGCGGGCTTTGCGGTCGGCGCGGCCGAGCGCGGCACGCTCCTGCCGCGCGAGGATCTGAAGCCCGGCGACGTTGTCTTCGGCCTGCCCTCCTCCGGCGTGCATTCCAACGGCTATTCGCTGGTGCGCCGCATCGTGCAGATGAGCGGGCTGGCCTGGAACGCGCCCGCCCCCTTCGCGCCTGGCAAATCCCTGGCCGAGGCGCTGCTGGAGCCGACGCGGATCTATGTGAAGCCGCTCCTCCAGGCCCTCAAGGCCACCGACGGCATCAAGGCGCTGGCCCATATCACCGGCGGCGGCTTCCCGGACAACATCCCGCGCGTGCTGCCGGATGGGCTGGGCGTCTCGCTCGACCTCGCCGCGATCCCGGTGCCGCCCGTGTTCGGCTGGCTGGCGAAGACCGGCGGCGTCGCCGAGCGGGAGATGCTGCGCACCTTCAATTGCGGGCTCGGCATGGTGGTGGCGGCCGATGCGGCCAAGGCCGATGAGGTCCGGGCCGCGCTCGAAGCTGCCGGCGAGACGCCGGTGATGCTCGGCGCGGTCGTCACGGTCGCGGCGGGCGAAGAACAGGTCTCCTACCGCGGCAAGCTCGCACTGTGAGCGATCGTCACGCCCGCAAGCGCGTCGGCGTGCTGATCTCCGGGCGCGGCTCCAACATGGTTTCGCTGGCCGAAGCGGCGCAGACGCCCGGTTATCCCGCCGATATCGCGCTCGTCGTCTCCAACATTCCGGATGTCGCCGGTCTGGAGCGGGCGCGCGGCTTCGGCATCGCGACGGCGACGGTGGACCACCGGACTTTCGGCAAGGACCGCGAGGCGTTCGAGCGCGCGGTCGACGAGGTGCTGCGCGTCAACCAGATCGATCTGGTGGTGCTCGCCGGCTTCATGCGCATCCTGACGCCCTGGTTCGTGCAGCGCTGGGAAGGCCGGATGATCAACATCCACCCCTCCCTGCTGCCGCTGTTCAAGGGCACGCACACGCACGCCCAGGCTCTCGCCGCCGGCGTTTCCGAGCATGGCTGCTCGGTGCATTTCGTCGTGCCGGAGCTCGATGCCGGGCCTGTGATCCTGCAGGCGAAGGTGCCGGTGCTTGCCGGTGACGACGAGGAGACGCTGTCGCAGCGCGTCCTCGTCGAGGAGCACAAGCTCTATCCGGCGGCGCTGGCGGAGGTCGCTTCAGGGCGGGCGCGACTCGTCGGCGGCGTGGTCGAGCGCGGCTAGGCGGCCTTGTCAGCGGCGGCGGCCTCGCCCCCCCGCCCTTCGCGCTGGCAGCGCGCCCATTCCTCCCGCGCCGTTTCCTCTTCCTTCTGCCAGCGGCGGAAGAGCTCGGCGCGGCGGCCTGGATAGCGCTCCTCGAGCGCCGCCAGCCCGGTGATGCGGTCGGTGCGGAAGTGGCGGAAGGCCTGCCGCAGCTCGCACCAGGCGATCACGACGCGCACCCGCTCGTAGAAGGTCATGCCGATCGGCCAGATCATGCGCTGCGTCGCCTGCCCGCTCTCGTCGCTGTAATGGATCGAGAGCTTGCGGCCGTTGCGGATCGCGGCGCGGACGGGGGCGATATCGACCCGGTCGACCGGCAGATCGCCGGGATAGGAGGCGGCGAAGAGCGCGCCGTCGAGCAGGATCGGCTTGAGATGGGAGGGCAGCACGGCCGCGACCTTGCTGACCACGTCCTCGGCGGCCCGCGCCAGGCTGGGATCGGCCCGCTCGGTCAGCCAGCGCATGCCGACCAGCACCGCCTCGATCTCGTCGGGCGACAGCATCAGCGGCGGCAGGTCGAAGCCGGCGTCCAGCACATAGCCGATGCCGGCCTCGCCGCGCACGGGGACGCCCTGGCGGACGAGCGCGCCGATATCGCGGTAGACCGTGCGGACCGAGACATTCAGTTCCGCCGCCAGCGTCTCCGCCGTGACGGGGCGCCTGCGGCGGCGCAGGCTCTGGATCATGTCGAGCAAACGTTCAGCGCGCTGCACGGCTTTCTCTCCCGCCTCTGGTCCTGATCGGCATCGCGAACGTCGAGACAGGCCGCTCGCAAGCGGCCCGCATTCGTCAGCGATGGCAGGATGCCCTGGCCCGACTGACAGCTTCTGTCAGGAGCATGGCAGCAGCAAGGCGGCAGGTGGAGGATGTCGCCCAGCGGCCTCTCAACAGCGACCCGTCATCCCGGGCGCAGCAAAGCGCAGACCCGGGATCCATGCCGGAACGCTCCCGATGAAGGGGCAGGCATCGACTCCGGACCGGCGCAGCCGAAGCCGCCTGTCCGGGATGACGGCCGCTCTCCAGGTCAATTCACCGCAATGAGGGCAGCCTGCTCAGAACGGGCGCTTCAGCTTGCACTTGTCGAGGAAGGAGAGCGCCTTCTCGCGGGACGAATCGTTGAAGTAGCCGGTCTCGCGGAAGGCCTGGATCTCGTCCTTGGTCATGGATTCGATCGTGCCGTTGGCGTAGCAGCTGCAAGGCGAATGCACCGCCTCGCGGGTCGTGCCCATCAGGCCCGACTGGGTGACGAGGCAGGCGTCGAAGGCGCGCAGCTTGATCATGTAGGGCGTCAGGTTCTTGGCCGTCGGGTCTGGCGCAGGCAGCGTCGTCTGGCTGCTCGCGGCATGGGCCGCGATGCTCAGAAGAAGCGAGACTCCACCGGCCAGAACGACCGCACCCATCCGCCGCATGATCATGACTTCGCCTGCCCTTCGCGAGAAAAACCGGCGCGCTGGCCGATCAGGCGCCGCATCGCTTCCGCATGACACAGCCGCTCGAAAGGTCAAGAGGACTGACCGTCACGCTTTCCTGATCCAGACCTTGTTGTCGTGGAAGGCGGCACCGCCGAAGGGAGCGGGCGAATCCGCGCCCGTGAGCGTGTTGATGCCACGGCCATGCCTGTGGGCGGCATTGGGCCAGATCGACTCGGCGATGACGACACCGCGGACGACGCCTGGAAACAAGACCGCGGTAAGGTGGACCGTGCCGCCGTGGTTGCCGATCACCACCTCGTCGCCGGCGGCGATGCCGAGGCCGGCGGCGTCATCGGGATGCAGCATCAGCGTCGGGCCGCCCTCCTTCTTCACCGATCCGGGCGTCTCGGTGAAGGTCGAGTTCAGGAAGCTGCGGGCCGGGCTGGTGGCGAGGCGGAAGGGATGCTCTTCGTCCGCCAGCTCGATCACGTCCCACTGGTCGGGCAGTGCCGGCATCGCCGCGTGCGGCCCGCGCAGCCCGTCATTTCCGTTCGGTACCTTCGGCCAGACCGGCTTGAACCGGAACCGGCCGTCCGGATAGCCGAAGCCCTTCAGGTAATGCGCGGTCTCGAAATCCGGCTGTATGTCGATGAACTCGTTCGCGATCAGCTCGTCGAGCGTGCCGCGCCCGGTCTCGCGCAGCGTCCAGTCGACGAGTTCGCGCGGGCTCATGGAGAAACCGCGATGCTCGGCGCCGAGGCGCGTCGCGAGATCGCAGATCACCTCATGGTTGGAGCGGCATTCGCCGGGCGGCTCGATCAGCTTGCCGCCCCACATGATGTGCTGGTGGCCGCCGCCCTGATAGAGGTCGTCATGCTCCATGAACTGGGTGGCCGGCAGCAGGATATCGGCCATCTGCGCCGTCTCCGTCATGAACTGCTCGTGGACGACGGTGAACAGGTCCTCGCGGGCGAAACCCTGCTTGACCAGCTCCTGCTCCGGCGCGACCGAAACCGGGTTGGTGTTCTGGATGAACAGCGCCTTCACGGCTCCTCCGCCGCGCAGCGCCTCGCCGTCCCCCGTGAGCACGCGGCCGATCTGCGACTGGTCGAGCTGGCGCACGCCGCGGTCCATCGCGTCGAGCCCCTCGATCAGCCTCTTGCGCCATTTGTAGATGCCGCTGTTGCTGTGGAAGGCGCCGCCGCCCTCATATTGCCAGGCGCCCGTCACGGTCGGCACGCAAAGCGCGGCGTGCATGGCGACGGCGCCGTTGCGCTGGCGGGCGAAGCCATAGCCCAGCCGGAAGAAGCTCTTCCTGTGCGTGCCGACGAGCGCGGCGAACTCCTCGATCTGCGCGACGTCGAGGCCGGTGATCGCGGCGGCCCATTCCGGCGTGCGGGTGGCCAGATGCGCCTCCAGCTCGTCGGGGCAGTCGGCGTAGCGGGCGAGATAGTCGCGGTCGGCGTGGCCGTCGCGGAAGAGCACATGCATGACCGCGCAGGCGAGCGCGGCGTCGGTGCCAGGCTTCAGCACCAGGGCAAGATCGGCCTGCTGGAGCGTGGCGTTGCGGTAGATGTCGATGGCGACGATCTTGGCGCCGCGCTCCTTGCGGGCCTTGACCGCGTGGTTCATCACATTGACCTGGGTGTGCACGGCGTTCGTGCCCCAGATCACCACGCAGTCCGACTTCGCCATCTCGCGCGGGTCGGGCCCGGCGAGGCGCCCCGTGCCGGCGATGAAGCCGGTCCATGCGGTCGTGGTGCAGATCGTCGAATACTGGCCGGAATAACGCTTGGCATGCCGCAGACGGTTGATGCCGTCGCGCATCACCAGGCCCATCGTGCCGGCATAGTAATAGGGCCAGACCGCTTCGGCCCCGTGCTCCGCCTCGATGGCGAGGAAGCGCCGCGCGATCTCGTCCAGCGCCTCGTCCCAGGAGATGCGCGCGAACTGGCCCGAGCCCTTGGGGCCGGTGCGGCGCATCGGATGAAGCAGCCGGCCGGGATGGTGGATGCGCTCGGCGTAGCGGGCGACCTTCGCGCAGATGACGCCGTCGGTGTAGCTCTGCCGCTTGCTGCCGCGAACGCGGCCGATGCTGCGCCCGTCGATGACCTCCACCTCCAGCGAGCAGGCCGAGGGGCAGTCATGCGGGCAGACCGAAGGGCGGATATCGATGCGCGGCGCGATGTTCATGGAGCGGTTCTAGAGTTTTTATCACGAGCGGTGAACAGCGCTCGTTCAGAAGTCCTTCTTCGGCATCGCTGCATCCGGCGCGATCTCCTGGAATGCCGCCATGAGCAGTTGGAGCGCCGCCTGGCAGACATCTCGTTCGGGCACGACGCTGATCGCGGCCGCAGCTTCGGCCCATGCGACATCGGTGTCGATGCCCGTGTCCAGGCTCTTCAACTTGGTCTCGATCGCCTTGATGGCGAGGCGTGCCCGACCAAACTCGCTCTCCGAGATGAAGATGCTGACGTAACCGTTTCGGAATTCGAAGCACTGCTTGACGAAAGCGTACTGCGCATACGATCGCTTGAGCACATTGACGGGCCGACGCAATTCTCGCTGCCGCTCTTCCTCGGCGCGCTGGGCCTCAGCCCGTTTGCGGGCCGCCTCCTCCTCGGCCGCACGGCGCCGCTCTTCCTCGGCGCGCTGCATCTCCGCCCGGCGGAGCTCCGCCAGGCGGAGCTCTTCCGCTCTCCGCTGATCTGCCAAGCGCTGCTCTTCGGCACGGCGTTGTTCAGCCTCGAGGCGAAGCCTCTCCGCCTCGGCGCGCTGCTTCTCCATCTCGATGCGCTGCGCTTCCATCTGCGCGGCGACGAGGCGCGCGCTGGCGAGAACAGGCCGGAGCGCCGGGAAGCAAGCCTCCATTCCCGCTGGCGGCAAACGCCGGAATTCCTCCAGAACCGGCCGCGCCATCACGTGGCGGGCCTGGGCGAGCCTTGCGTCCATTCGACGGGTGAAACTCGCAAGGACATCGATATCCGTCTTCGGGTTTCGCTGCAGATCATCCTGCTCGATACCGGCAAAATCACGCCCGGCGTCTTGGACCTCGTAGATCTCCAGCATATCCGGACAACGCACAGGCTTATTCACCGTGATGGAGAGTCCCCCGGGCGCGGTCATGCGAGTCCGCGCGGCTCGCGGAAAATCGGCGAAGTACGGCCCATCGACGAAGCTGCGCCCGGTGCCGGAGCCATAGAGGCGATCATGTTCATTGACCATGAGAAGGCCTTCTGCCCGGCACGAACCGCCGAATGCCCGCCGGGCTCCCTCCCTGATCGTTTCGTCGGTTGCCGTGGCCGTCATGCCCTGAGCGACGATGGCGCGCGTGGCGCAATCGGTAGCAGCACGCACCGTGGGAGCGAACACCCGCCTGTTCTGATCCTGAGCAGACGCGCTACCCGCCAGAACCGACGCAACCAACACAACCCACAGACGCATCATCACCGCCCCCCACCTCACGCTATACGCGAAGGCTTCGGCGAATCCAGCTTAGCGAAAGTCGAATGTCGTCATGAAATGAATGCACAAGCCCGGGGGCTCGCCTCGGGCGCCTCGGCCGAACCGCGCATCTGCGCGGACATTGGATGACGAGAGCAGATCGCCGCAGGCAGGCCGAAAGAAGGTGGTTCGCGTAACAACCCGTCAACGTTAACCGAGCCTCAATTCTCCTGACCGACAGTGCCTGCGAAACCCATGCGAGAGGTGCCTCGGCGCCGGAGTTCTGGATCATGCGTTGCGTTGCGTATCTGGCGGGCCTCGTCATCGGCCTCGCCTTGGCGTTGCCCGGTCAGGCGAAAGCCCAGTCGCGGGATTATACCCAGCTCACCTCGCCGCAAGCGGCGCAGAACTGGTATCTGACGGTGGGCGCCGGCCTGCGCTATCAGCCTGACTATGCCGGCTCCGACGACTACATCTTCCGCGCGCGGCCGATCATCTCGCTCGGCAAGGGGCTGAAGAGCACCTGGTGGAGCGCCGAGGACGACGCGATGCTCAGCATCGGCGTGTTCTCCGGGCAGGGCTGGCGCGTCGGCTTCTCCGGCGACCTGCTGTGGAAGCGCAGCGCCAAGGTCAACCCGGCGCTGGTCGCGGTGCCGGCCACCAAGTTCGGCGGCGAAGCCGGTGCCTTCGTGGAATTCTACCCCACCTCCTGGCTGCGCGGGCGCGTGGATGTCCGCCGCGGCATCGTCGCCCATGACGGCGTGGTCGCCGACCTGAAGCTCGACGCCTTCACCAGGATCGGCTCCTGGACGCTCGGCGCCGGCCCACGCCTGCGGATCACCTCGGCCGACTATGTCCGGACCTATTTCGGCACGGGCGGCGCCATGCCGGGCACCAGCGGGCTGCTGCAGCGCTTCAACACCGGGCTGCATTCCTACGGCGCGATCGCGCAGGCGACCTACAACTGGACGGACAATTTCAAGACGACCGCCTATGTCGAATACAAGCGCCTCACCGGAGACGCGACCCGCTCGCCCATCGTGCGGCCGTTCGGCTCGAAGAACTCGGTCACGATCGGGCTGGCGGCGAGCTACTCCTTCGACACCGGATCGAGCTACTCCTTCGGCATGTGAGGCCGGGCGCGGCGCCGCCGCGCTGCCGGCAACAAAAAAGGCGGGCCGCGAGGCCCGCCTTCGTCGTTTCAGCGATCGGGCTGAAATCAGCCGACGATCTCGTTGCCCGCGAAGAACTGGGCGATCTCGACGGCGGCCGTCTCCGGCGCATCCGAGCCATGCACGGTGTTCTCGCCGACCGACTGGGCGAAGAGCTTGCGGATGGTACCCTCGGCGGCATTGGCCGGGTTGGTCGCGCCCATCACGTCGCGATACTTGGCGATGGCGTCCTCGCCTTCGAGCACCTGCACGACGACCGGGCCCGAGGTCATGAACTCGACGAGCTCGCCGAAGAAGGGCCGCTCCTTGTGGACGCCGTAGAAGGTCTCGGCCTGAGCCTTCGTCATCTGGATGCGCTTCTGCGCGACGATGCGCAGGCCGGCCTTCTCGATGACAGCGTTGACCGCGCCGGTGAGGTTGCGCTTCGTCGCGTCGGGCTTGAGAATGGAGAAGGTACGCTGGACAGCCATCGGAAAATCCTTGGGGAGTTCAAAATCGGGAATGCGGCGCGCTTATAGCCGCCGCCTCCCCGCCCCACAAGGCTGGTGGCTCACCGGTGTCGCCCGTTTCAAAAAAGGCGCGGGTCATCCCGGACGCAGCGCAGCGGAGATCCGGGATTCCTGCCGGAGCGCTGATCGGCGAGGTTCCGGAATGGATCCCGGGTCTCCCTCCGGTCGCCCGGGCGACAGCGCCTGATTGACCAAGGCTCAGGAGCGTGGCCTGAGCCCAGATGCCTTGCGCTCAGTGGCGCGTCAGGACGGCGCGCGCCTCGCGCAGCGCCGCAGCGATCTCGTCGCGGTTCATCTCGGCGGCAAGTTCCTGCCGGGCCGCAGCGGCCCGGGCACAGCCGCGGGCGAAGGCGACGTTGAACCAGGTCTGCGCCTTGACCCGGTCAATCGGACCGGAACGGCCGGAGGCATGCATCAGCCCCAGCTCGTAATAGGCCTCTGCCGAAACCTCCGCCGGGATTACCAGCGAAGCGGGAACCGCGCTCATCTCCATGCGTGCCATGACGAACCACCTTGTTGCCGTTGCTCGCCGATCACCCGTCCAAAGGTCCCCGGCCGATGTCGTGAGAGTGGCGGCGATCGTTAAAGCGGGCGCTAAATTTTGCGATGAATCGAGTCTCAACGAGAGGTGATCGAGCCGTTAAATCAACGGAGCGTTCACGCTAGAGTTGCGAAAACAGCAGATATTTCAAGGCTCTGCCGACAGACCTGCTCAGCCGCCGTTGAGGATGGATTCACCTTGCGTCAGGTTCGGCGGGCCCGCAGCATTCGCGGGGCCGCTTGGAGAGCGACCGAAATCGCGATATGGTTCACATCTAAACGATAAGCCGGGCCCTGCCGGCATGGGAGGATGGAATGACAAGGACGATCGGTTTCGCGCTGGGCAGCTTTGCGGCTCTGGCGGTGATGGGAAGCATGGGCAGTGCCGCGGCGCAGGACGCGCTTGGCGTCTGGCAGCGGGATACCGGCGCCTCGCGCGTGCGCTTCGCCAAATGCGGCGAGGCCCTGTGCGGCACCCTCTCCTGGCTGAAGGATGCCAGCGGCCCGGCCAAGGTCGGCCAGCGCATCTTCTACGACATGAAGCCGAGCGGGGCCGGCAAGTGGAGCGGCAGCGCCTTCAATCCGGAGGACGGCAAGACCTATTCCGGCACGATGACGCTCGCGGGCGACACGCTGACCACGGCTGGCTGCGTGCTCGGCGGGCTGATCTGCCGCTCGGTGGTCTGGAAGCGGGCGGACTGACGCCCCGCCGACTTATCCCCGCCAGCCGCTCCGCCCTTATCCTCGCGCCGTCCCGCCCGACCAAGGGGGCTTCGCGAGGCATCGTGCGGCCGGGCTGGATGCGGTGTTTCGGGTTTCGCGCCATCATGCGGGTGGCCTTGATCCGGAGGGGTTCTCGCCGCCGGGCCGAACAGGCAGGCCCGGTTTCGCCTTGGCGAACAACCTCACAAGACAACCGCGCGCGGGGTTTCGGGCGGGGCCGGCAGGCGCCGCATCGACTTCGACACTCGACATCGACATCGGCACGCGGCCAAAACCGCGCGCCGCCCTTAACCCCGCGCATCCCCTTGGCTGCGCCCCATCCGAAACCCCGCGGCGACAGCCGGACGGGGCCTTCGGTGCACGCTCTCTCTGCTTCTCCCAGAGCACGAGTCATACCGGGAGAAGCGAAGCGCAGACCCGGGACCCATTCGGACCGCTTTCGATCGAGGCTCGGGCATGGATCCCGGATCGGCGCGGCTGACGCCGCTTGTCCGGGATGCCCCGTAGAAGCGTCAAAGAGAGTTCAGCGCGCCTTCTGCCCGAACAGCACCGCCTTTTCCTCAGGCGTGCTGATGCCGGCGGGATTGCGCAGCTCTTCCCCGACCTTGAGGCCGCGCTGCACGGCAGGCCGCGCCAGCATCGTCTCGATCCAGCGCGCTACATGGGGGAACTGCCCGATGTCCTGCCCCTGCTTTTCCCAGCCGCGGGCCCAGCCGATGCAGGCCATGTCGGCGATGGAGTATTCGCCGCAGATGTAGTCGCGGCCTTCGAGACGCTTGTTCAGCACCCCGTAGAGCCGGTTCGCCTCGTTGGTGTAGCGGTCGATCGCATAGGGCACCTTCTCGGGCGCGTATATGCGGAAATGGTGGGTCTGGCCGAGCATCGGCCCGAAGCCGCCCATCTGCCAGAACAGCCATTCGTCGACCGCGACCCGCCCGCGCTCGTCCTGCGGATAGAACCGGCCGGTCTTGCGGCCGAGATATTGCAGGATCGCGCCGGATTCGAAGACCGAGATCGGCTTGCCGTCCGGTCCCTGCGGATCGACGATCGCGGGCATGCGGTTATTGGGCGAGATCGCGAGGAAATCCGGCTTGAACTGGTCGCCCTTGCCGATATTCACCGGGATGACGGTGTAGGGCAGCCCGCACTCCTCGAGCATGATGCTGATCTTGTGGCCGTTCGGGGTCGGCCAGTAATAAAGGTCGATCGGCTGGGTCTGGGCTTGCGACATGGTGCGTCCTCTCGCTGGAGCTTCGGACGCAAGCTAAGCAGCCGGTAGCCCCGCAGGAAGGGGGGCGGGCCTCCCTCAGCGGGAGGGCCGCCATGTCTCGCAGGGGAGGCAGGGCCGGATTGCGATCCGGTGCTGAACCGATCCCGCGGACATGCTCTATATCCGATCACGCCTTTCGCCCGAGCGCATAGCAGGAGCCTTTCCGATGAAACTGACCTGGTACGGCCATTCCGCCTTCCGCGCCGAGATCGACGGCGCCGTCATCCTGATCGACCCGTTCTTCACCGGGAACCCGGCCTTCGAGGGCGATGTCGGAGCGGCCTCCGAGGGCGTGACGCATGTCGTCGTCACCCATGGCCATGGCGACCATGTCGGCGACACGCTCGACATCGCCGCCAGGACCGGCGCGACCGTGGTCACCAATTACGACCTCGCCATGCATCTGGCGTCGAAGGGCCTGAAGGCGTTCCAGCCGATGAATACCGGCGGCACCGTCGATCTCGGCCCGTTCAGCGTCACGCTGACCCGCGCCGATCACTCGGCCGGCATGGGCGAGGCCGGGGTGACCGTGCCGGTCGGCAGCCCCAATGGCGCGATCGTCAAGGCCAAGGGCGAAAAGACCCTCTGGCACATGGGCGACACAGACATCTTCTCCGACATGGCGCTGCTTGCCGAAATCCACGGCGTCGAGGCCTGCATCTGCCCGATCGGCGACCGCTTCACCATGGGCGGCAAGGTCGCGGCGCTGGCCATGACCCGCTTTGTCAAGCCGAAGGTCGCGATCCCCTGCCATTACGGCAGCTTCCCGATCATCGACGCCAATGCGGACGCCTTCGTGGCGGGGCTGAAGGGCAGCGACGTCCAGGCCCTCGTGCCGAGGAAGGGCGAGGCGTTCGCGATCTGAGGGAGCGCTTTCCCCGCTCTCGATCCCCTCGCCGTCATCCCGGCGGAGCGGCTTCGCCGCTTGTCCGGGATGACCCGCGAGTTAAGTCGGCACTTACTTACGCGCCGCCATCTGCTATAGCGCGGCGAAACCTCTCCGGCGCGCCGCGCGCCTCATCCAGGAGTCCGCCATGTCGGTCGATCTCGCCACCGTCAAGCGCGTCGCGCATCTTGCGCGCATCGCCGTTCCGGAGGCCGATCTGCCGAAGCTGCAAGGCGAGCTCAACGCCATCCTCGGCTTCGTCGAGCAGCTCAATGAAGTGGATGTCGAGGGCGTCGAGCCGATGACCTCGGTGACGCCGATGGCGATGAAGCAGCGCGAGGACGTCGTCAACGACGGCGAGATCGCGGACAGGATCGTCGCCAATGCGCCGGCTTCCGAGGACAACTATTTCATGGTGCCCAAAGTCATCGAGTAGCGCCCCGCTTCGCCCGCGCCCCGTCATCGCGAGCGCAGCGAAGCAATCCGGAAGGACTGGGTCCCACCGTTCCGCCTCGCGGCCCCCGGATTGCTTCGTCGCTCCGCTCCTCGCAATGACGGCCTCGATCTGCCCGCCCATTTGAATGCTGGAATATCGCCCGTGACCGATCTCACCCGCCTGACGCTGACCGAAGCCCGCGACGGCCTGAAGGCCAAGCAGTTCACCGCCACCGAGCTGACGCAGGCCCATATCGCCGCCGTCGAGAAGGCCCGCGCGCTGAACGCCTATGTGCTGGAGACTCCCGAGCACGCGCTGAAGCAGGCCGCGGCCAGCGATGCCCGCCTCGCCAAGGGCGAAGCCGGCCCGCTCGAAGGCCTGCCGCTCGGCATCAAGGACCTGTTTGCGACCGAAGGCGTGCGCACCACCGCCTGCTCCAAGATCCTCGGCAATTTCGTGCCACCCTATGAATCGACCGTCTCCAGCCAGCTCTGGCGCGACGGCGCCGTCATGCTCGGCAAGCTCAACAATGACGAATTCGCCATGGGCTCGTCGAACGAGACCTCGGCCTTCGGCAATGTCGTGAACCCGTGGCGCCGCAAGGGCTCCAACGTCGGATCGGGGCCGGGCGGCGCCGTCGAGGGCAACCACCTCGTGCCGGGCGGCTCGTCCGGCGGTTCGGCCGCGGCCGTCGCCGCCGATCTTTGCCTTGCCGCGACCGCGACCGACACCGGCGGCTCGATCCGCCAGCCGGCCGCCTTCACCGGCACCGTCGGCATCAAGCCGACCTATGGCCGCTGCTCGCGCTGGGGCATCGTCGCCTTCGCCTCCTCGCTCGACCAGGCCGGGCCGATCGGCAAGAGCGTGCGCGACTGCGCCGCGATGCTGCGCTCCATGGCCGGGCACGATCCCAAGGACACGACCTCCGTCGACATGGCGGTGCCGGATTACGAGGCGGCCGCCGGCCGCTCGATCAAGGGCAAGAAGATCGGCATTCCCAGGGAATACCGGCTCGACGGGCTGAACCCGGAGATCGACGCCCTCTGGCAGAAGGGCATCGACTGGCTCAAGGCGGCCGGCGCCGAGATCGTCGAGATCTCGCTGCCTCATACCAAATACGCGCTGCCGGCCTACTACATCGTCGCCCCGGCCGAGGCTTCGTCGAATCTCGCTCGCTATGACGGCGTCCGCTACGGCCTGCGCGAGCAGGGCAAGGACATCGTCGAGATGTACGAGAAGACCCGCGCCGCCGGCTTCGGCGCCGAGGTCAAGCGCCGCATCATGATCGGCACCTATGTGCTCTCGGCCGGCTATTACGATGCCTATTACGTCCGCGCCCAGAAGATCCGCACGTTGATCAAGCGCGATTTCGAGACGGTCTATGCCGAAGGCATCGACGCCGTCCTGACGCCGGCCACGCCGTCCGCCGCCTTCGGCATCGGCGAGAAGGGCTCGGCCGATCCGGTCGAGATGTATCTCAATGACGTCTTCACGGTGACGGTGAACATGGCCGGCCTGCCCGGTATCGCCGTTCCGGCGGGCCTCGACGCGCAGGGCCTGCCGCTCGGCCTCCAGCTCATCGGCCGGCCCTTCGACGAGGAGACCCTGTTCTCGCTCGGCGAGGTGATCGAGCAGGCCGCCGGCCGCTTCCCGGTCGGCGAGCGCTGGTGGGGATGAGCGCCGCCTCGCTGCACCGCCGGGGTGGGCGAAGCCGAGATCGCGGGGTGTGCCCGTCGAGCTGGTGAAGCCGAGCCGTACCTGGCGGTGCGAGCAGGATCAGGGAACCACGAACTCCGATTGCACCAAGCGCGGTTGGTTCGCGCAGGCGTTGCGCGGCCTATTTGACAGCATTCGTCAAACCGGGATGATCGCGACCGTTGGGAGCGGCGTGAGCCGGCGCCGGCGGCCACAGCCGCTCCGGCCACCTGTTTCGCAACGGGCCGGGGGGCATCCGTGACGACACCACTTCATCCGCTGGCGACCCAGCATCTGCCGAGTTTCGTAACGGAACCGGGGCAGTCCGACACGCTCTTCCTGATCTGCTGTATCCTGATCATCGGCGCCGTCCTCGCCGTCGGCCTGCTGTTCCTGCATCTGCATACGTTGCCGGAGCGGATGGCTCACCGGACCCACAAGCTGCAGTTCGAGGTCGTCGCCGTGCTCGGCCTGCTGGCGCTGTTCACGCATATGCACATTTTCTGGGTGATCGGGCTGATCCTGGCCCTGATCGAAATCCCGGATGTCTGGACGCCCCTGCGCCGGATGGCGGGCGCTCTGGAGAAGATTGCGGGCATTCCGCCCGAGGATGCCGGGGAGTCGCCGGCTCAGGCGACGTCTGCCACACCACCTCCTGCTGCGCCGCCTCCTGCTGCGGCCCCGGCCGCGGCGGCCGAGACGCTTCCTGCCGAGGTCGCCGCTCAGGGAGGGCCGAGCCATGCTTGAGGTGATGCTCTGCTCGCTGGTCACGCTTCTGCCTGACTACCTCTTCCGCCGCTTCGTCCAGGGCAAGCGGATCACCTTCTACTCGGTCTGGTTCGACCTGCGCTGGGGCATCGTCACCTGCCTGATGCTGACCGTGACGCTGCTGACGGTGGTGTTCTATTTCCACCCGGCGACCCAGATCGCGACGCTTTCCTTCCGCACCGTGCCGATCGTGCCGGAGGTCGGCGGCCGCGTCGCGGAGGTCTATGTCCGGCAGGGCCAGACGGTGGAGGCCGGCGCACCGCTGGTCCGGCTGGACAGCGCCAAACAGGAGAGCGCCTTAACGGCGGCGCGCGCCAAGATCGGCGAGATCGAGGCGGAGATGACGGTCGCGCGCGTCGATCTCCAGACCAGCGACGCCCGCATCCGTGAGGCGCGGGCGAACAACCAGCAGTCGCAGGACGAGCTGCAGACCAAGCAGGAGCTCAAGCGCCGCAACGACAACGTCGTCTCGAACCGGGAGCTGGAGCGGCTGGAGAACACGGCTGCCGGCGCCCAGGCCGCGCTCGCCGCCGCCATCGCCCAGCAGGAGACCGCCCAGGCCCGCATTGCGGTGCAGCTCCCCGCCGCCAAGGCGAGCGCCGAGGCCGCGCTGGCTCAGGCCCAGGTCGAGCTCGACAAGACGATGATCCGGGCCGGCATCGCCGGGCATGTCGAGCAGTTTGCCGTCCGCGTCGGTGATCTGGTCAATCCCTTCATGCGCCCGGCGGGCGTGCTGATCCCGGCCGATGCCGGACGTCGCGCCATCCAGGCCGCGTTCACCCAGATCGAGGCGCCCTCGCTCAAGGTGGGCATGATCGGCGAAGTCTCCTGCCTGTCGAAACCCTGGACCATCATCCCGGTGGTGGTGACCGACGTGCAGGATTTCGTGGCGACCGGCCAGTTCCGCACCAGCGACCAACTGGTCGATCTCTCGCAGGCGATCCGCGTCGGCTCGGTGCTGGTCTTCATGGAGCCGCTCTACGAAGGCGGGTTCGAGGGGTTGGTTCCGGGCAGCAACTGCTCGGCCAACGCCTATTCGAACCATCATGACGAGATCGCCTCGGGCAAGCACTCGGCGCTCGGGCGCTTTGCCCTGCACGCGATCGACGCCACGGGCGTGGTCCATGCCGCGATCCTGCGCATCCAGGCCATCATGGCCCCGATCAAGGTGCTCGTGCTCAGCGGGCACTGAATGGCGAGCACCATCGCGGGGCGGCGCAACCGGCTCGCCCGCGCCTTCCCGGAATGGCGGCTTCGCGCCGCCGATATCGCCGCCTCGCTGGCCGGCGTGTCGCAGCGCGGTCCTGGCGGCTCTGCCCCCAAGCCTGCGGCGCCCGCGACAGCAAAAAGGCCGCGAGGGTCGCGGCCTTTTCGATCGTCGTCTCGCGTCCGCCGCGGCGCGGCCGCTTCCGCTCAGTGCGCCCCGGTGGGCTGCACCGGCGGCGTGCCCTCGGCCTTCCGCTTCGTGCCGCGCAGATCCGCGAGCCAGCGCACCATGACGTAGAACACCGGCGTGAAGATCAGGCCGAAGAAGGTCACGCCCAGCATGCCGGAGAACACCGCGATACCCATCGCCTGACGCATCTCCGCGCCGGCACCGACCGAGATCGTCAGTGGCAGCACGCCCAGGACGAAGGCGAGCGAGGTCATCAGGATCGGCCGCAGGCGGGTCTTGGCGGCGGCGATGGCGGCGTCGCGCCGGTTCATCCCCTCCTCCTCGGCCTGCTTGGCGAACTCAACAATGAGGATCGCGTTCTTCGCGGCAAGGCCGACGAGCACGACGAGGCCGATATCGACCAGGATGTTGCGGTCGAGCCCGGCGAAATTCACCCCGATCATCGCCGCCAGAATGCACATCGGCACGATCAGGATGACCGAGAGCGGCAGGAGCCAACTCTCGTAGAGCGCCGCCAGCAGCAGGAAGACGAACACCACCGCGAGGCCGAAGGCGACGATTGCCGTATTGCCCGCGAGCTTCTCCTGCAGCGCGATCTCGGTCCATTCGAAGCCGAAGCCGGGCGGCAGCACCTTCTGCGTCAGCGCCTCGACCGCCGCGATGCCCTGGCCGGTCGAATAGCCGTGCTTCATCGAGAGCTGCACCTCGGCCGCCGGATAGAGGTTGTAGCGCGGCACGCGATAGGCGCCGGTCGTGTCGTGGAAGGTCGCGACCGAGCCGATCGGGACCATCTCGCCATCCGCGTTGCGGGTCTTGAGATTGGCGACGTCGCGGGTCGTCAGGCGGAAGGGATTATCCGCCTGCGCGGTGACGCGATAGGTGCGGCCGAGCAGGTTGAAGTCGTTGATATAGGCCGAGCCCATATAGACCGACAGCGTCTCGAAGATGCGTGTGACCGGCACGCCCAGCATTTCCGCCTTGGTGCGGTCGATATCGGCGAAGATCTGCGGCGTCTTGGTCGAGAACAGGGTGAAGGGCTGCTGGATGCCGTCGATCTGGCCGGCCGCACCGGCCACCATCCAGGTCGCGCCTTCGAGCGCCGCGAGCCCGCGGCCGCCCCGGTCCTGCACATAGCCCTTGAGGCCGCCGCCATTGCCGATGCCCGAGATCGCCGGCGGCTCGATGACGAGCGGGAATGCCTCGGTGATGTTGCCGAACATCTGCCCGCGCAGATCGTTGAGAATGCCCTGATAGGTCAGCCCATGCTTGGCCCGCTCCTCGAAACTGCTCAGCGTGACGAAGACGACACCGGCATTGGGCGCGATGGTGAAGGTCGCACCGTCGAGGCCCGCGAATGCCACCGCATGCTCGACGCCGGGGCGGGAGGTCGCCAGCTCGCTCGCCTTGCGGACGACGGCATCCGTCCGGGACAGGGATGAACCCGGCGGCAGCTGGAAGACCAGGATGAAGTAGCCGCGGTCGAGCTGCGGCACGAGGCCGGTCGGCGTCTGGACGAGGCGCTGGGCGGTCAGCGCGATCAGCCCGCCATAGACGACGAGCAGGATCACCGCGAGCCGGATCAGACGCGAGGTCAGACGGCCATAGTTGCGCGACAGCCAGTCGAAGCCGGCGTTGAAGTAGTGGAAGAACCAGCGCACCGGTGCGCCGAGCTTGTAGAACACGCCATGCTTCGCGTTGGGGTCGTGCTGCACATGCGGCCGCAGCAGCACCGCCGACATGGCCGGGGACAGCGTCAGCGAAACGAAGCAGGAGATCGCGGTGGAGGCGGCGATGGTGACGGCGAACTGCTGGTAGAACGTTCCCTGCAGGCCGCTGATGAAGGCGGTGGGCAGGAACACGGCGCAGAGCACGAGCGCGATGGCGACCAGCGCGCCGCCAACCTCGTCCATCGTCTTGTGCGCGGCCTCCTTCGGGGACATGCCCTGCGCGAGGTAGCGCTCGACGTTCTCGACCACGACGATGGCGTCGTCGACCACGATGCCGATGGCCAGCACCAGCGCCAGCAGCGAGATCGTGTTGAAGGAGATGCCGACGGCCGCCATGATCAGGAAGGTGCCGATCAGCGAGACCGGGATCGCGACGATCGGGATCACCGCGGCGCGCCAGGTCTGCAGGAACAGGATCACCACGATCACGACGAGCGCGACCGCCTCGAACAGCGTGTGCACGACGGCGTCGACCGACTGGGAGATGAACTCGGTCGGGTTGTAGATGATGCGGTAGTCGACGCCCGAGGGGAAGCGCGCGGCCATCGACTTCATTTCCGCGACCAGCGCGTCCGAGGTGCGCAGTGCGTTCGACCCCGGGCGCTGGAACACGCCGATGGCGACCGCCTCGCGGTTATCGAGATAGTTGTTGGTGGTGTAGTCCTGCGCACCGAGCTCGACGCGCGCGATGTCGCGGATGCGGACCGTGCCGCCATCGGCCTCGGCGCGAACGACGATGTTCTCGAACTCCGCCACGTCGGTCAGGCGGCCAAGCGTGTTGACCGAGAGCTGGAAGGCCTCCTGCGACTTCGCCGGCGGCTGGTTGATGGCACCCGCCGCGACCTGCACGTTGGCGGCCTGCAAAGCGGCGACGACGTCGCCGGCGGTGAGGTTGCGCGCGGCGACCTTGGCGGGGTCCAGCCAGACGCGCATCGAATAGTCGCGCGCGCCGAAGACCTGGACGTTGCCGACGCCGTCGACGCGGGTCAGCGCGTCCTTCACATAGAGCGTGGCGTAATTGGAGACGTATTGCTGGGTGCGGGACCCGTCCGGCGAGATGAGCTGGATGAACATCAGCACGTCGGGCGAGGCCTTGCGGACCTGCACGCCGATCTGGCGCACCGCCTGCGGCAGGCGCGGCTCGGCGGAGGAGACGCGGTTCTGCACCAGCACCTGCGCCTGGTCGACGTCGACGCCGGCCTTGAAGACGACGTTGATGGTGACGATGCCGTCGCCGGTCGACTGCGACGAGATGTAGAGCATGTCGTCGACGCCGTTGACCTCCTGCTCGATCGGCGTCGCCACCGTTGCGGCGACCGTCTCGGCCGAGGCGCCGGGATAGCTTGCGGTGATCGAGACCGTGGGTGGCGCGATCTCCGGATATTCCGCGATCGGCAGCGTGCGCATCACGACCGTGCCCGCGATCGTCAGCAGCACCGAGAGCACGGTGGCGAAGATCGGGCGGTCGATGAAGAAATGGGCGAAGCGGAACATGGAAGCTGTCCTGTCCGGAAAAGGCGGGCGGGGCGCCGAAGGCGCCCCTGTTGCGATGTCGGCCTGGCGCGAGAGCGCCCGCAGGCCGTCAGTTGGTCGTCGCGACCTTGATCTGGCCGGGGTGAGGCGTGACCGCCACGCCCGGGCGCACCATCGGGTTGGCGCCGCCGCCGACGATGACCTTGTCCTCGGTGGTCAGGCCGGAGCGCACGATGCGCAGGCCCTCGCTGAGCGGGCCGAGCACGATCGTCTTGGGCACGACCTTGTTCTCGGGCCCGACCGTCAGGACGACCTTGTTGGCCTGGTCGGACGAGATCGCGGTATCCGGAACCAGCAGAGCGTCGCTTTCGCCGGCATAGAAGCGCAGCCGCCCGAACACGCCCGGCGTCAGGAACTGGTCCTTGTTCTCGAAGACCGCGCGGCCGCGGATCGTCGCCGAGCGGGCGTTGAGCGCGTTGTCGAGGAAGTTGACCCTGCCCCGGCGGTCCCATTTCGCCTCGTCGGCGAGCTTGACCTCGACCTGGGTGCCCGTGTCCTTGCTGGCACCCTCGCGCAGATTGGCCATGCGGGCGTAGCGCAGGTAGTCGGCCTCCGACACGTCGAAGGAGAAGTAGATCGGGTCGACCGCGACGATCGTCGTCAGCAGGGTCGCGCCGGACTGGCCGCCGGAGATCAGATTGCCCGGATCGACGCGGCGGTTCGAGATGCGGCCGGAGATCGGCGCACGGACCTCGGTCCATTCCAGGTTGAGCTCGGCGTTCTTGAGGTTCGCCTCGGCGCCCTGCTGGGTCCCGATCGCGCTGTTGAGGTTGGCGCGGCGCTGATCGACGTCGCGCGCCGTGATGGTCCGGTTCTGCGTCAGCCCCTCGGCGCGCTCGACCTCGTTCTGGGAGAGCTCGACCTGCGCCTTGGCGCGCGCGACATCGGCCCTGGCGACATCGACCGCCAGTTTGTAGGGGCGCTGATCGATGGTAAAGAGCAGGTCGCCCTTCTTGACGAGCGCGCCGTCGCGGAAGTGGACGCTGTCGATGAAGCCGGAGACGCGGGCGCGGACCTCGACCTGCTCGCTCGCCTCGAAGCGGCCGGTATATTCGTCCCAATTGGCGACGCGCTTCGCCAGCGGGTTGGCGACCTGGACGGGCGGGGCCGGCGGCGCACCCTGGGCGGACACGTCCTGCGCGAGCAGAAGCGTCGACGCCGCGGTGAGCACCAGGCCGAGAAAGCGGCTGCGTGACATGGGAAGACTCCGGATTGCAGGCAGGGTCGCCACGGATGCTTCCCCCACCGTCGTCGCCGCTAAAAGGGGTGCGGTGTGACGAATGTCAAGAACCATCACCCATCATCAAGCGCTTTACCGCCGCAATCTAGCAACATTCCCGCCATCCGGTTGCAGGAGCGCAACGGATTGTGATCGCGCGGCGCCGGAGGCCGGCCAAGCAGACCAGAACAGGCGGGGTCGTCCCGGGCGACCAGCGGAGACCCGGGATCCATGCCGGAACCTTGATGGGGAAGGCTCCGGCATGGATCCCGGATCGGCGCCGCTTTGCGGCTTGTCCGGGATGACCCGCGCCTTTTGCGAGGCCGGGGTCGGCGAGTCCCGAGCCGTTTCTCTCGCAGCCATGCATCTCCCAATCCCTCCCGCTCTTGCCGCTTTCGCGCCGACATCGTAACGCGTAGGCCGAGTTGAAGCCGGAAGAGTCCTCATGAACGCGCATGTCCGCCCCGCCGACCCGAAGAAGCTGATCAAGGGCGCGACCGGGGATTGGGAAGTGGTGATCGGGATGGAGATCCATGCCCAGGTCACGTCCAACGCCAAGCTGTTCTCCGGCGCCTCGACCGGCTTCGGCGCCGAGCCGAACGCCCATGTCAGCCTCGTCGACGCGGCGATGCCCGGCATGCTGCCGGTGATCAACGCCGAATGCGTGAAGCAGGCCGTCCGCACCGGGCTTGGCCTCAACGCGCAGATCAACAACCGCTCGGTCTTCGACCGGAAGAACTACTTCTATCCCGACCTGCCGCAGGGCTACCAGATCAGCCAGTACAAGAGCCCGATCGTGGGCGAAGGCGAGATCGTGGTCGACCTCTCGCCGACCGAGCAGATCACGGTCGGCATCGAGCGGCTCCACCTGGAGCAGGACGCCGGCAAGTCGATCCACGACCAGCACCCCACCATGAGCTTCGTCGACCTTAACCGCTCGGGCGTGGCGCTGATGGAGATCGTCTCCAAGCCGGACCTGCGCTCTGCGGACGAGGCCAAGGCCTATGTCTCGAAGCTGCGCACCATCCTGCGCTATCTCGGCACCTGCGACGGCGACATGGAGAAGGGCAACCTGCGCGCCGACGTGAACGTCTCCGTCCGCAAGCCGGGCGACGGGCTGGGGACGCGCTGCGAGATCAAGAACGTCAACTCGATCCGCTTCATCGGCCAGGCGGTCGAGACCGAGGCGCGCCGCCAGATCGGCATCATCGAGGATGGCGGCACGATCGACCAGGAAACCCGCCTCTACGATCCCGGCAAGGGCGAGACCCGCTCGATGCGCTCCAAGGAAGAAGCGCATGACTACCGCTATTTCCCGGACCCGGACCTGCTGCCGCTGGAATTCGACGACGCCTTCGTGGCCGAGCTGAAGTCCCACCTGCCGGAACTGCCGGACGCCAAGAAGGCCCGCTTCATCGCCGAATACGGCCTCTCGCCCTATGACGCCTCGGTGCTGGTCGCCGAGCGCGAGCAGGCCGATTATTTCGAGCAGGTGGCCAAGGGCCGCGACGGCAAGGCCGCCGCCAACTGGGTGATCAACGAACTGTTCGGCCGCCTCAACAAGGAAGGCAAGGAGATCGGCTCCTCGCCGGTCTCCGCCAGCCAACTCGGCGGGCTGGTCGACCTGATCGGCGAGAACGTCATCTCCGGCCGCATCGCCAAGGACCTCTTCGAGATCCTCTGGACCGAGGGCGGCAACCCGCGCGAGATCGTCGAGGCGCGCGGGATGAAGCAGGTCACCGACACCGGCGCCATCGAGAAGGCCGTCGACGAGCTGATCGCCGCCAATCCCGACAAAGTCGAGCAGGTCAAGGCCAAGCCGACCATGCTGGGCTGGTTCGTCGGACAAGCGATGAAGGCCTCGGGCGGCAAGGCCAACCCGCAGGCGCTGAACGATATCCTGAAGCAGAAGCTCGGGATCGAGTGATGACCAGAAGGCGAATCGTTGTTGAAGAAGAGAACCCTCCAAGCCCCTTTGGAAAATGGATAGAAAGAAACAGGAAGAAGCAAAAGCTCTCCGTTGCCGATTTGTCGGACATTTCCGGGGTATCGAAACCTCAATTATATAACATAATACGCGGAATAACCCAGAATCCTACTGAAGAAACTCGAACAAAACTTGAGAGCGCACTAAAGATTGTTACTCCGAAAACGATCATTGAAGAAGAACAAAAAAGTACATCGGTTGGAAAATTAGGGTCTCTCGAAGATTTTGACCCACACGATCTTGAGTCTATTCCAAATGAGTCGGGCGTATATGTTTTTTACGATATCAGCGAGAGACCGATATATGTCGGCCGATCAGCGAATATTCGACGCAGAATAAAACAACATCAAGACCGATTTTGGTTTAAGCAGCCCATTGTTCAAAAGGGCTCACTGATCAGAATACCTGATCAAGAACTAAGAAAGCAAATTGAAATTATTCTAATTAGATTCCTTAAATCGAATGCCGTACTGAACCAACTCTTAGTAGACCGAGATCTCTCCGATAACGAATAAAACTCATCTTTGGAGGAGTTTCTTGATTAATGGCCTCGTCATCCGCGATGCCGAAGCCGGCGACCTGCCGGCGGTGCGGGGGCTGCTGGTCGAGACCTGGCACGCGACCTATGACGGCCTCTATGGCTGGCAGCGCGTCGCCGAGATCACCAATGCCTGGCACTCGCTGGAGAACCTCTCCAGCCAGCTCGGGCGCGAGGAAGGCGTGTTCCTCGTCGCGCTGATCGGCGAGGAGATCGTCGCCACGGCGTCCGCGCGCAAGGAACGCGACCGCACGGCACTGCTGACGCGGCTTTACGTCCTCCCGGCCTGGCAGGGCACCGGCATCGGCCGCACGCTGCTGCAAGTGGCGCTGGCCTGCTTTCCGGAGGCTCCTGTCGCCAAGCTGGAGGTGGAAAGCCGCAACGAGGCGGCGATCGCCTTCTACGAGCGCATGGGCTTCTTCCTGCAGCGCCAGGCCCGTTTCGACGGCCGCGACGATGCGCCCAACACGCTGCTGATGGCCAAGCGCCTCTTCGTCGCATGATCGACCGCCCCATCGCCCGACCGGGAACCCGCCGATGACCGCCCTGCCCGTTTCCGCCCCCGAAATCACCATCCGCCGCGCCAAGGCGGGCGACGTCGCCCGCATCGCCGAGCTCATCATGCTGGGCGCCGCGACACAGACCATGACGCCCGAAGCGATCCGCGAGGAGGCGCGCCATCCCGGCTACGAATCCGCCTTCGCCGAGATTGACGCCAGCCGTGACAACGGGCTCTTCGTCGCCGAACGCGACGGCGAGGTGGTCGGCACCTTCCAGGTCACGCTGATCCCCGGCCTCGTCGCGCGCGGCCGCAAGCGCGGCAAGATCGAGAGCGTGCATGTCGCGCCGGAATGCCGCGGCATGGGCATCGGCAAGATCATGATCGGCCACGCGCTCGCCTTCGCCGAGCAGCAGGGCGTCGGCCTGATCGAGCTCAGTTCCAACAAGTCTCGCCTGGACGCCCATCGCTTCTACCGCAATCTCGGCTTCGACCAGAGCAATGAGGGCTTCAAGAAGCAGCTCGGCGGCTGACCGCCATCGGGCGGTATCGACAAGCCGGGATGCGCCGTGCAGGGTCGGGCCATGCCTCCTGAGGGACGACGATCCATGACCCGTGCCGCCACGGTTTCCAGCCAGACCCTCGCCCGCCGCATCGCCCAGGGGCATGGCGAGGAGCCCGCGGATGTCGTGATCAAGGGCGCGAAGCTGCTCGACCTGATCACCGGCGGGCTGGTGGACAGCGACATCGCGCTCTGCGGCGACACCATCGTTGGCACCCATGGCCGCTACGAGGGCAAGCGCATCATCGATGCGAGCGGGCTCGTCGCGGTGCCGGGCTTCATCGACACCCATCTGCACATCGAATCCTCGCTGGTGACGCCGCTGGAATTCGAGCGCTGCGTGCTGCCGCATGGCGTCACCACCGCGATCTGCGACCCGCACGAGATCGCCAATGTGCTCGGCAGTGATGCCTTCCGCTATTTCCTCGCCTGCGCCGAGGCGATGCGGATGGATCTGCGGATCAACCTGTCGAGCTGCGTGCCGGCGACGCATCTGGAGACGGCCGGCGCAAGGCTGGAGGCAGCCGACCTTGTGCCCTTCATGGACCACGCCAAGGTGATCGGGCTCGCCGAATTCATGAACTTCCCTGGCGTGATCCATCGCGATCCGGCCTGCCTCGACAAGCTGGAGGCGTTCTCCCACCGGCATATCGACGGCCATGCGCCGCTGGTGCGCGGGATGGATCTCAACGCCTATCTCGCTGCCGGCATCCGCACCGACCACGAGACCACCACCGCCGAGGAGGCGCGCGAAAAGCTCGCCAAGGGCATGACGGTCCTGATCCGCGAAGGCTCGGTCTCGAAGGATCTGGAGGCGCTGATCCCGCTGATCTCGCGCGACGCCTCGCCCTTCCTCGCCTTCTGCACCGACGACCGGAACCCGCTCGACATCGGCGAGGAAGGCCATCTCGACTACATGATCCGCACCGCCATCGCGCGCGGGGCGGATATGCTGGCGACCTACCGCATCGCCTCGCATTCGGCGGCGCGCAATTTCGGCCTGTTCGACCGCGGCTTCATCGGGCCGGGCAAGCGGGCCGACATCGTGCTGGTGGAGGACCTCGCGGCCTGCTCGGTGAAGCAGGTGATCGCGGGCGGGCGGCTGGTCGAGGAGGCGCTGTTCACGGATCGCACGGCGGTGGCGGCGGTCGGCCATGGCAGCGTGAAGTGCCGGCCCGTGACGCCCGAGGCCTTCCGCGTAAAGGCGCGCGACGGCGAGACCCCGGTGATCGGCGTCGTACCGGGGCGGATCATCACCGAGCGGCTGGCGATGGCCCTGCCCTCGCGCGACGGTGACGCCCTGCCCGATCTCGGTCAGGACGCGATCAAGGTTTCGGTGATCGAGCGGCATGGCAAGAGCGACGGGCCGGCCGCCGACATGGCCACCGGCTTCGTCCATGGCTTCGGGATGAAGCGCGGCGCCATCGCCTCCTCCGTCGGGCATGACAGCCACAATCTCTGCGTGGTCGGCGTCGACGACGTCGCGATGGCGGCGGCGGTCAACCGCCTGATCGCGATCGGCGGAGGCTTCGCCGTCGCGGATGGCGAGCGCGTGGTGGCGGAGCTGGCGCTGCCGGTCGCAGGGCTGATGAGCGAGCAGCCCTTCGAGACGGTGCGGCACGATCTGGAAACCCTGCGCGCGGCGGCGAAAGCCCTCGGCGTCGTGCTGGCGGAGCCCTTCCTGCAGGTGGCGTTCCTGACGCTGCCCGTGATCCCGCACCTCAAGATCACCGACAAGGGGCTGGTCGATGTGGATGCGTTCGAGCTTGTGTGATCGGCGTCGCTCGAACACGAGGCATCCCGGGCGAAGCGAAGCGTAGACCCGGGATCCATTCCGGAGCGTTTCCGGCAAAGGTTCAGGCACCGCTCCCGGGTCGGCGCGGCTTCGCCGCTTGTCCGGGGCGACGGCCCGGTTGATCGTTCGAGCCGGTCGTCAAGGGGACGAGCGGCACAGCCTCAGAATTCCTCAGGAAATGGAATCCCTTCCGCCTGGGCCTTCGCGCGCAGGCTCAACCGGCGCATCCCGGGCAGGCGGGTGCCGGGCTGGTCCTCCACCGCATGGGCGAGCTGGCGCATGCGTTCGTCGAACCAGTGCCCGCCCATGCCGGCGGGATCGATGGCGAGGACGAGCTGTCCCGTATCGGATGGCCCGCCCTCGGCGTCGATGAAGGAGGAGGCCTCGGAGGCGAAGCGGGCGCCGACCAGCGCGGCCGCCAGAATCTCGACCATCATCGCCAGCGTCGCGCCCTTGGCGTCTCCGAGCGGGACCATGGTGCCGGCGAGAGCCGCGGCTGCGTCGGTGGTGGGATTGCCGGCCTTGTCGAGGGCCCAGCCCTCGGGGATCGGCTCGCTTTTCTGCCTGGCGGCGACGATCGGCCCGCGGGCGACCTTGGACAGCGCCATGTCGATCACCAGCGGATCGCGGCCGGCCAGCGGCGCGGCAAACGCGATGGGGTTCGTGCCGAAGACGGGCTTGGCGCCGCCCCAGGGCGCCATCGCCGCCGGGGTGTTGGCGAAGAGCAGCGCGACCATGCCCTGCTTCGCCAGCCGCTCGACATGCAGGCCGGCGGCGCCGCAATGACTGGAATGGCGGATCGGCGCGATGGCGACGCCCTGCTCGCGCGCGATCTCCGGCAGCTCGGCCACTGCGAGGTCGATCGCCGGATAGGCGAAGCCGTGGCGGGCGTCGATCGCCAGCACGGCGGGCTTCGGGCGGCCCGCGACCGGCACCGCCTGCCCGTCGATCTTGCCGGCCTTCAGCATGGCGAGATAGGTCGGCACCCGCGAAAGGCCGTGGCCCTTCAGCCCGTCCGCCTCCGCCATGACGAGAGCCCAGGCGACCGAGGCGGCATTGGCGGAGGAGGCCCCCGCGGCCGCGAAGATTCCGGTCAGGCGCGCTTCGGCATCGGCGAGCGAGAGCTTCACAGCCTGTCCTCCAGCGCTGCCATCACCCGCTCGGCGACCAGGCCGGAGACGCGGCCGTTCGATTCGACGGTATTGCCGGCGATGTGCGGGGTGAGGATGAGATTCGGCGTGCCGGCGAAGAGCTGTGCGGCGTCCTTGCCGAGCGGCTCCTGCGCGAAGACGTCGAGCGCGGCGCCGCCGAGGCGGCCGGCCTTCAGCGCCGCGACCAGTTCGGCCTCGTCCATGACGCCGCCGCGCGCCGCGTTGACCAGGATCGCATCGGGCTTCATTTGTGCGAAAGCGGCCTTGCCGATCACGCCCCTGGTCTCGTCGGTGAGCGGCAGATGCAGGCTGATCACGTCGCTGCTGGACAGGACGCCGTCGAGTTCGAGGCGCTCGACCTGGTTCCAGGCCGGATCATCCGCGGGAACATAGGGGTCGTAGGCGGCAATGGTCATGCCGAGAGCGCGGGCATGGTGGGCGACGTCGCGGGCGATGGCGCCGAAGCCGACCAGCCCCATGCGCTTGCCGGCGATCTCGCGGCCGATCAGCTTCGTCTTGGGGAAGGTGCCGGCCAGCATCGCGGCATTGGCGAAATAGGCGCCGCGCAGCAGCGTCATCGCCGTGCCGATGACGTATTCGACCACGGAGAGGCTGTTGGCGCCCGTCGCCGGGAAGACGCGGATGTCGCGGGCAGCGCAGGCGGCCATGTCGATGTTGTCGAGCCCGACCCCGAGGCGCCCCACGACCTTGAGGTTCTTCGCCGCGTCCAGCACGGCGCCGCGCACCTGCGTCTGGTTGCGGACGATCAGCGCCGGAACGTCGGCCAGGAGCCTTTCCAGCTCGTCCGGCTTGGCGAAGAGATCGGGATCGTGATGGACGTCATAGCGGGCCCGCAGGGCCTCCACCGCCGCCTCGTCCATGAATTCGGTGATGACGATATCGGTCATGCTGTTCCCTGCCCTGCGCCGGCCGCCGGAGGCTGAGGCGCGATGTCGACGATGAATTTCAGGCGCGGATCGGGCCCGTAGATCGGCGCGACGAAGGTCTCGACCAGCCGGCCGCCATTCTTCTCGATGACGTGGCGCGAGGCGAGGTTCGTGGCGTCGCAGGTGATGACGAGGCGCGGCAGGCCGATCTCGCGCGCCTGCTCCCGCATCGCCTCCAGCGCCGCCGTAGCATAGCCATTCCCGGCGAAAGCCGGACGGATGCTGTAGCCGACATGGCCGAGCACATGCGGCGGCAGCGCTTCCACCGCCCTGCCCGCCTCGTCCTCCAGCCAGCGCAGGTTGATCGCGCCGACGAAAGGCTCGCCCGGCCGGTCGAGCGCGAAGACCCAGCGCACCCGGTCCGGGATCTTGTCGACCTCGGTGCCATCGTCCAGGCGGATCCTGCCGCCTCGGCCGACAAGCTTGCCCAGGAAGGCGTCCGGATCGGCCGCGATGGCGGCAAGCTGCTCCGGCGCAACATTGCGGACGGTATTGGGCGACCAGCCCTCCCGCAACGCCGCCTCATAGGCGCCCAGCAGCGCCCTGTCCGGAACCCTCAACGCAATCCGCGCCGACACCGAAGCCCCCTAGAGCAACGGATCGCCGTGCGTCCTTGCGGAGGCGCGGCGACCTGCGGCACCGTGCCGCTTACGCACTGCGGTATAGCTTGGTCATCGAGAACTCGCGATGGCCGAGCGCCTCCGCAGCCGTAAGGCGGCCATTCGCCGTGCGCACGATGTTCTGGATCAGCGCATCGCCGGCTTCCGGGATCGTCATGTCGCGGCGCAGGATGCCGGAGACGTCGACGTCGATATGCTCGGGCATGGTGCGCATCGTCTTGGGGTTGCCGGTGATCTTGATGACCGGGACGATCGGGTTGCCGATGACGTTGCCCTGCCCGGTCGGGAAGGTGTGGATCACATAGCCGCCCGCCGCCATCAGCGTCACGCATTCGGCCGCGGCCGAGGAGGTGTCCATGTAGTAGAGGCCCGGCCCGCTCTTGGGCGCCTCAGCCGGCTCGAGGATGTCGATGAACTTGCACTCGCGGCCGATCTTCTCGAGGTTGCCGAGCGCCTTTTCCTCGATCGTCGTCAGGCCGCCGGCGATGTTGCCCTTGGTCGGCTGCGAATCCGAGAGGTCGTCGGTCTTGTGGGCCTCGATGACGTCGTCCTGGTAGGCCTTCCACATCTTGTACCAGCGCTCGCCGACCTCCGGCGTCGCCGCGCGGGCCTTGCAGAGGTGCTCTGCGCCGGTGATCTCGGAGGTCTCGCCGAAGACGCCGTAGACGCCGCGCGGGATCCACTTGTCGTACATGTTGCCGACGGTCGGGCAGGAGGAGAGGCCGGTGGTGGTGTCGGACTCGCCGCATTTGGTCGAAATCCAGAGATCCTCGATGCCGCATTGCTCGCGCGGCAGCTCGGTCGCCCACTGCAGGAACTCCTTGGCGACATAGGAGGCCTTGGCGATGGTGGCGATGTCGCCATGGCCCTCGATGCCGAAGCCAACGACAGGCTTGCCGGTCTTGGCGATGCCGTCGACGACGCGCTTGGTCCAGCCTTCCTCGATGCCGATGACGACGACAGCGGCGACGTTCGGGTTGGAGCCCGTCCCGATCAGGGTGCGGAAATGGACCTCAAGATCCTCGCCGAACTGAAGGCGGCCATAGGCGTGCGGGATCGCCAGCGTGCCCTTGACGTTGTTGGCGACGGCCTCGCAGGCCGCGTTCGAGAGGTCGTCGAGCGGCAGCAGCACGACGTGGTTGCGCACGCCGACGCGGCCGTTCTCGCGGCGCCAGCCCATGAAGGCGTCGAGCGCGGAGCCGCTCGGGCGCTTGATCATCGGGACCTTGAATTCAGGAGCTGCAATCTCGCGGCCCTTGATGGCGTCGAGATCGCCTTTCACCAGATCGAAATTGGCGACGATGGACATGGCGTTTCCTTTGGTCTGGAGCAGGCTCGACCCGGAGGGAGCCGCTGCTTTTCGGGAGTCTGTCTCGGCAGTTGGCGGCGCTTCTTGAGACGCCGAATCACCAATGCTTGCGGATCAGCAGCGCTTGGCGGTCACCAGCGCTTGGTCTTGGCGTTGTGAACATGGAGGTGCTCGCCCTGCTTCACGTCGGCGACCGCCTTGCCGATGTCCTGGCCGTATTTCCAGATGGTGTCCCCGGCCTTGATGTCCTGCAGCGCGACCTTGTGGCCGATCGGAATGTCCATCTTCGCCGTCAGGCGGAAATCGGAATTGTCGTGCGTGACGACGCCGAGCATGTCGGTGCCGGCCTTCAGGCCTTCGACCACGACGACCCCGACCGTATCCTTCTTTTCGTGAACCAGCAGATGCGGATTGCTCATGAAAACCTCCCTCTCCTCCAATCGTCGACCGCCTTCGAAACAAGCGCTCGACGGCGTTATATTTTATGTCTTATATAAGACCGATGACCATGTTCAAGCCCGAAATTGACGGAGGGGTCGCGGAGGCGGGAGAGCCGCTGGGATTCCGCCCGCTCTATCGGCAGGTGAAGGCGATCCTGCTGCGCCGGCTGTCGGATGGCGTCTGGGCGCCGGGGGGCCCCCTGCCCAGCGAAGGCCAGCTCGCCGCCGAGATCGGTGTCAGCCAGGGCACGGTGCGCAAGGCGCTCGACGAGCTGGCCGCCGAGAACCTCGTGGTGCGCCGGCAGGGCCGTGGGACCTTCGTGGCCGAGCATGACGAGCGGCGCATCCTGTTCCAGTTCTTCAAGCTGGTGCCGGACGATGGCGAGCCCCGGTTTCCCGAGAGCACGGTGCTCGAGGTGACGGTCCAGCACGCCGACGCGGAAGAGCGGGCCGCGCTCGAGCTGGCCGACGGAGCACAGGTCGTCCGCATCCTGCGCCTGCGCGCGCTCGGGCCACGGCCGCTGATCGTCGAGACGCTGAGCCTGCCGCACACGCTGTTTGCCGGCATCGAGACGGCGCCGGTCCCGAACAACCTCTACAGCCTCTATGCTCGCCGCTATGGCGTCACCATCGCCCATGCCCGCGAGCGGCTGAAGGCCGTCGCCCTGTCGCCCGCCGATGCGGAACGGCTCGGCGCCGCGGCGGGGCAGCCCGCGCTGCGCATCGACCGCATCGCCCTTTCGCTCGACGGCTCGCCCGTCGAGCTGCGCATCAGCCTGTGTCTGACGGAGGAGGTCCACTACCTGTCCGAACTGCGCTGAGCATCAAGCACGACCAGGTTTTCAAGAAAGCCGCCGAAGAGCGGCCCATCACAACCGGAGGAAACACATGCTTGCGACGCGACTTCTCAAGACCTTGACCCGGCGGGCCGCTGCCGCCGGGATGCTGGCCTGCCTGTCCGCAGGGGTCATGCCCACGGTAGCCTCGGCACAGAACTACCCGACCAAGCCGATCACGCTGATCGTGCCCTTCGCGGCCGGCGGGCCGAGCGATGTCATCGCGCGGCTGCTCGGCGAGCATATGGGCCGCACGCTCGGCCAGACCTTCGTCGTCGAGAACATCGCCGGCGCCGGCGGCACCGCCGGCGCCAAGCGGCTCGCCTCCGCAGCGCCGGACGGCTACACGCTGCTGATCCACCATCTGGCCCTGGCAGCGGCTCCGTCGCTCTATGGCAATCTCGGCTACGACACGCTGACCGCCTTCGCGCCGGTGGGACTGGTCAACACCGGCCCGATGGTGGTCGCAGGCAAGATGGCGCTCCCGGCCACCGATGCGAAGGCCTTCTTCCCCTATCTGAAGGAGCAGGGCGACAAGGCCTCGATCGCCCATGCGGGCGTGGGCTCGAATTCGCATCTGTGCGCCGTGCTGCTCTCGCAGGCGTTGGGCGCCAAGTTCACGCAGGTGGCCTATCGCGGCACCGGGCCGGCGATGAACGACCTCGTTTCCGGTCAGGTCGATGCGCTTTGCGACCAGTCGACAACGGCCGTGCCGCAGATCCAGGCCAACACGATCCGAGCCTATGCGGTGACCTCGGCCGCGCGGCTCGACGTTCTGCCCGCGGTCCCGACGACAAAGGAGGCCGGCGTCGCGCTCGATATGACCATCTGGCACGGGCTCTACGCACCCAAGGGCGCGCCCGACGCCGCCCTCGACAAGCTCAACGGCGCCCTGCAGGCGGCGCTGAAGGACAAGGCCGTGCTCGAGCGCTTCAAGGCGGTGGGAACCGGGGTCTTCCCGCAGGCGGAATGGACGCGCGCGGCCCATGCCACGCGCTTCAAGGCCGAGGTGGAGAAATGGGCCGTCTCGCTGAAGGCCGCCGGCGTCACGCCTCAGTGACAGCGGATCGCCCGTCCACGCTCGCCTGGGCGGGCGGCCCATGCTACCGCGGGGGCCATGACCAAGGCCCCCGCTCCCGCCAGCCGCATCGTGCCGCTCGAGGCCTTCATCGAGCTGCCGTCTCACGCAAGGCTGCTGGGGCTCGATCTCGGCAGCAAGACGATCGGGCTCGCATTGTCGGATGTGAACCGCCAGATCGCCAGCCCGCTGGAGACGATCCAGCGGGTCAAGTTCGGCATCGACGCCGCGGCGCTGCTGAAGATCTGCGACAAGCACCAGATCGCCGGGCTGGTGATCGGGCTGCCGCTCAACATGGATGGAACCGAGGGCCCGCGCGTGCAGTCGACGCGCGCCTTCGTCCGCAGCCTCGCGCCGCTGACGCCGCTGCCGATCGTCCTTCAGGACGAGCGCATGTCGACGCTGGCGGTGACGCGGACACTGCTCGACGCGGACGCCTCGCGCGCCAAGCGCGCGGCCGTCGTCGACAAGATGGCCGCGGCCTACATTCTCCAGAGCGCGCTGGACCGGCTGGAGCGCATGCTGCCTCCCGACGAGGACGAGCTCGGCGGCTAGGCCCCCTGCCGCAGGGAAAGGCAATCCGACACGAAAAGGCCCGCGCCGGATGGCGCGGGCCTCATTTTCAATGATTGCGAACGATCTCAGCGATAATCGCGGAAGTCGTAGGGCTGGCGGTAATAGCCATAGGCCGGAGCCGGCGCGTAATAGACCGGCGGCGGGGCTGCATAGTAGCCGCCGTCGTAATAGGGATCGGCCGCGCGCGAGTTGGCCGCAGCGGCGGCTGCGCCGAGGATGCCAAGGCCGACGATGCCGGCCGCGATTCCAGCGCCGCGGTTGCCGCCGCGCCAGTGACGGTGGCGATACTGGCTGTATTCCGCCTGCACCTTGTCGAGCTTCGCGGCATCGAAGGACGCCGTCTGCGCGATGGCGGGCACAGCGAGCCCGCCCACCGCGACGCTCGCGGCGGTGACGGCGATCAAAGTCTTATTCCTGAAAGACATCATGACGATATCTCCTTTCCCGGGCTCTGCCCGAAGTCTCATCAGCTTCGGGCCACCCTGTTGAATGAGACCTGAACCAATCGCGGCCGCTTTGCGGCGCAGGCAGGGCCGCCTCGTGCTGACGCGCTTGCCCGCCTCGCTGCCGTGTGACAGGTCGGCTCGGTCTTCGGGCGATCAACGTTCCGCGACATCCGTAGTTCCCCCTCGTTCTTGCCGAACGGTTTCTGGCAGCCGCCATGCTCAACAGCCTGATCGCCGTCTTCCTCGTCATCGCCACGGGCTGGTTCCTGAAGGCGCGCGGCATCGTCGCGCAGCCGCAATGGCTGGGTGTGGAGCGCCTGACCTATCAGGCCCTGTTCCCGGCGGTGGTGATCTACACGCTGGCGATGGCCGATCTCAGCGCCCTGCCCGTGCTGGCCATGGGACTCAGCCTGGTGCTGGCGATCCTGAGCGTCGCCGCGCTGCTGCTGCTGGCGCGGCCGCTGATGGCGCGGGCCGGAATTGGCGGACCGGCCTTCACCTCGGTCTTCCAGGGCTCGGTGCGCTGGAACACCTTCGTGGCGCTCGCCCTCGCCTCGAGCCTGCAAGGGCGCCTGGGCGCCACGCTGATGGCCATCGCGGTCGCCAGCATGATCCCCCTGCTCAACGTGATGTGCGTGCTCGTCCTCGCCCGCTACGCCGCCGGAACCAAGCCGATGAGCGCGGCTGCGACCATCCGCTCGATCCTCTACAACCCCTTCATCTGGTCCTCGGCGATCGGACTGGCGCTCAACCCGTTCCAGGGGTTCCTGCCTGCCGCTCTCACCGGCTATCTCGATATCCTCGGCCGCGCCTCGCTCGGGATCGGGCTGCTCGTCGTCGGAGCGGGTCTGGACCTGAAGCGGCTCGCGCGCCCGACGCTGGCGCACGGGCTCGCGGTCACGCTGAAGCTGGTGCTGATGCCGGTGCTCGCCTGGTTCTTCGCGCACCGGCTGGGCGTCACCGGGCCCGCCCTGAGCATGACCATCATCGCCGCCGCGGTGCCTACCGCGACCGCCGCCTATTTCCTGGCGCGGGAGCTCGGCGGCGATGCGCCGCTGATGGCCGAGATCACCACGCTGCAGACCCTGCTGGCCCTCGCGACGCTGCCCGTCGCGATGTTCCTGCTGGGTTAATGAAGCACGATAGAATGTTGTAGAAATGTACACTTTATGATTGCATCATGCTCCTGACGTAACGCGAGCGGGCGCTTGCCCGGTCGGCCAAGGGAGTTGCTCCGCCATGTCGGGAAAGGCGTGCGATACGCTCGATATCGATACCGTTCCGCAGCCCCCCGAGCACGCGCAGGTGGCCGACCTGCCGCTCTCGGCCCTGGAGGTCGCCACCTTCATCGAGAGCATGACGGCCGAACTCCGGTTGATGGCCCGCGGCGTCAGACTCGATACCCTGTGCTATTTCCTGGAGATGGCGCGGGTCGAGGCATCGATCCAGATCGAGCAGATCGCCGCCCGTCCCAGAGCCTGAAACGCCTGAGCGAGCGTCAGGCCGGTCGGCGGGTCAATCCGCCGCCGGCATGGCGCTGGACCTGGCCCGACAGTTCCATCTCGACCAGCGCGCGGCCGACCTCGCGGGCCGAGTAGCCGCTGCTGCGGACGAGATCGTCGAGCGAAACCGGCGTCAGGCTGAGCAGCCCCAGCAGATGCCCATCGATCGGACCTGCGGGCTCAGGTGCCGGCATCGCGGCGGCCGGAGCGGGCAAGAAGCTGTCGCCGCCGGCATGATGGGCGGGGGAGCCCGGCACCCCCGGCAGATCGAGCTCGTCCCAGAGCGGCTCGCGCGACGAGAACGATGGCTCCGGCTCGCGCATCGCCGGCACCGCTCCGAACAGGTCGCGGCCTTCGCGCCCCAGCAGAGGCTGGAGCGCTTCGACGACATGGCCGGCCTCGGCGCAGAGTGTCGCGCCCTCGCGAATCAGGTGGTTGCCGCCCTCGGCGCGCGGGTCGAGCGGTGAGCCGGGCACGGCGAAGACGAGCCGGCCCTGCTCGTTGGCGAACCGCGCGGTGATCAGCGAGCCCGAGCGGCGCGCCGCCTCGACCACGACGGTCGCCAGGGAGAGCCCCGAGACGATGCGGTTGCGGCGGGGAAAGTCGCGCCCGCGCGGCGCCCAGCCCAGCGGCATCTCGCTGACCAGCGCGCCTTGCGCCCGGATGCGTTCGGCCAAGGGGGCGTTCTGCGGCGGGTAGAGGCGGTCGAGCCCGCCCGCGAGCACGGCGATGGTGCCGGTCGGGAGGCTGGCCTCATGGGCAGCCGTGTCGATGCCCCGTGCCAGGCCCGAGACGATGACGAAGCCGGCCTCGCCGATGCCCAGCGCCAGCCGGCCGGTGAATTTCAGGCCCGCCGTCGAGGCATTGCGGGAGCCGACGAGCGCGACGCCGGGCTGCTGGAGGGCCGCCGTCTCGCCCAGCACAGCGATCAGCGGCGGCGCCGAATCGATGGCCTGCAACGGCAGTGGATATTCCAGCTCGCCAAGCGCGATGAAACGGCCCCCAAGGCGCCGCAGCGCCTCCATCTCCTGCTCGGCTTCCGCCAGCGGGCACAGGCGGATGCCACGTCCCGCCTGCCGGGCGAGATCGGGCAAGGCGTCCAGCGCCGCACCGGCCCCGCCGAAGCGGCTCGTCAGGGAGCGGAAGGTCCGGGGGCCGATGCCCTCGCAGCGGATCAGGCGGAGCCAGTCGAGGCGCTGGCGATCGGAGAGCACGATCCCAGCCATGGTTACCGTTCAGCCCTTCTGGCCGATCTTGCCTTCGCGGCCGGCCAGCAGCCGGGCGATATTCTCCCGGTGCATGATCCAGAGCAGGACCGACAGGCAAGCCATGACCATCGCGGCCTGCGGCATCCCGAAGGCGAGCCAGAGCAGGAGCGGCGAGGCGATGCTGGCGGTCAGGGCCGAGAGCGAGGAGTAGCGGAAGAGCCAGGCCATCGCGATCCAGATCGCGGCGAAGGCGAGCGCGACCCAGCCCTTGAGCCCGATCAGGATGCCGAGATAGGTCGCGACTCCCTTCCCGCCGCGAAAGCGCAGCCAAACGGGGAAGACATGGCCAAGGAACGCGCCGACCGCCGCGATGAGCGCCGCCTGGGGACCGCCAAGCCAATGCCAGGCCACGAGCACGGCGGCGGTGCCCTTGAGCATGTCGCCGACGAGAGTCGCCGCCGCCAGCTTCTTGTTGCCCGTGCGCAGGACGTTGGTCGCGCCGATGTTGCCCGACCCGATGCTGCGCAGATCCGGTCCGCCGGACAGCTTCGTCAGGATGATGCCGAAGGGAATCGAGCCGAAGAGATAGCCGACGACGAGCGCGATCAGCGTGGCGGAGCCGGAGAGGCTCCAGGTCAACGTTTCAGCCATTCGGATCCTCGGATGCCGCTTGCAGGTTCAGGATAGAATTTCTCAATGCGGATAGGAAGGGAGCACGCCGTGACGCAGCGCCTTTCCGGCGAACGCGAGCGCTCCACATCAAACGGGTCATCCCGGGCGACCGCAGGGAGACCAGGGGATCCATGCCTGAGCCATCTTCGGAAGCGTTCCGGCATGGATTCCGGATCTTCGCTCCGTTACGTTCGGAATGACGGCGGGTTTTGGGCTTTGGAGCAGCGCAGCTCAGCCTTCCGCCTCATAGACCACCTGCCCGCCGACGAAGGTCGCCTGGACGATTCCTTGCAGGCGCGCCTCGTCGAAGGGCGAGTTCTTGGCGCGGGATTTCAGCTTGCGCTTGTCCACGACGAAGGGCGCATCGGGGTCGAGCAGGATGAGATCGGCCGGGGCGCCGGCCGACAGCACGCCGCTGCCGAGGCCGAGCAGAGCGGCGGGCTTGGTCGAGAGCGCCGCGATCAGCTGCGGCAGCCCGATCTGGCCGGACTGGACCATGCGAAGGGCCGCCGGGAGCATCGTCTCGATGCCGAGCGCGCCGTCCGCGGCCTCGGCGAAAGGCTGGCGCTTGGTCTCGACGTCCTGCGGGTCGTGATCGGAGACGACGACGTCGATGATGCCCTCGGCCAGCGCAGCGACCATGGCGAGACGTTCATCCTCGCTGCGCAGGGGCGGCGAGAGCTTGCAGAAGGTGCGGTAGTCGCCGACGTCGTTCTCGTTCAGCGTCAGGCTGTTGATCGACACGCCGCAGGTGACACGCAGGCCATCCTCCTTTGCGCGGCGGATCAGTTCGACCGAGTCCGCGCAGGAGATCATGGCGGCGTGGTAGCGCGCCCCGGTCGCGCGGGCGAGGCGCAGGTCGCGCTCCAGCATCACCGTCTCGGCCTCGGCCGGAATGCCCGGCAGGCCCTTGCGGCTGGCGAACTCGCCCTCGTTCATCACGCCGGAGCCGCGCAGGTCCGGGTCCTCGACATGGTTCATGATCAGCGCGTCGAAGTTCAGCGCATAGATCATGGCGCGGCGCATCACCTGCGGATTGCGCAGGCCCTTGGCCCCGTCGCAGAAGCCGACCGCGCCGGCCTCCAGCAACAGGCCGAACTCGGTGATCTCCTTGCCGTGGAGGCCCTTGGTCAGCGCGGCGCAGGGCAGGACGTTGACGATCGCCTTGTCGCGGGCGCGGCGCTTCAGGAAGTCGATGATGGCGGGGTCGTCGATCGGCGGGTCGGTGTCCGGCCGGCAGACGATGGTGGTGACGCCGCCGGCGGCGGCGGCCTGCGAGCCCGAGCCCAGCGTCTCGCGGAACTCGGCGCCCGGCTCGCCCAGGAAGGCGCGCAGATCGACCAGTCCCGGCGCCAGCACGAGGCCCCGCGCGTCGATGCGCCGGACGCCCTCGGCGGTCGCGGGCACGGCGCCCCATTCCACCGAGGCGATCGCGCCCCCGCGCAGGAGCACGGAGCCCGGCTCGTCGCGTCCCGAGACGGGATCGACCAGCCGCGCGTTGACGATCGCCACATCCTGCGTTTCAGCCATGATCGGTTCCATTGCGGCGTTCAGAGCCCGGCCCGCGCGCCAGGACGGAGCTCCAGAAGGCGACGAGCCCCCAGAACGAGATGCAGAGCAGCCCGCCGGCGATGACGATGAACCAGGTCCAGCCGGCGTGCGGATCGGCGACGAGATAACCCACCGCGACCACCAGATAGAGCCCGGTGAAGACGAAGCGCGCCCGCCCTATCGCTCCGACCAGCCAGGCGAGCGCGGTGTCCATCCCCCTCACGCATTCGGGAGATGCTGCGCGAGCGCATCGAGCACCGCCATCCGCACCGCCACGCCCATCTCGACCTGCTCGCGGATCAGGGACTGGGCGCCATCGGCGACCTCCGAGGAGATCTCGACGCCGCGGTTCATCGGGCCGGGATGCATCACCAGCGCATCGGGCGCGGCGCGCTCCAGCTTCTCGCGATCGAGCCCGTAATAGCGGAAATACTCCTTCGGCGAAGGCACGAAGGCGCCATGCATGCGCTCGAGCTGAAGGCGCAGCATCATGACGATGTCGGCGCCGTCGAGGCCCTTGTTCATGTCGGTGAAGATCTCGACGCCCATCCGGTCGATGCCGGCAGGCAGCAGGGTGGTCGGCGCGATCAGCCTGACCTTCGCACCCAGCGCATTGAGCAGGATGATGTTGGAGCGCGCGACGCGCGAATGCAGGATGTCGCCGCAGATCGCCACCGTCAGCCCCTGGATGCGGCCCTTGTTGCGGCGGATCGTCAGCGCGTCGAGGAGGGCCTGCGTCGGGTGTTCATGCGCTCCGTCGCCGGCATTGACCACCGAGCAGCCGACCTTGCGGGCGAGCAGATTGACGGCGCCCGCGGCGTGATGGCGCACGACGATGATGTCGGGACGCATCGCGTTCAGCGTCGCGGCCGTGTCGATCAGCGTCTCGCCCTTCTTCACCGAGGAGGAGGCGACCGACATGTTCATCACGTCGGCGCCCAGCCGCTTGCCGGCCAGCTCGAACGAGGCCTGGGTCCGCGTCGAGGGCTCGAAGAACAGGTTGATCTGGGTGCGGCCGCGCAGGGTCGCCGCCTTCTTCTCGACCTGGCGCGAGAGAGCGACATAGTCCTCCGCCCTGTCCAAAAGCCCCTCGATGTCGAGGTGGGACAACCCCTCGATGCCGAGCAGATGGCGGTGCGGGTAGAGCGGTGCTGGCGATGTCATTTGAAGCAGGCTGTTTAGGCGCGAGTCGGGCCTTGCGCAAGCCATTGGCGGCCGCGAAGGCGCCATGTGCCAGACGCCATGGAGGTTTCGCCCGAGGCGCGCTACCTCTCTTCCCTTTCCGGCCAGAAGGGGACCGTGCAGTGCCAGAGGCGACCGAGATCTTCGTGCCCGCAGCTCATGGCTCGGACTGGGAGCACATCGCTCCGGCGGAAGCCCGCTTCGACGCGGGCCGCCTGCAGGAGGCTGTCGCCTTCGCCCAGTCCCATGAGAGCCCCTGGCCGCGCAGCCTGTTCTACCCCGACGGCACCTATGTCGGGAACCGCGAATGGAACGAGAGCGGCCCCTGGACCGAGATCGTCGGGCCGGTGGCCGAGCGCGGCGGGCCGGCCGGCCTGATCCTCAAGGGCGGGCGGATCGTGGCGGAATGGGGCGACACCACCCGCACCGACATGACCTTCTCGATCGCCAAGAGCTATCTCTCGGTGCTGACCGGGCTCGCCGTCGATGACGGGCTGATCCGCGATGTCGAGGAGCCGGTCGGCGAAAGCGTCGACGATCCGCTGTTTTCGGGACCGCACAACGGGAAGGTCACCTGGCGTCACCTGCTCCAGCAATCGAGCGAATGGGAGGGCGAGATCTTCGGGAAGTCCGATCAGGTCGACCACAACCGCCAGATCGGCCCCGGCGCCGACAACAGCCGCAAGGGCCAGCGCCGCGAGCTCAGGGAGCCGGGGACGTTCTACGAATACAACGACGTGCGGGTGAACGTGCTGGGTTATGCCCTGCTCAGGCTGTTCCGCCGGCCGCTGCCGGAGGTCCTGCGCGAGCGCATCATGGACCCGATCGGCGCCTCATCCGACTGGCGCTGGGAGGGCTACAGCTCCTCCTTCGCCCAGATCGACGGCAAGCGTCTGCAGTCGGTTCCCGGCGGCGGGCATTGGGGCGGCGGTCTGTTCATCGGCGCGCGCGATCATGCCCGCTTCGGCCTGCTGATCGGGCGCAAGGGCGAATGGAACGGGCGCCAGCTGGTCTCGCGCGGGTGGATCGAGCGCTCGCTGACGCCCTCCCCCACGCTGGGCAACTACGGCTATCTGTGGTGGCTGGCGCGCGGACCGGCGGCGCGGACGAATGTCCCCGAGACGGCCTTTTCGGCGCTGGGGGCCGGCAGCAACGTCATCTGGGTCGAGCCGCGGCAGGACATCGTCGCGGTGCTGCGCTGGATCGAGGGCGCCTCGACGGAAGGGTTCGTGGACCGGCTGCTCGCGGCGCGGGTTTGAAGCGCGCGACACCGTCATTCTCGGGCGGAGCGGAGCGGAGACCCGAGAAACTCCGGACAGCGAGGCGCCGGAGCCTTCATCGGCATGAGATGCTCGGATCAAGCCCGAGCATGACGACCGGGACGGCCTAGGACGATCACGGACGGGCCAGCCGCGCCGCCAAACCGCTTGCAAAGCCCGCCCCCGCCCCCATGTCTCACCGCTGCATCAGCGGCCGGCCGATCGGCCCCCCGTGTCATTCCGGGTTTGACACGACTGGTCCGCTGAACCACTTTCGCGCGCATCTTCCGAACCGCAGCGGTCTTGCGGGTCGCGGGGCCGTCCGTTAGGGCCGGCTCCGCGCTCTGATCAGGGCTGTCATCGAGAACCGACACCATGAAGCTCCTCGTCGTCGAGTCGCCGGCCAAGGCCAAGACGATCAACAAGTATCTGGGCTCCGACTACGAGGTCATCGCCTCGTTCGGGCATATCCGCGACCTGCCGGCCAAGGACGGCTCGGTGGAGCCGGACAACGACTTCGCGATGAAGTGGGAGATCGAGGGGCGCGGCGCCAAGCAGGTGGCCGAGATCGCGCGCGCCGTGAAGGGCGCCGAGAAGCTGATCCTTGCCACCGACCCGGATCGCGAGGGAGAGGCGATTTCCTGGCACGTGCTGGAGGCGCTGAACCAGAAGAAGGTGTTGAAGGGCATTCCGGTCGAGCGGGTCACCTTCAACGCGGTCACCAAGGACGCGGTGCAGAAGGCTCTGGCCAATCCGCGGCAGGTCGACCAGGCGCTGGTCGATGCCTACCTGGCGCGCCGGGCGCTGGACTATCTCGTCGGATTCACGCTCTCGCCGGTGCTGTGGCGCAAGCTGCCGGGCGCCCGCTCGGCAGGCCGTGTGCAGTCGGTGGCCTTGCGGCTCGTCTGCGACCGCGAACGCGAGATCGAGGCCTTCAGGGCCCGCGAATACTGGTCGCTGGTGGCGACGCTCGCGACGCAATCCGGCCAGACCTTCGAGGCGCGGCTGGTCGGCGCCGACGGCAAGAAGATCGCGCGGCTCGACATCGGCAACGAAGCCGAGGCCAAGGCCTTCAAGGAGGCGCTGGAGACCGCGCTCTTCACCGTGTCGAGCGTCGAGGCCAAGCCGGTCAAGCGCCACCCCTACCCGCCCTTCCAGACCTCGACGCTGCAGCAGGAGGCCTCGCGCAAGCTCGGCTTCGCTCCCGCAAGGACGATGCAGCTCGCCCAGCGGCTCTATGAAGGCGTCGATCTCGGCGGCGAGACCGTCGGCCTCATCACCTATATGCGAACCGACGGCGTCGACATGGACGGCTCGGCCATCGCTGCGGCGCGCCGCGTGATCGGCAAGGAGTTCGGCGACCGCTACGTGCCGGGCGTGCCGCGCAAATACACGGTCAAGGCCAAGAACGCGCAGGAGGCCCACGAGGCCATTCGCCCGACCGATCTTGGCCGGTTGCCGGCCATGGTCGTGCGCCAGCTCGAACCGGACCAGGCGAAACTCTACGAGCTGATCTGGAAGCGCACCATCGCCAGCCAGATGGAATCGGCCGAGCTGGAGCGCACCACGGTCGACATCGCGGCGACTGTCGCCGGTCGCAACCTGGAACTGCGCGCCTCCGGCCAGGTCACGCTCTTCGACGGCTTCCTGACGCTCTATCAGGAGAGCCGCGACGACGACGAGGACGAGGATGGGAAGAAGCTGCCGGCGATGAAGGCCGCCGACAAGCTGGAGAAGCGCGCCATCGCGGCCGACCAGCACTTCACCGAGCCGCCGCCGCGCTATTCGGAAGCGAGCCTGATCAAGCGGATGGAAGAGCTCGGCATCGGCCGGCCCTCGACCTATTCGGCGACGCTGACGACGCTGCGCGACCGCGAATATGTCCGCATCGACAAGAAGCGCCTCGTGCCCGAGGACAAGGGCATGCTGGTGACGGCGTTCCTGGAGAGCTTCTTCGGCCGCTATGTCGAGTACGACTTCACCGCCAATCTGGAGGAGAAGCTCGACCGCGTCTCCAATGCCGAGATCGACTGGAAGGCGCTCCTGCGGGAGTTCTGGGACGAGTTTACCGCCTCGATCGGCGAGACCAAGGATCTGCGCGTCGGCGACGTGCTGGAAGCGCTGAACGGCATCCTCGGCAGCTATATCTTCCCGGCCAAGGCTGACGGCTCCGACCCGCGGGTCTGCCCGACCTGCGGCAACGGCCAGCTCTCGCTGAAGCTCGGCAAGTTCGGCGCCTTTGTCGGCTGCTCGAACTATCCCGAATGCCGCTATACGCGGCCCCTTACGGTCCCGGCGGCGGATGGCGAGGCCACGGCCGAGGGCGGCCAGGGCACGCCGGGCGTGCGCGTGCTCGGCAAGGACCCGGTGACCGAGCAGGACGTCACGATGCGGGACGGCCGCTTCGGTCCCTATATCCAGCTCGGCGAGGGCGAAAAGCCCAAGCGATCGAGCCTGCCGAAGGGCATGAGTCCGGGCAGCGTGACGCTCGACAAGGCGCTGGCCCTGCTCTCGCTGCCCCGCGAGGTGGCGCGCCACCCTGTCTCGGGCGAGCCGATCCTGGTCGGGATCGGCCGGTTCGGGCCCTACGTCCAGCACGGCAAGGTCTACGCGAATATCGACAAGGACGACGACGTGCTGGAGCTCGGGGCCAACCGCGCCATCGACCTGATCGTCGCCAAGGAAAGCGGTGGAGGACGCGGTGGCCGTGGGGCTGCGACACCGGGCCGTGCGCTCGGGGAGCATCCCGAGGGCGGCGCGCTGGAGGTCAAGGCCGGCAAGTACGGCCCCTATGTCGCCTGGGGCAAGATCTTCGCCACGCTGCCGAAGTCGCAATCGCCGGACGAGCTGACGCTGGAGCAGGCGATCGTGCTGGTGAACGCCAAGGCCGAAGCCAAGGGCGGCAAGGGCAAACCGAAGGCGGCTGCGAAGGCCAAGGCGCCGGCGAAAGCGGCCGCGGACAAGGCTGCTCCTGCCAAAAAGGCGCCCGCGAAAAAGGCCCCGGCCCGGAAGGCGACCGCGGCGAAACCTGCGGCCAAAAATGCTGCGGGGTCCGAGAAGGCGCGCAAGGCCGGTGCCGAGTGACGCGGCAGCCCGGCGCGGCGGCTCCCGGATGCGGCTCGCCGGCCGGATTGTCCTGGGTGGCGGCCTCGGCCTCTGCCTCGTCACCTTCGCGGGCTGGGTCTGGCTCAACGCCTATGCCTGCGCCTGTGCCTTTTCAAAGGTGCGCCTGCGCTGGGAGGACACGGAGGCACTCGCCGCGTTCATCCCGCCCTTCGGCATCGGTGTCGTCGTGATGATCCTCGGCGGCACGCTGTGGTTCGGCGGCTGGGCGCAAGGCCCTTAGCGCCGCCCTCAGAGACTCGCCACCACCGTGATCCGCCGCACCTCGCCGCGCAGGAAGGCCTGCAGGAAGCGGTCATAGTCCTTGAACGAGATGCAGCCGTTCGAGTCGCCGCGCGGGCCGAGCAGATAGGTGTGGGCCAGCAGCCCGGCGCGGCCATGGATGGCGCCGGACCCGCCGACCGGGTTCAGGCGGATGGCGCGGACGCCGTGGAACAGGGCCTCGCGCTCGGTCAGCGTATAGGTGTGGGGCGGCGTTACGCCCTTCATCCGGACATGGGCGTAGCGCGGATCGTCCATCATCTCTCCGAGGCCGGAATGGGCCTCAAGACGCTCGCCATTGGGCAGATAGACCATTCTGGCGCTGATGTCGTAGATCGCGGTCCCGGCCTCGGCGGTGCGCGGCGGCGTGCCGAGCGAGGGGCTCATGCGGGTGACGCGACCGCGGTCGATCGCATCGTCCTGCGGCGCGGCATAGGCCAGGGCCGTGCCCGGCGCCTGCTGCTTCTGCACGCCGAAGAGCTTCTCGAAGAAGTTGCGATTGTCCTGCGGCGACGGCGCGGCGGTCGCGGCGACGCGGCTGCGGCGGGAGGGAGCGGCGGGCTGCGCGAGCCGGATCGGCGCCTCGGCCGGAGCTGCGAGATCGGAGGGGCGCGGCACCGGGAGCGGCGCAGCTCCGGTCGCCAGGCCGGCCGCGATCTCGGACGGCGAACCGCCCGGCGCGTCGGGGCCCGCCGGCAGCGAGGCGATCATGTCCGAGGGACGCGGCACAGGCAGGAGTGCCGGCCGCTCTGCGAGGCTGACCGGCGCCTGCTGCGGCAGCGGCAGGACGGGGTTGGAATCCGGCAGGTCGAGCGCCTGCGGCACGGCGGCCAGATGCATCGCCGCGCCAACCGGGCGGGAGCTGCCGATGGCCGCCGGGGTCGCGCCCGAGAACAGCGGATCGAGCAGCCCGCTATAGCCGGATTGCGGCGTCTGGGTCCTCGTCGCGCGGGGTGATTCCTCGAGAGCGATGGCGAAAGGCGAGGCGGGCCTGCGCTCGCTGGAGGCGACATCCACATTCGGGTCGCGCGGCGAGACATGATCGAGCAGGCGCACGCCCGTCATGATGCCGAGGCTCAGCGCCGCGACCCAGAAGACGCCGCGCAGGAAGGGGCGGCGGCGCCGACGAAGGCGCAGATGATGCGCCCCACCCCGCCGCGGATAGCTCGATGACCTCATGGCCGCACTCTCGACACGCTTACGCTACGCCCGCCACAGCGGACATGCGGGCACAAGCCGACTCACGCCCATGATATTGCGCGAGCGGATCGCGTTCCTTGCGTCCGGCCATGCTGGGAGAACCCAAACTCGTTCTCTCGATAAGGCGCTGCCTTGGTTAATCGACGGTGAACCGGGCCGAGAATTTTGCGCACACACGGCAAAGCGGCATCGACCGGCCGCCATTCCGGAAAGCCACGCAAAGGCGGCGGGATGATGACGCGGCTTCCCGAGTCCTCATCCCGAGGAACTGCGGAACGCGGCGTCTCGAAAGATGCAGGCCGGGTTCAGATTTCTGATGGCCTGCCGCCCCTTTTCGTTCATCTTTGCAGGGCAAGTGACCAGTCCCCGCCTTTGAGCCCAAGCCGAATCGTCGATGTCGCAAGGACCGCAGCCCGCCGAGCCGGCGAGGCCCGCCACAGCGCCCGTGATCGTCACTCCGCCTGCCCCTCGCGGCAGCTCCGTCGCCGCGCTCGGCGCGATCGTCAGCGGCGCGCTGATCCTCCAGATCGCCTCGACGATCGTGAACACGGCGGTGCCGCTGAAGATGGCGCTGGCGCAGAAGCCGCCGCTGCTGATCGGCCTCGTCGGCTCCTCCTATTCGGTCGGCTTCCTGATCGCCTGCTTCGTCATTCCCTCCTTCATCCGCCGCGTCGGGCATATCCGCGCCTTCGCGGTGTTCGCGGGCATGCAGGCGGCGCTGACGCTCGGCCTGCCGCTGATGAGCGCGGATCTGTGGGGCTTCGCACGGCTCGGCATGGGCTTCGCCGGGGCAGGCCACGCCATCTGCATCGAGAGCTGGATCAGCGGGCAGGCCAAGGCCGGCCAGCGCGGCAGGCTGTTCGGCTTCTATCAGATCCTCAACCGGCTGGTGCTGATCGGCTCGCAGATCGCCGTCGGCTATGTCTCGATGCAGGCCGACAGCATCTTCCTGATCGCCAGCGCCGCCTTCTCGCTGGCGCTGATCCCGGTCGCGATGACGCGGGCGAAAGGCCCTGAATCGGGCGAGGTCGTCTCCGTCCGGCTCAATACGATCTGGCAATATGCGCCGGCGGCGGTGATCGGCTGCCTCTATGTCGGCCTGATGGGCGGCGCGCTGACCAATGTCGCGCCGGCCTACGGCATCCTGATCGGGCTCGACCAGCGCTGGGCGATCCTGCTCACCGCCGGCATCCAGATCGGCGCGCTGATGCTGCAATGGCCGCTCGGCCTCCTGGCCGACCGGGTCGAGAGCCGCATCATCATGCTCGCCGCCACGACCTCCGTCGTGCTCTGCACGCTGGCTCTGGGCGCCGTTCTCTGGATGAACCTGCCGCATGGGCGGTTCTGGCTGTTCGGCCTGTTCGCGCTGATCGGCGCCGGCAGCATGCCGATCTACACGGTGGCCGTGGCGCATGCCTATTTCCGGCTCGGCCGGGAGCGGGCGCTCGGCCTCTCGGCGCAACTGCTCTTCCTGTGGGGCACCGGCTCGGCGATCGGCCCGCTGGTGTCGAGCGCCTTCATGCAGGGGCTGGGGCCGAACGGGCTGCTGGTCTATCTCGGCCTGCTTTCGGGCGGAGCCGCGATCTATCTCGGCTTCCGCATCCGCCTGAAGCCGCCGGCGGCCGCGCCGTTCGGTGAGAGGACGGCCGCGGCCCCGACGATCCCCGAGGTGTCGCCCGCCGGACGGCAAGGGGCGGGCGGGAAGTAGGGTCCGCAGCTCAAGGGTCCCTGCCCGCTCCTTCATGCGCACGAACAGTTCGGCCATGCCGTGTCATCCCGGACAAGCGGCGAAGCCGCGCCGATCCGGAATCCATGCCTGAACCTCTATCTGAAACCGTCCGGAATGGAGCCCGGGTCAGCGCTTCGCACGCCCGGGATGACGGCGCAGTTTCTTGATGCGGCGCTTCAGGCGGGGGGGCTCGCCACGGCGTGGCGGCTCGGCCGCGCCTTCAGCTTCAGCGCCTCCAGCTCCTCGCGCTCGCGGGGCGTGTTGCGCATCAGCTGGTCCTTGCCGGGCGCATACTGCACCGGCTGCTCGACATCGGCGCCGTACCAGGCGGCTGCGCGCAGGACGAAGGACGGGTCGGCAAGGTGCGGGCGGCCGAGCGCGACCAGGTCGGCGCGGCCGGCGGCGACGATGGTGTTGACCTGATCGGCCGAGGTGATGTTGCCGACGCACATGGTCGCGACGCGGGCCTCGTTGCGGATGCGGTCCGAGAACGGGGTCTGGAACATCCGGCCATAGACGGGCCGCGATTCACGCGCGGTCTGGCCGGTGGAGACGTCGACGAGATCGCAGCCCTGGGCGGCGAAGGCCTCGGCGATGGCGACGGAATCATCGGGCGACAGGCCGCCCTGCGCCCAGTCCGTCGCCGAGATGCGAACCGACATCGGCTTGTCCTTCGGCCATGCCTCCCGAAGCGCCCGGAAGACCTCGAGCGGGTAGCGCAGCCGGTTCTCCACCGAGCCGCCGTAGTCGTCGGTCCGCTTGTTGGTCAGCGGCGAGAGGAAGCTGGCCAGCAGGTAGCCATGGGCGCAGTGCAGTTCCAGCATGTCGAAGCCAGCGCGTTCGGCCCGCTCGGCGGCCGCGACGAACTGGGCCTTCACCCGGTCCATGTCGGCGCGGTCCATCTCGCGCGGCACCTGGCTTTCCGGATAATAGGGCAGCGGAGAGGCCGAAATGATGGGCCAGGCCCCTTCAGCCAGCGGCCGGTCCATGCCCTCCCACATCAGCTTCGAGGCGCCCTTGCGGCCGGCATGGCCGAGCTGGAGGCAGATCTTCGCCGCCGAATGGGCATGGACGAATGCGGTGATGCGCTTCCAGGCCGCTTCCTGCTCGTCGTTCCAAAGTCCCGCGCAGCCGGGGGTGATGCGGGCATCGGGCGCCACGCAGGTCATCTCGGTATAGATCAGGCCCGGCCCACCGATGGCGCGCGAGCCGTAATGCATCAGGTGCCAATCATCCGGCAGGCCATCCTGCGCCGAGTACTGGCACATCGGCGAGAGCACCATGCGGTTCTCGACGCGCAGGCCGCGCATCTCGAAGGGCTGGAAGGCGGGCGGCACGGGCGAGCCGTCCTTGCGCCGCTTGGCCAGCGGACCAAGCTCCTTCGCCACCATCTCGTCGACGGCCGCGACCATCTCGGGCGCGCGCAGCGCGAGATTGTCATAGGTGATCGCCTTGGAGCGGGTCATCAGGCCGAAGGCGAAGCGCAGCGGGTCGAAATCCCAGAAGCGGCGCAGCTCCTCGAACCAGACCAGCGAGACATCCGCCGCGTGCTGGGTCTTCTCGACATCCTCGCGGCGCTTGGTCTCGAACAGCGCAAGACCCTTGGCAACATCGAGCCCGGCCTCGCCCATCGCCCGGTGCAGCGCGATGGAATCCTCCATGGCGAGCTTGGTGCCCGAGCCGATCGAGAAATGAGCCGTCGCCTTGGCGTCGCCGAGCAGCACGACATTGTCGGCGACCCAGCTCGCGCATTTGATCGCCGGGAAATTGCGCCACATCGACCGGTTCGTGATCAGCCGGTGGCCTTGAAGCTCCTGCGCGAACACGCCTTCGAGGAAGGCGGCGGACTGCGCCTCGTCCATCGCGCCGAGGCCCGCCTTCTCGAAGGTCTCGGGATCGGTCTCCAGCACCCAGGTCGAGCGGCCGGCCTCGTACTGGTAGCAATGGGCGATGAAAAGCCCGTGCTCGGTTTCCTTGAAGAAGAAGGTGAAGGCGTCGAAGGGCCGGGTCGAGCCCATCCAGGCGAATTTGTTGGGCCGCATGTCGATCTGCGGCCGGAAGCGGTCCTTGAAGGTCTCGCGGATGCGGCTGTTGACGCCGTCGGCGGCGATGACGAGATCGTAGTCGCGCTTCAGCGCGTCGATATCGGCGATATCGGTGTTGAAATGCAGCTTGACGCCGAGCTCCAGCGCCCTCTCCTGCACCAGCAGCAGCAGGGAGCGGCGCGAGCAGCCGCAGAAGCCGTTGCCGGGCACCCGGAAGGTATCGCCCTTGAAGCGGATCTCGATGTCGTCCCAATACGCGAAATTGTCGCGGATCGCAGCGTAGCTCTTCGCATCCGCTGCCTTGAAGGTGTCGAGCGTCTGGTCGGAGAAGACGACGCCGAAACCGAAGGTGTCGTCGGGCTGGTTGCGCTCGAACACGTCGATATCGATCTGCGGCCAGTCCCGCTTCATCAGAACCGCGAAATAGAGCCCAGCCGGGCCGCCACCCACAACCGCGATGCGCATCAACGCCTCCATTCGGGACTTGAAAGGCTCAAAACCCGGCTCGCCACCCCGGTCGAACCGCCTGGGAAATTATTTTAAACCTAAAATGTTTTTGCGCTCAAGCGATTTCGTCGCCCTCACCGGCCCCGCACTGCGGGTCAGACCATGTCCAACTGAGCAGAATACGAGGGGAAACCGCGATTGGATTGATCCGTATCAACCGCCTTGCAAATTGTTTCAGACTTAAAATATATTCGAACGCGGAGGTGGAACGGCCATGGCTCTTCAGGGACAGCACGCGCTGGTCACGGGCGGCGGCCGCGGCATCGGCCGGGCGATCGCGCAGGCGCTGAAGGATGCCGGCGCGAGGGTCAGCATTCTCGGACGCGACGAGGCAGCCTTGCGCGAAGCCGCCGAGGCCGGCGCGGCCGACGCTTTCGCGGCCTGCGACGTGCGCGACCCCGGCGCCGTCTCCGTGGCCATCGGCGACCTGTCGCGCGCCAAGGCCTTCGACATCGCCATCGCCAATGCGGGCGCGGTCGAAACCGGGCCTTTCCTGCGCAGCGACAGCGAGCGCTTCCGCCGGATGATCGACATCAACCTGATCGGCACCGTCAACCTGTTCCACGCCGTTCTGCCCGGCATGCTGGAGCGAGGCAGCGGCCGCCTGGTCGCCATCGCCTCCACCGCGGGCCATCGCGGCTATCCCTATGTCAGCGCCTATGCAGCCGCGAAGCATGCCGTGATCGGGCTGGTGAAATCCCTGGCGCTGGAGACGGCGCGCTCAGGCGTCACGGTCAACGCCGTCTCGCCCGGCTACGCCGATACCGACATGGTGGCGTCCGGGCTCGACAGCATCGCGGCCAAGACCGGCAAGAGCCGCGACGAGGCCCTGGCGGCGATGGTGAAGGACAATCCGCAGGGGCGGCTGGTGGCGCCGGAGGAGGTCGCGGCGGCCGTGCTCTATCTTTGCGGGCCGGGCAGCGCCGCCGTCACCGGGCAGTCGCTGCTGGTCAATGGCGGGGAGTTCTGAGCATGGAGACGCCCTCCTCCGCGCTGCTGCTCGACCGCGAAACCAAGGCGAGCGAGCGCCCCGGCGACCACAAGGACGAACTGCGGCTCTGGCTGAGGCTGCTGACCTGCTCGACGCTGATCGAGACCGAAATCCGCAACCGGCTGCGCGAGGAGTTCAAGACGACGCTGCCGCGCTTCGACCTGATGGCGCAGCTCGACAAGAGCGTGGTCGGCATGACCGTCGGGGAAATCTCGCAGCGGCTGATGGTGTCCAACGGCAACGTCACCGCCGTCGTCTCCGGCCTCGTCGCGGACGGGCTGGTCGACAAGCGCTCGGCCCCGCAGGACCGGCGGGTGCAGATCCTCACGCTGACCCCGCAGGGGCGGAAGGCCTTCAAGGCGATGGCCGAGCAGCATGAGGGCTGGATCGCCGATCTCTTCGCAGGGCTGGAGCCCGGCCAGATCACGCAGCTTTTCCGGCTGCTGGGAGAGACCAAGACCTCGCTGCATCGCGCCATCTCCGCCCGGACGGAGCCGGCTGCAGCAGAACGCGGCCCGACAGAGGCCTGATGGGAGACGCCCGATGAGCCTGACCGCCAATGCCACCACCCTGCCGCTGGCCGGGTTCAAGCCGCATCATTTCGGCCTCGCCGTCGCCGGCAAGGTCGCGACGGTGACGCTGAACCGGCCTGAGAAAAAGAATCCGCTGACCTTCGCAAGCTACCGCGAACTCACGGATTTCTTCCTCGCCGCGCAGAAGGAGGAGGAGATCAAGGCGATCGTCGTCACGGGCGCCGGCGGCAATTTCTCCTCGGGCGGCGACGTGTTCGAGATCATCGGCCCGCTGGTCGCGATGGAGACCAAGGACCTGCTCAAATTCACCCGCATGACGGGCGATCTGGTCAAGGCGATGCGGGGCTGCCCGCAGCCGGTCATCGCCGCCATCGACGGGGTCTGCGCCGGGGCCGGCGCCATCATGGCGATGGCCTCCGATCTCAGGCTCGGCACGGCCGGGGCCAAGATCGCCTTCCTGTTCAACCGGGTTGGCCTCGCCGGCTGCGACATGGGCGCCTGCGCGATGCTGCCGAGGATCGTCGGTCAGGGCCGGGCCGCGGAGCTGCTCTATACCGGCCGCGTGCTCAGGGGCGAGGAGGCGGAGCGCTGGGGCTTCCTCAACCGGCTCTGCGCGCCTGAGGCCGTCCTTGCCGATGCGCAGGAACTCGCCGCCGAGCTGGCGGACGGGCCGACCTTCGCCAACGCCATGACCAAGCGCATGCTCGAGATGGAATGGGCGATGTCGGTGGAAAGCGCGATCGAGGCGGAAGCCGTGGCGCAGGCGCTCTGCATGCAGACGGAGGATTTCGCCCGCGCCTATCACGCCTTCGCGGCCAAGCAGAAGCCGGTCTTCGAGGGCAACTGAGATGGAGCGCGTCCCTGCCCTCGGCACCGCCATCCTCGGCGACACGCTGGACTGGCCCTTCTTGGAGGAACGCCATCGGGCCTTCGCGGCCGAGCTGTCGGGCTGGGCCGATTCCTATCTCGCCGACCTGCCGCATGACGATGTCGACGAAGCCTGCCGGGCGCGCGTCGCCGCGCTGGGCGCGGCGGGGTTCCTGAAAGCGGCCGTACCGGCGGCCTATGGCGGGCTCTCCGACAAGCTCGACGTGCGCACGCTCTGCCTCGCCCGCGAGATTCTGGCGGCGCGCGACGGGCTCGCCGATTTTGCCTTCGCGATGCAAGGACTCGGCACCGGCTCGATCTCGATCGCCGGCACCGAAGCGATGAAGCGGCGCGTCCTGCCGGATATCGCTGCGGGCAAGCGCATCGCCGCCTTCGCGCTGTCGGAGAAGGAGGCCGGATCCGACGTCGCCGCCATGGCGACGACAGCGACGCCGGACGGGAACAGCCATGTCCGCATCGACGGCGAGAAGAGCTGGATCTCGAATGGCGGCATCGCCGACCATTACGTCGTCTTCGCCCGCACCGGCGAGGCACCGGGGGCACGCGGGCTCTCCGCCTTCCTGGTCGAGGCCGACACGCCCGGGCTCACCATCGCCGAGCGGATCGAGGTGATCGCGCCGCATCCGCTGGCGACGCTGCGCTTCGAAGGCTGCCGCGTGCCGCTCGAGAACCGCATCGGCGGGCCGGGCGAGGGTTTCAAGGTGGCGATGGCGACGCTGGACATCTTCCGCTCGACGGTCGGTGCCGCCGCGCTCGGCTTCGCCCGCCGCGCGCTGCACGAGACGCTGACCCACGCCAACAGCCGCAAGCTCTTCGGCGGCACGCTCGGCGACCTCCAGCTCAGCCAGGTGGCCATCGCCGATAGCGCGGCGGAGGTCGAGGCCGCCGCCCTGCTGGTCTATCGCGCCGCCTGGACCAAGGACCGCGGCGCGGCGCGCGTCACCCGCGAGGCCGCGCTCGCCAAACTCGTCGCGACGGAGAACGCCCAGAGGGTGATCGACCGGGCCGTCCAGATCCATGGCGGGCTCGGCGTCACCAAGGGCGTCAAGGTGGAGGAATTGTACCGGGAGATCAGGGCGCTGCGCATCTATGAGGGCGCCTCGGAAGTCCAGAAGGTCGTGATCGCGCGCGAGCTCCTGAAAGCCAAGACCTGATCCATTTGCCGAAAGCTAAGAACGAGGGGTAACGGCAATGCAATTCCACCGCTCCGGTCATGTCGACCATTTCGCGCGCGACAATCTGCCCCCGGCCAAGCAATGGCCGGTGATCGATCTCGCCAAGGCGGGGCTTTCCTATCCCGAGCGGCTGAACGCCGTCACCGAGCTGGTCGATGCCCATGTCGCGGCCGGGCGGGGAGAGCGCACCGCCATCATCGGCGATCATCTGAACTGGAACTATGCGGCGCTGGCCGAGCGCATCAACCGCATCGCCAATGTGCTCACCCGCGACCTCGGCATGGTGCCGGGCCATCGCGTGCTGCTGCGCGCCGCCAACACGCCGATGATGGTCGCGGCCTATCTCGCCGTGATCAAGGCCGGCGGCGTCGTGGTCGCCACCATGCCGATGCTGCGGGCCAAGGAGCTGGTCTATCCGCTCCGCAAGGCCAGGATCGCCCTGGCACTCAGTGACCACCGCCTGCTGGACGAGTTGCAGAGCGCACAGGCGCAGGCGCCTGAACTCACCCGCATCGTCGCCTTCGGCGCCGGCGACAGCGAGCTGGAGCGGCTGATGGCGCAGCCGGGCTATGAGCGCTTCGAGCCGGTCGACACCGCCAGCGACGATGTCTGCCTGATCGGCTTCACCTCCGGCACCACCGGCGAACCCAAGGGCACGATGCATTTCCAGCGCGACCTGCTGGTGATCTGCGACTGCTATGGCGCCAAGGTGCTGAAGGCCGAGCCTGATGACCGTTTCGTCGGCTCGGCACCGCTCGCCTTCACCTTCGGGCTCGGCGGCATGGTGCTCTTTCCCTTCCGCATCGGCGCCACCGCCGTGCTGCCCGACAAGACCGGCCCGGCCGACCTCATCGACGCGATCGAGCGGCACAAGGCGAGCGTGATCTTCACCGCGCCCACGGCCTATCGCGCGATGCTGGACAAGCTGGACGGGCGGGACATCTCGTCGCTGCGCATCTGCGTCTCGGCCGGCGAGACACTGCCGAAGCCGGTCTTCGACGCCTGGCAGGCGAAGACGGCCCTGCCGCTGATGGACGGCATCGGCGCGACCGAGATGCTGCACATCTTCATCGCCGCACCGCGCGAGGCGATCCGGCCGGGCTCGACCGGCATCCCCGTGCCCGGCTACGAGGCGATCATCCTCGACACGGAAGGCCAGGAGGCGCCCGACGGCACGCCGGGGCGGCTGGCCGTGCGCGGCCCCATCGGCTGCCGCTACCTCGCCGATCCGCGCCAGGCGGTCTATGTCCAGAACGGCTGGAACGTGACCGGCGACACCTATATCCGCGATGCGGATGGGTATTTCTGGTATCAGGCCCGCTCGGACGACATGATCGTCTCCTCCGGCTACAACATCGCCGGGCCGGAGGTGGAATCCAGCCTGCTCGCCCATCCCGACGTCATGGAATGCGGCGTCGTCGGCGCGCCCTGCCCCGAGCGAGGCCAGATCGTGAAGGCCTATGTCGTGCTGCGCGAGGGCGTGGCCGGGGATGCGGCCTTCGCCAAGGCCCTTCAAGATCACGTCAAGGCGACGATCGCGCCCTACAAATATCCGCGGGCGATCGAATTCGTCCCGGCCCTGCCCAAGACCGCGAGCGGCAAGCTGCAGCGCTTCGCGCTGCGCCAGATCGCGCGCGGCGAGGGCTGAAACCCTTCATAGACCTGCCGGCAACGGCCAAGACGAGGCGACACCGATGTCGAACCCCACTCCTTCCAGCGCCATTGCCCGCGCGATCCTGCCCGAGGGCTGGCCCGCCCCTCGCGGCTATGCCAACGGCATGGTGGCCGAGGGCCGCGTGCTGGTGACCGGCGGGCTCGTGGGCTGGGACGCGGACGGCGTCTTCGCGAAGGGCTTCGTCGCGCAGTTGCGGCAGACGCTGATCAACATCAAGGCCGTGGTCGAGGCCGGCGGCGGGCGTGTCGAGGACATCGTGCGCCTGACCTGGTATGTCACGGACATCGAAGCCTATCGCGCCAGCCTCAAGGAGATGGGCCCGGTCTATCGCGAGGTGCTGGGCCGGCACTTCCCGGCAATGGCCGTCGTCGCGGTCGCAGCGCTGGTCGAGCCTGAGGCGATGCTGGAGATCGAGGCGACGGCGGTGATCGCGGGCTGAGGATCGGGCCTCGCCACCGCGCATGGAACCGCTCCGTCATCCCGGACAAACCGCGAAGCGGCGATGTTTCTGAGGAAAATCGCCCCGCCTAGTGAAAATCCCGGGACTTCGGCAGCACCCTGACATCGCGCGGGTGGCGATGGCGCTGCAGAGGCGGGTGCTTCAGTTCATCGATGCGCGGCACCGGCTCGGCCCGATGCGTGTCCGAGAGCGAAAGCAGATCGGCCGAGCGGTCGACGATGCGCTGGGCCATCAGATGGGTGACGCCCTCCGGGCTCTTCTGCACCCTGCCCTCGACCAGCATCAGCCGTGCGCCCATCACCTCGCGGCGGAAGCGCTCGAACAGCCGCGCCCAGATCACGACATTGGTGACGCCGGTCTCGTCCTCCAGCGTGACGAAGATGGCGTTGCCGTTGCCTGGCCGCTGGCGCACCAGCACGATTCCGGCGGTGCGAGTGAAGGCGGCGTCGGGCTTCGCCTCGGTCTCACCGCAGCTCGATATGCGCTCCCGGCGAAAGCGCTCGCGCAGGAGCTGCATCGGGTGCCCCTTCAGGGAGAGGCGGACCGTCTGGTAGTCGGCGACGATATGCTCGGCGAGCGGCATGACGGGTAGCGCCATGGCCGGCTCCCTGCCGAGTTCGCGGGCGGAAGCGGCCTCGAACAGCGGCAGCGCCGCATCGTCCGGCAGGCGCCGCACCGCCCAGAGCCCCTCGCGCCGGTCGAGGCCGAGCGTGCGGAAGGCATCGGCATCGGCCAGCAGCCGCATGGCGCGGGCCGGCAGGCGGGCGCGGCGCATCAGCTCCTCGACGTCGCGATAGGGGCCGCCTGCTCCCCGCTCCTCCGCGATGGCCCTGCCCCAAACCTCATGGAAGCCGTCGATCTGACGGAAACCGAGGCGCAGGGCGAAGGGGTATCGCCTTGCTTTTCTCTCCTTCCAACCAATCGGGTCGTCATCCCGGACGGAGCGAAGCGGAGATCCGGGATCCATGCCAGAACCCCGATCGGAAGCGCTCCGGCATGGATCCCGGGTCAAGCCCGGGATGATGGCTGAGATATTCACCGCCTCCAGCCCGTTGTCCCACCCACTCCAGTTCACATCGATCGGCCGTGGCTCGACCCCGCCATTCTCTTCCGCCTCCCGCACGATCTGGGCCGGGGCGTAGAAGCCCATGGGCTGGGAGTTGAGCAGCGCGCAGGCGAAGGCGGCCGGGTGGTGCCTCTTCAGGTAGGAGGAGATGTAGACCAGCTTGGCGAAGGAGGCGGCGTGGCTTTCCGGGAAGCCATAGCTGCCGAAGCCCTTGATCTGGTCGAAGCAGCGCTGGGCGAAAGCGCGCTCATAGCCGCGCGCGACCATGCGCTCGACCATCATCGCTTCGTAATTGCCGATGCTGCCGTCGTTGCGAAAGGTCGCCATCGCCTTGCGCAGGCCGTTGGCCTCGATGTCGGAGAACTTCGCGGCGACCATGGCGAGCCGCATCGCCTGCTCCTGGAAGAGCGGTACGCCCTTGGTCTTGTTGAGAACCTCGAAGAGCTCGTTTTTATCGCCATGCTCCGGCGAAGGAGACGGATACGTCACCTCTTCCAGCCTGGCCCGCCGACGCAGATAGGGATGCACCATGTCGCCCTGGATCGGGCCCGGGCGCACGATCGCGACCTGGATGACGAGATCGTAGAATTCCTGCGGCTTGAGGCGCGGCAGCATGTTCATCTGGGCACGGCTCTCCACCTGGAAGACCCCGAGCGACTTGCCCTCGCAGAGCATGTCGTAGGTCGCCTTGTCCCTGGTCGGGACATCGGCGAGATGCCAATCGATGCTCTCGTGCTCACGCAGCAAGCTGAACGCCTTGCGGATGCAGGTCAGCATGCCGAGCGCCAGCACATCGACCTTCATCAGTTGAAGCGCGTCGATATCGTCGCGATCCCATTCGATGAAGGTGCGGTCCTTCATGGCGGCGTTGCCGATCGGCACGGTTTCGTCGAGACGCCCGCGCGAGAGAACGAAGCCGCCGACATGCTGCGAGAGATGGCGCGGATAGCCGAGCAGGCGGATGGCGAAATCGACGGCGCGGCGGATCGTCGGATTCGTCGGGTCGAGCCCGGCCTGACGGATGCGCTCGTCACCGATCCCGGTGCCCCAGCTGCCCCATTGCGTGTCGGCGATGCGGGCGGTGACGTCTTCGGTCAGGCCCAGCACCTTGCCGACCTCGCGGATCGCACTGCGGGGCCGGTAGCGGATCACGGTCGCGGCGATGCCGGCGCGCTCGCGGCCGTAGAATTTATAGATCCACTGAATCACCTCTTCGCGCCGCTCATGCTCGAAATCGACGTCGATATCGGGCGGCTCGCGGCGCTCGGTGGAGATGAAGCGCTCGAACAGCACATCGTTTTCCTCCGGATCGACGGCCGTGATGCCGAGCACATAGCAGACGGCGGAATTGGCGGCCGAGCCGCGTCCCTGGCAGAGAATGCCCCGGCTGTCGGCGAATTCGACGATCTGGCGGATGGTCAGGAAATAGCGGGCATAGTCGAGCTGCCCGATCAGTTTCAGTTCCTTGGCCAGCAGCTTTTCGACCTTGTCCGGCACGCCGTTGGGATAGCGGATCAGGCAGCAGCGTCGGACCAGCTCCACCAGCCAGTCCTGGTCCTTCCAGCCCGGCGGGATCGGCTCGTCCGGATATTCGTATCTGAGCTGCCCGAGATCGAACTCGATGCGGGAGAACAGGGCTTGCGTTTCGGTGATGGCCTCGGGCGCATCCCGAAACAGGCGGGCCATTTCCCGCGGGGTCTTGAGGTGGCGTTCGGCATTGGATTCGAGCAGGCGCCCGGCCCGCTCGATGGTGATGCCCTCGCGGATGCAGGTGAGCACGTCCTGCAGGTCGCGCTGGCCGATGGAATCGTAGAGCGCGTCATTGGTGGCGAGCAGCGGGACGCGCCTTGCTGCGGCGATGGCGACCAGGCGCGACAGGCGACGGCGATCGTCGCCGCGCCAGTGCATGGTGGCGCCGAGCCAGAGCGCGCCGGGCGCGGCCTCGTCGAGGCAAGCGAGCAGGTCGGGCAGCTTGTCGAGCCGGCTGGGCGGCATCAGGATCAGCAGCAGGTCGCGGGTGTCGGACACAAGATCGTCGAGGACCAGGCGGCATTCGCCCTTCTTCACGCCCTCCCTGCGATTGCCGAGGCTGAGCAGACGGCACAGCCGCCCCCAGCCTGCACGATTGGCGGGATAGACGACGATGTCGGGCGTGCCGTCGCTGAAGACCAGGCGGGTGCCAGTGGCGAGCTTGAAGTTCTGCGCCATGCCCCGCAGCTCGTCCCGCGTGAAAGGCAGATCGGCGAAAGCGGGGTTCTCGATCCAGAGATACTCGCCGGGGCTGCCGCCTTCCCTGATCTTCTCCGGCGCGGGAAGCCCGTCCTCGCGCAGGTCGCGTAGCGCGGCCCAGGCGCGCACGACGCCGGCCACCGTATTGCGGTCGGCGATCCCCAGTCCCGTATGACCGAGCAGCAGCGCGGTCAGCATCATGTTCGGCCCCGGCGAGGCGCCGCGCAGGAAGGAGAAGTTCGTCGCGGCAACGGCTTCGGCGAAGCTGTTCGCACTCTGATTCATGCGAAGAGCCCGTGCAGATACCAGCGCGGCGGGGCCGTCCCGGCCTCGTAGAAGCCGGTTCGGTAGAGCCAGAAGCGGTGCCCCTGCGCGTCCTCGACGCGGTAATAATCGCGCATCGGCTCGTCGGAGCCGTCGCGCCACCATTCCGGCGCGATGCGCTCCGGCCCCTCGGCGCGGGCGACGTCGTGGATGAGGCGCCGCCAGCGGAAGCGGATCGGCGGACCGTCCGGCACTTCCGCCACCGCCTCGACCGGCTGGGGCGGCTCGAAGAGCTGGAGCGGGCGGGCCGGCGGCTCCTGCGGCTCGGGTGCGAGCCACCCTCCACCCGGCAGCAGGACGGCAGCGGAGAGCGCTCTTGCCGAGCGGACCGGGTGGTGGCTGTCCTGCTCGGCGAAGCGCAGCACCCGGTCGCGGCCGAAGCGGGTGACGAGCCGATCGACGAGATCGGCCACCGCCTCCTCTTCCACGGCGCGACCGTCGAGGCTGTGCTGGGGCGTCGCCAGCGTCTCGCAGACCGGGATGGCAAGCTTGACCGCATCGAAGCCGAAGCCGGGGTCGAGCGGGTCGGACAGGGCCTCGACGCGCTCGCGATAGAGCCGCAGCAACGCCCTGGCATCGCGCGAGGGGCGCCCGGTTTCGAGGGTGAGGCGGCGCACCGCCCCATCGCTGCGGAAGAAGCCGATCTCGAAGACGCGACCGCCCTCGCCGCGGGCCTCCAGAACGCGCCCCGCCTCGCCGATCAGGCGCGCGACGACATCCTCGAGGCTGGCGGTGTCGGCGAAAGGCTCGGCGAAGTGGCGCTCCACCACGCAGTCCGGCGGCGGGCGCAGCGGCGTGATGCGCCGGTCCTCGCGGCCGAGCGTGCGCCGCAGCCGCGTGGCCAGGTCCTCTCCGAAACGGGCGGACAGCGTCTGGGACGGGCGAGCGGCGAGGTCGGCCAGGGTCTTCAGCCCGGCGCGGGAGAGCGCGATCACGGTTTCGGCGTCGATGCCGAGGGCCGCCGTCGGCAGGTCGAGCAGCGCCTCCTCTTCCCGTTCCGGCACGAGGATGCCGCCGCGCCCGTGGCGGGCATGGGCATGGGCGGCGTCGGGCGTGCCGGCGATGGCGAGCTTGAGGGCGAGACCGGCGCGATCCATGACGCGGCGGGCAAGGCCGGCCAGCCCCTCCTCGCCGCCGAAGAGATGGGCGCAGCCGGTGATGTCGAGCGTGAGCCCGTCGCGACCGTCGAGCGCGACCAGAGGGGTGAAGCGGTCGCAGAAGGCGGCGAGCCCTTCGAGAAAAGCCCGGTCGGCTAGGGGCTCGGATTCGAGCGCAACGAGATTTGGAATGCGGGCGCGTGCATCGGCGAGAGTGAGGCTGCGCGTCAGGCCGAGAAGGATGGCATTGAGATCGCAATCGACGATGCGCAGCGCGTTGCGATCGATCGCAACGAGGACATGCGGCTTGTCAGCCGGTGCGCCGAAGGCCGGAATCGCGCCCTTCCGCCGCAGACGATCCGTCGCCAGGAAGGGAAACCAGAGGGCGAGATAGCGGCGGGGCATGGTTCGTCCGGTGTGGCAGTCGGTCGAAGGCGGTTCGCTCGGCAAAGAAACGTCGGTCACGGTCCCACTCCACACGCCACTCACATTCGGCTGCGCCGCCCCGCTGGCGCAGCAAACTCAATCGGAACGCCGGCGCGCCGGGCGCATTCGCCTCCAGCGCCCGGGAGGCCAGCGCCGCGACGCGCCAGCGCGTTCGGGCCGCGCTCGGCGCCTCCCGCGCCGCCACGCGCAATACGAGAACGGTCACGCCCGCCCCCTCGGCCGCCAGGGAGAGGCGCCGGCTGGCGGTGAGGTCGAAGGGCCTGGCCTCCCCCCAGGGCTCGATCAGCACCGCCCCGAGCGCCGGACAGCGGGCCCCCTCCGCCCCGGCCCGCAGCACCCCCTCAGCATCGCGCGCCCGCACCAGCAGCAGGCGCGCGGGGTCGAGCCCCAGTTCGTTCAGCCCCGGCGCATGCAGCCGGCCGGTCTCGGCATCGAGGAAATCCTGCCGCGCCCAGAGGATCGGGCGTTCCGCAGCCTTCCCTGCGCCCTCGGCCGCGCGCAGGGCCAGGCCGAGGGCAAAGCCGGTCGCGGCGGCGAGATCGGCCGTGCTCGCGGCGTGGATCTCGTGCAGGGCCGCCCGCTGCAGCCCGCCCGACAGAACGGCGTCGATCTCCGGCACGCCGAGCCCGACCCGTCCCGCCGCGGCAGGGCCGGCGCGCAAGGCTGCCTCCGCCAGGCTGCGGCGCAGATCGGACAGGGTCGGAGAGGTGGCGTTCTGCATGCCGGGACAAGATCAATGTTCGCTTTTTGTTCCTTTCTAAAACGCCACAGAAGTGGCCGAGAGTCGAGTCCCTCCATGGCTCCGGCAGGGGAGAACCCGCCCTGCCCGCGGCAGGAGCATTCCGGTCGGGGACGGCATGCTCTAGCGTGGAACGATGTGGGAGATTCTCTCCGATTACTGGCCGCATCTCGTCGCCGTCGTCTCGCTGGCGATGGCGACAGCCGCGACCATCCACGCGGTGATGACCAAGGACGAGGTGCGCGCCGCCATCGGCTGGACGGCCGTGATCGTGCTCTCCCCGATCATCGGAGCCCTGCTCTACGGCATCGCCGGGATCAACCGCATCCGCAGGGCGGCGATCCTGTCGCAGCGTCCCGGCCACCGGACCGGCGACGATTCGGCGTTCCATATCAGCCAGGACGAGGTCACCTCGCTGTTCGGCCAGCGTTTCGCAGCGCTGAAGACGCTGGGAGACCGCGTGGCGCGCCATCCGCTGACGCGGGGCAACACCATCCGCACCCTGCACACCGGGGACGAGGCCTATGCCGCGATGCTGGAGGCGATCGGCACCGCGCAGCGCAGCGTCCTGCTCGAAACCTACATCTTCGACCGCGACCCGGTGGGCCTGCGGATCGCGGACGCGCTGATCGCGGCCAGAGCGCGCGGCGTCGCGGTCAGGGTGCTGATCGACGCGGTCGGCGCCCGCTATTCGGTGCCGAGCATCGCCGGGTACCTGCGCGAGGGCGGCATCGACGTCCGCGTCTTCAACGGCAACATCATCGTGGGCCTGCGCCTGCCCTATGCCAACCTGCGCACCCATCGGAAGATCATCGTCGTCGACGGGGCGGTCGCGTTCATGGGCGGCATGAACATTCGCCAAGGCTTCACCGCCGAATTCGCCGGGGACGGCGCCTCCCACGACACGCATTTCCAGGTGACCGGCCCGGTGGTGGCCGATCTCTTCGCGATCGCCGCCGAGGATTGGCGCTTCACCGCTGGCGAGGCCCTGGAGGACGAGGCCTGGGACATCCCGCCACCGCCCGAAGCCGATTCGCCCGTGCTGATGCGGGCGGTGCCCTCCGGGCCGGATTCCTGCCTGGAGAACAACCACAAGCTCCTGATCGGCGCGCTTTCGGTCGCACGCCGCTCGGTGCGGATCATGTCGCCCTATTTCCTGCCGGACCAGGAGCTGATCAGCGCCCTGATGACGGCCGCTCGGCGCGGCGTCTCCATCGACATCGTCGTGCCGGCGGTCAACAACCTCGTGCTGGTCGACCGGGCGATGACGGCGCAGTTCGACCAGATGCTGAAGAACTACTGCCGCATCTGGCGCTCGACCGGCCCGTTCGACCATTCAAAGCTCTTCGCCATCGACGGCGCCTGGGCCTATGTCGGCTCGTCCAACCTCGATCCACGCTCGCTCAGGCTGAATTTCGAGATCGATGTCGAGGTGCTGGATCATGGCTTTTCAGGCGGGATCGAGGCGCGGATCGACGCGGCGATCGAGACCGCGGAGCCCGTGACCCTCGCCGCCCTGCGTGCCCGCCCCTATCCCATCCGCCTGATCGACCGGCTGATCTGGCTCGGCTCGCCCTATCTCTAGAACCATGAGACAGATCATTGTGATCGCGCCCGAGACGGCGCGCGACGATCTGGACATTCGCCACGAACCGGACCTTTTTTGGCTCCTATAGGTTTCGCTTCCCGATTCGAGAGATAGTCCGGACTGGCAGGCCGCATGCAGAAAAAAAGCCCGAGCCTGCGCGCCAGCATCATCGCCTCGCTGCGCGAACGGCGCCGGACGGAACGCCCCGCTGCCGGGACCCGGCAGGAGGGAACGCTCGTCGCCTCCTACAACGTTCACAAATGCGTCGGCGTCGACGGCAAGTTCGACCCCGGGCGGATCGCCCAGGTGATCGCCGAGATCGGGCCCGACGTGATCGCGCTGCAGGAGGCCGACAAGCGCTTCGGCGAGCGCCACGGCCTGCTCGATCTCGATTGGCTCGAGCGCGAGACGGGTCTCCTGCCGGTGCCGCTGAGCCCACGCGGCCGCGCCCATGGCTGGCACGGCAATGTCGTGCTGTTCCGGCAGGGGCTGGTGCGGGACGTCCATCAGGTCGCGCTGCCGGGGCTGGAACCCCGCGGGGCGCTCGTCGTCGATCTCGACCTGGAGGACGGCACGCCGCTCCGGCTGGTGGCAGCGCATTTCGGCTTGCTGAGGCGCTCGCGCTCGCAGCAGGCGCGGATGATCCTGGAGATCATGGGCTCGCGGGACGAGCGCCCGACCCTGCTGATGGGCGACCTGAACGAGTGGCGGCTGGGGAAGCGCTCGGCGCTCGAAGAACTCGGTCCCGCCTTCGGCACCCTGCCGGTCCCGGTGCCGAGCTTTCCGTCCGGCATGCCGCTGCTGGCGCTGGACCGCATCATCGCCAACCGGCCCGACATCTTGTCCCAGGTCGTGGTCCACGACACGCCGCTGGCGCGCGCCGCCTCCGACCACCTGCCGATCAAAGCCTATATCGACAGGGAGCAGGCGGCGCTGCGGCTGGCCGAGAGCACGATGCTGGCCGAGAGCCATCCCCTTTCCGAGCCGGCGCGGGACGAGACCTTGCCCGTGGCCGGGCTGCTCTCCGGCGAAGCGCAGGACAAGCGCAACCGCGAACTGGTCCGCAAGGCCGGCGCGCGGCTGAAGCGGGCCGTGGGCCGAACGCTGGGACGGCGGGACGGGCCGCGGCGCTGACACCCACCGCAGCTTCCGTCCCATCAACCGCCCGCTATGAGGGGGAGCGCCTGCTCAAGGCGCTGCAACGGAGCCGGAGGCCGGTCGCGGCCGGAATGATCTGGCGGCCAGCTAGGGCCTGATCCGCTTTCTCGATTCCGGCTGGATCGGCCGTGGCCTGGCGCTGGCCTCGACCGCGCGGCTGGTGGCGACGCCGGTCAACCCGCTGCGGCTGATCGGCTGCGGTGCCGGCCGCTTGGTCCTGCTGCATCTGCCCGCGCTCGGGCCTTTCTAGACCGCCCCATGCGCCTTATCGTCATGCACCGAGACGCCGCCGCGAGGACGCCAAGATGACGACACCAGGCGACGGCCCGGCCGCCGATGCGACGGCCCGCTCCATCGGCATTCCGGATGGCGGCCCCGCCTCGCTCCACACGCCGGGGGCGGCGCCGGGCTCCAGCCATGGCGTCCCGCTCGGCGAAGCGTTCCAGGTCTGGCTGCGGGTGGCTGCCCTGTCCTTCGGCGGGCCTGCCGGGCAGATCGCGGTGATGCACCGCATCATCGTCGAGGAAAAGCGCTGGATCGGCGAGAACCGGTTCCTGCATGCGCTCAACTACTGCATGCTGCTTCCCGGCCCCGAGGCGCAGCAGCTCGCCACCTATATCGGCTGGCTGATGCACCGCACGCTCGGGGGCATCATCGCAGGCGTGCTGTTCGTCCTTCCCGGCGCCGTGGCCATCATGGCCCTGTCGATCGTCTACGCCCTGTACGGCAGTGTCGGGATCGTCGGCGCGCTTTTCTTCGGCCTGAAGGCGGCCGTGCTCGCCATCGTCCTGCAGGCGGTCGTCCGCGTCGGCGGCCGCGCCCTGAAAAGCAGCGCCATGATCGCGCTCGCCACGGCGGCGTTCCTCGGCATCTTCCTCTTCAATGTCCCCTTCCCGGCCATCGTGCTGGGCGCCGGGCTGATCGGCCTTCTCGCCGGCCGGGCCGGCGTGCCGGCCTTCCAGGCCGGTGCGGGCCACAAGGCCGGCCGGGGCAGCACGGTGCTGGCGGATCGCGACAGCCTGCTGGGCGAGGAACTGCCGGGGCATGCCCGCCCGAGCGCGCGCTCCACCTTGCGCGTGGCGGCCATCTGCCTTGGCCTGTGGCTGCTGCCGGTGGCGGCCATCGTGCTCACGCTCGGCCCGTCCAACGTGTTCGGCCAGATCGCGATCTTCTTCTCGAAGATGGCCGTCGTCACCTTCGGCGGGGCCTATGCCGTGCTCGCCTATGTCGCGCAGCAGGCGGTGAACGGCTTCCACTGGCTGCGGCCCGGCGAGATGCTGGACGGCCTCGGCATGGCGGAGACGACGCCGGGGCCACTGATCATGGTGCTGCAGTTCGTCGGCTTCATGGGCGCCTATCGCGATCCCGGAACGCTGGCGCCGCTGACGGCGGGCATCATCGGCGGCCTGCTCACCACCTGGGTGACGTTCGTCCCCTGCTTCCTCTTCATCTTCCTCGGCGCCCCCTTCATCGAGGGGCTGCGGGGCAACAGGGCGCTGCACGGCGCCCTCTCCGCCGTCACCGCGGCCATCGTCGGGGTGATCCTCAATCTGGCGCTGTGGTTCGCCATCCACACCGTCTTCCGCGCCAGCGTTCCCATCCGCGGCTTCGGGCTGAGCTTCGAGGTGCCGGTTCTCGCCAGCATCGACCCCTGGGCTGCCCTGCTGTCCCTGGCCGCCATCCTCGCCATGTTCCGGTTCAAGACAGGCATGGTCGCCACGCTGGCCGCCTGCTCCGCCGCCGGGCTCGGCCTGCATCTGGCGGGGCTGGTCTGAGCGGAAGCCGGCGCCGAGCGATTTCCCGCGCCTTCCTGCCGAGCTTCGATCGGCGGCTGAAAGAGGGTATCGTCTTCCACATCGAGGCCTTTGCGGCCGGCCTTGCTTCAGCGAAAGCGCCGTCCTGGAGGCCGAGGGAGCGCGGCGCCTGACGAACGCGCCGCCCGAGCTGCTTTCCGCCGACCGGCCGTCATGCGGCAGATCCGGCCATGAGCGCGGAGCGATTGCGGCTTCATCCCGCAGCGACCCGACCGAAGAAGCAGGACGTGCGCCGGCTCTGAACTGCGGTCTTCGTTGAGCAAAATGCCGGGCCACCACGCAGGTCGCCGCTCTGGGCTGCTCTAGCGCCGGATTATCTTGGCGGCGCAAAAAGATGGCGCGGTCTACGGGAGTCGAACCCGTCTTCCCAGCGTGAAAGGCTGGTGTCCTAACCGATAGACGAAGACCGCGTGGCGTCGCGGCTGGCCGCGTCGTCGAAGCGGGGCGAGGTATAGTGGGGGGATCGGCGCTCTGCAAGCGTTGCGCGGCAGAAATTGTGCATGGCTCGGCCCGTGCCGCTTTCGCTGGGATGGAAACGGTGCGAGCGCCGTTTCAGAACAACGGCCGCGAGCCCGATCTGGCGGGCAACCGGAGCGCCCCCGTCAGCCTGGAGCGTGCCGAGTTCAAGGAAACACATCGCCATCCCGGACCAGCGGCCTAGCCGCGCCGATCCGGGATCCATCGCAGGGCTGCCGCGCCCTTCGACGTCATCCCCTGGTCAAACCCGGGATGACGTCGTGTTTCCGAGAAAACCAGCGTGCTCCAGAGAGGCGGCCGCCGATCAGGCCTGGACGGGAGCTGCGGCACATCAGGCCTCCCGGAGTCTCAGACCGGGCGCGCGAGATCGAGGATGCGCAGCTCGGCGGTCTCGTTGCCGCCCCATCGGTTCAGCGTCAGCGTCGCCGCGAGATGGACGCTCTCGCCGCGCGCCGCCAGCAGCGCCTGTCCCAGCGGCTCCTGCGCCGCACGGAAGGCGATCCCGCTGATGGAGGCGCCATCGCCGCTGCGCAGCTTGATGCGGACATGGCCGCCGGCCCCAACGGTCAGGGCGTCGGTGAGACGATGCGCCGGAAAGACGAAGACGGGCTCGGGGCTTCCCGCGCCGAAGGGGCCGGCCTTGTCGATCTCGGCCAGCAGGCGCGGCGTCGCGCCGCCGGCACTGAGCGCGGCATCGACGAGCAGGGCTTCCGCCTCGCTCGCCCCGGCGACGTCGCGGGCGAGCTGCTCGGTCAGGAACGCGTGGAAGGCGCTCGCCTGCCCCTGCGCGAGGGTCACGCCGGCCGCCATGGCGTGGCCGCCGCCCTTGACCGCGAGCCCGGCCTCGACCGTAGCGCGCACCGCCTTTCCGAGATCGACGCCGGCGATCGAGCGGCCGGAGCCGGTGGCCCCGCCCTCCCCGTTCAGCGCCAGCGCGAAGGCCGGGCGACGGAAGCGCTCCTTCAGCCGCGCCGCGACCAGGCCGACGATGCCAGGGTGCCAATCGGCGCTGGCGGCGAGCAGAACCGGCAGATCCTCCCCCGCCCCGGCGAATTCATGCTCCGCCTGCGAGACGGCCTCCAGCACGGCCTGCCGCTCGATCTCCTGCCGCTCCTGGTTCAGCCGGTTCAGCTCGGCGGAGATCGTCTTCGCCTCCACCTCGTCGCTGGTGAGGAGCAGCCGTGCGCCGAGGGCCGCGTCGCCGATGCGCCCGCCGGCATTGATGCGCGGGCCGAGCAGGAAGCCGAGATGCCAGGGCTGGACCGGCCCGTCGAGCCCGGCGACGTCCATCAGCGCGGCGAGGCCCGGCCTCGTGCGGGCGCGCATCATTGCGATGCCCTGCCGCACGAAGGCGCGGTTCAGGCCGCGCAAGGGCACGACGTCCGCCACCGTGGCGAGGGCGACGAGATCGAGCGCCGCCAGCAGGTCGGGCTCAGCCCCACGCTTCGCCCAGACACCCTGCCGGCGCAGCTCCCGGCTCGTCGCGACCAGCGCGAGGAATACGACGCCGGCGGCGCAGAGATGGCCGAGCCCGGAGAGGTCGTCCTGCCGGTTGGGATTGACCAGGGCCTCCACCGCAGGCAGCCGTTCCGGCGCCTGGTGATGGTCCAGCACGACGATGTCGAGGCCGAGCCGGCGCGCCTCGGCAAAGGGCTCGTCGCTGGTCGTGCCGCAATCGACCGTGACGAGCAGGGTCGCGCCCTCGCCCGCGAGCATCCGGATCGCCTCGCTGTTGGGGCCGTAGCCTTCAATGAGACGGTCGGGGATGTGGATGCGCGGGCGGGCTCCCGCCTCCTGCAGGAAGCCGGACAGCAGCGCCGAGGAGCAGGCGCCGTCGACATCGTAATCGCCGAAGATCGCGACGCGCTCCCCGGTAACAGCGGCGCGCGCCAGCCGGGCGGCGGCCGGCGCCATCTCGGTCAGGACGGACGGGTCCGGCAGCAGGTCCCGCAGCTTCGGCTCGAGGAAGCGCAAGGCCTCGGCGGGCTCGACGTCACGGGCGGCGAGCAGCCGGGCAACGATATCGGAGAGGCCTTCCTGCTGGCTCAGCGCCTCGGCACGGCCGAGGCCGGGCATGTCGAGCCGGTCGCGCCACGGCCGGCCGAGCGCGGAACGGGTCACACCGAGAAAGGCGCGGGTGTGGGAAAGACTCATCGCCGCACGGCGTCGCGCAAGCGGGCGGCCGGGTCAACCGTGAAGCGTTCGTCACACAGGCTTTCCGGGCATTTGCGGAACCATGGCGTCATTCCGGACGAGCCGCTTCAGCAGCGCCGATCCGGGGTCCCTGCCTGAACCGTTCCGGCATGGATCCCGGGTCTTGGCTCCGCTTCGCCCGTGATGACCCGCTCCAGCCTCGTCCAGCAAACGAAAACGGCCGGGCTTGCACCCGGCCGTTCCGAATGTCTCGGCTATCCTGCTCAGTCGAGCTGGAACTTCGAGAACTCGCGGTGCTCGCCATAGATGCGGCGGACCGTGCCGGTGATCGAGCGATAGACCAGCGTCTCGGTCTCGATGATGTCCTTGCCGAACTTCACGCCCGAGAGCAGGCCGCCATCGGTGACGCCGGTGGCGCAGACGATCACGTCGCCCGAAGCCATTTCCGACATGTCGTATTTCTTGTTGGGGTCGAGGACGCCCATGCCATGGGCGCGCACGCGCTTCTCCTCGGTGTCGAGGATCAACCGGCCCTGCATCTGGCCGCCGACGCAGCGCAGCGCCGCCGCGGCGAGAACGCCCTCGGGCGCACCGCCGATGCCGAGATAAAGGTCGATGCCGGTCTTTTCCGGCTGGGTGCAGAAGATCACGCCGGCAACGTCGCCATCGGTGATGAGGCGGATCGAGCAGCCGGTCTTGCGGACCTCCTCGATCAGCTTGGCATGGCGCGGGCGGTCCATGATCAGGGTCGAGATCTCGCGCGGCTTGACGCCCTTGGCCTTGGCCAGCGCATTGATGTTGTCGGCCGGCGAGGCATCGAGATCGATCACGCCGGGCGCGTAGCCGGGGCCGCAGGCGATCTTGTCCATATACACGTCGGGGGCGTAGAGCAGGCTCCCGGCACCGGCCATCGCCATCACCGCGATCGAGCCCGGCATGTCCTTGGCGCAGAGGGTCGTGCCTTCCAGCGGATCGACCGCGATGTGCACCTTCGGCCCCTGCTTGTTGCCGACCTTCTCGCCGATGAAAAGCATCGGCGCCTCGTCGCGCTCGCCCTCGCCGATGACGATCTCGCCGTCGATGTCGAGGCGGTTCAGTTCGCGACGCATGGCATCGACAGCCGCCTGGTCTGCAGCCTTCTCGTCGCCATGGCCCCGAAGCTTCGCGGCGCAGACGGCCGCACGCTCGGTAACACGCACCAGTTCCATCGACAGATAGCGCTCGATGACCTGTTCAGGCGAAATGCGGAGATCGACGGACATGGAATGAGGTCCTTTTGAAATCAACGATGGAAGAAAGCCGGCTCAGGCCTGTTCGCGTTCAATCCGGATGACTTGCGGGGGTTCCGCGATATGGCCGTCGGCGGAGACCTTCTCCAGCGCGGCGCGGATCGCGGTCTCGCTGGTGGCATAGGTGATCAGGACGACCGGCACGGGCGCGCCGGAGCGGCCGCCCGGGTCGCGGCTGGCGGCCTCGGGCGAGCGGCGCTGGACGATGCTCTCGAGCGAAATGTCGGCTTCCGCCATCCGGGTGGCGATCGCGGCGGCCGCGCCGGGGCGGTCCGCCACGGCGAGACGGACGTAATAGCCGCCCTCGTGGCGCTGCATCGGCGCGCGGGTCGGCTCCTCCAGCCGCGCCACCGGCAGGCCGAAGGGCAGGCCCGCCGTGCCCCGCGCCACATCGGCGATGTCGGCGACAACGGCGGAGGCGGTGGGGTCACCTCCCGCTCCGGGGCCGACCAGCGTGATCTCGCGCACCGCGTCGGCATCGATCGAGACGGCGTTGAGCACGCCCATGACCTGCGCGATGGCCGAGGATTTCGGGACCATGGTGGGGTGCACGCGCTGCTCGATGCCGGTCTTGGTACGCTCGGCGACGCCGAGAAGCTTGATCCGGTAGCCGAGATCGTCGGCCATCTTCAGGTCGAGCGGCGTGATCGCGGAAATGCCTTCGACATGAATCGCTTCGGCGTCGATCTTCGTCCCGAATGCGAGGCTGGTGAGGATGGCGAGCTTGTGGGCGGTATCGAAGCCCTCGACGTCGAAGGTCGGGTCCGCCTCCGCATAGCCCAGGCGCTGCGCGTCCTTCAGGCAATCGGCGAAGGTCAGTCCCTCCAGCTCCATGCGCGAGAGGATATAGTTGCAGGTGCCGTTGAGAATACCCGAGATGCGGGTGACGTTGTTGCCTGCCAGCGCCTCGCGAAGCGTCTTCACCACGGGGATGCCGCCGGCCGAGGAAGCTTCGAAAGCAAGCGCGGCATCGTTGGCTTCGGCCAGTTCGGCCAATGCCACGCCATGGGCGGCGAGCAGAGCCTTGTTGGCCGTCACAACCGGCTTGCCGGCCGCCAGCGCAGCCTCGACCGCGGCCTTGGCCGGCCCGTCCGCGCCGCCCATCAGCTCGACGAGGCAGTCGATCTCGTCCGATTTCGCCAGGGCCACGGGATCGTCGAACCAGGCAAGTCCGCCGAGATCGATGCCGCGGTCGCGCTGGCGGTTTCGTGCCGAAACGGCGACGACGCGGATCGAGCGGCCGCAGCGAGCGGCGAGTGCATTCTCCTGCCGCCGCAGGATCTTCAGCACCGAGACGCCGACCGTCCCCAGCCCGGCAAGGCCGATGCGCAAGGGCTGCGAGGCGGTGGACGGGAACGCGCTGGTCATGGGCGCGGGGTCGCACGAGGCGCGGTGCGAGTCAACGATGAAGCGGTCCAGGCCGCTCCACCAGAAGGCTGCCGGACCCTAGCTGAAATGACAGATCACCTCGGCTGCGACCCGCCTCACCTTGCCGTCCTCGAACCCGAGATAAACGCGCAGCAGGTTGCTGACGAAGGGCGTCGTCTTGATGGTGTGGATGGCCTCGAGCGTCTGGCCCTCGGAGACCGCGCTGTTCTCGACCTCCGGCTTCCAGAACCAAGCCGAAGGCGGGGTGATGGTGGCGCCCGCCAGGATGCGCTCCGCCTCGGCGCGGTCGGTGCCGAGCGGGATGTGACGCGTCACGGCCGCGGTGACGTCGCGGGCGCATTCGCGGGCATTGCCCTCGACCAGCACATCCTCGACGAGCCTGGAATCCGTCTGCGGGATGCGGCCCTTGGAATAGTCATAGGTTGCCACGAGGCAGATCACCGCGAAGGCGGCGAAGCCGATGCCGAGCAGGCGGCCTTTGCGTCTCATGGAACCGGGCCTCGGATGTCAGGCGGAATCGCTGTTCCGCTCCGTTCCGGTTCCCATGTTTTCGGATGGCGGTCCAGAGCGATTGTCCGTCATCGCGAGGAGCAAAGCAGCGAAGCCCTCCAGAAGCCGCGCGGGCGGACCGGTACGACCCGATCCTCCCGGATTGCTTCGCTTGGCTCGCAAGGACGGGGCGGCCCGAAGCCGGCTTGCCCGCCCTACCCCGCCTTCGGCATCTGGATGACGTTGTGCAGGGTCGTGTCCGCGCCCTTCAGGAAGCGGCCGACATTGCGGGCGGCCTGCCGGATGCGCTGCTCGTTCTCGACAATGGCGATGCGGACGAAGTCGTCGCCATGCTCGCCAAAGCCGATGCCCGGCGCGACCGCCACCTCCGCCTTCTCGATCAGCAGCTTGGAGAATTCCAGCGAGCCGAGATGGCGGAACTTCTCCGGGATCGGCACCCAGGCGAACATCGAGGCCTCCGGTGCCGGAAATTCCCAGCCGGCCTTGCCGAAGCTCTCGACCAGCGCATCGCGTCGCTTGCGGTAGATGTCGCGCATCTCACGGATGCAGTCGTCGGGGCCGTTCAGCGCCGCAGCGGCGGCGACCTGGATCGGGGTATAGGCGCCGTAGTCGAGATAGGACTTCACCCGGGCCAATGCGGCCAGCAGCCGCTCGTTGCCGACGGCGAAGCCCATGCGCCAGCCCGCCATCGAGAACGTCTTCGACATCGAGGTGAACTCGACCGCGACGTCGATCGCACCCGGGACCTGCAGCATCGAGGGCGGCGGATTGTTCTCGTCGAAATAGACCTCGGCATAGGCGAGATCGGACAGCAGGATCAGATCGTGCTTCTTCGCGAAGGCGACCAGATCGCGGTAGAAATCCAGCGAGGCGACATAGGCGGTGGGGTTCGCGGGATAGCAGGTGACGAGCGCGATCGGCTTCGGCACCGAATGCATCACCGCGCGCTCCAGCGCCGGAAACATCGCCGGCGTCGGCTCGGCCGGGACGGAGCGAATGACGCCGCCGGCCATCAGGAAGCCGAAGGCGTGGATCGGATAGCTCGGGTTCGGCACCAGCACGACATCACCCGGCCCCGTGATGGCCTGGGCCATATTGGCGAAGCCTTCCTTGGAGCCCAGCGTGGCGACGACCTGCGTCTCGGGATTGAGCTTCACGCCGAAGCGGCGCTCGTAATAATGAGCCTGGGCGCGACGCAGGCCGCCGATGCCCTTGGAGGCGGAATAACGGTCGGTCCGCGGCTTGCCGGCGGTCTCGACCAGCTTCTCGATGACGTGCTTCGGGGCCGGCAGGTCCGGATTGCCCATGCCAAGGTCGACGATATCGACGCCCTTGGCGCGCTCGGCGGCCTTGATCTTGTTGACCTGCTCGAAAACGTAAGGCGGCAGGCGCTTGATGCGGTGAAAATCGGTCATCTCGAACGGTCCTGAAGCGGCGGGACCGAGGCCCTGCCCCACGCAAATCACTTCCTTGCGTCAGAGCTGCTTAGCATCGCATCTTTCGTCAGGACAGCGAATGAGGCGCAACTTTCTTGCAAATGCTGCGCTGCGGCACAGGCTCACGCCGCACGCCGGTCCGCGGCTCAGTTCGTGGGAAGCTGCGCCGGTTTCGGGGCGGCGGTGGTGCCGAGCGCCTTGGCGGTATTGCCGGCCGCCTCGTTGGCCTTCTGCTTCGCCTCGAGCTGCTTCTGGATGTCCTCGAAATTCGCGCGCGGCTTGCAGGGGTCCTTCGGGTCCCGAATCGGCGTCGGCGCCCGGAAGCGGGCGGCCTGCCCGGCAGGGACGTAAGCCGGTGCTGGGGTTGGGCCGGGGCAGAGCTGACTGGCCCGAAGATCCTGCCCGACCGGAATGTAATCCGTCTGGACCGGCCGGCTTTCGCGCACGAAGGCCTTTGGTTCCTGCGGCGTCGTCGCCAGTCCGACCGCTTCCGCCGGCCCCTTCACGATGCCATCGCCGGAGGCGCATCCCGCCAAAGCGAGAGCCGCCCCCAGCAGCAGGAGCGACAGCGGCAGCGCCTTCACGGACAGATCGGTCGGCATCGGGACATCCAGCAGGTTGTCGAATTTCGTTGGTAAAGCACAGAGGACGCGTCCTTAATAGGACCAAATTGGGAAGCGACGCGCTATTCCAAGAACCAAAGGGGAGGAGCGAGTCATGGGTCGGGGCTCAACCGGCGGTCAGGGAGAGGCAGGGGACGGCGCAACTGCGCCCGCACCGGATTTCGACCAGTTCGCGCAGAACATGGGCCGGCTCGTCGAGGAATACGGCAGGGTCACCGCCGCCTATCTGAAGCCGATCGAGCGCGGCGAGGCCAAGACCGGCCAGGCCGAAGAGGCCAGCGACATGGTCAAGACGCTCGGGCGAGTCGCCGAGCGCTGGATCAACGATCCGGCGAAGATCGTCGAGGCGCAGGCTTCGCTTGCGGGCGACTTCATGAATCTCTGGAGCATGGCGCTGAAGCGCGCGGGCGGCGAGCCGTCCGAGCCCGTCGCCCAGCCCGACCCGCGCGACGGCCGCTTCAAGGACCCCGACTGGTCGCAGCAGCCGATCTTCGATTTCATCAAACAGGCCTATCTCATCGGCTCGCGCTGGGCCGAGATGATGGTGGACCAGGCCGACGGGCTCGACGCGCACACCAAGGACAAGGCCCGCTTCTACATCAAGCAGATCGCGGGCGCCCTCTCCCCGACCAATTTCGTCGCCACCAATCCCGAGTTGCTGCGCGAGACGCTCCAGCAGAATGGCGAGAACCTGGTGCGCGGCCTGAAGATGCTCGCCGAGGATGTCGAGGCGGGCGGCGGCGAGTTGAAGATCCGGCAGTCCGATGCGAGCCGCTTCGAGGTCGGCGTCAACATCGCGATGACACCGGGCAAGGTCGTGTTCCGCAACGACGTGATGGAGCTGATCCAGTACGCGCCTTCGACCCCGCAGGTGCTGAAGCGACCGTTGCTGATCGTGCCGCCCTGGATCAACAAATTCTACATCCTCGACCTCAACCCGGAGAAGAGCTTCATCCGCTGGTGCGTCGAGCAGGGGCTGACCGTCTTCTGCATCTCCTGGGTCAATCCGGATGCCCGCCACGCCACCAAGGATTTCGAGAGCTATATGCGCGAGGGCATCTTCGCCGCGCTCGACGCGATCCGGGAAGCGACAGGGGAAAAGAAGGTCTCGGCCATCGGCTACTGCGTCGGCGGCACGCTGCTCGGCGTAACGCTGGCCTATATGGCCGCGGTGGCCGACAAGCGGATCGAGAGCGCGACCTTCTTCACCACGCAGGTCGACTTCTCGCAGGCCGGGGAGCTCTCGGTCTTCGTCGACGAGGAGCAGATCAGGTCGATCGAGGAGCAGATGAGCCGCACCGGCTATCTCGATGGCTCGCGGATGGCGGGGGCCTTCAACATGCTGCGGCCAAACGACCTGATCTGGTCCTACGCCGTCAACAACTACCTGAAGGGCAAGGCGCCCTCCCCGTTCGACCTGCTCTACTGGAACTCGGATTCGACGCGGATGCCGGCGGCGAACCACTCCTTCTATCTGCGCAACTGCTATCTCGACAACAAGCTCTCCAAGGGCGAGATGGTCATCGGCGGCAAGCGGCTCGACCTGAAGAAGGTGACGATCCCGATCTATAATCTCGCCACGCGCGAGGACCATATCGCGCCCTCGGCCTCGGTCTTCATCGGCTCGCAATGCTTCGGCGGGCCGGTGGAGCATGTCGTCGCCGGCTCCGGGCATATCGCCGGCGTGGTCAACCCGCCGGCCAAGGTGAAGTACCAGTACTGGACGGGCGGCCCGGCCAAGGGCTCGCTCGACGCCTGGATGGCGAAGGCGACCGAGCATCCGGGGAGCTGGTGGCCGCACTGGTTCGGCTGGCTGGAAAGCCAGGCGCCGCGCAAGGTCAAGGCGCGCGAGCCCGGAGGCGGCAAGCTCGAACCGCTGGCCGACGCGCCGGGCACCTATGTGAAGGTGCGGGTCTAGCGAACGCCCGATAGCGAAGAAGGCCGCAACAGTGTCGGTTTCACCGGGACCCACACCGTCGCCCCGGACAAACAGCGAAGCCGCGGCGATCCGGGCTGACCGCTGTTTCCGAGAGAAACCAGCGTGCTCTGATTGCGCGGCCCTTCGCTGACGCGAATGCCGACATGGCAACCGGCGCCGGATTCAGCCGAAGCTGCCCTCAATGCCGGTATTGCGGCTCCTCGGCGTCGAGCTGCCGACGGATCGAGGCGAGGTGGAGCCTCGCCGATTCCGGATCGCCCTCGCGCATCTGCCTGTAGGCGGCTTCAGCGATCGGCGGGGCAACCGGGATGAGCTTGCGCCCGGTCGACATCGCCAGCACCTGCACCTCGGCGGCGCGCTCCAGATAATAAAGATCGTCCCAGGCTTCCGCGACGTTCGGCGCCAGCACCATGACGCCGTGGTTGCGCATGAAGACGATATCCGCATCGCCGACGCTGCCGGCGATGCGAGCGCCCTCCGAAGGGTCGAGCGCCAGCCCGTTATAGTCGTCGTCGACGACGGTGCGGCCGTAGAACTTCAGCGAGGTCTGCCCCGCCCAGACCAGCGGGTCTCCCTCGGTCATGCTCAGCGCCGTCGCGTAGGGCATGTGGGTGTGGAAGGCGACCCTGGCGCGCGGCACGCGCTTGTGGAGCTCGGCATGAATGTAGAAGGCCGTGGCCTCGGGCTGCCCCTCGCCCTCGACGACATTGCCGTGAAAGTCGCAGACGAGCAGTTTCGAGGCCGTGATCTCGCGGAAGGCGAGCCCGTATGGGTTCACCAGGAAGAGGTCGTCATGCCCCGGCACCACGGCCGAGAAATGGTTGCAGATGCCCTCCTCGAAGCCGTAGCGCGCCGCCATCCGAAAGCAGGCCGCCAGATCCTCGCGCATGGCACGAACGGCGTCCGCGCCGAGCTCCGGCCGGTTGGGACGATGCGTCGCGGCCGAGGGAGCGTCCGGGCGGTTCAAGCTGTGAGCCATGTCGTCATGTTCCGTTAGCGTGCGGCCGGCCATCTGCCGAGCGAGTGGCGCCGATGCAAGATCGGTGCGCTTCTGGGGGCGGCCCAGCATAAGACGCCCGGCGCGACCGTGGCGCTCTCAATCGATGCGGCTCATGCAAGTTTCGTTCGGCAAGGACGGCCCCGCCATCGCACATGAAAAAGCCGGCCTCGCGGCCGGCTCCTCCAATTGTCGTTCCTCGACCCGCTCAGTACTTGCGCACGACCGGCTGCACGGGGACGGTCTGGGCCGGATCGTCCCAGCGATAGGTCAGGCCGGCCGAAACGATGTTGATGTAGGGCTTGGCCTCGCCGGCGAAGAGCACGGCGCTCTGCTGGGGATGGAAGCCGGTGTAGTTCACCTTGGCCTTCTTCACATCGATATAGGTGTAGCCGACATCGAGCTTGAGCTTGTTGGTGAGCTGATAGCTCAGACCGGCGGAGAGCCAGAGGCGATCATTGTCGGCGATGAAGATCGTGCGGTTGCGATCGTTGACGGCCGAGAGCTCGTAGCCGACGCCGGCGCGCAGCGTCAGATCCCGGCTGTACTTGTACTCGGCGCCGAGCGAGAAATACCAGGCGTCGTCGTACTGGAAATTCAGGCTGGTAACCGGGACGCCGCCGAATTTGGCGACGATCGGGATGTTGCGGAAGCGGCTCCAGTTGGTCCACTCGACGCCGGCATGGATCTGCCACTGCTCGTTGATGACCTGGGAAAGGCCGAACACCACCGAGTCCGGCAGGTTGAGATTCGCCTTGACCGGGATGTACGCCGCCGGGGTGCGGAACGAGCCGTCCAGAGTCTGGCGCATCGCGGAACGATAGGCCAGGCCGATCGAGGTGCCCTGGCGAGGCGTCAGGGTGAAGCCGAAGCGATAGCCGAAATCGACCGTGTCACCTTCGAGGATGACCGGCGCAGCCGTCGGGCCGATGCCGGAAGCCTGCTTGAGCGAGGCCTTCAGGTATTGCACCTGCAGCGCGGCACCGACCGACAGCCAGTCATTCACCTGATAGCCGATGGTCGGCGAGACATTGATCGTGGCGACGCGGGCCGAACGGCCATAGATCTGGGCCGCATTGACCTGATTGTCGGCCTTCGAGCGCAGGCCATAGGGCGCGCCGGTGGTGACGCCGACCCAGAAGCGGTCGGTCAGCTGCCAGGCCGAATAGGAGGCCGGGATGAAGGCGCCGTCGCCGCCGAGATTGCCGGTGCCGTTCTGGATGGGGCTCAGCGGCGTGCCGGGCACCGCCAGGCGTGTCGGCTGCGTCGGATCATAAGCCGCATTGGCGTTGAGATAGGTGAAGTTCCACTGGCTGTTGCGGCCGGGGAACATGGTGATCGTGGCCGGGTTCCAGGCCATCGCGCCCATGCCGATTCCGCCGGAGGCGGCGCCGGCATAAGCCATGCCCAGGCCTTCGGCGCTCTGGCCGCTGCGGATCGCAAAGGAGCTGGCGGAGGCGGTGCCGGCAGCCAGGAGCGCAGCCAGAGAAACCGAGGCAGCGGCAGCGGTGCGAATGAGGCCCTTCATCGAGTCCATCCCTTATCGTGTTTCATTGCGGACCCTGCAGTCCGGCTCGATTCGAACCATGTACCGAGCCGATTTTTGCCGCAATCCCGTCAGTGACACCTTCTTTCTGGCGCCGCGCCGCCTTTTTTTCGCGCCTTGCCCGCAAAAATCCCGGAAAAACGGCGCAAAACACGGCAGCGTTCGAGGGATCGTTCCGAAACAGACTGTTTATATAAGAACTATCGCATGTTTTGAGGCAAAGACGGCGCGGCCAGGATCGAAGGCCTGGACCACTTGGAGCGCTGCTTTGCCGGCGCCAGTGGCATTCCCGCAACATCCTCGCCACCCATCCCAGTCGGGATCGCCATGCGCGCCTGCGCTCTTGCTTTGGCGCCTCCGCTCCGGGCAGGATTGCGCACCCAACTAGATCGATTGAAACCGGGGGAAACACATTGAAACTGCTTCGTTACGGCGCGTTCGGCCAGGAAAAGCCCGGGCTGCTCGACGCCAAGGGCGCGCTTCGCGACCTCTCCGGGATCATTCCCGACCTCGCGGGCAAGGCGCTGACGTCCGCGTCGCTCGCCAAGATCAAGGCGCTGTCGCCGGAATCCCTGCCGCTCGTCCCGGGCGCGCCGCGCATCGGCGCCTGCGTCGGCGACGTCCATAACTTCATCGCGGTGGGCCTGAACTTCGCGGACCATGCCGCCGAGACCGGCGCCGAGATTCCGAAGGAGCCGATCCTGTTCAACAAGGCGCCGAACTGCATCGTCGGCCCCAATGACGACGTGCAGATCCCCAAGGCGTCGAAGAAGACCGACTGGGAGGTCGAACTCGCCATCGTCATCGGCGACGGCGGCTCCTACATCCCCGAAGAGAAGGCGATGGACGCCATCGCCGGCTTCTGCGTCTGCAACGACGTCTCGGAGCGTGAGTTCCAGGCCGAGCGCGGCGGCCAGTGGGCGAAGGGCAAAGGCTGCCCCACCTTCGGCCCGCTCGGCCCCTGGCTCGTCACGCCCGACGAGGTCGCCGACATCCAGAACCTTGCCATGTGGCTGGAGATCGACGGAGAGCGCGTCCAGAACGGCTCGACCAAGACGATGATCTTCGGCGTGAAGCACCTCGTCCACTATATCAGCCAGTTCATGCGGCTGGATCCGGGCGACGTCATCACCACCGGCACCCCGCCCGGCGTAGGCCTCGGCTTCAAGCCGCCGCGCTTCCTCAAGGGGGGCGAGGTCGTCACGCTCGGCATCGAAGGGCTGGGCGAGCAGAAGCAGAAATTCCTGCCCTGGCAGGGCTGAGGCTTCAGACCGGCAAAAGGAAAGGGCCGCGCGAGCGGCCCTTTTTGTTCAGCTCCGAGAATTCGCAAACCGCGTCGGTCATCCCGGGCGCAGCGAAGCGAAGACCCGGGACCCATTCCGGACCGGTCCAGGCATCGCTTCCGGATCGGCGCTGCTTCGCAGCTTGTCCGGAGGACGCGAGATTCCGCGCCGCCCCGAGTCAGCCCTCCGGCAGGCCGAGCATCAGGCGGATGTTCTGCACCGCGGCGCCCGAAGCGCCCTTGCCGAGATTGTCGAGCCGGGCGACCAGCACGGCCTGGCCGAGGTCATCCTGCCCGAAGACGCGCAGCTCCAGCTTGTTGGTGTCGTTCAGCGCCTCGGGCTCGATCTTGCCGCCCGCCTCCGGCGGCAACACGCTGACATAGCTCGAACCGGCATAGCGTTCGGCCAGGGCATGGTGGAGGTCGGCGATGGCGGGCTTGCCCGGCAGCGTGTCGAGATGCAGCGGCACCGAGACCAGCATGCCCTGCCGGAAATTGCCGACCGAGGGCACGAAGATCGGCCGCCGGGTCAGCCGCGCATAGGCCTGCAACTCCGGCAGGTGCTTGTGGCGCAGGCCGAGGCCGTAGAGCTCGAAGGCCGGTGCGACGCCGCTTTCATAATCGGCGATCATCGCCTTGCCGCCGCCGGAATAGCCGGAGACCGCATTGACCGAGACGGGGTGATCCTGCGGGATCAGGCCGGCATCGACGAGCGGCCGCAGCAAGGCGATGGCGCCGGTGGGATAGCAGCCGGGATTGGCGACGCGGTCAGCCTTGGCAATCGCCTCGGCATGGCCCGGAGCCAGCTCGGCGAAGCCATAGACCCAGCCGGGCGCGATCCGGTGCGCGGTCGCGGCGTCGACGATCTTGGGGGCATCAGTGCCGAGCTCGTCCGCGAGAGCGACCGATTCCTTCGCGGCGTCGTCGGGCAGGCAGAGCACGACGAGATCGACCGAGGCCATCATCTCCCTGCGGGCGGCCGGGTCCTTGCGCTTGTCGGGATCGATGCTCTTCAGCGCGATCTCGGGCAGCGCGGCCAGCCGGTCGCGGATGCCGAGCCCGGTGGTGCCGGCTTCGCCGTCGATGAAGATGGATTTCGGGTTCTGGCTCATCGGACCCTCGCAAGGCGTCTGGGGGATCGGCTCAAAAAGCTTGGCCGGCTTCGGGCATAAAAAAACCGCGCTCCGGGCGCGGTCGCGTGCGTTCGGGCTACAGGCCGAGCGTCATCGCGGTCGCGCAGGGGCGGCCGGGCGGTTACGACGTCGGGACAGGTTCGTGGTCATGACCGGGATATGAGGGAGGGAGACAGCGCTGTCAATGACCGGGATGGGGCGCCGCGCCGGGGTCAGCCGCCGAGGAAGGGAACCAGCTCGGCGAGCACGAGATCCGGCCGCTGCCGCTGCGGAAAATGACCGACGCCCTCCAGCACCGCGCGGCGGTAACCGGCCGCGAACAGCGCCTCTTTGCCGAGCGAGGTCGCCGGCTCGTTGCAGGGATCGATGCCGCCATGGAGCGTCAGCGTCGGCACATGGATGACGGGATCGCGCGCGACGCGGCGCTCGATCCCGTCGAAGGCCTCGTGACCGGCGGCATGGCCCCAGCGCACGCGATAGGAATGCAGGGTGATCGCGGCCCAGTCGGGATTGTCGAACGAGGCCGCCGTCGCGGCGAAATCGGGCTCCGGCACGGTCCATCCCGGATTCCAAATCGTCCAGATGTGGCGTGTCAGGGCCAGCCGATCCTCCTCGACGAGCCTTGCGCCGCGTTCCGTCGCCATCAGCCAGTGATACCAGTAGTTCTGCATCTGCTGCAGCGAAAGCGGCTGGTCCGCCGCCTGGGTGCCCCAGCCGACAGACAGGGCCGCGCAACGGGTGACGCGGTCGGGCTCCAGCACGCTGGCAATATAGGCGGCACGCGCGCCCCAATCGTGACCGACGACGGCAAAGCGGGCGAGCCCGAGAGCGTCGGCGAGATCCAGCAGATCAAGGGCGAGCGCGACCAGTTGGCCCGATCTCGCTGCCGCGCCGGCCCTGAACCTCGTCGGGCCGAAGCCGCGCAGAAAGGGGACATAGGTGCGCCAACCGGCCGCGTGCAGCGCCGGCGTGACACCGTCCCAGGTCCGGGCATCGTCCGGCCAGCCATGCAGCAGGATGACCGGACGGCCGTCCTCGGGGCCCGTCACTTCACAGCCGATCGAGAGGGTTGGGGTATCGACGACGAAGGACTGCATGGACAGCGCGGCTCCCAGGGCAACCCGCGGAGCTGTACGCGGCCGAGCCTAAGCGTGAAAATGGATTATCAATTGCCGAGTAAGTGATCTTTGCGATAATCAGCGACATGTTCGATCCTGTCCTGCTGCGCAGTTTCCTGGCCGTTCTCGACCTGGGCGGGTTCACCCATGCGGGCCGCCAGCTGAACGCCACCCAATCGACCGTCAGCGGCCATCTGCGCCGGCTGGAGGCGCAGGCGGGCCATCGCCTGATCGCGCGCCGTCGCGGCGGCAGCGTCGCCGCGACGGCGGCCGGGGAACGTTTCGCGGAGGACGCCCGCGCGATCCTGCGCCTGCATGAGGCGGCGGCCTTTCGCCTGGCCGAAAGGCCGCTGGCCGGGATCGTCAGGCTCGGCATGTCGGACGACTTCGCGAGCGGGCGCGGGTTCACGGCGCTGCTGGCGGCGTTTGCACAGTCACATCCGGCGGTCGAGCTGCGCGTCGATGTCGCCAGCAGCCGGTCCCTGCTGGCAATGGTCGCCGATGGCGGCCTCGATTTCGCCCTGACCAAGCGGCCGGCCGACAATGGCGAGGGCGAGCTGCTTGCAAGACACGACGTCGCCTGGGTCGCCGGACGCAAAGCCGTGCCGGCAAGTCCTTTGCGGCTGGTGCTGTTTCCCGACCCGTGCGCCTACCGCGATCTCGCGCTGTCGGCCTTGCAGGCCGCCGGCGCGGACTGGATCGTCAGCTATACGACGCCGAGCCTGGGCGGCCTGAAGGCGGCGCTCACCGCGGGGCTGGGCATCGCGCCGCTCGCGAGCGACCTGATCTGCGATGATCTGCGACCTGTGCCGGACGCCGCGGCCCTTCCGGCGCTGGGCAAGGTCGCCCTGTTCCTGCACGCTCGCGAGCCGGAGCGTTCGCCAACGACGAAGCACTTCGCCCAGCTGCTGCGGCGCCACTTCTCCCGTGACGGATGAGCGGCGCCCGATGGGACGGGCGCTCTGTCGACCGACCAGGGCGAGCCTGCGCGGATGGCCATCAAATCCGTGCCTTTCCGCCACGGGTCCGATTCAACGGGCCTTCTTCAGCGCCAGCGCCTGGATGTGGTGCCGCACCAGGGTCGACCGCGCCCCGCGGCGCTCGCCCGTGAAGGCGTGGTCGATCGAACCCGGGCCGGCTGCCCGGTCATCGGGACGCTCCGCTCCTCACCGGCGCGGCCCCATCAGCCAGACATAAAGGCACCAGGGCAGGATCAGCGAGGCGCCGGTGAGCGCAACCCGCGCCAGCGCCCAGGCATTGGGATGGCTGAGCGCGCGCCCGTCCAGCTCCGGCACGCTCTGGATGAAGCCCAGCATGAGAGCCGGCGCGCAGAAGATCAGCAGCGCGCGCAGGATGCGCCGGCCACGCGGCAGATCATCCCGCGCCAGCATCATCAGGGCCGGGGCGGCGATCATGCCGAAGGCGATGAGGGTGAGCAGGATACGCATGTGTCGAGGTCCGGGCGGTTGCAAGGATGTCTCACGGCCGCACCTGCAGCGGCCGGGACAAGAGCTGCGCACGCAGATCGAGCGTGGCGATGCTGCGTTCGATCGGTGACGGGTCCGCACTTTGGTCGCCGAGGAAGGGCCGGTCCATCACGAACAGGAGACCGATCAGGAGACCGATGGCCCCGGAATACCCGGCCAGTGGCAGGATCACGGCCCAGCGCGGCGCGATCATCGCCGCCTCGGCCGTCATCAGGAGCAGAAGCAGGATCACGGCGAGCCAGAAGGTGTCTGGCAGACCGCCCGCCGCCGACGCCTCGATCTGCGACTGGACATCGCCCACGGCTTCGAGGTCGGCCGAAATCAGTTCGAGCGGACTGCGCTCTGCCGCCGGGACTTGCGTCAGGGTTTTCGCGAGCGCATCGACGCGGCCCGACAGCGTGCTCAAAGCCGTGCCGACCTCGGGGCTCGGCCTTTGGGCGCGCATCGCCGGCCAGCCACGATCGACCAGGATGCGGGCGTAATCACGGACCGCCGCGCGGGCGTGGACGGCCTCGGCGGAGTCGATGCGGCCCAGCGCGCGGTCGAGCTGCAGCAGGTTCATCGCTTGGCTCTCCACCAGCCGGCGTGCCTCATGCAGCCGGTTGACCGATTGCAGCAGCAGGAAGGCGGTGAAGATGCCGGTGAGGGGGCCGATCAGCTTGAACGCATCGAGCGCGGCCGAAGACCACTCCGGGTTCGGCTTCAGCCGAAACACGCGATGCGCGACCCAAGGCGCGGCCACGCAGATCCCGACTGCCAGCATCACCGCCAGGCTGATCAGCACGGTCGAGGGGATCTGATAGAGCCATCCGGCCATCGCTTCGCTCACGTACCTGCTGCAAGGCTGCGGGGCGGAGCTATACCCGCCGCGCGCCTGAGGGCAATCGCCGCTTGCGGCGATCGTGGCATGTCGGCAAAGGCTATCGCCCGCCACCCACCCGCAGGACCGAGCCGACGACATAGGAGGCAGCCTCCGACATCGCGAAGAGCACCACCTCGGCGATCTCCTCGGGCTGGGCGGCGCGCCTGAGCGGGATCGAGGGCGCGATGCGGGCGACGCGGCCGGGCTGGCCCGACGACAGGGCATGGATCTCGGTCTCGGTCATGCCCGGCGCCACCGCATTCACCCGGATGCCGGCGGGCGCCAGCTCCCTGGCCATGCCGAGCGTGAGGGAATCGATCGCGCCCTTGGAGGCCGCATACCAGACGAACTCGTCGGGTGCGCCGAGGCCCGCGGCGATGGAGGAGATGGTGACGATGGACCGGTTCGGCGCCGACCCGTTGCCCAGGAGGGCGCGGGCCGCCTCGCGCGCCACGAGGATGGCGCCCGTGACGTTGACGTCGATGCAGAGGCGGATCACCTCCGGATCGGCCTCCGCCAGCCGGCTCGCGGGGCCGGTGATGCCGGCGTTGACGACGATTTGCGTCAGCGGGCCCAGCGCCGCAGCGGCCTCGGCGAAGACCCGCTCGATATCGCCCTGCCGGGACATGTCGCCCTGAAGCGCAACGGCCTTCGCGCCGGCAGCCTCGCAGGCTTTCACCACCTCGGCCGCGGCGGCCGCGTTGCTCTGGTAGTTGACCGCGACGTCATAGCCGCGCGCGGCGGCCATGGTGCAGATGGCCGCACCGATGCCGCGGCTGCCACCGGTAACGAGAAGGACGGGACGGGTCATGGCGGCTCCTCAGGCTGGAGGCGAAGAACAGCACGGAGCCGGACAAACGAAAAGGGCGGCTCTTGCGAGCCGCCCTCCCCATATCGGAATGACCGGAACGATCAGCGCTTCGAGAACTGGAAGCTGCGGCGGGCCTTGGCCTTGCCGAACTTCTTGCGCTCGACGACGCGCGAGTCGCGGGTCAGGAAGCCTTCCTTCTTGAGCGGGCCGCGAAGCTCCGGCTCGTAGAAGGTCAGTGCCTTGGAGATGCCGTGGCGCACCGCGCCAGCCTGGCCGGAGAGACCGCCGCCCTTGACCGAGACGACGACGTCATACTGCGTGACGCGATCGACCAGCTGGAGCGGCTGCTTGAGGACAAGACGCAGCACAGGGCGGGCGAAATAGACCTCCTGGTCGCGGCCATTGACCGTGACCTTGCCGGAGCCGGGCTTGATCCAGACGCGGGCGATGGCGTTCTTGCGCTTGCCAGTGGCATAGGCGCGGCCCTGCGCATCGACCTTCTTGACATGCACGGGAGCGGCGGGCTGCTCCGGCTTGGCGACATCGCCGAGCTGGGAGAGAGACTGAAGAACCTCGGCCATGGTCAGACCCTCTTGTTCTTGCTGTTGAGCGCGGCGACGTCGAGCGCCTCCGGCGACTGGGCGGCATGCGGATGCTCGCCGCCCTTGTAGACGCGCAGATTGCCGAGGATCTGGCGGAAGAGCGGGCCACGCGGCAGCATGCGCTCCACGGCCTTCTCGACGATACGCTCAGGGAAGCGGCCTTCCAGGATGAACTTGGCCGAACGCTCCTTGATGCCACCCGGGAAGCCCGTGTGGTGATAGTAGTTCTTCTGCTCGCGCTTGCGGCCGGTGAAGGAAACCTTCTCGGCGTTGATCACGATGACATTGTCGCCGCAGTCGACATGGGGGGTGTAGGCGGCCTTGTGCTTGCCGCGCAGACGCATCGCCACCACGGAGGCGAGACGGCCGACGACGAGCCCGGAGGCGTCGATCACAACCCACTTCTTTTCGACATCGGCGGGCTTGAGCGAGACGGTCTTCATCGCGGCACCCTTCGGTTGGAAGTCTAGAAAAAGGACAAGCCGCCGGAGGCCGGCGGCGGTGTGGCGTCGGGATAGAAGGGGGAAGGCCGGCTGTCAAGCGTTCCATTTCGCGCGGCAGCGCAGAAAACGTCTATTTTTCAATCGACTGATTGAAACGGTATCATAATACCGTATTTGCCGGGAAGCCGCCGCGCAGGCGGAGTGAAGGGCTCAGCGATCCGCCGGGATCGAGTAGGTGCCCGTCGCGTGACAGACCATCTCCGGATCGCCCTGCGAATAGAGGCTGACCTCGCCGACAGCGAGGCGCTTGCCGAGCTTGAGCAGCCTGGCCTGCCCGATCAGGGCCGCCTGCCCGGGCTTGCGCAGGAAGTTGACATTGAGGCTCGTCGTCACGGCGAGCGCGACGGGGCCGATCTGACCGAGAATCGCCGCATAGAGCGCGAGATCAGCCAGCGCCATCATGGTCGGGCCGGAGATGGTGCCGCCCGGGCGCAGATGGCGCTCATGATAGTCACAGCGCATCCTCGCCGTCATCGGGCCGACCTCCTCGACGAAATAGGTCCGCCCGCCATGGTGAAGCTGGGGAAAGACCTCGTCGAGGAAGGCCTCGATCTGCGCGGCGCTCATGCGGATCGGCTGGGCGGTCGTCATGCGGAAACCGAAGGCTTGTGAAGAGTTGCTCCTCTTGCAGCATGGCGGCTGCAGCCCGACAATATGCCAAAATGCCGAAAGGGAGATCGATGAACGCCCATCAGACGCCGGATTCAGCGCCGCTCATGCGCAGCGACCACAACGGCATCGCGACCCTGACGCTGAATCGTCCGCAGGTGCGCAACCCGCTGAGCGAGGCGACGCTGATGGCGCTCAGCGAGACCTTCTCGGCGGTCGCGGAAGACCACTCAGTGAAGGCCGTCGTGCTGGCGTCCTCGGGTCCGGTGTTCAGTGCCGGGCACGACCTCAAGGAAATGACGGCGCATCGTGGCGACGAGGACCGCGGCCGGGCCTATTTCAAGGCGATTCTCGGCCTGTGCTCCGCCGTGATGCAGCAGATCACCGCCCTGCCCCAGCCGGTGATCGCGGCGGTGGAAGGCACGGCGACGGCTGCCGGCTGCCAGCTCGTCGCGAGCTGCGATCTCGCCGTGGCAGGTGACGGCGCCAAGTTCTGCACGCCGGGGGTCCATATCGGCCTGTTCTGTTCGACGCCGATGGTGGCGCTCTCGCGCAACCTCTCGGCCAAGCACGCCATGGAGATGCTCCTGCTCGGCGAGATGGTGCCGGCGGAGGAGGCGGCGCGGATGGGCCTCGTCAACCGCGTCGTGCCGGCTGGCGGCGCCCTGGCCGAAGCCCAGCGGCTGGCAGGGGTGATCGCCTCGAAGTCGCCCGCGACCGTCAAGGTGGGCAAGCGCGCCTTCTACGAGCAGCGCGAAATGGGCCTCCAGCAGGCCTATGACCACGCCTCGGCGGTGATGGTGGACAACATGCTGGCGCGCGACGCCGAGGAAGGCATCGGCGCCTTCATGGAAAAGCGGGCGCCGGTGTGGGAGGCATAAGGCGGCCCACAACCTTCTCGTCATCCCGGGCGACCACCGGGAGACCCGGAATCCATGCCTGAACTTTGATCGGTAAGGCTCAGGCATGGATCCCGGATCTCCGCTTCGCTACGTCCGGGATGACGGCGCGTTTCCATCCCCTCTATAGCCCTCGCCCTTCCCATCTCCGCAAAGCTCAACCTGATGTCCCACGACTCTTATCCCGACAGCCTGATCCGAGAGGTCATGACCTCCGTCAAACGGATCGCACTCGTCGGTGCCTCCGCCAACGAGGCGCGGCCGTCCTGGATCGTGACGAAGTATCTGATCGAGCGCGGCTATGACGTCGTGCCCGTCAATCCTGGGCTGGCCGGGCAGAGCATCCTCGGCAAGCCCGTCTATGCCACGCTGAAGGACATTCCCGGCCCGATCGACATGGTCGAGATCTTCCGCAACTCGGAGGCGGCCGGCCCGATCACCGACGAGGCGCTGGCGCTCTCTCCTCTGCCGAAGGTGATCTGGATGCAGCTTTCGGTGCGCAGTGACGAGGCCGCCGCGCGCGCCGAGGCAAAGGGCGTGACGGTCATCATGAACCGCTGCCCCAAGATCGAATATGGCCGGCTCTCCGGCGAGATCGGCTGGCAGGGCATCAATTCGCGCATCCTGTCATCCAAGAAGCCAGTGCTCGGCAAGGGCTTCCAGAAGCGGACGATCTTCGGACCGGGGGCGTAAGCCAATCGCCCCCCCGCTGACGAAGAGAGGCTATCCGCCTCAATTGACGCCTCCCGCGTCGTTCTTTAAAACGAACGAACCGTCTCGTCAGAAGATTTCAGGGAGAACGCCATGACCGACCGGATGCCCGGCTTCAACACGCTCGCCATCCATGCCGGCGCCGCGCCCGACGCGGCCACCGGGGCTCGCGCCACGCCGATCTACCAGACGACGTCCTTCGTCTTCGACGACGTCGATCATGCTGCCTCGCTGTTCGGGCTGCAGGCCTTCGGCAACATCTACACCCGCATCGGCAACCCGACCAATGCTGTGCTGGAAGAGCGCGTGGCGGCGCTGGAGGGCGGCACGGCTGCGCTCGCGGTGGCGTCCGGCCATGCCGCCGAGTTCCTGAGCTTCCACGCCCTGCTCCAGCCGGGGGACGAGTTCGTCGCGGCCAGGAAGCTCTATGGCGGCTCGATCAACCAGTTCAACCATTCCTACAAGAGCTTCGGCTGGAATGTGATCTGGGCCGATTCCGACGACATCGACGCCTTTGCCGCGGCCGTCACGCCCAAGACCAAGGCGATCTTCATCGAATCCATCGCCAATCCGGGCGGCGTCGTCACCGACATCGCAGCGATCAGCGCGATCGCCAAGAAGCACAACATCCCGCTCATCGTCGACAACACGATGGCGAGCCCCTACCTGATCCGGCCTTTCGAGCACGGAGCCGACATCGTCGTGCATTCGGCGACGAAGTTCCTCGGCGGACACGGCAACTCGATCGGAGGGCTGATCGTCGATGGCGGCTCGTTCAACTGGGCCGGTGACGAGCGCTACCCGATGCTGTCGAAGCCCCGGCCGGAATACAACGGTATGGTGCTGGGCGAGACCTTCGGCAATTTCGCCTTCGCCATCGCGACGCGGGTACTCGGCCTGCGCGATCTGGGGCCCGCTCTCTCCCCCTTCAACGCCTTCATGCTGCTGACCGGCATCGAGACGCTGCCCCTGCGGATGCAGCGGCACTGCGAAAACGCGCTGAAGGTGGCGCAGCATCTGGCGCAGCATCCGGCCGTCGAGTGGGTCAGCTACCCCGGCCTGCCGGGCGACAAGTATCACGAGCTCGCCAAGCGCTATTCGCCGAAGGGCGCGGGCGCGGTCTTCACTTTCGGGCTCAAGGGCGGCTACGAGGCCGGCGTCAAGCTCGTCTCGGAGCTGAAGCTGTTCTCGCATCTCGCCAATATCGGGGATACGCGCTCGCTGGTCATCCACCCGGCTTCGACCACCCACCGCCAGCTCACCGACGAGCAGAAGGCGGCCTCAGGCGCCGGCCCGCAGGTGGTGCGGCTCTCGATCGGGCTCGAGGATGTCGAGGACCTGATCGCCGACCTGGATCAGGCTCTGGCCTAGTCGCGGCGTTATTCTCGGGCGGCGCACAGCGTCGACCCGAGAATCTCGGGACGAGGCGACGGAAAGACGTTTTTTCTGCGGGAGATGCTCGGGTCAGGCCCGAGCATGACGGTTCTTCAGGCCCGTGCCGCCTGCTCCGTGCGCGTCGCATTCACCACGGCCATCGCCAGCACGGCGAAGCCGAGGGCCTGATGGGCGAGGCCCGCCCAGAGCGGCACGACCAAGAGCAGCGTGACGATGCCGAGCGCCGACTGCGCCAGGACCAGTCCGGCGATGGCGGTCGCGCGCCTGGCGCTGCCCGAGCCCGGCACTGAGGCGCGCATCCGCCACGCATGCCAGAGCGCCAGTGCGAACAACACATAAGCGCCGATGCGGTGGTTGAACTGCACCAGCACGATATTGTCGACGAAGTTCTCCCAGAACGGCGTCTGGGCGAAGAGCTGCGAACCGGGCGGGATCAGGCCGCCATCCAGCAGCGGCCAGGTGTTGAAGGCAAAGCCCGCGCGCGAACCGGCGACGAGCCCGCCGAGCGCGATCTGCAGGAAGACCAGCAGGAGCAGCAGCCACGCCATGCCCCTGCCCCGCGCAGGCTCGACGCGGCGCAGCGGCGTCAGCGCCGTGGCGAAGGCGATCACGGAGGCGAAGAACAGCCCGGCGAAGGTGAGATGCAGCGTCAGCTTGACCGGCGCCACCGCGACCATGCCGGGCTGCAGGCCGGAGGCGACCATGATCCAGCCGATAGCACCCTGCAGGCCCAGCAGAAGCCCCATGCCGAAGAGCAGGACGGTCTGCCGGGCGGGCAGCAGACGCCTGAAGGCCACCACCAGGAAGCCGGCGAGAAAGACGAGCCCGATGAAGCGGCCGAGCTGGCGGTGACCCCATTCCCACCAATAGATGAACTGGAACTGGCCGAGGCTCATGCCCTCGTTGAGCAGCTGATATTGCGGACTCGCCTTGTATTTGGCGAACTCCTCGGCCCAGGCCGCGCCGGAGAGCGGCGGCAGGGCGCCGGTGATCGGCTTCCATTCGGTGATCGAGAGACCGGAGCCCGTCAGGCGGGTGGCGCCGCCGACCACGACCATCAGGAAGACCAGCGCCGCGACGCTCCAGAGCCAGCGGCGGATGCCGGCATGCCGGCCGCCCTGGAGGATGATCGATTTCGGTCGTTCTGCGGCAATCGTCACGGAAGCGGGGCCTTCGGTCACAGCATGGGCGCTTCACAAGCGCCTCGGCAGGTGACAGATAGTCCCCGCCCGCGGGCCTATACAACGCCCGCAATGCCGCAGCCTAGATCGTCGCGCGTCCGAACTGACGCGGGCACGATGATCCGGGCGATCGTTGGAGCATCGATTCCACCATGAACCAACGCAGTCGCAAGCTGATCGGGACCGTGCTGATCCTCGTCTTCGTCTGCGTCTATGCGCTGGTCGCGATGGCGCTGGCCCAGGGCCGGATCACCGAGGCGCCGAAGCTGGTTCAGACGGTCGCCTATGTCGTGCTGGGCCTCGCCTGGGTGCTGCCGCTGCTGCCTCTGATCAGGTGGATGGAGCGCAAGGACGAGGTCTGAGGCGCGGCGGGGCGCGAGACGTCGCGCTCGCCTCACGCGACGTCCAGCCGATTTCCCCTGTTCCTCAGCCAGAACGGCAATCCCGACAGCAGCGCCCGCAGCGCGACCTCGTTCTGGTGAAGGCCGTTGAGCGAGACGCGCGGCAGGGCCTGAAGGTGGCCGGCATGCTCCGGCCAGAGATGGCCCGGGCGCGTGGTCACGGCGCTGGCAAACCCCGCTTCCCGCGCAAGGCCGAATTCCCGCTGACCGGCGGAGGTGGGATCGCCGACCGGATAGGCGAAATGGCGGATCGGCATGCCCAGCTCCGCTTCGAGCCGGGCCTTGCTTTCGACGATCTCGCGGCGGGCGATTTCGCCATCGTGCTTGGCCAGCATCGGATGCGTCATGGTGTGAGCGCCGATGGTGACGCCAGGCGCGCCAGCCAGCGCGCGCAGCGTCTCCCAAGGCAGACATTCGCGCTCGACCAGCGCGGCGGCATCGACGCCGGCCTGCCGGGCCAGATCGGAAATCGCCGCGAGCAGAGTCGCTTCCGGCCCTTTGCGCAGACGCCAGTAGAGCCTGCCGAAGGCCCTCGCCTTCTCCGCATCCGTCCGGCTCACCATCCGAAACGGCCCATCCGGAAGACTCAGTTCGATCTCCGGCAGGGCACGGATCGCCTCCTCCAGTTCCAGCCACCAGAGCCGGGCGGTGCGATCCGCGAAGCCGGGCGTGACGAACAGGGTCCAGGGCACGCCATGCTTCGCCAGCACCGGCCAGGCATGCTCGACATTGTCGCGATAGCCGTCGTCGAAGGTCAGCGCGACGAAGAAGCGGCCCATTTTCGGCCGGCGCAGGCGCCCGATCGCCTCGTCGATCGAGACAAGATCGTAGCCCTCGGCGCGGATCAGGCGCAACGCTGCGTCGAGGAAATCCGGCGTGACCTCGAGCAGCGCATTCGGGGCGAAGCCGGACGGCGCCGCCGGGCGGACATGATGCAGCGTCAGGATCACGCCCGCGCCCTGCGCAAAGCCCCTGCTCCAGCGGTCGGCGCCGGTCGCCGCCGTCAGGCGGAAGGCAGCAGCAATGGCCTTGTGACGCGCATTCATCGGATCGTCCGTGAAACCAGCCGCTAACGCTGTCGAAGGATCGCGCCGCGGGTTTCGCGGATCATGGCGGGTCCGTTCACAATGCCGGGTTAAGGAGCGGCATTGCATCCGCGCAGGAGGCGCACGGAGACGTGCAGGCCATCGCCCGAACCACCGAAGCACTGGTTGAGGACGGCACCGCGCCCGCAGCCGCGAAGCCGTGGCGCGCGATCTCGGTCGAGACCGATATCGTGGCTCTCGAGGCCGCGTGGCGCGATCTCGAAATGCGCGCGCTCGTCACGCCCTATCAGAGCTATGGCTGGGTGCGCGCCTATGTCGAGACCATCGGCGCGGCGGAGGGCATGATCTTCCGCTACGTGCTGCTGCGCGACGAGGCTGGGGCGCTCTGTGCCTTGCTGCCGCTCGTCGTCACGCGGCGCAGCGGGGCCCGCTTCGCCGAATTCATCGGCGGCAAGCATGCCAATTACCATATGGGCCTCTATGCGCCGGAGCTCGCGGCGCGCTTCGATGCTGCGCTCGCCGGTGCCATGCTGGCGGAGGTGGGCGCGGCGATCGGCGGGCTCGACGCGCTGGTCTTCGTGAACCAGCCGGTCGCCTGGCAGGGCCAGCCCAATCCGCCGGCCCTGATCGCCTCCGGCCCGAGCCCGAGCCGCGCCTACAAGCTCGCGCTCATTCCCGGTGACGGCGACGCCACGTTCAAGCGCTCGATGAGCAGCCATTCGCGCAAGAAGCTGAAGAACAAGCGCAGCCGCTTCGCCGATTTCGGGCCGTCCACGGTGCGCCGGGCGCTCAAGCCGGCCGAGATCGAACAGGTTGTCGATGCCTTCCTGGCTCAGAAGGCCGAACGCTTTCGCCTGATGGGCATCCCCGATCCGTTCGCGCCGCCCGCGATCCGGCGCTTCCTGATAGAAGGCGCGCTGGGCGAGCAGCCGGCGCTCGAGATCTACTCGCTCGACCTCGCTGGCCGCTGCGTCTCGACCTATATCGGCGCGGTCCAGGGCGGCCGATTCTCCGGCATGGCCACCGCCTTCGACATGGCCAGCGAGACGGTGAAGACGAGCCCCGGCGAGTTGCTCCTCGCCGAACTGATCCGCCTGAAATGCGATGAAGGCTTCACCAGCTTCGACCTCGGCGTCGGCGAAGCACGCTACAAGACGAGCTTCTGCGACGACCATGACGATCTCGTCGACAGCTTCCTGCCGCTGACGGCCAAGGGCCGGATCTTCGTGGCGCTGGCGCGCGCGAGGCGCGACATCAAGCGCAGGATCAAGGCCTCGCCGCTGGCGCTGCGGCTCGCACAGCGCCTGTCCGGGCTGCTGCGCCGGAAAACCCCGGCGAGCGAAGCCGAGTAGCCCTCTCAGGCCTCGACCGGCTCCTCGTCCGCCTTGGGCAGCGGCCGCTCGGCCTCGCGCTCGGCATCGAGGACGATCGAGACGGGCGCCGCCGTGAGTTCGCTGAGGCGATAGGCGGCCTCCAGCGCGTGGCCGTTGCCGACATGACCGCCGATCACGAGGCCACCCTGGATGCGCCCGGCCAATGGCTCCAGCATCGCGCTTTCGTCGTTCGAGGCGGCCGCCACGAGAACCCAGTCATAGGTCTCGCTCAGCGCATCGAGCGCGACATCGACCAGATCGGAGGCGGCGAAGACCGCCTGCCGGCCCGCCCGGCCCGGCCCGATCCTGTGCAGCCGCGAGCCCTGCTCACGCATGATGATGTCGGAAAACAGCGCTTCGCCGGCCAGAAGCTCGGAGAAGCCTGCCTCGCCGTGATCGTCGTCGCCCGCGAGATCGAGCAGGACGCAGCGGCAGCGCTGGGCCAGCAGCTCGGCGAGATCGACCGGGCGGGTCGCGCCTTCTCCGCCGGCATCGAGCACTAGGACGATCGGCGCCATGCCCCGCTTCGGCTCCTGGGTGCGTTCCGCGATCTCGGCCAGGGTTTCATCGGGATGCTCGCGGTCGAGGCTGATCTGGCCGAGCCTGCCGGTATGGGTCAGCAGGCCCGCGACGCGTTCGCGACGCGGCGTCTCTGGCGTGGCGCGGGGTGTCTGCGGCTCGGCCTCGTCGCTGCCGGACGGGCCGACAGGGACCCAGCGCGGCGCGTTCGGCAGCGGTTCGCCGCGGCCGTTCAGCAATTCGCGGGTCACGACGGTGGCGAGCGCGATCAGGAAGGTGGCGAGCGTCGCGACCAGCACCACCGGTACCTTCTTGGGGAAGGACGGCTCCGTCGGCTCGATGGCGCGCGAGACGATGCGCGCATCGGCGGGCGTGGCGTTCAGCGTGTCGCGGGCAACGGCCTCGCGATAGCGCTGCATGTATTGCTCGAGCTGCTCGCGCAAGGTGCGCGATTCCCGCTCGAGCGCACGCAGCTGGACCTCACTGTCATTGGAGCTGGAGACGTTCTTCTTCTGGCCGTCGAGCGCGGCCTGGAAGCTCTCGACCCGCTGGCCGGCGATCTTGGCCTCGTTCTCCAGCGTGCGGACGGTGCGTTCGGCGGCGGCGCGCAGCTGGCCTTCGAGGTCGGCGAGCTGGGCGCTCAGCTCCTTGATGCGCGGATGGCCCGGCAGGAGGCTGCGCGATTCGGCGGCGATCTGCGCGCGCAAGGTCACGCGCTGCTCGATCAGCCGGCGCACGAGCTCGTTGTTGGCGACGTCGGGGATCTCGAAGGTGCGGCCCTGCTTGATCGCGTCGCGGATCAGCCCGGCCTTGGCCTGCGCCTCGGACTGCTGGCTGCGCGCCTGGGAGAGCTGCGAGGACAGGTCCGAGAGCTGCTGCGAGTCGAGACTGGTGTTGTTGGGGCCGGCGAAGAGGCCGTTGGCGGAGCGGAACGCCTCGACCTTGGCGTCGGCCTCGGCGACCCGCTTGCGCAGCGGCTCGATGGTGCTGGACAGCCAGGCGGAGGCGCTGCGGGCATTGTCCGCCTTCGCCGCCTCCTGGAACTCCAGATAGGTCTCGGCGATGATGTTGGCGCCCTTGGCCGCAAGAGCCGGATCGCGCGAGGTGAACTCGATCGAGACGATGCGTGACCTGCCGACGGGATAGACCAGCAAGCGGTCGAAGTACTTCTCCAGAACGCGCTCTTCCGGCGAGCGGTCGGCCGGATGACCGCCCAGGCCAACGAGGACGGCGATCTTGCGCAGCGTGCTCAGGGCCCCCGCCCCGGAATCGAACTCGGAATTGCCGACGAGGCCGATGCGTTTGATCGCCTCGCGCGCCAGGTCGCGGGACATGATGACCTGGACCTGGCTCTGCACCGCCTCGGAATCGAACTGCGCCGCTCCATCTCCTGCCTGGCCCGGCAGCGTATAAAAGCTGCTGCGGCTCTCCAGCAGGATGCGCGCCTCGCCCGTGTAGCGGGGCGTGACGATGTTGACGGCGACGAACGACAGGGCGAGCGCGACCAGGGTCGGCCCGAGAATCCAGAGCTTGTGACGCTTGATCGCGGCCCACAACGCCGAGAGGTCGAGCATCTCGCCCCGCCTCTCGCCATCGTCACGCGCATCGATCCCGACTGCAGCGGTCATGGCTCACCCGTTCAACGCAAAACTCGGCGCGCCACGGCAGCGCGTGCCCGCATTGGAGGGTGTTAAGGTTATCGTCGCGTTAAGCGCTGCGCTGCGCCGTGCCCGAACGTTGTCGGAAGCCTTTGTTAACCATATCGACCTAACCCTCTGGGCGAGTTCCGCACAGGTTTCGCCAGTGATGAATCGCCGCCCCGCCCTTCTCGCCTTGGCCGCCGCGCTGGCTGTCAGCGCCTGCGCGCCGCAGTACCGGGCGTCCGACTATGCGCTCGAGCAGGCCGCAGGGCCCTATCGGCTCGCCAGCGGCGACAAGCTGCGCGTCATCGTCTTCGGGCAGGACAATCTCTCCAACATCTATGCGGTCGACGGCTCGGGCCGAATCACCATGCCGTTGATCGACACGGTCGAGGCACGCGGGCGCACGACCCAGCAACTCGCCCAAGCGATCGAAGCCAAGCTGCGCGCGGGTTATCTGCGCGAGCCGAAGGTCGCGGTCGACGTCGACACCTACCGCCCGTTCTTCGTCCTCGGCGAGGTCACGACCTCCGGCCAGTTCCCGTTCGTCAACGGCATGACGGTGCAGACCGCCGTCGCCATCGCCGGCGGGTTCACGCCGCGAGGGCAGCGCAACTCGGCCGAAGTCACGCGCCAGATCGACGGCCAGCTCGTCACCGCGACCGTGCCGATCACCTATCCGGTCCAGCCCGGCGACACGATCGTGATCAAGGAACGCTGGTTCTGATCCGGCCCGTGCCGAGGATGCCGCGTTGAACGCCCCGCCGCTCAAGATCCTCCACGTCTTCAGGGCACCGCTCGGCGGACTGTTCCGGCACGTGCTCGACGTCGCCCGCGGCCAGGCCGAGCGCGGTCACGACGTCGGCATCTTCTGCGACGCGACGACGGGCGGAGCGCGGGCGAACGACGTCTTCCAAGAGCTGTCGCGCACTCTCACGCTCGGCATCACGCGGGTGCCGATGTCACGCTATCCGAGCCTGACCGACCTCAAGGCGCAGTACGAGGCCATATCGCTCCGCAAGCGCCTCGAGCCCGACGTCGTGCACTGCCACGGCTCGAAGGGCGGGGTTTACGGCCGCGTGCCTGCGCTGTTCGCGCCGCGCCGCCGCTATGTCACCGCCTATACGCCCCATGGCGGGAGCTTCAACTACAAGCCGGGGAGCCGCGAGCATCGGATCTACATGGGCGTGGAAAGGCTGCTTGAGCCGGCGACGGACATGTTCCTGTTCGAGAGCCGGTTCATCGCGGGCCGCTTCGAGGCCTGTATCGGGCATATGCCCCGCACCGACCACCGCGTGGTGCTGAACGGCATCTCGGAAGCGGAGTTCGAGCCCGTCGATCACGCGGATGCAAGCTTCGACCTGCTCTATCTGGGGGAGCTGCGCGCGGCCAAGGGCGTCGACACGCTGATCCAGGCACTCGCCCTCCTGCGGAAGCGCGACGATCTGGCCCCTCGCATCCTGATCGTCGGTTCCGGACCGGACGAGGCCCTGCTCAGGGGCATGACGGTGAGCCAGGGCGTGGCCGACCAATGCGTGTTCGAGCCGCCGGGCCCGATCCGGCGAGCCCTGGCGCAGGCGCGCATCATGGTGATCCCGTCGCGAGCCGAATCGCTGCCTTACGTGATCCTCGAAGCCGCGGCCGCGGCGCAGCCGCTGATCGCGACCGATGTCGGCGGCATCGGCGAGATCTATGGCCCGCAGCACCGCCATCGCCTGATCCCGGCCGATGACGTCGGCGTGTTGGCCGATGCGATCCGCGCCATGCTGGCGCGGCCCGAGGCCGAGCGCCAACGTGAGGCTGCCGATCTCGCCGAGAATGTACGGCAGCACTTCCGGCTCGATACGATGATCGACGGTGTTCTCTCCGCCTATCGGGGCGCGCTGCAGGCGCGCCGCCGCTAGAGAGGCCACTACATCAGCTTGAGGCCGACGACCCCGGCGACCACCAGCGCAATCCCGAGCCATCCGGCGGGACCGATACGCTGGCCGAAGGCAAGCGCGCCGATGATCGCAGTGGCGACGAGGCCGACCCCGCCCCAGACCGCATAGGCGACAGAAAGGTCCATGCCCTTGATCGCCTGGGCCAGCGCACCGAAGGCGCCCATGACCAGCGCCACGCCGGCAAAGCCATGGCGGCGGACCACGAAGCCATTGGAGAGCTTCAGGAAATAGGTCCCCGACAGCTCAAGCGCCACAGCCAGAAGAAGCCAGAGATACGGGATGAAGGGCGCGAAGGCGATGGTCACGCCAGCCTCCCCTCGCCCAGCCGCTCCGGCCCGCCGTCCCGCGCAACCTTGCCGTCCCCGACGCCGGCCTCGATCAGCAGGATGCCGGCGAGGATCGCGCCGAGCGCCAGAAGGCGGCCGGGCGTCAGATGCTCACCGAAGAGTACATGGCCGATCGCCGCGATGCCGACGATGCCGAGCCCCTCCCACACCGCATAGGCGACCGCCATCGGGATGACGCGCAGCGCGATGCTGACGAGCGCAAAGGAAACACCGATCAGCAGGAGAGGCAGCACCCCAACCAGCCAGGATGATGAGACGACCGATTTGAGAGCAGCGGTCGCGATGATCTCGACGGCAATGGCCGCGAGCAGAACCAACCAATGAAAAGACATGTTGCACACGGGCGAAGCCGGCGCTGAACGCCGCGAGAACGGCGCAGGGACAGCCAAGCAATCCTTCAGATGATAAAATAGACGGGTCCGAAATCGAAGTTCGCGACAACACAATCGAGGCGAACGGCACTGCGACGAAAAACAACGCCGGCTAGGGCGAAGGTCGGTCGCGGAAAATGTGCTTCTCAGACACTCATCGTGGACTGATATGCGCCTCGCCCGATTTCTTGTCAACTCGCATAGGCGTTTTAAAACAGTCACTTACGGAAAACGACCTTGAAAATCTCGACCTGAAAACCTTACGCAAGACATTGGGCGGCCACGACAATTCGAGGTTTTTGAGAAGCCGCTTTTGCAGCGCCGAAAAAAGATTCCGCGAGTGCCTTCGGCAGCGCGGAATCCCCGGAAACAGCGATGCGTCGGGTTAAACGTTCCGTGAGCAATTTGAGCTAGACCCGCGACCGGGACCGCAGCGCCGAGAACGCCGCGTTCCGGGTTGAGGATACGAGTCATGGCTGCTTTCGACGTCCGCGACATGCTGAAGGCGGATGACGCCTCCGCGACGCTGACGGGTTCCGGCGCTGGCGCCGAGAACCGGACGCATCGCTTTCACCCGCTGGCCGAGCGCATCGCGGCGATCCCGGTCAAGCCGACGCTGTCGCCCGTCATGATCGAGGGGCTGGTGCGGCTTGCCGATGCCGTGACGGTCTGTGCGGTGGGAGGCCTGATCTATGCCGTCTATGCGGCCGGCCATGTCGCCTCGGTGCTGACATACCAGCTCACCGTGGCCGCGCTGGCGATCGGCGCATTGGCGCTGTTCCAGGCACTGCGGCTTTATCCGGTCGGGGCGCTGCGCAACTATGTCAGCACGGCGATCCGCCTGATCGGCGGCTGGACGATGCTGTTCCTGATCGCGCTGGCAACGTTCTTCTTCCTGAAGATCGGCGATCTGGTGTCGCGAGGCTGGCTCGTCGGCTTCTATCTTACGGGCGCCGTCGCGCTTCTGGCCGAGAGGCTCGTCGCGAGCCAGATCGTGCTGCGCCTGACCCGCTCGGGGCGGCTGGAGCGTCGTACGGCAATCGTCGGCGGCGGCGAGGCGGGCATCGCCCTGATCAAGGCGCTGGAAGCCCAGAACGACACCGGCCTGCGGATCTGCGGCGTCTTCGACGACCGCGGCGACACCCGCTCGCCCGATCTGGTGGCCGGCTACCCCAAGCTCGGCACGATCGACGACCTCGTCGAATTCGCGCGGCGCACCAAGCTCGACCTCGTCATCTTCACCCTGCCGATCTCGGCGGAGGCGCGGCTCCTGACCATGCTGCGCAAGCTCTGGGTGCTGCCGATCGACATCCGCCTCTCGGCGCATATGTCAAAGCTGCGTTTCCGCCCGCGCTCCTACTCCTATTTCGGCGCCGTGCCGGTGCTCGACGTGTTCGACCGCCCCATCGCCGATTGGGACGTCGTGGTGAAATGGCTGTTCGACAAGATCGTCGGCACGCTGGCGCTGATCGCGCTCTCGCCCGTCATGCTCGCCGTCGCGATCGCGGTGAAGCTCGATTCGCGCGGCCCGATCTTCTTCCGGCAGAAGCGCTACGGCTTCAACAACGAGGCGATCGACGTCTTCAAGTTCCGCTCGCTCTATCACGAGATGACCGACCATACGGCCGCCAGGCAGGTGACCAAGGACGATCCACGCGTCACTCGCGTCGGCCGCTTCATCCGCAAGACCTCGCTGGACGAGCTGCCGCAGCTCTTCAACGTGGTGTTCAAGGGCGATCTCTCGCTGGTCGGCCCCCGCCCCCATGCGATCCACGCCTCGACCTCGAACCGCGCCTATGAGCAGGTCGTCGACGGCTATTTCGCCCGGCACAAGGTCAAGCCCGGCATCACCGGCTGGGCGCAGGTGAATGGCTGGCGCGGCGAGACCGACACCGACGACAAGATCCAGCGCCGCGTCGAGCACGATCTCTACTACATCGAGAACTGGTCGGTGCTGCTCGACATCTATATCCTGATGAAGACGCCCTTCTCGCTGCTGACCAAGAGCGAGAACGCCTATTGAGCGCGGTCGCCGATCATCGCGAGCGCGGGACGGAACGGCGGCCCCTGCTGCTGTCCTATGGCGCGCTGAAGCGCGGCACCTTGTGGCTGCTGGGTGCGTGCAGCGGCATCGTGCTGATCGAGCCCTCGCCCTATGAGGTCGCCTTCCTGCTGGCGCTGTTCGTCTACACGCTGACCGGCATCCGCTTCTCCCAGAAACTGCTTCCGCTGGCGGCGCTGCTGCTGCTGTTCAACATCGGCGGCCTCGTCTCGCTGATTCCCTGGACGGAGGACGGCGACTCCGTCCGCTTCATGGCGGTTTCGCTCTACCTGATGCTGACCGCGATCTTTCTGGCCGCCATCATGGCGGAGGATGCGGGCGGGCGGCTGGAGACGCTGCGGCAGGGCTATCTCTTCGCCGCCTGGGTCGCCGGAGGCGCAGCCGTCCTGGGCTATTTCGACATTGCGGGCCTCGGCGACCTGTTCACGCTGTACGGCCGTGGCTCGGGCACCTTCAAGGACCCGAACGTGCTGGCGCCCTATCTGGCGCTGCCGATCGTCTATGGGCTGCAGCGCGTTCTGACGGGCCGGACCGGCATCCTGCGCGGGCTTTTTCTGATCAGCGTCCCCCTCGCGGGTCTGTTCCTGTCCTTTTCGCGCGGCGGCTGGGGTGTGCTGGTCGGGGCGATGGTCCTCATGATCGGGCTGTCCTTCCTGACGGCTCCGACGGCCCGGCAACGGGCCCGCATCGTGGGAATGGCGGTGACTGCGCTCGTTGCCATGGTCGCCGCCCTGCTGATCGCGCTGTCCTTCGAGAATATCCGCGCGGTCTTCGAGGTTCGCGCCAGCCTCGACCAGGATTACGATCAGGGCGTCACGGGCCGCTTCGGCAACCAGTTGCGGGCCATCCCGATGCTGCTCGACGACCCGAACGGGTTCGGGCCGCTGCGCTTCCGCTGGATCTTCAACCAGGCCGACCCGCATAACGTCTATGTGAACGCCTTCGCTTCCTATGGCTGGCTCGGCGGCATCGCCTGGCTGGGGCTGATGGTGGCGACCTGCTATGTCGGCTGGCGGCTCGTGTTTCGGCGTGGTCCGCTGCAGCAGCATGCCATCGCGATCTGGTCGGTGCTGTTCGTGCTGATCCTGCAGGGGATGCAGATCGACACCGACCACTGGCGGCATCTCTACCTGATGCTCGGCCTGATCTGGGGGCTGGCGGCACTGCCGCGGACCACCTCCGCCGCCGAACGCCGATGAGCGCGGCCGCCCCCGCCCAGAACCAGAATATCCAGGCGCTGCGCGCCGTCGCGGCGCTGATGGTGGTGCTGGCTCATGCCGGCCACGAGACGGAGGCGCTGGGCCCCAAAGTCGGCCGGGCGGTGGTCGATCTCTCGATGCTTCAGCTCGGGGCGGGCGTCGACATCTTCTTCGTCATCTCCGGCTTCATCATGGTCTACACCTCGGCCGGGCTCTATGGCCAGCCGGGCGCGCCGCGGCAGTTCCTGCTGCGCCGCTTCATCCGGATCGCCCCGCTCTACTGGCTCCTGACCACCCTCCTGCTGGCGGGCGCGCTCGTCGCCCCGCAGCTCCTCAACGTGCCGATCGGCGACTGGCAGCATGTGCTGTCCTCCTATCTCTTCATCCCGAGCCTGCGCGGCGGCGAGATCCGGCCGGTGATGGCGCTGGGCTGGACGCTGAACCTGGAGATGTTCTTCTACCTTCTCTTCGCCGCGACGCTGGTTCTGCCGTTGCGGTCGGGCATCACCGCACTCGCCCTGATCTTGTCGGGACTGGCGCTCTGCGGAGCACTGTTCCAGCCGGCCCAAGTGCAGCTCGCCTTCTGGACGCAAGGCATCATCCTGGAATTCCTGTTCGGCTGCCTGCTGGCTCTCGCCTATCGGAGAGGGGCGCGGCTAAAGGGGCCGGCCGCCGCCCTTGCGGTCGCGGTCGGGCTCGCGGCGATGGTCCGGCTTCCGGGCCTCGACGACGCCCCGGGCTGGCCCCCGGTCCTGCGCTGGGGCGTGCCGGCGCTTCTGGTCGTCGCGGGAGCGGCGCTCTACGGCGGAAAGGCACCGCGCATCGCGCTGCTGCTGGCGGGGCTGGGCGACGCCTCCTACAGCCTCTATCTCGTCCACCCCTTCGCGCTCAGGCCGCTCCGCGAGGTCTGGACCCGGCTGGTGGGCGGAGCGCTGCCGCTCGAAACCTATGTTCTCTGCGCGGTGGGATTCGGCGTACTGGTGGCGCTGGCCACGCATCGCTTCGTGGAGCGGCCGCTCCTGCGGGTCTGCCAGTCCTGGTTGAAGCGCCGCAGCGACAGGGCTGGGCAAGGCTCCCTGCCCGCGCCGCTGCGGACAACGGCGTAGAAGGCCGCGCGCCGCGACCGGCCACAGAGTCCGACGATGTTGGAAAGAATGGTCGGAGCGAGAGGATTCGAACCTCCGACCCCTTGTCCCCCAGACAAGTGCGCTAACCGGGCTGCGCTACGCTCCGACGGACCGGCTTATAGTGGCGGGCCGGGCAGGATGCAATGCGCTTGATGCGTCTTCTGTGGAGGCTTCACGCGGCCACCGTCAGCCGGCCACGGAATGAGGCCGGCCGCGCCAGCGCTGCCGGTCTCACGATCAACGTTGCGCAAGCCAGGCCTGGAGCAGCCCGATATCGGCCTGGATCAGCCCGTGCCCGGCGGGCAGCGCACGATGCTCGACCTCGGCGCCGAGCGCGACCAAGCCGTCTGCCAGCACGTTGGAGGCTGCCGCGGGCATGATCGGGTCCATCAGGCCGGAGAGCAGCAGGATCGGCTTGCCGGACAGATCCGGGCTTGGCGGCTCGCGGAAGGGCGGCATCGCCCTCAGCAGCGCGGCGCCGGCCAGAACCTCCGGTCGCAGCAGCAGCAGGCTCGCGGCGATGTTGGCGCCGTTCGAGAAGCCGAGCGCGATCGGCGCCGGCAGGCCATGACGCTCGCGCGCCTCCTCGACGAAATCGGCGAGTTCATGGGTGCGGGCCGTCAGATCGGCCTCGTCGAAGACGCCTTCCGCCAACCGGCGAAAGAAGCGCGGAGCCGCGCCTTCCAGCACCTTGCCGCGCGGCGAGAGCAGGCTCGCGCCCGGCGCGACGGCCCGGCCGAGCGGCAGCAGGTCGCGCTCGTCGCCGCCTGTGCCGTGCAGCAGCAGAAGCGGCGGCCGCGCTGAATCCTCACCGGGTTCGAAGACATGGATGAAATCGGCGGTGACGGTGTTCGTCATGGTTTTCTCCCTTCTCGAGCGGAGAGGCCGCCCTGCCCCCGAAAGCGACAGGGCGGCCCGAGGTGGCGATCAGGCAAGTGCGGGCAGCACGGCCTCGATCTCCTTGCGATGCGCCTCGTATTGCGGCGGCAGCTTCAGCGCCTTGCCGAGCTCCGCGGCCGGCTCGTCCACGGCGAAGCCGGGTACGTCGGTCGCGATCTCGAACAGGACATGGCCGGGCTCACGGAAATAGACCGAGCGGAAATAGTTCCGGTCGCGCTGTTCCGTGGTGCGGATGCCATGGTTCTCCGCCAGGCGCCGTACCATCCCTTCCTGCGCCGCGTCATCGGCGGCGCGGAAGGCGATGTGGTGCACCGAGCCCGCGCCCTGGCGCGCCGGCAGGAAGCCCCCCGCCACCCTGAGATCGACGATGCCGCCAATGGCGGTGCCCTCGACCTTGTAGCGGATCAGCGTATCCTCGCGACCGGCCTCGGCGAAGCCGAAGACGTCGGTGAGGATCGCCCCGGTCGGCGCCGCATCCGCCAGCAGCAGGCTGACGCTGTGGAAGCCGCGGATCGCGTTCTCGGCGTCGATGCCGCCTTCGGTCCAGTAGGGCTCGCTTTCCACGCCGGGAACGCCGACCAGGGCCAGCCGCATCCCGTCCGGATCGCGGAAGCTCAGGACGCTTTCGCCGAAACGCTTCGCCGGCGCCTCATGCGGCACGCCCTGCTCGATCAGGCGATGCGTCCAGAAACCGATCGCGCCCTCGGGAACGCGGAACACCGTCTCCTGCGTCTCGCCGATGCCGAGCCGACCCGGCGCGGCCTGGTCCCAGGGAAAGAAGGTCAGGATCGAGCCCGGCGCCGCATCGGCATCGCCGTAATAGAGGTGATAGGTGCCCGGATCGTCGAAATTGACCGTCTTCTTGACAAGGCGCAGCCCCAGAACCCGACCGTAGAAGTCGAGGTTGCGGCGCGCGGGGCCGGAAATCGCGGTGACGTGGTGAAGGCCGTTGATCTGCATGATGTCCTCCGTCTCGGGCTGCCGCTCGGATGGGCGGCGTCGTTGGGCAGAAGATCGTGCCATCTCGCGCAAAGTACCAGTGGAAGATCATTGCACAGTTGCAATGGACCATTCCAGCCCGCACAATGCGTGGCCCTCGTCGGAGCAGATCAGACCATGCCCTTCTCGATTGCGGAAAAGACGCCATGACACCTGCCGCCAAGGCCCTCGCCTGGGACGACTTCCGCCTGATCAAGGCCATCGCCGAGGAGCGTGCCCTGCCCGCGGCGGCCCATGCGCTCGGGATCAACCATTCGACGGTCTTCCGGCGGCTCGGGCAAATCGAGGAGGCGCTCGGCGTGAAGCTCTTCGAGCGGCACCGCAGCGGCTATGTCGCGACACCTGCCGGCGAGGAGATGGTGCTGCTGGCAGGCCGGGTCGACGAGGACATCACCGCCTTCACCCGCAAGCTCGCGGGCCAGGAGATCAAGCCCGCAGGAGAATTGCGCGTCGCAACCAACGACACGCTGCTGGTCGACCTGCTGACGCCGCTCTTCTCGAAATTCCTGGCGCAATGCCCGGATATCCGGCTCGACATCCTCGTCGGCAACCGGGCCGCCAACCTGTCCAAACGCGATGCCGATGTCGCGATCCGGGCGACGGACAGCCCTCCGGAGACGCTGGTGGGGCGCAAGCCCGCCCGCATCGCCTGGGCTCTCTATGGCCGCGCCGAGGACTTCCCCGGCCCGGAGCCGGCGAGCGAGAGTGATCTTTGGCAGTGCCCCTGGGTCTCGCTGGGCGAGCAGTTCACGATGATGAGCGCAGTGCGCTACATCGCCCGCCACGTCGCGGCCGAGCGGGTTGTCTACAAGCTCAACACCGTGCTCGGGCTCGCGGAAGCGGTGGAGGCCGGAATCGGCATCGGCTTCCTGCCCTGCTTCATCGGCGATGCGCGGCCGGGCCTGAAGCGGCTGGCGCCGCCAGACCCCAGGCTGGCGGCCGACCTCTGGATCCTGACCCATCCCGACATGCGGCACACGCCGCGCGTGCGGCTCTTCCTCGACTTCATCGCGACGGAGATCGCGCGGCTGAAGCCGCAGATCGAGGGCGAACGTCGGCCTCCCGCGGCGGAGGCGGAGATGGAGCCGTCGCAGTCCGGCGGTGTCTGAAAATCGCCGGTTCCGATGGCGGGCCGGGGCCGCTACACTACCCGCATGGAGATCGTCGTTCCCCTGATCATCGGCCTCAGCCTGATCTGGCTGATCGGCCGCGGCGTGCCGTGGAACGCCAGGCTGATGACCCTCGTCGTCACCCTGGCGATCATCGTCCTGATCGTGGCGCTGGAACGAAGCGACTACTGGCCCGAAGCGTTTCGCCGGCCCTGACCCGTCAGGCCGAGACCAGCTTCAACCCGACGATGCCGGCCACGATCAGGCCGATGCAGCCCAGCCGCAGCGCGCCTGCCGGCTCGCCCAGCAGCAGCATGCCGAGAATGGCCGTGCCGACGGTGCCGATTCCGGTCCAGACCGCATAGGCGGTGCCCACCGGCAGGCTCTTCAGCGCGAGCCCGAGCAACCCGACGCTCACCGCCATGCTGACGAGGGTGAAGACCGACGGCAGCAGGCGGGTGAAGCCTTGCGTGTATTTGAGACCGATCGCCCAGCCGACCTCGAACAGGCCCGCGATGAAGAGTGTCAGCCAGGCCATGACGGCGCTCCCGCTGCGGAGCGGGTCGTCCCGCATCCCTGGTATGGAAGGCAAATGCCGGGGTCGTCCCCAAGCTTCGGATGACGGCTCGGGCCGAAGAGGTCAAGCGGCGGATCGCTGGGGTCAGCCCCCATGCGAAGGGCGGTCAGGCCGGCTCCTCCTCGACGGGCTTCAGGGCCCGTTCGAGGATGCGGCGGCACTCGCCGAGCTCCTGCATGACGGCAGTCAGGACGGTGACGTCGTCGAGCCCCTCCGGAACGGACGGCCTCGACGGGGCCCAGCCCGGTTCCGCCGCCCCGGCGGGCTCGGTCCCGGGGGCGCCTGGCGCCTGCGCCATCGCGCCGATCGGTCCACCGCGGCCGATCGCCTGGACATGGCGCGGGCCCTGCTCCTTGAGGATGCGCTGCAGGCCCTTGATCGTGTAGCCTTCGCCGTAGAGCAGCCGGCGGATGCCCTTCAGCAGCGCAACATCGTCGGGCCGATAGTAGCGGCGCCCGCCGCCGCGCTTCAGCGGCTTGATCTGGCTGAAGCGTGTTTCCCAGAAGCGCAGAACGTGCTGGGGAACGTCGAGGTCTTCAGCGACCTCGCTGATGGTCCTGAAAGCGTCCGGGCTCTTGGTGTCCAATTCGGCCTCTGTGTTGCCGGCGTGGAACTCCAGGCTCACTCAGTCTCGCCCTCGGCACTCTGCCCGTTGATGCGGGCCTTCATCACGTTGGAGGGCTTGAACACCATCACACGACGCGGCTCGATCGGCACTTCAACGCCAGTTTTCGGATTACGCCCGATTCGCTCGCCCTTGTCTCGCACGACGAAGGACCCGAACGAGGATAACTTGACGTTTTCCCCACGCGCGACAGCATCGCAGATCTCGTCGAGCACCGCTTCGACGAGCTTGGACGATTCCGTCCGCGACAATCCGATCTTCTGGTAGACCGCCTCGCACAGATCCGCGCGCGTCACCGTTTGCCCCGACATTCCATCCTCCAAGGCGTCGCCCCCGACGCCGGCCAAGACCGGCGTCGTTCGCCATCATGGACGGCGGACGCTAGGCGCCCCGGCCATCCCGGTCAATCCTCGACAAACCGCTCCGCCATCGGCCGGAGCAGAAAATCACCTCAAAATCGGCCAGAAACATCGCATTCGAGCGAATTTCGGCTCGACCGCTCACCAGCGGATGAGCGCGGAGCCCCAGGTGAAGCCACCGCCCATCGCCTCGATCAGGATCAGCTGACCGCGCTTGATGCGGCCGTCCTTGTAGGCCTCCGCCAGCGCGAGCGGGATCGAGGCCGCCGAGGTGTTGCCATGGCGATCGACGGTGATGACGACATGGGCAGGGTCGATCCCCAGCTTGTCGGCGGTGGCATCGATGATGCGGCGGTTCGCCTGGTGCGGCACGAACCAGTCGATGTCGGCACCCGACAGTCCGGTCTCCTGGAAGGTGTGGCGCACGGTCTCGGCGAGATTGGTGACTGCGTGGCGGAAGACCTCCTTGCCCTCCATGCGCAGGAGGCCGACCGTCCCGGTCGAGCCGGCGCCGCCATCGACGTAGAGCTTGTCCTTGTAGCGGCCGTCCGAGCGGATATGGGTCGTCAGGACGCCGCGATCGGCCAGCGTGCCCTCGCCTGGTGCGGCCCTGAGCACCAGCGCGCCCGCGCCGTCACCGAAGAGGACGCACGTCGCGCGGTCTTCCCAGTCGAGAATGCGGGAGAAGGTCTCGGCACCGATGACGAGCGCCGTCTTCGCGCCTCCCGTCGAGAGAAACTTGTCGGCGGTGGCCAGCGCGAACACGAAGCCCGAGCAGACCGCCTGCAGGTCGAAGGCGACGCCGCCGGTGATGCCGAGAGCCGCCTGGATCTGCGTCGCAGTAGCGGGAAAGGTGTGGTCGGGCGTCGCGGTGGCGACGATGATCAGGTCGATCTCGGATGCGTCGATGCCGGCGTCGGCGATCGCGTCCTGCGCCGCCTTCAGGCCGACCACCGAGGTCGGCTCATCATCGGCGGCGATGTGGCGCTGGCGGATGCCCGTGCGCTGGACGATCCAGTCGTCGCTGGTATCGACCCGGGTGGCGAGTTCGGCGTTGGTGAGGATGCGGGCGGGCAGATAGGAGCCGCAGCCAACGACTTGTGAGCGCAGAATCGACAAGGACACCGTTTCCTTACTGAGCGTCCGCGGGCTGCGCGGCGGGCGAGCCGGGGCGCGTGCTGGCGGCGACCATCTCCCGGACCTTGGCCATCAGGTCCTCGCGGGCCATCTCGTAGCCGAGTTCGGCGGCGCTGGCGAAGCCGATCGCGTCGGTGCCGCCATGGCTCTTGATGACGATGCCCTCCAGGCCCAGGAAGACGCCGCCGTTGGACTTGCGGGGATCGAGCTTCTCGCGCAGAGCCCCGAAGGCGCCCTTGGCGAAGAGGTAGCCGATCTTGGCCATCAGCGATCGGCTCATCGCCGCGCGCAGGTAGGACTGGATCTGGCGGGCGGTCCCCTCGGCGGTCTTCAGCGCGATGTTGCCGGTGAAGCCTTCCGTCACCACCACGTCGACCGTGCCCTTGCCGAGGTCGTCGCCCTCGACGAAGCCGTGATAGGCCATGTGGGGCAGATTGCTCTCGCGCAGGATGCGGCCGGCGTCCTTGACCGCCTCGACGCCCTTGATCTCCTCGACGCCGACATTGAGCAGGCCTACCGTCGGCCGGTCGAGATCGAAGACGACGCGGGCCATCGCCGCGCCCATCACCGCCAGATCGACGAGATGACGCGCATCCGCGCCGATCGTCGCACCGACATCGAGCACGATGCTCTCGCCCCGGGCGGTGGGCCACAGGCAGGCGATGGCAGGCCGGTCGACCAGCGGCATCGACTTCAGGCAGAATTTCGACATCGCCATCAGCGCGCCGGTGTTGCCGGCCGAAACGGTGACGTCCGCCTCCCCCGTCTTCGTGGCGTCGATGGCGCGCCACATCGAGGATTTGTAGCGGCCATAGCGCAAGGCCTGGCTGGGCTTGTCATCCATCTTCACCGCAACCTCGGTGTGGTGGAAAGTGGTGACGGCCTTCAGCTTCGGGTGCTGCTCGATCAGCGGCAGCACCTCCTTCTCGTCTCCGAAGATGACGAAGCGCGTATCGGGGCGGCGCTCCAGCATGAGTGCGGCGCCGGGGATGACGACGCTCGGGCCATGGTCCCCGCCCATCGCATCGAGCGCGATTGTAACCGGTCTGTTCATGGAATTCTGGCGTGTCCCGGGAACGGCCGACCTTCCACCCGGAGCGGCTCTTTGCCGGCCGGACAATAGCGGTTTGCGGCTGAGCCGCAAGCTGCGCAGATCGGGTTGCGCTCCTCAATCATTGTTACGTTTCATATCCATACAGGCGCACTCCAGGGCCGGCGGAGCGGCGATGCACCCCTCAGCCATCGCGCCTGAGCTTCGCCAGCGCCGCGAAAGGCGAAGGCTCCGGTTCGGCCGCAGCCGGTGGCTCGAAGGCGACCCCGGGCTTGCGCGGATAGGGATCGAGCGCCAGCGCCAGAAACTCCTGCGTGATGGCGCCGAGATCGATCACGCCATCGACGATCGGCTCCGGCGGGTCCGCCTCGTTCAACATAACCTCGATGTCGATAGCGCCCTCGTCGGAACCGGCCTCTCGTACGGCGAAGATCGGATCGCTCGCCGGCACGAGGTCAAGCTTGATCGGCACGTCGAGCACGACGGGGAATGACTCGACCGAGACGACGCAGATCTGATGGAACTGCGCCTTGATGCGGCCCTCCAGCTTCACCCGCTCGCCATTGCGTGACAGGTCGTAACGGGCGTCCAGCGTCTCGACGGAGGCAAGGCCGAGCGTTTTCGCAATGGCCGCGAGTTGGTCCGCCTCGGCCTGCAGCGTCACCTGCGTCCCGCGCGGACGAATCTGCTCCACCCGGACCGGGTGGCTGAGGGCTGGACTGCTGCGATCAGGCTTCATCAGGGGGTTCCTTGCCGCAGAATATGGGAAACAGCGTGACCTTTTCCAGGATGAGGTCCAGATCGTACCCGGCAAGCTGCGCCTGCGCCGTGCGCAGATAGTCCGCCAGAAGGGCAGCGTCGGCAGAAGGCGCGGCGTTGCGGCGCAGTGCCTCCTCCAGCGCCGCGGGATCCGCCTCCGAGAAGGCCGTGCCATAGGCTTGCAGACGCCCATAGAACATCTGGCCGATCTTTTTCATTCGCTTCGGCACGGCGATATCGCTGACGCCGCCATTGCGAAAGCCGAGCTCCAGATAGTCGAAGCAGCAATCCGTAAGGTCCTGGGCCAGGTCGTCAGATGGCGAAGGGAGCTCGCGCAGCCTCCGCAGCACCAGGAACATGTGGAGCGCCAGCGATTCGAAACGTCCCTCGAAACTGTCGGGGATGCCGCCATCCATGTAGAGCGCAGGGCGCCGCGAGGCGTCGGCGATGCGCGCGAACAGCGCATCAGCCGGCGCACGCCGCCGCGCGCGCTTGCCGAACCAGCCGAAGATCACCGGATTTCCTCCATCCAGCGCCTTCCCGCGCGTCCTTGCCTTGCCAAAGCCATCCTCGGGCGTTACGCCAACCCTCACCCATTTGACAAGCGGCTTGGAACGCAGAGCGTTCCTTGGCCGCCCCGCCTTCGGATCGTGCCCGCATGACCCTCATCACCCGCCGCACGGCTCTGCTCGGGGCCCTCGCGACAACAACGCTGACGATCGCCGGCTGCGGCCCCGACGCTGGCGGCTTCGTGCTTCCGACCTCGGCGGGCCTCAACGAGGAGTTCAAGCGCGGCTTCGTCATGGACGATGCGCTGGTCGCCCAGGTGAAGGTCGGCATGGACGTTCACAAGGTGCTGGAGATTCTCGGCACGCCGTCCACGACCTCGACCGTCGGCAACCGCACCTTCTACTACATCAGCCAGACGGTGCGCCGCCGCTTCCAGTTCCAGGACCCGCAGGTGATCGACCAGCAGGTGCTGGTGGTCTACTTCAACAAGGGCTTCAAGGTGGAGCGCATCGCGCATTACGGCCTGCAGGACGGCGTGATCTTCGACTTCATCAGCCGGACGACGGCGTCGGGCGGCCAAGAGCAGAGCTTCCTGCGCAACCTCTTCCGCGGCGTCACCAAGTTCAACCCGCTCGGCAGCTGAACGGCTGCTCGCGGCGATCGAACACAAGACCCGCGGCTCACGCCGCGGGTTTTCCGTTTTGGGCCGTGGCCTTGCCGTCAGCGGGACCTGTCGCGGCGGCGCGGCGGCAACGTCATCGCCAGGACGCCGCCGATCACGAGGACGAGGCCGCCCCAGGCGGTCGGCGCCAGTGTCTCCCCAAGGAAGAGCATGCCGATCAGCACGCCGGTCGGGACGCGCAGATAGGCGACCGACGTGGTGGCGACCGAGCCCAGCCTGGCGATCAGCCGGAAATAGATCACGAAGGCCAGGGCGGTCGACACGAGCGACAAGGCGATCAGGGCCTGGAGCGACTGGGCTGACGGCGTCAGCGTCCAGGGCCGATCGACAGCCAGGCTGAGCGGCAGCAGGACGACCGCGCCGCATAGCAGGGAACCCGCGGCGGGCATGACCGGAGCGAGCCCCTTGAAATTCCGACCGAACAGGGCGGCGCCGCCATAGCAGATGCTGGCCGCGACCAGGGCCAGCTGGGCCCAGAGCTGATCGCCAACGCCGGACATCGCCTGCGTGCCGACGATGAGGACAGTGCCGGCAAGGCCTGCCCCGATCCCCAGCAACCGGACCGGCGGCAACCGCTCGACGCCGGCCGTCAGGCAGGAGAGCAGGACGACGAAGATCGGGCTGGTCGAGCTCAGGATCGTCGCCAGACCGGCATCGACGCTGCGCTCGGCCCAGGCGATCAGAGTGAAGGGCGCGACGCTGTTGAGGCAGGCCTGGATCAGGAATTGCCGCCATGTCGCGAGGTCGCGCGGCAGCCTCAGGCCGCGCCAGCGGAGGAAGGCGAGCAGCGTCACACCCGCGATCAGCGTGCGCGCCGCGATCAGCGTCAGCGGCGGGATGGTGTCGACACCGATCTTGATGAAGCTGTAGGAGCCGCCCCAGAGCGTGGCGAGCACCAGCAACAGGGCGAGGTCGGCGGCACGGCCTGGAATGGCGGCGGGTCGGTCGAGCATTGGCGTTGACATGGTTCCTCCTCGGATGGGCGGACCATGCCAGCCGGGCTGTATCGGCGCATGCGGGAACACTACGGAGCCGGCCGTAGCTTGCCGGGTTGATTCAAGACGCTGCCACGTTGTTTCAGGCGAGGGGCGCAAGTCGTTGGCGCGCAAGGCATTCCGCCTTCGGAGCGCGGCAGGCTACACGGCTGTTGCCAGCGCGGACAAGCAATCCAGGGAGCTGGGCGGAGGCGTTCGACCCGGCCCCCTGGATTGCCCCGTCACTTCGCTCCAGGCCATGGCGGCTCGCCGGCAGGCTCAACCAAAAACCCGCGGCTTTCGCCGCGGGCTGGTGATTGGCTCAACGTTCCTCGCGATCAGGAGTGGGCGAGGATCGCGAGCAGCAGCAGCGCGATGATGTTGGTGATCTTGATCGCGGGGTTCACGGCCGGGCCCGCCGTGTCCTTGTAGGGATCGCCGACGGTGTCACCGGTCACCGAGGCCTTGTGCGCCTCCGAGCCCTTCATGTGACGCACACCGTCCTTGTCGACGAAGCCGTCCTCGAAGCTCTTCTTGGCATTGTCCCAGGCGCCGCCGCCCGAGGTCATCGAGATCGCGACGAAGATGCCCGTCACGATCACGCCCATCAGCATGGCGCCGACAGCGGCGAAGGCGTTGTTCTTGCCCGCGATCCAGTAGATCACGAAATAGGTCAGGAACGGCGCCAGCACCGGCAGCAGGGACGGAACCACCATCTCCTTGATTGCCGCCTTCGTCAGCATGTCGACGGCACGGCCGTAATCGGGCCGGTCCGTGCCCTGCATGATGCCGGGCTTCTCGCGGAACTGGCGTCGAACCTCCTCGACGACCGATCCAGCCGCCCGTCCCACCGCCGTCATGCCCATGCCCGCGAAGAGGAAGGGGATGAGGCCGCCGAGCAGCAGGCCGACGACGACGTAGGGGTTGGACAAGGAGAAATCGACCGTGACGCCCTTGAAGTACTGGAACGTGGTCGATCCCGCCTTGTTGGCCTCGGAAATGAAGAAGTTGAGGTCCGAAGTGTAGGCCGCGAACAGCACCAGCGCGCCGAGGCCGGCCGAGCCGATCGCGTAACCCTTGGTGATCGCCTTGGTGGTGTTGCCGACGGCGTCGAGCGCGTCGGTGGAGTGGCGGACCTCCTTGGGCAGGCCGGCCATCTCCGCGATGCCGCCGGCATTGTCGGTAACGGGGCCGAAGGCGTCGAGCGCCACGACGACGCCCGCCAGCGCCAGCATGGCGGTGGTGGCGATGGCGATGCCGAAGAGACCGGCGAGCGTGTAGCTGACGATGATGCCGGCGATGATGACGATCGTCGGCAGGGCCGTCGATTCCAGCGAGACCGCGAGGCCCTGGATGACGTTGGTGCCATGGCCCGTCACCGAAGCCTGGGCGATCGAGACCACCGGGCGCTTGCCGGTGCCGGTGTAGTATTCGGTGATGACGACGATCAGCAGCGTCACGGCCAGGCCCACCATCGCGCAGCCGAAGAGCTTGCCAGAGGTGAAGGTGACGTTCTGGACCGTCGTGAAGGAGGCGGAAAAGCCGCCGAACATGACGTAGTTCACCGCCGCGATCGCAGCGATGGAGAGCACACCGGCGGCGATGAAGCCCTTGTAGAGCGCGCCCATGATCGACTGGTTGGCGCCGAGCTTGACGAAGAAGGTGCCGATGATCGAGGTCACGATGCAGGCGGCGCCGATCGCCATCGGATACAGCATCATCGTGCCGAGCACGGGCTGGCCCGCGAAGAAGATGGCGGCGAGCACCATGGTCGCGACCAACGTCACCGCATAAGTCTCGAACAGGTCGGCCGCCATGCCGGCGCAGTCGCCGACATTGTCACCGACATTGTCCGCGATCGTGGCGGGGTTGCGCGGATCGTCCTCCGGGATGCCGGCCTCGACCTTGCCGACGAGGTCGGCGCCGACATCGGCGCCCTTGGTGAAGATGCCGCCGCCGAGACGGGCAAAGATCGAGATCAGCGAGGCGCCGAAGCCGAGCGCCACCAGCGAATCGATCACCGTGCGGCTGGAGGGTTCGAAGCCGAGCGACGAGGTCAGGATGCCGTAATAGACGGCGACACCGAGCAGAGCGAGGCCGGCGACGAGCATCCCGGTGACCGCACCCGCCTTGAAGGCGACGTCGAGCCCCTCGCCCAGCGACTGCATCGCGGCCTGGGCGGTGCGGACATTGGCGCGCACCGAGACGTTCATGCCGATGAAGCCGGCCGCGCCCGACAGCACGGCGCCGATCAGGAAGCCGATCGCAACCCATTTGCCCAGCAGCCAGGCAAGTGCGACGAACAGCACGATGCCGACGATGGAAATCGTGAGATATTGCCGCTTGAGATAGGCCTGCGCGCCTTCAGCGACCGCGCCGGAGATCTCCTGCATGCGCTGGCTGCCGGCGTCGCGCTTCATGACGTCGCCATAGGCCCAGACGCCGTAGGCTATCGAGAGCGCACTCAATAGAATGATGACAAGCAGAGCTGACATTCGTTTTCCTGACCCTAAAGGCGTTGCCGTCGGGAGCGTTACCGCTCCTCGTTCTGCAGCGTTGGACGTCAGGCAGCGAAAAACGAGCCCTGAAAGACTACAAGGCCCGCTCCGCGTCGCCAGTGTCAGGCGAATTTGTGGCAAGTTTCGCGAAGAAGCGCAAACGGCGCCGCTTACAGATTTCGTCGGATGTCACGAATGGACGGCAGGACGTCAGAGCGCGATGTCGCGGTTGACGTTCTTGTAAAGCAGATAGCACGCGTCGCCCTGGCCGGTCGGATAGAACTGCTGCGGGCAATACCCGCCCATCCAGATGAAATCGCGCGCCCAGATCTCGTGCCAATCGCTCCCCAGCAAATAGAGCCCCTGCCCTTCCAGCATGTAGAGGCCGTGCTCCATCACATGGGTCTCCACGGCCGGGAAGCAGACCCCCGGCTTGAACCACATCAGGTTCATCTCGAAGTCGAAGCGCATGTCGCCATAGGGCAACAGGAACTGGAAGCCGCGCCCCTCCATGCCGGTGTGATTCGTCATGGGCACGGCATCGCGATGGGACAGGATGGCGCCCGGGACGGCGATGCCGGGGGCGGGCTCGTAGCGCTTGCGCAGGGCCAGGACGTCGGCCCGCCCCTCGCCCGACTGGCGCAGGGTAAAGCGCGTCCCCGGCGGCAGATAGGCAAAGCCCCCGACAGCCAGTGTCCGGCTCTCGCCGCCTTCGATGGAGAGCACCACCTCGCCGCCGAGCACATAATAGAAATGCTGAATGCCATCCTCGGCGAAGGCCGCCGGCATCCCTCCGCCTTCCGCGATCTCCAGCACATATTGAGCGAAGCGCGCGCCCATCACCGGCGCGGTGAGAATGCGCGCGATCGTCCTCTCGAACTGCGGAAGCCGGCTGACGAGCACGCCTTCGGGCGGCATGAAGGCATAGTTCCGCGCGACCACGCCGCGGTTATGGCCAAAGGCGCCGGGCGGCACGCGCCCGGTCGCCGCAGGAAAGGGGCGATCGCTCAAGGAAGGCGCCTCCGTCAGACGGCAGCCGACGCCGTTTTGCGCTGGTAATGCTGCCAGGCGACGAGAGCGAGCGCAATCGCGACGGGCGGGAACACCATCCAGTTCACGGTGTCCCAGCCGCCATGGCTGACCAACCCGCCCGAGGAGAAGGAGGCGATCGCCACTGAACCGAAGACGAGGAAATCGTTCGCCGCCTGCACCTTGACCCGCTCCTCCGGCCGGTAGCAATCCGTCACCAGCGACGTCGCGCCGATGAAGCCGAGGTTCCAGCCGAGACCGAGCAGCACGAGCGCGATCCAGAAATGCGCGACGCTGAGGCCCGACAGCCCGACGATGGCGGCGAACGCCGTCAGGACGAGGCCGGCGATGGTGACGCCTTCCTTGCCGAAGCGCTCGATCAGCCGGCCGGTGAAGAAGCTGGGCCCGTACATCGCCAGCACGTGCCACTGAATCCCGAGGGCGGCCTCGCCGACCGAATGGCCGCAGGCGACCATGGCGATCGGCGCGGCCGTCATGACGAAGCTCATCAGCCCATAGGCGACGAGGGCCGCGATGACCGAGGCGACGAATTTCGGCTGGCGCATGATCTCGCCGAGCGGGCGGCCGCGATCCGCCTTGACCGCTGCGACGGGCGGCGCGTGCAACTGAGAGACGACGAGGATCGCGAGCAGCGCCAGCGCGCCCTGCGCGAGAAAGCTCGCGGCGAAGGGCGCGGCCGGCGTGAGGTCGCGCGTCCAGTAGACCGATTGCGGGCCGATGACGCCTGCAGCCAGCCCGCCGAGCATCACCCAGGAGATGGCACGCGCCTTGAAGGCCGGGCTCGCCGTGTCGGCGGCCGCGAAGCGGTAGCTCTGGACGAAGGAGCCGTAGAGCCCGCAGATGAAGGTCCCGAGGCAGAACAGCGCGAAGTCGCGCGTGACCACGCCGGCGGCAGCCACGCTCGCGCCCGATGCGCCGACCAGGGCGCCGATCAGATAGCCACCGCGCCGACCGAGCCGCCGCATCAGCATCGCCGCGGGGATGACGCCGGCCGCGATCCCGAGCTGCAACAGGCTGACGGGAACGGTGGCGAAGGTCTGGTCGGAAGCGAGCTGCGTGCCAACCAGGCCGCCGAGCGAGACGACGATCGCCGGATTGGCGCCGCCGAGCGCCTGAGCGCCGGTCAGGATCAGCGCGTTGCGCTTCGCGAGGCGGTCGCCTTCATGAATCTGGACATGCTGGTTCATCGCCACGCCGTTCCGCGGCGCTGGCGCCGCCTGCCTTAAAGAGCGGGCATCACCATGCCCTAGAAGTGCGAATAGGAGCTTGAGCCCGACGCAGGGCGCTCTCCTTTTCCGCCGTACCGCACGGCACCTGGCCCGGCAACGATTCGCCCGATTGCCGTCAGGGGAATACCTGCCTCCGCCGCGGCACCTACAAGAGTAAAAACCTCTCCGTCCGGCGCCGTGCAGAGAATTTCGTAGTCGTCTCCGCCGGTCCAGGCCAGTTCCGCCAGCGCAGGATCGGCCATGAGCGCGGCGCGGGCCGGCGCAGAGAGCGGCACGGTATCGAGGTCGATCTCGGCGCCGACTCCGGACGCCTTCAGCAGCTTGCCAAGATCGCCGATCAGCCCGTCCGAGACGTCCATCGCCGCCGAGGCATGCTGCTGCAGGACTTTCGCCAGTGCGTGGCGCGGCTGCGGACGCAGGTAGCGGTCCGCGAGGAAGCCACGCTCCTGCGCGTCGAGCGCAGCGACCCATCCCGGTTGGTCCGGACCATGGACCTTGAGCCCGAGCGCGCCGTCGCCGATCGTCCCGGAGACCAGCACGACATCGCCCGGCTTGGCGCCCGTCCGGCGCACCATGCGTCCGGCCGGCACGACGCCGAAAGCGGTGATTGAGAGGGTCAGCGGCCCCGGCGTCGAGACCGTGTCGCCGCCGATCAGCGGACAGCCGGCGTCCTTCGCCAGCCTGCCGAGCCCCTCGGCGAATGCGTCCAGCCAGGCTTCCGTCCAGTCGCGCGGCAAGGCGATGGTCAGCACGAAGCCTTCGGGCTTGGCGCCCTTCGCCGCGAGGTCGGAGAGGTTGACGGCCAGTGCCTTCCAGCCGATCGCCGCCGGCGGGTCAACGGGGAAGAAATGGACGCCCGCGACCAGCGCGTCCGCCGTGACCACCACTTCATAGCCGCGCCCGGGCCGCAGCAGCCCGGCATCGTCGATCAGGCCCAGGCCGCCGGGACCCGCGAGCGGCGCGAAATAGCGCGCGATCAGCTCGAATTCACCGGGGCGCTGACAGGTTTCGTCGGACATGACAAAGATCTCTACGTCATTGCGAAGAGCGAAGCGACGCCCCCACCCGGAACCAGCAGCGCTCTACGTGCCCGTGGATTGCTTCGCTACGCTCGCAATGACGATCGTCACGCCGCCGGGGCGTCGAACTCGTCGGCCCGGAACTCGCGGGCCATCTTGTCCAGCACGGCGTTGACCATGCCGATCTCCTCGCCCTCGTAGAAGGCGCGGGCGACGGCGACATATTCGGAGATGACGGCACGGGCCGGCACGTCCTTGCGGAAGGCCAGTTCATAGGCGCCGGCGCGGAAGATCGCCCGGACCACGGCCTCGACGCGCTTCAGCGGCCAGCCCTCGGCCAGCAGGCGGTCGACCGTCCGGTCGACCAGCAACTGCTCGCGCACCACACCGCCCAGCAGATCGCGGAAAAAGGCGATCTCCGCTTTCGGCAGCTCGATCTCCTCGACCTCCTTGCCGATCCAGAACGCCTCGAACTCGGCCATCGCCTCGGTCACGCCGCGACCGCCGATTTCCATCTCGTAGAGCGCCTGGACGGCCGAAAGCCGTGCGCCGCGCCGCATCTCGGCCCGGCTCATTCCGGCTGCTCCGCATCGGAGGCTCCGGCGAGGGAGCGCTTGTAGCGCAGCACGGCGAGCGCCGCCTCGGCTGCGCCGCCGCCCTTGTCCATCTCCGAACGGTTCGCCCGCGCCCAGGCCTGCGCCTCGTTCTCGACGGTCAGGATGCCATTGCCGAGCGGCAGGGCGAAGGCGACCGACAGATCCATCAGCGCGCGCGAGCTCTCGCCCGCGACGATGTCGTAATGGCCGGTCTCGCCGCGGATCACGGTGCCGAGCGCGACCACGGCCTCGTAGGGATCGACCGACTCGTCGGCGGCGCGCAGGCCGATGACGATGGCCGAGGGAATTTCGAGCGCGCCGGGCACGGTGACGACATCGACGCGGCAGCCGGCCTTGTCGAGGACCGCGGTCGCGCCGGCCAGAAGCTCGTCGGCGAGCGTGTCGTAAAAGCGCGCCTCGACCACGAGCACGCGGGCGCCCTCGATGTCGAGCGCAGGAGTTGCGGCCTCTTCGGCCGAGATCTGCCGGGGTCCGGCCATGGTTCTTGTCCTTAGATCGAGCAGTCGTTTCAACGTTGAACCGACCGCGCCGTCATTCCGGCCGGAGCGAAGCGCAGAGCCGGGATCCATGCCTGAACTTCAACCGAAGAGGCTCAGGCATGGATCCCGGGTCGCCCTTCGGTCGCCCGGGATGACGGCGCGGATGGTGATAGGGGCGACGGTCTACCCCTGCGGGCGCGCCTCCGCAAGCCGCGCGGCATAACGGGCCATCAGATCGACCTCGAGATGGACCGGGTCGCCTTCCTTGCGCAGCCCCCAGGTCGTGACCGAGAGCGAATGCGGGATCAGCAGCACCGTGAAGACTTCTCCCTCGACACTGTTCACCGTTAGCGAGGTGCCGTCGAGGCAGACCGAGCCCTTGGTCGCGACGAAGCGCATCAGCGCCTCCGGCGCGCGGATGTGGAAGCGCGCAGTGGCGCCCCAGGGTTCGTCCGGATCGGCCGCGATCGGCTCGATGCGGGCGATGGTCGCGACGCCGTCGACATGCCCCGTCACGAGATGGCCGCCGAGCTCGTCCCCCACCTTCAGCGAGCGCTCGAGATTGATCCGCGTGCCGGCCTCCCAATCCGCGACGGTCGTCTTGGCCAGCGTCTCGGCCGCGGCCTCGACCTGGAAGACGCAGCCCGGCTGGCCGTCCGCACGCTCGCGCAGCGCGGTCACGGTGAGGCAGACGCCGGCGCAGGCGATCGAGGCGCCAAGCTCGATGCCGCGCGCCTCATAGGGGCTGGCGATGGCGAGCCGCTTCAGGCTCGGCCCCTTGCGCTCGGCCTCCACGACCTCACCGATGGCGGTGACGATGCCGGTGAACATCAGCCTCTCCTCACGAAATGCTCGAAGCGGTCGTCGCCGATCAACTCGGTCTCCGCAAGGCGGTAGAGATCGGGGCTGGTCAGCGCGCGCGCAAGGTCGGGCCGCACCGCGACGACGCCCTCGCTCCCGAGCGCGCGCGGCGAGGTCGACACGATGACCTCGTCGGCGAGGCCGGCCAGCGCCAGCTTCTCGCCGATCCGCGGGCCGCCTTCCGAAAAGACGCGGGTGATGCCGCGGGTGCCGAGCAAGCTCAGCGCCTCGGCGAGGTCGAGACGGCCATCCGCGCCGGCGGAGACGCGCATCACCTCGACGCCGGCTGCGGCCAGCGCCAGCTCGGGTCCGACCGGAGCGCCTTCCGCCGCGATCACCCAGACCGGCACCTCATGAGCCGTGCGCACGAGGGTCGAAGCCAGAGGCAGCTTGAGGTGGCTGTCGAGAATGACGCGCACCGGCGAGCGCGCTTCCAGCCCCGGCAGACGCACCGTGAGCTGCGGATCGTCCGCCAGAACCGAGCCGATGCCGAGCATGATCGCGTCGTGATGAGCCCGCTGGAGGTGGACCCAGGCCGAGGCCTGGGCGCTCGAAACCCTGATCGGCGTGCCGCCGGGGCCGCCGGCATAGCCGTCCGCCGTGCGCGCGATCTTGAAGGTCACCATCGGCCGGCCCTGCGTCACCCGCAGCACATGGCCGCGATGGGCGCGCTGCGCCTGATCTTCGAGAACGCCGGTCACCACCTCCAGCCCCGCGGTGCGCAACAGGGCGTGGCCGAGCCCGGCGATGAAGGGATTGGGATCGGCCATCGCCGAGACCACCCGCATCACGCCGGAAAGGATGGTGTGCTCGACGCAAGGGATGCCGCCGCGCACCGAGCGATGCGAGCAGGGTTCGAGCGTGACATAGAGCGTGCCGCCCATCGCCGCGGCGCCTGCGCGCGAGAAGGCGTGGGCCTCGCCATGGGGGCGCCCGCCGAGCTGGGTCAGGCCGCGCGCGACGACCACTGGCCCGTCCGGCGTGTCCTGCGTGACGATGGCGCCGACCGAGGGGTTGGGCCAGGTCGCGCCGAGATGGCGCGCGCCATAGCTCAGCGCTTGCGCCATGTAGGCGCGGTCGACGGCAGTCCGGTCAGTCATCGGTCCGGTCGGGTGGCGCGATCGCGCCCTCCTCCACCGTGCCGAGCTGGCCGAGCAGCTCCTCGAAATCCTTGGCCTCGCGGAAGTTCTTGTAGACCGAGGCGAAGCGCACATAGGCGACGTCGTCGAGGCCCTTGAGCCCTTCCATCACCAGTTCGCCGATCGTCGGGCTGGCGATCTCGGCCTCGCCGGAGCTTTCGAGCTGGCGGACGATCCCGTTGACCATCCGCTCGATGCGCTCGGGCGCGACCGGGCGCTTGCGCAAGGCATGCGCGATCGAGGTCTCCAGCTTGTCGCGGTCGAAGGGCGTGCGCCGTCCGGAGCGCTTCACCACCGTCAGTTCGCGCAACTGCACGCGCTCGAAGGTGGTGAAACGGCCGCCGCAATCGGGGCAGACGCGGCGGCGGCGAATCGAGGCGGAGTCCTCGGTCGGCCGGGAATCCTTCACCTGCGTGTCGAGGGAGCCGCAATAGGGACAGCGCATGCCGGTTGGCCAGCCTTTCTCGGAACCCTCAGGCGATCCTCAATAGATCGGGAAGCGCCCCGTCAGCGCCTTGACCTTGGCGGCCACGGCCTGCTCGTTTGCGGCATTGCCCTCTTCCCCACTGGCCGAGAGGCCGTCCAGCACCTCGGCGATCAGCTCGCCGACCTGCTTGAACTCGGCGACGCCGAAGCCGCGCGAGGTGGCGGCCGGCGTGCCGAGGCGAACGCCGGAGGTGGTCATCGGCTTCTCGGGGTCGAAGGGGATGCCGTTCTTGTTGCAGGTGATGTGGGCGCGGCCGAGCGCGGCTTCCGCCGCCTTGCCGGTCAGCCTCTTGGAGCGCAGATCGACCAGCATCAGGTGGTTGTCCGTGCCCCCGGTGACGAGGTCGAAGCCCTTCGACTTCAGCGTCTCGGCCAGCGCCTTGGCGTTGGCGACCACGGCATGGGCATAGGTCTTGAAGTCGGGCTGCAGCGCCTCGTGGAAGGCCACGGCCTTGGCGGCGATGACATGCATCAGCGGGCCACCCTGGATGCCGGGGAAGATCGCCGAATTGAACTTCTTCGCCAGCGCCTCGTCATTGGTCAGGATCATGCCGCCGCGCGGGCCGCGCAGCGTCTTGTGCGTCGTGGTGGTGACGACATGGGCATGCGGGAACGGCGAGGGATGGGCGCCGCCGGCGACGAGCCCGGCGAAATGCGCGATGTCGACCATGAAATAGGCGCCGACCTTGTCGCAGATTTCCCGGAAGCGGGCGAAGTCCCAGTGGCGGGCATAGGCCGAGCCGCCGGCGACGATGACCTTGGGCTTGTTCTCGACCGCGAGGCGCTCCAGCGCGTCATAGTCGATGAGCTGGTCGGCGACGCAGACGCCGTAGGAGACGACGTTGAACCACTTGCCGGACTGGTTGACCGGCGCGCCATGGGTCAGGTGCCCGCCGGCGGCGAGGTCGAGGCCCATGAAGGTGTCGCCCGGCTGCATCAGCGCCATGAACACGCCCTGATTGGCCTGGCTGCCGGAGTTCGGCTGGACATTGGCGAAGGAGCAGCCGAACAGGCGGCAGGCGCGCTCGATCGCCAGCTTCTCCGCGATATCGACGAACTGGCAGCCGCCATAATAGCGCCGGCCCGGATAGCCCTCGGCGTATTTGTTGGTCATCACCGAGCCCTGCGCTTCCAGCACGGCGCGGGAGACGATGTTCTCGGAGGCGATCAGCTCGATCTCGTCGCGCTGACGACCGAGCTCCAGTTCGATGGCGCGCGCGATCTCGGGATCGACATCACCGAGCGAGGCGCCGAAGAAGGAGTTCGAGAGGTGCTTGTCCAGCGCGGCTTCGGTCATGTCCGGCTCCTGAGGGAAGGCCAGTCGGTGGCGGCCCGTCGCGGCGTCCCTATCACGCGCGCCGGGGCTGTCCAAGCCATCAATCGCCGCAGCCGGACGGCTCCGGCCTGACGGCTCGCCTGCCGGCGCAGGCCGTTCCCTTTTCGCGCGCGATGCTCTAAAGCGCGGCCACCGGCGGCACCGGTCAAGACAGCGGCTTCTGCGGCCCGCGATGCGAGAGCGGACTCGCAGCGCTGGCGCTACCGCTTCGCGAGGACATCCCGATGGAACGCCTTCTGCGTGCCGCCCTGTCGCAGCTCGTGACGAGGGGCAACCTCCGCGTTACCCTGCCTGACGGCCGCAGCTTCACCTTCGGCGATGACACGGGGGATCCCGTCGCGATCCGCTTCGCCGACGCCAAGGCGGTGCTCGGCTTCCTGACCGATCCCGAGATGCAGCTCGGCGAGCTGTTCATGAACCGGCGGCTGATCGTCGAACAGGGCACAATCTACGACTTCCTGGCGCTGGTGCTGGCCGGCGCCCGCGGCCAGCCGGCCGCATGGTGGGAGCGCGGGCTCGACCGGGCCCGCTTCCTGCTGCGCCACGTCACCACGCGCAACACGCGAGACCGCTCGCGCGACAACGTCGCCCGTCACTACGACCTCGACGACCGGCTCTATGCCCTCTTCCTCGACGAGGACTGGCAATATTCCTGCGCCTATTTCGAGCAGCCGGACCAGTCGCTCGACGACGCCCAGCTCGCCAAGAAGCGGCACATCGTCGCCAAGCTCCTGGTGGAGCCGCATCACCGCGTGCTCGATATCGGCTGCGGCTGGGGCGGGATGTGCCTTTATCTGACCGAGACGGCGAAGGCGCGCGAGGCCTTTGGCGTCACCCTCTCGACCGAGCAGCTGGAGGTCGCCCAGCGGCGCGCGGCCGAACGCGGCGCGAGCGAGCGGGCGCGCTTCGCTCTGCAGGATTACCGGGACGTCACCGGCACCTTCGACCGGATCGTCTCGGTCGGGATGTTCGAGCATATCGGCCCGCGCTTCTTCTCGGGGTATTTCGAGACCTGCCATCGCCTCCTCGACGAGAACGGCGTCATGCTGCTGCACACGATCGGCTGCTCGGACGGGCCGAACCACCCAAACCCCTGGCTCAACCGCTACATCTTCCCCGGCGGCTATCTGCCCTCGCTGTCCGAGATGATGCCGGCGATCGAGAAAGCGGGCCTCGTCGTCACCGATGTCGAGATCCTGCGGCTGCATTACGCAAAAACGCTGCAGCATTGGCGCGAGCGCTTCATGGCGCGGCGCGACGAGGCGCTGGCGCTCTATGACGAGCGCTTCTGCCTGATGTGGGAATTCTACCTGGCGATGAGCCAGACCGCCTTCGAGTATCAGGACGTCGCAGTGTTCCAGGTGCAGCTCGTCAAGCGGCAGGAGGCCGTGCCGCTGACGCGCGACTACATTGCCCAACGCGAAGCGAGGCTGCGCGAGGCCGAGAGCGGGACGGCGCTGCGCGTGGCGGAGCGGGGCTGACCGCGCCGCATGCAGGTTCCAAACCGGCGCATGCGGCGTTACCGTCGCAAGCGCATGCGCCCTCTCCTGCTCTCGATTCTGGCCCTGCTGATGGCCGCTCTGAGCGGCTGCGGCGACGATTTCGACACCGACCAGGCGCGGCTGTGCCGGCAGGCGATCCCGCCGCTGAACCAGGATGGGGCCCGCATCGAGATCGAGCGGACCGCCACCGGCCCGTTCAGGCGGGCGCTGCGCATCTATTATCTCGTGCAGATCGGCAATGGCATCGCCCGCCAGCGCAGCGTCGATTGCCTGTTCGGCACCCGCGAGAACGGCCTGGGGCGGCCTCAGCTGATCGGCATCGCCGCGGACGGGCGCCCGCTGCCCGATGCGAGCTTCTATTTCCTGAGGCGCTTTTATCTTGAGGATCGCGGGGATCCGCCGCCCGATCCGGCGGTCGGCGCAGTGCAGGATCTTCCCGCCATGCCGTCGGCCCTCGCCTATGGCGTCCAGCAGGGCCTGAACGCCCTGCCCTCGGCCGCGATTTACAGCCTCCTCGCCTGCGCCTATGCGCTCGTCTACGGCCTGACCGGGCGCATCATCCTGTGCTTCGGAGAGTTCGCGGCGCTGGGCGCGCTGGCGTCCGTCGTCGGCGTGGCGCTGCTGCTCTCGCTGGCTGTTTCGACGCCTCTGACGGGGCTGGCCGTCGCCTTCGTCGTGGCGGTCCTGGTCGCGGCGCTGCACGGTTTTGCGATGGGCCGCTATGTGCTGCGGCGACTGGAGCGCTCGAGCGGCCAGCAGATGCTCATCGCAACGATCGGCCTCGCCATCGGGCTCTCGGAATATCTGCGGCTGATGCAGGGGCCGCAGTTGCGCTGGCTGCCACCGGTCTTCAACACGCCCGTCCCCATCGCCCATGCCGGCGCCTTCGTCGTCACGCTCAATCCGATCGCGACGCTGCTGACGCTGGTCGGGCTGGGCGCGACGCTCGGCCTCGTGCTGCTGATCCGCCATACGGCCTATGGCCGTGCCTGGCGTGCAGTGGCGGACGATGCGCCCACGGCCTCGCTCTTCGGCGTCGATCCGCGCGCCGTGCACGATGTCGCGGTGATCATCGCCTGCGCGCTCTGCGGCATGGCGGGCGTGGTGGTCACCGCGATTTATGGCGGCATGGGGTTCGCAGGGGGCTTCTCCCTGGGGTTAAAGGCGCTGGTCGGCGCGATCCTCGGCGGCATCGGCTCGGTTCCGGGCGCGGCTCTCGGCGGTCTTTTCATCGCGCTGTTCGAGGCCGGCTGGTCTTCCGCCTTTCCGATCGAGCAGCGTGACCTCGCCGTCTACCTCCTGCTCGCGGTCGTGCTGATCTGGCGGCCGGGCGGCTTCTTCGGCGACCGCGAATTGACGCCGCGCCAGGTTTGACCGCAGCTTGCCGCCATGAGCCGCTCGACGACAGACGATTTCGCCATCACTCCCGCCGACATCGACGCCGCAGCCCGGCGCATCGCCGGTCATGTGCTGCGCACGCCGCTGGTGCCGGCCCCGCGCCTCTCCGAACTGACCGGGGCGACCGTGCTGGTGAAGCACGAGAACATGCAGGCGACGGCCTCCTTCAAGGAGCGCGGCGCGGTGAACAAGCTGCTCTCGCTCAGCGAGGCGGAACGGGCGCGCGGCGTCATCGCGATGTCCGCAGGAAACCACGCGCAGGCCGTGGCCTATCACGCCAGGCGCTTCGGCATCCCCGCGACCATCGTGATGCCGGAGACCACGCCACTGGTGAAGGTCGAGAACACGCGCGGCCACGGCGCGCGCGTCGTCCTGCATGGCGAGACGCTCTACGAATCCGCCGAGAAGGCGCATGAGCTGGCCGGCAGCGAGGGACTGGTCTTCGTCCACCCCTATGATGACGCAGCCGTCATGGCGGGACAGGGCACCGCGGCGCGGGAGATGCTGGCGGACGAGCCCGACCTCGACGTGCTGATCATCCCGCTCGGCGGCGGCGGGCTGATGGCGGGCAACGCGGTGGCGGCCAAGGCGATCAAGCCCGGCATCGAGCTCATAGGCGTCGAGGCCGAGCTTTACCCCTCCTTTTCCAACGCGATCCACGGGCACGACAGGCCGATCGGCGGCGCGACCCTGGCCGAGGGCATCGCGGTCAAGACGGTCGGGCGGATGACGCTGCCGATCGTCTCCAGCCTGGTCTCGGACATCGTGCTGGTCGGGGAGGATCTGATCGAGCGCGCCGTCAACGCCTATGCCTGCCTGCAGCACACGCTGGCCGAGGGCGCGGGCGCCGCGGGGCTCGCGGCCATGCTGAAGGAACCCGAGCGCTATGCCGGACGCAAGGTCGGCCTCATCCTCTGCGGCGGCAATATCGACACCCGCCTGCTGGCAGCGATCATGGTGCGCGAGCTGGAGCGTGAGGACCGCATCATCGCCTTCCGTCTGACCTCCAGCGACCGGCCTGGGCTGCTCGGCAAGATCGCGAGCCTGCTCGGCACTGAGGGCGCCAATATCCTCGAGGTCAGCCATGGCCGCCTCTTCCTCGACGTCCCGGCGAAGGGCGTGACGCTGGACGTCACCGTCGAGACCCGCGGCGAAGCGCATTCGCGGGCGATCGAGGCGGTTCTGGCGGAAAACGGCTTCGCGCCGCGGCGGATCCTGCCCCGCGGTCTTGCGGAACCGGCGCGCTGATCAAACATTATGGTTCGGGCCGCAGTTCGCGGCGCGATGGAGACGAGCGTTCGATGAGCGATACCCGCTACGGCACCACCCGGCAGCCGCTTTCGGCGCTGGATGCGCAGCCCTACCAGAACACCAGCGGCGTGCTCGGCGCCCGGCTGTTCGCCTGGATCGTCGATATCGTCGTGCTGTTCTTCCTCGGCTGGATGGTCTTCTTCCTGCTGTTGCTGCTCGGCGTGGTGACGTTCGGAGCGACCTGGTTCCTGATCCCGGCCGCCACAGTCGCGACGGCGCTCGGCTACGCGGCCCTGACGATCGGCGGCAGCCGGCAGTCCACCTGGGGCATGCGCGTCGCCGGGCTGAGGGTCGAGACCGCCAATGGCGGGCGCCCGGACGGGATCGTCGCAGCCGTGCATGCGCTGTTCTTCTATGTCGCGGCCGGCACCGTGGCGCTCTGGCTGCTGGATGTCGCCTGCGGCTTCTTCCGCGCCGATCGGCGCCTCGGCCACGATCTGCTGACCGGGCTGGTCGTCGTCAGGGCCTGACGCAAGACGTGCCACGGCCGCGCCATCGTGCCCCGGCCATGATCGCCGCTTGTTGCCGCCGCGCGGGCTGCTACACTCGCGCGGCGAAGCTTTGCCGGAGTCCGTCGACGTGACGCGCCCGTTGCGGGATGCCCCGCAATTCTACCTGACATCTCCGACCACGTGCCCCTATCTGCCGGGTCGCGAGGAGCGGAAGGTGTTCACCCATCTGGTGGGCCCACGCGCGCCGGACCTCAACAACGTCCTGTCCCAGGGCGGCTTTCGGCGCTCGCAGAGCATTGCCTACCGCCCGGCCTGCGAGACCTGCCGTTCCTGTGTCTCCGTCCGGGTCCCGGTGGAGGATTTCCGCTGGTCGCGCGGCTTCCGCAAGGTGCTGGCGCGCAATGCGGATCTGGTCGGCGAGGTGCGCCCGCCCCAGCCGAAATCGGAGCATTACTCGCTGTTCCGCTCCTATCTGGACATCCGCCATCCCGATGGAGGCATGGCGACGATGACGGCGCTCGATTTCGCGATGATGATCGAGGACACCCATGTCGAGACTGGCCTGATCGAGTATCGCCGGCGCGGCCCCGATTCCGGCTTCACCGGGCGCGGCCAAGGCGACCTCTTCGCCATGGCGCTGACCGATACGCTGAACGACGGGCTGTCGATGGTCTATTCGGTGTACGATCCCGGGCTGGAGGCGCGATCGCTCGGCACCTTCATGGTGCTCGACCATGTCCTGCGCGCCCGCAAGCTCGGCCTGCCTTACGTCTATCTCGGCTATTGGGTCGAGGGCTCGCCCAAGATGGACTACAAATCACGCTTCCTGCCGCAGGAGCGGCTGATGCCGCAGGGGTGGGAGCGTGTCGAGCGCAACGACCTCGCCTCCGACGACGCTTGAGACGGCCGGCTGGCGCCCCGACGCGACAGCAGCGAAGCAGAACGTTAACCAACCGGGCGGCGATGCAGCCTCGGGCGGTGGCTTCCGCGGCAAACTTAAGAGTAAATCAAGCGGAGGTCGCGGAAGGTTCCCGGACGTTATTCCTGGGGGAATCCATGCTGCGCAACCTGACCCGGATGCAAACCGACCTATCGTCGGATTCGCGCCGGCAGCTGCTCAACGCCGTCACCGACCTCTTCCTGCTGGACGAGGACCCGAACGAGGCGAGCAAGGAGCATTACGGCAACATTGCGGTCACCTCGCTGCCGCATCTGGCGGATGACGACCGCAAGGGATACGCCGACCGCGTCGCGGCCATACCGACCCTGCCGCGCAACGTGGCCACCACGCTGGGAACCGACTCCAATGCCGATGTCGCCCGGCTTGTCCTGAAACTGTCGCCAGTCCTGACCGACACCGACCTGGCCGCCATCGCCGTCAGCCAGTCGCAACAGCATCTGGCGGCGATCGCCGATCGCGCCCGCCTGTCGGAAAGCGTCACCGACATCCTGGTCGAGCGTGGCGACCAGACCGTGCTGCACACCGTCAGCGCCAATGAGGGTGCGGCGTTCTCGGACAAAGGCTTCGACAGGCTGCTGGAGCGCGGCGACGGCGATGCCGCCATTGCCGGCAATCTCGCCCGCCGCTCCGATCTGGCGCCACAACGCGCGGAGCGGGTGCTGCGCATCGTGGAGCAGCTGTCGGAAGGCGGCGCATCGCAGGGGCCGGCCTCGCCCGAAAGCGCCTCGCTCGCCCGGCAGGCCCGGCAGCAGCGCCTCGAGGTCAAGCTCCTGCTCGCGGACCTCGCGACGAAGACTCGCGAGGTCGACGACGTGCTGACCATGCTCGCCGACGAGGATCGCGCCTATCATCTTGCCCAGGTGCTCGGGCAGATCGCGGGCATCACTGTCGAGCAGGCGCTGCGCGTGCTGATGCAGCGGGATGCCAGCGGCATCGCCGTCACCTGCCGCTCGCTCGGCATAGGCCCCACCGCCTTCCGCGCGCTCCTGCAACTGCGGGCGCGGCGCCTGTACTTCTCGCAGAGCGACATCGACGACGATGTCGACGGCTACGCCAAGCTCGATCTCGCCACAGCGGAGCGGACGCTGCGCTTCCTGAAGCTGCGCACCAAGATCGCCTGATTGCAGGATCGGCCATAAATCGGCGACATTGCCGAGGCCTCATGCTAGCTTCAGCCGACCGAACCGGCGCGAGGATGGCTTCGACGTGAGAATTCCGGTTGCTTTCGCCCTGGCTTGCGCCTTTGGCGCCATCGCGACGGGCGCGGCCCGGGCGCAGACCTTCCTGCCGATGACGGGTTTCGCCACGCTCCCCTCCTTCGCCTGGGACCAGCCGTCGCTCTCACCCAAATGGGAGGGGTCCTATGCGCGCATCTCCTCGGGCTTCCAGGTGACCAGCGGCAAGAACATCCGCACCAGTGCCGGGCCGACCATCGGGCTGGAAGCCGGGACGATGCGGCAAGAGGGCAATTTCGTCTACGGCATCGTCGGTGCGATCGATTACGCCCCGGCCATCGGCGGCTACGGCACGCCGAGCTTCGGGAACGTCGCCTATACGCGCGATGTCGCCGGCGCCTTCCAGATCAAGGCCGGCGTGCTCGCGACGCCCGACGTGCTGATCTACGGCAAGATCGGCATGAGCGCTGCGAACGAAACCTGGCGCTATGGCGCGACGCCGTTCTCGTCACCCTTCAGCCGCAGCGAGATCGCGGTCAGGCCGGAGGCGCGGGCCGGCGTCGAATGGCAGGTGACCGACAAGCTGAAGCTCGGGCTGGAAGTCGGACTGGTCGGGCAACAGCTCCGCTGACGGCCAAACTGCCGAGCCGCCCCTACAGACAGCGTCTCACCCGACGAATTTGTTCGTGCTGGGGAACTGAGCGGGCAGTGGAAACGATCCGCTTTCGCCGCGGTGGCCGAGCCATTTGGTGAGATCGTTCGGCGCAACGGTGCGAGTCCGGCCCGATTTATCGAGCCATGTCAGGCCCTCCGCCAGCGTAAAGACCTTCGCATCCGAGACGCCATCGGTCTTGTAGCGCTGCAGACGCACGCCCTTGCCGCGCCCCATCTCGGCCACTTCCGAGATCGGAAAGCAGAGCAGCTTGCGGTTCTGGCCGATGATGGCGACATGGTCGCCCTCGACCGGCGCGGCGAGCAGCGCGACATGGCCCCCATCGACATTGAGCACCTGCCGGCCCTTGCGGGTGTTGGCGACGACGTCGTCTGAGGGAGCGACGAAGCCCCTGCCCTCGCTCGTCACCATCAGCAGTTTCGAGCCCGGCTTGTAGGGGAAGGCCTGGACGATCTCGGCCGTCTCCTCCAGCTCGATCATGAGCCGGATCGGATCGCCGAAGCCACGCCCGCCGGGGAGCTTCGAGGCATCGAGCGTAAAGACCTTGCCGTTGGAGGCCAGCACCAGCACCTTCGCCGTGGTCTCCGTGAAGAAGGCCGTCTGCAGCGCGTCGTCGCCCTTGAAGGAGAAGCTCGACTTGTCCTGCACATGGCCCTTGAGCGCGCGGATCCAGCCCTTCTTGGAGATGACGACGGTGATCGGCTCGCGCTCGACCATCGCCTGCGTCAGGTCGATATCGGTCGTGTCGGGCATGTCGGCGAAAGTGGTCCGGCGCTTGCCGATCGCGGTTTCGGGGCCGAAGGCTTTCTTCACCTGCCGGATGTCCCAGGCGATGGTCTTCCACTGCGTGGCATCGGAGGCGAGCAATTCCTCGATCTGCCCCTTCTCCTTGGTCAGTTCGTCGAGCTCGGTCTTGAGCTGCATCTCCTCCAGCTTGCGCAAGGCGCGCAGGCGGGTGTCGAGGATCGCGTTGGCCTGGACCTCGGTCAGCTCGAAATACCGCATGAGCTCGACCTTCGGCTCGTCCTCCTCGCGGATGATTTTGATCACCCGGTCGAGGTCGAGATAGACGATCAGCAGGCCACGCAGGATCTCGAGCCGCTTCTCGATCTGCCCCAGGCGGAAGCGCGAGCGCCGCTGCAGCACCTCGCGGCGGTGATCCAGCCAGGCCCGCAGAGCCTCGGCGAGGCCCAGAACACGCGGCACGAGCCCGCCCGTCAGCACGTTCATGTTCATCGGAATGCGCGCTTCCAGCTCGGAGAGCCGGAACAGCGATTCCATCATAAGATTGGGATCGACGTTGCGGGCGCGCGGCTCGATGACGACGCGGATATCCTCCGCCGATTCGTCGCGCAGATCGGCGACCAATGGCAGCTTCTTGTCGTTCAGGAGTTCGGCGATCTTCTCGATCAGCCGGCCCTTGGAGACCATGTAGGGGATTTCGGTGACGACGACATGCCAGGCGCCGCGCTCCAGATCCTCCCTGACCCAGCGCGCCCGGGTGCGGAAGGCGCCGCGCCCGGTACGATAGGTCTCCTCCATCGAGGCCCTGGATTCCACGATGATGCCGCCGGTCGGGAAATCCGGCCCCGGCACGAAGGTCATCAGCTTCTCGGACGGCGTATCCGGGTGCTGGATCAGGTAGAGCGCCGCGTCGCAAAGCTCGGCCGCGTTGTGCGGCGGGATCGAGGTCGCCATGCCGACCGCGATGCCCTGCGAGCCGTTGGCGAGCAGGTTCGGGAAGGCAGCGGGGAGCACCACCGGCTCCTCGTCCTCGCCATTATAGGTCTCGCGGAAATCGACCGCATCCTCGTCGATGCCATCGAGGAGGAGGCGCGCGACCTCGGTCATGCGCGCTTCGGTGTAGCGGTAGGCGGCGGCGTTATCGCCGTCGATATTGCCGAAATTGCCCTGGCCGTCGACGAGCGGGTAGCGCTGGGCGAAATCCTGCGCGAGACGCACCAGCGCGTCGTAGACGGACTGGTCGCCATGCGGATGGAACTTACCGATGACGTCGCCGACGATGCGGGCGCATTTCTTGTGGACCTGGCCGGGATCGAGCCGCAACAGGCGCATGGCATGGAGGATGCGGCGGTGGACCGGCTTCAGCCCGTCGCGCGCGTCCGGCAGGGCGCGGTGCATGATGGTGGAGAGCGCATAGGCGAGATAGCGCTCCTCGAGCGCCGATTTCAGATCGATGCGCTCGGATTCGTCCTCCGGCGGCGGATCGACCGGTTTGCCCATACGCTGTCAGCCCTCATGCCTGTCCATTCGTGCGGCCTCTATGGCACAGCGCGAATCGCCCCGCCAGAACGATGCCGGGACGAAGCAGCCCGCGCAAACATGAGCGTGGGGAAATCGCGATCAAACAGTGGATGATTCGCTGTTTCGGCCGGCGAGCTCGATCAGCCGTTCCCGCTCCGGCGGCTCGCGCAGGCCGCGCGGCTCCCAGATATGCCTGCGGAGGAAGAAGCCGGTCAGCGCAAAGCCGGCGAGGATTTCGGCGGCGGAGGGAGAGCGCCCGCCCTGCCCTTCGGCGAGAAAGGCCGGGAGCGCCAGCAGGCGGTCGAGATAGGGGGCGGCGGCGGGCCGGCTCACGGCCTTGCCTGATTTCGGCGAGACATGGGTGAGCTGGTCGGTCGAGCCGGTCGCCGCGCATCGGGTCAGATCGAGACCGAAGCCGAGGTCCGACAGCATCGCCAGCTCGAAGCGCACGATGAGCGCCGGTGCCAGCGCCGGTTCGTCGAGATGGCCGACGAGCAGGGCGAGGCCTTCATAGAGGCCGGGGTGCGGGTCGCGCTCGGGCAAAAGCCGCAGCAGTCCGGCGAGCGTCCCCAGCCCATAGAGCGCCACGGGTGCCGCGATCAGCCGCGCCGCATGGGACGTCATCAATTCGACCTTGTACTCGCCGAGATGCTCGTCGAGCCGCGCACGCCAGGTCAGCGAAACCGCGTTGCCCGGCTGGAGCGTCGGCTGGGCCTTGTGTGAGCGGCCTCCCCTGACGAGGCCGAGATGGCGGCCATGATCGCGCGTCATCACCTCAAGGATCACGGCGCTTTCGCCATGCGCCCTGAGGCCGATGATCGTGCCCTCGTCGGTCCATTCCATGCCGGCTAGCCCAGCACGCGGTCCACCCGGCTGATCTGCCGCTTCTCCCGCAATTCGCTGATGATCGCCGAGAGGTGCTTCAGGTCCCAGACGCTGAGGTCGATGGTGACGTCGGTGAAGTCCGGATTGGGCCGGTGCATGTGGACGGAGTCGATATTGCCGTCGTGCTCGGCGATCGTCGTCGTCACCTGTGCCAGGGAACCGGGCTCGTTCAGCGATTTCAGGGCGATGCGGGCGGGAAAACGCTGCGGCGCCTTGTCGTCGAGGTCCCAGCGGACATCGAGCCAGCGATCGGGCTCGTTGTCGAAGGCGGCGAGCGCCGGCGACTGGATCGGATAGATCGTCACGCCTTCGCCCGGCGACATGATGCCGACGATTCGATCCCCGGGGACGGCACCGCCATCCGGCGAGAAACGCACCGGCAGATCGCGCCCGAGCCCGCGGATCGGGATGGCGTCGGTGCCCGGCTCGCCCGGCAGCTTGAACTTGAGGTTGTCGCCCTTGCCTAGCTCGAACCAGCCCTTGCCGGGAGCTGCGCCGTTGGGCCGGGACTCGGCGGGGGTGCGCTTCTCCGGCTCCAGATCGGGATAGACGGCCCTGAGCACGTCGCCTGAATACATCTCGCCGCGCCCGACCGCCGCCAGCACGTCGTCGACCGTGTTGCGGGCCAACCGCTTCAGCGCGGCCTTGAGCTTGTCGTCGGAGAAGACGCGCTCGACACGCGAGAAGGCGCGCTCGAGGATCTGACGGCCGAGGCCGGCATATTGCCGGCGCACGGCGGTGCGGGTCGCGCGGCGGATCGCGGCGCGGGCCTTGCCGGTGACAACGAGCGCCTCCCAGGCGGCGGGCGGGGCCTGCCCCTCGGCGCGGGTGATCTCGACCTCGTCGCCATTCTGCAGCTCGGTCAGAAGCGGGGCAATGCGGCCGTTGATCTTGGCGCCGACCGCGCTGTTGCCGACATCCGTGTGGACCGCATAGGCGAAGTCGATCGGGGTCGCACCGCGCGGAAGGGCGATCAGGCGGCCCTTGGGCGTGAAGCAGAAGACCTGGTCGTGGAAGAGTTCGAGCTTGGTGTGCTCCAGGAACTCCTCGGGGCTGTCGCCCTCAGCCAGCAGATCGACCGTGCGGCGCAGCCATTGATAGGCGCGGCTCTCGTCGGCGAGCTGGATCGGCTCGCCGGGGCGGCCGTCCTTGTAGTGGGCATGAGCGGCGATGCCGAATTCCGCGATGCGGTCCATGGCGTCGGTGCGGATCTGCAGTTCGACGCGGCTATGGCCCGGCCCCACGACCGTGGTGTGGATCGAGCGGTAGTCGTTCTGCTTCGGCGTCGAGATGTAGTCCTTGTAGCGACCCGGAACCATCGGCCAGGTCATGTGGACGATGCCGAGCACGCGGTAGCAATCCTGCGGCTCCTCGACGATGACGCGGAAGCCGAAAATGTCGGAGAGTTGCTCGAAGGAGACGGATTTGCGCTCCATCTTCTTCCAGATCGAATAGGGCCGCTTGCGGCGCCCGGAGACATCCGCGGCGATGCCGCTCGCGGCGAGTTTCTCGCGCAGGTCGAGCTCGATCGCGCCGATGACCTTGCCTTCGCGCTCGGTCACCTCTTCGAGCCGCTTCGTGACGGTCTCATGCGCTTCCGGCTTGATGTGACGGAAGGCGAGCTCCTCCAGCTCCTCGCGCAGTTCCTGCATGCCCATGCGGCCCGCGAGCGGAGCGTAGATCTCCAGCGTCTCCTCGGCGATGCGCAGGCGCTTTTCCGGCAGCACGAAATGGAGCGTGCGCATGTTGTGGAGCCGGTCGGCGAGCTTCACCAGCAGCACCCGGATGTCGTCGACGATGGCGAGCAGCAGTTTGCGGAAGTTCTCGCCCTGGGCCGCCTTCTTCGAGACGAGGTCGAGCTTCTTGATCTTGGTGAGACCATCAACCAGCCGGCGAATCTCGGCGCCGAAGAAACTCTCGATCTCCTCAAGCGTCGCGGCCGTATCCTCCACCGTGTCGTGGAGGACGGCGGCGACGATGGTGGCGTCGTCGAGCTTGAGATCGGTCAGGATCGCCGCAACTTCCAGCGGATGCGCGAAGAAGGGGTCGCCGGAGGCCCGCTTCTGCGTGCCATGCGCACGCATCGCGTAGACGTAGGCCCGGTTGAGCAGGTCCTCGTCGGTGTTCGGATTGTAGCTCCTGACCCGGTCAACGAGCTCGTACTGCCGCATCATGCCCATGCGGGCCCTAGCCTCGTCCTGCGGTTGTCGCAACGTTCGATTATCGACGGGGGCTTCAATGGCGGCAAGGCGTTTTCCAGAAAGCGGGCATGAAAAAGCCCGGCATCGCCGGGCTTTAGGGCAGCAAGGTGAAGGAATTCCGCGATCACGCGGAACGCGCTCAATCCTCGTCGTCGGCGCTCTCGGTCGGGGGGACCAGACCGTCGAGCCCGCGCAGGAGATCTTCCTCGCTCATGCGGTCGAACTGAACCTCGGCGTCGGCGCCGGCGGCAGCCGCGGTGGGGCTGGCGAGCAGCGGCACGGCCTCCGCCTCCGGCTCGTCGACCTCGACATGCTTCTGCAGCGAGTGGATCAGGTCTTCCTTCAGATCCTCGGGCTTCAGCTTCTCGTCGGCGATCTCGCGCAGGGCCACGACCGGGTTCTTGTCGTTGTCGCGGTTGACCAGGATCTGCGATCCCGAGCCGATCATGCGGGCGCGATGGCTGGCGAGCAGGACCAGTTCGAAGCGGTTCTCGACCTTGTCGATGCAGTCTTCAACGGTGACGCGAGCCATGGCGGCTCCTTCCGATCTCGGCGATGCAGGGAAATGGATTTGTGGAGGGCCATACAGGCAATGCGCCGCCGATGCAAGAATTTCGGGGCAGCAGGCGGGCCGTCAGGCTCGCATGCGCCTGACGATGTCGTCGAGCGTCGGGTCGAAACGCGGCCCGTCGGGAACAGTCCTGCGGCTGCTCATCGCCGGCAGTTCGTGGGGCGCGAGCGTCGCGAAGCGCATCCGCATCGTGGTCGCCACCCCCTCTCCGAAAGCGATCGCCTCGCGATTGCCGATCGAGGCCAGGAAGGCGATCGTGCTCGCCGAAGCGTCGGAGATCGCAGACCGGATGATCTGCTGGTCCCGCTCGTTGGCGAGCCGCATCGCGAAGATCGTCGAGCATTGCGACAGGATCGTGGGATCGAGCTCACCTGGCCGCTGCGTCACGACGCCGAGATAACAGCCGTATTTGCGGCCCTCCTTGGCGATGCGGGCGATGGCCTGGCGCGTCGGCGCAAAGCCGAGCCTTGGGTCGCTCGGCACATAGCGATGCGCTTCCTCGCAAAGGACCAGCACCTCCATCGCGCCCTGGCTGGCCATGGCGATCTCGAAGGCCAGCCGCGACAGGACGGAGGCGACGGCGTTCACCACCTCGCCCGGGAGGCCGCCGAGCTGAAAGGCGGTGATCGGCCGGCCATGCAGCGGCACGCGGAAGATCTGCGCGAGGATCGGGGCCACCGTCTCATGCATGTTGGCCCGGCCGAACATGAACTGGTAGCGCGGATCGGCATGCAGCGACTCCAGCCGCACCTTCAGCGAGCGCAGCGCGGGCCTCGGCCACCGCAGTTCGTGAAGGCCGATCAGTTCATCGATCGCCGCGAAGATGTCCTTGACGCGGTAGGGCGTCGCCACGTCGGACGCCGTCCCCTGCGCCGTGGACGCCGGATCGGCCCCGGCGCGCTGGCCGCCGTGATCCAGAGGCCGCTTGAGCAGGGGTGACGCGAAGTCCCGCGCGTTGTCGGGAACGGCTGGCAGACGATAACGCGCCCGCGCCGTCGCCACGACCTCGCGGAGAATGTCCGGCTCGTCGGGCAGCGTGGGACGGCCGCGGAACACGACGTCGGCCAGCTCCTCCTGTTTGAACATCCAGATGGGAAGGTCGAGCGCCTCTCCATCGATCGTCAGCGCGAGATCCGGAAAAGCGCTGGCATATTCGTTGTGCGGATCGAGGATGAGAACCCTCAGGCGCGGCCGGACCGCCACCGCCCGGCGCAGGAGCAGGGCGACCGCGCTCGACTTGCCAACGCCGGTGGTCCCCAGCAGGGCGAAGTGACGCGACAGCATGCCTTCCATGTCGACGGTGGCGTCGATACTCGCATCCTGGGTGATCTTGCCGATGACAACGCCCTTGCGGCCGCCGAGCTCGTAGACCAGTGCGAGGTCGGCGGCCCGGATGCGATGGGCGACGGCGCCGATCGGCGGATAGCCGGTGATGCCGCTCTGGAAACGCGGGGCACCGCCGCCCGTGCCGTCGAGCACCTCGCCGAGAAACTCGACCTCGACGCGGATCGGGTTCTCGGCCTCGTCGTTCCAGGTCGGCTCGACGGCATGGACCTTATAGACGAGGGCGACGATGCGGCTCTGGCCGAGATTGATCGAGATCAGCTTGCCGATGGCCCAGGCATCCGTGGCGAGCCAGCTTCCGGTCGAGACGGCGCTGAGGATCGTGGCCCGCCCGCCATCGCAGCCGATCACGCGGCCGATCACGCGCTCAGGAGGCTGCTGGGCGTTGCGGCGGTCGTTCATGATGTCGGTGTTGAAAAGCCCCGCTTCGACGGCGAGCTGCATGTCTTTACCCGTTCCAAGTCCTGCCGAGCCATGGAAAGGGGAGCCCGGTTACGATTTTCTTGGAGGGCGACGACTTCGTCCGATCGCGGTTAGCAAATCGCCAAGGCCACGGCTTGCATCTGCCGGGCCTTTTTGCGCCAAGTCCTTGGGGAGCATCGGCCATACCGGAGGCGCGATTGAGCGGACGCGCGGGTTTGGCTATCCACGAGGCACAACGATGCTGCACGCCCCCCGGCGGGCGGCCTCGCGTCGCGCGACTTTGAAGGGGGCAGGGATGGCCGAACGGCTGCGTCTGGGCATCAACATCGATCACGTGGCGACCGTGCGCAATGCACGCGGCGGCGCCCTGCCCGATCCGGTGCGGGCCGCGCATCTAGCGATCGCGGCCGGGGCCGACGGCATCACCGCGCATCTGCGCGAGGACCGGCGCCACATCCGCGATGCGGACATGGAGCGGCTGGCGCGCGAACTGACCAAACCGCTCAATTTCGAAATGGGAGCGACCGACGAGATGATCGCCCTTGCCGAGCGGCTGGGGCCCCATGCGGCCTGCCTCGTGCCCGAGAAGCGCGAGGAGCGCACGACCGAAGGCGGGCTCGACGTGGTGGGGCAGCGGGAGCATCTCGCCCCGCGCATCGCACGCCTGAAAGCGGCGGGCTGCCGCGTCTCGCTCTTCATCGAGCCGGACAAGGCGCCGATCGCGATGGCGGCCGAACTCGGCGCGCCCGTCATCGAGCTGCATACCGGAAGCTGGTGCGAGGCGCTGGCGCATGGCGAGGCCGAAAAGGCGCAGGCCGAATTCGAGCGTCTGCGCAGCGGGGCGGCCCTTGGGGCTTCGCTCGGGCTCGAGGTCCATGCCGGCCACGGCCTCGATTTCGACAGCGCGCGGAGGCTGGCGCGCGTGCCCGAATTCGTCGAGTTCAACATCGGCCATTTCCTCGTCGGCGAAGCGATCTTCATCGGCCTGGAGGCTGCGATTAGACAGATGCGCAAAGCGATGGACGAGGGCCGCGCCAGCACTTAAGCCGGACCCATGATCCTCGGCATCGGCTCCGACCTCTGCGACATCACGCGGATCCAGCAATCGCTCGACCGCTTCGGCGAGCGCTTCACCCACCGGATCTTCACCGAGGGTGAGCGCGCGAAATCCGACCGGCGCTCGACGCGTGCAGCCTCCTATGCCCGCCGCTTCGCGGCCAAGGAGGCCTGCTCCAAGGCACTGGGGACGGGCCTGCGCGCCGGCGTGTTCTGGCGCGACATGGAGGTCGTCAACCTGCCCGGCGGGCGCCCAACGATGCGCCTGACAGGCGGCGCGGCCGAGAAGCTCAAGGCGATGACGCCGGCCGGGCATGAAGCCTTCGTCCATGTCTCGCTGACGGACGACCCGCCGATGGCGCAGGCCTTCGTCGTCATCGAGGCGCGGCCCCTGACTGGCTGCCGCTAGGAGGCCGTCTCATCCTCGCCGCATCGGCTCTCTAAGGTTGGCATCGAACCGCAGCGCTGCTTTCGCGTTGCATCATCGTTCCAAAAGCTGAGAGGAGGATGGCTTGAGCGCAGCAGCGCAGGTCAATCTTTGGCTCGATCAGCATCTCGGATTCGTGCCGGCCTGGCTGGCGAGCCTCGCGATCCTGGCGGTGGCGGTCGGGGCCGGCTTGTTGATCCACCGCATCGTCTTCCGGCTGGCGAGCCGCCTCGTCAGCCGATGGGACCTGTTCTGGCGCTCGCTCATCGCCCGAACCGAAGGGCCGACGCGCTTCGTCACGCTCGCGATCGCCTTGTCCTTCGGCGCCAGCGTCGCCCCGCTCACCGACATGCAGACCAGTCTCCTGCGGCACTCCCTGCTGCTCGGCTTCATCGGCCTGGCCGGATGGATCGCCAAGACGGCCCTGCATGTCTGGACGACGGTCTATCTGCGGCGCTTCAAGCTCGATGCGGACGACAACCTGCTGGCGCGCAAGCACGTCACCCAGACGCGCATTCTCAAGCGCATCGGCGAGGTGCTGATCGTCATGCTCGTCGTCTCGACGATGCTGATGACCTTCGACAATGTCCGGCAATATGGCGTCAGCCTCCTGGCCTCCGCCGGCGCCGCAGGCCTCGTCGCCGCCCTGGCGCTGCAACCTGTGCTGAAGAACATCTTCGCCGGCATCCAGCTCGCGGTCACACAGCCGATCCGCATCGACGACGCACTGCTGGTCGAGGGCGAATGGGGCAATGTCGAGGAGATCACCTCGACCTATGTCGTCATGCGCCTGTGGGACTGGCGCCGCCTGATCCTGCCTCTGTCCTACTTCATCGAAAAGCCGTTCCAGAACTGGACCCGCGACAGCGCCTCGCTCATCGGCACGGTGATGATCTATCTCGACCACCGCGCGCCGGTGGACCTCATCCGTGCCAAGGTGGCGGAGATCGCCGCGGCGTCGAGCATCTGGGACGGCCAGGTCGCTGTGGTCCAGGTGACCGATTTCCGCGAGCATGTGATGGAGGTCCGCGTCCTCGCCAGCGCGCGCACGGCGGGGCGCGCCTTCGATTTGCGCTGCGAGGTCCGCGAGAAGCTGGTCGCCTTCCTGCAGCGCGAACACCCCTACGCGCTGCCGCGTCTGCGGATGCAGCCCGGCGAGCGCGATGAGCGGCAGCAGCGGACGGATCTGGCCCTCGCTGCGGAATAGCCGCGAACCTGCCGGATGATGACCGTCACTCTGCCGGCTGGCTTCCGGTGACGAGACCCTCCGGCTCCTCGCTGAGCCAGCGGTAGAGGATGCCGCCCAGCGCGCCGCCGATCAGCGGGGCGACCCAGAACAGCCAGAGCTGGCCGAGAGCCCAGCCGCCGGCGAACAGCGCCGGACCCGTGCTGCGGGCCGGATTGACCGAGGTGTTGGTCACCGGGATGCTGACGAGGTGGATCAGCGCCAGCCCGAGCCCGATGGCGAGCGGAGCAAAGCCGGCGGGCGCCTTGCCATGCGTGGAGCCCATGATGATGAACAGGAACATCATGGTCATCACCACCTCCATCAGGAAGGCCGAGACGAGGCTGTATTTTCCGGGAGAATGGTCGCCATAGCCGTTCGAGGCGAAGCCGCCGGCGAGATCGAAGCCCGGCGCCCCGCGCGCGATGATGTAGAGCAGCGCGGCGCCTGCAACCGCGCCGACCACCTGCGCAACGATGTAGGGCAGGATCTGCCCTGCCGGAAAGCGACCGCCGGCGGCCAGACCGACCGTCACGGCCGGATTGAGATGGCAGCCCGAGACATGGCCGATCGCATAGGCCATGGTCACGACAGTCAGGCCAAAGGCGAGCGACACGCCGAGCAGGCCGATGCCCACATTGGGAAACCCGGCGGCGATGACCGCGCTCCCGCACCCTGCGAAAGTAAGCCAGAAGGTCCCCAGGGCTTCAGCGGCGTATTTCCTTGCATTCATAACCTGATCCCCCCGGTTAAATATTGAGCAACCTGCGCCTCCGCCACGATTCCGTCAATATTGGGCCCGGCATGGACGCGTGCCATGTCAGCGATCTGTCGATCGGCGCCGCCGCGGAATCGCCACCAACCCGCCGGATGATTGCCGGGCACGCGATAACAGGCTAGATCGCCCGAGCTGACGCAGCCTGGCGATCTATTCCTTTGGCAAAGCATCGCCCGATGCTGTAGACCGCGCGCCGGATCGCAGTCCAAGGAGCGCCCGCGTGGCCAACGACGTCGACACGAAATCCAAGCCGGCCAAGGACGAGGGCGGCATCCTGGAGACGATCAAGGTCGTCGTCCAGGCGCTCCTGATCGCGCTCGTCATCCGCACGCTGCTGTTCCAGCCCTTCAACATCCCATCCGGCTCGCTGATCCCGACGCTGCTGATCGGCGATTATCTGTTCGTGTCGAAATACACCTACGGCTATTCGCGCTACTCGATCCCGTTCGGGCCGCCTGTGATGTCGGGCCGCGTCTGGGCCGCCGAGCCCAAGCGGGGCGACATTGCGGTCTTCAAGCTGCCAAGCGACAATTCGACCGACTACATCAAGCGCGTCATCGGCCTGCCCGGCGACCGCATCCAGATGATCGACGGCATCCTCAACATCAACGGCCAGCCGGTAAAGCGCGAGCGCATCGCGGACTACACGACGACGGATAATTGGGGGCGCAACGCCCCGGTTATCCGCTATGTCGAGACGCTGCCCAATGGGGTGAAGCATGAGATCATCGAGCGCGAGGGCGACACCGGCACCTTCGACAACACCCAGGTCTTCGTCGTGCCGCCGGGCCACTTCTTCATGATGGGCGACAACCGCGACAACTCGCTGGATTCGCGCGACCGCAGCGTCGGCTACGTGCCGTTCGAGAACTTCGTCGGCCGGGCCGAGATCATCTTCTTCTCGATCGACGAAGGCGCATCGGCCTGGAAGATCTGGGAATGGCCGTATACGGTTCGCTGGAACCGGATCTTCAGCACCATCAAGTGAGCAAGCCGAACGCAACTGGGCGCACCATGCCCGACATCGCGCGGCTCGAGGCCATCCTCGAGCACCGCTTCGCCGACGCCTCGCTGCTGGCGACGGCGCTCACCCATATGAGCGCCGAGGGCTCGCGGCTCGCCACCTATCAGCGGCTCGAATTCCTGGGCGACCGGGTGCTCGGCCTGTCCATCGCCGACATGCTGTTCCGCCGCTATCCCCTGGCGGAGGAGGGCAATCTCTCGCGGCGCCTGGCGGATCTCGTACGCAAGGAAACCTGCGCCGAGGTTGCGCAGGCCTGGAACCTCGGCCAGTTCATGCGGCTGGGCGAAGGCGAGATCCTCGGCGGCGCCCGCAAGAACAAGGCGATCCTCGCCGATGCCTGCGAGGCGGTGATCGGCGCGGTGTTCATGGATGGCGGCTACGATAAGGCTCGCGGCCTCGTCGAGCGCGCCTTCGGCGAGCGCCTGCTGAAGCCGGCCCGCCCCCTGCGCGACGCCAAGACCGCGTTGCAGGAATGGGCACAGGGCGAAGGTTATCCGACGCCGACCTATAGCGAGCGCGGCCGCTCGGGCCCGGACCATGCTCCGGTCTTCGTCGTGGCGGCCAAGATCACGGGGCTGCCTGACGCCGAAGGGCGCGGCCTCTCGAAGCGGCTGGCGGAGCAGGCGGCGGCCGAGGCCTTCCTGCGACGACTCGGCCTTTGGAACGAAAGCCCGGAAGGCGAGAATGTCTGACATCAAAGAGCCGACGCGCTGCGGATTCGTCGCGCTGATCGGCGCCCCAAATGCCGGCAAGTCGACGCTGCTGAACCAGCTCGTCGGCGCCAAGATTTCCATCGTCTCCCGCAAGGTCCAGACGACGCGCACACAGGTCCGTGGCATCGCGCTCTCGGGCGCTGCGCAGATCATCTTCGTCGACACGCCGGGCATCTTCGCGCCCAAGCGCCGGCTCGACCGCGCCATGGTGACCAGCGCCTGGGGCGGTGCGACGGATGCCGACCTGATCGGCGTGCTGATCGACGTCGCGCGCTTCGACCACGAGGAGAACACCGTGCTGCTGGAGAAGCTCGCCGAGCTGAAGCAGCCGAAGTTCCTGATCCTCAACAAGATCGATACCGTGCCGAAGGAGAAACTGCTCGAGATCACCGCCAAGGTGAACGAGCGCTCGACCTTCGAGACGACCTTCATGGTCGCGGCGCTGACCGGGTACGGGGTCAAGGACATCCTGACCTGGCTGGAAAAGCGGCTGCCGCCCGGTCCCTGGCTCTATCCGGAGGACCAGATCTCCGACGCGCCGCTGCGCTTCCTCGCCGCCGAGATCACCCGCGAGAAAATCTTCGAGCGGCTGCATGACGAATTGCCCTACCGCTCGACCGTCGAGACCGAGAGCTGGCAGCAGAAGCCGGACGGCTCGGTGCGCATCGAGCAGACGATCTATGTCGAGCGCGAGGGCCAGCGGAAGATCGTGCTCGGCGAAGGCGGCCAGACGATCAAGGCCATCGGCCAGAAGGCGCGCATCGAGATTTCCGAGGCGGCCGAGGCCAAGGTCCACCTCTTCCTGTTCGTGAAGGTGCGCGAGAACTGGAGCGACGATCCTGAGCGCTATCGCGAGATGGGGCTGGATTTCCCGAAGGGCTGAGCGGCCGAGCGATGCCCAGCGAAAAGCAGAAGATGCTCGCCGGCGCGCTCTACCGGGCGGATGACCCGGAACTCGTGGCCGACAACCGCCGGATCGGCGATTGGATGGCCCGCTTCAATGCCACGACGGCGCGGCCGCAGGATCGCGACCCGCTGCTGCGCGAGGCCTTCGGCCATGTCGGCCGAGATGTCACCATCCGCCCGCCCTTCCATTGCGACTACGGCTACAACATCAACCTCGGCGATGGCGTCTTCCTGAACTTCAACTGCGTGATCCTCGACGTCGTCGCGGTCACCATCGGGGACGGCACGCAGATCGGGCCTGGCGTGCAGATCCTGACCGCCGACCACCCGCGCGATCCGCAGGCGCGCCGGGAGATGCTCGAATTCGGGCGGCCGATCGCGATCGGCCGCAATGTCTGGATCGGCGGCGGCGCGATCATCCTGCCGGGCGTGACGATCGGCGACGATGCCATCATCGGTGCCGGGAGCGTCGTGACCCGCGACGTTCCGGCCGGCCGCACAGCGGTCGGAAATCCCGCGCGCCTGCGGCCCTGATCCCGCCTCCGGCTGTTGAGCGCTGGCCGATCCGGCATCTCCAGCCTTGCCACAGCGACCAAACCGCCGCAAAGACGCGGGCGTTTGTCCGAACGCTGGAGACGCCCCCATGACCCATGACGAGGTTCTTGCCGAATTCCGCGATGCGGGGGCGCTGCTGGAGGGGCATTTCATCCTGTCTTCGGGCCGGCGCAGCCCCATCTTCCTGCAGAAGATGTTCATCTTCCAGGACCCGGTGCGGACCGAGCGCCTCTGCAAGGCGCTCGCGGCGAAGATCGAAGCGCAGTTCGGCACCGTGGATTATGTCGTTTCGCCGGCCGTGGGCGGAATCGTTCCCGGCTACGAGACGGCTCGCCATCTCAAGGCCAAGGCGGTCTTCGTCGAACGCGAGAACGGCGAGTTCAGGCTGCGCCGCGGCTTTGCCATTCCGAAGGGCGCCCGCACCGTCATGGTCGAGGACATCGTGACCACGGGACTGTCCTCTCGCGAGTGCCTTGCCTCCGTCGCCGACCAGCCTGGCACGATGCTGGGCGCAGCCTGCCTCGTCGACCGCTCGGCCGGCCGCGTCGATCTCGGCGTGCCCCTGGTCAGCCTCGTTCAGATGGACATTCCGGATTACGCGCCGGACGCCCTCCCCCCCGAACTGGCCGCGATTCCCGCGATCAAGCCCGGCAGCCGCGGGCTTGGCGCCTGACGATCAGCCTGCCGAGGCTGCGGCGAGCGGCCGCAGCCCCGGCAACGACTGGATCAATTTCGACCACCAATTGACATTGTCCGGGCGCGAATCCAGCCCATTTTGACTGTTCAGTGACAATTCGATTTCAGCAGGAGTTATTGCCATGACGGTCGCGCCGCGCATTGCGCTCTTCATCGACGGCGCCAATCTCTACGCCACTTCGAAGCAACTCGGCTTCGACATGGACTATCGCCGGCTGCTGCGGGAGTTCCAGAGCCGTGGCAACCTGATCCGGGCCTTCTATTTCACGACGCTGGTCGAGAGTGAGGAGTATTCGTCGATCCGGCCGCTGGTGGATTGGCTCGACTACAACGGCTACCGCGTCATCACCAAGGCAGCGAAGGAGTTCACCGACGCCACCGGCCGGCGCCGGATCAAGGGCAATATGGACATCGAGCTGGCGATCGAGATGCTGGAACTCGCCTCGCATCTGGACCAGATCTATCTGTTCTCCGGCGACGGTGATTTCCGGCCATTGGTCGAGGCGGTGCAGCGCAAGGGCGTGAAGGTCTCCGTCGTCTCGACGATCTCGACCAACCCGCCGATGGTCTCCGACGAGCTCCGCCGCCAGTGCGACGAATTCGTCGATCTCGCCCAGCTCATGCAGAAGGTCGGGCGCGATCCGGCTGAGCGCAACGCTCGCAGCGCCGCGGCAGGCGCTCCGGTGACGCCGGGCAATCCGGGGCTGGAGCGTCGCTACGGGATCCGGCAGGGCGACGAGCCTGCTGTGGACTGAAGGCCCCTACCCGCCGCTTTTCAGCAGCCGCTGCTTATCGCGGTTCCAGTCGCGCTCTTTCTCGGTCTCGCGCTTGTCGTGCAGCTTCTTGCCCTTGCCGAGGCCGAGTTCGACCTTCGCCCGGCCACGGTCGTTGAAATAGACCTTGAGCGGGATCAGGGCCATGCCCTCGCGCTGGACCGCACCCATCAGCTTGTTGATCTCGCGGCGGTGGAGCAGCAGCTTGCGGGGGCGCCGCACCTCGTGGTTGAAGCGGTTCGCCTCGAGATATTCCGGGATATGGGCGTTGAACAGGAAGAGCTCGGTGCCCATCGGCCCGGCATAGCTCTCGCCGATCGTGGCCTTGCCGCCGCGCAGGGACTTGATCTCGGTGCCCTGCAGCGCGATGCCGGCCTCGAGCGTTTCCTTGATCTCGTAGTTGAAGCGCGCCTTGCGGTTGTCGGCAGCGAGCCGATAGCGGGCGGGATCAGGCTTCTTCATGCTGTGCCGTTGAATCCGTGCTGCTTGACCAGGGCCGCCATGGCCTGAGAATCCGATTCAGTCTCGGCGCTCAAGCCGTTGAGAACGCCGAGCTTATCGTCCTCCCGGCGGTTCTGGCTCAGTTTGAACTTGCCGAGGATCGAGGCGATCTCGACTTCGATGCCGACGATGCCGCGGGCCTGCGCGGCGATGAAGGGCTCAGGCGCATCCGTGACCGCCCAGGGCTCCGCGCGCGGTGCCTCCTGCTGGCGCGTCAGCGATTCAAGCTGGGCGCGCAACCAAGCTGGGTCCTCGATCGCGCGGGCCGGACCACGGACCTGCACCGTCACGTAGTTCCAGGTCGGCACGACCTTGCCGGTCTCCTGCTTGGTCGCATACCAGGCGGGCGTCACGTAGCGCTCGACGCCGGTGAAGACCACCAGCGTCTCGGCCCCGGCTGCGATCGCCTTCCATTGCGCGTTCGGCCGCGCGAGATGAGCACGCAGCACGCCGTTCACGCCCTCCTCCGCGTGCAGCACGAAGGGCACGGGGTTGGCGATGAGCCCGCCCTCGCCGGCTGTCACCAGCGTGGCCAGCGGATGCTGGCGGATGATCGCGTGCAACTGCTCGCGATCCTCGACCTTGAAATGGCTGGGCTCGTACATGCCCGGTTCTCCCTGGCTTCCGGCCGGGCGAACCGGGCGGACAGGATGTCTACTTAAGCATTCAACAGGCCGGCGAACACCATGGCGTCGCGGATGACCTTGCCGGTCGCGGGCGTCACCGGGAGCAGTGGCAGGCGGACCTCTTCCTCGATGCGGCCGAGCAGAGTCAGCCCGTGCTTGGCGCCTGCCAGACCCGGCTCCTTGAAGATCGCGTCATGCAGAGGCACGAGACGGTCCTGCACCTTCAGCGCCTGCGCGTAGTCGCCCTTCAGAGCCGCTTCCATGAGGTCGGCGCAGAGACGGGGCGCGACATTGGCGACCACCGAAATGCAGCCATGGCCGCCGGCCGCCATATAGGCAAGCGCCGTCATGTCCTCGCCCGAGAGCTGGATGAAATCCGGCCCCATGGCGTGGCGCTGCTGCGAGACGCGGGCGAGATTGGCGGTGGCGTCCTTCACGCCGGCGATGTTCTTCAGCTCGTAGAGCCGCGCCATCGTCTCGACCGACATGTCCACCACCGAGCGGGGCGGGATATTGTAGATGATGATCGGGATGCCGACCGCGTCGTTCACCGCCTTGAAGTGCTGATACATGCCCTCCTGGGTGGGCTTGTTGTAATAGGGCGTGACCACGAGCACGGCCTGCGCCCCCGCCTTCTCGGCATGGACGGCAAGATCGATCGCCTCGATCGTGTTGTTGGAGCCGGCGCCGGCGATGACGGGAACGCGGCCCCTCGCCTGGTCGAGCACGATCTCGACGACGCGCTTGTGCTCGTCATGCGACAGCGTCGGGCTCTCGCCCGTGGTGCCGACGGGGACGAGCCCGCTCGAGCCGCTTTCGACGTGCCAGTCGACCAAGGCACGCAATGCCTGCTCGTCCACCTCGCCGGCTTTGAAAGGCGTGACCAGAGCGGGCAGCGAGCCGGTAAAGGCAATGTGCTTGGTCATTGGGCGGTCCTGGAGGCGAGAATGCGGGTGGAGGGCCGTCACACATAAACCGTCGTTTCGCCGAGGCAAAGCCGAAAGCCCGTGAAAATCCGTGAGGTTCATGGTTAAGCCTTCCTCAACCTCCCTCCCCGACCATCGCCCGATGACAGCACGAACATGGAGCCTCGCCATGGCCGCGCCTGCACCCCGGCTGTTCGGCCTGCTGCTTCCGGCGCTGCTCGCGGCGACGGCACCGCACGCGGCCGACGATGTCGCGCTCGCCGATGCGCCGCGGCAGGCGGTGGCCGTCGATGTCGAGGTCACAGGCTCGCTGCCGCTCTATCCGGGCCGCGCCGTCCGGAGAGACGAAGCCCTGGATCTCGGGGCGATGCGCTCCGCCATAGCCGCCTATCGCCGCGGCGCGCTGTCGGAAGGCGATGCGGCGGCGGGGCCGATCGCCGACACCGAGGCCCGGGCCCTGCTCGAATGGATCGCCATCCACACCAATGCAGGCCGCATCCCCTTCGCCCGGATCGACGCCTTTCTGAAGGCTCATCGGGACCATCCGGCGGTCAACCGCTTCCGGCGCCGGGCCGAGGAAGCCCTGCTTTCGGAAAAGAAGAGCGCGCCGGTGGTGCGGGACTTCTTCCAGTGCCGGCAGCCGCTCTCCCCGGCCGGGCGCATCGCCTTGGCGGCGGCGCTGAAGGCGGAGGGCAAGGCCGACGAGGCGCTCGCCCTCGCCCGCCGGAGCTGGCGCAAGGACGTGCTCAGCGTTCCGCTCGAGAAAATCGTTCTGGCGCAGTTCGGAGACGCGCTGACGCCGGACGACCACCGCCTGCGCACGGAGCGCCTGCTCTTCCGGCAGAACGGAGTGGCGTCACGGCGCAGCGCCGTGCGTGTCTCGGCCGATTACGCGAAGCTCGCGACGCTTCGCCTCGCCAGCGCCAAGGCGCGCGCGCCGCTGTCCGACACGCTGATCGAGAAGCTGCCGGCCGCGCTGCGCGGCGAGCTCTCCTTCGCCTTCCTGCAAGCGCAGAATGCCCGCCGCGCCGACAGGCTGGACGATGCGGTGAAGGCGATGGCCAAGGCGCCGCGCGACCCGGAGCTTCTCGGCGACGGCGATGGCTGGTGGGAGGAGCGCCGCATGCTCGCGCGCAAGCTGCTCGACGCCGGCAAAGCGCCGGAGGCCTATCAGGTCGCGGCCGGGCATGGAGCGGAGGACGCACCGGAGCGGGTCGAGGCCGAATGGTACGCGGGGTTCATCGCCCTGCGCTTCCTCGGTGAGCCGCGGCCGGCGCTGGCGCACTTCGAGGCCGCCGCGGCGATCGCCGCGACGCCGATCTCGGTCGCCCGCGCCGCCTATTGGCAGGGCCTGGCCCATGGGGCGCTCGGCCGGGACGAGGAGTCGAACGCCGCCTTTGGCCGCGCGGCGGAGCAGCCGGTCGCCTATTACGGGCAACTGGGCCGTGCGAGGCTCGGCCTGCCCGATCTGCCGCTCCGCCTCGGCGACGCCAGCCGCTTCGAGACGCTGCCCGGCCATCGCGGACTGCGCCTGCTGTATCGGCTGGGCGAAAGGAACCTCGCCGGCGTGATGCTCGCCGACCTGGCGCAACGCCTGCCGACCACGGAAGGGCTCGAGGCGCTCGCCGCCATCGCCTGGCGGGAGGCCGATGCACGCACGCTGGTGATGGTCGGCAAGACCGGACTTCAGCGGGGCTTTCCACTCGATGCAGCCGCCTATCCCACCCATGGCGTGCCCGAGTTCGATGTGCTCGGCGACCCGATGGAGCGGGCGATTGTCCATGCCATCGCCCGGCAGGAAAGCGCCTTCGACCCGACGGCGATGTCGCATGCCGGTGCCCGCGGGCTGATGCAGATGATGCCCGCGACGGCCCGCGAAACGGCAAGGCGCGCCGGCCTGCCCTTCGACTGGCAGAAGCTGGGGCAGGACCCGCTCTATGCCGCCCGGATGGGCGCCGCCCATCTCAACGACCTGCTGAAGGAATGGCGCGGCTCCTACATCCTCACCTTCGCCGCCTACAACGCCGGCTCGCCGAACGTGAAGAAATGGGTCGCGGCCTACGGCGATCCACGCGAGCCGGGGGTGGATGCCGTCGACTGGGTCGAGCGCATCCCCTTCTCCGAAACCCGCAATTATGTGCAGCGGGTGATGGAGAACCTCCAGATCTACCGCCAGCGCCTGAACCAGCGGACGGCCTATCTGATCGACCACGACCTGAAGCGGGGCGGACGGCGGGACTGACGCCCGCTGTTCCTCACACGGATCTCGCAGAAAGTGGATTCCGCTTCTCGGGCCGATGCTCTAGCTTCGTCGCGACCCCACCGAGTACCCGATGTCGCCCGAAACCGATTTCACCTCACGCTTCACCCGCGCTTCGGACGGGCTGAGGCTGCATTGGCGCGACTACGGGCCGCTCGCTTCAACGGCGATGCCCATCGTCTGCCTGCCGGGGCTGGCGCGGACGTCGGCGGATTTTCACGAAGTGGCGCTGGCCTTCGCGCAGGACGAGGCGAAGCCGCGGCGGGTGCTGGCACTCGACTACCGTGGCCGTGGCCTTTCCGACTACGATCGCGACTGGAAGAACTACGACATCCGGGTCGAGCTCGATGACCTGATGCAGGTGCTCGTCGCCAGCGGGACGGAGCGCGCCGTCTTCATCGGCACCTCGCGAGGCGGGCTCCTCACCATGGCGCTCGCCACGGCGCGCCCGGCGGTCATCAAGGGCGCCGTGCTGAACGATGTCGGGCCCGTGATCGACGCCCGCGGATTGCTGCGCATCCGCGGCTATGTCGGCAAGCTGCCGGTTCCGCGCAGCTTTCCGGAAGGGGCCGAGATTCTGAAGCGCCTGTCGGACCAGCATTTCCCCGCGCTCGGCGAGGCGGAATGGGAGGTGATGGCACGCCGCACCTGGACCGATCGCGACGGGCCCTTGCGGCCGGACTACGACATCCGGCTGATGAAGGGGTTGGAGGCGCTCGATCTCGAGGCACCGCTCCCCGTGCTGTGGCCGTATTTCGACGCGCTGAAGGCGGTGCCGCTGCTGGCGATCCGCGGCGCCAATTCGGACCTGCTTGCCGGCGAGACGCTGCAGGCGATGGCAGAACGCCACCCCGACTGCGAGACGCATACGGTGGCCGGCCAGGGCCATGCGCCCCTCCTCGGGGCCAGGGACATCATCCGCCGCATCGGCAAGCTGGTGGCCCGGGCGGAGCGTCTGGCCGGCTGACCGTGGCCCGGCCTTCAGCCCTTCGGCTTGCGCCGCCTGCCCGGGGCCGGCTTCGTGTCGGGCTCCGCCGGGGCGGTCCCGGCTGCCGGAGCTTCCATGGTCGGGACCTTGACCAGCTCATTCTCGACCGGCTGTTCTTTGGTGGATTCGCTCACGGCGGGCTCGTTCACAGCCGGCTGCGGTGCCTCGGCGGGCTGTGCGCTGCGCGGGGCCGGCTTCGCCAGCGCCATCGAGCCTGACAGGGCGCCGATCGCACAGCCGAGCCAGTAGGCGGCCACGAACAGCAGCGCTGTCTCGATCCAGCTGGCGAGCCTGCCATTGACCAGTTGGAACCAGGCCAGCGCCGCCCCGATGCCCCAGAGCGCGGCGACCCAAGTCCAGGCCGGGCTCCAGAACCTGGCCTTCCGGCTGCTCTGCGCCACCCAACCCATGATGCAGCCCAGCCCGAGGGCGGCGAGGAGGAACCAGGCAAACTGACCGGCGAGATAGAGCATGAGCGGCTCCTTATTTCGCGATGGTGAACTGCACGCGGCGGTTCATCTCGCGGGACTGGGGCGCGCCATGCGGCAGCAGCGGGCGGGTCGTGCCATAGCCTTTCACCGCGAGGCTGGCCGGATCGATCCCACGACGCGCCAGCTCGTCGCGCACGCGCTGGGCGCGGCGCAGCGAGAGCTCGCGATTGTCGAAGCCGCGCCATTCCCCGTCGCGATTGGCGTGGCCCTCGATCGTGACCTGCGAGCCCGGGCACTTCTGGAGGATCGTCGTCGCAGCCGCGATGACCCGCTCCGTCGTCGGATCGAGCGTCACCGCCGCGACGCCTTGCGCGAAGAGCACCGGGTTCTGCTTCGTCAGCCCGTCGAGATCGTTCTGGCAACTCGCCGGGGGGTCGAGGACACAGCCGGTCTGGCGCGGGCTCACCGTGACGCTGGCAGTGAACCCGGCCGGCAGGCCGGTCCGCTCGCTCGTCTCGACCTCGCTGGCGATCAGTTCCCGGCAGGTCAGGCCTCGGAGCGTGACCTGCCCGTCGCGGATCGTTGCGGAGCCGATATCGAGACGCAGCAGATCGGCAAGGACCGCCCTTGCGGCCTCGGCGAAACCGGCTGGTGCGCCGGGCGCCACCAAGGCCTCGTCCTCGACCTTGCCGGCGAGGGGCGAGTCCGCGATGACAGCCCGCAACGCCGTACGGGCAGCCTCGTCAGGGAGGGAGCCCGTGATCCGGACGCCGCTGCGATCGGCCACGAGCGACAGCTCATAGGGCCGGACCGGCACAGCTTCCGCGGCCGAGGCGAGCTTCAGCCCGTCGGGTGGCGCGGCCAAGGCCTGCCGAAACGCCTGCCAGGCCCCCGCATCCGCGGCCTCTGCCGTGATCGAGAGTGCGCCATCCCGGATCTCGGCGCGGCCCGCCTGCAGCTTCGACAGAGCGTTCAGCGCATAGAGGGCCGATGCCGCGGTTCCGCCCCCGGCAGATGGAGCAGCCAGCGTCATCCCATCCTCGACCGCCCGTCTCGGAAAGAGCCGTTCCGCCCCATCGAGGATCGCTGCGCGTGCTGCTTCATCCGCGATCGTCCCCTTCAAGAGCAGCCGGTCCTGCCCGAGTTCGGCCGACCATGGCTCGACGGGCACGGGGGCCGCGGCTGGGGAGGCCACGGCTGGGAGGGCCACGGCTGGGAGGGCCACGGCTGGGGCCTGCGCCTCCTGAGGGGCAGGCGCCTGTGCCGGCTGGGCGCCGGGAAGCACGTCGTTCAGGATCAGATCCGGCATCTCGGGCAGCGGCGGCATGACCGGATCTGGCGGCGGTGCCGGCGGGCAATCGATGGCGACCCGGGCGACGGAGTCCGGTCCGTCCTGCTGCGCGATCTGCACCTTCAAGGCTTCGCAAGCGGCATGGTCGTCAGGGCCCCTGCCCGAAAGCGTATAGACGTCGCCTTCGATCGCGGCCTTGCCCTCGATCAAGCGCGCGAGATCGCGCGCCGCCCGCGCCGCTTTCTCGAGAAAGGCCGCGGGCGCTCCGGCGCCAGGCTTTGTCTCGTCCATGACGGTCGCCGGTGGCGGGAGGCTGACCCGGACCGTCGCGAGCAGTTTCTCCCGCGTTTCCCGATCCGGATAAAACCCCCGCATCGTCAGCCCCGAGGCGGCGTTCCGTTCCAGGCTCCAGCGATAAGGCGCGACGGTCGGCGGCTTCAGATCGCAAGCCACCGCATTGAAGCCGGGCGAGACCCGGCTTTCGGTCAGTGCCAGGAAATCCTCCGAGCTGCGCGCCGTCCCCTCGATGCAGAAGCGGCGGTCGTCGAGCGAGATCCGTCCGGTTTCGAGTTTCGGCAGTGTCGCGATGATGCCCTTGGCGGCGACGGCGAAGCCGTCCGGCGCGCCGAAGGCAACGCTTTGTCGATCATCGACCCTGACGCCGGGCAGGGCCTCCCGGGCCGCGGCGACATTGGCATCGGCCGTCTCGGCGTCGGGCACGAAGCCGCCGAGCGTGACCGTGCCGGGCTGGCGGCTCGCGAACCAGGAATAAGGCTTCTGGGCGACGACCTGCGAGAGTCCGCCGAGGACACGGCGGACCCCGGTCTCGCTGCGCAACCGCGTCATCGCCTTGGAGGCGCCATCCGCCGAGAGGACTTCGCCGCTGATGGTGACGTCACGGCCGACGACCTGCGCGAAGGCCGGGCGAGCGCCTGGGGTCGCGCCGGCCTCCGCCTGAACCGCGGCCTCGGCGCGGCGCGCGACATCCCGCTCGACGCGCTGGCCGAGCAGAAGATTGCCGGAGCCCCACAGCAAGGCGAGCGGAACAAGCCCCCAGAGCCACCGTGCGGGTTGCGACATGTCTCGCCTCGCTTCTCGCCCGCGTCCTGAATCGGCGCCGGTGAGCGGATTTCAATCAACAGCCTGTCGCGGTGATTTTCAACGGGTTGTGAGCGGTACCGAAGAAGAAGATTCAAGCGCTCTCAACGAGATCGCCCGCGGGCAGCCTTTTACGGCTCCGCCATACCGACCCTGGGCCTTCGGCGGCAAATGGCGCGCCTGCGGGCAGGACTTGCTCGGACGCCGACAGCGCCGCCGTCCGCCAGGCGGGAGCGAGCCCATTCGGAGGCCGCTGGCCTAGCCCGGCCATCGTGGACATCCGCCGCCTTTCGCGTGCGGAACGGAGGTCGTCGAAACAAAAAAAAGCCCCGGGTTTCCCCGGGGCTTCCGACTAGGATCGGAGAACCGATCAGAAGTCGCGCTGGATGCGCAGACGGCCCGAGAAGGAGTCGTCCGACTTGATCAGAACGCCCGGGCGACCAGCGGCCGCAACGAAGTTCTTGACCTTGGCGTTGGCGTAGAGGACCTCGACGCCGATGTCGAGGCCGGCAACCGGCGACCAGATCAGGTTCGAACCGAGGCGCCATTCGGTCGGGTCGAGGCCGATCGCGTTCACAGCGCCGATGCCGTTGGCGTAGTCGAGCTTCGAGTACGAACCATACACGGCCTGACGGATCGTGGGGGTCCAGTAGTGCAGGAAGCCGGCGGTCAGGGCGTAGCCCTTGGTCAGCTTGATCGAACCATTGACGTTGGTGTTGACGTCCGAGTTCGTGATCAGGAGACGACCGACGTTGGTGTTGGCACCCCAGGTCGAGCCGGCCGAGTTGCCGCCGTAACCGAGATAGGAGATGCCGCCTTCAGCGTAAGCAGCCTGCAGCCAGAGCTCGTCGCCAGCGGCGAGCATGGGCAGGCTGATCTTCACGCCGCCCTGGATGGCGAAGCCCATCTTGTCGCCCGTGCCGACGCCGAAGGTGCCGACCGTCTTGCGCTGGAAGATGGCGCCCGACAGCTGAGCCGAGCCCCAGCCCTGGGTGAGGTTGAGCGAACCGACCAGATCCGGATAGTCCGAACCAGCCTGAACGAAGTTGCCGTTGGCAACGCGATGCTCGTTGGAGTCTTCCAGAGCGATCGTGGCCGAGAAGCCCGAGCCGAAGGTCGCGGTGTAGGCGAGCAGGTTGACGACGTTGTCCGAGCCGCGGATCGGGCCGTAGTTCAGCGCGTCGGCGTAGAAGTCGAAGAACGACTGCGAACGACCGGCGGTGATCGGACCGAACTGGATGAAGGCGCGATCGAGGCCAACCGAGGTGCCGCCAGCGCCGCCGGCGGTAGCGGTGAACTGCGAGCCGGTCGAGTTCACGCCCTGGCCGTACGAGCCGTTCGAGATCGTGGTGTCGACGCGGACGAAGGTACGCAGCGTGCCGTAGGCAGTCTGGTTGCGAGCGTCGACGTAGATACGGCCGCGAGCGCGCATGCCGTACTGGTCCTGCGTGTCGACGCCGATGCCGTTGAACTTCTGCTGAACGAGATACTCAGCGCGGACGCGGCCGCCGATGCGGAGGCAGGTATCCGTGCCGGGGATGTAGAAGAAGCCTGCGCCGAAGGCGGAGCAGACGCGAACGTACTCGACCGGAGCGGCCTTCCGCGAGGGAAGGTCGGCGGCCTGAGCCCCGGCGACCGCGGCGATGCCGGCGGCGGAACCGAGGAGGAGGCTCTTAACGAGCTTCATGTGGTAACCTCCAAAAGAGTTTCGAGACCCTCGGGCTTCGGCCTGCCCCCTGCCCCAGACTTTCAGCCTGATTGCAGAACCTGCCTGTTCCCGGCCTTTCGCCCGCGTCCCTGACCCAATTCAGAGGCGAAGACGAAAAACAGCGACCGGGAACGTCCCGACGCATCACCACCATACGAAAGCCGCCCGGCCGATCAACCAAGAACGGCCTCCGTGGGGCCCCGCTGGGATGGTTTGGAAATCGGTGTTGCAGGCGAGACACGCTTTGAGGGCCGAAATTTACGCCTCGTTAACGAACTCGCGCCCCTCGCGGCCCATGACAGGGCGACTTTTCGCGGAATCACCCGCGGCAGCTGCGAAAATCCGGGCGAAACCCGCCTGCCGGCTGAATGGATTTGCCCCCGATTCTGCCAGGGGGCGTCTGAGGGCACCCCGAGTGCCCGAACCGGCGACGGCCGATTCTAGTATTCCCACTCGGCGCCGATGCCGACTGCGGCGCTGCCATCCGCGCCGGTCTCGGCCTGCAGCTTGAGGCGCTTGGTCACGTCGATCCCGACCGAGACGCCGCTGTCCTCGGGCCGGGCGCCGACCTTCACGCCAACAGTGATGTTGTCGCTGATGTAGCGCGAGGCCCCGACGGTCGGGCCGCCCTCCCCCATCTGGATGTCGAGATTGTCGACCCCCAGCGATTTGCGCAGGCGTTCAAAGGTGTCGTCGCCGCCACCACCGGCGAACTGCGCCGCCGCCTGCGCCAGCTGGACGGCCTGGAAGGGAGAGAGCGAGCCGGAGGCGCGGGCGAAAAGCAGGCGCGACAGCACCTCGTCCTGCGGCAGTTGCGGCTCGGAGGTGAAGGCGAAGCTCGGCTGGTCGGCCGGACCGGTGACGAGGATCTTCGCCGTCACATCGGCCGCACGGGATTCGGCCACGAAATCGAGCTGCGGGATCACGCCTCCGGCGAAGGTGATGCGCCCGCGGCTGAAATCGAGCCGCTGGGTCAGGACGTTGAGTCGTCCACGCCTCAGCTCGAAACCGCCGTCGAGAGCCGGTGCCGCGAGCGTGCCGCCGACGCGCAGTTCGCCGCCTAGCTCGGCATCGATACCGCGACCGCGCACGAAGACGCGAGCCGGCGCGGAAACGGTCAGCGCCAGAGCGGCGTCGAAGGCCGGCGCGGCGCGACCGCGTTTGCCGCGCGCCTGCGCCGCCTTGCGGGTTGCGGCGAGGCGGGCGGCAGCCGTTCCGCGCGCATGGACGTGCTTGATGCCGTCCACCGGGCGCAAGGTTGAGGGCAGCCTGTCGGGAACCGTCACCTCCAGCGAAGCGACGTCGATGCGCCCGCTGACGCGAGGGCGTTGGGCCAGCGGGCCGCTGATCTGGAGATCAAGGCCGGCGACGGCCGAGACGAGCCCGCTATCCACGATCTGGGCACGGGTGCCGCGAATGCGGATATCTCCGGGAAATCCCGCGGCAGGATCGACCGCGACACGGCCGCTGGCCGAGATGCTGCCGCCGTTCGGCGTTGCGGCCGAGGCGCTCTCGATCGTGAGGTTGTCACCGTTCGCGACCACGCGTGCGGCAATGGCGCTGAGCTTCACGCCCTGCAGCGCGTCGGTGAAACTGCCCCCGGAGAGCGTGGCGGCGCCCGTCAACCGGGGCGACGATGCCGTGCCGGCCGCGCTCATGTCGATCGCCACGGATCCGGTGACACGCTGCCCGTTGACGCTGAGGAGCGGATTGGCGAGCGCAGCATCGACCCGCCCCTGCGCGACGAGGTCGAGCGCCCCCGCGGCAGAGAGCGGAGCGGTGCCGCGGAGGGTGAGGTTGGCGCCGCGGCCGGCGTTCACGGTGGCCTGGACGCTCGCAGCGTCGCCCCTGAAGGCGCCCTCCGCCGCGATCTGGACCGGCGGCAAGCCGGCCTGGCGGGTTTCGGGCGTCACCAGATCGGCGACCTTGAGGCTCCACGGACCTGTCAGGGCGCCCGGCCTGCCCTGCACGGCCGCCTGTGCGTTCAACGTGCCGGCGAGATCGAGGCTGGGCGCGAAGATACGCGCGGCGGAGAGCGGGACGTCGCGGGCGGCAAAGCGCAGATCGAGCGCCTCGCCCGCCTTGCCTTCGAGCGAGACCTGGCCGCGATCGATGCGCAGCGCGAGGCCAGAGATCTCCAGGCCGGAAGACGGGAAGCTCAGCGTGGCCGGATTGGCGAGCGTGATCGCCCGCGCGTCGCGGCGGGCATCGAAGCCGGCGATCTCGAGCTTCAGCGGCTCGCCGGGAATCAGGCGCCCATTGCTCTTGAGCGCGAAGCCCCGCGCATTGGCCGAAAGGGTGAAGGCACTGGCGTCGGCAGCGCCCCTCGATTCGAAGCGGATGGCGCTAAAGGTTTCGCCAGCGGCAACCGCCCGGTCGATCGCGACATTCGCGTCCAGCATCGGGCGACCATAGACGTCGCGGGCGGCGGCGGTCGCGTCGAGCCGGTCGATCGCGATGGAGGGGCCGGCGAGCCTGCTGCCACGTGCGGTCAGATCGATGTTCTGGCGGCCCTCCGGCGTCGAGAGCGCCACGGTCGCGTCGAGCTGGCCGCCGAGCCTGGTCAGTGCGAGCGCCGAGAGGTCGTCGAGGTCGCGGGCGGCGAGCGTGAGGTTGCCGGCGGCGCGGTTCGCGGGGTCAAGCGTCAGGGCGCCGTTCAGACGCACCGTGCCGATGGACAGGTCGAGCTGCGAGAGGTTCCAGCCATCGTCGGGCTGCCGGGAGAGCGCGACGGTGCCTGTCGCGGCCTTCCGGTCGACCTCGCCGGTCAGGCTCAGACGCGAATCGAGGGCGCCCTGAAGATCCTTGGCGATCGCATCGATGGTCAGGCGCGGGATCGGCCGGCCCAGGGCGGTGGCGTTCGCGACGGCGATGCGTGCCGTTGCGTCCAGCCTGGCGAGGGGGCCGGTGATCGTGGCGTCGATGTTTCCCCGGCCCGACAGCCGCGCATCGGCACGCTTCAGATCGGGCAGGTCGAGCGCGAGCTTCAGATTGGAGGCGTTCTGGCCGAGCGGGCCGTCCGCGGTGAAGGTCGCATGCCGGCCGCCGAGGCGCAGTCCGCTCACGGCGTAATCGCCTCCGACCAGGCCGATCTTGCCCGCAAGGCTGAGATCGCCGGCAAGCAACCGGTCGAGGCTGTCCTGCCCGGTCGAGAGACGGTCGCCCTTGCCGTTCAGCGTGGCGCTGTAGGCGTTGGTGCGGGGCACGGCGTCGAGATCGGCCGTAAGTTCCGCGCGGCCCCCGAGCGGGCGCTGGGCCAGGCCGCTGAGGCGCGCCAGATCCGGCAGAACAGCCTTGAGCTGGCCGAGAATGCGCGACCGGCCGAGCTTGCCGCGGTAATCCAGGGCCACGCCCGACATGGCAAGTCGCAGGGTCTCGAAATCAGCCGTGCCGTCGTCATTGCCGGTGCCGCGCAGGGTGAACGTCACCTTGTCGCCGACGGCCTTCGCCAGAGCCGCATCGGCGAGCGCGATGCCGGAAGCCTCGCCGTCCGAGGTCAACGCGATCCGCGTTCCGGCCTGGCCGATGGTGCCGCTCGGCGTGGCGTCAAAGGTCAGGCCGACGTTGCCGAAGCGACCCGCCGGGAGGCTGGCATCCTGCATGTCCAGCTTTGCGACGACAGTCGGACCGTCCACCGGCCCCTTGATCGTCGCATCGAAGGCGAGCTTGCCGATCTCGGTGCCGGAAGCGACGGTCTTGCCTTCGACATTGGGGCGGGAGGCCGCGACGACACGCATGTCCAGCATCTTGTCAGCGCCGTAGCGGCCTCCGACGTCGAGCCGCGCCAGAGCCGAGACCAGAGCGAGGTTGCGGATGTCGATGCCGCCGGCATCCGCGAAGGCGACGGCTCCGTCCAGCCGGGTCGAGCCGGCGAAGACCGGCGCGACGGGCGCCGGCATCAGCCCCTCGATCCGTGCGTCGAGAGCCAGAGTGAGCTCCCGCTCGCCGCCGGTGCGAGCGACGGTCGCGGTTCCGTCGGCGCCGATCGTCGGGCCAGCGGTGAAGGTCAGCGTGGAACGGAACGAGTCGAGCGGCCCGTCTCCGGTCAGGTCGAGCTTGACCGGCGGTTCTCCGGGCAGCCCTGCGACCTTGGAGATCAGGCCTCCGGCCGGCTCGTCCAGCTTGGCGGCGAGCTGCAGCCGGCTGTTCTCCGGCACGAAGGAGAGATTGACGTTGAAGCTGCCGCCCTGGTCGAGACGGCGCGCCTCGAAACGCAGATCGAGGCCTTCGGTCGGCGGGCCCAGCCGGGCCGCGCCATTGGCAGCAAGGCGGGCCGCCGTGCCGAGCACGGCCTCGCCGAGCGCCAGTTCGTTGAGCTGGAAGGCCCGCACGATGACGCGCAGCGGCAGCTCCGGCAGAATCGGCTCGTCGGCCGTGGGCGTCGTGGCGGGCTGGCGCACCGGCTTGCGGAGGATGTCGAGTCTGCCGATCTCCAGCCGGTCTACATCCAGCCGCCGCAGCAACAATGCGCTGCGGGTCCAGACGAGGCGGACGCGGTCGAGCCGCAGCCAAGGGCCGTCGCGATCGGAGAGGACGATGTCGCGAATCTCGACGTCCGAGGAGAGCGCGCCGTTGACCTCGCCGATCGAGACCTGGCTGCTGTCGCTGGAGAGCGCCTTCGAGATCAGGTCCGCGACGACGCCGCGGTCGGTCTGCGCATTCTGGGCAAGGCCGCCGAAATGGGCCGAGGCGAAGAAGCCCGCTGTCAGCAGCAGCGCGAAAAGAACGAAGCGGGGAAGGGTGAGCAGGCGGCGCGTCATCAGAAGGCCTGCCCGATGCTGACATAGAGCGCGACGGGCTTGTCGCCCTTGCGCGGATTGAGCGGCGCGGCGAGATCCACGCGGATGGGGCCGATCGAGGTGTAGTAGCGGAAGCCCAGGCCCGCCGCCATCTGCAGCTTCTGCTTGCCGTCAGGCAAAGCCGCCGCATAGGCGGTGCCGGCATCGAAGAAGGGCACGATGCCGATCGTGTCGGTGATCTTGATGCGGGCTTCGGCCGAGAATTCGAGCAGGCTGCGCCCGCCGGTCAGCTGGCCGAAGGGGCCGAGCGGCGAGAGCGTGCGGTACGCGTAGCCGCGCACCGAGCCGCCGCCGCCGGCATAGAAGCGGCGGGTTGACGGAATGTCGTCGAGGCTCGCGCCGGAAATCGAACCAAAGCCGACACGGCCAGCCAGGATGTAGCGGGCGTCCTCGTCGAGGGCGTAATAGGCCGAGAGCGACGCCTTGCCCTGAAACAGGCCGACGCTGGAGCCCAGGAAGGTCGGATAGGGCGTGACCGAGGCCGTGGCACGGAAGCCGCGCGTCGGATCGAGCAGGCTGTCGGTCGAATCGTATTTCACCGAGAGCGGGATGCCGACGAGGGTGTAGTCCACCTGGCCGAGCACGTCGCTGGTCTGGCCGCGCTCGTATTCGATACCGGCCTGAACGGAGAAGGTGTCGCTGAAGCGGCGCTGGATCGCCGTGGTGATGTTGCCGTAGCGGGCGGTATAGCCGCCATAGCGGGTGGTGCCGACACGCTCGCGCGTCGCGACGCCGTCGAGCAGCCAGTCATAGCGGCTGCCGCCCAGCGCCGGCTTCAGGAAGGAGAAGCCGAACCGGCCGCCGATGTCCGATTCCTTGAAGTCGCCGATTTCCTTGATCTTGGTGCCGTCGATGCGCGGTGCGAGGAAGACGCTGCCTTCCAGCCGCAGGCGCTCGGCGCCGCCAAACAGGTTGCGGTGCTCCCAGTAGGTCTTCACCGCCGGGCCGTCGATGGTCGAGTAGCGCGCGGAAAAGCCGAAAAGCCGCTTGGGACGCTCGGTCACCTCGACGAAGATCGGCAGGTTGCCGGCCCCGTCCAACGTTTCGCTCTCGCGGATGCGGACCGAGCCGACGGCGGGAATCGTCGCGATCGATTTGCGCGTATCGGTCAGCGCCTTCGGCGAATAGGGATCGCCCGGCTCAAGATAGATGAAGGAGCGGACCACCTGAGGCGGGATCTCATCGGTCTTGCCGACGGTCACCTCGCCGAAGCCGGCGCGCGGGCCGGGATCGATCTCATAGGTCACGTCCATGATGCCGGCCGCATGGTCGACGACCGGGCGCAGCGCGACGACCTTGGCGAGCGGCCTCGATTGAGCCCGCATATAGTCGACCAGCGCCGCCTGGGCCGCGCGAAGCGAGGCGGAGGTCGCGGGCTCGCCCGGCTTGAGCCGGGAGACCTTCTCGGGGTCCGTCACGACCTTCGGGCCGGGTTCCTCGTGCTCGACGACTGCGATGTTGCGGAAGCCGAAAACCTTGCCGGGGCGCACCGCGACGACAATCGGCACGGCGTCGCGATTGCGATGCGTCTCGAGCTGCCGGATCAGGGTCGCATTCGGCTCGGCCCCGACCTTGAGCGAGACGCCATCCACCACCAGCGCGACATCGGCGTTGAAATAGCCCTGCGACCAGAGCGCATCGACCAGAGGGTTGAGATCGGTCGCCATGCGGCGCGCCAGCGTCTCTCCATCCGGCGGCGCGTCCTGGCGCAGACGGTAGAGCAGCGAGGCATCCTGCAGGCTGCGCGTCAGCGCCTTGGCGTCGTCGGCGTCGCCGAGCTCGAAATCGAGCTTGTAGGGCAGCGTCGAGGCGCTGGGCGCCGGCGGCTCATCCTTCTTGGTGAACAGGCCGAAGACATCCAGCGACGACAGATCGAAGGCCCTGGCCGGATCGGCCTGCAGGCACATAAGCGTGACGAACGCATAGCCGCCGCTCAGCGCGACGGTCCGGCTCGCCCTCCGCCAGAACCGCATCCAGCCTCCAACACCCCCCGCCACCATAAAACGCTTATCCCTGCCGACCACCATAAAGGGGTGGGGAGCAGACGCAACGCCGCAGATCGAACGCGCGTTCCTTAGAACTGTACCGACAGGGCTAACGGAGTGTGAAGGACAAATCCGCGAGCGGTGCCAGCCTGGTGACGACCTCGCCCTTGCCCGGCGAGAGCACGCCGCCGCAGAGGCTGCCGGTGGTGACGAGCTGGCCAGCCTTCAGCGGGCCGAGCCCCTCTTCCTTGCGGTTGGCCCAAGCCAGGAACGGCGCCATCGGGTCGCCATTGCCGTGGACGGCCGGCCGATCATAGATCGTCACGCCGTTGAGGGAGATGAAGCAGTCAAGGCCGGAGAGGTCGTCGAGCACGGTCTTCGGCAGCTCCTGCCCGACGAAATAGCCGCCATGTCCCATCGCATCCGTCAGCCAGAGCGGCATCGCGACATTACCGGACCAATTGGCGAGCCGGCTCTCGACAATCTCGATGCCCAGATAAGCCTTGTCGCAATGGTCGAGCAGTTCGGCTCGGGAATAGGGCTGCTGCGGCCGCAGCGGCACGTCGCGGACCAGGCGAAGCGCGATCTCGATCTCGACACGCAGCTCGGCACCTGTGGCACCCTCATAGGTCTCGCCGGCCGCAAGCCAGGGGCCGGGCATCAGGCCGCCGATGGCGGTTCCGTCCTCGGCGATCGCGACCTTCCAGCCGAGATCGGCGAAGCCCATGCGACGGCTGACATCGCGCTGGATGGCGAGGCCATCGGAGAGGGACGCCGGCACCGGCAGCTCGGCAATCTCAAGCAGCGTCCGCTCGCGGCGGGCGGTGACGAGCGCGTCGCGAATCGTCTCGGCGGTGGTCGGCATCGCGGTCCCTTCCCTGTCCGTGCCGTCACTCTGCAACCACGGCCTCTTCGCGCCCTGCTAGCCCAGCCGCCGCGATGTCACAAGGCGACCGCAGGCTGGGAGGGAACCAGGATCGGCGGAACGGGTTTCCCAGGGATGACCCGAGTTCTTCTCCCAACGGGCGGTTTATCGCGCGCTCTCGCAGGCTCCATCCTGGGCCTTACCCTGATGTTGACCGGAGCGTCGGCCCAATCGCCGCCATCCCCGCAGGATTTCGTCAAGACGGTCGCCGTCGCCAATATGTTCGGCGTCGGGTCGGCGACGCTGGCGCTCCAGAAATCGGATTCGGCGCCAATCAAGGACTACGCCCATCGCCTTGCCGACGAGCACGCCAAGGCGGCGAGCAGCCTGCGGCGCGTCGTGGCCAAGCGTTCCGACATGGCCTTGCCGGACCGTCCCGATAGCGCCCATCTCGATCTGCTCACCGACCTTTCCAACCGGCAGGGCGCCGATTTCGATAAGGCCTATGTCTCGGCGCAGAGCGGGTCTCACCATCAGATCGCGCAGATCGTCGCGGCCTATGCGCGCGACGGATCCGACGCCGAGATCAAGGCCTTCGCCACGCAAGCGCTGCCGACTTTCGAGAAGCTGGACGCCGAGGCGCAGCGGCTCGCTGCGCGCTGACCGGACCTTTTCGACCTTCGAGGGCTTTGACAGCCGGACGGCGAACTGTCGGGATAGGCCCATCTGCCTGGAGCCTGCCCCGATGAAGATTCGCGCCGCCGTCCTTCATGCCAGCCCGGTCGCTGCCCCTTATGCGCAGAGCCGGCCGTTGCGGATCGAGGAACTGGATCTGGCGCCCCCCGGCCGCGACGAGGTGCTGGTGCGGGTGCGCGCAGCCGGCCTCTGCCATTCGGACCTCTCCGTGATCGACGGCAACAGGTTGCGGCCCGTGCCCATGGTGCTCGGCCATGAAGCAGCCGGCGAGGTCGTGGAGACGGGCGACGGGGTCCACGACCTGAAGCCCGGCGACCGCGTGGTGATGGTGTTCGTGCCCTCCTGCGGCCATTGCGGCCCCTGCGCGGAAGGACGCCCGGCGTTGTGCGAGCCAGGCAATGCCGCCAATGGGCGCGGCGAGATGCTCGGCGGCGGGCGACGGCTTTCCTCCGGCGGGGAACCAGTCCATCACCATATCGGCGTCGCCGCCTTCGCAGAGCACGCTGTGGTGTCACGGCGCTCGCTGGTGAAGGTCGAGGCCGACATCCCGCATGAGATCGCGGCCCTGTTCGGCTGCGCGGTCCTGACCGGGGTCGGCGCCGCGGTGAATACCGCACGAATCAAGGCCGGCGAAACCGTTGCCGTGGTGGGGCTCGGGGGCGTGGGCCTGTCGGCCCTGCTCGGCGCGATCGCCTGCGGCGCCTCCCGCGTCGTTGCGGTCGATCTCGCCGAGGACAAGCTGAAGCTCGCCCGGGACCTCGGCGCGACCGACGTCTTCAATGCCGGCGATGCGGATGCCGTCGATGCCATTCGTTCCGAGACCGGCGGGGGCGTCGACCACGCGCTGGAGATGGCCGGTTCGGTCAAGGCGCTCGACCTCGCCTATCAGATCACCCGGCGCGGCGGCACGACCACGACCGCCGGCCTCGCCAACCCCACGCATACGCTGTCGCTGTCGCCGACCCGGCTGGTGGCCGAGGAGCGGACGCTGAAGGGCTCCTATGTCGGCTCCTGCGTGCCGTCCCGCGACATTCCCCGCTTCATCGATCTCTACCGGCGCGGCCGGCTGCCGGTGGACAGGCTCTGGACCAGCTCGGGCAGCCTCGACGACATCAACGAGGGCTTCGACGCGCTGAACGAGGGGCGGACCATCCGGCATATCGTGCGGATGTGAGGCAAGCTGTCATTCCGGGGCGCCCGCAGGGCGGACCCGGAATGACAGCGGCAGGCCTATCACCCGTGCTTGTGCACGATGGTCTTCGTCACAGCGAATTCCTCCAGCGCGATGAAGCCCTTCTCGCGGCCATGGCCGCTCTTGCCCGTGCCGCCGAAGGGCAGTTCGATGCCGCCGCCGGCGCCGTAGCCGTTGATGAAGACCTGGCCGGCGCGAACGCGCTTGGCGACGCGCTGCTGGCGCCCGCCATCCTTCGTCCAGACCGCGGCGACGAGGCCGTAATCGGTGCTGTTGGCGAGCTTGATCGCATCCTCCTCGTCCTGAAAGGGGAAGGTTCCGAGCACCGGGCCGAAGACCTCCTCCTGCTCCAGCCGGTTGCCGCGCGGCACCGGGCCGAACAAAGTCGGCTGCACATAGAAGCCGCCATTGGGAACGCCCTGGGCGATCTTGCCTTCCGCGAGCACGGGAATGCCGGCCTCGCGGCTCTGCTGCACAAAGCTCTGCACGCGGCTGCGCTGCTTGGCGTTGATGACCGGGCCGCAGTCGAGGTCCATCTGCGGTGTGCCGGCCTGCAGCTTCGAGAAGGCCTTCGCGACCTCGGCGACGACGTCGTCATAGATCGACTGCTGGATCAGCAGGCGGCTGCCGGCCGAGCAGGTCTGCCCGGTGTTCTGAACGATGGCCTTGCAGGCGATCGGCACGAAAGCCTCGATATCGGCGTCCTCGAAGACGATCTGAGGCGACTTGCCGCCGAGTTCGAGCGTGCAGGGGATGAGATGCTCGGCGCAGGCATGCTGCACCATCTTGCCGACCTCGGGCGAGCCGGTGAAGGACATGAAGCCGATGCCGGGATGGGCGGAGAGCGCGGCACCCGCCTCATGCCCCCTGCCCGCCACGATGTTGATCGCCCCGTCGGGGAAGCCGACCTCGCTCGCCAGTTCGGCGAGGCGGAAGGCGGTGGCGCAGGCGTCCTCGGCAGGCTTCAACACCACGGCATTGCCCATGGCGAGCGAGGCCGTGAGCGAGCGGCCGATCATCTGCGCCGGATAGTTCCAGGGCAGGATATGGCCGGTGACGCCATGCGGCTCATGGACGACGCTGACGTGATAGCCGTTAAGGAAGGGGATGACGTGGCCGTGGACCTTGTCGGCCGCGCCGCCATAGAACTCGAAATAGCGGATGGTCGCGTCGATGTCGGCGCGGGCCTGGGTTATCGGCTTGCCGGTGTCGCGGGCCTCCAGCCCTGCCAGCTCGTCGAAGTGATCCTGGACCTTGAAGGCGAGCTTCGAGATCAGCCTGCCACGTTCGGCCGCCGTCAGCCGCCCCCAGGCGCCGTCGAAGGCGGCGCGGGCGGCGCTGACCGCAGCGTCGATATCGGCGGCGTTGCCGCAGGCGATACGGGCGAATTCCTCGCCCGTCGCCGGGTCGAGCTTGGCGAGGGTTTCTCCGGTCTGGCCAGCGACATAGCGGCCATTGATGAAGTGCTGATTCATGTTCGCTCCCGATCGCTGTTCGCCAGCGCCGCCTTGGGCGGATCGGGCGGCAAGCTGACGGGAGAGCCGCTTCGGCGCAAGCCCCGCTCATGCATTGCCGATCCCACCGCCGGCATTTGACAGGGCTGAGCAGGCTGCCGCTTCGGCAGGCCCGTTCTGCGCTGGGGAGGCGCCCGGGCACTGTCACGGGCGCGCCGCAATGCTAAAGCAACGAGGCCACTCGCCTCATTCACGGCCGCAGCCTCGGAGTGACCGGCATGCCAGAGGATCGCCGCATGAGCCGCCGCGAGACGTTGCAGGGCGGGGTCGCGCTCGCGGCCGGAGCCGCCCTGCTCCCGGCCGGATTCGCGCAGCCTGCGAAGGCCGCTGCCCCGCGGCTCAAGCTGCGGGTGCTGGAGACGACCGACATCCACGTCAATGTCGTGCCTTACGACTATTTCCGCGACGGGCCGGAAGACACGGTCGGCCTCGCGAAGACGGCGAGCCTGGTCAAGGCGGCGCAGGCGGAGACCAAGAACAGCCTGCTGTTCGACAATGGCGACTTTCTGCAAGGCTCGGCGCTGGGCGACTACATCGCCTACAAGAAGGGGCTGAAGGCGGGCGAGACGCACCCGATGATCGCCGCGATGAACACCCTGCCCTATGTCTGCGGCACGCTCGGCAATCACGAGTTCAATTACGGGCTCGAATTCCTCGACCACGCGCTGGGCAAAATCGAGTTTCCGATCGTCTGCTGCAATGTGGAGCGCGTCGGCGGCGGCAATCTGGTCGATGCCTGGCGGCTGTTCGAGCAGAGCTTCGAGGACGAGGCGGGCGAACGCCATGTCCTGCAGATCGGCGTGATCGGCTTCGTGCCGCCGCAGATCATGCAGTGGGACAAGGCCCATCTGGAAGGCAAGGTGACCGCGCTCGACATCGTCGCGGCGGCCGAGAAGCATATGCCAGATCTGCTCGATGCGGCGCCGGACCTCGTCATCGCGCTCTGCCATTCCGGCATCGCAGGCGGCGAACCGCACGGCATGGATGAGAACGCGGCGCTGCATCTGTCGCGCATCGCCGGCATCGACGTGATCCTGACCGGCCACCAGCACCTCGTCTTTCCGGGCGGGAAGGCCTTCGACGGCATTCCCGGCGTCGACAATGTCCGTGGCGCGCTCAACGGAAAGCCGGCCTGCCAGCCGGGGTTCTGGGGCTCCAATCTCGGCATCATCGACCTCGAGCTGGAGCGGAACGGCGACCGCTGGCGCGTGGCCGACTTCCATGTCGACCCAAAGCCGATCTTTGAGCGCACGCCCGACCGCAAGGTGGTGCCGAAAGCCAGCGCCGACGCCGCGATCCTCGCAGCCGTTCAGGCCGACCATGACGCGACCTTGAGCTATATGCGCGAGCCGGTCGGGGCCAGCGCCTCGCCGATCAACTCCTTCTTCGCGCTGGTGATGGACGACGCCTCGGTTCAGATCGTCGCCGATGCGCAGATCGCCTATGCCAAGCCGCTGATGGCGCAGACCGAATGGAAGGACCTGCCGATCCTCTCCGCGGCCGCGCCCTTCAAGGTCGGAGGGCGCGCGGGACCGGCCTACTTCACCGACATCCCGGCCGGGCCGCTGGCGCTGAAGAACGTCGCCGACATCTATCTGTATCCGAACACCGTGCAGATCGTGAAGGTCACGGGCGCGCAGGTCCGGGAGTGGCTGGAGCGTTCGGCCGGGATATTCAACCGCATCGATCCGGCCAAACGCGAGGAGCAGCCGCTCATCGATCCGGGCTTCCCCTCGTTCAATTTCGACATCATCGACGGCGTCACCTACGGGATCGACCTTACCCAGCCCTCGCGCTACGACCTCGACGGCAAGGTGAAGGCGCCGGACGCGCATCGCATTGTCGACCTCGCCTTTGACGGCAGGCCGATCGATGACGCAGCCTCCCTCCTCGTCGTGACAAACAATTACCGCGCCTCCGGCGGCGGCAATTTTCCCGGCACCAAGTCGACCGTCGTGCTGGAGGCGCCAGACCTCAACCGCGACGTGGTCGTGCGCTACATCATCGAAAAGAAGACCGTGGAGCCGAAGGCGGACGGCAACTGGGCTTTCGCCCCGCTGCCGCCCGACGTCAACGTCACCTTCCTGACCGCCCCGGTGGCCGCCGCCAGGCGCCCCGAGGGGCTCAAGGCGGAGCCGGCGGGCGATGGCGGCGGCGGCTTTGCGAAATGGCGGCTCATGGGCTGAACCGCCGATGCGCGAAAGCGATCAGCGCGCGATCTCGAACACCACGTTGACCTGCGTCTGGTAGGTATTCTCGCCGCTGGCGAGCGGCACCGCCTTGTCGGCCGCCATGCGCATCGGCGCCGCGGCATAAGGCATCGGGCGCGGTCCAGCCCCGCCTTCGCCGATCGACAGGACAGGGCCGAGCTTCACGCCGGCTGCCTCGACCAGCGTGCGCGCCTTCTCGATCGCGTCCGCGACCGCCCGCTTGCGCGCCTCCGTCATCACCGCCTTGGTGTCTTCCTTGACGAAGTTGATGCCTCCACCCTGGTTCACGCCGAGACCCACCACCTTGTCGATGATGCCACCCGCCTCGTCGAGCTTGCGGATGCGGACCGTCACCTCGTTGCTGACGGAATAGCCGATGATCTTCGGGTCCTGCGGCTTGTCGCGCGCTGGCTGCTGGTAACGTGGCTGAATGGTGAAGTTCGCCGTCTGCACATCGCGCTCGGCGATGCCGGCCGTTTTGAGCGCATCAAGCACCTGCTTCATCGCCATGCTGTTGGCGGCGAGCGCCGCCTTGGCCGTGTCGGCCTCGCGGATAACGCTCAGATTGACGATCGCCATATCCGGCGCGACCGAGACCTCGCCTTCGCCGGTGACGGTGATCCGCGGCAGCGGCCGCCGCGTTTCTGCATCCTGCGCCGAAGCCGGCAGCGCCGGCATCGCAGCGGCGGCGATCAGAGTGGTGGCCGCCAGGGCGGGAAGGAAGGGGGATGACATCGCGACTCCTCATCGACCAGCAGCCGGACCGCCGCCATCGCCAGAGCGACGCAGGAAGGTGGCGGAATTATCACGCGCCGAAGTCCTGCCCCGGCCGCGCCAGAACGCCACATGACCGGAATTTAACTTTGACCCCCGCGACGAGCCTCTTAGATTAGAACTACTCCAATCTAAGAGGCTGCCATGGCCGACATCGTCACGCTTTCCTCACACGGCCGTCGCTACGATGCGGTGGCCCGCTGCCTGCATTGGGGCATGGCGGGGCTGATTCTGGTCGCCTTCACGCTCGGACTGACCGTCGATCTCTTTCCGAAAAGCTGGGAAGGGGGCCTTGTCGCTGTGCACAAGGACATCGGCATCGGACTCATCGTGCTGGTCGTGCTGCGGCTGCTCTGGCGGTTGACGCATCGGCCGCCGCAGAGGGTCCAGCACACAGCGCTGGTCGGCACCGCCGCGAAGCTCGGCCATGCCGCGCTCTATGGGCTGATGGCGCTGGTACCCGTGATCGGCCTCGTCTACTCGATCCGGCAAGGGCAGAGCTTCGATTTCGGCCTGTTCGCCCTGCCGCCCTTCCAGGCCGCCGAACCGCGCGACATCACGCGCCCGATCCGCGAATGGCACGAATGGGCAGCCTATGCGCTGATCGGCCTCGCCGGGCTGCATGCGCTCGGGGCACTCTGGCACCATGTGATCCGCAAGGACGACACGCTGCGGCTGATGCTGCCGAAAGACTGAGGCCGGACCAACCGACGCCTGCTTGCCGCGCTGGCGTGCCCCGCCCCAAACTCCGCAAGAAGGGAGGGCGGCATGATGAGCCGGTTGTCAGGGACAACACTGGCTGAGCCTCACCCCTCCACCAGCCGCCGGGCGATGACCTGCGCCTGGATCTCCGCCGCGCCCTCGAAGATGTTGAGGATCCGGGCGTCGCAGAGCACGCGGCTGACCGGATATTCCAGTGCGAAGCCGTTGCCACCATGGATCTGCAGCGCGTTGTCGGCCGCTGCCCAGGCGACGCGGGCGCCGAGCAGCTTGGCCATCCCGGCCTCGAGATCACAGCGTCGCCCGGCGTCCTTCTCGCGGGCGGCGAAATAGGTGAGCTGGCGCGCGATCAGGATCTCGGCGGCCATCATGGCGAGCTTGTCGGCGACGCGCGGGAAGGCGACGAGCTTCTTGCCGAACTGCGTCCGCTCCTGCGCATAGCGCAGGCCGAGATCGAAGGCCGATTGCGCGACGCCGACAGCCCGCGCCGCCGTCTGGATGCGGGCGGCCTCGAAGGTCTGCATCAGCTGCTTGAAGCCCTGCCCCGGCTCGCCGCCGAGCAGGTTCTCGGCCTTCACCGCGAAGCCGTCGAAGGCCAGCTCGTATTCCTTCATCCCGCGATAGCCGAGCACCTCGATCTCGCCGCCGGTCAGCCCCTCGACGGGGAACGGCTCGGCATCGCTGCCGCGCGGTTTTTCCGCGATCAGCATGGACAGGCCCTTATAGCCGGGCTCGGCCGGGTCGGTGCGGACCAGCAGGGTCATGATGTCGGCACGGACGGGATGGGTGATCCAGGTCTTGTTGCCGGAGACCTTCCAGACAGCCGCCTCCCCCTCGCCCTGCTTCACAGCCTTGGTGCGCAGCGAAGCGAGGTCGGAGCCCGTGTTCGGCTCGGTGAAGACGGCGGTCGGGAGAATCTCGCCCGAAGCGATCTTCGGCAGCCAATGCTGCTTTTGACCGTCGGTCCCGCCGCAGAGGATCAGTTCGGCCGCGATCTCGGAGCGGGTGCCGAGCGAGCCGACGCCGATATAGCCGCGCGACAATTCCTCCGAGACGACGCACATCGAGACCTTGGACAGGCCCATGCCGCCGAATTCCTCGGGGATCGTCAGCCCGAAGACGCCGAGCTCGGCCATCTTCTCGACGACCTCCATCGGAATGTAGTCGTTCTTGAGGTGCCACTCATGGGCGTGCGGCGTCACCTCGGCGGCGCAGAAGCGGCGCATCTCGGACCGGATCGCCTCCAGCGTCTCGTCGAGGCCGGGATCGCCGACGCTCGCGGTGCCGTCGCTCTGGCTGAAGAGCGCGACGAAGTGGGCGCGGTTCTCGGGCGTGTTGCCCCCGGCGATCAGCATCTCGACCGCCTCCGTGCGCGCAGCGGCGACGGCGCCGGCGGGCAAGCCGAGCGCCGGCAGGCGCACGATCTCGCCTTGGCTCATCGGGATGCCACCGAAAATCTGCGCGGCATACTCGCCCGCGCCGATGCGCAGGGCGGAATCCTCAACCGCGCCATAGCGGCCTTCCGCGTCCAGCCTTTCGCCATAGGCGGCGAGCTCACGCAGCGCCGTGACATAGGTCGCGAGCCAGGCGAGGCCGTGGGCAGCGTGCTGCTCGGCCTCGAGCCTGGCAGACGAAACGCGGCCCCCGTCGAGCACCTTGGCGCGGACAGCGGCCGTCGCCTCCGCCAGCAAGGCCTCGAAAGCCGGGAGGGCGGCCGTGATCAGCGCGACGGCATTCGCAGGAGCCTTGGCGGCGGCGTGGGCATTCATAAACGGCCTCCCTTGTTGCGACGCAGCATAACCGGGCGCCGGAGGAAACCGAAATCAGCCTTTCGGCGAGGACGGTGCCACCGCTATTTCCGGCTGGCGAGCGCCACGCCGAGGATGGTCACCGCCATTCCGGCGACCTGCAACGCATTCAGGCTCTCGCCGAAGAGCAGCCAGGCCTCGACCGCCACCAGGGCCGGCACGAGATAGAGGAAGGTGACGATCCGGGAGACCTCGCCTTTGCGGATCATCAGCAAATAGAGCCAGATCCCCCCGATCGAGAGCACGATGACCGACCAGGCGAGCACCAGCGCCATGGTGAGGTTCCATTCGATCCGCATCGGCTCGAACGCCAAGGCCAGCGGCAGCACCACGAGCGCGGCGGCGACGTACTGGATCGCCGTCATGGTCCGCAGATCGCCCGAGATCACCCGCGCCTTCTGGTAGAAGGAACCCAAGGTCACGGCGAACATGCCGGCGACGTTGATCAACATCGGCAGGAGCACGCCCAGGAGAGCAGCCGGTGGAACATGGGCGAGCTGCGGCTGCAGGACCAGCGCGATACCGACGAAGCCGCAGGCGATGCCGAGCCAGCGGACGGCGGAAATGCGCTCGCCGAGAATGAGCGGCGCGAACAGGGCGGTCAGGATCGGCTGGAGGCCTGCGATGAGCCCGGAGATGCCGGCCGGAAGCCCGTGGCGCACCGCCCACCAGACGCCGGCGAGGTAAAGCCCATGCAACAGCATGCCGGTGATGGCGATGTCGATCACCGCGCGCCGCCCGCGCGGCCAGGGCGCGCCGCTCGCCAGCGCCAGCCCGGCCAGCAGCAGGGCCGCCAGGCTGAAGCGTACGAAGAGAAAGGTCAGCGCGTCGGCATAGCGGGCCGAATAACCGGCCACCACCCATCCCGTGGACCACAGGAAGGTGAAGACCAACGGCATGGCGCGGACGAAGATTGGCGGCATGATGGCCCGCTCGATGATGAAAAGCGGGCCTGTCTAGCCATGTTCGGCCGGGCGAGACAGGGGCCGGGCGCCGAAGCGCCATGTCCTGTGCGGGGGAATGATCGCTGCGCCGCCCTCAGCCGCCCAGCGCCTCCACCACATCCTCATAAGTGCGCAGGCCCGTGCGCGGCGCATAGACCAGCACCGACATGTTGCCGGGCGCATGCTCGTTCTTCCACATCTTGTGATGGGCCAGAGGGATCTTGTCCCAGGGGAAGACCTCCGACATGCAGGGGTCGATGCGGCGGTCGATGACGAACTGGTTGGCGGCGCTCGCCTGCTTGAGATGGGCGAAATGCGAGCCCTGCACGCGCTTCTGCCGCATCCAGACATAGCGGGCGTCGAAGGTGATGTTGAAGCCGGAGGTGCCGGCGCAGAACACCACCATGCCGCCGCGCTTCGCCACGAGGCAGGAGACCGGAAAGGTCGCCTCGCCCGGATGCTCGAAGACGATGTCGACATCCTTCTTTCCGGTGATGTCCCATATCGCCTTGCCGAACTTGCGCGCCTCTTTGGTCCAGTCGTTGTATTCGGGCGAATTGACCTTGGGCATCTGCCCCCAGCAGTGGAAGTCCTTCCGGTTGATCACGCCCTTGGCACCGAGGCCCAGCACATAGTCGCGCTTGGTCTCGTCCGAGATGACGCCGATCGCGTTGGCGCCCGACGCGGCGCAAAGCTGCACGCCGAAGACCCCGAGGCCGCCGGACGCGCCCCAGACGAGGACGTTGTCGCCCGGCTTGATGGTGTGCGGGGCGTGGCCGAAGAGCATGCGGTAGGCGGTGGCGAGCGTCAGCGTGTAGCAGGCGGCTTCTTCCCAGGCGAGGTGCCGGGGCTTCAGCATCAACTGCCGCGACTGAACGCGGCAGAACTGGGCGAAGGAGCCGTCCGGCGTCTCGTAACCCCAGATGCGCTGGCTGGAGGAGAACATCGGGTCCCCGCCATTGCACTCCTCGTCATCGCCGTCGTCCTGGTTGCAATGGACGATGACCTCGTCGCCGACCTTCCAGCGCTTCACCTTGGAGCCGACCGCCCAGACGATGCCGGCGGCGTCGGAGCCCGCGACGTGGAACGGCGCCTTGTGAACGTCGAAGGGGGAGATCGGCTGGCCGAGGCCGGCCCAGATCCCGTTGTAGTTGACGCCGCCGGCCATCACGAGGAGCAGGACCTCCTCCTCGCCGATCGACCAGGTCGGCACCACCTCGACCTGGAAGCTGTCCTGCGGCGGCCCATGGCGGTCACGCCGGATCGCCCAGGCATACATATTCGCGGGCACATGCCCAAGCGGCGGCAATTCGCCGAGCTCGTAGAGGTCCTTGGGCTTGCTGCGGGACTGCGCGGCGGGCTGCGGCTGCGGCATCGTCGTCTCCCTTATGCCCGCCTTTCCGGAATGGCGGTGGCGGTTTGGAAACCGATTGATGCATCTTATGTTGCACCGCGCCATTGTCCGAAGGAAGCATGCCGCAGCGCGAAGACCGGGAACCTCGCCTTTCGTTACGCAATGGCGAGATGACAGCGTATGGTCGGCTGCGCGGCGCTAGGAATTCAAGCGATGCACACTGTTCTGACAATGGTGGGGCTGCCAGAGCCCCCACTCCCCTTTTTGATCCTGATGCTGGCCATACTGAGCCTCGCCGTCCTGCTGTTCGGCTGGATCGCGGATCTGCTCCTCGGGTCAGCCGCGTTCGGGACCCTGATGAACAGCATGATCGTGCTGGTGGGGGCCTTCGCCGGCGCCTGGCTCTGGCAGCGCTACGGTGTCCCGACGCGGTTTCCCGCCGAGGTCGTGCGAACTGTGATCGCAACCGGCTCCGGGCTGCTGCTGCTGATCGGGATGGCCGTGATCCGGCCGTGACGGTCAGCTTTCGAGCCTCGCGGCGAAGCTGTTCAGGTATTTCATCCCGGTGTCGCACATCAGAGTGACGACGGTCGCGCCCGGGACGAGGCGTTCGGCCAGACGCAATGCGGCCGTGACATTGCCGCCGGTCGAGGTGCCCGCGAAAAGCCCCTCCTCCCGCGCCAGACGCAACGCCATCGCCGTCGCCTCATCCGTCGAGACCGGCTCGATGGCGTCGACGAGGTCGGCCCGCCAGAGCGGCACGACATAGCCGGCGCCGATGCCGTCGATCTTGTGCGCACCGGTCGGGCCGCCCGACAGCACCGCGGATTCGGCCGGCTCGACGGCCACCAGCGAGACCTTGGGATCACGCCTGAGCAATGCTTCGCCCGTCCCGCGCAGGGAGGCAGCCGTGCCGACGCTCTGGACGAAGCCCTCGATGCGACCGCCGGTCTGCTCCCAGATCTCATCCGCCAGCCGGTCATAGGCCGCGAGCTGGTCGGTGTTGCGCATCTGATCGGTCCAGAAGGCCCCCGTCTCGGCCGCGATGACGCGGGCCGCCTCGATCATGTCCTTCGTCAGCTTTTCGGTCATGCGGCCGGATTCGCTGGGGATGATCGTCAGCTCGGCCCCGAGCAGGCGCATATGAGTGAGTTTTTCGCGAGCGAAAGCGTCCGACGTGACGATGTGCAGGCGGTAGCCCTTCACCGCGCAGACCTGCGCGAGCGAAACGCCGGTGCTGCCGCCGGTGTATTCGACGACACTGCCCCCGGGCTTGAGCCGCCCATCGCGCTCGGCCGCCTCGATCATCGCCAGGGCCATCCGGTCCTTCATGCTGCCGGTCGGGTTTTCGCTCTCGATCTTCAGCAGGACTCGCGCGCCGTTCCTCGGCAAGATCCGGCGCAGCGGCAGGAGCGTGGTGCCGCCGATGCGGCTCAGAATGTCGATGGGCATGGCGGTCCCCGAAGGCAATTACATGTATATGCAATTATTGCATCTACATGTAAATTCCGATTCGCCATGAAGGGAGAGAGCAGATTGCGGGACGACGTACGGATGCTGGCCGCCAGCTGCGCCGGCTTGGCCATCCGGCAAGCCGCGCGGCGGGTCACGCAGTTCTATGAAGATGCGTTGCAGGACAGCGGATTGAGCGTCGCCCAACTCGGCCTCATGGCGGTTATCGCGACGAACGAGGACGACCGCATGGCGGCGCTGGCGGCGCGAGCCGGTCTCGATCCCTCGACATTGTCGCGCAATCTGAGAGGGCTGGAGCGCGACGGGCTGATCGAGATCGCGTCTGTGGAGAAGGACCTGCGCCGCCGCGCGGTCTGGCTGACGGAGAGCGGGCTCAGGCGCCTTCAAGGGGCCTTGCCGGCCTGGAAGGCCACCCAGACCCGGATCGCGGAGCTCTTCCCGGCCGATCTGCTGCAACGGATCGCAGTGGCAGGCGAAAAGCTCGCCGAGCGGGAAGATTGAACCTCAGGCCGCGCCACTCCGGCTGGCGGCGAGCATGTAGTTCACATCCATGTCGCGCGAGGCGCTCCAGCGGCCGGTCAGCGGGTTGAAGACCACGCCGGTCTGCGTGCCGATCGTGAAGCCGTTGCCCTCGATCGCTCCGCCGAGCTCCGATGGCGTCACGAATTTCTCCCAGTCATGCGTGCCCTTCGGCAGCCAGCGCAGCACGTATTCGGCACCGACGATCGCCAGCGCATAGGATTTCAGCGTGCGGTTGAGCGTCGCCATCACCAGCAGGCCATCTGGCTTCACCGCCGCGCAGCAGGCGGCGACGAAGGCCTCGACATCGGCGACGTGCTCGACCACCTCCATGGCCAGCACGATGTCGAAGCGCCTCCCCGCTTCCACGACGGCCTCGATCGTCTCCTGCCGGTAGTCGATCGCCAGCCCGGCGGCCTCGGCATGGGCCCGCGCCACCGCGATGTTCGTCGGCGCGGGATCAAGTCCCGTCACCTCGGCACCGAGCCGCGCCAGCGGCTCGCACAGAACGCCTCCGCCGCAACCGATATCGACCAGGCTGAGGCCGTCGAGCGCGCGCATGCGCTTGGGGTCGCGGCCGAAGCGGGCGCAGGCCTCGTCGCGGACGAAGCCGAGACGCACGGGATTGAACTTGTGCAGGACCGCCATCGGCCCCTTCGGATCCCACCAATCGCGGGCGATGGCCTCGAAGCGGGCGACCTCGGCAGGGTCGATCGTCGAACCGGTGCGTTCCGCCGTGGCTGCCATGAACCCGCTTCCTCTCCCATCCGGCCGCATTGACACCACGTCCGGGGCCCGTCATCTACACCCGCCCCGCGCGTCGCGCGAGGGCGACGTTTCGCCCCGGCCGCGCGGCCGGGGCTCCTATACGAGAGCCTGAAGCCATCATGGCCCGTCTGGTGATGAAATTCGGCGGCACCTCCGTCGCCACGGTCGAGCGGATCAAGAACGCGGCGCGCCACGTCAAACGCGAGTTCGACGCCGGCCATCAGGTCGCGGTCGTCGTCTCAGCCATGTCGGGCAAGACCAATGAGCTGGTGGCCTGGTGCAAGGAAGCCTCGCCGCTCTACGACCAGGCCGAGTACGACGCGGTCGTCGCCTCGGGCGAGCAGGTCACGTCGGGGCTGATGGCGATCGTGCTCAAGGAGATGGGCATCCCGGCCCGCTCCTGGCAGGGTTGGCAGATCCCGCTCTACGGCTCCGACGCGCATGGCGCGGCCCGGATCGTCGATGTCGACGGGGCCGGCATCATCGCGGGCTTCGATCGCAATCGCGAGGTCGCGGTCTGCTCCGGCTTCCAAGGCGTGCATGCCGAGACGCGCCGCATCGTGACGCTCGGGCGCGGCGGTTCGGACACCAGCGCGGTCGCGCTCGCCGCGGGCCTGAAGGCGGATCGCTGCGACATCTACACCGATGTGGACGGCGTCTACACCACCGACCCGCGCGTGGTGCCGAAGGCCCGGCGCATGGAGAAGGTCTCCTTCGAGGAGATGCTGGAGATGGCCTCGCTCGGCTCCAAGGTGCTGCAGGTGCGCTCTGTCGAGATCGCCATGACGCAGCGCGTGCCGACCTATGTGCGCTCCTCCTTCGACGACCCCGAAAACCCCAATCCTGGCACCCTCATCTGCGACGAGGACGACATCGTGGAACAGCAGATCGTCACCGGCATCGCCTTCTCCCGGGACGAAGCCCAGATCACGCTCCGGCGCGTGGCCGACAAGCCCGGCGTCGCAGCGACGATCTTCGGCCCGCTGGCCGACGCCAACATCAATGTCGACATGATCATCCAGGTCGTCTCGGATGACCAGGCGACCACGGACATCACCTTCACCGTGCCGACGGCCGATTACGAGCGCGCCCGCACGCTGCTGGAAAGCAAGCGCGACAGCATCGAGTACCAGGATATCCAGGGCGCGACCGATGTGGTGAAGGTCTCGGCGATCGGCATCGGCATGCGCTCCCATGCCGGGGTCGCCGCCCGCGCCTTCCGCGCGCTCGCCGAAAAGGGCATCAACATCCGCGCCATCACCACCTCCGAGATCAAGTTCTCGGTGCTGATCGACGCTGCCTATACCGAGCTGGCGGTGCGCACGCTGCACTCGCTTTACGGGCTGGACGCGGCCTGAGGCGCTCCAGGCACCGGAACGCGAAAAAGGCCGCCGCCTCGTCCGAGGCGGCGGCCTTTTTCATGACCTGAGCCTCTACTCCGCCGGATGCGTGATAGCCGTAGCGTGCTTCTTGCTCCGGAACAGCCCGCCGAGCTTCCCCAGCCCCGTCTGGAGCCTGTCCATGTAGAGGAACAGGACCGGGGTGATGAACAGCGTCAACACCTGGGAGATCATCAGGCCGCCGACGACGACGATACCGAGCGGCTGGCGCAGCTCCGCGCTCGCTCCGGCGCCGAGCGCGATCGGCAGCGTGCCCATCAGCGCTGCGAGCGTGGTCATGATGATCGGCCGGAACCGCATGATGCAGGCCTTGTGGATGGCCTCCTTCGCCGGCATGCCCTCGCGCTGAAGCACCAGCGCTACGTCGATCATCATGATCGCGTTCTTCTTGACGATGCCGATCAGCATCAGCAGCCCGATGATCGCGATGACCGAAAGATCCATGTCGAAGAGCCTGAGCGCGCCCAGTGCGCCGATCGCCGCCGAAGGCAGGCCGGTCAGGATCGTCAGCGGGTGAATGAAGCTCTCATAGAGGATGCCGAGCACGATATAGATCGTCAGGATCGCGCCGGCGATCAGCAGGCCCTGGTTCGCCAGCGAATCCCGGAAGGTCTTTGCGGTGCCGGCGAGCGTCGTCGTGATCGACTTCGGCAGCCCGATGCGCTCCTTGATCGCATCGATGTGGTTGACGCTGTCGCCGAGTGCAACGCCCGGCGGCAGGTTGTAGGAGATCGTCACGGCCGGGAGCTGGCCGAGCTGGTTCACCGTGAGCTGCCCGGCCGTGCGCTGGATGCGTGCCAAGGCGCCCAGCGGCACCAGCGTGCCGGTCTTGGTGCGGACGCGTATGGCGTTCAGGCGCTCGGGCGTCCACTGGTCGTTGGGATTGAACTCGACGACGACCTGATAGCTGTCGCCGGTGGTGTAGATGGTGGAGACCTGCCGCACGCCGAAGCCGGAATAGAGCGTCGAGCGCAGCACGTCGGTGCCGATGCCGAGCTGGTCGGCCTTGTCCTTGTCCACGGCGATCGTGGCCTGGAGGGCATCGTTCTGCAGGTCGGTGTTGACGTCGAGGAAGGCGGCGCGGTCCTGCGCCATCGCGTCGGCAAGCTTCAGGGCCCAGTCGTTCATCTGGCCCTGATCGAGGCTCTGGACGACAAGCTGGTACTGGCTCTTCGACGAGCGCGCTCCGATCTGGAGGTTCTGGACCGGGGTCATATAGGCGTTGATGCCGGCGACCTGTGCGAGTTCCCGGCGCAGCGATGCGAGCACGACGGCGAGCTTCGGCCGCTGGTCGCGCGGCTTCAGCTCGACGAAGAGGCGCCCGGCATTCAGCGCGCCGGCGTTGCCGTTGCTCCCGACGGACGAGGCGACATGGGCGACATAGGGCGACTTGCGGAAGACGTTCGCGACTTCGTTCTGCAGCTTCTGCATGGCGGGGAAGGAAATATCCTGCCGCGCCTCGGTCGAAACCGAGAGTTGGCCGATATCCTCCTGCGGAAAGAAGCCCTTCGGCGTGGTCTGCATCAGCCAGACGGTGCCCGCCATCGTGGCGAAGAAGGCGAGCAGCATCAGCGGCTGGAAGCGCAGGCAGAAGGCCAGTCCCCGGTCGTAGCCGCGCAGGACGGCGTCGAAGCCGCGCTCGAGCGTGCGGCCGAACCCGTTTTCCCGATGGTGCTCGGAATAGCCGGAGAGCAGGCGCGAGCACAGCATCGGCGTCAGCGTCAGCGAGACGAAGGCCGAGGCCAGGATCGAGACCGTCACCACCACCGCGAACTCGTTGAAGATGCGGCCGATGACGCCGCCCATCAGCAGCACCGGAATGAACACGGCGACCAGCGAAAGCGAGATCGAGATGATGGTGAAGCCGATTTCGCCTGCGCCCTCGAGCGCCGCATCGAAGGCCGACAGCCCATCCTCCTCCATGTGGCGGACGATGTTCTCCAGCATGACGATGGCGTCGTCGACCACGAGGCCGACCGACAACGTGAGACCCAGCAGCGAGATGTTGTCGATGGAGAAATTGAGCGCGTACATCACCGCCAGCGTGCCGATGATCGAGATCGGCACCGCCACGGCCGGGATGAAGGTGGCGGCGACCCGGCGCAGGAAGACGAAGATCACCATCACAACGAGCGCGATGGTGAGCAGCAACGTGAACTGCACGTCCTCCACCGCCTGGCGGATCGAGGTCGAGCGGTCGTTGAGCAGCGAGAGCGAGGCGGCGCCCGGCAACTGCTCCTCGAAGGCCGGGAGCATGGCCTTGACCCGGTCGACCACCTCGACGGTGTTGGCATCGGGCTGGCGCTGAACGGCGAGCACGATCGACGGGACGCCGTCGAACTGGCTGCGGGTCCGGGTGTTCTCGACCGAGTCGATCACCGTCGCGACATCGCCGAGCCGCACCGGCTTGCCCGAGCGCGTCGTCACGATGGTGTTCGCGAACTGCCTGGCGTTGGCGAGCTGGGTGTTGGCCTGGATCGTCAGTTGTTGGGCGTTGTTCTGGAGCGTTCCGACCGGCGTATTGGCGTTGGTCGCCGTGATCGCGGCCTGCAACTCGTCGACGCCGATGCCCCGCGCGGCGAGCGCCGTAGGATCGATCTGGATGCGCACGGCATATTTCTGGCTGCCCCAGATCAGCACCTGCGCGACCCCGTCGACGGTGGAGAGCGCCGGGGAGATGACCTGCTGCGCGAAGGCGTCCAGCTGCGAGAGCGGCACGACGTCGCTCTTGAGCGCCAGCAGGATGATCGGCGCGTCGGCGGGATTCACCTTGCGGTAGCTCGGCGGCGTCGTCATCTCGAGCGGCAGCTGGCGCTGGGTGCGCGCGATGGCCGCCTGCACGTCGGCTGCCGCCGCGTCGATGTCCCGGTTCAGCACGAACTGGATCGCGATCGAGGTCGAGCCCAATGCATTCGAGGTCGAAATCGAATCGATGCCGGCGATGGTCGCGAACTGCTTGATGAGGGGCGTCGCGACCGAGGTCGCCATCGTGTCCGGAGAGGCGCCCGGCAGCTGAGCCGAGACGTTGACGACCGGGAATTCGGCCCGCGGCAGCGCTGCGACCGGCAGGAAGCGGTAGGCGAACAGCCCCGCCAGCACCAGCGAGACCGACATCAGGATGGTTGCGACGGGATGCCTGATGCAGAAGGCGGAGACGCTCACGAGCGCCCCTCCTGCGCAACCGGCGTCCCCTTGGGGGTCTTGTCGGCGGCGGGGTCGCGCTCCCGGACCCTGGCGCCCTGCTTCAGGCGCATTTGGCCATCGACGACGACTTTCTCTCCAGGGGCGACGCCCTCGCTGATGGCCGTCCTGTCGCCGTCGCTGAGCGCGACCTTGACCTGGCGAAGATCCACGGTCGAATCCCCCTTGACCACGTAGAGGTAGGGCCCCTTCTGACCGGTCTGCACCGCGACGGTCGGCACCAGCACGGCGTTCTGCAGCACATGCGGGATGATCTCGACATCGACATACTGCCCCGGCCAGAGGCCGAGATCCTCGTTGGCAAAGGCGGCCTTGGCCGTGATGGTGCCGGAAGTCATGTCGACCGTGGAATCGACGAAGTTGAGCCTCCCTTCCGTCGGCGTCCGCTCGGTGCCAGGGACATGCACGGTCACCGGCACAGGCTCGGACGCGGCCAGCGCCTTCTGCAATGTCGAAAGGTCGCTTTCCGGCATCGCGAAGGTGACGCGCAGCGGCTTCATCTGCGTGATCGTCAGCAGCCCGGTGCTGCTGTTGTTGCTGTTGGCGCTGACGAGGTTTCCGGGCGTCACCATGACCGCGCCGACGCGGCCTTCGATCGGGGCGGTGATGCGGGTGTAGCCGAGCTTGAGGCGGTCCGCGTCGAGCGTGGCATGGTCGGCCTGGATGCTGGCGGCCGAGATCTTCTCGTCGGCGGTGGCTTGGTCCACCTGCGTCTGGGTGCCGACGCTGCGGGAGAAGAGCTGCTTGTAGCGCTCGAGGTCCGAAAGGTTGCGGGTGTGGGTCGCCTCGTCCTTGGCCAGCTGGGCTTCGTCCTTGGCGATCTGCGCCTTGATGTCGCGATCGTCGAGAACGAAGAGCAGGTCGCCGGCCTTGACGAACTGGCCGTCCTTCACCTGCTGTTGCACGATCTGGCTGTCGATGCGCGACTTGACGGTGACGCTGGCCGGAGTCTCGACGAAGCCGATGGCGTGCTTGCGCACCGGGAAATCGGACCGGACCGCCGCGGCTGAGACGACCGCGACCGCCATGGCCCCCTGCCCGCGGCCGCCGGCCGCCGCATGCTCGCCCTCCGGCACGCGAAAGCGCGTATACCAGACCCCGCCGGCGACCGCCGCCAGCACCAGCATGCTCATCAGAATACCGGAACGCTTCATCTCGTCCTCACCGCTCAGGTTGCACGCCCGGCAGACGCCGGAGCCTGCTTCCTGTCCTCGTCGCGCTGGGCGCGGGTGGTTTCACGCACGGCCGCCAGCAGATCGAGCGCTGCGAGCAGCGCCTTGTCCGTCACATCGCCAAGCAACTCGTCTGCGATCTGCGTGCGCACCGTATCGAGGTCGTTGACCAGCTTGCGGCCTTCGGGCGTCAGGTAGAGCCGATAGGCGCGCCGGTCGGATAGGTCCTCGCGGCGCTCGATGAGGCTCTGGGCCTGCAAGCGGTCGAGCAGGCGGGCGAGCGAGATCGGCTGGAGATCCATCTGCTCGGCGAGGGCCGCCTGGTTCAGCCCCTCCTGCCGGCGCAGGCGCGCCAGCACGCCCCATTGGGCGCGCGTCGTGCCGTGCTCACGCGCCTTCTGGTCGACGTGATTGCGCATCAGCCGCGCCGTCTCGACCAGCTGGAACATGAATTCCCGTCGCAGGGGCCGTTGCATCCGCCGACTCCATTCGTAAGCCTGCTTATTGTATGCTGATCATGTCAATTTTCCAGCAGGATTTCGCAACTGCGAGAATTCCTCGGGAAGGCAAGCGTCAGCTGTAGCGCAACGTGTGACCCGAACAATCACATGGCACTAAGCCGGGCATAGCCGGGCATAGCCGGGATCAGGCGGAAAGGCACGGCGGCGTAGGCACTTGGGCGGCGTGGAGCGGAGCGTTTAGTGCCATTTGATCGTTCGCAGGTTCTGCGCTTCGAAATCTCGGATACTCGAAAGCCAGAAATCGGGCCGGCCGCTAACCCCTTGAAAAGTCGTCGTCGTACGCTGCCGAACTCGGAACAAAAGACGCAGTGCGCACCCGTCGCTTCCGAGTTCCAAAAATGGGCGTCTGTTCAAAGAGATAGCGTCCGGGACCGGGTGTCTTGCCCATTCCCGAACTCGGAAGCGCCGCGCGGGCCGCGTCTACGACTTTAACGCGATGGACTCCTAAAATCCTATCGAGCAAGTTGCGCTGCCGTTGGGGCAATGGGAGGCTGACATGACACTCGTATCCGAGCTGATTTCCGCTACCGCCAAGGTCTTGAAGAAGGGCGTCCTCCTCGAAGTGGAAGGACGGGTGCCGACACCGAACTGGTCGAAGCCATCCATCAACTGGTGGGTGTATATCCAGCCCCCGGCCGATGGCATCCAGGATGTCGGCTTCGAAGCCGAACCACCCGGCGGAAGACAGATCAAGCGCATGACGAAAATCGATCATGCGGAGCCTCTGTCGATCGACGCAGCGAATTATTGGGGCGAAGGAAAGCCCTTGCTGGGTATCCGGGTCCATGCGGCGCAGAACAACATTGTCGCGGAGATCTCGCCGACCCAGATCCCCGAGGAGCCCGTCCTTTTCGAGAGCCCGTTTCCTTTTCCCCTGTCGGATAGGCCGGTGCCGTGGCCGTGGTCCGTGGGAGACGAGCTCACCTTTGATCCGAAGCCGATCGGCCCCGATACGAAGGTGGGAGAGCTGACCGGCCGCACGGTGCGGGTCTACAAGACCGGGGATCAGCTCACGATGGATCTGCAGAAGAACCGGGCCAACATCGAGCTCGACCCCAAGACCCACACCATCGTCAGGATCTGGGCCGGCTAAGAGCAGAATCGGTCGACGACCTCTTGGATAAGGTCGTCGTCATTCGAAAAGCGCGGTAAGACGCTCACCACGATATAGGCGAGCCGCATCCTTTCCAGGTCGCGGCTTTCCTCCATTACGCGGGACTCAACAAGCGCCCAGGCGCGATCCAGCACCGCCTGGCACCGGCCGAGGTCAGCCGGATCACTGAAGCTGGAAAATGGCATTCTTTCGGCCCCCCGAAGCGGGGCGCTCATACCAAACAGGCGCCCGCCCGTCACGATCTCCATGCCGATCCAAGCCGCTTTGGCACGCCGCTCGATCTCGCTCCGGTCGGGAAGATCGACAGCGAGCCGGCGAGGCTCGATCGGCAAGTCGCGACGTCTGCCGCCGAAGTCCATGGCGAATGCGTCGGCGACCTCCGGGCGACAGAAGCACCAGCACGAGCCATCCGGGCCGTTGCGGGTCGTCTCGTGGTCGAACCAGGCGGCCCATCGAGACATCACGGCATGACCGGCGCCTCCGCTCGGCTTGGCAAGCTCGACCTGATACGGATGCGACAGGTCGCGGTGCTTGTCGGTCCGCTCGCCCTTGCGCCGCGTCACCGGACCCACCAGCGCAGCACCAGGCCCAGCGCAGCCGCGCCGATCACGATCGCGACCAGCCAACGGCCGTCGCGTTTCGCCGCCCGGTCCGCTCGCCTGAATTCATCCTCGCTGTTCACAGGCCCGCCCATTCCTGACTCCCCGTGTCATGTCTCGTTCTTGCTCTGTTCTCATGGTTAAGCTTCGATGAAGGGCCTCGCAAGCGTCCGCGGGGCGCCATCAAAAGGAAAGAGCCATGAGTAAGGCACGTCCCAAGCGGGAGACCGTCGAGCAGCTCACCTATTTCGTCGTCCAGCCCTTCAAGGCGGTGAAGGGGAGCCGGGGCGGCATCTCGGCCGACGAGCCCATCCCGGCGACCGATCATGATCACGCCATGCGGGTCTTCAGCCGCTTCAAGGATATCCGCGCCGGCGTCGTCGCCTTCCGGCGCACCGGCTCGCCGGCCACCGGCGATTTCGAGGACGCGGTGATCATCGCGCGGCACGGCATCCTGCCTGCCGAGGTGGACGGCCTGGCCGACGCCAGTGATGCGGATTTCGACAGCTGGCGGCTCGGCGAAGCGGATTTGAAGGTGGCCTGAAGCCGGAGCGGCGGCCTCAAGGCCGCCGCGTCTCTCAGCTGACGAAGCCGTACGCCTTAGCGACTCTCCGGATCTGGGCGCAGTGCGCCGTTTTTGAGGACGCCGATATACCCTTAAGCTGGAACTCTTGGCCCGCGGTCATCATCCGCAGATTGGTGGCGAAGCCGAGATCATCGGCCTTCACCCGCTTCTCGATAAAGGCGGCGATCGCGCTTTGGTTATAGGACAGATCGCAGAGTTCTTCCGACGCCAAGACCGAACCCAGCTCGTTCGCAAGCGTCATCGACTTGAGATCCTGGGCCGCTCCGGCAGTCGCATAGGTACAGAGGAGCAGCGGCACGAGCCATCTCATAGAAGCCTCACTGTTGAGCGTGCACGAATAAGGCCACAGTTCGACCTTCGGAAAACGGGTCAGGCATGGTCTGGCCCGATAAGGTGGCACATTCAGACGGCGTCGTAAGAGAGGATTTCATCGCCCGTTCGGTGAGTGCTTGAATCTCTTCTTCCCGAACGGCGTCAAGCGCGGCCTGCTGCCCAGCAAAACTCGCTGCCATAGCCGCGAGCGCCGTGACTTTCGGGTTGATAGTCCAGCCTGGGCATTTGGCCGCCACGACACGGCCCGCAACGGCAATCTCGATGACTTTGGAAACCATCGGGTGGCGTTGCTGGGCTTGCACGGGCAGCGCCCCCCAAACGACCATCGCTATTGCGAAAGTTATTCTCATATCTTCCCTCCCGCCCACACGATCTTCCCGGCGATCCTCAGCGCCTCGCCGTCTGGAGCCGAAAGCGTATCGGAAGCATAGCGCTCATTGTCGCTTATGAGCACGATCTTGCCCTCCCAGCCGCGACCAATCCGCTTGATCCGAACGTCGTTCCCATCGACCAGGGCGTAGACCCCTTCGATCCTTGGGGTCTGGAAACGCGTATCCGCGAGGCAGATCGCCCCATCCCGGATCGTGGGTTCCATGCTGTCGCCGCGAGCCCCGAGGAACCGAGCGTAGCGCTCGGGCACGCCCAGCTCGGTGAGCCAGCGTTTCGGGAAAGGCAACTGATCGACTTCAAGCGGGAATGGATTCTCCACGCCTGGGCCAGCTGATGCGATGACGTCGAGCAACGGGATCGTGACGACGTCGTCATTGTCCGCGACCCGCTCGAGTCGGTGGCTCATGGCCGTCGAAAGCGACTCGGCTCCGAATGCGAGCCAATCCACGGAGCGATTCGCCGCGCGGGCCAGGGTCGCCGCCGCCTTAAAGGGTAGCCGCGCCTTTCCATCTCTCCATTTGGCGATCTGCTGGGTCGAATATCCCACCAGTTCGGAAGCTGTCTGGAGCGAAGGAATCGTTTCCAGAACCTCCTTAAAGCGCATCAGCAAGGCGGAATCACCCTCTTCGGAGGCATCGATATCCGAATGTGTCGACATGGCGCTTGCGTATATCCAAAAAGATAGATACGGTATCGTTCGTTACTGACAAAGTTAACAGAAAGCGGCCCAGGCCGCTAATCGGACAGTCTTGCATGCACGAAGCCGACATCCTAGCCGCCGTTCGGAAGTCCGACTTTCGCTTTTTGCCGGCAATTGCCCAGCGATATGGCGTGACAGACGTCGCTCTCCGCGCGTCGTTCAAGCGCCCGCAGCTCCGCGCCGAGAAGGCGATCTCCAAGGCGCTCAAGATCCCGCTTCACATCCTCTGGCCCGAGCGCTGGTCGCCGACGGGGGAGCGCCTTGTCCGTCGCGGCCGCACGGCCAAGAGGGCCGCCTGATGCGCGACGTGCTGGACCTCACTTCGTCGCTCGCGCTGCCTGAACACGAGATCGAGATCGAGATCGCGGCGATCGACGTCGTCGACCGTCTGCGGCTGGTCGACCGCGCCTATGTCGAGATGATCGCGGCCTCGGTCTCGGAAACCTATCTGCACCAGCCGATCGCGGTGGCGACGACGCTGGGCGGAGGCAACCGCTATGTCCTCGTCGATGGCGAGAACCGTCTCGAAGCATTCAAGCTGCTCGGCCGCACCACCATTCCGGCCCGCATTCGCGAACTGACCCGCGAGGAGCGCGAGAAGCACGAGATCCACGCGAATCTGATCCGGAACGAGCTCACCGCGCTCGATCGTGCCGTCTTCGTGGGGCGCCTCGCAGACATTTTCGCTGCCGAGGCCGGCGCGCAGAATGGCGGCGATCGCAAGTCGAAGAAATGGCGCGAGAAAAATCAGTTTTCCAACTTGGGAAACTGGTCCGAATTCTCCAAGGAAGCCTCCCGCCGGACTGGCTTGGGCAAGACGTCGATTTATCGGTGCCGTGAGCTCGCTGGTAAGCTCGCACCCGACACCGTCGCCGCGATCCGAGGCACCAAGGTCGCCGACAATCAGGCGCAGCTGCAGGCTCTCGCCGAGCTGGAGCCGGAGCAGCAGCTCGCGGTCGCCCGCGCCATCAAGGCCGGCGCCTCCACCGTTGCCAAGGCGCGCGAGGCGGCCGGCCTGGTGCCGTCCGGCGGCGCGGTCCGGGAGGCAGATCGCATGCTCACCCGTATCGAACCAATGCTCCCGCGCATGTCGCTGGCCGACCTCCAGACGCTCGCGACGATGGTCGCCAACCGCATCGCGGCCCTGACCCCGCCGGCCAAAACCGCCCGCGCGAAAAAGGGTGACGCCGCGTGAAGTCCTGGCTGACCTCCGCCGAAATCGCCGATCTGGCGCTGCCGGGACTGCCCGCGACCGATCGCGGCGTCCGGATGCTGGCCGAGCGCGAAGATTGGGCGCGCTTCTCGGGCCTTGTGCGCCAGCGCGCCGGGCGCGGCGGCGGTGTCGAGTATCACTACCGGCTCCTGCCGATCGCGGCCCGCATCGCTTATCTCGGCCCTCAGGCCGCTCAGGAGGAGGCTTCGGCCGCGGCGCAGGCCCTGCAGGCGGCGCCGGAGCCGCCGGCGGCCGCCACCCGCGCTTCGACCTTGCAGCTGGATGCAAGGCTGGCCGTGTTGGGCGCCCTGAAGGACTTCACCCGTGCCTCCCAGCTCAAGCAGACGCTGGCGATCAGCCATTTCGTTGATCTCTACAACCTCGGCAGGATCGAGCGGCCCGACTGGGCGGCGCAGGTCCTGCCGCGTCTGTCCACCCGCACGGTGTTGCGCTGGCTCGCGGCCTCCCGCGAGGGCGAAACCGACCGGCTTGCCGTCGATCGCGGCGCCGGACGGCGCGGCCAGGGCGTGTTGGACGCGGCCTTCGACGGCGAGATCAAGACCTTCGCGATCGCCGTGCATTCGCTGAACGACCTCTACACCGCGACGCAGATCTACGGCGCGGTGAAGGGCGAATTCGAGTCCCGGCTCAGGGTCGCGGGCCTGTCCCTGCCGGGCCAGCGCGCCTTTGAAATCCGTTTGAACGCCTGGAAACAGGAATACGCTGCCGGCCTGCTGAAGATGGTCGATCCGGACGGGTTCCGGAACAAGATGCGCGTCTCCGGCTCCTTCGACTTCATGGCGCCGCACCTCAACGCCCTCTGGCAGATCGACGCCTCGCCCGTCGACGCCATGTGCGTCGATGGCCGCCACCACATCTATGTCTGCATCGATTACTGGTCGCGCCGGATCATCCTCTTTGTCTCGAAGACGCCGCGCTCCGAGGCCGTGCAGCTCCTCATGCGCAAGGCGATCCTCGCCTGGGGCGTGCCGGACGCGGTGAAGACCGACAACGGCTCGGATTTCATCGCCCGCGCCACCGTGCGCCTCTTCGCCCGGCTCCAGATCGAGGCGATCCGCTCTCAGGCGTTCTCGCCGTGGCAGAAGGGCGTCGTCGAGCGGAACATCCGGACCTTCCAGACCGACTGCGCCCGCATGCTGCAGGGGTTCGTCGGCCACAACGTCGCCCAGCGCAAGAAGATCGAGGGCCGCAAGGCCTTCTCGCAGCGGCTGGGACAGGAGAACGCCGCCTTCAACGTCACGATGACCGGCGAGGAGCTGCAGCGGATCTGCGACAGCTGGGCGGAGGGGCTCTACGCCCATCACGAGCATCGGGGCCTCAAGAAGATGACGCCCTTCGCGAAGGCGGCGTCCTCGACCCATCCGATCCGCACGGTCGATGCCGATGCGCTGGCTTCTCTGCTGATGCAGGCCCCCAAGGGCGACGGCTACCGCACAGTTGGCAAGAAGGGCATCCTGCTCGACGACTTCTACTACCAGCCAATGGGCATCCTGCCGGGCGAGCGTGTTTTCGTGACGCTCGATCCCGCGGACAAGGGCACCATTTGGCTCTTCGCCGACGAGAGCATGGATCGGCCGCTCGGCCGCGCTGTCTGCGCCGAGCTTGCCGGCATCGACCCGGTCGAGCTGCAGGCGCAACGCAGGGCGATGCAGGCTCGCATGGTCGAGGAGCAGATGGCCGATGCCAAGGCCATGCATCGCTCCAAACGGGTCACTGATCGGACGGTGCTCGATCATCGGATGGCGGAGGCCGCGAAGCTCACCGGCAACCTCGTTGCCTTTCCGCAGCGCTCCGAGATCCACACGACGCCCGCGCTGGATACCGGCATCGAGATCGCGGCCATGCGCCGGGGCGATGCGCCGTCCAGCCGTCCGCTTTCCGATGCCGATGCGCGGATCCTCGCGGAGATCGAGGCGGAGGCCGCAGAGCCTGCGCCCAAGCCCTCCAATGTCCGCGCCCTGCGCGATCGCGAGACGCCGCAGCAGCGCTACCGGCGCTGGCTCGGGCTGCATGACCGCCTGGAAGCCGGCCAGCCCATCACGCCGGACGAGGCGGCCTTCTACGGCGGCTTCGCCAACAGCCCGGACAAGCGGGCTCTGGACGGGATGTTCGAGGAGTTCGGCGAGGCGGCGTTGCTCTGAGCCTGGCCAAAAAAAGAGCCCCGGCGAACCGGGGCTGATCAAGTCAATGCGAGGTCAAGGATGAACATGATCGTGACGAATGACAAGCCCGACGCTTTCTCGCGCCCCGCAACGCTGGCGCCGCTGAAGAACGTCGCGGCGATGATGGGCCTGATTGAGCGGCTGAGGAGCCGCGGCGCCCATATGCCTGGGTTCGGGGTGGTCCACGGCCCGTCCGGATACGGCAAGACCTATGCGGCCATCTTCGGCCAGAATAAGACCCGCGGCCCGCGCATCGAGATCGGCGACAGCTGGACCAAGAAGACGCTGGTCTGCGCCATCCTGAAGGAGCTCGGCGTGCGCGACCCGCGCGGCACCGTGGCGACGCTGACCGAGCAGGTCATCATCCGGCTGGCCGAGCCCGACCATCCCCCGCTCTTTGTCGACGAGGCCGACAAGCTCGTCGACAAAGGCATGGTCGAGCTGATGCGCGAGATCCAGGAGGGCGCGCAGATCCCGGTCATCCTGATCGGCGAGGAACTGCTGCCCCAGAAGCTCAGCAAGATCGAGCGGGTCCATAACCGCGTGCTCGATTGGGTCGCGGCCCAGCCGGTCGACATCGAGGACGTTCGCAAGCTGGCGCATGTCTTCTGCCCCGGCATCGCGATCGACGACGCCATCCTCGACGAGATCCGCCGCGTCTCGGATGGCCGCGCCCGCCGGGTGGTGACGAACCTCTTCCGGATCCGGGAATTCGCCTTGAGCCGTGGCCTCTCGGAGCTGCGGGCCGGTGGCGTCCTTCCCGAGCTCTATACCGGCACGCCACCGCTCCGCACTCGGAGGGTCGCCTGATGGTTTCCAGCGAATATCAGAAAATATGGCGGCTGATGGGCATCCTGGAGAGCCATTTCGGAGAGTTCGGCGAGCGCGCATTGGCCGATATCCTCGGTCAGGACGTCGGCCGGCTCGTCCGGGGCTATCTCGGCTTTCTCACCAGCGAGAAGGTCATCGCCCGGACCGGCGACGGCCTTGCAGCCCGCTACCGGATCATGTCGTCGGGAGACGCACCGCCTCATCGCCGCGGACATGTGAGCGGTGGGGAGCGTCAGCACGCGATCTGGAACTCGATCCGCTCGCTGCGCACGTTCTCGATTGCCGAACTTGCTGTGACTTCGGCCACGGACGAGGTGCCGGTCTCGCAGGATGGAGCCTTGGACTATGTCAGCGGCCTCGTGCGGGCTGGCTACGTTCGTGCCTCAGGAACGGTGCACCGCTCCCGCGTCCGCCTGTATTCGCTAATTCCAGCTCGGAACACCGGGCCGCGCGCGCCGATCCTCGCTCGCGGGAGCAGCATCAGCTTCGATCTTAATTTGATGCGGTCCGTTAACCTTAACGGTTCGCAAGTCGACGCGAGGGCGGCATGAGTAAGCCCCTCCGGCCTGATCCGATAGAGCGTGCCCGCCTCGCCTGGGGCGAGACCATTCCCGTCGAGGTCATCATCCTCGCCGAGGCGTGCCAGACGCGATCGCAATCCGCTGTCGCGCTGAAACTCGGCTACTCGAATGCCGTCGTCAGCCATGTGTTGGCTCGCAAATATCCGGGTGACCTCCCCAAGGTCTTCGCGAAGATCCGCGGGGCATTGATGGGCGAGACCGTCATGTGCCCGATCCTGGCTGAGATCGGTCGCGACCGCTGCCTGAATGAACAGGCGACGCCTTTCGCCGCGACGAACTCGACCCGCGCGCGGCTCTTCCACGCCTGCAAAACCTGCCCCCATCGTCAGCAGAGGGATGCCGCCTGATGTTTTCTGGCTTGCTCAAACTCGCCGCTGGCGCCGCGGCCATGCTCGGCCCCTTCTGCGCCGGCCTGGCTTTCCAGATCGTGGTACCTGAGGTCCAGGCCTACTTCGCTGCCGCCGGGATTGGCGTCGGTCTCGCCGGCCTGGCCGGCTTCGCCGCGCTGGAGGGGATGGAGGAGCGCTCCTTCCGCCAGCGCTACAGCCGGTGGGAGCGCTGACATGGCCAGCTCCCTTCCCATCGACTTGCGGTTCGTCGCTGCATTCCTCCGGCGGTCGGCCCGATCGGGCGTCGGCCTCACGCCGGACCAGTGCGAGCGGACCGCTGAGCTGCTGCTTGAGGCCGGCAAGGAAGCCGATCGCGTCGTCGCCCAGGCCGAGCTCGTCCCGGAGATTGAAGACGAGCTGCTGCTCGTCGCCGGCGACCTCGACCGTGTCGCGGCCGAGCCCGTTTCATCCGGCTATCAAGCGGCCTTGAAGGCCCAGCAGCAGGAACTCCAGCGCATGCTGGATGCGGAGGGGCCGCAGCCAGTCTCGCGTCCCGGCCTCTCCGCCCTCGCCATGCCGATCGCCGGCAGCAACGTCACCACCTTCCCCATCGTGCCGCGGCCGCGGCCGCATGCCCTCGACGATCGTTCCGGCGGAGACGCGGCATGAGCGACCGTCACGTCAGCTTCGACATGGTGGTGCACGCCGTCTGCGCCGTGTCCGGTCGCTCGCGGCTCGAGATCTTTCACGACGACAAGGGGCCTGTGGAGCTGCAGCAGCTACGCCAGCTCTGCTGGTGGCTCGCGCGCAAGGTCACGCCGCTGTCCTTCCCGGTGATCGGCCAGCTCTCGCGCGGCCGCCACCACGCCAGCGTGATCCATGGCGTCGACAAGATCGAGGAGTTGCGCCGCGTCAGCCCGCAGTTCCGGCAGCAGACCGACGCCATCATGGGCACCCTGCTGGCGCTGGAGCGCGCCGGCATCCACCGCCTGGCCGAGAGCGCCGATCCCCTCGCCACCGCCCGCCGGATCATGGCCGCGCCGGAGCGCGAGGCCACCCGCGTGCCCGTCGCCGACATCGTCGCGATGTCCCGCCTGATCGTCGAGCTGCTCGGCGAAGACGACAGCCCGACGCCTTCCCCGCTTTCCTCCCAGATGGAGCAATCCGATGCAGCTTGAGAACGTCTCGCGCGAAGCCCTCGGCCGCGCCGCCTATGAAGCTCTCGGCGGGGACGGCGACATGCCGGCCGTCGCTTATGAAGCTCTGACCGCAGAAGGGCGTAAGGTCTACGAGCGCGTCGCCGAAGCCGTCATCACACACGCTGGCCTCCATGCCCCCGCCGAAGACGTCCTGGATGAAACCGCCGCCGTCTCGGCAGGCATCGTCGAGGTGGGCGGCACGAAGTTCATGCAGGACGCCAAGGGCAACCTGATCGCCCTTGGCCAGATCAAGCCGCAGCGGGTTCTCGAAGACGAGATGGTCCGCAAGGTGATGCGCTTCGCACAGGACCTGTCGGCGCAGATCAGCCGCTTCAAAGGCCACACCTTCGAGGATTTGGCCGCCTTCCAGTCACTGTTGGAGCAGCAATACGGCGCCAAGGCGGGCGGCCCGAAAGGCAACGCCACCTTCTCAACCTTCGACGACAGCATGCGCGTCGAAGTGAAGATCGCCGACCAGATCGCCTTCGGGCCCGAGCTGCAGGCAGCCAAGCGCCTGGTCGATGAGTGCCTGAAGGAATGGGGCTCCGATAGCCACGAGGTGCTGCGCTCGCTGGTGAACCGCGTCTTCAGCGTCGAGAAGGAGGGCCAGATCAACCGCGGCGAGCTGTTCTCCCTGCTCGCCATGGAAGTCGAGGACACGCGCTGGGTCAGCGCCATGGAGGCCATCCGTGACAGCATCCGCGTGATCGGCACGAAGGCCTATCTCCGCTTCCGGACCCGCGACGAGCAGGGTGCCCTCCAGACGGTCACCATCGACCTCGCAGCCGCGTGAGGGAGGCGAACATGGCGCTCGATCGAGACAACGAAGCCGTTTCGCCACTGATCAACGGGATCTCTTTTCAGACGACCACCGCCCTGGTCAGCACTCTCGGCGCCCTGCGGGGGCAAGGTCACAGCCCGGCTGTTGCCTCCACCATCGTGCTCGACGCGGTCCTGATGTCGGCCATCTCGCTGTTGAAGACGGCCGTCAACAACGACCTCGTGGGGGTGACGGCGCCGATCGGCGACGTTCTGCACCAGCGGCTCGATCAGCTGCTGAAAATGCAGTTCCGGGTTCATGCGCAGCGAGCTGACGGGTCTTTTGACCCGGCCGGCCAGGCGATGAGCTGAGGGGGGGCCGCATGTCGCTTCGCTCCCCGCACCCAACGCCAGCCGACTTCCCGAGAGAGGCGCTCGTCCAGGTCGATACCTTCGACCACGAGAAGGGCGAGCTGCATTTCACCGCGCGCGTCGTCGGCCCGAGCTCCGAAAGCCACCTCCGGATTCGCACCGATGACGGCCTGGTCTTTGCCGTCCCGGCCGCGGACTGCCGGATCATCGCAGGAGAGCCGATATGAGCGTCCTGCTCTCCAAGGCCGAGCATGGCCAATGCCGCTGGATCGTCTGTGAGCCCGTTCCGGCCAGGAAAGGCGAGCCGCGCGACATCTTCAACGGCCGCCGTGTCTGCGGCGCGCCCGTGCTGCGCAACAGCAGCTACTGCCTAAGCCACCACATGATCGCCTACGCGCCGGTCGCGTCCGCTCCGGCGCCGGCCCACGACTTCACCGTCGTCCGCCGCACGCCCGGTCTCGAAACCCTGCCGGAACTGACGGATATCTTCGAATGACTCGGCTTCAAGCAATCAGGCCTGCGTCAATGCGACTTGTCTGGGTGCAAGGCCATCCAGGTGCCGGCCGAAGCCAGGATGCACCCGAGCCAAAAGATAGGTCCCAAGGAAGTAAGGGTGTGAAAGAAATCCAGCACCCAGCTCTGCTGCACCATTGCGTGGACGACGGCGTCCGATGCTACGGGGGACTTCTCAAAGAGTGCGCTAACAATCGGCCATCCGCCGATCAAGAGCAAAACGACACCAACTGCGGCGATAGCAAGGCCGACCATCTAAGCTACCCCTCTTCGGGTTACAGGAATTCAGCCTGTACTCGAAAGCGAAGCAACTCACGAATCGACGCTCCAGTAGGGGCGCTAGCATGACCTTCCCGAAGGTCTCCCTGGCCCAGCAACGGGAAGCCGTCGAATTCGCGCTCCGGCGCCAGCAAAGCCTGTGCAACGGCGCGAAGAACATCCGTGAGCTCCGTCCGGAGGCGCAGGCCCGCTACGACGCCGACCGGCTCGAAGCAGCGGTGAAGACTCTGCGCTGGCTGCAGTCGCACGAGCCCGAGATCCGCAAGCTGCTGGAGATCCCGGCCGAGCGCCGCGCCCTGCTCTGGAACCACATGGGCGAGGTCGCGGAGCTGCTCGACGGCAAGGCCTCGAAATCGGCTGGCGGGGAGCCGGCGCGATGAGAGTGCTGGTCGCGTGCGAACGCTCTGGCATCGTCCGACGCGCCTTCGCGGCGCGTGGCCACGACGCTTGGTCGTGCGACCTGATGGCCGCTGAGGATGGCAGCAACCGCCATGTGACCGGCGACGCTCGTGAAATGCTTGGCGACGGTTGGGATCTGCTCGTCGTCGCGCATCCCCCGTGCACCAGGCTCTGCAACTCCGGAGTGCGCTGGCTGTCGACGCCGCCACCAGGGCGCACTCGGGATGAGATGTGGGCGGAGCTTGAAGAGGGCGCCGCTCTCTTCTCGGCCTTCTGGAACGCGCCGATCGAGCGGATCTGCGTCGAGAACCCGATCATGCATCGCCACGCCAAGGCGCGCATCGTCGACTATGCCCGGCCGGCGCAGATCATTCAGCCATGGTGGTTTGGCGAACCCGTATTCAAGGGCACCGGCCTTTACCTTCGCCGCCTGCCCGAGCTGCGCCCGACCAACCGTCTGACACCCCCGGCACCTGGCTCGACCGAGCACAAGGCCTGGTCCGCGATCCATCGCTCGTCTGGCTGGAACCCTGATCGGGCTCGTGATCGCTCGCGCTTCTTTGCGGGGATTGCGGAGGCGATGGCCGATCAGTGGGGCGACCTGGACGGCCTCGCCCCTTTCCAGCGCGAGCTGTTCGAGGTGTCGGCATGAACTGGCGCTTCGGCGATCTCGTCCCGATGTCCTTCGACTTCGTCATGGTGGATTTCCCATGGCGCTTCGAGGCGTGGAGCGAGGCGGGAAAGAAGGAAAAGGCGCCCGAGGCGCACTACAAGACGCTCTCGATCGAGCAGTGCGCCACCTTCCCGATCGCCGATCTCGGCCGCGGCGATGCGATCTATTGGGTGTGGGCGACGCATCCGATGATCGACCAGCAGATCGCGCTCTGCCGTCGCCTCGGGCTGAAGTTCGTCACGACCGGCGTGTGGGTGAAGACCACGAAGAACGGCAAGCTGGGCTTCGGCACGGGCTATCGTCTGCGCTGCGCCTCGGAGCCCTTCATCATCTGCACGCTCGGCCGGCCGGAGAGTGTTCGCACGATCCGCACCGCCTTCCTGGCGCCGCTCGGTCGCCATTCCGAAAAGCCGGACGAGGGCTATGCGATCGCCGAGCGGATGATGCCGCAGGCGCTGCGCCGTGCCGACATCTTCTCACGCCGCAATCGCCCAGGCTGGACCAGCTGGGGCGACGAGGCGGGCAAGTTCGATCGCGAGGCCGCCTGACCATGCGCCGCTTCCTTGCCCCGCGCCCAGCCCCGTCCGACGCCAGCGCGATCTCCGTGCTACTAGCGAAGGACGAGCTCCGGCGCCTGGATGAGGAGCGCGAGAAGATGGCCGCGGTCATCGCGCGGGTGGCGCCGCGCCGTTCAACCATCGTTGAAACCGAATTGAAGCGGCTGACGAAGCGCCGGGTCGAGCTGGTCGCCGCGATCGCCCGAAGCACACCGAGGAGCTCGTCCCGATGAGCCACCCCGCCATGCTCGCCAAGATCCACATCGCGAAGAAGGAGCTTGGGCTCCAGGACGCGGAATATCGCGCGCTGCTGCAGCGTGTCGGCAAGGTCGCCAGCGCAAAGGATCTCTCCGAGAAGGCGGCGATCGCCGTCATCGACGAATTCAAGCGCCTCGGCTGGCAGCCGCGCGAATCCACCAGGCCGCCGGCCGAGCGCGCCGAAACCCGCAAGATCTATGCGCTGTGGGGCGCGCTGCATGCCGGCCCGCTTGATCGCGACGCCCTGCGAGCCTGGGTGCTCGGCCGCTTTCAGGTCGCCGCGCCGGAATTCCTGAAGCCGCTGCAGGCGCGCGAGGCGATCGAGCAGCTCAAGGCCTGGCAGAAGCGCCTCCTGGCGGAACGGAGCCCGCGATGATCCACGTTACCGATCATGCTCTCGTCCGCTTCCTGGAGCGTTCCGGCGCGCTCGATGTCGAGCAGCTGCGCCGAATGATCTCCAGCTCGCTGGAGCGGGGACGCAAGGCGGCCGAGCGCGCGGGCGTCGCCGAATTCGCCATCTGTGTCGATGGGCTGCGCTACGTCGTCGAGGACAGCACCCTCGTTACCGTCATCGCCGATGACCGCGACCGACGCCGGAGGCGGCGATGAGCGGCCTGCCGCCAGCCACTGAGGACGTCGCCCGCTTCGTCGATCTGGTCGGCGCAGACGCGACCTTGAAGCTGCTCGAGGCGCGGGGCGGCACGCGCCTGTGGATCCCGGAAAGATCGGAGGACAGCACACTCGCCGAGATCGTCGGGCTTGACGCGGCTGTGCAGTTGTACCGAAAGTACGGCGCCGGCGAGATCAAGGTTCCGCTCGGTCGGCAGTGGCGGGTGCTCTGCTACATCGCCATGGGCCTGAACCGCAGCCAGACGGCCCTGCGGGCAGGCTGCACCGAAAATACGGTGCACGACATTCTTCAGCGCCTCGGGCGTCCTCAGGCCGCCCAGCTCGACCTGTTTCCCTGACCGCCCCGATCTCGGGGCGTGCCGGTTCGCGGCCAATCCTCGCATCCTTTGCGCTCTTGCCGGGCCGACGTCCGGCACCGGAGCCGCCTCGTGAAACTTGTCTGGAACTGGAAGCGCGTGCTGAGGCACGCCTGGTCGATCCGCCTCATCGTCGCGGCGGGCCTCTTGTCGGGTGCCGAGATCGCGCTGCCGCTGATCCGCGAGGTCGTCCCGCTCCCCGCCGGCGTCTTCGCCAGCCTTTCCTTCCTCGCAACCGCTGGCGCCTTCATCGCGCGCCTGGTGGCGCAGGAGACCGTTTCGGGGGCGGCCGATGGCGAGTAGGCGCGCCAAGCTCGCGATCGCCAGCGCCGCCACGGCAGTGACGCTGGCGACGACGGCGCTGATCCAGCCCTGGGAGGGGCTGGTCACCAGCTCGCATTGGGATCGCTACGCCAAAATCTGGGACATTTGCTACGGCGAGACGCGCGTCGACGGAAAGCCGGTGCGCCCGGGCATGAGCTTCCCGCCGGTCGAGTGCAAGGCGATGCTCTCCAGGCGCGTCATGGCCGACTATTACGTTCCGCTGACCCGCTGCATCGCCGGCTTCGCCGACAAGCCGAAGAGCTGGCAGGCCGTGGCGATCTCCACCTCCTACAATGTCGGCGTCGGCGCCATCTGCAAGTCCACGGCGGCCGAACTCGGCCGGCAGGGGCGCTATCGCGAGAGCTGCGAGGCCTTCACCCGTTTCAACCGCGCCGGTGGCCAGATCGTCGAAGGGCTGAAGCGCCGGCGCGAGGATGGCGACGCCCAGCGCATCGGCGAGCGCGAGCTCTGCCTGGAGGGCCTGTGATGCTCTCGGCATGGGCGGCAAGGAACTGGAAGGCAATCGTTCTCGTCCTCGTCGTCGCGGGGTTGTTCGCAGCCGGCGGCGTGGGCTTCTGGCGGGGTTTGGTCGAGATCGGCCGGCGGCAGGACAAAGCTGCGGCGATCGCCCGCGAGCTTCAGGACGCCAAATGGAAGGCGCAGATCGCCGAGGCGAATGCAGCCGTCTCCGCCGCCCAGGCCGGCCAGGCCATCGCGTCCGCCCGAGCCGACGCCGCAACCCGCGATGCGGAAGCGCGGTTTCAAGAGCAGTTGAAGCAGTTGGAGACGAACGATGCGGCCCTTGCTGGCGGTGCTGATCTGGGGCTCCGGCGCGATCGCGTCCGGGTGCTCGGCGGTGCCAGGCCCTGAGCCGACCGTGAAGGTCGAATTCCTCAAGCCCGAGATTCCGGTGGCGGCCCGCCAGCGCTGCGCCGATCCCGTGCGCCTGCCGGACCGGGACCTCTCCGCGAGCGAGGTCACCACGGGTTGGGGCCGGGACCGCACATCCCTGCGCATTTGCGAGTCGAGACGGGCGGCTGCGGTCGCGGCCGTCGATGGAGCCGCCCCGTGAACGACTTTATCGGCTTCATGCAGAACTATGGCTCGGCACTGGTGCTGATCAGCCAGCTCGCCGTGCTGGCGATCGCGACCAAGTTCGTCACCCGCGCCGATCATGAGCGGGCGATTTCGTCCCTGGATGGCAAGTTCGTTCATGCCGTCGAGAAGATCGACAAGGTCGAGGACCGGGTGTCGGCACTGGAGAACGAGTTCCGGCACCTTCCCGATCGCGGCTCGGTCCATACCATCCAGCTGTCCCTGGCCGAGTTGAAGGGCGAGATGCGCGCCATGGGCGAACAGCTGAAGCCTGTCGCGGCCATCTCCGAGCGCTTGCAGGAATTCTTGCTGGAGCAGGCCAAGCGATGAGCATGGACCGCATCATCCGCGAGGAAGCCCGCCTGGTTTTGCTGCGCGCGCTCGACGAGCAGCCCGATGGCCGCCTGAACTCCGAACTGCTGCGCCAGACGCTGGAGCTCTACGGCATCACCAAGAGCCGCGAGTGGGTGCATGACGAGCTTAACTGGCTCGGCGGCATGGGCGCGGTTTCCGTTCTCACCGCCGGCACAGTGCGGGTTGCGTCCCTGACGGCAAAGGGTGCCGACCATGTCGGGCGCCGCCTTGTCATCGAGGGCGTCAAGCGTCCGTCGCGCCAGGAGGCTTGAGCCATGGCCGGGACGAAGAACCGGCTCTCGTCCCTAGACCTCGTCCCGGACGAGGCGCAGGACGACATCGTCTGGGCGATCGGCGAGCTCAATCAGCGGCAGCGTACCCAGCAGGACATTCTTTTCGAGCTGAACGACCGCCTCGCTGCAAAGGGCGTCGATCCGATCAGTTCCTCTGCCTTCAACCGCAAGGCGCTGAAGCTGCGCGCCGTGCAGATCCGGCTCGATGAGGCGCGCCATATCTTCACCGGCATCGCCGATCAGTTCACGCCGGAGAAGGTCGACGACAACAACATCGTCCTCGGCGAATTCATCAAGATGCTCGTCTTCGAGCTCACCCAGGCCGACACCGCCGAGCGCTCCCCCAAGCAGGCCATGGAGCTCGCCCGCGCCTATCACGACACCATCAAGGGCCAGGCCATGTCCGCCGTGCGCCGCACGAAGCTGGAGGGCGAGTTCAAGGCCAAGGCCGAGGCGGCGATCGAGAAGGTCGGCAAGGTCAAGGGCCTGTCGGCCGAGGTGACCGAGACCTTCAAGCGCGAGCTGTTCGGGGTACGCGATGAACCCGGCAAGTGAAGCGCCGACGGCTGACCGGCCGACGCGTGAGCGATGGGGGGATTTGAGGCGCCAGCAGGGCCGCGCCACGTCGGCCGACTGGCGCGAGACTTCTGTCCTGCTCGACTACCAGGCCGAGATCGTCCGTCAGTGCGCGGTTCATGACGTCGTCGTGGTGGAGAAGAGCCGGCGGACCGGCGCGACCTGGGGTGCCGCTGCCGACGCAGTGCTGCGCTCCGCCTCGTCCCGTGCCGATGGTGGCATGGACACCCTCTACATGGGCACTTCGCACGACATGGCGAAGGAGTTCATCGACGCTGCGGCCAACTGGGCACGGCTCTTCGAGAAGGCTGTCGTCTCCACCGGCGACGTGATTTTCGACGACGGATCCGACAAGGGCGTCCAGGCGCTCAAGATCGACTTCGCCTCCGGCTTCTCGATCGTCGCGTTGTCCTCGAAGCCGCGCTCGCTGCGCGGCCGCCAGGGCTTCGCGGTTCTGGACGAGGCGGCCTTCGTCGACAATCTCGCGGAGCTGATCAAGGCGGCCATGGCGTTCCTGATCTGGGGCGGCAAGGTCCTGGTGATCTCGACCCATAACGGCGCCGACAACCCGTTCAACCAGCTGATCACCGACATTCGCGCGGGTCGGCTGCGCTATGGCCTGATCCGCTTCGACCTGGACGACGCGCTGCGCGACGGCCTCTTCGAGCGCATCTGCCTGATCAATCCGCACAAGCACGGCGACTGGACGCCGGAGAAGGAAGCCGACTGGCGCGAGAAGCTGATCTCGGACTACGGCGATGGCGCCGACGAGGAGCTTTACTGCATTCCGAGCCAGGGCTCCGGCGCCTGGCTGCCGGGGCCGCTTATCGAAGCGCGCATGGTCGACGCGCCAGTGCTGCGCCTGTCGTTCCCGGACTCCTTCACCCTGCTGCCGGAGCACGTCCGCCAGGCTGAGGTCCGGCGTTGGATCGAGACCGAACTGGATCCCGTAATGGACGCCACTCTCGACCCCGCGCTCCAGACGGGCTTCGGCATGGACATCGGCCGGCTGCGAGATCTGACCGTGATGTGCCCGATGCAGATCACGCGGACGATGCGCCGCTTGATCCCGTTTATGGTCGAGCTCGCCCGCGTGCCGTTCCAGCAGCAGGAACAGATCCGCGACGCGATCGTTCGGCGGCTACCCCGCTTCATCGGCGGCCGTACCGACGCCACCGGCATCGGTGCGAGCCTGGCGGAATCGGGCACGCAGCGCTTCGGCGAGGCCATGGTTGGCGTGAAGTTCTCGACCGAGTGGTATCGGACCGAGATGCCGCCGGTGAAAGCGGCTTTCGAGGATGATGCGATCTCGGTTCCGCGCGATGCCGAGGTCAGCGCCGATCTGCGCGCCTTCAAGATCATCCGCGGGATCGCAAGCCTGCCGGCGGTCCGCACCGCGGCCGGCGCCGGCGGCACTCGTCACGGCGACGCTGGCATCGCCATCGTGCTGGCCTATTCGGTGACCCGCATGCCCTTCGTTCCCTACAGCTACCAGCCCGTAAGTTCGGGCGGCCCTTCGGCGCTGGACGGTCCTCGCGGCTTCGGCGCCAGCGATGACGACGAGCCCCGCAGCTTCCTGACGCCGCGCCTGCGCGGAGGAGCTTTCTGATGGCGCGCATCTCCAAGATCCTAGGGCCTGACGGGGTCCCCATCGACTACGAGGACCTGTTCGGCCCGCCCAAGGCCGGCCCGACGCTGACCGGCGTGCGATCGCCGATCTCTGGCCATCCGGCCGATGGGCTGACCCCGTCGCGCCTGGCGTCGATCCACCGTGCGGCAGCCACCGGCAACGCGCTCGCCTGGCTTGAGCTCGCCGAGGACATCGAGGAGCGCGACCCGCATTACATGTCCGTTCTGGGCACTCGCCGCCGGGCGATCGCCCAGCTCCCGATCAACGTCGAGGCCGCCAGCGACGACACGGAGCATGTCCGCCACAAGGACTTCCTGGTTGAGTGGCTGAAGGAAGGCGTGCTCGAGCTCGCGCTCTTCGACATGCTCGACGCGATCGGCAAGGGCTTCTCCGTCATGGAGACGGACTGGGAATCGACGCCCGAAGCGGTGCTGCCGCGGTGCTTCGACTATCGCCCGCAGCGCTGGTTCGACTTCGACCTGACCGATGGCGAGACTGTCGTGCTCGCTGAAGGCGTGACGCGCGAGCCGCTCTCGCCCCACAAGTTCATCGTCCACCGCCATAAGGCCAAAAGCGGGCTCACCATCCGCTCCGGGCTCGCCCGCGTCGCGTCCTGGTCGTGGATGTACAAGGCCTTCACGTCGAAGGACTGGGCGATCTTCACCCAGAACTATGGGATGCCCACGCGTGTCGGGAAGTTCGACCGCGCCGCGTCCGACGCCGACAAGGAGGTGCTGTGGCGCGCCGTCGCCAACATCGCCGGGGACTGCGCCGCGATCATCCCGAAAGAGATGGAGATCGAGTTCGTCTCGGTCGAGAAGGGAACTGGGACGCCGGGGCAGCTCTATGAGCGACGGGCCGATTGGCTCGATCGCCAGATTTCGAAGCTCGTCCTCGGCCAGACCACGACCACCGACGCGGTCTCCGGCGGGCACGCGGTCGCCCAGGAGCATCGCCTCGTCCAGGAGGATCTGGAGCGGGCGGACGCAAAGCTGCTCTCGGCCTCGCTGACCAGGCAGCTCGTCCCGCTGATCATCGCGCTCAATTTCGGACCGCAGGCGAAGTATCCCCGGCTCAACATCGGTCGGCCCGATGAAGTGCCGTTGAACGACGTCGTCAACGCGGTCGAGAAGCTTGGACGGCTCGGGCTCAGGGTCGAGGCAAGCGAGCTGCGCGACCGCCTCGGCTTCTCCGAGCCTGCTCCCGATGCCGAAGTGATCGGCGGACTCCCGCCGGCGCCGAAGCCGGAAACGCAGAAGCCCGCCGCCATCCCTTTCGTCCCAGGCAAGCCGTCCCCGCTCGAGCAGCTCCGCCATATCGTCTCCCGCCACGCCTCGGCGCCGGAGCCGGACCTGGTCGAGAAGCTGACCGAGCAGCTGGCCCAGGACGCCGCTGGCGCGATGGCGGGCCTCACGGCCGAGATCCGCGCCGCCTTCGACGCGGCGACCGACATGCAGGATCTGGCACAGCGCCTGGCGCTGATGCAGCTCGATCCGAAGGCGCTGGCCGAAGCGATGGGCCGCGGACTGGCTCTCGCCCATATGGCGGGCCGGGCCGCGCTCCTCGAGGAGGCAGGAGGCCGTTCAGGTGGCGGCGCAGTCTGAGCAGCGGCCCGGCCAGCGGGATAGGGGCGGCAAGGCCCCTAGCTTGCTTCAATTTCGGTTTCAAAAAAATCCCCGGGCCGTTGAGGCCCTGAGCGCCAGGGGCCGCCAGCGGGCTTCTGTGAGGCTCGGCGTCCGAGGCGCATCATGAGCGAGTTCTCGACCATCACCGCGGTGCTGGATCTGCCCTTCGACGAGGCGATCGCCTTCCTGCGCCAGAAGGTCAATCTGACCTCGACCGGCTGGACCGATGTATTCGGCCGCGCCAACGCGAAGGGCTTCACGGTGGCCGGCGCGACCACCGATGCGCTGGTGGCGGACTTCCAGGCAGAGATCGACAAGGCGCTGGGACAGGGCACCACCCTTCAGGAATTCCGCGCGGCCTTCGACGACATCGTGAAGAAGCACGGTTGGGAGCATACCGGCCGGCCGGGCTGGCGCTCCCGCGTGATCTACGAGACCAATCTCTCGATGGCTTATTCCGCCGGCCGCTATGTCCAGCAGACCGAGCCGGAGACGCTCCTCGCCTTCCCGTACTGGCAATACGTCCACTCCGGTGCGCGCCATCCGCGCAAGCAGCATCTCGCCTGGAACGGCCTCGTGCTCGCCGCTACCGATCCGTTCTGGGACTGGGCCTATCCGCCGAACGGCTGGGGCTGCGGCTGCCGCGTCAGCCCGCTCAGTGAAACCCGTTTGAAGCGGCAAGGCCGCACGGGCGTTGACCAGGCGCCGGAGCGGATTCCGACGACGACGATCGTGAAGCGGACCGGCGAGGTTCTGAAGGGCTCCCTCGGGGTCGATCCCGGTTTCGACTACAACCCGGGCAAGGCCTGGCAGGAGATCGCTCCGCAGCCATGAGCGGGATCCAGCTCATCACCCGCATGGACGTGTCGCAGGCGCAAAGCGTGTTCCAGCGTCTCTCCCGGGCTGTGTCGGACACCGCGCCGATCATGCGCGCGATCGGCACGGGCCTGGTGACGTCGACGCAGGACCGGATGGACGAGGGCGTGGGTCCGGATGGAGCAACCTGGGCGCCGCTCAATCCCGTGTATGCCGCAGGCAAGAAGGGACCCGGGATCCTGCGCGAGCGTGCGATGCGCGGTGGCCTTCAGAGCTCGATCACCTATCGCGCTCGGAACGACCAGGTCGCGGTCGGTTCGAACAAGATCTATGCCGCGATCCACCAGCAGGGTGGCGTCATCCGACCAAAGGGCTCGGGCCGCCTGGTCTTCCGCCTCGGCAACCGCATCGTTCACGCGCGCTCGGTGACGATCCCGGCCCGGCCTTATCTCGGCATCAGCAACGAGGATCGCGAGATGATCATCGATGTGCTGAAGGGCGCCCTTGATCGGGCCATCGGTTCCGGGTCATCATCGCCGCGCCGGCACTGATCTCGGGCCTGCCCGAGATCAGCCTCTCAAGGCGGAAGTCGGCAACAGCCGACGCCCGGCTCGGCCCGCCACTTCCCCTCCCGCCATCGTCATAGGCGCCGCCCCGATCTCGGGGCGTGCCGCGCTGCGTTCGCCTCGGCCAGATTGGCCGGGATGAAGACGTTCGTTTCCTCCCTCCACTTCCAGATCCCGGCGGCGGCCGGTGTGCCCGAATGGGTGCACCTGACGCCCGCCGGGACTTTTTCGGGGCAGGACGGACGCGGACCTTTCAAGCTCGAGGACGCCGAAGATGTGATCCGCAGCTCCATGGCGTCCGGTCGCCTCGCGATCGACGAGAACCACGCCATCGACGTTGCCGGCCCCCAGGGCCACCCCTCGCCGGCGCGCGGCTGGATCGTCGAGATGCAGGCCCGGCCTGACGGTCTCTGGGGCCGTGTCGAATGGACCTCCGCCGGCAAGGTGCTGATGGAGGACAAGGCCTATCGCGGCATCTCGCCGGTGATCGTGGCCCGCAAGGAAGGCGGCGCAGTCGTGAAGCTGCTGCGCGCCGCGCTGACCAACGATCCCAACCTCACCCTGACCACGCTGCACAACCGGAGCGATTCCATGGATTTCATCGCCAAGCTGCGCCAGGCGCTCGGCCTTCCCGCCGACGCGACCGAGGACACGCTGCTGACCAGCGTCTCGGCGCACGCCGTCGCAGGAGCCGCGCTCGGCAAGGTCGCCGACGCGCTCGGCCTGGCCGCCGGTGCCAAGGCCGACGACATCGTCGCGGGCGCTGCCGCCAAGGCTGCCGACGCCGGCAAGCTCACGACGATCGCCGCGCACTGCAAGGCGGCCGGCCTGGAGCTGGAGAAGCTCACCCCGTCCGAGCTGCAGACGCAGCTGATGGCGCGCGGTGCGGCTGCCTCCGAGGCCGAGCTGCGCCAGACGGTCGTCTCGCTTCAGTCGCGCCTCGAAACCCTCACCACCGATCAGGCGAAAGAGAAGGCCGTCGCTTTCGTCGATGGCGCGATCGCGGCTGGCAAGCCGATCCTGCCGCTGCGCGACCACTACATCGCGCGCCACCAGAAGGACGCCGCCTCGGTCGAGACCGAGATCAACGCCTTCGTCTCGATCCATGCCGGCGGCGTGGTGAAACCGCCGAGGCCGGCGGAAGGCGGGCTTGATGCCGAGGAGCTGGCCGCGGCCGAGCTCATGGGCGTCGACCCGAAGAAGTTCGCCGAGAGCAAAGCCGAGCTGGCGAAGCGCTTCGGCTGATCGCCGGCCGCCCCGCGTCCCACGGAGACCTTGATCGATGACCGCCCTCAACGCCGACCGCAACACGCCGACCCGCAAGTCCGACCTCCTGGAGCGCCCGGCGGCTGCGGCCAAGCGGTATTACGCCGGCGCGCTGCTGGCGCTCGACGCCAATGGCCGCCTGGTGCCCGGCGCCACCGCGACCACGCTGAAGGGCGTCGGCCGCTGCGAAGGTTTCGTCGACAATGCGGCCGGCGCCGACGACGCCGTCACCGTCAAGGTCCGGCGCGGCAGCTTCCGCTGGAACAACTCGACCGCCGGCGACGCGATCACCGCCGCCGATATCGGGGCCGATTGCTACATCGTCGACGACCAGACGGTGGCGAAGACCAACGGAACGAACACGCGTTCGGTGGCCGGCAAGATCATGGATGTGGACGCCCAGGGCGTCTGGGTCCGCTCCGGCCTCTGACGGCCGGCCCTTTTCCTCTCAGAGGCGCTTCACATGCAGATCAACCAGGCTTCCCTCCGAACGCTGTTCATCGGCTTCAACGCCGCCTTCAAGACCGGTCTGGATAGCCAGGCTGCTACGCAGTTCGGGCGCATCGCCACCGTCGTGCCGTCGACTACGCGCGAGCAGGACTATGGCTGGCTCGGCAAGGTGCCGAACGTGCGGCAATGGGTCGGCGATCGCGTCGTCCATAACATTACCCAGGGCGGCTATACGATCCGCAATCTGCCCTATGAGGTGACGATCTCGGTCTCGCGCCCCGACATCGAGGACGACAATCTCGGGATCTACGGCCCGCTCTTCACGGAACTCGGCTCGGCCTCCGGCTCGCATTACGACCAGCTCGTCTTCGCGCTGCTGAAGGCCGGCTTTTCGACCAACTGCTACGACAAGCAGTACTTCTTCGATACCGACCACCCGGTGATCGCGGAGGATGGCGTCACCATCAACTCGGTCGCCAACACCGATGGCGGGTCCGGTACGCCCTGGTTCCTGATCGACGACAGCCGCTTCCTGAAGCCGATCATCCTGCAGAAGCGCAAAGCCTGGAACCTCGTCTCCATGGACAAGGAGACCGACGCCAACGTCTTCGACCGGCAGGAGTACGTCTACGGCACCGACGCCCGTCACAATGTCGGGTTCGGTTTCTGGCAGTTCGCCTGGGGCTCCAAGCAGACGCTGGATGCGGACCACTACGCGACGGCCCGTTCCTCGCTGATGTCGATGAAGGGCGATCATGGTCGGCCGCTCGGCATCAAGCCGCGTCTGCTCCTCGTGCCGCCGGGCCTTGAAGGGGCCGCCAACCGACTGATGACCAACGACCACCTTCCCAACGGTGCCTCCAACGAGTGGAAGGGCACCGCCGAGGTCATGGTCTGCCCTTGGCTCGCCTGACCGCGACGTCCTGTCACGAGCCGCCGGCGATCCCGGCGGTTCCATAGAGAACGCCCCCACCGGAGATCATCATGACCATCATCGGGTCCCGCCTTCACCTCATGGCCGCGGTGGCGCTCTCCGCCGCCGACATGGGCAGCGCCGCGGCGGCTGCCGCCGGCGTCGCCACCATCCGCATCATCAGCCGAGCCCATGACGGCTTCCGGCGCGGTGGCATCGCTCATTCTTCCGACGAGACCTATCCGCTGTCGCGCTTCACGGATGGCCAGCTCAAGCTGATCCAGGACGAGCCGATGCTGACCACGATCATCAGCCATCCGCTGCCGAGCGGCGATGTGGTGGCCGAGATCCACACGCCGACGCCGAACCCGCCGACGGTTCCCGATGGCGTGCTGGATCCGCCGCTTGCGGATGGGGTCGCCGCCTCGCCGGAGAAGCCGCTGCCGCCCGGAACGGAGCGTCTGGCTGCGCTCCTCGAACTCGTGCCCAGCTTCGCAATCGGCGACTTCACCCAGGCCGGCCTGCTGCGCGCCGAAGCGCGTCGTCGCATCGCGACGCAGATCGGCTTCGAGCCCACCGACGAGGAAGTCCGCGAGGTTGGCGAGGCCTACGTCAAGCAGCGCCGCGACTGACGAAATACCCCCGAGAGCGGGTCCGGGTCGCCTTCGCACGATGGGCAGCCTGGTTAGGAGGAGAAAGCTTCGGCTTGGCTCTGTCCCGGACATCCCAAGACCTGACGGCCGCCGGCGTGCGGGGCGGCCGTCGCTTTGGGAACCACCATGGCCTACGCCACCGTCCAGGACATGATCGGCCGCTACGGCGAGAGGGAGATGCTCCGGCTCTCCTCTGTCGACGGCGAGCTGCCGGAGACTGTGACGGCGGGGCCGGTCGAGCAGGCAGTTGCCGACGCCGACAGCATCATCGATTCCTATTTGCGCAAGCGCTACCCGGTGCCGCTGGCACCCGTTCCCCAGGTCATCACCCGCGCCTCCTGCCTCCTGGCCCGGTACGAGCTCAGCACCGGCGGGGATCGAGAGCCGGCGACGCAGGTGATCAACGACCGCAAGGACACCATCGCCTGGCTGACGCAGATCGCCGCCGGAACGGTCTCGCTCGAGGGCGTTGCGCCGGTGCTGCCATCCAGCGTCGGCCGGACGCAGGACCGCGAGCGCATGTATGGCGTCTTCGGGGAGCGCGGCCTATGAGCGAGCTCGATCCGATCTCGGCGGCCTTCGGCGCGCTTCAGCCACGGCTTCAAACCTTCTTCAAGCCCAAGCTCTGGGACTTCCACATCGTCGCCGACCCCATGTCGATCGACGAGTTCAAGGCGATCGTGCGCCGCACGCCCTGCCTTGGCCTTGGCTGGCGTCAGTTCAACCCCGCGCCCTCCGACAAGGTGATCGGCCGGCGGTTCCAGGGCAATCTCGGCCTGCGGCTCACCATCGTGGTCAAGAACCCGAACGGCCCGAAGTCGCGCTTCCTCAGCGACGCCGCCGGCCCGGGCCTGTTCCCGTCGATTGCCAGCGCGATCGCGCTCGTCAACGGCTTCACCGTTGCGGGCCTCGGCACCTTTGCCATCGGCGCCGCCGCCCAGGCCTATGCCGAGGGCTACGACGCCGCTGGCATGGCGATGGCCACGGTGGACATCGGGCTGCTCACCGCGATCGGCGATGTCGACGGCGACCTCGCGAACGCGCCCGGCTTCCTCCGCATGATCTCCGAATTCGAGCCCTGGCCGGATGGCCAGGAGCGCGACGCCCCCCTCGATGTGAGGCAGCCATGAGCGACGAACGCAAATTCCTGAAGGCGGCCGAAGGCCGGACCGTCCGCCGCGAGCAGGACGGCTCGCCTTGGCCGGCCGAGGGCGACTGGGCGGAACTCTCGCTCTTCGTCCGCCGCCGTCTCGATGACGGCGACTTGGTCGAGGCCGAGCCGCCGAAGCCGGCCAGGCCCGCCAAGCCCGAAGGCGACAAGTAAGGATCCGCAGCGATGATCAACTTTAACGAGATCCCGTATGACTGGCGCGTCCCCGGCACCTATGTCGAGGTGCGCCCGAACTACCAGAACATGGGGCTGGTCGCGTTCCCGACCCGCGTCGTCGCTTTCGTGCAGAAGCTCGCCGCCGGCATCGCAGTCGCTGGCCAGCTTTACGAGATCACTCGGGCGGAAGACGCCACCGTGCTGTTCGGCGCTGGGTCGATCGGTCAGCAGATGGTCGCCGCCTTCAAGAAGGTGAACAAGACGACGCGCTTCTATGCGATCGCGCTCGCCGACAACGGCGCCGGCGTGAAGGCGACGAAGACCATGACCTTCACCGGTTCCGGCTCGGGCACGATCCCGATCTATATCCAGAACCGCCGGGTCCGCTGCGCGGCAACCGCGGCCATGAGCGTGACCCAGCTCGCGACCGCCGCCGTCGCGGCGATCAACGCTGACGCCGACATGCCCGTCGTGGCGACCTCGGCCGCCGGCGTCGTGACCTTGACCGCCAAGCATGCCGGCGAATGCGGCAACGCGATCGATGTCCGCCTGCGCAAGTTCGCCGAGGAGGTCCTGCCCGGTACGATCGCGGTGGCGATCGCCGCCGGCACGGCCGGCTCAGGCAACCCTGACGTGGCTACGCTGATCGCGGCCCTCGCCAACGAGTGGCTCACCGACCTCATCATGCCCTGGGACGACGCCGCCAATCTCGCGGCCCTCACGGGCGAGCTCGCCGCGCGCTACCAGGCGATGGGCAGGAAGGACGGTCACGCCTATGTCGGGCACGCCGGCACCTATGGCCAACTGGGCACCAAGGGCGCGCTGACCAACTCGCCCTATCTCTCGCCGATCGGCGCCAAGAATGCGCTCTCGGCACCGTGGGAGTGGGCTTCGGTGATCGCCGGCATCTGCGCCTTCCAGCTCACCAACGATCCGGCGCGCCAGCTGCGCGGGCTGGAGCTAACGGGCATTGCCGGCCCCGAGTCGGTCGACTGCTTCACCGATACCGAGCGGGACCTCCTGTTGCGCCAGGGCATCTCGACCTGGAACCGCCTGGCAGACGGCACGATCGTGATCGAGCGCGTCATCACCGCCTACAAGACGACGTCGCTCGGGGCGCCGGACACCGCCTTTCTCGACATCATGGTGCCGAAGACGGCGACGCGGATCCGATACGACTGGGCGACCTATGTCACGCTGCTCTATCCGCGCCACAAGCTTGCCGACGACGACAGCCCGGCCGCGAACAACAACGACGCGGTGGTCACGCCGCGCCGCATGCACGGATCCTGGGCAACGCGCTGCAAGCTCTACGAGCGCCAGGCCTGGATCGAGGATGTCGCCGAGACCGTCGCCCAAAGCAGCTTCGAGCGCGATGTCAGCGACAAGAATCGCATGAACTCCCGGCAGATCATCAGGATGATCGGCAACCAGATGGTGCTCGCCGCGGCGCTCGAATTCCTGGCCTGACGTCGAGTCGGTCGAAGCCTATCAGCCGGCGCTTCAAGGCGCCTTGAAAGGAGAACGCGATGACGCAGACGCTCGGCATCATCGACATCGTCTGGAAGGGCCGGAATATCCCGGTCGAGAAGGGGGCCAAGCTCAAGCTCGGCGGCATCAAGAACAATCCCGTCGTCTATGGCCGCAAGGTCGGCCGCGCCGGCGAGTACGAGGCCTCGACGATCGAGGCGACGACCGCCTACGAGCGCGGCCAGAGCGTCAAGGCGCTCTACACCAACGAGGAAGGCGAGCTGCAGGTGCTTTGCGACACCGGGCAGACCTTCGTCTGGCCCGACGCCTTCCTGACCGACAACCGCGAGCTCACCGGCGGCGAGGGCGGCAAGGTCGGCCTCAAATGGGCTGGTGGTGACTATGAGGAGATCGTGAATTGAAACCCGAGGCAAACGACGTCGTCGTCATCGACGATACGGATGAGGCAGCCGGCGCGATCGCGAACACCGCGACCGACGCGATCGTCATCGAAACCGAGGATGGCGAGGATCTCGGCAAGGCCGAGCTGCCGGACCGCGCCACGCTCAACGATGACGGCTCGGTCACGCTGAAGCTGGTCAAACCGGTCACGCTTCGGATCAAGACCGGCTCCGGCAAGGAGCGCGACGAAGTCTACGAGTCCTTGGCGTTTCATGAGCTCACCGGGCTCGATATCCGCCTGGCCTCCCAGGAGAGCGATGAGATCAAGCGTACCATCGTCTTCCTCGCCAGGGCGACGCGGATGTCGGTTGCGCGCATGAACGTCCTCTTCGACCGGCTCTCCTCGCGCGACGTGAAGGGGGCGACCGACGTCATCACCTACTTTCAGGGCTGATTGCCCTGAAGAATGGTGGCTGATCGTCGGTGCCGTCGCCCGCTATTTCGGCGGCGGCTTCGACAAGGCCGAGGCCCTGACGCTTCGCGAGCTGCGCTGGCAGCACAACATTGCCGCCCAGCTCGAGGAGCGCGCGGCCGCCGAGATCGAGCGGCAGAAGGCCGGGCAAGGATAGCGATATGGCCGATCCGAACCTCAAGGTCTCTGTCCTCGTCCAGCTGGTCGACCGCCTGACGGCGCCCCTGCGCGGCCTCACGCGCGGGATCGGTGCGACAGCCAACGCAGTGGCAAACCTCGGCCGGCGCATCGGTGTGGTCGGCGGAGCGCTGGCCGCTCTGTCCTTCACCGCCCCGCTCCAGCAGGCTGCGGCTTGGGATGCCCAGCTCCGGGATATCGCCATCACTGCGGGCAAGGTGGGTAGCGGGGTCGAGCAAATGATCGGCGAATTGTCGACGCGCTACCAGAAGCTCGCCTTCGATACCGGGCAGGCATCGATGGACGTCGCCAAGGGTGCCCAGCTCCTGATCGCAGCCGGCATGGATCCCACGCTGATCGACAAGCTGCTGCCGACGATCGCGAAGGTTGCGACCGCAACGGGCGCCACCATCGAGGACACAGCTAAAACAGCCTTCTCGCTCAGCGAAACCCTCAGGGTTCCGGCGGACCAGATGGAGGCGATGCTGGGCAAGCTCGTAACGGCGGGCAAGCTCGGCCGCTTCGAGTTCCGCGACATGGCGCGTGAATTCCCAGAGCTGACTGCCCAGATGGCGAAGTTCGGCATCAAAGGGACTGAGGCGGTTGAGACCCTTGGCTCCTCGCTGCAGATCGCCATGCTGGGCACCGCTAATCCCGGCCAGGCCGCCACGAACCTCAACAACTTCCTGACCAAGGTCAACGCACCGGAGGCAATCAAGAAGTTCGAGAAGGAGCTGAATGTCGATGTCACCGGCGTGATGACCGATGCAGCCGCGAAGGGCATCAACCCTGTCGAAGCGGTTCTCCAGAAGATGATGAGCAAGCTCAAGCCGCAGCAGGCCGAGCTCGACAAGATCATGAAGAAAGCCGGGATCAGCGACAAGGAGCGGGAGAAACAGGTTCAAACACTGTTGGAAGGCACGAAGGTCGGCAAATTGTACGCCGATATGCAGGTGCTGGGGTTCTTGCTGCCGTTCATGCAGAACCTTGAGAAGTACAAGGACTTCAAACGCCAGCTTCAAGAGGCCGGCGTCGGCGTGATCATCGACGATTTCGCCAGCCGCATGCGCGGCCTGGAGCCACAGATGAAGCAATTCGGCGTGGTGATGAACGCGCTCGGCAATCGTATCGGGCTCGCCTTCGCGTCAAACATGCCCTTCGCGATGAAAGCGATCCAAGATCTGCTCAAGTGGATCGATACCATCGACAAGCGCTGGCCGGGCCTCATCGACGGCGTCTTGTCCTGGACGGGCGCGCTCCTCGTGCTGGGCGCGGGCATCGCCATTCTGACGCCCGTTTTCTCAGCGCTGGCGGCTGCCATCGCTCTGCTGATCTCGCCGATCGGCCTCATCATCGTCGGCCTCGCGGCGCTGGCCGCCGGCGCCGTCTATGTCTGGCAGAACTGGGAGACCCTCGGCCCGAAGCTCTCGGCACTGTGGGACAGCATCGCCAGCGCGTTCTCGTCAGCCTGGGAGTCGATCAAGTCGGGCCAGGCGCTCGATGCGGCGATCTCCTGGGTGAAGACAAAGGTCCAGGAACTCGTGCCGGCGATCCTGGAGGCGCTCCCCGGGATGATCGAGTCCGGCGGCAAGCTGATCGCGGCGATCGGCGACGGGCTGGCGCAGGGCCTCGTCGCGATCGCGGCCTTCGGACTGAAGATCGTGGTCGAGATCGGCAGGGCGGTCATCGCGAATGTCAACGTGCTGACGGCTGCCGGCGCCCAACTGATCGGCGCGCTGACGGATGCGGCCGAGAAGAAGTTCTGGGAGTTTATCGAATGGTGCAGGGGCATCCCGGGCCGGATCGTCGCGGCCATCGGCAACATCGATCTCAGCAACGTCATCAAGTGGCCGACGCTTCCGGCGTGGCTCGGCGGTGGTAGTGCCGCGCCCAGGGCCCCCGGCGCGACCGGTGGCACCGGCGTCGATCCGATGGGCAACCCGACCGGCACGATCACGCCTGGCTCGGCGCCTGGTGGCGGCCTCGGCGGCTCGGCCGGCTTCACCCGCACCGCTGGCGGCCCGGCGTCCAACAGCAACGTCAATGTCGGCGGCCGCATCGTCGTCGAGGCAGCCGAAGGCTCGCGCATCGTCAATGTTCAGTCGGAGAACCCTGCGGTGCCGGTGACGCCGAACCGCGGCACCATGCTGGGGCGCGCATGAGCCTGTTCGACGACGCGGACGGCCTTCTGCCCGGGCTGATGCCGGCCGCGTGGCGCGGCCAGCGCTTCTGGGTGATCAACGCCCAGCATTCGGTCGGCCGGCGCATCCACCAGGTGCTGTTTCCCGGACTCGACCTGAAGACGCACGACGATACCGGCCCGCTGGACGGGCCTATCCGGATGTCGGGCCTCGTCATCGGCGACGACTACATCGCCCAGGCGCAGGCGCTGCACGCCGCGTTCCGCGCGCCCGGCCCGGCGACCCTCGTCCATCCCTGGCGTGGGCCGATCCGCTGCGTCCTGTTCCGGCCGGCGAATATCGAGTTCGACGTCAAGGAGCTGCGCGTCGCGCGGATCGATGCCGAATTTGATCCCGTCGTCACCGGCGCCGGCGCGATCGCCACGCTTGGCGCCCTGCTGTCGTCGCTTTCGGTTCTCACCGGCGCGGCCGTGGAATTCGCCCGGTTTGCTCTTGCCGCCTCGCCGATGGCCGCCGCGATCTATGGCCGCGCGATCGCCGCGGTTTCGGCCTCGGTCTCGATCGCCGGCGGCTGGGCCTCGCAGGCCTCGCGCTCCTCCGCCTTGATGCCCGCTGTCACGGCCGCGAACGCCGCCGTGACCGTCGCCCTGTCGCTCCCGGCCCGGTCTGATCGCGCGGCAGCGCTCGCCGCCGTGCCGGCCGACCTTGCCTCCGCCGTTTCGGTCGCGTATCGGCCGCAGCCGGCCTCCGGGATCGGTGCCGGCCCGGCTGCGGCTGCGGCACCGGTCGCGGATCCGCGCGCGGGCGCCACGCTGCTGATGTCCATCGCGACCGATATCGGCCGCCGGCTTCGTCCGAGCGAGTCGGTGCCGCTGGTCGGCCTAAGCGCGATCGCGCCGGCCGAGCTGCCGACCTCGGTCGCGGAAAAAGCCGTGCTGCTGGCGGCCGAGGCCGAATGCCTGGCGGAGGCGGCCCGGCTCGTCGTTCAAATCCCGTTCAATGCGCGACAGGACGCGCAGGCCTATGCCGCGACCATCGACGACCGGCTTCGCCGCGGAATGACGAGCGCGTCGGCCCTGGCTTCCGACCAGGTCGCCCCGGCTGCGGCTCTGTGGCGAGCGCTTGGCGAGGCCCGCGCCAGGCTGGCCGCCGATCTCTCGGAGACCATCGGCCGCCTGCCGGCGGTGCAGCGGATCACGCCGCCCGGCAATGCTTCTGCGCTGCTCCTCGCCCAGCATCTCGCCGGCGACGATCCCAAGGCCGTCTTCGGCTACGCCCAGGATATCGTCCGCCGCAACCGCCTGCGCCACCCCGCCTCGCTCGGCGCCGGCCCGATCGAGGTGCTGCTGTGAGACCCGCGCTGGAGCCGACGCGACGGATCTCGCTCAAGATCGACGGCGAGATCTTCGACCAGTTCTATCGCGTCGATCTCTGTCACGATCTCAGCGAACTCTCCGCCTCATTCGAGCTCGCCTGCCGTGACGAATTCCGGGCCATGCAGAGCTGGGACTATGCCACGCCGGTCGACGGCTCCGGTCCGCTTGACTGGGGCAAGAAGGCGGAGATCTTCGTCGATGACGAACTCTGGTTGATCGGCTGGATCGACGAGGTGATGCCGGACGCCTCGATCGGCCAGGACGGCGTCGTGATCTCCGGCCGGGACGTCACCGGCGACCTGGTCGACTGCCCGCCCGATCCGCGCGGCAAGCACGAATACCGCGACCTCTCGCTGACGGAATTCGCCGAGAAGCTCTGCAAGCCGTTCGGCATCAAGGTCCGATGCGACACGGACGTTTCGCCCAACTTCGACAAGATGACGGTGGAGGCCGGCGAGACCGTGCTCTCCGCCCTGTCGAAATATGCCAAGCAGCGCGGCGTCCTGATCACCACCGACCGCGTCGGCACCCTCGTGATCACCCGGTCCGGCCAGGAGCGCGCGGCCGCCGGCATCCGCTTCCCAGGGAACGTCACGCGCCTGCGCGGTTCCTTCTCGGCGCGGGAGCGCTTCAGCGACTACTTCGTCAAGGGTCAGAGCGAGAAGAACGGCGGCAGGCGCGGCAACGCGGCGGCCCTCGACGCCACCGCCCAGCCGCTCGATGCGGCGCCATCGGCGCCGGCCGCCGCCTCGTCGGATCCGGAGGACGAGCCCGAGGGTTCAGGCACGCTCGTCATGGGCTACGCCAAGGACTCCGAGGTGACGCGGTGGCGGCCCTTCATCGCCATGGCGCGAACCAAGGCGACGCATCTGGATGCCCAGCGCCAGGCCGAATGGGAGATGCGTACCCGCCGCGGCAAGGGTGACAAAGAGGACTACGCCTGGCCGGATTTCCGGGCCAACGGCGAGCTCTGGAAGCCCAACACCATCTCCGATGTCGTCGACGCCTATTCCAACATCGACCGGGACATGCTCATCGCCGGCGTGCGCGTCACCTACGACGATCGTGGCCCGAAATCCCGCCTGCGCTTCACCGGCCCGGAAGCCTACGACGTCCTGGCCGAGAACGATCGCCGTGCGGAGAAGGGCTCCGGCAAGGCCAAGGGCAAGGCCAGCTCCGGCAAGGGTGGCAAGCTCGATTCCACCGCCTATCCGTTGTGAGGTGACCATGGACGATCGCGAGCACGCCCACGCCTATCGCGGCACCGTCCTGCGCGGCGTCGTCCGCTCGACCAACGACAAGGGCGCGATGCAGACGGCGAGCGTCACCACGCATCGCCATGTCGACCGCACCGATGTCGAGGTGGTGCAGCCATTCGGCTTCGCTTCGCGGCCGCCCGCTGGCGGGCTGATGATCGTGCTGGCGATCGGCGGCGACCAGGGCGATCTGGCCGGGCTGCCGGTGGCGGCGCCAGGCAGCCGCCTCGGGAACCTGAAAGAGGGGGAGAGCGCCCAGTATAACGCCAAGGGCGACCGCATCCACATCAAGGACGACGGCACGATCGAAATTCTGACGACCCGCAAGGTGCTGGTGAAGGTGAAGGAGACAACGGTCGAGGTGGCCGAGGACCGGGTGGTCGCCAAGGTCGCAGGTGACGCTCGCGCTGTCTTGCGGCCGGACTATGCCAAGCTGCGCAAGGGGCCAAACTGGTTCGTGCTGAACGATGAGGGGATCTTTTGCTCGGTCATCCCCGTTATCGGGCCGGATCCCGAGCCTCACGTTTGATCATGACTTTACCGTCGCGGAGCCGTATCCGTTCGATGGGAACGGTCGGAGCGGCAAATTTGAGACCCTTCATCAGATACTGACTAGCGCGGTTACCTACCAAGATTCTGGATACAACCTTGAGTGATGAGTGGTCATAGTGCTGGCGCCCCGCACCTCGTTTCAGCAGCCGCCATTCTCGTTCGTAGGCCCAATCGCTGCCCTTGCTCGAGAGAACACTCTTCGCACTTTCGAATGGGTCTCCCCCTAGGCTAGGCAGGGGAATGTCGTCGGAATAGCGAACTCGGACGAGCAGTGCCGATTGGATCACTTCCAACAGCGCATATGTGTCGTATTCGACGCAGAAGCCGTTAAACTGGTCGCTGTAGTGTGCCCACATCAGCACATTGCGAGGATCTTCAGTCAGGCTGCAGATCCCCGTTTGGTATTTCTCCACGCGGAGAGCCTCCCGCCAGCTCCTGTCGGCGCTCCGAAACAAGCCTTCCATCGGATCATTCAAGGACCGGAAGTCGGCGCACCACAGGTAAGACTGCTCGATTTCGCCGACATGACGTTCTGAATCTCGGCGAAACCGATACAGATATCTTGGCACGGGGAAATCGTAGGTCTCGGCCATCGCGCCTCCTCAAATAATCTGAAGAGCGGTTGGTGAGATGTCCAGCCGCCCCGATCTCGGGGCGTGCCGCAGCTTGCGCGCGCGCGTCATTTTCGGCGCCATGTCCGCTTTCCTCGACGCAGCTCTGGTCTATGACCCGCCGACGCGCCGCGCCGATCTGGCGCTGGGCGCGGATGGCGATCTCCTGCTCGACGAAACCCCGGTCACGCCGATGCTCATCTCGCTCGGCACCGATCGCCGCGCCGAGCCGGACGACGAGTTGCCCTCCGGCATCGATGCCCTCAACGCCCCGAGCTCCTTCGTGGCCCGCCGCGGCTGGGCCGGCGACGCACTTGACCCGCTCGGTCGCAAGATCGGCTGCCGCCTCTGGCTGCTCGATCGGGCGAAGCAGACCGAGACCACCCGCCGCTTCTGCGCCTTCTGGGCCGAGGAGGCTCTGGCCTGGTCGCAGGAGGAGATCGGCCGGCCGGCTGAGGTCTCGGCGGAGTGGCTGCGCAAAGGTCTGCTGGCGCTTCGCTGCATGATCGACGGTTCGACCGTCGAGCGCCGCATCCAGGTGAGCTGATGCCATTCCCGCTCCCGAGCCCAGCCGAAATCCTGGAGCCTGCACAGGCCGAGATGGAGGCGGCGCTGATCGCGCTGAAGCCCGATGCCGACCCTGCTGCGATAGCCCGCGCGGTTCGCTCGGAGAAGGGCCTGATTTCGGCCCATCTACGCACGGATAGCCTCGGGCTGTTCATGACCCACCTGCATCTGCGCTGGTGGGGCGACCAGTACATGCCGGACACGGCCGAGCTGGAGCAGCTCAAGCGCCACGCCTCGATCTGGGGCGTCTATCAGCGCGAGGCGACGAAGGCGGTCGGCTATGCCGTCTTCACGGGCGTGGCTGGCACCGCCATCCCCAGCGGCCTGCAGCTGCGCACGCCCGGCGGCGTTCTCGTCGAAACGTCCGCCAGTGGTGCCGTCGACGGCGCTGGACTGGCGACGCTCGCCCTGGTCGCCACAGCCGGCGGAACGACTGCGAACACGCCGGGCGGAGCCTCGCTGCCGATCGTCACCTCGCTTGCGGGCCTCGATCCGCAAGTGGCGACGCTCGACGCCGGTGGGCTTGCCGGCGGCGCAGATGAAGAGACACCTGAATCGCTACTGGCCCGGCTGCTCGCCGTCATCCGCGAGCCGGGACATGGCGGAGCGGCCTTCGACTATCCCAAATGGGTCTTCAACAGCTTCGCGGCCTCGAAAGTCGCCGTCGTCGCCAACTGGGTCGGGCCGGGCAGCCTGGGTGTCGTAGTCGCCATGGGAACCGCGACGGCTCCGGTCGAGCCCACCGACGCAGAACTCGACGCGATCGCCGCGTTGCTCGAGACCCTGCGCCCGGTGACGGCCGAGGTCTATGTCCTGGCCTATGTCGCGAAGGTCCAGCCGTTCACGATCAAGCTCACTCCCGACACCGTGGCCAATCGTGCGGCCGTCGCCGCGGCGCTGGACGACTTCTTCGCCCGCGAGTCGCAGATCGGCGGCACGCTGCCGCACTCGCGGATCTCCGAGGCGATCTCTTCGGCCAATGGCGAATATGCGCACGAGCTGGCGATCCCGGCCGGAGATGTCGTCTGCACCCCCCGCGAGCTCGCGACCCGCGGGGCCATCGTCTGGGTGATCCCATGAGCCGCTCGGCCGAGCAGGTCCAGGCCGATCTCATCGCGCACGCTCCGCGCGGCTGGGTGTGGCCACAGGCGGCGCCGGTCGCCAAGCCCAGCCTGTTTGAAACCCTGTTCAAACCGCTCGCCAAGCGCATCGCCGCCCTCGAGGAGACCGCCGAGGCGATGCTGGAGGAGATCGACCCGCGCACGGCGACGCTGCTCCTGCCGGACTTCGAGCGGGTACTGGGGCCCGATCCGTGTGGGCGCGATCCGGGCACCATGTCCCTCGAGCAGCGCCGACAGCTGGCCCACCAGCGCTGGACGGCGCGGGGCGGCGCCTCGATCTCCTACTTCGTGGGTCTTGCTGCCAAGCGCGGTGTCGCCATCGCCATCGTCGAGAACCGCGTGTCCATGGCCGACGCCGCCGTCGCCGGCGACGAACTCATCGAGAGTCCCGAGCAATTCTGCTGGACCGTCGAGCTCGCGCTGCTGGGCGAGATTGTCGCCAAGGTCAACGAGTCCCAGGCCGGCGACCTCCTGCTCGACATCACCCTTTCCGACGTCGAATGCGACATCCGGAGGGCCAAACCGGCCCATACGGATGTCGCCTTTCGCTATATCTGAGGCAGGCACATGGATCGCATTATCGGCGCCAACACGATTGACCTCGGCGGCGGCCGTCGCGGATTCCGCGGCAAGGATACGGTCGCCGGCATTCCTGGGACCGAGCTCGCCGCGGTCTGGCACAACGCGATCCAGGAAGAGATCGTCGGCCTGATCGAAGCGTGCGGGGGCAATCCGAGCAACGCTGATTTTACTCAGCTCCTCCAGGCGATCCGGTCGCAGGTGCTGAATTACGTCGAGGTGGGTGGAAGCCCGAATGCGCTGACTGCCGATCTGGAGCGCAACTTGGCGAGGTATGTGAAAGGCTTGCCCCTCAGGCTCAAGATCGCGGCGACCAATTCCGGCCCCATGACGCTTGATGTCGATGGAATTGGCGCGGTGAGCCTGCTCAAGCGCGACGGCACTGCCATGCAGCCAGGCGATGCCGTTGCCGGGCAGATCCTGACCTTCGTATTCGGGCCGGCCAACGCGTTTTACTGCACGTCCCCTGTTGCGAGCGATGTCTCCGGTTTGCGCGGCCGCGCCATCTTCACCGCGAGCGGCACGCTGACGATCTTAGCCGGGTGCACTGTCCTCAAGTTGATGAGCTGGGGCGGTGCAGGCGGAGGGGGCGGCATCAATGCCTCCGGAGGCGCCGGCGGCGGCGGTGGCGGTGGAGAGTATCGCGAAGGCCTTTTTACGGTGGTCCCGGCAGCCACGCACGCGGTTTCGATCGGCACAGGTGGCAACGGAGGCACGATTGCCGGCACCAACGGTTCGAATGGCGGTTCGACATCGGTCGGCTCGCTTATGACGGCCGCCGGCGGCCTGTTCGGAGCGGGAGCCAGCGGAACATATGGCCAAGGCGGCGCGGGAGGCTCCGGGGGCTCCGGCGGTTCCTTCAGCCAGAACGGCGGCAACGGTTCGAACGGTGGCAATCTAGGCAGCGTGGCCTCGTGCGGAACTGGTGGCGGGTCCTGGAAGGTTCCGAACCATTACCTGCAGTTCAGCGCCGGAGCGGGCGGCAACGGCCTCTTCTACGGCCAAGGAGGCAACGGGGCGACGGGCGGTATCGGCGCCGCAGCCGGCGGCAACGGCAAATCTGGCCTCGTGATTGCGGAGTTCTATTGAAATGAAGCTCGCTCGCACTGTCGCCGACACGATCGTCGAATTCATCAAGCTGCCGGAGGGCGTGCCGGAGACCGTCACGGAGGAGAACCAGGACGGCGAACTGATCTCCCGCCCTACAACGCTGGCCGACTGCTTCCATCCCGATTTCCTTGCCGGCCTGGTCGAGGTCGCGGACAACGCAGAGATCGGCTGGGTTGATATCGCCGGCGAATTTGTTCGTCCCCGGGCGCCTAGCCTCGACCTGATCGCTTATGCGGCGGAGAGGCGCTGGCAGCTCGAAATCGGCGGCATCACCGCCGCCGGCCAGACGATCGATACAAGCCGTGCATCGCAAGCGATGATCGCCGGGGCTGATGCCCTGGCGCAGGTCGATCCGGAAGAGCCAGTCGATTTCAAAGCCGCCAGCGGCTGGGTGACGCTCGACGCCGCGACCTTGCACGCGATCGCGCTCGCGGTCGGCCGCCATGTCCGCGGCCTGTTCCGGCGCGAGCGCGAGATCGCGGAGGCGATCGCGGCAGGCACCATTACCAGCACCGCAGAGATCGACGCGGCTTTCACAGCCTGACCTTCCAGCCCCGGCAGGACACCCAGTGACGTGACAGGGGAGCCTTGCGGCTCCGGCGGCTCAACTTGCAGGGAGCGCCGCCCGACGAGACTGACATCACATCGCCCGCCACGACGGCCACGAGGCCGCGCCATAGCGGGCGCTGACAGGCTCTAAAATCTGATGAACGCAGTCCGACCCATCACGCCCGTTGCCGGCTATGTCGGCGGCAAGAAGCAGCTCGCCCGCACGCTCGTCGAGCGGATCGGCGCCATCGAGCACACCACCTACGCCGAGCCGTTTGTGGGAATGGGCGGCGTCTTCCTGCGCCGGCCGACGAAACCGAAGGCCGAGGTCATCAATGACGCCTCGCGCGACGTGGCCATCTTCTTCCGCGTGCTGCAGCGGCACTATCAGGCCTTCCTCGACATGCTCCGCTGGCAGCTTTCGAGCCGGGCCGAATTCGAGCGGCTGAACGCCCAGGATCCGGAGACGCTGACCGATCTCGAAAGGGCGGCCCGATTCCTCTACCTGCAGAAGCTGTCTTTTGGCGGCAAGGTGGCCAGTCGCAGCTTCGGCATCGATACCAAGGGACCAGCTCGCTTCGACATCACCCGGCTGCAACCGCTGCTGGAGGCCGTCCATGACCGCCTCGCCGGCGTCTGGATCGAATGCCTGCCTTGGCAGGACTTCATCGCGCGCTGGGACCGGCCGGGCACGCTGTTCTATTTGGACCCGCCCTATTGGGGGACCGAGCACTTCTATGGCCGGGGATTATTCGGGCGCCAGGAGTTCGAACGCCTCAGCGCCGCTTTACAGGGCCTTCAAGGCCGCTTCATCCTGTCGTTGAACGACGTGCCCGAGGTGCGCGAGCTGTTCGCCTGGGCGACGATCGAGACAGTCGAGTTAAGCTATCAGGTGGGCAGCGGCGAGCGCACTAAGAGGGTGCGGGAAGTTGTCATATCCGGATGAACTTCAGCGACCACGGAACGAGGGATGGATGCCGTCAACGATCCGAAACATCCGAGCTCTCTCCGGGGCTGGCGTCCTCGCGGAACGCACTCACCAATCCCCTTCTCTCGGTTTTAGACGCTACAATCTGATCTATGGGTTCAACGGTTCAGGTAAGAGCACCCTCACCCGGATCCTGGCTTCCCTGAAAGACGGGAGGCTCCACCCTCAATTGCCACAAGAAACGGAATTTGAGTTAGAGCTCGATGACGGCGATCGGCTGGCTTCCCCTGTGACCTTAAGTGGGTTGGAACATCGTATTGCGGTGTTCAATGCCGATTTTGTTGCCGAAAATCTGAGATGGTCCGACGCGCGCGCCAATCCGATCTTTTATATTGGGCGTGATCAGGCAGACGCAGCTGAGCAGCTCGGAAGACTGGAGCAGGCGCTCGAAGAGGGACTTCAAAGAGCAAAAACGGCCGCTGCCGGCCGCGATGCAGCCGATCGCGCGTTTGCAGCATTTAAGCGAGCTAAAGCTCAGGAAATCTCACAACTATTGCGTTTGCAGAACCGCAGATATGAGGCGCCCAAGTTCGTTCAGGACGTATCTGAGGCTCCCCCGGAGTTTACGCTTAGCCAGTCGAAAATCGACGCTGCTATCGGCCTGTGCCGCCAGGAACAAGCACTGCCTCCCCTCGACGAGGTCCAGTTCGATTTTGAGGATCTGCATCGGACGATCTACGCCGCAGAGACGTTTGCTCATGCAACCGCAGGGGCTGTTGCGCTGGCAGAAATGCACGAACACCCCGAAATGGTGCCGTGGCTCAAGCAGGGGAACGACTATCACCGGGCGAAGGGTCTCAAAACCTGTCTTCTTTGCGGCAACGAAATCACCTCGAAAAGAGCTGATGATCTTGAGGCCGCACTGAATGATAGCTTGGCAGAGTTCATGAGGCAGATTGGCACAGCGCATGATAAAGCGGCGTACTGGTGGAGCGAGCTTGCGAAAATCTCCAGCGGCACGGCACTCCCAGCCGAGCTGGAAATAGCGCCGGGACTCCGAGAAACCTTCAGAAGTGCGGCGTCCTGGCTTCGGCGCGAGGCCCGTTCGATGCAGGCGATCGTCGCTCAGGTGCGAGATGTCCTGAGCGAGAAGGCCTTAAGGCCAACGAGAAAGATACTTGCAACAGGCCTGCCACCCTCCCACGAGGTTTTGCAGCAGTCGGGGTCGCTATTCAGCGCCCTCGAAGACTTCAATCGCCTCATCGGAGAGCACAACCTCGAGGCCGATAAATTTGACCAGCTTCGCGAAGCCGCTCGGACCGAAGTCCGCTACCATTTTGCGAATATATGGCGGCGGGAATTCGAATCACTCAGCGACAATTGCCGGCAATTGGAGTCTGAGATCGAAACGGAGAGCGGCCTGCGCCAACGTTTGATTCAAGACGCAGCTGATCTCAGGGCTAAAATCAGACAGCATGGCCCTGCAGCGGAAACGATCAACCGTCTAATTCGCAGCTACCTTGGCCACGACGAGCTTGCCGTCCATCCCGTTGAAGAGGGCTATGAGATCCACCGATACGGCTGCGCAATCACAGGTAGTCCCAGCGAAGGCGAAAAGACCGCGATCGCGCTGTGTTACTTCATTTCCAGCCTTCAGGCGGATGGCCGTTCAATGTCCGACCTAATCGTAGTGATCGATGATCCGATTTCCAGCCTCGACACACGCGCAATGAACTTTAGCTGCGCGCTTGTGAAAAGCCGTCTGGAAGGAGCGGCGCAGCTCTTCGTGCTCACCCATAATCAGCACTTCATGAACGAATTCAAGAAAGCCTGGAGGGCGAGATGGAGCCCCAAGAAAAAGGAGACTGAGCCGTCAGCCGCCTTGTTTTTTCTGGATGTTCGGCTTCCAGCGGATGGCCGCCGCACATCATCGCTTCAGAAAATGAGCCGGCTGCTGCGCGAGTATGACTTTGAGTATCATTTTCTGTTTCAGCATGTTCTTCGTTTCGCGGCGCAAGGCGATGCCTATGAGTACGGCTACATGATGCCGAATGTGCTGCGTCGCGTTATCGAGGTGTTTCTGGCCTTCCGGTGCCCAGGTGGCACCGATATCGAGGCGATGCTTGAGCTGCTGAGGTCGGGGACGACACTCGAACCCGAACCTGTAGCCGCGCTTGCTCGACTGGCGCAGCTCGAGTCGCATTCCGATAGCATCGACGATCTGACCTACCTGTCCCCGGTCACCATAGAAGAAATGGTACAGGCGAACGCGACTCTCATTCGTCTGATGGAGGAGGTTGACGAGGGGCATGTGGCGGGTCTGCGCCGAATATGCCGGTGACCTACTGCGAGCCTGTTGCCATTTGATTGTTCGCGCAGTGCCATTTGAAAGTTCGCGCTACACAACGCGAGCTCTCGAACGGCGGCGCACGAGCAATCAAAGGGGAACAGACCGCAGTTCCCGGACGAACGGAATTGACTTAGGGGCCGGACCCTAAGGCCGATGGTCTCGATCGGGCCTGCGCGGCCTGCTGCCCATTGCGATCGCTGTCCCGACGACCAGGAAAACCGCAAAGAGCAGGTAGAGAGAGGCGGGCAGCCAGAGCGGCGCGAAGACCCACAGCCAGGAGATGGGCGCTCCGGATATCCGGGCCAACGCCAGCACATTGACAAGGCCGACAACCGCAAGCCCGACGCGAAGTCCCATTCCGTTTCTCTCCCATGGCCGGCTTGAAACCTCCGACCTTAAGGGCAGCTTATAGGCAACCTCTCTGCACAGGAAATGGGCATTGACTTTCTTGCCCGCAGGAACTCGAAACCCATCGGCATGGAGAGGATGTGGCGGGTCAGACTGGCGCTGGCCGCGCCCAGGGCATTCGCAACCCCCTTCCCTTGCATTCGTGGTGATGCGCATTTGCGTGAAGCGCTCTGGCGCAGCCCAACACCGCCCCTAAATTAGGGGCGAAGCCGCAAGGCGCCCTCCTCCGTTTCAGCCCAGAGTGTTCCATGAGCCAGCTTTTCAGCGCCTACCAGCTTGGCGGCCTTTCGCTCGCCAACCGCATCGTCATCGCGCCGATGTGCCAGTACTCGGCGGAGAACGGGAACGTCACCGACTGGCACACCATCCATCTCGGCCAACTCGCCCTGTCCGGCGCCGGGCTCCTCATCATCGAGGCGACGGCCGTCGAGCCCGATGGGCGCATCAGCCCAGCCGATGTCGGCCTGTGGTCGGACGAGAACGAGGCGGCGCTCGCCAAGGTGCTCGGCTCGGTCCGCCGCTGGTCCGACATGCCGATCGGCGTCCAGCTCGCGCATGCGGGCCGCAAGGCCTCGACCGCGCGCCCGTGGCAGGGCGGGGGCCAGCTCGGCCCGGAGGATGGCGGCTGGCAGGTGCATGCGCCCTCCGCCATCGGCTTCGAGACCTATCCGCGCCCGCCGCGCGCGCTGACTTCCGACGACATCGCCCGGCTGGTGGAGGCTTTTGCCGAGAGCGCGCGCCGCAGCGTCCGGCTCGGCTTCGCGGCGATCGAACTGCACGGCGCCCATGGCTATCTCATGCACCAGTTCCTCTCACCGCTCTCCAACAAGCGGGAGGACGAATTCGGCGGCTCGCTTGAGAACCGCATGCGCTTCCCGCTGCAGGTGCTGGACGCGATCAAGGCGGTGGTGCCGGCGGGTTATCCGGTCGGCTTCCGCATTTCCGGCACGGACTGGGTGGAAGGCGGCTGGGACATCGCGCAGAGCATCGCGTTCGCCCAGGAGATGGAAAAGCACGGCGCGGACTTCATCCACGTCTCCAGCGGCGGCCTCTCGGCGGCGCAGAAGATTCCGCTCGGACCCAGCTACCAGGTGCCGCTGGCCCGCGCCGTCAAGGAAGCGACCGGGCTCCCCACGATCGCGGTCGGGCTCATCACCGAGCCGGAGCAGGCGGAGGCGATCATCGGCACCGGCGAGGCCGACATGGTGGGGATCGCGCGCGGCATCCTCTACGACCCGCGCTGGCCCTGGCATGCGGCCGCAGCCCTCGGGGCGACCGTCAAGGCACCGAACCAGTATCTGCGCTCGCAGCCGCGGCAGTATTCGAAGCTGTTCGCCTGAGCCTACATCGATCGCCGACTCCCGCCGTCATTGCGAGGAGCACAGCGACGAAGCAATCCAGGGAAGACTGGCTCAGAGCTTCGTCGCAATCCTCCTGGATTGCTTCGCTTCGCTCGCAATGACGGCTCGGGCTCGCCAAACCTGAGCTTGCGCCTGGCGCTGGAAGCGGCTCCTTTGCCAGCCAGACCCTTTCGCAGAGACCCCGCATGACCGCCTATTCGAACCTCGCCGCCCATTTCGGCCGCATTGCCGCCCTCTCCAACGCCGTCGGCATCCTGCAATGGGACAGCGACGTGATGATGCCGAAGGGCGCGGCCGAGACGCGCGCCGAGAGCACGGCGCTGCTGCATGTCCTGCGCCACGGCATGGTGAGCGACGTGCGCATCGGCGACTGGCTGGGCGAGGCCGAGGGAGACGTCTCGCTGGGCGAGTGGGAGCGGGCCAATCTGCGCGAGATCAGGCGGGTCTGGACGGTCGAGACCGCGCTCCCGGCCGATCTCGTCGAGGCCTCCAGCAAGGCGGTTTCGGCCTGCGAGATGCGCTGGCGGCAGGCGCGGGCGGAGGCGGATTTCGCCGGCCTCCTGCCCTATCTCGGCGAGGTGCTGAACCTGCAGCGCCAGATCGGCGCCGCCAAGGGCGAGAAGCTCGGGCTTTCGCCTTACGACGCGCTGCTGAACGACTATGAACCCGGCGGCAGCGCCGCCAAGATCGACACCCTGTTCGACGATCTCGCAGCGTTCCTGCCCGGCTTCACGCAGGAGGCGATGGAGGTGCAGGCCCGCCGGCCGGCCCTGGAACCGCTCGGAGGCCCCTTCCCGACCGAGACCCAGCGCGCGCTCGGCATCCGGCTGATGGCGGCGCTCGGCTACGATTTCGAGCGAGGGCGGCTCGACATCTCCACGCACCCCTTCTGCGGCGGCGCCGACAACGACGTCCGCATCACCACACGCTATGACGAGGCCGATTTCACCAAGGCGCTGATGGGCGTGCTGCACGAGACCGGCCATGCGCTCTACGAGCAGGGCCGCCCGCAGGGCTACCTCAACCAGCCGGTCGGCGCGGCGCGCGGCATGAGCATCCATGAGAGCCAATCGCTGCTGATGGAGATGCAGGCGTGCCGCTCGCGCCCCTTCCTCGACTTCGCGGCCCCGCTGATGCGCGAGAGCTTCGCCGGCACCGGTCCAGCCTGGGAAAGCGAGGCGATGTGGCGCCGCTACACCCGCGTCGAGCCCGGCTTCATCCGGGTCGATGCCGACGAGGTCACCTATCCGGCGCATGTCATCCTGCGCTACCGGCTGGAAAAAGCCCTCATCGCCTGTGACATGCCGCTGGCCGAGCTGCCCGCCGCCTGGAACGAGGGCCTGAAGAGCCTGCTCGGCGTCACCGTGCCGAACGACCGGCTCGGCTGCCTGCAGGATATCCACTGGCCCTCCGGCGGCTGGGGCTATTTCCCGACCTATACGCTCGGCGCCATGACCGCAGCGCAGATCTTCGACGCCGCCTGCACGGCCGAGCCCGGCATCCTGCCCGGCATCGGCAAGGGCGACTTTGCGCCGCTCGTCGGCTGGCTGCGCGCCCATATCCACGGCAGGGGCTCCCTGCTCCCGACCGACGCGTTGCTGACGGAGGCGACCGGCCGGCCGCTCGATGCCGGCGTGTTCAAGGCGCATCTGCGCCGGCGCTATATCGATGAGGCCTGAACGCGATTTTTTAGTTATTTAAAACAAAGGGTTGGGCGGCAGATTTCGCCGGCCGCCCATGCAGCTTGCGGACTTGCAGGAGAGACCTCGAAGCGGGATGTCAGGTGTAGCCCTTCCGCTTCGGTGACCCGCTCATGACCCAACCCAAGCCCGCCCCGCGCATCGCGATCACCTACTGCTCGATGTGCAACTGGATGCTGCGCTCGGCCTGGCTCGGGCAGGAGCTGCTCTCGACCTTCGGGCAGGATCTCGGCGAGGTCGCGCTGATCCCGCGGACCGGCGGCATCTTCCAGATCACCTATGACGGCGAGACGATCTGGGACCGCAAGGTCGATGGCGGCTTTCCGGATTCGAAGGTACTGAAGCAGCGCGTGCGCGACCGGCTCGACCCCGAGCGCAGCCTCGGCCATGTCGACGGGCATGCGACCAGCGCGGAAGCGGAGAGCTGAGAACGCCCTCGACAGCCGCAATACGCGTGGTCATCCCGCACAGGCGGCGACGCCGCGCAGATCCGGGATCCATGCCTGACCCGTTTCGGAAGCGCTCCGGAATGAATCCCGTGTCTCCGCATCGCAAAGCCCCGGATGAGAGCGTTCAGGCGGCCTTCGCGTGCTTGCGCGTCTCCGCCATCCAGGCCTTCAGCCGCGTCTCCGGATCGGGGTTCAGCGTGACGTCGGTGACCGCCGCGACAATGTCGGCACCGGCCTCGAAGACGCCGGGCGCCCTGTCGAGCGAGATCCCGCCGATGCCGACCAGCGGCAGGTCACCAATGCGGCGCTTCCATTCGCCCAGCTTGTCCAGCCCCTGCGGTCCAAAGCGCATCTGCTTCAGGATGGTCGGGTAGACCGGCCCCAGCGCGACGTAATCCGGCTGCGTCGCGAGCGCCCGCTCCAATTCCGCTTCGTCATGGCTGCTGACGCCGAGCTTGAGGCCTGCCTTGCGGATCGCGCCGAGATCGGCGGTGTCGAGATCCTCCTGGCCGAGATGCAGCCAATCGCAGCCCTCGGCGATGGCGAGCCTCCAGTAGTCGTTGACCACCAGCACGCAGCCGGCCGCGGCGCAGAGCTTCTTCGCGCGGGCGATCTCAGCGGCGACCTCCCTCTCGGGCCGCTCCTTCACGCGCAACTGCACCAGCTTCATGCCATGCGGCAGCATGCGCGCGATCCAGTCTGCGCTGTCGAAGATGGGGTAGAACGGGTCGAGGGTCATCGTCGGTTCGTCTTTCACGCGAGAAAGGCCTTGCCCATCACGGGCGTCGAGGGCGCGGCCATGTCCCGCGCCTCCATCGGCTGCGCCTCGAAGGCGAGCCTTCCCGCCCGGATGGCGAGCGCGAAAGCCTCCGCCATCGCGGCCGGATCGCCCGCTTTGGCGACGGCCGTGTTGAGCAGGATGCCGTCATAGCCCATCTCGATCGCCTGGGCGGCATGCGACGGCAGCCCGATGCCGGCATCGACGACCAGCGGGACGCCGGGAAAATGCTGGCGCAGGCTGCGCAGGCCATAGGGGTTGTTCAGCCCCCGGCCCGAGCCGATCGGAGCCCCCCAGGGCATCAGCACCTCGCAGCCTGCATCGAGCAGCCGCCCCGCGACCACGAGGTCCTCGGTCGTATAGGGAAAGACCTGAAAGCCGTCGTCGGCGAGGATGCGGGCCGCCTCGACCAGCGCGATCACATCCGGCTGCAGCGTGTCGTCCTCGCCGATCAGCTCCAGCTTGATCCAGTCGGTGCCGAAGACCTCCCGCGCCATCTCGGCGGTCGTCACCGCCTCCTTCACCGTATGGCAGCCGGCGGTATTGGGCAGAACCCTGACGCCGAGCTCGCGGATCAGGCCCCAGAAGGCCTGCCCTGCCCCGCCGTTGGCCGCTTCACGCCGGAGCGAGACGGTCACGATCTCGGCGCCGGAACGCCGCACCGCATCGGCCAGGATCGCCGGCGAAGGATATTGCGCCGTACCGAGAAAAAGCGGGTTTTTCGGCTCGAAGCCGTAGAAAGACGCCATCTCACCCTCCCTGCATCGGGGCGACGACCTCGATGCGATCGCCCTCGTTGAGCGCCGTCGCGGCGCGGTTGCGGGCCGGGACGAAGTGCCCGTTCACGGCCGTCGCCACGATGCGGCCGGCATAGCCGAGTTCGGCCAAGGCCTCCGCCAGCGTCGTGGCCGCGATCTCCTGCGGCGCGCCGTTAAGCAGCAAGGTCATGCAGCATCTCCGGTTTCGCGAGAGGGTCGAGCACGGCATCGGCGGCCATGCGCGCCATGGCGGGGCTCAGCAGGAAGCCGTGCCGGTAAAGTCCGTTGACGTGAAGCACCCTGCCCTTGCGGACGAGCCGCGGCAGATTGTCCGGAAAGGCCGGGCGCGCATCGGTGCCCGTCTCGACGATCTCGGCTTCGGCGAAAGCGGGATGCAGGGCATAGGCCGCGCCCAGCAGCTCCAGCATCGAACGGGCCGAGATGCGGTTGCGGGCGCCGCCCTCGATCATGGTCGCGCCGACCATGAAATGCCCGTCGGCACGGGGCACGACATAGAGCGGAATGCGCGGGTGCAACAGCCTGACCGGGCGCGCGAGCCGGATCTCGTCGCTTTTGAGGATCAGCATCTCGCCCCTGACGCCGCGCAGCCGGGGCAGGACCTCGCATGCCGCAAGCCCGCGGCAATCGAGGATCGTTTCGGCGTCGAGCTCGGCAGGCTCGACCGCGCTGCCGAGATGGATCGCCCCGCCCTGCGCCAGCACCTTGGCCGCCAGCGCAGCGAGCGCCCGCCGCGGATCGAGATGCGCTTCCCTGGCGAAGAACAGCCCGCGCGAGAAGCGGCCGGCAAGATCCGGCTCCAGCCGCGCGACGGCCTCGCCGTCGACCTCTTCGAAATGATCGGTGCGCTGGCCGAAACGGCGCAGCTCCGGCTGGTCCCGGCTTGGTGCCACGACCAGCGTGCCCTGCCGCGTGACCTCGCCGGTCTGCCGCTCCCACCATGCGGCCGCCTCCTGGCCGAGGCGAACCACCGGCTCCTCGGCGCTCTCGCCTTCACACCAGGGGGCGAGCATGCCGCCCGCAAACCAGGAACAGGCGCGCCCACCAATGGACGATGCGCGCTCGTGCAGGGCGACGCTCACGCCGCGGTCGAGCAGTTCGACCGCGCAAGCCAGCCCCACCACGCCGGCCCCGACGATGACCGCCCTGGCATCCCGAGATGGATTCGACATGCGCATCCTCGCACGAAGCCGGGAAGATGGCGGCCGGAGACGCGATGCAGCACCCTGCAAGCGGAAGACCGTTCCCTTCGCCGGCATGACCCGGATCAGGTTCGATGGGTTGGCGCGCACGCGCACCTCTCAGCCTTTCGGCACCCCAACGGACGGGGCCAGTCTAGAGCATGGGTGCAAGGAGTGGAAACCCATTTTCGGGCCGGCAACGCGCTGCCGGGGATGATCGCTGCCCAGCCGGACGCAAAATGGCGATGCGGGCCGCATCGCCGCTCTGCACAGCCCGATGGCTGGAAGGCGAATCTCCGAGCGATCGGGGCCGCGAGGCGCGGCCCCGCCCGGCGAGCAAAGCCTGGCGAGGCCTGCCTGACGCTGCGCGCCCATCATCGCCCTCGAACCGCCGCTCAAGACAGGTGTTCACGTGCTTCAGCGCAGGGCCGGCCGCCCCTGCGCTCCCGCCAGCCCGCAGAATCACCCTCCTGATCGCACCTGGTCACGCCCCATAGTCAGACAACGGAGCAAAGTTTGCGGCGAGGCTTGTCAACACCGACCGCTTTCAGGCATAGAGCCTTGCGCCGGAGACGTGGCCGAGAGGCTGAAGGCACTCGTTTGCTAAATGAGCATACCCCACAAGGGTATCGAGGGTTCGAATCCCTCCGTCTCCGCCACCTATTTTTACCTTAAAAATCAAACACTTAATCCAGCAATCGCAGACGATCGTGTTGCAGGCGTGTGGCTGATTTTGTGTGGCCAAGTTGCCCTGTTGATGAGCGCGACTCATCCCATTCGTGGCCTTTGATGCCGACAGACCCGTCTCCTATGGCTATGTGCGGGGCCGTGCGCCATGGGCGAGCTGAAGATGACGAACCCAAGGAGCAGAGCCGTCATGCGAGTGAATGCTGCTATATCGCTGGGCTTCAGGATCGCCGCTGTAACACATTGAGAAATCAACGAGCGCTGGATTAGAGCGTCGGTTCGGGCGGGCGGAGCTCTCCGCGCCGGCAGTCTCATGTCATCGGTGCAGCGTTGCGGCGAGTTGGATATGGTCCAGAGAGCGATCGAAGAGGAACCGCCGATTCCCGAACCAGCGCAGACAACGTTGAATTCTTCGCGTTCCACTACAAGGCGCTGCTGTCTGACACCTGGATCGGGTCGGTTTATGAGATTGCGCGGCTTCAGATTGAGCTAGGCTTTGTTCCAAACAATGGGCCGCTAGCGTCGATAGCGCATACATTGCACTTGCTCAGAATACCGATCGAGAAACACGAGATCGCCCTAGATCGGAAATTGAAAAAGCCGCTATCGATGCAGAGAATTCCAGCAAATGGCGATGCAAGCGACCTGTATATCTACGACAAAACTGATCCAAAGCGAGGGCACATCATGCCCATGGGCATGTCCGAGCGCGGTTCCATTATGTGGCACGCGCTCGACGGCGCGACGCTCCAGGGAAATCGATTCGAGAGGCGGACTATTTCAGATGCTTTGCTCGATGCGTGGGCGGGTCCGGCTGTCGATAACGCCCCCTGCTACGCCCTCCGCCGAGCTGTCCCCGTGATTTTTTGCTCGACCTGGGGACGCGCATTCTGAGCAGCAAAATGGATGGCGGGGTTTCGAGCGGCGCTATGGTTAGGGCGGAATTGAGTAGGATCATTAGGAATACTAGTTCCTAGCAGGCCCAGCGGCGACAATGCCGGCGGGGCAGGCGGATGCGAGATCGAGGCCGGACGCGTCATCCATAGCGGGTGGCCTGGCTGGTATGAGCAACGTATTCGGCGACGCTGCGGAGGCGATTGGCGCCGCGGCCAAGACGTTCTTCGACGTTGATCTGGCCGGCTACGAAAGTGGAGGTGGGTTGTCGGTTGCACTGGCTCGGCGCATTGACCGGCCCTGCACTGCCCTGCCATAAGCAGGTATGGTGGCTATACAGGCGTCAGCACCACACATCTCTGCCATCGATAGCTTGGGCTGTCCGGTGAGCGTGCTGACGCGAAATGAGCGTCTCCAGGCCGGCCGGGCGGTGGTCATGCGGAAGACCAGCAGGCGGGCCATGGGCCGTGTGGAAACCGCAGGATGCCACCGCGGCACGCTGCTGGGAATCGCTCTTTCCGGTATTCACCGGCGATCCATCGTCGTCGGCGGGCGGGAGCGTTCTTATGACTTTTGCCCTGGGAAGATCTATCTGCGCGACTTCGCTGAACCTTATCTCGCGAACCTTCTGACGTCGTTCGACTTTCTGCTGGTGGAAATTCCTCACGACGAGACGGGAGACGAGGCGCGGGAAGCCCGGCGCCTGCCCACCCTGCCTCAGCTGCAGGCGGAAGCCGATCCCGTCCTCCCTCATCTCGCCGCGGCTTTGCTGCCGGCGCTTGCTGAGCCGCGCGCCACCGCGACTTTGTTCATTGATCAGATCGTCCTGGCCATGCAGACGCATCTGACGCGCTCGTTCCACGGCGGGCAGCCTGCGTTTCGGCCTAGGGCGTTCCTGTCCCATGCGCAGGAGGCGCGCGCCAAGGAACTGCTCGCGGCCCATCTCGACGGCGATGTCCTCGTCGGGGAAGTCGCGGCCGCCTGCGGCATGTCACGCAGCAGCTTCATGAGAGGGTTCCGCGCGACGACGGGAACCAGCCCCATGCAGTGGCTGACGGGTCTGCGCATTGACAAGGCCAAGGCACTACTGGCCGGGAGCTCTCTCTCACTGGCTGAGATCGGCGCGCATTGCGGTTTTGCTGATCAGAGCCATTTTACACGGGTGTTTTCGGCCCGAACCGGAACGTCCCCGGGAGCGTGGCGGCGCAGCGCCTGAAGCCGATCGCACTTGGCCGGACTATCCGGCAATAAGCCGGGACGATTGTTCAAGACGGCGCCCGACCACTGGGGCCAAGTGAGACCCTGCCGCCCGCCAGAAGCTGCTCGCTGCGGGCCAAAGCCGCATCGACCGCATGCCCAGCAGCCGTGAGGGAGTACTCGACATGCAGGACGCGTCCGCTCAGGTCGTGGCGATCGACATAGCCGGCGGCCTGCAGTGCTTTCAGCCGGGCAGAGAGAACGCGCGCCGAAACCCCCGGTGGCAGGTGCCGACGCAGCCCCCCGAACCGCAGCGAGCCGTGGCGCGCCAGAGCGAGGACGATGTGGCTCATCCATTCCTGCGAAATGAATTTGAGGAAGCCGTCCGCAGCGCATTCGGCTGCAGGCGCCGCGTCGGCAGTTTCGGCAGAGATGTCCTCGACGACCGGTATCCCGGCGGTAACTAATGGCTTCCGCATCTCAGACTCGTTAAAGCGATACCGCTAGGCTTTCGCGACACGGCGCATGAATGGAGACTATTGAATCAGACGATAACTCGGCCTGATGACATAAATGAAGCGCGCATCGGCCCTCTGGACGATGAGTTCAATCGCATCATTGGTGAATACCATCAACATCCTGAAGATCGAGAGGAATTCGGTATGCCATTCGTCAAAACAGGTGACGGCGTCGACATCTTTTACAAGGATTTCGGCCCGAAAGAAGCCCGGCCCGTCGTCTTTCATCATGGTTGGCCGCTATCGTCGGACGACTGGGATGCGCAAATCCTGTTCTTTCTCCAGCAGGGCTTTCGCGTCGTCGCACATGACCGCCGGGGTCATGGTCGCTCCGCCCATGTCTGGCAGGGGCACGACATGGATCACTACGCGGCCGATGCGTCTGCCGTGGTCGAGGCGCTCGACCTGCGCGACGCCGTCCATATCGGCCATTCCACCGGCGGCGGCGAAGTCGCCCGCTATGTCGCCAAATACGGGGAGCCGGCCGGGAGGGTCGCCAAGGCCGTGCTCGTCAGTGCCGTGCCGCCTTTGATGCTCAAGACCGCCGCCAACCCCGGCGGCCTGCCGCTCGAAGTGTTCGACGGCTTCCGCAAGGCGACCGCCGGGAACCGCGCGCAGTTCTTCCTCGATGTCCCCGCCGGCCCCTTCTACGGCTTCAACCGCGAGGGCGCGGCGGCTTATCCGGGCGTCGTTCAGAACTGGTGGCGGCAGGGGATGATGGGCAGCGCCGTCGCCCATTACGAAGGCATCAAGGCCTTTTCCGAGACCGACCAGACTGAAGACCTGAAGGCGATCTCCGTCCCTACGCTCGTGCTGCATGGCGAGGACGACCAGATCGTGCCGATCGACGCCTCGGCCCATGCCGCGATCAAGCTGCTGCGGAACGGCACACTGAAGACCTATCCCGGCTTCAGCCACGGCATGCTGACGGTGAACGCCGAGGTGCTCAACGCCGATCTGCTCGCCTTCATCAAGGGCTGACGCAACGGTCCGCGGCGGGCAGGACTCCCGCCGCGGACCGTGTCCAAGCAGCGGAGCGGACCGTGAAACTCTATCTGACGTCGCTCGGCGCCGGTTTGCTGGTCGGCGTAATCTACAGCCTCATCAATGTGCGGTCGCCGGCACCACCCGCGATCGCGCTCATCGGGCTGCTCGGCATCTTGATCGGCGAGCAGTTGCCGCCGCTGTTGCGGAGCTTCTGGACCAAGACCCCTGCCGCCCAATCCTGGCACCACCAGGTGAAGCCGCATCTCTTCGGCCATCTGCCGGGCGGCAAGGCGCCCGGCGACGATCTGCGCCCCGATAAGCGCGAGCGTGGCTGATGCCGACCCGATCGTCCTGAGCGGGGTTGCCGTACCCGGCCCCACCCTTGGCCCCGAGCCAGACCTCAGCACCGGGAGACAAGCCGATGTCCGCCGATCTCATTTTCCACAGCGGCCTCATCACCACACTCGACCGCGGCAATCCTGCCGCCAGCGCCGTCGCGATCCGTGAAGGCCGTTTCCTCGCCGTCGGCGATGAGGCCGAGGTCATGGCCAATGCCGGGCTGCAGACGAAAATTGTCGATCTCAAGGGCAAGTGCGTTCTGCCCGGGCTGATCGACAACCATCTCCACATCATCCGCGGCGGCCTGAACTTCAACATGGAGTTGCGCTGGGACGGCGTGCGCTCGCTCGCCGACGCGATGAGCATGCTCAAGCGCCAGGTCGCGGTGACGCCGCCGCCGCAATGGGTGCGTGTCGTCGGCGGCTTCACCGAGCACCAGTTCGCCGAGAAGCGCCTGCCGACGATCGAGGAGATCAATGCGGTCGCGCCCGAGACGCCCGTCTTCCTGCTGCATCTCTACGACCGCGCGCTGCTCAACGGCGCGGCGCTGCGCGCCGTCGGCTATACGAAGGAGACGCCGAACCCGCCGGGCGGCGAGATCACCCGCGATGCGGCGGGCAACCCGACCGGTCTGCTCCTCGCCAAGCCCAATGCCGGCATCCTCTATGCGACGCTGGCCAAGGGGCCGAAGCTGCCTTTCGACTATCAGGTCAATTCCACACGCCATTTCATGAGGGAGCTCAACCGTCTCGGCGTCACCGGCGCGATCGATGCCGGCGGCGGCTTCCAGAATTATCCGGACGACTACGCCGTCATCCAGACGCTCGCCGACGAGAACCAGCTCACCATCCGCCTCGCCTACAACCTGTTCACGCAGAAGGCCGGGCAGGAGAAGGACGACTTCCTCAACTGGACGAAGACCTCGACATACAAGCAGGGCGACGACTATTTCCGTCACAACGGTGCCGGCGAGATGCTGGTGTTCTCGGCTGCCGATTTCGAGGATTTTCGTCAGCCGCGGCCGGACATGTCGCCGCAGATGGAGGACGACCTCGAGGGCGTGGTGCGCATCCTCGCGGAGAACCGCTGGCCCTGGCGGATGCACGCCACCTATGACGAGACGATCTCGCGCGCGCTCGGCGTCTTCGAGAAGGTGAACCGGGACATCCCGCTCGCGGGGCTGAACTGGTTCTTCGACCATGCCGAGACCATCTCGGAGCGCTCGATCGACCGTGTCGCGGCGCTGGGTGGCGGCGTCGCCGTGCAGCATCGCATGGCCTTCCAGGGCGAATATTTCGTCGAGCGCTACGGGCTGGGCGCCGCGGAAGCGACGCCGCCGGTCGCGCGCCTGCTGGAGAAGGGCGTCAAAACCTCCGCCGGTACGGACGCGACCCGCGTCGCCTCCTACAACCCTTGGGTTTCGCTGGCCTGGCTGATCACCGGCCGCACGCTCGGAGGCTTGCGCCTCACGCCGGAGCGCAACTGCCTCGACCGCGAGACGGCGCTGCGCATGTGGACCGAGAACGTCACCTGGTTTTCCAATGAGGAGGGCAAGAAGGGCCGTATCGTGGTCGGCCAGCTCGCCGATCTGATCGTGCCGGACCGCGACTTTTTCTCCTGTCCGGAGGATGAGATCTCCTACATTTCCGCCGAGCTGACGGTCGTCGGCGGCCGGGTCGTCTACGGCGCCGGCCATTTCGCGTCGCTCGACGAGACCAAGCTGCCGCCGGCGATGCCGGACTGGTCGCCGGTGCGAACCTTCAGGGGTTATGGCGCCTGGGGCGAGCCGGACGGCGCGGGCAAGAACTCCCTGCGTCGGACCGCGATGACCGCCTGCGGCTGCGCGCGTTCCTGCGGCGTCCATGGCCACGACCATGTCGGCGCCTGGGCGAGCACGCTGCCGATCTCCGACCTAAAGAGTTTCTGGGGCGCGCTCGGCTGCGCCTGCTGGGCCGTCTGAGGGGGCACGATGAGCACGCCCGAGAGCAAGCCGGCCCAGGCATCGGCCCTCGCGCCGCTGCGCGGGCGCGTCTTTGCCGTGCTCTGGGCGGCGACGATCATCGGCAATATCGGCTCCTTCATGCGGGACGTCGCCAGCGCCTGGCTCGTCACCGACCTGTCGGGAGCGCCGGCGGCCGTGGCGCTCGTCCAGGCGGCCGCGACGCTGCCGATCTTCCTGCTCGCGATCCCAGCCGGCGTGCTCTCCGACATTCTCGACCGGCGCAAATTCCTGATCGCGATCCAGATCCTGCTCGGGCTCGTCAGCCTCTCGCTGATGCTTCTCTCGACCGCCGGCCTGCTCAGCGTGAGTTCGCTGGTCGGCCTGACCTTCCTCGGCGGGATCGGCGCCGCCTTGATGGCGCCGACCTGGCAGGCGATCGTGCCCGAACTCGTCGAGAAGTCCGATCTGAAGAGCGCGGTGGCGCTCAATTCGCTGGGCATCAACATCTCGCGCGCGATCGGCCCGGCGCTGGGCGGCCTGATCCTGGCCACGCTCGGCGCCGGCTTCACCTATGGCGCCGACGTGCTGAGCTATGTCGTCGTGATCACCGCCCTGATCTGGTGGCGCCGTGCGCCGCGGGCCGACGATGCCCTGTCCGAGCGCTTTACCGGCGCCTTCATCGCCGGGCTTCGCTATGCGCGGGCGAGCCGCGAATTGCATGTCGTGCTGCTGCGCGCCGCGATCTTCTTCGCCTGCGCCAGCGCCGTCTGGGCGCTGCTGCCGCTGATCGCGCGCAATCTGCTGGGCGGCGGCGCGGGCTTCTATGGCATCCTGCTCGGCGCCGTCGGGGCGGGCGCCATCCTCGGCGCCTTGCTGCTGCCGCGGTTGCGGGCGCGGCTGGACGCAGATGGCCTGCTGCTGCTCGCAGGGATCGTCACCGCGGCGGTGATGGTCACGCTCGCCCTTGCGCCCCCGCAAGGCATCGCGGTCGCGATCCTGCTGCTGCTCGGCGCGGCCTGGATCGTCGCGCTCACGACCCTGAACGGCGTGGCACAGTCAATCCTGCCGAACTGGGTGCGCGGACGGGCGCTGGCGGTCTACCTGACCGTGTTCAACGGCGCGATGACGGCCGGGAGCCTGGGCTGGGGCGCGGTCGCCGAAGCCGCAGGGCTGCGGGGCACGCTCGTGATCGCGGCGGGCAGCCTGCTGGTCGCCGCGGTCGTCATGCACCGCGTCAAGCTCCCGGCCGGCGAGGCCGATCTGGCGCCCTCCAACCACTGGCCCGAGCCGCTGGTCGCGAGCAGCGTCGCGCCTGACCGCGGCCCTGTCCTGATCCTGATCGAATATCAGGTGCAGGCGACAGATCGCGATGCCTTCGTCAGGGCCGTCCATCGCCTTGCCGTCGCCCGCCGTCGCGACGGCGCCCATGATTGGGGCATCACCGAAGACACCGCCGACCCGGAGAAGCTGGTCGAGTGGTTCGTCGTCTCGTCCTGGGCCGAGCATCTGCGCCAGCACAAGCGAGTCTCGAAAGCCGATGCCGAGCTGCAGCAGCAGGTCAGGCGCTTCCATCTCGGCGACGATCCGCCCGTGGTGCGCCACTTCCTCGATCTGCGCCCGTCCCCCGCGTGACGGCCGCAGTTGCCCCTGCATCAACCTTCCATCCCAGCCTCAGGAGACGACCATGTCCGGCTATCTCGAAGTCCTCACGCCCCAGAACAGCCAGATCATCTTCATCGACCAGCAGCCGCAGATGGCCTTCGGCGTGCAGTCGATCGACCGTCAGGTGCTGAAGAACAATGTCGTCGGCCTGGCCAAGGCGGCGAAGGTCTTCGGCATCCCGACCACCATCACCACCGTCGAGACCACGAGCTTCTCGGGGCACACCTATCCCGAGCTTCTCGCCGTCTTTCCTGAGAGCAAGATCCTCGAGCGGACCTCGATGAACTCCTGGGACGACCAGAACGTCCGCGACGCGCTGGCCGCCAACGGCCGCAAGAAGGTCGTCGTCTCCGGGCTCTGGACCGAGGTCTGCAACACCACCTTCGCGCTCTGCGCCATGCTGGAGGGCGGCTATGAGATCTACATGGTCGCCGACGCCTCCGGCGGCACATCGATGGACGCGCACAAATATGCGATGGACCGCATGGTGCAAGCGGGCGTGGTGCCGGTGACCTGGCAGCAGGTGCTGCTCGAATGGCAGCGCGACTGGGCCCGGAAAGAGACTTACGACGCGGTCGTCGCCATCGCCAAGGAGCATTCCGGGGCCTATGGCATGGGCATCGATTACGCCTACACCATGGTCCACAATGCGCCGGAGCGCGCCAGCCATGGTGAGACGATCGGCCCCCGCCCCGCCACATGACGGCTTCCATAGATCGAGGCGAGAGCGGTCGACGGCAGTGTTACGCCATCGAAACAGATGCCCATCGTGCGGCCCAGGGGCCAGCGCCGTCGTCGGCGGCACCCGACCCGCACGATGATCGATCCGATCTGCGCTTGTCATGAGACAGCGGCGCGGCGATGCCGCTAATCTCTTCCCGCTGGAGGAGCCATCATGTCCGAGATCACGATTCGCCCGCTGACCGCCGCCGACCGCGAAGCCTGGCTGCCGCTCTGGCATGGCTATCTGACATTCTACAAGGCGACGCTGCCGGCCGAGATCGACGACGTCACCTTCGGGCGGCTCACCGGGGGCGCCGAGCCGATGGGAGGCTTCCTCGCCGAGCGGGACGGCCAGGCACTCGGCATGACCAACTGGGTGATCCACCGCACGACCTGGAGCGAGAAGAACATCTGCTACCTGCAGGACCTCTTCACCGTGCCGGAGGCGCGCGGAACCGGGGTCGGGCGCAAACTGATCGAGGCGGTCAACGCCATGGCGCGCCAGAAGAACTGCTTCCGCGTCTATTGGCAGACGCATGAAACGAACCTGCAGGGCCAGGCGCTCTACGACAAGGTGGCCGACAAGTCGGGCTTCATCGTCTACCGTCAGCCGCTGGTCTGAGGCGTCCGCCTCCTCAGCCGCAGCCGTCGTCCTGATGAGGTCCGCAGGGCTGTTTCGAAGGATGGCTCAGGAAGCTGCGGAAACACCGGGATCATCCTTCAGGACGTCGCCGCGCGGAGCTCGGGATGTTTCCGGTGATCCGAGCCGCCCGCGCGCCGTCTGCCAAATCATGTGGTGAAACCGCCTCGATGCACATTTGAGCTTGCGCCGGTGCAATGCCGGCGAGAGGGAGCGTGCCTATATTGGCATCAGGCGTCCCGGATGATCTGCGGGGCCTCCCCTTCCGACGCGCCCGCATGCGCCAGCCCGAGACCTTTGCACCATGAAAAAGATCGGCTTTCTCTCCTTCGGCCATTGGAACCCGTCTCCTCAATCGGGCACGCGCTCGGCCGGTGACGCGCTGCTGCAGTCGATCGATCTCGCCGTCGCGGCGGAAGAACTCGGTGCGGACGGCGCCTATGTCCGCGTCCATCATTTTGCCCGGCAACTCGCCTCGCCCTTCCCGCTGCTGGCCGCCATCGGCGCCAGGACGAGCCGCATCGAGATCGGCACAGCCGTGATCGACATGCGCTACGAGAACCCCCTCTACATGGCGGAGGATGCCGGCTCGGCCGACCTCATCGCTGGCGGGCGGCTGCAACTGGGCCTGAGCCGCGGCTCGCCCGAGCAGGTGATCGAGGGCTTTCGCCATTTCGGCTACGAGCCGGCGGAAGGCCAGAGCGACGCCGATATGGGACGGCGCCATGCGGAGGTCTTCCTCGACGTGCTGCGCGGCGAGGGCTTCGCGAGACCCAATCCGCGGCCGATGTTCCCGAACCCGCCGGGACTGCTCAGGCTGGAGCCGCATTCGGAAGGCCTGCGCGAGCGCATCTGGTGGGGTGCCGGCTCGAACGCCACTGCGGTCTGGGCTGCGAAGCTCGGCATGAACCTACAGAGCTCGACGCTGAAGGACGACGAGACCGGCGAGCCCTTCCACATCCAGCAGGCGAAGCAGATCCGCGCCTATCGCGAAGCCTGGAAGGAGGCGGGACACGCCCGCGCGCCGCGCGTTTCGGTCAGCCGCAGCATCTTCGCGATCGTCGATGATCGCGACCGCGCCTATTTCGGCCGCGGCGGGCAGGAGCAGGACAGCATCGGCTTCATCGACGAGAGCACGCGCGCGATCTTCGGCCGCAGCTACGCGGCAGAGCCCGACAGGCTGATCGACGAACTGAAGAAGGACGAGGCCGTCGCCGAGGCCGACACCCTGCTGCTCACCGTGCCGAACCAGCTCGGGGTCGAGTACAACGCCCATGTCATCGAGGCGATCCTGAAGCATGTCGCGCCGGGGCTCGGCTGGCGCTGAGCTTCGCCCGCTATCGCAAGCAGCGGGCCGACCCTTGCCAAGCGGAGCGCTTGGCGGCAGTGTGCGCTCCGCAAAAACGTCCGGCTGTACGCTGCCGGAGCGCGCTCTCGTCGAGCATCGGAATATGGGACACTGCCAATCATGATCATGGATGGTCGGAATGCCGGCCCGGGCCATATCTCGCTCGGACGCCGCCCTGAACTCGTGAGCCGCCGCGCCTTCCTGGTCGGCTCCGCCGTCAGCGTGGGCGCGCTCGGCCTCGCCGGCTGCGCCGCGACGGACGGGATGTCACTCGCCGAGGCCCAGAAGGTCTATGGCCCCGTGCCGGACAAGAAGTTCGCGATCCCGGCAGCCGACATCAACAAGGTCGATCCGAAATACTGGCGCCGCACGGTTCGCTACGAGAGCAAGGAAGCGCCGGGCACGATCATCGTCGATCCGGCCAACTATTACGTCTATCGCATCGAGGGCGACGGCAACGCGACCCGCTACGGCGCCAATGTCGGCCGCGACGGCTTCCGCTGGAACGGCGATGCCTATGTCGGGCGCAAGTCGGAATGGGCGACGTGGACCCCGCCGCCGGAAATGATCAAGCGCCAGCCGGAGGCCGCGAAATACGCCCGCGGCATGCCCGGCGGCCTCGAAAACCCGCTCGGCGCGCGCACGCTGCATCTCTACCAGAACGGCCGCTACACGCTCTACACGATCTACGCCTCGCTCGATGAGGAATCGATCGGCTCCGGCATCACCAGCGGCTGCGTCGGCCTGCTGACGCAGGACATGATCGACCTCTACGACCAGACGCCGGTGAAGACCAAGGTCGTCGTGCTGCCGGCCTGATGAGCGCCCTGTCGAATGAGCCGGCACGGCTCATTCGACCCGCTTTCGATCTGTGCCGCCACGACATCAGGCAGTGCAGATCGCGGCTTCTCTGTCTGCGATACGGTTCTGGTTTCCCGGCGGCGTTCAGCCGAAGGTCGCGAGCGGGTGAGCATAAAGCGTGGCCGTCACCACCAGGTTGATCGCGACCGCCAGCCAGAGCAAGGCATCCAGGGAGATCCGGACCATCATCGAGCTGCCCTCCGTGATGAGAGGACAATCCGCTTGAGGCCAGCCCCGTTCCAGCAAGCCGGGCATTTGAGCCAAATGCCGCGGATCTTGGTTAGCGCCTGGTTAACAGGGGTCCGGGCCCGCTTCAGCGGCTCGGCTTGAACGGCGCCATTCCGGCGCGGGCGAGAGCGTCGGCGCGCTCATTCATCTCGTCCCCGGCATGGCCCTTGACCCATTTCCACTCGATCTTATGGGTGCCGAGCGCCGCGTCGAGACGCTGCCAGAGCTCAGCGTTCTTCACCGGCTTCTTGTCGGCCGTCCGCCAGCCATTCTTCTTCCAGCCATGGATCCAGCCCGTGATGCCCTGGCGCAGATACTGGCTGTCGGTGTGCAAAGCGACGGTGCAGGGGCGCTTCAACGCCTCCAGCGCGGCGATCGCCGCCATCAGCTCCATGCGGTTGTTGGTGGTCTGCGCCTCGCCGCCGGAGAGCTCCTTCTCGACCCCGCCATAGGACAGGATCGCCCCCCAGCCGCCGGGGCCGGGGTTTCCCGAGCAGGCGCCGTCTGTCCAGACGTCTACGGTCGCGCTCACCGCTTCAGCCCGTATTCGCGGGCATCGACCACGCGCTGGTGGAAGGCGAGCTTGCGGTCGTATTCGAGCGGGTCGTGCGGCTTCACCAGCGCGCCCGGCGGCACGTTGAGCCAGTCCACCAGCCGCGTCAGCAGGAAGCGCAGGGCCGAGCCACGGCAAAGCTGGGGCAGCGCCTCGACCTCTGCCGCCTCCAGTCCACGGACGCTTTCATAGCCCGCCAATAGCGCCTGGCCCTTCGTCAGGTTGAATGATCCGTCAGCCTCGAAGCACCAGGAATTCAGGCAGATCGCGACGTCATAGGCGAAGGCGTCGGTGCAGGCGAAGTAGAAGTCGATCAAGCCCGAGAGCCTGTCGCCGACGAAGAAGACGTTGTTCGGGAAGAGATCGGCGTGGATGACGCCTCGCGGCAGGCCCTGCGGCCAACTCGCCTCATGCACTGCGATCTCGACCGCGACGCGCTTTGCCAGGCCCGGCGACACCTTGTCGGCATCCGGGCCCGCCTGCTCGGCGAGCGGGCGCCAGCCCGGCACCGAGAGAGCATTGACGCGCTCCATCGTAAAATCGGCGCCGGCCTCATGCAGTTGCGCCAGTCCCCGGCCGAGCTCCTGGCAATGCTGAGCGGTCGGGCGCCGCACCGAGAGCCCGTCGAGGAAGGTGACAATCGCGGCCGGCCGCCCGGCGAGATGACCCAGCATCTGGCCGCGGCTGTCCTCGACCGGCTGCGGGCAGGTCAGCCCCCGCCCGGCCAGATGCTGCATCAGCCTCAGGAAGAACGGCAGGTCGGCAGGGTTCACCCGCTTCTCGTAGAGGGTGAGGATATAGGCGCCCCGGGTGGTGTGGAGCAGGTAGTTCGAGTTCTCGACGCCCTCGGCGATGCCCTTGGCGGAGGTGAGATCGCCGATGCCATAACGCGCCACAAAGGCGGCCAGCTCGTCATCGGGTACTTCGGTATAGACGGCCAAGGTCGAACGCTTTCGTATCGGGGCTTATTCGGCGGCGGCCGACGAGGCATCGCCGCGCAGTTCGCGCGGCAGCGGGAAGAACACGTCCTCGCTGGCCGTGGAGACCGTCTCGACGCGGACATCGTAGCGTTCGGCGAAGGCGTCGATGATCTCCTCCACCAGCACTTCGGGCGCGCTGGCCCCAGCCGTGATGCCGAGGCTGCGGATGTTGCCGAAGGCCGACCAGTCGATCTCGTCGGTCCGCAGCACGAGGCGCGCGACCGGGCAGCCGGCGCGCTCGGCCACCTCGCGCAGGCGCTGCGAGTTCGAGGAATTGGGCGAGCCGACGACGATCAACCCCTCGACCAGCGGGGCGACGCGCTTCACCGCCTCCTGCCGGTTGGTGGTGGCGTAGCAGATGTCTTCCTTGTGGGGTGCGATCAGCTCCGGAAAGCGGGCCTGCAGCGCCTCCACGATCTCGCGGGTGTCGTCGACCGAGAGGGTGGTCTGGGTGACATAGGCGAGCGGCGCGCCGGTGGGCGGGTTCAGCGCCGCGACATCGGCCAATGTCTCGATCAGCGTGATCGCGCCCTCGGGCAGCTGCCCCATCGTGCCGATCACCTCCGGGTGGCCGGCATGGCCGACCAGGAGGATGTGGCGGCCGCGCTTGTGGTGGACCTCCGCCTCGCGATGCACCTTGGTGACCAGCGGGCAGGTCGCGTCGATGGCGAAGAGACTGCGGGCCTTTGCTGCGGCCGGAACGGCCTTGGCCACGCCATGGGCCGAGAAGATCACGGGGCGTGTCTCGTCCGGCACCTCGTCGAGCTCGGCCACGAAGACAGCGCCCTTCCGCCTCAGCGATTCGACGACGTATTTGTTGTGGACGATCTCATGGCGGACATAGACCGGGGCGCCGTGGAGCGAGAGCGCCTTCTCCACCGCGTCGATGGCGCGCACGACCCCGGCGCAGAAACCACGCGGGGCACAGAGCAGGATATCGAGCGGCGGCTTGGTCACGCGCCTTCGCACTCCGGTCGGGGATGGAGCGCCTTCTTTCGGCGGGATGGCCGTGATGTCAAGGAAACCTGTGGCGGGCCACCGCATAAGTTGATATCAACACAATGATGGAGCCACGGATACCAGTTGTGCCCTTCGCGACCACGCTGATGGTTCGCGATCGCTGCCTGTGCCTGCATGCGCAGCGCGCGGCCCGCGTGCTGGCACGCCGTTTCGACGACGCGCTGCGCCCGCATGGGCTGACCAACGAGCAGTTTTCCCTGCTGATGGCGCTCAACCGGCCAAAGCCGCCCTCCATCGGGGCGGTCGCGAAGACGCTGGGGGCTGATCGCACGACGCTCACGGCCGCGCTCAAGCCGCTGGCGCGCGAGGGATTGGCGGATGTCTCGCCCGATCCGGAGGACCGGCGCTCGCGCCGGGTGGCACTGACGGCCGCCGGCCATGCGCGGCTGCTGGCGGCGCTGCCGGTCTGGCTTGCCCTGCACGAGGATCTGGAAGCGCGCCTCGCTGCCCCGGACGCGCAGGAGATCCGAAAGGGCATGGAGACACTGGCCCATTGGTCGACCGAAACAAGAACAACGGAGGAGACAACGCCATGACCATTCAGGTTTCAGCCTTTCGCTGGGTTCCACCCTTCGCACAGGGCCATGTGCGCGACCTCAGGGTGCGCTGGGCCCTGGAAGAAGCCGGCCTGCCCTATGAGGCCTCGCTCATCGGCCGCGAGGACCAGGCTTCTCCCGAATACCGGGCCTGGCAGCCCTTCGGGCAGGTGCCAGCGTATCGGGACGGCGAGGTGGAGCTGTTCGAATCCGGCGCGATCGTGCTCTATCTCTCGCGTCAATCGCCCGCTCTGGCGCCCGAGAACGAGGCTGGCCGCGCGCGGGTCGCGAGCTGGATCCTGGCGGCGCTGAATTCAATCGAGCCGCAGGTCGCGCAGCTCGCTCTGACGGACATCTTCCACAAGGGTGAGCCCTGGACGCTGGCGCGGCGCCCGCAGATCGTCGAGATGGTCGAGAAGCGCCTGACGCAGCTCGAGGCCTGCCTCGGCGACAAGGCGTATCTCGAAGGCGTTTTCTCGGCCGGCGACCTGATCATGGCCAGCGTGCTGCGCAGCGTGCCGGACGACATCCTCGCCGGCTTCCCCAAGCTCGCGGCCTATCGGGCCCGCTGCCTCGGCCGGCCAGCCTTCGGGCGCGCGCTGGAGGCGCAGCTGGAGCCGTTCCGCAAGCACGCGCCGGCGGCGTGAACCGGCGGCGGCATCGCGATCAGGGCGAGAGACGCTTGCCTCTCGCGCTCTGCGGGCGGAGCCCCTAGATAGGGTCGTCGGCGCATCGAGCCGCCACTCCTTCCAGCGTGAGCAGCCATGGCCGAAGCAGCCGCCCAAGTCGCCTCCCATGCCAGCTATCTGCCACCGATCCTGACCTTCTGTGCCGGTGCCGTCATCGCGGTGCCGATCTTCCGCAAGCTCGGGCAGTCGGCGGTGCTGGGCTATCTGGCGGCCGGCATCGTCATCGGCCCCTCGCTGCTCGGCGTCATCCAGGATCCGGACGCGATTCGCGGCACGGCCGAGATCGGCGTCGTGCTGCTGCTGTTCCTGGTCGGGCTCGAGCTGCAGCCCTCGCGCCTCTACTCGATGCGGCGCGACATCCTCGGCTCCGGCATCACGCAGATGGCGGTCAGCGCGGCGGGGATCGGGCTCGCCGGCTGGTGGCTCGGCCTGCCGCTGGCCGGTGCGATCGCGGTCGGCATCTCGCTGGCGCTGTCGGCGACGTCCATCGCCCTGCAGTTGCTGGAAGAGCGCGGCGACGGCAGCGAGCTGTACGGCCGCCGCACCTTCTCGATCCTGCTGTTCCAGGACATCTCGATCGCGCCCGTGCTGGCGCTCATCCCGCTGCTGGCGACGACGGGCCCGCAATCGGGCGGGCCGGGCAAGGCGTTTGCCGCGATGGGCGTCGCGCTGGCGGCGATCGTCGTGGTGGTCTTCGCCGGGCGCTATCTGCTCAACCCGTTCTTCCGCATCCTGGCGCATAGCGGCGCCAAGGAGGTGATGACCGCCGCGGCCCTGCTGATCGTGCTCGGCGCGGCGCTGCTGATGGAGCATGTCGGGCTGTCCATGGCGATGGGCGCCTTCATCGCCGGCGTGATGCTGGCGGATTCGCATTTCCGGCACGAGCTGGAGGCCGATATCGAGCCCTTCCGCGGCGTGCTGCTCGGCCTGTTCTTCATGGCCGTCGGCATGTCGCTGGATCTCAGGATCGTGGCGGAGAACTGGCTGCTGCTCGCGCTGGCCGCGCCGCTTCTCGTGCTGTTCAAGATCGCAGTGGTGGCGACCATCCTGCGCGTGTCCTGCTCGTCCTGGATGGAAGCGGTGCGCGCCGGAGCGCTGCTTTCGCCGGCCGGCGAGTTCGCCTTCGTGCTGCTGCCGCTCGCACTCGCCAACGGGCTGCTCGACGCGCGCCAGGCGGCCATCGTCACGGCTCTGGCGGCGATCAGCATGCTGCTGGGCCCGATCGTCGCAAAGGCGATCGACTCCGTCCTGCTCAGCCGGATCAAGCCGGAGACGATCGACGAGGATTTCGACGGCGCTGACGGCAGCGAGGTGCTGGTGATCGGCTTCGGTCGCTTCGGCCAGGTGGTAACGCAGGCGCTGCTGCTGCAGCATATCGACGTGACCATCATCGATTCCGATGTCGAGCGCATCCGCTCGGCCGCGAAGTTCGGTTTCAAGATCTATTACGGCGATGGAACGCGGCTCGACGTGCTGCGCGCCTCCGGCGCGGCGCGGGCGCGGATCATCTGCATCTGCATCGACAACAAGGAGGCCGCGTTGCGCATCGTCGAGATGGCACGGGCCGAGTTCCCGCATGCACGGCTGCATGTGCGGGCCTATGACAGAGTTCACGCCATCGACCTGATGAAGGCCAATGTCGACTATCAGCTGCGCGAGACCTTCGAGTCCGCTCTCGGCTTCGGCCGCGTGACGCTGGAAGCCGTCGGCCTGACGCGCGACGAAGCGGAACTCGTCATCGACCATGTCCGCGACCGCGATTCGCAACGCATGGAGATCCAGTACAACGAGGGCATCGCGGCCGGCCTCAGCCAGGTGCCGCGCGTCACGCCCGAGCCGCTCGTCAGGCCGAAGGGCAAGTCGCGGGCCCTGACGGCGGAAACGCAGGAGGTGATCGAGGATGGCGGGGCCGAGGTCGCGGTGGGCGGCGTCGGCGAGCCGGAGCGCTGAGCATCGTCGATTTGCCAGCGCACAGGCGGCTGCTATCGTCGCCACAGGTGCATTGATCCGGGAGGCGCATCATGATGAACCTGTTCGAGATCATGCAATCGGCCCAGAACGGCCAGGCGATGCAGAATATCGCCCGGCAATACAGCCTGAGCCTGCAGCAGACCCAGGCCGCGATAGACGCCCTGCTGCCGGCCTTCTCGATGGCCTTGCAGCGCCAGACGCAGGACCCTTACGCCTTCGGCTCGCTGGCGCAGATGATGACGGCCTCGCCCTATGCGCGTTTCTTCGAGGCTGCGGGGAGCGGCATTCCGCCCGGCGCCAACACCGCCGGCCAGGACGTGCTGAGCCGCGTGTTCGGCTCGCAGGAGGTGGCCCAGGCCGTCGCCGCGCAGGCGGCCGCGACCAGCGGCGTCAGCATGGCGATCCTGAAGCAGATGCTGCCGGTGATCGCGGCGATGCTGATGGGCGGGCTGTCTAAGACAGCCAGCAACGAAGGCTTCGGCGGCATTCTCGGCCAGTTCGCGGAGATGATGCGGGGCCAGGTGCCCGGCATGCAGCCGCCTGCGCAGCCGGCCCCGCAGCAACAGGCGCCGCTCAATCCGATGGAGGCGATCCTGCGCGGCATGTTCGGACAGGCCAATGCCGCGCCGCCGCCGCAGGGCCAGACCGGGGCCAGCCCGAACGACCCGTTCGGCGGCATGTTCGGGCAGATCCTCGGCGGAATGTTCGGCGGGGCGGCCCCCGGCACGGGCGCGGCGAACCCCGCATCCCCGCCGCCTGCGCCCGAACCGCAAACGGCAGGGGGCGAGCTGCCGCCGGGGCCGGGCTCGATCGGCCTCGACGCACTCAACCAGATGTTCGAGCATGGGCGGCAGATCCAGGACGACCACCAGAAGGCGATGAAGTCGATCCTCGACGCCATGCTCGGCGGCGGCCAGCAGGCGCGCTGACGCAGCACCACAAAAAAGGGCGGAAGCCGAAGCTCCCGCCCGCAGGGACGCCGCGCCAAGGGGTCAGGCGCGGCGCAAGCTCAGCTCAGGCACAGCGCGCCAGAACATGGTCCGCATGGCCCGCCATGACCGGACCGCTCTCGGAGAGGCGGACCGCCTGTTCGCGGCGGGCATTGGCGACATCGGCCCCGGCGCGCGAGCGCGCAGCCAGAATCGTCGAGGGGTCGGTCAGCCAGGAGGTGGCCAGCGCACCGTTCACATCCGAGCGGACAAGGCCGATATCCTTCAGCTCACGCTCGTCGAGTTCGCCGAGGCGCATCACCTCGCGGCGGTGCAGCATCGCTCGCCCAAAGCCCGCCAGCTGCGTCACGACCGTGCCGGCAACGCGCACGATCCCCGCCGGAGCGGATGAGAGCGACTTCGCAGCGATGGTCATGAACAACATGGCACCCTCCTCGGGGCAGGATCGAATTCGGGACGCTCGCCGCCGGCCCGGACGCACCTTCTGGTCGGCTTGTTGGTGAACGGCCTCCGATTTAGCGAGAGGCTGGTCATCAGCCAAACGAATGGTTATGATCCTTCACAACACGGATATTGATAGTCCGGCGACGGGGGATGTCATGGCCCATGTGCTCGATGCCGATCAGCTGAAGACCTTCGTCGCCATCGCCGATACGGGCTCCTTCACCCGTGCAGCCGAGATCGTGTTCAAGACGCAATCGGCGGTCTCGATGCAGATGAAGCGCCTCGAGGAGCGCGTCGGCCGGCCGCTGTTCGGCCGCGACGGGCGCCATGCGAAGCTGACGGAGGATGGCGAGCGACTGCTCGACTATGCCCGCCGCATCGTCAGGCTGAATCTCGAATGCGTGGCGAGCTTCACCGATGCCGACCTGAAGGGCCGCATCCGGCTGGGGGTCCCCGACGACTATGCCGACCGATACCTGCCCGAGATCCTGGCCCGCTTCGCCCATTCCAATCCGCGTGCCGAGGTCACGGTCGTCTGCGAGCCCACCCCGATGCTGGCCGAGCGGATCGCGACCGGGGACATCGACCTCGCCATCATCACCCATGTGGAAAGCCGCGGCCAGGGCGAGATCATCCGCATCGAGCCGCTGCTCTGGGTCACCTCGGCCCGCCATACCGTGCATGAGGAAGACCCGCTGCCGCTGGCGCTGGGGCGGCCCACCTGCAACTGGCGGCAGGCAGCCGTCGATGCGCTGGAAGCGAAGGGGCGGCGCTTCCGCGTGCTCTATGCGAGCTGGAACTCGACCGCTGTCGGCGCCGCCGTCGTCGCAGGGCTGGCCGTCTCGGTGCTGCCGGAAAGCGCGGTGCGGCCCGGCATGCGCATCCTCGGGCCGGCCGAAGGGTTCGCCACCCTGCCCTCCTGCAAGATCGGGCTGCTGCGAACGCGCTTCGACCCCTCCGTGCTGTCGAACGCGCTGGCCGAGCACATCATCCAGAGCCTGGACAATCTGGCGAGCTTCAAGGTGGCGGCGGAATAGGCCTCGGTCGGCTTTTCTGCAGAGGCTCAGGCTCAGTGCGAGAGCGCGCTGGCCGCAGACTGGAAGAAACCGAGCACCGACTGGCCGATCTGTGTCGCCCACGTGACGATCGTCAACGAGATCAAGCTGACGACGAGGCCGTACTCGATCGCCGTCGCACCGTTCTGGTCGCGGCAAAAATCAGCAATGCTGGCGCAAATTCTGACCATGTCGCGATCATTAGCGCCGAGATTGTGCCAAAGCGTTAATGCGCGCACTGCAATGCAGCGCATCCGCCAAATTGTGCGGTCCGGATCGCCAGGCGACTGAGGATCGGCTCCTGGCTAAAGCGCGAATTCCGTCATCACCGGCTCGACCCTGCCCTGCCAGGCATCGCGGTAACGTGCTTCGAGCCGCTGTGCGAGCGTCTCGCCCTTGGAAACGATCTCGGCAACCGGCGCGAGGTAATGGCTCTCGTCGCGGCCTGACGCGTCCAGCCGAGCCCGGCGGGCCAGGCCGGCGCGCGACAGTTCGAGAATCTCGACCGCGATGTCGGCCAGCTTTCGGCGCGCGATGGTTGCCGCAAGTCCCTGCTTCGGCACGGTGTCGCGCAGCGCCTGCCGCTCCTCGGCGCTCCAGCCTTTGACCAGATCCCACGCCGCGTCGAGCGACTGGCGATCGTAGAGGAGCCCGACCCAGAAGGCCGGCAGAGCGACCAGCATGTCGGGGGGGCCGGCATCGGCGCCGCGCATCTCCAGAAAGCGCTTGAGACGCACCTCCGGGAAGATCGTCGAGAGATGGTTGGCCCAGTCCGAGATCGTCGCACGCTCGCCCGGCAGTTGCGGCAGGCGCCCGCCAAGCAGGTCGCGGAAGGAGGCGCCGGCCACGTCGTGATAGATGTCGCCACGCTTGACGAAATACATCGGCACGTCGAGCGCATAGTCGACATAGCGCTCATAGGACATGCCCTCGTCGAATGCGAAGGAGAGCATGCCGGAGCGGGCCTTGTCGGTGTCGCGCCAGATTTCGGAGCGCATCGACTGGAAGCCGTTGAGCTTGCGCTCCAGGAAGGGCGAGGAGGCGAAAAGCGCCGTCGCCAGCGGCTGCAGGGCCAGCGAGACGCGCAGCTTGCGCACCATGTCGGCCTCGGTCGCGAAGTCGAGATTGACCTGGACGGTGCAGGTGCGGAACATCATGTCGAGGCCCATCGTGCCGACCTTCGGCATGTAGTTCGCCATGATCTTGTAGCGCCCCTTCGGCATCACCGGCGTCTCCGCCCGCGTCCACAGCGGCGATGCGCCGAGCGCGACGAAGCCGATCTCGTGCGGGGCGGCGACCGCCTTCACCTGCGCGATATGGTCCAGGAGCTCGCGGGACGTCTCATGTACGGTCTCCAGCGGCGCGCCCGACAGTTCGAACTGCCCACCCGGCTCCAGCGAGATCGCGCCGCCGACATCGTCGGGGCCGGCCAGGCCGATGATGTTGCCGTCATCGACGATCGGCTCCCAGCCGAGACGCTGCTGCATCCCCTCGAGCAGAGCGCGAATGCCGCCGGCGCCGGGCCGGCCCTCATAGGGAACGGGCGCGAGATCCGAGCGGTAGAACGGAAACTTCTCGTGCTCCGTGCCGATCCGGAAGCGAGACTCCGGCTTCTCGCCAGCGGCGATCCAGGAGACCAGCTCTTCCTTGGAGCCGACCGGGGTCGAATCGGACACGTCGCGGGCCATAGGCGCTCCGGCAGAAAAGACGAAAGAAGGCCTCGAGCCGGGCCGCCCGCTGGCGACCCGGCTCGAGGCACGGGAGGACAGACATAGGCGAGCGCCGGACGCTCGACAACGACCGCGCCCTTGCATTCGTGAAAGCCCGGCCGGCGTTTTAGGCAGGGCGGCCGCCGGCCGGCGTCAGCATCCCGCCAAAGGCACCGCCGGCTGGGTCGCGTTCGCTGCATCGGTGGTGTTGGCGAGCCAGTCGATGACGGCGGCGAGCGCCGCCTGATCCGTCGCGCCGCATTCGCGCGACCGTTCGAAGACATGAAGCTGCTCATCGGCGCTGGTTCCCTCGGCGACGATGTCAGCGCAGCGGGCGAGCTCGGGCGCGCAGCCGAGGGCTTCGGCATCCTCCGCCAGTTCTGCCGTCAGTTCGGCCACGAGATCGGAGATCGTCCGCATGCCGGAGCCGTCGGAGGCGATCAGGCCGCCATGGACGCCATAGCGCTGGGCGCGCCACATGTTCTCGACAGCGATGCCACGCGTGGCGGGCGTCATCCGGGCGTGGATGCCGGGCTTGCGCAGCAGATGGCGCACCAGGCAGCGATAGAGCGCCGCAATCGCGAGCGTGTCCTCCAGCCGCGTGCAACTGTCGGCGACGCGCAGCTCCAGCGTCGGATGCCGCAGCGAGGGGCGAATCGCCCACCAGATATAGCTGGCATCCTTGATCGCGCCCGCTTGCGACAGCGCGGAAACGTAGGCGCGGTAGTCCTGCGGCTCGGTGAACAGCTCCGGCAGGCCGGTGCGCGGCAGCTCGTTATAGGCGGCGAGCCGGTAGCCGAGCAGGCCCGTCGCCCGCCCCTGCCAGAAGGGCGAGGAGGTCGAGAGCGCCAGCAGCAAGGGCAGATAGGGCATCAGCCGCGCCATCAGCCTGATCCGCTCATCCTCGTCGACGACCTCGACATGGACATGCAGGCCGCAAAACTGATTGCGTCTCCCGATCATCTGCAGATCGCGCATCAGCGCGTCGTAGCGAGCGGCATCCGTGAGTTGCTGGCGATCCCAGACGGCGCACGGATGGGTGCCGCAAGCGAGGAGCAGCATTCCATGCTCGGCCGCCATCGCCGCGAGGCCTTGCCGCAGCCGGCCGAGCGACTGCCGAGCCTCGTTCATGCTGCCAAGCACCGGCGTCGCGACCTCGATCTGGGACTGCAGCATCTCGCGCTGCACCTCGTCCGGAAACGCGCTCTGGGCGGAATCGATGAATGCCTGCGGCATCGCCTGCACCGCTCCGTGGTGCCGCGCATCCGCCAGGAAATACTCTTCCTCGATCCCGAAGCGGAACGTCGATGCCATCAGCGCCTCCCTTGGGCCGCGTCACCTTGCGCAGCCTGCCGGAGGCGCGGGCCTTAAGGCCGGCGTCGTTCCCCCCGCGGTCCGGCAACGCCGCAAGGGTCAGAGCCGTTCCCTGTCCAGCCTGCGCAGGGGGAAGCCCGATATGTCAGGCACGAGACCAATCGCCGAGGACGGCCTGCACAACCGCGAGCGCGGCAACAGCCGCGGTGTCGGCCCTCAGGATGCGCGGCCCCAGCGAAATCGGCAGGGTCTTCGGCCTCGCCCGGATGAGCCGCCGCTCGCTCTCATCGAAGCCCCCTTCCGGCCCGATCAGCACGGCGAGCGGGGCCGGCTCGCAGGCGGAGAGCGCTGCGATCGGGCTCTGCTGCGCCAGATCCTCGTCGCAGAAGATCAAGAGCTGCTCCGCAGGCAGGGCGGCGAGCGCGGCCTCGAGCGGCTGCTCCGGCTCGATCAGCGGCAGGCTCAGGATGCCGCATTGCTCCGCCGCTTCCACTGCATTGGCGCGCAATCGCTCGAGATTGATCCGGGAAACCTGGGTGCGGCGGGTCAGCACGGGCTGCAACAGGCCGGCCCCCATCTCGATCGCCTTCTGGGCCATATAGTCGAGCCGCGCATGCTTCAGAGGCGCAAAGAGATAACGCAGCGTGGGCTGCGGCGGCTGGGGCTTGACCTGCTCGACCAGAGCCAGCGTCGCCTGCTTGCGCCCCTCCGGCGCGACACGCGCCAGCCATTCACCGTCCCGGCCGTTGAAGACGCGGATGGGGTCGCCGGCCTTCAGGCGCAGGACGTTCAGCAGGTAATTGGCCTGGTCGCGTTCGAGCGGCAGGGCGGCCCCAACGGCAAAGCCTGCGTCGATATGAAGCCTGTGGCGGGCGAAATCCGGCGTGGACATGGGCGCGAGCGCTGCTCCGAGATCGACAGGGCCGTTGAAGGCGCCGCGAAAACCGCCACAATCGCCGTCTAAGGGCAAGGCTATTCCTTGAAATGATCCGCGCTCGCTCGAAGCTTCCATGGACTCGGAAGGCTTTTTGGCGTTAACAGCCCTGTTGTTAAGCATAGCGCGGAGACCGGCCAGCGGCGGCCGGATATCTGGAGAAGGACGGCAATGCGGCGAAGGATGGCTTCAGGAATGCTCGCGACCCTCGGTCTGGCCGCGGCGTCGCTGTGGAGCGCCGGCCCGGCCCAGGCGCAGGGCGCCTCCGGCTGCGAGCCGATGCAGAAGCTTCTGATGGAGCGCAAGGCGATGGTCGATCGCATCGCCGCCTCGCAAAAATCGAAGAAGAAGCTGACCCCGCAGGACGCCTGCTCGCTCTTCGGGCGGCTGGCGAACAATGGCGAGGCGACCCTGAAATTCGCCACCGCAAACAAGGATTGGTGCCAGATTCCCGATTCCTTCATCGAAGGGATGACCGTCGACAACAAGAAGATCGTCGGTGTGCGTGGCCAGGCCTGCAACGCGGTCAAGCAGCAGGCGGCGATGCAGAAGCGCGCCCAGCAGCAGGCGCAGCGGGGCGCCGCCAACCCCTTCGGCGGGGCTGATTCAGTGACAAGCGGCGCCGGCGGCGGCCTGCGGATTCCGCAGGGCGCTCTCTGAGCCAGGACGGCACGGCATGCCGAACCCCGTCCATGCCGGCCGGCTTCCAGATGCGGACACGCCCCCGTCGGACGCTCCCCTGCCCGACGCCCTGACCGGGCATTGGGTGGACAGGCGCGCCCCGCGCGCCGCGCGGCCCTTTCTCAAGCTCGCCCGCATCGAGCGGCCCATCGGCTGGTGGCTTCTGTTGCTGCCCTGCTGGTGGTCGGCGGGGCTGGCGGCCATCGCCGCCGGGCGGCCCTATCCCGACCCGTGGCACTGCCTGCTCTTCCTGATCGGCGCCGTTCTGATGCGCGGGGCGGGCTGCACCTTCAACGACATCATCGACCGCAAGCTCGACGCCGAGGTCGCCCGCACCCGCGGCCGTCCGCTGCCCTCTGGACAGGTCACGGCGAAGGCGGCGGCCGTGTTCATGGTCGCGCAGGCGCTCTGCGGCCTCGTCGTGCTGCTGCAGTTCAACCGCTTCACGATCCTGCTCGGCATCGCCTCGCTGGCGATCGTGGCGGTCTACCCGTTCATGAAGCGGGTCACGAACATGCCGCAATTCGTGCTCGGGCTCGCCTTCTCTTGGGGGGCACTGCTGGGTTGGAGCGCAGTGTTCGGCCGGCTCGATGCGCCGGCGCTGCTGGTCTATGCCGCGTCAGTCGCCTGGACCGTCGGCTACGACACGATCTACGCGATGCAGGATCTCGAAGACGACGTCATTGCCGGCATCAAGTCGAGCGCACGCTATTTCGGCGAGCACACGCAGGCGGCGGTGGGGCTATGTTTCGCGCTGGCGGTTCTGCTCCTTGTGGGCGCGATCTGGCTCGTCGGCGGCGGCATTCTCGCCTGGGCGGGGTTTACAGCCTTTGCCGCGCATCTGGCCTGGCAGGTCGCCCGCATTCCCGGCGCGACGGCGCAGGAGGCGCTGGCGCTGTTCCGCTCCAACAAATGGGCCGGGCTCGTCCTCGCCGCCGGGCTGGCGCTCGACGGCGCCGGCCGGGCCTGGACCGGCCTCTGATCGTCAGTCGGTCAAGCGATCACCCGACACCATCACCGGCAGTTCCGGCAGGCGGCCGGGCTTGCGGCGCGTCAGGAAGCGCGGACGGCGACCGTTCAGCATGGCGTAGCGGCGCCGGATCCGCGTCGGGCCGAGCATGACGCGACCGAGTTGCGGGAAGGGTTCGGAGACGGTCCCGTCAACCGTTTCCAGCAGCAAAGGCAGGCCGCTGACCCGCCCGAAATCCCGCCACAGGGCGACGGCATCGTCCTGATCGGCGCTGGCGACGACGACGGAACGCCCGTCCCCTGCTGTCAAGGCGAGTTCGAAGCGCTGATCGTCGCCCGTCTGGTTCGCCAGACGAAGGGCTACGCCGCGCCATGCGGCCGAGGCGCGCAGGATGCGCACGGAGCCGATCCGCTCCAGGCCCGGCGCCGAAGGCTGCCGGGGCATCGGGTTGCAGGATACGATCGCTGTTGAGGTCGGACCGCCGGGGAGCCGCGGCGCAAAGCCACTCCCTCCGGCGGCCGGCGTGACGCTGGCCATCGGTTATAACGCCTCTCTAATCCCTGCTGCAACGGAGCCCTCTGTCGATGCCGGGGCTCTCGTGCTTGCCACATGAAACTGGAGGCGCGGGGTGTCCGAGCGCTTAACCCGCTAGGTTAAGGGAGGGTGTTTTCCGCGTTTCCGGCGCCGAAACGGCCGCTTTCGAACCGGATGCTTGACGGAGTGTTTCGATCGGCCCCGGCATTTTCGGCTTGTATCCCAGTCCGCCGGGGCCGATACGAAAGCCATGAGCGCATCAACGCTACCCATCGCCGCCGATCTGATGAAGGCGGTGAGCGAGAGCTGCCTGGAAGCGGGCGCGATCGCCTTCGACCTGTTCCGCCCGGGTGAGAAGACCGCCGCGCGGACCTGGTCGAAGAGCGGCGGCTCGCCGGTCACCGAAGCCGATATCGGGGTCGATACCTTTCTCCGGGTGCGGCTTTCGGCCCTGCTGCCGGAGGCAGCCTGGCTTTCGGAGGAGACGGCCGACGATGCCCAGCGGCTCTCGCGCCGGCTCGTCTGGGTGGTCGACCCGATCGACGGAACGCGCGCCTTCATGACCGGCCTGCCGGACTGGGCCGTCTGCGTCGCGCTGCTCGACGAGGGCGAGCCGGTGCTCGGAGTCGTGCATGCGCCGGCCTGCAATGCGACCTATGGCGCCATCCGGGGCGCAGGCGCCAGGCGCAACGGGAAGCCGATCCGGACGACCGAGCACGAGACGCTCGATGAGGCCCGCATCGCGGGCCCCAAACCGATGCTCGACGCGCTCGGCCGCGTGTCCCGGTTCACTCCGGTGGACAAGATTCCGTCCCTGGCGCTGCGGCTTGCGCGCATCGCCGACGGCTCGATCGACGCCGGGCTGATCTCGCAGGATTCCCGCGACTGGGACCTGGCGGCGGCCGACCTCGTCCTGCGCGAGGCGGGCGGCGTGCTCAGCGGCGGCCAGGGCGAGCCCGTGATCTACAACCGGCCGAGCCCGGTCCATGGCATGCTGATGGCAAGCGGAGGGATGTTGGCCCCTTCCCTGCTGCAGGCGCTGCGGCAGTTGCGCGAACACAGCCAGCCGAGCTGATTTTTTCGCGGCTGCAGCATTCCGCCGTCTCGCGCCTGCCGCTCCGATGGCTTATGGAGGCGCGATACGGCCATGGAGACAACGATGAGCGCGGAACCGGACCAGAAGCAGCTTCTTCACCTCGTCTTCGGCGGCGAGCTCGCCTCGCTCGACGGCGTGACCTTCAAGGACCTCTCGAAGCTCGACATCGTCGGCATTTTCCCGAATTACGCCAGCGCGCACAACGCCTGGAAGGCGAAGGCGCAGCAGACGGTCGACCAGGCGCAGACGCGCTATTTCGTCGTCCACCTGCACCGGCTGCTCGACCCCGACGCCACAAAGGCCTGACGGGCGCAAACGGACCATGGGCTTCTCGATCCTCAAGACGAAGGTGGCGCAGGAGACGCTGGGCCGGCTGCTCGCCGGCTATCTGCGCCTCGTGCGCCGCACGAACAGGATCGTCCTGGAGCCCGCCGATATCTACGATGAGGTCCGGCCCGAGCTGCCCCTGATCTATGCGATGTGGCACGGCCAGCACATCATGATCCCCTTCGCAAAGCCCGACTGGATGCCCGCCGCATCGCTGGTCTCGCGCCATGGAGATGGCGGGTTCAATGCGATCGCGCTGCGCGAGCTCGGCATCGGCGCCATCCGCGGCTCGGGGGCGCTCGGCAAGAAGATCAGGGAGAAGGGCGGCGCCAGCGCCTTCCTCGCGATGGTGCGCAAGCTCGCCGCCGGCGAATCCATGGTGCTCACCGCCGACATTCCCAAGCGCGCGCGCATCGCCGGGCCCGGCATCGTCGCGCTGGCGCGCGCTTCCGGCCGCCCGATCCGGGCCGTGGCGGTGGTGACGAGCCGTCGCATCGACTTCAAGAGTTGGGACCGTGCCTCGATCGGCCTCCCGTTCGGGCGCGGCGCGATCGTCGTCGGCGAGCCGATCCATGTCGCGCGCGATGCCGACGAGGCGACGCAGGAGGCGGCGCGGCTCGCCGTCCAGGCGAGCCTCGATGCGGTCCACGCCCGGGCCTACGAGCTGGTCGGCGGCCGCGACCCCGGCGCAGGCCTGCGCGACTTGAATACCACCGCGCCCGCTCTCGCCGCCGGGGATGCGGCGCGATGAGCCGCAAGGGCCTGCCTCTGCGCGTCTACCGGGTGGCCAGCGCGTTGCTGGAGCCCGCGGCCGCCGCGCTTCTGCTGGTGCGCAAGCGCCGCGGCAAGGAAGACCCCGAGCGACTGGCGGAGCGGCGCGGCACGGCCAGCGTCAAGCGGCCGAACCGGCCGCTGGTCTGGCTGCATGGCGCCAGCGTCGGCGAGACCGTGACGCTGCTGCCGCTGATCGCGAAGCTGCAGAAGCGGGGCCTTGCCGTGCTGGTCACCTCCGGCACGGTCACCTCGGCGCGGCTGATGGCCGCGCGGCTGCCGGCTGGGGCGATCCATCAATATCTGCCGCTCGACGTGCCGCGCTATATGCGCCGCTTCCTCGACTATTGGCATCCCGAGCTCTGCCTGATCTGCGAATCCGAGATCTGGCCGAACCTGCTGATCGAGGCGCAGCGGCGCGCCCTGCCGGTGGTGATGGTCAACGGCCGGATGTCAGAGCGCTCTTTCGCGCGCTGGTACAAGATGCCGCGCTCCTCGCGCTTCCTGCTCTCCTGCTTCGAGGCCTGCCTCGCGCAGTCACAGGCCGATGCTGAGCGGCTGGCCCAGCTCGGCGCGCCCCGCGTCAGCGTCGCCGGAAACCTCAAATTCGATGTGCCGGCTCCGCCGGCCGACCCCGATACGCTGGCGATCCTCGACGGGATGACAACGGGCCGGCCGGTCTGGATCGCGGCCAGCACGCATCCCGGCGAGGACGAGCTGGTTCTCGGCGCCCATCTTGCGCTGAAGCGCCACCTGCCCAAGCTTCTGACCATCATCGCGCCGCGCCATCCGCAACGCGGGAGCGATATCGCGGCTCTGGCGGAGGCCAATGGCGTCCCGGTGGCTCGCCGCGCCGGCGGCGGAAGCCCCGAGCGCGACATCGATCTTTATGTCGCCGACACGCTGAACGAGCTCGGCTTGTTCTATCGCTTGTCGCAGGTCGCCTTCCTCGGCGGCTCGCTGATCGACGGGATCGGCGGACACAATCCGATCGAACCCGCCAAGCTTGGCTGCGCGCTGCTGCATGGGCCGTTCGTCCACAACAATGCCGAGATCTTCGCTGCCTTCGACCAGGGCGGCGGGTCGCGCGAGGTGGCGGATGCCCAGGCGCTCGCCGGCGCGGTTCACCGCTGGCTGAACGATCCGGCGAGCGCGCGGCAGGCGGCGCGCGCCGCCGCCCAGACGGCCCACCAACTCGGCGGGGCGATCAACCGCACGCTGCAGGCGATCGAGCCGTTGCTGATGCGGGCCGCGCTGGAGCAACGCGAGACCGCGCCCTGATGCCGGCGGCGCCGGCCTTCTGGTGGCGTGAAAAGCCTTCGCCGCTCGCCCGGCTGCTCGCACCTCTCGGCGCGCTCTATGGCCGGATCACCTTGCGGCGCATGCGCCGGCAGGGCGAGGATTGCGGGGTACCCGTGATCTGCGTCGGCAATTTCATCGCCGGTGGGGCCGGCAAGACACCCACTGCGATCGCCATCGCCGGCCGCCTCGCGCAACGCGGGGAGGCGCCCTTCGTGCTGATGCGGGGCTATGGCGGTCGGCTCGCCGGCCCGGTCGAGGTCGACCCCGCGCATCATGCGGCAGCCGATGTCGGCGACGAGCCCCTTCTAATGGCGCGCCACGCGCGCACGGTGATCGCGCGCGACCGCAAGGCGGGCGCGGCGCTGGCACGGCAGGCTGGCGCCAGCGTCATCGTGATGGATGACGGCCTGCAGAATCCGGCTCTTGCCAAGACCCTGAGGCTCGCAGTCGTCGATGGAGGCAGCGGCATCGGGAACGGGCTATGCCTGCCGGCCGGGCCGCTCAGGGCTCCACTGGCGGGGCAACTCGAGCAGACCGATGCGCTGGTCCTGATCGGGAGCGGGACCGCGGGGCAAAAGGTGGGACGGCAGGCGCCGGGCAAGCCGCTCCTGCGCGCCCGGCTCCAGCCGGATGCGGCGGCGGCCGAGCGCCTGTGCGGCCAGCGCGTATTGGCGCTGTCGGGAATCGGGCGGCCGGAGAAGTTCCGGGAGACGCTGGACCTGATCGGTGCCGATATCGTCGCCGAGCAGCCTTTCGGCGATCATCACGCCTATACGGCGGCGGATGTGGACGATGTCGTGGCGCAGGCCCGGACGCTCGGCGCGCTGGTCGCGACCACAGAGAAGGACATGACAAAGCTCGCCGCTCTCTGGCCGGCGCAAGCCGCTGCGATGCTGGTGGCGGTGCCGGTGACGCTCGTCTTCGAGGAGCCGGCGGCGATCGAGGCTCTGCTGGATGCCGTTTCAGGCACGGCCCGCGCGACGGAGCCGCAATAGCGCGGCCTCGGGCGTGGCGTAGGGCTCCTGCCATTCCACCGACCAGTAGCGCAGGTCGTCGAGGCGGATCGGCGCGCCGGTCACGGCGCAGCGCACGAACGAGCCCGGCCTGACCACGCGGAACTCGCCATGGCCATAATCGAGGGCGGCCTCGGGGCCGGGTGTCGGAGGCCGTTCGCTGATGTTCATCAAACTTGCATCAAATCGTTGATTTGCGACGCGGAAAGCCGGAATAGTCAACCTCCCGGTCCCTCTTGGAACTTCATAAACCTCTCGTTGGCGATGTCCAGTCTGTGGCGCCTCCTGGCGTGCATGTTCAGTCTCGTGCTCACCGTCCCGCTGGCGCTTGCCAGCGGCTACGAGCGCGTCGAGATTCCAATGGATGGCGGCCTTCTCGACGGGGTGATGTTCCGCCCGGCGGGGACAGGTCCCTTTCCCGCCGTCGTCGCGCTGCATGGCTGCGGCGGGCTTTGGCGCGAACCCGGAAAGCTGTCGCTGCGCCACAGCGACTGGGGCGAGAGGCTCGCGGCGACCGGCTTCGTCGTGCTGATGCCGGACAGCTACGGCTCGCGCGGGCTGGGCTCGCAATGCGGCGTCAAGGATCTCACCGTGCGGGCCGGGCGCGAGCGCACCGGCGATGTCGCGGCCGCGCGCCTTTTCCTGCAGCAGCGCGCCGACGTCAGGCCGGCGGCCATCTCCCTGATCGGCTGGTCTGGCGGCGGCTCGACCGTGTTGAACGCGGTGCGGAAGGACAAGGCGCCGAACGACGGCAAACCGGATTTCCGCCGGGCGGTCACCTTCTATCCCGGCTGCCGGGCGCAATCGGAGACGCCGAGCTTCGCGGTCAGGATGCCGCTGCTGATCCTGATGGGGGCGGATGACGACTGGACGCCGGTCGCGCCCTGCAGCTACCTTACAAGAGCTGCGCAGATGCGCGGCGAGGCGGTCGAACTCGTGACCTATCCGGGCGCCGTGCATGATTTCGACCATCCGCGGCTCGATCTCAAGGAGCGCGAGAACGTCGCCTTCTCCGCCAGCGGCACCGGCAAGGTGACGGTGGGCACCAACCCGGCCGCGCGCGCCGACGCGCTGAAGCGGGTGGAGAGTTTCCTGAAGGCGAACTGAGCCGGCCCGGCTGACGTCATGCCCGGGTGCCGAGCCCGAGACTAACGCTCTCAGAACAGATCGCCCTGGGCCGTCTTCGGCATCTCCTTGCGCGCCGGCCGCGGCTGCGGGCGGCTCACCTTGCCCGTGCCGATGCTGGTGCCCGCGCCACCCGCGACGATCGCGCCGAAATGGCCGTCGCTGACCTGCACGTCGAGAAGCCGGCCGGGTTCCGCCTGTGCCACTCCGCGCACCAGGGCGCCGCTCTCGTCCCGGATGAGTGCATAGCCGCGGGCGAGCACGGCCGCAGGCCCGAGCGAGCGGATCAGCGCCCAGAGCGAGGCCAGCCGCTCGGTCCGCTTCGCCAGCGCCTGGGCGAAGGCGCGTTGCCCCCTCTCAGCGATCTGCGCGCTGCGCTCGCGGCGTCTCAGGAGGGACTGGGCGAGCGCGTTGCGCATCCGCGTGTCCAGCACCTCGATGCGGGCGCGCTCGGTCGCGATGCGGGTGCGCTCGGCCGCCACCGCGTTGCTGCGGGCCGCTGCGAGCACGCGGCCGAAGCCCGCGAGTTCGGCGCGCAGACGCGCCAGCCGCACACGCGGCGAGTTCTCTGCGAGGCGACGCGCGACATTCTGAAGCTGGATTTCATGAGCGCGGGCATTGCGGGCCAGCGCCGGCGCGAGCCGCGTTGCTGCAAGGTCGAGGCGCTGGCGCGGGCCGGACAGCACCGCCTCCGGCCCAGGCAAGGCGCGGGCCAGCGCGCGCAGGTCGCCGCGGCGGCGGTCGGAGAGGCGGCGCATCGCGCCGGCATGGCGGCGGGCGAGATCGGCGATGGACGCCATCAGCTCGGCGCGAACCGGCACGACCTTCTCGGCCGCGCCAGTCGGGGTGGGCGCCCGCAGATCGGCGGCATGGTCGATCAGCGTCCAGTCGGTCTCGTGTCCTACCGCCGAGACCAGCGGGATGCGAGAGTCGGCGGCGGCGCGAACCACCACTTCCTCGTTGAAGCCCATCAGATCTTCGAGCGAGCCGCCGCCGCGCGCCACGATCAGCACGTCCGGCCGCGGAATGCGGCCCTGCTCGGCCAGGGCATTGAAGCCGGTAATGGCGTTGGCGACTTCGGCCGCGCTGGTCTCACCCTGCACCCTGACCGGCCAGACCAGGACATGGCGCGGAAAGCGGTCCTCCAGCCGGTGCAGGATATCGCGGATGACGGCGCCGGTCGGGGATGTGACGACCCCGATCACGCGCGGCAGATAAGGGATGGCGCGCTTGCGCTCCTCCGCGAACAGGCCTTCCGCCGCCAGCCGCTTGCGGCGCTCGTCGAGCAGGGCCATCAGCGCGCCGATGCCGGCAGGCTCCAGCGAATCGATGACGATCTGGTAGCTCGACTTGCCGGCGAAGGTGGTGATCTTGCCGGTGGCGATGACCTCCAGACCTTCCTGGGGCCGGGTCTTCAGCCGCGCGAAGACGCCCTTCCAGATCACCGCGTCGATCTTGGCGTTGGCGTCCTTCAGCGAGAAATAGACATGGCCCGAGGAGACAGGGCCGCGATAGCCGGAGATCTCGCCGCGTACGCGCACGAAGCCGAAGGAATCCTCGATGGTGCGCTTCAGCGCGCCCGATAGATCGGAGACCGACCATTCGGGGGCGTTGCCGGCGGGCTTCTGCGACTCGCTGTCCATGGACGGACCATAGCGGCGGGAAAGCGGAGGCAGAAGCGTTGCGGCAGCAGCGGCGGGGCGGTATTGCGGCGCACGAGCCGTCATCCCCAAGATGAGGCTCGCCCAGTCAGCGGAGGCGGCGCCATGAAGATTCTTCTGATCGGGTCCGGGGGACGCGAGCATGCGCTGGCCTGGGCGATCTCGGCCTCGCCGCTCTGCGACCAGCTCTTCATCGCGCCGGGCAATCCCGGCACGGCGCAATGCGGCGAGAACGTGGTGATCGACATCGCCGATCACCAGGCGGTCGTCGCCTTCTGCCGCCTCCAGGGCGTCGGCCTTGTCGTGGTCGGGCCGGAGGGACCCCTGGTCGCCGGTATCGCCGATGATCTCCGCGCCGCCGGCATCAAGACCTTCGGGCCTTCCAGGGACGCAGCACAGCTCGAAGGCTCCAAGGGCTTCACCAAGGAGCTCTGCGCACAGTTCAATATTCCGACCGCCGCCTTCGGCCGCTTCTCGACCGCCGATACGGCCAAGGCCTATGTCGCGCGGCAAGGCGCGCCCATCGTGATCAAGGCGGACGGGCTCGCCGCCGGCAAGGGCGTGGTGATGGCGGAAACGCTGGACGAAGCCAATGCCGCGATCGAGATGATGTTCGCCGGCGGGCTCGGCGCCGCCGGAGCCGAGGTCGTGATCGAGGAGTGGATGCAGGGCGAGGAGGCGAGCTTCTTTGCGATCTGCGACGGCGCGCACGCGCTGCCGCTCGCCTCGGCTCAGGACCACAAGCGTGTCGGCGAGGGCGACACCGGCCCCAATACCGGCGGCATGGGCGCCTATTCGCCCGCCCCGGTGATGACGCCGGAGCTGGAGCAGCGGGTGATGACCGAGATCATCCACCCGACGCTGGCCGGCATGGCCAAGCGCGGCATGCCGTTCCAGGGCGTGCTCTTCGCCGGGGTGATGATCACGGCGCAGGGGCCGAAGCTGATCGAATACAATGTCCGCTTCGGCGATCCGGAATGCGAGGTGCTGATGCCGCGGCTGATGAGCGACATCGTGCCGGCGCTGCTCGCCGCCTGCGATGGCGTGCTCGGCTCGGTCGACCTGCGCTGGAAGGATCAGGCGGCCCTGACGGTGGTCATGGCGGCGAAGGGCTATCCGGCCAGGCCCGAGACCGGCAGCGTGATCCGCGGTGTCGACAGGGCGGAGGCGCAGGGCGACGTGCTGGTCTTCCATGCCGGGACCGCGCAAAAGGGCGGCGATCTCGTCTCGGCCGGCGGTCGCGTGCTCAACATCGTCGCAATGGGCAAGAGCGTCAGCGAGGCGCAGGCGAAGGCTTACCGGGCTGTGGATGCCATCGATTGGCCGGAAGGCTTCTGCCGCCGCGACATCGGCTGGCAGGCGGTGAAGCGCGAGCAGGGCTGAGCCGAGCCGCTTGTGAGCCACGGCGCGGAAGGCCAGATTGCGGTCATGGCCAGCGCGATCGACAGCTCCTCTCCTGCCGCAGTGGGCACCGGCTCTCAGCTCGCCCTGGTGCTGGGTGCGGGCGGCGCGCGGGGGCTGAGCCAGATCGCAGTTCTGGAAGCGCTGGACGAGCTGGGCGTGCGGCCGGCGCTCATCGCCGGCTGCTCGATCGGCGCGATCATCGGCGCGGCCTATGCGGCGGGGATTTCGGGCGCGGCGCTGCGCGCGCATGTGCTGTCCAGCTTCGGCGACCGCGCGCGCGTCATCCAGAGGCTCCTCGACGCCCGCATCGGCAAGCTCGCGGACCTGATGCGCGGTCTTGGAAACCCGGTGCTGATCGATGGCGAGAGGCTGCTCGACCTGTTCTGGCCGGAGGCCGTGCCGGACCGCTTCGAGGAGCTCGATATCCCCTTCACCGCAACCGCGGCCGATTATCACCGCCATACCGAGGTGAGGCTGTCGCAGGGGCCGCTGACTCCGGCTGTCGCCGCCTCGCTCGCGATTCCGGGGCTCGTGCGGCCGGTTTCTCTGGGCGGGCAGGTGCTGATCGATGGCGGGGCGATCAATCCCCTGCCCTATGAAGCGCTGCTGGCGCCGGACCGGGTCGTGCTCGCGGTCGATGTCAGCGCGCCGCCTTCGGGCAGCGGCGAGGCGCGCATTCCCGGCGCGGTCGAGGCCATCGTCGGCGCCTCGCAGATCCTGACCCGCTCGCTCGTCCAGCGCATGGTGGTCCGCCAGCCTCCGGACATCCTGATCCGCACGGCGCTGGAAGGCATTGGCGGGCTCGACTTCTTCAAGGCGAGGGCGATCCTGGCAGCAGCCGAGCCGCTGAAGGACGAGGTCAAGCGGGCTCTGGAAGCCGCGCTCTCATTGCGCTGACCGCTTCCTCCGGCGCATCGCAGCGAAAACCGGGCAGCGCCTCCGCCAGCGCCGCGCGGCCTGCCTCGGTCAGGATCAGCGCACGGCTGTCCTTGAGGCGGAGCGTCCAGCCCGCCTCGAAGCAGCGGCAAGCCAGCGCCGCCGCCAGATGCCCGGCCAGATGCGGGCGGCGCTCGCTCCAGTCGAGGCAGGGGCGCAGGGCGGCTCGGCCGGGCCTCGCCCGCGCCTCCGGATCGACGCCCAGCGCGGCAAAGACGGCCTTGCCCGAGGCTGTCAGCGCATAGCCGCCCTCCCCGGCTGAGAGATGGCCTCCCGACATCAGCGCATCATGGATGGCGATGCCGAGCCGCCCGGCGAAATGGTCGTAGCAGGTGCGGGCCTGCGCCAGCTGCGCGCCGACGCGCTGTGGCAGGCGTCGGCCGCCATCGCGGTTTGCCAGCACCATCAGCCCCTCCAGCGCCGCGGCGACCTCCAGGCCGGCCAGCCGGAAATACCGGTGGCGCCCCTGGCTCGCGACCTCGATCAGCCCGCCCTGCATCAGCTTGGCGAGATGGCCGCTCGCCGTCTGCGGGGCGACGCCGGCCAGCCAAGCCAGCTCCTTGGCCGTCAAAGCGCGCCCGTCCATGAGGGCGTGCAGCATATTGGCCCGGGCCGGATCGCCCATCAGATGGGCGATTTCGGCTAGAGAGGGAGAGGCATGGGCGCTTGGCTTGCTCATGGCCGCCATGATGCGTGGAACGGCTCCGGCTTCAAGCGCGGACGCTACGGCCGCCGCCGTAGCGTCGGCCGACGACAAGACGGTCCGGCAATGCCAGAAACGAGGCATGGACAACACGGCTCTGCTCCTCTTCATCACCGCGACCTTCGTGCTCGCCGGCTTCGTCAAGGGCGTGATCGGGCTCGGCCTGCCGACCATCGCGGTCGGAATCCTCGGCGTGGTGATGGCGCCGGCGCAGGCGGCCGCGCTGCTCGTCATCCCCAACCTCGTCACCAATGGCTGGCAGATCGCGAATGGGCCGAGCCTGAAGCCGATCCTGAGGCGGCTCTGGCCGATGCTGCTGACGATCTGCCTCGGCACCTGGGCCGGCGCCGGCCTGCTGCAACAGACCAAGGGCGGCGCCGCGACGCTGTGGCTGGGGCTCGCGCTCATCGCCTACGGACTCGTCGGGCTGAAGGCGGCGAAGCTGCGGGTGCCGGCGGGCTGGGAGGCCTGGCTCGGCCCTGTCGTGGGATGTTCCACGGGCGTGGTCACGGCAGCGACCGGCGTCTTCGTATTGCCGGCCGTGCCCTATCTGCAGGCTCTGGGCTTCGACAAGGACGAGCTGGTGCAGGCGCTCGGCCTGTCCTTCATCGTCTCGACGCTGGCGCTGTCCTTCGGGCTCTTCGGTGCGGGCGCGCTCACCTTGACCGTCGGCTGGCAATCGGCCCTCGCGCTGCTGCCAGCGCTGGCCGGGATGGCGGCCGGCCAGTTCGTGCGCAACCGGATCTCGCCGGCCGCCTTCAAACTCTGCTTCTTCGCGGGCCTGCTCGCGCTGGGCGGCTATCTGTGCTGGCGCGGCCTCACCTGACGGCCTGGCTTGCTTGCGACTTTCAAAGCGCGCCGGGCCGTTAACGCTCCACTAACCATGTCGGCGCAGCCTCTCGATGCAGCAATGGGAGCTGAGCCGGATGGACGCCTTCACCATGGTCATCGTCGCCTGCATCTCGGGCGAGCCGAACTGCATCACCTCACGCATCAACGAATCCGTATTCACGACCGCGCAGGCCTGCGAGGCCAGGATCGACGACATCACCCGAAGCATGACGCTGGAGTTCGGCAGGAGGCCGGGCTTCGAGGGCCGCGAGGTGACCTATGACGTCTCCTGCATGAACCGCACCCAGCTCGCGCAGAAGCTCGGCATCGTCACCTCGGAGACGTGAGCCTCAACGGCGCGCGCGGAAGAACTCCTTCAGCAGCGCCGCCGCCTCGCTCTCGCGCAGGCCGCCATAGACCTCGGGGGCATGATGACAGGTCGGGCTGTCATAGAGCCTGACGCCGCTCTCGACCGCTCCGCCCTTGGGGTCGACGGCTGCAAAATAGAGCCGCCGGATGCGGGAAAATGAGATCGCCGCGGCGCACATCGGGCAGGGTTCGAGGGTGACGTAGAGATCGCAGCCGATCAGCCGCTCGCTGCCGATCGCCTCGCAAGCGAGGCGCAACGCGAGCATCTCGGCATGGGCCGTGGGGTCCTTCAGCTCCAGCGTGCGGTTGCCGGCTGCCGCCAGCACCGCGCCATCGCGCACCACCACCGCGCCGACCGGCACCTCCCCGCGCGCCGCCGCCGCCTTCGCCGCGTCGAAGGCGAGGGCCATGGCATCCGTGGGAGCGGAAGGCTGCGACATCGAAAAATCCCTGTTTTGGAACTCGCAGCCGGAAAAGCCCTCTGCTACAAGCGCCGGCATCGGTTTCATCATCGCATCGGATCCGTCCGAAAAGTGGATTCCACTTTTCGGTCCGATGCTCTAGCGAATAAGCGAGCCTGGCCTTCCTGCAAAGCGGACGTGCTCGGCCGGCTCAGGAGTCATCATGGCAGACGACGACAACAGCAAAGGCCGCGGCCCCCGCAAGGGCGGCGGCGGCGGCAGCCGTGGCGGTCAAGGATCGGGCGGCCCGGGCTCTGGCAGCAGAGGCTTCGGCAGCGACAGGGCCGGCGGCAAGAGCTTCGGTGGCAAGAGCTTCGGCGCCAAGCGGCCTGCCGGAGCCGGAGCACGCAGCTTCGGAGAGCGTGGCGGGGAAGGCCGCTCCGCCCCGCCCCGCGACGGCGCCGAACGCAAGGATTCTCGCGAGGAAGGCGAACGCAGGCCGTTCCGCGGCCCGGCGGAGGGTATGGAGCGCCCCGCACGCCGCTTCGACAAGCCGGCCGGCGATCGCCCGCCCCGCCCCCGCAGCGAAGGCGAGGCCCGTCCCTTCCGCGCCCGTAGCAGCGAGGACCGTCCCCGCAGCGCCGAGCGCGGGGCCGAGCGGGGCTTCCGCCCGCGCGGCGAGACGGCCGAACGGCCGGCACGCGCCGCCGGACCGCGCCGCGAAGGCGGCGAGCGCAGCTTCGACCGCCCGAGGACCGAGCGTGGCCCGCGGCCCGAGCGCAGCGAGCGAGCGAGCCGGAGCCGCGAGGAGGCTCCCGCCGAGAGCAAGCTGATCGTCGCGCAGGAACCCGAGCGCATCGCCAAGGTGATGGCGCGTGCCGGCGTCGCCTCCCGCCGCGACAGCGAGGCGATGATCGCGGAAGGCCGCGTCAGCGTGAACGGGCAGGTGCTGGAGAGTCCCGCCTATGACGTGAAGCCGACCGATGCCGTTCTGGTCGATGGCGAGCCGCTGCCGGCGCGCGAGCGCACAAGGTTGTGGCTGTTCCACAAGCCGCGCGGCGTGGTGACCACGAATTTCGATCCCGAAGGCCGCCCGACGGTCTTCGATACGTTGCCGGAAGACCTGCCGCGGGTGCTCACCATCGGCCGCCTCGACATCAACACCGAAGGCCTGCTGCTGCTTACCAACGATGGCGGCCTTGCGCGGGTGCTGGAGCTGCCGGAAACCGGCTGGCTCAGGCGCTACCGCGTGCGCGCCTTCGGCGAGGTGACGCAGGACGTGCTCGACACGGTCAAGGACGGCGTCACCATCGAGGGCGTGCATTACGGACCGGTGGCGGCACGCTTCGAGCGCCAGCAGGGCTTCAACACCTGGCTGACCGTCGATCTGCGCGAGGGCAAGAACCGCGAGGTCAAGACCGTGCTCGAGCATCTCGGGCTGACGGTCAACCGGCTGATCCGCATCTCCTTCGGCCCGTTCCAGCTCGGCGACATGCCGGAAGGCGAGGTCGAGGAGATCCGGTCCAGGGTGCTGCAGGACCAGCTGGGTACGGAACTCACCGCAAAAGCCGGTGCCGATTTCGAAACGCCGCGCCGCGACGCCCTGCCGACCGCGCCGCCCCGCCGCGAGGCCCCGGCAGCAGAGGATCGCCCGCGCCGCCGCAACGACGGAGCCCGCCGCGACGAGGCACCTCCGACGCAGCGCCCGCGCGGCGACAAGCCGTGGACGCGCGGTGTCTGGCGCGACGAGGACGAGGCGCAGCGCCCGCGCAAGGCGCCGCCCCGCCGCGGCGCCGATCCCAAGCTCGAGCGCGAGAGCCGGGAGGCCAGCGGCGAGGTCGCGCGCAGGCGCGACAAGGCGATCGCCGATCCGAAGGGCCGGCGCGTGCTGGTCGAGCGCGTCAGCAGCACACGCGAGGAGGCTCCCGCCGAACCGGAGAGCCGGCGCAGGCCCGACCGCAAGCCGCGCAACGAGCGCGGCGAGGCCCGCCCCGCCCGCAGCGTCGAGCGCAGCTCCGGCGACAGGCCGGTGCGTCGCCCGCGCGAGGAGGCCGGCGGACGCGACCGGACCGACGAGCGGCCTTGGCAGGAACGACCTGGGCAGGAGCGACGTGGGCAGGAGCGACCTCGGCAGGACCGCGCGCCGCGCAGCGACCGACCCGCCCGCGACGGCGCCGAGCGCCCGGCGCGCCGCTTCGGCGACAAGCCGGCAGGCGACAGGCCGCGTGGCCGCAGCTTCGGCGACAAGCCTGCGGGCGGGCGCCCCTTCGGCGGCAAGCCGGGCGGTGGACGTCCTGGTGGGGGCCGCCCCGGCGGTGGACGCCCGAGCGGCGCCGGCAAGGGGCCCCGTCCGGGTGGTCCCCGAGGCCAGCGCGACTGAGCGATGCGGATCGTCGGCGGACGATTGGGCGGGCGGCCACTGGCCGGGCCGAAACCGGGGATCGGCAGCATCCGGCCGACCTCGGATCGCTTGCGCGAATCCCTCTTCAACGTGCTCGCTCACGCCTATGGTGGCGCGGTCGAGGGCGCGCGCGTGCTCGATCTCTTCGCCGGCACGGGCGCGCTCGGCTTCGAGGCGCTCTCGCGCGGCGCGGGATTTGCGCTGCTGGTCGATGACGGCACCGAGGCCCGCGGGCTTATCCGCGCGAACCAGATGGCGCTGGGGCTCGCGGGCCTGAGCCGCATCTTCCGCCGCGACGCCACGAAACTCGGCCCCATCACCGGCATGGCGTCGTTCGGACTCGTCTTCTGCGATCCTCCGTACCGCAAGGGCCTCGGCGAGAAGGCGCTCGCCTCCGCCCGCGACGGCGGCTGGCTGGAGCGGGATGCTCTGGTCGTGCTGGAAGAGGCCGCCGACAGCGAGATCAGCCTGCCCGAGGGCTTCGAGGAGATCGAGCGGCGCGCCTATGGCGAGGCGCAGGTGCTGATCCTGCGCGCGAACTGAAACGCCTGCCCGGAACGCCGTCCAGGCTCGTCCTCCAGCACCGCCCAGCCCTCTCGCCGGAGCGATCGGTGAGGCCCGTTCCGGCGGCGCTCAGAGCCCGTTGAGCGGCACCTTGAGGAAACGCTTTCCACTCGAGTCCGGCGCCGGCAATTCCCCGGCTTTCATGTTGACCTGCAGCGAGGGGATGATGAGCTTGGGCATGGCGAGCGTGCGGTCGCGCGCTTCGCGCTTCTCGACAAACTCGTCCTCGCCGATGCCATCATGCACATGGATGTTGTGCGCGCGCTGCTCGGCGACAGTGGTTTCCCAGCGGATCTCGCGGCCATTCGGCCCGTAATCGTGGCACATGAACAGCCGCGTCTGCGGCGGAAGCGACAACACACGCTTGATCGAGCGGTAGAGGGTGCGGGCGTCCCCGCCGGGGAAATCGGCCCTGGCCGAGCCGCCGTCCGGCATGAACAGCGTGTCGCCGACGAAGGCCGCGTCGCCGACGACATGCGTCATGCAGGCCGGCGTATGCCCCGGCGTGTGCATGGCGAAGGCGGTCATGCTGCCGATTGTGTAGGTATCGCCATCAGCGAAGAGCCGGTCGAACTGGCTGCCGTCGCGCTGGAACTCGGTGCCCTCGTTGAAGACCTTGCCGAAGGTTTCCTGGACGACGGTGATCTGGTCGCCGATCCCGATCCTGCCGCCGAGCTTGCCCTGAATATAAGGCGCTGCCGAGAGGTGGTCGGCGTGGACATGGGTCTCGATCAGCCATTCGAGCGTGAGAGCGTGCTCGCGGATGAAGGCGATGATCTCGTCCGCCGATTCATAGGCGATCCTGCCGGCGGCGTAGTCGATGTCCATGACCGAGTCGATGACCGCGCAGGCCTGCGAGGCCGGATCCTTGACGACATAGCTCACGGTGTTCGTCGCCTCGTCAAAGAAGGCGGTCACCTCCGGCCTGGTCGCGAGGTCGACGGCGCGGGGAACGCTTTGCATGGGAAATCTCCTCAGCTGCGAGGTAATGGCAACGGCGGCGGCAGGGCGTGACGGATGGCGAGCCGGCGGGCGAGCGCCATGCCGATCAGCATGGCCGCGACGAAGACAAGGGCCGGCAGCCCGCCGGTGACGACGGAGACCAGCGCGGGCCCGGGGCAGAAGCCGGCGAGCCCCCAGCCGATGCCGAATAGCGCCGCCCCGGTGACGAGCCGGACATCCGGACGATTGGCGGGAGGCAGCGCAAAGCGATCCGCCAGCAGCGGCCGGCTTCGCCCGAGCACGAGGCGGTAACCGATCATCGTCACTCCGATGCCACCGGCCATGACGAAAAGGAGACTGGGATCCCAGTTGCCGCCCGGGATGGCTCCCAGATCGAGAAAGGCCAGGACCTTGGCCGGATCGGCCATGCCGGCGACGATCAGCCCCGTGCCGAAGACGAGCCCGACCAGAAATTGGATGGCGACGGACATGACAGGCTCACAGCAGGTGACGGGCGATGAAGACGGTCGCGATCGCGGTTGCCATGAAGACGGCCACCGCGACGGCCGAGCGCAGGGAGAAGCGGGACAAGCCGCAGATTCCATGGCCCGACGTGCAGCCATTGCCCCAGACCGAGCCGAAGCCGACCAGGAGCCCCGCCACGACCAGAACCGGCGCACTCGCGCCGATCTGCGGGACAGGCCAGGTGCCGGTGATCGTCACATAGGCGACGGGCGCCGCGACGAGCCCCAGGACCATCGCGATCCGCCCGGCGACCTGGCCATCGCGCTCCGGCGGCAACAGCCGCGAAACGATGCCGCTGATCCCGGCAATGCGGCCCTGGAACAGCATCAGCATCACGGCAGAGAGGCCGATCAGGGCGCCGCCCACCAGCGAGGCGAGCGGCGTGAAGCCGCTGACGGTCACGACGCCGGCCCGGTCCGGCAGGTCTTGATGCCCAGCAGGCTATAGGCAGGGCAGAAACGGATGGCGGCCGTCAGGAGCATCACCACTCCCCAGGCCGTCAGCGCGTACTTCCACGCTCCCAAGGGCGCCACCCAACCCGCCAGCGGCGGCACGAAGGCAGCGGCGACGAGCAGGGCGCCGACGATGAACCGAAGCATGCGATCGAGCGAACCGACATTGACCATGGCCGCCTCCTTTGGCGTTTCACAATATCCGACCACTCATATATAAATAACTGAATATGTCAATCCGGCGGCCCGATTTTCCGGAGGGCGCTGTCAGGCAGGCTTGATCGGCTCCAGTTCCATCGGCACGGCGAAGGTGTCGCCCTTCTGGCCGATCAGCATGACGGTGAAGTCCTGCGTCTCCCTGACGAAGGCGGAATGGGGGCGCGGTGCCGCGCATGCGCCATGTTCTTGGCGGCGGCGCGCGCATGTTCGCGAGCACCTGAAGCTTCATCCGGCCGACATCGCATCACTCCGCGAAGGTCAGGTGGAGGTTGAGATGGCGGCCGGCGCGGGCCGCCGTGCCGGCCGGAATCGCGACGGTGGTGCCCTGCTGCGCGACCACGGCCGGATCGAGCGCTTCGCCGCGCCGGGCGCACGAGGTCGCCCGGCCGCGTCCTGACCGGGCGGCGCCATCGATCGGCCCGCTTGTAACATTTCACAACATATCTATAATGCCCGGCACCGCACCCGGCCCCCGAGGCCGAGAAGAAGCGGGCCTTGGGAGAGCGCGCCTGTTTCAGGCGCTCCGAGAACCCACGACTGTTCAGGCGATCTGCGCCAACGCCGCCACCGGTTCGCCCGCTGGCGGCTCTGCGCGCCGGCGCCTCGCATGGCCAATCAATCGGTCCCGGGCAACGGGCATTTCGGAGGACGTCACCATGAAACTGACGCGACGCACCATGCTCGCGGCCGCCGGAGCGACAGCAGCGCTCGGTGCCACCCACGCCTTCGCGCAGGGCAAAACGACCATCACCTTCGCTGCCGCGACCTTCGCGGAAGCCGGCCGGGGCGACAAGCTCAAGGCCTGGATCGAGAAATTCAACGCCTCGCAGGACAAGGTCGAGGTGCAGCCGGTGGCGATCCCGTTCTCGCAGCTCGCCAATACCGTCTTCACCCAGATGGGCGGCGGCGGCGGGCCCGACCTCGTCCGCTTCGACCAGACCGATTTCTTCGCGGCCCTTCCGGCCAAGCGGATCCTGCCGATCGACGATCTGGTCGAGCCCGGCAAATACACCTTCCAGGCGCCCGACAAGTTCCTCAACGTCGAGGGCAAGCGCTATGGCGTGGTGTTCGAGCTTGCCAACTACCAACTCATCTACAACCCGGCGCTGCTGAAGGGCGGCGAACCGCCGAAGACCTTCCAGGAGTTCCTCGCCGCCGCCAAGGAAGCGACCGGCAAGGGCAATTTCGGCTACGCCTTCCGCGCGACCATGCCCGAGCGTTCGGGCTTCTGGCAGGACCTGACGAACTACGTCTACGGCTTCGGCGGGAACTGGGCCGACGGCAAGCAGCTCACCCTCAACAGCCCCAAGGTCGTCGAGGCGATCACCGCCTACAAGCAGGTCTATGACGCCGGCGTGATCCCGAAGGGGGCTGATGCGGCGACCTATCGCCGGATGTTCTGGGAAGGCAAGATCGCCATGAACATCGACAATGGCGGCGTCGCCGGCATCTTCGCCGCGCAGAACCCGAACCTCGGCTTCAAGGCGGCGCCCTCGCCCTTCCCGAACCGGCAGCAGGGGCTGATCCTGACCGCGCTCTCGGTCAACGCCAACACCAAGAACAAGGCGGCCTGCGGGGTCTTCATCAACTGGATGCTGCAGCAGGCGGCGCAGAGCGAATTGCAGGGCATCCTCGGCGCGGCCAGCGTGGCCACGGCGGTCGAGCGGCCCAAGGCCGATCTGGAGCGGTCGCCCTGGCTCGGCGTCTACGATGCGCAGACTCCCTATGCGCTCCCGCAGCTCGTGCTCGGCTTCGAGACCAAGACGCTGGAGATCCAGCAGATCGTGGTCGAACAGGTGCTGAAGATCCTCGTCGGCAATGCCGATGTGAAGAAGACCATGGACGAGGTGCAGTCCCTGGCGCTGAAGCGCATCGAGCGGCAGTGAGCCCATGAGCAACACCGCCAGCCCCGCGACGGCGACGGCCGGGCGCGTCCCCCGTCTCGGGGGGCGCGACCGGGAGAGCCGCTGGACGCCCTATCTGTTCATCGCGCCCGTCGCGCTCTACCTGGCGGTGTTCCAGGGTTACCCGCTGATCAGCGAGTTCATCCTCAGCTTCCAGCAGAGCTCGCTGCTCGCGCCGCAGGATGCCCGCTTCGTGGGCTTGCGCAACTACCACGACCTCGCCTCCTCCAGCGATTTCGCATCCGTGCTCTGGACCACGCTGATCTACACGATCGCCTGCGTCGTCTTTGCGATCTCGCTGGGGCTGGGAGCGGCGCTGCTGCTCGACCGGCCGTTTCGCGGGCGGGGGCTGGCGCGGGCGCTGGTCACCGTGCCCTGGGCCGCGCCGCCGGTGGCGGTCGCGACCATCTTCGCCTGGATGCTCAATGCCCAGTACGGCATCTTCAACCATGTGCTGAAGCTGATGGATCTCGAGATCGGCTATGAGAGCTGGCTCGACAACCCGAAGCTCGCCTTGCCGGCCGTGCTGTTCACCACCGTCTGGCAGATCTTTCCCTTCTCCTCGGTCGTGCTTCTTGCGGCACTGCAGGGCGTCTCGGAAGAGGTGCGCGAGGCGGCGCAGATGGACGGGGCCGACCGCTTCAGCATCTTCAAGGTCGCCGTCTGGCCGACGATCCAGCCGACGGTGGCGCTGCTGGCGCTCTTCGTCACGATCTGGTCGCTGCGCCGTTTCGACCTGATCTGGGTGATGACGCAGGGCGGGCCGATCGGAGCCACCAAGACGCTGGTCATCGAGCTCTATACGCGCGGCTTCGTCGCCCGCGAGCTCGGCGAGGCGGCCGCCGTCGGCATGATCGGGCTGACCATCGCCCTCGTCGTGACCTTCGTCTATTTCTGGTACACGCAGCGCACCGAGCGCGCGCAGGGGCGCCGCTGATGAAGACCCCCGCCTCCCATGCGCTGCGCATGGCGCTGATCATGGTGCTGCTCAGTGCTGCGCTGTTCCCGATCTACTGGATGGTCGTGACCTCGCTGACCTCCTCGGCGAACCTCTTCGCCGACCGTCCCCAGATGGTCCCCGATCCTGCCCAGGCCTTCAACTATGCCGAGACCTTCGCCAAGACCGGCGTGCTGCTCTGGCTGAAGAACAGCGCGATCGTGGCGATCGGCACGATGGTGCTGTCGATCCTGCTGGCCATCCTGCCCGCCTATGCGCTCTCGCGCTTCAGGTTCCACGGCAAGGGCGTGCTCGGCTTCGTGCTGTTCGCGACCCAGATGCTGCCCGAGGCGATGCTGGTGGTGCCGCTGTACGCCATCTTCGCCAAGCTGCTGCTGCTCGACACGCTGGGCGGGCTTATCCTGGCGAATGCCGCCTTCACGGTCCCGGTCATCACCTGGATCCTGAAGGGCGCGATCGACGGCGTGCCGCTCGAAATCGAGGAAGCTGCCCGCATCGACGGCTGCTCGCGGCTCGACATCGTGCTCGGCATCGTGCTGCCCATTGTTGCGCCGACGCTCGCGGCCGCATCGGTCATCGCCTTCTTCCATGGCTGGAACGAGTACGTCTTCGCCCAGACGCTGATCCTCAGCCAGGAGCTCCGCACCGCCTCGGTCGGCCTCGCCAGTTTCGTCGGCGAGCTTTCGACCCCGATCCACACCGTCATGGCGATCGGCGTGATGTACACGCTGCCCGCCGTCGCCTTCTACCTGATGGTCCAGCGCTATGTCGTGGCCGGCATGACCGCCGGCAGCGTCAAGGGCTGAGGAAAACAAGCATCATGGCCTCGATCACGCTCAACCACGTCGCCAAGCATTTCGGCCCCAAGGTCGCGATCGCCGATATCGACCTGAATGTGAAGGACGGGGAGTTCCTCGTCCTGCTCGGCCCCTCCGGCTGCGGCAAGTCCACCTTGCTGCGCATGCTGGCCGGGCTGGAGACCGTCACCTCCGGCGAAATCCATGTCGGGGGCAAGCGCGTCGACCAACTGCCGCCGAGCGCCCGCGACATGGCCTTCGTCTTCCAGTCCTATGCGCTGTACCCGCATATGACGGTGCGCCGGAACATCGCCTTCCCGCTGATCATGCGGCAGTTCAAATGGTGGTTCCACCTTCCCGTCATCGGCGGGCTAGCCAAGCGCCGCATCGAGCGCTCGCCGGCCGTGAGCGACCTCGTCGAAAAGACGGCGAAGACGCTGTCGCTGACCGAGATGCTCGACCGCTACCCGCGCACGCTCTCGGGCGGCCAGCGCCAGCGCGTCGCGCTCGGGCGCGCCATGGTGCGCCAGCCCGAGGTCTTCCTGATGGACGAGCCTCTTTCCAACCTCGACGCCAAGCTGCGCTCGGCGATGCGGGCGGAAATCACGCGCCTCCACCAGCGCGTCGGCGGCACCTTCGTCTATGTGACTCATGACCAGGTCGAGGCGATGACCATGGGCACGCGCATTGCCCTGATGCGCGACGGCGTCATCCAGCAATTCGGCACGCCGCGCGAGATCTACACCTCTCCCGCCAACACCTATGTCGCCCGCTTCATCGGCACGCCGCCGATGAACCTGATCGAGGGCCGGATCGAGGGGAATGCCATCCGCATCGGCGAAGCGCTGCTGCCCCTGCCCGCCCGGCTGCTGGCGGCAGCGCAGGCGGCCAAGGCGCCTTCCGTCCTGCTTGGCATCCGCCCCGGAGCGCTTGCGATCGGGCCGGCCGGCGCGGCGGGCGGGCTGGCGGGCAGCGTCAGCTTCGTCGAGCATGTCGGAGCGGAATCCGTCATCGCCGTCGGACTCGCGCAGGCGCGCACCGCTCATCCCGAGGAGGGCGAGGTTCCCGGCGAGATCATGGTCACCACCTCCGGCTACAGCGAGCTGGCGCGGGGCGAGGCCGTTTCCCTCTCGCTCGACCTGTCGGAAACCGTCCTGTTCTCTGCAGAGACCGGCCACCGCCTGGACCCCGGCCCCGCCTTTGGCTGATACCGGAAGGCCTGCGGCTCAGGAACCCCTCCCCATCCTCGCGGGTTGCGGTTGGTGGCAGGCGCCCAGTCGCCTTTTTGCGAGCCCCGATATGGTTCGGGAGGTTGCGGCTTGGCTGGGCGCCGAAAGGGGTTGTTGGAGATGTCCGAACTGAACGAGGCCGAAGCCTCTCTGGTCGAGCGCCTGCTCGACATCATCGCGCGGGAAGGCCTGGTCGATCGTGCGAAGCTCGAGATGTCTGCGGATGTTACGGACATCGGGTTGTCGCAGGACGACCTGACGCTCGTCGGCAATGCGATCGAGCGCGAGTTCGATCGCGACATGCTGCATGATGATGCGCTTCATGCCTGCAAGTCGGTGCGGGAGCTCATCGAACTGATCGCCGGCCGGGTGGCTGAAACAGACACGCCATTGCCGAACAGCCCCGGCGCCTGAGCGGAGCCGTCCTCAAGCGGAGCAAAGGCGCTTGAGCGCCTCCTTCAGCGATAGAAGGTCCAGAGCAGGCTCTCGCTCAGTTCCTTGAGCGCTTCCACCGCATCGGGCCTTTCCCTGGCGATGGCCGCAATCAGCGCGTCGGCCAAGGCGAGGATCGCCGTCGGCGAGTTGGGCAACAGGCGGCTCCGCGCCGGCGCGAAGAGCGCGACATCGGCGATCGGCGCCAGGGGCGATGTCGGGCTGTCGGTCAAGGCCAGCACCGAGGCGCCGCGCTTCTTGGCGAAGGTCGCGAGGTCGAGCGTCGCCCGCGAATAGCGCGGCACGGAGATGGCCACGACGAGGTCGTCCGGCCTGGCCGACATCATGTGCCGGATCGCCCGCTCCGGGCCGGTGCGCGAGGAGGCGAAGGTCACATCCGCGTCGAGATAGAGCGCCAGTCCATCTTCCAGGAACGACGCGACATGGTGGCTCGCGCCGGAGGCCGCGATGAAGACCCGCGACGCCTTGAGCAGCAGCGCGACGGCCTGAGTCACAGCCGCCTCGTCGAGGCTGTCGCGTGCCGCCTGCAGATTGGTTGCCTGATCGGCGAGCGCGGCGGTGAAGGTTGCGAAGGTCGAGCCGGGCGCGGCGCGGGCTCCGGCGAAATTGTCCACCGGCTCGTGAGCGAATTTCAGCGCGGCAGACAGGGCCGCGCGGAATTCGCCGTAGCCACCATAGCCGAGTGCCCTGACGAAGCGCGTGACGGTCGCGTTCGAAGTCCCGCTGCCCTCGGCCAGCCCCTCGATCGTCATCGTCGCGACGTCGAGCGGATGCTGGAGCACGAAATCGGCAGCGCGGCGGTGGCCATTGCTCAGCGACGGATAGATCCGCGCGATCCGGTTCGAGAGATCGGTGGAGGGTTTCAGGCCTTGGGACATCCGCCCTTTTCCATCGCTCTCGCCGGTTGACGTTCAAAAATTTTCATGTTTGCTAACCGACGAAAATAAACCTGTCAAAGATGAACGGGAGCGGGTCTCATCATGCGTCGGTCGATCTTCGCCCTGGCCCTGGCCACGGCATCCTTGTCCTCGATCTGCGCCTCGGCGCAGACTCTGCGGATCGCGCTCGCCTCCGAGCCGACGGCGGTCGATCCGCATTACCACGATCTGACGCCCAACAACGCGCTGGCGCAGCATATCTTCGATTCGCTGGTGCGTCAGGACGAGCAGCAGAAGCTGCATCCGAGCCTCGCATCCTCCTGGGAAAACGACGGCAAGAACCGCTGGACCTTCAAGCTGCGCGATGGCGTCACCTTCTCTAACGGCAAGCCGTTCACCGCCGAGGACGTGGTCTTCACCTTCTGCCGCACGCTGAAGAACGAGACCAAGGTTTCCGATTCCTTCGCCGACGTGACCGGCAATTTCGCCTCAGTCGAGGCGCCGGATCCCAAGACCCTGGTGATCACGACCACCAACCCCGAGCCGCTGCTGCCGAACCTGCTATCGGCGCTGCCGATCCTCTCGGCTAGCATCGTCGAGCATGGGCCGATCAGCTACGACATCGCCAAGAATTGCGGCGTGACCGGCCCTTGGCCGACCGTCAGCGGCTTCAATGACGGCACGCTCGCCATCGGCACCGGCCCCTACAAGCTGAAGTCCTATTCGCGCGGCTCGTCGATCGAGCTCGAGCGCAACCCAAGCTATTGGGGCAAGGCCGAGCCCTGGGCGAACGTGCGCCTGCTGCCGGTGACCAATGCCGGCCCGCGCCTCGCCGGCCTGCTCGCCGGCGACTACGACGTGATCGAGAACCCGGCGGCGCGCGATCTCGGCCGCATCAAGAACGACAAGCGGTTCGCCTCGGTGGTCACGCCCTCGACCCGCGTGATCTATTTCCAGCTCGATGTTGCCCGCGACCAGAGCCCTTTCGTCAAGGCCGAAGACGGTAAGAGCCCGCTGAAGGATGTCCGCGTCCGCAAGGCGATGTCGCTCGCCATCGACCGCGACGCCATCGTGAAGCGCATCATGGATGGGGCGGCTGAGCCGGCCTATCAGTACCTGCCGACCGGCATGTTCGGCACGCAGGCCAAGCCGGAGAAGCTGGCCTACGACCCCGCCCAGGCGAAGAAGCTGCTCGCCGAGGCCGGCTACGAGAAGGGCTTCCAGCTTACGCTCTCGAGCACCAATGACCGCTACATCAACGACAGCCAGATCACCCAGGCCGTCGCCCAGTACCTGACGCAGATCGGCATCAAGACCGAGGTCGATGCGATGACCCGCGCGATCTATTTCCCGCGCCGGGCCAAGAAGGAGTTCTCCGTCGCGCTCGGCGGCTGGGGTTCCGGCACCGGCGAGGCGGCCTCCTTCCTTCGCCAGTGGCCGCCGACCCCCAACGAGGCCAAGACCATCGGCGGCTCGAACTATGGCGGCTACAAGAACGACAGGTTCGACACCCTGATCCGCGAGGCGATCACCACCCTCGACGACGCCAAGCGCGACCAGCTCCTGCAGGAGGCGGGCAAGATCGTGCTCGCGGACTACGCCTTCATCCCGATCCATTTCGAGAGCGGCATCTGGGCGTTCAAGTCTGAGCTCGATGTGAAGGGCCGCGCCGACCAGCTCATGCTGGCGATGTCGGTGAAACCGAAGGCGAAGTAGGCCTGCTCCACCAGAACGAGAACGGGCCGCCCCGTGAGGACGGTCCGGATGCGATGCGCCACGGAGCCGGCCCAAGCCCATGACCGCCTATGTCCTGCAACGGCTGATCCAGAGCGTCTTCGTGCTGCTCGCGGTCTCGGTCGTCGTCTTCTTCGCCGTCTACGGCATCGGCGATCCCGTGGAGCTGCTGGTTTCGCCATCCGCGAGCGCCGCCGAACGCGAGGCCCTGATCCGGCGGCTCGGCCTCGACCTGCCGATCTGGCAGCAGTACTTCGTCTTCATGGGCAATGCGCTGAAGGGCGATCTCGGGCGCTCCTTCGTCCATGGTGTGCCGGCGATCGAGCTCATTCTCGCCCGCCTGCCCGCCACCTTCGAACTGGTGCTGCTTTCGATGACGCTCGCCATCGTCGGCGGCGTTCCGCTCGGCCTCTATGCAGGGCTCGATCCGGACAGCCGCCCGTCCCGCATCATCATGGGTGGCACGCTGCTCGGCTTCTCGCTGCCGAGCTTCTGGAAGGGGATGATGCTGATCCTCCTCTTCGCCGTGCTGCTCGGCTGGCTGCCGACGGCCGGTCGCGGCGAAACCGTCTCGCTTTTCGGCGTCAAGACGAGCCTGCTGACGCTCGACGGGCTGAAGCACCTCGCCCTTCCCGCGATCAACCTCGCCATTCCGCAGATGGCGCTGATGATCCGCCTCGTCGCTGCCGGCACCACCGAGACGATGACGCAGGACTACATCAAATATGCCCGCGCCAAGGGCGTGCGGCCGCGCCGCATCGTCGGCCGCCATGTGCTGCGCAACATCCTGATCCCGGTCGTCACCGTCGTCGGCATCGAGTTCGGCAGCCTCGTCGCCTTCTCGACCATCACCGAGACCGTGTTCGCCTGGCCGGGCATGGGCAAGCTCCTGATCGACTCGGTCTACCAGCTCGATCGGCCGGTGGTGGTGGCCTATGTGCTGCTGGCGACGCTGCTCTTCGTTACGGTCAACTTCCTCGTCGACATCCTCTACGCCGCGCTCGACCCGCGGGTGAAGCTGGCGGGAGAGATGGCGTGAGCCCCGAAGCGAAAGCCTTCGCCGTGCCGGCCGGCGCCGATACTCCGCTGCGCGACAAGGTGCTGCGCCGCATCCGCAGCAGGCCAACCACGCGCGGGGCCGCGGTCCTGCTCGGCATCATGGTCGCCCTGGCGGTCCTCGCGCCGTTCATTACACCGCAGAACCCGCATGATCTCGCCGCACTCAGCGTGATGGACAACCGGCTGGCTCCGGGCGAGGCCGGCATGAACGGCATGACCTACTGGCTCGGCACGGATTCGCAGGGGCGCGACATGCTGAGCGCGATCCTCTACGGCCTTCGCACCAGCCTGATGGTGGGGCTGACGGCAACGGCCGGGGCACTCTTCATCGGCATCTCGGCCGGATTGCTGGCGGCGCAGTTCGGCGGGGGCGTCGATGCCGTGATCATGCGCGTCGTCGATTTCATGCTCGGCTTCCCCTCGATCCTGATCGCGCTGGTGCTGCTGGCCTCGATCGGACGCGGCGTCGACAAGGTCATCCTCGCGATCATCCTCGTGCAATGGGCCCAGTATGCCCGGCTGATGCGCGCCTCCGCGCTGGTCGAGCGGCGCAAGGAATATATCGAGGCGGCGCTGAATTTTGGCCTGCCGACCCGTCACATCATGCTGGCGCATCTGCTGCCGAACTCCGTCGGCTCGGTCCTCGTCGTGGCCTCGATCAGCATCGCCAGCGCGATCACGCTGGAGGCGACGCTCTCCTTCCTCGGCGTCGGCGTGCCGGTGACGCAGCCCTCGCTCGGCCTGCTGATCGCCAACGGTTTCGAGTTCCTGCTCTCGGGCGAATACTGGATCGCGGTGTTCCCCGGCATCGCGCTGGTGCTGCTGATCGTCTCGCTCAACCTCGTCGGCGACCGGCTGCGCCGCAGCTTCAACGTGCGCTCATGACCGATCCCGCGACCGATCCCCTGCTCGAGGTCCGGGGCCTCAGGACCGTCTTCCACGCGCTCGACGGCGCATGGGCCGCCGTCGAGGGGGTCGATCTCAGCATTGCGCGCGGCGAGGTGCTGGGGCTCGTCGGCGAGTCCGGCTCCGGCAAATCAGTGACGGGCTTCTCGCTGGTGCGCCTGATCGACCCTCCGGGCGAGATCGTCGCCGGCACGATCTCGTTCGCCGGCGAGGATTTGCGGACCGCCTCGGAGGAGCGGCTGCGGAGCCTGCGCGGCGACCGCATCGCGATGATCTTCCAGGACCCGCTGATGACGCTGAACCCGGTGCTCAGCATCGGCGAACAGATGAGCGAGGCGATCCTCGAACATCGCCAATGCAGCCGCGACGAGGCACTGAAAGAAGCGGCCAAGGCGCTGTCGCGGGTCGGCATCTCCTCGCCCGAGGCGCGACTGAAGCAGTTTCCGCATGAGTTTTCCGGAGGCATGCGCCAGCGCGTCGCCATTGCCACCGCCATGCTCAACGCCCCGGACCTGATCATCGCCGACGAGCCGACCACGGCGCTCGACGTGACCATCCAGAGCCAGATCCTGTTCGAGGTGCAGAAGCTCGCCCGCGAGACCGGCACGGCCGTGCTCTGGATCACGCACGACCTCGCGGTGGTGGGCGAACTCGCCGACCGGGTGGCGGTGATGTATGCGGGGCGCATCGTCGAGATCGGGCCCGTGGACGCGGTCCTGGATGCGCCGCATCACCCCTATACGCTCGGCCTGCTCCATTCCTCGGCCGCCAACGTCATGCCCGGCCAACGCCTCAACCAGATCGACGGCGTCGCGCCGCGCATCGATTCGCGTCCGAGCGGCTGCCCCTTCCGGCCGCGCTGCCCCCGCGCCCTGCCGGTCTGCGCGGAGCACGATCCCGCCCCGACCGAGGACGGCGCGCGCAGTTTCCGCTGCCACAACCCCGTGCTTGTCGGAGAAGCGGCATGAACGCCTCGACCAGCGTGCCGATCATCGAACTCAGGGGCATCACCAAGCATTTCCGGCGAAAGCCGACCTTGGCCGAGCGCATCCTGATGGCGACCGGCAGGGGCAAGGCGCCTCCGGTGCTGCGCGCCGTGGACGGCGTCGATCTCAGCGTCGCGCGCGGCGAGGTGCTGGGGCTCGTCGGTGAGTCGGGTTGCGGCAAGTCCACCCTCGCGCGGATCGTCACCGGAATCCTCAGGCCGACACAGGGTGAGGTGGTCTACGAGCAGCGGCCGGTGGCCGGGCTGAGGGGCAAGGAGCGGCTCGACTTCCTCCTCAAGGTCCAGATGATCTTCCAGGACCCCTACGCGTCGCTCGACCCGCGCATGAAGGTCAGCCGCATCGTCGGCGAGGCGCTCAGCGTCCACAAGCTGCTGCCCAAGGCCGAGATCGATGGGGCGGTGGATCAGGCGCTGAGCGAGGTGGGGCTCGATCTTGCCTACCGCGAGCGCTATCCGCACCAGTTCTCGGGTGGCCAGCGCCAGCGCATCGGCATCGCCCGCGCCCTCGCCGTCAAGCCGGATTTCCTCGTCTGCGACGAGCCGGTCTCGGCCCTCGACGTCTCGATCCAGGCGCAGGTCATCAACCTGTTCATGGATGTGCGTGCGCGGCACGGCCTGACCTATCTCTTCGTCAGCCATGATCTCGGCCTCGTGCGCCATATCAGCGACCGGGTCGCGATCATGTATCTCGGCCGGATCGTGGAGATCGGGGCAGCGGCGTCGATCTTCGCGGAGCCGGCCCATCCCTACAGCGCGGCACTGATCGCAGCGATCCCCTCGGCCAAGCGGCGCAAGCGCGCCTTCGAGCCGCTGAAGGGCGAACTCCCCTCTCCGCTTGCACCGCCGCCCGGCTGCCCGTTCCATCCGCGCTGCCCGCAGGCGATGTCCGTCTGCCGCGAAATCCGCCCGGCCCTCGCCGAAATCTCGCCTGGGCGCAGCGCCGCCTGCCATCTGCACACGGCTCCGGAGGCCGCATGACCGCCACCACCACGCTCGACCCGCAGGTCGGCCGCAGCACGCTGCCTTTCGTCGACGGCTTCCATCCGGAGCGGCCGCTCGTCGTGAATTTCTACCGCCCCGCGCGCCACCAGCCGAACGACCCGGTGGTGGTCGTGCAGCACGGCATGATGCGCAATGGCGACGATTATCGCGATTTCTGGATTGAAGCTGCCGAGAAACACAACCTGCTGATCGTCGCTCCGACCTTCCCCGATTCCGAATTTCCAAAAGCGGAGGGCTACAATAACGGCCTCCTCGTTGCGGGGGATGGTTCCATCGCGCCGCGCGGGCAGTGGCTCTACGCCGTGCCCGGACGCGTTCTCGATGCGCTGCGGGCCGGCGGCGTGGTCGACAATCCTGCCATCCGCATCTTCGGCCATTCTGCCGGGGGCCAGTTCGTGCACCGGATGCTGGCGACGTTCGGCATCGGCCCCTTTGCCGACGCGATCGCGGCCAATCCCGGCTGGTATACGCTGCCGACGCTGGAGCGCCGTTTCCCCGAAGGGCTCGGCGGACTCGGGCTCGGCGAGGAAGAACTGGTTGCCTGGCTCGCCACGCCGATGGTTCTGCTCGCCGGCGACCAGGACATCGCGACCGACGATCCCAACCTTCCTTCCAACCCCGAGGCGCTGGCGCAGGGGCCGAACCGCTTCGGCCGCGCCCATTTCATGCTGGAATTCGCCCAGGCGGAGGCAAGGCGCCGCGGAACGCCATGCCATTGGACCCTCGTCCCGGTCGGGGGCGTCGGCCATGACGGAGCCGCGATGTCGCGCGCGGCCGCGGCCTTCTGGTTCGAGGATCGCATTCCTCCCGTGGATGAACTCAGGCCGGAAGGCGCCGCGGTGGCTTGACCGCCATCGCGCGCGCATGAGTTCGGAGCCCGGCACATCGCCGAGCTCCGTTGTGAAGTCGCCGCGCCTGCCCGCTCCGCCTATGCGACGGCGGTGCTGCGCAGCCTGCTTGGGCTCAGCAGGCCAGACAGGGCTCGCCCCGCCCGGCGCTCGCCGCTTCCATCTGCGGCTCCTCCGGCAACGGCGCCCAGCCGCTCGCGCGCCAGTTCTTCAACGCCGACCAGGTCGAGCGGTCGAGCCGGAACTGCTCGCAGGGGAAGAGCCCTCCCCGCGCCGGCAGCGACTTGAGGAACGAGCCTTCCGCCCGGAAGCCGGACTTCTCCAGCACCCGCCGCGAGGCCGGGTTGATGACGCGGGTATCGGCGTCGATCGCCGGGATGTCGACGAGAGAAAATAGCGTGTCGATCAGCCCCTGCGCAGCCTCGGTCGCATAGCCCTTGCCCCAATGCGAGGTACCGAGCCAGTAGCCGATGAACGGAACACCCGAGGCCTGCCGGTGCGCGCCGATAATGCCGATCAGATCGTTCGGCTTGGCGCTGGGCGTGATCGCCAGCACGAGATGCTCGCCCAGCGCATTGCCCTTGCGGGTCGCGAAGATGAAGGGATCGACCGCTTCCGGCGGATAGGGATGCGGGATGTTCGCCGTCATCTCTGCCACGGCCTTCTCACCGGCCTGACGCAGGATGGCATTGGCATCCGCCATACGCGGCCAGCGCAGCCAGAGACGGCGGGTCTCGAGCCGGAAGACATCGTCGCGGGTCAGTTCGGGGAACATCTTGTCTCTCCGTCGGCGCAAACGAAAAAAGGGAGCTGGGACTTTGGTCCCATCTCCCCTTTCGCTGACCTTCGGGAGACCCGTTTCGGGCCCTGCATCCCTTGATCCGTTCGGTTCGATGGAACCGGCGGATCGAGAGATTTCCCTATCCGCCTTTTACTCTGCGGCCTCTTGGGCCGGCACTACGTTCACGAAAGCTCGGCCGAGTTTCGTCGTGAAACGGACGCGGCCGTTCGTCGTCGCAAAGAGGGTATGGTCTTTGCCCATGCCAACATTGGCGCCGGCATGCCACTTGGTGCCGCGCTGACGAATAATGATGTTGCCGGAAACGACAGCCTGGTCGCCGAAGCGCTTCACGCCCAGACGCTTGCTTTCGGAGTCGCGGCCGTTGCGGGACGAGCCGCCTGCCTTTTTGTGAGCCATAACGCCCTACCTCAAAACTTGTCGTGTCTCTCTAACCCGAATCGGCGGCGTTGACCACCCGTCTCGGATACGAAATGCCGGAACACCATCCTGTCAGGAGCGACAGGCCGGGACGATCAGTCTCGGCAATGGTGATCCGGCGCGAATGATGACGCCGGGAAATCCGGGATCAGGCCTCGGACGCCTCGTCCTTGGCCTTCTTGGCAGGCGCCTTCTTGGCGGCAGCCTTCTTCGGCGCCTCCTCGGTGGCAGCCTCGGCCTTGGCGGCCTTCGCGGGCTTGGCAGCGGCCTTGGTCTCGACAGTGGCAGCCGCGGCGACCTCACCCTTCCTCATCTCCGGCTGCTTGCCGCCGGTGAGGATGTCGGTGATGCGGATGACGGTCAGCTCGGCGCGGAAGCCGCGCTTGCGCTTCGAGTTCTGGCGGCGGCGCTTCTTGAAGGCGATGACCTTCTCGCCACGGGCCTGCTCGACGATCTCGCCGGCCACGGTGACCTCGCCCAGCGCCTTGGCGTCGAGCGTGGTCTTCTCGCCCTCGGTGAGCATCAGCACGGAACCGAAAGCGACGGTATCGCCCGGGTTGCCTTCGATCCTGGCGACGGTGATCTTGTCGTTGGCGGCGACGCGGAACTGCTTCCCGCCGGTCTTGATGACTGCGAACATTTTGTCCTCCATGTTCGGCCCCGCTCCGTCACGGCCTCCGGTCGGAAGCGCCTGCGGAACGGCTTTTTGGCAGTCGATTGCGTGGTCGGTTCGCTGCTCATGGCCAGCGACGCATCGCGCAGGCCAAAACAGATCGGCGCGGGTTTCCCCACGCCGGATGGGGCTCGATAGTCGCAAGCCGCTCCAAGGTCAAGCCGAGAGGCCCGCTGCGGCGCTGATTCCTCCAATGCGAGGCCCGTGGACAAGAAGGCTTGCCCCACGCGGGCGGCTTGTGTAGTAACCACCCCGCTTCGACCGAAGGCGACCGCGGACAGGTGGCAGAGTGGTTGAATGCACCGCACTCGAAATGCGGCATACCTGCAAGGGTATCGGGGGTTCAAATCCCTCCCTGTCCGCCATCATCCCGCCAAGGGATTGAGTCTCCGAGGCAACATTCCGATTGGAACTGGCGGGCCTGCCGGAATCAGGCGTCCTGCTCCCGCAGCCTGACCGTCTTTCCAGCAGCCTTTGCGGCTGCATCGGAACGCTCGAGCTGGCGGCATCGCCGCGCGTTTTTGGACCGGCAGCGATCTTCGATTCGCCCGCAGCTCCAGCCGCTCGCTTGACAGCCCCGCCTCATATGCGTTGATATCAACTTATATCTTGTGAGGTTCCAGCCTGGCTTAGCAGTAGCCCTGCGGCCACAGATCGAAGGGAGACGTTCATGAAGGTGGTGACCAGCCTGAGCTTTCAGGGACAGTGCCGCGAGGCTTTCGAGTTCTATGCGAAGGTGCTCGGCGGGAAGATCACGGCGGCCTTCCCGTATAGCGATGCGCCCCCCGAGATGCCGATCACCGACGAGAAATACAAAAGCTGGCTGATGCATTGCTGGCTGGAGATCGGCGATCAGGCCCTGATGGGGGCCGACATGGATTCCGGCTGGGCGCCGAACATCGAGAAGCCCAAGAACGGCTTCGACGTTTCCGTGCATACGCAAGACAAAGCCCAGGCCGAGCGCTGGTTTGCTGGGCTCGGCGAAGGCGGCAGGGCGATCATGCCTTTCGCCGAGACGTTCTGGTCCCCGGGGTTCGGCTCGCTGGTCGATCGCTTCGGCGTCCCCTGGATGATCAACACCGTCCCCTCCCCTGACTGGAAGCCGCAAGGCTGAGCGGCCGCCTAAGCGCCACGACAGACGACGGAGCAGGCCGTGGAGCAAACCTACCGGTGGGTCATCGTCGGCGCAGGCGGCCTGCTCGGCTGCGTCGCGGCAGGGTCCATGTTCTCGCTGCCGGTCTTCCTGCGGCCGATGTCGCAGGAGACCGGCTGGTCGGTGACCGGGATATCGACGGCGATGACGATCGGCTTCCTCGCCATGGCTTTCGGGAGCATGGCGTGGGGGAGCCTCGCCGACCGCTACGGGCCGCGCCCGGTCGTTCTGACAGGCTCCATCGCCCTGTCGGGCAGCCTTGCTCTGGCGAGCCGCGCAACCTTGCTGGTCGAGTTCCAGCTGTTGTTCGGACTGTTGGTGGGGGCCGCCACCGCGGCGATCTTCGTGCCGATCATGGCGTGCGTCACTGGCTGGTTCGAGACGCGGCGGGCGCTCGCCGTCTCGCTCGTCTCGGCCGGCATGGGCATGGCGCCACTGACGATGGCGCCGCTTGCCGCCTGGCTGGTCACAATCCATGACTGGCGCAGCGCGATGCTGATCGTCGCCGGCACGGCCGCAGCGCTGATGATCCCCGCGGCGCTGCTGATCCGGCGCCCGCCAGCCGCGGACAGCGCACCAGCGGCTGCCGCCGTCGAGGATATGACCCCTCAGACGAGCGTGCGAGACGCCGTCAGGTCTCCCCAGTTCATCACCCTGATGCTCGCCAATTTCTTCTGCTGCGCCACGCATTCGGGACCGATCTTCCACACTGTCAGCTATGCCGTGACCTGCGGCATCCCGATGGTCGCGGCCGTCTCGATCTACAGCGTCGAGGGGCTTGCCGGCATGTTCGGGCGGATCGGGTTCGGCCTCGCCGGCGACAGGATGGGCGCGCAGCGTATCCTCGTCCTGGGCCTGCTGGCCCAGGCCTTCGCCGTGACCGCCTACGCAATGGTCGGGCAGCTCGGCGGCTTCTATGCCGTCGCGGCGCTCGTCGGTTTCATCTATGCCGGAACGATGCCGCTCTATGCCGTGATCATCCGCGAAAACTTCCCGATGAGGATGATGGGGACGATCATCGGCGGGACCGCCATGGCCGGAAGCCTCGGCATGTCAGCCGGCCCCATTCTCGGCGGGCTAATCTACGACCGGTTCGGCACCTATGCCCCGCTCTATGTCGCCGCCTGGGGACTTGGGCTGGCCGCGACCCTGATCCTGGCGACGTTCAAGCCGTTCCCCGCAGCAAAACAGCCGGAGCCGGCCGTGGCCTAAGCGCCCTCGCCTCCCGCTTGCGACGGATCGGCCTTGCGGCAGGCGCACAGCGCCCGCCGCACTTTTGCGACATGGTGATCGGCCAGGAGAGTCCGACCTCATGAACATGCATGCGCCCAAGCCAGCGACCGCCCCGAGCCCGACCGGGATCGGGCAGCGGGTCCCCCGCAACGAGGACGGCATGCTGGTGCGCGGCGGCGGGCAGTATACCGACGATCTCTCGCTCGACGGGCAGCTGCATGCCGCCTTCGTGCGCAGCCCCTACGCGCATGCGATCATCCGCGGCATCGATGCTTCCGGCGCACGGGCGATGAAAGGCGTCGTGGCGATCTACACGGCAGAGGACCTCGCGGATCAGGGCTACGGCTCGCTCAAATGCATCGTCGACCTGCCGAATCGGGACGGCAGCCCGATGCGCAAGCCGGTCCGGAATGCCCTTGCTTCGGGCAAGGTCCGCTATGTCGGCGATCCCGTCGCGATGGTCGTCGCCCGGACGGCCGCTCAGGCGCGCGACGCGGCGGAGGCGATGACGCTCGACCTCGAGGCGCTGCCCGCGGTGACTTCGACCGAAGAGGCGCTGGCGCCTGGCGCCCCGCAGCTCTTCGACGACGTGCCCGGCAATCTCATCATCGACTACCATTTCGGCGATGCCGAGAAGGTCGCCGCGGCGTTCGAGAGCGCCGCGCATGTCACCAGGCTGCGCATCGTCAACAACCGCATCGTGGTCAACCCGATCGAGCCGCGGGCCGCGCTCGGCGTCTACGACTCCAAGAGCAGGCGCTACACGCTGCATGCGCCGAGCCAGGGCGCCTTCGGCCTGCGCAACAGCCTCGCTGCGGCGATGGGCGTAGGGCCTGAGCGGATGAGGCTATTGACCGGCCATGTCGGCGGCTCCTTCGGGATGAAGTCGGCCGTCTTCCCCGAATATGTCGTGCTGCTGCATGCCGCGCGGCTGCTCAAAAAGCCGGTGAGATGGACCGACCAGCGCTCCGAGAGCTTCGTCTCGGACCATCACGGACGGGACATGGTGTTCGAAGCGGAACTCGCGCTCGACAAGCGCGGCCGCTTCCTTGCCACACGCTTCACCGGGTTTGGCAATATGGGCGCCTATCTCTCCCCGGTAGGGCCGATGATGGCGACCACGAATATCGGCAAGAACAGCCTCGGCATGTACCGCACGCCTCTCGTGGAGGTGCAGACGCGCTGCGCGGTGACGAACACGACGCCGATCGCCGCCTATCGCGGCGCCGGGCGACCCGAAGGCAACTACTTCATGGAGCGGCTGATCGACGCCGCGGCAGCGGAGACGGGCATCGACAAGGTCGAGCTCAGGCGCCGCAACCTGGTGCAGCCCGGGCAACTGCCCTGGAAGACGCCGGCCGGCACGGTCTATGACAGCGGCGACTTCCCCACGCTGCTCGAGCGCGCATTGGGGGCGGCCGACTGGAAAGGCTATGCGGCGCGCCAGCGTCAGAGCCGCAAGGCCGGCAAGCTGCGCGGGCGTGGTATCGGCTGCTATCTGGAGGTGACCGCGCCTCCGAGCAACGAGATGGGCGGCATCCATTTCGAGGCCGATGGCAGCGTCACCATCGTCACCGGCACGCTGGATTACGGCCAGGGCCACTGGACCCCCTTCGCGCAGATCCTGAGCAGCCAGCTCGGCGTGCCCTTCGACCAAATCCGGCTGGTGCAGGGCGACAGCGACCGACTGATCGCCGGCGGCGGCACCGGCGGATCCAAATCGATCATGGCGAGCGGCTCGGCGATCATCGAGGCGAGCGAGCTGGTGATCGAGAAGGGCAAGGCGCTCGCGGCGCATGTCCTGGAGGCTGCGGTCGCGGATATCGAGTTCGAGGCCGGGGACTTCCGCATCGCCGGAACCGACCGTTCAATCGGCATCATGGAGCTGGCCGCTAGACTGCGCGCCGGCGCGCAGCTGCCGGAGGGCCTGCCGCAGACCCTCGACGTCGACCATGTCTTCAAGGCGGCGCCCTCCGCCTATCCGAACGGTTGCCACATCGCGGAGGTCGAGATCGATCCGCAGACCGGCGCGATCGAGATCGCCCGCTATGTCATGGTCAACGATTTCGGCACGCTGGTGAACCCGATGCTGGTCGAAGGCCAGCTGCATGGCGGCATCGTGCAGGGCATCGGCCAGGCGATCGGCGAGATGACGCGCTATGACGAGGCCGGCCAGCTGATGACCGGCTCCTTCATGGATTATGCCCTGCCGCGCGCGGCGGACGTGCCGTTCTTCGACTTCATCAGCCACAGCGTGCCGACGGCGACCAACCGCGTCGGCGCCAAGGGCTGCGGCGAGGCAGGCTGCGCCGGCTCCCTGCCCTCGGTGATGAACGCGATCGTCGATGCGCTCTCGGCCTATGGCGTCGCGCATGTCGACATGCCGGCGACGCCGCAGGCGATCTGGAAGCTGGTGCAGTCGCGCGCCTGAGCGGGCTGCCGCACGCACGGCATCAGGCCAACGCGGCTTCCGGCGGTTCCCGGCAGACCGCTGCGAGCGCTTGTGCCGCGCGCGACAAGGGCCGGTCGGCGTGGTGCAGCAGCACGAAGTCGCGCGGCTTCAGCGGCAGGTCGATCACGGCGAGATCGCCACGCGCCACGAAGGGTGCGACCACCGCCTCCGACAGGGCCGTCGCGCAATTGCCGCTGCTGCGGACGGCGGTGAGCACTGCCTCGTTGGAGGGCAGCGTCATCGCGACCTTGAGCTTCTCTGGCGCGAGACCCAGTGCGCGCAGCCCGTCCTCGAACATCGCGCGCGTGCCCGAGCCGGGTTCACGCATGATCCAGTCCAGCGCCAGCACGTTCTCCTCCATCGAGCTCCCGGCGAGAGGCGCGGCCGCAGGCAAGACGACCACCAGGCGGTCACTGGCGACTGTGATGACCGTGAGCCGCGGCTCGGTGATCGCTCCTTCGATGAAGCCCAGCTCCGCCTGCCCCTCCGCAACGGCCCGTGCCACCGTCTGCGTGTTGCCGAGCTGCAGCGCGATCTCGATGCGTGGATATCGGCGGCGGAAGCGCGCCAGGCGGGCCGGCAGCCAGTAATTGGCGATGGTCTGGCTCGCCTGGACCACGACCTCACCCCGATCGAAGCTGCCGAATTCGGTCAACGCGGCTTCGGCGCGCCGAGCCTCCGCGATGACGGCTTTGGCGAGCGGCAGGAACTGACGCCCGGGCGCCGACAGCACCATGCCGCGGCCCACACGGTCGAACAGGGCGACCCGGTAGCGCGCTTCCAGTGCGCGCACTGCAGCGCTGACGGCCGAAGGCGACAGATGCAGGGCCTCGGCAGCTCGGGTGAGGTGCTCCCGCTCGGCGACGGCAACGAAAATAGTCAGCTGCTCGAGCGTCACGGAATCATTCGCCTTTACCGCATAGATCGTCACTTATTATGCGATGGAAACGGACGTTCCAGAAGAATATTCTTTCGCCGACTTTTTCAGAGACCTGACATGCCATCACTCCCCGCGTTATCTCGCAACCTCCCCGGCCTCGCTGCGGCCATCGCGGTCACCCTCGCGGCCTTTGCGGTCGAGCGGCTGGAACTGGCCGCCTTCGGCTACCCTTGGGTCGATGCGCTGGTGGTTGCGATCCTTCTCGGCGTTGGCGTGCACTCGCTGTTCGGCATGCCGAAAGCGGCAGCGCCCGGCATCAAGTTCGCGTCGAAAACCTTGCTGGAGATCGCCATCGTTCTGCTGGGAGCCTCGATCAGCTTCGCGACGATCGCTCATTCGGGGCTGTTCATGGTCGGCAGCGTCGTCGTGATCGTTTTCCTCTCGCTGATCGCCAGCTATGGCATTGCCCGGCTGCTCGGGCTGCCGAGCCATCTGGCGACTCTCGTCGCCTGCGGCAACTCGATCTGCGGCAATTCGGCCATCGTCGCCACGGCGCCGGTGATCGGGGCGAAGGCCGACGATGTCGCCGCCGCGATTTCCTTCACCGCCGCGCTGGGTATCCTCGTGGTGCTGCTGCTGCCCTCTCTGGTGCCGCTGATCGGCCTCAGCGACTGGCAATATGGCGTGCTCGCCGGCATGACCGTCTATGCCGTGCCGCAGGTGCTGGCGGCGACGGTTCCCGTCAGCGCCGCCAGCACGCAGATCGGCACCATCGTCAAGCTGCTGCGCGTGCTGATGCTGGGCCCGGTGGTGCTGCTGCTCGGCCTGATCAGCGGGCGGCAGGGCGGCGCCAGGCCGAAGCTCTCAAGCCTCGTGCCCTGGTTCATCATCGGCTTCCTCGGGATGATGATCCTGCGCTCGCTCGGCCTGATCCCGGCAGAGGCGCTGAAGCCGATCGCGACGGCGGCCTCCGTGCTGACGATCATCTCGATGGCGGCGCTCGGGCTTTCGGTCAATCTGCGCACGGTGCTGGCGGCCGGCGGGCGCGTACTGCTGGCCGGCGCGCTCTCGATCGCCGTTTTGGGCGGCCTCGCCGCGATCGTGCTGGCGCTTTCGCCGGCCGTGCCCTGAGGCGCTTCTCAGGCTTCCCCCTGCCCTCGGCTTCCGGCCGGCACCCGACGGGACGTTCGGGCAGTCTCGCGCCGCACAGCCGCATCGAGCAGCCGGCGAAACGTCGGACACTCCAGATGGGACGGGGCCGGACAGTCCGCGACATGCCGCAGCGTGTCGCGCAAGGCCGTCAGTTCCCCGATCTGCTGCTCGATCTCGTCGGCCTTCTGGCGGATCAGCGGACGCGAGAGCGCCGGTACGCCATCCGAGCCGAACATCCCGGCGATGTCGTCGAGCGAGAAACCGGCCATCCGCCCTAACGCGATCAGCTTGAGCTGCAGCAGGACTCGGGGCTCGAATTGCCGGCGCAGGCCATGCCGGGATACCGAGGCGATCAGGCCGATCTCCTCATAATAGCGCAGCGCGGAAGGCCTGATCCCGGTCGCAGCAGCGACCTCGCCAATATCCAGTCGTTTCACGCTTGACCTCAAGTTGACTTGAATTCGTAGCCTGCTCCCGAACCAATCTTCCGGCAAGGGGCAAGCTGATGAAAACCACTCCGACAAACCGTTCCGACACGCGGCAGCGGAGCGTCACGGCGACTCTCACGCTCTCCATGCTGCTGGCCTCTCTCGGCACCAGCATCGCCAACATCGCTCTGCCCACTCTGGCGAGGACCTTCTCCGTCCCCTTGGAGCAGGTTCGATGGGTGGTGGTCGCCTATCTTACGGGCTTGACGATATCGACCCTGCTCGCCGGACAGCTCGGGGACAGGCTTGGCCTGAAGCGCGTCCTGGTCGCCGGCCTGATCCTGTTCGGCTGCGCCTCGTTGACATGCGGACTGGCCAGCGATTTTCGGATCCTGGTCTGCGCCAGAGCTGCGCAAGGCGTCGGGGCCGCGTGCCTGATGACGCTTTCCATGGCGCTGATGCGGGAGACGGCCGGAGAGACGCGGCTTGGACGCGCGATGGGTCTGCTCGGCACCGTTTCGGCGCTGGGGACCGCCCTCGGCCCGTCGCTCGGCGGGCTGGTGATCGCGACGACCGGCTGGCGCGGCGTTTTTATCGTCCTGGTGCCTCTGACGGTCGCGGCATCGATCTTCGCCATCGTGGCGCTGCCGGCGGACCGACCACGAGATCGGATCGCTTCCGTGCCGTTGAAGACGGTGCTGAACGCTCGGCTGATGCCGAACCTCATCGTCAATGTGCTGGTCGCGGCTGTCATGATGACGACACTGGTCGTCGGGCCTTTCCATCTGGGATTGGGTATCGGCCTCACCGACCTTCAGACGGGGCTGGTCATGACCGTGGGCCCTCTGATTTCGATCGTGACCGGCGTTCCTTCGGGCCGGCTGGTCGATGCCCACGGCGCGAGACCCGCGCTCTTATCGGGACTCGCCATGCTGGCAGCCGGGACACTCCTGCTTGCTCTGGCCGCCATCGTCGGGAATGTCGCGGGCTATATCCTGGCCATCGCGGTCCTCACGCCGGGCTATCAGCTCTTCCAGTCCGCCAACAACATGATGACGCTGGCCAATGTCGCCCAAGAACGACGTGGCACGGTTTCCGGCCTTCTCGGCCTGTCGCGAAACATCGGGCTGATCGTCGGGGCCTCGATGATGGCGGCCCTCTTTGCCTTCAGCTCCGGAGCGGCCGATCCTTCTCTGGCATCTCCCGCGGCGATCCGACTGGGAACGGCAGCGACCTTCGCGTCAGCAGGAGGGCTGATGATCGTTGCGCTGGCGACGGTTCTGGCAGCGGGGCTGCGGCGCCGCTGACCTGGGCTTTGGAGAGACCCGCATGTCACAGAAAAGCCCGCCGGTTGGCGGGCTTTTCAAGCAAGCTGGAGGGACCGTCAGATGTCGTTCTGACCTTCCAGCGCCGCGACGGGAGCCGGGCCGAGGCCGTCCTTGTTGTAGATGTCGTCGCGGAACTGCACGCCGCCATCCGGCGTCGCCCAAGCGGTGATATAGACCCAATAGCAGGGCACCGGATCGGCGATGCGGGCGTTGATGCGCTGGCCGGAGGCGATGGTCTCGTCGATCTTGGCGCGGTCCCAGCCGGGGGTGTTCTTGAGCAGCCAGGCGACATAGTCGCGCACGTTCTGCACGCGCATGCAGCCCGAGGAGACGAAGCGGTAATCGTCGCCGAAAATGCCCTTGGACGGCGTGTCATGCATGTAGACGCCGTGCGGGCTGGGAATGTTGATGCGCACGAAGCCGAGCGAATTGAACTCCCCGCCCGGATCCTGCCGGAAGGTGTAGTGCGTCGCCTCGTCCGAGTTCCAGTTCACCTGCGAGGGCGGGATCTCGGTGCCGCTCCCGTTGATGATACGGATCTTGTTCTCGGTGAGATAAGTCGGCTCCTTGCGCATCTTGGGGATCAGATCCTTGCGGATGATCGATGCGGGCACCGTCCAGGTCGGATTGAAGTTGACCTCCGGAATCTTGGTCTGCAGCAACGGCGACTGGCGATCGATCTTGCCGACGCCGGCGGCATGGCGGGTCGCGACATGGCCGTTCTCGACCGTCTCGACCATCGCGGCGGGAATGTTGGCGACGACGTAGCGGCTGCCGAGATTGCCGGACCAGGTGCGCAGGCGCACGAGATTGGTTTCGAGCTGGCGGATGCGGCGGTCGATCGGCACGTTGAGAGCGATGATCGTGGCGCGGTTGATCGCACCGGTCGTGGACAGGCCGACGCGGGCTTGGAACTGGCGCACCGCGGCTTCGACATAGGAGTCGTAGACGTTGCTCTCGCCGGCGTTCTGGTGGAGGTCGCCGGTGATCGACAGGCGCTGGCGCAGCGCAACCACGCCGGGCCCCTTGGCGCCGAGGCTCATGCGATCGGGCAGCTGCACCGGCTGCCAGCCACCGCGGGCGGCGAGGTCGCGATAGGCGACAATGGCCTGCTCGGTGGCCTGCAGCGATTCGGGAGAGAGCATCGGCGTGTGCGAACGCAGCACTGCATTGCGCGGGCCGGCGTCGTAGTTCTGGCGCCACTCGGCCTGTTGCGCCAGCGCCGGGGCCGCTGCGGCCGTCGCAGCGCCCGACAACAGGGCCAGCACGGTTTCGCGACGGGTCAGGCTCAAATGCGACATCTCTTCCCTCTTCCCATTCTCTGCATGCGCGGCCGCATGAAAAAGCCGCCGGCAGAGCGGCGGCGCTGAGACAGCGGCCCCGTGCCGGGGACGGTGTCCTAGCACGGTTAAGGAGGCGTGATCAGCGCGGCAATTTTAGGGCATGAGCGGTTTTTGAGTAAGGCATGGCAGCCTTGCCACAGTCCCGCCAGGCATCGCGCGGTCGGGATTGGGCCCGACCGCGCTCAGGCAGGAAATATCTCGAAATGGCGGTCTTTCAGAGCTTGTAGCGGATCTGGTCGGTCCAGAAGCGCTCGAGGCGGAGCAGAGCGTTGTTCATCCGCTCGAAGTCGTCGGCCGCGATGCCTCCGATCTGCTCGACCGTGCGGACATGCTTGTCGTACACGCCCTTCACGATATCGTGCACTTCGGTGCCCTTCTCGGTCAGGCTGATGCGGACCGAGCGACGGTCGATGCGCGAGCGGGCATGGTGGAGGTAGCCGAGCTCGACCAGCTTCTTGACGTTGTAGGAGACGTTGGAGCCGAGATAGTAGCCGCGGGTGCGCAGCTCGCTGGCCGACAGCTCCGAGTCGCCGATATTGTAGAGCAGCAGCGCCTGGACGCTGTTGACGTCGTCGCGGCCGCGCCGCTCGAACTCGTCCTTGATCACGTCGAGCAGGCGGCGGTGCAGCCGCTCCACCAGCGTGAGGGACTCAAGATAAAGAGGCTTCACGCTGAGTTCGGCCTCGTTGTTCTTGACGACTTCCGAAGTCTTGACGCTAGCTTTCATCGTACATCCTGCCTGTCTGACGCCTGTTTCCCGTCGGCCAGGATTGTTTCCCCGGTCCGCTTCTGAAAAACACCATAAGGCTGCCCGGATGAAAACGAGTTTAAATATCAGGATGAATCAGGGATTTACCCCTTTGGGTGAATCGTCGGTGAAGCCGGAAAGGCTTAAGCTAAAGCGATTCTTACCAAGACTCGGGGCAATAGAGCCGCTCCGGCGACCGTCGAGGCACGACGCGCACTATGCTGGCATCGCCCGACAGCGTGCCCGCCCGAAGGCTTCGGCAGCCCTACTCGGCCTCGCTCTCCGCGGCCCAGGTCACCAGGAAGTAGAGCGCGATCAGCCCGATGTAGAATGCGACGAGCCAGGGTGTCAGCGGGATGATGCGCGGGAAGAAGAAGCTCAGCAGCAACTGGCTGAGTGTCGCCAGCAGCCAAAGAACGCCACCCCAGGTCGACGTCAGCCAGAGGCCGACCGCCGCGACGAGGTCGATCACCGCGAAATAGACGATGATCGCCTGGTAGGTCAGCAACCTTGCCTCGAAGGGCGGCTGCGCCTGGCTGCCGACGCCGAAGATGACGGCCCAGGCCAGCAGCCCCTTCGCCAGCCAGAACACCGAGAGCAGCCGCAGGAACCAGACAAGTCCCGAGCGCCAGCGCGTGACAACCTTGGTGCCGCCCTCGCCCGAGCCCGCGCCGCGCAAGGCCTCGCCGTCCATTCCCAACCCCAAGCTCAGGCTCCCAGCTTCAGTTCGTCGGGCCCGAGCGGGGCAAAGTAGGCTTCGATTGCGGAGGGCTCGACTTCGGCCAGGGTTCCGGGTCGCCAGCGCGGTGCCTGGTCCTTGTCGACGACCACGGCGCGGACGCCCTCGTAGAAATCGTGCCCGTGGGCGATGCGAGAGACGATGCGGAATTCGGTGCGCATCGCCTCGGCGAAATCGAGATCGACCCCGCGGCGCATCTGCTCATGGGCGATGGCGACGCTGGTCGGCGATTTGGTGGCGATGGTCTGCAAGGTCTTCCCGGCGAAGGCATCTCCCCTGTCCGCTTCCGCTTGAAGACGCGCGATGATCCCGGACAGCTCGGCAAGGCCGAAGCAGCGTTCGATCGTGGCGCGCGCGCCCTCGAGGGGCCCCGGCCCGCGCTGCAGGGTAAAGCCGGCGAGGATATCGTCGATCGAACTGCGCCCGGTCAGGGCGTCGGCGAGTTCCGCCATCCGGTCGCTCGCAACACCATGGGTCGCGAGGCCGACGCTGGCCGCATCGGCCGCACCGATCCGCTCGCCGGTCAACGCGAGGAATGTGCCGAAGGCGCCCGGCAGGCGCGGAAGCGCATAGGTCGCCCCGACATCGGGGAAGAAGCCTATGCCGACTTCCGGCATGGCGAAGAGATAGCGATCTCCGGCGATGCGGTGGCTGCCATGGACGGACAGGCCGACGCCGCCGCCCATGACGATGCCGTCGATCAGCGAGATGTAGGGCTTGGGATAGGTCTTGATGCGGTGGTTGAGGATGTATTCCTCGGCCCAGAAGGCGAGCATGTCGTCATGCGCGCCGGCCTTGCCGCGATCATGCAGCCAGCGGATGTCGCCGCCGGCGCAGAAGGCCTTCGCGCTCGTGCTGATGACGACGACCCGGGTGACCTGGGGGTCGTTCTCCCAGGCATCGAGCGCGCGTGCCAGTTCGCGCACCATGCCAAGGCTCAACGCGTTGAGCGCCTTGGGCCGGTCGAGCACGACGACGCCCGCGGCGCCGCGGATCTCGCAGATGATCTCGTGCTCCTGCGCCATGCGCTCGCTCCCGGCTGGATGGGCCTGCGGTTCTGGAAGGCGGCCCGCCGGATGTCAACGCGAGCGGGCGCGCTTCGAGATGAGGCCGCCCGCACGGCGAGGTTGCGACCAACTGACGTGTTTTGGAATTGTTCCGATGTGATATGACGTCTTCGCCGACTTCGCCCGCATGACGAATGCCGCGCAAGACGAACAGAACGAAGGCGATCATCATGGAATCCCGGGTCGTGCGGCCTTTCCCTCTCTCCCCTGCCCGCCAGGACGAGTTGCAGTCCACTTCGCTCGGGCTGACGCGCCGCATGCGCCGCAACCGCAAGGCCGACTGGTCGCGCCGGCTGGTGCGCGAGACGCGGCTGACCACGGACGACCTGATCTGGCCGATCTTCCTGATGGATTCGTCGCAGGCGCGCACCCCCGTGGCCTGGATGCCGGGTGTCGACAGGCTGAACATCGACGAGGCAGTGCGGCAGGCGGCGGACGCGGCCGCGCTCGGTATCCCGGCCATCGCCCCCTTCCCCTTCGTCGAGAAGGGGCTGCGCGACCCGACCGGCTCTGAGGCGCTCAACGCCGAGAATCTGATGTGCCGCGCCGTGCGCGCCATCAAGCAGGAGGTGCCGCAGATCGGCATCATCTGCGATGCCGCCCTCGACCCCTATACCTCGCACGGCCATGACGGGGTGCTGGAAGGCGAGCGCATCCTCAACGACGCCTCGGTCGCAATCCTGGTCCGGCAGGCGCTGGCGCTGGCCGATGCGGGGGCGGACGTCATCGCCCCTTCCGACATGATGGACGGGCGCGTCGCCGCGATCCGCGGCGCGCTCGATGCCAACGGGCACGACGACGTGCAGATCATGGCCTATGCGGCCAAATACGCCTCGGCCTTCTACGGCCCGTTCCGTGACGCCATCGGCACCAATGCGACTCTGGTCGGGGACAAGCGCACCTACCAGATGGACCCGGCCAACACCGACGAGGCGATTGCCGAGGTTGCGCTCGATCTCGACGAGGGCGCGGACATGGTGATGATCAAGCCCGGCCTGCCCTATCTCGACGTGGTCGCGCGGGTGAAGGACCAGTTCCGCGTGCCGACCTTCGCCTACCAGGTGTCGGGCGAGTACGCGATGCTGATTGCGGCCGTGCAGAATGGCTGGCTCGACGGCGACCGGGCGATCATGGAAAGCCTGCTCGCCTTCAAGCGTGCCGGAGCCGATGGCGTGCTGAGCTATTTCGCGCCTCAGGTCGCCAAGACGCTCAAGATGGCTGGCTGATCTCGCAGATCGTCGCGCCCCCGCTCGGACAGGATCGCGACGACCGTTCCGGTCGCCGGACCTTCAGCGATCGGCGAGCGCGGCTTCGATGGCCCGGCCGATCGAGAGGATGCGGCGGTCCTGCCCGCCAGCGCCCGCAACCATCAAGCCGACCGGGGCCGTGCCTGCCGGGTGGCACGGTACCGAGAGCGCACAGCCGTCGAGGAAATTGATCAGCGTCGGGTTGCGCAGGATCAGCAGGTTCGCCGCGCCGTAGGCGCCCTCATCGGCGAGGCTGGCGATGGCCGGCGCAATCACCGGGACCGTCGGCATCAGCAGCGCGTCGAATCCGGCGATGCGGCGCTCGACCGCCGCCATCCAGGCGGCGCGGGCCGCCACGATGTCGAGATAGTCGGCCGCGCTGATATCGGCGCCACGACGAATGCGGACGAGGACACGCGGATCATAACGCGGCCCGGCGCGGCCGATCAGCGCGCGGTGCCAGTGCCAGGCTTCGGAGGCGGCCAAGCCGCCCTTGGCGTTGATCTGCGCGAGTTCCATGAACTCCGGGACTGCGATCTCCTCGACCAGCGCTCCGGCGGCCGAAAGCGCCGAGAGCGCGGCCTGGAATGCCGCTGCGACGTGATCGTCCAGGCCATCCAGCGCGAGCGTTGTGGGTACCGCGAGGCGCAGGCCTTGCAGGCTCGCCGCTTCGGGCACGCGCGGCACCTCTCCCGCCAGGATCGAATCGACGAGCGCGCAGCAGATCACGCTGGCGGCGAGCGGGCCGACCGAATCGAGGCTCATGGATAGAGGCAGAGCGCCATCGCGCGGAACGCGGCGAGCGGTTGGCTTGAACCCGGTCAGACCGCACAGCGCGGCGGGAATGCGGACCGAGCCGCCGGTATCGGTGCCGATCGCGGCAGCGGCCATTCCGTCCGTGACGGATATGGCCGCTCCCGAGGACGAGCCGCCGGGAATGCGGCCGGTTCCGCGGTCGAAGGGGTTGAGCGGCGTGCCGTAATGCGGATTGAGACCGAGTCCCGAGAAGGCGAATTCGGTCATGTTGGTGCGGCCGACAAGGACGGCCCCAGCCGCGACCAGCCGCTCGACCACCGGAGAGGAGGCCGCGGCGGGCGGCGCGTCGTCGAGCGCCACGCTGCCGGCCCATGTCGTCTCGCCGGCGACGTCGAACAGGTCCTTGATCGAGATCGGCACGCCTTCCAGCGGCGAGCGGACGATGCCGGCCTTGCGCAGCGTATCGGAAGCGCGCGCCATCTCTCGGGCGCGCTCGGCATAGATTCGCGTGAAGACTCGCGCCCCCTCACCGTCCGGCGCCAGCGCCTTGGAGAGAGCTGCCTCCGCCAGAGCCTCGGCCGTGACATCGCCTGCCATCAGCGCGGCCTGCAAGTTCGCGAGCGTGCTTGTCATCGTCGAGCGTCCTGCGTGAAGACGGCCCGGGCAGAGCACCGGACCGAAAAGTCGGTTCCACTTTTCGGACGAATCCGAGGCTCAAACAAGGAGGTCGATCAGCGTGACCGCGCCCCGTTCGGACGCGGTCAGCAGCGCGCGCGGCAGCTCAATGAGCGGCAGCCTGCTCGGGCTCCTTCGCCTTGCCACGCCAGCGGCGGACGAGATTGACCACGCCGACATAGAGCAGCGGCACGAAGAACACGCCGACAGCGGTGGCCGCGATCATGCCGCCCATCACGCCGATACCGATCGAGTTCTGGCTGCCGGAGCCGGCACCGGTCGCAACGGCGAGCGGTGTCACGCCGAGCACGAAGGCGAGCGAGGTCATCAGGATCGGGCGCAGGCGCTGGCGCGCGGCCTCGAGGGTCGCCTCGATCAGGCTCTTGCCGTGCTGTTCCTGCTCGATCGCGAACTCGACGATCAGAATGGCATTCTTGGCAGCCAAGCCGATAGTCGTGAGCAGGCCGACCTTGAAGTAGACGTCGTTGGTCTGGCCGAAGATGGTCGCCGCCAGCAGGGCGCCGAAGACGCCGATCGGCACCGAGAGCATCACTGCGAAGGGAATCGACCAGCTCTCGTAAAGCGCCGCCAGGCAGAGGAACACCACCAGCATCGAGATGGCGTAAAGCGCGACCGCCTGGCTGCCGGACAGCCTCTCCTGATAGGACAGGCCCGTCCATTCATGGCTGAACCCCGGCGGCAGCTGCCCCATCAGCCGGTCGATCTCGTCCATGGCCGCGCCGGAGCTGACACCGGCCGCCGCGGCCCCCTGGATCTCCACGGCGGCCTGGCCGTTGTAGCGCTCGAGCCGCGGGGACCCGTAGCTCCAGCGGCCGGTCGAGAAGGCCGAGAACGGGACCATCTGCCCGCCGGCATTGCGGACATACCAGCGCCCGACATCCTCCGGCTGCATGCGGAAGGGCGCATCGGCCTGGACATAGACCGATTTCACGCGGCCCCGGTCGATGAAGTCGTTGACATAGGCGGAGCCCCAGGCCGTGGAGAGCGTGTCGTTGACGCTGCCCAGCGAGAGCGTCAGCGCGCTTGCCTTGTCCTGGTCGATCTCGACGGCGTATTGCGGGGTATCCTCCTGCCCGTTCGGACGCGTGCCGGTGAGAACCTTGCTCTGGGCAGCCAGACCAAGGAGCTGGTTGCGCACCTCCATCAGGCGGGAATGCCCGGCGCCGGCAACGTCCTGCAGGAAGAAGTCGAAGCCGGCCGTATTGCCGAAGCCCTGGATCGCCGGCGGGGCCAGCGCGAAGACCGTACCGTCCTTGATCGAGCGGAATGCGCCCATCGCGCGCCCGGCGATGGCCTGCGCAGTCGTCGTCTTGCCGGAGCGCTGCTCGAAGGGCTTGAGACGCACGAAGGCGAGGCCGACATTCTGCCCCTGCCCGCCAAAGCCGAAGCCGGCGACGGTCAGCACGCCGTCGACGAGGTCCTTCTCCTTGTCGAGATAGTACTTCTGCACCTGGTCCAGCACCGCCAGCGTGCGGTCCTGCGTCGCGCCCACCGGCAGCTGAACGCTTGTGAGCAGGATGCCCTGGTCCTCGTCAGGCAGGAACGAGCTGGGCAGGCGCGCAAAGAGGAAGGCCATGCCGCCGGTGATCAGCAGGAAGACGAGGAAGAAGCGCAGGGGCCGCCCGATCATGCCGGAGACGCCGGAGCGATAGCCGTTGGTCGTGCGCTCGAAATTGCGGTTGAACCAGCCGAAGAAGCCCTTGCGCTCGCCGTGGTCCTTCACCGGCTTCAGGATCGTCGCGCAGAGTGCCGGCGTCAGAACCAGCGCGACCACGACCGACAGGATCATGGCGGTGACGATCGTGATCGAGAACTGGCGGTAGATAATGCCCACCGACCCGCCGAAGAACGCCATCGGCACAAACACCGCCGAGAGTACCGTCGCGATACCGACAAGCGCGCCGGTGATCTCGTTCATCGACTTGATCGTCGCTTCCTTGGGGCCGAGCTTCTCCTCCTGCATCACGCGCTCGACGTTCTCGACCACGACGATGGCGTCGTCGACGAGCAGGCCGATCGCCAGCACCATGGCGAACATGGTCAGCGTGTTGATGGAGTAGCCCGCGACCGCCAGCACACCGAAGGTGCCCAGCAGCACGACCGGCACGGCCAGCATCGGGATGAAGGTCGCCCGCAGGTTCTGCAGGAAGACGAACATGACGATGAAGACGAGAATGATCGCCTCGAACAGCGTGTGGACGACCTTCTCGATCGAGAGCTGGACGAAGGGCGTGGTGTCGTAGGGATAGGTGACCTCGACACCCTCGGGCAGCGTCTGCTTCATCCGCTCGATGGTCGATTGGACCGCCTTGGCGGTGTCGATCGCATTGGCGCCCGTCGCCAGGCTGATGGCGAGGCCGGTCGTCGGCTGGCCATTGTAGCGCGAAGCGGTGTCGTAGCTCTTGGCACCGAGCTCGATGCGGGCGACATCGTTCAGCCGCACGATCGAGCCCGAAGAACCGCTCTTCAGGATGATGTTCTCGAACTGCGCGACCGTCTGCAGGCGGGAAGCGGCGGTGACGGTGGCGTTGAGCTGCTGGCCCTTGACCTGCGGCAGCCCGCCGAGCTGGCCGGCCGACACCTGCGTGTTCTGCGCCTGGATCGCGGCGGCGACATCGCTCGGCATCAACGCGTATTTGCGCAGGGCATCGGGGTTCAGCCAGATCCGCATGGCGTAGCCGGCGCCGAAAAGCTGCGTGGTGCCGACACCCTCGACGCGCTTCAGCGTGTCGTTCAGCGTCGAATCGACATAGTCGGCAAGGTCGGTCGTCGTCATCCGGCCGTCCTTCGAGACGAAGGCGACGACCATCAGGAACCCCGTCGAGGCCTTGGCCACCGAGATGCCGGTGGTCTGGACGACGCTCGGCAGCTGGCGGGTGACGAGCTGCAGCTTGTTCTGCACCTGCATCTGCGCCACGTCCGGGTTGGCCGCGCTGGTGAAGGTCAGCGTGATCGAGGCGTTGCCGGTCGAGGTCGAAGTCGCCGTCATGTATTGCAGGTTGTCGAGGCCGGTCATGCCCTGCTCGATGACCTTCGTCACCGAATTCTCGACGGTCGCAGCGTCGGCGCCGGGGTAGTTGGCGCTGATCTGAACGGTGGTCGGCGCGATCTGCGGATATTGCGAGATCGGCAGCGTGCGCAGAGCCAGAAGGCCGGCCAGCATGATGACGATCGCGACGACCCAGGCGAAGATCGGCCGCTCGATGAAGAAGCGCGAGATCATGGCGTCAGTTCTTCGCGCGAGTGGCCGGCAGCTCGGCTCTGCGATCGGCGGATTTCAGCTCCCCCGTCGCCTCGTCGACGCTGACCTCGACCGGCGTCACCGTCTGGCCCGCCCGAACGAGTTGCGCGCCCTCGACGATCAGCTTGTCGCCGTCCTTCACGCCCGTATCGACCAGCCAGCTGTTGCCGATGCTGCGACGGGTCGTCAGCACGCGCTCCTCGACCTTGCCTTCCGCGGTCACGAACTTGCCGGTCGCCTCGCCCTTGGTGTTGCGGCCCACGCCGCGCTGGGGCAGCAGGAAGCTGTTCTCGGCGATGCCTTCCTGGATCACGGCCCGGACGAACATGCCGGGGAGAAGGACGCGCTCAGGATTGGGGAATTCGGCGCGCACCGTGAACGTGCCGGTCGTCTCGTCGATATTGGCCTCGGCGAATTCGAGCTTTCCGGACTCCTTGTATTCCGCGCCGATGTCGAGCTTGAGCTTCACGGCCACATTGGGACCGGTGAACTTCAGCTTGCCGGCATCCACGGCGGCGCGAAAACGCAGCAGGTTGGTGCTGGACTGGGTGACGTCGACGTTGATCGGATCGAGCTTGCGGATGGTGGTCAGGGCCGTCGCCTGATTGGCCGTCACCAGCGCGCCCGGCGTCAGGGCCGATTTGTCGACACGACCGTCGATCGGCGCCGTCACCTTGGTATAGGCGAGGTTGATGCGCGCGGTCTCCACGCTCGCCTTTGTCGAGGCGACATCGGCCTGGGCCTGGGCGTATGTGGCGTTCGCGTCGTCAGCGTCCTGCCGGCTGCCGGCATTGCGCTGCAGCAGCTCGTTGTAGCGATCAGCCCTGATCTTGGCGTTCACCGCCGCGGCCTCCGCCTTCTGCTGCGCCGCGCGCGCGCTGTCGAGCGCCGCCTGATAGGGCGCCGGATCGATCTCGTAGAGAAGATCGCCGGCCTTGACCTCGCTGCCTTCCTTGAAGACGCGCGACTTGATGATGCCGTTCACCTGCGGGCGCACCTCGGCGATGAGGTTCGCAGAAACCCGCCCCGGCAGCTCGGCGGTGATCGCGACCGGCTGCGGATGCAGCACCACCACGCTGACCTGCGCCTGCGGTTGCGGCGGAGCGGCCGCCTTCTGCTCGTTGCAGCCGGCCGCCGCCAGCGCGAACAACAGTCCGCCCGCAATCAAGGGACGTCGGGACGAGGGGACGCGCGCGGCCAGCATGCGTGGCTCCTATTAGGAAACTGACCAGTTTCTTAACGCTTGATTTCCCCGCCTGTCAAACCGACAATGACGCCGATGGCATCCGAAAGCGACATGGATCTGGCGGTGCGCCGCGCGCCGGGGCGGCCCAAGAGCCGCTCCGACGAAGCCGAGCGCGAGCGCATCACCGCAGGCGCGCTCGAACTGTTCCTTGCCTCCGGCTATGGCGGCACGACGATGGACGCGGTGGCGGCGCGCTGCGGCGTGTCCAAGCGGACCCTCTATCGCCTGTTTCCGGCCAAGACGGATCTGTTCCGCGCGATGGTGGCGGACAATCGGCGCAGCATGCTCGCTTTGCCGCGCACCCGCGTCGACGAGCCGCTGGACCAAGCGCTGGCCGCGATCTTCAGGCTGGACATCGGCGCCGAGCAGGACCAGGGGCGCATGGCCTTCATCCTGCTCGCTGTCGCGGAGGCCGAGCGCTTCCCGGAAATCGGCGAGGCGCTGCGGCTGGAAGGGGCGGACGCCTCGCGGCGGATGCTCGCCTCCTGGCTGGAGACGCAGCAGCAGGCCGGCCGCCTGCGCCCCTTCCCGCCGGAGGCCGCTGCCCGCATGCTGATGGACATGATCTTCAGCGTCCAGGCGCGGCGCTTTCCCGGCGACCGCGAGCTCGACAGGGCCGAGCGCATCGCCCATGCCCGGCAATGCATCGACCTGTTCCTGAACGGGCTCGCGAGCGAGAGTCACGGCAATTAACTGCCTTCTCCGCGGGTCCCTCACCCGTTGCGATGGGCCGCGGCAGCTTGCACAGCAGGCTCGACGCAACGGCCCGCCCCGGGCGGGACCGTGTTTCGACGTCTCCGGAGGGCTTCGACAGAGCAAACACAGGCTCGGACAGAAAGCCGGCTGAAGTGACTGGACAGCCCAGCCGGCAGCCTCTATATCGCCCCCACCAACACGGACGGCGCGTCGCGCCCCGGGGCGCCCAGGTAGCTCAGTTGGTAGAGCATGCGACTGAAAATCGCAGTGTCGGTGGTTCGATTCCGCCCCTGGGCACCATTTTTTTCAAAGACTTGCGATCTTTTCACGGATGGTGAACCGCCTGCTGCGGTCGCTCCTGGCGAGTGGCTGCTCCGCCGGAACGGGGCCGAGCGCTGGATCAGCAGGGCGTTCACGGCCCCGGCGTCGAGCCCCTGACCACGCAGCGGGCCTGGAGGGCGAGGCGTTTGGCGGCGCCTTCGGGATGCAGGCCGCGCTCGAGCAGCATCGCCACCGCGTTGCGACCGATCTCCTCCACCGGCTGCTCGATCACCGTGATCCCTTCCCCGACGATCTCGGTCCAGGGCTCGTTGTCGAAGCCCGCGAGGCCGATCTCCTCCGGCACGCGCAGCCCGGCCCGGCGGATGGCTCGGACCATGTCCAGCAGCATCACGCCGTTGCTGGCGATCAACGCCTCGGGACGCTGCGATTCCGCCAGAAGCTGCCCGACCGCCGCCTCCGCGACGCCGGCGCCGTGTTCGAGAAACCGGGCCGCGGGCTCCAGGCCCAGCGCGCGCATGGTCTGTTCATAGCCCTCGCGCCGTTCCCGGCCGGTGGTGCTGGCCGCGCCGAAGAAGCCGGCGATGCGGCGATAGCCGCGCTGATGCAGGTGGCGCACGAGTTCCGCGCAGGCGCCGGCATTGTCGAGCAGGACCGCGTCATGCAGCGACATCGGCGCCGCACGGTCGATCAGCACCAGCGGGAAGGAGAAGCGCGACCGCGTCATCTTCTCCGCGCCCTCCCGCGTCGGCGCGAAGATCGTGCCGGTGACGCGCTCCTCCTCCATCAGCCGCAGATACATCTGCTCCTTGGCCGGGTTCTCGTCGGTGTTGCAGAGAATCACGCGCAGGCCCCGCTCGAAGGCGGCGTCCTCGACGGCACGGCTGACCGCAGTGAAGAAGGGGTTGCGGATGTCGGCGACGATCAGCCCGATGGTGCCGCTGTCCCGCGAGCGCAGCCGGCGGGCCGCGAGATTGGGGCGATAGCCCGTCGCCCGCACAGCATCCTCGACCCGCGCGCGCATCCCGGGATCCACCGGCTTGCCGGCCAGGGTCCGTGAAACGGTCGCAGGCGAAACGCCGGCCAGCGCGGCAACCTGCTTGATCCCGACGCGAGTCATCGAAAACGTTTTCCTGCCTGATGCTGTGAGAGGAACTGGAACAGCTTAGTTCTGAAACGCAAGCGAAGACAACGCCCGTCATGGTGCGGCGCAAGATTGACAGAGCGCGAGAAAACGTTTTCTCAAGTTCCCTGAAAGCAAGAAGAACTCGATCGGAGGTCAGCGTCCATGACGGCCGTCCCAGCTCTCTCCCTGCCGCGCGAGCTCATTCGCCTTGGCGCGCGCCCTGCCGGCAAGCACGCGGCGATCACTGAGGCGGCGCAGCTCCTCCTCGCAGGGGGCTGCGTCGAGGCCGGCTATGGCGAGAGCATGCTGCGGCGGGAAGCGGTGGCCAATACCTTTCTGGGCTCCGGCGTCGCGATCCCGCATGGGACGGTGGAGGACCGCCATCTCGTGCGCGGCGACGGCATCGCGGTGCTGCAGATCCCGGAGGGGCTCGACTGGAATCCGGGACAGCGCGTGCGCCTGGTCGTCGGCATCGCCGCCCGCTCCGACGGGCATATCGCGATCCTGCGCAGGTTGACGCGCCTGATCCAGGACGAAGCCTTGCTCGAGCGCCTCAGCACGACGCAGGATGCCGACGAGATCGCCCGCGCGCTGCTGGGCGAAGGGCCGGCCCCTGCGGCAGCGCCCGCCGCCGAGGATCTGCCGGTGGCGGTTCAGTGGACCGTCTCCTATCCGTCCGGCCTGCATGCCCGCCCCGCCAGCGCCTGGGTCGAGGCGGCGAATGCCGTCGCTGCGCCGTTGCGGGTCCGCCACGGCACCGAAAGCGCCGATCCGCGCCATCTCGTCGCCCTGCTCCAGCTCGGCCTGCGGGCGGGCGGGACGGTGACGATCTCGACGGCGGCAGGAGGCGAGGCGGCGCTGGCGCGCTTTGTCTCCGCCATCGACGCGCTGCTGCCCGAGGAGAAAGCGCAAGCCGAGCGCGCCGCCGCTCAGACGGCGCGGCCGAAAGCCGGCTGGATCCCGGTCACGACGCTGACGCCGATCCGCGCCATCCCCGCGAGCCCCGGTCTTGCGATCGGCACTGTGCAGGCCCTGGCGCGGCAGGAGATTTCGGTTCCGGACGTGCCCGGCGGCCTGAACGAAGGGGCCGCGCTGCTCGACGATGCGATCCGGCGCACGCGCCTGCAGATGAAGGCGTTGATCGACGACACCAGCCGCCGCCTCGGCCCGGCCGATGCCAAGATCTTCGAGGCGCAGGCCGCCCTGCTCGACGATACCGACCTGATCACGCTCACCTGCCAGTCCATGGTCGCCGGCCACGGTGTCGCCTGGGCCTGGAACGACGCCGTCGAGACGCTGGCCGGCCGGCTCGCCGGCCTCGGGAACCCGGTGCTGGCGGCGCGCGCGGCCGATCTGCGCGATGTCGGGCGGCGCGTGCTCGGGCAGATCGATCCTGCTCTGGACGCGCGCGGGCTCACTGCGCTGGCCGAAGGCGACACCATCCTGATCGCCTCCGATCTCTCTCCGTCGGACACAGCCGGGCTCGATCCGGCCCGCGTCGCCGGCATCGCGACCGCTCTCGGCGGCCCGACCTCGCACACAGCCATCCTGGCACGCACGCTCGGCCTGCCGTCGGTGGTGGCGGCCGGCGAGGCGCTGCTGGGCATTCCCGACGGCACGCGGGTGATCGTCGATGGTGATGCCGGCCTCGTCTACACCGACCCGGCCGAGGCCGATCTCGCCTCGGCCCGGGACTGGTTGGAGGCCCTGGCGCGCAAGCGCGAGGCGGAAGCCGCCGAGCGCCAGTCGCCGGCCGTGACTCGGGACGGGCACGGCCTTGCGATCGGCGCCAATGTGAACCAGCCGGCACAGTTGCCGCTGGCGCTGTCGCAGGGCGCCGAGGGCGTGGGGCTGATGCGCACGGAATTCCTCTTCCTCGAGCGCGGCGACACGCCCAGCGAGGACGAGCAATACGAGACCTACCGCGCCATGCTCACCGGGCTCGAAGGGCGCCCGCTGATCGTGCGCGCGCTCGACATCGGCGGCGACAAGCAGGTGCCGCATCTGAAGCTGCCGCATGAGGAGAATCCCTTTCTCGGCGTGCGCGGCGCCCGGCTGCTGCTGCGCCGGCCCGACCTGCTGGAGCCGCAACTGCGTGCGCTCTACCGGGCGGCCAAGGCAGGGCAAACCGACAGGAGCGGCGCGCTCTCGATCATGTTCCCGATGATCACCTCGGTCGCCGAAGTGACGACGCTGAAAGCCCATTGCGAGCGCGTCCGCGCCACTCTCGATGCGCCGCCAGTGCCGCTGGGGATCATGATCGAAGTGCCGGCGGCGGCAGCGATGGCCGACATCCTGGCCGCCCATGTCGACTTCTTCTCGATCGGCACCAACGACCTGACCCAGTACACCCTTGCCATCGACAGGCAGAATCCGGAGCTGGCCGCCGAGGCCGACAGCCTGCACCCGGCGGTCCTGCGCCTGATCGACCAGACGGTGAAGGGCGCGCAGGCCCATGGCCGCTGGGTGGGGGTCTGCGGTGGCATCGCGGGCGATCCCTTCGGCGCGACGCTGCTTGCGGGGCTGGGCGTCGGCGAGTTGTCGATGACGCCGCGAGACATCCCCGCGGTGAAAGCCAGGCTGCGCGCCGGGAACCAGGCGGAGTTCACCGCCCTTGCAAGACAGGCGCTGGCGCTCGAGGGGGCGGCCGCAGTGCGTGCGCTCGACGGGGGCGGCGCATGACGATCGCCACCGTCACACTCAACCCGGCAATCGACCAGACCATCACTCTCGAGACCTTGCGGCGCGGTCAGGTCCAGCGTGCCTCCTCCGTGCGCTTCGATGCCGGAGGCAAGGGCGTCAACGTCGCCTCCTGCCTCGGCGATTGGGGCCTGCCGCTCGCTGCCACCGGGCTCCTTGGCCGTGACAATGCCGCGGCCTTCGAGGCGCTGATGCGCGCCAAGGCGATCGAGGATCACTTCATCCGGGTCGAGGGGGCGACACGCACCAATATCAAGCTGGTCGACCGCGAGGAGACGACGGACGTCAACCTGCCGGGCTTCACCGCGACTCCAGAGGCGCTCGCCGCCGCCACTGGCGAAGCCTCGACTCTGGCAGCACGCTGCGATCTCGTCGTGGTGGCAGGCAGCCTGCCTCAGGGGGCGCCGGATGATCACTACGCGACGCTGCTCGCGGCGCTCTCCAAGGTCGGGAAGCCCGTCATCCTGGACGCCAGCGGCACGGCGCTCGCGAAGGCCATGGCCGGCCCGGTCATGCCCTATGCGATCAAGCCGAATGCGGCCGAACTCGCCGAGCTTGCAGGCGAGGATTGCGACTCGCTGCAGGATATCGCCCGGGTCGCGCGGCGTCTGCAGGCGTCGGGCATCGCGCTCGTCGTCGTCTCGATGGGCGCCGAGGGCGCGCTGTTCTGCAGCAAGGCGGGCCTGATCCGCGCGCGCCTGCCCGCCGTCACCGGCGGCAGCAGCGTCGGCGCCGGAGACGCGATGGTGGCGGGGCTGGCCTCCGCACTGGTGGAGGGCGCCGATCTCGAACGGACCGCGCGCCTCGCAAGCGCCTTCGCGGTCGGCAAGCTCGGATTGGCCGGTCCCAACCTGCCCGGCCGCGACATCATCGAAAAGCTGGCGGCGCAGGCCAGCATCGACACCCCGTAAACGGTCGGAGAAACCGCCATGACCACGATCTGGGCGACCATCGATTCAGCCGATGACGGCGTCTCCGCCGTGCTCGCGGGAGAGGCGCTGCGCGAAGCGGCGCGGGCGCGCGGGATCAGGCTGGAGCTCGAGATCAGGCGCGGCGAGACCGTGCTCGATGCTCTCGATGCGCGCGGGGTCGCGCCGAGCGACACCTGGCTCGCAGTCGGTGCCGGGTCCGAGGCCGATCCACGCTTCGCCATGCTGAAGCGTGTCGATGTGCAGATCGGCGAGGTCCTGGCCGATGCGCCGGCGGTGCTGGCGGGCCTCGGCCGAGAGGCCGCCCCCGGCAACTCCGGCGCCTCTTCGCGCAAGATCGTCGCGATCACCTCCTGCCCGACCGGCATCGCCCACACCTTCATGGCAGCGGAGGGGCTGACCCAGGCGGCAGCGGCGCTGGGCTACGAGCTGCGGGTCGAGACGCAAGGCTCGGTCGGCGCCGGGACGCCGCTGACGCCGGAGGAGATCGCTGCCGCCGATATCGTGCTGATCGCTGCCGACCGCGAGGTGGATCGCGGTCGCTTCGCCGGCAAGCGCGTCTTTGCCAGCGGCACCAAGCCGGCGATCACCGGCGGGCAGGCGCTGATCGCGCGCGCCCTCGCCGAGGCGCAGCTTCAGGCCGGCACGGCGGAGGCTGCGGCCCAGGGCGCGGCGAGTGCAGGCCGCGGCGGCCCCTACAAGCACCTGATGACCGGCGTCTCCTTCATGCTGCCCTTCGTGGTGGCTGGCGGCCTGCTGATCGCGCTGGCCTTCGCGCTGGGCGGCATCTACGTCACCGAGGACAAGGCGGCCGGCACGCTCGCGCACACGCTGTTCGTTATCGGCGCCAAGGGCGCCTTCACGCTGATGGTGCCGGCGCTGGCAGGCTACATCGCCTATTCGATCGCAGACCGGCCCGGCATCGCGCCGGGCATGATCGGCGGCGTGCTCGCCAACATGCTGGGAGCGGGCTTTCTCGGCGGCATCGCGGCCGGCTTCATCGCCGGCTACGGCACCGATGCCCTGAACCGCTGGATCCGCCTGCCGCGCACGCTGCAGGGGCTGAAGCCCGTGCTGATCCTGCCGCTGCTCGGCACTGTGCTGACCGGACTCGCCATGATGTATGTGGTCGGTGCGCCGGTCGCCGCGCTGCTCGCCTTCCTCACGGACTGGCTGCGCGGCATGCAGGGCTCCAGCGCGATCCTGCTCGGCATCCTGCTCGGCGGGATGATGGCGGTCGACATGGGCGGGCCGGTCAACAAGGCGAGCTACGCCTTCTCGACGGCGCTGATCTCCAGCCAGATCTACGGGCCGATGGCCGCGACCATGGTCGGCGGCATGACCCCGCCGCTGGCTCTGGCGCTGGCGACAAGGCTCTTCGCCAGACGTTTCACCGCCGACGAGCGCGAGGCGGCCGGCCCCGCCGCCGTGCTCGGCCTCGCCTTCGTCACCGAGGGCGCGATCCCGTTCTGCGCGCGCGATCCCTTCCGGGTCATTCCCTCGCTGATGGCCGGCTCGGCCCTGGCCGGCGCGATCAGCATGGCGGTCGGAGCGGAGCTACGGGTCCCGCATGGTGGCGTGTTCGTGCTGCCGATCCCCGGCGCGATCTCGCACCTGCTGGGTTATGTCGTCGCGCTGGTCGCGGGCACGCTCGTCAGCGCCCTGCTGCTCGGCCTGTTGAAGCGCGACGCCAAGGCATAACGCCGGGGCTCTTGCCACTCCGGCTGGCGGCTGGCGGCCGGGATCATGAGACGGCGCCCGACGCGGACGCCGCTGCATCGGCCTCCGCCCAAGCCTCCCATGAGAGGCCGTTTCGTCAGTGAACGGTGGCGATGTCGTCGTCGTCGGGGTCGATCAGCCTGGCAAGGCCGAGCTGGCGCACGCCGTCCATGAACTCGGCGAAGGCCTCGGCGTCGGTCGCAAAGCTGTCCTGCCAGACGGTCGAGCCGCCCTCGTCATCGACGAGTTCCAGCGTCCAGCCATCGGTGCCTTCGATCCGGTAGATCTCGACCTGCACGGTGATGCCGTCATGGGTGACGCTCTGCGACAGAGGCGAGCGGATGATGCCGGGAAAATCAGACATGAGCGAAATCTAGCCTGTCGCGGCGCGGCGCGCACCCCGAAATCGCAGGCTCCCACAAGGAGCGCGGCATCGTCACTTCAGCTGGCTGTCCTTGCTGCCGCGGCGATTATAGGCGGCGGAGGATGCGGGCCTGTCGAGGGCCGACTGGCAATCGACGCAGGTGCGGGCGCCCGGCAAGGCGCGCCGGCGCGCCTCGGGAATCTCCTCACCGCATTCCCGGCAGTGGATCTCGCCCGGCCCGTCCGGCAGGCGCGAGCGTGCCAGCCTTACCGCATCGGTGATCGAGTCGTCGATCTGGTCCTGAACCGCTCCGTCCGGAGCCCATCCGCTCGCCATGGGGCACCTCCCTCCGGTTGCAGATGGGAGGACTCCTGCGACAGATCAAGCGCACGAAAAGCGGCCGATCCCCTCAATGCTCCCTGTCACGCTCATGCGACGGCGCATCCTCGGCCTCCTCGAGCGACTCGCCTGGGATGACGTAGCTGCCTTTCAGCCAGCGGCCGAGGTCGATATCGGCGCAGCGCGCCGAGCAGAATGGGCGGAACTTGGCCACCGCGGGCTTGCCGCAGATCGGGCAGGGCCGCACGCGGGGCGGATTGTCTTCAGTCTCAGCCATATTTGAGCGTGATGCCTCCGTCGACGACGAGCTCGATGCCGGTGACATAGCGCGCCTCGTCGCTGGCGAGGAAGAGCGCGGCATTGGCCACGTCCCATGCCTCGCCCATATGGCCCATCGGCACCTGCGCGGCGCGCGCCGCCCACATCGCCTCGATATCACCAGCGCCATAGGCCTGGGCGAGGCCGGCCGAATGCTCGACCATCGGGGTCTTCATCAGGCCCGGCAGGATTGCGTTCACGCGGACGCCGTGCGCGGCGTATTCGACCGCGGTGGTGCGCGTCAGATGGTTCAGCGCCGCCTTGGTGGCGGAATAGCTGGCATAGGGCACGCCGGTATAGCGGATCGAGGCGATGGAGGAGATGTTGATGATCGAGCCGCCCTCGCCCGTTTCCTCGAACTGGCGCTGCATCACCGGGATGACGTGCTTCATCGCCAGGAAGGCGCCGGTGAGATTGATGCGGAAGACACGATCCCAGGTCTCCTCCGGCAGATCGACGACGCCGCCGACCTCGGCGATGCCGACATTGTTGTCGAGGATATCGATGCGGCCATAGCGGCCAAGCGCCCGGCCGACGAGATCGGCGACCTCGCTGGCCCGTGTGACGTCGGCCTGCACGGCGAAGGCCTGGCCGCCCTCGTTCTGGATGATGGCGGCGGTTTCCTCGGCGGCGTCGCGGTTGATATCGGCGCAGATGACCCTCGCGCCCTCGCGTGCGAAGATGGTCGCAGTCGCCTTGCCATTGCCCCAGCCGGGGCCGATCGAGCCTGCGCCGGCCACGATCGCGACCTTGCCCCTCAGACGTCCGCCCATTGCGCTCTCCTGGATGCGCGCCTTGTCAGGCTGGCACGCTTGCCGGCGAAGGATCGGGCCTGAGCCACTGGGACGCAACCCTGGAACGCGCCCTCAGGCCGTGTTCATCCAGCCGAAGCGGATGGGGAAGCCCTCGCCGCCGAGCAGGCTGACCGTCTCGTAGAGCGGCAGGCCGACGACGCCGGTATAGGAGCCGACCAGCTTGATCACGAAGGAACCTGCGATGCCCTGGATGGCGTAGCCGCCGGCCTTGCCGCGCCACTCGCCCGAGGCGAGGTAGAGCTCGATGTCCTCGGTCGAAAGGCGCTTGAAGCGCAGCCGCGTCTCGACGATGCGCTCGCGGATCGCGCCGGAGGGTGTCACCAGCGCGACGCCGGTGAAGACCTTGTGGGCGCGGCCGGAGAGAAGCCGCAGGCAGGCCGCCGCCTCGTCGACGATCTCGGCCTTGGGCAGGATGCGCCGGCCAACCGCCACCACCGTATCGGCGGCGACGATATAGCTTCCTTCCAGATCCGGCCGCGTGCCAGCCGCCTCCTTCGCGGCCTGCGCCTTTTCGCGCGCGAGGCGGCGGGCGAGGTCGCGCGGGCGCTCCGCCTTGCGCGGAGCCTCGTCGAGATCGGCCGGCAGCAGCGCGTCGGGCTTCAGACCCGCCTGCTCCAGCAAGGCGAGCCGCCGCGGCGAGGCCGAGGCCAGGACGAGCATCGGGCGCCAGCCGGCGGGCTTGGAGGGCGAAAAAAGGCTCACAGGTCGGGCTCGGCGGCGATGCGATGGGGATGTGCTGAACTGGCGGAAGCCTCAGGCTTTAGAGCATCCGGCTGGAAAGGGAAATTCGCGCGTTCTGCTCGGCCCTGGCATGGCGGAAAAGCGCAGCCGCGCCCATGACCGGCTATGTTCCATGCCGCTGACGCATGGCGATCGGCCGGCGGGCCCCCGGATGGCGCTTGCCAAGAGGTCGCAGGAGGGCCACGGTCCATCCCCGCCGGTTATCGCCCCCCTATCCGGAGTTCTTCTGCATGCCGAGTTCACGGAAATCCCTCGCGTCGCCTGTCGCGGCGGGTGAGGAAGCGCAGGCGCTCGCCCTGCGCATGGTGGCCCTGCAGGCCGATGCGGGCATGACGATCGCGATGCGCATGCCGATCCTGATGAAAGGCGCCATGGGCGACCACTCCGGCCAGCGCGAAGCGACGAAGGCGGTCGTGGAAAAGGTCTCGGCGGTGATGGAGAGCGGCTTCGCGGCCAGCTGCGCCGCCACAGCCTTCTGGTGGGGGATCGCTTTGAACCCGCTGGCGCAGGTCGACCTCGCCGAAGCCTCGGCGAAGGTGGTCAATCATTCGCTGGAGCCGTTCTCGCGCCGGACCCGTGCCAATGCGGCGCGGCTTTCGCGGCGGCGGTAGAGCTTCCAGCTTTCCAAGTTCCAGTCCTAAGCCACGCTTTCGGGCGCTCCTGCCGCCGGCACCGCCGCGGCGTGTTCGCGCTCGAGCTTGCGGTAGCGCGCGACGCTGAGCGGGATCAGCGACAGATAGGCCAGGACGACGACGCTCAGCGTCTCGAAGGTGTAGGCGAAGAGCAGGCCCGCCACGATGACAGCCGCGGCGAAGAGCGGCAGCACCATGTCGCGCGGGACGCGGGTGCCGAGCGTCTTGCCAGCATAGCAGGGGATGCGCGAGATCGTCAGGAAGGCGATGAACAGGATATAGAGGCCGACGAAGGGCGCACCGTATTCCTGCACCGGCAGGCCGATCATCTGCAGATAGATCGGCAGCAAGGCGGTGATCGCACCGGCGGGGGCCGGCATGCCGACAAAGAAGTTCTTCTGCCAGTCGGGCCGGTTGGGGTCGTCGATCATCACGTTGAAGCGCGCGAGCCTGAGCGCCATGGCGCAGGCCAGCGTCAGCACGATGATCCAGCCGAAGGATTTCAGGTCGTGCAGGACGAAGATCCACAGCACGTAGCCGGTGGCGACGCCGAAATTGACGAAGTCCGACAACGAATCCAGCTCGGCGCCGAAGCGCGACGTGCCCTTCAGCATGCGCGCCAGCCGACCGTCGACACCGTCCAGCGCGGCGGCGACGAGGATGCAGATCGTCGCCGTTTCCAGCCGGCCCTCGACGATCAGCCGCATCGCAGTCAGGCCGAGACAGAGCGCCAGCAGCGTGACGAGATTCGGCGCAATGAGGCGGAAGGGAATCGACTTGAAGCGCGCGCGCTTGGGCTCGACGCGCTCCGGCTCGAACGGGGGAAAAAGATCGCTCATACGAGCCGGAATACGCGGATTCTGGAGCGGGCGCTAGGCTGCGCCTTCGCTCAGATCGCGCGGAAGGCCCGCGCGAGGAGCTCGTTGCCCGCCATGTCGGCCAGCACGGTCTCGCCGGCGATCGCGGTCTGTCCGGGTCCGACCAGCGGCACGACATGGGCCGGCAGGTAGACGTCGACGCGCGAGCCGAAGCGGATCAGCCCGAAGCGATCGCCCGTCCCGAGCAGGTCGCCCTCCTTGACGAAGGGCACGATGCGGCGCGCGATCAGGCCGGCGATCTGGACCACGCCGACGACGCCGGCCGTGGTCTCGATCGCCAGCGCATTGCGCTCGTTGTCGTCGCTGGCCTTGTCGAGCTCGGCGTTGAGGAAGAGTCCGGGCGTATAGGCCATCTTGAGGATCCGGCCGGGCACCGGGCTGCGGTTCACATGGCAGTCGAACACGTTCATGAAGATCGAGATGCGCATCATCGGCTCGGCCGGGAGGTCGAGTTCCGGCGGCGGCAGGGCCAGCGCAACCTGGCTGACATTGCCGTCGGCCGGCGAGATGACCAGCCCTTCCCGCTGCGGCGTGACGCGGATCGGATCCCGGAAGAAATAGCAGATCCAGACGGTGATGATCGCGCCGATCCAGCCGAAGGGCGACCAGAGATTGGCGAGGATGATCGTCGCCACGAGGCCGATCGCGATGAAGACGTAGCCCTCCTTGTGGATGGGTACGATCACCTTGCGGACGGAATCGACGAGGGACATGGGCTGTTCCGTTGTTCTGGCCGCGCATCGGCGGAAATGGGTTTGCCCGGCGGGGGGCCGCGGACGCCGCGGTGATTTAGGCGGTTCGGGGCGGAAGGGAAAGCCCGCTGCCGTCGCGCCCTCTTTTATCGCCACATTTCGAGGCCCAGTTGAAGGTCTGCAAGCAAAAAGCAGCGGAGAGGCGCGGATGAACATCGCCGTCAATCAGGCCCAGCTCGAAGCCGGCGACCTCGTCGAGACGCGGCGCTCGCCGCTGGGGTTGTTCGCTGCCATCCTGCGCAACCCGCTGACGGCGCTGCCGCCCGAGATTTTCCGCGAAAAGCTGGTGCTGGCCAGCGTTGCCGGGCGCCAGAGCCTCTATGTCTGCGATCCCCCGCTGATCCAGGAGGCGCTGGTCAGGAACGCCGCATCGCTCGGCAAGGGCGAGATCGCCCGCAAGGTGCTGGGTCCGGCCCTCGGAGACGGCCTGCTGACGGCGGAGGGCGCGCATTGGCGCTGGCAGCGTCAGTCGGTCGCGGCCGGTTTCCAGCATGAGAAGCTGATCGGCTTCCTGCCCGCCATGATCGGCGCGGCGGAGGACACGAAAAAGCGCTGGCAGTCGATGACTGCCCCGCTCGACATCGGCCATGAGATGATGCGCACGACCTTCGCCATCATCGTCGAGACGATGCTGTCGGGCAGCGCGAGCCTCGATGTCGGGCGCGTCGAGCGCTCGATCACCGATTATCTCGAACCGACGAGCTATGTCTTCGCCTACACCATGCTGGGCCTGCCGGAATGGGTTCCCTATCCAGGCCGGGTCCGCGCACGCGCCGCGACAGGCTATCTGCGCGAGAGCATCGGGGAACTGGTGACGGCCCGGCGCGCCGGCGCCAGCCGCCGCGGCGACCTTCTCGACATGCTGCTCGACGCAACCGACCCGGAAACCGGCCGCGCCATGCAGGATTCCGAGATCGTGGACAACCTGCTGACCTTCATCACAGCCGGCCACGAGACGACCGCGCTCGGCCTGGCCTGGACACTTCACCTGCTCGCCGAGCATCCCTCTGTCGAGCAGCAGGTGCTGGACGAGATCGCGCGCGTGACGCAAGGGACAGCGCTCGCGCCGGAGCATGTCGGTCAGCTCAGCTTCACCAAGGCCGTCTTCCAGGAATCGATGCGGCTTTATCCGCCTGCTCCGGTGATCACCCGGCAGGTCGAGAAGCCCTTCGACCTCGGCAGCCTCTCGCTCTGCGAGGGGACGGTCCTCTATGTTCCGATCCAGGCGGTGCACCGGCATGAAAAGCTGTGGACCGAGCCCGAGCGCTTCGATCCCACCCGGTTCCTGCCCGAGGCCAGCAAGGGGCGCCATCGCTATGCCTACCTCCCCTTCGGCGCCGGGCCGCGCATCTGCATCGGCAGCGCCTTCGCGACGATGGAGGCGGTGGCGATCCTGGCGGCGCTGCTGCCATCCCTGAAGCTCGCGCCCGTCTCCAGGGAAGCACCTGAACCTTCGCTCAAGATCACGTTGCGTCCGCGCCGGCCGCTGATGATGACCGCGAGCGAACGCCGGGCAGCGTGAAGGGTGCCTGCTCTCGCCGTGGATCAGGCGGGCAGAGGCGGCGCCTGCACGAAACGCCTGGCCGCCTGCCAGATCAGCGCGACGAAGGCTGCCAGCACAACCGCTTGAGCGATCAGAAAGGCCCGCTCGGAGCCGGTCGGCGCCAGCGCATGCAGGGCCGGGATCTTCAAGAACATCTGCGCGACGAGGACGAAACACAGCAGATAGAAGGCGAGCAGAGCCGTGATCGCATAGATGCGCCGCCACGGCCCCTCGAGCAGGCGGCCATAGAGCGCAAACGCCGCGATCGCGACCAGCACGAGCGAGATCGCGCCGACGATGTGCGAGGGCAGGACGCCTGTGAACGGAAAGCCGAAGCCGGTCGCGCTGGTGGCGAAGGTCGTCGAGAGGAAGACGCCGGTCCAGCGCGGCCGCGTGTGGCCCCGCAGCATGCCGGCCGCGACGGGAAAGCCGGCCACGATGGCGACCAGGCTCAGCCAGGTGTGAAAGCCTACGAACGTCGTCGGGTCGAACATGGCAGCAGCCCCTCCCTGTTCCTTGCAGCCTGAGCCTGAGCATGCAGGAAACAGACCGGCGTTACAGTCGCAAGAACGCTGCGGCGCAGGCTGTCTCCAACGCCCGATCGATCAGGAGGTCAGGCTCACCCTGACGCTCGGCTCCTCCTGCGCGGTCGCGCGCTGCAGGGTCGCCTTCGCCTCGTCCACCTCGCGCTGGCGGTTCCACATCGCGGCATAGACGCCGCCGGCTGCCAGCAGACTGCGATGGTCGCCGCGCTCAACGATCACGCCCTTGTCGAGCACGATGATCTCGTCGGCATTGACGACCGTCGAGAGCCGGTGGGCGATGACCAGCGTGGTGCGCCCCTCGCTGACGCGGTCGAGCGCGTCCTGGATCTCCTTCTCGGTGAAGGAATCGAGCGCGGACGTCGCCTCGTCGAGGACGAGGATCGGCGGGCCCTTCAGGATGGTGCGGGCGATGGCGACGCGCTGCTTTTCGCCGCCTGAGAGCTTGAGGCCCCGCTCGCCGACCGAGGTGGCGTAGCCGTCCGGCAAGGTCTTGATGAAGCGGTCGATCTGGGCCAAGCGCGCAGCCTCCTCGATCTCCTCGCGCGTTGCTTCGGGGCGGCCGTAGAGGATGTTGTATTCGATGGTGTCGTTGAACAGCACCGTATCCTGCGGGACCATGCCGATGGCGGCGCGCAAGCTGACCTGCTGGATATCCGCGATCGGCTGCCCATCGATCAGGATGCGGCCCTTCTGCGGCTCGTAGAAGCGGAAGAGCAGGCGCGAGATCGTCGACTTGCCGGCGCCGGACGGACCGACGATGGCGACCGTCTTGCCCGGAGGAACCGCGAACGAAACGCCGCGCAGGATCTGGCGCTCCGGCACATAGGCGAAATGAACGTCGTCGAAAACCACCTCGCCGGCCGGCACCTGCAAGGGCTTGGCGCCGGGCTTGTCCTGGATCTCGGGGTCGCGGCCGATCAGCGAGAACATCTGGGCGATGTCGAGGGTCGCCTGCTTGATCTCGCGATAGACGGTGCCCATGAAATTCAGCGGGATATAAAGCTGGATCAGCATCGAGTTGATGAGGACAAGGTCGCCGACCGTGTTGGTGCCGGACTGGAAGCCGCGCACCGCCATCACCATCGAGAGCGTCAGGCCGATCGCGAAGATCGCGGCCTGGCCGAAATTCAGCCAGGCGAGCGAGGTGTAGGACTTCACCGAATTGCGCTCGTATCGCGCCATGGCGACATCATAGCGCGCGGTTTCGCGGGCCTCGGCGCCGAAATACTTCACCGTCTCGTAGTTCAGCAGCGAGTCGATCGCCTTGGCGTTGGCGTCGGTGTCCGACTCGTTCATCGCCGAACGGATCGCGATGCGCCACTCGGTCGCCTTGATGGTGTAGGTCATGTAGGCGGTGACCATCACCACCAGCACGACGACATAGCGCCAGTCGAACAGCGCCAGCAGCACGGCGATGATCAGCGCGACCTCGATGATCACCGGCACGAGCTGGTTGAGGCCGAGGCGCACCATCTCCTCGATGCCGTTGCGGCCACGCTCCAGCACGCGCGTGAGTCCGCCGGTCTTGCGCTCCAGATGGAAGCGAAGCGAGAGGTGGTGCAGATGGCTGAAGGTCTGCAGCGCCAGCGTGCGCACCGCATGCATGAAGACCGGCGCAAAGATGGCGTCGCGGAGCTGCACAAAAGCGGCCGAGCCGACGCGGGCGAGACCGTAGAGCACCGTCAGCGCCAAAGGCGCGCCGACCAGCCAGGGCAGCCAGTTCTCGACGCCCGAACGCGTGCCCGCCAGTGCATCGGTCACCCATTTGAAGGTGAAGGGCACGCCCATGAGGATCAGGCGCCCGCACAGCATCAGCGCAAACGCCGCGACGACCCGCGCGCGAAGGTCGCCGCGGTCCGCCGGCCACAGATAGGGCCAGAGCGCACGGAAGGTCGCGAAGAAGCCGGCTCCCGGCTGGATCACGGCAGAGCGGGAGAAGCTCGGCGCCGGGGACGGCGCAGAAGGCGCTGACATTGAAACGATTCCAGTTGAGCGGCCGGTATAGGCGCAAATCGGTGCGGGTGCATCCGGCTTTGCGGGCAGCCGGGTTGCAGCGAAAGGCTGCCTTGCTCTCGCCAGAAGCCGGGTGTCTGCTCACGAGCGAGCATGACAGGCTCTATCGGGAGAAACGACCATGCTATCGCGCATCATGATCGCGGCGGGGCTCGGCCTCGTCGCTGCAGCCTCGGCTCTGCCGGCCGCAGCGCAGGGCAAAAAACCCGGTTCGCAGGTGACGATCACCAATCAGCGCGCCGTGCCGCTGCTGGCGCTCGAAATCACCAGCGCCGGCGAACAGCCGCTCTTGGTCGCCAAGCTCGCCAAGCCGCTGCCCCCGGGCAAGAGCGTTGTCCTCAAACTCACCAGGGCGCGGGGATGCGCCTATACCGTCCAGGGCCGGTTCGACGACGAGGCCGATACCGATGCCGAGATCGACCTCTGCAAGGAACGGGTCCTTCGCCTGACGGAATGAGCGCGCCCTTCTCTCGATGGAGAAGGGAGAACGCCGCTTATGCCGTCGCGCCGGCCTTCACCAGCTTGTAGGTGATCGAGTCGACCAGCGCCTGGAAGGACGCGTCGATGATGTTGGCGCTGACGCCGACGGTGGTCCAGCGCTCGCCGCTCTCGTCGCCGGATTCGATCAGCACGCGGGTGACAGCGTCGGTGCCGCCCTGGAAGATGCGGACCTTGTAGTCCACCAGCCGCAAGCCGCCGATCAGCGACTGGTAGCGGCCGAGATCCTTGCGCAGCGCGATATCGAGCGCATTGACCGGGCCGCTGTCGCCTTCCGCCGCCGAGATCAGCAGTTCGTCGCCGACCTTCACCTTCACGATCGCCTCGGAAAAGGTCACGAGCTCGCCCAGTGCGTTGTAGCGGCGCTCGACATTCACCTTGAAGCGCTCGACCGCGAAGTAGTCCGGGACCTCGCCGAGGATGCGCTTCACCAGCAGGAAGAAGGAGGCGTCGGCGCCCTCGAAGGCATAGCCCTGCGCCTCCTTGTCCTTGACCTCCTGCAGCACCCGGTTCAGGCGCGGATCGTCCCGCCCCAGCGTGACGCCGATGCGCTCCAGCTCGGCGACGAGATTGGACTTGCCGCCCTGGTCGGAGATCAGGACCTTGCGGGTGTTGCCCACCGCCTCCGGCGCGACATGCTCATAAGTCCGCGGGTCCTTGAGCACGGCGGAGGCATGAATGCCGGCCTTGGTGGCGAAGGCCGATGCGCCGACGAAGGGCGCGTGGCGGTTGGGAGCGCGGTTCAGCATCTCGTCGAGCGCGCGAGAGACATGCGCCAGATCGGCGAGTTGCGCGTCGTCCAGCCCCAGCACGAAACGGCCGCGATAGCGCTCCTTCAGCTTCAGGGCGCCGATCAGCGTGACGAGGTTCGCATTGCCGCAGCGCTCGCCGAGGCCGTTCAGCGTGCCCTGGATCTGGCGCGCTCCGGCCTCGATCGCCGCCAGCGAATTGGCGACGGCGCAGCCGCAATCGTCATGGGCGTGGATGCCCAGATGATCGCCGGGCACGACCTTCGCCACCTCGCGCACGATGGCGCCGACCTCGTCCGGCAGCGTGCCGCCATTGGTGTCGCAGAGCACGACCCAGCGCGCGCCTGCATCATAAGCCGTGCGGGCGCAGGCGAGCGCATAGTCGGGATTGGCCTTGTAGCCGTCGAAGAAATGCTCGCAGTCGAGCATGACCTCCCGGCCGGCGGCCTTCGCGGCCTCGACGCTCTCGCGGATGCCGGCGAGATTGTCCTCGAGCGCAATCTCGAGCGCGACATGGACGTGGTAGTCCCAGCTCTTGGCGACGAAGACGATCGCATCCGCCTTCGCCTCGAGCAGCGCGGCGATGCCGGGATCGTTGGCGGCCGAGCGACCGGCCCGCTTGGTCATGCCGAAGGCGGCGAATTTGGCGTGTTTCGTCGGCTTCTCCGCGAAGAAGGCAGTGTCGAGCGGGTTGGCGCCGGGATAGCCGCCCTCGACATAGTCGATGCCGAGCCGGTCGAGCAGGGCAGCGACCGCGCGCTTGTCGTCGAGCGAGAAATCGACGCCGGTCGTCTGCGCGCCGTCGCGCAGCGTCGTGTCGAAGAGATGGATGCGCTGGCCGGTCACGGTTTGCGCCGCAGCTTGAAGCGCAGCACGCGCGGCATCACCATCGCGAGCATGACGAGCTTGATGGCGACGGAGAGCGAGCCGGCGGGGCGGATCTTCGGGGTCATGACGTTTCTTTTTCTGGCTTGATGAGGATGGTGTCGGGCCGTGTGTCGCGGTTCATCGCTTCACCTCCCACGTCGTGGTCGGCTCGCCGGTCGCGGGGTCCTTGCCGTCCTTGAGCGCGATGCCCATGGCGGCGAGTTCGTCACGGATTTCGTCGGAACGCTTGAAGTCCTTGGCGCGGCGGGCTTCGAGGCGGGCGGCGATGAGGGACTGCACCTTCGCGTCCAGCGCCCGGTCCCTAACATCCTGCTTCAGCAGTTCTACGGACATTCCATCATGATAGAGGCCAACGAGTGAGAGCGCGCTTCGGAGACGAGAGGCGGCGGCGACCTTCTGGTGACCCGTGCCAATGCGCACTGCTTTGGCGAGCGCGTGAAACCCGGCAATGGCAGCCGGCGTGTTCAAATCGTCGAGCAGGGGCTCAACGACCTCGCCGACATCTGCGCCGGTCTCAGGCACTTCAAAGCACAATTCATTCCATTCGAAGAGATTGGACCTAGCCTCAACCAACCGGTCGACCGTCCAGTCAATCGGTTGACGGTACTGTGTCATCAGCATCGCCAAGCGTAGAACGCGACCGTGCCACTTCTGGGCGCCAAACTTCTCCGTCGCCAGCAACTCGTTGATCGTGACGAAGTTGCCGAGGGATTTCGACATCTTCTCGCCTTCGACCTGCAGGAAGCCGTTATGCATCCAGTAGTTCGCCATGCGGCCGGCGCCGTCCGCCGCGCCGAAGGCGCAGCAGGACTGGGCGATCTCGTTCTCGTGGTGCGGGAAGACGAGATCGATGCCGCCGCCATGGATGTCGAAGACGTTCTTGGCCGGATCGTCGCAGGAAAGGCCGCCACCGAACGGGGCGAGCAGCTTGGCCATCGACATCGCCGAGCACTCGATATGCCAGCCGGGGCGGCCGGGCGTGGCGATGCCGGCCGGTGACGGCCAGCCGGGATCGATGCCGTCGCGGCTCGGCTTCCACAGCACGAAATCCATCGCGTCACGCTTGTAGGGCGCGACGTCCACCCTCGCTCCGGCCAGCATCTCGTCGAGCGAGCGGCGGGCCAGCGTGCCGTATTTCGGCGCCTTGGCCAGATGCGCCACGGCCGGCACATGGAAGAGGACATGCTCCTCCGCGACATAGGCGACGCCGCGCGCGATCAGGCGCTCGATGATCGCCTTCATCTCCTCGATATGGTCGGTGGCGCGCGGTTCGGCATCCGGCCGCAAGCAGCCGAGCGCATCGATGTCGGCGTGGAACTGCGCTGTCGTACCCTCAGTGACCTTGGCGATCGCCTCGTTCAGCGGCAGGCCGGGGTAGTCCCGCGCGGCGCGCGCATTGATCTTGTCGTCGACGTCGGTGAGGTTGCGGGCATAGGTGACGTGGCTCTCGCCGTAGAGATGCCGCAGCAGGCGGTAGAGCACGTCGAAGACGATGACCGGGCGGGCATTGCCGATATGGGCATAGTCGTAGACCGTCGGGCCGCAGACATACATCCGAACGTTCTGCGGATCGATGGGGACGAAGTCCTCCTTCGTCCGTGTCAGCGTGTTGTAGAGCCTGAGCGTCGGCGACATCGGGCGGAAATCCTGGAAACGAACGAGAAGGCGAAACAGAAACGACCTGGCCGCTGGCCGGGGCGCTGTTGTCGGTTCGTTTTCAGGACGAGGACGTGAGCAGCCGGCCAGCGAAAGCTAGCGGCAAATCAAGCAAATCCGGGCGTGGATGGAAGCTCGCGTCATGACGCAAAGTGATTGCCTTTCCGCAACACGTCCGTCAAGAGGGCGCCCGTCTTGCTGCGCCGCAACATTGCCGCCGCAATTCACTCAAATTTAACGGGCTGGAACCATGCTCCCCCATGTCGGGTTGCTGGCCCGTGACAACAGGAAACCCTCGCATGCGCCGCGCCGTCGCCCTTCTCGGACTGTTCGGAGTCGTCGCAGCCGGTATTTCCCTCTCGGTCCTGCCAGCGACGAAGACGACGGCGGCCTCGAACGAGCCGCGCACCTTCCTGATCCCGGCCAGCGACGGCTACGGCGTCGCCGATTGCATCAGCACAGCATCCGAATGCGGGAAGATCGTCGCGAATGCCTGGTGCGAGGCGCAGGGCTTCGGCAAGGCCGTCGCCTTCGGGGTGGCGGACCGTGCCGATTTCACTGGAACGGTGCGCAAGCCCGTCGCGGCCGTCAGCCAGCAGCCGCTCACCATCACCTGCGGGCAGTAAGTCGCCTCTTCACCGGATCCAGTCGCCGCATTTGGGAACGTCCGCCGCCGCGCCCCAGGGCATGATCGGCACGGTCGAGGTCGAGTTCTTCGGCGAGCCCTCGATCAGCCTGTCGGTGTAGACGAGGTAGACCAGCACGTTGCGCTTGGCGTCGCAGCCGCGGACGATCTGCATCTTCTTCCAGATCAGCGACCGCCGCTCGCGGAAGACGACGTCGCCCTGATCGGCCTTTTCCTTGAACTTGATCGGCCCGATCTGCCGGCAGGCGAGGGAAGCGTCAGAAGCCTCCTCGGCGACGCCCAGCATGCCCTTGACCCCACCCCGTTCAGGAACGGTGTAATGGCAGGCGACGCCTTCGACCACGGGGTCGTCGACACCATAGACCGCGAGCTTGTCGTCGGGCGTCAGCGCCTTCCAGACCGTCGACTTCTTGAAGATCAGGTCCTCCTGCGCCATCGCCGGCACGGCGGAGGCGAGGCAGACGGCCGCAATCGCGGACAGAAGGACGGGCAGGCGCATCTCAATCTCCATCATGCCGCGCTCAGCGGCGCGCAGGCACGATATGGCGACGCGCCGGTCACGCCGCCAGAGGCTTGAAGACGAGCCAGGCGGCAACGAGCGCACCGACGACACCCAGCGAAAAGAAGACCAGCTTCAGCCGCGTCATGCCGCTTGCCAAGGCGACGTCGCCCTCGGCCACCGTGGGGTAGCGGTCGAGCAGGCGGGCCACGGCGATGTTCTCGGCGACATCGCAGAGCCCGCCGATCAGCCAGCCGCCGCCACAAAGCGCCGCGATCCACCAGGGCTGGCCGCGAAGGGCAAGGCCGGCGACGATCACCGCGCCGACGATGGCATAGGTGAAGGCGCAGGCGACATCGGCCGGCAGCACGCGGTTGCGATAGCGGGCGCGCGTCGCCTCGCCATAGAGCCCGAAGAGCTTCTCGACATCGGCGACGCTGTAGCCGTCCCAGTCGCTCTCCAGCATGCGGGGAACGCCCTGGCGGTTCGACCAGAAGCCGACGAGCCAGTACAGCACCACGACGAAGACCGGCCCCCAGATGAAAAAGGCCAGCGGGATGGTCGTCGTGTAGAACGGCACGGGGTCGATCATGATGGCTCGGCGCTCGCGACAGTCTCAAGGGCGGATCTTAAGACGGCAGGTTATCCGGCGCGGGCGCCGACGCCAAGCCGAGCCCCATCAGGCCTCGGGGAGGATCTCCTGCTCGATCGCACCGAAGATCGAATGACCGTCCGCATCCTTCATCGCGACGCGAATGGTATCGCCGAAACGCAGGGTCGTTGTCGTAGGGGATGCGGGGAAAACCTCCACCACCGTGCCTGCGCTCAACGGGCGCGAGCCGGCGGCGCCGGCCAGCAAGCCTCCGATCGCCATCGGGACCGGAACAGGCGTGAGAGCCCCGTTGCGCTGTAGATTCACGGCGAGCGCCTTCCCGCCATCGACCCAGGCGGCGCCGAGTTCGTCCGGCGTCACCGCGACCGGCGAGAGCGTCATCGGTGCGACGGAGCGAGTCGTTCCAGCGGCTTGCGCGGATCGGCTCGCATCCTGATTCATCTGCTTCACATGGCATGTGAGCATCACCAGCCGGATCGCACCGAAGGCCTCTCCTGCCGAGGCTGCCATCGCCACCTCGCCGGTAATCACCGCGATGCCGGCCGACGAATCGCTGCCTTCCTCGGCGCCCAGCCGGGCGGGCTGGCGCGGTCCGACCGACAGATCGCCAGCCGCCTCCGTCAGTGCCCCCTCCCCTTCCCGGACCAAGCGCCGATAGGCGCGCGGCAACGGCGCGGCGCAGTCGTGCTCATGGAAGCGGAAGGACGGAACGGAGCCGTGCTCCAGCCCCTCGGCGAGGTCCGCCAGGCGCGGCGCCAGCCGCTCCCAATCGTCGAGCGCGGCCTGCAGGGTCGCGACGACGGGAAAGGCGTCCGTGGCGCGGGTGAGGTCTTTCGAGACGACGACAAGGCGACCGTCCCGACCATGAGCGAGGGAAGCGAGTTTCATCTCTTTCCATTCCTTCCGGGACGCGCCAATAAGAAGCCAACGGGCTTTCGGAAAAAGCCTCGGGAGGAGACCATATGGAACGTCGGACGTTTTTGAAAACCGGGGCTCTTGCCGCGGCCGCCGCGCCCATCGCGATGCCGGCACTCGCCCAGTCGCAACCGCAGGTGAAATGGCGGCTGACCTCGAGCTTTCCGAAGTCGCTCGACACCATCTTCGGTACGGCCCAGCAGTTCTCGAAACTTGTCTCCGAGGCGACCGACGGGAATTTCGAGATCCAGGTCTTCGCGCCCGGCGAGATCGTGCCCGGCCTGCAGGCGCTCGACGCCGTTTCCTCCGGCACGGTCGAATGCGCCCATTCGCCGACCTATTTCTACATCGGCAAGGACCCGACACTCGGGCTCGGCACCGGCATCCCCTTCGGGCTGAATGCCCGCCAGCAGCACAGCTGGTGGTATTTCGGCGGCGGCGAGCAGATCGTCAACGGCGTGCTCGACCGCTTCAACGCCTACTCCATCCCCTGCGGCAATTCCGGCTGCCAGATGGGCGGCTTCTTTCGCAGCGAACTGAAGAGCGTCGACGACCTCAAGGGGCTGAAGTTCCGCATCGGCGGCATGGGCGGGCAGGTGCTCGCCAAGCTCGGCGTGGTGCCGACGCAGATCGCGCCCGGCGACGTGTATCCGGCGCTGGAGCGCGGCTCGATCGACGCGGCGGAGTTCGTCGGCCCCTATGACGACGAGAAGCTCGGCTTCATCCGCGTCGCCAAGTACTACTACTATCCCGGCTGGTGGGAGGGCGGCGCGATGCTGCACCTGATCATCGGCAAGGAGGCCTGGGGCAAGCTGCCCAAGCATTACCAGGCCATCGTTCAGCAGGCTTGCGAGGCAGCCAACAACTGGATGCTCGCCAAATACGACTTCGTGAATCCGGGCGGCCTGCGCCGGCTGGTGGCGCAGGGCGCGCAGCTGCGCGGCTTCCCGCTGCCGGTGATGGAAGCGGCCCTGAAGGCGGCGGAGGAGTATTACGCCGAAACCAGCGCCAAGAGCCCGGACTTCAAGAAGGGCTACGAGTCGATGGTCGCGTTCCGGGGCGAGAACCTGCTGTGGTGGCAGCTCGGCGAGCTCTCCTACGACACCTTCATGAACCGCCTGAAGGCGCGCTGAGCCGGGAGCGGAGATGTCGACGCAGCCGCCATCCGATACCGAAGAGCAGGCGCTCCGGCTCGAGCGCTTCCTCCCCTATCGCCTCAACGTCGTCGGCTCCTTCGCGAGCCGGGCGCTGGGGCGCATCTACGGGGCTCATTTCGGCATCGGTATCCCGGAATGGCGGGTCGTCGCGCAGCTCGGCGAGTTCGGCAAGCTGACCTCGCGCGACATCGGCGAGCTCGCCCAGATGCACAAGACCAAGGTGTCGCGTGCGGTCACCGAGCTTGAAAAACGTGGCTTGGTCTCGCGCTCCGAGAACCGCCAGGACCGGCGCGAATCCTTCGTCGAGCTGACCTCGGCCGGCAAGCGCGTCTACGATCAGATCGTCCCGCTGGCGCTCGGCTTCGAGGCCCGCTGGATCGAAGGCATCGCCCCGGACGAGCTCACGATCTTCGAGCGGGTGCTCTCGACGCTGACCGAGCGCGGGCGCCATCTCGCGGGCAATTATCGCGAGGAAGACGGGTCATAGCACCCGCAGCAACCGTCATCGCAAAGCGGAGCGACGAAGCAACCCAGGGGAGTGGCTGAACGGCCAGGTTCCATGCCCTGGGTGGCTTCGCTGCGCTCGCCATGACGACAGGCTTCTGCCCAGCCTCAGAAATACCTCGCCAGATTCGCCCTGATCCGCTGCTGCGGGTCTTCGCCCTCGGGCGGGTAGTCGAAGGCCTGGCCGGTAATCGTCTCGAAGGCGCGGACATAGACCGCCGAGGTCTCGTCGATCAGTTCCTGCGGAATCTCCGGCAGGTCCTGCGTATAAGGGTCGCAACGGGCGACCACCCAGTTGCGGACGAAGTCCTTGTCGAAGGACTCCGGCTTGCCGCCGGCTGCGAAGCGCTCGGGGTAGCTTTCCGCAAACCAGTAGCGGCTGGAATCGGGCGTGTGAATTTCATCGGCCAGCAGGATGTTGCCCGCGGCGTCCGTGCCGAACTCGTACTTGGTATCCGCCAGGATGAGGCCGCGTTCGCTGGCGAGCTTCTGGCCGCGCGCGAAGAGGGCCAACGTATAGGCCGAGAGCCTGTCCCACTGCTCACGGCTTACCAGCCCGCTTTCGACGATCTGGGCGGGCGAGAGCGGCTCGTCATGGCCGCCGTCGAAGGCCTTGCTCGTCGGGGTGATGACCGGCTGCGGCAGCACCTCGTTGTCGCGCAGGCCATCGGGAAAGGTCATGCCGTACATCTCCCGCCGACCCTGCTTGTACATGGTCAGGATCGAGGTCCCGGTCGTGCCGCCGAGATAGCCGCGTACCACCATCTCGACCGGGAGAATGTCGAGCCGCTTGCCGACGACGACGTTCGGGTCGGGGTATTCCAGCACATGGTTGGGGCAGATGTCGGCCGTCTGCTCGAACCACCAGCGGGCCGTCTGCGTCAGCACGCGGCCCTTGAGCGGGATCGCGGCGATGGCCCGGTCGAAAGCCGAGAGCCGGTCGGTCGAGATCAGGATGCGCCGCCCGTCGGGAAGATCGTAGTTCTCCCGCACCTTGCCGCGGTAATAGTTCGGCAGCTCCGGAATGACGGCTTCGTGAAGAGGCAGATATGCGGACATGCTTGGCTCTCGCCTCTTGCGGCGGCGGATCGGAAAGCCGGGGCACAGCCTCCGGCAAGGTCTTCTAGCGAAGGGTGCCGTTTTCCACCACTCCTCGCGCATGGCCATCCCCCGGATTGCTGCGCCGTTAAGGATGTGGCATGCGGACACGCGGTCCGGCCGGCGTGCCCGCGCCGATGGGCCGCAAGGCTCGCTCCATAGTTCCGTCTCGTTTGGCGGGTGTTCTCGGCAGGATGGCTCGGCCCCAGGGCCGGCTTCCGACACTGGATGACGTGACCCGACTTGCGATGATGCTGCGATTGTCCCGATGCTTCGGCATGACGCTCCTGACGCTGGCAGCCCTCAGCGGAGCCGCGGCGGCGCAGTCCCCGTCCTGCGACGCCTGGCGTTCGGAGCTGGCAAGCCTTCAGGGCCGCAGCGGGGGCGATGCCCGCGCAGCGCAGGCTGCCCAGCGCATCGGCGCCCAGCTCGGCCAACTCAACGAGCAGTATCGCGGCATGGGCTGCGACCGCGGCTTCACCCTGTTCGGCCAAGGCGCGCCGCCGCAATGCGCCGGCATCCGCGCGCAGATGGGCAATCTCCAGGCGCAATATGGCGCTCTCCAACGCCAGGCGCAGGGTGGCGGCGTCGAGCAGCGTCGTGCGCAGCTTGCCGCCGCGATCAGCAACAATTGCAGCGCTCGTCCGCGCGGCTTCTTCGACACGATCTTCGGCCGGGACCCCGGCCCCGGCGGCGTCGATTCGACCATCCCCGAGCTCGACCCGGAGCAGCCGGCCACCGAGCCGGAAAAGCCACGGCTCGGCGGCCCGCAGACGGTCTGCGTGCGGGCATGCGATGGCTATTTCTTCCCGCTCGCCAACAACAGCGGCAATGCCGACGAGATGTGCCAGGCACTGTGCCCGGGCTCCCAGACCACGGCCTTCGGCATGAGCGCCGGTGGCGACATCCAGAACGCGGCTTCGCGCTCGACAGGCCAGCCCTATTCCTCGCTGCCCAACGCCGGCAAATATGTGCGTTCTTTCGATGCGAGCTGCACCTGCCGGGGCCAAGGGCAAAGCTGGTCGGAGGCGTTGAAGAACGCCGAATACCTGCTCGACAAGCGCAAGGGCGACGTCATCGTCACCGAGCAGCGGGCCGCCGAACTGTCGCGCCCCAAAGCCGACCCCAAGGCGGATGCCAAGCGCCGCGGCGCGGCCAGTCAACCGGCACCTGCTCCCGCTCAGGCCCAGACCGCGCCCGAGGACGAAAAGCCGATGCCCTCCGAGAACTCTCCGACATCCGGCACCGAATCCGCCGGCGTCGGGCCCGAAACGATCACCGAGAAGACCCTCGACAAGAAGGATGGGCTGAAGAGCGAATCGCGCAGCGTCACCGGCGAGCGCCGGACCGTGCGGATCGTCGCGCCGAACCTTGCGCCGAATCTCAGCCCGCAGCTCGTCAGGCCCTGAGCGGCCGGCTGTCTGTTCCATGCACTCAGCTCAGGCCGCACCGCGCCAAATGGCGCATTTCGGCGCTGGACGCATGCGCGGAAGAGTCTCATAACGTCGCCTTCTGCGCCCTCCGGGAGGCCGCCAGATCGCGTCCCGATGCAACCTGGCGGTTGCGAGACCGTCCCTGACGCTCCCCAGCCTCAGGCACCACCATGTCGAACAGCGAAACGACGGCTCATCCGCACCCGATCCAGCTCGCGGATGCAGAGCGGCGGATCAAGGCGATCTTCGTCGGCTCTGTCGGCAACCTCGTCGAATGGTACGATTTCTACGCCTACACCGCCTTCGCGCTCTATTTCGCGCCGCATTTCTTTCCCTCGACCGACCCCGTCGTGCAGCAGCTCAACGCCGCGACGCTGTTCGCGGCAGGCTTCATCGTGCGGCCGGTCGGCGGCTGGCTCTTCGGCCATCTCGCCGATCGCTACGGGCGGCGGCTGTCGCTGACGCTGTCGGTGCTGATGATGTGCTTCGGCTCGCTGATCATCGCCTTCACCCCGACCTACGCCTCGATCGGCTTCGCGGCCCCCGCCTTGCTGGCGCTGGCGCGGATCATCGAGGGCCTGAGCCTCGGCGGCGAATACGGAGCGAGCGCGACCTATCTCACCGAGATCGCCGATCCGGAGCATCGCGGCTTCTATTCGAGCTTCCAATACGTCACGCTGATCGGCGGGCAGCTCACCGCGATCCTGGTCCTCCTCCTGCTGCAGAACGTTTTCCTGACGCATGACCAGCTCGTCGCCTGGGGCTGGCGCATCCCGTTCGTGATCGGCGCGCTGCTGGCCGTGATCGCGCTGTTCATGCGCCGACATATGGAGGAGACCGAGTCGTTCCAGAAGGCAAAGGAAGCGGGCACCCTCAAGCGCGAAAGCTCGCTGCGGGGGCTGCTGCGCTATCCCCGCGAGGTCGCGATCGTGGTGGGCCTGACCGCCGGCGGCACAGCGGCCTTCTACACCTTCACCACCTATATGCAGACCTTCGTGAAGCAGACGGTGGGCCTCTCCGACATCGTCACGACCTATGTCATCGCCGGCTCGCTGATCTTCGCCTCGATCCTCCAGCCGATCTACGGGCTGATCTCCGACAGGATCGGCCGCAAGCCGGTGCTGCTGTTCTTCGGCATCGCAGGAACGCTGCTGACCGTGCCGATCCTGACCACGCTGGCGGGGACGAAATCGCCCTGGGTCGCCTTCCTGCTGATCTGCGGCGCGTGGGTCTTCGTCGCGGGCTACACCTCGATCAATGCGGTGGTGAAGGCGGAACTGTTCCCCACCGCGATCCGCGCCACAGGCGTGGCGGTTCCCTATGCGCTGACGGTCTCGATCTTCGGCGGCACCGCGCCGGCGATCGCGCTCTATTTCAAGAAGCAGGGCCACGAGCAGTGGTTCTACTACTATCTCGCCGGCATGATCTTCATCTCGCTCATGGTCTACGCGACGATGCGCGACACCAAGCACCGCTCGGCGATCGACAGGCACGAGTGAGGCAGCGCCCCGAGCACCTCGGAAACCTGCTCCCTATCCTGAAGGAGATTCTCGGGTCCGCTGCCTGGCCCGAGAATGACGAACCCTTCGTCAGGCGCTCTCGCCCGCCAGCCGCTTCAGCGCCTTGTCCCGCCCGATCAGCGGGAGCAGCGCCGCGAGTTCCGGCCCGTGATCGAGGCCGGTGAGTGCCTGGCGCAACGGCATGAACAGAGCCTTGCCCTTGGCGCCCGTCGCGGCGGCGACGCCCTGCGTCCAGCTCTTCCAGGTCGTCGCATCGAAGGGCTCGGCCGGCAGCAGCTCTGCCGCCCTGCGCGCGAAGTCGCGGTCGGCGATCACCGGCGTAACCTTGCCCTGAACCACCTGCCACCAGATTTTCGCCTCATCGAGCTTCGTGAGATTGCCGCGCACCGCCTGCCAGAACGGCTCACCGCCCGGAATGCCGGCTTCGGTGAGGCGCTCCGCGACCCGTTCATACGGCATCTGATGCAGCGTCCGGGCGCTCAGCGCCTCCAGCTCGTGTTCGTCGAACTTCGCCGGGGCGCGCGAGACATGGGCGAGTTCGACGAGGCCGGCGAGCTCGTCGAGGCTCGCGACCGGCCGCACCGCGTCCGAGGTTCCGACCAGCACTGCCAAGGCCGCGACGGCCAGGGGCTCGACGCCGGAGTCGCGCAAGCCCCTTAGCGAGAGATGGCCGAGGCGCTTCGACAGCCCCTCCCCGCTCGCCGTCGTCAGCAGGTTGTGGTGGCCGAAGACCGGCAATGCGGCCCCGAGCGCCTCGAAGATCTGCGCCTGCACCGCCGTGTTGGTGACATGGTCCTCGCCGCGGATGACATGGGTGACGCCGGTCTCGATGTCGTCCACCACCGAGGGCAGCGTGTAGAGATAGCTGCCATCCTCGCGGACCAGCACGGGATCTGAGAGCGAGGCGCAATCGACATGGGAGGCGCCGCGCACGAGGTCGTCCCAGGTGACGTCGCGCGCCTCGAGCAGGAAGCGCCAATGTGGCTTGCGGCCCTCCGCCTCGAAGGCCGCCTTCTGCTCTTCCGTCAGCTTCAGCGCCGCGCGGTCGTAGATCGGCGGCAGGCCGCGCGCGAGCTGGCGTTTCCGGCGCCTGTCGAGCTCGTCGGCCGTCTCATAACAGGGATAGAGGCGGCCGGCGGCGCGCAGTCGTTCCGCCGCCGCATCATAGATCGACAGCCGCTCGGACTGGCGGATCACAAGGTCAGGCACGATGCCGAGCCAGGCCAGGTCCTCCGCGATCGCGTCGGCATATTCCGGCTTGGAGCGGGCGATGTCGGTGTCGTCGTAGCGCAGCAGGAAGCGCCCGCCATGACGGCGCGCGAACAGCCAGTTGAACAGGGCCGGGCGGGCATTGCCGATGTGCAGGTAGCCGGTGGGGGACGGCGCGAAGCGGACGAGCGAAGTCATGCGCGGCTTATGACCCTTTTGGCGGCGAGCGACAATCGATCCGCCGCATCCAGACTGCACGTTAACCGGGAGTTAGGGTTACCGAGGCATGAATGATCCCGGGCGAGGTCGTAAGATCGACGTTCGCCGGGGAGAGAAGGATGCTGATCCGTTCCATCGTGCCAGCGCTCGCAATCGCCACGCTCGCGACCGTGCCGCTGCAGGCTCCGGCTCAGGCCGCCGATTATCCGGTGCTGCGCGGCTCGCAAATCGAGGACGCGCCGCTCGCGCCGAGCATGGGCTCCGCAACCAACTGGCAGGGCTTCTATCTCGGCGGCTTCGGCGGACTGGCGCAGACGCGCTTCCGCACCGATAAGGGCGTCATGGACATCGCTCGCGGAAACTTCAACGGCACAACTGCCTTGAACGAATTCGATCCTGGGCAGCTTGTCCTCACCTCGCCCCGCAGCGACCGCGGATCCACCTTCGGAGCCTTCGCGGGTTATAATTTCGCTTTCGGCGATGCAATCATCGGTTTCGAGGGCGAGTATGGCAGGGTCGGACAATCGACCGAGGCATCCACCTTCGAAGCGCGGCTGCTCAGTACCGGACCTGTCGCCGTCGCATCTGTCCAGAATGCGAAGCTGAACGATTACTTCAATGCTCGCATCCGCCTGGGCTACGCCTATGGCCGGATCATGCCCTATTTCACCGCAGGCGCTGCCGTCGGTCGCTTCGACACCAATATCGCTGTGGCATCGGACTGGCTTGCGAGCACGAACCCCGTCCGCAGCTACCTAGGCTGGCCACGCCAGATCGGCGGCCCCAAGAAGGACGTCTGGGGTTATGGCTATTCGGTGGGTGGCGGCGTCGAAGCGGCGCTGACGGACAACCTCCTCGTGCGCGCGGAATACCTGTTCAGCAGCTTCAACGACGTCGAAGGTGTGACGGTGAACCTCAACAGTGCTCGCGTCGGAGCCGCGCTCAAGTTCTGAGGCGAGGACCATCCCCGAAAAACAAAGGCCGGGCATCACGCCCGGCCTTTCTCGTTTTCCGAGATGCAGGCAGCTTACTCCGCCGCCTCGACCTGCGGCCGCACGCGTCCGGCGCGGTCATGCTTGACCAGCTCGGCGACGAGGAAGGCCAGCTCCAGCGCCTGCTCGGCGTTGAGGCGCGGATCGCAGACCGTGTGGTAGCGGTCATTCAGGTCCGCATCGGTCATGCCGCGCGCGCCGCCGGTGCATTCGGTGACGTTCTTGCCGGTCATCTCGAGATGCAGACCGCCGGCATGGGTGCCTTCCGCCTGGTGGACGGCGAAGAAGTTCTTCACCTCGCTCATGATCAGGTCGAAGGGCCGCGTCTTGTAGCCGCTGGCGGCCTTGACGGTGTTGCCGTGCATCGGGTCGCAGGACCAGACGATGTTGCGCCCTTCCCGCTTGGTGGCGCGCACCAAGGCCGGCAGGTTGTCGAAGACCTTGTCGGCGCCGAAGCGGGCGATGAGCGTCAAGCGCCCCGGCTGGTTCTGCGGGTCGAGCACCTCGATCAGCTTGAGCAGGCCGTCGACGGTGGTCGAGGGACCGCATTTCAGGCCGATCGGGTTCCTGATGCCGCGGAAGAACTCGACATGGGCATGGTCGAGCTGGCGCGTGCGATCACCGATCCAGACCATGTGGCCGGAGGTGTCGTACCATTCGCCCGTGGTGGAATCGACGCGCGTCATCGCCTGCTCGTAGCCGAGCAGCAGCGCCTCGTGGCTGGTGTAGAACTCGGTGGTGCGCGTCTCGGGATGCGCCTCCGGGTCGATGCCGATGGCGCGCATGAAGTCGAGCGACTCGGTGATGCGCTCGCTGATTTCATTATAGCGCGAGGAGGCCGGCGAATCCTTGACGAAACCCAGCATCCAGCGATGGGCGTTGTCGAGATTGGCGTAGCCACCGGTCGCGAAGGCGCGGATCAGGTTCAGCGTCGCGGCCGACTGACGGTAGGCCTCGAGCTGCCGGCGCGGGTCCGGCGTGCGGGCCTCCGCCGTGAAGGCGATGTCGTTGACGATATCGCCCTTGTAGCTCGGCAGTTCGACGCCGCCTTCCTTCTCCGTGGGGGCCGAGCGCGGCTTTGCAAACTGTCCGGCGATGCGCCCGACCTTCACCACCGGCGAGCCGCCGGCGAAGGTCAGCACCACCGCCATCTGCAGGAAGAGGCGGAAGAAATCGCGAATGTTGTCGGCCGAATGCTCGGCAAAGCTCTCCGCGCAGTCCCCGCCCTGAAGCAGGAAGGCCTCTCCGGCCGCGACCTTGCCCAACGCCCGTTTGAGCTTGCGCGCCTCGCCCGCAAAAACGAGCGGCGGAAAGCCGGCGAGCTGCTGCTCGACCGCCTTCAAGGCTGCCTGGTCCGGATAATCCGGAATCTGCTGGGCGGGCTTGGCCCTCCAGCTCTCTGGCGTCCACCGCTCGGACATGGGTACTGCTCCTGACATGGCTTCGCGCGGTTGCCCTCCTCGGGCGCGCGAAGGCGGGCCTATACACCCAAGAGGCCGCCAAGGCCACCGTTTGGGCAAGCGGCCGCGGGGCGCTCGCCCCTTCAACTCCGCTGCAGCCTCTCTCGCGCCGGCCGGAGCACGTCCGACGCCGCAGGGCTTCACGGATCCAGAAGACGGCCTCCAATCTGTTTTCCCCGCGCTTCTCCGGGAAGCGAATTCCTCTTTGCCGTGCGGTGTCCTAGCCTCGGCTCAAAGGCGCCGGATCAAGGCGGCCATCGGGAGGTATCGCTCATGCTGCTTCGCTCTCTCGCCGCTGCGGCGGCGCTGCTGTTGTCGTCGACCTCGGGCGTCCTCGCCGAGGAGCCTCTCGCGCTGCGCGGCATGGGGTCGTTCCATGTCGGAGGAAAGCTCGTCGAGATATCGGGCCGCCCGGTAAAGGACGTCGTCTTCACGCCCGGCGGCACGCCAGCGCGGGTCGATCCCAACGGGACGTACCAGACCGGCCAGATGTATGTGCAGTATTTCCTGCCGCAGAATGAGCGCGGCTCGGTACCGTTGCTGCTCTGGCATGGCGGCGGCATGACCGGCGTGAACTACGAATCGACGCCCGACGGGCGCCAGGGCTGGCTCGAATTCTTCCTGCGGAAGGGCTGGGCGGTCTATAATTCGGATGCCGTCGAGCGCGGCCGCGCCGGCTGGGCGATGTATCCGGACGTCATCCCGGGCGAACCCGTCTTCCTGACGACGGCCAACCCCTTCGAGCGGTTCCGCATCGGACAAGGCGCCAACAGCTACAATGCCGATCCCGCCAAGCGGCGCTATCTCCCCGGCAGCCAGTTTCCGGCCGAGGGCTACGACAACTTCGTCAAGCAGATCGTGCCGCGGTGGACCTCGACCGACCAGATGATCATCGACGCGTATATCGCCGAGGTCGACAGGGTCTGCCCCTGCGTGATCTCGTTCCACAGCCAGTCGGGGCAGTTCGGCTTCAAGGTCGCACAGGCTCGGCCGGACAAGGTGAAGGCGCTCATCGCGGTGGAACCTGCGGGAATCGGCGACCCGGCCGCGGTCGCCGTCTTGAAGGATATCCCGGTCCTGATGGTGTTCGGCGACTACATCGAGCAGGATGCGCGCTGGCCGGCGATCCGCAAGACTGCCACCGATTTCGGCGACAAGATCAAGGCGGCCGGCGGGTCGGTCGACGTGGTCAACCTTCCGACCATCGGCATCAAGGGCAACTCGCACATGATGATGATGGACAAGAACAATCTGGAGGTCGCGCAGGTGATCCAGGATTGGCTGACCAAGAAGGGCCTGACCAAATAAGGCCCGCCCAAAGGTCGTCAGCGCCGCCGCCGGACTCAGGCCCGCGGCGTGCGCATCGTTACCAGCTCCTCCGCCGCGCTCGGATGCAGGGCGACGGTGCGGTCGAAATCGGCTTTGGTCGCGCCCATCGTCACGGCGATGCCGACGGCCTGGATGATCTCGCCCGCATCATGACCGAGAATGTGGACGCCGAGCACCCTGTCGCTCTTCTTGTCGACGATGAGCTTCATGTAGATGCGCTCCTGGCGGCCGGAGATCGTCGCTTTCATCGGCCGAAAGGCGGATTCGAAGACGCTGAGTTCGTAGCCTGCCGCATAGGCCTGCTGCTCCGTGAGCCCGACCGAGCCGATCTCCGGCGTGGTGAAGACGGCGGAGGCGACGGTCAGGTGGTCCACGGTCCACGGCTTGCCGCCGAAGACGCTGTCGGCGAAGGCGTGCCCTTCGCGGATCGCGACCGGCGTCAAGTTCACGCGGTTGGTGACGTCGCCTACGGCATGGATCGAGGGGACTGAGCTGGCCGAGTTCTCGTCGACCATGACCTCGCCGACCGGTCCGAGCTTGACGCCCGCCGCCTCCAGCCCCAGCCCCTTGGTGTTCGGACGGCGGCCTGTCGCGACGAGGACCACCTCGGCCTCGATCGGATCGCCATGGGCGCAATGGGCGCGGCGCGACCCGTCCGGCAGCTCCTCGATGCGATCGACGGTGCAGCCGAGGCGAAGCGTGATGCCGGCTTCCTTCAAGGCGTCCCGCAGGCGGACCCGCACATCCTCGTCGAAGCCGCGCAGGATGTTGTCGCCGCGATGGAGCAGCGTCACCGCCACGCCGAGGCGGGCGAACAGGCTGGCGAATTCCAGCGCGATATAGCCACCGCCGACCACCAGCATGCGTTTGGGGAGTTGCGGCAGGTGGAAGATCTCGTTGGAGGAGATGCCGAGCTCGCCGCCGGGGATCGGGGGCTCGAAAGTCGGCCAGCCCCCGGTCGCCACCAGGATATGGCGAGCGCGGACCAGTTCTCCGGTTTTCTGGAGACGCACCTCATGCGGTCCCTCGACCACCGCCCTCTCCTCGCGGATCTGGACCTTCGCGCCTTCGAGACCCTTGCGATAGAGGCCCGAGAGCCGCGTCACCTCGTTGGCGACGGCATCGCGAAGGGTCGGCCAGTCGAAGCGGGGCTCGCCGGGCAACGTCCAGCCGAAGCCGGCGGCATCCTCGAAATCCTCGGCAAAGCGGCTGGCATAGACGAAGAGCTTCTTGGGCACGCAGCCGCGGATCACGCAGGTGCCGCCGATCCGGTCCTCCTCCGCGATCATGACGCGGGCGCCGTGGCCCGAGGCGATCCGCGCCGCGCGGGTGCCGCCGGAGCCCGCTCCGATGACGAAGAGATCGACGTCGAAGTCAGCCATGGTGTTCTCCTTGCCGCTCCCTATGAGCGGGAAACCAGAGGATCGAGGCGCCGAGGACGGCAATCCACCAGCCCTGCCATGCCCCGTGCCCGACCACCGAAATGGCGAAGCAAGCGGCGGCCAAGGCCAGACGCGGGGCCGCCTCGCGCGCCGGCATGCGCCCGAGCCGGGTCAGCAGGAGCAATCCCGCCAACGTCATCAGAATTGCACCGACGGCTCCGGTCTCAACCCAGGCCTGCAACGGCATGTCGTGGGGATGGCCAACCGCCAGAAGCCGGCGTCGCTCCGGCTCGACCTGCGCCGCGACCGGATTCCGGTCGAGAGTCGGCGAGGTGTCGAAGCCGGTGCCTAACAATGGCCTGGCGCGCGCAGCCTGGCCGAAGCTCTCCCAGATCTCGATGCGGGCCTGACCCGTCATGGGCGGCAGCCGCTTAAGCAGAGCCGAGGGCATGTAATTCTGGGCGAGCATACCCAGAACGGGTGCCAGCAACATCGTGAGAACGAAGGCAGAGCCGATCGCACGGCGCGTCATGCGCGGCCAGAGCAAGGCTGCCGGCCAGCACAGAACGCACACCGCGAGGCCCAGCCGGGCGGAGGCGCTTTCAGAGCGCAAGGCCAACGCGGCGACGGCCAGCCCGACGACCATGGCGAGCAGCCGGTCGGAGCTGCGCCGCGTCGGAAGGCTCCAGAGGCCATGGATGACCGGCACGCCCAGCACCAGCGCGGTGATGGCGGGGCGGTTGAAGACGAAACCCATCAGTTTGCCGATGCCGAGCGCCGCGCGCTGCGACAGGCCGGAAGCGAGTTCGACGATGCAGAGCAGGCAGGCCAGGATGATCGCGACCGCCAGCGCCCGCAGCCAGACAGGTGACGGTGAAAATCGGCCAGACGCCGCGATGGCGAGCGTGAAAGCGATCGGCAAGGCGAGCTCGGCCCAACCATGCAGCGATGCCGCCGGCCCGTGGCTCCACAGGATCGAGGCCAGCGACCAGATCAGGAATGCGGACAGCACGATACCGAGGGGCGTGCTCACGAGCAGGCGAAGATGTGCCGAGCTCCGGCGCAGCCCTTCCGGCACGAGCGCAGCCGCCGCAGTGAAGCAAAACGCGGCAAGCCCGAGGAGCAATGGCGTGGACCTGTTCGCCAGCCACATGGCCAGCGGCATCAGCGTCATGAACACCATGCCGGCAGCGACCATGCGCGAAGACGAAGCGGGGGCGCGTGCCGCGCCGGCCGGAAAAGAGGGCTGGCTCATCAGGCGGGATTACGCGATCATCCCACGCCGCGCCAGACCTGCGGCAGCCCGGTCATCGCGAGATCGAAGTCACCTTCATCCCAAAGGCGTACGACCTCAGCGACCCGCCCGGGTGGAAGGGTATTTATGCGCATTATTATGCAATCAGGCGCAATTGACGCTCGCTGCGGCGTGGTGCCACAGGGCTTAATACGTTGTAAAAACTGCGGCAAAGCCGCGGAGCGGAGGAAATCCATGCTGACATCGATCCTGAAGCGCAGCGCATTGACTGCCTTTGCCGTCGCGGCGCTTTCGACCGCGGCCCTCGCCCAGGTCAATGAACTCAAGATCATGGCCCCGGCAGCACCGGGCGGCGGCTGGGACGGAACGGCGCGCTCGATGCAGCAGGCGCTGACCCAGGCCGGTATCGTCAAGAGCGTGCAGGTGACCAACGTCACCGGCGCGGGTGGAACCATCGGCCTGTCGCAGCTCATCGGCGCCAAGGGCCAGGGCGACCAGCTCATGGTCAACGGCTTCGTGATGGTCGGCGCGATCCTGCTCAACAAGTCGCCGGTCAATCTGACGCAGGTGACGCCGATCGCGCGCCTGACGGCGGAGGCCGAGGTCATCGTCGTGCCGACCGAGTCGCCGCTGAAGAGCGCCAAGGACCTGACCGAGCGCCTCAAGGCCGATCCGGCCAAGGTGACCTGGGCCGGCGGCTCGGCCGGCGGCACGGACCACATCCTCGCGGCGCTGTTCGCACAGACGGTCGGCGCCGATCCCAAGAAGATCAACTACATTCCGTTCTCGGGCGGCGGCGAGGCTCTCGCGGCGATGCTCGGCGGGCGCGTGACGGTCGGCGTGTCCGGCTATGGCGAGTTCGAGGGCCAGATCAAGGCGGGCAAACTGCGCGTCCTCGCCGTCACCTCGCCGAAGCGGCTCGGCAATGCTCCGGATGCGCCCACGCTCAAGGAGCAGGGTATCGATCTCGAGCTGCTGAACTGGCGCTCGGTCGTCGCCCCTCCCGGCCTTTCCGCCGAGCAGACCAAGGCCCTGACCGACACCGTCGACAAGATGGCCAAGTCGAAGGAGTGGCAGGAGATCCTCAAGGCGCGCGGCTGGGACGACGCGTTGCTGACCGGCCCTGCCTTCGATACCTTCCTGAAGGCCGAGATCGAGCGCGTGTCGAAGGTCATGCATGAAGTCGGGCTGGTAAAGTAAGCCCGACGCGACCGACAGGACGGGGCCGGGCGACCGGCCCCTTTCGCATCAGCCCGGCCCAGCGCCGGCCGGGCCCTCTTCCGAGGACCACCATGACGAACGAGACTCGCGCGAGGGGCGCCGACAAGCCGGCCCTGATCGTCGGCGTTCTGCTCCTGGCCGTCGCCTTTCTGGTCGGCTACGACGCAGCCCAGCAGACCATCGTCTCGACCTATGGCATCGGCCCGACGGCGATGCCCTATGTGGTCGCAACCGGGCTCGTGATCCTCGGCCTCGCCCATTTCGTCACCGCCTTCCGCGGCGGGCTGCCGCAGCCGGAAGCGGCCGATACCGGCGCTTTGCTATGGATCGCGGGCGGTCTGGTTGGCCTGATCGGCTGCATCGCCCTCGGCGGCGGCTTTGTCATCGCCATAGCCCTGCTCTTTTCCTGCACAGCGCGCGGCATGGGACGGCGGGCCTTCGCAGTCGATGTCGCCATCGGTTTCGGCCTCGGGCTCGCCATCTTCCTGACCTTCGCCAAGCTCCTGACGCTGATCCTGCCGTCGGGCCCGCTCGAGCGCCTGTTCCTCTGAGAGGCGGACCGCACCATGGATACGCTCCTCTCCCTGCTCCACGGCTTCAGCGTCGCCTTCGAGCCGTCGAAGCTTCTCTTCTGCCTGGTCGGCGTCTTCCTCGGCACCGCCGTCGGCGTGCTGCCCGGCATCGGGCCTGCCCTGACCGTCGCGCTGCTGCTGCCCGTGACCTTCAAGCTCGACCCAGCCGGATCGCTGATCATGTTCGCGGGCATCTATTACGGCGGCATGTATGGCGGCTCGACGACCGCGATCCTGCTGAACGCGCCGGGTGAGAGCGCTTCGCTCGCCACCGCGCTCGAAGGCTCGAAGATGGCCAAGGCCGGGCGCGGCGGGCCGGCCCTGGCGACATCCGCCATCGGCTCCTTCGTCGCCGGGCTGATCGCCACGATCGGCCTCGCCTTCCTGGCACCCTGGCTGGTCGAGGTTGCGGTCAAGTTCGGGCCCTGGGACTACTTCGCGCTGATGATCGTCGCCTTCGTCACGGTCTCGGCGACCTTCGGCGACTCGCCCCTGCGCGGCCTCACCAGCCTGTTTCTCGGCATCGCGCTCGGCCTGATCGGCATCGACAAGCTCACCGGCCAGGCACGGCTGACCTTCGGCGTGCCGGAACTGCTCAACGGCATCGAGGTGACGACGCTCGCGGTCGGTCTCTTCGCGGTCGGCGAGGCCTTCTATGTCGCCTCCAAGCGTTTCCGCGATCCCGAAGAGATCATTCCGATCAAGGGGTCGCTGTGGATGACGAAGGAGGACTGGAAGCGCTCCTGGGCTCCCTGGCTGCGCGGCACGGCCTTCGGCTTCCCGATCGGCGCGCTGCCGGCCGGCGGCGCGGAGGTGCCGACCTTCCTGAGCTACTCGACCGAGAAGAAGCTCTGCAAATATCCGGGTGAGTTCGGCAAGGGTGCGATCGAGGGCGTCGCGGGGCCGGAGGCGGCCAACAACGCCTCCGCCGCAGGCACGCTGGTGCCTCTGCTCACGCTCGGCCTGCCGACTTCGGCGACGGCGGCGATCATGCTGGCCGGCTTCCAGCAATATGGCCTCAATCCCGGCCCGCTGCTCTTTGCCGAAAAGCCGGATCTGGTCTGGGGCCTGATCGCGTCGCTGTTCATCGCCAACGTCATGCTGGTCATCCTCAACCTGCCCCTGGTCGGGCTCTGGGTCCGGCTGCTGGCGATCCCGCAGCCCTGGCTCTATGCCGGCATCCTCGTCTTCGCGACGATGGGTACGCTCGCGGTCAACGGCTCGCCGGTCGAGCTCACCATGCTCTTCGCCTTCGGCTTCATGGGCTATCTGATGCGCCGATACGACTATCCGGTGGCCCCGATGGTGGTCGGGCTCATCCTCGGGCCCATGGCCGAGGCACAGCTGAGGCGGGCGCTGCAGATCAGCCTCGGCGATCCGATGATCCTGCTGGAGAACCCGATCTCGGCGACGCTGCTCGGCATAGCGGCGCTGGCGCTGATCGCGCCTTTCGCGATGAAGGGGCTGAACCAGTTCAAGGCGAACGAGGACTGAAGCGGCGAGCGCGCCACGAAACAATCGTGGCGGAATCGTGTTGATCCTCCGGCTGCTGTACCGGCAGCCCTGATCGGGGGGATCGACGACATGACGGACGCGACGCTCTCAGCGGCTCCTGCCGCGACGGACCAGCCCGAGCTCAAGCGGGTCATGGGACCCTGGCTGCTGCTGCTCTTCATCGTCGGCGACATCCTCGGCACCGGCATCTATGCGCTCACCGGGCAGGTCGCCAAACAGGTCGGCGGCATGGTCTGGCTGCCCTTCCTGGTCGCCTTCCTCGTGGCGATGGTGACCGCGTTCAGCTACCTTGAACTGGTCACGAAATATCCGAGAGCCGCCGGAGCCGCGCTCTACACGCACAAAGCCTTCGGCATTCACTTCGTCACCTTCATCGTGGCCTTCGCCGTGATGTGCTCCGGCATCACCTCGGCCTCCACCGCTTCGCGTGCCTTCGCGGCCAATCTGTCGAGCGCCTTGGGGCTCGGCTTGTCGGGGGGGATCGGCATCACCTTGCTGGGGCTCGGCTTCATAGCGATCGTGGCCGCGGTCAATCTGCGCGGCGTCGGCGAAAGCGTGAAGGCCAATGTCGTGCTGACCTGCGTCGAACTCACCGGCCTGCTGATCATCATCACCATCGGCTTCTGGGCCATCGGAGCCGGCCAGGGCGACGTTTACCGGGTAATGCAGTTCAAGCCAGGAACCGAAGGCGGCATGGTCTGGCCAGTGATCGCGGCGACAACGCTGGCCTTTTTCGCGATGGTCGGCTTCGAGGACTCGGTCAACATGGCCGAGGAAACCAAGGATCCGAGCCGCATCTTTCCGAAGATCCTGCTCGCTGGTCTCGTCATCACCGGCGTGATCTACGTGCTGGTCTCGATCTCCGCGATCACGCTGGTGTCGCCGGAGCAGCTCGGCGAGGGCGAGACGCCGCTGCTGAAGGTCGTGCAGGCCGGCGCACCCAATTTTCCGCTCTGGATATTCGGCTTCATCACCATGTTCGCGGTGGCCAACAGCGCCCTGATCAACATGCTGATGGCCAGCCGGCTGGTCTACGGCATGAGCCGCGAGCACGTCCTGCCGCCGTTCCTCGGCAAAGTCCATGAGACCCGACGCACGCCCTATGTCGCGATCGGCTTCACCACCTTGCTGGCCTTCGCGCTGATCACCTTCGTCGGCGAGGTGCCGGCACTGGGCGGCACGACCGCGCTGCTGCTGCTATGCGTCTTTACGGTGGTCAACATCGCCGTGCTGGTGCTGCGCAAGGACAAGGTGGAGCATGGGCATTTCCGCACGCCGACCATCCTGCCTGTGGTCGGGGCGCTGGCCTGCGCCTTTTTCGCCGGCCCGTGGACCGGACGTGACCCTGTTCAATATCAGATCGCGGGCATCCTGCTCGGTATCGGCATTCTGCTTTGGTTCGTGACCGTCTGGATCAACCGTCGATCCGGCGTGACGCCGACCGAGCCGAATGCCGAGGATTTCGGCAAGCACGGACCGATGAACTGAGCCAGGTGGCGTCGGCCGCGATGCAGGATGCGAGGTCAGCAGTTGCGGACCTCGATCGATGATCGAGATGTCTGACGACCGGTCTGGCGGCGGAGGCCGGCTGCCATGACCGAGCTCTCCTGCCCCTGCGACGATGTGCGCCGGCGGCGCAGGGTCAGAGCTGGTGGCCGCGCTTGCGCATTTCCTGCGAGAAGCGGTCGAACAGATAGTTGCTGGTCTGGACGCTCCAGGGCTGCATCAGGTCGAAGACCTCGTTCATCGCGTCCGAGCGGAGCTTCAGATAGCGCTGGCCGACCGGCGACTTGAAGAAGACCGTTGCCTCCTTGAGATCGGCCTCGGTGAGCTTCTTGGCGAAGATCTCCGCGGCGTTGCGGATCATCTCGTCCGACCGCTTGGCAGCCTCGGGCCGCAGTTCCTCGATCACGGCCTTGGCGTCCTTGACGGCCTCGGGCCGGGTCGTCAGGAGCTGCTGCGTGTTGTCCTCGAACTGCTTGTAGATGCCCTCGATGCTGGAGGTGACGCCGGTGAGGTCCATGATCTCGCGGGCCGCCTGCAGATGGGTCGGCGTCGGGGCCGGCGCCTGGGCGAAGGCGGGAGCGGCGCAGAGAAGCGACAGGCCCAGACATGCGCTGGCGAGCGAGCGGCGGATCATGCGTCAGACATCCTTCATCAGTGGCCGTATGGAGCGGACGGCGCATCGTCGCGCGCGACCGTCCTTCGGGCGCGATCCTTAGCCCGGATCGCGCCCGAAGGGAATCATTCGATATCGCCGAGCAGCCTGACGCCGTCGGCCCCTGCCAGGACAGCGCCGGTCGCGAGCCCGATGAACAGGCCATGCTCGACCACGCCCGGCACCGCATTCAGTGCCTGCGCCAGCAATTCGGGCCGCTCGATCACGCCGAGATGCGCGTCGAGAATGAAATGGTCCCCATCCGTCGCCAACACCGAGCCGTCGGCGCGGCGGCGCAGCACGAGATCGCCGGCCGCACCCGAGGCGGCGATGGCCGCCGCCACGGCGCGCCGGGTCGCCTCCAGGCCGAAGGGCACCACCTCGATCGGCAGAGGATAACGGCCGAGGCGGCCGACCAGCTTGCCGTCGTCGGCGATCACCACCATGCGGGCGGACGCAGCCGCGACGATCTTCTCCCGCAGCAGGGCCGCACCGCCGCCCTTGATCAGGCGAAGCTGGGCATCGAGCTCGTCGGCGCCATCGACGGTCAGATCGAGTTCCGGCGTCTGGTCGAGGGTCGACATCGGGATGCCAAGGCCCTCCGCCTGGGTCTGCGTCGCCTCGGAGGTCGCGACGCAGATCACATCGAGCCCGGCCGCGACGCGCGCGCCCAGCAGGTCGACGAAATGCCTGGCCGTCGAGCCTGTGCCGAGGCCCAGCCGCATGCCGGGCCGCACCAGCTCCAGCGCGCGGGCAGCCGCCTGCTTCTTCAGTTCGTCGGCAGTCATGATCTGGCCCTGACGGTCTTGGCCGGCGCGCGGGCCGGAACGGTGAGTTTCGGCGCTCTCCTGCCGCGCAGGAAGGCCCGAGTCCAGCCGCCGGCGCGGCAAGGCAGCTATTTCGACTGCGGCGTGCACACCGTCTTGTCGTCGAAGACGTAACAGATGCTCATCTCGCCGGTGCGCATGTTGACGCGGAAGATACCGCCCTCGCGCTCGTGCCGCGACGGCATCAGGGTGTATTCGCCGGCCGGCTGCGGCCCTGCCCCCTCGCCGGAGGGGAAGCAGATGGTGACGCCGACGCCGCCCTCCTTCAGCTGAAACTGGCAGGCCCCGACCTCGCCGGTCGATCGGTCGATCCGGTAGACGCGGTTGAGGTCGGTCTGCGGTGCGGGTGCGAACTCGAAGACCCCGGCAAGCGCGGGGGCGGCAACGGCCAGCGGCAGCAGCGACCAGAACAGGGGGCGCGCGAAGCGGAAGGCAACATCGGTGAATGGCGCGGCGATCTTCGGCATCGTCAGGTTCCCGGCCGCCGTGACGGCGAATCGCCGGCAGGATAGCATCATCGGCCGACCGGGGTCGCGCAGGCGCAGCGCGTGCGACCTTGCCAAGCGTCACCTTGCCAAGCCCCGACGATGCCCTCTAACTCGAATCACCTGCGCGAATCGCGGGTGAAGGAGCCGCGCGCATGAGCCTGTCCCCGATTGTCGTCTTCGATCTCGACGGCACCCTGGCCGAGACGGCTCCCGACATCATGCGTGTGCTCAACGTCATCCTGGTACGCGAAGGACTGGCAGCCCTGCCGCTGGAGCGGGCGCGCGAGCTGGTCGGCGCGGGCGCCCGCGCGCTGATCGAACGCGGCTTCAACGTCTCGGGCCGCCCCCTCGATGCGGCGACGCTCGACCGGCTGTTCGAGGATTTCCTGCTGATCTACGCCGAGGACGTCGCTTCCGGCAGCTATCTCTTCGACGGCGTGCCGGAAGCGATGGAACGACTGGCGGGGGAAGGCTACGCGCTGGCCGTCTGCACCAACAAGCCGATCCTGCACACAAGGCTGATCCTGGAGCATTTCGGGGTAGCGGATCGCTTCGCCTCGGTGGCGGGCCGCGACAGCTTCGCCTTCTTCAAGCCGGACCCTCGCCACCTGACGATGACGATCGAAGCCGCCAAGGGGGATCCTAGGCGCGCGGTGATGATCGGCGATTCGCGCACCGATATCCTCACGGCCCGCGCCGCCGGCATCCCGTCGATCTGCGTGCCGTTCGGCTATACTGACGTGCCGATCGAGACGCTGAAACCCGATTACGTAATCCAGCACTTCGACGAATTGCGGGATGCCGTGGCCCGTGCGCTGGCACCGGCCGCCATCGCCTGCTGAGAAGCGCGACGTCCTTGACGACGCCGGGCCTGCCGACTAGGAGAGGCCGTCCGGGCGATTAGCTCAGCGGTAGAGCACTCCCTTCACACGGGAGGGGTCGCAGGTTCGAACCCTGCATCGCCCACCATTCCCCCCAATCCGGATCGTCCGACATCAGGCTCAGCGCCGATGACGCGGCCTCGGGATCGCCGCGCCCGCTGCGGCATCACGGCGAAGCCGAGACGTTGGAAGAAAGTGCAATTCGGCCATCGCGACGCAGAGACGGCTTGATGCCGCTGCGCTCCTCAGCGTCTTCCGAAAGACAAAAACGGCCAGGCTCGCCCAAGCCCGGCCGTAAGTTTGCCACAACCGGGTCGGGGGAACCGCCCGCTGCAAGATCACTCTGGATCCGGCGGCGGCAGCCCGCCTTGATCTTCGTCAAATCTTGCCCGCAGCGGACAGCGGCGGGCCTTTCCTCAATGCGACAGCCGCGCTGCGCCGTCGTCGAACGGCGCGCCTCCCGTTGCGATGGCGGCAAGCTCCTGCTCGAGACGCTGCGCCACAGGCAGGCGGAAATGCAGCGCATCCCAGTAATGCGTGTCGTCGGAGGTCAGCGGCGAGGGATGGGCATAGTCGACCAGGGCGGCGCCTCGCGCCCGCGCGATGGCGGCGATGCGGCTCTTGCAGGCGGCGTAACGCTGCCATCCAGCACTGTTCGTGCGCGGGAAGGCCGCGACATGCGAGGGCGGCAGCACGATCATGATCCGCGTCGCGGGCGGATAGGCGGCCAGCGAATCGGCCAGCCAATCCAGGGCCGGAAACCGCCAGCCCGCGTTCTCCGAGAGCGGCACGGGCGCCGGCGGCAGCGGCGAAAGGTCTTCCGGCTTGCCGCCGCTGCCCTGGTAGATGTGGCTGCGCGCGCGAGAGAGATCGTAGCTGGCTTCCGGCGGGGTGAAGACCTCGTAGCCGTCGCCGCGAATGCGCTCACGCGTCAGGCCGAAGCGATAGGCCAGCAGGCGCCCGGCGATTTCGAGATTGGTCAGGTTGACGAGCTTCAGCCAGTCGAACCAGCGCACGTCCCGCGAGAACCAAGCCGGCACCGGGCGCGGGGTGCGCCATTTGGCCGGGTCGGTCGCGTCGGCCTCGCACCAGGTCTGGTCCAGCCCCCAGACCAGCCAGCGCGGCGCCGCGACATGCGCCTGGAACAGCCGGGCCGTCTGCATCTGCTCCCAGGGCGTCGCCGCGTTCATGGCGAGGTTGGCGAAGCGGGCACCAAGATCGCGCGAGAGCGCCTGCGGGTCGACCAGGCGCATCGTCGAGGTGCCGACGACGGCCGCGTCGAAGGCGCCCGAGCGCACCAGTTGCGGGTACATGAAGCGCTGGTTGATATCCATGATGGGGCGCGGGGCCTGCCCCACGCCGACGCGCAGGCCGAAGGGGTCGAGGCCGGCGATGAAGGTGAAGACGAGGCCGGCGAACAGCGCGAGCGCGAGACAGAACCAGCGGCTCCAGGCAATCCAGTTTCTGGCCATGCGGGCCGCGGCTCCCTGATCAACTCGCGATGTCGCCCCGCCGCCTCTTCGCACGGCAGCGCCCAACTCGACAATCGCCAACCGCCCCCGGCCGAGGCGACTGGCTGCCGCGAGGCCTGCATGCGAAACAGACGTCATGGCATTCCGGAACCCTTTTCGCTTGGCAGCCTCCGCACTTGCGGGCTGCGCGATCCTGCTGGTCCTGCTCGGACCCGTGGCTCATGCGGCGCCGGCCGAAGGCGAGTCGGCGACGCCCTCCTCCGGCATCGAGGACGCGCTCTGCCGGCTGATCGACGGGGCGGGACGCGCGCATTCCGTGCCGCCGGCCTTCCTGACGCGCCTGATCTTCCAGGAATCGAGCTTCCGCCCCGGCGTCACCAGCCCCGCCGGTGCGCAGGGCGTGGCGCAGTTCATGCCCGGCACGGCGCGGGAGCGCGGGCTCTCCGACCCGTTCGATCCCGAGCAGGCGGTGCCGAAGGCGGCACAGTTCCTCGGCGAGCTGCGCGACCGTTTCGGCAATTGGGGCCTGGCGGCGGCGGCCTATAATGGCGGGCCGAACCGGGTTGCAGCCTGGCTGGCGGCGCGCAAGGCAGGGCAAAGCAGGTTCCTGCCCTTCGAGACGGAGACCTACGTCCTGTCGATCACCGGCACGAGCGCCGAGGACTGGGCCGAGGAGGCGCAGGCCAGCGCGGACGGCGACGGACGCTCGCGGCGGCTTCGCCCGGCGACGCGCGACCCGCAAGAGGCCTGCGGGCCGACGCTCGTCGCGATCCGCAGCAGCCGCCCTGCCCTGCCTGTCGTCGCCGAGGCCCCGTTCGCGCCATGGGGCGTGCAGCTCGCCGGAAACTTCTCCAAGGCCCGCGCGCTGGCCGCCTTCGGCAGGGCCGCCGCCCGCCATAGAGGCCTTATCGGGGAGTTGCAGCCAATGGTGATCGGCACCCGCTTTCGGAGCCGCGGGACGCGGGCCTTCTATCGCGTTCGCCTGCCGGCCGCGAGCCGCGCGGAGGCTCTGTCGCTGTGCCGGCGCATCCAGTCCGACCGGGGCGCCTGCATCGTGCTGCGGAGTTGATTTTCGAGCGCTCGGATGTTGCAGAGTCGCAACGTGGAACGGCAAAGCTCGGTCGCTCCCGGCGTTGTGATGAGCCCCCGATTGCGAGGAACGGATCGCTCTGACAGGACGTTGAGGAGACGTTGACTTTTCAGTGTCAACCTCATGTCCAGCGCCTTCCCCGACCGTCCGAGGTTCATCGATGTCCCGCTCTCTTCGTCTGGCCATGCTCGCCAGCCTTGGCCTGCTCGCGCTCGGCTCCGCAGCCCGCGCCGAGATCGATCCGTTGACCCGCCAGCCGCTGGTTCAGATCGTCGATCCGTCCAAGGCCCAGGCGACCACCATCCCGCGCGAGATCGTCGACTACCAGACCAAGCATCGCCCCGGCACGATCGTCGTCGACACCAATGAGCGCCGCCTCTATTTCGTGCTGCCGGAAGGCAAGGCCGTGCGCTACGGCGTCGGCGTCGGCCGGCCGGGCTTCGACTGGGCCGGTTCGCATGCCATTACCCGCAAGGCCGAATGGCCGAGCTGGACCCCGCCGTCCCAGATGCTGAAGCGCCGCCCCGACCTGCCGCGCCACATGGCCGGCGGCCCGGACAACCCGCTCGGTGCCCGTGCGCTGTATCTCGGCTCGACGCTCTACCGCATCCACGGCTCGAACGAGCCGGAGACGATCGGCCAGGCGGTCTCGTCGGGCTGCATCCGCATGCTCAACGAGGACGTCGTCGACCTCTACGATCGCGCCAAGGTCGGCACCCGGGTCGTTGTCGCGCGCTGAACGCCGCAGCAACCTGCAGTCAGACAAGCAGAAGGCCGGCGGATGAACCGCCGGCCTTTTTTGATGCGTGCTGCCTTGTGAGCGTCAGACGATGGGGTCGCGGCGCATCGCCTCGTCGCGATGCTCTCCACCCATGCCCGCAGCCCACCAGGCCGATACGGCCGCGACCAACAGGCCGGCGGCGGTGAGGAAAGCCGCCAGGATCGCGATCTTGCGGGCCTTCTCGGCGGCCTGCTTGGCGGTTTCCTTGGCCTCGTTCAGCTTGGCATAGGCGTCGTCGATGCGCTTCTGCGCATCCTGCTCGCTGATGTTCGCGCGGGCGGCGAGGCGCGAGGCAAGATAGTCGCGGTCGCCCTGCTCGAGCCGGCCATTGGCCAGGGAGCTGACGAATATCCGCGAGGCCTGGTCGCGCTCTTCGGCCGTGACCGGAGCCTGACCGGAGGCGCGGGTGACGTTGTCGAGCGCAAGACCCATCGGATCTGCCTGCGAGGAGACGAGGGAGGCCATGCCGGAACCGGCCGAGGCCACGCCGTTCACCGCCGTCTTCGCCGCGCCGAAGAGCGACGAGGTGGTGAGGAAGACGATGATCAGCATGCCAGTCGCCCAGACGACCAGGCCATGAGCACCGTCGCGCACCTTGCGCTCGTCGCCGGTCGAGTCCAGCACCGGCTGGGTCATGCGTCCCGCGACATAGCCACCGGCCATGCTGGCCGAGACGGTGACCCACAGCGTCCACAGCCCGAGCGCGATGGCCAGCGCCGTGCCGCTGCTGCTGCGGCTGAAATCGGCCGAGACCATCGACAGCCCCAGCGCAGAACCGAAGACGGTGAAAATGGTCGAGATCGCCGTCGCGATGATCGCGCCGGCGAAAATAGCGCCCCACTGGACATAGCCAGTGCTGGGCTTGTTCACGGTGACGGGTGCCACCACAACATCGGAACCTGTCATGGACATCGGAGCCTCCTAGCGCAGACCGAGAAAGGAAAGGATTGCGAGGATCACGACGACGAGTCCGACGAGATAGATAATACTGTCCATAGAGCCCTCCTGAGGGTCAGCCACCCGGCAGAGGGCAAACAGGCGTGGGCCCGCTTAGTTCCGCCTGGCGAAGCGGCAAGCGTCAGGGCCGAGCAGCGCGCCGGCTCAGCAGTGGACGACCGAGGGAGGGGTCGGCCGTCTATCGACGCTCGCGCGACAGGCCTTTCTCGGCAAGAGCCGCTTCATAGGCGCGCATCTTGTCGCTCTGCTGCTCGCCCAGCTCGCGCAGGTAATCCCAGGCGTAGAGGCCAGTGTCGTGCATGTCGTCGAAGGTGAGCTTCACGGCATAGTGCCCTACCGGCTCAACCTTCAGGATTTCGACCGCCGCCTTGCCGGGAACGATCGTCTTCTGGCTGGCGTGATGCCCCTGCACCTCCGCCGAGGGGCTCTCGACACGCAGCAGCTCGGCCGGCAGCGCGAAGCTCGCGCCATCGTCGAAGACGACATGCAACGTGCGGCGGTCCTTGGCGAGGCGCAGTTCCGTCGGCCAGGATGACATGATCGTGCCTTTCGTCTCGTCGCGCGGGGCGGCCATGCGCTTGACCTTGCCCGCATCGATGCCAATGTCTCGCTCTTAGCAATGTAGGCGTTCCTCCGCATCGGGGCGAAGCGGACGCGATGACCGGAGTTGAGGCAGGGTGCTGCTCGACGACATGAAGCCGCTGATGCGAGCGCCGCTGGTCGATCCGTTCGGCCGGGCGATTTCCTATTTGCGCATCTCAGTGACCGATCGGTGCGATTTTCGCTGCGTCTACTGCATGTCCGAGACCATGCAGTTCCTGCCGCGAAAGGAGCTGCTGACGCTGGAGGAGCTCGACCGCATCGCCAGCGCCTTCGTCGCCCGCGGCACGCGCAAGCTCAGGCTGACTGGCGGCGAGCCGCTTGTCCGGCGCGATATCATGCAGCTGTTCCGCTCCCTCTCGCGCCACCTCGCCTCGGGGGCGCTCGAAGAGCTGACCCTGACGACGAACGGCTCGTTGCTCTCCAAATATGCCCGGGAGCTGGCCGATTACGGGGTGAGGCGGATCAATGTCTCGCTCGATACGCTCGACCCGGACAAGTTCCGGGAGATCACACGGCGCGGCGACCTCAAGGTCGTGCTGGACGGCATCGCGGCCGCCCGCAAGGCCGGGATGCGGGTCAAGATCAACGCCGTGGCGCTGAAGGGCGTCAATGACGACGAAATCGAGCAGCTCATGCTGTGGTCACACGATCTCGGCATGGATCTGACGCTGATCGAGGTCATGCCGATGGGCGAGATCGAGGCCGGGCGCATCGACCAGTACCTGCCGCTCTCCGTCGTGCGCGGACGGCTGATGGACAAGTACACCCTGATCGACGATCCCTATCGCACCGGCGGCCCTGCGCGTTATGTCCGGGTCAAGGAGACAGGCGGGCTCGTCGGGTTCATCACGCCGCTCACCCATAATTTCTGCGAGAGCTGCAACCGCGTGCGGCTGACCTGCACCGGGACGCTCTATATGTGCCTCGGTCAGGAGGATGCGGCTGATCTGCGCGCCGCCGTGCGCGGCTCCAAGGATGATGCGGCCCTTTTCCGCGCGATGGACGAGGCCATCGCCCGCAAGCCCAAGGGGCATGACTTTGTCATCGACAGGCGCCACTCGCGGCCGGCTGTCGGCCGCCATATGAGCGTGACCGGGGGGTAGCTCCGCACCGGCTGCTCTGACTCCTTGACCGGCCTTTCGAAAGCGTTAACCCTCGCGGCCATGGCCGGCCGGTTGCGTATCCTCATCCACACCTCCCTGCGCTGGCTCGTCGCCTGCGCCGGCGCAGTCTATGGCTTCATTCTGCAGACCCATGCCGCGAGGCTGGTGCTGATGGCGCTGCGGCTGCGGCACGAGACGCCGCTTCCGGCGCTGCTCATGGCGGCTCTGTTTCTGCTCTGCCTTTATGGCGGATGGTCATCTGGCCGCTCCGTCTATTCCGCCCTGCTACCCGCCTCCCCCACAGGCATCGGTGCAGGTCTGGCCGCTACCGTCGCCGGACTTGTCGTTCTCGAACTGATTGCCGCCTTCTCGATCATCGCGATCACCGCGGCGCTGCAGCTCGCTTACGACACCGGCCGCCACCGGGTGCTTGCCATCCTCCTGCTCGTGAACGCGATAGCTCTGGGCATGACGGGCTGGCAGCTGTCGCAAGTGCAGGCGGCTTCGCTCGGCTCGTTCATTCTGCCTCTCGCGCTCGCAGCCGCGCTGGTTGCGCTGACAATCTGGTTCGAGCGGGCCTATCTCAGGCCTGCTTATCCGGGCTTTCGTGATTTCTGGGCCGACATCGTCGATGCCCGCCACTTCCTGAACCGGGCTGCCCATGGCGAATGAGAGCGAGCCGCTACGCAGCCAAGCCTCGCCGCCGGTCAGCGCGCATCACCTCGCCGAGGCGGTGAAGGCCGGCCATCACGGTGCGGCCGATGCAGTGGAGAACCAGCCGCCGGCCCACGCCACAATGCTCTCCCAGACTGAGCAGACACTGATCGCACGGGCCCGCGAGCACTACGCTACGATCCGGCAGGAGGCAGCGGCGGCGTTGAACGCGCTCCAGGCGGAGGTCGCCGGGAGGCGGGAGCTGTTCACACAGCAGCGCTTCGAGGGACGGGTGCGCGGGGTCGAGGCGACGATGCGCGCGGCGCTGAACCGGCATGGCAGCGAGCTGGAGCAGCGCATCTACGATGCGCTTCGCGCGAAGCGCGAGTACGGCTTCTTCAACTACGAGAACAAGCGCCGGGCCGATCCGAAACTCGACAAATGGCAGTTCATCCTGTTCTTCCTGGTCGTGCCGCTGGTGATCGAGAGCCTGCTCAACGGCAATTTCTTCGCGGAAGCGAGCGATTTCGGGCTGGTCGGCGGCGCCGCGACTGCCGTCATCATCTCGGCGCTGAACATCGCGCTCGGCTTCTTCATGGGCGTTGGGCCGGCACGCTACTGCCAGCATGTGAAGAGCTCGCACCTGTTCTGGGCCCTGCCGGCCTATGCCGGGATGATCGCGCTGATCGTGCTGTTCAACCTCGCCGTCGGCCATTACCGCGAGATGCTCATCGCCAACCCGGATGCGCGCTCCGTTCAGGTCATGCCGCGCCTGATGGAGAGCCCCTTCGCGATCTACGACCTGAAATCGGTCGCTCTCGTGATCATCGGCTGCATCGTCGCCTTCGTCGCGGCCACCAAGGGCTATTCGGCCTTCGGCAGCTATCCGGGTCATGCAGCGGCCTATAAGCGCTGGCGCCAGCGCTGGGACGCGGTCGAAGAGGAGCGGCGGCGCCTGGATGTCCAGCTGCTGCCCGAACTCGAGGCGCTGCGGACCCAGATCGACGGCTTCCGGGAAGACTGCCGCGAGGAACTCGGCAAATTGCAGGGCCTGAAGGCGCAGGCGGAGAAGGCGCGCGATCTCTACGCCTCTCGCCTCGGCCAGCTTCGCGCGGCAAAGGACGCAGCGATGATGCAGTACCGCGAGGCCAATCTGCGGGTCCGCACCGATCTGCCACCGGCCTATTTCTCGCAGAGCCTCAACCTGGCTGAGATCGACCAGCCGGGAGAGCTCGCCGAATACGTCGCGGCGCGACGTCAGATCGACGACTTTGAGCAGCAGCTCGGATCCATGCCGGCGCTGGTCGAAGCGACACTGCGGGACCGGCTGGTGCTGTTGCGCGGCATCGACCTCGCCGGCGAAGTCGAGCAGGTCAAGGCTCGCGCGGCCCAGGCCGGCCGCGAAGCCTTCGAGCGCGACGAGGCAGCCCAAAAGCAGGCCGCCGAAGAATTCGCCGCAATGCCGCGATAGGTCGGTTGCCATGAAGACGGAAAACTGGGCGATCGTCGCCTCCGCCCTCGCCGGCGTCGCGCTGGTCGGGTTCTTCGCCGCTCCCTCGCTGTTGCGCGGCCCGCCGCGCGACCAGGAGACCCTGTGCCCGAAGACCGGCCCCATCGGGCAGACGCTGGTCCTCGTCGACAAGACCGACCCTTGGAGCGAGGTCCAGGCCGGAAGGCTCAAGACACTGGTCAAGCAGATCGGCGACGAGCTGCCGGCGGATCGCATGCTCTCGATCTATGTCTTCAACGACGTGTTCGAGCCGGGCTTTCCGGCGCTGATCTCGCTTTGCAACCCCGGCCGCACGGCGAGCGAACTGATCGGCAACCCGCGCCGGGAATATGTGAAATGGGTCGAGAAATTCGGGCGCCCGCTCGACGAGGCACTGAAGACCCTGACGCAGCCGTCCAAGGGCAACCAGTCGCCGATCATCGAGGCGATCGGCGATGTCGTCTCCCGCCGCGAGAACCGCGTCGCGGAGGGCGACCGCAAGCTGGTCCTGGTCTCGGACATGCTGCAGAACTCCAGCCAGTTCACCGTCTTCGGCAACGGTCCCGGCGCGCGCGACCAGGAGAAGCTGCGGCAGGTTCTGGCGAAGACCTGGCAAAGCTCGGGCGCCGGCAGCTGGGCGCTGGGCGTGCACCAGGTGCAGGGCGTCTATGAGCCGCAGCGCCTCGAGCAGGCAGCCTTGCTCTGGCAGCAGGCGTTCCAGAAGATGAACGTGACAGTGAACTGGGACCGGCTCTAGGCCTGATGCGGGGCGGCCCCTGGATGGGCTTCCTCAGAGGCGATAGGCCGTCCGCGCCGCTCCCCAGTGCCGCCCCAGCAAGCGGATGGGCGCAGCGACCTCGCTCAACGTCTCGCTGCCTCGGCCGAGGTCGATCTCCAGGCACTGGATCAGGAACGGGCGCGCGGAGCGACCGGCGCTGATCGCGACCCTGCTGTCGTAAAGCCGGCGGTTGGCGGCGTGAACCGCACTCCAGACCGGGTCATCCGGCCGCGCGGGCTGGGAGAACTCGGCATGATGGACGGGGACATAGGCATTGCGGTCGCTCGCGATCGCAAAGGCAATTCGCGGGTCGGCTGATCGCATCCGCTCCAGCAGCGGTGGCAAGACGATCTCCAGCGCCGGCAGACTTGGCGTCGCATAGTGCCGGGGCTCGGCGTCGTTGAGAGGCTTGTAACCGGTATCGAACAGCTCGGCCTCGGTCACCAGGCCGCGTTGTAGTGCTGCCTCCATCGCGCTGGCGATCTCACGCGCGAAATCCTGGGCACCGTCGATCATCGGGCGGAAGCTGCGCTCGATCTCCTCGATCGTTCGGGCGAGCGCGTCGCTGCCCAGGGTTTCCTCGGGCGCGAACGCCAGATGCAGGCCCTTCTCGCTCGCCCCCGCCATGCGGCAGGCGAGAGGCGGCAGCCCTTCGATCTCCACCGTCCCCTGGGCGCCTGCCCAACGCCGGGCCTCCGGCGCATTCGACAGGAGCGCCCCGCCGCGGCCGAGATCGATGACCTCACCGGTCAGCTCACAGCCCGCAAGCTTCAGGCGCGCATGCCGCTTCAGCGGAAAGCGATCGAAGCGGCGCCGATCGGCGAAGGCGGTATGGCGCAACGCGGGCTTGAAGCGCCGCAACATGCTCCCCGCCACGCGCTCGCCCTTCGCGGTCGCGCGGCGGACCCGCTCGCTGCCGGTCATGGTAAGTTGCGCGATGCGGTCGATCTCTCCGGCGCGCTGGGCGACGCCGTCGACGAAACGAGCGGCCTCGCGCACATTGCGCGAGAGCTCCGCCGTCGTCGCAGCCTGCTTCTGCGACGCGTTGCCGATGACGCCCATGATCGGGTTGACCTCGCGCACGATCGCCAGCGCGTCGTTGACGATCTGCGTGGAGCCCTGGGCCGCCTGGGTCAACCTGTCGACGCGGCGGCGGATGTTGTCGGCAGCCTCGCTCACCTCGACGGAGAGCGATTTCACTTCATGGGCCACCACACCGAAACCGCGGCCGGCCTCGCCCGCGCGCGCAGCCTCGATCGCCGCGTTCAGCGCGAGCAGATTGGTCTGGCGAGCGATCTCGGCGATCGAATCGACGATACCGCGTATCTCCCGCGTGGCGTCACCGAGGCCGTCGAGCACGACAGCGGCCTCGCCTGCGCGGGAGACCGCCGAATCCAGCTTCGCGCGAACGTCGAAAAGCGCTCCGTCGACTTCCTCGGCCGATTGCGAGACCTGCTGGCTGACGGCGGCCAGCGAGGAAGCATTTTCGCTGGCGGCTCCGATCGCGGTCCGCATGCTGCCGGCGCTGGCGAGGATGCTGCGCGAGCCGCCCTCGAAATCGGCTGCAATGCAACCGGCCTCGGACAGTTCCGCAAGAAGCTTCTGCATCGAGCAGACGATCTCGCGCTCGATATCGTCGATCGCCTCCGCAGCCGACATGTCCGGCGCAGGCGCCTGCGCAATGCCGGGCTGCGAATCGATGGCGGCGGGCGGAGCAGGCTCCATCGCGCCGAAGCTGTTTCGACCGCTCAACAAGCGGCGAATCATGCCCTGCATGGAACCACGGACTCCCCCAGCGTCACCAATCGAGCTTATGAAGCCGCCGCCCTTAACAAAAGCTTCCCGCAGCGTGCGGAACAGGCCTGCGGCGGGGGCGGTGGACCGGGCCGGGCCGGACTTGTATGCCTTCGGTTTACCCGCTTCGGAGCGATCCCGTGACCCAGCACAGCTATGACGTCATCGTCGCGGGCGTGGGCGCGATGGGCTCGGCCGCCTGCTGGCATCTGGCCCGGCGCGGGCTGAAAGTGCTGGGGCTGGAGCGCTTCGATCTCGGCCACGCCATGGGCTCCTCGCACGGCCTCAGCCGCATCATCCGCCTCGCCTATTTCGAGGGCTCGCATTACGTCCCGATCGTCCGACGCGCCCATGAACTCTGGCGCGAGACGGGCCAGCAGGCCGGCATGAAACTGCTCCATGTGACCGGCTCGCTCGATCTGGCGCCGCGCGGCGGAGGGCCGGTCGAAGCCTCGCTGCAGTCCTGCCTCGACCATGGCCTGGTGCACGAGGTGCTCGAGCGGGACGAGATCATGCGTCGCTTTCCCGGTTTCCAGCTCCCGGAAGACCATCTCGGGCTGTGGCAGCCGGATGGTGGCTTCGTCGCCTCGGAAAAGGCGATCTACGCGCATGTCGGGCTCGCCCAGGCGCATGGCGCCGAGATTCGCACCAACGAGCCGCTGCTGGACTGGACGCCCACCGCTCAGGGCGGCGTCATGGTGCGCACGGAGCGCGGGACCTATTCGGCCGGCCGGCTCGTCATCACCTCCGGCGGATGGATCGCGGATGCGGTGCCGGCGCTCGCGCGCAATGTCAGCACGGTGAAGCAGGCGATCGGCTGGTTCACCACGCGCCGGCCGGAGCTGTTCCGCGAAGGCGCCTTCCCCGTCTTCATCCTGCATGTCGAGGAGGGCAGCTTCTACGGCTTTCCGCTCTATGAGCATCCCGGTTTCAAGCTAGGCGGCCCGCATTTCGGCCGCGAGCCGATGGACCCGCGCGAATCCGACCGGACGCCGAGCGACCTGCAGGTCAGGCTGATCCGTGAGTGCCTGGCGCGCTACCTGCCGGAAGCGGCCGGCGACCCACTGACGCTGAAGGGCTGCGTCTATACGGTGACGCCGGACGAGGACTTCATCATCGATAGCGTCCCCGGCGTGCCACAGGCGGTCTTCGCCTCCGCATGCTCGGGCCACGGCTTCAAGTTCGCGAGCGCGATCGGGGAGATTCTGGCGGATATTTCCACCGTTGGCCGGTCTCCCTTCGACCTCGCGCCCTTCTCGTTGTCGCGCCTCGACGCCTCGAACGCCTGAGGAGCGACGCCTTGGCCAGCGCTGCCGACAACCGCCGCGGCATTCTCTTCATGCTCGCGGCGATGACGCTGTTCGTCTGCAACGACACCTTCATGAAGCTGGCGCGGGAGATCTATCCCCCCGGCCAGGCGCTGCTGCTCCGGGCAGCCTTCGCCGTCTTGATCGGCGTGGCGCTGATCTTCGCCGTCGGCGAGCAGGACCGGATCGGAATGGCAACGCAGCCGCGCGTCCTGCTGAGAGGGCTCCTGGAAGCGATGAGCGCCCTGCTCTTCGGCTGGTCGCTCGGGCTCCTGCCGCTGGCAACGATCACCGCCATCAACATGGCTTCGCCCTTGATGATCGTCGTACTGGCTGTGCTGTTCCGCGTGGAAAGCGTCGGCTGGCGCCGTACGCTCGCGCTGCTGGTCGGCTTCGCCGGCGTGCTGATCGTCGTGCGGCCGGGCGCGGAGAGCTTCGGCATCGGCGCCATCGTGGCCCTGATCAGCACCGTTTTCACCGCCGGGCGCGACCTCGCCACGCGCATGATCGGTCCTCAGGTGCCCTCCACCGTGGTGGCACTGACGACCACCGTCATGGTCGGCCTGATCGGCGCGGGCTTCGGCCTGACGGAGGTCTGGCAGCCCATCGGGCGGCTGGAGACGGTCTATGTGCTGTTCGCCTCCGTGCTCGTCACCGCCGGGACCTTCTGCATCATCAGCGCGTTCCGGCGCACCGATGTCGGCGTCGTCTCGCAATACCGCTATTCGGTGATCGTCTTCGCGGCACTGATCGGCTATCTCGTCTGGGGCGACCTGCCGGATGCGATCGCCTTCGCCGGCATGGCGCTGATCGTCGGCAGCGGCCTCTATACGATGCACCGGCAGCGGGTGAGGCCGGATTCCGCCCTCAAGCCCGCGCCGGAATGAAGCACCGACGCGAAAAATGGAATGCGGCTTTCGGAAAAGTCGATGCGGCAACGATAGCTCGATCTCGGATCGCTTTCCGATCCGATGATGGAGGTCCTCAATCCTCCAGGCGCGCGATCAGGCTGGAGGTGTCCCAGCGGCGCCCGCCCATCTTCTGCACGTCCGCGTAGAACTGGTCGACCAGGGCAGTGACGGGGAGCTGTGCGCCGTTGCGGCGCGCCTCATCGAGGACGATGCCGAGGTCCTTGCGCATCCAGTCGACCGCGAAGCCGAAGTCGAACTTGTTCTGGTTCATGGTCTTGCCGCGGTTCTCCATCTGCCAGGAGCCGGCGGCGCCCTTCGAGATGACCTCCAGCATGGCCTCGACATCGAGCCCGGCGCGCTTGGCGAAGTGGACGCCCTCGGACAGCGCCTGGACAAGACCGGCGATGCAGATCTGGTTGACCATCTTGGTAAGCTGGCCGGAACCGGCAGGGCCCATCAGACGGCACATGCGGGCGAAGGCGGCGATGACCGGCTCGGCGCGAGCGTAGACCTCCGCCTCGCCGCCGCACATCACGGTGAGCACGCCATTCTCGGCTCCGGCCTGGCCGCCCGAGACCGGTGCATCGATGAAGCCGAAGCCGCCCTGCTTGGCCGCGGCGGCCAGTTCGCGCGCGACGTCGGCCGAGGCAGTGGTGTGGTCGACGAAGACCGAGCCCTTCTCCATGCCTGCAAAGGCGCCGTTCTCACCGATGGTGACCGCGCGCAGATCGTCGTCATTGCCAACGCAGGCAAAGACGAAGTCCTGGCCGCGGGCGGCATCGGCCGGCGTCGCGGCCGAGAGGCCGCCATGCTGCGAGACCCAGGCCTGGGCCTTCGTCGGGTTGCGGTTGTAGACGGTCACCTCATGCCCGCCCTTGGCCTTGAGATGCCCAGCCATCGGGAACCCCATGACGCCGAGACCGATGAACGCGACTTTGGCCATGTGGTGTTCCCCGCTTCTATCTGTGCTGCTCGTCCCCGCTTTAGCGTGCGATCCGTGCAGCGGAAAGATGGCTCCGCGCCCATCCCCCATGTGGCTTTTCGGGTTGCGGCACCCGGTCCGGGGCCTTAGCTGCCGGACATGACCGTATCCAATGACGACGAACTGCAGGCACTGCAGGAGATCGGCCGCATCGTGGCCCAGGCTCTCGCGATGATGGGCAAGGCGCTGGAGCCTGGCATGACGACGGCCGAGCTCGACGCGATCGGGCGAGCCCATCTCGAGAGAGCAGGAGCGCGTTCGGCTCCCGAGCTCTGCTACGACTTCCCTGGTGCGACCTGCATCAGCATCAACGAGGAGGTCGCGCACGGCATTCCCGGCCCGCGGCGGATCCTGGCGGGCGACCTCGTCAATATCGATGTCTCGGCCGAGAAGAACGGCTTCTATTCCGACACTGGCGCGTCCTTCCTCGTGCCGCCGGCGAAGCCCAAGCTGGAGCGGCTCTGCCGGGACGGAAAGCGTGCGCTCTGGGCCGGCATCGGGCAGGTCGGCATCGGCAAGCCGCTCGCCGGCATCGGCGACGCGGTCGGCCGCTTCGCGCAGAAGAACGGCTACACGCTGGTGCGCAACCTTGCCAGCCACGGGATCGGCCGTGCGCTCCACGAGGAGCCGACCGAAATCGCGACCTGGCCGGACAAGCGCGAGCGCCGCCGCATCACGAACGGCCTCGTCTTCACGGTCGAGCCCTTCCTGTCTCTGGGAGCCGACTGGGCCGAACAGGGGGATGACGACCCCTGGACACTCTACAGCGAACCGCGGGCGCCGACCGTCCAGTACGAGCACACCCTCGTGGCGACGGCCCGTGGCCCGTTGGTGCTCACCCTGCCGGGCTGAAGCACGCTTCAGCGCAGCGCCATGTGGCGCGTCAGGCGCAGTTCGAAGCGCTCCCAGACGCGGCGAACGATCTCGACCAGCACGAGATAGATCAGCGCGGCATAAAGGTAGAGGGACAGGTCGAAGGAGCGCGCGAAGGCGAAACGCGTGGCGCCCATCAGGTCGAACAGCGTGACCAGCGAGGCGACGGCGCTCGACTTGATCATGACGATCAGCTCGTTTCCGAGCGGGCGCAGCGCCAGGATCATCGCCTGCGGCATCACAACCAGACGCAAGGTCGCCCAACGATGCAGCCCGAGCGCCAGAGAGCCTTCGAACTGCCCACGCGGCACGGACTGGATGGCGCCGCGCAGGATCTCGGCCTGGTAGGCCGCGGTGTTCACCGTGAAAGTCAGCAGCGCGCAGGAGAACGGCTCGCGGAAGAACCACCACAGCCCGACATCCTGCCAGAACAGGCGGAACTGGCCGAGGCCATAATAGACCAGGAAAAGCTGGCAGAGCAGCGGTGTCCCGCGAAAGAAGGTGGTGTAGCCGGAGACGGCCACCCGCAGCCATTTCGGCCCGTAGAGCCTGCCCACCGCCAGCAGGAGCGCCAGCACGAAGCCGACCGATACCGAATAGGCGACGAGCTGGAGCGTGATCCCGAGGCCGTTCGCCATCCGGCAGCCATAGTTCTGCAGCGACTCGGCGCCAATCCAGTATCCGGGATATTCGCACCAGTTCATCGCGTGGTGCCCCCGAAAGCGGCGAAGCCGCGGTTGCTGCGCGTTTCGAGGCGCGCGACGCCCCAGGCCGAGATCAGGGAGAAGACGAGATAGATCGCCATCGCGGCGCCGAAGAACAGGAAGGGCTCCTTGGTCACGACATTGGCGCGGGTGGTGATGAACATGATGTCCGGCAGGGTGATGACGGAGACCAGCGACGTCTCCTTCAGCAGCACCATCCAATTGTTGCCGAGCCCGGGCAGCGCCACCCTGAACAATTGCGGCAGCACGACGAGGCGGAAGGCCTGGGCGTTCGAGAGGCCGAGCGCGGCGGCAGCCTCGCGCTGGCCCTTATGAATGGCGTTGAGCGCCCCGACCCAGACCTCGCTGGAGAACGCCGCCAGCACCATCCCGAGCGCGACCATGCCAGCGAGAAAAGGCGGGATGGCGAAGGAGGCAGTCGAACCTGCTAGCGCGAAGAGCTGCTGCACGAGGATCGGCAGGCCGAAATAGATGATGTAAAGCGTCAAAAGCTCGGGAACGCCGCGAAAGATGGTGGTGTAGACGGTGGCGAAGCCGCGCAGGAGCGCGCTGTCGGCACGCTTGCAGAGCGCGACGGCCAGACCGAGCGCGAGACCGAAGGGCAAGGTCGCGAGGGCGATCGCGATCGTGATGCCGGCGCCCTGCAACAAGGCAAGACCCCAACCGCCTGGGCCGAAGCCGAGCAGCGCGAATTTATCGAACATGAAGGAGCGCCGGCACGCGAGGGTGAAAGCCGGCCGGCACTCTTGCGGGTGCCGGCCGACGGGCGGACGCGATCAGAGGATCGGGATCTTGAAGTACTTGTCCGCGATCTTCTTGTGCGAGCCGTCCTTGATCGATTCCGCGATCGCGGCGCTGAACTTGTCGCGCAGGGCGGTGTCCTCCTTGCGGACGGCGCCGGCGACGCCGGGCCCGTGGATCGCGGCATCACGCGTGATCTCGGCGACCTTGGCGCAGCAATCCTTGCCCTTGCCGTTGAGGAAATCCTCGAGCGAAAGCGCGTCGGCGATGATGTAGTCGAGCCGACCGTTCAAGAGATCGAGATTGGCCTCTTCCTGCGTCGGATAGGGACGGATCGTCGAGTCCTTGTAGGTCTTCTCGGCATAGTTCGAATGCACGGTCGAGCCCTGCACGCCGATCGACTTGCCCTTCAGCGCGGCCGGCGAAAGGTCGGTCGAGGCATTCTTCGGCCCGATCGCCCAGATCGGAGTCTTGGTGTAGACGGCGGTGAAATCGACACGCTTCTTGCGCTCGTCGGTGGCGTTCATGCCGGCGATGATGATGTCGTACTTCTTGGAGAGCAGAGCCGGGATGATGCCGTCCCAGTCCTGCACGACCCAGGTGCACTTCACCTTCATCTTCTCGCAGAGCATGTTGGCGTAGTCGATCTCGAAGCCTTCCAGCTCCTTCTTGGCGTTCAGGTTGTTGAAGGGCGGATAGGCGCCCTCGGTCCCGATCCGGATTTCCTTCCAGTCCGGTGCCTGGGCCAGCGCGCCGGCAGCGCCGGCGACGGTGAACGCCGCCACCGCGATGAAACGAACGAAACTTTTCATGATGCCTCCCGCAAGGTTCGGGGCGGCCGGGATCTTCTGAAACGGCCCGGCCGGCCCGGTGCCTACAGATTGGGCGCAGTTTCGCGCCAGCCGCAAGAGGCGGGGCTGCAGCTTTTCTGATCCTTACCCGCTGAAAGAACCGGCAGACCGTTCCCGGCGCGCGGCGTGCGCGCGCTCGTCGACCAGCGCAACCGCCCAGATCGCCAAGCCGGCGAGCGCAAGCGCGGCACCGACCCAGCCGGTCGACGTCCAGCCATAGCCAGCCGCGATCGCCAACCCTCCGAGCCAGGGCCCGAGGGCATTGGCGGTGTTGAAGGCGCTGTGGTTGAGCGCTGCGGCCAGCGTCTGCGCGTCCTCGGCCACGTCCATCAGCCGCGTCTGCAGGATGGCACCGAGGCCGCCGCCGGCACCGATCATGAAGATGACCACCGTCACCGTCCAGATGTTGCCGGCGGCAAAGGGAAAAGCGGCGAGCCATACGGCGCTCCACAGCAGCATCAGCCCGGCCGAGGGCATCAGCGCCCGGTCGGCGGCCCAGCCGGCGACGAGCGTGCCGACCGTCAACCCGGCGCCGAACACGGCCAGCACGACCGGCACGAAGGCAGGCGAGACCTGCGTCACCGCCATCAGCGTCGAGGCGACATAAGTGTAGACCGCGAAGAGCCCGCCGAAGCCGATGGCGCCGATGGCGAGCGTCAGCCAGACCTGACGGCGCTTCAGAGCGCCAAGCTCGCGAAGCGGGCTGGCGGACGGCTGCACCCGGTCCTGGGGCGCATGAAGCGCGATGAGCAGCACGGTTACGAGCGCCAGACCGGCCACGATGGCGAAACCGCTGCGCCATCCCAGCGCCTGGCCCGTCCAGCTCGCGACCGGAACGCCAAGGATCGTCGCAACGGTCAGGCCCAGCATCACGCGCGCCACCGATTGCGCACGCCGGTTCGGCGCCGACAAAGAGGCGGCGACCAAGGCCGCGACGCCGAAATAGGCACCATGCGGCAAACCGCTGAGGAAGCGGAAGGCGAGCATCCAGTGATAGCTCGGCGCGAGCGCGCTCAAGCCATTGCCGAGCGCGAAGACGCTCATCAGCGCGATCAGCAGCGTTCGGCGCGAGATTCGGGCCGCCAGCACCGCGATCAAGGGAGCGCCGACGACAACGCCGAGCGCATAGATGCTGATCACGTGGCCCGCCGTCGGCTCGTCGATGCCGAGCCCAACCGAGAAATATGGGAGCAGGCTCATCGACGCGAATTCGGTGGTGCCGATGGCGAAGCCGCCCATCGCGAGCGCGAACAGCACGAGAGCCGGCGACGCAGCTTTGCCGGTGGACGCGACAGCGTCCAGGCTGCGGGGTTGCGCTGCGACGGTCATGAATGACGCCCTCGGGACCAAGCAGCATTCGATGCTGCGCCGCAGCAAATGTCACGGCGGTTGCGCTGGAGCAAGCGGCGGAGACGGCCAAAGCCATGACGACTGCGCATGGCTGAATGCCCGGTATCACCGCACGCCGTCATGCCCTAAGAAGCCCGCGAAAGGACTTCGCATGCTGCCCTGGACGACCCTCGACACCGCGATCCTCCCCGATGGCAGCGGTACCTTGCGGCTGAAGCAGCGCGGCGGCGAGTTCTCGATCATGCTCGGCAGCAACGAGTTGATGAACAGCCGGCTGAGCGGCTCGGAGGAGGCCCTGGCGGGTCTGACCTGCCAGCGGCTGGCCGGCCGCCCTCGCCCGAGCCTGCTGATCGGGGGGCTCGGCATGGGCTTCACGCTGCGCGCCGCGCTCGCCGCTCTGCCCCCCGATGCCGCTGTCGAGGTGGCGGAGCTCATCCCGGAGGTGGCGCAATGGGCGCGTGGGCCGATGACGCCTGTCTTCGGCGGATGCCTCGACGACCCTCGCGTGACCCTTTCGATCGTCGATGTGGCTGCTGCGATCGCGGCGGCGGAAGACCGCTACGACGCGATCCTGCTCGACGTCGACAACGGTCCCGAGGGGCTGACGATCGCCGCCAACGACCGGCTCTACGGCGAAGCGGGGCTCGGTATCGCGAAGGCGGCCCTGCGGCCAGGCGGGGTGCTCGCCATCTGGTCGCAAGGTCCCGACCACGGCTTCACCCGCCGGCTGAAGGCGGCCGGCTTCGCAACCGAGGAGCACAGCGTGCGGGCCAGCCGGACCGGACGCGGCGCGCGGCACGTCATCTGGCTGGCGACACGGCGCTGAGCGCTATTTGAGGGCGCAGAGCCCCTCGCAAGGCGCGCTTGCCGCAGCGGCGATGACATCGGCGATCGGCTTCTGCGCCGCCGGCTTCAGCGCGGGCTGCGCCGCCTTGAGCGTCGCTGCCAGCGCATTGCGGTCGGCCGGCGAGAGCCCGGCGACGAGGCGCTGCGCATTTCCGGCCAGCGCCTGCGCGAGGAGGACCTGGTTGGCTTCCTTCAGCGACGGGCTGCGCAGGCCCAGCGCCATCCCATTGACGATCTCCTGCAGGCCGAGACGCATCTGGCGCACCCCCTGGAGGCGGGCATCGGTCTTCGCCTCGGCCGGGATCTGGGCGACGAAGTCGGCGATGGCGTCGAGCGAGGCGGCCACCGCGCTGATCAGGAAGGCCTGCGAGCGCGAAATCTCGTCCTGGTACGCGGCCGCGTTGCGGGCGAGATCTGGCGGCGTGCGGCCGGGATTGGGGGAATAGAGCGTGTAGGCCTGGAGAATGCGGGCCTGCTTCTGCACGATGTTCAGCAGGGCCTGGATGTCATTGGCGCCATAGGGCGGCGCGCCCAGAATCGCCGGCTCGTTCCAGGCGTCTTCCAGCACCTTGCCGTCGACCTTGTCGGACAGGCGCGGCAGGCCGGTCTTGCGCTCGACCCGCATCATGCTTTCGACCGCCTCGACCGCCGCATCGGCATAAGTCGAGCCATTGACCGGGACCTCGGCATGGGCCGCTGCCCCGAAGAGGCAGGAGCCGCCGAGCAGCACGATCCGCAGCGTGGAGATCACCTTGGCGGATGTCGACATGGTCATGGCTTTCCTTTTCCTGCGGCGCGCGCCTCGGCGATCAGGCAGAGCTCGGTGAAGAGAACCTGGGCCGCGCAATGGGCCGTGTTGCTGGTGGCATCGTATTGCGGCGCAACCTCGACGACGTCGGCGGCGACGATGTTGGCGCCCTTGAGGCCGCGCAGGATCGCCAGCGCCTCGCGCGGGGTCAGGCCGCCGACTTCCGGCGTGCCCGTTCCGGGCGCGAAGGCGGGATCGAGCGAATCCACGTCGAAGGAGACATAGGTCGGCCCGTCGCCGATCACGGCGAGCGCCCTCGCGATCACCGCCTCGATGCCGAGCGCGTCGACCTCGTTGGCGTGGATCACGGTCATCCCGGACTCGTAGGAGAACTCCCAGAGGTATTCGGCACCGCCACGGATGCCGATCTGGATGACGCGCTCGGGGTCCAGCACGCCGTCGAGCACCGCCTGCCGGAACGGGCCGCCATGGTGAAACTTCGAGCCTTCATAGGGCCCCGAGGTGTCGCAATGGGCATCGATATGCACCATGCCAACGGGGCGCTTGGCCCCGACCGCCTTGAGGATCGGATAGGTGATGGAATGATCGCCGCCGACCGCGAGCGGCGAAACGCCGGCCTCGACGATGGTCCGGAAAGTCGCCTCGATGTCCTGATGGCAGCTCTCGAGCGAGTAGCGCGAGCGGAAGGGCACGTCGCCGATATCGGCGGCCTTGAGCATGCCGAGCGGCGCGGTGCCGATCACATGGTCCATCGGACCGATGCGCTCGATGGAACGCACGGCGCGCGGCCCCAGCCGCGTGCCGGCTCGGTTGGTGACGCCGAGATCCATGGGCAGGCCGATGATCGCGACATCGAGCCCGCCGAGACCGGGCTGGCCGAGCGCGTCGGGGCGGTAGGGGGCGCCCATGAAGGTGGCGACGTCCGAGAACGGCCATTTGCGCTTGTCGCCCTTGAACTGGTCGGCCGCGACCTTGGCGAAGTGCGGGTCATGGATGTCGGCGCCGCTGGCATCGGCGTAGCGCGTCCTGAGCTTTGCGAGCTTGTCCTGGTCCATCGCTCTTCCTTTGCTGCGTTCAGCCAGCCAGACGCTCGAGCTTGGTGAGCGTCTTCTCATGGTAGACGGTGCTCCCGAAGGGGCTGTAGCCCAGCTTGGCGGCGACGCCCAGCGAAGCGCCGTTGTCCGGGTCGATGATACAGACGCTGCGCTGCGCGCCGAACTGCCGGTCGAACCAGGCATGGGCCGCGTGCCCTGCCTCGGTCGCATAGCCCTTGCCCTGAGCGGCGCGCGCCAGAACCCAGCCAGCCTCCGGATAGGGGTCGAAATCCGGCCCGAGGTCGCGGTGAGCCTGCATCAGCCCGATCTCGCCCATGAACAGGCCGCTCGCCTTCTCCACGACGACAAACATGCCGTATCCGAGCAGGGCCCAGTTGCCGGCGCTGCGGGTCAGCCGATGCCATGCCTCCTCGCGCGTCAGCGGTTTGCCGCCGATGAAGCGCACGACGTCCGCGTCGGAACGCATCGCATGGATCGCGTCATGATCGGCCCGCTCGGGCCGGCGCAGCAGCAGTCGTTCGGTCTCGATCATCCGAGCCCTTAAAGCAGGCCGGCCGCGCTTCGCCAACCCGCCGAGACATTGGTAACGCTCGGCTCGCATCCGCCCGCCGTACTAGCCGAAAGTCTCAACGCTCGCGGTTGAATCCCCTCGCGATTCATGCAGCCATTGGCTAGAACTCCGGCGCATGCTCGGCATGTGCCGGCGTCGCGTCCGACAAGCCCGGAAAACCGGGAGCCTTTTCGAGGAGATGTCCCCCATGAAGCGTCGCCAATTTATTCAGACCGCGGCAGCCGGCGCAGCGGCCACCGCCGCCGTCGCCATGCCCGCCGTCGCGCAGTCGAACCCCGAGGTGAAGTGGCGGCTGGCCTCCTCCTTCCCGAAGTCGCTGGACACGATCTATGGCGGCGCCGAGGTCATGGCCAAGATGGTCTCCGACCTGACCGACGGGAAGTTCCAAATCCAGGTTTTCGCCGCCGGCGAGATCGTGCCCGCCCTGCAGGCGGCCGACGCGGTCACCAACAACACCGTCGAGATGTGCCACACCGTCTCGTATTACTATGTCGGCAAGGACCCGACCTTCGCCGTCGCGGCGTCCGTGCCGTTCGGCCTCAACGCCCGCCAGCAGAACGCCTGGCTGTTCCAGAACGGCGGCAACGACCTGTTCAACGAATTCTACAAGAAGTTCAACATCTACGGCCTGCCCTGCGGCAACACCGGCGCGCAGATGGGCGGCTGGTTCCGCAAGGAGATCAAGACGGTCGCCGATCTCCAGGGCCTCAAGATGCGCATCGGCGGCATCGCCGGTTCGGTGCTGCAGAAGCTCGGCGTGGTGCCGCAGCAGCTCGGCGGCGGCGACATCTACCCGGCACTCGAAAAGGGCACCATCGACGGCGCCGAATGGGTCGGGCCCTATGACGACGAAAAGCTCGGCTTCGCCAAGGTCGCGCCCTACTACTACTATCCCGGGTTCTGGGAAGGCGGCCCGACCGTCCACGCCTTCGTCAACCTGGACAAGTGGAACGCGCTTCCAAAGAACTATCAGGCGGCGCTCATCGCAGCTTGCACCTATGCCAACACGCAGATGGCGGCGAAGTACGACGTGGTGAACCCGCCGGCCCTGAAGCGCCTCGTGGCGGCCGGCACGCAGCTTCGTCCCTTCCCGCAGGACGTGCTGGAAGCCTGCCTCAAGGCCTCCAACGAGCTCTACGGCGAGATTTCGGCGAAAAACCCGGACTTCAAGAAGGCCATCGAGGCGATGGCAGCCTTCCGTTCCGACGAATATCTGTGGTGGCAGGTCGCGGAGCTCAGCTTCGACGTCTTCCAGGTCCGCACCCGCGCCCGCTGAGCCGGCGACGCTTCCCCAAACCTTCTGAGCCCGGCTTCGGCCGGGCTCTTTTCGTTGGGGGTGTGCGAGGCGCAGCTGCTGCGCAGGGCTCCCGCAAGAGCCATGTCCGCTGCGACGCGCGCGGCCGCCTTCCGCCCGGTCCTCCGGTAAGGTAGGATCGGGCCTGGGTCACCGGCCACGATTGCGCCTTTTGGAGCGGGCATGAGGTCCGCGAACCAGGAAAACAGCCATGCGCCGCCTCGTCTTATCTGTCCTGACAGCCTGCGCGCCGGTCGCCGTTGTGGCGCAGACGATCGGCGAGCCGCTGCCGGGCAAGGCGCAACCGCGCGAATCCTACAGCCGCCCTTCGCCCGCCCCGACCAAGGGCGCGCGCCCCTGCCCCGAATACGGCGCCGGCTATATCCGCATCGATGGCTCCAGCACCTGCGTGCGGATGGGCGGCGCGGTCCGTGCCGAGTTCGGCAAGAGCTCGCATAGCGGCTACGGCAACCGCACGGACGGCATGGTCTATCTGGAAAGCCGCACAGACACGGCGCTCGGCCCGATGCGCTCGGTGATCAGCGTGCGCGGCGGCATCGACCGCAACCTGAACTCGTCTTCGCCCTTCCGCTACTGAGCTTCAGGCGACCAGCCGCCCCACTTCCTGGCGCAGGACCGGTACCAGCTCGGCCTCGAACCAGGGATTGCGCCTGAGCCAGCCATTGTTGCGCCAGGAGGGGTGCGGCATCGGCAGGACACGCGGCAAGCCCGGGCGAGACAGGATCGTGCGCCAGTCGGCGACGGTGGCCGAAAGATCGGCGGCCGCTTTCGGGCCGAGGTGCCAGCTCTGGGCATAGCGCCCGATGGCGAGCACCAGCTCGATATGAGGCAATGCGGCGAAGACCCGCTCGCGCCAGATCGGCGCGCATTCGCGGCGCGGCGGCAGGTCACCGCCCTTGGCGTCCTGTCCCGGAAAGCAGTGCCCCATCGGCACGATCGCGACGCGCGCCGGGTCGTAGAAGGTCTCGTTGTCGAGGCCGAGCCAGTGCCGCAGCCGGTTGCCAGAGGCATCGGTGAACGGCCGCCCGCTGGCATGGACCCGCGTGCCAGGCGCCTGGCTTGCGATGCACAGCCTTGCGGTCGCGCCAGCCTGGATGACTGGCCGCGGCTGATGCGGCATCGGCGGCAGATAGACCGGGGCATCGCGGCAGACCCTGCAGGCGCGCAGGGCGTGCAGGACGGTCTCGATGTCCTCGGCCTCGCTCATCGGCGCGCCAGCCTGCGTGTCATCGGCGGCACCTGCGAGATCAACCCGTCGCAGACCCACTCGGCCTTGCCCGCATAGCCGTGGGGGTCGCCCGGCTCGATCCGGGCAAGGCCGTTGATGCGCCCGCTCGGGCGGCTGCGGATGACCGTGAGCGAGCCGCTGGTCTCGATGGTGAAGCAATAGGTGCGGCGCGTCTCGTGCGGGCCGTAATAGTAGCAGACGGCGTCTTCCGTCGTGATCCAGCAGGCGTCGGTGTTGGGCATGTCCCGGTTGTGGCCACTGACGCGCCCATCCGGGTGGTGATACTCGCTGAAGGGCAGGTTGCTGCCGGTATAGAGGCCGGTGACGGTGTTGCCCTCGAAGGCACGCCTGATCTGCTCGCCGCCGAGGCGCTCGGCGGCCCGGCCCTGCCCGGCAGCCATCAGCCCAACGGCGCAGGCGGCGATCATTGCCGCCGGTCTCACCACCGCGCGAGCCTGCGACTCATCGGCGCCGACGGCGCGCGGGAGATCAGGCCGTCGCAATACCAGGGCGTGCCATTGTCGCCGTGCTTGCGGGGATTGCCCGCCTCGATCCGGGCCAGCGCATTGACCAGCCCGTTGCTGGTGTTGCGCAAGACGTAAAGCTCGCCGCTCCTCTCGACCGTGAAGCAATGCACCGTACGGTTCTCGGGCGGGCCGTAATAATAGCAGATGCCCTCCGGCTTGGTGATCCAGCAGGCATCCGTGTTGGCCTGCCATCCATTATTGCCGAGCGCGCGGCCGTCCGGGGCGTGGAACTCGGTGAAGAAGCCGCCATTGGTGTACCGGCCCGTCACCGTATTGCCCTCGAAGGCGCGCTGAATCTGCTCGCCGGTCAGCCGGTCGGCCGAGGCGGCCGGCGCGAGCAGGGCAAGGAGCGCGAACAGGGCAGCGGCGAGTGTCCGCATCAGGCCGCCCAGCTCGGACGGGCAGCGATCTCGCCATGCCAGCGGCGGATATTGGCGAAGTCCTCCGGCAGCGGAATGCGCGAGGGCCGCATGAAATCGACGGCAATCGCTGCGGTGATATCGGCGACGGTAAAGGCTTCGCCGCAGAGGAACGGGCTGGAGGCGAGCTGCAGTTCGAGCAGCCAGAGATGGTCGTCGAGGCTCTCGCGGTTGGCCTGCGCCCATTCGGGCACCTGGTCCTCCAGCTCGGCCATCGAGGGGTGGCTGTGGCGAAAGACCGCGGCGACGGCCGCGAACAGGCCGAGCTCGATGCGCCGGTTCCACATCTCGACCAGCGCCTGGTCTTTGGCGCCGCGCCCGAACAGTGCGGGCTCGGGGTTCAGGCTTTCGACATAGCGGCAGATCGCCATGGTCTCCGACAGGGCCGTGCCGTCGTCGAGCAGGAGGACCGGCAGGCGCTGGGCGGGATTGAGCTTGGTGAAGGCCTCGCTCTTGTGCTCCTTCTTCCCGATGTCGATGGGGACGAGTTCCGGGAGGTCCAGGCCCTTCTCGGCGAAGAAGATGCGGACCCGCCGCGGGTTCGGCGCGCGACCGCCATCATAGAGCTTCATGCCTGTCTCCCTGTCGCGGCGCACCGGACCACGGCATGCGCGGAACCGTCAATCTCCCGGAGCGGTTCTTGCTATCACGACGCTTCTTGACGCCAGGATGGCACGATTGCCCTCTCAGCGGGGATGGCTGCGGCGCCAGGCCTCCGGCCGCTCGAAATCTAGGGCCCAGATGCCCCGGCGGGCTGCCTTGGCCTGCGCCTCCTCGGCCCCATAGCCGCCATAGGCGACGGCGTGCCCCTCCCGCACCAGCGCGGCGTTGATCTCCTCCTCCCCCTGCCAGCAGCGGGCGAGGCCGCGGCCATAGCGGTCCGACTTGCCGATCTCGCAGCGGGTCTCGCCGCGCATCAGCAGGGCCTGCAGGGCACGGCGCGCCTCGCGACCGCAGGCGATGCTGCGTCCGGCCCCGTCACGGCAGGTCTGGCGGAATTCGGGCGCGTCCAGCCCCTCGAGCCGCAACTCCTCGCCGAGCAGGCGGATCGAATCGCCGTCGATGGCCTGCGCCGGCCCAGCCAGGCCGCGCGCCGGCCCCAACCGGTATTGCAGGACGGCCCCAGCCAAAGCGACGAGGCCGAGCAGGCCGAGCGCGACGACGAAGTCGGTGAAGCGACCGACCCGCCGCCAGCCGAAAGGGCCGTGGCCGGAAGCGCCATGGCCGAAAAATCGGGGGCCGGTCCGGCCGGGTTCGGAACGAGGCATCAGGAAGAGATTAACGTTTCAGTGGCCATGATGGCGAGCCGGCCGTGCGCTCCGCACGGCCGATCGAGGATGCGTATCCCCTATCATGGCGGAAGTGACGGCAGAACAGGTCCAACGCGGACGCGGGCCCGACCCCGTGGCTGCGGCGCGCCGCAAGCTGCTCACCCGCGAGGTCAAGACGGTGCGCGAGCGACTGACCTCGTCGACCGGGCTGGAACGCGCCTTCGACAACGAATTGCTGCGCAGCTTCGCCCAGTACCGGATTTCGGGCTCGGTGGGCACGCTGGTGCTCGTCATCGGCATCGCCGCCGCTTCCTGCCTATGGCTGCCGGCTTATCTCGTCTCCGCGTGGAGCGGCCTGGTGCTGGCGAGCGGCACCCTGATCGTGATGCTCTCGCGGCGCTATCTCGCCAAGAGCCCCGACGCGGTGCGGATCACCCGCTGGCGGCGGCTGTTCGCGCTCGCGGAAGGTTTCCAGGGCCTGTGCTGGGCCACGCTGCTGGCCCTCTTCATCCATGTCGACGCACCCGGCGCAAAGGTCTTCGCGACCACGGCCCTCCTGATCGTCAGCGCTCTGACGGTGATGCTGGCCGCCTCGATCCCGATCGCGGTCTATGCCGGCCTTTCGCCGATCATCGTCGGGATCATGGTGTTCTTCTGGGACCGGCGCGACATCGACAGCGTGACGATGGCGCTGATGGCGGCTTCCGCCCAGCTCTTCTTCATCTTCCTGGCGAACCGGCTCTATTCGAGCTCGGTCGCGACCATCGCGTTCCGTGCCGAGAAGGACGCGCTGATTGCCGAGCTCGAGACGGCCAACGCCAATTCGGACGAGGCGCGGCGCAAGGCCGAGGAGGCCAATCTCGCCAAGTCGCGCTTCCTGGCGACGATGAGCCATGAATTGCGCACGCCGCTCAATGCCATTCTCGGCTTCTCGGAGGTGATGAAGAACGAGATCTTCGGCACCCATGCGAATGCGGCCTACAAGGAGTACTCGGCCGACATCCATGGCTCGGGCCAGCATCTGCTCAACCTCATCAACGAGATTCTCGACCTGTCGCGCATCGAGGCCGGCAAGTACGAGCTCAACGAGGAGGCAATCTCGCTGGTGGGCGTCGTCGAGGAATGCAGGCACATGCTCGCCCTGCGCGCCAAGGCGAAGGGCCAGACGATCCGCCAGAATGCCGAGCCCGACCTGCCTCGCGTCTGGGCCGATGAGCGGGCCATGCGGCAGGTGGTGCTCAACATCCTGTCCAACGCGATCAAGTTCACGCCCCCGGGCGGCGAGATCAGCATCAAGATCGGCTGGACCGCGGCGGGGGGGCAATATGTCACCATCACCGACACCGGCCCCGGCATTCCGGAGAACGAAATCCCGATCGTGATGCAGAGCTTCGGGCGCGGCTCGCTGGCCATCAAGACCGCCGAGCAGGGTTCGGGGCTGGGCCTGCCGATCGTCAAGGGGCTGATCGACCTGCATGCCGGCGGCTTCCTGCTGAAATCGAAGCCGCGTGCCGGGACGGAGGTCACCGTCACCCTTCCGGCCGAACGCGTCATGGACACGCTCGCCGCCCTGCCCGAGCCGCGCAGGGCGCGCGTCGCCTGACCGCCTCGTTCCTGCCGCGATGAGCCTGTTCCTCGCCCTCTTCCGCTTCTTCCGCCCGAGCCGACTGGACCTTTCGAGATGACCGAGAAAACCCGCGTCGCGGTGCTCTATGGCGGCAAGTCCGGGGAGCATGAGGTCTCGCTGAAATCCGCCGCATCGGTGCTGCGCCATCTCGATCGCAGCCGCTTCGAGCCGGTGCCGATCAGCATCGACAAGCAGGGGCGCTGGCAGCGCCAGGATGCGCGGCGCCTGGCCGAGAGCAACGCCGAGAGCCTGCCGATCTTTGCGGAGGCTCCCGAGATCAGGCTGGCCATCTCCGGCAACGGCACACTGCTCGCCGCACCGGTGGGCGGAGCCGCGACGCAGGATGCGATCGATGTCGTCTTCCCGGTGATCCACGGCCCGCTCTGCGAGGACGGCGCCATGCAGGGGCTGCTCGACCTTGCCGGCGCGGCCTATGTCGGCTCGGGCGTCATGGCCTCGGCCATCGGCATGCACAAGGACATGGCCAAGCGGCTCGTCGCGCTGGCCGGGCTGCCGGTCGCTCCCTATACCGTCGCAACCAAGCGCGACTACGCGCGCGACCCCGCCGCCGTCGCCGCGGCCGCCCAGGCGAAGCTGGCGCTGCCGGCCTTCATCAAACCGTGCAACATGGGCTCCAGCGTGGGCGTGCATAAGGTGAAGCGCTGGGAGGATCTTGGCGCCGCCTTGGATGACGCCTTCGCCTACGACACCCGCGTGCTGATCGAGCAGGGCGTCGATGCTCGCGAAATCGAGGTCGCGGTGCTCGATGGCGACCCGCCCTTCGCCAGCATGGCGAGCGAGCTGAACGCAGGCCCGCAGCACGAATTCTATTCGTACGAAGCGAAGTATCTCGATGCGGACGGCGCGACCGTCGACCTGCCGGCAAAGCTCACGGCAGAGCAGATGAGCCGCGTGCAGGAACTGGCGAAGACGGCTTTCACGGCTCTGGAATGCAGCGGCCTTGCCCGCGTCGACTTCTTCCTCGACCGGCAGGGCGGCGAATTCTACTTCAACGAGATCAACACGCTACCTGGCTTCACCGCCATCAGCATGTACCCGAAGATGATGGAGGCGTCCGGCCTGCCCTATCCGGCGCTGATCACCAGGCTGATCGAGCTCGCGCTGGAGCGCCATGCCGAAAGGCGGGCGCTGAAGACGGATTATCAGGGGTAGCCCCGGAGTCCGTCGGCTTTGCGCTGAAACGCGCGGTCGTCCCGGGCTTGACCCGGGATCCATGCCGGAGCCTTTCAGGCCTGGTTTCCGGATCTCCGCTTCGCTGCGTCCCGGATGACCGCGCGTTACGATGAGAATGCGGCGGCAGCTAACCCTTCCGCGCCACCTGCGCCTGCTCGAAGGTCGCCATGCCGGAATGGACCGCCGCCGCGGCCTTGACCAGCCCGGCCGCGAGCGCCGCGCCGGAGCCTTCGCCCAATCGCATGTCGAGCGCCAGCAGCGGCACCTTGCCGAGCCGGGCGAGAACCTGCGCGTGGGCCCCTTCGGTAGAGAGATGGCCGGCGATGCAGTGGTCGATGGTCGAGGGCTCGATGGCATGCAGGATCGCCGCCGCGGCCGTCACCACATAGCCGTCGAGGATGACCGGGATGCGCTGCGAGCGCGCGGCGATGATCGCCCCGCAGATCGCCGCGATCTCGCGACCGCCCAGCCGCCGCAGAACCTCGAGCGGGTCCTTCAGGTGGGCGCGATGCAGTGCCAGCCCCGCTTCCACCGCCGCGATCTTGCGCTTCAGCCCCTCGTCGTCGAGCCCGGTGCCGCGACCGCACCACTGCGCGGCTTCGCCGCCATAGAGCGCGGCATAGATGGCTGCCGCCGAGGTGGTGTTGCCGATGCCCATCTCGCCGAGGCAGAGCAGATCGGCCCCGCCGGCCAGCGCCTCCATGCCGAAGGCCATGGTGGCGACGCAGGCGCGCTCGTCGAGCGCATCGCCTTGCGTGAAATCGCCCGTCGGCAGGTCGAGTGCCAGATCGAAGACCTTGAAGCCGAGATCATAGGCGGCGCAGATCTGGTTGATCGCCGCCCCGCCGGCGGCGAAATTCTCCAGCATCTGGCGCGTGACGCTCTGCGGATAGGCCGAGACGCCCTGCGCGACCACGCCATGATTGCCGGCGAAGACGCAGACCAGCGGCCGGTCGACGCGCGGAGGGGCCTTGCCCTGCCAGGCAGCCAGCCACTCGGCGATCTCCTCCATGCGGCCGAGACTGCCGGCCGGCTTGGTGAGATTGGCATCACGCGCCCGCACCGCGTTGGCGGCGGCCATGTCGGGGCCGGGCATCGCGGCGATCAACTCGCGGATATCGTCGAAGGGCAGTCCCGAAGCGGCCATGTCTCGTTCCATCGCGAACAGCGGCGCGGCCAACGACAGCGTGGCGGCGCGGTAGCCGCTGCTGCTATAGGCTCGGGCTCGGGATGACAATCGAGGGGAGCGCAAAGCCGCGATGGCTGAGGCCAACAGCAGCGCCGAGCCGAACACCGCCCCGGCCTGGCCGGGCTGGACGGTCGCGACCGCAATCTGCGTGCGCTTCTGGTCGCGGCTGCCCGTGCCGCAACTGCCGGGCGAAGACGATCGCCATGCCCGTCCGGATTTTCGCCAAGTGCCGCGCGCCCTGCCCTTCGCGGCGCTGATCATCGCGCTCCCGGCCACCTTCGTCCTGCTGCTGGCCGGGCTGGCGAAACTCGACGGCCTCGTCGCCGCAGCGCTGGCCCTCACCGCGCTCGCCGTGACGACCGGCGCGTTTCACGAGGATGGGCTGGCCGACACGGCCGACGGGCTGTTCGGCGGACAGACCCCGGAGCGCCGGCTGGAGATCATGAAGGACAGCCGCGTCGGCTCCTATGGCGCGATGGCGATCGGGCTTTCGCTGCTGCTGCGGGCCAGCCTGATCGCCATGATCATGGACCGTGCCGGCCCTTGGGCGGCGGCGGCCACTCTGCTGATCGCGGCGCCCTGGTCGCGGTCCGAAGGCATGCTGCTGCTGGCGAAGGAGCGCCCGGCCCGCAGCGGCGGCACTGCGGCGGCCGTCGGACGCCCCAGCGTCGCGACGGGCTGGATCGCGCTGGGGCTCAGCCTCGCCCTGGCGCTAGCCCTGGCGCTCGCGGCGTATCTCCCGCTCGCCGGGCTGGCCCTCGGCCTCGCGCTGGCGCATGGCGCGACCGTGATGCTGGCCCGGCTGGCCCACCGCCTGATCGGCGGCCAGACCGGCGATATCGTCGGTGCGGCCCAGCAGCTCGCCGAGACAGCGATCTATCTCGGGCTGGCGCTCTCGCTGGGATGGCCGGGGCGGTGAGCACCGTTTCGACGCCCTGCATCAGGGTTTGCGTCATCGACCCGGTGAGCCAGCTCTGCGAGGGCTGCGGACGCACGCTCACCGAGATCGCGCAGTGGGCGGGGCTCAGCGAGGCGCAGAGACTGGCCATCATGGCGGCGTTGCCGGAGCGGCTGGCCGGGAAATCTTCCGAGTCACCAGCAATACGTCATGCTCGGGGCTGACCCGCGCATCCCGGTAACCAGCGCCATCCTCGTCGGAATGGCTAGGCCTTTGCCAGATCGGCCAACGCGTCGCCGGTCAGGCGATAGAACACCTTCTTCGGATGTGCGGCCGCGCCGAGGCTGTCATAGAAGCGCAGCAATGCCCCATCATCGGCATCCGCCGTCCAGTCGATGCGGCGGTGGCCGCGTTCCAGCGCCAGCTCGGCGAGCGCGGTCATCAGGGCGCGGCCCAGCCCAGCGCCGCGAGCTGCCTCCGCGACGTAAATCTCCTTGAGGAAGAAGCCGGATTTCAGGCCCGGCCCGGGATACAGATTGCAGGCCGAGGCGAAACCGAGCACTGCCCGCCCCCTCGCCGCCACCAGGATGTCGATCCCCGCAGGCCGCCGGACAAGACCTGCCAGAATCTCGTCGACCGGCGGGCAAGGGACCGCGTAGTGGCTCTGCATCTCGGCCATGAGCGCGGCGAGCGCGCCGTGGTCGGCCGGATTGAGCAATCGGATCGCGGTTTCGCTCATCGATCGCCGCGCCTGCTCAGTGCAAAAGCGACCAGATGAAGCGGCCCGCCACCACCAGCAGGAACAGGCCGAAAGCCACCTCCAGCCGCCGCTTGGAGAGGCGGTGCGCCATGCGCGCGCCGATCGGCGCCGTCCAGACCGAGGTCGGGATGAACAGGATCATGCCGATCAGCGAGACATAGCCGAGCGAGAGCGGCGGCAGAATGTCCATCTTCGGCCAGCCGGCATAGATGAAGCCGAGCGCGCCGGGGATCGAGATCAGCACGCCAAGGCCGGACGAGGTCGCCACCGCCTGATGGATCGGCCGGCCGTAGAAAGTCATGAACAGGCTGGAGAGCTGGCCGCCGCCGATGCCCATCAGCGCGGAGAGCACGCCGATGACGCCGCCATAGGCGACCATCAGCGGCTTGCCAGGCATTTCCTCGCCGAATTTCCAGCGATCGGCGGCGAAGAGCAGGCGCAGCGCCGAGATCGTCGCGACGGCGACGAAGACGATCTTGAACAGGTCAGCGGGCGCATAGCGGGCAATGTAGCTGCCGACCAGGACGCCGAGCACCACGGGGACCGCCCAGACCTTCAGAATCGAGAGATCGACCAGCCCCTTGGCGCGATGGGCGTTGAAGGAGCGGATCGAGGTCGGGATGATGACGGCCAGCGAGGTGCCGACGGAGAGCGGCATGCGCACCTCTTCCGGCACGCCGATGACCCGGAACACCTCGAACAGCACGGGCACGATCACCGCCCCGCCGCCGACGCCGAAGACGCCGGCGAGCAGTCCCGTCACCGCGCCGGCCAGCACAAGGGAGACGGCGAGAAAGGCGAGATCGCCGAGGGGGATGCCTGCGAGCATGAAACCGTTCCGGTTGGGACTTGTCCGTGTCGGCTATTTCCGCAGGCGAGGCAAGGGATTCGGGCCGCCGGATGTCCTCAGGCCGCCTGCGCCTCGTGCCGCGAGACATGGGCCGCGGCCGCCCGCAGGTCGGCGAGCGTCGCGTCGGCCTTGACGCAGTGCTCGGCGAGATGGCGGCGGAACTGACGCGCGCCCTTCCGGCCGGGAAAGAGGCCGACGAGATGGCGGGTGAAGGCATGCAGGCGCCCGCCCCGTTCGATATGTCTGGCGATATGCGGCTCCAGCGCCTCGAGCATGGCGAAGGCATCCGCCACCGGGGTCGGCTGCCCGAACAGCAGCGAATCGACCTGCAGGAGGATCTCCGGGTTCTGGTAGGCCTCGCGGCCGACCATGACGCCGTCGAGATGGGCCAGATGCGCAGCCCATTCGGCCGGCGCCTTGATGCCGCCGTTGAGGCTGACGGGCAGCTCCCGGTTCGCGGCCTTCAGCCGATAAGCGCGCTCGTAATCGAGCGGCGGGATCTCGCGGTTCTCCTTCGGCGAGAGGCCCTGCAACCAGGCCTTGCGGGCATGGACGATCAAAGCATCGACACCGGCTGCGCGCACCGAGGCCGTCAGCGCGTCGAGCGCCGCCTCGGGGTCCTGATCGTCCACGCCGATGCGGCATTTCACCGTGACGGGGATGGACACCGCCGCCTTCATCGCCGCGACACAGTCACCGACCAGAGCGGGCTCGCGCATCAGGCAGGCGCCGAAGGCACCGCCCTGCACCCGGTCGGAGGGGCAGCCGCAATTGAGGTTGATCTCGTCATAGCCGAAATCGGCACCGATCCGGGCCGCCTGCGCCAGCAGCATGGGATCGTTGCCGCCGAGTTGAAGCGCGAGCGGGTGCTCCAACGCATCGAAGCCGATCAGGCGGTCGCGGTTGCCGTGGATGACCGCCTGCGCCGTCACCATCTCGCTATAGAGCCGTGCATGTCGCGACATCAGCCGGTGGATGATCCGGCAGTGGCGATCCGTCCAGTCCATCATTGGAGCGACGGAGAAGCGATGAGCGCTGAAACCTTCGTCTTCGCCGATGTTATCGGGCTTTTCGGTCACGTCCGCCTGCCTGATTATGTGCCATTTCTTGCCGTTCCGGCTCATCCGCAATGGCGGTTACAACCATTGTCACAACTCCGGCGAGGATGTTGTGAATGGGCTCGATCATCGAGCGGCCACGAAAAGACGGAACGGTCGCCTCTATGGCGCAAATCGCCGTCAGGCGCGAGGGGCGCAGCCACCGCAAAATGGATCGAGCAGTTGGCGCCGCCGGCGAAGGGTGAGAATCCGGGCCGGAGTACCTTAGCGGCCCAACGCAACAACTTGGCCTCCGGGGAAAGCTGTCGCTCCGGCGTCGTTCCTGGGCGTTCCGGTCGTGTCCTTGCCAGCGTCTGGATGCTGGCGGCTCGTCGAGACACAACGCGCCGCCTTCGTCCAAGCCCTGCGTCCGCTTCCGGCCGATGTGGACTTTCCAAGCTCGCGGCTTGATTGTCGCCTGCTCACGTCATAGCCCGAAGCAGCGCAGGGACAGCAGATCGTCGATCGTTGGTTCATACCCGAACAGCAGACGGCTCCAGACGGGCTTTGTAGCCAGCACCGCTAACAGCCCGAAGATGCACCAGATAAGCGCGGCTCCGTGGGGCGTCCTGGCATATCGCCAAAGTTGTACCATGATCAGGCGGCCATACGTTGACGTGCAAACATATCCTTCTTACCAGACCGCCAGAGCATCCAGCCAATGACGAACATGGCAGCGCCCCAAATCAGAAAGCCAATATCCCAATAGATACGGTTCTCTTGGGCGACCGTTTCGTTGACGCGATGCACGACAAGCAGGTGATGGTCGATCAACCCCTCGATCACATTGAAAGCGCCGAAGCCTATCAACATCGTTCCAACAAACAATTTGTTCGACCAATACAGATGCCGCCTGTGAGCATTCCTCCAAAGAATGAACAGCCCAATTAAAACAAAAATATAGGTACTGCTGTGAAAAATTCCGTCCCAGAAGTTGTTCAACTTTAGGTTCTCGATGGAGGTCAAGGGGTACCAGCTACTGACCATCTGATGCCATTGAAGCACCTGATGCAGAAGGATGCCATCGAAGAACCCCCCGAGGCCGAGACCGAAAAAGATCCCCGCCGCTGTCGGAAATGTTCGCGCTCTGGAGTCGATTTCCATCGGGAAGCCCATCCTTTCAAAGATCGACAGCCTTGAGCACGGCGGCGATTCTGTTTTGCGCGGTTTGTATGGGCTGGAAGTCGCCGCGCAGGGCTTTCAACGCGTACCGCTCCTGGTTGATCTCATCGGCGGTACGGAAGCCCATGCGGCGCAGAATGGGGACGGGTGGACACCAGCCCTCCATGGCGTGCTGAAACAGGAACGCGGTCACGACGGCAGGTAGAAGGAGCCACCGTCTATCAAGCGTTGTGCCGAGGACCATGCCCGTCAACGCCAGAGTGGACGCATTGGCTTCAATGGTGCGCTCGATATCCCACTCATTGTCCAGCTCATCGAGTCGCGCGGCGATTTCGTCCTGATGGTCCGCGAAGTAGGCGATGCGCTGTTCGGTCTCCTGCCGTAAGCGCTGGCTGACGTCCGGCGCTGTATGGCGAGAAACACGCGCGGCTGTAGACACCATGGCGAGGCCCTCCATTTCCAGAAAGCGGAAAGCGCTCGGTTGGTTCCCTTGCCGGCATAAGCCGCCTCCTGGCGCCTCGCTCACGCGAAGGCGACATCCGAACAAGGCTGCGTCTTTAAAGCGTTTTTCAGTCGGTCACTTCCCCGCCGATGACCTAACGCAAGCCATTCATACCACGATGCCGAGCGTGACTCAGGATGCCGCGATCATGGCTGCGCTGGCGTAGCGGCGTGAGCCGGGGATCGCGCTCATCGATCTGGGCTGATCAGCGCCGAACCAGCGCAGCCGCTGCCGCCTCGTCCGGCTTGAGCCCCAGCCTTTCCATCAGCGCCAGTGCATCGCGCGGCGCCCGCGGCTTCATCGTGTTGTCGAAATAGACATGGACGTCGCGCGGGGACCCGTCCGCTCGGGCAGGGACGATGCGCTGGTCGCCGGCCGCCTCGCGCCCTTCGGCCCAGGCCGAGATCAGCCCTGCCCAATGGTCGAGAGCGGCGTCGTCATATCCGCTGGCATAAAGCTCCTGCGAGCCGTGCAGGCGGATATAGGCGAAGTCGGCCGTCAAATCGGTCCAGAGTGGCCAATCGACCGCATCGGCGCAGACGAGCGCGATGTCGTGCCTGCGCAGCAGCGCGATGAAGGCCGGATCGCGGAAGCTCTGGTGGCGGACCTCGACGGCATGGCGCAGCCGGCCGACACCGTCTGCCTTGAGCCAGCCGCGCGCCTTGATGTGATCGTCATGCCGGCTCGCGAGGGCGCTGGCGGCCTCGCCATCCTGTGGCAGCGAAACGAGAAAAGCGGCGAAGCTCTCGGGCTCGAAGCGGAAATTCGCCGGGAACTGCCAGAGCATCGGCCCGAGCTTGGACCCCAGCCGCAATACGCCCGAGGCCATGAAATTGGCGAGCGGCGTCTCGATACCGCGCAGGCGCAGGATGTGGGTGAGGAAGCGCGGCCCCTTCACCGCGAAGACGAAGTCCTGCGGCGTGTCATCGGCCCAGCGCGCGAAGCTCGCCGGCGTCTGCAGGCCATAGAAGGTGGAGTTAATCTCGACGCTCGGAAAGAGCGCGGAGGCATAGGCCAGCTCGCGCTTCTGGAGCAGCCCCTTTGGATAAAAGTCGCCGCGCCAGAGGGGATAGGTCCAGCCCGAAATGCCGATGCGGATCGTGCCTTTGGCCATCATTCTCTCCCCGGACGGCCGAGGCCGTCGGGGAGAGAATGTCGGAAAGGCGCGGCCTGTTCCGGCCGCGCCCGGCTACTTCTTGGCGCGGGCCACGATCTGCGTCGGGTTCACGAAGCGCAGCGCGATGATCAGCCAGATCAGCGTCGTGACCATGTAGATCACCGCCATGGCGTCGATCGACTGCACCGCCCGCACGCCGGCGGCGAAGACGGCGTAGTAGAGCGCGACCACCAGGGTCTGGCTGGTCGGGCCGGCGGTGAGGAAGGTCAGCTCGAACATGGCCAGCGTGCGCACCAGTACCAGCAACAGCGCGGCGAGGATGCCGGGCAGCAGCAGCGGCAGCAGTACATGCACGAAGAGCTTGAAGGTGTTGGCGCCGAAGACGCGCGCCGCCTGCTCGATCTTGGTGTCGATCTGCTCGATGAAGGGGATCATCACCAGAATGACGAAGGGGATGGTCGGCACGAGGTTGGCCAGCACCACGCCCGACATCTGGCCGGCAAAGCCGGTCTGGTAGAGGACGGTCGCCAGCGGAATGCCGAAGGTGATCGGCGGGATCAGCAGCGGCAGCAGGAAGAGCAGCATGACCAGGCGCTTGCCCGGGAAATCCCGGCGCGCCAGCGCATAGGCGGCCGGCACGCCGATCAACCCGGACAGGAACACCACCAGGAAGACGATCTGGAAGGTGACCATGAGGACGTCGTAGAGCTGGAACTCGCTCCACGCCGCCGCGTACCAGCGCGTCGTCCAGCCGGCAGGCAACCAGGTGCCGAGCCAGCGGGTCGAGAAGGAGGAAACCACCACCGTCCCGATCATCGCGAACAGATTGACGATGAAGAAACCGATCAGCGCCCAGTTGGCAGCGGCCCAGAGCTTCGTCGAAAGACGGGTGTCCTTGACCATCGGATCAACCCTTTCCGCCGCCGGCCGGGCCGCGATACAGCAGGCCGCGCACGGCCAGAACCAGCACGACGATGCCAAGTTGCACCATGCCCATGATCATCGCGACGGCAGACGCCATCGAGTAGTCATATTCCTCGAAGGCCGCCTGATAGGCCGCGATCGAGATCACGCGCGTCGGCCCCGAGGGCGCGCCCAGCAGCACCGCCGAAGGGAACACCGAGAAGGCCTGCACGAAGCTGAGGCAGAAGGTGATCGCGAGGCCCGGCAGCAGCAGCGGGAAGAGGATGTGCTTGAAGCGCTCCCACGGCCCGGCGCCCAGCGTCGCCCCGGCATTCTCCAGCGCGGGATCGATGCCGGAGAGATAGGACAGCGTCAGCAGGAAGGTGAAGGGAAAGCCGGTGATGACCAGCGAGAGCATCACGCCCCAGTAGTTGTGCAGCAGCTTGACCGGCGTCGAGATGATTCCGAGCGTCATCAAGGTGCGGTTGAACCAGCCCTGAGGGCCGAGATAGTTCAAGAGGCCCTCGGCAACGAGCACGGTGCCGAGCGTGATCGGAATCACCAGGATGGTGGTCAGCAGCCGCTGGTTCTTCATCAGCCGCACGCGGAAGGCGATCGGAATTGCCAGGGCCAGTGTAGCGACCGTGACCGGCAGCGCGAGCCAGAGCGTCGTCGCGATCGTGCCATAGAGGAACGGATCGGCGAAGAAGCGCTGATAGTTGGCGAAGACGCCGCCCGCCTTGGGCTCGAAGGAGAGCACGAGCCCGTAGAAGAACGGGTAGACGAACAGGGCCAGCAGGAACAGCACGGCGGGCAGGACGAGCAGCGTCAGCCCGTCGAGGCCTCGCGCCGCCAGCCGCTGCTTGAGGGGGATGGAAGGAGACGCTGCCACGCTCACGCCCGGCCTCCATAGACGAGGACGCGGTCGGGCTCGGCGGCGAGCGTCACCTTGTCGCCCGGCGCCAGCTTGTCATGGGCGAGGAAGGAGAGGTCCGTGCCATCGGCCATGCGGGCGAAGCCGACGAATTCGCGCCCACGGAACTCGGTCGAGACGACCTGCGCCTCCAGGCCCGGCTGGCCGGCCGCGACGGGGTGCATATCCTCGGGCCGGATGGCGATGGCAGCTTCCGCGCCGGCCGTGACGACGTTGCGGGTGCGCCCCGTGATCTGCTGCGTCCCCACGGCGACGACTGCGCGCCCGTCCGCGACCGACACGACCTTGCCGGTGGCGCGGTTGCGGAAGCCCATGAATTCGGCGACGTCGAAATGGTCCGGCCGCATGAACAGATCTTCCGGCGTGCCGACCTGGCGCACCACACCGTCGCGCAGCACGACAATGCGGTCGGCGAGCGAGAGCGCCTCTTCCTGATCGTGCGTCACATAGATGGTGGTGGCGCCGAGCGTGTTGTGGATGCGGCGGATCTCGGCGCGCATCTCGAGACGCAGCTTGGCGTCGAGGTTGGAGAGCGGCTCGTCCATCAGCACCAGCGGCGGCTCGACCACGATGGCGCGTGCTATGGCGACGCGCTGCTGCTGTCCGCCGGAGAGCTGACCCGGCAATTTTTCGGTCTGGCCCTGCAGGCGCACGAGAGCTGCGGCTTCCGCCACGCGCTTGTCGATCTCCGCGCGCGGCACGCCGCGCATCTTGAGGCCGAAGCCGATATTCTTCGCCACCGTCATATGCGGGAACAGCGCGTAGTTCTGGAACACCATGCCAAAGCCGCGCTCCTCGGGCCGCAGCGGGTCGATGCGCTTGTCGTCGAGCCAGATGCCGCCGCCGGTCGCGGGCAGCAAGCCGGCGATGAGGTTCAGCGTCGTCGACTTGCCGCAGCCGGACGGGCCGAGCAGCGCGATGAACTCGCCTTTGCCGATCGTCAGCGAGACGTCCTTGAGAGCGTTGTGGGTGCCGAAGTCGCGGCTCAGGCGGTCGAGCCTGAGCTCGCGAAAAGAGGCTGCGTTGATCGTCATGGCGTCCGGATTCCGGGAAATGGCGAGACAATGCGCAGCGGCGGACAAGGCTTCCCAGCCTTGCCCGCCGCTGCGGGATGCGGGAATTACTTCTTCTTGGCGCCGCCGATCTGCTCGTCCCAGATGCGGAACGCGACGACCATCTTGGCCGGATCGAGCGGGGTCTCGAGCGGGGCCTCGGCGATCAGCTTCTCGTATTCGGGGCGACCGAAGTCCTTGATCGCCTTCTGGCTCTCCGCCGGCGCCATGTCGAGCGTGACGCCCTTCACGGCCGGGCCCGGATAGAAATAGCCCTCGTCATAGGTGTAGGCCTGCTGCTCCTTGGTGAGCAGGAAATTCATCAGGTCGACGAGGACAGCAAGCTTCTCGTCCGATACCCCCTTGGGGATGCACATGTAGTGCGCATCCGCGACCCAGTGGAAGCCCTTGAGGGCCGCGACCTTGGCCTCCTTCGGCACGACGCCGAGGACGCGCGGGTTGATGTCCCAGCCCGTCGTCGTCACGGTCATGTCGCGCGAGCCGTCGCCGAGTTCCTTCATCACCGCGCCGGTACCGGCCGGATAATACTCGATGTTCTCGCCGAGTGCCTTGAGATAGGCCCAGGTCTTGTCCCAGCCCTTCTCAGGGTCCTTCGGGTCCTTGTCACCGAGAATGTAGGGCAGGCCCATGATCCAGGTGCGTCCCGGGCCGGAATTGGCCGGACGGGCGTAGATCAGCCGGTCCTTGTTCTCCTTGGTCCAGGCCAGCAGCTCCTCGGCCGTGGTCGGCACCTTCTTGACCTTGTCCGGCATGTATTCGAGCAGCGGACCCGACGGATAATAGGTCACGACGACGCCCTGCCCGCTGGCAAGGCCCTGCATCTTCCAGGCGCCTTCCAGGAAGATATCCTGGAGTTTCGGCAGGTTGCCGGCCTGCTGCGGCAGCAGCGGCACCCAGAGGTTCTGCTCGACGCCGGCCGAGAGGGCGTCCGTGCCGGTCAGAACCATGTCGATATCGACGCGGTTGGCGGCCTGCTGGGCCTTGAGCTTGCCGGGCAGCTCCGGGGCCGGCGCCTTGGTGAAGGTGATGCGCGAGACGACGTTCGGCTTGGCCTTGCGGTAGTTCTCGATCGCCTTCTGCGTCAGCGCGAGGTTGCCGGCCACGTCGACGATCGAGATCGCGACGGGCGAGGTCGGCAGCTTGAGAGACTGCGCGAAGGCGCCTGGCGCCTGGGCCGCCAGGCCGAGGCCGGCGACGCCGCCGATGAAATGACGTCGGTTGATGCTGTCCTGAGCCATGGAATTCTCCTCCGGACGCGGATGCCCGCTTCCTGCCTTGTTGATTTTTCCGGTGTCGGCTGCGGCCGCCCGGTTCTTCTTTTGCCGGAACCTGCCAAGTTGACGCCGGGGCCGGTTGATCGGTATTCTAGTATACCAGTCGTCAAGAGCTTGGCAATGGCCCACCCTGCAACGCGCCACAGCACGGATCAGATCTACAGCGTGCTGCGCACCGACGTGATCAGCGGCGCGCTGAAGCCGCGCGAGGCGATGTCGGAGGCGCGCATGGCACTGCGCTTCGGCGTCAGCCGCACCCCGGTGCGCGAGGCGTTCAAGCGCCTGGTCGACGAGGGTTTCCTGGTGGCGGTGCCGCAGGTCGGCACCTTCGTCGCGCCGATCGACCTCGCCGCCGTCCACAACAGCCAGTTCGTGCGCGAGACGCTGGAATGCCGCACCGTCACGCTGGCCGCCGAGCGCATCCGCGACGCCGACCGGCGCCGGCTGGAAGCGTTGATCGAGGAACAGGCAGCGGCCGTCAGGCGGCAGGACAGGCCGGAAATCTTTCGTCTGGACGAGGTTTTTCATGCGGAAATCTCCCGCATTGCCGGCTACAGCGCCGTCTGGAACATGATCGAGGGTGTGAAGGCGCAGATGGACCGTGTGCGCTGCCTCTCGCTGGAGACCCCGTCCTGGTCGGACGTCATCCTGCAGGAGCACCGGGTGATCGCCGCGCACATCATGAAGCACGACGCGGCTGGCGCCGAGGCGGCGATGCGCGCCCACCTGCGCACCGTCTTCGCCACGATCGACGCGATCGCGCGCGATCATGCCGACGCCTTCGACGATTCCCGGCTGACGCGGGACGCCCCCTGAGCGCCCTGCCGCTCCAACAAACCTCCCAAAGGATATCCAACGATGGAACAATGCTGGCGCTGGTTCGGGCCGGACGATGTCGTGACGCTGGCCCAGGCCAGGCAGGCCGGAGCGTCGGGAATCGTCAACTCCCTGCACCAGATCCCCTATGGCGTGGTCTGGAGCATCGAGGAGATCGAGAAGCGGCAGGCGATCGTCCGGGCCGACAAAAGCCTGGCCCTGGACTGGACGGTGGTCGAGAGCCTGCCGATCCATGAGAGCGTCAAGATCGGCGAAGGCGACCTTGAACCCGTCTTCGAGAACTACCGCCAGTCGATGCGCAACCTCGCCGCCTGCGGGCTCAAGGTCATCTGCTACAACTTCATGCCCGTCCTGGACTGGACCCGCACGCAGCTTGCCGAGCCCCTGCCGGGCGGCGGCACGGCGCTGCGCTTCAACCTGCACGAATATGTCGCGCTCGACCATTTCATGCTGAAGCGGAAGGGCGCCGAGGAAGGCCATTCAGCCGAAGTGCTGGCCAAGGCCAGGGCCTGGTTCGAGCGTTCGACCGAGGCCGAGCGCGACCGGCTGCTCTCCAGCGTCATGGCCGGGCTGCCGGGCGCCTTCGACCGCTACGATCTTCCCGGCCTCGCCCGCATCCTCGAGCGCTATGCCGGAATGACCCATGAGAAGCTTCGCGAGAATTTGAAGCGGTTCCTGGAGGCGATCATCCCGACCGCCGAGGAGGTCGGCATCCGGATGTGCATCCACCCCGACGATCCTCCGCGGCCGCTTTTCGGCCTGCCGCGCATCTGCTCGAACGAGGACGACATCGCCTGGATTCTCGGCGCGGTGGATTCGCCCGCGAACGGACTGACGCTCTGCTCCGGCTCGCTCGGCGCCAACCCGAAGAACGACGTTCCGGCCATCGCCCGCCGTTTCGCGGACAAGATCTGGTTCGCGCATCTGCGCAACGTCGCCAAGGACCCGGACGGCTCCTTCATGGAAGCCGAGCATCTGGGCGGCGATACCGACATGGTGGCGCTGGTGGACGCGCTGATGGCCGAAGAGCAGCGCCGCAAGGCTGCGGGCCTCGACCCCTGGCGCATTCCGATGCGCCCCGACCACGGCCATGCCCTGCTCGACGACGTCGGCAAGGGCTCGTTTCCCGGCTATCCGGCCGTCGGCCGGCTGCGCGGACTGGCGGAGCTGCGCGGCGTGATGACGGCGCTCGCCAGCATGAAAGGCTATGACGCCTGAGTTGCGGCGTTCCATGCGCCCAGAAAGGCGGGTCAGGGCCCGCCTTTTCTTTCGGCCGAACGACCCGGCAGCTCAGCCCGCGAGGAAGGCGATGCCGGCCACGGCCATTGCCCCGCCGGCGAAGCGGGCCAGGCGCGGCGCGCGGCCCGCGATCTGAGTCGCCAGAACGAGGCCGAGACCGTGCAGGGCGGCGGTCGCGAGGACGAAGCCCGCCGCATAGCTGAGCGCGCCGGCGTTCTCCGGCAGTTCCGCTCCGTGCGCGTAGCCGTGGAAGATCGCGAAGAGCGCGCAGACCGCAGTTCCGATCGCGACGGGCGGCGCGATGTTGAAGGCGATGGCAAGGCCGAGCGCCACGACCGAGACGCCGATGCCGATCTCGACGCCAGGCAGCGCGCCCCCGCTCATGCCCCAGAGGCCGGCGACAACCATCGTGGCGACGAAAGCGGCGGGATAGGCGAAGCGCGCCTTGCCGCCGACGAGCCCGGCCCAGAGCCCGACCGCGACCATCGCGGTGAGATGGTCGAGTCCGAACAGCGGATGGCTGAACCCGGCGGTGAAGCCATGGACCGCACCGACGCCGGTATGCGCGAAGGCGCTGCCAGCGACGAGCGAAGCTGCGCCCGCAAGGCCGATACGCTTGATCATGGTCATTCTGCCCTCCCCTTTACGCCGCCGAGGCGGCCTTCAGCCCGCCGGCCGTCTCGATGAAATCGATCACCACATCGACACCGTCGCCGGCGCGGGTGTTGGTGAAGACGAAGGGGCGCTTGCCCCGCATGGTCCGGGAATCGCGCTCCATCACACCGAGATCGGCGCCGACATGCGGCGCAAGGTCGGTCTTGTTGATGACGAGCAGGTCGGAGCGGGTGATGCCCGGGCCGCCCTTGCGAGGGATCTTCTCGCCGGCCGCGACGTCGATGACGTAGATCGTCAGATCCGCCAGCTCGGGGGAAAAGGTGGCGGCGAGGTTGTCGCCGCCGGATTCGATCAGGATGAGGTCGAGCGCCGGAAACTTGCCGCGCATCTCGGCGACGGCAGCGAGGTTGATCGAGCAGTCCTCGCGGATCGCCGTATGAGGACAGCCGCCGGTCTCGACGCCCATGATGCGTTCCTCGGCCAGGGCGCCGGCCACCGTCAGGAGGCGCGCATCCTCCTTGGTGTAGATGTCGTTGGTGATGGCGCAGAGATCGTAGCTGTCGCGCATGCGCTTGCAGAGCGCCTCCATCAGCGCCGTCTTGCCGGAGCCGACCGGGCCGCCGATGCCGACGCGGAGCGGGCCGTGAGGGGAGCGGGTCATGAGCGAAAGAGCCTCGAATACTGGGTTTCGTGACGCAGGGACGCGATGTCCGACCGCAGCGCGCAGCCACCGAGATCGTCGAGCGTTGCGCCCTCCGCCCCGGCGGCGGCCGCATGCAAGCCCGGGACCAAGGCGGCGGTGACCTTCTGCCCGTCCGTCTGGCCGATGACGCCGAGCCTGACCGCGGCCGAGACCAGGTTGGCGACGAAGGCGAGGCCATAGGTCTCCAGACAGGCCGGGAGCGGCAGATCATGGCCGGCCGCAGCCACCGCGACCGCGACCGGATAAGCCACCTCGCCATCCCAGGCTGCAGGCAGATCGTCGATCGGCCTGCAAGGCCAGGAGGCCTTCACCGCCGCGACGAAGGCATTGCCCTGCGTGACCGTCTCCAACCGCCGCTCGGTCGAATTGGCCAGCGCCAGAGCCAGTTCCGCGACTTCGCGCAGCGCGGCGCCGTCAGCCGCCCGCACCGCACGGAAGGCCGCAGCGAACAGGATGAGGTCGTTGTGCAGCGAGCCATGCGTGACGAGCGCGCCGAGCCAATCGTGCAGACTGTCCGCATCGTGCAGGTCGCCGGCCTCGAAGGCCCATTCCAGCCCGTGAGAATAGGCGAAGGCGCCGACCGGGAAGGACGGCGACAGCCAGATCATCAAGGGCAGGTGCGCGCTCATGCGCAGGCGGGCTCAATGGTCGTGCGAATGGCCCTTGTGGCCCTGCCCGGCACCGTGGTGGCCGTGATCATGATCGTGGGCATGGCCGTCGTGATCATGCTTGTGGTCGTGGCCGCAGCCGCAGGATGCGCCATGCTCGTGATCGGCGTGGTCGTGCTTGTGATCATGCGCGTGGGCATGCTCATGGGCATGGCCGTGAGCGTGGTCGTGATGGCCATGGTCGTGATGGTGATGGCCGTGGTGGTGATCATGGCCGCAGCCGCAATCGTCGCCGTGGTCATAGGCGCCGCGCTCCGGCTGGAACGGCCGCTCGACCGGCGTCATGGTGCAGCCCTGCCCGCGCACCATCTCCGCCAGGACATGGTCGTTCTCGATATAGATCGCATCGGCGGCGATCTCGGCCGGAGTGTGGCGGTTGCCGATATGCCAGGCGACGCGCATCAGGCGCAGCGGGTTCTCGGCACGGATCTCCAGGAGGCTCTGCGGCGCCGCCTTCACCTGCACCAGGCGCCCATCCTCCAGCTTCACGGCGTCGCCATCCGCCAGCGCCGTCGCCTTGTCGAGGTCGAGCAGAATATCGAGGCCGCCATCGGCCTTGAGCGCGAGGCGGCGGCGATTGCGGTCGTCGTGGTCGAGGGTGAGCGTATCGACCACCCGGTCGGCCTTGACCGCGGCCTTGCGAACGACGGATGTGGCGCGCAGCATGATGTTGAACCCGTGACGATGAAGGATGTCGGCGGCCAAGGCCGCCCCACCCACTTCGACCACCGCCGGGCCGCGGATGCAACCCCTCGCGCGGCCGCGTTGAAGGCGGCGTTCAACCCATTCCGATGGCAGGAATCTTGCGGCGACCCGCTTCCTCGGCGGCGAGCCTCTTGTCGAACGCCTTCTGGGCACGGCCGATCTCCTCGGCATGGCTGGCCGCCCATTGGCCCAGCGCCGCGACCGGCTCCCAGAGCGAGCGGCCGAGATCGGTGAGCTCGTATTCGACACGGGGCGGCACGGTGGGGAACACGGTGCGGCTGACCAGCCCGTCGCGCTCCAGCCCCCGTAGACTCAGGGTCAGCATGCGCTGCGAGATGCCATCCACAAGGCGCTTGATCTCGTTGAAGCGCCTTGGACCGTCGCCTAGGAGCCGGACGATCAGGATGCTCCATTTGTCGCCAACGCGGGCGAGGACGGGCGTCACGACGCGGCAGGCGTCGGTTACATGGGTGTGACCCTGTTTCAAAAATGTGCCTCCTTGTAGAGCCTTAGGCAGGCTCATACACATCCTAGGTATCAAACATATACCAAGGAGCCCGATCATGAAACTGCTTCACCTCGATTCCAGCATCCTGGGTGAAAACTCGGCGAGCCGCGAGCTTTCGGCGGCGGTCGTGGCCCGCATGCGGCAGGTCGACCCTTCGCTCGATGTCACCTATCGCGATCTGGCGGCCAACCCGCTGCCGCATCTGTCGGGAGGCTATCTCGCAGCGGCGGCCGGTGCCGGCGACGCCGCAGCCTTCGCCGATGAACTCGCCGACAGCAGCGCCACGCTCGATGCCTTTCTGGGGGCCGATATCGTGGTCATCGGCACGCCGATGTATAATTTCGGCATTCCGTCGCAGCTCAAGGCCTGGATCGATCGCATCGCCGTAGCCGGCAAGACCTTCCGCTATACCGAGAAGGGGCCCGAAGGCCTGGCAGGCAGCAAGCGCATCGTCATCGCGAGCGCGCGCGGCGGCGTCTACACGCCCGGCGCTCCGGCCGAGCCGAACGACTTTCAGGAGAATTACCTCCGTGCCGTGTTCAGCTTCCTCGGCGTGACCGACCTCGAGATCATCCGCGCCGAGGGCCTGAAGATCGGCCCCGCGCAGATGCAGTCGGCCCTGGCGGCTGCCCGGCAGGCCGCCGCCGAACTTTCCGCGCTGGCGCAGGCCGCCTGAGGCTCAGCGCGGCAGCGTCTTGACGTCCGTGTCGAACTTCCTGAGGAGGCGCGAGCGCTCGACCGGCGCGCCCCAACGCGGGGTGTCGTAGTCGATCAGCTTGATCTCCGAGAATTTCGGCGCGTCCGGCGAAAGCTGGGACGCCTTGTTCGAAGGGATCGAGTTGATCTTCAGCTTGACGTTGATGTCCTGCGCTGCCGGCGAGAGCGTGAAGTCGACGAACTTGCGGGCCGCGTCCGGGTTCCTGCCGCCCTTGATGATGGACACCGAACCGGTCTCGTAGCCGGTGCCCTCGCAGGGCGCGACGGTCTCGATCGGCGCGCCTTGCAGCTTCTGCGTCAGCATGTCGTGGATGAAGGCGATGCCGACCGCCGTTTCACCCAGTGCCGTCGCCTTGACGGGCGCGATGCCCGACTTGGTGTACTGGCTGATGTTCTTGTGGAGGCTCTTGAGGAAGTCGAAGCCCTTCTCCTCGCCGAGCCGCTGCACGGTCGTCGCCAGGAACACATAGGCCGTGCCGGACGAGCTGGGGTCGGCGATCTGGACCTCGTCCCTGAACTTAGGGTCGAGCAGGTCGGCCCAGCATGTCGGGGCCGCGACGCCACGCTTCTTCAGGATCTCGCTGTTGTAGCCCAGGCCGAGCGCGCCGAGATAGATCGCGTTGGTGCGAAAGCCGGACTGCTGGGCGTGACGCTGCGCCCAATCGTGCAGTTCGGGCAGCCTGGGCGATTTGTACTCGTCGAGCAGCCCCTCGGCGGCCGCCTGCAGATGCGGCTCGCCAGGCCCGCCCCACCAGACATCGCCGCGCGGATTGTTGGCCTCGGCCTTCACCTGCGCATAGACCTCGCCGGTGCTCTTGCGGACCATGGCGACCTTGATCCCGGTCGACTTCTCGAACATCGCCGCACCCTCGCGGCACTGCTCCTCGAGGATCGAGCAGTAGACGGTGACCTGTCCCTGGGCGGATGCCGGCATCGCCGCGCCAGCCGCGAGCGACAGCAGGAAGGCGCCCATGACGAGGCGCGGCAGCGGACAAGGCATCGGCGTTTCCTGTCGGTTTCTTTGCCGACTAGAGACCGCGCCGCCTGCCTGAAGTCAACGCCTCCTGCGCGCCGCCTCTCAGCGCGACACGTCCCGCGTGCGGTCCGGCAATGCGTCGATGGCTTCTTCCGCCCCCTCCTCGCGGCCGGTCACGCCCTCGCGCAACACCTTTGTCGCAGCCTTGGCCTTCTGCTCAGAGGATGCCGGCAGCGGCGCGGTCTCGTCCGTCGCGTCCAGGCCGACCTCATCGGGCTTCCTGCCATCGCGCCGCGCGGCAGCGGCGAAGGTCGCGAGAGCCTCGGGCTGGCCCTTGCCGGCCCGCTTGTCGTCATCCGTCATGATCGCCTCCCTTGCGTTCACCGAGGAACGCGAGGGGGCCGGCGCTGTTCCTGACCGATCAGAACAGGAAGTAGCGCTGCGCCAGCGGCAGTTCCTTCGCGGGTTCGCAGACGAGCAATTCGCCGTCGGCCACGACTGCATAGGTCTCCGGGTCGATCTGGATGTCCGGCGTGGCGTCGTTGTGGATCATGCTCTTCTTGGAGATGCCGCCGCGGGTGTTCTCGACCGCGACCATCTCCTTCTCGGTGCCGAGCCGATTGCGCAGGCCATTGGCCATCGCGGCCTGCGAGACGAAGACCAGCGAGGTCGAGGTCACGGCCTTGCCGAAAGCGCCGAACATCGGGCGGTAATGCACCGGCTGCGGCGTCGGGATCGAGGCATTGGGGTCGCCCATCGGGGCGGCGGCGATCATGCCGCCCTTGATGACGAGGTCCGGCTTGGCGCCGAAGAAGGCCGGCGACCACATCACGAGGTCGGCGAGCTTGCCCACCTCGACCGAGCCGATATGGCGCGAGATGCCATGCGCGATGGCCGGGTTGATCGTGTATTTCGCGACATAGCGCTTGGCGCGGAAATTGTCCGCGCCGGTGCCGGCATCCTGCGGCAGCGGCCCGCGCTGGACCTTCATCTTGTGCGCGGTCTGCCATGTCCGGGTGATGACCTCGCCGACGCGGCCCATGGCCTGCGAATCCGAGGACATCATCGAGAGCGCGCCGAGATCGTGCAGGATGTCCTCGGCGGCGATCGTCTCCTTGCGGATGCGGCTCTCGGCGAAGGCGAGATCCTCGGGAATCGACGGCGACAGGTGATGGCAGACCATCAGCATGTCCAGATGCTCGTCGAGCGTGTTGACCGTGAAGGGCCGCGTCGGATTGGTCGAGGACGGCAGGACGTTGGGAAGCCCTGCGACCTTCATGATGTCGGGCGCATGGCCGCCGCCCGCCCCTTCCGTGTGGAAGGCGTGGATGGTGCGGCCCTTGAAGGCGGCGATGGTGTCCTCGACGAAGCCGCTCTCGTTGAGCGTGTCGGTGTGGATCATCACCTGCACGTCGTAATCGTCGGCGACGGAGAGGCAGTTGTCGATCGCGGCGGGCGTCGTGCCCCAGTCCTCGTGCAGCTTCATGGCGCAGGCGCCGGCCTCGACCATCTCGACCAGGGCGGCGGGCAGCGCGGCATTGCCCTTGCCGGCGAAGGCGAGGTTCATCGGGAAGGCGTCGGCGGCCTTGATCATCTGGCCGAGATGCCAGGGGCCGGGCGTGCAGGTCGTCGCCAGCGTGCCATGGGCGGGGCCTGTGCCGCCCCCTAACATGGTGGTGAGCCCGCTCATCAGCGCATCCTCGATCTGCTGCGGGCAGATGAAGTGGATGTGGCTGTCGAAGCCGCCGGCGGTGACGATCTTGCCCTCGCCCGCGATGACCTCGGTACCGGGGCCGACGATGATCGTCTCGGTCGGGTCAAAATTGCCGAAGCCGCTCTGGATGTCCGGGTTGCCGGCCTTGCCGATGGCGCAGATGCGCCCGGCCCGGATGCCGATATCGGCCTTCACGATCCCCCAATGGTCGAGGATCAGCGCATTGGTGATGACGGTGTCGACCGCGCCCGCCGCGTTCGTCACCTGGCTCTGGCCCATGCCGTCGCGGATGACCTTCCCGCCGCCGAACTTCACCTCCTCGCCATAGGTGGTGAAGTCCTTCTCGACCTCGATCCAGAGCTCTGTATCGCCGAGGCGCACCTTGTCGCCCGTCGTGGGGCCGAACATCGCGGCATAGGCGTTGCGCGGGAAGGCGAAAGGCATGGGCAGGCCTCGAAACAGGGGACCGACGGAAGCGCCACGGCAGAAAACGCCGCCGGAGGCTCCGATGCAAGATTCGGTTCAGACGACGCGTGCGCTCAGTTCTCCCCGGGCGCAGGCTTCGGCTCAGGCGGCAGCTCGGGGGCCTCCGATTCACCCGCCGCCGCGACGCGCTTCGGCTCTGCCTTGGGCTTGGGCTTGGGCTTCTTCTTGACCTTCTTCACCACGACCTTGGGACGCGGCACGCGCCCCTGTGCATCCTGCAGCATTTCGAGCTGGACCTGCTGGATCTCCGCCAGGCGCTGCCATTGGCGCATGACGAGATGGTCCATCTTCTCGTGCAGATGCCGGATCTCCAGCTCGGCCTTGAGGTTGACCTGGTAGTCGTTGAGCGAGCGCAGCCGGTCCTTCGACTCCTGGCGCTTCTGGCTCATCATGATGATCGGCGCCTGGATGGCGGCGAGGCAGGACAGGACGAGATTGAGCAGGATGAAGGGATAGGTGTCGAAGGCGCGCTGCTCGCCGAGCACGATGTTCAGCGCCATCCAGCCGACCAGAACCACGCCGAAACTGATCAGGAAGGCCCAGGAGCCGCCGAAGCTGGCAAGCCCGTCCGAGAGCCGCTCGCCCAGCGTGCGATGCTCCTCGAAATCGTCCTCGACGTTCTCGGCGATCGTCTCCTGCCGGGCGATGCTTTCCGCCACCTCGCGGTCGAGATCGGAATATTCGCCGTGCTCCTCGCGCAGGATTTCCTCGACATAGCGTGTCCTATAGCGCGCCAGTTCCTTGGCGCTGATCAGGCTCTCGTCGGATATGTTCGGGAAATCACGCCGGATATGGTCCGCCAGAGCGGGACGCAGAGTGCCGACGTCGACCAGATTGCGCCGCGCCATCTCCTGCCCGGAAATGGCGCAGATTCCGCGCTTCTTGCTCGAGCCGCCGCGCTCGGCCAACTCGCCCGCAGGCGGGATCGGAGGGTTTTCGAGATCGTCGGGCTGTTCGTTCGCGTCGATCGGTGTCGTCACAGCTTGCCCATTACATCCTGCCGGAAGCCGTAGATCTCGCGCTTGCCAGCGAGAGCGACGAGTCTGACCTCGCGCGTCTGGCCGGGCTCGAAGCGCACGGCGGTGCCTGCGGGAATATCCAAACGGAAGCCGCGCGCAACCCCGCGCTCGAAGACGAGCGCAGGGTTGGCTTCGAAGAAATGGTAGTGCGAGCCGACCTGGACCGGCCGGTCACCGGTATTTGAGACCGTCAGCGTTACGCTCTCGCGCCCTTCGTTCATCACGAGGTCGCCCGGCAAGGTCTCGATCTCGCCGGGTTTCACGCGTCCCAGGCTCCCGCGGATCGGCTCGTGCACGGTGACGAGCTTGGTCCCGTCCGGGAAAGTGGCCTCGACCTGCACGTCGTGGATCATCTCGGCGATGCCGTCCATGACCTGATCAGCGCTGAGCACCTGCGCGCCCGCCTCCATCAGGTCAGCGACGGAACGGCCGTCGCGCGCGCCCTCGACGACGGTGTCGGTGATCAGCGCGACGGCCTCGGGATGGTTGAGCTTGACGCCGCGCTCGAGGCGTCGTCGCGCGACCATCGCGGCCATGGCGACGAGCAGCTTGTCCTTTTCGCGCGGCGTCAGGTTCATGCCTTGTCCTTCCCCTCGTCCTCCTCGGACTCGTCGTCCTCGGAATCATCCCCGTCAGCATCGTCTTCGTCCTGCTCGTCCTCGTCGTCGAGGTCGAGATATTCGTATCCGAAGACGATCTCGCCGGTCTGCGGATCGAAGGCGCTGGCCGACGAATCCTCGAAGGCCTCGATCAGCATTTCGGCATCGTCGGCGCTGTCCACCTCGAAGCGGCGGACGGCGTGCTCGCCTTCGGCCCTGATCACCAGCTCGATCGACCAGGCGCGGCCGGTCGTGTCGTAGATGCACTTCAAACCCTGGATCGGCAGCATGTCGGTCTCCTCAGCTTGACCAGGTGCGCGGCAGCGCACGACCGGTGACTTGACCGAGGAGCATGACGAGCACGCGACGCAGCGCCTCCGCCCGCAAGGAGACGAGGCGAACAACGAGGCAATCGGAAACGATGCCGGCGCCGCCTTCGACATCGTCGTGCTGCGCCAGAATCTCGCGGATCGCATCGCGGTGGCCGCCGAGTTCCGGGCCGATCATGAGGAGCGTGGCGGCGCCCTGCGCCCCTCCGCCGATCGCCGGGCGCGCAAGCAGCGTGTCGACCGGCCCCTCCAGCCGCAGATCGTCGGCGAAGACCAGCCGTCCGGCGCGGCGGACGCGCCAACGGTCCCGCAGCGAGCCCCGCTCCAGCCGCTCGCCCATGGCGCTGCGTCCGAAGACGGTCGATTCGCAGGCGACGAGCCGAGCACCCTCCGCGAGATCGATCTCGAGCCTGCGGCGCAGGCGGCTGCCGGAGAACAGGATGCTTTCCTGCGGGAGCCAGGCGAGGTTCGCGCCCTCGGCGGCCGCAAGCCGCGTCTCGATAGCCGTATCGAAGCCCTGGCTGCGGTAGATCTTCTCCGCCGCCTGGGTCGTGACGACCGCGTGGGAGCCCTCGCCGGCCTCGACCGTAACGCGCATCCGGTCGCCCCCGGCCATGCCGCCGCCCGTATTGATCAGGACGGCTTCGCAGGAACTGTCGAAGGTCTGGGGAAAGCGCGCGCGATAGCCGCCGGACTCGGCGAGTTCCATCCGGAGCGTCCGCTCACCCCTGCGCTCGAAACGCAACCGCACGCCGCCATCCGCCCGCATGGCGGCCGGCACGAGCGGGTCATCGGCGGCCGGGATGGGCGGCGCGTACATCGGCACTCCGGAGCAGGCCTGCCATTGTCATGCTGCCCCTTTATTGAGCAAGCCCCCTTGGTCGTTCAGGCGATCAAAAGGTAGGCAGAGGCTGCTTCCAGGCTGGGCATCAGCGGCGCTGCGACAGAAAGCGCTCGACCTCGTCACGGGCCGGCGCTCCGCTGCGGCCGCCGAAGCGGGTGCATTTGATCGCGGCAGCGGCCGAAGCGAAGCGGATGGCTTCCGCCTCCGGGCGCTTCTCCGCCAAAGCGAGGGCGAAAGCACCGTGCCAGACATCGCCGGCGCCCAACGTATCGACCGTTTCGACGACGAAGGCGGGGCTATGGCGGACTTCGCCCTCCCAATAGAGAACGCCAGCCTTGCCGAGGGTCACGGCAATCCAGTTCTCCGCCCCCTTCGCGACCTTTGCGAGGCCGGCATGAGGATTCTCCTCCCCGGAGACCTCGCGCAGCGCCTGCTGGCTGAAGGCGACGTGACTCGCGGTCGCGACCAGATCGGGATGGGGCGGCTTGCGATCCCCGTCCAGCACGCCGGGCACGCCGGCCCTGCGCGCCAGCTTCAATGCCGCCAGGGCCCCATCGCCCCAGCGGGTATCCGCCAGCACCGCACCAACGCCGGGAGGAAGCTTCTCCGGCAGCCAAGCCGCATCCTCCGGCATGGCAGGATCGGAATGCGAGATCACCATGCGCTCGCCTTCCGCATCGACCAGAATGGCGGACACCGGCGAGGTCAGCCCCGCGACGCGCCGGGCGAAGCGGGTGTCCACGCCGTCGGCCTGCAGATCGGCGACAATCCGATCCCCGGTGAGGTCGTCTGCGAGCCGGGTCGCCAGCCAGCAGGCACCGCCAAGCCGGGCAATCGCAACCGAGGCATTGCCGGCGCAGCCACCACCCACGATCGCGAGCCCGCGCGAGCGATACTTCTCGCCGCGGGTCGGCATGGTCTCGACACTGTAGACATAGTCGAGCGTGGCGATGCCGAGGCAGAAGACGCCGGCCAAGAGCTCACCACTCGCCGGTGTTCGGCATGCTGGCCCAGGGCTCGGCCGGCGCCTTGGCATCGCCCTTCTGCAGGAGCTCGATCGAGATGTTGTCGGGCGAGCGGATGAAGGCCATGTTGCCGTCGCGCGGGGGGCGGTTGATGGTGACGCCGGCCTGCATCAGCTTCTCGCAGGTGGCGTAGATGTCGTCGACCTCATAGGCGAGATGGCCGAAATTGCGCCCGCCCGTGTATTTTTCCGGGTCCCAGTTATAGGTCAGCTCGAGGGTCGGCCGCCCGCGCGAGGCCCCGGCCCTGGCTTCGGCGACGTCGTCGGAGGCCGCGAGGAAGACCAGGGTGAAACGGCCCTTCTCGTTCTCGATCCGGCGGGTTTCGACCATGCCCATCTTGGTGACGTAGAAATCGAGCGCCTGGTCGAGATCGGTCACGCGCACCATGGTGTGGAGATATCGCATCGTTGGTCCTTGCTGATCGGGATGGGGGACCGCGGCAACCGCCGTCGCGCCCGAAGCCGCCATACAGGACGAGCCGGCGCCTCATGGCAAGCCCGTCGAGACGTGCGTCCGGCAGCAGACGGCCGGGGTTCCGGGCGCGCTGTGCAACCGCTACAGATGAGCTTTGCCTGCCGCCATCAAGGTTGCCATGCGTACCGAAGACGCCCCCCTGATCCGCCTCGAGGATTATCGCCCGTCCGACTGGCTGATCGATACGGTCGATCTCGACATCAGCCTGCATCCGACGAAGACGCGGGTGCGCTCGCTGCTGGCGCTGCAGCCCAACCCGGCCGGCCGGCCGGGTGCGCCGCTCGTGCTGGATGGTGACGAACTCACATTGAAGGCGCTGGCGCTCGAGGGCGCGCCGCTCGACGCCGCCGCCTATGCCGCGAGCCCGCAAGGGCTGACGATCCACGCGCCCCCGCAACGCGCCTTCACGCTCACGATCGACACCGAGATCGATCCTTCCGCCAACACCAAGCTGATGGGGCTTTATCGCTCTTCCGGCGTCTATTGCACGCAGTGCGAGGCGGATGGGTTCCGCCGCATCAGCTACTTCCTCGACCGGCCCGACGTGATGAGCGTCTATACGGTGCGGCTGGAGGCGGAGAAGGCGCAGGCGCCGGTGCTGCTCTCCAACGGCAATCTGGTCGCTGCGGCAGAACTGCCGGGCGGCGAGCGGCATTTCGCCGTCTGGCACGACCCGCACCCGAAGCCGGCCTATCTCTTCGCGCTGGTCGGCGGAGCACTTGACCATGTCCGGCAGGACTACGTCACGGCCGAGGGCCGAAAGGTCGAGCTTGCGGTCTATGTCGAGCCCGGCAAGGCCGGGCGGGCCGGCTGGGCGCTGGATTCGCTGGAACGCTGCATGCGCTGGGACGAGCGGGTGTTCGGCCGCAACTACGATCTCGACGTGTTCAACGTCGTCGCCGTCTCGGACTTCAACATGGGCGCGATGGAGAACAAGGGCCTCAACATCTTCAACGACAAATACGTCCTGGCCGACCCCCAAACCGCGACCGATGGCGACTACGCCTCGATCGAGGCGATCATCGCGCATGAGTACTTCCACAACTGGACCGGCAACCGCATCACCTGCCGCGACTGGTTCCAGCTCTGCCTGAAGGAAGGGCTCACGGTCTTCCGCGACCAGGAATTCTCCTCCGACGAGCGCTCGCGGCCGGTGAAGCGCATCGCCGATGTGCGCATGCTGCGCTCGACCCAGTTCTCGGAGGACGCCGGGCCGCTCGCGCACCCGGTGCGGCCGCGTGCCTACAAGGAAATCAACAACTTCTATACGCCCACCGTCTATGAGAAGGGCGCGGAAATCATCCGCATGCTCAAGGCGCTGATCGGGGACGGCGCCTTCAAGCGGGGCATGGATCTCTATTTCGAACGCTGCGACGGCACCGCCGCGACGATCGAGGACTTCCTGGCGTGCTTTTCTGAGGCCTCGGGCCGCGACCTCTCGCATTTCGCGCGCTGGTACGAGCAGGCCGGGACTCCGACCCTCGTCGCCTCCGGACAGTACGACGGCGCCGCGAAGCGCTACACGCTGGAACTTGCCCAGAGCACGCCGCCGACGCCGGGCCAGAGCGAGAAAGAGCCGATGGTCCTGCCGATCCGGCTCGGCCTCGTCGGCAGCCAGGGAGACCTGCCGCTGAAGACGGGCTCGCGAGCCTATTCCGGCGACGGGCTCGTGATCCTCGATCGCGCCTCGCTCTCGATCACCTTCGAGGACCTCCCCGAGGCGCCGATTCCCTCGTTGCTGCGTGAGTTTTCCGCCCCGGCGCGGCTGGAGCTGGATCTGTCGGACGGAGAGCTGATCCGTCAGTTCGCGCAGGACAGCGATTCCTTCAACCGCTGGCAGGCCCTGCAGAGCGTGGCGACCCGTGCGCTCACCACCGCCGGCCGCGCAAAGGCGGAGCGCAGCGCACTTTTGGTGACCGCCCGCGCGCTCGGCGAGGCGCTGGATACCTTCCTCAGGCGCGACGGTCTTGCCGATCCCGCCTTCGCCGCGCAGGTTCTGAGGCTGCCCGCCCCGGCAGACATCGCGCGCGAGATCGGCCGCGACGTCGATCCCGATGCGGTGTTCGGCGCCCATCGCGCGCTGTCGGTGGCCATCGGCGCGGCGCTGCTGCCGCGCCTGCCCGGCCTGCGCGACGCGCTTTCAAGCCAGCGGACCTTCAGCCCGGATGCCGCCTCCGCCGGGCGCCGGGCGCTGCGCAACGAGCTGCTCGGGCTTATGGCGCTCGCCGCACCGGCCGAGGGCGCCGCGCTCTGCGAGGCCCAGTTCGCCAGCGCCGACAACCTGACCGACCGTCTGGCGGCTCTGGCTGCGATGACGCTGGTCCCCGGCGCGGCGCGCGAGGCGCTGATCGGCCGCTTCGCCGAACTCTACAGCGGCGAGCCGCTCGTGCTCGACAAGTGGCTGATGGCCCAGGCGCTGATCCCGGAATCCGGCACGCTCGAGCGCGTGAAGCGACTGATGCAGCATCCGGCCTTCTCGCTGGGCAACCCCAACCGCGTCCGGGGGCTGATCGGCGGCTTCGCCGCGAACCTCACGCAGTTCAACCGCCTCGACGGCGCGGGCTACGGCTTCATCGCCGATATCGTCGTGGCGCTCGACCGCGCCAATCCGCAGGTCGCCTCGCGGCTGCTCGGCTCCTTCAAGAGCTGGCGCATGCTGGAGCCGGTGCGCAGGCGACTGGCGCAGGACGCGCTGGGGCTCGTCGCGCGCACGCCCGGCCTCTCCCGCGACGTCTCCGACATCGCCGAAAGGACGCTCGCATAGGGCGTTAACCTCACCCGACCCCAAAGGTTAACGGTTGATTACGCGCGCAGGATTCATTCGATAAGCACCACAACCTTAAGGAGAATTCTGCTCTCCTGACTCAACTCAAGGCTGGACAAAGGGACTCGCCCGGATTCAACTGACAGTGATTCGCGGGGATGCGGCACGTCTCCCGATCTTACTGACGGTACAGGTTTCCGAAGGGGGAGCGGGCATGTCGCGTGCCAACGCGGAGTGCGCATCTGTGCGCGCCGATACGATTCTGGGCGTCGCAAGGTCTCTGACGCACCCGCTCTATCAGCGGTTCGAGAGCTTCGAGCCCGCGTTCCGCACGGCGATCCCGGTCCTGGTCGGCTTCTTCATCGTGATCCTGTGCGCTGGCGCCTTCGTCCAGAATTCGGCGATGCGCGACGATGCGGTGATCGAGGCGACCGGCGAGCTGGAGATTCTCTCGGCGCTGATCGCACGCGACCTCGACGCCGCCGCACGAGCTGGGCAGGCTCCCGGCAGCGCGCTGGCTCCGCTGGCGGCCCGGCACCTCGCCTCGCATGGCCGCCTGGTCTATGTCAGCGATGCGGACGGCCATATCGTCGCCAGCGAGCCCTCCATCGGCCAGACGCCGCGCACGCTCGTCGACTTCCTGGGCCAGACGCAGCCCCTCACCGTCTTCGGCGACCGTGCCGGAGTGATGCGCATCACCCTGCCCGGCGGCCCCGAAGCGCTCGCCACCGTCCGCAACCTCTCCGCCCCCCTGGGGCAGGTCGCGGTGCTGCAACCGGTTTCGCGGGCCCTCTCGGTCTGGCGCGAACGCAGCACGAGCCTTGGCATCCTGTTCGGCGCGGCCGGCCTCGTCCTCGCCACCACCACGCTGGCCTTCATGCTGCAATCGAAGCGCGCCAGCGCCGCCGACGAAGATTGCGACTGCGTCCGCGAGCGGATCGACACCGCTCTCAACCGCGGCCATTGCGGCCTGTGGGACTGGGACCTCGCCCGCGGGCGCATCTACTGGTCGGATTCGATGTATGCGCTGCTCGGCCATGACCGCGCCGGCGAATACATGTCCTTCGGCGAGGTGATGGGCTTCATCCACCACGAGGACGTCGATCTCTATGCCATCGCCGACGCGATCAGCCGTGGCGAGGCCAATTATCTCGACCAGGAATTCCGCGTCCGCGCCGCCAGTGGCGAATGGCTCTGGCTCAAGGCGCGTGCCGAGCTCGTCATCGACCGGCGCACCGGCTCGCGCCATCTCGTCGGCATCGTCGTCGATATCTCCGAGCAGCGCCGCATGGCCGAGCGCACCGCCACGGCCGATGCCCGCCTGCGCGACGCGGTCGAGGCGATCTCGGAAGCCTTCGTGCTGTGGGACGCCGAGAACCGCCTGATCCTCTGCAACGCCAAATACCAGCAGCTCCATCAGCTCCCGGCCGAACTGCTCGTGCCCGGCATCAGCCACAGCGAGATCATGGCCGCCAGCGTGCAGCCCCAGATCGACCGCGAGCCGGCCCGCTCGCAGCGAGGCTCCGCCTCCTACGAGGCGCGCCTCTCCGACGGACGCTGGCTGCAGATCAACGGGCGCCGCACCAAGGACGGCGGCTCGGTCTCGGTCGGCACCGACATCACCAAGCTGAAGCAGCAGGAGGAGCGGCTGACGCAGTCCGAGCACCAGCTCCTGATGCACGTCACCGACCTCAAGGCCTCGCGCCAGAAGCTCGAGGTTCAGGCCCAGCAGCTCGCGGACCTCGCCGAGCGCTATCTGGAGCAGAAGGCGGCCGCCGAGAGCGCCAACCGCGCCAAGTCCGAATTCCTCGCCAATATGAGCCATGAGCTGCGCACGCCGCTCAACGCGATCATCGGCTTCTCCGAGATCATGGAGAACGGCCTGTTCGGCCCTCTCGGCGAGAAATACACCGATTACGTCCGCGACATCCGCTCCAGCGGCGGTTACCTGCTCGGCATCATCGACGACGTGCTCGACATGTCCCGCCTCGAATCCGGCAAGCTGCGGCTGGAGCGCAGCGAGATCTCGCTGGGTCCCGTGCTCGACGAAGCGGTCGGCAAGGTGCGCGGCGAGATCGAGCGAAAGGGGCTCTCCTTCTCCGTCGAGGGCCCCACCGACACCCATATCGAGGCCGACCCGCACGCCCTCTACCAGATCCTCGGCAACCTCCTGGACAACGCAGCCAAGTTCACGCCGGAAGGCGGGCGGATCGCGGTGCGCACCCGGCTCGTCCCCGGGGCCATCAACATCTTCGTCGAGGATACCGGCATCGGCATCCCCAAGGAGAAGCTGGAGCGCGTCGGACGCCCGTTCGAGCAGGTCGAGGGCGATCTGGTCCGCAGCTACAAGGGCTCGGGCCTCGGGCTGGCGATCGCCCGCTCACTCACCGAATTGCATGGCGGTTCGCTGAGGCTGCGCTCGGCGATCGGCGCCGGAACCATCGTGATGATCCACCTGCCGCTCGATGGCGGCGCGGGGCGGATCACGGCGCAGGCGGCCTGAGCAGCAGCACTCACCCCTTCCGCGCCGCTGCCAGCACGCGCGTGAAGATCGCCCGCACGGCATGGCGCGTGTCGTCGAGCTCAGCCCTCAGCACTTTCGCGTCGGGCCGGCCAACCGCCGTGGCAATGCGCTTCAGGACGCGGGGCGGCACCACCTTCGGGTCGAACGCCTCCTCGACGGTAAAGCGCTGCCAGAGCTGGACGTCGCCGATCAGCCGATGCGCCTCGCCGAGCACCGAGGCGTCCGCCTGCGACAGCAGCCCAGCCTCGCGCGCCGCCGCGAAGACGGCGCCGGTTCCATTGACGAGCAGGGACAGGTGATCGGCGGCATAGGCCAGGACGAGGAACTGCGCGAGAAAGTCGAGGTCGGTCAGCCCGCCTGCGGCGAGCTTCAGGTCCCAGCCGTCCTTCTCCCCCTTCTCGCTGGCGATCAGCGCACGCATCTCCATCACGGCAGCTGCGACCTTGGAGGGCTCACGGCGCCGGCTCAGAATACTGCGGATGGCCTGCTCGGCGCGGCGCGACAGAGCTTCGTCGCCTGCGACGACGCGGGCGCGTGTCAGCGCCATCTCTTCCCAGATTTCGGCCTCGCCGTCGTGATAGGCTGTGAAACCGGCGAACTGGGTCGCGGCCGGGCTCTTGTTGCCCGAGGGGCGCAGCCGCATGTCGACCTGATAGAGCGTGCCGCGGCGCGTCGGCACGGTCAGGGCCGCGACGAAACGTTGGGTTAGGCGGACATGCCAGGTGACGGCGTCGAGGCTCTTGGCGCCATCGCTTGCCCCGGCATCCTCCGGGCGGTCGTAGAGCAGGACGAGATCGAGATCGGACGAGGGGGTCAGCGCGCCCGCCCCGAGCCGGCCGAGGCCCAGCACGGCCGTCTCGGAACCGGCGATGACGCCATGATCGGCGGCGAAGGCCGCGCGGGTATCGGCGAATGCGACGCGCAGGCAGGCTTCGGCCACAGCGGAGTAGGCCTCGCCGGCCGCCTGCGCATCATAGACGCCGGATAGCAGGCGGGCCCCGACCAAGAAGTTCTCCTGCCGCGCCGCGTCCCGCAGGCGGTCCAGCCCTTCCTCGACGCCGGGCGGCGGGGCGCCGACATAGGTGCGGATCCGGCGTTCGAGCATGCCGGTGTCGAGGACCGCTTGCCCGAAGGCCGGATCGATCACGCCGTCCAGTACATGCGGATGCAGAGCAGCGACCTTGGCCAGGCGCGGCGCGCTGCCGAGAATCTCGGCGAAGAGCGTCAGCAGGGAATCATGCGAGCGCAGAAGCGTCAGCAGCTCGACCGCGGCCGGCATCCGCACGAAGGCGTTGTCGAGATGGGCGAGCGCGCCGTCCGGATCGGCCGTGCGGCCGAGTGCGACCAGCAGGGCCGGTGTCAGCTCGGTCAGCACCTCGCGGGCGCGGGCGCTGGTGACGGCGGGGCGCCGGCCGAAATGCCAGCCGCGCACCGTCTCCGCCGCCGTCATCGCCTCGCGGAAGCCGAGCTTGCCCAGCGTCTCCAGCGTCTCGGGGTCGGGCTCGGAACCGGTGAAGCTCAGCGTGCCGGCATCCGAAGCGAGGCTCGGCCCCTCCTCGAAGAGCAGCGCGTAATGACCTTCGATGCGCCTCGCATGCGCGGTGAGGACCTTGCCGAAGGCGGCCGCCGACGGATAGCCGCAGAAGCGGGCGAAGGCGTCGAGGTCGGCCGCGACCTTGGGCAGGGTCTGCGTCTGCTCGTCGTCGCGCATCTGCAGGCGGTGCTCGACGGTGCGCAGCCAGCGATAGGATTCCGACAGCTCGTCGCGCGCCTGCGGGGTGATCCAGCCCTCGTTGGTCAGCTCCTTCAGCATGTCGAGCGTCCGTGGCCCGCGCAGTGCGGGGCGCCGCCCGCCGAAGACCAGCTGCTGCGTCTGGACGAAGAATTCGATCTCGCGGATGCCGCCGCGCCCGAGCTTCACATTGTGGCCGGCCACGGCAATGCTCTCGTGACCCTTCACCGTCTGGATCTGGCGCTTCATCGCGTGGATATCGGCGATGGTCGCGAAGTCGAAATATTTGCGCCAGATGAAGGGGGCGAGGTCCCTGATGAAGCGCTCGCCGAGGGCGACATCGCCGGCGATCGGGCGCGCCTTGATCATCGCCGCGCGTTCCCAGTTCTGGCCGACCGTCTCGTAATAGGAATAGGCACTCGGCAGCGAGACGGCGACATGGGTCGATGCCGGGTCCGGCCGGAGGCGCAGGTCGACGCGGAAGACATAGCCGTCCGGCGTGCGCTCCTGGATGATGCGGGCAATCTGCTGGGTGAGCTTGACGAAGAAGCTCGACGGCTCAGCCACGCCGGCCGCTTCCGCCGCTTCGGGATCGAAGAAGACGACGATGTCGATATCGGAGGAATAGTTCAGCTCGCCGGCGCCGTGCTTGCCGAGCGCGAGAACGACGAGGCCGGAGCCGGCGCCAGGTTCGGCGAGGTCAGCGAGCCTAATGCGGCCGAGCTCGGCGGCCTGGCGCAGGACATGGTTCGTCGCGAGGCTGACGGCCCTGTCGGCCGTAGCGGTCAGCGCAGCCGTCACGGTTTCCACGTCCCAGACGCCGCCGATGTCGGCGAGCGCGATCAGCAGCGCCATCGCGCGGCGGAAGCGGCGCAGCTCGCGCATCAGGTCGGCAGTCTCGCAGCCACCGGCCGCGAAAGTGTCGATGCCGGCAAGCAGAGCGTCGCGCCGCGCCTCGGGCGCCTGCGTCAAGCACGCCAGCAATCCCTCCGGATCGAAACGCATGATCTGCGTCAGGAAAGGCGAATGGGCGAGGGCGCCTGCCAGAAGCGCCGCACTCGCCGGATGAGAGGCGACATGCTCCTGCAGCGCCGCAGCGGCAGCCTCGTCGCGCAGGCGCTCGATCAGCTCTCGCGCGATCAGCGGCCCGGCCTTGGCGCGCGCCGGAAGCACCGGCGCCGCTGTCAGGCTGTCGCATAGCGGCCCGGTCATCGCTTCCTCCTCAGGTGGAGGGCAAGCGAGCAGGCTTCGGCACTTCTGTCGAGGCGGCGGGCGGAGGAAGGGCGGGTGTTTCCACAGGGTCCGGCGCGGCCTGCAGCTTCCAGTTGCCGGATGGCCGGGTCGCGGCGGCCGGAAACGTGATGACGACACGCAGCCCCGGCGCATTGTCTTCCAGCCGCAACTGCCCGCCATGGAGGCGAACCACCCCAGCGACCGTCGAAAGGCCGAGGCCGAAGCCCGGCTTGGTCCGGCTCGCCTCCAGCCGCACGAACCGCTCAAGCACGCGTCCGCGGTCGGATTCGGGAATGCCCGGCCCGCGATCGGCGACCGCCAAAGCGACGGCATCGCCGTCCCGCCAGGCCGACACCGTCACCGTGCTCGCTCCGCCGGCATCGGACCGGCCATATTTCAAGGCGTTGTCGATCAGGTTGGCCAGCGCCTGTCCGATGAGCTCGCGGTTCCCCACGACGCGCAGCCCGGGCGCGACATCCCCGACCAGCGTCAGGCCGGCCTCCTCGGCCAGCGGCTCGTAGAGCTCCGCCATCCCGGAAACGATCTCCGACAGGTCGACCTCCGTCGCGTTCTCGCTGATCCGGCCGGCCTCCAGCCGCGCGATCGTCAGCAGCGCGTTGAACACGCGGATCAGGTTGTCCGCCTCCTCGATCGCCCCGTCGAGAGCGGCGCGCAGCTCGTCCGGCGAAGAAGCGCTGCGCAGCGCCTCCTCCGCCCTGTTGCGCAGGCGGGTCAGCGGGGTCTTGAGGTCATGGGCGATGTTGTCCGTAACCTGCTGCATGCCGGCCATCAGCTCGCCGATCCGGTCGAGCATGGCGTTGAGGTTGAGCGCGAGCCGGTCCAGCTCGTCGCCCGTGCCGGTGATGGAAAGGCGCCCCTTGAGATCGCCCTCCATGATGCCCTGGGCCGTCTCGCTCATGCCGTCGATGCGGCTGAGCACGCGGCGGGCGACAAACCAGCTCGCGAAGCAGCCGAGCGTGAAGACCAGCGCCAGCGACCAGCCGATCGCTCGCCAGATGACCGCCCCCAATCGCTCGCGCTCCTCCAGATCGCGCCCGACGAGCAATCTGAAACCTGCCGGCAACACGAAGACGCGGACCAGCGCGTGGCTCGGGGCGCCGATCGCCTCCTTGGAGCGCGCGTATTCGATTTCGCTCTCGCCGGTCTTGTCGAGCGTGCCTGGCGGAATGGCCTCGACATTGCCGGCGATGCGCTCGCCAACCGGGGTCGTGACCAGATAAAGCGAGGCACCGGGCCCGCGCGAGCGCTGCTCGACGATGTTGACGAGGCGGCGGATACCGCCGAGTCGCTGCTGCTCGGCCAGGCCCTGGATCTCGGCGTCGATGGTCGAGCGGATCTGGTCGGTGATGAGGCGCTGCGCGTTCCAGGCGACATAGCCGAGCACGAAGGCCGCAAAGAGCGCGAAGATCAACAGATAGGCAGCCGTCAGCTTGAACGCCGTGGTGCGCACCAGCGTCGGCAGGAACTTCGGGCGCTTGCGCGCTGGGGCGTCAGCGAGCGCTGTCACGGACCATGTATCCGGCGCCGCGCACGGTGTGGATCATCGCGTGCTCGAAGCCCTTGTCGACCTTCGAACGCAGGCGGCTGACATGCACGTCGATGACGTTCGTCTGGGGGTCGAAATGATAGTCCCAGACGTTCTCCAGCAACATGGTGCGGGTCACGACCTGCCCGGCATGCTTCATCAGATATTCAAGCAGGCGGAACTCGCGCGGCTGCAGCAGGATGTCCTTCCCCTCGCGGGTGACGCGATGGGCCAGCCGGTCGAGCACGAGCTCGCCGACGCGATAGGTCGTGGGCTCAGAGGCTGGCGCCCCGCGGCGGCGCGCCAGCACCTCGACACGGGCGAGCAGCTCAGAGAAGGCGTAGGGCTTGGGCAGGTAATCGTCCCCACCGGCGCGCAGGCCCTTCACGCGGTCGTCGACCTGGGCGAGCGCCGAGAGGATCAGAGCCGGCGTCTCATCCTTCTGCTCGCGCAGGGAGCGGATCAGCGAAAGCCCGTCGAGACGCGGCAACATCCGGTCGACGACCAGGACATCGTAACCGCCGCCCTCAGCCATCGCATAGCCCTCCAGCCCGTCCACGGCGTGGTCGGCGATATGGCCGACCTCGCGGAAGGCCTTCGTGAGATAGGCCGCAGCCTCGGCGTCATCTTCGACGATCAGGAGTCGCATGGGGGAAGCCTAAACCAGGACAGGCAAAAACGGCAGGCCGGAGGATACACATCCAGCCTGCCGCCGCGACGGCGAAATCCCTCGGCTGGGGCGACAGGAAACCGAGGGGGTGCGCCGCTTCACGATCGGGCCGGTCGATGGGGGCACTTCGCCCGGCCCGATATCGTTCCATCAGGCGGCCGGCTGGCGGCCGACGTCGAAGCTCACGTCGCGGGTGCGGCCTTCGCGCAGGACCGTCAGCGACACCTTGGAGCCGGGCACGACATTCGCGATGCGGCGCGAGACGTCGCGGGCGTCCTTCACCTGCTCGCCGTTGATCGCGACGATGGTGTCGCCGCGGCGGATGCCGGCCTTGGCAGCCGGACCACCGGACTGAGCTTCGGCGACAAGCGCGCCGCGCGGGCTGTCCAGGCCGATAGCGGCCGCCATGTCGTCAGTGACAGGCTGGATCTGCACGCCGATGAAGCCGCGCGCGACCTTGCCGCCGTTCTTGAGCTGATCGACGACCTGCTTGACCGTGGAGGCCGGGATCGCGAAGGCGATGCCGACATTGCCCCCCGAAGGAGAGTAGATCGCGGTGTTGACGCCGACGACCTCGCCATTGCCGTTGAAGGTCGGCCCGCCGGAGTTGCCCTTGTTGATCGGCGCATCGATCTGCAGGAAGTCGTCATAGGGGCCAGAACCGATGTCACGGCCCTGTGCCGAGACGATGCCGGCGGTGACGGTGCCGCCGAGCCCGAACGGGTTGCCGATCGCCAGCACCCAGTCACCGATGCGGGGCTTGCCTTCCGCCAGCTTCACATAGGGGAAATCGCCGCCGTCCTTGACCTTGAGCAGCGCGAGATCAGAGCGCGGATCGGTGCCGATGACCTTGGCCTCCAGCGTCTTGCCGGAGTCGGTGACGAGCTGGACCTCGACCGCATGCTCGACGACATGATTGTTGGTGACGACATAGCCGTCCTGGCTGATGAAGAAGCCTGAGCCCTGCGCCATCGCCATCTGCGGCTTCGGCTTGGCCTGACGGCCACCACCATCTTCACCGCCGAAATCCCGGAAGAACCGGCGCAGCTGCGGGGGCAGATCGTCGAGGCTCTGCCCGTTTTCGGACGCTGCAGCGACCTCGGCCTTGACGCGCACGGAGACCACCGCCGGCTTCACCTTGTCGACCAGGTTGGCGAAGGAGGGAAGCTGCGACTGCGTGCCCGAGAGCTCGATCGGCTGGGCGAAGGCACGGTCGTTCTGCATGAAGGCGCTGTCGGCAATGCCGGCCGCCAGGCCGATGCCAAGGATGGCGGTGCCGGCCAGGAGTGCGCCGCGCCGCAGAAGGGTCTTCCGGTTGGTGTCTTGTGTCGTCATGGCTCAGAACCTCGTTCAGCGACAGGGTTCTTCCCTGTTCGTGAGGAGGACCATGACCCCCGGAGCCTTACCCGGCTTTGGCCTGAAGGTGACGGTTTCGTAAGGTAGCCCGGCCGCGCTCAGGGCCGCTCTTCGCCGAGCACGGCCTCCAGGCGCCGTCGTTCCTCTTCCGTCAATGCGGCTGCCGTGGTTGGCCCAGGCAGCCTGCGGCCACGGCGCCAGACGAAGAGCGCGCCGGCGGCCAGGATGAGGAAGGGCGCGCCCCACAGGATCGCCGTGTGGGCATTGAAGGGCGGCTTCAGGAGGACGAAATCACCATAACGCTGCACCACGAAATCGGTCACCGCCCGGTCGCTGTCGCCGGCCACGAGCCGCTCCCGCACGAGGACGCGCAGGTCGCGCGCCAGCGGCGCATTCGAATCGTCGATCGACTGGTTCTGGCAGACGAGGCAACGCAACCCGCTGGATATCGCGCGGGCCCGCTGCTCCAGCGCGGGGTCCTTCAGCACCTCATCCGGCTGCACCGCATTCGCGGGCGCCGACATGGCCAGAATGAGCGAAAGAATGGCGAGGATCCGGCGCATCGGCCTACTCCGCCGGCGCAGGCGCGGCCATGGCGGCGGCGCGGCGCGGCGCGGCGAGGCGGAAGCGGCGGTCCGTCAAGGAGAGAGCACCGCCGAAGGCCATGACGAGAGAGCCGATCCAGATCAGCAGGATCATCGGCTTGTCATAGAGGCGGACGGCCAGCCCGTCGCCCTGCGCCTCGCCGAGGCTGACATAGGCCTGGCTCAGCCATTGCGTGCGAATGCCGGCCTCGGTCGTGGGCATGGCGCGGGCGGTGTAGACGCGTTTCGACGCTTCGAGCGGGGCGAGTTCTCGGCCGTCCGCGAAGAGCTGGAAGCGGGCGACATCGGCGCGGAAATTCGGGCCGTTCCGCAGGCTGACCGATTCGAGCACGATGGTGTAGCGCCCCGCGGTGAGCTTCTCGCCGGGCTTCAGCGTGCCGATGGCCTCGCTGCTCCAGGCGGAGGCTGCGATGCCGATGATGCTGAGGCCGACGCCGGCATGGGCGAAGGCGGTCCCCCAGGCCGAACGCGGCAGGCCCTTGGCACGGGAGAACATCGCAGGCCAGCCACTGGCCCGCGCGGCGATCCGTTCGCCGAGGTCAAAGCCTGCGCCCAGCACCAGAAAGAGGCCGAGCCCGACGGCAAGCGGCGCCAGAACCGGTCCGCCACGCGTGAACGCGATCAGCGCCAGCGCCGCCAGCAGCGCAAGTCCGAAGGCAGCCGCATTGCGCTGGGCGGCACCCAGCAGATCGCCGCGCTTCCACGCCAGGGACTGGCCGATCGGCAGGATCAGGAGGAGCGGCACCATGATCGGGACGAAGGTCGCGTCGAAGAAGGGGGCGCCGACCGAGATCTTGTCCCCGGTCACCATCTCCAGCGCCAGGGGGTAGAGCGTGCCGATGAAGACCGTCGCGCAGGCTGTTGCCAGGAAGACGTTGTTGACGACGAGCGCGCTTTCCCGGGAGACCGGCGCAAACAGTCCCCCTTGCCGGAGGAGAGGTGCACGCCAGGCGAACAAGGCGAGCGAGCCGCCGACGAAGGCCATCAGGATGAGCAGGATGAACAGCCCGCGCGCCGGGTCGCTGGCGAAGGAGTGCACCGAGGTCAGCACGCCAGAGCGGACGATGAAGGTGCCGAGCAGCGAGAGCGAGAAGGTCAGGATCGCCAGCAGAATCGTCCAGACCTTGAGAGCGTCCCTCTTCTCCATGACGACGATCGAGTGCAGCAGCGCCGTGCCCGCCAGCCAGGGCATGAAGGAGGCGTTCTCGACCGGGTCCCAGAACCACCAGCCACCCCAGCCGAGCTCGTAATAGGCCCAATAGGAGCCCATCGCGATGCCGAGCGTCAGGAATATCCAGGCCAGCAGCGTCCAGGGCCGGACAGCTCGCGCCCACATGGCATCGATGCGCCCGTCGATCAGCGCAGCGACCGCGAAGGCATAGGTCATCGAGAAGCCGACATAGCCGATATAGAGCAGCGGCGGATGGATCGCGAGACCGAGGTCCTGCAGGATGGGGTTGAGGTCCTGCCCCTCCGCCGGAGCAGGCGACAGGCGCTGGAACGGGTTCGAGGTCAGCAGTGTGAAGGCGAGGAAGGCGGTTGCGACCAGCCCCTGCGTGGCCAGCGCACCGGCACGCAGGCGCGGCGGCAAGGAGTTGCGCGAAAGGGCGACCAGGGCGCCGAACAACGTCAGGATCAGCACCCAGAGCAGCAGCGAGCCCTCATGGTTGCCCCAGACGGAGGTCAGTTTGTAGATCAGCGGCTGGGCCGAATGCGAGTTGGCATAGACGTTCGCGACCGAGAAGTCGGACCGGGCATAGGAGGCGACCAATGCCGCAAAGGACAGCGCCACCAGCGCGAAACTGACCAGCGCCGCGCTCGCACCGACGGAGGCCAGCGCGCGATCGTGCCGCGACAGGCCCCAGAGCGGCACCAGCGCCTGGATGATGGAGACGCCGAGCGCGAGCGCCAGTGCGTAGTGGCCGATCTCGACGATCATCGCTGGCTCACGGCTTGGCCGCCGCAGGAGCCGCGCCGGCCTCGCCCTGCCAGTGGCCCTGCTTCTTCAATGTGTCGGCGACTTCGCGCGGCATGTATTTCTCGTCATGCTTGGCCAGCACCGAATCCGCCTTGAAGCGTCCGCCGCCCTGGAAAATGCCCTCGGTGACGACGCCCTGCCCTTCCCTGAACAGGTCCGGCAGCAGGCCGCTGTAGCTGACCTGCACGACGCTCTTGCCATCGGTGATGGCGAAGGCGACCTGCTGGCCCGGGCCGCGCTTGACGGAGCCCTCTTCCACCAGCCCGCCGAGCCGCAGCCTTGCGCCCGGCTGGACGCCCTTCTCGGCGATCTCCGTCGGCCCATAGAAGAAGACGATGGTATCGCGCATGGCAAAGAGCACGAGGCCGAGCGCGAGCGCCAGCACCGCACCGGCCGCTGCGATCAGCATGAGCCGACGCTGCTTGCGAGTCATGCGCCGCCTGACCGGGGCCCGGCCTGCCGGCTCAGCGATCGTCATGGGCTTGCCTCCTTCAAGGCCAGTTCATCGGTCAGCGCGTCGAGCGCCGCAAGGGCCGATGCATCCTGACCGAGGCGCTCGCGTGCCTTGAGGGCTGCCGCACGGGCTTCCTCCTTCTGGCCGAGGACCGTTCTGGCGCGGATCAGCCGTGTCCACTCCTCCAGCGACCCGCCACCGGCCTCCAGGCGGCTCGCCAGCCCCTCGACCATGCCGCGGATCGCCGCGTCGCGCTGCCCGGCCGGCAGCGAAGCGATGGCATCGCGCGCAGGCGCGCCTTCGAGGCTGTCGATCTTGGCCCGCACCATACCCGCCCAATCCGCGCCCGGCGGAGCACTGGCGAGCAGCTGCCTCAGCGCGGCGATGGCGCCGCTGCGATCGCCGTCCTGCTCCTTGGCCACGGCGAGGTAAAAGGCGGAGCGGGCGTTGCCAGGGTCCTGTTTCAAGGCTTCGGAAAAGGCTTCGCGCGCCGAAGCCGTGACCACGCCCGACGCCGCGAGGGTGCGTGCCTCGCCAAGGCCGGCCCAGATCTCGGCCTCCGGCCTGCCATGGCGGGCGGCGGCGGCATAGGCCCGCTCCGCATCGTCGTAGCGCCCCTGCCGCAGGTAGATTGGCGCGATGAGCGACCAGCCCCTGGCGTCGCCCGGATTGGCTGCGAGATGGGCCTCCATCCGTGCGAAGACGACCGCGAAATCCTGGCGGGGCCCTGCCTCGGCGACCCGCGCTGCGAGCGGCTGATCCGGTGCGGTCGGGGACCCGTAGACGCCGTAGACCAGCAGCGCCATCAGCGGCACGACGGAGAGCATCAGCGCCGAACTCGCACGGCGGCGGCGCAGCGAGGGCTCTGTTTCCCCGGCGGGTGCGGCCTGCCCTGCGGTCGCCCGCAACAGGCGCCGGGCCGCCTCGGCCCGCGCCGCCTCGGCCTCGGCCGACCCGATCAGCGCCCGTGCCAGATCACGATCGATCTCGGCAACTTGCGAACGGTACAGGCTCGCGGCGTCCGCCTTGTCGGCGAACGCCGCCTTTCCGCCGTGGCTCAACGGCCAGAGCAGAGCGAAGATCGCCCCTCCGGTCATGGCCGCAAAGATCGCCCAGATCATCATGCCGCGTTCTTAGCGAATTGCAGGAGCGGGTTCATGGCGACATACGGTCACGCGGTGTATCCCTTAGACCGAAGGCAGGATCAGCCGCGCCCTCAGGCCGCCGAGCGGCGAGCGGTGCAGCGTCACCTCGCCGCCATAGAGCTTGGCGAGATCGACCACGATGGACAGGCCGAGGCCGGAGCCGGGGGTTGTCTCGTCCAGCCGCCGGCCGCGCTTCAGAACCTCGGCCATCGCTTCGCCCGGCAGGCCAGGCCCATCGTCGTCGATCAGGATCGCCATCGGCTCGGCAGGCTCGCCCGTCCCCTCTTCCAGGGACACCCTGACCTTGGCCGTGGCCCATTTGAAGGCATTGTCGAGGAGATTGCCCAGCATCTCCTCGAAATCCTGCTTCTCGCCCCGAAATCGCAGCGTCTCCGGCACGCTGTGAAACCCGTCGATGCCCTTGTCCTGGGTGATCTTCATGAAGGTGCGCAGCAGGGCCTCGAGCGAAGGCACTACCTCCGTCGTCCCGCCCAGCGCACCCGATAACGCGGCGGCGCGGGCGCGGTCGAGATAATACTGCACCTGATCGCGCATCACGGCTGCCTGCGTGCCGACGGTTCGGGCGAGATGACTTGCGGGCTTCTGCGCCTCGGCCTCGTTCAGCATCACGCTGAGCGGCGTCTTCAACGCATGGGCGAGATTGCCGACCTGCGTGCGTGCCCGTTCCAGGATCTCGTGATTGGCGTCGATCAACTGGTTGAGCTCGCCGGCGAGCGGAGCCAGGTCAGGCGGATATTCGCCAGCGATACGCGGCGCATCCCCCGTCCTCACCGCGCCGACTGCGGCTCTCAGCCGCACGAGCGGCCGCAGCCCGAAGCGCACCTGCATCAGCGTCGAAGAGACGAGGATCAGTCCGAGCAAGACAAAGGTCATCGTCAAGGCGAGGCGGAAATCCTGGATATCGCCCTCGATCTCGTCTGCCGGTGCCGCGACCGCGACGGTGAAGCGGCCATCCTCCCCGACATCGATCTCGCGCTCCAGAACCCGCAACATCCGGTCGTCGGGCCCCGAAACGTAGCTTTCGCGCAGGCCACGACTGTTGGGAGCGATGCGCTGGTCGAGCAGCTTGGGGAGCTGCCCGCCCACCAGCGAGCGCGAGGCGCGCAGATTGGGCTTGTCGCCATCCAGGCGGATGATCTGCCAGTACCAGCCCGAGAGGGGCAGGTCGAAGCGCGGTTCACCGAGATCGCCGATGGCCTGGCGCTCCGTTTCCGGCGGCGCCGCCAGATCGGCAACCAGTTCCTTGATGTAGACGGAGAGCCGTTCGTCAAAACCGCGCTCGGCCGAGCGCCGGTAGAAGGTCGTGAGCCCCAATCCGGCAAGAACGAGGATCAGGATGCAGCTCAGCGCCGCCGAGAGGAACAGCCGCGTGCCGAGGGAATAGCGGCGCTTCCTGAGCGGCATGAGCCACGCTTAACCCTTGTCGGGGGCGGCAGCGATATAGCCAAGGCCGCGGACGGTCTCGATGACGTCGACACCCAGTTTCTTGCGCAGGCGGCCGACAAAGACCTCGATCGTGTTGGAATCACGGTCGAAATCCTGGTCGTAGAGATGCTCAACAAGCTCGGTGCGCGACACCACCCGGCCCTGATGATGCATCAGATAGGACAGCAACCGGTATTCGTGCGAAGTGAGCTTCACCGGGTTGCCATCGACGACGACGCGGCTGGCACGGGTATCGAGCCGTACAGGCCCGCAGACCAGCTCCGAGGTCGCGTGGCCAGCCGCGCGGCGCAGCAGGGCGCGGACGCGCGCCAGCAGTTCCTCGACATGGAACGGCTTGACGACATAGTCGTCGGCGCCGGCATCGAACCCGCCGACCTTGTCGCTCCAACGGTCCCGCGCGGTCAGGATCAGCACAGGCATCGTCTTGTCGGCCCGACGCCAGGCCTGAAGCACCGCAACACCGTCCACCTTCGGCAGGCCGAGATCGAGAATGACGGCGTCATAGGGCTCTGTCTCGCCGAGATAGAGCCCCTCCTCCCCGTCGAATGCCTTGTCGACAGCGTAGCCCGCATTTTCGAGCGCCGTGACGATCTGGCGATTCAAGTCCTTGTCGTCCTCGACGACGAGCAGTCTCACGGTCTTCGCACTCCCGTTCACAAGAATCGGTCCGCCTTCAGCGAACGGTGGCGACCTTGCCCGATTGTCCTTCGAGCGTCACCCGCGCGACTCGGCCGTCGCGCTTCATCGTGGTGACGAGATAGACGTACTCCTCGCCCTGGCGACAGAGCCGAATGCGCAGCACCTCGCCCGGCGCGGCGTGGCGCGCCTTGCGGGAGGCTTCGGCCGGCTGAATCACCTTGCCCTCAGCCACGGCATCACGGGTATCTTCCGAGGAAAGGCAGGACACCGGGGCCGGATCGTCGACGCGCAGAACCGGAGCCGGCTGCGATGCCAGCAACGCAAAGGCAAGGAGAGGTTCGACCGGCATCATCGAGTTCGGGTTAGCCCTGCGCGCGTGAACGCGTCATGAATGTTCCTCAGGCTCCGAGACGCCAGCCTAGTTCAGCTGATGGCGACCCGTCCACGCCATTCATGGCCGGCGCCTACCGTCGCGCTCAACTGCCTCAACGCGACGTCGATCGCCGAGAGGGGAGTTCCGAAATCCACGAGCTCCTGCGCTTCGGAATAGAGCCAGACTGGTTCCGTCACCGTTGCGGATCGTATGATGGCGGAACCGGAGAGAATGTCGACCGCGTAGCGCTCGCTCTCCTCGCCCAGCGGCACCTCCACCAGGTCCCAGCTGTCGCCGTCGACGCGCGTGCGGCGCAGCCAGGTCAGAGAGATCCCCGCCCCCCTGCGTCGCGCCGTGACGCGCACCGGGGCAAGCGGCCTCAGCGCCTCGGCGCCCACCGGCACGACGATCTCGACCATGGTCGGAGCGCCGACGTCGTCGCGCGCCGGCCCGATGCGCAGCCGCAAGTTCCTGCCGATATCGGCAAGGTCATTGCTGAGCACCATCGTCGCCCCGTCGAGCATGACGATCCGGGCCCCGGCCGGCAGATGCCGCCCTGAAGCGGCCTCCGAGCCGCCGAGGCCGCGCACAAAGCCGGAAAGGCGGAAGCGCTGCGGCCCGATCAGCTCGACACGCGAAACCGTAACCAACTCGATCATGCCCTCCCCATCGATCAGCGCCAGCGCATTCGCGCCGGCCAGCGCCGCCTCAGGCGTCACGGAAGCCAGCACGCCGCCGCGCAGCCGGACATCGAGCACCGAGCGGCGGTCGCTTCGCCAGAGCGGCCCTGGCCGGAGGTCGGTCAAGGTTTCGCCGACCACCGCCGGCGCCTCGATGAAGCTGCGCGGCGCGAAGAGGCCGGCGTCGTCAGCCTGCCAGATGGCGAGCGCCCCCGGCCAGGGGGCTGCAAAGGCTGCAAGCGAGAGAAGCGCCGGCGGTTGGCTGACCGCTATCGGCAGCGCCATCGGCACGACCAGGGGCCGGCCGGGCAAGGGCGGCGGCGCGCGAACCGGCCTGGCGCCGCCCTTGACGCCTGCCATGCGATAGATCGCCGGCTCGACCAGCCGCCCGCCGATGCGCCGGGTCGGACCATCGGCGATGCGAGTGATGCGGAAGAGACGCTCGGTCGCCCCCTCGGCCAGCCCGACCACATCCCCCGGCTCCAGATCGAGGCAGCGCGGCGAGAGTTCGCAATCCAGCGTCTCGCGTGCCGCCCAGGCCTCCTGCAGGCGCTGGTCGGCCAGGCGCATGCCTTCCTGCTGGCGTGTTACGATGGCGGTCTCGACCGCAACCTCCCGCCGGGCACCCCCCGCCAGCCGGCGCGAGCGGGCGGCGGCGTTGCGGTAGTCGTTTTCGCCGTCGCAGAAGCCGAGCCGCAACTCGAGCGGCAATTCGCTCTCCTGTGCCCGGCGCAGGGTGAAGGCCTCGCCGTCGCGGTCGAGAATCAGGTCGTCGAGGCGGAGCCGTCGCGCGACGGCTCCGCCGCGCCCTTCGAAGCGCAGCTTGCCGGAACTCATGACGGCGTCGAAGCCAAAGGTCTGTGCCAGAGGCTCCAAAGCCTGTCGCGCCGAGAGCGGCCGCTCGATCACATAGCCGTCGAGGAAGCCGTCGATCGCGATATGGTCCGCCGGCGGCAGGCCGAAATCGGCGATCAGTCTCTCCACGAGCCGGTCGACGGGGCTGCCTTCCAGGCGCCCGTTGAGCCAGTGTCCCGTCTCGAAATTCGCCCCATCGGCCCAGCTCGCAGCTAAGTCGGGAAAAGCCGGGAACGGCCGCGCATCCCAGTTCCAGACGAAGAGGTGGCCCGGTTCGACCATGCGGATTCCGCTCTCCATGTGAACCGGATTGCGAGCGGCATCGAAGCCGACCAAAGACGGATCGAAGCCGGACAGAATGGCTTCCAGCGCCCGCGCCTGCACAAGGTCGTCGCGTGCACCGCTGGAAAAGGGCGGCAGGCCTCCCTCATCGGACTTCGGGTCCGGGAAGATATTGGGCGCATTGGCGCCCTTGTCGACGGCGGGGACGCCGATCTCGGTCAGCCAGATCGGCTTGGCGCCGGGCGCGAAGTGGGTGGCCGTCGTCTCGGCGCCACCGGCCCGTCGGATATGCGGATTGCTCCACCAGCCGACGAGGTCCTTCGGGCGATAGATCCAGGGCTTTCCGTATGCGCCGTCCGAGATCGGCAGGCGCTGCTGGGCGACGCGGCCAGCCTCGTCCGCATAGTACCAGTCATAGGCCTCGCCACCGCTCACCCTGGAGCGCAGATAGCCGAGATCGGTGGGCCCCCGCGCCATCCGCGCATCCGCATGGTCCCCGGAATCGCGCCAGTCCGACAGCGGCGGATACCAGTCGATGCCGATGGCACCGATGGCAGGATGCGCCCAGAGGGGATCGAGCGGGAAGTCGATGTCCTCCCCGCCATTCCGGACATCGGCTCCGTATTCGGTCCAGTCGGCGGCATAGGTCAGCGTCGCGGCTGGAAGCATGGCCTGGACATCGGCCGCCAGCGCAGCGAGATGCCCGGCCATCGGATAGCCCTCGGCATCGCGCAGGCGCGTCAGCCCGACCAATTCCGAGCCGATGACGAAACCTTCGACACCGCCGGCGAGCTGCGCCAAGGCCGCGCAATGCATCACGAGACGACGGAAGCTCCACTCGTCGGGCTTGGCGCAGGTCACCGTGCCATCGGCGATGGCGATATCGGCGGGAGCGACCGTGCCGGCGAAAGCCGCGACCTGCGCCATCGCCCCGGCCGTTCCCTCGGGACTGCCGCTACGGCCCGGCGCCGGGTCGCAGGTGATGCGCCCGCGCCAGGGATAGCGCGGCTGCCCGACCGCTCCGGTGTAGGGGTCCGGCAGCGCGTTGCTCGCCGGGATATCCAACATCAGGAAAGGATAGAGGACGACCTCCAGCCCGTAATCGAACCGCAGGCGTCGGATCAGGGCGACGATGCTCTCGTCGGAGGGTGTCCCGCCGAAAGCCGGGCGACCATCCACCTGGCTGACGAAACGCGCCGAGCTGCGCGTCAGCCCTGCCACCGACCATTCCGCGCCGACGGTCGGCTTGTGCGAGACCTCGACGCGGGGCGCGACCGTGCAGGCGCCGGCGCGCAGATCGTCGCCGAACCAGGAAACGACGAGCGAAACGCGCCGCAGATTCGGGCAGAGCGCGATGAGATGGCCCAGTGCGGTGTCGGCATCCGCCCCGCCATAGAGCTGGTGGCGTGTCAGGCTCTCGGTGACGCCGGGCTCGGGCTCGTGGCTGACGGAGCGGATATCATAGACAAATTCGCCGGCGCCAGGCGTCAGGGTGACGGCACGGATCATCCCTCCGAGCCCCTCGACAGCGCGCACGACCTCGAATTCGAATTGCGGGACGCGATTGCCGTAATCGGCCAGTGGGAAACGCTCGAATACGACATAGGCCAGCCCGCGATAGGCCGGCGCGGCGCCGGCCTCCTTGGCGAGGATCAACGGATCGGCGGCTTGGGTTTCCTCACCCCGATAAACCCGCATCGCCACAGTCTGCACGTCGAGTTCGCGCCCATCGGCCCAGATGCGCCGGACGAAGGCGATGGGCCCCTCGCACAGGCCCACCGCGAGATTGGCGTAGTAGCTGTAGGTCGTCTCGTAGGATTTCTGCGCCTTGCCTCCCTTGCCGCCGCTCTTGGTCCGCGTGACCGAAAGCTTGACCTCCTCCTCGAAACGCGTCGCCCAGATCAGCTGCCCGCCGAGCCGGGCCCGGCCATAGAGGCGCGGGATCGCCGCGCCTTCGGTCGCGACGAGGCCGTTGACCTCCTTCAGCCGCGGCCCTTGGACGATCTTGTTGCCGCCAGAACCGCCGAGCCAGGCTTGGTCGAGGCTCGCGCCTGCGAGCCCGCCGAGCGCCTGCCCGATCGCGCCGCCGATGGGTCCGCCCAGTGCGGTGCCCAGCGCCGAACCGGCGACCTGAAGAAGAAGCGTCGCCATCAGTCGCTCACTCCGGGAAAGGAAAAGGCATGGCTGAGATGGCGCCGCCACCAGCCGGTCAGCGCGACCTCGGTCACCGCCGCGCCGTCATGCGCGTGGATGATCGCGTCTTGCGCGGACAGGATCGCGCAGTGCTTGGCGGGCAGATGCGCCCGCCAGCGGAAGAGCAGGACATCGCCCGGTCTCGCCTGCCCTGGATCAAGGGGAAGGAGATGGCGCATGGCGGCGAGCGCAAGCGTCTCCTGCCCGAGGCTCTCCGCCCAATGCGGAGAATAGGCCGGTGGCGCTTCCGGCTCGGGACCACAGAGATCGCGCCAGACGCCCCTGACGAGGCCAAGACAATCGCAGCCGACACCGCGCAGCGAGGCCTGGTGGTGATAGGGTGTGCCAAGCCACTGCCGGGCCGCGAGGACGATCTCGGCGCGCCTCATCGGAACAGGCTCCCCCCGTCGAGAGCACCATCCCCGGGGCGAACGCCGCCGATGATGAAGTCGGTGGAGGGCATATGCGGAAAGCCGCGGAAATTGACGGCGTTTCCGAATTTGCCGCGGCAGGTGGCGAAGCTCTTGTCGCAGCCCGGCGTCACCTCGAAGCCGTCCCCAGCGCTGATCGGCACCGCCGGCGCCTGCCAGAGCTGGAGAACCGCGTGCTCGCTCTCGAGACCATGGCGCTTCACCTCGGTCGCGAAGCCCGTGTTCGCGCCGGAGGTGAAGACCAACCGGCCGCCGGTGAAATGCCCGTCGGCGAAGCCTGAAAGGCCCGTGGCCGAAAGCGAGAAGCGTCCGTCCGTTTCGACGACGTTCGCCGGGGCCGGCGCGAGCACAACGCCGCAGCGGGCATCGCCCAGATCGGCAGCGCAACTGCGCAGATAGACCCGGCCGCGCTCCTCGTCGAACGCCTTGGCCGTGCCGCGCATTTCTGCCGTGAAGGCCGTCCCGCCGCGGCGCACCTCGCCGACATGGCCTTCGTCCAGCAGCAGACGCTGACCCGGATCGGCCCAGTTGACCAGCCAGATTCGCAGCCGCGCATCGTCGAAAGCGCCGCGTGCCAGATCGGCCTCGTTCAGTCCGGACGCCGCGAAGGCGCCTGAGACCTCGCCGCCGCCGATGGCGAAGCCGAGCTCGGCGGTGGATTCGGCAGCCTCCAGTCCCGTCGCGGCTGCGAAGGCAATGCCGTCGAAGGCCAGAGGCCGGTCGTGGTCGGTGAAGCCGAGGACGAGGCCGTCGCGGCGCGCCAGACTCCAGCAGTGGCACAGGGTGGTGGCGCCGCCTTCGAGATGGGCGGCCAACGCCGCAGGAATATCGCGCATGATCGCCTCAGGGCAGGATTTCGACGACGGGGATGCGCGGGATCTCGCCTGCCTCGAAGGCGGAGAGATCGACCTCGATCGCATCCGTATCGAAGCGGACAGGGACGTCGAACGAAAAGCCGGCCGAAACCGCGGCGCCTGTCGCGGGGATATGCCCGGCGGTGAACGTCACGAGCCCGGTCGTCATGTCGCAGACAAAGGCGTCCGGCGGTTGCACGACTCCGTCCACAGCAAGGAGGACACTGCCTGACGCAGGCTTGGCGACATCGCGCCGATAGGCCTGCGCGCCGCTGCCGTAGCTCTTGCAAAGCTGAAATGCCGCCGTGATGCCGTCGCCGGTGCCGATCAGCTGATCGTCCGCGCTCGGCTCCTGCGAGGGCGGGCAGCTCTTGCAGTCGAGCCGGTCCCGCCAGCGGAAGCCATAGAGCCGCCCGCGCCGTTCCTCGAAGAAGCTCACCACCTGGGCCAAGGCATCGAGAGAGCGCACGCCCAGCCCCGCATCGTAGCGCCGGCGCGAATGGGCCCAGCGGCTGTTGCGCACCTCGCGGCCCGAGGCGAGCGTGACGATCTGGGTCTGCCGCTCCGGCCCGCCACGGGCGCCGCGGGCGATGTCGAGCGGAAAACGGACATCGTGGAAATCGCTCATCGCCGCCCCCGCTCAGAGCGCACGGCTGCCGCGGGCGACGGCCCGAGCCACTGCGGCCGCAACCTGCGCTTCCGAACGGCGGAAGCTCTCGGCGTCCTGCGTCGAGACCTGGACGGTCACCGAGAGCGGACGCGCGTTGCCACCCCCGGCCCGCACACCGAGGCGCCCGTCGGGCCCTCGAGAGAGCGGCAGGATGGCCTCCGCCCCGCTCTCGCCCATCAGGCCGAGGCCGCGCCCGGTGGGGAAATAGGAGGGCGAAGCGACAATCCCGCCCTCGGCGAAAGGAGCGACCGGGACGCTCGCGCCGCCCATGCTGCCAAGGCCACCGCCGAGCAGGCCGGCCAGGCTCTTGACGCCGCTGCCGAGCAGGTCGGAGATCCCGGTCTGCAACGGCTTCAGCGCCGTTTTCAGCAGGCTGTTCGTCATCGATCGGCCGATGCTGCGCAGCGTATCCTCGAACCTCTTGCCCTCGACCACGCCGCGCGAAAAGGCGTTAACGATCGATTTACCAAAGCTTTCCGAGGAGCGGCTGAGAGATTGAGTCAGGCTGTCCATCGCCCGCATGTCGGACAGGCGGACGGTGTCGAAGGCGTCCTCTTCGGCCATGGCATCCTCTTCAGAGATTGATTCAAGTGTCGTGCTCAACCATCGGGGAAAGCGGCAAGCAGCCCTTCAAGGGCAGCTCGGTCCGGGGCGGCAGCGACGGCCGCAGGGCGGAAGGCGCGGATCGCGGCCGCGAGCTCTCGCGGCGTCGATGCCCAGAATCGGTCCGGCGCCCAGCCCAACCGACCGAGGCCGAAAGCCATCGCCTCTTCCCAGGGAAAGGCCGCCGGGGCGCTTACGCCTCCGGCGGCTGCGGAGGGCGGGCCTCGCCATCGCCGAAGGTGGCTTCCAGGAGGCCGATCGCAGCCTTGATCGCGCCTGCGAGCCCGCCGTCGAAAGGCAGCCCGGCGACGTCCTCATCGCGGATCGCCTTGCCCGCGCCGCGCAGCCCGGCGGCGATGATGCGGATGATATCGCGGGCGGAAAGATGGCCGCCGATGAAGCGCTGGCCCAGGGCGGGAAGGCTGTCGACGGCAAAGGCATGCTCGAGTTCGGCGAGCGCGCCGAGCGTCAGGCGCATCGGCAGCGCCTGCCCCTCGACCATGAGCGCGGTCTCGCCGCGATGACGATTGACCATGGGTCTTCTCCTCAGAGAGCGGTGAAAGCGAGAGCGCCGGCCGATTCCAGCGACAGGTCGAAGGTGACCTCGGCGGCATGGTCGCCGCGGTATTCAAGGCTGGTGAGCTGGAACGGCCCCTCGATCGTGCCGAAATCAGGAACCACCACCTGCCAGTCGCGTATGGCGCCGTCGAAGAAGGTCTGGCGCACCAAGGCGTCGGAGGCGCCGTCCTTGAAGATACCGGAACCGCTGATGGCGGCGCGGCGCATTCCCGCCCCCTGAAGCAGTTCCCGCCAGCGGCCGGCCGATTCCGAATGGGTGACGTCGACGATCTCGGCATTGAACGCGATCTGCCGGGCGCGCAGCCCGGCGACCGTGACGAAAGCCCCCTCCCCGTCTGCCGCCTTGAGCAGCAGGTCCTTGCCCTTCTGTGCCGACATGCGGCTCTCCTTCGATGGTTCCAAAAGACATCAGGCCGACTCGGTGGCCGCCCGGAAACGGAGCGTCACGCTTGGGAGGCCGCCACGCGGCTCGCGCGCAAGACGGCTGGACAGCCAGCGCAGGTTGACGAGCACATGGCCGTCCAGTGCGAGGCCGCTGCCGTCCAGGGCCGCCACGATCAGGCCGGCCGCCTCCAGCGCCTGGCGCGACGAGCCGCTCTGCCCTGCCCAGACGACGAGCGCGAACTCCTGCTCGCAGCCGGTTTCGGTGCCGGTCGACCAGTCGCGCGCCTCGATGTCGCCATGCACCACGTAGAGGCCGCGCTGGGCGCGCGGCGCCTCGTCGAAGATTCGGTCCGCGCCGATCAGCGCCGTCAGGGCAGCGTCCGTCGCGAGCCGCGCTTGAACGGCGCCCCGCAGAGCCAGGATCGCATCGCTCATGGCGTCACCTCCTCGGCGAGGCAGACCAGCCGGCGGCGCCCGCCATCGGGATCGGCGGCGGCCCTGATCTCGAACAGGCGTGCCCCGTCGCGCAGACGCCTTCCGGCGTCGAGATCGCCGCGCCAGCGCAGGGTGATGCGATAGCTGCCGGTCTGTTCGGGCCGACCCTGCCGCCAATGCTCCGCGCCACCGAGCCATTCCACCTGCGCCCAGAAGGCGGCCACGGTGACGAAGCTGCGGGTGACGCCGCCCAGCCCATCGGACGCTTCGACCGGCGCTTCGAGCGCAAGGCGCCGCCGCATGCCGCCGATGGCGGCCTCCCGCCGTTCCACCATCACAGCCTCGCCCTGCGATAGGGCGCGACGAGCGCCGCGATCGGGACCGGCAAGGCCTGGGCATCGCGGCTGGCGACATCGCCGCGCTCTTCGAACCAGCGTGCCGTGAGGCGCAGCACCGCTTGCCGCAGCGGCCCGGGCACGTCCGTCGCGTCGGGACCGAAGCCGGCGACCACGTCGATCTCGATAGCGCCGTGGTCACGACCAGGTGCGGGGAGTTCGCCCCCGATGCGGATCAGGGGCGGATCGGACAGGCTGTCGAGCGCCATGGCGGCAGGATCGACCGGCTGCGCCGTTCCCGTGGCGTCGTAGACGCGGGCGGCGAGGATGGTGCTGACGGGCGACAGCGGCAGCCGGATCTCGCCCGCCTGTGGCCAGCAGTCGAGGACGATGCGCCAGTGCTGATCGACGAGGCAGCGGCCCGACGCCGCTTCCACCATCAGGCGCGCCGCCGTCACCAGCATCGTCAGCAGATCGTCCTCGTCGCTCTGGTCGAGGCGCAGGAAGCTTCGGGCTTCGGCGAGCGAGATCGGCTCCTCGGCAGGCGGCTCCAGGGCAAGCGGCGTCATGATCGCTCCGTTGCGGGTTCAATTGCGGGAGGCGACGCGCTATCTGCCCTCCTGGGAGGAGCGTTCGATGCGCATCGTGAACTGGGTTCTGGGTCTCGCCTGGGCGCTTTCGGCGCTGCCCGCGTCGGCCGTGGTCGGTGGCCGCGAGGGCGGGCCGGCCGAAGCCTCGACCGTGATGGTGCTCAACGCCCGTGGCGGGGTGTGCAGCGGCGTCGTGCTGTCGCCAAAAACCGTGCTGACGGCAGCCCATTGCGCGGCCGGCGGCACCGAGCTGCGCGTTCATTGGCGGGACGGCGGGGAGCCGGTGCTGCTCGTGCCCGCCTCGGTCGTCCTCCACCCGGAGTTCAACGCAAAGGCTGTCAGCAACCGGCGCCGGTCGATCGATCTGGCACTGATCCGGTTGTCCGAGCCGCTGCCGGCCCGTTTCACGCCGGCCACCCTGGATGGCGGCGCCAGCCCACGCGCCGGCAGCGCGGTCACGCTCGCCGGCTACGGCGTCTCGCAGGAGCGGGAGGCCCGCACGACAGGGACCTATCGCTCCGCCGCGCTCGAGGTGATCGAGCCTTACGGCCCCGGCCGCATCCTGCTCTGGGCGGCCGACCCAGCCGGGCGTGGCAAGACGCCGGGCGCAGGTGCCTGCCAGGGCGATTCAGGCGGTGCGATGTTCGACGGGCCAGCCGTCGTCGCGATCAGCAGCTGGTCGACCGGACCGGCCGGCCGCGAATGCGGCTTGCTGAGCCAGGGCGTGCTGGTGGCGCCGCAACGGGGCTGGATCGACTTGACCCTGGGCCAATGGGGGCAGACCGCTCGCTGGTCGGCACCGCGCTGACGGAAATACTGGACTGCGCCGCCGTCTCTTCTAGATTGGTCTGCCATCGTCATCGATCTGGCTCATGCTGTCGCGCTCGCTTTCTCTTCTCGGCTTCTCGTTGGTGCTGGCGGCAACCCAGCCCGCCCTTGCAGTCGTCGGCGGCGTCACGCCGCGCGACACGCAGGGCACGCGCGCCTCGACCGTGCGCGTGGAAACCAGCCGCGGCGAGCTCTGCTCCGGCGCAGTGATCGCGCCGCAGATCGTGCTCACCGCAGCGCATTGCCTGATGGATGGCAGCTCGATCAGCGTCGTCAGCCTCGATCCGCGCTTCAAGCCGCGCCGGCAGCTCGTCGTGGCCGTGCTGCCGCATCCGAGCTTCGTGCCCGGCACGACGCCACGAACCCAGCCGGGTACCGACCTCGCGCTGCTGCGCCTGGCACAGCCCCTGCCGGACGACATGCAGCCCTTGAGTCTCGGCGGCGGGCTCTGGCAGGGCGAGACCGTGACCATGGCCGGCTACGGCCTCTCTTCGGAGAACAACAAGCGCAGCGCGCGGCGACTGCGCGAGACGCAGCTCCTCAACGTCGGCAACTACACCACGCAGAATACCGTCAAGGTCGCGGTCGACATTGAATCGCGCGGCGAGACGCCGGGCGCCGGCGCCTGCCGTGGCGATTCCGGAGGGCCGGTCATCCGCGGTTCGGCCCGCTCGCGCGACCTCGTCGGGATCGTGAGCTGGTCGAGCGGGCCGCTGAGGACACAGGCCCGGCTGATCTGCGGCGGGTTCACCGCGATCACCCCGGTCAGCGAGCATCGCGACTGGATTTCGCAAGGCAGCGCCCGCCTGCTGGCGCTCGGCAGCGCCCTGCAGCCGGACGAAGCCGGCCGGCCACAGGCCAGCTCCGAATGGAGCTGGTGGTTCTCGCGCTGAGCGTCCAGGGTGGTGGCCCCAGATCGCTGCGAAAGGCAGTTTCCGCTTTCGGACCAGGTGCTCAGCTTGCGAATGTCAGCCCCTTGATGGCGGCGAAATCCTGCACGCCGCCGCCCACGCGCTTGGTCGTGTAGAACAGCACATACGGCTTGGCGGAGTAGGGGTCGCGCAGGATGCGCACGCCGGCCCGGTCGACCACGAGATAGCCGCGCCGGAAATCGCCGAAGGCGATCGCCACGGCATTGTTTGCGATGTCGGGCATATCCTCGGCCTCGACCAGCGGAAACCCCAGCAGGGTCGCCGAAGCTCCGGCCGAGGCCGGGGGCTGCCAAAGATAGTTGCCGTTGGCGTCCTTGAACTTGCGTACCGCTCCTTGCGTCTTGCGGTTCATCACGAAGGTGCCGTTCTGGCGGTAGCCGGCCTTCAGCGCATAGACGAGGTCGATCAGCGCGTCGCCCGGATTCAGGGCGGCGAAGGCGCCGGCAACGCCGGTATTCAGCACGCCGATATTGCCCCAACTCCAGCTCGCCTCGGCGACGGTCGGATAGGCCAGGAAGCCCTTGGGCTTGTCGACGCCGTCGCCACTGACGAAAGCCGCGCCTTCCTGCTCGGCGAAGGCGCTCTCGACCTCCTCCGCGATCCACTGGTCGATGTTGACGATGGCGTCGTCGAGCAGGGTCTGCGTCGCCGCCGGCATGGCATAGAGCTCCATCGCCGGGAAGGAGAGCTCGGCCAGCGTCGGCGTGGCCGTCTGCGGACGAACCGCCGTCTCCGAGACCCAGCCGGAGGCCGGCCCTGCGGTCGAGAAGGCCTTCTTGTAGCTGCCGGACGAGATGGTCCGCACCGTCGCCAGCGCCCGGATCGGCGAAATGTTGGCCAGGCGACGCAGGATTTCGCCCTCGACCGTCGAGGGCGCCAGATAGCCGCCATCCGGGCCGGAGCCGGCCGAGAGAGCCTTCGCCTCGAGCCGCTTCAGCCCACCGGCCTCGCCGGTTCGGACATAGGCGGCGAATGCTGCCTTGTGCTCCGCGACCAGCGGATCACGGGTGCCCTGACCGTCCCGGCCGAGCGCGGGCCGCGAGCGGTCCAGTGTCAGCCGGTCGATTCGGCGCAGCGCCTCGTCGAGCGCGCCGTCGATCCGGGCGAGCTTCTCCTCGGTCAGCGGATCGACACCGTTGCGGGCTTCCAACCCCGCAAGACGTTCGTCATTGGCGGCACGATAGCTCTCCAGCGTGTAGCGCATATCTTCGAAGGCGAGCGCCAGATCGGCACCGGATGCCTTGGTTTCGGGGGCATGGTCGAGATGGGTCATGGATTCTCCTGGTGAAATGCGATGGGAAGCCGGGTTTCAGGCGAAGGCGGCCGGCCGGAGCACGGTTTTCACGGCGCTGACCCGCGCCTGTGGCAGCATCGGAAAAGTGACGATGGAGACCTCCCAGAGGTCCACCCGCTCCAGCCGGCGCAGGCCGGTGCGCGGCTCGGTACGCGCCTTTTCGGGGCGAAAGCCGATCGAAAGGCCGTCGATCGCGCCGTCCCGCATCAGCGCGTGGATCTCGCGGGCACGAGCGACGGCGAGCGAGAGCCGCCCGCGGACGAAGAGACCGCGACGGTCCTCGGCCAGGCTGAGCCAGCGACCAAGCGGCTCGGCCGGGTCGTGCTGCCAGAGCAGCTTGACGCCGGCAAGGCCGCGCCGCGCCAGACTCTGATGGAAGGCGCCGGGCTCGACGACGTCCTTGCCCAGGTCCGGCACGCTGAAGAGGCTGGCATAGCCTTCGAAGGTGCCGTCAGCTGCGACGCGGGCAGGCTGCATCGGCAGAAGCTTGGCTTCGAACGGCAGGTGGCGGGTGCGGTTCATCCCCGGTTCGCCTCGCCCTTGGCCGACTGGCTGCGCTCTCCTTCCAGCTTCGCGAGATTGCTGACGAAGCGGCTGAAGGTCTCGCGCGTGGCGCCGGCAGGCCCCGCTCTGTCGGTCTGCCGCCGCCCTCCTTCCGGTCGCGGCAGCGGCCTGCTCCGGCTGGTTCCCTTCATGGCTTTTCTCCCTCGTGGCGGGCGTTGAAGCGGTTGAGTTCGCGCACGAAATCGTCGAAGCGGCGGTTTGCAGCCGTGAGCTCGCGCAGGACGAGCCAGGCCAGCCCGGATGCACTCGCGGCCCAGAGCAGCAGGCCGAGATGGCCGACATCGGCGCGGCCGACGAAAGCCGTCACGATCTGATCGAGCAGGTTCATGACGGCTCCTTCCCGGAGGTGCGCCGGCCGTAGCCGACCGCCTCGCGCTTCTCGTCCTCGTCGAGGAAGGTGGCTGCGCCCAGCCGCCGCCAGAGCGATTCCCGCTCCTCGGCCAGTGCCTCGATCGCATCGAGGTCGGGGTCGAGCATGAGGTCGTCGCCGAAGGCCGGACCGAGCCATTGCGCCAGTGACTGCGCCGTGCGGCGGACCAGCGGGATCACCGTCTGGCGCCAGAGCGCGCGGTTGGCCTCGGCGAAATTGGCGTGGGTGTTGTCGCCGGCCAAGCCGAGCAGCAGCGGCGGCACGCCGAAGGCAAGGGCGATCTCGCGCGCCGCCACGCCCTTGGCCGCGACGAAATCGAGCTCCGCGGGCGTCAACGAGAGCGGCTTCCAGTCGAGGCCGCCTTCCAGCAGCAGCGGGCGGCCGGCATTGCGGGCGCCCTGGAAGCTGTCCTCCAGTTCCTGCTTCAGCCGGTCGAACTGCGGCTCGGTCAGCATCGCGCCGTCCGGCCCGTCATAGACGAGCGCACCCGACGGCCTCGCCGCATTGTCGAGCAGTGCCTTGTGCCAGTTGCTGGCGGCGTTGTGGATGTCGAGCGCGGTCGCTGCAGGCTCGACCGGCGAGAGCCCGTAATGGTCATCGACCGGGTGGAACAGCGTCAGATGCAGGATCGGCGGCAGCGCGCCCTCGTCCTGCCGAAAGCGAATCGTCTCCCCGCCGACGGCGTAGTCGTAGGCCTCGGGCCAGCCGTCCCGGCCCGGCACCACGCGCATCCGGTCGGGCCGCAGCGCATAGAGCTCGCGCGGCTCGCGACCGGTCGAAACCGACTCGACATAGGCGTTGCCGGCGACCAGCAGATGGCCGAACAGCATCTCGCGAAAGGCGATGCCGCCCTGTCGGGGGTTCGGGCGGTCGATCAAGGCGAGCGCCGGATGCTCGGGCCTCTCGCGGTCCCCGACCTTGGCGACAAGCGGCGTCTGGGCCGCCGCCTCGGCGATCAACCGGACGCAGCGATGGACGACCGGGTTGCGCTCGTAGCCCTCGCGCGACAGGGCGACGTAGTCGCGCGGCGTCCACACCGCCCGCCCCGCCTCGTGCAGGGCGATCAGCGGCCCGACGCGCGAGCGCTTCTGCTCCGGCGCGGCGTTGCCGCGCAGGCTGCGAAGGAAATCGAACATGGAAGTCTCGCTGTTGGAGCGTGAAACGACATTCCGGCAGCCGTCATCGCGAGCGCGGCGAAGCGTTCCAGAAGCGGCAGTCCTCTCTGCCCGCTGGATTGCTTCGTCGCTGACGCTCCTCGCAATGACGGTTGGCGGGAAAACTACATCCCCCGCACCCGCGGCCGGCCCTTGGGCGCGAGCATCAGATGCGTCAGTGCCCAGACCAGCGCATCCAGCCGGTCGGGGGAGCGACCGGTTTCGAGGCCGGACGGGCCGAAGGCGCACATTTCGTCTTCGAGCTCGGGGAAGGCGCCGGCATGGCGGACCCGCCCCTGGGCATAGAGCGCCGCCACCGGCTCGGCCCTCAGATACTTCCCGCGCGTCGCCTTCACGGAGATGACGGGGATGCCGGCATCGACCTCCCGGATGACGCTCTCAACCATCTCGCCGCCCTGGTTGACCTCGACGACCAGCGCATCCGCTTCATGGCGCCTGTAAAGTGCGACAGCCTTCTGCGCCCATTCATGCGGGCGGGCGCCGGCCAGCGTCGCATCTTCCAGCACATGGCCGAGCCCTTCGGCATCGACGCCCGCGACCACGAGCCCGCACCGATCGGCGCGCTGCGAGGAGGAAGCCGGCGGATCGACCGCCACGACGATCCGCGCAAGGCCTGGAGCGGCGCGCTCCCGGGTTGCTTCGAGCATCGCTCGCGTCCAGAGCGCATCGGCGCTTTCCTCGACGATCTCGCCGTCGAGTTCCTGCCGGCCCAGCCGCGTGCCGCCATAGCTCTGCGTAACGGTGCGGATGAATTCCGCCGCCATGTTGAAGCGGTTGTCGGCTGTCTTCGCCCGGCTGACCGCAACGTTCGGCTCGACCAGCAGGCGTTTGATCAGGGGCACCGGCCGCGGTGTCGTGGTGACGATCTGGCGAGGATGGTCGCCGAGACGCAATCCGAATTGCAGCATGTCCCAGCACTCCTGAAGGTTCGGCCATTTCGCCAGTTCGTCGGACCAGGCGGCGCCGAATTGTGGGCCGCGCAGGCTTTCCGGGTCCTCGGCGGAGAAGACTTGGGCGATGGCGCCGTTCGGCCATTTCAGTTGCCGCAGCGAAGGCGACCAGGTGGGGCGCTCCCAGCGGGTGTGGATTGACAGGAGGCCGGAGACACCTTCGATCATGACGTCGCGGACCTGCCCCTGCGTCTCGCCGATCAGCGCGATGCGCCCGGTCTTGGCTTCTGCATAGGGCGGATGGCCGAGCGCCATGCCCTTCACCCATTCCGCTCCCGTGCGCGTCTTGCCGGCCCCACGCCCACCCAACACCAGCCAGACACCCCGCGGCGGCGGCGGCGGTATCTGGTCTGGCCGGGCCCAGATCGCCCATTCGACGATCAGAACCTCGTATTGGTCAGGCGTCGCCGTCGGCAGCAATTGCAGGAGCAGCGGCACCCGCCTCTCTGGCGGCAAGGACTTCAAGACGTCGTGCAAGCTCCTTTCGGAGTTCGGCGACGTGGCGCAATCCATCGGCGGCGGAGAGGTCATCCGTCTGCTTGTCCTTTTGGCCGGGCGCCGGTTCGTCGATCGCCACCAGTTCGCGCACCGTGCGCGCCAGCGTCGCCAGCGCCTTGGCGTCGGCCTCGCTGGCGGCGGCGCCCTTGGGCATGTCCGAGAGATGCTCCTCATGCGCGTCGAGCTGGCGCTTGGCAGCCCGCCAGAGCTGGCTCACCACGCGCTTCCGGTTAACCGGCACCGTTCGGGGCTTGGGCACAGCCGCTGCTGCTTCGCCGGCCGCGCCGTCATCCTCTGTCATCGCGAACGTCCCTGATGGCAGGCACGAAAAAGCCGCCGGCGGGAGGGCGCGGCGGCTTCGTTCGGGCACATTTCGTGAGCGTTCCTGATGTCTACCCGATCAGCGTCACGATGTCAAGAAAATATTCCTACATTCGAGAGGCGCAGATCAGAGGGGCATCAGACCTCTTCCTTCTCGACCCACTTATAGGTGGCGGAAGGAACGTAGTCCGCCATCCGGTCCAGCAGGGTCGCCGGTTCGGTGTCGGTCATGGCCATGGCGCGGTGATTGGCCTTCAGGAAGCCGGCCTCCACCGTCTGGTCGAGAAACGTCGCCAGCGCATCGTAGAAGCCCGCGACATTGAGCAGGCCGAGCGGCTTGCCATGGATGCCGAGCTGGCCCCAGGTCCAGATCTCGAACAGTTCCTCGAAGGTTCCGATGCCGCCCGGCATGGCGATGAACCCGTCCGAAAGCTCTGCCATCCGCGCCTTGCGGGTGTGCATGGTGTCGACGACCTCGAGCCGCGTCAGCCCGAAATGGCCGACCTCCTTGTCCCGCAGCGCCTTGGGGATGACGCCATGGACCTCGCCACCGGCTTCCAGAGCGGCATTGGCGACGACGCCCATCAGGCCGACCGCGCCGCCGCCATAGACGAGCACCAGGCCGCGACGGGCGATCTCCGCCCCCATGGCCCGCGCGCCGGCCGCATAGACGGGATCATTGCCAGGATTGGAACCGCAGAAGACACAGACCGATTTCATCACCCGAGAGCCTGCAAGATCCGGGCCCAGGAACGCTGGCCCTTATGGAAGGAAGATAGGTCGTATTTCTCGTTCGGGGAGTGGACGCGATCGTCGTCGAGGCCGAAGCCGACGAAGAGCGTGTCGATCCCGAGCGTGCGCTTGAAGTCTCCGCCCACGGGAATCGAGCCGCCGCTGCCGAGCGCGACGACGCGCCCGCCCCATTCGTCCGCGAGCGCCTTGCGTGCCTTCTGCAGCACCGGTGAATCCTGCGGCACGGCGAGCGCGGGCGAACCGGAATGGCTGATGAACGCAGCGGTCACGTCCTCCGGCAGCCGGTCGCGCACGAACTGCTGGAAGGCTGCGGCGATCTTCGCGGGGTCCTGATCGCCGACGAGGCGGAAAGAGACCTTGGCCGATGCCTTGCCGGGAATCACGGTCTTGCTGCCTTCGCCGGTATAGCCGCCCCAGAGCCCATTGACGTCGCAGGTCGGGCGGGACTGGATCTGCTCGATCAGCAGCCGGCCCTTCTCGCCGATGGAGTGCTTGAGGCCGACCTGGCCGAGGAAGTCCTTCTCGGTGAGCCCGAGATCGGCCCATTCGGCCTTCTGGGCATTGGTCGGCTCGTGCACGCCGTCATAGAAGCCGGGGACGGTGATGCGGCCGGTCTCGTCATGCAGTTCGCCGACGATCTTCGCCAGGATATGGATCGGATTGGCGGCGGCCCCGCCGAACAGGCCCGAATGCAGGTCACGATCGGCGGCGGTGAGCGTCACCTCCTGATAGACCATGCCGCGCAGTGTCGAGGTGATCAGAGGCGTCTCGCGATCCCACATGCCGGTGTCGCAGACCATGGCGAAATCGGCCTTCAGCTCGGCGGCATTCGCCTTGATGTAGCCCGGCAGGTTGACCGAGCCGGACTCCTCCTCGCCCTCGACGAGGATGGTGAGGCCGATCGGCAGATCCCCGGTCTCGGCCAGCGTCGCGCGCACGGCCTCGATGAAGGTCATCACCTGCCCCTTGTCGTCGCAGGCGCCGCGCGCCGAGATGACCTTGCGACCGGGCTCGATCTCGCGCAGCACAGGCTTGAACGGCTCGGTATCCCAGAGATTGAGGGGGTCGACAGGCTGCACGTCGTAGTGGCCGTAGAAGAGGGCATGGGGAGCGCCGGGCTTCGGCCGATGCGCCAGCACCACCGGATGGCCGCCGGTCTCCCGCAACTCGGCCTTGAAGCCGAGGCCTTCCAGATCCGCCCGAAGCCACTCGGCCGCTTCGCGCGTCTGGGCGTTGAAGGCGGGGTCGGTGCCGACCGAGGGAATCTCCAGCCAGGACGACAACCGCGCCAGCGAAGCGTCGAGATCGCTGTCGAGGCGTGAAAGGACGGCGGAAAGCTGGGCGGTTTCGGACATGACGGCACCGGATGCGATTCAGATGACGCCATCATGGCAAGCAGACGCGGCAACGTCAGCCTCCAATCGCGCATGGATGCCGCCCTTCTTCCAAGGTCGAGCCCTTATTGAAAACGCTTTGCAACTGCATTGACAGCGAAAGCCGGCGGCCTTAGCTCTTATTGCAACCAGTTTGCAGCAAGGCCGTGCCATGTCCGAAACCGCCCCGGAATCCTCGTCCATTTGGTTGAGATCGCGTGGGGAGCCCTCGCTGGCGGACGTGTTCCGGACCGTGAAGGTCACGCCCGGCATGTCGTCCTGGCGCAAGTTCCTGACCTTCCTCGGCCCCGGCTACCTGGTCGCAGTCGGATATATGGACCCGGGCAACTGGGCGACCTCGCTCGCAGGCGGGGCCCAGTTCGGCTACACGCTGCTCGTCGTCGCCCTGGTTTCGAACATCATGGCGATCGTGCTCCAGTCGCTCTGCGCGCGGCTGGCAGTGGCGACGGGGCGCGACCTCGCCCAGGCCTGCCGCGACGCCTATCCCCCCTACATGGCCTTCCCGCTCTGGCTGCTGGCAGAGCTGGCCATCTGCGCCACCGACCTCGCAGAGGTCATCGGCACGGCTATCGGCCTCAACCTGCTCTTTGGGATTCCGCTCGAGATCGGTGTCCTGATCACGGGCCTGGACGTCTTCCTCATCCTCTGGCTGCAGACCAGGGGCTTCCGCTGGGTCGAGGCGTTCATCATCACGCTGCTCGGCGTCATCGCCGTCTGCTTCGCGGTTCAGATCGCCATGGCGGACCCGGATTGGGGCGCGGTGATCAAGGGCTTCGCGCCGACGACGGAGATCGTGACGAACCCCAACATGCTCTACATCGCGCTCGGCATCATCGGCGCGACGGTGATGCCGCATAACCTCTATCTGCATTCCGGCATCGTGCAGACCCGCGCCTATGGCGGGAGCCTGCCGGAGAAGCGCGAGGCGCTGAAATACGCCACACTGGATTCGACGGTCGCGCTCTGCTTTGCGCTGTTGATCAACGCCTCGATCCTGATCCTGGCCGCCGCCACCTTCCACAAGGCGGGCCAGCACGACGTGGCGGAGTTGGGCAAGGCGCAGGAACTGCTCCAGCCGCTGCTGGGGGCCTCCATAGCTCCGACCCTCTTCGCGATCGCCTTGCTCTGCTGTGGCCTCAACTCGACGGTGACCGCGACGATGGCCGGCCAGATCGTCATGGAAGGCTTCCTGCGCATCAGGCTCGCCGCCTGGCTGCGCCGCCTGGTGACGCGGCTCGTCGCAATCGTGCCGGCCATCGCGGTGACGCTGATCTATGGCGAGGGACAGACCGCGAAGTTGCTGATCCTCAGCCAGGTGGTGCTGAGCCTGCAACTGCCGTTCGCCGTGGTGCCGTTGGTGATGCTGACGGCGTCGAAGGCGAAGATGGGCGAGATGGCGGCGCCGCGCTGGCTGACGGTGCTGGCCGCCGTCATCGCGGCGATCATCATCGTGCTCAACATCAAGCTGATCGTCGATTTCGCGACGGGTGCTTGATGGGCGCCACGGCAGAACCCCTTTCCCGCAAGGGAGAGGGGCAGGGTTGAGGTGCAGGCCCCTGACCGATGAGACGGCGTCTTCATCGCCGCAGCGGTCAGGTCACCGCCACAACGTCCAACGGCCGACCACTCACCTGCCCTCTCCCTCCGGGAGAGATTCCCCTACCGCTTCCCGGACATCGATCCGAGAATGCCGCGCAGGATCGCGGTGCCGACCTGCCGGCCGATCGAGGTCGCGGCCGAGCGGGCGGCTGAGGTGATGATCTTCTCGGCCATGCTCTGCGGCAGCGGTCCGCCCCGGGAGCCAGGCCCGGTCTTGGGGCGCTGCTGCGGCGCACCGCCGCCGAGCCAGCCGCCGATCGTATCGAGGATACCGCCGCCGACGCCGGTCGCGGACGCCTCGACTGTTGTGCTGTCGGGATTGAGGTCCCTGCGCTTCGCCAGCTCTTCATAGGCGGAGTCGCGGTCGATCATCGTCTCGTACTTGCCGCGCTCCGGCGATTGCTGGATCGCCTGCTGGCGCTGCTGCGGCGTGCAGGGGCCGACCTGCGCCATCGGAGGCGCGATCAGCGCCCGCTCCACGATCTCCGGCGAGCCCTTGCCTTCCAGCATCGAGACCAGCGCCTCGCCGACCGCGAGCTGGGTGATGACCGCTTCGGTGTTGATCTTCGGGTTCTGCCGGAAGGTCGTGGCTGCAGCGCGCACCGCCTTCTGGTCGCGCGGGGTGAAGGCGCGCAACGCGTGCTGCACGCGGTTGCCGAGCTGGGCCAGCACCGTATCGGGAATATCGAGCGGGTTCTGCGTGACGAAATAGACGCCGACGCCCTTGGAGCGGATGAGCCGCACCACCTGCTCCACCGCCGTCAGAAGGGCCTTGGGCGCGTCGTTGAACAGCAGATGCGCCTCGTCGAAGAAGAAGACGAGCTTGGGCTTGTCGAGATCGCCCACCTCGGGAAGCTGCTCGAACAACTCGGAAAGCAGCCAGAGCAGGAAGGTGGCGTAAAGCCGCGGATTGTTCATCAGCTTGTCGGCGGCGAGGATATTGACGATGCCGCGGCCGTCGCGATCCGTCTTCATCAGATCGTCGATCTCCAGCGCAGGCTCGCCGAAGAAGAGGTCGCCCTTCTGGTTTTCCAGCACCAGCAGCGCGCGCTGGATGGTACCGACCGTAGTGGCGCTGACATTGCCGTATTTCGTCTTCAGCTCGGCGGCGTTGTCGGCCACGAAAGTCAGGATCGCGCGCAGATCCTTCAGGTCGAGCAGCAGCAGCTTCTGCTCGTCTGCAATGCGGAAGGCGATGTTCAACACGCCTTCGGCGGTGTCGTTGAGATCGAGCAGGCGGGCGAGCAGCAGCGGCCCCATCTCGGAGATGGTGGCGCGGACCGGATGGCCCTGCTCGCCGAACACGTCCCAGAACACGGTGGTGAACTGGTCGGGCTGGTAGTCGAGGCCGAGTTCCTTGGCGCGGTTGACGAAGGCGGGCTTGCTGTCGCCGGGCGCGACGATGCCGGAGAGGTCGCCCTTGATGTCGGCAGCGAAGACCGGCACGCCATTGCGGGCAAAGCCTTCGGCCATGACCTGCAAGGTCACGGTCTTGCCCGTGCCGGTCGCCCCGGTGACCAGGCCGTGGCGGTTGGCCAGCTTCAGGAGCAGGTTCTCCGGCTTGTCGCTCTTGCCGATCAGAATCGCGCCGTCGTCCGCCATCGTCACCGTCCGCCTCGTCCGAAATGTCGTAAACGGGTGTAGCGAAACCCTGACGCAGCGGGAAGCCCGAAGCGTTGGCTTCGAGATCGTAAACATGTAAACTATTTTCGAAGCCTCCGTGAGGGAGGCCTTGGCAAGGGATTTATGGACCCATGGATGAGCTGATTTCACGCATCGTCGCGGCCACCGGCCTTAGCGAGGAGCTGGCGCGCAAGGCGGTCGGCATCATCCTCGCATTCCTGCAGAAGGAGGGCCCCGCAACCGAGATCGGCGAGCTGATGGCCGCGATGCCGGGCGCGCAGGACCTTGCCAACGCCGAATCCGGCGCCAAGGGCGGCATGCTGGGCGCGATCGGCGGGCTGATGGGCGGTGGCGGCGGCGTGATGGCGCTCGGCGGTCAGTTGATGGGCGCCGGCCTGTCGATGCCCCAGATCCAGACCGTCTCGAAGCAGATGTTCGCCTTCGGCCGGGAGAAGGCCGGCGAGGACACGATGGGCGCGATCGTCGGCGCGATACCGGGCCTCGGCCAGTTCGTCTGAGCGCTCGAGCCGCGAAGCAGGCAGCGCCGCCTTCGGGCGGCGCTTTGCGTTCTGGCGCGCAAATGCGCACCATGTCTGCGACGAAGTAGGGATGGCAGTGCGGCGGCGCGCATGGCAATCAGCGCGGCGCAGCGGCACAATGGGCGGCAAGGAGCAGGGCGCTTATGATCTCGGCAGGCTCATCCGACCTTCCTTTTCTGGACGCTTTTCCGGCGCCGTCGCAGGAACTCTGGCGCGCCGCCGTCGACAAGGTGCTGAAAGGCGCGGATTTCGAGAAGAAGCTGGTCGGACACAGCGCCGACGGCATCCGCATCGAGCCGCTTTATGAAGCCGGCTCCGGCCCGCGCGCCGTAAGAGCCGAGTCGGGGCGTTGGCATGTCGCAGCACGGCTCGACCATCCCGATCCGGCCGAAGCGAATGCGCTGGCGCTGGCCGAGCTGGAAGGCGGCGCTGACATGCTCAGCCTCGCCTTCGCCGGCGCTCCGGCCGCGCGCGGCTACGGCCTCGTCGCCGACGATGTCGCCGCGCTCGAGCGCGCGCTGGATGGGGTGATGCTCGATCTCATCCGCCTGCGGCTCGACCCGGCGCCGCAAGGCCGCGTCAATGCGCTGATGCTGGCGGCGCTGATCGAGAAGCGGGGTCACGCACCGGCTGGGCTCGCCATCGAATTCGGGTTCGATCCGATCGGCACCCTGGCGCGCAGCGGCTCGCTTTCCGCGCCGTGGAGCGAGGTCGCGCGGCGGCTGGCCGTAACGGTCCGCACGCTGAAGGAACGCGGCTTCACCGGCCCCTTCGTCACGGTGGATACCCGCCCCTATCACGAGGCAGGCGCCAGCGAAGCGCAGGAACTCGGCCTCATGATAGGGACCGCTGTCGTCTATCTGCGCGCGCTCGAAGCCCAGGGCCTCCCGCTTGAGGAGGCACGCAACGCCATCGCCTTCACCCTCGTCGCCGACACCGACGAGTTCATGACCATCGCCAAGCTGCGCGCCGCGCGCCTGCTCTGGGCTCGCGTTCAGGAAGCCTGCGGCCTTTCCGCCGAGCCGGCGACGATCCATGTCGAGACCGCCTGGCGCGCGCTCACGCGGCGCGACCCGTGGGTCAATCTGCTGCGCGGCACCGTCGCGGCGTTTTCGGCGGGAGTCGGCGGAGCCGATTCGCTCACCGTTCTGCCCTTTACGGCCGCGCTCGGACTGCCGGATGGCTCTGCCCGCCGTGTCGCGCGCAACACCCAGCTCGTCCTGCTGGAGGAAGCCAACCTCTGGCGTGTCGCCGATCCTGCCGCCGGAGCGGGCAGCTTCGAGGGCTTGACCCAGGCGCTCTGCCAGCATGGCTGGACCATTTTCCAGCAGATCGAGGCGGCAACCGACCAGGCAGTGCAAGGTGTCGTCGGGGCTCTGGCCAGCGGCAGCATTCAACAGGACATTGCCCGGTCGCGGACGACGGCAGCGAAAGCAGTCGCGACGCGGCGCGCGCCGATCACCGGAACCAGCGAGTTCCCGAATCTGCGGGAGGGGCGTGTCGATGTTCTGCCGGTCACCCCGGTGGAGGGGTCGAAACTCGCGCAGCGGGGGAGCGCCGATCGTGACCCTGCCGAGATCATCGGCGCGCTGGCGGAGGGCGGCAGCCGGGCCGAGGGCCTGATCCCAAGCCACGAAGCGGTGGCGATCGAGCCCCTGCCCTCATTGCGGCTGGCCGAGCCGTTCGAAGCGCTGCGCGCCGAGGCGGAGGCCGCGGCGTCTCCTCCGGCCGTGTTTCTGGCGACGCTCGGGCCGATCGCCGATTTCACCGCGCGGGCCGGCTTCGCCCGCAATCTGTTCGAAGCGGGCGGAATCGTGGCCGCGGGCGGAAAGAGCTTCGCCCAAGACGGCGCGACCGATCTCGACGCATTGGTCGGCGCCTTCCGGGCGTCCGGAGCCAGACTCGCCTGCCTGTGCGGATCGGATACCGCTTATGCCGAGGAAGGGGCGGCTATGGCCGAGGCGCTGAAGCGGGCCGGTGCGACGGTCTGGCTCGCAGGGCGTCCGGCCGAGAACGAAGCCGCACTGAACCAGGCCGGGGTGACCTCGTTCATCTTTGCAGGGTGCGATGCGGTCGAGACACTGACGCGCGCGCAAGCCGCTGCTTCAGCTTGATCGGAGACAGGATTTGACTGCCATCGCGCTTACCATCGCCGGCTCCGATTCCAGCGGCGGCGCCGGCATCCAGGCCGACCTCAAGACCTTTGCCGCGCATCAGGTCTATGGCGCCAGCGTTATCGTGGCGCTAACGGCGCAGAACACCACGGGCGTTCGCGCTATCCATGCCGTGCCGCGCGATTTCGTGGCCCAGCAGATGGATGCGGTGTTCGAAGACCTCGCCATCGGTGCGGTCAAGATCGGCATGCTTGCCACGGCCGAGCTGATCGAGACGGTCGCAGCGGGGCTGAAGAAGCACGGCGCCAGGAACATCGTGCTCGATCCGGTGATGATCGCGGCTTCCGGCGCGCGGCTGCTGGAGGAATCGGCGGTCGAGGCGATCCGCAAGCACCTGTTCCCGCTGGCGACACTGATCACGCCGAACCTGCCGGAGGCGGCGGCGCTGCTCGGCACCGCGCCGGCCCAGAGCGACGAAGCCGTCGAGGAGCAGGCCGACAAGCTTGCCTCGCTGGGTGCCGCCAACGTGCTCGTCAAGGGCGGCCATGGCAGCGGCGAGATGTCGAGCGACTTGCTGCTGCTCGCGGGCGGCGCGCGCCAGCGCTTCAACGCGCCAAGGCTCGAGACTCGCAACACACACGGCACCGGCTGCACATTGTCCTCGGCCATCGCCGCCAATCTGGCCAGGGGACAGGCTCTGCCGGAGGCCGTCGGCGCGGCAAAAACCTATATTTCCGCGGCCATCGCGGCCGCCGACCAGATCGCGATCGGCAAGGGCCACGGCCCGGTGCATCATTTTCATCGCTGGTGGGACAAACCGGACGGGAGCAGGCCATGAGCGCAATCCCCGACTTCACCCGTCTGCCGTTCGCGCAGGCCGCGTCCGCCGAAGCGGCGGCGCCCAAAGGCGAGCCCTGGCTGACGCCGGAAGAGATTCCGGTGGAGCCGATCTACGGACCGCAGGATCGCGACGGGCTGCCCTTCGTCGGCACGTTGCCGGGATTGCCGCCCTATCTGCGCGGGCCGTACCCCACCATGTATGTCAACCAGCCCTGGACGATCCGGCAATATGCCGGCTTCTCCACGGCAGAGGACTCCAACGCCTTCTACCGGCGCAATCTCGCCGCCGGCCAGAAGGGCCTCTCCGTCGCCTTCGATCTCGCGACGCATCGTGGCTATGATTCCGACCATCCTCGCGTCGGCGGCGATGTCGGCATGGCGGGCGTCGCGATCGACTCGATCTACGACATGCGCACGCTGTTCTCCGGCATCCCGCTCGACCAGATGAGCGTGTCGATGACGATGAACGGGGCGGTGCTGCCGGTGCTGGCGCTCTACATCGTCGCCGCGGAGGAACAGGGCGTTCCGCAGGCCAAGCTCTCGGGGACCATCCAGAACGACATCCTCAAGGAGTTCATGGTCCGCAACACCTATATCTATCCGCCCTCGCCCTCGATGCGGATCATCGGCGACATTTTCTCCTACACTTCGGCGAACATGCCGAAGTTCAACTCGATCTCGATCTCCGGCTACCACATGCAGGAGGCCGGGGCGACACAGGACCTTGAGCTCGGCTATACGCTCGCCGACGGCGTCGAGTACATCCGCGCGGGCGGCCGGGCGGGTCTCAGCGTCGACACCTTCGCGCCGCGCCTGTCCTTCTTCTGGGCGATCGGCATGAACTTCTTCATGGAGGTTGCCAAGCTCAGGGCCGCGCGGCTGATCTGGGCGAAGCTGGTGAAGGACGCCGGCGCGCAGAACGAGAAGTCGCTGCCCCTGCGCACGCACAGCCAGACAAGCGGCTGGTCGCTGACGGCGCAGGACGTGTTCAACAACGTGCCGCGCACGATGATCGAGGCGATGGCTGCGACGCAGGGCCACACCCAGTCGCTCCATACCAACGCCCTGGACGAGGCGCTGGCGCTGCCGACCGACTTCTCGGCCCGCATCGCCCGCAATACGCAGATCCTGCTGCAGCAGGAGAGCGGCACGACGCGGATCATCGACCCCTGGGGGGGCTCCTATTATGTCGAGCGGCTGACCGCCGAGCTCGCCGCAAAGGCCTGGAGTCATATCCAGGAGGTCGAGGCACTCGGCGGCATGGCCAAGGCCATCGAGGCCGGAATTCCGAAGCTGCGCATCGAAGAGGCCGCCGCCAAAACGCAGGCGCGCATCGATGGCGGGCTGCAGAAGATCATCGGCGTCAACTGCTTCAAGCCCGAGAACGAGGCGTCGATCGACGTGCTGAAGGTGGACAACGCCTCCGTCCGTGCCCAGCAGCTCGACAAGCTGAAGCGCCTGAAGGCCGAGCGGAACGAGGCCGAGGTTCAGGCGGCGCTGGGCGCACTGACCAACGGCGCGGCCGGTAACGGCAACCTGCTTGATCTCACGGTGCAGGCCGCGCGCGCCAAGGCGACGGTCGGCGAAATTTCCATGGCGATGGAGCAGGTCTTCGGGCGCCACCGGGCCGAGATCAAGGCGATCTCGGGAGTCTACAAGCGGGAGGTCGGCGACATGAACCCAGCCGTCACGCGCGTCCAGGCGATGTGCGAGGCCTTCGAGGAGGCGGATGGGCGCCGCCCCCGCATCCTCGTCGCCAAGATGGGGCAGGACGGGCATGACCGCGGCCAGAAGGTCATCGCCTCCGCCTTCGCCGATCTCGGCTTCGACGTCGATATCGGCCCGCTCTTCGCGACGCCCGACGAGGCGGCGCGCCAGGGCGTCGAAAACGACGTCCACATCATCGGCGTCTCGTCGCTCGCGGCGGGGCATCTGACGCTCGTGCCGGAACTGAAGGCTGCGCTCGCCAAAGCGGGGCGGCCCGACATCATGATCGTGGTCGGCGGCGTCATCCCGCCGCAGGATTTCGAGGCGCTGATCGAGGCCGGCGCCTCGGCTATCTTCCCGCCCGGCACCGTCATCGCCGATGCGGCGGAGAAGCTGCTGGACGAACTCAACCAGCGCCTCGGCTACGCCCAGCGGACCGCCGCCGAATAAAAAAGCGGGCGCCGATATGCGGCGCCCGCCCATGGGAACGTCCGGCGTGGCGACACTTACCGCCGGGCGTCGCCATAGCTCGAGGTCGGCAGACCGCGAACGCCGAAATTATCCGAATAACGCTGCCACCGGCGCTGGCCCCAGAAGCCGTGGACAGCCGGCGGCGCGGGCCGCCAGTCATAACCATGCGGAGGCCGCTCGCGCCCCGCTTCGGGCCGGCTTCCGGAAGCTTGTGCATAGGCGGCCGGCCCGGCGGCGAGCGAGGCCGCGCCCGCCAGGGCCAGTACCGCAAGACCGATCCGCAGATGAGAGGCGAGCATGATCCGCAATCCCTGGGCAGCGAATGGCTGCCTTCGTCGCGGAGAATGACCATCGCTGGCTGAACGGGCTTTGAGGGCGTCGTTCACGCGCTGTTTATGAAAACGCCGCGGGCCTGCCGCACTGCTTGTCGACACCGCCGCTTGCAGAGCGCTGGATCGGCCACATATCCAGCCCCATGCGCTTCGCCCGCCTTTTCATGCTGCTTTTCCTGATCGTCTTTCTCATCCCCGTCGCGAGCCATGCCGCCTGGTGGTACTGGCAGCCCAATGCCGCCGATTGGCGCCGCGCCGACTGGACGAGCGCCAAGCTCCTGCCGGCGGCCGCGATCGAACCCGAGGCGACCGTTCATGTCTTCGCCGCCCGCGTCGGACACTGGCGCGGCATATTCGCTCATCACTCCTGGATCGTGGTGAAGGAGCGCGGCGCCAGCGCCTATACGCGCTTCGACGTCGTGGGTTGGGGTAATCCGGTCCGCGTCAACCATCGCGAAGCGGATGGGCGCTGGTTCGGCAATGTTCCGGAGCCCGTGGCCGAGATCCGCGGCGAAGCGGCCGAGCAGATGATCCCGCGCATTCGCACGGCCGTTCAATCCTATGGGTATGCGAGGCCCGGCAGCTATCTCGCCTGGCCGGGACCGAACTCGAACAGCTTCGTCCAGCATGTTCTGTCCGAGGTGCCGGAGCTGCGGCAGGCCCTGCCGCCGACAGCAATCGGCAAGGATTGGCGCGAAACCGGCCTCTTCTCCGGGCTCACGCCAAGCCGAACCGGCTTCCAGGCCTCGCTCTACGGGCTGGCGGGCATCAGCATCGGCTGGGTCGAGGGTGTCGAGGTCAACCTGCTTGGCCTCGTCGCGGGCTTCGACTTGCGCAGTCCCGCGCTGAAGCTGCCGGGTTGGGGCAGGATCGGCGTCTGAGGCGGTTCAAACCGCTTCGAAGGCCTGCGCGAGATCCGAGATCAGGTCCTCGATGTTCTCGATGCCGACCGAGATCCGGATCAGCGCGTCGGTGAGGCCGATCTCCTCGCGCAGTTCGCGGGCGACGCCGGAATGCGTCATCGCAGCCGGGTGCGAGACCAAGGTCTCGGTCCCGCCGAGGCTGACCGCGAGCTTCATGATCTGGAGGTTGTCCAGCACCGCGAAAGCCTCCTTCTCACCGCCCTTGACGTCGAAGGCGAAGGTCGAGCCGGCCGCGCTGCATTGGCGATCGAACACGGCCTTGCGCGGGTCGCCGTCCTTGAGATTGCCCAGGTAATGCACCCTGGCGACCTTGGGGTGGCTTTCGAGATACTCCGCGACGAGCTTGGCGTTCTCGTTGGCGCGGCTCATGCGGATGTCGAGGGTCTCCAGCGAGCGCATCAGCATCCAGCAGGAGTTCGGGTCGGCCTGCGTGCCAAGTGACCCGCGCCAGGCCTTCACCTGCCGCACCAGCGCCTCGGAGCCGCTGATCGACCCGCCGACGAGGTCGGAATGACCACCGACATATTTGGTCAGCGAAAGCAGGCTGAGATCGGCGCCGAGCTTCAGCGGCTTCTGGTATTTCGGGCCGAGCATGGTGTTGTCGACCACCACGGGAGGGCGGTGGCCCTGCGACTGCTCCAACTCGTCGGCAATTGTCCTGCAGGCGGCAAGATCGACGAGCCCGTTGGTCGGATTGGCCGGCGTCTCGACGAGGATCATCGCGACGCGCCCCTTGGCGGCGGCGGCCTTGGCCACGGCGCGCATCTGCTCGATGTCGAGCCCGTCGGTGAAGCCGAAGGGCGTGACGCCGAAGGCGCCCATCTGGTTCTTCAGCAGCGTCTCGGTGCCGCCGTAGAGCGGTCGCGAATGCAGGATCGTGTCGCCCGGCCGCAGGAAGGCGAAGCAGGTCGTCGCGATCGCGGCCATGCCGGAGGCGAAGACGGCGCATTTCTCGGCCTCATCCCAGATCGCCAGGCGATCCTCGAGGATCTCCATGTTCGGATGGTTGAAGCGCGAATAGACCAGACCGGGCTTCTCGCCGGGCTTTGGCTGGCGCCGCCCCGACGTGAAGTCGAAGAAATCCTTGCCCTGCTGCGCGTTCTCGAAAACGAAGGTCGAGGTCAGGAAGACGGGCGGCTTGAGTGAGCCTTCCGACATGGCCGGCGAATAGCCGAAACCCATCATCAGCGTCTCGGGATGGAGCTTGCGGTTGGCGATCCGGTCCTTGTGATAGCCGTCATTGCTCATGGTGCCCTCCGACAGGTTCGACGCTCGACGCAGGATAGACCCTGCCGGGCGCCATTGCTTGGCGGATCAATCTCAAGCTACAGGTCGTTTATGCAGCTTTATGCTCAACACTGGCGCATGAGGAGCAGATGATGCTCGATCCGATTGACAGGCGAATCCTGGCGGTGCTGCGCGAAGACGGGCGTATCACCAATCAGGAGCTCTCGGCCAAGGTCGGCCTGTCGCCAACGCCATGCCTGCGGCGCCTCAAGCGGCTCGAGGAAAGCGGCGTCATCCAGGGCTACGCCGCGATCGTCGATCCGAAGGCCTATGGCCTGCCCTTCAGCGTCTTTGTCTCCGTCCGGCTGATCCAGCAGAACCAGGAGCATATCGGGGAGTTCGAGAAGGCGGTAGAGAGCTGGAGCGAGGTCGCGGAGTGCTACCTGATGACGGGCACGCAGGATTATCTCCTGCGCATCGTGACCGACGGCATCGAAGGCTATGAGCGCTTCCTGAAGCAGAAGGTCACGCGGCTGAAATGCATCCAGTCCGTCGAATCCAATTTCGCGCTGGCGACGCTGAAGAAGCGCTCCGGCCTGCCACCGATCTGAACGCCCTCAGGGTCCGAGCAGCACCGGCGCGGCAGCCTGCGCCATACGTTTCTGCTCGTGGGCGACGCCCGGAACCGTGACCTCGCGCCAAGCGCTGGCGATGCCGAGCCGGGACGACACCGCCGCGATATCGGCCATGAACGCCTGACCGCGCGCGAGACGGGTGGGCCCCTGCGCTTCCGCGCCGGGCGACTTGTTGATATCGACATGATCGGGATCGTTGTCGCGCTCACCCAGCATGACGACCACCGGCCTGACGAGCGCGGCCTTCAGCGTGCCGTCCGTCGCGGGCGTTTCGCCGAGCGAATAGGGATAGGCGAAGCCGTCGGCGACCTCGCTGCCCATCGGCCGGGTGTAGAAGCCGGAATTGGCGGCGACGGCGCGCGAGAATCGTGCTTCCGGCATCAACAGCGCCATGCGGTGGACGAACTGCCCGCCTGCGGAGTGGCCGAATATCCGGTACACTGCTCCCTCGACGCGTCCGGTCGCCCGCGCGGCATCGAAAAGACGCTCGACGATGCCGAAGGTCCATTTCCGCTTGTCGGCGTCGCCGCCGACGTTGCCCTGCTGGAACACGCGGCTGGAGAAGCGCTGCCTGTCGAAGCGCGGTGCTGCCACCAGCACGCGATAGCGTTCGGCCGCATCGATCCAGTAATTGCGCGAACTGGCCGCGTTGCGCCCATTGCCGTGGATCACCATCACCAGCGGGCAGGCCTTGGCCCCGCAAGCGGCCGGCGTATAGGTCTGCACCTCGATGGCCTGCCAGACAGGATCCTCGAAGGTCCAGCGCCCGCTGCCTTCGGTCGCGAAGGGTGCTGGCGCCTGCGCCATGGCGGCCGATGCAAGCCCGGAGATCATCAGGCCCGCGAGCAGTCCCGTCAGGGGGCGAGCGGGCCGCATCTCAGGTCTCTCCACGGTCCATCGCCCGGCGCACCACCTGCGTGACTTCGCTGTCGGAGAGGAACAAGTCGTGGCGCAGCATGCTCCAGCCACGGCCGGAGGTGTCGGCGACGCGCACGCCGAGCGCATCGAGCCGGCCACGGTCGGCGGCGCCGGCGCGGGCCACGCCGCCGGCAATGCGGGCCGAGACCGCCAGAGCCCGGTCGCCCGGATCGATGATGACCGTCATCCGCTTGGCGAGCGGCCCCAGCCGCTTCACCGTCTGCTCGAAGGCGTCGATATCGACATCCGGCGAGGCCAGGACGATGGAGCCGATGCGGGCATAGACCTCCGGCGCGTCTCGCAGCTCGCGCAGGCCCTCCAGCGTCAGGAAGGTGCCCATGGAGTGGGCGACGATGTGAATGCGGCCGACCGTCGGGTTGCTGACCAGCGCGCGCAGCGTGTCGACGAAGCCGTCGCGCGACCACAATGCGCTCTCGCGGTCATAGGCATAGTCGAAGAGCTTGCCGCCCGAAGGCCAGGTGAACAGCACGGTGCGCCCCCGGAACTCCAGCGAGTGGGAAAGCTGGCCGGCGCTGCGCGTGGCCGATTCGAAGGTCTCGTTGAAGCCGTGGACATAGAGCAGCACATCGCGACCGTTGACCGCGTCGGACAAGGCCCGTGCCGGATCGTTGGCGTTGATGCGGTCGATGCCGACGACCTGCCAGTCGCCGCTGACGGCCGATGAGACGCGCCCGGCAATACCGCGACCGGGCGGCGACAGCCTGACTTCCGCGAAGGTCAGCTTGCCGCGATCCGTGCCGAAGAAGGGCGGCGCATTCCCGGTCGCGTTGCGGGTCGTCATCACCAGCAGGCGGGGATCCCGGCCGAGCGCGGAGGAATCGGCCCGCTCAGGCTCGGAGAAGGGCGAGACGCTGGCCTCGCTTTGGGCGCAGGCGGCGAGGCCCAGCGGAAGAAATGCGGCGAGCAGGGAACGTCGTGAGAAATCGCGCCTCGTTACAGGCATGTCGGCGGTATCCGGATCGAGGAGGACGGGCGGTCAGCCCCATCTGGCCGTTAAGGGCAGTCCAACGCGGCCAGAATGCGGCGGAGCCGTGATCCGGCGATGAAACCCCGCGCCCGTGTCCCGGCGGTCACGTCAGCGAACGCCCCTAGCGATGGTTGCCGGCGCCGTCACCACCAGCCCCACGGTCGAACCGACGGTGCCGACCACGCCGCCGGCGATATCGCCGATCTTGTCGCCGAGTTGCGGCCCGGTAAAGCCGATGCCGTTGTCCTGCCGCAGCCTCTCGCCGATCATCTGGACGACCTTGGGCGAGGCGGCGAACTTGGCGTGGTTGAGCGGATCGCCCGAGGACACTTCGGAGAGGTCGATGAGGCGCGCGCCCAGCTTTTCAAGCTCCGCGATCGTCTCCGTGTCCTTACTGGAGACGGCCCCGAGCCGCTTCTTGTCGCCGGCGAAGCGACGCGAGAAGTCCAGTGCGCGATCGTCGGCCGAGACGAAGACCGTGACCGGCCGCTTGATCTGGCGCATCTGCGTCTTGAACACGTCGAGATCGACGTCCGGAGCGGCCAGCATCACGTCGCGCAGCTTGCCGCCGAAGCCGCCGTCGCCGCGGATCGCGGCCTGGCGCAGCGATTCCAGCGTCAGCAACGTGCCCATCGAATGGGCGAGGATGTCCATGCGCGGCGGCCCGAGGTCGCGCGTGATGGCTCGCAGGTTGGCCTCCAGGAAGTCGCGGGAGTAAAAGGCGCTCTCGCGGTCGTAAGGATACGCTAGCAGTTCCCCGCGCGACGGCCAGGTGAACAGCACCGGCACACCCTTGAAGCCGGAATCGTACACGATCTGGGCAAAACGATAGGCCGCGTCAGCGAAGTTCGTGTTGTAGCCGTGAACGAAGACGAGAACGTCCCGCTCGCTCGGCGGACGGCGCTGCAGGTCCTTGCGCACATCCGCGACGACCGGGGCGAGTTCGAGCCGCGTCAGATTGGTCGCGACGAAGTGCTTCAGCGGGTCGCCGGGACCGGAATCGGGCAGTTCGAGTTCGCCGGGCTTGTGGTTGCGCGGCACCGTGATGTCGAGCCGGGCAAAGGAGAGCCTCGGGGCCCGCTCGCCGCTGAACCAGACTGGCTGCGCCGAGGACTCGCGCGTCGTCGCGACATAGATCTGGACGGTGCCGGCGACATCCTGGTGGCGCGCCGATGCCTGCGACAACTCGAGCACGCGCGGCGTGCCGCATGCCGCGAGCGTCAACGGCAGCAGGCACACAAGAACCAGAGTGCGAAGACGCTGCGTCAGCACGATCATGATCTTCTCGTCCCACCGTTGCGGCCATTCTTCAAGATGCGCGCATGACACAGTGATGAAAGATCGTCGAGGACCGCGGCTTGCTCCCCGGAGGCGGCGATTGCTAACTGGCGCCATGGTCGCAGCCGCCCCTACCATCACCGCGCTCGCCGACGCCCTCCTCGCCGGTGAGCGGGCGGCGCTGGCGCGTGCCATCACGCTGGCGGAATCCCGCCGGGCGGATCATCGCCAGCAGGCCAGGGAGCTCATCCAGAGGGTGCTGCCTCAGACCGGCAGGGCGATCCGCGTCGGCATCACCGGCGTGCCCGGTGTCGGCAAGTCGACGACGATCGACGCTCTCGGCAGCCACCTCACCGCCAAGGGGCACAAGGTCGCGGTGCTGGCGGTCGATCCCTCCTCGACGCGTACCGGCGGCTCGATCCTCGGCGACAAGACGCGGATGGCGCGACTTGCGGTCGATCCGAATGCCTATATCCGCCCGTCCCCCTCCTCCGGCACCCTCGGCGGCGTGGCGGCCAAGACCCGCGAGACGATGCTGCTGTGCGAGGCGGCGGGGTTCGACGTTATCCTGGTCGAGACGGTGGGCGTCGGCCAGTCCGAGACCGCGGTGGCGGACCTCACGGATTTCTTCCTGGTGCTGATGCTGCCCAATGCCGGCGACGAGCTGCAGGGCATCAAAAAGGGCATCATCGAGCTGGCCGACATGATCGCCGTCAACAAGGCCGATGGCGCGGGCGCGACGGCGGCGCGGGCCGCCGCCGCGCAGTACAGGGCGGCGCTGCACATCCTGGCACCCACCTCCGCGCTCTGGTCGACGCCGGTCGTCACGATCTCGGGCCTGACCGGGGAAGGCCTCGAGGGGCTCTGGCGGCACGTCGAGCAGCATCACGACCGGCTGGAGGCGCATGGCCTGATCACGCAGAAGCGGCGCCAGCAGGACGTCAAGTGGATGTGGGCGATGGTTCAGGACAGGCTGCAGGCGCGGCTGCGCAACGACCCCGCCTTGAAGGCGCGCACGCCGCAGATCGAGCGCGAGGTTGCCAGCGGGAGGCTGGCTGCGACCCTGGCGGCCGAAGAGATCGCTCAGGCTCTGGGACTTTGACGATGGCGCATTCGCGACAGCTCGACCTGCTGGTGACCGGTTTCGGCCCCTTTCCCGGGGTGCGGGTCAATCCGACGACGTCGCTTGCGCAAGCGGTGGCCCAGCAGCTGGCCCGCTCGGGACTTCGCGCCGAGGCGCTGATCCTGGAGACGAGCTATGCGGCGGGTCTTCCTGCCCTGGCAGCTCGGATCGCGGCGGCAAGGCCGGGCGCCATCCTCATGCTCGGTGTTGCCGCGCGGGCGCGGCAGGTGCGCGTCGAGCTGTTCGGCCGCGGACAAGCGAGCATCCTCCATCCCGACGCCACCGGCCGGGCTGCATCGCGCAAGGCCATCTCGGCGGGGCGCCCGATGCTCACCACAGGCCGGCCACATGCGGCCCTGTCGCGTCTGCGGCAGGCGGGGATCGTCGCCCGGCTCTCGCCCTCGGCCGGCCGGTACCTTTGCGATGCCAGCTACGCCTCGGCCTTGCGCCACCCCGGCCGGGACCGCCGCCCGGTTCTGTTCATCCATGTTCCCTGGCTGCGCCCGGTGCCCGGAACCCGCCCGGTTCGGCAGGTTGCGCCGTTCAGACCGGAGCCAGAGCGGCTCGCCGTGGCGCTCGCCCGCATCGGCCGGGACCTCGCCATGGCGGGACGCTGACCGGGGCGGCAGGGCTCAGGCCGATGCAGGAGACCTCACGCGACCGACCTCGATGCCGTTCCAGTTCTTCAGGACCGACTCGCGCAGCGGCGCGAACGCTGCGCTCGTCGCATCATCCATCGGCAGGAAGCGGGCGATCAGCGCGGCGAGCGCAACCTCTGCCGCGCGACCCGCGCCATCGTCGCATTTCAGCGCGATGCCGTAGCCCAGCTCCGGCAGGGCGGCGCAATAAACGCCTTCCGCTCCGGTCTTGGTGAAGGCCCGGGTGCCGAGCAGGCTCATCAGCCGCGTATCGAAGCGATCCGTCCCCGCAACCATGAAGGGGTGTGCCGCCGCAGCGGCGCGGAAGCGGGCGGCAGCCTTGGCCCGCTCGGGGCCGAAGCCGTGGCCGGTGCCCATGCGGGCAAAGCCCAGCGCCAGGGCCTTCAGAGGAATGGCATAGGAGGGGATGGAGCAGCCATCGGTGCCGCGATGCTCGGCGGTGTGCGGGGCGCCGGTCACCTCTTCGAGCGCACCGCGTACGGCCTGCTGCACGGCATGATCAGCCTTCACATAGCCGGACGGGTCCTCGTCGAGGGCGCAGGAGAGGCAGACGAAGCCGGCATGCTTGCCCGAGCAGTTGTTGTTCAGCGCGGTCGGCTCGGCGCCCGATTTCGCCAGGGCGCGCGCCACCTTCTCATTCGTCGGCCAATGCGCGCCGCATTCCAGGCAGCCGGCATCGCGGCCGGCCTTGCGCAGCATGCCAAGCGCCGTCTCGACATGTTCAGGCTGGCCGGAATGGGAGGAGATGGCCAGCGCCAGCTCGGGCTCGGTGAGGCCATAGCGATCGGCGGCCCCGCTCTCGATCAGCGGCAGGCCCTGGATGGACTTCACCGCCGAGCGCGGGAACACCGGCCGTTCGACATCGCCGACCGAGAACACAACGGCGCCATCCGCATCGACGACGATCGCCGCGCCGCGATGGCGCGATTCGACGGTGTTCCCGCGGGTCACTTCGGCGAGGATGGGGTTTTCCATGGCAGGCTCCGGCACCGGCATATCGGGCGCCCTGCTTTTCGCGCCGCAGGCGCCCCCTGTCAAAAGCTCTGGCGCGATGGCGCCCAGACTGCCACGCTGCAGGCATGGACCCGACAGCGCCCTCGCCCGATTACGAGACCGAATACAACAACCGCGCCCGCGTGCCGGAGCATCCCGGCATCATCGCCGGCTGGAAAGCCGATGCCGCGGCCTATCGCGAGATCGCGCCCAGCGAGCTCGGGGTGCGCTATGGCGAGGGCGAGCGGCAGTGCTACGACCTGTTCAAGCCGCAGGAGAGCCGCGGCGACGCGCTCGTCATGTTCATCCATGGCGGCTACTGGCAGGCGCTCGACCCCGGCTTCTTCTCGCATATGGCGCGCGGGCTGAACGCGCGTGGGCTGCCGGTTGCGGTCGTCGGCTACGATCTCTGTCCCCAGGTCGAGCTCGGCCATATCGTCTGGGAGATCCAGCAGGCCGCCGCCGCGCTGTGGCGGCGCTACGGACTCCCCATCGTGGCGACGGGCCATTCCGCCGGAGGGCATCTTGCCGCCTGCGCGCTGGCGACGAACTGGAGGAATGTCGATCCTGGCCTGCCCGAGCGGCTGGTCACTTCGGCTTACGGCATCTCCGGCCTGTACAATCTGAAACCCCTGACCGAGACGAGCATCAACGACGCCTTGCAGCTCGACATGGTGTCGGCCGAACGCGAAAGCCCGCTGTTCTGGCCGGCGCCATCGCGGCTGACGATGGATGCCGTGGTGGGCGGGGCCGAGAGCGACGAATACCACAAGCAGAGCCGCAGGATCGTCGATGTCTGGGGGCTGGAAGGCGTGCAGACGCGCTATGAGGAGATCGCGGGAGCGAACCATTTCACCGTGATCGCGGGACTCGCCGAAGCCGAAGACCCGATGACGCGGCGGATCGCCGAACTCGCCGGCGCTTGATCTTCAAGGCCCGGGGATTCTATCCAGACGGCCACAGCACCCGGAGCCCGCCATGCAGACCTTCTTCGTCGAGATCAAATGCAAGCTCGGCAAGACCTACGAGGTCGCAAGCGAGCTGGCCGACCGCGAGATCGCCTCGGAAATCTACTCGACCGCCGGCAATTACGACATCCTGGCCAAGTTCCATGTCGCGGCAGATGTCGATATCGGCCATTTCGTCGCCCAGAAGGTGCAGTCGATCCCCGAGATCGCGGACACCCACACGATCATCACGTTCAAGGCGTTCTGAGCGCATCAGGGCTTAGCGCGCTCGTTCTTGCGAGCGAAGTGAAGCAACCCGATGGACCGGGCGAACCGGCTCGCCCCGCCCCTCCCGGATTACTCGGTCGCTGCGCTCGACGGCAGCGACCGATCGCCGACGCGTGGCCGTCCGCATCCGAGATTTCTGAATCGGACGAGTCGCTTCGCCTGATCCGCTGAGGCCCTGCTTCAAGGTCTTCACAGAGCGATTCAATTTCAATCGTTTCGGCCGGATCCTGAACACGCCGCCGGGCAGTGGCGCTTCACCGGAACCATTCCAAGGCTTGACGCCGCCTCGTTTCCGCGCGACCTCCCCTGCTCCGGATGCTGGGGTTGCCCTCGATGAAAAGCACGCTCTCCGCCGATCTGCGCTCCGGCGCGCTGGTCTATCACCGCCAGCCGCGGCCCGGTAAGCTCGAGATCCAGGCGACCAAGCCGCTTGGCAACCAGCGCGACCTGGCGCTCGCCTATTCTCCCGGCGTCGCCGCCGCCTGCGAGGCGATCGTCGACGACCCGTCCGAGGCTGCAGAACTCACCTCCCGGCAGAACCTTGTCGCGGTCGTCACCAACGGCACCGCCGTGCTCGGCCTCGGCGACATCGGCCCGCTGGCCTCCAAGCCGGTGATGGAGGGCAAGGCGGTCCTGTTCAAGAAATTTGCCGGGATCGACTGCTTCGACATCGAGGTCGACCAGAAGAACATCGAGAAATTCGTCGAGGTCGTCGCGGCGCTGGAGCCGACCTTCGGTGGCATCAACCTCGAGGACATCAAGGGCCCGGAATGCTTCGAGATCGAAGAGCAACTCAAGGCCCGGATGAAGATCCCGGTGTTCCATGACGACCAGCACGGCACGGCGATCATCGTCTCGGCCGCCGTCCTGAACGGGCTCGACCTCGCAGGCAAGAAGATCGCCGACGTCAAGATCGTCGTCTCCGGGGCGGGCGCGGCGGCTCTCGCGTGCACCAACCTGCTCGTCGAGCTCGGCGCGCAGCGCAAGAACGTCTGGATCACCGATCTCGAGGGGGTGGTCTACAAGGGCCGCAACGTGCTGATGGACCGCTGGAAGGAGGTCTATGCGCAGGAGACCGACGCTCGCGTCCTGAACGACGTGATCGGCGACGCCGACATCTTCCTCGGCCTGTCGGCCGCCGGCGTGCTGAAGCCCGAGATGGCCAAGCGCATGGCGCCGAAGCCGCTGATCCTCGCTCTCGCCAACCCCAATCCCGAGATCACCCCCGAGGACGCCCTCGCCGCCCGCCCCGACGCCATGATCTGCACCGGGCGCTCGGACTATCCGAACCAGGTCAACAACGTCCTGTGCTTCCCCTACATCTTCCGCGGCGCGCTCGACGTGCAGGCGACGACCATCAACGAGGCGATGAAGCTTGCCGCGGTGCGTGCCATCGCGGCGCTGGCCCGCGAGGCGTCGTCTGACGTCGCGGCGCGCGCCTATGGCGGCGAGGCGGCGACCTTCGGCGCGACCTCGCTGATCCCGAACCCGTTCGACCCGCGCCTGATCATGCGCATCGCGCCGGCGGTGGCCGAGGCCGCGATGGCGACCGGCGTGGCGCGCAAGCCGCTGGTCGATATCGAGACCTATCGCGAGCAACTGTCCCGCTTCGTCTTCCGCTCCGGCTTCATCATGAAGCCTCTCTTCGCCCAGGCGAAGGCGGACCCCAAGCGCGTGATCTATGCCGAGGGCGAGGATGAGCGCGTGCTGCGGGCGGCGCAGGTCGCGCTCGAGGAGGGGCTGGCGATTCCGATCCTGATCGGCCGACCGAGCGTGATCGAGAGCCGCGTGCAGCGCTTCGGCCTGTCGATCCGGCCGGGCATCGACTGCGAAATGATCAACCCCGAGGACGACCCGCGCTATCGCGACTACGTCCAGACCTATCTCGACATCGCCGGCCGGCGCGGCATCACTCCGGAGGCGGCCCGCGCGCTGGTTCGCACCAACAACACCGTGATCGCGGCGCTGGCGGTGGCGCGCGGCGAGGCGGATGCGATGATCACCGGCCTCGAAGGCCGCTTCATGTCGAGGCTGCGCCACGTCAAGGACATCATCGGCCTCGCGCCTGGCGTCTGCGACATTTCGGCGATGACGCTGATCATCACCAATAAGGGCGCCTTCTTCCTCGCCGACACGCATGTGAAGACGGATCCGACCGCCGAAGAGATCGCCGACATGACGGTACTCGCCGCCAACCACGTCGCCCGTTTCGGCCTCGAGCCCAAGATCGCCCTGCTCTCGCATTCGGATTTCGGCGCGGCCGACACGCCCTCGGCGCTCAAGATGCGCAAGGCGCTGAAGCTCATCCGCGAGCGGGCGCCGCATCTGGAATGCGACGGCGAGATGGAGGCGGACACGGCACTGGTGCCGCTGATCCGCGAGCGCGTCCTGCCCTCCTCGACGCTGAAGGACATGGCGAACGTCCTGATCTTCCCCAATCTCGACGCCGCCAACATCTCCTACCAGTTCGCGAAGGTGCTGGCGGACGCGCTGCCGGTCGGCCCTATCCTGATCGGCACCGCCAAGCCTGCCCATATCCTCACCGGCTCGGTCACGGCACGCGGCGTCGTCAACATGACCGCCGTCGCGGTCGTGGAAGCGCAGGAACGGGCGGCCGCGACGGCCGGCTGATACCCGGCCGGTCGGGCGGTTCGAGGACGGAGAGAGGCATGCGGGGGTGCTCGTACCGGGTGGCGATGGCGCTGCTGGTTCTTCTCGGGCTTTCCCCATGTCCAGCAGGGGCCCAGGAGCTCAAGGAGGAGAGCGGCTTCCTGCGGGTGAAAATCGGCGGGCGCGAAAGCCGGCTAGAAATGCTGATCGTCAAGCCTGACGGGCCCGGCGGCAAACTGCCTCTGGCGCTGATCACGCATGGCAAGTCGCCCAGCGGGTTGCGAATGAGCGATATGAGGGCAGCGAGCTACAGCGGTGTCGCGCGCGATCTGGCCCGGCGCGGCTGGCTTGCCGCCGTCGTGGTCCGGCACGGCTTCGGCCAGTCGGACGGTCCCTTCCGCGGCGAGGGCGTCTCCTGTGCGGCGCCGGATCTCGCGCCGCGCATCGCCGACGACGCCCGGGAAATGGAAGCGGCACTGGGCGCCCTGCGTCAGCGACCGGATGTCGATCCCGAGCGGGCTCTCGCGATCGGCGAGTCGGCTGGCGGGCTCGCCGTGATGGCTCTGGCCCGCAAACGCCCGCCGGGGCTTCGCGGCGTCGTCAACGTCGCGGGCGGCCTCGTGCTCGAGGAATGCGCCGAAAAGAGCCGCGATGCGCTGGTGGCGGCCGTCGCCGGCTGGCGCGGCGCGGGCTATCCGCCTCAGCTCTGGATCTATGCGCAAAACGACGAGCTGTTCCCGCCCGCCACCGTCGATCGCATGCGCTCGGCCGCTCTGGACGGAGGCGGCGATATCCGGTTCGTCGAATTCAACGACATCAAGCCGCCCGGGCACCTGATCTTCAACCGCGCGCGCATGCGCTGGCTGCCGGAGCTCGACAATTCGCTGCGGGCCTGGAAGCTTCCGAAATGGCCGGCCGAGTTGGCGAGGACGGAATTTGCGCGGCTGGGCCTGAGCGAACGCGCGCCGGTCTTCGAACGTTATTTCAGTATGCCGGGCGAAAAGGCGCTGGCCTACAGCCCCTCCAAGAGACTGTTCCGCTATTGGTTCGGGGCCCCGACGATCGAGCAGGCTCGCCGGAACGCGTTGCAGGACTGCGGCAAGGCCGCCGGCGATTGCCTGATCGCGCTCGAGAACAACGCGCGACCGAAGGCCGAGCAGTAGTCCGCCTTCCGCCTTGCACGAGGCGCCGGCCCGGCGTCGCACCAGCGCGCTCGCGTGAGCGGCGCGGCTTCGCTAGGAACGATGCGTTTGTCCTTCCCTTCTGAGCGGGCCTGCATCCATGAGCCGTATCGTCTACGTCAACGGAACCTATCTCCCAGAGGAGGAGGCGACGATCTCGATCTTCGACCGCGGCTTCATCTTCGGCGACGGCATCTATGAGGTCTCGGCGGTCATCGGCGGCAAGCTCGTCGATTGCGAGGCGCATCTGGCGCGGCTCGAACGCTCTTGCGGCGAGATCAGGCTCGCCCTGCCCTGGTCCAAGGCCGAGCTGGTCGCGATCCACGAGGAGCTGATCACGCGCAACAGCCTCGACGAGGGCGGCATCTACCTGCAGGTTTCGCGCGGCGCGGCCGATCGAGACTTCCCCTTCCCGAAGGATGTGAAGCCGACGCTGGTGATGTTCACCCAGGCGCGCAACTTCGTGAATGCGCCCGCGGCGAAGACCGGCATCAAGGTCGTGTCCACGCCGGACCTGCGCTGGGCGCGGCGCGACATCAAGAGCGTCAACCTGCTCGCCCCGGTTCTGGCCAAGCAGTTTGCGCTCGAAAGCGGTGCGCAGGAAGCCTGGCTGGTCGAGGACGGCGTGGTGACGGAGGGTGCCTCCTCCACCGCATGGATCGTCAAGGGCAAGACGCTGATCTCGCGGCCGCTCTCGCACAAGGTGCTGCCGGGCATCACGCGCAAGGCCGTGCTCGCCTATCTCGCGGAGTCCGGCTTCACCTTCGAGGAGCGCGAATTCACGCTGGAAGAGGCGCTCGACGCCGAGGAAGCCTTCATCACCTCGGCGACAAGCCTGGTGATGCCCGTCACCACGATCGACGGCCACACCATCCATAATGGCGCGCCCGGCCCGACCGCGATCCGGCTGCGCGAGATCTATATCGAGCACGCGCGCAAGGGCGGCGTGCTCGGGTAGGGCTTGCGCTGGTCGCTCTCGCGGGCCTCCTCCGTCATCCCGGGCGCAGCGAAGCGCCGATCCGGGATGACGGAGGCGTGGTTGGCTCGCCGAGATGGCTAGCGCGGAAGAACCACCCGCGCCCCCATCACATAGGTCGCGAGGACATTGCGGTCGTCGCCGAGCGTAACGAGGACGAACAGCTCCTCCGCCAGATCGCGCACCGTCTCCAGGCGGTGGGCCATCGCCCGCGTCGCGCCCGTATCCAGCACCACGACATCGGCCTCACGGCCGGGCTCGAATGAACCGATCAAGTGATCGAGGCCCAGCGCCTCGGCATTGCCCAGCGTGATCGCATGCAGGGCCGCGTAGGCAGAGAGCGACTGCCCCTGCAACTGCAGGACCTTGTACGCCTCGGCCATCGTGCGGAGCATGGAATAGGATGTGCCGCCGCCGATATCCGTCGCGACCGCAACCCTGATGCCGCGCTGCCTCGCATGGGCCCAGTCGAACAGGCCGGAGCCGAGGAAGAAATTGGAGGTCGGGCAGAACACGGCGACCGCGCCGGTCTCGGCGAAGGCCTGCCATTCATTGTGGGTCATGTGGATGCAGTGGCCCATCAGGCTCCTTGGGCCGAGCAGGCCGAAACGCCGATAGATATCGGCATAATCGGCCGACTCCGGATAGAGCTCGCGGGCGAAAGCGATCTCTGCCCGGTTCTCGTCGATATGGGTCTGGACATGGCAACCGGGATGCTCGGCCGCGAGCCGGCCCGCAGCCGCCAGTTGCTCCGGCGTCGAGGTGATCGCGAAGCGCGGCGTGATCGCATAGAGCTGCCGGCCCTTGCCGTGCCAGCGGGCGATCAGCGCTTTCGAATCGCGATAGCCGCTCTCGGCCGTGTCCCTCAGCGCATCCGGCGCGTTGCGGTCCATCATCACCTTGCCGGCGATCATCCGGGTGTTGCGCCGCTGCGATTCCGTGAAGAAGGCGTCCGCCGATTGCGGATGGACCGAGCAATAGACCGCCGCCGTCGTCGTGCCGTTCGCCACCAGTTCGTCGAGGAAGAAGGCGGAGAGCTTTTCGGCGTGGCCCTGTTCGCCGAGCTTCTGCTCCTCGACGAAGGTGTATCGGTTCAGCCAGTCCATCAACTGGGCGCCATAGGAGGCGACGACCTGTGTCTGCGGCATGTGGATATGGGCGTCGATGAAGCCCGGCATGATCAGATGCGGGCGGTGATCGACGATCTCGGCCGTGGCGGGAAGCGTCGGCAGAAGGGATTTGGCCTCACCGGCCGCCCGGACCAGACCGTTCTCGATGAGGAGCAGCCCGTCCTCGATGAAGCGATGCGCGGCCGCTCCCACCGCCCAGGGATCGTCGACGAACCAGAGCAGGCGTCCGCGCAGGGCGCGAAGGGCGGCGGGTGCAGTCACGGGCGGCAGCTCCGGCACAAATCGACATCACATCTGCACCAAATCAAAGCTTCCGGCCAAGCGCGGATCATGCCTAATCTGCGGGCATGCCCCTGAGTGCCCGCCATTCCGACGTCGCGACTTCCGGTTCTCTCCGCAGCACATTGCGCTTCCTGCTCGGCGACGAGCTCATCGAGATCGCACGCTGCGACCCGACGCTGACGGTGCTCGACTGGCTGCGCCTGGAGAAGCGCATGACGGGCACCAAGGAGGGTTGCGCCGAAGGGGATTGCGGCGCCTGCACGGTCCTGGTGGGCCGGCTCGACCGCGGCGAGCTGCGTTACGAGGCGATCAACGCCTGCATCCGCTTCCTGCCCACGCTGGACGGGTGCCAGCTTCTGACCGTCGAGCATTTGAAGGACGAGGCAGGCGATCTGCATCCGGTGCAGCGTGCGATGGTGGAATGCCATGGCTCCCAGTGCGGCTTCTGCACGCCCGGCTTCGTGATGTCGCTCGTCGCGCTCCGGCTGAACGAGGCCGCGCCGAGCGTGGCGCGTCTCGAGGATGCGCTGGCCGGCAATCTCTGTCGCTGCACGGGGTATGAGCCGATTATCGCCGCCGGCCGGCGCATGGGTGAGATCGCACCACGCGATGCCGATCGCCTCCTGCGCGACCGGGAGGTCGTGGCAGGGCGTCTGGCCGCCCTGAGCGATGCCGAGACACTGGCGCTGGACGGCGAACGGGGCCGATTCTACGCGCCGGCGACGGTCGAGGCACTGGCCGTGCTCGTCGCGGACCACCCGCAGGCGACGCTGGTCGCCGGCGCCACGGATGTCGGGCTCTGGGTCACCAAGCAGATGAAGCGGCTCGACACCGTGATCCATCCCGGCCGTATCGAGGCCCTGCGCGTGATCACGGACGCTGGCGATCATCTGCGCTTCGGCGCGATGGCGAGCCATGTCGATGTGCGCGAAGCCCTCGCCCCCCTCTCCCCGCAGCTCGACGAGATGATGCGCCGCTTCGGCGGCGAGCAGGTGCGCAATGCAGGCACGATCGGCGGCAATATCGCAAACGGCTCGCCGATCGGCGACCTGCCGCCCGCGCTGATCGCGCTCGGCGCGACGCTGGTGCTGGCCCGGAATGGCAGAGCGGGCCTCGAACGCCGCTCGATCCCGCTCGAGAGCTTCTTCCTCGATTATCGCAAGCAGGATCGCCGGCCAGGCGAATTCGTCGAGGCGGTTATGGTGCCGAAGCTGGCGCCAGAGATGCCGTTCCACGTCTCGAAGGTCTCCAAGCGCTTCGACGAGGATATTTCGGCCGTTTGCGGCGCGTTCCGGCTGACACTCGCCGGGGACGGCCTCATTGCGGAGGCACGTCTCGCCTATGGCGGCCTGGCTGGCATCCCCAAACGGGCCAAGGCGGCGGAGGCGGCGTTGACCGGCCAGGTTTTCGACGAGGCGGCCGTCAGCGCCGCCATCGCCACCCTTTCGCAGGACTTCACGCCGCTCGACGACATGCGCGCCTCAGCCGCCTACCGGCTCAAGGTCGCAGGCAATCTGCTGCGACGCTTTCTGATCGAGACGCGCGCGCCCGGTACGGGTACGCGGGTCGCCGGGCTGCTGGCGGAGGCTGCCCATGGCTGATGCCCGCCGCAAGCTCGACATCGTCGGCGAACCGGCCCTGGTCGGCAGCCCCCGCATCCACGATTCGGCGCTGAAGCATGTCGCGGGCGAAGCCGTCTATATCGACGACGTTGCTGCGCCCGAAGGGCTGCTCCACGCCTATCTCGGGACCGCCGCCATCGCTTGCGGGCGGCTGCTCTCGCTCGATCTGTCCGAGGTTGCGGCGGCGCCCGGCGTCGTCGCGGTGCTGACGGCAGCCGACATTCCCGGCGCCAACGACATCTCCTCGACGCATCGGCATGACGAGCCGGTCTTCGCGACCGATCGCATCCTGTTCCACGGCCAGCCGCTCTTTGCCGTCGTTGCCGGGACGCGCGAGCAGGCCCGGCGTGCCGCGACGTTGGCGAAGGCCGAGTATGCGGAAGAGCCAGCCCTGATCGACATCGCCGCCGCGCATGCGGCCGGCGGCGCGCTGGTCACCGCGCCCTTGACGCTCCGGCGCGGAGACGTCGCCGCTGCCATGGCCGCCAGCCCTCGCCGGCTCAAAGGCGCGATGACGATCGGCGGGCAGGAGCATTTCTATCTGGAGGGCCAGATCGCGCTGGCCACCCCCGGCGAGGACGAGGACATGCAGGTGCTGGTCTCGACCCAGCACCCTTCGGAAGTCCAGCACATGGTCGCAGCCGTGCTCGGCGTCGGCTCGCATGCGGTGACGGTCGAGGTCCGGCGCATGGGGGGCGGCTTCGGCGGCAAGGAAACGCAGGCCAATCTCTTCGCCTGCGTCGCCGCGCTTTGCGCCCGCAGGCTGAAGCGGCCGGTGAAGCTCCGGCCCGACCGCGACGATGACATGGTTCTCACCGGCAAGCGCCACGATTTCGTCGTCGATTACGAGATCGGCTTCGACGACGAAGGCCGCATCCATGCTGTCGATGCCGTCTATGCCGCGCGCTGCGGCTGGAACGCCGACCTGTCGGGGCCGGTGACCGACCGGGCGCTCTTCCACATGGACAATTGCTATTTCTATCCGGCAGTGCACGCCCGCTCCGAGCCCCTCTTCACCAACACCTGCTCCAACACCGCCTTTCGTGGCTTCGGCGGGCCACAAGGCATGGTCGGGGCCGAGCGCCTGATCGAGGAGGTCGCCTTCGCCACCGGGCTCGACCCGGTGGAGGTGCGCAAGCGCAACCTCTATGGCGGGGTTGGCCGCGACCTCACGCCCTATCACCAGACGGTCGAGGACAATATCGCCGCCGAGGTGATCACCGAGCTGGCGCGGCGCTGCGACTATCAGGCGCGCAAGGCAGCGATCCGCCAGGCCAATGCGAAGAGCCCTATCATCAAGCGCGGCATTGCGCTGACGCCCGTGAAGTTCGGCATCTCCTTCACCGCGACCTGGTTCAACCAGGCCGGCGCGCTGGTGCATGTCTATACCGACGGCACGGTTTCGCTGAACCATGGCGGCACCGAGATGGGGCAAGGGCTCTACATCAAGGTGGCGCAGGTGGTGGCGCAGGCCTTCGGCATCGGGCTCGATCAGGTCAAGATCACCGCGACGACCACCGGCAAGGTGCCCAACACCTCGGCAACGGCCGCCTCCTCCGGCTCCGATCTCAACGGCATGGCGGCGCTCGATGCCTGCGAGACGATCAAGACGAGGCTCACCGAGTTCGCCGCGAAGCACTGGCAGGAGCGGCCGGAGGAGGTGGCCTTCCTGCCGGGCCGTGTGAAGGTCGGCGCCCGCGAGATCGGCTTCAGGGATCTGGTCGCCGCAGCCTATCTGGCGCGGGTCCAGCTTTCAGCGACCGGCTTCTATGCCACTCCCAAGATCCATTGGGACCGCCAGGCGGGGCGCGGCCATCCATTCTATTATTTCGCCTATGGCGCGGCGGCGGCCGAAGTCGCGATCGACACGCTGACGGGCGAATACAAGGTCGAGCGCGTCGATATCCTCCATGACTGCGGGCAGTCCCTGAATCCGGCCATCGACAAGGGCCAGATCGAAGGCGGCTTCGTGCAGGGCATGGGCTGGCTGACCACCGAGGAGCTCGCCTGGGACGCGAAGGGCCGGCTCTCGACGCACGCCCCCTCGACCTACAAAATCCCCGTCGCGTCCGACCGGCCGCGCATCTTCAACGTGCATCTGCTGGAGAACGCCCCGAACCGCGAGCCGACGATCCACCGCTCCAAGGCCGTCGGGGAGCCGCCGCTGATGCTGGCGATCTCGGTGCTGCATGCGTTGTCCGATGCGGTGGCGAGCGTCGGGAACCACCGGATCTGTCCGAGGCTGGACGCGCCAGCGACACCGGAGCGCGTGCTGGACGCGGTCGACCGCGTGCGGGCGGAGGCGAACTTGTGAGCCTCTCCGCTTTCCTCACTGACCGTCTCGGCGAAGGCGCCATCCTCGTTACTCTCGCCCGCGTCGAGGGCTCCACGCCCCGCGAAGCCGGCGCCTGCATGGCAGTCGGCCACGGTGCCACCGCCGGAACCATCGGCGGCGGGCAGCTCGAATTTCACTGCATCGACATCGCCCGGCAGATGCTGAGCGAAGGCCTCCGCGACCAGAGCCTCGATATTCCGCTCGGCCCGCAGATGGGCCAGTGCTGCGGGGGCCGGGTCAGGGTCTCGCTGAAGCGTGTCTTGCCGGCCGATGCGGCACTGATCGCCGCCCGCGAGAAGGCGCAGGCAGAGATGCGCCCGGCCGTTCTGGTCTTCGGCGCCGGCCATACCGGGCGGGCGCTGGCGTCGGCCCTTGCGCCCCTGCCCTTCCGGATCTGCCTGATCGACGATCGCGACGACGTCTTGAGCGGGTTGCCGCCGGCCGTGACCTGCATCCGCATGGCCGATCCGGTGGAGGCGGTCGCGGACGCGACGGCCGGTGCCGCCTTCGTCATTCTGACCCACAGCCACGCGCTCGACTACCGGCTCGCCGAGGCTGCACTGGCGCGCGGCGATGCCGCCTATGTCGGCATGATCGGCTCGGCCACCAAGCGGGCGCGGTTCGAATCCGGCTTCCTGCGGTCTGGCGGCAGAGAAGCGACGCTCGCTCGCCTCACCTGCCCGATCGGCGGTTGCGATGTGGACGACAAGCGTCCGGAGGTGATCGCGGCCTTGACGGCGGCTGAGCTGGTGCGTTGCTTGCTTGGCCGCTCGCACCCGGCCAGACGGAGACAGGTCCACGATGAACCAGCCGCGTGAGCAGGAGATGCCGCCGCGGCTGGCGCTCGCCCATATCTCGAAGAGCTTCCCGGGCGTCAAAGCGAACGAGGATATCAGCCTGAGCGTCCGTCCGGGCGAAATCCATGCGCTTCTCGGCGAGAACGGCGCCGGCAAATCGACGCTGGTCAAGATCATCTACGGCGTCCAGCAGGCCGACGAGGGCACGATTGCCTGGAACGGAACGCCCGTCTCGATCCCCTCGCCCAAGGCCGCGCGCAAGCTCGGCATCGGCATGGTGTTCCAGCATTTCTCGCTGTTCGACGCGATGACGGTGATCGAGAACATCGCGCTCGGGCTCGACGAGGCGGTGGACCGCGAGACGCTGAAGCGCGAGGTCGCCGGCGTCCTGCAATCCTACTCGCTGCCGCTCGATCCGGAGCGGGAGGTGCATACGCTCTCGGTCGGTGAGCGCCAACGCATCGAGATCGTCCGCTGCCTGCTGCAGAAGCCGAAGCTGCTGATCATGGACGAGCCGACCTCGGTGCTGACGCCGCAGGAGGTGGAGCGGCTGTTCGCGACGCTGCGCCAGATCGCGTCCGAGGGCTGCGCGATCCTCTACATTTCGCACAAGCTGCACGAGATCAAGGCGCTCTGCGATAGCGCCACCATCCTGCGCGCCGGGCGCGTGGTCGCGACCTGCGACCCGAAGGCCGAGACCACCAAGCGGATGGCCGAACTGATGATCGGCGCGGAGTTGCGCAAGATCGAGCATGGCACGCAAACGCAAGCCGGGGCAGCGCGGCTGGCGGTCAACGGGCTTTCGTTGCCAGGCGATCCGCCCTTCGGAACCGACCTGCGCGAGGTGTCGTTCGAGGCGCGCGCCGGAGAAATCCTCGGCATCGCCGGGGTCGCCGGCAACGGACAGGCCGAACTGCTGACGGCGCTTTCGGGGGAGCGGCTCGCGGAGCGACCGGAGGCGGTCCGGCTCGACGGCAAGGCCGTCGGACGCGAGGATGCGGGCGCGCGCCGGGCCCTCGGCCTCGCCTGCGTGCCGGAGGAGCGCAACGGCCATGCCGCCGTGCCGGATTTCTCGCTCGCCGACAACGGCATCCTGACCGCGCGGCACCGGCTGCCACTGGCACCGCACGGCCTCATCAGCGGCGGCGCCGTGCGCCGCTTCGCGGACGGCGTGATCAAGCTCTTCGACGTCCGTACCACCGGGAATGCGGCCACGGCCCGCTCGCTCTCGGGCGGCAACCTGCAGAAGTTCATCATGGGTCGCGAGATCGGGCAGGCGCCGGCCGTGCTCGTCGTCGCCCAGCCGACCTGGGGCGTCGATGCCGGCGCCGCCGCCGCGATCCGCCAGCAGCTCGTCGATCTTGCCGCCAAGGGCTCGGCCGTCGTCGTCATTTCGCAGGATCTCGACGAGCTTCTGGAGCTGGCCGACCGACTCTGCGTCATCAATGAGGGGCGGCTCTCGGCGCCGCGCCCGGTCGCCAGCCTGGGCATCGACGAGATCGGGCTGATGATGGGCGGGGTGCATGGGGCCGCGGACGGCGTGGAGGCGGCCCATGCTTGAGTGGCGCCCCCGCCGCGAGCCGAGCCGGCTGATGCGGGCCTTGAGCCCGCTGATCGCCATAGCCCTGACCATGCTGCTCGGCATGATCGTCTTCACCGCCATGGGTTATGACGGCTTCCATGCGGTCGGGAGCATCTTCGTCACGCCCTTCGCCGAGCCGCAGCGCTGGGCTGATATCGGCGTGAAAGCAGCGCCGCTGGTGATGATCGCGATCGGGCTGGCCATCGGCTTCCGGGCCAATGTCTGGAACATCGGCGCCGAGGGCCAATACATCATGGGCGCGGTCGCCGGCACGGGCGTCGCGCTCGCGACCTACGACATGACAGGCTGGTGGATCCTGCCCGCCATGGCGCTGGCCGGAATCCTCGGCGGCATGGCCTGGGCGGCGATCCCGGCGCTGCTGCGAGTCCGCTTGCAGGTCAGCGAGATCCTGACAAGCCTGATGCTGACCTATGTCGCGGTGCAGCTCCTGTATTTTCTGGTGCGCGGGCCGTGGAAGGACCCGGACGGCTTCAATTTTCCGCAAACGCGGATGTTCACGGCGGACCAGACGCTGCCCACGATGATGGAGGGGTCGCTCGTCCATCTCGGGATTCCCGTGGCGCTGCTCATTGCCCTCGTCGCCTGGCTGCTGATGGAGAAGACCACCGCCGGCTATGCGGTGAAGGTGGTCGGCCTCGCCCCCGCAGCGGCGCGCCATGGCGGCTTCAGCGCGGCCCGCACCACCTGGGCGACGATGCTGCTGAGCGGCGGGCTTGCCGGCCTTGCCGGGCTGTTCGAGGCCGCCGGCCCCTTCGGCCAGCTCACACCGCAGTTTCCGGTCGGCTACGGCTTCACCGCGATCATCGTCGCGTTCCTCGGGCGGCTCGACCCGCTCGGCATCGTCTTTGGCGGCATCGTGCTGGCAGCCACCTATGTCGGCGGCGAGATCGCCCAATCGACGATTCGCCTGCCGCAGGCGGCCACCGGCATGTTCCAGGCGCTGCTGCTGTTCATGCTGCTCGCAACGGATGTGCTGGTGCGCTGGCGCCTCGTGTGGAAGCGGAGGGCGGCGCCATGACCAGCGCCATCCTCGTCTCCATTGTCATGACACTGGTCGCCGCCTCGACGCCGCTGCTGCTGGCGGCGCTCGGCGAGCTCGTCGCGGAGAAGACGGGCGTCCTCAACCTCGGTGTCGAGGGCATGATGCTGTGCGGCGCGGTCGCGGGCTTCGCCGTCGCCTTTTCGACGGGCAGCACGGGTCTCGGCCTGCTCGCCGCGGCGCTGGCCGGCATGGCCGCTTCGATGGTCTTCGCTGTGCTGGCCCTGTCGCTCGCGGCCAATCAGGTCGCCACGGGTCTTGCGCTCACCATCTTCGGCATCGGCGCCTCCTCGCTGATCGGCGCAGGCTTCGTCGGCCGCACGATCCCACGGCTGGGCCCGGTCTTTCCCCCCGCGCTCTCGGAGCATCCCTGGCTGCGGATGATCTTCGGCCACGACATCCTGGTCTATCTCTCGCTGGCGCTCGTTCTGGGCGTGAGCCTTTTCCTCCGCCGGACCCGGCCAGGGCTGATCCTGCGCGCGGTCGGCGAGAACGACGCCTCGGCGCATGCGATCGGATACCCCGTCATCGCCATCCGCTATGCGGCGGTGGCCTTCGGCGGCGCGCTGGCGGGGCTCGGCGGCGCCTATTTCTCGCTGGCGCTGACGCCGATGTGGGCCGAGCGGCTGACCGCCGGGCGCGGCTGGATCGCGCTGGCGCTGGTCGTCTTCTCGGCCTGGAAGCCGGGGCGGCTGCTGCTCGGCGCCTATCTGTTCGGAGCGGTGATGACGCTGGAGCTGCAGGCGAAAGCCGCCGGGATCAGCTGGCTCGCGCCCGAGGTGCTGGCGATGGCGCCCTATCTTGCGACGGTCGCCGTTCTGACCATGATGTCACTCGGACGACGGAGCGGGCGCCTCGACGCGCCGGCCTGCCTCGGAAAACCCTTCTCGGCCTCGTAGAGGTCTGCAACGCGATCAACGGGAGAGACCCCATGACCAGCATCATCACCCGCCGCAAGCTGACATTCGGCGCGGCCGCCGCCTCGACCCTGCCGCTGCTGGGGCGCGGCGCCTCGGCGCAATCGCCGCTCGGCGTCGGCTTCGTCTATGTCGGGCCGATCGGCGACCATGGCTACACCTGGACGCATGATCAGGGCCGCCTCGCGATCGAGAAGGAATACGGCTCCAAGATCAAGACGAGCTTCCTGGAGAATGTCGCCGAGGGTCCGGACGCCGCGCGCGCCATCCGCCAGCTCGCCCAGGCCGGCAACCAGCTGATCTTCACGACCTCCTTCGGCTTCATGAATCCGACGATCCAGGTCGCCAAGCAGTTCCCGAAGATCCATTTCGAGCATGCGACCGGCTATATGCGCGCGCCGAACGTCGCGACCTACAATGCCCGCTTCTACGAAGGGCGCGCCGTGATCGGGACCATTGCCGGGCATATGTCGAAATCGGGCCAGGCGGGCTATGTCGCCTCCTTCCCGATCCCCGAGGTGGTGATGGGCATCAACGCCTTCCATCTCGCCGCGCGCAAGGTGAACCCGAACTTCAAGACCAAGGTCGTCTGGTGCTCGACCTGGTACGACCCCGCCAAGGAGGCCGACGCCGCCAAGGCGCTGATCGACCAGGGCGCGGACATGATCACCCAGCACACCGATTCAGCGGCTCCGCTGCAGGCGGCCGAGCAGCGCGGCGTCTACGCCTTCGGGCAGGCCTCGGACATGAAGGCCTTCGCGCCCAAGGCGCATCTCTCGGCGATCGTCGACGACTGGTCGGGCTACTACATCAAGCGCGTCAAGGAGACGATGGACGGCAACTGGAAGACCGGCGACGTCTGGGGCGGCATCAAGGAGGGCTTCGTCAAGCTCGCGCCTTACAACGACGCGGTGACGCCGGAGGCGCGCAAGGCTGCGGACGCGATCCGCGACGGCATCGCGTCCGGCAAGCTCCACCCCTTCACGGGCGAATTGAAGGACCAGAAGGGAGAGGTGCGGGTCAAGGCGGGTGAGCATGCCTCCGACGAGATGCTCTCCAAGATGGACTGGTACGTCGACGGCGTGCAGGCCTGATCGACGCATCGTCGGGCGCGCGCAGCCTCGATATCGGCACGGCCGAGGCCACAATTCGGCCGTGCTGGCATCGGAAAGGCGCTTTTCGCACGGTCTGCGGCGGAACTTCGCCGTTTCCTGTGCGTATCTCGCGCCACGGGCATCGTCATTCCGCGGCAACCGTGGCAACTGCGTGAGTTGCGCGCCGCGACAATCCCAGCAACGCGGTCGCTCGTGTGGAAACGGGCATGATCGACCGTCGTCCAGCACGCGACGCCTTCAACACCTTCTCAAGGAGGATCCCATGACCAAGAACGAACTGATCGCCGCGATCGCCGACGAGACCGGCAAGACGAAGGCCGATGTCTCGGCCATCCTCGCCTCTCTCGGCACGACTGTCGCCAAGACGCTGAAGAGCGGCGACGACGTCACCCTCGGCGGCATCGGCAAGTTCTCCGCCGCCAAGCGCGAAGCGCGCGAGGCCCGCAACCCCTCCACCGGCGCCACCATCAAGGTCCCGGCCAAGACGGTCGTGAAGTTCAAGGTCACCAAGGACCTTGCTGACGCCGTGGCGTAAGACCGTATTCGCGTCGCTTCGAGACAAGAGTTTCTCGCAGCTTGCCGAATGAAACGCTCCGTCATCGCGGAAAAGCGGCTCTAGCCGCGTCGATCCGGGATCCATCGTAGAGCGCTGGCGCCCTTCGATGGATCCCGGGGCAAGCCCCGGGATGACGGCGTGTTTCCAGGCCTGGGGCCAAACGTCGACGGGCTGCGCTTGAACCCCGGCGGCCCCGCCTGCACAATGGCAGGCATGTTCCTGCGCCTCTTCACCGATCTCAGAGCCGCCAAGGTCCCGGTGACCCTGCGCGAATATCTGACGCTGCTCGAAGGCGTCGATGCCGACCTCGCCGAGTACAAGGTCGAGGATTTCTATTTTCTCGCGCGCACCGTGCTGGTGAAGGACGAGCGCCATCTCGACAAGTTCGACCGCGTCTTCGCCCAGGTCTTCAAAGGCATGGAGACGCTGCAGCAGGCGATCGACGAGGCGGGCATTCCCGAGGAATGGCTGCGCAAGCTCGCCGAGAAATTCCTGACCGAGGAAGAGCGCAGCCAGATCGAGACGCTCGGCTGGGACAAGCTCTGGGAGACGCTGAAACAGCGCCTGGCGGAGCAGAAGGGCCGCCATCAGGGCGGCAGCAAATGGATCGGCACCGCCGGCACCTCGCCCTTCGGCGCCTATGGCGCGAACCCCGAGGGCATCCGCATCGGCCAGGACACGAACCGCAATTTCCGCGCGGTCAAGGTGTGGGACAAGCGCGAGTTCAAGGATTTCGACGACACGCGCGAGCTTGGCGTACGCAACATGCGCGTCGCGCTGCGCCGCCTACGCCGCTTTGCCCGCACCGGCGCGGCCGAGGAACTCGACCTCGACGGCACGATCTCCGAAACGGCCCGGCACGGCTATCTCGACGTGAAGCTCCGTCCGGAGCGGCGCAACGTCGTGAAGGTGCTGCTCTTCCTCGACGTCGGCGGCTCGATGGACTGGCATATCGAGCTGGCGGAGGAGCTGTTCTCCGCCGCGCGGGCCGAGTTCAAGCATTTCGAGCATTTCTACTTCCATAACTGCCCCTACGAGCGGGTCTGGAAGGAGAACCGGCGCCGGCACGACCAGATCATCCCGACCTGGGAGGTGCTGCGGACCTATCCGGCGGATTATCGCCTGGTCTTCGTCGGGGACGCCTCGATGAGCCCCTACGAAATCGGCATGCCGGGCGGCTCGGTCGAGCACTGGAACGAGGAGGCGGGCGCGGTGTGGATGGAGCGGCTGACGGGCAAGTTCCCGAAATCGGTCTGGCTCAACCCGGTGCAGCCGCATCTGTGGAACTATACCCAGTCGATCCGCCAGATCGGCGGGCTGATGGGTGGCCGGATGTTCCCGCTGACGCTCGACGGGCTGGAAGGGGCGATGCGGGTGCTGGCGCGGTGAAGCCCGCCCCTTGACCGCCGAGCCGGTTCCGGCGGAAGAGCCGGGTATGACCGATCAAGACGACGATCTTCCGCCGCCGAGCTGGCGCCAGCGCCCGAAGCCTGTCGGCTTCGAAATCGCGTACAAGCTGGACGGCGGCGTTCTGGAGATCGACCGGACACGCGCTGTGGACCGCGTCAGGCTGAGCGCGGTGGAAGAGGTGCGCTTCCTCTACGCGCCGGGCAACATTTCATCGAAGGGCTACAAGACACGGTTGCGGCTCAGCGACGGCAGGACCGTCACCTTCGGCAACCTCTCCTGGCGCTCGCTGACGGATATGGAGCGGGACGATGCGCGGTATCACCGCTTCGTCGCGGCGCTCTCGGCCGCGATCCTGCGCGCGAACCCGCGGGTGCGATTCGTCGGCGGCCGGCCGCGCGCGCTCTGGATCGCGACGGCTGCGGTCGGAGCGCTGTCGCTGGGGATGCTCGCCTTCTTCAGCCTCAGCGCCTTCCAGCGCGGCATGACCGGGGCGGGCCTGCTCGGCCTGCTGCTGCTGGCGGCGTCCTATTGGCAGGTCTGGCCGCTGATCAGCCTCAACAAGCCGCGCGACCTCGCGCCCGGCGAGGTGCCGGACGCTCTGGTCCCCGGCCGCCCCCGCTAGAACCCCGGGAAGGCGTGGCCGCTTTCGAATCGCAGCTCCGGCTCAGTGCCTGACGACCAGCACCGAGCATTTGGCCCGGCGTACGATGGCCGAAGCGTTCGAGCCCAGCACATAGGAGAGCATTCCGGGCTCATGGGAGGCGACGATGATGAGGTCGGCGCCCGTGGCCTCGGCCTCGGCCAGCACCTCGCCCTGCACCGACCCCATCAGGACCTTGGCGGAGACTTGCTCGGCCGGAAGCTCGACCTTGGCGGCGATGTCGGCGAGTTGCTTCTCGGCATCCTGCTGCTGCTCGGCATCGAAATCGGCCGGCACGAATTCCATATAGGTCACGGGAACCAGCGAGCGGACATAGACCAGCCGCACGATGCCGTTGGACGCCTTGGCGAAGGTGACGGCCGCCTCGATCGCCGGCTTCGCCATCTCCGGCTCGGCAAGATCGACGGGGACCATGATGGACCGGTACATGACAAGCTCCTCAAGCTGGTTGCTTCAAGCAGTATCGAGATTGCCTGTCCTGGCGCCTTGATCCAACGCAAATCGTGGCTTGCTGAGACAGCCCGTCATCGCGAGCGCCGCGAAACGCTCGAGGAGCACCGGCTGCGACGGTGAGCCCAGCGCTTCTGGATTGCGTCGTCGCTCCGCTCGCCGCTGGATGCCTGGTCGCTCCGCTCCGCGCAAAGCCGGGGATCCGGCCGAAGCCTCGTTCAGCCCTGTCGCTCGGGCGTGCGCACCACGAGTCCATCGAGCTCCGCCTTGATGCGGATCTGGCAGGAGAGGCGCGAATTCGGCCGGACGTCGAAGGCGAAGTCCAGCATGTCCTCTTCCATCGGCTCAGGGGTGCCGGTCTTTTCGACCCAGGCCTCGTCGACATAGACATGGCAGGTGGCGCAGGCACAGGCGCCGCCGCATTCGGCCTCGATGCCCGGCACTTCGTTGCGAATCGCCGTTTCCATCACGGTCGCGCCGATGTCGCCATCGACCGTGCGGCTCTGCCCATGGGCGTCGATATAGGTAATCTTCGGCATGTCGGACTCCGGCGAAACCGCTGCGCCCTGCCCTACCCTCCCGGGAGTAGGCCGCTACGGTTCCTCGGCTTAGAGCATTTCGAAGCGGCGCGGAACGTCCGGCCGCGCGAGGCCGCCCTCAGGCGGCGCAATCGAAGCGGCGGATTTCGGCGCGGGCCTCGGCGGCCGCCAGCGCGAGCGCGTCCATCGCCGACTCGGCGCGGCGCAGATCGGTGGCGGTCAGACTCGTCTCGATCAGGTCCGCGGCTTCGGCGACCTGCCAGGCGCCGATCGCACGGGCGGCTCCTTTAAGGCTGTGGGCGGCGTCGATGCGGGCCTTCGGGTCGGCGCTGGCATGGATGGTGCGCAGATGGGCCACGCATTGCTGGGCGAAGAGCATCAGCAATTCGCGCTCGAGTGACTGATCTCCACCGGTCTGGCGGGCGAGATGGTCGATATCGATCGGCTTTTGGGGCATGAAGATGACTCAGGGAGAACGCTGGAACGCAGGTCGGGCAGGCCGCGGCGGCGGCCTTTCCTCATTCTAGAAGCGCCTCGATGGTGAATGAGGCGTTAACGACGTTTGTGAATCGAGCGCTCAAATGGGTTTCCAAGGGTTGGGGGCTCCACTACCCTTCCAATTGGTAAACGATGGGCGCAGTGTCCGCGTCCGCTCCAGTCAGAGGCGGCTGGACGGACCGCGGCGGGCGTTGGCGGCCATCCGGAAGTAGCGTTGCGAGGCGGCATCATGAATCGACCGAAGAAGCTCCAGGATCCCACTGAAGCTGCGATGTCGGCCATCGAGGAGGCACTGCGCCTCGAGCAGCCCCAGGGCGCGACGGAGACTCCAGTCGAAACCGAGCCGCGGATGCCCGCGACAAGCGCGGACGATCTCAAGCTGGAGATGCCCCGCGTCGAGCCTGCAGCCGCTCCGCTCGCCCCGCCTCCGGCCACCCCGGCCCCGCCGCGCGCGACGATCGCGCCCGATACCAGCCGCGTCGCCAATGACGACCGCCGCGATTCGAGCTCGCTGGTGCAGGCTTTTTCGGTGCGCCCCTCGCGCAAGCCCTATTGGTTCGCCGGCCTTGCCTCGGTCGCCTGGCTCGGCGGCGCGGCCTTCGTGCTGCTTCACCGCTTTGGCTCCTTCAGTGACGGGCTGCCCGCGCCTGTCGCCGCCTTCGGCATTGGCGAATGGACGCTGCTCGCGCTGGCGACCGGTGCGCCGGTGGTCTTCTTCTTCGTGCTTGCCGCCCTTTATCGCCGCACGCAGGAGATGCGCCTGATCTCGCGCGCCATGACGGAGGTCGCGCTGCGACTCGCGGAGCCCGAGGTCGCGGGCGCGGATTCCGTCCTGTCCCTCAGCCAGACCATCCGCCGCGAGGTCGCGGCGATGGGGGATGGCATCGAGCGCGCCGTAGCGCGCGCCGGCGAGCTGGAAACCATCGTTCGAGGCGAAATCTCGACGCTCGAACGTGCCTATGCCGACAACGAGATCCGCCTGCGCTCGCTGATCGACGAGCTGATCACGCAGCGGGAGGCCGTCGTCGGCAATGCCGAGCGGGTCAAGCTGGCGATCAGCGGTGCCCATGAGGGCCTCGCCAAGGATCTCGACAGCGCCAGCCGTGCCATCGCCGACGCCGTCACCCAGGCGGGCGACCGCGTTACCGGCTCGCTGGGCGCCAAGGGCGACCAGATCACCCAGGCGCTCGGCCGCGCCGGCGAGCGCATGATCGAAGAGATCAGCGGCCGCAGCACGGATCTCGTGGAACGTCTCCAGGTCACGTCCGGCGAAGTGTCGGAGCGCCTGGCGGGCGCCAGCGAAAACCTCTCCACCATGCTGGACGGCCGGGCGCAGGAAATCGCGGCCTCGCTGGAAAAGACCGGCGCGACGATCACCGGCGGGCTCACTGCAGAGGCGCAGAACGTCACCCGCGCCATCAGCGAGACCGGGACTCAGATGGCCGAGACGCTGGCGGCCCGCGTCGAGACGGTCAACGACACTCTGAAAATGACCGGCGAGACGCTGGCGAAGGACATCTCCGAGCGCGGAGCCGAGGCCGCCGAGCGCTTCGAGACCAGCAGCCGCAGCATGGTCTCCCTTATCGAGAGCCAGAGCGAAGCCCTGCAGAAGCGCCTCTCGGAGGCCGGCGAGGCGCTGCGCAGCGCGCTGTCGGACGAGGGCGAGAGCGTCACCACCCGCCTTGCCGAGGTCGGCCGCGGCGTCAACAGCCTGCTCGCCCGCCAGAACGAGGCGATCACCACCCGTCTCAGCGAGGTCGGCGAGACGATCGGCGCGAGCATCGGCAGCCATGGCGAGACGCTGGTCGGCCGGCTGAACGAGACGGCGCGCACTGTCGACGACGTGCTGCGCGAGCGCAGCGAAGCAATCATCCTGCAGGTCACCGATGCCGGCGAGACGCTCGGCACCACCGTCGAGCGCCACGGCGAGGCGCTGACCGGCCGGATCACCGAGGTCGCGGACCGGGTCAACGGCTTGTTCAACGAGCATGGCGGCAAGCTGGTCTCCCGCCTCAACGAGACCGGCGAGACGGTGCATGGACTGCTGGATCGGCAGGCGGATGCGCTGGTCGGCCGGGTGTCGGGCGCGGGACAGGACCTCGCCCGCATCGTCGGCGAGCAGAGCGACAGCGTCGTCGCCCGTGTTTCGGGCGCCGGCGCGGACGTCGCGAAGCTGCTGGAGGAGCGCAGCGAGGCCCTCGTCGCCAGCGTCTCCGGCGCAGTGAATGCGGTCGAGACGCGCCTGCGCGACGAGAGCGACGTGCTGGTCGGCCGCCTCAGCCAGGCGGGCCAGGAGGTCAGCCGTGTCGTCAGCCATGAGAGCGAGCGGATGATCGCCGGTCTGACCGAGACCGGCGAGCGCGTCAGCGCCCTGCTCGAGGAGCAGTCCGGCGCGATGACCGTGAAGGTTTCGCAGGCGGGCCTCGAGATCAAGGACCTCCTCGGCGAGGAGAGCCAGGCGGTCGCCGCCCGCATTGCCGATGTCGGCCGCTCCGTCCACGGCATCCTGTCGGAGCGCAGCGGCGCCCTGATCAGCCGCCTCGCCGAGACCGGCGAAAGCATCGACCAGAAGCTCGACGAGCGCGGCCTTGCCCTGGCCAACCGGATCACCGGCACCGTCGAGAGTGCGCGCGCCGCGCTCGAGGAGCAGCAGGCGGCCTTCCTCGCCAGCGTCGGCGAGACCGGCGACAAGGTCGCCGGCCTGCTCGACGGGCAGCGCGAGACTTTGGTGCGTGGGCTCGCCGAAACCGGCCGCGAGGTCCACAGCATGCTGGGTGAGCAGAGCGAGGAACTCGCTCGCCGCATGAATGACGCGACGCGCAGCCTCGCCACAACGATCAACGTCGATGGCCGACAGGTCGCCGACCGCGTCTCGGCCGCGACGCAGGAATTGCGCGAGACCTTCACCGTGCATGCCGATGAGGCGCGCACGATGCTCGCCGGCACCGGCCGCGAGATCGTGATGGCGCTGACCCAGCAGGGCGGGCGCGTCAACGAGGCCCTGTCGGCCAACGCCGAGTCGATGCTGCGCTCGGTCGAGGGCCGCGCCCAGGCGCTGACGGAAGCTCTCGCCAGCCGCCATGACGCACTGATCAAGCTCTTCGACGAGCGCGGCGGCGCCATCGAGTCGACGCTGGGCGCTCGCATCGCGTCACTCACCGAGCTGTTCGACTCGCAGGGCCGTGTCGTCGAGACCGGGCTTGCGGAACGCCTGGCTGTGTTCGAGGACCTGATCGTCGAGAAGGGCGGCGCCCTGACGGCGAAGATCTCGGTCGACGCCCGAGCTCTGACGGAAGCGCTGAACACCGGTATCGCGCAGGTCGAGAAGCTGATCTCGGAAGACGGCGTCACGCTCGCCGACAAGGTCGGCACCCGCGCGCTGGAAGCGGCGGAGTTGCTCGCCCATCGAACCCGCCAGGCAGCGGATTCGATGGAAGACCAGATCAAGCTGTTCGAGGAGCGCTCCGGCGCGAAGAGCACCGAGATCGCCGGTGCCCTCGACAACCTCATCGCCCGCATGGATGGCAGCCTGGGCGCCCGCGCCACCGCCCTGAACGAGGCGCTGGTCGAGCGGACGGTCGACATCGCCCGCGTGCTCGCCGAGGGCGGCCGCGAGGTCACCCGCGCGCTCGCGGCCAAGGCCGACGAGATCGGCGAGGTCGTCACCTCCAAGAGCGAATCGCTGACCCGCACGCTCTCGGACAAGGCCGACACGATCAACGCCACGCTCGGCGGCCGTGCGCTGCAGATCGCCGATACGCTCGACCAGAGCGTGGCGCGCTTCGAGGACCGCGTCGTCGGCCGGCTCGACACCGTCTCCCATACGCTCGACACCCGTGGCGAAGAGATCGCAACCGCCCTGCAAGGTCGCTCGGAAGCGATCGCGGCCGCGCTCGCCGAGCGGGCGCAGGAACTGCGGACCCTGTTCGACGTCAACGGCAACGGCGTCGTCTCGGCGCTGGCGGAGCAGAGCGAGGCGATCGCCGCCGCACTCGACCAGCGCGCAGAGCATCTGCGCACCCTGTTCGACGACCGGGGCCTCGGCATCGTCGCCGCGCTCGGCCGCCGCGGCGACGCGATCTCGCAGGCGCTCGACCAGCGCAGCGAGCAGTTGCGCGTCCTGTTCGAGGACAAGGGCACGGGCATCGTCGATGCCCTGCGCGCCCAGGGCCTGTCCGTCACCAGCACGATCGAGCAGCAGACCGATGCGCTGCGTGCCCTGCTCGACGCCAAGAGCGACGGCTTGGGCGACAAGCTCGGCCATCACGGGGAGGCCATCTCGTCGATCATCGACGAGCGGACGGACGCGCTGCGCGCGGTGTTCGACAGCAAGGGCAGCGGCATCATCGAGGCCTTCAACGAGCGCGGCGAGGCGATCTCGGCCGAACTCGCCAGCGTCGGCGACAGCGTCGTTCGGGCACTGCAGAGCCGGGGCGATGCCATCATCACCGGCGTCCGCGACCGCGGCTTCGCGATCGCCAATGCGGTGGAGAGTTCCTCGAAGGAGTTGCGCGAGACGCTGGAAAACGGCTCGCGCCAGTCGATCGAGGCGCTGGTCGGCACCAACGAGCAGCTTCGCGAAGAGCTGGGCGGCATGCTCGGGCGCCTCGGCGAGGCCAACAAGCTGATGCAGCAGATCGTCAACGGCGCGAACCGCAATCTCGCCGCCGTCGAGAGCAGCCTGTCGACCCGCGTCGGCGAACTGCAGGGCGTGATCGGCACCGTCATGGAAGAGGCCAATCGCACCTCGCAGCAGGTTTCGGCGCAGATTGCCGAGCTCAAGAGCTTCTCGGAAGGCACGCTGCGCGAGGCGGCCGCTCTCGCCGAGCGGATCGGTGACGGGAGCACCACGCTCGACGACGCCTCGCAGGCGGGCGCAGCCGCGCTCGGCGCGGTTCTCGGCCGGCTGGAGCAGGTCGAGGCACGGGTCGGCAAGACGCTCTCCGAGCGCCGTGAGGCGCTTGAGCATCTGCATGGCCTGATCGGCAGCCGCACGGACGATGTCGAGGCGATCACGCGCTCCTTCGCGCAGATGATCGACGAGTCGCTCGGCACCGCCGAGGCGCGGGCGCGCCAGATCGGCGCCGTCCTGTCGGACTCGGCCGAGGCCACGACCGGCGCCATCGCCCAGCAATTCGAGACGATCCGGGCGGCAACCGGCCAGGAGCGCGAGCGCACTGCCGAGGCGCTGCGTGCGGCCTACTCGGAGGTCACCGCGGAGATCGGCGGCGAACTCGCCAAGGTCACCGAGCGCTTCCAGAAGGCGGCGCAGGACATGCGGGGCGTCACCGCCGGGATCCAGCGCGAGCTGGAGGTCACGCGCGCCGAGCTGAAGCGCGGCGTGCTCGAAATGCCGCAGGAAGCTCAGGAATCGACCGCTGCGATGCGCCGCGTCGTGGCCGAGCAGATCAAGGCGCTGAACGATCTCACCGAGATCGTCACCCGCGCCGGGCGCCGCGGCGATGTCTCGCTGCCGGTCGACCAGGCCCCGCGCCGGCCGGCGACCGCCGCCCTTGCGCAGCCTGCCCCGGCAGCGCCCGCCTTCGTTGCCCCCGCACCCCAGCCGCAGCAGCTCGCGGCCGAGGAGCCGCTGTTGAGGCCCTCGCTCGATGCAGCGCCCGCGCCCGCTCGGACGGATGCTGCCCCGCAGCGCGTAGAGGCGAAGCCGGCATCGCGCCCGGCTCCAGCCGTGGAGACCGCCCGGCGTCAGCCGGAGCAGCAGCAGCCCGGCAAGGCGGGTTGGCTCTCGGACCTGCTGACCCGCGCCTCGCGGGAGGACAAGGCGCCGGAGACGTCGAAGCCGACTGCACATTCGATCGAGAAGCTCGATTCGCTCTCTGTCGACATCGCCCGGATGATCGATCATGACGCGGCGGTGGAGCTGTGGGATCGCTACAAGCGCGGCGAGCGCAACGTGTTCACCCGGCGGCTCTACACGCTGCAGGGCCAGCAGACCTTCGACGAGATCCGCCGCAAATACCGGCGCGATACCGAGTTCAAGGACACGGTGGACCGTTACATCGACGAGTTCGAGCGCCTGCTCGGCGAAGCCGCGAAGGACGACCGGGACTCGATGGTGGCGAAGACCTATCTCACATCGGAAACCGGCAAGGTCTATACCATGCTGGCCCATGCCAGCGGGCGCTTCGAATAAGCGCCCTGCCCTCACCGACAAGAAAGGCCGCCCCGAAGGGCGGCCTTTTGCATTTTGGAGCCCGGCATCCTTCTTGAGGCGCCTGGGGCCTTCACGCACTCAGGCGGCGGCCGGCATCCGGATCTCGCCCCCCTGCACGAAGAAGGCCTTGTCGAACAGGCCGGTCTCGACGGGATTCGGCAGGCGCAGATCGCCGAGATCCGGAAACGGCTTGGTCGCGGGATCGTAGCGGCGGTCGATCTGGGAGAGGAAGACCAGAACCACCCCCTTGGCCCGCGCGAACGTCCTGAGGCTGCGCAACTGCTGGTCAAGGACCGGCTTTTCGCGCCTCTGATCGAGCAACTGCAGATAGTCGACGATAGCCACAGAGCCGGAAGGCGCGAAGCCCAGTGCGCCTTCGATATGATCCGCCGCGATCAGATCGGAGCCGTCGAAATGCAGAAGCGCATTCGCCGGCGGAGCGATGCCGAGCAGCTTCAACCGGCTCTCGAAATCGGCCAGCGTGTATTCCAGCGAGAAAAAGAAGCTGCGGCGACCGGATCGGCTTGCTTCGATGGCGAGCAGGATGCCCGCGACCGTCTTGCCTTGTCCCGGCCGGCCTGCGAGCAGCACCATCTCACCAGGGCTGAGGGACCCAAGCAATGCGCCGGCCATGTCGGCGGGATTTCGCGCGACGAGCAGGCTCCAGTTCCGATAGCCCTCCGCAGCGGCAATGCGGTCGAGCGCCTGATGCAAGGGAATCTGCTCCTTGCGGTGCAGCGCCCTGGCCTTGCGTTTGAGATGATGAATCGATGCGGACAGCGTCATGCGAGACCTCCTATCGCGGGCCGGCAGCGCAATCCCTCCTCATGCATGCGCCCGAACAGTCGGTCGGATGATCACAGCTCTGTCCGGTCGGACTTCCCCGGTGGAGGGGGGCGGCTCGAGACAAGCCTTGAATCGCTCATAGCCGATTCGCCGCAGACCAGAAATCCGCAGCGGCGGCGCAGGCGGCTTTCGCCTTCGCGCGGCTATGTTCGAACGGGACGCTCAGCGCGCCCAGCGCACGATCTCGATCAGCACCTGCGAGAGCGCGGCGTTCAGCGCCTGGGTCGCCCCCACACCGTCGATCGCGCCGGCCGGCACGCGGGCGGTAAACAGCTTGGCGCGCTGGATCTTGCCGCTGGCATCGCCGACGATCTTGGCAGTGATCTCGACCACCGCAGCGCCGGACGCCGCATCGATGTTGAAGCTGCGAATGTCGGTCAGAAGCTGCGCGGTCGGCGTCACGCGCTGGTCGGGCGATGAGACCGAGGCGATGCGTCCCGCATTCTCGAAGGTCTGGATCAGGCGGGTCTGCACCAGCGCCGGCACGGTGTCGGCCCATTGGGCGCCGCCGACGAAGGAGAGCGCGCCGCTCGAATCCTTGACGATGACGCGATCGGAATCGAAGGCCTGGACCGTCGTCGGCCGGGCGACAACGAGCGTCGCACCCGAACCGCTGAGCCGGCCGAAGCCGCTCGGAGCCGTCAGATCGAAGGTCGTCGGCGCGGCCCCGCCGCCGCAGCCCGCGAGCAGCAGCGACGCCGCCAGCACAAGCCCGGACATTGCGGCACCGCCTGCGCGCGAAGGCTTCTTCGGGGCCTTGTCGATCATGCTAGCGGGCTCCGTTGTATTGGGGCAGCGGCGGCTTGCCGCCGAAGATGAGCTGTTGCGGGTTGCGCTCCAGGCTGCGCAGCGTGCGATTGATCTCCGTCAGCACCCGCTTGGCGTCCGAAACCGTGGAATCGACGTTGCGCAAACCGACGCCGGTGAAGCGATTGATCCCAACCGAGATCTCCGCGGTGCGCTTGTCGAGGTTGTCGGCGAGCACGCGGATCGACTTCGCCGCGTCGGAGATTTCGTTCAGCGCGCTGCGTCCGTCCGGTCCGGAGGCGGTATTCAGGAAGGACTGGACGCTCTTCAGCACGCCCTCGACCTGATCGGCGGCGCGGTTGATCTTGTCCGTGATGGAGGCGACATTGTTGACGGCGCGCTGCGTATCGGCGCTGGAATTGCCGAGCGCGGCGGTGAACTTGTCGACGTTGTCGACGATGTCGGTGATCTTCCGGCGATCGACCGACTTCACCACCTCGGTCAGCTCCTCGCTGAGCGTCTGAAGCTTCTGCGACAGCGGCTGGATCGTCTCGGCGACATTACCGAAGCTCGCCATCAGCTTGTCGAGCCCGTCCGAGTTCTTGCCAAGCGCCTCGGAGAATTTCTCGACGTTCCGGACGGTGTTGTTGATCGGCCCGGCGTTCTGCTTGATCAGCCCATCCAGCGAGCCGAGCATGCCATCCGCCTTCTGCGCGACATTGCGGACGGTCTCGAGGATGTCCTGCAGCTCCGAGCGTTCGGCGATGATGGTCGCCATCGGCTCGCCGGGTTTCGCCTTCAGGGGCGGCGCTTCGGGATCGCCACCGATGAGCTGGAGTGCCACCACGCCGGCAAGGCCCTGCGCCTCGATGCGCGCGCGGGTATCGACGCGCACCGGTGTCGTCGCATTGACAGAGATCACGGCGTAGATGCGGCGCGGGTCGTCGGGCTGGAGCTCGATGGTCGACACCTCGCCGACGCGCAATCCGTTGAAGAGCACGCTGGAGCCGCGGCCGAGGCCCGTCACCGAGCCGGTGAAGATGACGCGGACATTCTCCTTGCGGCCCGATCCGCCGGCATTGAACCAGTAGACGAAGCCGAAGGCCGCCGCGAGAACCGCGAGGGTGAAGAGGCCGACGAGAGCGTAATTCGCGCGCGATTCCATGGGCTAGCCGTTCTGCTCCCGTTTCCCGGACGGTTTCCGGGCCGTCGCTCGCTCACCACCGAAATAGGCCTTCAGCCAGGGATGGTCGGACTTCAGCATCGTGTCCAGCGGTCCGACCGCAATGACCTTCTTGTCCGCAAGCGCGGCGATTCGGTCGCAGGCATCATAAAGGCTGTCGAGATCGTGGGTTACCATGAACACCGTCAGGCCGAGCGTCTGCTTCAAGGTCATGATGAGGGCGTCGAACTCGGCCGCGCCGATCGGATCGAGGCCGGAGGTCGGCTCGTCGAGGAAAACGATCTCGGGATCGAGCGCCAGCGCGCGTGCCAGCGCGGCGCGCTTGATCATGCCGCCCGACAATTCGGAGGGCACCTTGTCGGCCGCGTCCGGCGGCAGGCCGACGAGGTCGAGCTTCACCATCGCCAACGCATCGAGCAGGTCCGGCGAGAGCTTGAGATATTCCCGCATCGGCACCTGGATGTTCTGCTTGACGGTCAGCGCCGAGAACAGCGCGCCTTGCTGGAACATCACTCCGAAGCGACGCTCGAGCACGCGCCGCTGCGGACCCGAGAGCTTGTCGACATTCTCGCCGAAGACCTCGATGGTGCCGCGCTGCTGGCGCACAAGGCCGAGGATGGTGCGGGTCAGCACCGACTTGCCCTGCCCCGAACCGCCGACGAAGCCGAGGATTTCGCCGCGCATCACGTCGAGATCGAGCCCGTCCATGATGACCTTGTCGCCGAAGGCCACCTTGAGATCGCGCACGCGGATCACCGCCTCCGGCTCCTGTGCCCGGCCCTCGTGGCCGCGGGTCGTGAGGTCGTCGATTTCCTCCATCGTCAAAACTCGATCGACGCAAAGAAGATGGCGAAAAGGCCGTCGACGACGATGACCATGAAGATCGCCTTGACCACCGAGGCCGTGACCTGGCGGCCAAGCGATTCGGCGGAGCCCTTCACCGCAAGCCCCTCGATCGAGGCGATCAGCCCGATGACGAATGCCATGAAAGGCGCCTTGATCAGGCCGACAGCGAAGTGCTTCCAGGTGATGACCGACTGGAGCCGGGCCAGGAAGGTGTCGAGTCCGATGCCGCCATAGAGCCAGGCGACGAGCCCCGCGCCGGTCAGACCGGCCATCGAGGAGATGAATGTGAGGATCGGCAGGGAGATGATCAGCGCCAGGATGCGCGGCACCACCAGCACCTCGATCGGGTCCAGCCCCATCACCCGGAGCGCGTCGATCTCCTCGCGCATCTTCATCGAGCCGATCTCGGCGGTGAAGGCCGAGCCGGAGCGGCCAGCGATCATGATCGAGGTCAGCAGCACCGAGAGCTCGCGCAGCACGAGGATACCGGTGAGATTGACGACGAAGGCCGTCGCGCCGAACTGCTGGAGCTGGAAAATGCCCTGCTGGGAGACGATGCAGCCGACGAGGAAGGAGATCAGCATGATGATCGGCGCGCCGTTGAAGGCGATCAGCTCGATCTGATTGACCAGCGAGGGGCCACGGAACTTGCGCGGGCCCAGAACCACGGCCGCCGATCCGACGATGACTTCGCCGAGGAACATCGCGCCGCCGACCATATCGCGCCCGAAGCGCACCACCGCTTCGCCGATATTGGCGAGCAGGCCGATCATGCTCACATGGTCGTGCCGACTCGGCTCGTCCTCGTCATGGACATGCACCTCCGACAGCAGGATCTCGTGCTCGCGTCGGCGGCTGACGATCTCGACCGCGCGCCCTTCGCGCTCCTGGCGCGACTTCAGACGGTTGAGAATATAGGCGCCGAGCGTGTCGAGCCGGGAGACATCCGAAAGATCCAGCCGCGCACGCCCCGAATCAGGGATGCGCCCGACGATCTCGGCTACGAGCTTCTCGAGGCGCGGCGCGCGGTCGGCACTCCAGGAGCCCGCCAGCGCCACAGCCAGCGTCCCGTGGTCGTCACGGAGGATCGCCTGCGGTTCTGCCGCGTCAACGCTCGGCATAGGCTTTTGATATCCCTCACCCATACCGTCGGCTTCGCCGCGGCACCGTCCCTGCGTCGAAATCCACCCCTTATGTCCTGTATTGCCGTGGGCATCGCGGTTGGCAAGCGGCGGGCCGCCCGCGCCCGCCGTTCCTACCCTACCGTTGCGCTTCGGCCATATCCGAACGCGTCCGAAGACTCCGTGCCGCGCGGCAACGCAGCAATTCCTTAATCAGTCACGCATCAGGCTGGCCCCGTCGAACGGAAACCGGCCCGTGATTCGGGCCCTGCGAAGGCAAGACGGTAATGAGCGATGCTCGCTCCCTGACTCCCCTCAGTCAGGCGGATTACGAGGCCATCGAGGCCGCCGTCATGGAAACGGCGCGTGGGCGCTGGTTCATGGCCGAATATGCCAAGCGAAACCGCCAGGCCGATACGCAGCAATTGCTCACCGCGATCGGCCGGATCGAACGCGTGGTCGGTCTCGGCGTCCAGGAGACGTCGCGGGAAGACAATCTGCTCGATGCGGCGGCCCTGATCCATGACCTGCGCTCCGACCTGGAGCGGATCAGCGGGCGCAGCGAAGATCGCGCGTCCGGGCTCGCCGCCCAGATCGAGCAAGCGGCCGGCACCGTCACGATGGCAACCGAGAGCATCCAGGAGGTCGCGTGGACCCTGCGGGAGGCCGGCGCCGAGGAGCTGCTTTGCGACACGCTGGACCACCGCACCACTGAGATCGCCGGTGCGATCGCCATCATCGACGGCCTCTCGCAGCGCGTGGACAAGATCGCCGACACCATCGCCATGCTCGACACCAGCCTGCGGGCCTTCGGCGAGGTATCCTATACGTCCAGCTCGACCTTTTTCGATCTCGACGATCTTACGGTGCGCAAGGCGCCATCCGTCGGGATGCCGGAGATCGCGCCGCTCCCCGTGGTGGCAGTCGCCCCTCTCAGGACTGCGGCAGAGCCGGAAGAAACGACGGAAGGCTCCGCACCCGAGGAGCGCATGGCTACCATCGAATTCCTTGACGACGATCTCGTCCTGGTCGAGCCAGCGGCCGGCGTCCCGGCTGGGCCCCCCGTATCGCCGCGCCAGTCGGAAATCGGCCTCGCGGAAATCGATGCGATGCCGGCCGATCGCAAGCTCGCCTATTTCGCCTGATAGCGGCGGCGGGACCGGCCCGTCGCGTCACGCCAGCGTGCGGAGGGCTTCACAAATCGGAACTGGCCAGGGGCGATACCGGCGGGAAGAATGAGCATTCACCCCGGAGACAGCCGCCCATGAAGCTCAAACTGATCCGCAACGCGACGCTCAGGCTGGATTACGCCGGCCGTACCATCCTGATCGATCCCGATCTCGGTGCCCCGGCGAGCCGGCGCTCCTTCACCGGACGCGCGCAGAACCCGATGGTGCCGCTGCCGGAGCCGATCGAGGCGATCACCGCGGAGGTCGATCTCGTCATCATTTCGCATCTGCATGCCGACCATTTCGATGAAACGGCCAAGCAGGTTCTCCCGAAGGACCTGCCGGTCATCTGCCAGCCTGGTCAGGAACAGGTGCTGGCCGAGGCCGGCTTCAGGGACGTGACGCCGGTCGATTGTTATCTGCGATTGGGACCTATCGTGCTGAAGCGCCATCCAGCACAACATGGCACCGGTGCAGTCGTCGCGACCATGGGCCCGGTGATGGGATTGAGCTTCGAGGCGCCCGGCGAGCCGACGCTCTATTGGTGCGGAGACAGCGTGCTCTATCCGCCGCTGCGGGACGCGATCGCTGCGACACGCCCCGACGTGATCGTCAGCCATTCCGGCGGAGCCATGTGGGACGGCGCGCTGATCATCATGGATGCGGCGCAGACGATCGAGCTGGCCAGTGAGTTTCCGCAGGCCAGGGTAATCGCGACGCATCTGGAAGCGCTCGACCACTGCACCGTCAGCCGCGCCGAGCTGCGCAAGGCGGCCAAGGAGCATGGGATCGACAGCCGGCGCCTGTTGATCCCAGCCGATGGCGAGACGCTGGAGATGGACGTGCCCCCCCTCGCCTAACCTCAGCGCAGCAGGTCCCACGCCTTCACGAAGAAGTCCGGGGCTCCGAAATTGCCGGATTTGAGCGCAACGACCAGTTCGGGCCCATCGATGACGCGGGTCCAGGGCACGCCAGGGTCGATCTCGGGGCCGATCTCGAGTGTCCTGATGCCAAGGCCGAGCACGACGGCCCCGGAGGTCTCGCCGCCGGCAACGAGCAGGCGCGTCACGCCGGCATCGACGAGCCTGCGCGCGATTTCGGCGAAAGCCTCCTCGACGACGGCGCCCGCCTTCTCGCGGCCAAGCTTCTCCTGAACGGCCGAGACCTCCGCCGGGTCGTCGCTCGAATAGAGCAGGAAAGGCGCGTCCGCCGGCTGCGACAAGGCCCAGTCGGCGAGGGCGACTGCGTTCAGCTCGCCGCGGGCCAGCTCCATCGGATCGATCTTCCGTGCCGGATAACCGGCGGCGAGCGCCGCTCTGATCTGCTCGCGGGTGGCCGCCGAACAGCTTCCCGAGAGGATGCCTGCCCGGCCGTGGGGCGGCTTCAATCGCTCGGGCGCGGCTCGCTCCGGCAGCAGCCCGGCGCGCCGGAAATTCTGCGGCAAGCCCATGGCGATGCCGGAGCCACCAGTCAGCAGGACGTGCTCGGACACGGCGTGGCCGAGCGTCATCAAATCCTCATTGGTCAGCGCATCGGTGACGGCATAGCGCATGCCCTTGGCCTGCAAGGCCGCGAAGCCGGCCTTCACCGCGCCCGGGCCGGCGAGCACCGTCGCATAATCGACGAGGCCGACGACGCCCTTCGCCTGGGCACCCATCAGCCGCATGAGATTGGAATCGCGCATCGGCGTCAGCGGATGGTCCTTCATCGAGCTCTCGTGCAGGGGCACCGAGCCGACAAAGAGGTAGCCCTGATAGATCGAGCGGCCATTGGCAGGGAAGGCCGGGCAGACGATGGCGAAATCGGTTCCCAGACGCTGCATCAGTGCATCGGCGACGGGACCGATATTGCCCTGCGCCGTCGAATCGAAGGTCGAGCAGTATTTGAACAGGATCTGGCTGGCCCCGGCCGCCAGCAGAGCGTCACAGGCGGCCAGCGAATCCGCAACGGCTTCCGCGACGGGGGTGGTGCGCGATTTCAGGGCGACAACGACCGCGTCCGCCTCCGGCAGCGCCCAGCCCGCCGGGGGCACGCCGATGACCTGGACGGTCCGCATGCCGGTTCGGTTCAGCATCAGCGCGACATCGGTCGCGCCAGTCATGTCGTCGGCGATCACGCCCAGCAGCATCGTTCACCCTCCGCGGTCTTTGCCCGCCGCATCTCGTTGTAGCGGGCGAAAGAGACCGGCGCGACCATGGGTGGCGCATCGGACCCTTCCGCCGCATCATGTCCGTGGCGACCGGCCGAGGGAACTTCTGCCCAACGGACGGGCACTCCCGGCGCAATTTTGACGCTGAGCCGAGTCGACCTCGGTGCGAAACTGAGGCAACTTCGTTCCGGGAGGAACGATTTCAGGAGCCGCGAGGGCGACCCTCGCCGAAAACAAGGCCCGTCTCGTTCCATTGATCGTCGGAGGACAAGCATGAAGCTCGCTCGGATTTGGGTTTCCGCCGCCGCGCTCGCACTGGCGACGCTGCACTTCGGAGCCGCCAAGGCGCAGACGCCCTCGACCCTGCGGATCGGTCTGCAGGAAGACCCCGACATGCTCGATCCGCACAAGGCGCGCACCTTTGTCGGCCGCATCGTCTTCATGGGGCTGTGCGACAAGCTGCTCGACATCACAGCCGAGCTGAAGCCGGTGCCGCGACTCGCCACCGGATGGAGCTTTTCCCCGGACGGGCTGACGCTGACGATGAAGCTGCGCAGCGACGCCAGGTTCCACGATGGCGAGCCCTTCAACGCGGAGGCCGCCAAGGCCAATCTCGACCGCGCCCGCACCCTGCCCGACTCCCTGCGCAAGTCGGAACTCGCCTCGGTCGACAGCGTAGAGGCGCCGGATGCCGCCACGCTCGTGCTCAAGCTCAAGCGGCCGGACGCGACGCTGATCTCGCAGCTGACCGACCGCGCCGGCATGATGCTCTCGCCCAAGACGCTCTCCGGCGATGTCGGCGCCAAGCCGGTCTGCTCGGGCCCGTACAAGTTCGTCGAGCGGGTCCAGAACGACCGCATCGTGCTGGAGAAGTTCAAGGAGCACTGGGAGGCCGACAAATACGGCTTCGACCGGGTGATCTACCGCGCGATCCCCGACACCACGGTGCGGCTGGCCAATCTGCGCTCGGGCGAGCTCGACATGCTGGAGCGGCTGGCGCCGACCGATGTGAAGTCGGCGCAGGGCGACAAGGCGCTCAAGGTTCTGAGCATGCCGAACCTCGGCTACCAGGGCATCACCATCAACACCAACAACGGCGAAGCCGCCAACCAGCCAATGGGCAAGGACAAGCGGGTCCGGCAGGCGTTCTCGCTCTCCATCGACCGCAAGGTGCTGAGTCAGGTCGTGTTCGAGGGGCTCTATGCGCCGATGAACCAACCCTTCAACCCCGGCAACGCCTTTGTGGACAGCGCTTTCCCGGTGCCTGAGCGCGATGTCGTAAAGGCCAAGGCTCTGCTGAAGGAGGCCGGTCAGCCCAAGGTGTCGGTCGAGCTCTTCGTCACCAACAATCCCGTCGATACGCAGGTCGGCCAGGTGGTGCAGGCGATGGCGCAGGAGGCCGGCATCGACGTGCAATTGCGCTCGACCGAATTCGCCAGCCAATTGCGCGACCAGCAGCAGGGCAAGTTCCAGATGAGCCGCATCGGCTGGTCCGGCCGCACCGACCCTGACGGCAACATCCACCCCTTCGTCACCAGCAAGGGCAACCAGAACGATGGGAAATACGCCAATCCGCAGGTCGACAAGCTGCTCGACGAGGCGCGCACGATCTACGACCCGGCCGAGCGCAAGAAGCGCTACGACGCCGCGCAGGCGATCCTCCAGGACGAACTGCCGATCGTCTATCTCTATAACCAGACGGTCTTCTTTGCCCTGCGCTCCAACATCGACGGCTTCGTGATCAACCCGGACGGGCTGATCCGGCTTGCCGGGCTGAAGCGGAAGTGACGACCGCCGGGACGCTGCAAGCCGCAGAGTCATCCCGGGCGGCCGGAGGCCGGCCCGGGATCCGTCTCACAGCGGTGCGCCCTGTGATGGATCCCGGAGTTCGGCTTCGCCCCATCCGGGATGACGGTGCGGTTGCGAGCGCCTCATGACCACCCTCATCCTGCGCCGCATCCTGATCGCGATTCCGACGCTGTTCCTGGTGTCGCTGATGGTGTTCGCGCTCCAGAGGGCGCTGCCAGGCGACCCCTTTCTCGTCATCGCGGGCGAGGAACGCGATCCGGAGGTGATCGCAAGGCTGCGCGAGATCTACCGGATGGACGATCCGGTGGTGGTGCAGTTCTTCGCCTGGCTCGGCCAGGTGCTGCAGGGCGATTTCGGCCGCTCGCTGCGCACCGGCGAGCCGGTGCTGCATCTCATCCTGCAGAAGCTGCCGGTGACGCTTCAGCTCGCCACGGCGTCGATCCTGGTCGCCGTCGCGATCGGCATTCCCGTCGGCATTCTTGCGGCGCGCTACAAGGGCTCAGCGGTCGATTATTCGGCGAGCGCGCTGGCCCTTTCCGGGCTTTCCATCCCGAATTTCTGGTTCGGGATCATGCTCATCCTGCTCGTCTCGGTGCATCTCAAATGGCTGCCCGCGTCCGGCTATGAATCGATCTTCGTCGATCCCTGGGAGGCGATCAAAAGGCTGATCCTGCCGGCCTTCGTGCTCGGCAACGGGCTCGCCGCCTTTCTGATGCGCCATACCCGCTCGGCGATGCTGGAGGTGCTGCGCTCCGACTATGTCCGCACCGCCCGCGCCAAGGGGCTGGACGAGGACACGGTCGTCCACCGCCATGCGCTGCGCAACGCGCTGGTGCCGATCATCACGCTCACGACCCTGCTCTTCGGCGAATTGCTGGCGGGCGCGGTCTTGACCGAGCAGGTCTTCACCATCCCCGGCTTCGGCAAGCTCATCGTCGATGCCGTGTTCAACCGGGACTACGGCGTCGTGCAGGGCGTGGTGCTGTGCACCGCGATCGGCTTCATCGTGATGAACCTGATCGCCGACATCCTCTACATCGTCGTCAATCCGCGGCTGAGGACCGGCTGATGGCCTCGCCCGACTCGATCTCGTCTGCCGGTGCCGCCGGCGGTCTCAGCACCCGCCCCGGCGTGCTCAAGCGGCTGCTCAAAAACAGATCGGCGCTGATCGGCGGCAGCCTCGTCCTGATCTTCGTGCTGATGGCGCTGCTGGCGCCCATCCTGCCGCTGGCGGACCCGTTCAAGTCGAACTTCCTTGCCATACGCAAACCGCCTTCCGAGCTCTACTGGTTCGGCACCGACGAACTCGGGCGCGATCAGGTCACGCGGCTGTTCTTCGGCGCGCGGGCGTCGCTGCTCGCCGGCATCGTCTCCGTGCTGATCGCGCTCGCCATCGGCATTCCCTTCGGCCTGCTCGCCGGGTGGTACGGCGGCTGGATCGACATCGTGATCTCGCGCTTCACCGAGGCGATGCTGGCCTGCCCCTTCCTGATCCTTGCCATCGCCTTCGCCGCCGTGCTCGGCCCCTCGCTGACCAATGCGATGATCGCGATCGGGCTTTCAGCCGTGCCGATCTTCATCCGCCTCGTGCGCGGGCAGGTGATGAGCGTGAAGGCCGAGGATTTCGTCGAGGGCGCGCGGGCGGTCGGCGCGGGCGATCTCAGGCTGATGTTCCGCCATGTGCTGCCCAACACCCTGTCCCCCATCGTGGTGCAGTCGACATTGTTCATGGCGCAGGCGATCATTCTGGAAGCCGCTCTCTCGTTCCTCGGCCTCGGCCAGCAGCCGCCGGCGCCCTCATGGGGCCAGATGCTGAACGTCGCCAAGAACTTCATGGAGCAGGCGCCGTGGATGTCGGTGGCGCCGGGCGTCTGCATCTTCCTTTGCGTCCTCGGCTTCAACCTGCTCGGCGACGGCCTGCGCGACGCGCTCGATCCAAAAGAAAACTAGGCATCCAGGGATACGCCCATGTTCACCACCCGCCCCGAGATTCTCGGCACCTTCGGCGTCGTGACCTCCACGCACTGGCTCGCCACGGCCTCCGGCATGGCGATGCTGGAAAAGGGCGGGAACGCCTTCGACGCCTGCGCGGCAGCCGCCTTCGTCCTGCAGGTCGTGGAGCCGCATCTGGTCGGCCCTGCCGGGGACATGCCGGCCGTGTTCTATTCAGCCGAAACAGAAAAGGTTGAGGTGCTGTGCGCGCAGGGCCCCGCCCCGCAGGCCGCGACGATCCAGGCGTATAAGGACCTCGGCCTCGACCTCATTCCAGGCTCCGGCCTGCTGGCGACTGTCGTTCCGGGCGCCTTCGGCGGCTGGATGACGCTGCTGCGCGACCATGGGCGCCTGACGCTGCGCGAGGTGCTGGAGCCGGCGATCGGCTATTTCGAGAACGGCCACCCGATGCTGCCGCGCGTCTCGGATTCGATCCGCGAACTCACCGACCTCTTCACCGGCGAATGGCCGACCTCCGGCGCCGTCTACCTGCCCGGCGGCAACGTGCCGGAGGCGCGCCAGCTCTTCGCCAACAAGGCGGCCGCCGCCACCTATCGCCGCATCCTCGACGAGGCGGAAGCCGCCGGCTCCGACAGGCAGGAGCAGATCCAGGCCGCCTACGACGCCTGGTACAAGGGCTTCGTCGCCGAGGCGATGGACCGCTTCTGCCGCACGCAGGAGGTGATGGATTCGTCGGGTCGGCGCCACAAGGGCCTGCTCACCGCCGACGACATGGCGCGCTGGCAGCCAACCTATGAGACGCCGGCCTCGGTGCGCTATCATGACTGGGAGGTCCACAAGATCGGTCCCTGGGGCCAGGGTCCCGTCTTCCTGCAGACGCTGAAGATCCTCGAGGGCATCGATCTTGCGAGCATGGGGCCGGCCAGCCCCGAATTCGTCCACCACGTCACCGAGGCGATGAAGCTCGCCTTCGCCGATCGCGAGGCCTATTATGGCGACCCGGATTTCGTCGACGTGCCGCTGGCGGCGCTGCTCTCGGACGACTACGCCGCAGGGCGCCGCAGCCTGATCGGCGAGCAGGCCTCATTGGAACTGCGGCCTGGAGCCCTTCCCGGCTACGAGGCGCAGGTCGCTCAGGCGCTGAAGGCGCTCGGTGCCATCGCCCAGCCGACACAGGGCAACGCCTCGGTCGGGGAGCCGACGATGGCCTCGATGGTTGCGGCCGGGCGCAAGGGCGACACGGTCCATATCGACGTCATCGACAAATGGGGCAACATGATCGCGGCGACGCCCTCGGGGGGCTGGCTGCAATCCTCGCCGGTCATTCCCGAGCTCGGCTTCCCGCTCAACTCCCGCGCCCAGATGTTCTGGCTGGAAGAGGGGCTCCCCTCCTCGCTCGCACCGGGCAAGCGGCCGCGCACCACGCTCACGCCGACCCTCGCCTTCGAGAACGGCAAGCCGCGGCTGGCCTTCGGCACGCCGGGCGGAGACCAGCAGGAGCAGTGGCAGCTCGGGCTCTTCCTGCGCCGCGTCCATCACGGGCTGAACCTGCAGGAGGCGATCGACCTGCCGCTGTTCCACACGCAGCATTTCCCCTCCTCCTTCTACCCCCGCACGTCGCGGCCGGGCCATCTCATGGTCGAGGAAAGCATTGGCGCGGCAGCCCTTGCGGAGCTGGAGCGGCGTGGCCACCACGTCGAGAAGGCACCGGCCTGGACGGTTGGCCGTCTGACGGCTGCCGAGCGCGGCGATGACGGCCTCTTGCGCGCCGCGGCGACGCCGCGTCTGATGCAGGCTTACGCAGCAGGGCGGTAAGCCTTCCAGGATATCGCCCAAGCCCCGACGTCATCCCGGGCGGAGCAAAGCGAAGACCCGGGATCCATGCCTGAACCTCTTCCGGATACTCCGGCATGGATCCCGGATCGGCGTGGCCTATGGCCGCTTGTCCGGGATGACGGAGGAGGTTCGCACCGATCGAGATCAGCAGGGAGCCATCCGAATGACATGGTCCATCGTCGCGCGTGACGCCGCCACCAGCGCCTTCGGAGTCGCCGTCTCGACCTGCGCCTTCGCGGTGGGCGCGCGGGTGCCCTTCGGCGGCGGGCGGATCGGCGCGATCGCGACGCAGGCCTTCGTCAATCCGCTCTACGGGATCGATGGCCTCAGGCTCTTGCAGGAAGGTCGCTCGGCGCTGGAGATCGTGGCGACGCTGACGGCGGCCGACGAGGGCCGCGCGCACCGCCAGCTTCACGTCATCGACCGCGACGGCAAGATCGCAGCTCACACCGGCTCCGCCTGCATCGACTGGTGCGGCGCGGTGGATGGGCCGCAGGTCTCCGTGGCCGGCAACATGCTCGCCGGTCCCGAAGTGGTGCAGGAGACGCTGAAGGCCTATGTCGCGGCCTCGGGCCTCGACTTCGACGAGCGGCTTCTCGTGGCGCTCGAAGCGGGCGAGAAGGCCGGCGGCGACAAGCGGGGCCGGCAGTCGGCCGCGATCCGGATATGGAACGGCGAACCGGCGCCCAGCCTTGACATCCGCATCGACGACCATGCCGACCCGCTGAAAGAGTTGCGTCGGCTCTGGCGCGTGGCGCACCAGCGCTCGGTGCCGTTCCAGCAGGCCTCGCCCTCGCGCGCCCGGCCAGCGGGCGTCACGGACCGGAAGGAGCTGGATCGGCTCTGTACGGAATATGCGGCGGCTTGGAACGCGCGCCATCCGGAGTGACAGCGTCATGCTCGGGCTCGACCCGAGCATCTCTGGCTCCCTGGTCCTGAGATGGCCGGGGTCAAGCCCGGCCATCGCGACTTTGAATTACGTCAGCTTGCCTCGCGCCGCGACCGGCAATTCGCCGATCAGCCGGTCGCCCCGCACCGTGACCAGACGGTCGACCATGTTGACGACGACGCAGACATGGTTCGGCACCACGCGCACGATCTCGCCGACCACCGGGCGCTCGTTCGAGGCGGAGAGGTCGAGAAAGCCGTGCTCCTCGGCGAACTGGGCGATGCGGGCGGACGGATACTCCAGGATCAGCCCATGGCCATCGAGATTGCCCTTGTCGGTGGTCAGGGTCTTGGAGCCGGAATCGAGGATTCCGCGATCCGCGCCGGCGCGGCTGACCACGGTGGCGTAGACCGTCAACGCGCAATCCTCGAGGCTCGCGACGCCGGCGGCCATCTGCATGCGGTCGTTGAAGATCGAGGTGCCCGAACGGTGCTCGGTCGAACCCTTGAGCTTGCCGATATGCGGCAGGTTGGGCGAGCCCCCGGTCGAGACGATGCCAGCCTCCAGCCCCGCATCGCGCAGGCCCGCCTTGGCGGTGTCGAGGAAGATCTGCGTCCGCTCCCAGCCATCCTCCGGCGGGTACATCAGGAACCCCGCGAAGGTCAGCCCTGGCGAGGCTGCGATCATCCTGGCGAGTTCCACCGCCTCGTTCGGCGTCTCGACGCCGGCACGCTTGCGGCCGGTGTCGCATTCGACCACGACCTCGAGGTCGCGCCCGGCGATCTCGGCGGCGCGCGGCAGGCCGGAGATCGTGACGGGGTTGTCGGCGGCGACGATCATCCGGACGCGACGCTGGAGCGCACCGAGGCGGCCGAGCTTCTCCTCGCCGAGGATGTTGTAGCTGATCATGATGTCGTCGATGCCGCCATCGGCCATGACCTCGGCCTCGCCGAGCTTCTGGCAGGTGATGCCGCGCGCGCCGGCCTCGATCTGGAGCCGGGCGAGTTCCGGCGATTTGTGCGTCTTGATATGCGGGCGGTTGGCGAGGCCGGCCGCGTCGCAGGTTGCCTGGAGCCGGGCGATATTGGCCTCGACCTTGTCGAGATCGATGACGACGGCAGGCGTGCCGTAGATCCGGGCGATCTCGGCGGCGAGCGGCGTCGCTGACTTCTGATCGAGCGCCGGAGAGGTGGTGGCGGTGACGCTCATGGGTGCACCTTCACGATGACTTCGATCTCCACCGTCATGTTGTTCGGCAGCGAGCCCATTCCCACGGCCGAGCGGGCATGGCGGCCGCGCTCGCCCAGCACCGCGACGAAGAGGTCCGAGCACCCGTTGATGACCTTGGGCTGGTCGGCGAAATCGGGCGCGCCATTGACCATGCCGAGCAGCTTGACGATCTCGACCTTGTCGAGCGAGCCGACAGCCTTCTTCATCGCCGCCAGCAGGCCGAGGCCGGTCTGCCTGGCGTGCTCGTAGGCCTCCTCGACGGAGACATCCTTGCCGACCTTGCCGGTCGGATAGGTGCCGTCGGCGCGCTTCGGACCCTGTCCCGAGAGATACAGCATGTCGCCCACCTGCTTGAAGCTGACATAGGTCGCGACCGGCGTGGGCACCTCCGGCAGCGTCAGCCCCATTTCCTTCAGCCTGTCCTCGGCGCTCATGGCGTTCTCCCTGCCAATCGGGCGGCACCAACCGCCGCCACTCATTCACATCCGTTCGCGGCGCATATAGCAGGCCGCGGCGTCATAGGTCGCGAGTTTCTCGGCCAGGGCCGCCTCGGCCACCTCGGCGAAGCCATGCCGCCGCCAGAAGCCGGCCGAACCGTTGACCGCGACGAGTGCGACGCTGCGATAGCCCGTCCGCGCAACCTGTTCGACGAGCTTCGAGACGATCGCGCTCGCCGCGCCGGTCCCGCGTGCCGCCGGCAGCAGAGCGAGATCGTGCAGATACCAATTCGTCTCGCCCTCCGGCGGGACGCCGAGCAGGCTGTTCAGAGCAGGAACAGCGCCAGCCGGCCAAGGGTGGCTGATCAGATAGCCGCACAGCAAGCCGCGCTCCCCGGCCAACACATGGCAGCCGCTTGGAGCGAGGCGCAGCCGCTCGGCAAAGACCGCCTGATCCTCCGGATAGGCCGGATGCACGGCGGCAGCGGCTGCCATGACGGCCGGCAGGTCCGCGGCGATCATCGGGCGCCATTTGTTTCCCGCGTCATGCTCGGGCTCGACCCGGGCATCCTCTGCAGATAGAGGCTCACGCGCCTGCTCTTCCCGAGATTCTCGGGCCGAAGCTTCGCCTCGCCCGAGAATGACGGGACGGTCTGCGCCCAATTACGCCGCCACCTTCGGGAACTTGTTCGTCCGCTTCGGGTGCCACCACTTGCCCTTGAGCACGACGCCTTCGGAGACGATCTTCCTGTCCCCGGTCAGGTGCTCACCGACCACGTCGACATAGTCGAACTTGCCTTCCTTGACGGTGAGGATCGTCGCATCGCCGAGCGAGCCGACCTTGAGCGATCCGTATTCGGGCCGCTTCAGCGCCATCGCAGCGTTCACCGTCGAGGCCGCGACGACATTGCCGAGGCTCATGCCCATGCACAGGAACTTCGACATGGTGGTGACCTGGTCGTAGGCCGGGCCCTCGATGCAGAGCTTGTGGACGTCAGAGGAGATCACGTCCGGCTCGAAGCCGTTGGCCAGCATGGCGCGCGTCGTCTTGAAGGAGAACGAGCCCTTGCCGTGGCCGATGTCGAAGATGACGCCACGCTTGCGGGCAGCCACCACTTCCGGCTTCACCGTACCCTGCGCCGTGCAGGGGGCGTTCGGGAACGGACGGAAGGCGTGGGTCAGCACGTCGCCCGGCCGCAGCATCGCGAGAACCTCTTCATAGGACGGAGGCGGATGGTCGATATGGCACATCAGCGGCATTCCGACCTCGTCGGAGACCTGAAGCGCGATGTTGAGCGGCTTGGTGCCCTGGTCGCCCGAGGCGTGGAGGCCGACGCGCACCTTGATACCGACGATATAGTCGCGGTTCTTGTCGGCGACCTCGGCGCAGTCGATCGGGTTCATCATGCGCATGTCGCCGCTCTCGCCAACCATGACGCGGTGGTCGAAGCCGTAGATGCCGGCATGCGAGACATGGAGATAGGCGAGAATCCGCGCCTGGCTCGGCTCGATGACATGCTTGCGGAAGCCCGCCCAGTTGCCCGGCCCGGCCGAGCCGGTGTCGACCGAGGTGGTGACGCCCGACATGCGGCAGAATTCGTCGGCGTCGATGCCAAGCGACGTGCCGCCCCAATAGACATGGGTATGCAGGTCGATCAGGCCCGGCGTGACGATGTAGCCGGAGACATCGCGGACCTCCCTCGCGCCCTTCAGGTCCTTGCCGAAGCCGGAGACCTTGCCGTCGGTGAAGGCGACGTCGAGCACGCCGTCATGCTTCTGCGACGGGTCGATGACGCGCGCGCCTTTGAGGATCAGATCGTGGGTCATTGGTGATTTCCCGCCCTTTGGGTTTTTGAAGCTGAACGGCGTCACGCCGGTGCGACCGCGCCCTTGCGCTCGACAATGAGGCCGTAGGCCTGCGGCTCGCGGTGCCTGGCAAAGTTGAAGGTCGAATTCTTGTAGCTTTTGCCGAGGTCCATGTCGCAGCGGGCAACGACGAGTTCGTCGCCTTCCGTCACGGCCTGGGCGACCACCTCGCCCGTGGGGGCGATGATGCAGGAGCCACCGATCTGATCGACGCCGGCCTCCAGACCCGCCTTGGCGACGCCGACGACCCAGGTCGCATTCTGATAGGCACCGGCCTGCATCACGAGCTGGTTGTGGAAATTGCCGAGCCGGTCATGGTCCGGCGCCGGCGGATTGTGCTTGGGGGTGTTGTAGCCCAGCACGATCAGTTCGACATCCTGCAAGCCCATCGCCCGATAGCTCTCCGGCCAGCGGCGATCGTTGCAGATCATCATGCCGATATTGGCATCCATCATGCGCCAGACCGGCCAGCCGAGATTGCCGGTCTCGAAATAGCGTTTCTCGAGATTCTGGAAGGGCGCATCCGGCCGGTGCTCGGGATGGCCCGGCAGATGGATCTTGCGGTACTTGCCGACGATGGCGCCGCTTTTGTCGACGAGGATCGCGGTGTTGAAGCGGCGCGTCCTGCCTTGCTCCTGGGCGAGCTCGCAGAAGCCCAGATGAAAGCCGATCCCGAGGCGCCGTGCTTCCTCGAACAGCGGCGCGGTCTCGTTCGAGGGCATCGCGCTTTCGAAATAGCCGTCGATCTCGGCCTCACCCTCCATCCACCAATGCGGAAAGAAAGCGGTCAGCGCGGCTTCCGGATAGACGACCAGATCGGCGCCATGGCCCTTCGCCTCCCGCATCAACGCAACCATGCGGGCGACGGCGGAGGCGCGGCTTTCCTCGCGCTGGATGGGGCCGAGCTGGGCTGCGGCGATGGTCAGGATACGACTCAAGTCGAAGGCTCCGCGAAGGGCGATCATGCTCCGGCAGGCTCGGAGCACGCGGCCATTGCGTCAAGCAGCGGCGATGGATGGCGAGGGTTGCTTTGCCGGCAGGACGGCCGCGCCCATCGGCGCGGCCGGTTACCCGTCAAAGCCTCTTTGCGATCCGGGGATCGAGCGAGTCTCGGAGACCGTCGCCGAGGAGGTTCACGGCGAGCACGGTGATGGAGAGGAAGATCGCCGGGAACAGGATGATGTGCGGCCTCACCTGCCAGAGCGCCCTGCCCTCCGCCATGATGTTGCCCCAGGAGGGGATCGAGGGCGGCACGCCCGCGCCGATGAAGGACAGGATCGCCTCGACGATCATGGCGCTGGCGCAGATATAGGTCGCCTGCACGCTCATCGGCGCGAAGGTGTTGGGCAGGATGTGGCGGAAGATGATGCGCGGTACGCGCGCACCGTTTGCCACCGCCGCCTCGACATAAGGCTGCTCGCGCAGCGACAGCACGACGCCGCGCACCAGGCGCGCGACGCGCGGGATCTCGGCCACCGTGATGGCCAGGATGACGTTGCCGATCGAGCCGCGAGTCAGCGCCATCAGGGCGATGGCGAGCAGGATCGGCGGGATCGACATCATGCCGTCGATGATGCGCATGATGATGCCGTCCGACCAGCGCACGAAGCCGGCGACGAGGCCGATCGCAAGCCCCGCCACCGAGGCGAAGATCGCGACGGAAAAGCCGACGATCAGCGAGACGCGCGCCCCGTAGATCACGCGGGAATAGACGTCGCGGCCAAGCATGTCGGTGCCGAACCAGTAGAGCTCGGAGGGAACCCGGGTGCGCCGGGCCGGCGAGATCGCCGTCGGATCGACCGTGCCCAGCAGCGGTGCGACGATGGCGACCAGCGCCATCAGCACGAGCAGGCCGCCGCCGATGGCGACGGAGGGGTGGCGGCGCAGATAGCGCCAGAATCGCGCGCTGCCGCCGAGGGTGGCGGGCTTGGCCGGCTCGGTGGCGGCAGGAAGCGAAGGTGCGGAGGCGGCGGGAGCTGACATGGTCAATACCGGATCCTCGGGTCGACGAGGGTGTAGGTCAGGTCGATCAGCAGGTTCACGAGCACGTAGACCAGGCTGAACATGAGGACGACGCCCTGGATGACGGGGTAGTCACGGCGCAGGATGGCGTCGACGGTGAGGCGGCCGAGGCCGGGAATGGCGAAGACGCTCTCGGTCACCACCGCCCCGCCGATGAGCAGCGCGATGCCGATGCCGATGATGGTGACGATGGGCACCGCCGCGTTCTTGAGGGAATGCAGGAAGAGCACGTCCTTCTGCGCCACACCCTTGGCCTGGGCGGTGCGGACGTAATCCTGCTGCAGCACCTCGAGCATGGTGGCGCGGGTGATGCGCGCAATGAGGGCGATATAGACCAGCCCCAGCGTGATGGCCGGCAGGATCAGGTTCCTGAACCAGGGCCAGAGCCCGTTCGAGATCGGCGTATAGCCCTGCACCGGCAGCCATTCGAGCTTGAGCGCGAAGACCCAGGCGAGCAGGTAGCCGACGACGAAGACCGGCACGGAAAAGCCGAAGACGGCGAAGGCCATCGCGCTCTTGTCGATCCAGCTCCCCGCCTTCCAGGCGGCGATCACGCCCATCGGCACCGCGATCACCACCGCGAAGATCAAGGTCAGGATCATCAACGAAAGCGTCGGCTCGATGCGCTGGCGGATCAACTCGGTCACCGGCAGGTTGGTGAAGATCGAGGTGCCCAGATCCCCCTGCACGACGCGCCAGGTCCACTCGCCGAAGCGCACCAGATAGGGCCGGTCCAAGCCGAGGCTGGCGCGGATGCGCTCGACATCGGCCGGCGAGGCCTGGTCGCCGGCGATGATCGCGGCCGGGTCCCCCGGCGCCACATACAACAGCGAGAACACGAACAGCGCAACGAAGGCCATCACCGGGATGGTTGTGACGATGCGCCTGACGACGAATGCAAGCATGGGCGGGCAGACCTCTCTGAAATTAGCAACCGCGGTCCGTCGTCGCACGGGCCGCGGTCTGTGCAGGATGGTGGAACCGTCGCGGCTCCGCGCCGGGAGCGGGCTTGCCCGCTCCCGGAGAAGGCGTCACGCCTTGGAGACGTCCCAGAAGAAGGGCAGCGGTCCGCTGACCACACCAGAGACGTTTTTGCGCCAGGCCTGGTAGCTCAGATAGAAACCGGTCGGCGCATAGACCACGTTCTCGACGGCCGCCTGGTTAAGCCGGCCGATCGCAGCCTTCTCCTCTGCCAGGTCCTTGGCCTTGAACCAGTTCGTCACCTCGGTCTCGACCGCCGGCACGTTCGGCCAGCCGAACCAGGCCTTGTCGCCATTGGCGCGGATCGCCGTGTAGGAGGCGGGATTCACGCAGTCTGCACCGGCGTGCCAGGTGTGGAACATGCTCCAACCGCCCTGGTCGGGCGGGGTCTTCTGGGCGCGGCGGGCGCCGACGGTGCCCCAGTCGGTCGCCACGAAGTCGACCTTCATCCCTATGCTCTTGAGCAGTTCGGCCGTGACGTCGCCCATCGACTTGGTCGCCGCCATGTCCTGCGCCACGATGCAGACCACCGGCTCGCCCTTGTAGCCCGACTCTGCCAGCAGCTTCTTGGCCTCGGCCACATTGCGCTTCTTCAGCATGTCGCCACCCTGCTCGGTATAGAGCGGGGTGCCGGGCGTGAAGAAGCCGGGCAGCGCCTTCCAGAGCTTGTCGTCGTCGCCGACGACGGCGCGCATGTAATCTTCCTGGTTCAGCGCTGTCAGCACCGCCTGCCGCACCTTCGGATTGTTGAAGGGCGGGAAGAGGTGGTTCATGCGGAAGGCGCCGATATTGCCCAGCGGGTCGCCGATGTCGACGTTGATGTCCTTGTGGTTGCGCAGCGTGGGCACCAGATCCGCGAGCGGGGTCTCCCACCAGTCGACCTCGCCGCTCTGGAGCGCGGCGGCGGCGGTCGCCGCGTCCGGAATGATGACCCATTCGATGCGATCCACGAGGATGTTCTTGCCGCCGGCGAGCCAGTCCGCCTTCTCGCTGCGGGGCTTGTAGTCGGCGAATTTCTCGAAGACCGCCTTGGCGCCCGGGACCCAGTCGCTCTTCAGGAACTTCATCGGGCCGGAGCCGATATATTCCGTGATCTGCGTGAAGGGGTCGGTCTTGGCGATCCGCTCCGGCATGATGAAGGTGCAGGGCGAGTTGTTCTTCGCCAGCGCCAGCAGCATCTTCGGATAGGGCTCCTTGAGCACCCACTTCCAGGTCCGTTCGTCCACGGGCGACAATTCGACCTGGATGGCGCGCAGCATCAGACCCATCGGGTCGCGCGCCGACCAACGCACCAGGCTCGCGACCACGTCCTTGGACGTGACCGGGGAGCCGTCATGGAATTTCAGGCCGGAGCGCAGCTTGAAGGTCCAGGTCAGGCCGTCGGAGGAAACCTCCTCGCTCTCGACCATCTGGCGCTGCGGCTGGAACTTGGAGTCGACGCCGTAGAGCGTATCCCAGACGAGGGCCGCGGCATTGCGGACCACATACTGCGTGCCCCAGATCGGGTCGAAATTGGCAAGGTTGGCCTGAGGCACGAAGCGCAGGGTCTTGCCGGCCGACTGAGCCAGGGCCGGCATCGCCAGCCCGCCGGATGCGGCAGCCAGGCCCGCACCGGTCGCGGATTTGAGAAAAGTCCTGCGATCCATCATTCACTCCCCTGAAGCGGCAGCCTCTAGCCGGGCGGCCTTGGCGCGAGTTTGGGCAGAAAATTACTCGCTGACAACACGCCAAAGCAGCCCGTCAGGCCCGCCTCGGCATCTGCACGGTTCATGCCAAAAGGAAAAAGGCGCCCGAATCCGGCGCCTTACCTGTTCTGCCCCCCGGGAAGGAGGAAGCTTAAAAAAACAGGGGTTAAACCGATTTGACCGGCACATCGACCCGCGCGAAGGGGCGCGCCTGTTCAAGCGCGGCAGCCGCCCTCAGGACGAGGGCATCCTTGCCGAAGGCCCCGACGATCTGAAGCCCCGCCGGTAGACCGGCAGCGGTCAAGCCACAGGGGACCGAGACGGCCGGCTGCTGGGTGATATTGAAGGGATAGGTGAACGGCGTCCAGCGCGTCCAATCCTCGCCATAGCCGCCATCCGCCGGGGTGTTGCGGCCGACGGCAAAGGCGGGCAGCGGCAAGGTCGGTGTCAGCAGAAGATCGTACCGGGCGTGGAAGCGTGCCATCTGGAGCGCCAACGCGTTGCGCTGGTTGAGCAGTGCCTCGACATAGGCCGATGCAGGGATGCGTTCGCCCAATTCCGCGACGGCGACGAGGCCCGCATCCATGCGGTCGCGGGCCTGCGCATCGACCCCGCGCAGGGCCAATGCGGCACCCGCTGCCCACAAAGTGGTCAGAGTCTCGATGGGATCGGCAAGACCAGGCTCCGCCTCTTCGACGATAGCGCCCAATTCGGTGAAGGCACCGGCAGCGGCGCGGGTCAGCGCGGCGATCTCGGGGTCGACCGGCACGTCGAGGCCGAGTTGCGGCGACCAAGCGACGCGCAGGCCTCGCACCCCGCCCTTCAGCCCGTCGACGTAATCCGGCGGCCGGTTCGTCATCGCCGTCATGTCGCGCTCGTCGGGCTGGCCGATCACTTTCATGGCGAGCGCGGTATCGGTGACCGTGCGGGTCAGCGGTCCGAGATGGGCGAGAAAGCCCATCGTCGAGATCGGCCAGGCCGGCACGCGGCCATAGCTGGGTTTCAAGCCGACGACGCCGGTGAAGGCCGCAGGAATGCGCACCGACCCTGCCCCGTCCGTCCCGATATGGATGCAGCCGAGATTGAGCGCGGCGCAGGCGGCGGCACCGGAGGAGGAGCCTCCCGGCCCGGTGCCTGTATTCCACGGATTGCGGGTGATGCCCGAAAGCGGCGAGTCGCCGACGCCCTTCCAGCCATATTCCGGCATCGTCGTCTTGCCGAGGAAGACCGCGCCGGCCTCGCGCAGCCGGGCCGCCGCGGGGCCATCCTCGGGCGACGGCGCGTCGGAGGCCAGCGCCGAGCCGCGCCGCATCGGCCAGCCGGCCACCGCGATGTTGTCCTTGATCGTGACCGGCACGCCGTCCAGCGGCCCGAGCGGATCGCCCTTCAGCCAGCGCGCCTGCGAGGCCTCGGCCATGGCCAGCGCGACGCTGTCGTCGCGGACGACGAAGGCGTTGATGTCGGGCTCGAAGCGCTCGATCCGAGCCAGCGCATCCTTGGCGACCTCGACGGGCGAGAGTTCGCGGCTGGCATAAAGCGGGCCGAGCTCGGCAGCGGAAAGGGAGGCGATCGTGGTCATTCTGTTCGTCCTCAGGCGTTGGCAACGCGCCAAGCGGTGCTCAGCAGAACATTGGCGCCCGCGACGATATCCTGGTCGGTGCTGAACTCGGCCGGGTTGTGCGAGAGCCCGCCGATGGAGGGGATGAAGATCATCGCGGTCGGGCAGAGACGCGACATCATCTGCGCGTCATGCCCGGCGCCGGAGATCATCCGCCGGACGGGAAGGCCGAACTCGGCGGCGCTGCGCTCGACCTCGGCGATCAGCTCTTCTGCGAACGGCGTGGCGGGGAAGCGCGCCAGGTCGCGGAACGCGATCTCGATGCCGTCGCGCTGCGACAGCTCGGCGCAGAAGCTGCGCACCGCCGCCTCGGCCTGCGCCAGCGACGCATCGTCCGGATTGCGCAGGTCGAGCGTCATCGTCACCGTCTCCGGCACCACGTTGACGTTGGCCGGTTGCACCCGGATCACGCCGACATTGGCGAGCTGGTGCGGGATCGTCTTCGTCAGCTCATGGGCGAAGATGTTGATCCGCGCCGCCGCCAGCCCCGGATCCTTGCGATAGGCCATCGGGGTCGTGCCGGCATGGCTCGGCCGCCCCTTCAGCGTCAGCTCCAGCCAGCAGATCGCCTGGATGCCGGTGACGGCTCCGATGCCGCCGCCTTCGTTCTCGAGGATCGGACCCTGTTCGATATGACATTCGAGATAGGCATGCGCCGGGAGGAAGCCCGGTCTTTCCGCCCCCTCATAGCCGATGCGCCGGAGCTCGCCGCCGAGGCCGACGCCTTCGGAATCCACCTCCGCATGCGCCGCCGCGACCGACATGCCTCCGGCCCAGACATAGGAGCCGAGCATGTCGGGATGAAAGCGCGCGCCCTCCTCGTTGGTGAAGGCGATGACCGCCATGTCGCGTTTGGGCGTGAGGCCGGCATCGCGCAGCGCCGCCAGCACCTCGACGCCGGCGACGACGCCGAGCGCGCCATCGAAGCGGCCACCCGTGCCCACCGTGTCGATATGCGAGCCCATGATGACGGCAGGTCCATCCTCCTGTCCCTTCAGGATACCGACGATGTTGCCGATGGCATCGATGCGGACATCGAGCCCGAGGCCTTCGAGCTGTCCGACGAGCCAGTCGCGGCCCTGCCTGTCCTCGTCCGTCAAGGCGAGCCGCCGGCAGCCGCCCTCCGGTGTCGCACCGATGTGCGCGAGTTCCGCCAGCCGTGAGACCAGACGCCCCTCCTCGATCCGCAGATTGGTGCTCATCGGTCATGCCTCCTTCGATCCGCGAGGCAAGATGCAGGCCGCTCCGCGCCTTGTCGACCCGCCCGGCGCGCATCCGCCCCCTCATACGGCGACTGTCGCACCCCCCGGTTAGCGGCTAGAAGCGGCACCCCATGTCGACGGACCCCGCACGAACCGCCCCCCGCCCCTGGCTTGCCGAGGCCAGCGCCATGCTGACGCTGGGCTGGCCGATGGTGCTGACCAATGTCGCGCAGACCGCGATGACAGCGACGGACGTCGTGATGATGGGCCATCTCGGCCCGGATTCGCTGGCCGCCGGCGCGCTCGGCAGCAACCTCTACATGGCCTTCCTGATCTTCGGCATCGGCGTGATGGCCGCCGTCTCGCCGATGACCGCAATCGAGCTTGGCCGCAACCGACATGCCGTGCGCGACGTGCGTCGCACCGTGCGGCAGGGTTTCTGGGCCGCGGCGACGATGGCCGTGCCGATGTGGCTGGCGCTCTGGCAGGCGGAGGCGATCCTCACCGCGATGGGGCAGGATCAGGCGCTGGCGAAAGCCGCAGCGTCCTATCTGCACACCCTGCAATGGGGGCTGTTTCCCTTCTTCCTTTATCTCGGGTTGCGCGGCTTCGTCGCCTCGCTGCAGCGGCCGGGCTGGGCGCTGGTGGTCGTGCTCTTTGCCGTACCGTTCAACGCCTTTGCCAATTGGTGCCTGATGTTCGGCAATCTCGGCTTCCCGGCGCTCGGCCTGCAGGGGTCGGGGCTGGCAACGGCATCGGCCTCGCTGCTGATGTTCATCGGCCTGGCCCTCGTCGTCTCGTTCGATCGCCGCTTCCGCCGCTATCACCTGCTCGGCCGGTTCTGGGTGCCGGACTGGCAGCGCTACCGCGCCTATTGGCGGATCGGCCTGCCGATCGGCGTCACGGTGGCCTTCGAGGTGATCGTGTTCAACGGCGCCGCCTTCCTGATGGGGTTGCTGGGCGCGACGCAGCTGGCCGCCCATGCGATCGCGATCCAGATCGCCTCGCTGACCTTCATGGTGCCGCTCGGCATCGGTCAGGCCGGGACGGTCCGGGTCGGTCGCGCCTTCGGTGCCGGCGACCGGGACGGCGTGCGGCGGGCCGGCGCGGTCGCCCTCACCCTCGCGCTCGGCTTCATGGCCTGCACCGCCCTGCTGATGCTGCTGGCTCCCGGGCTGCTCGTCTCCCCGTTCCTCGACCCGTCGCGCCCCGGTTCGGCAGAGGTCATGAACCTCGCCATGACCTTTCTGCTTTACGCGGCGATCTTCCAGCTCGCTGACGGCGCGCAGGTCGTCGGGTCCTCGATCCTGCGTGGCCTCGGCGACACGCGCGTGCCGATGATCTTCGCCGGACTCGGCTATTGGGTCATCGGCCTGCCGCTCTCTGCCGCGCTGGGCTTCCTGACGCCGCTTGGCGGGCGAGGAATCTGGATCGGCCTGGCCGTGGCACTGGCCATCGTCTCGGTGCTGATGCTCGGGCGATGGTTCGCACGCGAGCGGCTGGGGCTGATGGCCCGCATGCGGGCCGAGGCGATCTAGCAGCAGCCAGATCGTTGCCTCAAGGCAACACTGCGGCCCGGCCATGTTTCCGCCACATGAAATCCACCCCTCGGCCACCTCGACCACCTTGAAACGCATGGCGCAGGGGCGCAGGGAACCGCGGCCTCGCATTCCCGTTGGTCACCGCCCGCATTTGAACAGAGTCTTTTTCATGCCCTCCGAAAAGCCCGCCGCCTCTCCCCTCGCCCGGCCGACACGCCGGCTTTTCGCTGCGATGACGCCGCTCTTCCTGGCGGCCTGCGTGAGCCAGCGGCAGCAGCCCTTCGAGGTGCAGCAGCCGCCGGGCCGCTATCCGATCAGCCCGGAATATCTCGAAATGTATGGCGAGAAGCCGAACGAGAAGTTCCCGCTGCCGGAAACCGACATCTCAGAGGTCAATCCGAAGTTCCTGCGTCAGGTCGTCGATTATCGTACGAGCGAGCATCCCGGCACGATCGTCGTCGATACCGACAACCGCTTCCTCTATCTCGTCCAGCCGGGCGGCCGCGCGATCCGCTACGGCATCGGCGTCGGCAAGCAGGGCATGTCGTGGCGCGGCCGCGCCACGGTGCAGCGCAAGGCCGAGTGGCCGCGCTGGACTCCCACGCCCGACATGATCCGCCGCGACCCCAAGAAGAACGGCCCCTGGGCCGGCGGCATGCAGGGCGGCCTCGACAACCCGCTCGGCCCGCGCGCGCTCTATCTTTACCAGAACGGGCGCGACACGATGTACCGCATCCACGGCACCTCCGAGCCGTGGTCGATCGGCAAGTCGGTGTCGTCGGGCTGCATCCGCCTGTTCAATCAGGACATCATCGATCTCTATGGCCGCGTGCCGACCGGGACGAACGTGCTCGTGCTCAACCGCGGTACGCTGCAGCGCATGGACGCCGACGAGGCGCCGCCGACCGACGATGACGACTACACGCCGACCTACTGACGGATCTGCCTACTGACGGACCTGCCGGCCGTTTGCGGCCTGTTGCCAAGGCGCGGCCCGATGCCGCGCCTTGATACCGTCACAGCCCAAGCCCACTTCTCTCCTTGCGGCACTTCAGCGCCGTGCAACGAGAGGAGAAGACGATGACGCCGCAAGAACGCGACGTGATCGCCGGGATTTTCGATCGGCTCAAGCAGGCCGCCAATCAGCCCCGCGACCCGGAAGCCGAAGCCTTCATCGCAGAACGCCTGCGCGAGCAGCCTTATGCGCCCTACGCGATGGCCCAGTCGGTCTATGTGCAGGAACAGGCGCTCACCAATCTGCATCAGCAGGTCGAGAGCCTGCAGGCGCAGTTGCGCGAGCTGCAGAACAGGGCACCCGAACCTGCGCCGGCCGCCGGCGGCTTCCTGTCCGGCATCTTCGGCGGCGCTCCGGCGCAGCCGCGCGGCGGCTCGGTCCCGCCGATCCCGCAGCGCGCCGATGCGCAGCCCTCCTCGGCCTGGAACACGCAGCCGACAGCGGCCCCGCAGCCAATGGGGCAACCGCAATATGGTGCGGCGCCCAGTCCCTGGTCCGGCCAGCCGCAGCAGCCCGCAGCTCGCGGCGGCGGCTTCATGGCGAGTGCGCTGACCACGGCGGCCGGCGTGGCTGGCGGCATGATGCTCGGCAACGTGCTCAGCAACGCCTTCAGCGGCGGTTCGGGTGCGGCCAGCAGCCTGGCGAACTCGGTCGGCGGATTTGGCTCCGGCGCCAAGACCGCGGCCTCCGACCAGGGCGCCAAGGATCAGGCGGCCGACGCCAAGGGAGCGGACGACCCGGCACGTGTGGACCAGGCCTCCGACACGACCGGCGGCGAGCAGAGTCCGGCTCTGGAGCAGGCCAATTACGACCAGGGCTATGACGACAGCGACGCTGGCTTCGACAGCGGCTCCGACGACGACAGCTGGGTTTGATTCCGCCTCGTATCTGACATCGACAAGCCCGCCTCCTCCGAGGCGGGCTTTTTTTCTGCAGGGGCTTCCATCGACGTAACCGGGTGATTAGAGTTAGAATAATTCTAATCTATAGGCCGATCATGAAGCGTGTCGACGAACTCAGCGAAGCCGAGATCCTGGCGCTCGCGATCTCCAGCGAGGAGGAGGATGCGCGAATCTACCTGACCTTCGCGCAGAAGCTGCGGGGCACCTATCCCCATTCCGCCCAGATGTTCGAGGATATGGCGGCGCAGGAGCACGATCACCGCCATCGCCTGCTCGCGCTCTATGAAAGCCGCTTCGGCAAGGAACTGCCGCTGATCACGCGGCAGGACGTGAAGGGCTTCCTGAAGCGCAATCCGATCTGGCTGCATGCGGACCTCCAGCTCGACGCGGCGCGGCGCCACGTCGCGCTGATGGAGGTCGAGGCGAGCCGCTTCTATGCGGCCGCAGCCGAGCGCGCGCATGACACCGGGACGCGCAAGCTCCTCGCCGACCTTGCCGAGGAAGAGCGCGGGCACGAGCGGATGGCCGAATCCCTCAGCGAGGACCTCAAGAGTTCAGGTGCCGCCGACGAGGAGGAGGAGACGCGCAAGCGCCTGTTCGTCCTGCAGATCGTCCAGCCGGCACTGGCCGGGCTCATCGACGGCTCGGTCTCGACACTGGCTCCGATCTTCGCGGCCGCCTTCGCCACCCATGATTCCTGGAACGCCTTCGTCGTCGGTCTCGCCGCCTCGATCGGCGCCGGCATCAGCATGGGGTTGACCGAGGCGCTGTCGGACGACGGCATGATCACCGGGCGCGGCCATCCCTGGGTACGCGGCGCGGCCTGCGGCATCGCCACCGCGATCGGCGGGCTCGGCCACACCCTGCCCTATCTCATCCCCGACTTCTGGCTGGCGACGGCGGTCGCAGGCGTCATCGTGACGATCGAGCTCATCGTCATAGCCTGGGTGCGCTATCGCTATATGGAGACGCCGTTCACTTCGGCGATCGTCCAGATCGTGCTGGGCGGCCTCGCGGTGCTGGCGACCGGCATCCTGATCGGCAGTTCCTGAGAACCGCCGTCGCTCACATCACCACGACCTTCGCGCCGACGCCGACGCGCCCGTAGAGATCGACGACATCGTCGTTGATCATGCGGATGCAGCCGGAGGAGACCTCGTGGCCGATCGTGTTCGGCTCGTTCGTGCCGTGGATGCGGTAGAGCGTCGAACCGAGATAGAGCGCGCGGGCGCCCAGCGGATTTTCCGGACCGCCGGCCATGAAGCGCGGCAGATCAGGCCGGCGCTTCAGCATCTCGGAGGGAGGCGTCCAGCTCGGCCATTCGGCCTTGCGCGTCACGGTCTTCACACCGGCCCAGGAGAAGCCCGGCCGGCCGACGCCGATGCCGTAGCGCAAGGCGCGACCACCCGGCTGCACGAGATAGAGAAAGCGCTGCGGGGTATCGATCACGATGGTGCCCGGCTTGTGCGGGCCGTCATAGGCGACCTCCTGCTTGCGGAAGCGCGGATCGACGACGCCCTGGATGCCGGATCGCGACTCGAGAGGCTGGCCGAGCGAGGCCTCCTGCCGCAAGGCGCGCGGACGGCGCCCCTGCTCGAAGGGATCGGCGCCATAGCCTGCAGGCGCGCCCACCTGCTGCCCATAGGCATAGCCGCCGGGCCGGTTGTAGACGGCGCCCGCGCGACCATTCGGCGTCGGGTCGCGGCCGGTCATCATCATCTCGATGAAGCCCCCGCCATAGCCGGAGCGGCCCTGCGCCGCGCGCAGCATCGGGTCCTGCCGCTCGACATAGCCGTATCCCTGGGCCAGCACCGGCGCGGCAAGAACAATCGAGCCCAGGCCAATCAACAGCGGAAGGAAACAGGCGGAACGCATGGCGCAACTCTTTTCGACAACGACCGGCAGAGAGGCTGCGGAGCAAGCCGACAGGAAAAGGTGAATCCGCAGCGGTTTCCGCACCGTGCCAACGCCGAAGCCGCGAATTCGTTGCATTAACCTTAGCGATCGGCGAACCGACAGGGTTAAGGCCGTGTTGCCTGGCCGATCATCCGTGCCGGCGCAGACGACGCAGCAGCAGCCCGCGCCAACCGGCGACGTCGCAGGCGAGAACCAGCCCGCCATAGATCGCGACGCCGAGCGCTCCCTGGAGCAGCAACTCCAGCGGAGCGAAGAAGCGGCCCTGGAGCGGCCACAGCAGCGCCGCCATCAGCCCCGTCGCCGCAACAATCGCAGCGAGGTCCTTCAACGAGGGCAGGCAGGGCAAGGCGCGCAGCACGAGGACTGCCGTCAGGAGCAGTACCGCCAGAAACGCCGCGCTCTGCGCCAGCGAGGCAGCGAAACGGCCGAACGTGGCCGAGAGCGTAAAGACCACCGCAAGGTTGATGGCCAACCCCAGCAGCGCGGCCAAAGTGGTGACCAGCGTGCGCTTGTCGAGAAGGAAGACAGGATAGAGCGCCGCCTGGAAGATCGCGAGGGCCGCGAAGCCGGGCAGCAGAAGCGAAAGATGGGCGGCAAAGCGCCCGCGGAACTCCGGCGGCACCAGCAGTGCCTCGAAGGCCGGCAGCACGACCCAGAGCCCGGCCGCAGCCGGCAGAACCACCGCGAGCACCACGACGATGTTGCGCGAGACCTGGGCAAGCGCGACCTGGCGCCCCTCCTTTTCGCCCAGGTTCAGCACATGCCGCAGCGCGACGATCTCGATCGTGGCGCCGAGCGTGCCGAAGAGCCTGAGGCCGATATCGGAGGCGAGCGAGAAATAGCCGGCCTCGGCCAAGCCCTGGGCATCGGCCAGCCAGCCGCGGTTGATCAGCGGGATCAGGGAATAGACGGCGTTGCCGGCGACCAGAGGCAGGCCGTAGCGCAGAAAATCGCGCGCAAGATCGCGGCGGAACAGTCGCGGTGCCAGCGGGCCATCGGAGAGCGGGCCGCGCACGCTCAGCACGGAGACGATGGTGCCGAGGAGACCGCCCAGCACCACCACCACCGGATCCCGCGTCGCCCAGGCGCCGCCGACCATGAAGAGCAGCACGACGACGCTGCGCACCAGGATCAGCCGCGCATAGACCCGGTCGAGAAAACGGCTGCGGGCGATCGCCCCGTGATATTCGAACCAGCCGGCACCGACGCCGGCGAAGATCGCCGCCGCCAGCAGTGCCGGCGGCAGGCCGAGATCGAGGCCTGTCGCATAGGCGAGGATCGGCAGCGTACAGAGCGCCAGCGCGGCACCGGCGAAAATGAGGTCGAGCGTGGCGCGAGTGCCGGGCTGGCTCGTGCGGGCCTGCTCGGAATAGAAGCGCACAGCCGAGAGCTTGATCCAGTCCAGCCCCGCCGTGTTGATCAGGATCACGGTCGCGGCGGCGATGGCGTAGAGCCCAAAGGCAGCGGGGCCGAGAAACAGGGCGATCAGCAGCCCCAGCGCGAAATTGAAGCCCGCATTGATGACGAAGGGCAAAAGGACGGTCATCGCGGAACGTTCATCTCGCCTTGTGGGCAGCCCCGACTCATGCGCGGTCGGACTGGCGCGAATCTGACCTACCGGTTGGCGGGGCTCTTTCCAAGAGAGAGCCGGGCGGGCCGCTCGCGTGGACCCCTGCGGCGCCGGCATGCCGGGATGCGGCCGGCCGCCTTTGCAATCGTTGCATTTGCACCTAGAGGCGGGGCATGACGAGCCTGCCCACCATCCGCGACGCGACCGATGCCGATTCCGAGCCGCTGGCGGCGCTGATCGCCGCGAGCTTTGCCGAATATCCGAACTGCCATTTCGTCTGGGACGAATTTCCGGAATTGCGCCAGCCCGCAAGCGCTTTCGCGGCGAAGGGCGGGCGGCTCTGGGTGGCGGATGCTCCGGGCGGCGGCATTGCGGGCTCGCTTGCCGCCACGCCGGTGCCCAGCCAGAACGCGGTCGAGATCACCAAGGTCTATGCCGATCCGGCCTTTCGCGGCTCCGGCCTGGCGCAGGCCCTGTTCGCGGAGGCGCACGGCTTCGCGCGGGCGGGGGGCTTCTCCGAGATGATGCTGTGGTCGGACACGCGCTTCGCACGCGGACACCGCTTCTACGAGAAGCTCGGCTTCCGGCGCTGGCCGGGCGAACGCTATCTCGCCGACGTCTCCGAAACTTGGGAATATCATTTCCGCCTGCCGCTCGGCGACGCCCGATGAGCATTTCCACCGCGCTGCGGGCCGCACTCGGCATCGCCCTCCTCACCGCCATGGATGCGGTGATCAAGGGGCAGATGCAGCAGCACGGCTTCCTGCTCGCGCTGTTCATGCGCTTCGTGATGGGCGGCGCGACGGCGCTGATCGTCCTCGCCATTGTGCGCCCGCCCCGCCCGACACGCGCGAGCTTGATCGGCAATCTGGCGCGCGTCCCGCTGGTCGTCATGACGGCGGGCAGCTTCTTCTATTCGATTTCGGTGCTTCCGCTGGCGGAGGCCCTCACCCTCTCCTTTCTCGCGCCAGTCTTCGTAGCGCTGCTCGGCGGGCTGCTGCTGAAGGAGAGGATCGATCGGCGCGTTCTGCAGGCGCTCGGCTTCGGCCTCGCCGGTATGCTGGTAATGGTCTGGCCGCGCCTGCAGGGTCATGTCGGCGGCGCCGGGCTCGGTGTCGCGGCAGCGCTGTTCTCGGCAGTCAGCTACGCCTTCAACCTGATCCTGCTGCGGCGGATCGCGACGCGCGAGCACCCGACCGTGATCGTCGCCTTCCAGGCGGTCGGCCCGGCTCTGGTGCTGGCGATCCCGGCGCTACAGGTCCTCCAGCCGATGAGTTGGACCGACCTCGCGCTCTATGCCGCAGCCGGTGTGCTGGGCGTGTCCGGCCATCTCATGCTGACATCGGCCTATGCCCGCGCGGCCGCATCGAAGCTCGCGGCGATCGAATATACGGCGCTGATCTGGGCCAGCCTGCTCGGCTTCTTCTTTTTTGCAGAGGTGCCGCTCTACACGACGCTCGCGGGCGCTGTCCTGATCGTCGCCGGGGCCGTCGCGGTCAGCCGGCGCTAGGCTGCTTCGGCGGCTGCGGACGAAGGACGAGGCAGGTTTCCGTGCCATGGGCGAGCAGCCTGCCGGCTTCGTCGTGAAGGCTGCCTTCCGTGGTGATGACCGACCCGCCACGATGGATCAGCCGCCCCTCGCAGCGGACCGTGCCGCTCTCCGGCATGACCGGGCGCACATAGTTCAGCTTCAGCTCCAGGGTGGTGTAGCCCTCGCCCGGCTTCAGCGTCGCATGGGCGGCGCAGGCCATCGCCGAATCCAGGATCGTCGCCGTCCATCCCCCATGAACCGTTCCAAGCGGGTTGAAGAAGCGCGTGGATGGACGGCCGCTGAAGACGACGCGGCCCTCCTCCGCCTCGATGAGATCGATGTCGGAGGCCTGCGCGAAGGGCGGGGCCGGATGCCTGCCCTCGATGATGCCGCGGATGAAGGAGAGCCCGTCTTCGGCGAGCAAGGTCTCACGGCCGACCACCCCGAAAACGCGTTCCATATCCGCTCCTTTATGGTGTATCTACACGATATCGGGCGGAGCTTAGCTCGTCAACCTGGCCACGGGAGCCCTTCGTCAGTCGCTCTGGCGCGCCGCCCGGCGCAGCGCCCTGAGCCCGTCCCGGGTCTCGCGCCAGCGCTCCGGACCGACGGCGCCCTCGATCTTATCCTGCGCGGCACGCCAGTGGGGGATCGCGGCCTCGATGGCCGCCCTGCCCTTGTCGGTCACCCCATAGATCGCCGCCCGGCCGCGGCATTCGACCGGCTCGACCATCCCCTCGGCCGCCAGAAGCTGGAGGTTGCGGGTCAGCGAGGTCCGCTCCAGAGCGAAGCGCTCGGCGAGCTCGGTGATCGACTTCCACTGGCCCGTGCTCAGCGCCGAGAGCAGAACGAACTGCGTGATCTTCAGCCCGCTCGGACGCATCGCCTCGTCATAGGCACGGGTGACGGCGCGCGCCGTCATCCGCACATGCAGCGCCACGCAGGAGCGAGCGATGTCGTCGAGACGCGGATCGGGCGCGGGTGTCGTCATGTCGCCATGTTAGCGTGTTCTGAGGTGCGCCGCAGCCTCGAAGCAGACTTGGCCGACCGGGCGTTCACTTTATCGCGCGCTGCTTTCTTGACTCTCAGCAGGGCCGAGCCTATCTCCGCCTCACCTGTTAGCACTCCCGTACATTGACTGCTAACAGCCAGCCGGGGCCCCTTCGCGGCACCCGAAACGAATGATACCGAGAGGAAGACAGAACCATGAAGTTCCGTCCGTTGCATGACCGCGTCGTCGTCCGTCGCCTTGACAGCGAAGAGAAGACCAAGGGCGGCATCATCATCCCCGAGACCGCCAAGGAAAAGCCCCAGGAGGGCGAGGTCATCGCCGTCGGTTCCGGCGCGCGTGACGAGGCCGGCAAGCTCGTTGCCCTGGACGTCAAGAAGGGCGACCGCGTCCTGTTCGGCAAGTGGTCGGGCACCGAGGTCAAGATCGACGGTCAGGACCTCCTGATCATGAAGGAATCCGACATCATGGGCGTCGTCGGCTGATAGCCGCCTGACCGCTCTCTTCCGTTTCAAGTTCAAGGAGTAGCTCTCATGGCTGCCAAAGACGTCAAATTCGGCACTGAAGCCCGCGACAAGATGCTGCGCGGCGTGGATATCCTCGCCAATGCCGTGAAGGTCACGCTGGGTCCGAAGGGCCGCAACGTCGTGATCGAGAAGTCGTTCGGCGCTCCGCGCATCACCAAGGACGGCGTCACCGTCGCCAAGGAGATCGAGCTCGCCGACAAGTTCGAGAACATGGGCGCCCAGATGGTCCGCGAAGTCGCTTCGCGCCAGAACGACCATGCCGGCGACGGCACCACCACCGCCACGGTTCTCGCCCAGGCGATCGTCCGCGAAGGCGCCAAGTCGGTTGCGGCCGGCATGAACCCGATGGACCTGAAGCGCGGCATCGACCTTGCGGTCGAGGCGATCGTTTCCGATCTCAAGAAGAACTCGAAGAAGGTTACCTCGAACGCCGAAGTCGCGCAGGTCGGCACCATCTCGGCCAACGGCGACTCGTCGGTCGGCGAGATGATCTCGAAGGCCATGCAGAAGGTAGGCAACGAGGGCGTCATCACCGTCGAGGAGGCCAAGACCGCCGAGACCGAGCTCGACGTCGTCGAGGGCATGCAGTTCGACCGCGGCTACCTCTCGCCCTACTTCATCACCAACTCGGAGAAGATGGTCGCCGAGCTGGAAGATCCCTACATCCTGATCTTCGAGAAGAAGCTGTCCTCGCTGCAGGCGATGCTGCCGATCCTCGAGGCCGTGGTGCAGACCGGCAAGCCGCTGCTCATCATCGCCGAGGACGTCGAGGGCGAGGCTCTCGCCACGCTCGTCGTCAACAAGCTCCGTGGCGGCCTGAAGGTCGCGGCCGTCAAGGCTCCGGGCTTCGGCGATCGCCGCAAGGCCATGCTCGAGGACATCTCGATCCTGACCGCCGGCCAGATGATCTCTGAAGACCTCGGCATCAAGCTCGAGACCGTGACGCTCAACATGCTCGGCCGCGCCAAGCGCGTGCGCATCGAGAAGGAGAACACCACGATCATCGACGGCGCCGGCAAGAAGAAGGACATCGAGGCTCGCGTCGGCCAGATCAAGGCCCAGATCGAGGAGACCACCTCGGACTACGACCGTGAGAAGCTCCAGGAGCGTCTGGCCAAGCTCGCCGGCGGCGTCGCGGTCATCCGCGTCGGCGGCGCGACCGAGGTCGAGGTCAAGGAGAAGAAGGACCGCGTCGACGATGCGCTGAACGCCACCCGCGCCGCGGTGGAAGAAGGCATCCTGCCGGGCGGCGGCGTCGCCCTGCTGCGTTCGCTCCAGGCCGTGAAGTCGATCAAGACCCAGAACGACGACCAGAAGACCGGCGTCGAGATCGTCCGCAAGGCGATCATGGCTCCGGCCCGCCAGATCGTCGACAACGCCGGCGATGACGGCGCGGTCGTGATCGGCAAGCTGCTCGAGTCGAAGGACTACACCTACGGCTACAATGCCCAGACCGGCGAATACGGCGATCTGGTCAAGGCCGGCATCATCGACCCGACCAAGGTCGTGCGCACGGCGATCCAGGACGCGGCTTCGATCGCGGGCCTGCTGATCACCACCGAGGCGATGGTTGCCGACCTTCCGAAGAAGGACGCCCCGATGCCCCCGATGGGCGGCGGCGGCATGGGCGGCATGGACTTCTGAGGACGTCCAGCTTCTCGCAAGCGAACAGGAGAGGCCCGGCGCAAGCCGGGCCTCTTTTTCTTGAGGCTCGGAACGAGCCCGATGACGAAAGCGACACGGAACCGTCGCACCGGCGCAATCCGTGACTGCTGTGCTCGTCTCCAACGGAGACAAGCCCATGCTCACACGCCGCGCGCTTCTGGCCGGTCTTGGCGCCAGCGCCACCCTGCCTGCCTTGGCGCAGGAGGATTGGCGGCGCAGCGTTCCCGAAGTGCGGATCGGCGTCTCCTCCGCCGAGAACGAGGCGGGCGCGATCGCACGCTATCAGCCGCTGATGGACTATCTCTCCGGCAAGCTGGGCGTGCCTGCCAAGCTCTACCGCGTCTCCGACTACGCCGGCCTGGTCGAGGCGGTTCGCGCCGACCAGATCGAATTCGCGAGGTTCGGCCCGGCTGTCTACGCGCTCGGCCGGCGCGTTCTCGGCGACCGCCTCCAGCCGCTCTTCCGCGATGTCGACCAGCACGGCCAGGAAGGCTATTTCTCGGTTATCCTGGTTCGCAGCGAGAGCCCCTATCGCTCGCTCGCCGATCTGAAGGGCAAGACCTTCGCCTTCGCCGATCCGAACTCGACCTCGGGCTTCGCCTTTCCCTCCTATTTCATGCGCAAGGAAGGGGTCGATCCGCAGAGTCATTTCGGCGCCACCGTGTTTTCCGGCGGGCATGACAATTCGGTGCTGGCGCTGGTGCGCGGGCAGTTCGACGGGGTCGCGACCTATCAGGTCAATGCGGAAGCCGGCGTCGCGCAGCGCCTCGCCAGCCGGAAGATGATCCCGCAGGGCTCGACGCGGGTGATCTGGACCTCGCCACTCATCCCGGCCAGCCCGTTCTGCACCCGGGCCAACCTTCCCGAGGCGCTGAAGACCCGCTTCGTCGCGGCGATGAACGCGATGAAGGACGAGGCGCCGGACATCTGGAAGACCTTCACCGACGGCCACATCTCCCGCTATGCGCCGGCCCGGCATGACGACTATCTCGACGTCATCGCCGTGATCGAGGACCTCGACGCGCAGCGCAAGAAGCGGCGCGACTGACGCGCAGCCGGCCCGTCACCCGACCTGGTGCCTTCCGGCAGATGACAATTCGCTCATCTTGAACCTGCGCCATTGAACGGCCGCGACCTCTGCGACATGGTCCGAATCACGGCTCCCAGCGGGCCGTCGGATCTTCTCGCCCAGGACTTCAGCCTATGCGCCTGTTGAGCATTCTCGTCGCCGCGCTCGCGGCCGTCGCGCTGGCGATTGGCCTCAAGACCGAGGCTGGCGGAATCATGGGGCTGGGAGCGGCAGGATTGATCCTCGCCCTGGCGACCTGGCGCGCGATCACGATCGCCACCTTCCTGCGGATCTTCTCGACGATCTTCGCGGTCGAATATCTCGTCACCGGCGGGGCAGCGCTGCTAGCTCAATCGGGGTTCTGGCCTGCATCGCTGGCCGCGCTGGCTCCCCCGAGCAGCCTGCCGATCACCATCGCGGTGTTCGGCATCACCGTCTACGCGATTTCCTTCGTGCCGGCGATCCGGCGCATCGCGCGGATCGCCTCGCCCTATTTCGAGGATCCAGCGCCGACGACGGCGACGCTGCTGAGGCCGTTTCGCATCGCGACGGGCCGGCTCGGCATCATGATGCTGATCTTCCTGGTGGTGATCAACCAGCTTCAGGTCGGCATTTCGCTGCGGCTCTCCTTCTTCAACCGCGACTTCTACAACGCGATCCAGGAGAAGGATGCGAATTCGTTCTGGTACCAGCTGATCTATGTCTTCAGCGTCTGGGCGGCCATTGCCGTCATCTCGAGCCTGATCGAGATGGTCGCGAACTACGCGCTGCTGATCCGGTGGCGCCGGCACATGGCCGAGAGCTTCAGCGCCGCCTGGCTGCGCAATGCCAATCACTACCGCATCGCGCTGGCCGGCACCTCCGACAACCCCGACCAGCGTATCGCTGAAGACACGCGCTCCTTCGTTAACCAGACCTACAACTACGCCCTGCCGCTGCTGACGCAGGTCTCCACGCTGGTCTCCTTCTCGATCATCTTGTGGTCCATCCCGGTGGCCAGCACGGTCCCCGGCACCGACATCACCGTGCCCGGCTTCATCTTCTGGATGGCGCTGATCTACTCGGTGGCGGCAACCTGGATCGCCCACATGATCGGCCGCACCCTGATCCCGCTCGAATTCGAGCAGGAAAGGCGCGAGGCGAATTTCCGCTTCTCGCTGGCGCGCCTGCGTGAATATTCCGAGCAGATCGCGCTCATGCGCGGCGAAGCCACCGAGCAGCGCCATCTCAGCCAGCGCTTCGGCGAGATCGTCACCAACTTCTATCGGCTGATCTGGGCGCGCGTCAGGTTGACGACCTTCACCCTCTCCTTCGCGCAGGCAAACGTCGTGGTGCCCTATTTGCTGCTGGCGCCGCATTACTTCGCGGGGAAGATCACGCTCGGCATCATGACGCAGGTCGCGACGGCGTTCGACCGGGTACAGACGGCGATGTCGTTCTTCATCGACCGCTACCAGACGATCGCGCAATACATTGCCTCCATCAACCGCCTGACGACCTTCGAGGCGGCCATCGCGCAGGCCGATGCGCAGGGCGTGCGCGGCAGCGCGGCGGCGCTGGCGATCACCCCCGCGGCCGGCCGAGACATGGCGATCGACCGGCTGGCGCTGACTCTGCCGAACGGCGCGCCCATCGTGAATGCGAGCAGCCTGTCCCTGCAGGGCGGGCGCTCGACGCTCGTCGTCGGACCGTCCGGCTCCGGCAAGTCGACGCTGTTCCGTGCGCTCTCGGGCGCCTGGCCCTACGGCGAGGGCCGCATCTCGACGCCGCAGGGAGCGAGCACGCTGCTGCTGCCGCAGCGCCCCTATCTGCCGCAGGGTTCGCTGCGGGCGGCGCTGGCCTATCCGGCCGAGCCGGGCGCCTTCCAGGAGGCTGCGCTGCGCGACGCGCTGGCCAAGGTCAAGCTGCCGCATCTGGCCGACAAGCTGGACGAGGTCGACTTCTGGGGCCAGCGCCTGTCCGGCGGGGAACAGCAGCGGCTGGCGGTGGCGCGGGCGCTTCTGGCGAGGCCCGACTGGCTGTTCCTCGACGAGGCGACCGCTTCGCTCGACGAGAAGCTCGAGAACGAGATCTACGCGCTGATCCGGCAGGAACTGCCGCTGACCACGGTCGTCTCGATCGGCCACCGCTCGACCTTGCGCGAGATGCACGATGACATCATCGCCATGGAGCCCAATGGCGACGGGACGTTCACGCCGAAAGCGATGGCGAAGGCAGCAGGCGCCTAAGGCGAACCGATTTTCAGCGAGGACACCACGTCATCCCGGAGGGGAGGCGAACCAGCGCCGTTCCGGGCTCTATCGCCGAGCTTCGACGCCCCGAGGTCCGGTCAAGCCCATGACGACGGCACGGCTGCGCGGCCTATCGGCGGCGCTCAGATCGAGCGGCGCAGCGTGATCTTGCCCTGCGAGCCGCTGAGGATCACCTGACCGTTGACCATCTCCCACTTCTGGGTGCCGCGCAACGCGAGCAGGAAGGCCTTTTCGAACGCCATCGTGTTGCTGTCGCAGGAGCGCTTGGTCACCGCGATCGGGCCCACCGCGAAACCCTGCTGACGCAGAGGATAGGCAGCGGCCGAAAAGGTGTTGCAGCCGGCAAAGCCGGTGCCGCGCAGGTTCTGGTCGACGATCAGCGTGGCGCGGCGGTCATAGACGTCCTTGCCGTTGAACTCGACGACGCTCCAGCTCGCCCCCAGCGGAAAGACCTTTTCAACCGGCGCGATCGGCATCTGAGCGGGGTCGTTGGACGGCGGCGGCTGCTTGCGCCGGCTCTGCGCCTCGGCCTGATGGGGCGCCAGCATCGAAACGCCCATTGCAACGAGGACGGCCGCAAAGCCAAGGCGTCGAATCATGATCGTCTTACCTGCATTCACGCGAGCGGCGGCCTTGCGCCGATAAAGTTAACGCCTAGAGGCCAATTGCTCCGGGATCAAGGCGGGATGAACCGGGCGGCGGCGCCCGGCCACAGAATGCGATCAGATGCGGCTCGTCAGCCGCTCCAGCAACCGGTTGGAGCGGCGGAAGACATAGGCCGGCGCGCTGACGGTGATGTCGTCGGCACCGGCACGCTCCAGCCGCTCGACCAGGGCGAAGACCGTCTTCTCCAGGCAGTGCAGCGTGGCGGGGGCGCCGGCAGCCGCGGCTCCGAAGGGCAGGCGTGCGCCAGCCTCCGCCGCCAGCGCCGCGAGCCCGGACGCATCGAGATCGAGCTTCGCGCGGACCTCCCGAATGGTCCGCGCCTCCTCTTCCGCCGCAATGCGCGAGAGGATCGTCCGGACCGCCGCCTTGGCGGTCTCGCTCCAGGGCGCGCGCACCGAAGCGACGAGATTGGCCTCCGAGGCCAGCATCACGCCATCGTCGAGCACCTTGAGCGCATTGGCTGCGAGCGTCGCGCCGGTCGTGGTGATGTCGACGACGATCTCGGCCGTGCCGGCCGCCGGCGCGCCCTCGGTCGCGCCCAGGCTTTCGACGATCCGGTAATCGGCCAGGCCATGCTCGGCGAAGAATCGGCGGGTGAGGTTCACATATTTCGTGGCGACGCGCAGCTTGCGGCCATGGCGGGCGCGCATGGTCGAGGCGACATCTTCCAGGTCGGCCATGCTGCGCACGTCGATCCAGGCCTGCGGCACCGCGACGACGACATTGGCGTGGCCGAAGCCGAGCGGGGTCAGCATTTCGACCGCCGCATCCGCATCGGAGAGCTGCTCGCGCACCAGATCCTCGCCGGTGATGCCGAGATGGGCTGCACCGGAAGCGAGTTGGGAGACGATCTCGGAGGCCGAAAGGAACGCGACCTCGGCGCCGGGCACGCCGGCGATGGTGCCGCGATAGCCACGCTCCCCGCTCGCCTTGACGAATTTCAGGCCCGCGCGGCCGAAGAAGGCGGTGGCGTTTTCCTGCAACCGTCCCTTGGACGGCACCGCGAGGACGAGTTGTGCGTCGGTCTGGCTCATGCCGAAGCTCCCTTGTCCGACGCACCCGTCAGCCTGTCGAGCCAGAGCGAGGCGCCCACGGCCGGGACAGCCCGGCCCGCGCCAAGACGGCCGAGCAGATTGTCGTAGCGCCCGCCGCCAGCCACGGGCCTGGCGTCCTCGCGGGCGGGATCGTGCAGCTCGAAGATGAAGCCGGTGTAGTAGTCGAGATTGCGGGCGAAGCCGGCTGTGAAGCGGATCGCGCCGACATCGACGCCGCGCGCGGCGAGAAAGCCGGTGCGTTCGTCGAAGGCGTCGAGCTCGCGGGCGAGATCGAGCGAGGCCTGGTCGGCGAGGGCGCGCAGGCCCGCCGATGCGCTATCGGGATCGCCCGTCATGGCGAGCACCTGACCGAGCAGCGTCTTGACGTCGTCGTTGACGGGGTTCTCGCGCTCGGCCGCACGGGCCAGGAAGCGCTCGGCGATGTCGGCGGCGCTGCGCCCGCCCACCGTCGAGATGCCGGCGATGGACAGCACGTCCTCGACGAAGGCCCGTGCGGCCTTGGGGTCCTGACCCTCCAACGCCTTGAGCAGGCCGGCATGGGCGGTCTCGCCCTCGGCCACCGGCGGATCGAGCGCGGCGACGGCCTCGCTGCCCTTGCCCTGCACGATGGCGCGGACGAGACGACGGCGCGCGCCCTGCGGCACGGCCAGCCGGTCGAGCAGCGCGCCGAGCAGCGCGACATCGCCCATCAGGATGCGCGGCGCGCTGAGGCCCAGCGCGGCGACGGCCTCGATGGCGAGGCCCATGATCTCGGCGTCCGTGGCGGTGAAATCGGTCCGCCCGAAGGATTCAAGCCCTGCCTGCTGGAACTCGCCGGGCTCCCCGGAGCGCATGCGGAAGACGGGGCCGGCATAGGTATAGGCCGCCGGCTCGGTCGAGCCCGAGGCGATGTGATCGAGCGCCACGGGGATGGTGTATTCGGGCCTCAGGCACCAGTCGCGGCCATCGGCATCCTGCGTCATGAAGATGCGGCGGCGGATATCCTCGCCCGAGAGATCGAGAAAGGCCTCGGCCGGCTGCAGGATGGCGGGCTCGGCACGGGCATAGCCCTCCCCCGCGAGGAGCGCGATCACGGTGTCGATGCTGGCACGGCTTGCGGGCAAGGCTGGATCATCCTGTTGCGGGCGCTGTCCTAGCAGCGGCGCGCGGGATTTTCGAGGGATTTGAGGGAAATGGGTGAATGGGATTTCAGCGGCCGCGGGAGCGTGCGTCATGCTCGGGCTTGACCCGAGCATCTCGGGCCGACAGAGGCGCCCTCACCTCCTCCTGCCCGAGCTTCTCGGGTCTCCGCTACGCTTCGTCCGAGAATGACGTCGGATAGATGTCCTCGAACAGGTCACGCCAACCCGGATTGGCCTTCTCGACAAGGTCGATCTTCCAGGCGCGCAGCCAGCGCTTCAGGCTCGTCTCGTGCTGGATGGCAAGATCGATGTGATCGAACTGCTCGAACCAGACCAGCTTATCGAGATTGTAGTGCGCAGTGAACGACCGCCCGGTGAGTTGCTTGTGTTCGCTCACGCGCCGAACAAGATCGGCAGTCACGCCGAGGTACAATGTACCTCTCGGCTTGTTCGTCATGATGTAGACGAAGGACGGTTCAAGGTTCACGTCATTCTCGGGCGAAGCGTAGCGCAGACCCGAGAATCTCTTGCAGGAGATGCTCGGGTCAAGCCCGAGCATGACGCGTGTCGTCACCCGTGCCGCGCCAGCACCGTCTTCACACCCGCGACCAGCCCCTCGACCGGCACGGAGAACTGCGCTTCCGCCTGCTTGGCCTTGTGCTCGGCGGAATCCTTCACGTCGCGGGAGGCGGCAGCGAGTTCGGCGCCGAGGATCAGGTCCTTGATCACGACCGTGCCGGCCTCGCGCTCCGACGAGCCCTGGATCACCGCGCAGATCGCGCCGCGGCGGTCGGCATATTTCATCTGGGCGTTGAAGCCGGATGAGCCCAGATAGAGATCGGCGCGGCAGAGCGGCTTGCCGTTGTCGTCCTTCGCCTGGCGCAGCGTCGAGACGAAGGCCTGATAGCCCGGCATGAACTCCGGCGACTTGTTGTCCATGGTGGTGACGACGACGAGCGGGAGTTCGTTCCTGGCATCGACGATGGGCGACTTCACCGCCTTCAACGCCGAATAGAGCCGCGAGACGCCGATCGAGAAGCCCGTCGCCGGCACAGGCTCAGGCCGGAAGCGGCCGACCAGCCCGTCATAACGCCCGCCACCCGCGACCGAGCCGAAGCGCACGACCTGCCCGTCCTCATTGGTGACCGGGAAGGTCAGTTCGACCTCGTAGACCGGGCCGGTGTAGTATTCGAGGCCGCGGACGACGGAGGGGTCGACAATCACCTGCTTGCTGTAGCCAGCCGCAATTACGAGACGCGCGATAACATCGAGTTCTTGGAAGCCCTGCTCCGTAGTCGGAGAGCCACCCGCGATTTCCTTGATGATGTCGAGCGCTGCAGCGGTGTCACTTGAAGAGCTGAGCAGTCTCACGATTGGATCGGCTTGATCGGCGCCAAGGCCCGCCCCCTTCGTAAAATCCCCGCTTGGGTCCATCCGACCATTGCCAAGAAGCTCGCGGACGCCCTCAATTCCAACCTTATCGAACTTGTCGATCGCCCTCAGCACCGTCAGCCGGCGGCCGGCATTCCCCTCACCGCCCAGCCCGATCGCCTCCATCACGCCGTCGAGCACCTTGCGGTTGTTGACCTTGACGACATAGTCGCCGCGCTTGATGCCGAGCGCCTCCATCGTGTCGGCGGCGAGCATGCAGATCTCGGCATCGGCCGCGACCGAGCCCGCACCGACGATATCGGCGTCGAACTGCATGAACTGGCGGAAGCGGCCCGGGCCCGGCTTCTCGTTGCGGAACACATAGCCGGCGCGGTAGCTGCGATAGGGTTTCGGCAGCGCGTCGTAATTCTCGGCGACATAGCGGGCGAGCGGCGCGGTCAGATCGTAGCGCAGCGAGAGCCACTGCTCGTCATCGTCCTGGAAGGAGAAGACGCCCTCGTTCGGCCGGTCCTGGTCGGGCAGAAACTTGCCGAGCGCGTCGGTGTATTCGACGAAGGGCGTCTCGACCGGATCGAAGCCATAGCGCGAGAAGCTCTCGCGGATCACCGCCAGCATGCGCTCGGTGGCGGCGACATCGGCCGGACCACGATCGACGAAGCCGCGCGGCTGGCGGGCCTTCAGCTTGGCGGGGGCGGGCTTTTCGGCGGACATGGGCGTTCGTTTCGTGTTTTTCGGTGTCGGGTTTGGACCGTTCGGTAGCTTGCGCGGGCGGATGGGGCAAGCCGCCGCCCGTCATTCTCCGGCGGAGCCCTCGGGTCCGACCTTTGGTCGGCCCAGGGATAACCGCCACGCAGACCCGAGAAGCTCTGGACGGACTAGCGCTGGAGCCTCTCTCGGCCCGAGATGCTCGGGTCAAGCCCGAGCATGACGTGCGTGTCTACTCCGCCGCCGCCAGCCTCACTTCGCGCAGCGGCCGGTCGGCGATGCCCGCGCGCGCCAGCTTCTCCGGGAGCGGGCCGCCGGTCGCCCAGTCGAGCAGCTCCGCCGTATGGACCACCGGGGTGGTGGCGCCCTTGTCGGCGAAGCCCTTGGCGAGCTGGGTCATGCAGCCGATATTGCCGGTCGCGACCAGCATCGGCTTCGTGCGCTCGATATTGCCGACCTTGCGCTCGCGCAGCTTTCCCGCGATCTCCGGCTGCAGGATGTTGTAGACGCCGGCCGAGCCGCAGCAGATATGGCCCTCCGGAACCTCTTTCACCTTGAAGCCGGCGCCGGTGAGCAGGCGCTTCGGCCCATCCTTGAGCTGCTGGCCGTGCTGCATCGAGCAGGCGGAGTGATAGGCGATCGGCATCGCGACGTCGCGGATGGGCGCCAGCTCCAGCGTCTCCAGCAATTCGGTGACGTCCTTTGCCAGCGCCGAGACGCGCGCCGCCTTCTCGGCATAGGCGGGCTCGTTGCGGAACATGAAGCCGTAATCCTTGATCGTCGTGCCGCAGCCCGAGGCGGTGATGACGATGGCGTTCAGGCCGTCGCCTTCGATCTCCGCAGTCCAGGCGTCGATGTTGCGGCGCGCGAAGGCAAGCGCATCGTGCTCCTGCCCCATATGGTGGACGAGCGCGCCGCAGCAGCCCTCCCCCTTCGGCAGCACCACCTCGACGCCGTGGCGGGTGAGCAGGCGGATGGTCGCCTCGTTGATCGCCGGGTCGAGCACCGGCTGAGCACAGCCGGAGAGCAGCGCGACGCGGCGCTTGCGCTCTGCCGGCGGCGGGAAGCCCTGCGGACCTTCCATCGTCGAGCGGGTGGGCAGGCGGGACGGCGCGAGCGCCAGCATCGCCTTCAGCCGCGGGCCGATCACAGGCAGCCATCCGACCACCGGAGCCAGAGGCTTGGCGAACAGCGCCGCCAGCATCGCCGCGCGGAAGCGGCCGGGATAGGGCAGGATCGCCGCCAGGACCTTGCGCAGCAGCCGGTCGTGCCAGGAGCGGGTATATGTCTCCTCGATATGCGCGCGGGCATGGTCGACGAGGTGCATGTAATGCACGCCGGAAGGGCAGGTCGTCATGCAGGAGAGGCAGGAGAGGCAGCGGTCGACATGCTTCACCACGTCCGGCGTGGCCGGCTTGCCGTTCTCCAGCATGTCCTTGATCAGGTAGATGCGCCCGCGCGGGGAATCGAGCTCGTCGCCCAGCAGCAGATAGGTCGGGCAGGTGGCGGTGCAGAAGCCGCAATGCACGCAGGTGCGGAGGATCTTCTCCGAGGCCGGCATGCGCGGATCGGAGCTGAGGCCTTCGGGCGTGAAGTTGGTTTGCATTGCGTCAGGCCCCGCCCTGCCAGGTTTTGATCCAGTCCATCGGCCAGAGCAGCATGATGACGTTGAGGGTGAGGTTGTCGCGGATCAGCCAGCCGACGATCAGCTCCATCGCGAGCGCGCCGGTGACCGTCAGCCAGACCGGGACGGCCCACGCGATCAGGAAGCCGATCACCATCGAGAGGATGTCGCTGACAGAGTTAAGAACGCTGTCGCCGTAATAATCCAGCGAGATGGTGGCAGAACGGTAGTGCTCGATCACGGCCGGAGAGTTCTCCGCAATCTCCCAGGCGCTCTCGACGACGATCGAGAGCAGCAGCGCCAGCCCGAAGAAGATCGGCAGGCCCGTCAGCCGGCGGATCAGCCAGAACAGCCCGTAGAACAGAAATCCATGGATAACGTGGGAGAAGGTGTACCAGTCGGCGATGTGCTGGGAGTTCTCGGATGACTGGACGATCCCCTGCCAGAACTTGATCGTCCCGCACTTGCAGATGGCCTCCCGCCCCATCCAGAGCAGGATGCCGGCAGCAGTCGCAACGAGCAGCGCCGCGAGCGCACCCACCGCCCAAGGCCTCAGGCGGTTCGGTGCCCAGTCGCGACGCGCGCTGGAAGCATTGCTGGAAAGCGTGTCGGCGAGCGCCATCAGATCCCCGCATACATCCGGCCGGGCTCGAAGATGCCGGCGGGATCGAAACTCGTCTTGATGCCGGCGGTCAGGCGCATCAGCGGCCCGGCCAGCGGTTGGAAGACCCCGACGGCAGTGCGCAGAGCATCGGGCGCGCGCACCAGCGTGGCATGGCCACCGAGCGACTGAATGACCGCGCGGATGACAGCCGCGCCGGCATCGCCGACGCCGGGAATGCCGAGCCAGACCAGCCCGCCGCCCCAGTCGTAGAAACAGCGCGCAGCCGGCAGCGCGCGCTTGATCGCAGCGACCGCAGGCGGCGCATCGTACGGCTTCAGGGAGAGCCGCCAGACCGCCTCGCGCGAGCCGGCGAAGATCGCGGCATCCCGGATCGAGCGCCAAAGCGCGGCGATGGCCTCGCCCTCCAGCCGATCGGGCACGCCATAGTCGCCGAGCAGCAACGCGAGTTCGCCGCCCCGGTAGTCGATCGAGGCGGAGAAATTCTCCAGACGCAGCAGGGTCAGCGCTTCCGGGCCCGCGATTCCCGCCGGCAGATGCGCCGCCGCCATCGGCTCGAACGGCGAGCCCAGCGCCTTGGCCAGCAGCGCAACGCCCACCTCGTCGGACAGGCCGCGCCATTGCAGCGTCGCGATCCGCTCCGGCTTGGGCAGCACCCGGAAGGTGACCTCGGTCAGGAAGCCGAGCGTGCCGTGGCTGCCGCTGACGAGCTTCACCAGATCGAGCCCGGTGACGTTCTTCATCACGCGCCCGCCTGACTTGATCATCTCGCCGCGGCCATTGACCAGCCGGACGCCGATCAGGGAATCGCGCGCGGCGCCGGCGTTGATCCGGCGCGAGCCGGAGATGTTGCAGGCGGCGACCGCGCCGATCGTCGGCTCGCCCTCGCTGCCATAGAGGGCACGGTGGTCCATCGGCTCGAAAGGCAGCATCTGGCCCTGGCTTGCGAGCGTCTGCTGAACCTCGGCGAGCGGCGTGCCGGCACGGGCGGCGATGACCATCTCGGACGGCTCGTAGAGCGTGATGCCGGTCAGGCCCGCGCTCGACAGCGTGCTCGCGGCCTGGGCAGGGCGTCCGAGCCCCGCGCGCGTGCCGCCGCCGCGGATCGACAGCGGAACGCGCGAATCGATCACAGATTTCACGATGGCGCAGGCCTGGGCCTCGGTGGTGGGTGTGTGGATGATCACGCCGCCACCCGTCCTTCCAGCGGGAACACCTTGGCCGGGTTGAGCAGCCAGCCGGGATCGAACACCGCCCTCACCCGCATCTGCTGGGCGAGGTCGGCTTCGTTGAACTGGAACGTCATCAGGTCGCGCTTCTCGATGCCGACACCATGCTCGCCGGTGAGGCAGCCGCCGACCTCGACGCAGAGCTTGAGGATGTCCATGCCGGCATCCTCGGCCTTCTGCGCCTCGACCGGATCGTTGCAGTTGTAGAGGATGAGCGGGTGGAGATTGCCGTCTCCCGCGTGGAAGACGTTGGCGACGCGCAGACCGTAGCCCTTCACAATCTCCGCCATGCGCTTCAGCACATAGGGCAACTGCCCGGTCGGGATGGTGCCGTCCATGCAGATGTAGTCGGCAATGCGTCCCGTGGCGCCGAAGGCGGACTTCCGGCCCTTCCAGATCGCGGCGGCTTCCATCGCCGACTTCGATTCCTTGACCGTGCTGACGCCGTGTTCGCGCGCGATGGCGACGATGCGGGCGAGCTGGGCGTCCATCTCGGTGTCGGAGCCCTCGACCTCGATGATCAGCAGCGCCTCGACATCCATCGGGTAGCCGGCATGGGCGAAGGCCTCGCAGATCTCGATCGCCGGCTTGTCCATGAACTCCATCGCGACCGGGATGATGCCGGCACCGATGATGGCGGCCACCGCCGCGCCGGCCTGCTCGCTGGTCGGGAAGCCGAACAGCACCGGCCGGGCCCCTTCCGCCGCCCGCAGGATGCGCACCACCGCCTCGGTGACGATTCCGAGCTGGCCCTCGGAACCGTTGATCAGGCCGAGCAGGTCGTAGCCGGGGGAATCGAGATGGCCGCCGCCGATCTCGACGATCTCGCCGTCGAGCGTGACCAGCGTCACGCCGAGCACGTTGTTGGTCGTCACGCCGTATTTCAGGCAATGCGCCCCGCCCGAGTTCATGCCGATATTGCCGCCGATCGAGCAAGCGAGCTGGGATGACGGGTCCGGCGCATAGAAGAAGCCCTCGGCCGAGACCGCGCCCGTCACCGCAAGGTTGGTGACGCCGGCCTCGACGCGGGCGATGCGGTTGGCATAGTCGATCTCGCGGATGCGGTTCAGCTTCGAGACGCCGACGACCACCGCGTCCTCCTGCGGGATCGCCCCGCCGGCCAGCGAGGTCCCGGCGCCGCGCGGCACCACCGGCACGCCCGCATCGCGGCAATAGCGCAGCACGGCCGCAACCTGCTGCGTCGTCTCGGGCAGGACCACGGCCAGCGGCATGCGGCGATAGGCGGTGAGCGCGTCGGTCTCGTAGGGGCGGCGCTCGTCGGCGCTGGTGATCAGCGAAGCGGGCGGGACGAGGCCGGAGAGCCCCGCGACGATGGCATCGCGGCGCGCCAGGATGCCGGCATCGGGCACGGGAAATGCAATCGCAGACATGGCTTCTCGGATGACTGATGCGGCGAAGGCAACTCTAGACCAATTCCGACAGGCTTTGCACCGTCATCGAAGCCAGCCATTATTTCCGAAATGGAAAAGGTGGGCCACAGATGGACCGGTTCGGTGATCTCGACGTCTTCGCGCATGTCGTGACGGCGAAAGGCATGTCGGCGGCCGGGCGCGAGCTCAATCTGTCGCCGGCCGTGATCTCGAAGCGCATCCGCCGGCTGGAGGAGCGGCTGGGCGTGCGGCTGCTCCAGCGCACCACGCGCCAACTGGCGCTGACGGAGGCAGGCCAAGGCTTCTACGAGCGCGTCGTCTCGATCCTGTCCTCGATCGAGGAGGCCGAAGCGTGGGTCTCGAGCGGAGCCGGGCAGGTGCGCGGCACGCTCAAGGTCTCGGCGCCGACCTCCTTCGGGCGCATGCATGTCGCGCCGCATCTCAAGCGCTTCCTCGACGCCAACCCGCTGGTCGGCGTCGAGCTGGTCCTGTCGGACGCTTTCGTCGATGTCGTCGGAGAAGGCTTCGATCTTGCGATCCGGATCGCCGACCTGCAGGATTCGAGCCTCGTCGCCAAGCGCCTGGCCCCGAACCACCGCGTGCTCTGCGCCACGCCGGACTACCTTGCGGCTCATGGCGTGCCGGCGGCGATCGGCGATCTCGCCCGCCACACCCTGATCGCCCACAACGCCGATCACTGGCGTCTCGACGGGCCGGGTGGGCCCGTCCAGGTCCGCGTCGCCGGGCCGCTGCGCACCAATTCGAGCGAAGTGGTGCGCGAGGCGCTCCTCGCCGGGGTCGGCATCGCGCTGCGCTCGACCTGGGATGTGGGGCCGGAGCTGAAATCGGGGGCCTTGGCGCGCGTGCTTCCGGACTATGCGGTCGGTTCCAGGGTCGCGGTCTATGCTGTCTACCCCAGCCGCCGCCACCTCGAGCAGAAGGTGCGCGCTTTCGTGGATTATCTCGCCGAGCTTTACGGAGCGACGCCCTATTGGGATGCGGGCCTTTCGCTTTAGCCGGTCCCGCGTCTTCAGCGCGGCGGCTCGCCCTTCACCCGGGCCAGCACGAGCGGCATGGCGAGGCCGATGATGACGAAGCGCACGAGGTGATGTGCGCCGACATAGAGTGTGTCCAGCCCCATGGCGAAGGCGAGCATCGCCATGGCCTCCAGCCCGCCCGGCGCGAAAGCCGCCATGCCACTGGCATAGGAGACATTGGCCAGCCAGGCCGCCGGCCAGGCGAAGAGGAAGGCGACGCCGATCGACACGGCAAAGCCCCCGATCGCAAGCGGGAACAGGCCCTTCAACTCGCTGCGCGGGATCTGGGCGATGCGACCACCCATGGTCGAGCCAAGCAGAACCTGAACGGCGATCTGGATGGGCTGCGGCAGCGAGCCCTCGACCAATCCGGTTCCGTGCAGGATGGCGCTGGCGAAGGTCGCGCCGAACATCAGCGGCGCCGCCAGCCCGATGCGATCGAAGACGAGGCCAAGCGCGAGCCCCGCCATCGTCACGCCCAGCATGGTCCCCGGCCCGACCGCGATGAGGATCGGCGCGGGCGCGCCGGCTGCCGTCCCGGACAGCTGCATCGCGGTCGGCAGCAGCGCGACGAGCACCAGCAGGCGGAAAAGCTGCACCACCGAAATGCGCCCGATATTGGCGCCCTTCGCCTGAGCGATGGCGAGTACCGTCGACAGCGCGCCCGGTGCCGCCGCAAGCAAAGCGTCGATCCAGGGCCAGCGCGCGACATGGCGCAGATAGGCGCCGGTCGCGATCATGATCACGGCGACGCCGACGAGCAGAATCGCCAGCGAGGCCGGATAGCGCGCAGCGGCAGCCAGGGCCTCAGGCGTGGCGGCCGAGCCCAGGATCGTGCCGGAGAGCACCATGGTCGAATCGAACCAGGGCCGGCGCAGGCTGGGCAGCGGACGGATCAGAGAGACGATCGCGCTCAGCAGCATCGAGCCCGAAAGCCAGGCGGCCGGCATGCCGAGCAGGGAGAACAGGCCGCCGCCGACCGCCGCGAGCGCGATGATCAGGGCCTCGCGCCAGAGGATCGCCAGCCTGTTCCGAGGATAGCCGAAGGGTTTCATCGCGCTCCGCGGCGCCGCAAGGAAGCGGCCGCGGGCGCGTTCATGGCTGCGACAAGGGAAGCGGTCAACCGCGCGCAGAGCCGGGGGCGCGCAGGGCTGCGTTGCGCTGGCAGCGCAATGCAGCCCCTTCCCTCTTTTTAAAGCGCCGCGATCGCCTTCTGCAGCCGGGCCACGGCCTCGGTCAGATCGGCTGAATTCCGGGCGAAGCAGAGGCGCAGCCCCGTCTCCCCGCCGGGGCCGAAGGCCGTGCCGGGCGCCAGGCCGACATTGGCAGTATCGACGAGATCCTTGGCGAGCTTGCCCGAATCGCTGCGGCCATCGACCGAGAAGAACTGGTAGAACGCCCCGACGGGAGCCGAGAGCGAGACGCGGTTCGTCGCCTTCAGCCCTTCGAAGACGATGCGCCGCCCTTCGGCCGCCCGCGCGATCTGCTCGGCGACGAAGCCCTCGCCCTCGTCAAGCGCCGCCACCGCGCCACGCTGGATGAAGACCGGCGAACCCGAGGTCGAATACTGGATCAGGTTCTCGATCACCTGCCCGAAGGCCTCCGGAGCCTCGATCCAGCCGATGCGCCAGCCGGTCATCGCCCAGTTCTTCGAGAAGGTCTGGACGAAGATGACGCGGTCCTCCGGTGTGATGATGTCGTGGAAGGAGGGTGCGCGTGCCTGTCCGTCATAGACGAAGCGGCCATAGATCTCGTCGGCGACGATCCAGATTCCGTGCTTGCGGGAGAGCGCCAGCAGCGCCTCCTGCTCGGCGCGTGTCGCCGTCCAGCCTGTTGGATTCGAGGGCGAATTGACGAAGATTCCGCGCGTCTTCGGCGTGATCGCAGCCTCGATCTTGCCGAGATCGAGCGTGAAGCGTCCCTCAGCGTAATCCATCGGCACGCAGACGGCCCTGGCACCGGCGACGCCCACGGCCGCGGCGAAGTTCGGCCAGGCGGGCGTCGGGATGATCAGCTCGTCGCCCTCGCCGGCGATCATCCTGACCGCGATCTGGAGCGACTGCATGCCCGAGCCCGTGACGTAGAAGCGCTCCGTCGAGAAGCGGCCGCGATAAACGCGCTCATGATAACGCGCCAAGGCCTCGCGCAGCTCGGGGATGCCACGCTGCCAGGTGTAGAAGGTCTCGCCTGCGGCGAGCGAACGGGCCGCCGCGTCGCGGATGAACTGCGGCGTCGGCAAATCGCCTTCGCCGACCCAGAGCGGGATCAGTCCCTCGCGCAGGCGGCCATAGTTCATCACCTCGACGATGCCGCTTTCGGGTGCGTTCAGGGCTTCCGGTCGCAGATCGGAAACCAGCGTGCTGCCCGGCAAAGTGGCGATGTTCATCGGTCGTGACCTCGTGGCTTGCATGCCTCTCCTTTACCGCATGGCGGCTCGCAGAGGCATGAAATCGCGAGATCGGGTCGATCGGCCGCCGTGATGAATGGGGCGGCCGGTGCGGCCTCAGACCTGCCTTTGCTTCAGAAGGTCGCGGATTTCGCCCAGCAGCACCACGTCGTCGGGCTTGGCGGCCGGCGCCTTCGGCTCCTCCTTCTTCTGCAGCTTGTTGATCGCCTTGACCACGAGGAAGAGCACGAAGGCAATGATGATGAAGTTGACCGCGATGGTGATGAAGTTGCCATAGGCAAGGACCGCGCCCTGCTTCTTGGCCTCGACCAGCGTCGGAGCGGTCACCGCCGTGTTCAGGCCGATGAAGTAGTTCGAGAAATCGACGCCGCCGAGCGCGCCGATGAAGGGCATGATGATGTCGTTGACGAGCGAGTCGACGATCCTGCCGAAGGCGGCGCCGATGATCACGCCGATGGCGAGATCGACGACATTGCCCTTCAGCGCAAATTTCTTGAATTCATCGAGCATGGTGCACCCTTTCGGTCGACGAGACGGTCTTCGATTGGGGACGACGCTAGACCATGACTGCGACGCCGGGAAACCCGCATTCAACAACAGAATGCAGGAAAGAGGCGCCTCATCCCGCAAAGCCGCCGATAGACCTATGGTAGCGGCGACAATGCTTGGCTAAGCTCGGCGCGGACCAACCGGAAACGCCATGACGACCTCCTCAGCCTGCGCCATGGCCGAACCCGACCGGGCCCGCCCGTGATCCCGGCCTGGTCCGTCGTGCTCGTCGCGCTGGCCTATCTCTGCGCGCTCTTCGCCGTCGCCCATATCGCCGATACGTCCGGCCGCAGGTTGATGACCGGGCGCTGGCGGGCAACGATCTATGCCCTGGCGCTCGGCGTCTACTGCACCTCATGGACCTTCTACGGCTCGGTCGGCTTCGCCAGCCGGGCCGGCTTCGACTTCCTCGGCATCTATGTCGGGCCGATCCTGGTCATTGGCCTCGGGCACCGCTTCGTCGAGCGGCTCGTCAGCATCGCCAAGTCGCAGAACATCACCTCGATCGCGGATTTCGTCGGCGCACGCTACGGCAAGAGCGAGCGTGTCGCTGCGCTGGTCTGCATCGTCGCGGTGATCGGCGCCCTGCCCTATATCGCGCTGCAGTTGAAGGCGGTGGCCAACTCCCTCTCGGTGTTCCTCGCGGCGACGGGTACTCATGCGCCGACCGTGGACATGCCGCTGCTGGGGGACCTGCCCCTCCTGGTCGCGCTGGTGCTGGCCGGCTTCGCCTGCGCCTTCGGCACCCGGCACATCGACGCCACCGAGCATCAGGACGGACTCGTCCTCGCCATAGCGGTCGAGTCCCTCGTCAAGCTCGTCGCCTTCCTCGTGCTCGGCGTCTTCGTCGTCTACGGGCTTTTCGGCGGGTCCGGAGAATTGCTGGCCCGCGCAGCGCAGCCGCTCGGCAATCTGCCGCCAATCTGGGAGCGGACCTCGAGCTGGCCCACTTTCCTGACCCTGACTCTGCTGTCGAGCTGCGCCGCCCTGCTGCTGGCGCGGCAGTTCCACATGACGATCGTCGAGAACCGCGACGTGCGCGATGTCCGGCGCGCCGCCTGGATGTTCCCGCTCTACCTCGTTCTGATCAACCTGTTCGTCCTGCCGCTGGCGGCGGCCGGCGAGATCCTGATGCCGGGCGGTGGCATCGACCGCGACATGACCGTGCTGCTGCTGCCCCTCCAGCGGGAGGCAGGCCTGGTCGCGCTCGCGGTCTTCGTCGGGGGCCTTTCGGCCGCGACCGCGATGGTGATCGTCGCGTCGGTCGCGCTGGCGATCATGATCTCGAACCACCTCGTCATGCCGCTGCTGCTGCGCGGCCGGCGCGCGCTTGGCGACCACGGCCGCAACGAGCGCCCGACGACCGGGGACGGAGTCCAGAGCGATGCGGGCGGCGACCTCGGCTCGCAGTTGGTGATCCTGCGGCGGGTCAGCATCGTCGTCGTCATCCTGCTGGGCTACCTCTACTACCGCGCGTCGGGCGAGGCGGCGCTGGTCTCGATCGGCCTGCTCTCCTTCGCCGCCACCGCGCAGATCGCACCGGCCTTCCTTGGCGGGCTGATCTGGCGGCGCGGGACGGCGCTGGGGGCTGCGGCCGGGCTGATCGTAGGGACCGTCGTCTGGGCCTACACGCTGCTGATGCCGAGCCTCGTCATCCCGGGAAGCTGGTGGAGCGAAATGGTCACGGAGGGCCCGTTCGGGGCCGGCGTCCTGCGGCCTGAATCCCTGCTCGGGCTTGGTCTTCCGCCCCTGGCGCACGGCGTGTTCTGGAGCCTGGGGCTCAATATCCTCGCCTATGTCGGCTTCTCGCTGCTGCGGCCCGCCAATGCGATGGAGCGCCTGCAGGCCAATGCCTTCGTCGAATCGGACCGGGGCACGATGGCGCAGACCTTCTCGCTGTGGCGCACCAGCGTCACCGAGAGCGAACTGCAGGCGACGATCGCCCGCTATCTCGGCCGCGAGCGGACGGAGCGCGCCTTCGAGAGCTTCAACCACGGCCGCGGCGAGGAGCCAGACGCCGCGCGCGACGTCGACATCCACCTGCTGCGCTTCGGCGAACATCTGCTCTCCTCAGCGATCGGCGCCGCCTCCTCGCGCCTCGTGCTCTCGCTCCTGCTGAAGCGCCGCAATCTCACGACCGAGGCCGCCTTCAAGCTCCTCGACGATGCCTCGGCCGCGCTGCAATACAATCGCGACATCCTCCAGCATGGCCTCGACCATGCCGGGCAGGGCATCACCGTGCTCGACCGCGACCTCAGGCTGCTCGCCTGGAACCAGGCCTTCCTGCAGCTTTACGACCTGCCGCCGTCGCTGGTGCGGTTCGGCACGGGGCTCGACGAGATCGTCCGCTATAACGCGGCGCGCGGCGCCTATGGCGACGGCGCGCGCGACGAGCTGATGGCGGCGCGGCTGGAGAGCTTCGTGAGGGACCGCGAGCCGGTGCGCCTGAAGCTGTACCCGTCCAAGAAGGTCATCGAGGTCCGCACCAACTCCCTGCCGGATGGCGGCTTCGTCACGACCTACACCGACATCACGGAGACGGTGGCCGGCGAGGAGGAGCTGGAGCGCACCAATGAGAGCCTGGAGCGGCGCGTCGCCGAGCGCACCGAGGAACTGCTGCATGTCAATGCGGAGCTCCAGCGCGCGAAGGCGGAAGCGGAAGCTGCCAACGCCTCAAAGACGCGCTTTCTCGCGGCGGCGAGCCACGACATCCTGCAGCCGCTCAACGCGGCGCGGCTCTATGCGACGTCGCTGGTCGAGCGCGACAGGAATGCCGGCCAGCCGGACCTCGCCGAAAACATCGACGCCTCGCTGGACGCGGTCGAGGAGATCCTGACCGCGCTGCTGGAGATCTCGCGGCTGGACGGCGGCGCGCTGAAGCCGGAGATCACCGCCTTCCGGCTCGACGAGCTGATGCGTCAATTGCAGCGCGAATTCGAGCCGAGCGCCCAGGAGCGGGGGCTGAAGCTCGTCTTCATGCCGACCGGGCTCGCGGTCAGGTCCGACCGGCGCCTCCTCAGGCGCCTGCTTCAGAACCTCGTGTCGAACGCCATCAAATACACCCCGAACGGCAAGGTCCTGGTCGGCTGCCGCAGGCGCGGCAACCAGATCGCGCTCGAGGTGCTGGATACCGGGCTCGGCATTCCCCAGAGCAAGCAGAAGACCGTGTTCCGCGAGTTCCAGCGTCTCGACCAGGGCGCGCGGGTGGCGCGCGGGCTTGGTCTCGGCCTCTCGATCGTCCAGCGCATCGCACGCGCCCTCGACCACGGGCTGACGCTCGATTCGGCGCCCGGCCGCGGCACGCGCTTCTCGCTGCTGGTGCCGCGCGCCGCGCCGCTGCCGGCGATGTCGACCGGCGCGGCGCCGCGGCAGACCCCGGCCGGCCAGCTCGCCGGCATGCGGCTGCTGGTGATCGACAACGAGCCCACGATCCTCGACGGCATGAAGCGGCTGCTCGAGGGCTGGGGCTGCCGGGTGACGATCGCCCCAGGGCTCGACGAGGCGCTGCCCCATGTCGGCAGCCGGAACGAGGCCGATGTGCTGATCGCGGACTACCATCTCGATCACGGCAACGGGCTGACGGCGATCTCGGCGCTGCGAGCCCGCGCGCGCACGCCGATGCCCGCGATCCTGCTGACAGCCGACCGCTCGCCGCAGGTGCGCGAGGCGGCCGCAGCGCTCGATGTGCACCTGCTCAACAAGCCGCTGAAGCCCGCGGCGCTGCGGGCGCTGCTGGCTCAGTGGCGGGCGACGCGGCTCGCGGCGGAGTGAGCGGCCGGAAGGCGGGACCGCTCCCCTTCTAGCGCGGCGTCGCGGTCGCTTCCCGCAGCACCTGCTCGGACGCCAGGAAGGCGGCGACCTCGGGGGTCGGCTCGGGGCTCTGCGCCTCGATGCCCATTTCGGCGAGAAGGCGCGCGACCGGGACATAGGCCTTGGCCTGCCGGTCATAGATCGCGGCCCGGACCAGCGCGACCGCAGCCAGAATCTCGTCCCCGCGGCGGCTCGTGGTCAGGACGCGGTGCTGGATGACGAGCCAGTGCTCGCTCCAGCACAGAATCCGGGTCTCGAGCCGGAACTTGCGGAACGCCCGCAGCTCCCTCCGGAAACGGATGGTGCCGGCATTGACCACGGGCAGCCAGCGATAGCGCAGGATGGCCCGCCAGAGGCCGCTGCGCAGGACGAGATCGGTACGGCCGAGATCCATGAGCGACCAGTAGCGGCCATTGTTCATGTGAAGGCTGGTGTCGAGATCATGCGGCCAGACCTGAAAGGACAGGTCGGAGGCTCTCTCCGGCAGAGCCAGCCGCGGCCTGAACCGAGCTGTCAGAAGGAGCCAGATCAGGCGAAACCAGAGATTCATCGAGGCTCGTCTAGCTAGGGATGGGTCGGCCGCGGCTCCTTCCCACACCCGGCAGCCGCTGTCGATGCCGCCGAAGCCGCGTTAAGATGACCGCTCTGGGGGGCGCGATCCGACCATCGTCATGACGTTCTGGTCCGACGCGGGACGATCGCCCTCCCCTCGCGTCCGATGGAGTTGCCGGTGCCCACCCTGCATGTCGCCCCCCTGTCGAAGCTCGCCGCCACCGTGGCGGCTTGCCGGGCGAGCCATCTCGTCACGCTGATCAACGTCGGCACGGCGGTCGAGCGCCCTCCCTCCATCGCAGCGGAGCGGCACCTGTTTCTGGGCCTCTCCGACATCAGCCAGCCGATGGATGGGCATGTGCTGGCGGGCGTGCAGGAGATGGAACGCCTCATCGGCTTCATGCGGAGCTGGGACCGGGAGGCGCCGATGGTGGTGCATTGCTGGGCCGGCATCAGCCGTTCGACCGCCGCGGCCTATATCGCGGCCTGCGCGCTCGCTCCCGAGCGCGACGAGGAAGAGGCCGCCGATGCATTGCGGCGTGCGGCGCCATCCGCCACGCCCAATCCGCGGCTTATCGCCCTGGCGGATGGCGCGCTCGGCCGAGGCGGGCGGATGATCCGTGCGATCGCACGGATCGGACGAGGCGCAGACGCCTTCGAGGGCACGCCATTCATCATGCCGCTGGCGTCCCGGCAGCAGGGGCTCTCAGGTGCATCTTCATGCGGATAGAGGCGGCAACGCCGTGACTTTATTCGCGCCTGCTCGCAATCGATGCAGGAGATTGCTTGCATCGGGCATATTTTGCGACGATTGATCACGCCGGGGAGGGCACCGGCAGCGTCATGACCATCGAACTCGATTCCCGCGACCGCTCGATCCTGAGGATTCTCCAGCAGGACGGGCGTATCACCAATTCCGATCTCGCCGAGAAGGTGCATCTGTCGCCCTCGGCCTGCCTGCGCCGCGTCCGCCAGCTCGAGGAGAGCGGGCTGATCCGCGGCTATGCGATGATGCTCGACGACAAGATCGCCGGCTTTCCCGGCACAGCCTTCGTCTTCGTCACGCTCGACCAGCAGGGCCGCGCGTCGCTGGAGAGCTTCGAGCAGGCGGTGCAGAGCCTGCCGGAAATCCTCGAATGCCATCTGCTTGCCGGGGCGCATGATTACCTGATGCGGGTGATCTACCGCGACAGCGCCGATTTCGAGCGCATCCACACCGACATCATCACGCAATTGCCGGGCGTGACCCGCGTGCAGTCGACCCTGACGTTGCGGACGATCAAGAAGACCTCGGCGCTGCCGGTCTGATGGGTTGCGGCGGGCGCCGTTGCGGCGGATAAGCTTGCGGCAACAAGGAATCAGACCGTTGAGCGAAGCGAACATCAAGACCGATGCCGACGTCGCCGCCCTGCCCTTCGAGGCGGCCCTGAAGGAACTCGAGGGCATCGTCGCCCGCCTGGAGCGCGGCGACGTGCCACTCGAGGAATCGATCGCGATCTACACCCGCGGCGAAGCGCTGAAGGCGCGCTGCGACGCGCTGCTGAAGCAGGCGGAAGCGCGCATCGAAAAGATCACGCTCGGCGCTGACGGCAAACCGACGGGAACCGCACCGCTGGACGTCGATAACTGAGCGAGGTGACGGACCGCCGCATTGCCGGCATGCCATCGGCGGCTTGCGCCTGACTTGGTTGCGGCAGGCCTGCATCAGGTCCAGCTTTCCTTCAAACAGGAGGCTATCCATGTCGCAATTGCCCGCCGAAGACCCGATCCTGGGCGATGCCCGCTCCTGCGACGCGATCGAGAAGGTGATCGTGCCGCGCTCGCACGATCTCGGCGGCTTTCAGGTTCGCCGCGCCTTGCCGGCGATCGGCCAGCGGATGGTGGGGCCCTTCATCTTCTTCGACCAGATGGGGCCGGCCGAATTCCATCTCGGCGAGGGGCTGGATGTCCGCCCGCATCCGCATATCGGACTCTCGACCGTGACCTATCTCTTTGACGGCGAGATCATGCACCGCGATTCGCTGGGGACCGCGCTGGCAATCCGGCCGGGCGCGGTCAACCTGATGACGGCCGGTCGCGGCATCGTCCATTCCGAGCGCACGGGGCTGGAGGCGCGTGCCACCGGCCCGAGGCTCTACGGAATCCAGGCCTGGCTCGCCTTGCCGAAGACGCATGAGGAGACCGCGCCGGCCTTCGCGCATCACGGCGCCGAGGCGCTTCCGCGCATCGTCGAGGGCGGCAAGCGCATCAGCCTGATCATGGGCTCGGCCTATGGCCAGACCTCGCCGGTGACATTCCCATGGGACGCGCTCTATGCCGAAGCCGTGCTGTCGCCCGGCGCGATCCTGCCGCTCGACCCCGATTACGACGAGCGGGCGGTCTATGTCGTCTCGGGCAAGATCGACATCGCCGGGGAGGAGTTCGGCGCCGGCCAGCTCCTCGTCTTCAAGCCAGGCGACCGCATCTCGATCCTGGCCATCGACCAGAGCCGCGTGATGCTGGTCGGTGGCGAGCCGATGGACGGGCCGCGCAACATCTGGTGGAACTTCGTCTCCTCCTCGAAGGAGCGGATCGAGCAGGCCAAGCAGGAATGGAAGACCGGCCGGTTCGACACGGTGCCTGGCGACGAGGCGGAGTTCATCCCGCTGCCGGAAGGGCCCTGACCTCGTCGGCCGGCGGTCATTCTCGGACCTGACCCGAGAATCGTGGCAAAGTCGAGTTTCCGTGCCTCGACAGGCCCGAGATGCTCGGTCTTCGCCCGAGCATGACGAAGCTGTCCTTTGCATTCGGTTTGCCACCGCCCGCCCCAGCCCCTATTTGAGGAGGCTGTTCTCCCTGGCAACGGAATGCTTCGTGCCCCGCCCTTCCACGCCCCGCCCTTCCACGCCCCTGCTCGATACGATCCATGATCCGGCCGATCTGCGCCGGCTCGGCGATGCCGAGCTGAGGCAGGTGGCGGATGAGCTCAGGCTCGAGACGATCGATGCCGTCTCGGTCACCGGCGGGCATCTCGGCGCGGGGCTGGGCGTCGTCGAACTCACCGTCGCGCTGCACCACGTCTTCGACACCCCCCGCGACCGGCTGATCTGGGATGTCGGGCACCAGGCCTATCCGCACAAGATCCTGACCGGACGGCGCGAGCGCATCCGCACCCTGCGCCAGCCGGGCGGCCTTTCCGGCTTCACCAAGCGCTCGGAGAGCGAATACGACCCCTTCGGCGCGGCTCATTCCTCGACCTCGATCTCGGCCGGTCTCGGCATGGCCGTCGGGCGGGATCTGGCGGGCGGGCGCAACAACGTCATCGCCGTGATCGGCGACGGGGCGATGTCGGCGGGCATGGCCTATGAGGCGATGAACAATGCCGGAGCGCTGGGCTCGCGCCTGATCGTCATCCTCAACGACAACGACATGTCGATCGCCCCGCCGGTCGGCGCGATGTCAGCCTATCTCGCGCGCCTCGTCTCGGGGCGGACCTATCGCTCGCTGCGCGAGATTGGAAAGCACCTCGCCGAGCGGCTGCCGCGGTTCTTCCACGAGAAGGCCAAGCGCACCGAGGAGTTCGCACGCAGCTTCTTTACGGGCGGCACGCTGTTCGAGGAGCTGGGCTTCTACTATGTCGGGCCGATCGACGGCCATAATCTCGACCATCTGCTGCCCGTGCTGCGCAATGTGCGCGATGCCGGCGACGGGCCCATCCTCGTCCATGTGGTGACGCAGAAGGGCAAGGGCTACGGCCCGGCCGAAGCCAGCGCCGACAAGTACCACGGCGTCGTCCGGTTCGATCCCGTCACCGGGCAGCAGGCCAAGGCGCCGGCCAACGCGCCGAGCTATACCGGCGTCTTCGCCAATGCGCTGATCAAGCAAGCCCACGAGGACGAGAAGATCGTCGCGGTGACGGCGGCGATGCCCTCCGGCACGGGGCTCGACTCGTTCGGCAAGGTCTTTCCGGAACGCACCTTCGATGTCGGCATAGCCGAGCAGCATGCGGTGACCTTCGCGGCGGGCCTGGCGACCGAGGGCTACAAGCCCTTCGTCGCGATCTACTCGACCTTCATGCAGCGCGCCTACGACCAGATCGTCCACGACGTCGCCCTGCAAAAGCTGCCGGTGCGCTTCGCGCTCGACCGGGCCGGGCTCGTCGGCGCCGACGGCGCGACCCATGCCGGCTCCTTCGACGTCGCCTATCTCGCCTGCCTGCCCGACATGGTGGTGATGGCGGCGGCCGATGAGGCGGAGCTGACCCATATGGTCGCGACCGCCGCAGCCTATGACGACGGCCCGATCGCCTTCCGCTATCCGCGTGGCGAAGGCGTCGGCGTCGAGCTGCCGGATGTCGGCGTGCCCCTGCCCATCGGCAGGGGCCGCGTGGTGCGGCAGGGCACGCAGATCGCCCTGCTCTCGCTCGGCACGCGGCTCGGAGAGGCGCTGAAGGCCGCCGATCTGCTCGCCCAGCGCGGGCTCTCCACCACGGTGGCCGATGCCCGCTTCGCCAAGCCGCTGGACCAGGAGCTGATCCTCAAGCTGGCGCGCGAGCACGAGATCCTCGTCACCATCGAGGAGGGTTCCGTCGGCGGTTTCGGCAGTCATGTGCTGCATCTGCTGGCGCAGAACGGGGCGCTGGATGCCGGCCTCAAGGTGCGCGCGCTGACCTTGCCGGACGTCTATCAGGACCACGACAAGCCGGACGCGATGTACGCCGCCGCCGGCCTTGACGCCGCCGGCATCGTCGCGGCGGTCGAAAAGGCGCTCGGCGCACCGAGCGCCGTCAAGCGCGCCTGAACGGCGCCCGATGAAGAAGCGGGCCGACCAGCTCCTTGTCGAGCGCGGCGTCTTCGAAAGCCGGGCCCGGGCGCAGGCCGCGATCGCGGCCGGGCTCGTGGTCGCGGACGGCCATCCGGTGCGCAAGGCCTCCGACATGCTCGCCGCGGATGCGGTGCTGGCCGCGCAGGCGCTGCACCCTTACGTTTCGCGGGGCGGGCTGAAGCTCGCCGGCGCGCTCGACGCCTTCGGCCTCGATCCCGCAGGCCTGCTCTGCCTCGATGTCGGCTCGTCGACGGGCGGCTTCACCGATCTGCTGTTGAAGCGCGGCGCGCGCCACGTCGTGGCCGTCGATGTCGGGCGCGACCAGCTCCACGCTTCGCTGCGCAACGATCCCCGCGTCACCAGCCTTGAAGGGCAGGACATCCGGACGCTCGCGCCGGCCATGCTGCCGGGACAGCCGGAGTTGGCGGCGATCGATGTCAGCTTCATCTCGCTCAGGCTGGTGCTGCCGGCGGTCGCCGCGCTGCTGGCCCCGCGAGCCCGGATCGCGGCGCTGATCAAGCCGCAATTCGAGGCCGGGCGCGCCGCTCTGAAGAAGGGAATCGTGCGCGACGAGACGGTGCAGGCCGAGGTCTGCGCCGGGATCGTCGCCCTGCTGGGCGATCTCGGCTTCAGCGTTGCGGGGCCGATCCCCTCGCCGATCGCGGGTGGCGACGGCAATCGCGAATTCCTGGTGTGCGCCCGCCAGGGCTGAACCCGGGACCGAGCTCGTTCGGGGTGCTCGGGCTATCGCGCCAGCAACGCGTCGACGTCCGCCTGCAGCGAGCGATCCTCCACCGTCGTCAGGTCGATGGTGCCGTTGGCGTTGATGAAATGCGTCGTGCGGCCGATGAGCCTGCGCAACGCCTCGCTCGCCACCTCGACGATGACCGGCAATTCAGGGCGATGCGGCTTCTCCGACAGCAGCGCCGTCATGGTCCGGATCAGCCTCGTCATCGCGGCGCAGGTCTGCTCGAAGCCCCTCCGGCGCCCGGCGTCGACGCGATCATAGGCGCAGATGGTCTCGGCCGCCCACCGCAGTCTCGAAGCCTGGAAGTGCTCGCGGTAGCCGAGGCTGACCCAGGCCTTGAGATCGTCAATCACGCTGTCGTCCGTGGCCGCCAGCTCGATCAGCATCAAGGCTTCGTTGAAACGATTGAGATAATCCGTCGAAAGGCGGGGCGTGGCTCGCCCCTCTTTCGATTCCGCCGCCTTTCCGGCCTGAAGTCTCGGCGCCGAGATGGTCATCATCTACCCCAGATCGGTGGGGACTATGTTGGCCCAACCGCAAATAAAGTATTGATCTTTGTGGTCGGTCTCGACCTAAACGGCACATGTGCGGACGCTATGCGATCACCTTGCCGCCGTCAGCGATGCGCGAGGCTTTCGGCTATCGCGAACAGCCGAATTTCCCGGCGCGCTACAATATCGCGCCGACGCAGCCGGTTCCCGTCGTGCTGCCGCATCAGGATGGCCTGCGCTTCCTGCTGATGCGCTGGGGCTTCATTCCCGGCTGGGTCAAGGACCCCAAGGATTTTCCGCTCGTCATCAACATCCGCACCGAAAGCGCGGCGGAAAAGCCATCCTTCCGAAACGCGCTCCTGCGGCGGCGCTGCCTGCTGCCGGCGGACGGCTTCTATGAATGGCGGCGCAGCGGGACGGGCCGCGCCGCGCGGATAGAACCCTTTCTGTTTCGCCGCCCGGATCGCGGCTTCTTCGCCTTCGCCGCTCTGTGGGAGACCTGGCATTCGCCGGATGGCTCGGAGATCGATACGGTCGCGATGATGACCGGCCCCGCCAACGGAACCATGGCTGCGATCCACCATCGCTGCCCGGTCATTCTCGACCCGAACGACTACCCGACTTGGCTCGACCCCAACGCGACGCCGCAGCAGGTCCAGCACCTGCTGAAGCCGCCGCCGGACGATCTGCTGGAGGCGGTGGCGATCGGGAACGCGGTCAACAAGGTCGCGAACGACGGACCGGAGCTGCAGGAGCCGGCCGCCGCGCCCGTTCCCGACCGCGCGGCCAAGCCCACTGGTCATGCGCCCAGGGCGGCACGCCTCCCCGCCGATGACGGGCAAGGCAGCCTGTTCTAGCGCCGGATTCATGCTCTGATCGCCGAAAGCGACGAGGAGAACGCGCATGCATGGCCGCCGCCCCACCATGACCTCCCGCCACGGCATGGTCGCCGCCGCCCATCCGCTCGCGGCACAGGCCGGCGCGAGGCTGCTGGCGCAGGGCGGCAACGCCTTCGATGCGGCCGCAGCAACCGCCGCGGCGCTCAACGTGGTCGAGCCCTTCATGTCGGGCCTGGCCGGCATGGGCTTCGCCACCTGCTGGGTCGCGGCGGAAGCGCGCGTGCGCGTGCTCGACTTCGTGCCTCCCATTCCGGCGAGCTTCCCCGCCGAGCGGTTCCGCCAGCGCTCCGATCTCGACCGCGGCCCGCTTTCGGTGGCCTCGCCCGGCAATCTCGCGGGCTGGTGCGAACTCGTCAAAGCTTACGGACGCAAGAGTCTGCGGGACATCTTCGCGCCCGCCATCGCGCTGGCACGGGACGGCTTTGCCCTCGCCGAATTCGGTGCCGACGAGTTCGCCGAGCACGGCCCGGCGGTGCAGGCGATGCCGGCTCTCGCGCCCGCCTGGACAGCCAATTATGCCGCCCCAGGCGCCATTCCAGGCCTCGGCGACGTCCTCGTGCAGGCCGATCTTGCACGGACGCTCACCGACATCGCGGAAAGCGGGCCGGACCATTTCTACCGCGGCGCGCTGGGCGAGCGGGTGACCGCGCATCTCCAGGCTCTCGGCGGCACGCTGACCATGGCCGATCTCGAGGCCGTGAAGGCGGTCTGGCGCGAGCCGCTGGCGCTGGGCTATCGCGACCTTCAGGTGCATGTACCGCCGCCGCCCTGCGAGGGCTTCCAGTTCCTGCTGACGCTGGCGATCCTCGACGGGGCCGATCTCGGCGCGCACCCGAAGGACGGGCCGGAGCATCTCGACCTCGTCTATCGCGCGATCCGGCTCGCGGCGGGCGAGCGCATCGCCCACAACAATCCGGCGCCGGCCCAGCTGGCGCAAATGCTCTCCACCCCTTCCATCGAGCGGCTGCGCGCTCGCCTGCTCGACGGGAAACCCGTTACCGGCCCGACGGAGCAGTGGACACCGCTGGAGGGCGAGGACCCCGCCCATACGACCTCATTCTCCATCGCCGACGGCGAAGGCAACCTGATCTGCATCACCCAGAGCCTCGGCAGCCCGTTCGGCAGCGGTGTCGTGGTCCCTGGCACGGGGCTGTGCCTCAACAACTTCCTCTATTGGGCCGACGTCCAGACCGGCAGCCCCAACCGCGCGAAGCCCGGCGACGCGCTGGCGATGTGCATGTCGCCCTCGATCTCGACGCGCGACGGCAGGCCGGTGCTCGCGCTCGGAACACCCGGCAGTTACGGCATCATGCAGACGCAGGCTCAGGCCATGGTGCAGCACCTCGTCTTCGGCCTGCCGCTGCAGGAGGCGATCGAGGCACCGAGAGCCCGACTGTGGGACGGCAGTCTCGTCGAGATCGAGAACCGGATCGCGCCCGAGACGATCGCGGCGCTGCGGCACCGAGGCCATGACGCGCGCGCCCTCGACGTAGGCTGGACGATGCGCTGCGGCGGGATGCAGGCGGTCGCGGTCGATCCGGCGACAGGTGTCCTCACCGGCGCGGCCGACCCGCGGCGGGATGGGTATGTCGCAACGCCTTAAGCGTCAGCCCACCAACTCGCCGCGAAAGGCCCAGCGGGTCATGCGCCGTTCGACCAGCGCGCAGAGCGCGTAGAGGCCGATGCCCATGATCGCGATCGAGAACAGACCGGCGAAGGTCGTGGCGGTGTCGTTGCGGGCGCCGGCCGAGAGCATCAGGAAGCCGATGCCGCGATTGCCGCCCACCGTCTCCGACAGCACAGAGCCGATGAAGGCCAGCGTCACCGCGACCTTCAGGCTGGCGAAGAGATAGGGCATGGCGCGCGGCACCCCGACCTTGGTCAGGATTTCCCACTGGCTGGCGCCCAGCGAGCGCATCACGTCGCGCATCTCCGGCTCGATGGTGGCCAGCCCCGTCGCGACGTTCACGACGATCGGGAAGAAGGAGATGACGAAGGCCGTGATGACCGCCGGCAGCGCCCCGACGCCGAGCCAGATCATCAGGATCGGCACGATCGCGACCTTGGGGATGGCGTTGAAGGCGATCAGCAGCGGGTAGAGCCCCGCATAGACGAAGGGCGAAGCGCCGACCGCGAGCCCCAGCAGCAGGCCGAAGCCGATCGCCATGGCAAAGCCGATGATCGTCGTCCAGAGTGTCTCCAGGCAGAAGCGCAGGAGAATGTCCCAGCGCTGGATCATGACCTCGACGATGCGGCTCGGCCGCGGCGCCAGGATCTCCGGCACGGCGAAGACGATGCAGGCGACCTCCCAAAGCAGGAGCAGCGCCAGCGCGGCAAGCCAGGGCATGGCAACGAGCAGGATGCGCCTTTGCGTATCGCTCATGAATCTTGTCCTGCCGGGGGCCGCATCAGGCATGCTCCAGATGGATGCGCTCGCGCAGCTCGTGGACGATATCGACGAAGGCGGGCTCGAAGGTCGTCGCCAGCGTGCGTGGGCGCGGCAGATCGATCCTGCGGGCCATCACCACTTTTCCGGGGCGTCGGCTCATCACATAGACGGTGTCGGCGAGATAGACCGCCTCGCGCAGGTCGTGGGTGACCAGTACGGCGGTGAAGCGGCGCTCCAGCCAGAGCTGCTGCATCACGCCCCAGAGTTCCTCGCGGGTGAAGGCGTCCAGCGCCCCGAAGGGCTCGTCCAGCATCAGGATCTCTGGCTCGTGGACGAGCGAGCGGCAGAGGCTGGAACGCTGCTGCATGCCGCCGGACAACTGCCAGGGATATTTCGAGCCAAAGCCGCCGAGGCCCACCGAGGCCAGCAATGCTTCGACGCGCGCGACGTACTCAGCCTTGTTCGCGCGGAAGCGGCGCTTATGCGGCTCGACCACCTCCAGCGGGAGCAGGATGTTGTCGAGCGTCGTGCGCCACGGCATCAGCGTCGGCGCCTGGAAGGCCATGCCGACACCGCGGATCGGGCCCTTCACCGTCTGACCGTGAACGCGCACATCGCCGTTCGTCGGCGGCAGCAGCCCGGTGACCAGCTTCATCAGGGTGGACTTGCCGCAGCCGGACGGGCCGACCACCGCGACGAATTCGCCCCTGGCGATGGAGAGCGTCGCATCCTCGAGCGCGACCATGCGCGAGGCGCCGGCGCCATAGGACAGGCTGACATTGCGCAGCTCGACGAGGGGCGGTTCGGTGGCTGCGGTCATCGCAGGCGTCATTCTCGGGCTTGCCCCGAGAATCTCGGGAAGGAAGGACTGGGGAGAGATGCTGGGCCGAGCCCGACCATGACGGCTCCGTGGACTACGGCGCGACCATCCGCTCCGCCTTGGGCGGCAGGAATTTCGACGAGAACACCTTGTCCGGCTCGGGCGCGGCCGGCAGGCCGAAAGCCTCGGCGACGTCCTTGACCGAGCGGGCGAAGCGGGCGGGATCGACGTCGCCCATGCCGTTTTCCTTCACGAAGGGCGTCAGCACGTTCATCCTGAGCGACATGTCGAGGCGCTCGGCCTCCAGCTTCTCGTCGATCAGCGGGTCACGCTTCTTGGTGGCGGCGATGCCGAGCGACGGGTTGGCGGCGACCTCCTTCCAGGCCCTGGCTGTGGCGCGCAGGAAGGCCGTCACGGCCTCGGGCCTGGCCGCCAGCGCCGGCGAGACGATGATGCCGTTGCCGTAAACATCCATCTTGTAGTCGGAGTAGTTGAAGGAGACGACATCCTCCGCTTTCACGCCCCGCGCCTTCAGGTCGAGGATCGAGGAGAAGTAGTGGCCGGAGATAAAGTCGACCGTGCCCTGCACCAGCGACTGCTCGCGCAGCTGCGGCGTCAGGTTGACGTGCTGGACGGATGCCGCATCCAGGCCGACCTTCTTGGCGAAGGCGGGGAAGAGGCGGAAGGAGGCGTCGAAGACCGGGGCGCCGAGCTTCTTCCCGGCGAGATCGGCAGGCTTGGCGATGCCGCTCTTCTTCAGGGCATGGACGCCGAAGGGCGGAAAGTCATAGGCCATGAAGACGCAGAGGATTTCCTTGCCGGCGTTCTTGGCGTTGTACTCGATCAGCGAGTTCACATCCGCAAAGCCGATGTCATAGGCGCCGGTGGCGACGCGCTGGACCGCGCCGGCCGAGCCCTGGCCGGGGTCCATCGTCACGTCGAGCCCCTCGGCCTTGTAATAGCCCTTGTCGAGCGCGACGAGGAAGGGCGAGGTCGGCCCCTGGAAGACCCAGTCGAGCGTGAATTTCAGAGGAGTCTGGGCAGCGGCCGGAAGCGATGCGGCGAGCAGGCTTGCGAAGGCCAGAGCCGCCGTCACGCGGCGCGTCGGGCCCCTGCTCTGACCGCGTGCCAAGCTTGCAACACTGCGCGCAACACCGATCATCGCCACCGTCCCCTTTTTGATTGTCGCGGGAGGCTAGAAGCGGGTCCGAAGGCGGTCAATCAGGGGCGAGGGCTGTCCTGCCAGTTTTTTGGGCACCTTCATGCTCGCGCGGCGCCATCGCCAGAAAACGCGCGTCACCCTGGACGGAGCGAAGCGTAGATCCGGGATGACGCGCGTCTGGTCAGCGATGACGCCCTTCAGCCCTTACGCCTGCGGCACCACCGCACCCGGATTCATGATGCCCTGCGGGTCGAGCGTGCGCTTGATCGCGCGCATCAGGTCGAGTTCGACCGGGTCCTTAACGCCCGGCAGCAGGTCGCGCTTGAGGCGGCCGATGCCGTGCTCGGCGGAGATCGAGCCGTGCATCTCGGCGACGATGGCGTGGACGGCCTCGTTCATCTCGCTCCAGCGGCCGAGAAAGGCGGCCTTGTCGGCACCGACGGGCTGGCTGACGTTGAAATGGATGTTGCCGTCACCGAGATGGCCGAAGGGCACGGGCCGGCAGCCCGGCACCATCGCCTCGACCGCCGCGATGGCGCGGGCGAGGAACTCCGGCGTCGCATGGACCGGCACCGAGACATCGTGCTTGATCGAACCGCCCTCATGGGTCTGCACCTCGGAGAGCATTTCGCGCAGCTTCCAGAAATCGGCGCGCTGGGTCAGCGAGCCGGCGAGAGCGGCGTCTGTGACGGTGCCCTGCTCCAACGCCTCGCCGAGGAAGGCCTCGACATGCTCGTCGAGCCCGGCGCTCTGTTGGGCCGAGACCTCCATCAGCACATACCAGGGGGAGGATTCCGACAGCGGGTCGCGTGCGCCGGAAGCGTGGCGCAGGACGAAATCCAGGCCGATGCGCGGCATCAGCTCGAAAGTCGTCAGAGTGCCGCCGGCGCCGGCCTTGGCTGCGTTGAGCAGATCGAGCGCCGCCTGCGGGCTCGGCACGGCAAGGAAGGCGGTGGCGCGCGCCGCCGGCAGCGGGAAGAGCTTCAGCACAGCGGCGGTGATGATCCCGAGCGTGCCCTCGGCCCCGATGAACAGGTCCTTGAGGTCGTAGCCGGTGTTGTCCTTGCGGAGCTGGCGCAGCCCGTTCCAGATGCGGCCATCCGGCAGCACGACCTCCAGCCCCATGCAGAGCTCGCGGGCATTGCCATAGGCGAGCACCGCCGTACCGCCGGCATTGGTCGAGAGATTGCCGCCGATGGTGCAGGAGCCTTCGGAAGCGAGCGAGAGCGGAAAGAGCCGGCCCGCGGCCTCGGCCGCATCCTGCGCGCGCTTCAGCGTCACGCCCGCCTCGACGATCATCGTGTCTCCGTTGGTATCGACGGCACGGACCTTGTCGAGGCGCTGGAGCGAAAGCACGATCTCCTCGCCCTGCGCGATCGGGATCTGCCCACCGACGAGGCCGGTATTGCCGCCTTGCGGCACCAGCCGCGTGCCGGTCTCGGCCGCAAGCTTCACCAGTTCCGCCACCTCTGCGGTCGAGCCGGGCCGGACGATGGCCTGGGCCTTGCCACGGAACAGATCGCGCCACTCCTTCAGATAGGGCACCATGGCGTCGGCATCGGTGACGACGTTCTTTTCGCCGACGATGGCGGCCATGCGATCGAGAATCGTGCTCATCCTGAAGCTCTGTCCTCAGCCCTTCCTGCCCCGCCGGAACACGCCGACGAGCTCGACATGGGCTGAATAGCGGAACTGGTCGACCGGCGTCACGCCCTCCAGCGCATAACCGCCCGCGATCAGCGTCGCAGCGTCGCGGGCGAAGCTGGCGACGTCGCAGGAGACGTAGATGACGTCCTTCACCTTGGAGGCGGCCAGTCGCTTCACCTGCGCCTCCGCGCCGGCGCGCGGCGGATCGAGCACCACGACGTCGAAGACATTGAGTTCGTGTTCGAGGAGCGGGCGGCGAAAGAGGTCGCGCGTTTCGGTCGCGATCGCTTTCAGGCCCTGCGTCGCACCGAAGCCGCGCGCGAGCGCCAGCATCGCGGCTTTGTCGCTCTCGACGGCGAGAACCTGCATGCGTTCGGCGAGGCGAAAGCTGAAGGGGCCGCAGCCGGCGAAGAGATCGGCCGCGCGCTTGCCCTTGGGCAGCGCCGCCAGCACCAGCCCGGCCAGCGTCTCCTCGCCCAGCGCCGTCGCCTGCAGGAAGCCGCCGGGCGACGGCGCGACCAGCGCCTTGCCCATATGCTGCTGCGGCGCGCGCCGCTCGACGACGATCTCACCATGGTTGGAGAGACGGGCGAGATCGAGCCGCTCAGCCAGCACGGTCAGCGCCAGCCTCGCCTTGTCGCCGAGCGGGCCGTGGCCGCGCAGATCGACATCGAGCCCGGCTTCGGAGGCGGTGACCTGGATATCGAGGGGTTTATTGGCGCTGCCGAGCCGGTTCGCCAGCATCTGCGCCACGGCCGGTGCGCGTGCCAGCCCCGGCACCAGGACCGGGCAGGCCTCGACCTCGATCAGGTCATGCGTTCGCGCTGCCATGAAGCCGACGATCATCTGCTCCCCTTGGAGGCGGGCATGGAAGGTCACGCGACGGCGGCCCGCGCCATGAGCGTCGACCACCTCCGCGACCGGCGCCTCGATGCCGGCACGCGCCAGCGCGGTGACGACCTGCTGGCGCTTCCATTCCCGATAGAGGCCGGGCGCCATGTGCTGGGCCGCGCAGCCGCCGCAGCGGGTAAAAAGCGGGCAGATCGCGGCGATCCGCGATTCGGAGGGCGCGATGATCTCGACGAGGTGGCCGCGCTCGCCATCGACGACGGCGCGCACGGTCTCGCCCGGCAGGGCGAAGGGAATGAAGACACTGCCGGGAGGCGACGCGACGATGCCGTCGCCGCGCTGACCGAGGCGTTCGACGACGAGAATTTCGTTCATGGCGAGCTTCGGAGAAGAACCTTCTCCGGCCTGCGGCTTGGCGACTGGCATTGTTCCGAACTCGGGCTTCGGCCCGCTTGCGTGATGATCTCGGCGAGGCTTTCGCCTATCAGGTTGAGGAGACATTGGGAAATCCGGACATGACCATCCGCCAGGCACACGGCATCAGGGACGGCGTCGTCGACGCAATCGGCCATACGCCGCTGATCAAGTTGAAGCAGGCTTCGGAAGCGACGGGCTGCACCATCCTCGGCAAGGCCGAATTCATGAACCCCGGCCAGTCGGTGAAGGACCGCGCCGCGCTCGCCATCATCCGCGACGCCGAGGCGAAGGGGCTGCTCAAGCCCGGCGGCGTCATCGTCGAGGGCACGGCGGGCAATACCGGCATCGGGCTGGCGCTCGTCGGCAATGCGCTGGGCTATCGCTGCGTGATCGTGATCCCGAACACGCAGAGCCAGGAGAAGAAGGACATGCTGCGGCTCGCCGGCGCGACGCTGGTCGAGGTGCCGCCGGCCCCTTATGCCAACCCGAACAATTACGTGAAGGTCTCAGGCCGCCTGGCCGAGGCCTTGGCGAAGACCGAGCCGAACGGCGCCATCTGGGCCAACCAGTTCGACAACACCGCGAACCGACAGGGCCATATCGAGACGACCGGACCCGAGATCTGGGAGCAGACGGAGGGCAAGGTCGACGGCTTCATCTGCGCTGTGGGCTCGGGCGGTACGCTCGCCGGCGTCGCCATGGCGCTGAAGGCGCGCAATCCCAAGGTGACGATCGGGCTGGCCGATCCGATGGGCGCGGCGCTCTATTCCTTCTACACCGAGGGCGTGCTGAAATCCGAAGGTTCGTCGATCACCGAGGGCATCGGCCAGGGCCGGATCACCGCCAATCTCGAAGGCCTGAGTGTCGGCGCCGCCTTCCGGATTCCTGATGCGGAAGCCGTGGAGGTCGTCTTCGACCTGCTGGAACATGAAGGCCTGTGCCTCGGCGGCTCCTCGGGCGTGAACGTGGCCGGCGCGATCCGACTGGCGAAGCAGCTGGGGCCCGGCCACACCATCGTGACCATTCTCTGCGACTACGGCACGCGGTACCAGTCCAAGCTGTTCAACCCGGACTTCCTGCGCTCGAAGAACCTGCCGGTGCCGGGCTGGCTGGAGCGGGACGATGCCACGCTCCAGCAGATTGCGACGAGGGTGATGGGTTGAGCGCCAGGCGATGGTGACCGCTCGTCATTCTCGAACTTGACCCGAGAATCCCGCTGAAGCGCGGCGCGAGAGCCTCCGTCGCCGAAAGATGCTCGGGTCAAGCCCGAGCATGACGCCGGTTTCAACCTCAGGCCGCCTTCGCCGCTCCATCGATCACCTCGATATCGCCGGCACGGTCATATTGCGCCTGGTCGAGCAGGCCGCGGCGCTTGGCGACGATGGTCGGGATCAGCGCCTGTCCGGCGACATTCACCGCCGTGCGGCCCATGTCGAGGATCGGGTCGATCGCGAGCAACAGGCCGACGCCGGCCAGCGGCAGGCCGAGCGTCGACAGCGTCAGCGTCAGCATCACCGTGGCGCCGGTCAGGCCGGTCGTCGCGGCCGAACCGATGACCGAGACGAAGGCGATCAGGACATATTCCTGGATACCGAGCGGCACGCCGTAGAACTGCGCGACGAAGATCGCCGAGATCGCCGGATAGATGGCCGCGCAGCCATCCATCTTGGTGGTCGCGCCAAGCGGAACGGCGAAGGCGGCGTATTCGCGCGGCACGCCGAGGCTCTTTTCGGTGACGGCCTCGGTCACCGGCAGGGTGCCGATCGAGGAGCGCGAGACGAAGCCGAGCTGGATAGCCGGCCAGGCGCCCGCGAAGAAACGCATCGGCGACAGGCCATGCAGCAGCAGCAGCGCCGGGTAGACCACCAGCAGCACGATGGCGAGCCCGATATAGATGGCGATCGCGTACCAGGAGAGCTGCTGCAGCGTCTGCCAGCCATACTGCGCCACCGCATTGCCAAGCAGGCCGACCGTGCCGATCGGCGTCAGGCGGATGACCCACCACAGCACCTTGCGGACGATGGCGAGGAATGACTCGTTCAGCGCGAGGAAGGGCGTCGCCTTGTCTCCGACCTTGAGCGCGGCGACGCCGACGACGATCGAGATCACGAGCAGTTGCAGCACGTTGAAGCCGAGCCGCGTGGTGGCGGCGCCGCCATCGACCCGCGTCGTCGCCTGCAGGCCGAACATGTTGGCCGGGACGAGCCCCTTCAGGAAGTCCAGCCAGGAGCCGACATAGGCGGGCGCCCGCGCGCTCGACTCCGTCACGCCCGCATGCAGCCCGGGCTGGATCAGCAGGCCGAGCGCGATGCCGATCAGCACCGCCACGAAGGCCGTGATCGCGAACCAGAGTAGCGTCTGCCAGACCAGCGCCGCGGCATTGGAGAGCTGGCGCAGATTGCTGATCGAGGCGACGATGGCGGTGAAGATCAGCGGCGGCACCAGCGCCTGCAAGAGCTGGACGAAGATCGAGCCAATGGTCGCGAGCGCCGTCGCCAGCCAGTTGGGCTGGCCGGCCGCGTCGGGGCCGATGTTGCGCGCGACCCAGCCGAGCGCGAGGCCGAGGACCATCGCCGCCAGAACCTGGAAACCGAAGCTGGAATAGAAGGGCTTCCGGGCGGGAGCCGCGCCGGCGGGGGCCGTTGTGGTGGTCATGGGGACATTCTCTTTGAAGCGGCCGGCGCATCTCGGCAGCCGGCACGAACCTGCTGTTTATATAGGCATCGGCGGCCTCTCGGCGCAAAGGTCGAGGGTTTCGTTTTCAACGGCACGAGCAGCCGTATCGTTCCCCGCAGGGGGCCCCCTGGAGGTGATTATTCTCCGCTCTAGCGCAGCGGCCAGACAAGCAGGATCATCGGCACCGCCACCAGCAGCACGAGCAGCGAGAGAGGCGCCCCGAGGCGCGGGTAGTCGCTGAAGCGATAGCCGCCCGGCCCCATCACCAGGGTGTTGCACTGGTGGCCGATGGGCGTGAGGAAATCGCTCGCCGCGCCGAGTGCGACCGCCATCAGGAAGGCGTCGGGATTGTAGCCGAGATTGGTGGCGAAGCCCGCCCCGATGGGCGCCATGACCAGGACGGTCGCAGCGTTGTTGAGAAAGGGCGTGACGGCCATCGCCGCCGCCATCATCAGCGCGACGGACGCCCAGCCAGGCAACCCGGCCCCGACCTGCGCGAGCCAGGCGGCGAAGACATCGGTCGCGCCGGTCGAGCGCAGGGAATCGCTTACCGGGATCAAGGCTGCCAGCATCAGCAGGATCGGGGCGTCGATGCTGGAATAGGCCTCGCGCAGCGGCACGCAGCGGAAGGTGATCAGCGCGACAGCCGCAGCAAAGAATACCAGCGGGACCGGGGCGAGGCCGGCCGCGAGCGTGACGACGGCCGCAAGCACGATGGCCACCGTGATCAATGCGCGCCGCGTCGAACCCAGCGAGACGGCTCGTTCGGCCAGCGGCAGCAGCGCGAGCTCGCCAAGCTTCTCTGGCAGAAGCTTCTCGTCGCCCTGGATGACGACGATGTCCCCGGCTCGGATGCGGATGTCCCGCAGGCGCTGCGAGAAGCGCTCGCCGGAGCGGCTGATCGCGATCAGATTCACTCCGAACCGGGCATGGAGCCCGAGATCGCCCGCCGATTGGCCGATCAGTACCGAATTGGGGCCGACAATGGCCTCGCTGACGAGATCGGGGTCGAGTGCATCGTCCTTCTGCGTCGGGCGATGGGATCCGTCGAGATCGAGCCTGCCCTCGGCGACGACGCGCTCCAGCACGTCCGCCTCGCCACGCAGCAGCAAGGTGTCGCCCGGCTTGAGAGCGGCATCAGGCAGCGGCGCCTGGAGGCGACGCTTGTCCCGCAGGATCGCGACGATCTCGACATCGCCGCCGCCGAGCGCCTTCAGATCGGCGACGGTCTTGCCGACGAGCGCCGATGCCGCTCCGACTTCGGCCTCGGTGATGTAGTCCTTGATATCGATCGCCTGGTCGACCGAGACCGCGCCCTTGCGATTCTTGGGCAAAAGCCGGTAGCCGACCGCCAGGAAGGCGCAGCCGGCGAGCGCGACGACGATCCCCACCGGGGTGAAATCGAACATCGAGAAGGGCTGACCGCCCAGCTCGGACCTGACGCGGGCGACGATCACGTTCGGCGAGGTGCCGACCAGAGTGACGATGCCGCCGAGCAGGGAGGCAAACGCCATCGGCATCAGAAAGACGGAGGGGGATTTTCCGCCCTTGCGCGCGAGCTGGTAGGCGATGGGCAGCATCATCGCCAGCGCCCCGATGTTCTTGATGATCGCCGACATCACCGCGACGATGACGACCAGCATGGCCACCTGCATCTGCGTCGAAGCGCGCTGCGGCATCACCTTGGCCACGAGGCGCTCGATGACGCGCGAGCGCGCCACGGCCGAGCTCAGCACGAGCGCGCTGCCGACGATGATGACGATATCGTCCGAAAATCCCGAGAAGGCGTCCTTGCCCGGCACGATGCCGAGCACCACACCGGCCAGCAGCGCGATCATCGCGACGATGTCGTAACGGAGCCTTCCCCACAGAAAGGCCGCCATCATCGCCATCACCAGCGAGACGGATAGAAGCTGGGGCGTCGTCATGTCAGGCGTGCCACTTTCCGGCAGCAGCCCCGCTGCGCCTCAGAGCCATTTCTTCCAGCGGAAGAACATGTAGGGCAGCACCGCAAACACCACCATCGATGCCAGCGCCAGCGGATAACCCCACCGCCACTCCAACTCCGGCATCGCCTTGAAGTTCATGCCATAGATCGAGGCGATCAAGGTCGGCGGCATCAATGCCACGGAGACGACCGAGAACAGCTTGATGATCTTGTTCTGCTCGATCGAGACGAGCCCGAGCGTGGCGTCGAGCATGAATTGCAGCTTGTTGGAGAGGAAGGTGGCATGCTCCTCGATGGCCTGCACGTCGCGCACGGCCGAGCGCCATTCGCCGGCGAAGGCCGCCTGCGCCTTCTTCGGACGGGTATAGGTGGTCGAGAGAAAGAGCAGGACGCGCTCGACCGAGACCATGCTCTCGCGGACGTTCGAGATGATGTGCTCGTGCTGGCCGATCTGCTGGATGACGGCCTGATAGGCGCCACCCTGCTCCACATCCTTGGCACGGCCGGCGAAGATCCGGCGCGAGGCCATGTCGATCTTGTCGCCGACGCCGCGCAGAACCTCGGCGGCGCGGTCGACGATGGCCTCGATCAGCCCATCGAGCACCGCTTCAGGCTGACTGCCGCAGCCGCCCGGCTTGGCGGCGCGGTTGAGGAAGATGGCGAAGGCCCCGGGCTCGTCGTAGCGGACGGTGACCAGCGCCTTCTCGGTGAGAATGAAGGTGACATCGGCCAGCCTCGGGACGACGCTGTCCGACTGGCAGATGACGCGCGCCGTCATGTAGTGCGCGCCGTTCTCGGTGTAGATGATCTCGGAGGGCTCGAGATCGTGCATCTCCTCGCGCGTCGGAATCGAGATGCCGAGATGGGCCTCGAGCGCCTTGTCCTCGGCGGGTGTCGGGTTCAGCAGATCGATCCAGACCGCATCGCTCGGGAAGGGCTCGTTGGTTGCCGCCGGCTTCGCCGGACGCAGCTTGTCACCCGTGTCCGGGCAGATGCGGTGGATCGTCAGCATCGGGGCGAATCTCGCTGGGCAGCGGGCGGGCAGCGCAGGAGACCGGTTCGGCCAACGATGTCAAACGGAGACGTTTGAAGTGGCTCGCTCCCCGTCATTGCGAGGAGCGAAGCGACGAAGCAATCCCGCAGGGGCAGATTCTACCTGACCTGGATTGCTTCGCCACGCTCGCAACGACGGCTCAGGCGACGGCGCTCAAACCCCGCCCTTCACGCCCTGCGGCGGCTTGGAATCGGCGGGTACGAAGAAGTCCGGCATCAGCGGCACCGACGGGTCGACCCGGTAGGGGGTGAAATCCGTCACGCCCTCCCCGGCCATGAAGCTGTCGTCGATCAGGAAGTTGCCGGAGAATTCGCGCGAAGGCTTGCAGAAGATCATATGCGCCGCGTCGGCGAGGATCTCGGGGGTCCGGCTCGCCTGCACCATCTTGTCGCCGCCGAGCAGGTTCTGGACGGCCGCCGTGGCGATGGTCGTGCGCGGCCAGAGCGCGTTGACGGCAATGCCCTTGGATGCCAGCTCGCCGGCCAGGCCCAGCACGCACAGGCTCATCCCGTATTTGGCGATGGAGTAGGCCAGATGCGGCGCGAACCACTGCGTCTTCATGTCGAGCGGCGGCGAGAGCATCAGGATATGCGGATTTTGCGCCTTCTCCAGATGCGGAATGGCGTATTTCGAGACCATGAAGGTGCCTCGGGTGTTGATCTGATGCATCAGATCGAAGCGCTTCATGTCGGTGGTCTGCGTATTGCTGAGCTGGATCGCGCTGGCGTTGTTCACGACAATGTCGATGCCGCCGAAGGTCTCGGCGGTCTTGGCGATCGCCTCGGCGACGCTCTGTTCGTCGCGAACATCGACCATCAGCGGCAGGCATTTGCCGCCCGCGGCTTCGATCTCGGCGGCGGAGGTGTAGATCGTGCCGGGGAGCTTGGGATGCGGCTCGGCCGTCTTGGCCGCGATGGTGACGTTGGCGCCGTCCCTGGCGGCGCGGAGCGCGATGGCGAGGCCGATGCCGCGCGAGCCGCCGGTGATGAAGAGCGTCTTACCCTTGAGCGACATCGCCGCCTCCCTTTCTTTCGTTGATGATGTAGCGGCCGGGCTGCGAGCCGTCCCGGTCGGTGAAGCCGTAGAGCCGCGCCAGATCGGCCACATGCAGCACCTGGCCTGCATGGCGCGCGACCTCCGGATCGGCCGCGAGCGCAGCGACGGCGCGGCCCGCATAAAGCGGGGTTTCGGTGGTGTCGGCCGCAAGACCGGCATCGCGCACCCGCTCAGTGAGGACGTGGCCGGGCGAGAGGCCGAGCGCGGTGACGCCGAAGGGAGCGAGTTCCTGCGCCATCGCGAAGCTCAGCCGGTTCGTCGCCGCCTTGGCGAGATCGTAGAACACGTCGCCGAGATATCCGGCGGCCGTGTCGAAGCTGATGGTCACGATCAGCCCGGCGCGCATCTGCACCATGGCCGGCGCGACGGCCCGGGCCAGCAGCAACTGCGCATAGACGCCGGCCTCCAGGCTCTGGCCGAGCCGCGCCGCCGGGCGGCGCCAGAAGGGCGTGCCATAGGCCGATCCGTCCGGATAGCGCTCCCCGTCATAGCCCTCATTCCCGCCCCAGACCGCATCGACCACGCAATCGAGCCGGCCGAAGCGCCGCAGCGCCCAGGAGACGAGCCCGTCGACCTCGCGCTCGCTGGTGTGGTCGCAGCGATAGGGATGGCCTTTGCCGCCGGCCGCCTCGACCTCACGGGCCGCATCCTCGAAGGTTTCGGGCCGCTGGTCGGTATGCGGTCCCGCCTCGCTGGAGCGGCCGGTGACGATCACGGTCGCTCCCGCATCCCCCAAAGCTCTGGCGACGCCGCGTCCGACGCCACGCGAGGCGCCGGCGACGAGGCAGATGCGGTTGGCAAGCGGGAGGGCGGGCGTCATCGGGGCGCCGTCCCGAACGGGTCGGCTGGCAACGGGCCGTCTAGCCAATGCTGGCTCGCCTCTTTATACCGCCCCTCCCCTCGAACAGGAGCAGTTCCATGGACAGCACCGCCGCCGCCTGCTGGGAGGGCAATGCCGAAACCTGGACGCGGCATGCGCGCGCCGGCTACGACCTCTATCGCGACGCCCTCAACACGCCGGTGTTCTTTGCGAACCTTCCGCCGATCTCGGGCCTGCGCGGCCTCGACATCGGCTGCGGCGAGGGCGGCAATACCCGCAAGCTCGCCGAGTCCGGCGCGAAGATGACCGCCGTCGACATCGCGCCGACCTTCATCCGCCATGCCTGCGAGGCAGAGGTCGAGAAGCCACTCGGCATCATCTACCGGCAAGGGGACGGTGCGGCGCTTCCCTTCCCCGATGAGAGCTTCGACTTCGCCACGGCCTTCATGTCGCTGATGGACATGCCGCATCAGGACCGGGCGCTGGCGGAAGCCGCGCGGGTGCTGAAGCCGGGCGGCTTCCTGCAATTCTCGATCCTGCATCCCTGCTTCGCGCCGCCCTACCGCAAGGTGCTGCGCGAGGAGGACGGCACGATCCGCGCCATCGAGGTCGGCCGCTATTTCGACGGCGTCGACGGGGAGATCGAAACCTGGCGCTTCGGCGCAGCCCCGGCCGAGGTCAAGGCCAGCGCCCAGCCCTTCCGCGTGCCGCGCTTCCACCGCACGCTGAGCGAATGGGTGGCGCTGATCGTCGCGGCGGGTCTTAGCATCGAGCATATGGGCGAGCCGCGCGTCGATGCGGCGACGGCCGAGGCGCAGCCTTATCTCGCGGACACTCATATCGCGCCCCTGTTCCTGCATATCCGGGCGCGCAAACCGGGTTGAAGGCTTCGCCCTGTCGTCATCGCGAGTGTCAGCGAGGCAATCCAGGAGGACGCAGAGTCCGGCTGCCCCTGGATTGCCTCGTCGCCTTGCTTCTCGCAATGACGGGTCGTTCACGCCGCGAAGACCGCAGCCGCGTCGGCGATGGCGCCGGAGCCCTCCGTCACCGCCAGCTCAAGGGCCGGCGCCTCGGTGGCGACACATTCTGCAAAAAAGCGGGCCGTGGCGAGATCGGCCGCGCTGTCCGGCTCGGAGCGCGTCGCGAGCGCCTTCTTCGCCAGTCCGGTGCCGCCCTGCGCCAGCCCGAACAGCTTGAGGTAGGGCGTGGCGCCGGCCAGCGCATCGACCTGGCTGGAGCCCAGCGTCGCCAGCATCCAGTCGGTGGCACGTTCCAGCGCATCGACCGCGGCGCCGAGCCGCTTGGCGCCATGGCCGAAGCCCGGCGTGTTGGCGCGCTCGACCTGCGTGACGACATCGCGCATCTCGGCGATCAAAGCCTTGACCGCCTCGCCGCCGGAAAGCGGCAGCTTGCGGGTGACGAGGTCGATCGCCTGAATGCCATTGGTGCCTTCGTAGATCGCGGCGATCCGGGCATCGCGCAGATGCTGGGCGGCGCCAGTCTCCTCGACGAAACCCATGCCGCCATGGACCTGTATGCCGGTGGAGGCGACATCGATGCCGATATCGGTGGCGTAGGCCTTGGCGACGGGGATCAGGATGGCGGCGCGCTCGGCGGCGGCCTTGCGCTTGCCCTCGTCGGTCTCGCGGTGCGAGCGGTCGAGTTCGGCGGCGACACGGTAGCAGATCGCGCGCGCGGCTTGCGTCTTGGCGCGCATGTCCATCAGCATGCGGCGCACATCGGGATGGACGATGATCGGGCTCATCGGAGCGCCTTTCGGCGCGTCCAGCGCCGCGCCCTGCTTGCGCTCGCGGGCGAAATCAAGCGCCTGCTGATAGGCGCGCTCGGCAATCGCGACGCCCTGCAGCGCAACATTGAGGCGGGCATTGTTCATCATCGTGAACATGCAGGCGAGACCGCGATTCTCCTCGCCGATCAGCCAGCCGATGGCCCCGCCCTTGTCGCCGAAGGCCATGGAGCATGTCGGCGAGGCGTGGATGCCGAGCTTGTGCTCCAGCCCCGAGCAGCGCAGGTCGTTATGCTCGCCCAGCGAGCCGTCTGCGTTCACCAGATATTTCGGCACGAGGAAGAGCGAGATGCCGCGCGTGCCGGGAGGCGCATCGGGCAGGCGCGCCAGCACGAGGTGGACGATGTTCTCCGTCAGGTCGTGCTCGCCATAGGTGATGAAGATCTTCTGGCCGGTGATGCGGTAGGTGCCGTCCGGCTGGCGCTCGGCCCTGGAGCGCAGCGCGTTGAGGTCCGAGCCCGCCTGCGGCTCGGTAAGGTTCATCGTGCCCATCCATTCGCCGGAGACGAGCTTGGTGAGATAGGTTTCCTTCAGATGGTCCGAACCATGGGCATACAGCGCCTCGATCGCACCGACCGTCAGCAGGGGGCCGAGCGCGAAGGCGAAGGCCGCCGAGTTCCACATCTCGATGCAGGCCGATTGCAGCAGGGTTGGCAGCCCTTGGCCGCCATAGGCCTCGGGCGCCGGCAAGGCATTCCAGCCCGCCTCGGCCCAGGCCTTGTAGGCTTCCTTCCAGCCCGGCGGGGTGGTGACGGCGCCGTTCTGAAGCTTCGAGCCATGCGCATCGCCGACGCGGTTCAGCGGCGCGATCACGTCCGTCGCGAATTTCGAGGCTTCGTCGAGAACGGCCTCCGCGATGCCGCCCTCCAGTTCCGGGGCCAGACCCTCGGCGATCAGCGCGTCGAGGCCGGCGACATGGCGCATCGTCGCCAGCATCTCGGAAACCGGAGCGTGATAGTTCATGATCGTCTCCCTACCGCCCGCGCGTCCCGAAGGGCGATGCGAGCCGGATTTTGCCGTTGCCGCGATGGTAGCGAGGAACTATCCCCACTGCCATGCGCATCGATGGCGACCTTTCGTCGTGGGGCCGTCTCCCAGCGTTAGTTTATATGTAAACAATAGCGGGTCAATCGCGCGTGAACCTATCCCGCCAGACGAAGCGGCTGATCGCCGACCCGGCCGGCATTGCCGAGGCTGCGTCGCTTCTGCGTGCGGGCGGCCTCGTCGGGCTCCCGACGGAGACCGTCTACGGGCTGGCCGCCGATGCGACCTCGGGGACCGCGGTCGCGGGCATCTATGCCGCCAAGGAGCGCCCGAGCTTCAACCCTCTGATCTCGCATCTGCCCGATCTCGCCTCCGCGTGCCGGCAGGGCCTGTTCGATGCGGACGCGCTGGCGCTGGCGCAGGCCTTCTGGCCCGGCCCGCTGACGCTTGTCGTGCCGGCGGCGCCCGATTGCACGGTCAGCGATCTCGCGCGTGCCGGGCTGCCCTCTGTCGCGCTGCGGGTGCCGGCCCATCCCGCCGCTCGGGCCGTGTTGGCGGCGGCCGGACGGCCGATCGCGGCACCCTCCGCCAACCGCTCCGGCCGGATCAGTGCGACCAGCGCGGCGCATGTGCTCTCCGATCTCGATGGGCGTATCGATGCGGTGCTCGACGCCGGCCCGACCGAGGTCGGGGTGGAGTCGACGATCGTCGCCTGTCTCGACGCCGGCCCGACCCTGCTGCGGCCGGGAGGCATCCCGCGCGAGGCGATCGAGGCTGTCATCGGCCGGCCGCTCGCGAACGCCGGCGAGGCCGGGCATGCGCCGATTTCGCCTGGCCTGCTCGCCTCCCATTACGCGCCTGCGGCCAAGGTGAGGCTCGAGGCGGAGGCGCCCCGGGAGGGCGAGGCCTGGCTCGGCTTCGGGCCGGAGCACGACACCTATCCCCTCTCGCTCAATCTGAGCCCGACCGGCGATCTGCGCGAAGCGGCGAGCCATCTCTTCGGCCATCTGCGCCAGCTCGACACGGCCGGATGGGCCACGATCGCGGTCGCCCGCATCCCCGAGGAGGGGCTGGGCGAGGCGATCAACGACAGGCTGAGACGGGCGGCGGCGCCTCGCTAGCTTTCCAGCCGTCCAACTTGCATCGGCGCAAGATTTCAGATTGCGTGCGCGCGGAAGGACGCCGCGCTCATGAATGCAAAACTCGCCTGGGACGATTTCCGGCTGATCAAGGCGATCGCCGACCATGACGGGCTGACAGGAGCTGCCGCCGCGCTCTCGGTCAATCATTCCACCGTCTTTCGCCGACTCGGGCAGATCGAGGAGATCATCGGCATGCCGCTCTTCGAGCGGCGCAAGACCGGCTATGTCGCCACCGTCGCCGGTGCCGAGATGGCGGCGCTCGCCGGCCGCATGGATGAGGACGTCACTGCCTTCTCCCGCCGGCTCGCGGGCCGCGACATCGCGCCGGCCGGGGAAATCCGGATCACCACCACCGACACGCTGCATCTCAACGTGCTGATGCCGATCTTCTCGGCCTTTCGCCGCCAGCATCCGGCGATCCGGCTCGACGTGGTCATCGGCAACCAGCCGCTCAATCTCTCCAAGCGCGATGCCGACATCGCCATCCGCGCCAGCGACTCGCCCGGCGAAACGCTGGTCGGCCGGCGCGTGGCGACGCTGGCCTGGGCCATCTACGGGCGCGCCGATGACGGGCTCGACGAGTCGGAAACGGCGGACCCGGCGGCGCTCTACCGGCGCGACTGGGTGGCGCTCGGCGACCAGCTCTCGCATGTGAAGGCGGCGCGCTTCGTGCGCGAGCATGTCGCTCCGGAGCGGATCGCACTCAAGAGCTCGGCGGTGCTCGGACTGACCGAGGCCGTGGAACAGGGGCTCGGCATCGGGCCCCTGCCCTGCTTCATCGCCGACCAGCGGCCGGGGCTTGCGCGGCTCTCGCCGCCGAACCCCGATTTCGCGACGGGCCTGTGGGTCCTGACCCATCCCGACATCCGCCATGTCCCGCGCGTGCGCGCCTTCATGGACTTCTGCGGCAGCGAACTGGCGCGGCTGAGGCCGCTGTTCGAGGGGACGGATTAGCCGATCAGGCCGGCTGCGCCTCCGGCCTGTCCACCGGGCGTTCCACGATCGGCAGGTTGATCAGCGCGGAGGCGACGCCCAATGCCACGGAGAGCCACCAGACGAGCTGGTAGTTGCCCGTCGCCTCGTAGAAGATGCCGCCAAGCCAGACGCCGAGAAAACCGCCGACCTGATGCGAGAAGAAGGCGAAGCCGTAGAGCATCGCCATGTATTTCGTGCCGAACATCAGCATCACCAGCGAGGAGGTCGGCGGCACGGTCGAGAGCCAGAACAGCCCGATGACGACGCCGAAGGTGATCGCTGTCAGCGGGCTCGGCGGCAGCAGGATGAAGGCTGCGATCGCAACGGCACGGCCGAGATAGATCCAGGCCAGCAGATGGCGCTTTGGCATGCGGGTCGATAGCCAGCCCGAGGACAGCGAGCCGACCGCATTGGCGAGGCCGATCACCGCGAGCGTCCAGCCGCCGACCCAGGCCGGCAGCCCGGCGTCCTTGAGGTAAGCCGGCATGTGCACAGTGATGAAGGCGAGCTGGAAGCCGCAAGTGAAGAAGCCGAGCACCAGCAGGACATAGGAGCGATGGCGCAGCGCCTCGCCGAGGGCCTGCCTGATCGTCTGGTTCGGCAAGCTGGCGGTGGCGGCGGCCGCCGCACCGGTCTTGCGCGTCGCCAGCATGATCGAGATCGGCAGGATCGGCAGCAGAGTCACCGCGAAGACCACCAGCGCCTGCTGCCAGCCCAGCGTATCGATCAGGATGTTGCCGATCGGCGGAAAGAGAAACTGGCCGAAGGAGCCGGCCGCCGTGCCGGCGCCGAAAGCCATCGGCCGCCATTGATCGGGCAGAAGCTTGCCGAAGGCGGCGAGCACGAGGTTGAAGGAGCAGGCGGAGAGGCCGAAGCCGATCAGCACGCCCGCGCCGAGATGAAGCTGCAGCGGCGTCGTCGCATAGGCCATGACGACGAGGCCCGCGGCATAGAGCACCGCGCCGACGCAGAGCACGCGGGTGGTGCCGAATCGGTCCGCGATGGCACCGGCGAAGGGCGCACCGAGCCCCCAGAGCAGGTTCTGGATGGCAAGCGCCAGCCCGAAGATGTCGCGCCCCCAATTGAACTGGAGGGTCATCGGGATCTGGAACAGGCCAGCGCTGGCCCGCGGCCCGAAGCTGATCAGCGCGACAAGGCAACCGGCCGCGACGATGATCTCCGGGGCATAGCCGCGCGCCGGACGAGCTGGGGTGGCCGACATGGAATCGCTCCGGAACTGTGTGGCTACACGATAGCCGCCCGCAGATGGGCCAGCCAGTGCGTTTTTGTGAAGCCTGGCATCACGCGCAGCGATGGCAGCGGGGGCTGTTAACCGCCGCTCAACCTTACCGTGAAGATAACAGAGAGCGAAAGGCGTCGCTCCGCGAGTCGGCCTTTCGTTCCGTGTCGCCGGGACGGGTTCGTCGCTTTGAGTCATTTGCGTCTTCATAGACACAGGCGTGGCAAGTCGCGGCTCGGGCTGCGGTGGGCCGCCGTGACAACGGCGCCCTGGGTCTTGTCCGCCGGTCTGCTGGTTTCCTTCACGGCCTCGGCCGGCCAGAACTTCGGCCCCAATGGCCTGCCCTCCAGCCAGATTGGCCGCGTCGCGCCCGGACAGGCGTCCGAACTCGCCGAGGGGCCGTCGATGCTGGTGGCGGCCAGCGCCTTCCGGCTGCCAGGCCTCGCGCTCAGCTCGGCGATCATCCGCACGCGCCTCTCGTTCGAGGATCCGGAGCGACGCATCGTCGTCGATCCGCGCCAGCCGCGCGAGGATCTGAAGCGCGCGGCCGGCGGCTTTCCGCAGGTGAACCGCACGGCCAAGGGCGACATGCTGCCGAGCCTGAGGCCTGGCCTGTCGGGGCATCCTTCCGTCGAGCTTGAACAGGTCGTTTTCGGCGACACGCAGCCGAAGCTGATCTCCGGCGGCTTCCTGTCCGACATCGCTCGCAACGGCGAGGTCGATGGCCCGCCGACCGGCTTCGAGCCCTACGCGATCGACGAGGGCCTCACCGATCCGGCGCTGTCCGATTCCTCCCCCGTCTCATTGAAGCCGAAGATCATCTCGGCGCGGCAGGCAGAGCTGCATCTGGAGAGCATCGACGGCTCCTCGCCTCTGGTACCGGCTGCGGTCCAGCGAAACTCGTCCACGCCCAGCTCGCGCATCGCGATGGCCGAGACGACGCCTGCCGCCTTCTCCGGCCATGTCGCCCGCCCCGGCGAGGGCCGGATCGCCCCGATGTCGGCGCCTGCCTCGCGCGATCTACGCCTGGCGCTGCCGGGCGAGCGGCAGATCTATACCGGGCTGATCGCGCCGCAGGACATGGCGCGCGAGCAGCGCTGCCTCGCCGAAGCGGTCTATTTCGAAGCCCGCTCGGAATCGGCCGAGGGCCAGGCGGCCGTCGCGCAGGTCGTGCTGAACCGGGCCAAGAGCGGGCTCTATCCGAGCAGCATCTGCGGCGTCGTCTACCAGAACTCGAACCGCTACCTCTCCTGCCAGTTCACCTTCACCTGCGAGGGCAAGTCGCTGCGCATCACCGAGCCGGCACCCTGGCGCGACGCCGTCCGCATCGCGCGCGAGGTCTATGAGGGCACGACCTATCTTGCCGAAGTCGGCGCGTCGACGCATTACCACGCGCGCTATGTCCGGCCGGGCTGGGCGAAGCGGCTGAAGAAGATGGATACGATCGGCCAGCACGTCTTCTATCAGCTCAAGCCCGGGCAGACCTGATCGCTCGAATGCGAGCGATTTCGTTGACGAGGCGGCCATCTGGGTAAAGCGGGCACCCCGGCGCCATTTGGTTAATTTTACCTTGTTTTAGCGTTTACCTTGCGTTCATCACTTCAAACCGGCTTTCTGACCCCAACGACACGGCGCGCGGCGCCTGGCACGACAGGGTCAAGGCTTGGACATGATGGGTTCGCGTTCTTCGCGGCTGTTGGCCGCCTCGATCTTCACGACGGCGATGCTCGCAGGAATGGGCGCGGCCCAGGCGGGCGGCTGCCGCGGCTCCGCCTGCTATAATCTCGTCACGTCGCCGCCGGTCTATGGCAGCATCGACGAGACCGTGCAGGTCCGTCCGGGCCGCACACAGCATCGCGTCGTGCCCGCCGAATACGAGACCGTGACCGACACGGTCATGATCGCTCCCGAGCGCCGCATTCCGCATTACCGTTCGCCGGTCTACGAGACCGTCACGGAGAAGGTGATGATCTCCGGCCCCGGCCGCCGCTGGGATGTCAGTCGCGATGCCTATGGCAACATGGTCGGCTGCTGGGTCGAGGTGCCGGCGCAATACGGCTACCGCAGCCGCCGCGTCGAGGTGTCGCCGGCGAGCGTCGATTATCAGACGGTCCCGGCCGTCTACACGCAGCGCCAGCGCAAGGTGATGGTGCGTCCGACCGAGGTCGTGCGGGAAGAGATCCCGGCCGTCTACGAGACGCGTCAGCGCCAGGTGCTGGTCAGCCCCGGTGCGCAATACTGGTCCCGCGCCCGCTATTGAGCGGTTTTACAGATCGATCATCGTGACCCGGCCCGTTCGGGCGCACGATGACCCAGGAGTTTCGATGTAGACCCTATACCCACGGAAAAGACCACTTCGCCCCGGCCTCGCGCCGGGGTTTTTTCTTGGGTGGAGGTATGCAGATTCTGCTGACGACCGGACAGCATTCTCGGGCGCAGCGACGCGAAGACCCGAGAACCTCGGGACGTGAAGGCAGCGGCGCCTCGTTCGGAAAGAGATGCTCGGGCCAAGCCCGAGCATGACGCGCTCGTCAGAGGTAGCGCTCGCCGAGCAGGAAGACGCAGACGCCGATGACGAAGGCGAGAAAACGGCCGGGCATGCCAACCAGCGTGCCGGGCGCGCGGCCGGCGGCGTAACCGGCCGCCAGTTCCGCAAGGCCGAGGCCGAGCAGCACGATCACGAACGGTGGAAACGCGCCGTCGCGCGCGACGAGGCCGGATTTCGCGGCCCAGGCCACGGCTGCGCCCAGCATGGCGCCGAGCGCGATGAAGAGCAGTTCGCTGCGCGTCAGCCGCATCGCCTGATCAGCGACGACGGAAGTTCTGGCGCGGCGGACCGCCCGGCGCGGGACCCGCCGTCTTCTGGCGGAAATTGATGCGGCCACGATCGAGATCGTAGGGCGACATCTCGACGATGACGCGGTCACCCGCGATGGTGCGGATGCGGTTCTTCTTCATCTTGCCGGCGGCATAAGCCAGAATGACATGGTCGTTGTCGAGCTTGACCCGGTAATTGCCGTCCGGCAGCACTTCGACCACCGTCCCGTCGAATTCAAGCAGTTCTTCTTTCGCCATCTGTCGTCCTTCGTGAGCCCTGGTGCGCTGAGGGCGAGCCGCTTCCAAGGAAGCACGCCCGCCCATTAAGCCGTTCGCGCGTCAGCGCGCGCGCCGCCGGGCGCCGTTGGTGCTTGGTTGCTGTGTTCTTTGCTGCAAGAACGCGACGCCGCCAAGTCCTTCTTTCGCGGAAGGCCCGTCTTTTCGCGGCTGGTGCTCGCCGCGCGGAGCCCGCTCCGGCTGGCGCGGCCGCGGCGCGTGCTCCTGCCGCTCGGGCTGGCTGCTGCGCTGGCCGCCCTGCTCCGGCCTGGCGCCCTGGCGCGGCTGGCCGCCCTGGGGACGGGCCGATTGCTGGCCCTGCGGCCGGCCTTGCCCACGCCCGCCACCGTTCTGCTGCTGGCTGCGGCCGCCGCCACGCTGGTTCTGAGGCGGCTTCTTCGGCGTGCGGCCATCCCAATACGGAACTTCACCGATGGGAGTCGGCGAGATGCCCGTCAGCTTCTCGATCGCCGCGAGATCGCCCCGCTCTTCCGGCGTGCAGAAGGCGATGGCGATGCCGGTCGCACCCGCGCGGGCCGTGCGGCCGATGCGATGGACATAGCTTTCCGGCACGTTCGGCAGGTCGTAGTTCACGACATGGCTGATACCGTCGACATCGATGCCGCGGGCGGCGATGTCGGTGGCGACGAGGATCCGCAACGAGCCGTCGCGGAAGGCACCGAGGGCGCGCTCGCGCTGGCCCTGGCTCTTGTTGCCATGGATCGCCGCCGCGTCGATGCCTGCCTGCTCAAGCTGGCGCACGACCTTGTCGGCGCCGTGCTTGGTGCGGGTGAAGACGATGGCGCGCTCGAGTTCCGGCACGTTGAGCGTCCGGTTCAGCAGCGATGGCTTGTTGCCGGGCTCGGTGAAGATGACGCGCTGTTCGATCTTCTCGGCCGTGGTGGCGACGGGCGTCACCGCAACCTCGACCGGGCTGGTCAGATAGGCGGAAGCGATATCGCGGATCGGCTTCGGCATGGTCGCCGAGAAGAGCAGCGTCTGGCGCTCCTTCGGGATCAGGGTCGAAATCCGGCGCAGCGCGTGGATGAAGCCGAGATCGAGCATCTGGTCGGCCTCGTCGAGGACGAGGAACTCGATCTCGCGCAGCGAGACGGCGCGCTGGTCGACGAGGTCGAGCAGGCGGCCCGGCGTCGCGACGAGGATGTCGATCTTGTCGCCGAGCGCGCGGATCTGCTTGCCGACGGGCACGCCGCCGAAGATCACCGTCGATTTCAGCGTGGTGAACTGGGCATAGGCGCGGACAGAGGCCTCGATCTGGGCGGCCAGCTCACGCGTCGGCGACAGCACCAGCACGCGCACGGCACGCGGCGATGGCCGCTTCGGCGTGGCGAGCAGCTTGTGCAGCATCGGGAGGGTGAAGGCGGCTGTCTTGCCGGTTCCGGTCTGGGCGGCGCCGAGCAGGTCGCGGCCCTGAAGAATGTGGGGGATCGCCTGGGCCTGGATCGGCGTGGGCGTTTCATAACCTTCGGCCGCGAGCGCCTTGAGAAGGGGCTCGGCGAGACCGAGATCGGTAAATTTGGTCAAGAAAGATCTTTCCGGACGCCGTGATGCAAGGGGCGCATGTGGGATTCGGCTGCGCCGCAGCCTCGCATTCGGCCTGATATCGAAATTCGGACCCGCCGGCGAACCGCTAGCCACAGCGCCGGAGGGCTTGTCGTCAAAGGGGAGCGGCTATGAGCGCCGCTCCGGCCGGTCGCCTCAGGCGATGGCGAGGTTGCCGGCCGAGGTCTTGCCGGTCTTGCGGTCGGCGATCATCTCGAAGGAGACGACCTGGCCTTCCTGCAGCTCGCGCAGGCCGGCGCGCTCGACGGCGCTGATGTGGACGAACACGTCCTGGCCGCCGTTCTCAGGGGTGATGAAGCCGTAGCCCTTGGTGGAATTGAACCACTTCACAGTGCCCTTGTTCATAGGGGGTATTCCTTACGTTTCAGATCCGCGTGGCGATGAAGACATGACGCGACGCGCGGACGCCTCGCCATGGCCTTGTAGCGATGTGTGGTGGATCTGATTCGTGACCGCGCCGGCTTAGAACCGACACGGTAGGAGTGGCCAGAACCCGGCCGCATCTCGTCTTACGCTTCCCCCTATAGCGCAAAATCACGCCGCGGTCCAGTGCGCGCCCGTTTCCACCGGCGCGAGGAAAAAGGGCGGTGTCCATCGACCGGCGGCGAAAGCTCAGTCCTCGCCGCGCAGGCCGTCGAGCAGCACCGGGAGCGACCCAAGATCCGGCAGGCGCCGGTAGCGCGCCGCATTGGCCGGCTCCTCCGCATGCTCGACCACCCAGGTGAGCTCGTGCGGAATATGGACCGCCCAGGACCCGGCCTCCAGGGCCGGCAGGATGTCGGATTTCAGGGAGTTGCCGACCATCATCGCGCGCTCAGCGCCGTCTCCATGCCGATCGAAAATCCGCCGGTAGGTATGGGCCAGCTTGTCGCTGACGATCTCGACCGCGTCGAACAGCTCGCCAAGACCTGACTGGGCGAGCTTGCGCTCCTGATCGAAGAGATCGCCCTTGGTGATGAGGACGAGGCGGTAATCGCCCGACAGCGCGTTCAGCGTCTCACGGACCCGGGGCAGCGTCTCGACCGGATGCGCCGCCATCTCGCGCCCCGCCGCCAGGATCTCGCCGATCACCGAGGCAGGCACCTGCCCGCGCGTGATCTCGATAGCGGTCTCGATCATCGAGAGGACGAAGCCCTTGATGCCGAAGCCGTAGAAGCCGAGGTTGCGCTTCTCGGCCTCCAGCAGGCGCCCGGAAATCTCGGCGGCCTCGCCATGCGCGCCGAGCAGCGCGACAAAGCGCTCCTCGGTCAAGCGGAAGAACTGCTCGTTCTGCCAGAGCGTGTCGTCGGCATCAAAGCCGATGGTGGTCAGCTTCGACGACATGCGGGCTGCTCAGCCATCCTTTGGCTTGATCGCGCCCAAAGCCGCCTGCGCCGCAGCCAGCCGTGCGATCGGCACGCGGAAGGGCGAGCAGGAGACATAGTCGAGGCCGACGCTCTCGCAGAAGCCGATCGAGGCCGGGTCGCCGCCATGCTCGCCGCAAATGCCGAGCTTGATGCCGGGCCGCGTCTTGCGGCCGCGCTCGGCGGCGAGCCTCACGAGTTCGCCGACGCCATCCTGGTCGATAGTGACGAAGGGATCGGCATCCAGCAGGCCCTTGGCGGTGTAGGAGCCGAGGAACGAAGAGGCATCGTCGCGGCTGATGCCGAGCGCGGTCTGGGTCAGGTCGTTGGTGCCGAAGGAGAAGAACTCGGCGCTCTCGGCAATATCTGCGGCCCGCAAAGCGGCGCGTGGCAGCTCGATCATCGTGCCGACCTGATAGCCGATCGTCGTACCGCTTTCCTCCATCACCGCCTTGGCCATGGCATCGATGCGCGCCTTGACAAGGTCGAGCTCCGGCTTGCCCATGACCAGCGGAACCATGACCTCCGGGATGACAGGCTGGCCGGTCTCCCTGGCCGCGATCACCGCCGCCTCGAAGATGGCCCTTGCCTGCATCTCGGCGATCTCGGGGAAAGCAACGGCGAGACGGCAGCCGCGGAAGCCGAGCATCGGGTTGAATTCATGCAGCTCGGCGGCGCGATGCTTCAGCGCGTCGGGCGTGACGCCGAGCGCGCCCGCAACCTCGGCGATCTCCTTCTCGCCATGCGGCAGGAACTCGTGCAGCGGCGGATCGAGCAGGCGGATCGTCACCGGCAGGCCGCTCATGATGGTGAAGAGCTGGACGAAGTCCTGGCGCTGCATCGGCAAGAGCTTGGCGAGCGCGTCCCGCCTTCCCTTGTCGTCCTGGGCGAGGATCATCTCGCGCATCGACTGGATGCGGCTCTCGTCGAAGAACATGTGCTCGGTCCGGCAAAGGCCGATGCCCTCGGCGCCGAATTCGCGCGCGGTCCTCGCATCCTCCGGCGTCTCGGCATTGGCGCGAACCTTGAGGCGGCGAACCTTGTCGGCCCAGCCCATCAGCGTCGCGAACTCGCCGGAGAGCTCCGGCTTCTGCATCTTGACCTCACCGAGCAGCACCTGGCCGGTGCCGCCGTCGATGGTCACGACATCGCCGGCCTTGAGCGTCGTGCTGCCAACAGTGAGCGTGGCCTTGGCGTAGTCGACGCGGATCTGTCCGGCGCCGGAAACGCAGGGCTTGCCCATGCCGCGCGCAACGACCGCCGCATGCGAGGTCATGCCGCCGCGCGTGGTCAGGATGCCCTCGGCGGCATGCATGCCGTGGATGTCCTCGGGGCTCGTCTCGACGCGCACGAGGATGACCTTGCGGTTGGCTTTCCTGGCCGCCTCGGCATCGTCCGAATTGAAGACGATCTCGCCGGCGGCGGCGCCGGGCGAGGCCGGCAGGCCGGTGGTCAGCACGCGGCGCTCGGCCTTGGGGTCGATCATCGGGTGCAGCAGCTGGTCGAGCGCCGAGGGCTCGACGCGGCCGACGGCCTCCTCCTGCGTGATCAGCCCCTCGCTGGCGAGGTCGACCGCGATCCTGAGCGCGGCCTTGGCGGTGCGCTTGCCGGAACGGGTCTGCAGCATCCAGAGCTTGCCCTCCTGGATGGTGAACTCCATGTCCTGCATGTCGCGGTAGTGCTTCTCGAGGATGCCGTAGATGCGGCAGAGCTCCGCATAGGCTTCCGGCATCGCCGTCTCCATCGAGGGCTTGTCGGAGCCGGCCTCCTGCTTCGCCTTCTCGGTGATGTCCTGCGGGGTGCGGATGCCGGCGACGACGTCCTCGCCCTGGGCGTTGATCAGGAACTCGCCATAAAGGGCGTTTTCGCCGGTCGAGGGATTGCGCGTGAAGGCCACGCCCGTGGCCGAGGTATCGCCCATATTGCCGAACACCATCGACTGGACGTTGACGGCCGTCCCCCAGCTCGCGGGGATGCTGTTGAGCTCGCGGTATTTGATGGCGCGGGCGTTCATCCAGGACGAGAAGACGGCGCCGACGGCGCCCCAGAGCTGGGCTTCGGGATCCTGCGGGAAGTCGGAGCCGAGCTGCTTCTTCACGATCTCCTTGTACTTGCCGACCAGCACCTTCCAGTCATCGGCCTTGAGATCGGTGTCGAGATGGAGACCCTTGCGCTCCTTGTAATCCTCCAGCGCCTCCTCGAAGCCGCCGTGGTCGAGATCGAGCACGACGTTGGAATACATGGTGATGAAGCGGCGATAGCTGTCCCAGGCGAAGCGCTCGTCGCCCGATGCCTTGGCGACAGCCTCGACCGTCTCGTCGTTGAGGCCGAGATTGAGGACGGTGTCCATCATGCCCGGCATCGAGGCGCGAGCGCCGGAGCGGACCGAGACGAGAAGCGGATTGGCCGGATCACCAAAGGTCTTGCCGGTCAGCTTCGCCATGCCGGCGAGCGCGGCCTTGACCTGCGCGTCGAGCTCGGCCGGGAATTGCTTGCCGTGGTCGTAGTAATAGGTGCAGACCTCGGTGGTGATGGTGAAGCCGGGCGGGACGGGCAGGCCAAGATTGCTCATCTCGGCTAGGTTCGCGCCCTTGCCGCCGAGCAGGTTCTTCATCCCCGCCTCACCCTCGGCCTTGCCATCTCCGAAGGTGTAGACCCACTTCCCACCAGCCATCACTTCAACCTCAGATTTTGCAACCGGACGCAGCAACGCCGCGCGATTGCGAAAGTTTCGTGTGCGAGCCGTCGGTGCCGGCTTCTTGGACGAGCGGGCGCCAGCGGCGGGACCCGGCGGTCATGCCCAAAAGCGGCTGAACAATCAATGAGCGGGCGCACCGACTTTCGTGCAGCGCACAAACGCCGGATTACTTTGCCGGGCCTCGCGCGCCGCGCGGCCAACGCAGGGGCCAGGCGACGATACGCTCCGGCACCTCTTCATCCGGCAGTTCGTCCTCATTGGCATGGACGCGCCCGCGGACGGAGATGCCAGCTTGAACCACAGTCTCAGGATCGCCGGAGACCAGCGGATGCCACCAGGGCAGGTCCTTCCCTTCGGCCACGAGCCGATAGGCGCAAGTCGGCGGGAGCCAGGGCAAGGTGCGGACCTCATGGGGCGTGAGCGTCACGCAATCGGGCACGATGGTCGAGCGGTTGGGATAGTCGCGGCAGCGGCAGGTGCCGGCGTCGAACAGGCGGCAGCCGATATCGGTCGCGTAGAGGCGGCCGGAATCCTCGTCCTGCAGCTTCACGAGGCAGCAGCGGCCGCAGCCGTCGCAGAGGGACTCCCATTGCTCGCGGTCCATCGCTTCCAGCGCGGTGGTGCGCCAGAACGGCTGATCTGCTGCAGGCTTGCGGGTCATGGGCGCCTTATGCGCCGGCTCGCGCCGCGAGGGAAGAGCGCGTGTCGGGCCGTTCCAGAGTGGCACAGAGCGGCGGGCCTCGATTCTGCTGAGCGAAAACAATTCTTCGCACCCTGCCCTACCCCGGGACGGGGGAGCATGATTATGTGACCGGTCGGAAGATCGCCACGGGGCGGCGGCGGCAGGCGGCATCGAGGCTCGGACGGGACGCTGGAAGCGCGATGGAGTTCAGGAAGGCTGGCTGGAGGACGCGGCTGAAGCGCGCAGCGCTCGCGGCGGACTCATGGCTCGATGCCAGCCTGTGGGGCGCGGCCCGCCGCGCCGGAGAGTTCTACGAGCGGTTGCGCAGCCAGACCGACCGGCTGACCGTGACAGGCGGCAAGCGCCTCGCGGCCGAGTTCGCCAGCGAGGGGCTGAATATCGGCATCGTCGGCGCGCTCTTCGTGCTGATGCTGGCGCTCCCGGCCTTCCGGATCGGCAATGAGGAGGCGCTGAAGAGCCAGGTGCTCGCCGTGACCTTCCTCGACCGCTACGGCAACCCGATCGGCCACCGCGGGGCGCGCCACGACGATTCGCTGAAGCTCGAGGAGATGCCCGATCATCTCCTCAAGGCCGTTCTGGCGACCGAAGACCGGCGCTTCTACGACCATTTCGGGATCGACGTGATCGGCACCTTCCGCGCGCTTTCCGTCAATGCGCGAGCTTCTGGCGTGGTCCAGGGCGGCTCGTCGCTGACCCAGCAACTCGCCAAGAACCTGTTCCTGACGAATGAGCGCTCGCTCGACCGCAAGATCAAGGAGGCGTTTCTGGCGCTCTGGCTGGAGTACCGGCTGAGCAAGAACGAGATCCTGAAGCTCTATCTCGACCGCGCCTATATGGGCGGCGGCACCTTCGGCGTGGCGGCCGCGGCCGAGTACTATTTCGGCAAGTCGGTGAAGGACGTCTCCCTGGCCGAGGCGGCGATGCTTGCCGGCCTGTTCAAGGCGCCGACCAAATACGCGCCGCATGTCAACCTTCCGGCGGCGCGCGCGCGGGCCATCGACGTCCTGAACGCGATGGTCGATGCCGGCTTCATGACGGCCGGCCAGGTCGACAGCGCCAAGCGCAACCCGGCGACGCCTGTCGACCGGAAGCGCGATTCCAGCCCGGACTACTACCTGGATTGGGCCTTCGACCAGGTGAAGGAGCTGGCCGAGGAGGGCAAGCTCGGCCCCGACCGCGTGCTGACCGTCAAGACGCCGCATGACGGCGCGATCCAGCAGCGCGCCGACGAGGTGGTGGAGCAGGTGCTGCGCCAGCATGGGCCCGCCTACCGCGTGAAGCAGGCGGCCACGGTGGTGATGGACCCAGACGGGGCGGTTCGCGCCATCGTCGGCGGACGCGACTACGGCGCCAGCCAGTTCAACCGCGCCACCGCCAGCCAGCGCCAGCCGGGCTCGTCCTTCAAGCCCTATGTCTATGCCGCGGCGCTCTCGGCAGGGCTCTACCGCCCGAACACGATCGTGACCGACCGCCCGGTCTGCATCGGCAACTGGTGCCCGAACAATTACGGCCGCTCCTATGCCGGCTCGATGCCGCTCTATGTCGCGCTGGCGAAGTCGATCAATACGATCCCGGTGCAGATGTCGATCGCGATCGGCCGGGCCGCCGGCGAGACGCACGAGGCGCGTGCCGCGCTGCTCGGCCGCAAGAAGATCATCGCCACGGCCCGCGCCATGGGGTTGACCACGCCGCTGACCGACACCGTCTCGCTGCCGATCGGAGCAGCCGAGGTGACGGTGATCGACCAGGCGGCCGGCTACGGCGTCTTCGCCAATGGCGGAAAGCGCGCGAAGCCCTATGCGGCGATCGACATCCTGAATTCGCAGGGCGAGCTGATCTACAATCATGGCCGCGACGAGCCCGAGCCGCAGCAGGTGCTGAGCACGCAGGTCGTGCAGGACATGAACTTCATGCTGTCCAAGGTGCCGACGGAAGGGACCGGCCGGCGAGCGGCGCTGGACGGCATCGTCGGCGCGGGCAAGAGCGGCACCACCAACGGCTACAAGGACGCCTGGTATGTCGGTTACACCGGCAATCTCGTGCAGGCGGTCTGGTTCGGCAACGACGACTCGGCGGAGACCGCCAACCTGACCGGCGGCTCGCTGCCGGCGCAAACCTTCAAGGAGATCATGCAGTTCGCGCATCAGGGGCTGGAGCTGAAGCCGATCCCGGGCGTTTCGGCGGACCCGAAAGCCGCGACGGTCGCCAAGGCGGGTGCGGGAACCCCGGACCCGCTTGGCGGCGGCGCGGCCGGCGCCGGCCGCATGCCGCGGCAATCTTTCGAGGTTCTGTCGTCCGTGGGCTCGCTGTTCAAGTCGGTCGAGCCTTCGCGGTCGGCGACGCGGCCGATCCAGGTCGGCATCCGCGATATCGCGGGCGGCGAGACGCGGCTGCGTTAGCCGGGCGCTCATCCAGGAGGCCAGGCCAGCATCGGCGCCGCCGCAGTTGACGGCATCAGGCGGCACGGTTCAACTCCCCGAGGCAGCAAAGCAGGCGGCGCGGAAGGCAAGCGTGCGGATACTCGATCTCGCCTATATCCTCGGCCTTGGTGCGGGGCTCGGCCTCGCCTCGGCGCATTGGGCCGTCTCGGCCCGGCCAGCCATCGGCAAGGTCGAGGTCGGCTCCTGGGCGGCCTGGCCCGGCAGCGGCAACCGCGACATCGATCCTTACATGCGCGCCTTCCTCTCGCGGGGCGTGCATCTGCCGCTCGGCGCGGGCGAGGGTCTGGAGCTGATCGCGCAGCGCAGCGACGGTGGCGAGCCGCTCGATGCGCGCTGCCGATACAGGATTTCCGGCGCGACGCCCCCCACGCGCGGCTGGACGCTCGGCGCCACGGACGCGAGCGGCGCGTCCTTTTCGCCGGTGCTCGCCCGCGCTGGCTTTTCGGACGCCGAGCTCGTGCGGGGCGAGGACGGCGCGATATCGATCGTCGCGGCCGCGTCTCCGCAGGCGGGCAATTGGCTGCCGCTTCCGCTGCATGGACGTTTCCAGCTCCGCCTGCGGCTCTACGACACGCCGATCTCCAGCCAGACCGGTGAGACGCAGGCCGCCAACCTGCCGCGCATCACCCGCGTCGATTGCCGATGAGCGCCGCCGATCCTTCGGCGCAGCCGGTCACGGCTGCGCCCGGCCGCCGGCACGGCCGATTGCGGGCCGGCGCAGCGCGGCTCGCGATGACGACGCTCGCCGGGCTGCTCCTGGCCGGCATCGTCCATATCGCGACCGTGCTCCTGATCCCGACGCTGTCGCAGCACGATGCTGCCCATGCCTATGGCGCACTCGGCGCGGCGGGCCGGGCGGAGCTGGTGACCGTCGACGGCGGCACCGCGCCGGCAGTGCTGGAAGCGGAGCGGCAGGCTGTCACGGCCGTCTGCGCCTACGATCTCGCCGGCGGCCCGCTGCGGGTCATGGCGCGCACCGGCACGCTTCCGCTCGGCATCACGCTGCACCGGCGCACCGGCGGCGTGCTCTATGCGATCACGGATCGCGCCGCGATCCGCGGCGTGCTGGAATTCATCGTCCTGACGGAAGCCCAACATGACGAGCGCGTCGCCGATGACGAGGAAGGCGAGACCAGCCGCGAGCTGCGGGTGATCTCGGACAGCGAACGGGGGTTGGTGGTGATCCGCGTGCTCGCCAAGCAGGCCTCCGACAGGCCGGACGCCGAGGCGCTGGCGGCCGGCGTCCAGTGCGGGCCGGCAAGCTGAACACTTGCTTCCGGGCTGGGCTGCGTTTCGCGACGGAGACCGGCTTCGCCCTGGGGCCGCTTCAGCCCTTATAGACCGCCGGGCGCCGGGCACCGTCGCCCTGCCCTTGCCCGCCCTCGCCATAGAAGGTGCCGTTGAGCGGCATCTTGCAGAGCGGGCCGGCCTCGGCTTCCAGGGCCATAAGGCTGCGCTCGGCGCGGATCGCATCTCGCGACGGCATCTCCACGACAAGGTTGGCCAGCGCATAGCGATAGCTGCGGATGCGGAAATCGAGCCGCTCGCAGACCCACAGGATCAGCCCCTCGTTCTCGATCACGCGCGCCAAGGCGGGGTCCCGCTTTTCGGGCGCGATCTCCGCCGAGGCGTCGGCGGTGCGCATGCGGACGCGGTCCATGGTCACGACGCGCATGGCGTTGGCGCGGAACGGCCCGATCAGCTGCCGATCGGCATTGCTGTCCTCCGCCATCCGGTTGTAGCGCGAATCCTGCGAGGCGAAGGAGCCCGAGGTCAGGCCACGGAAATAGTCGGAGCGGTCGCCCGACTGCATCGGCACGGGCAGGATACGGGTGTGGATGAGGTTCGACAGCTCGCTCTGGAAGACGCTTTGGGGGCTCGCCGGCATGATGAAGCGCCAGGCCCGGTCGCGAAGCTGCTGCTCATCGTCGGTGAAGCGGAAATAGGAGGCGGCCTCGCCACGACCCGCGGCGGCGACGAAACCTGCCTGGGGAAGGACGATCTGCGACCAGATCGTCGGCTTCGGTCGGCCCAGATCGCCATCGGTCGCATTGCAGGCGCCGAGCAGCAGCGCGAGGAGCAGCGCCGAGGCTGGAGGCACACGCCGCGGCCGGCGAGGCGCCGGTGCGGCGCTGCAGGAGATCACGCGGGCTGCCTTGCCTTTCGGCCGCCGCGCAGACCGGAAGCAGCGGGGCGGCGCGCAGGCCGCGCGGCCTTTTCGCGCGGCAGCGGCTCGGCGGCACGCTCGTAGCGAACACCGGTGAAGAACAGGATTTGTGCCCCGTCGGGCGGCAAGGCGCCGGCCTCGGGCCGTGTGCGCCGCAACGGCGCGAGAGGGATGACGTCGGCCATGAAGCGCCTCCTTGTCCAGCGCCGTGGATCGTCGGGAGCACGAAGCGACAGGCTTTCGCAGGCGACTCGCTGCTCTGGGACCATGAGGCCTCGACATGGTTAACGCGGTCTTAAAACCTCGGGGATAAGCTGGTGAGAATCAGCCGAATCCGCGTTTCGAGACCTGCATGCCAACGCCGACCGCCAAGGAACTCGCCGATCTCGCCCGCCGCGCAGACGGAGGCGGGCTGGATCTCAGCCAGGTCTCGCTGCGCGTGACGGCCGATCTGTTGATGTCGGCGCCCCGGCCGCGCCGCGAGGATCTGGCCGCCTTCGCCGACATGGCTGTCGCCATGATTCCAGCGATCGACGAGGGCACCGCCGTTATCCTGGCGCGCAAGCTCGCTGCCTGGCCCCATACCACGCCGATGGTGCTGGAGGCGTTGCGGGCCCGCGGCGGGCCGGTCGCCGTCGCCTTGCTGGCTCATGGCGCCCCGCTCGACACCGCCGAGATCGAACGGCTTGCCGAGGCGGGGCCGGCCGAAGCCGCTCTCGCGCTCGCCAGACGCCGCGACCTGACGGCGACCGCCAGCACGCTCCTGATCGAGCGCGATATCGAGGCGATCGATCTGGCGATCCTCGGCAATCCCGACGCACCGCTCCCCCGCGTGGCCTCCGACCTGCTGATCGCCCGGGCACGGCAACGTCCCGTCTACCGGCCTGCCCTTCTGGCGCGACGCGATCTGTCCAATCTCGAGCTGGCACCGCTCTTCGTGCACGCCGATCCGGAGCGCCGACAGGCCATCGTCGATTCCCTCGCGGCCCAGGAGGCGCTTCATCCCGCGGAGCGGCGCATGCCGATCGGTGCCGGCGCCTTCGGCGAATGGCTCGCTCTGGCAGCTGAGGACCGCGGCGCGGCATTTTCCATGATCGCGGACGCCATCGGCGGAGGCCATGCGCTCGCCGCTGCCATGCTGGAGGATTCAAGCCGCGAGGTCGCGTCGCTCGCCCTGATCGGCGCCGGGCTGCGGGCGGAGGACGCGACCCGCTTCCTGATCCGGCTGGGCGACGAGGCCGCGCATTCGGTCGAGCGCGTCTTCGCGCTGGTCTCGCTGATGCGCAGCATCCACCCGGCAGTCGCCCGAAGGCTGGTCCTGTCGATCGCCGGCGAAGCACCGGCTCCGGCCCGCCGACGCGGCCAGCATCAGCCGGCGATGGATCCGAGCGGAACGCCCGGCCGTGGCGGCAGCCGCGGCGAGAGCCAGCCCGCCATGTCGGAGGTTATCGGCAAGATCGTCCCGGCGCGCGAGCGCCGCTAAAGCGCCGTCAGCTTTCCACGCGTTCGATCCGGGGATCGCCGGCCCGGTTCTCGATCTCGACCAGCCAGAGATCGCTATCGAAGCGACGCTCCCGCTCCACCCTGTCCTCGATCGAGACCGGATCGGCGTCGACCAAGAGCTGGAAGCGGCGCTGGCCATCTTCCTGCGCCAGGCTCTGCGGAGCCGGACCATAGAGCGCCGCCGTGCCATCGAGGCGGTCGAGCTTGACGAAAATGGCGCCGGCCTCGGCCGCGCCGCGACGACGGAGCACCGCCACCAAGCCGTCGAGCGCAGCCTGACGCAGCCAGGCCGAGACCCAGAACTCGCTGGTGAGGCGCGCCATGCGGCCGGGTGCCCCTCAGTTCGTCGTGCCGCGGCGCGGGGCCGACTGGCGAGACCCGACCTCGGCCGGCGGGCGCATGTCGCCGCCATTGATCAGATCCGCGATCGGGTCCCGCACCGGGGCGGGCCGCTGGACGGCGGGTGCCGCTGCGGGGGCAGGCGTGCGTGCGACGGCCGAAACCGCGGCCGGTGGACGCGGCGCGCTCTCGCGCTGCGCCGGGGCCTGCGAGAGATCGCTGGGGCGGGTCGGCGGCAGCGCAGGCAGGGTGTTCGAGGCGGGCAGGCTCTGGCTGGGCAAGGCCTGGAGCGGGGCAGCCGGCGCCTCGGGAGCAGCCTCGCTGCGGCGGACCGGCTGGGTGGCGCGCGGCGCCTCCCCCGCGGGCGCATAGGTCACCATGGGATGCGGATGCCGCGCCTTCTGGAACATCAGCGCATTGGTCACGATCGCTGCCGAGGCGAGGCCGAAGGCGAGGAAGATCAGGGCTCGGCCGGGACGCTGCGCGGCCGAGCGCAGAACCCGCGCGATCCACGGCGTCGACTTGCGCCGGACCGGCTGCTGCGAACGCCGGACCGGAGCGGACAGGGAAGCGCCGTTGCGGGCGCGGGCGGCCATGGTGGCGGACATCGGTTCAGCTCGTCTTCAGGCGGTCAAACGGAGAGGTGCTTTGGACTCGAGGCCGCGGCGCGGCGCGCGGGCGAAGGTGACGATGCGGGCGGCCGGCTCGGCCTCGGTCGTCGATACGGCGGCGTGGAGCGGAAGACGCACGCAAACGCGGGTGCCGGCCCCCGGCGCGCTTTCGATGGTGAGCTGCCCGCCATGCAGGCCGACGAGCCCACGCACGACGGAGAGTCCGAGCCCGGTGCCCTCATGGGCGCGGTCATAGGAGCCGCGCGCCTGAAAGAAGGGGTCGCCGAGGCGCGGCAGATCGCCGGCCGCGATGCCGATGCCGGTGTCCGAGACGGACAGGTCGATGGCGTCGCCATCGCGCAGCACGGCGAGCACCACCCGGCCGCCCGGCGGCGTGAACTTGATGGCGTTGGAGAGCAGGTTGAGCACCACCTGCTTCAGCGCCCGCCTGTCCGCCTCGATCGGCGGCAGGGCGGTTCCGACGACCTTCTCCAGCGCGACGGAGCCCTGCTCGGCGCGAAGCGCCATCAGGGCGCAGCATTCGCGGACCATGCCGCCGAGATCGACCGGCTCACGCTCGATCTCCATCGCGCCGCTCTCGATCTTCGAGATGTCGAGCAAGGTGTTGACCACCTCGAGCAAGTGATGCCCGGAGGCGTGGATGATGCCGGCATATTCGGCGCGCTTGGCGGCATCGAGCCGGCCGGCCTCTTCGCCGCTCAGCATTTCCGAGAAGCCGATGATGGCGTTGAGCGGGGTGCGCAGCTCGTGGCTGACCGTGGCAAGGAACTGGTTCTTGACGTCGTTCGCCTTCAGCGCCTCGGCATGGCCGAGCGCATGCTCCTCCTCGCGGGCGCGCCGCTCCGTCACATCCCGCATGACGCAGACGACGGTCGCCTGCGACTGTCCCTGCAATCCCGCATCGGCAACATGATAGGCCTGCATCTCGAGCCACAGCGCGACCGGATGGCGGTGCGCGCCCGGCGCTCCCAGCGGCACGAACAGCGTGCGGAAGCAGGCGGTCGCGCCTCCGGGGTTGCGGGCTGCGTCGCTGAGCGCCTTGAGGAAGAGCGGCCGGTCGGCAATGTGCACCCGCTCGAACAGCCCGCGGCCGAGCAGATCCTGCGGTTCCGCACCGGCAAGCGTGCGCGCCGCCGCGTTGGCGAAGACCACTCCCCCGCCGGCATCGTGCCAGGTCACGAGGTCGCCGACATGGTCGAGCAGGATCCGGTTGCGCGGATCGAAGGCGGGCTGCGCGGTCGTCGCCTGGCCGCGCCAGGCCACGACGAGCGCCGTCGCGGCGAGCGTCTGAGCCAGCACGGCGGCCACCAGCAGGGGCATCGCCTCGCGGCCCAGCGGAGCCGCACGCAGGAAGCCGGCCTGATCGGCGACGACCAAACCCAGGAAGGCGGTGAGCGCCGCGATACCGGCGCGATACACCAATCTGCGCGAACCGAAGCCGGCCGCCTCGACCGGGACCAGCGCGAGCGCGCCGAGAAGCGGCGACATGGCGCCGCCGGTGACGGCGGCAAGCGCGACGACGAACAGGGAGAGGGCGGCTGCCGAGACCAGATGAGCGATGTCGAGCCGCGCCGTGCGGGAGAGCAGGACAACCGAGAGCAGCAGCAGCGCCGCCGACACGATCATCGCCAGGTCGACAAGCCCGGGACTGCCGCGCCAGGCGAGATAGGCCGGCGTCAGCGCCAGCGCCCCGCCGCCGACGAGCAGCCGCGACAGGATGAAGCGCTGATGGCGCCCGCTCTCGCGGGCATCGCCCCGCACCGAGCCATGCACCAACGCCGCCGCCTGTGTTCCGAGTTCGGAGATAGCCATACCCAACGCAACGCCTGAACTTTCGGGCTGTGCCCCGCTTTCCGGATTTGGCCAGCGGGGTTTTAAGCCCGGCTTAAGGCAGCCGGGGCGGGAGATCCCCGATCTCGCATCACGACAAATTTAAGCGATGTTTTGCAGAGACTTGCGCCTATCCTGCCATCGCGGCGAGTCCCGGCGAATGTTCGCGGCAGGGTGAACGGAAGCTGAAGACGCCGCCTCGCATTCGTGTCGAGTTTGAGCAATCCGGAACACGCGATTTTTCCGGGTTTGCGCCTAGATGGCCCCAGGCGGTTACGGAAGCCCGCCGCTGGAGACAGCCATGGCCCATCTCATGCGCAAGGTCGCGATCATCGGCTTCATCGCCATGAACTCGCCCCTTCTCGCAGGCAAGTCGGACGAGGCGCCTGTGACGGCGCCCGCTGTCCATCAGGCCGCGGCCGCAAGCGCCCACATGGTGCGGGCGGGCAATGGCGGGCTCACGGCGGCGCGCGAGGCCGCACAGATCCTCGCGGCGCTCGATCCGGCGATCCGCGAGCGCGTTCTCGGTGCAGCAACCACTTTCGGAACCGGCACGGCAAGCCATCGCTGAGGCAGCCTGCCGCGACCCCGGCTTGACGGGACCTGGTCGCTGCGGGAAGACAGCGCGCCCTCAGCCGAGGCGGCAGGCGCAAGGCAGGACATGACCGCGAAGCTCGACGAAATCGTCGCCAATTTCGACCTGCTCGACGAGTGGGACGATCGCTACCGCTACCTGATCGAACTCGGCAAGGGGCTCGAACCGCTGCCGGAAGAGGCGCATAACGAGGCCAACAAGGTGCGCGGCTGCGCCAGTCAGGTCTGGCTCGACATGCACGCCGAAGGCGGGCCAGGCCCGCGGACGACACTCCATTTCCGGGGCGACAGCGACGCCCATATCGTGCGCGGCCTGGTGGCCCTGGCTCTCGCGATCTACTCGGGCCGGCCAGCCTCCGAAATCCTCACAACCGACGCCTTCGCGATCTACGAGAAGCTCGGGCTCGCCGCGCATCTGACGCCGCAGCGCTCGAACGGCGTTCGCGCCATGATCGAGCGCATCAAGGCCGATGCGCGGGCCGCCGCCGGCTAAGCCGCGTCAAAGCCGCCCGGCTGGCATGATGCCGGGACGGGCATCCGGATCGCGCCAAGCCGATATCGCGGGCGCCCTGCCCTTGCGATCGAGTCCGTAATGGGTGGCCAGCGCCGCCAGGGCGACGCGCAGCACCACCTTGGCCGAGCGCGCCGGCCAGTTGCGCTCGCGCTCGACCCAGTCGAGCCCCTTCAGGAAGCCGCAGACATCGATGGCGATGCCGGAAAGCTCCGGCCCCAGCCTGTCGCAGGCCTTGCGCACGCGCTGCCGAGCCGCGAGGGCCGAATCCGAGGCTCCGCCGTGGTCATGCGGCCCGGCGCCGCGCTCCCCAGGCGTCAGTGCCGCGTCCCAGTTCATCGTCGTGCGCGGCAGCATCTGCGCCCGGGTCAGATCCGCCCGGAAGCGTTCTCCGGCCGCGAATTCCTCGGCACTGATCTGCGGCTGCCCATCCTTGCCCGGCCGGCGATGCAGCCAGAGCAGCGGGCTCTCGCGATCATTATATCCGGGACGGGCCGCCGGGGGTTCGGTCGGCCGGGGATTGTCGGCCGCGGAAGCGGGCACCAGCCGCGCCGCCCTGCCCGCGCTGCTCCAGGCCAGAAGGCCGCGCGCCACCAGCGCCTCGGCCGCTGCCCCGGCGACATAGCCCGCCCCCAGGCTCGTACCGCCATCGCCGCGATACAGCGCGATCCGCCCGCAATCCAGCGGGGAGCGGATGGCATAGGCATGTGGTTCCGAGAGATGCCGAAGCAGGCGCTGCTGGTCGCGGTCTGTCGTTTCGTCGCTCATCGTCGGTCCTCCATCGTCTCGCGCAACTGGCTGGAGCGGAGCGCCAGCAAGGCGGCCTCCAGCGCTCCAAGGCTGAACTCGCGGACAGGGTCGTCGCGGCTGTCCTCGATCAGGGCGCAGGCATGGCGCACGGTCGTCCTGTCGCGGCCAAAGCAGGTGCCGACCCGCGTCAGGGTGATGCCGAAGGCGACATGGGCGAGGTACATCGCCGTCTGCCGCGCCTGCGCGACGGGCCGCCTGCCACGACTGGCCGTGCGCAGTCTGCGAGGCGGAATGCGCCGGCACGCCGCAATCGCGACCTCCGCCAGACGAGCCGCTGCCGTCTCCTGCAACATCCTGCCAAAGCCGGGCGCCCGCTCGTTCATCTTATGTTCCCATAAACAGCGAACCCTACCCGTTGGGGCTCAGCCAGCTATAGGCATAAATTCCTATTTAGCTTTTGGCAAGCAGATTCTTCGGGATGCCGGTTCGGCGGCTTCAACTCTGCCGGCGAAACGAAAAAGCCGCCGGAAAACCGGCGGCTTCGAACGAATCACTGACGGGCGCGGTGCCCGGCTTTGCTATCAGCGACGCTTGCGGCGCTGCTGGCCCAGACCCATCTTCTTGGCGAGTTGCGAGCGCGCCTCGGCATAGTTCGGCGCCACCATCGGATAGTCGGGCGGCAGGCCCCACTTCTCGCGATACTGCTCAGGCGACATGTTGTACTGCGTGCGCAGGTGGCGCTTCAGCGACTTGAACTTCTTGCCGTCTTCCAGGCAGACCAGATAATCCGCCGTGATCGACTTCTTGACGGGGATGGCGGGCTTGGGCGCCTCGGCCGGAACGACCGGCGCGACGCCGCCGACGACGCGGCTCAGCGCCGAATGCACGTCGCTGATCAGCGCAGGCAGTTCGGCGGCCGGCACAGAATTGTTGGAGACATAGGCGGACACGATATCCGCAGTCAGTTCGATGAAATCCGACCCTTCGGCATCGGCCATGGTAAACGTCTCCTTGTCCCTGATACTGGTGTCTTCTCGACCACCATCGTCCGCAATCGATTCGTCCGGCGGTTCTTGCCACCTGCCCGCGCGAGGACTGGCAGCGTGGAATCATCCGGGCCGATCAAGCCGGTCCGGCTGTAATCGATACTTCACAACAGTGCAAGAGAACTTCCCGTATCGATCAGTCTTTCCCTTGTTCAATATTCCACTTCACAACTCTGGCGGGATATCCTTGCCTGGCAAGATCATATTCGTGCTCCACGCGCTGCTTGCCAGCGCAGGCACGGCGCCCTACCTCTCGGCCGCCCCTTCGCCGGAGAGACGCCATGCCTGCCGATGAGACCAGCCGCGCCAAGCGCGCAAGCGCCGGCCAACGGACCGCGGCACGCCCGCCCGTCGCGCCCATCCGCACGGTCGAGACCGTCGTCCACGGCGTGACGCTGCGCGACGACTATGCCTGGCTGCGGGCCGAGAACTGGAAGGATGTGCTGCGCGATCCGGACGTGCTTCCGGAGGAGATCCGCCGACATCTCGAGGCCGAGAATGCCTATTGCAAGGCGCAGATGGCCTCGACGCGGGCCCTGCAGCGCGAACTCGTCAAGGAAATGCGCGGCCGCATCAAGGAAGACGATTCCAGCGTGCCGCAGCCGGACGGCCCCTGGCTCTACTATTCGCGCTACCGCAAGGGCGGCGAGCACCCGCTGATCTGCCGGCGCCCGCGCGTTTCAGACCTGACGCGAAAAAAATCGCGCGAGCAGATCATGCTGAATGCCGATGCGCTTGCCGATGGCAAGGACTTCTTCGATCTCGGCGACACGGCGCACAGCCCCGACCATGCCCTGCTCGGCTGGAGTGCGGACGAAGCCGGCTCCGAACTCTACCGGATCCGCGTCCGCGACCTTGCGACCGGTGAAGACCTGCCCGACATCGTTCCCGACACGACCGGCGACATTGTCTGGGCCAACGATGCGGGCTCCTTCTTCTATGTCGCACTCGATGCCGACCACCGCCCGTCTCAAGTGAAGCGCCACCGGCTCGGCACCCCTGCCGAAAGCGATACGGTCCTGCATGACGAGGCCGATGCCGGGATGTTCGTCGATATCGACCAGACCCAGTCCGGGCGCTTCCTGCTGATCTCGATCGGCGACCACGAAACCTCCGAAATCAGGCTGGTCGATCTCGACGCCCCGGAGACGCCGCCGCGCCTCGTCGCCGCGCGCGAGGTCGGCCGGCAATACGAGGTCGAGCATCACGGCGAGGACCTGCTGATCCTGACCAATGCGGACGGCGCCGAGGACTTCAAGATCGTGACCGCACCGCTCGGCTCGCCCGAGCCCGCGCATTGGCGCGATCTGGTGCCGCACAAGGGCGGGAGGCTGATCCTCGACCATCTCTGCCTGAAGGGACGGCTGATCCGGCTGGAGCGTGAGGACGGGCTGCCGCGCATCGTCATCCGCGAGCTTGGCGACGGAACCGAGCGCAGCATCGCCTTCGACGAGGAGGCCTACGGGCTCGGCATCGACCCCGGCTACGAGTTCGAGACCGATACGCTGCGCTTCCTCTACGCGTCGCTCGCGCGGCCCGCGGAAACCTATGACTACGATCTCGCCACCGCCGAGCGGACGCTTCTGAAGCGCCAGGAGGTGCCCTCGGGGCACGATCCGGCGGCCTACAAGGTCCGGCGCATCTTCGCCACGGCGCGGGATGGGGAACAGGTTCCGGTCTCGATCCTGCACCGGGCGGACCTTCCCCTGAACGGAAGCGCACCCTGCCTGCTCTATGGCTATGGCTCCTATGGCTCAGCCATGTCGGCCTCGTTCCGCACGCGCCCGCTCAGCCTGGTCGATCGCGGCTTTGTCTATGCGATCGCGCATGTGCGCGGCGGAACGGAAAAGGGGCGGCGCTGGTATCTCGACGGCAAGCGCGAGAAGAAGCGCAACACCTTCACCGACTTCATCGCCGCAGGCGAAGCCCTTGCCGAAGCCGGTTTCACCACGCGCGGCCGCATCGTCGCCGAGGGCGGCAGCGCCGGCGGCATGCTGATGGGCGCGGTGGCGAACATTGCGCCCGAGCTGTTCGCCGGCATCGTTGCGGAAGTGCCGTTCGTCGATGTGCTCAATACCATCCTCGACGAGACGCTGCCGCTGACGCCGCCGGAATGGCCTGAATGGGGCGACCCGATCCGCGACATCCGCGCCTTCGAGACGATCCGCAGCTATTCGCCCTACGACAACGTCGCGGCGCAGAGCTACCCGCCGATCCTGGCCATGGCGGGGCTCACCGACCCGCGCGTGACCTATTGGGAGCCCGCAAAATGGGTTGCCCACCTGCGCGCCTCGATGACCGGCGGCGGGCCGATCCTGCTCCACACCAATATGGATGCCGGACATGGCGGCTCGGCCGGGCGCTTCGACTCCTTGAAGGAGACAGCGCTGGCCTATGCCTTTGCGATCAAGGCGGCAGGGGATGGCTGGCCGCAGAGCGTCCCGGCAAAAGCCTGAGACGCGGCCGGCGGCGTCCGTCAGACGCCGAGCCGGCTCTTCTCGCTCGCCAGGTAGACCTTCAGCTCGTCCATCGAGGCGAAGCTGTACTCGCCATCCGGCGTGCGGGCCCGGATCGAGCCATCGGCGAAGATGGTGAAATGCGCGTCGCCGACCTGGTAGGCGCCGACGATCCCCTCCTCCGAACTTGCGCGCTCTTCGGGCGCGGGCGCGTCCGGCTCGCTCGGCCGCTCCGGCTCGGCCTTTACATCCGAAGCGGGCTGAGGCGGGACGTCGATCTCTCCGGTCGGGCCATCGAGCGGCTCGTCGAAGCTGGCCGTTCCGGTGCGCGGCGGCCAGGCCGGCGGGAGCGGCTGCTCCGCCGTGGGGACTGGCTCAGCTTCGGCCTCGACCGGCGCGAAGGAGGGCTCGCGCCGCGGCGAGCCCTGGAAGAACTCCTCGCCGCCGCCGAAAACCGGCCTTTCGATGCCCAAGGCGGGCTCGATGCGGCGGGGGGCATAGGCCGGGCCGTTGAGTTCGCTCGTCAGGCTTTCGCGCAGGGCGCGGAACTCGTCGATCTCGGGCTCCGGCTCGGCTTGCAACGGTTGGGGCTGGACCTGCTCCAGCGTCGCCGTACCGGCTTCGTCGGCCGGGCGACGGTCGCGCCCAGCTTCGGGCGGCGCGACGGCGACCGGATCGCCAGAGGCGTGCGCTGTTTCAGCCTCCGGACCGAGTCCCGAGTCCGCCACGAATCCCGTCTCGACCGGCTCCGCCTCGGCGGAATCGCTCTTCGCCAAGGCCTCGTCCTGGCTCAGCGGCTGCACCTTGGCTGCGACGACCTCCGCCGGCTCGTCGCTCTCCTCCGGCAGGATGGCCGGGCGGCTTTCGGCCTCGTTATCCAATGGCGGCGCGAACAGGTCCGGGACCGTCGGCGACGCCTCTGTCTCGAGTTCGGCGGCATGGGGCGCGGCGATCGGCTCCTCCGCCAAGCGCTCGGCGACCAGTGCGCCGAAGAGGTCGCGATCCGCCGTTTGTGCCGGCGCCTTGTCCTCCTCGCTCACCTCAGCCCGCGGCCAGGCTGCCGCTACGGCGGCACCGGCGACCGCGGCGGCACCAGTATCGGGGACGGGGCCGAGGCTCGCGCGCGGGGGCTCCGACGGCGGCAGCACCGGCGCAGGCATAGCGGCGGGCACCGGGTCTTCGGCATAGCCATATGCGGGCGCGGCGGCCTCAGCGAAGTCGCGGCGCATTGCCTTCAGTTCGCGCAGCACCCAGGCCAGCGACAGCATCAGCAGCCCCGCCGTCGCGGCGACCGAGCCGACGATCACCTGCGTGAAGCCGCGCTCCAGCACGAGATAGGGCCAGCCGCTGTAGATCGCGTAGAGGCCGCCACTGAGAAGGCCGCACCCCACAACCGTGAAAATCGCTATCAACTCGCTACCCTCGGCACCGCCCGTGAACCGCTCCGGAAGCGGCTGGGCGCAACGCATCATCTAACGTATTGAATAAGAGACTGTTTCCGATTCACCCGCTGAATCGGCGAAACTTCGCTCCAATGCGGCGTCCTGTCGAGGGGAGATGCGCATTTCGCGTTGGCGGCGGTTGTCGCGGCGCGTTCATGCGCTTAACTAACGAGCGGAATGGCCGGGCCTCCACAACCCCGCCTCCATTCGGCAAGCCATTCTGATTCAAGCGAATTTCATAGCCCAAGGAGCGGCATCATGTCCTTTACGCTTCCCGACCTTCCTTACGCGCACGACGCTCTGCAGCCCTTCATGTCGAAGGAGACGCTGGAGTATCATCACGACAAGCATCATCTCGCTTACGTCAACAACGGCAACAACGCGATCAAGGGCACGGAATTCGAGGGCAAGTCGCTCGAGGAGATCGTCAAAGGTTCCTACGGCAAGAACCCCGCCGTCTTCAACAATGCCGGCCAGCACTACAACCACCTCCATTTCTGGAAGTGGATGAAGCCGAATGGCGGCGGCAAGATCCCCGGTGCGCTGGAGAAGGCGATCGTCGAGTCCTTCGGCTCCGTCGAGAAGTTCAAGGAAGATTTCGCCGCCGCTGGCGTCGGCCAGTTCGGCTCGGGCTGGGCCTGGCTTGAGGTCAAGGGCGGCAAGCTCGCCGTCAGCAAGACCCCGAACGGCGAGAACCCGCTGGTGCATGGCGCCACGCCGGTCCTCGGCGTCGACGTCTGGGAGCACTCCTACTACATCGACTACCGCAACCGCCGCCCCGACTATCTCAAGGCCTTCCTGGAGAGCCTGGTGAACTGGGAGTACGTGGCGGAGCTCTACGACTCGGCCGCCAAGGCCTGAGCCGCTTTTCCACGCACGACACGAAACGGGGCCCGCAAGGGCCCCGTTTTTTTGGCTGGCGATGAGAGCGCGCTGGCGAGCTACGGCGTCAGGCGGCGACGCTGCGGAGAAACTGGTCCACGGTCGAATCGAGGCGATGCGCCTGCGTCGCGACCTCGCCGGCGGCATGGCGCACCTGCTCGGCGGAGCGGCCCGTCTCCTCGACGCTGTCGGCGAGCACGCTGAGGTCGCTGGAGACCGAGAGCGAGGACGAACTCGCCATGGCGACGCCGCTCGCGATCTCGCCTGTCGCGATCGCCTGCTGCTCGATCGAGGTCGCGACCGAATTCGCGAAGGTCTCGATGGCGTTCATGCGTTCGGCGATATTGTGGATCGCGCCGACGACCTGCCCGGTTGCGCCCTGGATGGCGGCGACCTGCGCGACGATACGGTCCGTGGCATCGGCCGTCTGCGACGCGAGGGACTTGACCTCGGCGGCCACGACCGCGAAGCCGCGTCCCGCCTCGCCGGCCCGCGCGGCCTCGATGGTCGCATTGAGCGCCAGAAGGTTCGTCTGGGCAGCGATGTCACGGATCAGGTTGACGACCTCGCCGATGGCGCGAGCCGTGACGTCGAGTTCCTGCACGGAATCGGACGTCTCGCGGGAGGCCGAGGCCGCCTCGACGATCTCGGTGCGCACGCGGCGAACCTGGAACTCGACCTCGCGGATGGCCGCCCCCATCTCCTCGGCGGCCTGGGCGGCACTCTCGACATTGCCGCTGGCGCCATGGGCGTTGTCGGCAGCGCGGGCGGCCCGCTGTGAGGCCTCGGCTGCGACGCGGGCCAAGCCGTCGGAGGCCTCCTGCATCCGCTCAGCGTTGTTCTTGAAGGTCTCCAGCGCCAGTCCCACCTCGTTGCGGAACAGCAGGATCGCGCCGTCGACGCCCTGCTGGCGCGCCTGCCGCTCGGCTTCCGACACGGTCTGTTTTTCTTCGAGCGCAGCGCGCTCGGCCAGCCTGATCTTGAGAATCCGCAGCGCGCGAGCGATGGCGCCGATCTCGTCGCTTCGGTTCAGCGCGTCGATCTGCGCCTCGAGATCGCCGTCCGACATGCGCACGATCGTATTGGTCATGCCGCGCAGGGGGCGCATCGTCCGCGAGAGCGAGATCCACAACAGCGGCCCGAGCACGATCAGGATCGCGCAACCGAGCCCGGCGATGACGAGCTGTTCCCAATGGGCACGGGCGATCAGCCGGCTCTTGTCGAACCGGACGGCCACATAGCCGATCTGCTTTTTGCCCACCTGAATCGCGTTCAGCTTGGTCAGGAAGGCGTCGTCCTCGATCTCGGTCGAGCCTTTGGCCGCCACCGCGGCCCAAGGCTCCTGCCCCAACGCCTCTTTCAACCATCGCGCCGTGAGAGACAGGCGCGCCTGCTCGTTGTGGCCTGAGGAAGCCAGGACCGTGATATCGTCACCGACGACCGCCGCGTCGAAATCCGGATCCCGGCGCAGCGAATCCAGGATCGCTCCAAGGGTGATGTTGTCGCGGGAGAGGATCAGCGTCGGCGCTGCGTTGCCGATCATCAGCCCGAGCGCGCTCGCCTTCTGCTCCAGATCGTTCCGCGTGCGCTGGTCATTGTATTGGACCACGGCCAGGACGACGATGATGATGGCAATGGCCACGATCGTCACCGCCGCGACGGCGATCCGCCGGCTAAGAGAGGCGGAGCCCGCGACCATCGGGTTCACCTTGGCCTCGTCGATGACCTCGGCCGACCGCTTGGACCCAATCATTGAGCGGAACATCCCTGAATCGGCACGAACCGTCATCACGACGGCGTATCCTGGCCGAAGCGATAGTCCGTTAAGGCGGTAAACAAATCGCTGTCGCGCAGGAGCCGAAGCGCCTCTCAGAGCAGGTCACGCAGCCGCCGCATCGGCAGTGAGGGCGGCGGCTCGAAAGCGGCGATGGCGGCGTGCTCGATCGGCCGTGTCGCCACCACCGGATCGAGCCGCGCAAGCTCGTCATCGATGAAGCCGGGGTGGCACATGACGAGATGGGCCGCTCCGGGACGCAGGAGGAAGCTCTTCAGATCGCCGGCGAAGTCCCGTTCCGGATCGAAGGGCGCCACGCCCGAAAAACCGCGGTTGAGGCGAAGGCCACGGCGCAAAGCCGCGCTGCGGAATCCGGCCGCGAGGCCGGAGATGGTCAGCGCCTTGGCCACGGCGACGCCGCGCGCACGGATGGCGGCCGACCTGTCGGCGGGATCGCGGACATAGACGGCACCGGCGGGATAGCGCCGCGCCAGCAGATCGAGCACCGCGCGCCGGACTCCGGGCAGCGCGTGAACATGCTGGTGGCCGTCGATGAAATCGGGCGCGCGCCCGAGCGCATCTTCGAAGGCATCGAGCTGGCGGGCCAGTTCCGCGGCGATCTCGCGCCGAATCGCTCCCGAGAGGACCGCGGTTCGCATGACCTGCCCCAGGGCGGGGAACGTGCCGCCCGGCGCCAGCTTCGGCATCGGCCCGAGCGGAGCGGCACAGGTCAGGTTGAAGTGCAGGCCGAGATCGGCGCGGCCGGAAAAGGCCCCGAGCTCGCGAGCCAGCCTGCGCCAATGCGGCCGGTTCGTCATCGCGCCGGTGGCGCTCAGCTTGCCGAGATCGAGCAGTTCGAGGATCGAGCGGCTGATGCCGTCGGTCAGCGCGAAATCATCGGCGCAAAGGACGAAGCCGTTCGCCATGACAGGGGGGTGTCCTTGTTGTCGTCCGTTCAGACGAACCGCGCTATACCCCACCGGGCTTGTGGCAGCACGAGCTTTCGTTTTTCAGTGCGTCGTGCGCCGCCAAGGCGCGCTGTCGAAAGGTCGCCCCTTGTCGGACGTCGCGTCCCCTCCCTCCACCCGCTTGCCGCGCGCCTCGCGCTGGCCGGAGCTGTCCGTCGTCGTGCCGGTGCATAACGAGGCGGAGAATATCGGCCCGCTGGTCGAGCGGCTGAAAGCGGTGCTGGCGGGGGCGGTCGCTGCCTGGGAGATCGTCTTCGTCGACGATGGCAGCCGCGACGGCACGCTCGCCGTCATCCGCGAAATGAACAAGGCCGACCCCCGCATCAGCGCCGTCTCCTTCAGCCGCAATTTCGGCAAGGAGATCGCGATCGCTGCCGGGCTCGACCATGCGTTCGGCGATGCGGTGGTCATCATGGACGCCGACCTGCAGCACCCGCCGGAAGTGATTCCGGCCTTCCTCGAGAAATGGCGCGAGGGCTATCTGAACGTCTATGGCCAGCGCACCGACCGGGCCGGCGAGACCGCGCTGAAGCGCAATTTCGCCAAGGCGTTCTACCGCATCTTCGGCCGTTTCGGTGAAACCGAGCTGCCGGAGGGCGCGGGCGACTTCCGCCTGCTCGACCGCAAGGCGGTCGATGCGCTGCGTGCTCTGCCGGAACGGGCCCGCTTCTCCAAGGGGCTCTATGCCTGGGTCGGCTTCCGCTCGATCGGCGTCCCCTTCGAGGTGGCGGATCGCGCGCATGGCGAATCGAAGTTCCGCTACAGCAGGCTGTTCTCCTTCGCCTTCGACGGGCTGTCCTCCTTCTCGACGGTTCCACTGAAGGTTGCGACCTGGAGCGGTGCGGTGATCGCGCTCGTCGCGACGCTGACGGCGCTCTACTTCCTCATCCGCACGCTGTTCTACGGCACCGACCTGCCGGGCTTTCCCTCGCTCATCGTCTCGATCATGTTCTTCTCCGGCATCCAGCTGGTCTCTCTGGGGATGATCGGCGAATATGTCGGGCGCATCTTCGCCGAGGTGAAGCGCCGGCCGCTCTATCTGATCGGCGAGCGCGTCGGCTTCGAGGCGCGGACCGTCGACCATCCGCGCGGCGACGCCCTGCCGCCGGTCATCCGCTAAACCAGCGGCCGCCTCATTCCCGGACTTGACCCGGGAATCACGTTCAGAAAGAGGTTCGGGAGCCTTCCTGTCCCGAGATGCTCGGGTCACGCCCGAGCATGACGAGGTCGGAAATGCTCAAGAACATCCTGTCGGTCGGCGGCTATACGCTGCTCTCCCGGCTGACCGGCTTCGCGCGCGACATCATGCTGGCCGCCGTCCTGGGCGCCGGCGCGACGATGGACGCGTTCTCGGTGGCGCTGCGCCTGCCCAACCATTTTCGCGCCATCTTCGGCGAAGGTGCCTTCAACCAGGCCTATGTGCCGGCCTATGCCCATGTCGCGGAGCGAGAGGGTGCCGAGGCGGCGAACCTCTTCGCCGACCGGCTCTTCACCGTGCTCCTCCTTGTCCAGATCGTGTTGCTGGCGCTCGCCCTGCCGCTGATGCCCTGGCTGGTGAAGCTTCTTGCACCCGGCCTGACGGACGATCCGGCCGTGTATTCGCTTGCAGTGTCGCTGACGCGGATCACCTTTCCCTACCTGCTCTTCGTCACGATGGTGACCTTCCTCGGCGCGACGCTGAACGCGGTCGATCGTTTTGCCGCCTTCGCGGCGGCGCCGGTCCTGCTCAATGTCGGGATGATGGCGGCCTTGTCGGTCTCCTTCCTGTTTCCCAGCGCGGCCTATGCCGCCGCTTGGGGTGTCTCGGCCTCGGGGCTGGCGCAGTGGCTGCTGCTCTATGTCGCCGCGCGGCGCGCGCGCGTCTCCAGCCGGGTGGTCCGGCCGCATATGGACGCCGGGGTGCGCCGCTTCCTGAAGGCCTTCGGTCCGGCCGTGATTGGCTCGGCCGGCGTGCAGATCGCGATCTTCGCCGATACGATCATCGCCTCCCTTCTGCCGCGCGGCGCCTATTCGGCGCTCTACTATGCCGAGCGGCTTTACCAGTTGCCGATCGGGCTGATCGGCATCGCCGTCGGGACGGTCGCGCTCTCGGCGATGAGCCGCTCGATCGCGCGCGGCGACGAGGCTGGCGCCAACCGGGCCCAGAACCGGGCCGTGGCCATCGCCCTGGTCGCGAGCGCGCCCTTCGTCGCCGCTTTCATCGCCGTGCCCGAGCTGATCGTCGCCGGCCTGTTCCAGCGCGGCGCCTTCGACACCCAGGCGAGCCTGGCATCCGGCACCGTGCTGTTCGCCTATGCGCTCGGCCTGCCGGCGATCGTGATGATGCGCTCGCAGATATCGGCCTTCCAGGCGCGCGGCGACACGACGACGCCGATGCTGGTCTCGCTCGGCGCCATCGCCTGCAACCTCGCGCTCAAGCTGCTGCTCTGGCGCGATTGGGGTGCCCCCGGCCTCGCGCTGGCCACGGCGGCAGGAGCCTGGATCAACCTGACGATGCTGTTCGTGCTCGGGCTGCGACGAGGGTGGACGACGCCCGACCGGCGCCTGCCGGGCTTCTTCGCCATCGTCGGGGTCTCGGCCGCACTGGCGGGATTGTTCGCCTGGTGGTTCGCGCCGCTCGCGCTCAAGCTGACCGCGGCACTGCCGTTCCAGCCTCTGTTGATGGGCGTGCTGCTGCTCTCGGGGCTCGCGGCGGCGGTCTACGCGGTGCTTGCGGGGGTTGGGCTGAGGGCGACGGGACTGCTGCGGCTTGTGCGGTGAGACTCAGGACAGAAATCGCCCCGCCCCACCGAGCAGCGCCGCCGCATCCCCGACCATCCGCTCGACGATCTCGCCGGCCGCAGGGATATCGCTGATCAGCCCGGCCGCCTCGCCGAAGATCGCCGCCGCCTTGTCGGCATCGCCGGCCATGAACGCTTCGCGATAGGCCGGCGCCTCGGTCTCGATCGCGGCGCGCAGTTCATCGTCCCGGCTGGCCCACTGCCCGAGGAAGGCGTTGGCGTGCACGCGAATGTCGAAAGGCTTCGGCCAATCCAGCCTTCGGGCGATATCGGGCAGCGAGGAGCGCACCGTATCATCCCCCGTGGCGGCCACGGCGACCGCGTGGTGACGCTGATGCACCAGCGCCTCTCGGCTCGCCCAGAAGCGCGTGCCGACCAGCACACCATCGGCGCCGAGCATCAGGGCAGCGGCCAGGCCGCGCCCGTCCGCGATGCCGCCGGCCGCGAGCAGCAGCGTCTCCGGGCTTTCACGCGCCAGAAGGTCCGCCACCTCGGGCACGAAGGGGAAAGTGCCGCGGCGGTGGCCGTGGCCGCCCGCCTCGGCGCCCTGCGCGACGATGATCGCAGCCCCAGCCTCCACCCCCTGCCGGACATGGGCGAGCGACTGGCACTGGCAGATCAGCGGCACGCCTGCCGCGGCGATCTCGGCCGCGAAGGGGCGCGGATCGCCGAAGGAGAGCATCAGTGCCGCCGGCTCATGCGCCAGCGCCTGCGTCAGCAGCTCCGGCTGCCTCGCCATCGACCAGGTGATGAAGCCGCAGCCCACCTGCATGTTGCCGGCGGCCGCGAATTCCTGCTCGATCCAGCCTGGATCGCCATAGCCGCCGCCGATCAGGCCAAGCCCACCGGCACGCGTCACCGCCGCGGCAAGCGCCCCGCCGCCCGCCAGTGCCATCGGCCCCGACAGGATCGGGTGCGCGAGGCCGAGGCGCTGCGTCAGGCGTGTGGCGAGCCGGGCCACCGCTGCGCCTCAGGCCGCCTTGGGCTTGGAATGGGCGAAGTCCATGTAGAGCTCGCGCGCCTTGCGGAACAGCGGGCCGGGCTGGAGCGTGCGGTCGTCGATGCGCACGACCGGCATGCATTTCGAGTAATTGCCCGAGATGAAGATCTCGTCGGCCTGCTCGAAATCCTCATAGCGCAGGCTGCACTCCTCGACGGCAACTCCGGCCGCGCGCAGCAGGCCGATGACGCGCTGGCGGGTGATGCCGTTCAGGAAGGTGCCGTTCGGCACCGGCGTCTTCACCACGCCGTCCTTGGCGAGGAAGATGTTCGAGGTCGCGGTCTCGGCGACATGGCCGAGCATGTCGAGCACGAGCGCGTTGTCGAAGCCGGCAGCCTTGGCCGCCTTCAGGATGCGGGCGTTGTTGGGGTAGAGGCAGCCGGCTTTGGCGTCGGTCGGCGCGGTCTCGAAGCTGGGGCGGCGATAGATGCCCTTGGTCACCGAAAAGCCGTTGGTCGGCTGCGGCATCGGCGCCTCGAACAGGCACAGGGCGAACTGCGTCGAATCGGGATCGGGCATAATCGTCGAGGGGCCATCGGCCTCGCCCCAATACATCGGCTTGATGTAGAGCGCCGTGCCCGGGGCGAATTTCTTCACGCCTTCCATGGCCTTGCCGATGATGAAATCCTCGGTGACCGTCGCCGCAAGCCCGAGCGCCACCGCCGAGCGGTTCACGCGGGCGGCATGCCGGTCGAGGTCAGGCGCCACGCCGTCGAAATAGCGGCCACCATCGAACACGGACGAGGCCTGCCAGAGCGCGTGGCTGCGCGGGCCGACGAGGCCCGGATTGCCCTCGTGCCAGGCTCCATCGAACCAGGTCCAGGTTTGGGAATACCATGCCATGGCGGCGCTCCGTTTGGGTCAGTTCTTCTGACCTGCACCGTCCTCCCCAGAGCCCGGCGCGTCAACACGCGGCGGCGCATGGCGCGATGACGGGATGTGATGGGAGCGATCGCAAGCGGTGATCGTTCAGAAGCCCAGCGCGCGCAGCCCCGAGATGACTGCCATGCCGGTCACGAGCGCGAGCAGTTCGCTGCGCCTCAGGATCATGCTGCCGATGGCGGCCAGAAGAGCGACGCCCGCCGCCAGACCGAGCCGTTCGATCAGCGGCAGCACGGTCGCGACGACGATCGAGCCCGGAAGCGCGGCAAGACCGCGTCGCACATGCGGCGTCAGCGGAATGACACTCATCAGCGCCACGCCGGAAATGCGGCACAGATAGGTCGCGAGCGCCATGGCGGCGATCGCGATATAGGCACCCCAGGGGCCGGGATCAGGCAGCGTCATCGCGGAACGCCCCCGTCAGGGCACCGGCGAGCGAGCCGGCGATGATGAAGGCATAGCCCTCCACCAGCTTGGCGGTGACGAGCGCGACGAACCCGGCCACGAGCCATGGGACGGCCGCGCGACGGCCGCGCCACATCGGCACGATCATCGCCGCAAAGAAGATCGGCATGACGAGGTCGATGCCGTAGCGGCGCGGGTCGGAGACCAGCGCGCCCAGGACATGGCCGGGAATCGTCGCCAGCACCCAGACGACCCAGAGCGCCAGTCCGGCGCCGATCAGGACACCAAGGTCGCGGCCGCCTTCGTCGTGGTAGCGGGTACCGATCAGCCAGTTGGCGTCGGTGTAGAAGAACAGATGGAAGGCGTTGAGCCGCTTGGGATAGTGCGCGAACCAGGGCTGAAGCGCCGCACCCTGCAGGATCATCCGGGCATTCACGGTTGCGGTGACAACCGTCAGGCCCGCGATGGCGCCCCATGTCCATTCCGGCCGCCAGAGTTCCATGGCGACGAGTTGGGATACGCCTCCATAGACCAGCCCGCTCATCAGCAGCGTCTCCGGCAGCGTCATGCCCTTGGCCGCGGCTGCTGCGCCGAAGGCGACGGCGAAGACGATGATGCCGGGCAGCAGCACGGACACCCTGCGGACACCGAGCACCATGCCGGCGCGGGTGACGGGGGGCGCGTGAGGGGCAGGCGGGTGCGGTTCTGTTCCGGACATGGTTTCTCCTGAAACCGAAGCGCATGAGGGTCAATGTGCATCGGCAGCGGCGACGCATGCCTTGCGCGCAAGGCGCGACAAGGGCTTGGCCGCCGGGTAGCCTGCGGCATGATCTGGGCCGACGACCCCGCCTTTTGCGCCCCCACCCTGCCCGCCATCTGGCTGGTGGCGACCCCTGCCCGGCCGGCGAACCGGGCTGACCGGTCCCGCCTTCGCCGCGAGACCGCGCAGGCCGTGCTGGCGCGGCAGGACAGGTTCGCCGAGGCCGGTGCCGATATCGGCCATCTCGCTTCGGGCCAGCCGGTGCTCCGGGCTCATCCCGGCCTGCATCTCTCACTGGCGACGCGAGGCGGGGTGGTGGCGGTCGGGCTGGCGCGGGCGGCGGTCGGCGTCGATGTCGAGGCGGTCGATCCGGCGGGCGAGATTCCCTTCGCCCTGCTCCACCCGCAGGAGCGAGAGGCGCTGGGGTCACTGCCGGGAGAAGCGCAGGCCGTGGCCTTCGCGCTGATCTGGGCTGCGAAGGAAGCCTATGTGAAGGCGCTCGGCACAGGCCTGTTGCGAGTGCCGGAGAGCTTCGCCGTTGCGCTCCGGGCGGAGGCGGAGTTTTCCGTATTCGACCCCGAAAGGGCGGATTCGCCGCGGGGCCAGACAAGGCTCATCAAAAACGGCGGCCAGGTCGCCCTGGCCGCCGCGGCGATCGTTCTCGACGCGACCTGACCCGGCTTCAGCCCGGCTCGTCGGCCGGCTTCCGCTTGAGCAGGTAGGCCACGACGCAGACGAAGGCCGCGCCGACCACGGCGGCACCGTAATAGACGACCTTTGCGGTCGCCAGACCCGCCGGATGGGTGTCGGTGACCGGCACGACCTGGACCCAGCTCGGCAAGGCCGTCTGGAACCACTGGAGCACGGCGATGTCGCTCACCAGCATCTCGCCGGCGATCCAGCCGAGCAACGCCGCTCCGAACCAGACCAGGATCGGGAAGCGCTCGAGGACCTTCGACAGCACGTTCGCGCCGAAGATGATCAGCGGGATGGTCAGCAGCAGACCGAAGATGAAGAGTTCGAAATGGCCACGCGCCGCCGCGGCGATGGCGAGCACGTTGTCGAGGCTCATCACCGCGTCGGCGATGGCGATCGTGCGCACGGCCTTCCAGAGATTATCGCTGGCGGCAATGTCGCTGTGGGACTCCTCCTCGCCCTTGGCGAGCTTGATCGCGATCCAGAACAGCAGCAGCGCGCCGACCACCTTGAGGAAGGGGATGTTCAGCAGATAGGAGACCACCACGGCAAAGATGATGCGCAGCCCCACGGCGGCGCCGGCGCCGAGCAGGATCCCGAGCTTGCGCTGCTTCTCCGGCAGCGACCGCACCGCCATCGCGATCACGATGGCGTTGTCGCCCGAGAGCAGCAGGTCGATCCAGATGATCTGGAGCAGCGAAATCCAGAAGGTGGAGGATGCGAAATCCATCTGTCGGTCGTGTCCCTTTCAGAGAGCCGGATCGGGCCGGCGCGATTTGATGAGGTAGCCGAGCCCGATCACCAGCAGGGCGCCCAGCGCCGCGGCCGGGTATTCGAGCTTGTGCAGCAGCTCGGCGCCGAAGCGGCCGATGAGCCAGGGGTCGGAATCGAGCATTTCGCCGGCCACCCAGCCCAGCAGCGCCGCGCCCGCCCAGACGAGGATGGGGAAGCGGGTCAGCAGATCGGTAATGAGCGAGGCGCCGACCACGATGAGCGGGATCGAGATGACGAGGCCAGCGATCAACAACGGCATCGAATCGCGCGCGACCCCGGCGATGGCCAGCACGTTGTCGAGGCTCATCACGATGTCGGCGATCGCGACCGTCTGAACCGCCTTCCAGAGCTTGCTGTTCGCGGCGATGGCATCCTCGTCGGCTTCGCCATCCTCGGTCAGGAGCTTGACTGCGATCCAGACCAGCAGGCCGGCGCCGACGATGCGCAGGAAGGGCATCGAGAGCAGCGAGGCGATGACCACGGTGAAGGCGATGCGGAGGATCACCGCAACGGCGGCCCCCAGCGCGATGCCCTTGGTGCGCTGCCCGGGCGCCAGCGCTCGGCAAGCCAGCGCGATCACGACGGCATTGTCGCCCGAGAGGACGACATTGAGCAGGATGATCTCGGCGAGCTTGCCCCAAAGCAGCGGGTCGCCCAGCGACAGCGACGTCCAGTCCATGGTCGAGCGACCCTTCCTTCTCTCGGCCGTTTCCGGCTCTTGCCATCGCAGCCGCCAAAGGCGGCTGCGTCCCGGCCCTGTTCAGCCCAATGCCTCCGCGACCGCCTTGCCGGCAGCCGTGGTATCGAGCGTTCCGCCGAGATCGCGGGTGCGGGTGCGGGCATCGCCCAATGCCCGCTCGATCGCGGCCTCGATCCCCTTCGCCGCGTCATGCTCGCCGAGATGGTCGAGCATCATCGCGCCGGACCAGATCATGCCGACCGGATTGGCGATGCCCTGACCCGCGATATCGGGAGCCGAGCCGTGGACCGGCTCGAACAGCGATGGGAATTCGCGGGTTGGATTGATGTTCCCGGACGGGGCGATGCCGATCGTGCCGGTGCAGGCCGGGCCGAGATCGGAGAGGATGTCGCCGAAGAGGTTCGAGGCGACGACCACGTCGAAGCGGTCAGGGTTCAGCACGAAATGCGCGGTCAGGATGTCGATATGGTACTGGTCGACGGCCACATCCGGATAGTGCTTCGCCATCTCCTTCACCCGCTCGTCCCAATAGGGCATCGTGATCGAGATGCCGTTGGACTTGGTGGCCGAGGTCAGCTTCTTGCGTGGCCGGCGCTGCGCCAGCTCGAAAGCGTATTTCAGCACGCGGTCGACGCCGACGCGGCTCATCACCGTCTCCTGGATGACGATCTCGCGCTCGGTGCCGGCGTACATGCGCCCGCCGACTGATGAATACTCGCCCTCGGTGTTCTCGCGCACGACGAAGAAGTCGATGTCGCCCGGCTTGCGGCCGACGAGCGGTCCGGGCACGCCCGGCATCAGCCGCACGGGGCGCAGGTTCACATACTGGTCGAATTCACGCCGGAACAGCAGCAGCGAGCCCCAGAGCGAGATATGGTCCGGCACCTGCTGGGGCATGCCGACCGCCCCGAAATAGAGCGCGTCATGGCCGGAAATCTGCTCCTTCCAATCCTCCGGCAGCATCCTGCCATGCTTGGCATAGTAGTCGCAGGACGAGAAATCGAAGGTATCGAGCCGCAATTCGAAGCCATATTGCTTTGCCGCCGCCTCGAGCACGCGCAGCCCTTCCGGCATGACCTCCTTGCCGATGCCGTCGCCCGGAATGACGGCGATGCGGTAGACGCGGTTGGTGCGGGTCATGATGCGGCTCCGAAGAAGGTCGCGAACTCCTGCGCGACCTGGTCGGGCAGTTCCTCCGCGAGATAATGCCCGCCCGGCAGGGCGTGGCCGTGCACATCCTGCGCACGCTCGCGCCACAGCGCCAGCGGATCGAAGCATTTGCCGATGATGCCGTTGGCACCCCAGAGCGCGAGCAGCGGCTGGGTGAGCTTGCGCCCGCCATCCTCGTCGTCATGGCGGATATCGATCGTCGCGGCGGCGCGGTAATCCTCGCAGGAGCCGTGGATGACAGCCGGGTCGGCGAAGCAGCGGAGGTAATGCGCCAGCGCCTCCGGCGCGAAGGGCGCGAGCCCGGCCGAGCCCGAACCGCATTTCTTGCGCCAATAGGCCTCCGGATCGGCCCCGATCATGCGCTCCGGGAAAGGCGCCGGCTGGATCAGGAAGAACCAGTGCCAATAGGCGCGGGCGAAGGCGTCGGTGGTGCCGGCATACATCTCGCGAGTCGGAGCGATATCGAGCGTCGCCAGCTTCAGGACGCGCTCGGCATGGTCGAGCCCCAGGCGATGAGCGACACGGGCGCCGCGATCATGCGCGCCGACAAAAAAGCGCTCATGGCCGAGCGCTGTCATGACCTCAGCCATGTCCTGCGCCATGGCCCGCTTGGAATAGGGGGCGTGATCGGCGTCGGTCGGCGGCTTCTCGCTGTTACCATAGCCGCGCAGATCGGCGCAGACGAGGGTGAACCGGTCCTTCAGCCGCTCGGCGACCTTGTGCCAGAGCACATGGGTCTGCGGATAGCCATGGAGCAGGAGCAGCGGCACCCCCTCCCCGCCGGTGCGGACGCGAATGCGCGCTCCCGAGGTCTGGACATCGAGAAGGCGGAAACCGGGAAAGAGGCTGTCGGCGACGGGACTATCGGTGATCGTCATGGAAAGGATTTCTGCAATAATCGGACGCGGATAGCGCGAAAGCGCCGTGAGTTCTGCCGCGGATTATTACATAATCCTGACCAATGGTTCGCGCGGCCTTCCGGCGTCATTCTCGGGCGAAGCGCAGCGCAGACCCGAGAATCTCTTGCCAGAGAGCGGTTGCCAGCGCCCACGGACGAGATGCTCGGGTCAAGCCCGAGCATGACGCCGCTTTCGTACCGCTTTACCCCCGCAGCGTCGCGCCGTAGCGCTTGGCCATCTCCGCGACGATCCTGGCGCCGACCGTCTCGATTTCGGTGTCCGTCAGCGTCTTCTCGGTCGGCTGCAGCGTCACGGCGAGCGCGACAGACTTCTTGCCGGCCTCGACGCCCTGGCCCTCATAGATGTCGAAGACGTTGGCGCCGGCGATCAAGGCGCGATCCGCGTTCTGTGCCGTCTTGGCCATCTCGCCGGCAGCCACGGACTGGTCGACGATGAAGGCGAAGTCGCGCGTCAGCGGCTGGAAATCGGAGAGCACGAGCTTCGGCTTGACCTTGGTCGGCTTGGATTTCGGCAGCGGCAGCGCATCGAGATGGATCTCGAAGGCGACCAGCGGACCCTTGGCGTCCAGCGCCTTGAGGATGCGCGGGTGAAGCTCGCCGAAGGCGCCGATGACGCCTTTGGGTCCGAAGCGCAGCGTGGCAGACCGGCCGGGATGGGCCCAGGCCGGACCCTCCGGCACGATCTGCAAGCCGCCGGTCGGCACGCCGAGCCCGGCGAGCAGCGCGAGCGCATCGGCCTTGGCATCGAAGACGTCGACCGGCTTGGCCGCCCCGTCCCAATGGCGGCCCTGGGCCGCGAGATGGGCGGTCCCGCGGCGCAGCCCCGTGGCTGCGATCAGCTGACCTTCCGGCTCGTCGCTGAGGAAGATCTGGCCGACCTCGAACAGCGCCACGTCCGGATAGCCGCGATCGGCATTGCTCTGCGCGGCGCGGATCAGCCCCGGCAGCAGCGAGGGCCGCATGTCGGAGAGATCGGCCGCGATCGGATTGGCCAGCGCGAGCTTGGGCGAGCCGCCGCCGAACAGCGTCGCCTGATCCTTTGAAATAAAGGACCAGGTCACGCCCTCGACGAGGCCGCGCGCCGCCAGCGTGCGCTTGGCGAGGCGCGTGCGCTTCTGCAGCACGGTCAGGACCGGCTTGACGACCTCGCCCTTGATGCGCGGGAGCGGTGTGGAGACGACACGGTCGAGCCCCGCGATGCGGACGATTTCCTCGACCAGGTCGGCCTTGCCACCGACATCGGCACGCCAGGACGGAGCTGTGACCTTGACGCGCTCGCCCGCTCCCGAGACGTCGAAGCCGAGCGAGGTCAGCGCGAGCTGCATTTCCGCCTGGGGCAGGTCAAGGCCGGTGAGGCGCTTCACCTCCGACCAGGGGAAGTCGACCGCGCCGGGGCTGTCCGGGATCTCGCCGGCGAAGGCGATCTCGGAAGCCTCGCCCCCGCAGAGGTCAAGCACCATGGCGGTGGCAAGCTCGAGGCCGGGCCGTGCGAATTCCGGATCGACGCCGCGCTCGAAGCGATAGCGGGCATCGGAGTTGATACCGAGCGCGCGGCCCGAACGGGCGATGTTGAGCGGGTCCCACAGGGCGCTCTCGATCAGCACGTCGGTGGTGGTCTCGTCGCAGCCCGAGGCCTCGCCGCCCATGATGCCGGCAAGCGATTCGACGCCGTGATCATCGGCGATCACCACCTGCTCGCTGGTCAGCGTGTAGGTCTTGCCGTCAAGGGCGAGGATCGTCTCACCGTCCCTGGCCCGGCGGACGGTGAGGTCGCCCTTGACCCTGGCGGCGTCGAAGACGTGAAGCGGTCGGTTGCGGTCGAGCGTCATGAAATTGGTGATGTCGACCAGCGCGTTGATGGGGCGCAGGCCGACGGCGCGCAGGCGCGCCTGCAGCCAGTCCGGCGACGGGCCGTTCTTCACCCCGCGCACGAGGCGCAGCGCGAAGGCCGGGCAGAGCTTGCGGTCCTCCCCGGTGAAATCGAGCGTCACCGAAACCGGGCACGGGAAGGTGCCGCGCACCGACTCGATCGGTGCATTCTTCAGCGTGCCAAGGCCGGCGGCGGCAAGGTCACGGGCGATGCCGGCGACGCCGAGCGCGTCAGCGCGGTTCGGGGTCACCGCGATCTCGATGACCGCATCGCCAAGCCCGGCATAGGCCGCATAGGACTGGCCTACCGGCGCATCCTCGGGCAGGTCGATGATGCCGTCATGATCCTCGGATAGCATGAGCTCGGCGGCCGAGCAGAGCATGCCGTTGGATTCGACGCCGCGGATCACGCCCTTGCCGAGCGTGATGTCCTTGCCGGGAATGTAGGTGCCCGGCGGGGAGAAGACGCTCTTCATGCCGGTGCGGGCATTGGGCGCGCCGCAGACGACCTGGACAGGCTCGCCCGCGCCCGTATCCACCATGCAGACGCGCAGGCGGTCGGCGTTGGGATGCTGCTTGGCCTCGATGACATAGGCGATGGTGAAGGCCGAGAGGGCCTTGGCCTTGTCCTCGATCGCCTCGACCTCCAGGCCGATGCGATTCAGGGTCCCGGCGATCTCCGCAACGGAGGCGTCGGTGTCGAGGTGCTCTTTGAGCCAGGAGATGGTGAACTTCATCGCTTTGTCAGGACAGGCTCGGGATCAATCGGAAATCTTGGCGTTGACCGTGGTCAGGCCGGGCGCGGCATCGTTCAGGCGGTTGTCGCCATCGGTGCTGATCTTCATCGCATTACCGCGCCAGCTCACCTCGCCGCCGACGAAGGCATAGGCCCAGATACCAGGAAAGGCGATGTCGCGGACCAGCATGGCCAGGGGTGAGCGCCAGTTGAGGAACCAGCCGGTGGCGGCCGAGAGCAGGATGTCACCGGCATACCAGAGCGCCAGCACCAGCAGCGCCGCAAGCCAGGGCGCGAGCCCCAGCGCGGACGCACCCCAGAAGGCCAGTACGGCCGGCAGGAGCGGCGCCGCGATAATCTCCATCGCGAAGAAGGGCAGGAAGGTTACCCGCCGCAGCCGCGCCCAGCGGAACTGGCGCTGCACGGCGTCAGCCAGGCGGCGCGGTCCCAGCGGCTGCTCGAAGGGCTGGCCGACAAGATGGACGTGCTTGCCCGCCGCGCGCACGAGCTTGGTCGATGCCGCATCCTCCGCGATCTCGGCACCGAGCGCGGCGATGCCGCCATTGGCATCGAGGAAGGGCTTGTTCCAGAGCATCGACTTGCCCTGGGCGAAGCCGAGGCCCAGCGCCTCGCCGACATATTGCCAGCGCGCCTGGAAGGCATTGAGGAAGGCGCATTCGACCTCGGCGCCGAAGCTCTGCGGGCGCGAGCCGGCCGGCGTCGAGCAGACGAGGCCGGTATCGGGCCGCCAGGCGGCCAGCATGCGCTGGATATAATCCTTCGGCATCAGCACGTTGGAATCGGCGAGGATGACCCAATCGGTCGTCGCCTCCTCCCAGCCGCGCACGCAGTTGTTGAGCTTGGGGTTGGCGCTGACCGGCACGTCGCCGACGATCAGCCGCACCTTGCCGGATCCATAGACACCGACCAGTTCCTCGATCAGCGGAACGATCGGGTCCTGCGCATCGGCGACGCAGAAGATCGTGCTGTAGCGCGGGTAATCCAGCTCCAGCCCGGAGATCGCGGTTTCACGGCTGAAGGCCTCGATGCCGCGCACCGGCCGGACGATGGTGACCGGCGGCAGGGTGTCGAGCAGGGCGGAGTGCTGCAGCGGCCGGCGCAGCCGCCACAGAGCGATCGCCTGGCTGGCGAGGTTGGTCGCGACGAGGACCCCGGCGCCCGCAGCCGCCCAGCCTGCGGGCGTCATCGCGCCCTCTGCTGTGCTGTCGCCGTCATGACGAGAGGCCGCCCGTCAGCGTCGGCAGGTCGAGCGGGCGGAAGCCGTAATGGGCGAGCCAGCGCACATCCGCCTCGAAGAAGGGGCGCAGATCCGGCATGCCGTATTTCAGCATGGCAATGCGGTCGATCCCCATGCCCCAGGCGAAGCCCTGGTAGATTTCCGGGTCCAGCCCGCAATTCCTCAGCACGTTCGGGTGGACCATGCCGCAGCCGAGGATTTCGAGCCAGTCGTCGCCCTCGCCGAAGCGGATTTCACCGCCCTTGCGCGAGCACTGGATGTCGACCTCCATCGAGGGCTCGGTGAAGGGGAAGAAGGACGGGCGCAAGCGCATCTTCACGTCGTCAATTTCGAAGAACGACTTGCAGAATTCCTCGAGGATCCACTTCAGGTGACCGAGATGGGCTTGTCTGTCGATCACCAGCCCCTCGACCTGATGGAACATCGGTGTGTGGGTCTGGTCGGAATCGTTGCGGTAGGTGCGCCCCGGGCAGATCACGCGGATCGGCGGCTCCTGGGCGAGCATGGTGCGGACCTGCACCGGCGAGGTGTGGGTGCGCAGCAGCTTGCGCTCGCCATTCGCGTCCGGCGCGAAGAAGAAGGTGTCGTGCATTTCCCGCGCCGGATGGCCGACGGGGAAATTCAACTTGGTGAAGTTGAGGTCGTCGGTCTCGACATCCGGCCCTTCGGCGATGGTGAAGCCCATATCGCCGAAGATCGCGGTGATCTCGTCGATCACCTGGGTGATGGGGTGGATGCGCCCGCGCGACTCGGGTCCCTCCTGCACTGGCAGCGAGACGTCGACGCGCTCCGAAGCGAGCCGGGCTTCCAGCGCCGCCTCGCCGAGAGCCTCCTTGCGGGCGACGATCGCGGTTTGCACACGGTCGCGCAGGCCGTTGATCAGCGGCCCCTTCTCCTTGCGCTCATCGGGCGTCATGCCGCCCAGAGTCTTCAGCAGGGCCGAGATCGAGCCCGATTTGCCGAGCGCGCCGATGCGCACATCCTCGACGGCTGCCTCGTTGGCGGCGGCGTCGATCGCGGCGAGAACATCGCGTTCCAGGGTGGCAAGATCGGTCATGAACAGGTCGCAAGCGTTTGGAGGCGTCGGAACCGGCGCGTTCTAGCGGGAACGACGGGGTTATGCCAGAGCGGACCGACACTTTGCCGACGGATGCAGGAGGACGAAATGCCCGACAACACAGCCCAGAAGGAATCGCCCTCCTACCGTCTGGCTGCCCTCGATCCCGATTTCATCCTCGGCGATTCCACGCGGGGCGCCCGCTTCATGCTGGAATACCAGAAGGCGGAGGACAGCCTGCGGGCGCGCGGCGTCGTCTCGACGATCGTCGTGTTCGGCTCGGCACGGGTGCGCGAGGGCGACCCGCGCTACGAGGCCGCGCGCGAATTCGCGCATATTGCCTCGGTGCGGGGCGGCGCGCTGAGGGACGGAGAGGCCGGCCGCGACCACGTCATCGCGACCGGGGGCGGTCCGGGCATCATGGAAGCCGCCAACCGCGGCGCGACGGAAGCCGGGGCGCTCTCGATCGGCTTCAACATCACGCTCCCGCACGAGCAGGAGCCGAATGCCTGGTCGACGCCGGACCTGACCTTCCGCTTCCACTATTTCGCGATGCGCAAGATGCATCTGGCGATGCGTGCCGCGGCGCTGGTCGTCTTTCCCGGCGGCTTCGGCACGCTGGACGAACTCTTCGAGATCATGACGCTGGTGCAGACCGGGAAGATGCGGGCGGTGCCGATCGTGCTGTTCGATTCGTCCTATTGGAAGGGGCTGGTGAATCTCGACACGATGCTGGAGGCCGGCTTCATCCGCGCGCAAGACCTCAAGCTGTTCTCCTATGCCGATACGCCGGACGAGGCGTATCAGTGCATCGTCAGCCGCGCGGGCGACGGCTGGCACCCGCCGCAGAACGGCAGCGTGCAGAGCTGAAGCGCTCGCAATGACGGGGAAGCGACCGCCAACAAAAAAGGCCGGCGTTTCCGCCGGCCTCTTCTGAAATCAAACGGCCAAGCCCGCTCAGGCGGCCTTGGCTTCGGCGCCCAGCGCGCCCTTGACCGTCTCCACGACCGCGGCGAACGAGGCCGCATCGTCGATGGCCATGGCCGACAGGGTCTTGCGGTCCAGCTCGATGCCGGCCTTGATCAGGCCGCCGATGAAGACCGAATAGGTCAGGCCGTGCTCGCGCACCGCAGCGTTCAGACGCTGGATCCAGAGCGCGCGGAAGGTGCGCTTCCGGTTCTTGCGGTCGCGATAGGCGTACTGCATCGAGCGATCGACGGCCGCCTTGGCGGCGCGGATCGTGTTCTTGCGACGGCCGTAGAAGCCCTTCGCAGCCTTGAAAACTTTCTTGTGCTTGGCGTGGGACGTTACGCCCCGTTTCACGCGAGCCATGTCATGATCTCCGGTGTGTCAGGAAGCGTCAGCCGTTGGGGAGGAAGTACTTCTTCACGTTGGCCGCATCGCCCTCGAAGAGGGTCGTCGTGCCGCGGTGATTGCGGATCTGCTTGTTGGTCCGCTTAATCATCCCATGACGCTTGCCGGCCTGGGCGTAGAGCACCTTGCCGGTACCGGTGATCTTGAACCGCTTTTTGGCGGCCGATTTGGTCTTCATCTTGGGCATTTCGGCTCCTATCGGTCATAGGCCCGCGCGCCTTGCGGCGGCTTCGGCCAGTTCTTGCTTTCAGGAAGCAAAGATCGACCGCCACGGCAGCCCTTATCAGCCGGGCGATCGAAGGACGCGCGTATCGCAGAAAAGCCGGCTTGTGGCAAGAGCCGGCGAACGGCCGCCGGCCGATCCGTCACTCGGCCGCGTGGACCAGCGCGCGGGCCTCGGTCTCCAGCCGCACGCCGAGCCTTTCGGCATCGAGCAGAAGCAGCATGCCGCGGGCGCCGCCCGCGACGGAGTCGGACGCCACAAGTCCACGAGCGGGCACGTCGAAACGGCCCCCCATTTCGCGGAGCGGCTGGATCTCGTTTTCGGCGATCTCGGGAATCGGCCCCAGCGCATCGACCACCAGACCGAAGGTCCGCCCCGCAGCCTTCACGATCACGATCTGACGCTCCTCCGCCTCGCCTGCCTCGAAGCCGAGCATCCGGTCCAGCCGCAGCACGGGCACCGGCTCGCCCTCATGCAGCTTGTAGCCGGCCAGAAGGCCGTCCGGCGCGCGGCGCGCAGAGGGCTTGAGATCGGCGAAGTCCACCGCCTCCACCACCTGCCCGGCGCCGACGCCGAGCCAGTGGCGCCCGATATCGAAGGTCGCGGCCTCGAAGGTCACGGCGCCCTCGGGACGACGCAGTGCTGGCTGGGCATGTCCGGCCGCGCCGCCGCCGCGCATCACCCGCGGCTGCGCCGCCGCGGCGGCTTCTCCCAGCGGCACGGCGCAGATCGCCATCGCATCAGGTTGATGACCGTCGCTGGTCCTGTACTCGCGATAGCCCTTCGAGAAGGCGGCCCCAATGGCGAAAAAGCGCCCGCCGATACGGCGGATCGTCGCCATGTCGCCATCCCTCGCCAGAGCGGCCGGGTCGATCGCGAAGGGGCTGGCTGCGCCGACGGCGAATCCAGGCTCGGTCGAGGAGAGAACGCGGCCATCGCGGCCGACCAGCAGGGCGAAGCCGCCCGGAAGCGGCTGCCCGGAATCGTCGGCGGGCAGGCAGTCGTTCAGGATCGCGGCAAATTGCGGGGTGGCGTCGAAGACGATCGCGATGCCGCCGATCGCACGGCCTGCCTCGTCCTGCACGGCGGCGGCGTAGATCAGCGTCGCCGCCTCGCCATAGAGCGGGGACGGCTCGAAGCCCGACACGACATAATGTTGACCGGAGCGCAGCGCGAGCGTGCGCGCGACCCACTCCTCCTTCAGCGTGACGCCGATCCAGCCGGACTGGTCTGGCTGCGAGACCGCCACGACCATCCCCTGCGCATCGAAGAGGATCAGGTTGGTGTAGACGGTATAGAGCGCATTGATCGTCGCAAGGGTCTTGCCGCAGAGCTGGGCCATCTCGCGGGAGGGCGATGCGAGCGCACGGGCGAAGGTCGCGTTCAGCGCCCACCAGCGGCAATCATTGGCGCGCTCGTAGAGATTGCGGTCCATGACATCGATCGCCAGCGCTGCGCGCGACCGGCATTTGCCGAGCATGGCGGCCACGACGGTGCGATGCAGCTCCCGGATCGAGGCGTCGCAGGCCTCCTGGGTCTTGCGGCCCGCATCCGAAATTTCCCAGAGCAGGATCTTGGAGAAGGCGGCGTTGGCATGGGCGGAGCCGGCCTGCCGGATCGAACCGTTCCAGACGGCGCGGTTGAGGTTGCTCTGGATCGCGGCGGCCTGCCGGGAAACGGTCTTCAAGGCCGGCGGGAACAGCTCGGACCGGCTGGTGACGGCGCCCAGCACCTGCTCGTCCATTTCGGCGGCCGGCCCATCCTCCGCATCGAAGGCCGCCTCCAGCGGCACCAGGCCCAGCCCCAGCCAGCCGGGGCCGGCATAACCCTGATAGGGCGCCGGCCGGCAGGCCACGGCGAGATAGCGGCGCCCGCCGAGCCGCAGAATCGGTGCGCGCCCCCGGAGATCCGCGGTCGCGACGCGCAGCCCGCGCGGCATTTGCAGCGGACAGGAACCCGCCACGACCCGCCCCTCGGGCGTGACGCAGCCAAGCACGGTCCAATCAGCTTCCGGCAGAAGCTTCCGGAAAATCCCGGCCATCTCGTCGGCAAGCCGGAAGACCAGCACCAGCACGCCGAGCGGCCGGCCGGCCTGCCCCTCCACCCGCCAGGCATAAAGAAGCTCGTTGGTCTCCGAGACGAAGTCGGCGGGGCCGTAATGCTCGACATAGGCCCCGGCGGAGTTGAGCGCCTCGCCGATCACCGGATGCAGGATCTGGCCAGACGGATGCTCCGTCAGGCGGGCCTTGACCGTCCCCGCACCATCCACCAGCACGATATCGGCATAGACCGAATATTTGGCGACGTAGTCGCGGAAGCGCGCCTCGATCCGGGCGCGTGCGGCGCCATCCTCAGTGCCCTGCTCGAGAAACTCCCGGATGTCCGTGTCGGCAGCGAGGAAGCCGATATCCGCGGTCCGCTCGAACAGGTTGCGCACCAGCAGGTCGATCGCATTCTGCGCCTTGGTGCGCAGCTCGGCCACGACCTTGTCGCGCGTCGCGACCGCAAGATGCCCCAGCAGTTCGGTGGTCAGGCGGGAGAAGGCGGTTCGCGTTCCCTCCATCTCGGTCGCACCACCGGACAATTGCCCCAGGAGCGTCAGCGTATCCCAGGAAGCCTGCAGGCGATCGAAGGTCTGACGATAGTCGTCGACCGAGCGCATATGCCGGATCAGTTGCGCGAGGCGCCGCTCTTCCGGTCCGATGATATCCAGCACGCCAGCCTCGACCGATAGCCAACGGAAGCGCCGAGGCCTCAGCCTATCCTTCCGTGACGTTAGGAGATCATCTTGCCGCGTGATTCGCATCGGGCGCCGGCCTGCCGGAACGCACAAATTTGCGGCATCCGCTACACAGTTGCACAACGAAAAACCCCGACCATAAGGCCGGGGCTCATCATACTGCCTGAAGGCCTGACGCGGCTCAGCGCGGCGCCAGCACCATCACCATCTGGCGACCTTCGAGCTGCCAGTCGCTCTCGACCTTGGCGACCTCTGCGGTATCGACCTTGACCCGTTCGAGCACCTTCACGCCGAGATCCTGGTGCGCCATTTCGCGGCCGCGGAAGCGCAGGGTGACCTTTACCTTGTCGCCTTCCTCGAAGAAGCCGTGCATCGCCTTCATCTTCACCTCGTAATCGTGGGTGTCGATGCCGGGACGCAGCTTGATCTCCTTGATCTCGATGGTGCGCTGCTTCTTGCGCGCCTCGGCCGCCTTCTTCTGCTCGAGAAAGCGGAAGCGGCCATAGTCGAGAATCTTGCAGACGGGCGGCACGGAGTTCGGGGCGATCTCGACGAGGTCGAGACCGGCATCCTCGGCGATCTTCAGCGCATCGAAGAACGACACCACGCCACGGTTGGCGCCGGTATCGTCGATGAGCTGAACTTCGCGAACGCCGCGAATGTCGCGGTTCGAGCGGGGACCTTCCTTAACCGGGGTCGGGGCTGCGCGGTACGGACGACGAATGGGGTCTTCTCCTGAATATGGCGCTTCAGGCGCCGATGGCTGAGACACATTGCACAAAGACGCGCGTTGTCAATGGATGACGCTGGCAGATCGGCCAGCAGCGGCTGTTCTGGCGCCGCCCGATACCAGCCGCGTCAGCGTCCAAGCAACGCGCAATAAACGTCGAGGGTTTCCGCCACCATCGCTTCCAGCGAGAAATGGCGCTCGACATGGGTTCGCGCGCGGCGCGCCAGCGCGTCCCGCGCGGACGGGCGCAGCGCCAGGACCTCTTCCAGTCCGGCAGCCAGCGCGGCGGCATCGCCCGGCGGCACGCGCCAGCCGGTCCGCTCGCCCGGAGCGACCTGCGGCGGCGCGAGCACCGTCTCCGGCACGGCGCCGAGATCGGAAACGACGACGGGCGTGCCCATCGCCTGTGCCTCCACCGCGACACGGCCGAAAGCTTCCGGATCGGTCGAAGGCACCGCGACGACGGCTGCCGACAACATCGCCGCCGGCATGTCGCTGCAATGGCCGACTCGGCGCACTCGCCCCTCGAGCCCGGCCTTCGCAATCAACCCGTCGAGCTCCTTCACATAGCCGTCGCGGCCCTGGGCGTCGCCGGCGAGAATGAAGGCGGTCTCGACATCGCCGCCATCGCGCATGATGCGCGCGGCCTCGATCAGCACCCGCTGGCCCTTCCAGCTCGTCAGCCGGCCGGGCAGCAGAACGATCCGCTGATGCGGCTCGACGCCCCAGGCCCGGCGCAGCGCCTGTACCCGCTCTGACGTGACCGCGGCCGGCGCGAAGGCGGAGAAATTGGTGCCGCGGTTGACCACGCGGACGCGATCTCGCGCCATCGGATGCTTCGCCAGGATCAGGCCGGCGGTGTAGGCGGAATTGGCGATGACGACGTCGCCGCGCGCCATCACCGAATTATAGAGCGTCTTGACCGCCGAACGGCTGTTGTAGGAGCCGTGATAGGTGGTGACGAAAGGCAGCTTGAGCAGGCGCGCGGCTGCCAGCGCGACCCAGGCGGGGGCCCGGGAGCGCGCGTGGACCAGATCGACGGCCTCCTCCCGGCACAGCTCGACGAGCTTGCGCACATTGAGCGCCATGCCGACGGGATTCTTCGTGGCGGCCGGAAAGGGCAGCCAGACGCCGCCCTTGGCCTGCAATTCCGCAACGAGCCGGCCGCCCTCCGTTGCGACGACGGCGCGCGCGCCCACCTCCGTCAACCCCTTGGCGATATCGACGGCGGTGCGCTCGGCGCCGCCGGCTTCCAGCTCCGGGATGATCTGCAGAATCGTGCGTCCGGCGAGCGGATGCGTCTCGGTCGACGGCAGCGAAAGATGGGCACCCGGCTTGAAGGTCATGCGCTCGATGATCTGGACTTCCGTTGTTGCGGGCGACTATGCCCCTGTCCGAAAGAGGCCGCAGCCTCGAATTGCTCTTCGCACCCGATTCGCCACAGGAGATTTGCCTTGGAGCGCCAGCCACCACAATGGCTCGATGTCGGCGGAGCCTCGTCGCAGCGGCGCCTGGCCTATCTCCAGCAGGAGGGTGACGGGGCGCCCGTCGTCTGGCTCGGCGGATTCCGCTCCGACATGCGGGCCACCAAGGCTGAAGCGCTGGCGCAGTGGGCTTCGGCACAAGGCCGCGCCTTCCTGCGATTCGACTATGGCGGCCATGGCGAAAGCGAAGGCGCCTTCGCCGACTTTACCCTCTCAGACTGGCTCTCCGATGCACTGGCCGCGATCGAGAGCCGCTGCGACCGGCCGCCGATCCTCGTCGGATCGTCGATGGGCGGATGGATTGCGCTGCTGACGGCACGGCGCCTCCTCGGCACCGCAAGGCAGCCGGCAGGGCTCGTGCTGATCGCGCCCGCGGTGGATTTCACCGAAGAGCTGATGTGGGCGCAGATGCCCGATTCGATCCGCAGGACGATCATGGAAGAAGGCGCCTGGCAGCGCGCTTCCGAGTATTCTTCCGAGCCCACGCCGATCACGCGGGGGCTGATCGAGGACGGGCGCCGGCATCTCCTGTTCGGCAGCCAGATCAGCCCCGGCTGCCCTGTCCATATCCTCCAGGGCATGCGCGACCCTGACGTGCCCTGGCGCCAGGCCGTTAAGCTGGTCGAGCATCTGGTGGGGGATCCGGTCGTGCTGACGCTGGTCAAGGATGGCGACCACCGCCTGTCAACGCCGGAGGACCTGACGCGGCTCATCGCCGCGGTCGCCGGAATAGCGACCGCAGCCTGAGCGCTCCGTCAGTGGACGCTGACCATCTTGAGGTCGTGTTCCCAGGCGTTGGCGGTCGCAGCCTCGCGGGTGTCGGTCACCAGGATCGGCGCCCCATCGGCCGAAAGCAGCGTGTAGAGATGCAAGCCCGGCTCGATCTTCGGCGCGTGCGGGTAAAGCCGCATCAATTCGTCCGAGGTCATCGGCTTGACATAGGCGACCTCTCCTGCGCCCAGCGCTGCGAATTCAGCGGGGGTCAGCGGGTCGTTCTGCGTGAAAGTCCTGTCCTGTTTCATCGCGCCCTCCTTCCGAGCAGTGCGAATGCGGTTCGATACTGCGCCTTCAAAAATGAACAGATGCGTAAACCGCCTCGCACCCTTCACATTCGGGCCATCCGACCCTTCTAGTCTCGGCTCACGATATCGATACGCCGGACGAGCCGTTCCGGTTCCGGCCTGACCAGATCGATGGCAAGCAGGCCGTTCGAAAGATCCGCGCCCATCACCTGCATGCCGTCCGCCAGCAGAAAGCTGCGCTGGAACTGGCGCGCGGCGATGCCGCGGTGCAGGAATTGGCGGTTCTTGTCGTCGCTTTGACGCCCGCGGATGGTCAGCTGGTTTTCCTCCAGCGTGATCTCGAGCTGCTCGCGGGCAAAGCCCGCCACGGCCAAGGTGATCCGAAGCCGGTCAGGCTCGGCCTCCGTCCGGGGCATACGCTCGATGTTATAGGGCGGATACCCTTCGCTGGCGCCTTTGGTCACCCTGTCGAGCGCCCGCTCGATATCGTCGAAGCCGAGCAGGAACGGGTGCGACAGGCTAGGCGTACGCGTCATCCGGAAGCCCTCGAAAGGCGCCTCGTCAATCATCGGGACCCGCCGCCGGGCAGCATCCCGCAAGCGCAAGGCGAACCCTTCCGCTCGAAAAGGATATGGCGAGGAAACCGCCGGGGTTCAAGACCGGCGGCTCGAACACCTCAACGAGAGGCCGGCGGAGTTCCGGAAGAATGGTACAGCCACCCCGGCTTGAACGGGGGACCTCTAGATCCACAATCTAGCGCTCTAACCAACTGAGCTATGGCTGCCCATCAGGCGCGTGAGGACCTGCCGCTCACGGCGATCCCCAGCGGCGCGGAACCTAGTGCCGACGCTGCGCTTTTGCAACCGGGGAATTTGCCTGCCCCCGGATAAAACGCGGCAAGCGGGGCCAGCGGGCTTCAGTCCTTTTTCAGGGCCCCGCTGGCGATGCGGGCGAGTTCCTTGAGATGCTCGGCGTAGGATTCGAAGCTGCGGCGAACCGCCTTGGCCTGCAGCGCGATCGCCTCGGAGGCGCTGTTGCTGCGCGCGAGCTTCTCCGCGTCTCCGATCGTCGCATCGAACTGGGTGCAGGCATGGTCGAGCATCGTGGCCTGAAGGGCCCCGAAGGCGCGCGCCATCGTCAGGGCCTGGCTCATCACGGCATCGCTCGTCAGTGCGGCAACCTCCGGTAGACGCGGCGGCGGCAGTTCGCCGAGCAAGGTCGGCTTCGCCTCGGGCGCAGCAGGTTTCGCCTCTCGCGGCGCAGACTCGCTTTCAGGCGATGTCGGCTCGATGCCGGGCTTGGCGGCGGGGACAGCAGCGACCGGCGGCTGCGATTCCGGCCTGGCGGCGGGCGCCGCCGTTTTGCTCGTGGTTGCTGCCGCAGGGGCACTCGCCTTTGGCGCATCGGCCTCAGGCTTCGGTGTCGCGAGCGCCTCGGGCGGCCTGGCCGCTGGTGCATCGACAGGTGCAGCCGTCGCCGCAACACGCGGAGCGGTCGCCTTGGCAGCGCTTGCAGGCTTGGCGGCCTTTGGTGCGGTGGCCGCCGATCTGGGCGCCGTCGCCTTGGCGGCGGAAGGCGCAGCAGCAGCGACGGGCGCGGCCGCCGCGGGCTTGGCTGCGGCCTTCGGCATCGGCGCAGACGAGCCGGATACCGGCGGCTTGGGCTTGGGCTTGGGGTCGGGGTTCGGCGTCGGAGCCGTTGCGACCGGGGCCTTGCGCTCCGCACCGGAACCCAGCGCCTTGACCGGCGCGAGGCTCACGGGAGCCCTGGACTTGGTCCGGGTGGGGGGCGGTTTGGCCATCTCGTCGCTCCTCAAGCTTGAAACGGGTTACGGCCGGGACAGCCCCGGCCGCATGCCTTGCGACAGCGAACGCCGCCCGAAGGCGGCGCCGCAGAGGCTCAGCGCGGCTTGGTCGCCGCCTTGGTGACGGTTTCTGCCGCCTTGGAGGCCGCATCGGCCGCCTGGCCGGCTGCATCATGAGCCGCGGCGCCCATCTCCTTGAGCTGGGACTGCAGCGAGGACATCTGCGCCTTCAGAAACTCCGACTGGTGCTGCATCACCTCGGTGAGGTCCTTCGACTTCACCAGCTTCTGGGCCAGTTCAAAGGCGGCGGCGACGTTGTTCTCGGCGTAGGCGATGGCCTTGCGGGTGGCCTCGTGAGTGCTCAGGCGGGCCGTCTCGGCGGAGCCGTGGGCGCTGTCCACAGCCTTCTGGGCAGCGCCCATGAACCCGTCGAAAGCCTTGCGGGCCTGATCCACGCTGCGCTCGGCGAACTCGCGCATCTCGGTGGGCACTTCATAGGGAAGCTTGCCGTTCATGGGGGACTCTCCTTAGTACAGGCAGAACCGATTTATTGTGCACTGCAATAACATTGCTGCGCCGCAGTGACAATCGCGTGACGACGCCCGCTGCCGGCGATGTTAACGCTATTTCGACGCGAAGCGGGAGAGCCCTCTTTGGTTCCATGGATTCCTGTGCGTTTGGCGTCTATTAAGGGTCTGTTATCCATAACGACGCGGATCGAACGAGCGCACGGGCATGAGCGAAGCCGGACAGGACTGGGCGCGACGGGGCGCGGCGGCGGATGAGGATCCGGCGCTGAGGGCCTTTGCGGCCGGCGGCGCGCTGCTGCTGTGGGACGCCGAGAGCCACGTCTTCGGTTATGCCAACGCCCCGGGAGAGGCGCTGCTGGGAGGCAAGGCTGCGCAGGCCATCCTGCCTTCGCCGACACGCCAACGCCTTGCTTTGCTCGCAAGCGGCCTCGCATCGCCCGCCGGCATCCGGATGGAACGCCTGCGGCTGACGCCGAGCTTCGCCGCCCTCGCCCTCACCTGCGGCTGCAAGCTCATCTCCGTGCCTGGATCGGCCGATGTGCTGGCCATCGCGGTTCCGGCGTCGGAACTGCGACGGCTTGGGATCAGTCTGCCGGGTCCCGTCCTGGCCACGCGACCCGAATCGGCTTCTCCGGCGGAGACGCCCCCCGCTCCCGCGGCCCCAGTGTCTCAAGCGCCCCTCCCGGCCACGATTCGCTTCCTCTGGCAGAGCGATGCCGAAGGCCGTCTGACCAAGGTCTCGGACGCCGTCGCGGTGCTGGCCGGCGCGGAGGCTGCATCGCGCCTTGTCGGGCAGCGCTGGAGCGAACTCCTCGGCCGCAACCTGTTCGATCACGAGGGTGGGCTTCTCGACCGGCTCGGCAACGCCGCGACGTGGAGTGGGCATACCGTGCTGTGGCGGACATCGACGCCGGGCGAGGCCGCTCCCGTCGAGCTGTCGGGCGTGCCGGTCTTCGACGTGGACCGGCAATTGGCCGGCTTCCGCGGCTTCGGGCTGGCAAAGCTCAGCGAGCGCGGCCCGCTGCCAGAACAACCTGATGCCGCCCTCGAGCCGCCATCTGTCGGGCCGGAAGCGGTGGATGTGAACGTGCCTGAGCCGGCTGCCGCCGCTGAGGCAGAGGCGAAGACGGCTGGGGCCGATACCGTCGAGCCCGAGGGTGCCGCGCAGCACGCTCCGGCCATCGCCGATATGGTGCCGGCCGAGCCTTTCGATGCGCCCGGCGAAACGGCTGCCCAGGACGACGAGCAGGGTGAGCGCGCCGAAGCCCCCGAGACCGAGCAGGATTCCGAGCCGCTGGCGGCGGAAGCTCCCGCCGAAGACGAAGCGGCTGCCGAGCCACCTGTCGCTGCTGCCCCGGAGCCGGCCCAGGAACCCGATGTCGCGCCCGGCAACATCGTCCCGCTGCGGCACGGGCAGCTTGCGATCCGCCCGGTGCTGGAGCCGTCCAAGACGAATCTCAGCTCGGCCGAGCGCAATGCGTTCCGCGAGATCGCCAAGGCGCTCGGCGCGAGGCTGGCCGAGGACGGACCGGTCTCCGAGCCGCGCCTGCCCCCCGTCGCACCGCTGCGCGTGAAGGAGCGCGAGGCGAAGGAGGCCGATGCAGCCTCGGCGGCCGTTGCGCCGCCAGCTCCGCTGCGTCAGCGCAATGCCCATGCCGACCTGCTCGACCGGCTGCCGATCGCGGTTCTGGTCAGCCGCGGCGAAGAGGCGCTCTACGCCAACCGCACCCTGCTCGACCTGCTCGATTACGCCGATCTCGACGATCTGCGGTCTGCCGGCGGAGTGAGCCGCCTGATCAAGGAGGCGGCGCGCAGCGGCGGTGGCGCCATGAAGCTGATCGACCGGCTGAACCACCTGGTCAGCGTGGATGCGGCCCTCTCAAGCATCGAGTGGCAGGAGGAGCCCGCGATGCTGATGGCCTTCCGCCATCCCGATGGTGGCGGGGAAGTGCCGGTGCTGACGCCCGAAGAGGCGGAGGAGGCGGAGCTTGCCGCCGAATTCGAGGCCGAGGAAGCGGAGGCGGCCGCCCGCGTCGAGGCCCTGCGGCTCGACGCCGAGGTGCGCGACGGGCGTATCGCCGAGCTCACCGCGATGCTCGACACCGCCACGGACGGTGTCGTCACCGTCGACGACCGCGGGCGCATCCTGTCGCTCAACAAGGCCGCCGAGGCGCTGTTCGGCTATGACCAGCGCGAGGTGACCGGCGAACTGCTGACCCTGCTTTTCGCCAATGAAAGCCATGCCCCTGCCCTCGACTATCTCGAGGGGCTGAAAGGCGGCGGCGTCGCCTCTGTCCTCAACGACGGGCGCGAGGTCTTCGGCCGGGTGCGACAGGGCGGCAAGATCCCGCTGTTCATGACCATGGGCCAGATCGCCCACGGTGCGGAATCACGCTTCTGCGCGGTGCTGCGCGACATCACCGCCTGGAAGAAGACCGAGGGCGAGCTGGTCGATGCCCGCAAGGCGGCCGAGCTGGCAAGCGCCCAGAAGTCCGACGTGCTGGCCAAGATCAGCCATGAGATCAGGACGCCGCTCAACGCCATCATCGGCTTCGCCGAGGTGATGGCGGAGGAGCGCTTCGGGCCGATCGGCAACGAGCGCTACAAGGAGTATCTGCGCGACATCCACCAGTCGGGCGGCTACGTCATCAGCCTCGTCAACGATCTGCTCGATCTGGCCAAGATCGAGGCCGGCAAGCTCGATCTCGATTTCGTCAGCGTCAGCCTGAACGATATCGCCCTCTCGACGGTCGCCCTGCTCCAGCCTGAGGCGCAGCGCGGACGGGTGGTGCTGCGCTCGGGGCTTTCGCCGAAGCTGCCGCCGGTGGTGGCCGATGAGCGCTCGATCCGCCAGATCACGATCAACCTGCTCTCCAACGCGGTGAAGTTCACCGATGCCGGAGGCCAGGTGATCATCTCCACGGCGCTGGGCGACCAGGGCGAGGCGATCCTGCGGGTGCGCGACACCGGAATCGGGATGGACGACGACGAGCTGAAGCTTGCGCTGGAGCCCTTCCGGCAGGTGCCGACGACGCGCCGCTCGGGCGGCACGGGCCTCGGACTGCCGCTGACCAAGGCGCTGGTCGAGGCCAACCGCGCGGCCATGTCGATCACCAGCGTCAAGAAGGAAGGCACTCTGGTGGAGATCACCTTCCCGCCGCAGCGGGTGCTGGCGAGCTAGCGCCGGCCGAGTTCTGGCCGAACCGCAACCGTCGTCGCGGGCGTGCCCGGGACGACGGGATTGGAGACTGAGCTGCTCACAGAAGCGTGCCGCGCAGGATCATGGCCGCGACGCCGAAATAGATGATGAGGCCGGTGACATCGACCATCGTCGCCACCAGCGGCGCAGAGGCGCTGGCGGGGTCGAAGCCCAGCCGCTTCAACAGGAAGGGCAGCATCGAGCCCATCATCGAGCCGAAGGTGACGATGCCGATCAGCGCGCAGCCGACCGTGGCTGCGACGAGCGCCCAGTGCGGTCCGTAATCGTAGAAGCCGAGCCATTGCCACAGCGCGATACGCGCGACGCCGATGGTGCCGAGGATCGAGCCCAGCACCAGGCCTGACGGCAGTTCGCGCAGGATCACCTTCCACCAATCCTTCAGGCTGATCTCGCGCAGGGCCAGCGCCCGGATGATGAGCGAGGTCGCCTGCGAGCCGGAATTGCCGCCGGAGCTCATGATCAGCGGGATGAACAGGGTCAGCACGATCGCCTTCTCGAGCTCGGACTCGAAGACCTGCATGGCCGAGGCGGTGAGCATCTCGCCGATCAGCAGGATGGAGAGCCAGCCGGCGCGCTTGCGGATCATCCGCGCGAAGCCGATCTCGTTATAGGGCTCGTCGAGCGCCTCCATGCCGCCGAGCTTCTGCACGTCCTCGGTGGTCTCGTCGATCATCGCATCGATGACGTCGTCGACCGTGACGATGCCGATGACATGATCGGACGCGTCGACGACCGGCACGGCGAGCAGGTTGTATTTCGAGATCAGCCGCGCGACGTCCTCGCGGTCCGTCTCGGCCGCGACGGTGATCGGCTTGTGCTCGAAGCCGGCGGAGGCGACCGGCGCGGCGGGATCGGCGCTGATCAGCCGGCGCAGGGAGGCCGAGCGCACCAGCTTGTGCGTCAGCGGATCGAGCACATAGATCGCGTAGACCGTCTCGCGCGAGCGCTCGACGCGGCGGATATGGTCGAGCGTCTGCTGCACCGTCCAGCTCGACGGCACGCTGACGAACTCGGTCGTCATGATCGATCCGGCGCTGTGCTCGGGATAGGCGGAAAGCTGCTCCAGCTCCGAATGCGTCTTGCGGTCGATCAGCGCGCCGATCCCGCTGCGGAACGGCTCCTCCAGCTCCTCGAAAACGTCGGCGGCACGGTCGGCCGACATCGCCTGCAGGAAGGCGGCGGCACGGGCCTCCGGCAGGAGCGAGAGGACCTCTGGGGTCTCGGCGAATTCGGGCTGGTCGAGCACCTCTACGGCGCGCTCGAAGGGCAATTCCAGCAGGATGCGCGCGACGGTGGGGTTGTCCTGCTCGTTCAGCGTCTCGACGATGTCGGCGACGTGTTCCTGGGCGAGCGTCTTCGCCAGCGTGACCGCGAGGAGGTCAGGGGCGAGATGGGTATCGGTCATGGCTCTTGTCCTTGCGATCGGCCGTCCGGGGCCGGTCGCAAGGGCTGAGCCGGGTCCCCGGATCAGCCGCGCAGAGCGGCAGCAGACGGCTTCGACTGTCGACTGGGACTGTCGGTTGGCATCGGGGTTGGTTGTCCTGTGAGAGCCGGCCGCAAGGGCCGGCGTGGCTGCCAATGCACCTGCGCCGATCCGTCGTCAAACCATTTTTTCCGCGGTGCGGCATGCATCGCCGCGCTTGGTTCCCGCGGCTCTGCTCACCTATGGTAGCGGCTCGCAATCGGCCCCGTTCGAAGGCCGCATCCGTCACACCGCCTGGCAGGAAACGCTCCGATGACCCTGACGATCTATGGCTGCTATCGCTCCCGCGCCACGCGCGTGGTCTGGCTGGCGAACGAGCTCGGCCTGTCCTTCGAGCATGTGCCGGTGGTCCAGGCCTATCGCCTCGCCGATCCGCAGGCGAGCGACGCGCCGCTGCACACGCGCCACCCGGACTTCCTGGCCGTGAACCCGAACGGCCACATTCCCAGCATCGACGATGACGGCTTCAAGCTGCACGAATCCCTGGCGATCAACCTCTATCTCGCCCGCAAGCATGGCGGCCCGCTGGCGCCGAAGGATGCGCAAGAGGAAGGGCTCGCCGTGATGTGGTCGCTCTGGGCGGCGACCGAATGCGAGACCCACGCGCTCAATCTGCAGTTTCACCTCGCAGCCTACCCGCCGGAGAAGCGCAAGCCAGAGCTGGTCGAGGCGGCGCTGTCGGCGCTTCCAGGTCCCTTCGCGGTGCTCGATCGCACGCTCGCCGAAGGAGGTGGCTATGTGATGGGCGGCAGGTTCACCGTGGCCGACATCAACGTCGCGGAGATCATCCGCTACGCCAAGCCCGCGACCGCGCTCTTCGAGGCCGCACCGCATGTGAAGGCCTGGCTCGACGCCTGTCATTCCCGCCCCGCCTTCAAGGCGATGTGGCAGGCGCGCGAGGCAGAGCCGGCCTGAGCCTTCGCACGGAGGCGGACAGGAAACGGGTAGGGCACGACGGCGGAGGGGCATAACCCTCCCCGCAGGCCCCATCCTTAGAGACACTGCTGACTCGGCGCGTCTTGATGACGGCCTAGGCCCCCAAAGGGTGCCGAAGCCCTGCCAACCGACGTCAAACCGGCGAGCCGCCATGACCGACAGCACCTCCCGCCCCAACGCCATGGATGCGAGCGACTGGCTGCTCCTGCTGGTGCTCTCGCTGCTCTGGGGCGCCTCGTTCTTCTTCGGCAAGATCGCCGTCGCACAATGGCCGCCGCTGGCGGTGGTGCTGGCCCGGGTCGGGCTGGCCTCGGTCACGCTGCTGCTCGTCGTCAGGCTGTCGGGACTGTCGATGCGTGTCGGCCGGCCCATGTGGCTCGGCTTCTTCGGCATGGGGCTGCTCAACAACCTGATCCCGTTCGGGCTCATCTTCTGGGGCCAGACGCAGATCGGGAGCGGGCTGGCCTCGATCCTGAACGCGACCACGCCCCTTTTCGGCGTGGTGGTCGCTCATCTGTTCGGCGGCGAGAAGGCGAGCGGGACCAAGATCGCCGGCGTCGCCGCCGGGCTCGCCGGTGTGGCGATCCTGATGGGGCCCGATGCGATCGGAGGAGTCGGCGGAGCGCTGCTGCCGCAGATCGCCTGTCTCGGCGCCGCCCTGTCATACGGCTTCGCCGCGCTCTATGGCCGGCGGTTCCGGGCACTGCCACCGCTGGTGACGGCAACGGGCCAGGTCACCGCGACGACGCTGATGAGCATCCCGCTCGTGCTGGTCTTCGCGCCGCCCTGGTCGCTGCCGGTGCCGAATTCGCAGACGGTGCTCGCGCTGCTCGGCCTCGCCTTCCTGTCGACCGCCCTCGCCTATGCGATCTTCTTCCGGATCATGCGGCGGGCCGGCGGCACGAACGTCACGCTCGTGACCTTCCTGATCCCAGTCAGCGCCATCCTGCTGGGCACCCTCTTTCTCGGCGAAGCGCTGCTGCCGCGGCATGTTTTCGGCATGGCGGCGATCGGCATCGGCTTGGCCCTGATCGACGGCCGCGCCCTTCGCCGCCGCCGGGCTATTGCTTAGCAATTATGTTTAGCCAGAGATTATTGCTTAATAATTATGAATTCCTGTAGTGTCGACTAACCGGCCGCAGTCGTTCACGGCTCAGCCGAGGACTGAGATATCGCAACAAGCGATACCGGGGACAGGGGACGCCGATGGATGTGCGACAGCTGCGATGTTTCATCGCGGTCGCCGAAGAGCTGCATTTCGGCCGCGCTGCCGAGCGGCTGAGCATCGCGCCGCCTGCCCTCTCCCGGCAGATCAGCGCCCTCGAGGATGAGCTCGGGGTCAATCTCCTGACCCGCACGACCCGTCAGGTCGCTCTGACCCGCGCCGGCCTGATCATGCTGGAAGAGGCCAAGGGAATCCTGGTCAAGATGGAGCATGCTTCGCGCGCCGTCCGCGAGGCCTCGCTGGCTTCAGGCAAGGTGCTGCGCGTCGGCGCCATCGACGCGGCCTCGTCGAGCTTCGTGCCGGAAGCGCTGATGACCTTCCGCGAGCGCTTCCCCGGCACCGAGATCAAGTTCGTCGAGGCGATGACGACGGCGCTGGTCCAGATGCTCGAGGCCGGCAAGCTCGATCTCGCCCTCGTCCGCCCGCCGCGCAAGCCGACCGATTGCGCCTTCGAGATCCTGCGCGTCGAACGGCCCATCGTCGTGCTGAACGAGAAACACCCGCTCGCCGCGCGCGACCACCTGACCATGCTCGACCTCGTCGGCGAGCCTTTCGTCGTGCCCTCCAAGCGCGCCCGGCCCTATGCCTACGACCTCGTCATGTCCTATTTCGAGAGCGTCGGGGCCGTGCCCAACGTCACCATCGAAGCGACCGAGAAGCCGGCGATGATGTCGGCCGTCGCGGCAGGGCTCGGCATGGCGCTGGCTCCTGACTGGGTGTCACGGCTGAGCTTTCCGGGCGTGACGCTGCGGCGGCTGCGCGGAGCCCTGCTCGATCCGCCGCCGCCCGGCGCGCTGATCGGCGTGGCCTGGCGCCCGCAGCAGAAGCTGCCGCCCCGCGACGACTTCCTGTCCATCCTGCGGGAGAGCGTGACGCTGATCGAGGAGCGCCACGTCCTGCCCTACTCAAGATCCGCCCAGCCGAGACAGGCGGAGCGATACGAAGCGATAGCCGGAGGAGCCCGATGAGTTTGAACCAGATCGAACGCGGGCAAGGCCTGCGCATCCGCTCGACGCAGGACCTCGCCGGAGGCCTGTTCATGATCGTGCTCGCTCTGGGCGCCTTTGCCTTCTCATGGGATCTTTCGGCCGGCACGCTGCGGCAGCTCGGCCCGGGCATGCTGCCCAAGGCCTTCGCGGTGATCTGCGGCGTCCTCGGCCTGATGCTGGTGTTCTGCTCGCTGCGCTATGAGGGCGAGGCGCTGTCCGGCTGGTCCTGGAAGGGCGTGTTCTTCGTCCTCGGCGGCGCCTGCCTGTTTGCCCTGACGATCCGCGGCTTCGAGATCGGACCGATTAGCGTGCCTGCGCTCGGCCTGCTCGTCTCCGGCCCGCTGCTGATCCTTTATGCCGGACTCGCCGCCGACGATCTCAACCTGAAGCAGCTCGTGATCTTCGCGATCGCGATGTCGGCGGCCTGCATCGCGCTGTTCAAATACGCGCTGAGCCTGCCGATCCCGCTCGCCCCCTGGCTTCTGGGAATCTGAGCGATATGGATCTGTTCTCCAACCTCTCGCTCGGCTTCGGCGTCGCGCTGTCGCTGCAGAATGTCGCGTTGTGCTTTGTCGGCTGTCTCGTCGGCACGTTGATCGGCGTCCTGCCGGGCGTCGGCCCGATCGCGACGATCTCGATCCTGCTGCCGATCACCTTCGGGCTCGATCCCACCGGCGCCCTGATCATGCTCGCCGGCATCTATTACGGTGCGCAATATGGCGGCTCGACCACCGCCATCCTGGTCAACATCCCCGGCGAGGCCACGGCCGTCGTGACCGCGCTCGACGGCCACCAGATGGCCAAGCAGGGCCGCGCCGGCGTTGCGCTGGGCACCGCCGCGATCGGCTCCTTCTTCGCCGGCTGCGTCGCCACCGTGATCATCGCGGCGCTGGGCGCGCCGCTGACCAAGATGGCGCTGCTGTTCGGCCCGGCCGAGTATTTCTCGCTGATGGTGATGGGTTTGTGTTTTGCCGTCGTCTTGGCGCGCGGCTCGATCCTGAAGGCCTTCTGCATGATCATGCTCGGCCTGCTGCTCTCGACCGTCGGCACCGACCTCGAAACCGGGCAGGAACGCCTGACCTTCGGCGTCGCCTCACTCTCGGACGGCATCGATTTCTCGGTGCTGGCGATGGGCGTCTTCGGCTTCGCCGAGGTGCTGCGCAATCTGGAGGCTCCGGAGGCTCGGGACGTGGTGCGCGCCAAGATCGGCCGGCTCCTGCCAAGTTGGGAGGACATCAAGCAGGCAGCGGCGCCCGCGGTACGCGGCACCTTCATCGGCGGCATTCTCGGCATCCTGCCGGGCAACGGCGCCGTGCTCGGCCCCTTCGCCAGCTATACAGTGGAAAAGAAGCTCGCCAAGGACCCCTCCCGCTTCGGCAAGGGCGCGATCGAGGGCGTGGCGGGACCGGAATCTGCCAACAACGCCGGCGCGCAGACCGCCTTCATCCCGCTTCTCACCCTCGGCATCCCGCCGAATGCGGTCATGGCCCTCATGGTCGGCGCGATGACGATCCACGGCATCATCCCCGGGCCGCAGGTGATGACCCGAAACCCCGAGCTGTTCTGGGGCATGATCGCCTCGATGTGGATCGGCAACCTGATGCTGCTGATCATCAATCTGCCGCTGGTCGGCGTCTGGGTGAAGCTGCTGCAGGTGCCTTACCGCCTGATGTTCCCGGCGATCCTGATCTTCTGCTGCATCGGCATCTACTCGGTGAACAACCAGCCGCTCGACGTCGCCTTCACGGCGCTGTTCGGCCTGTTCGGCTATCTGCTGATCAAGTTCGGCTTCGAGCCTGCCCCGATGCTGCTCGGCTTCGTGCTCGGCAAGCTGATGGAGGAAAAGCTCCGGCAGGCGCTGATCATCTCGCGCGGTTCGTTCCTGACCTTTCTCGAGCGGCCGATCTCCGCGGGGCTCCTGGCCGTCGCCGTGATCGTGCTGGTGATCGCGCTGCTGCCCTCGATCTCGAAGAAGCGCGACGAGGTCTTCACCGAATGACGGGGTTGCGGCCGCAGGCGGCCGCACTCCAAGCTCGCACCAGAACAGGACAAAGGGAGAGATATCGATGAAGAAGCTCGTTCTCGGCCTCGCGACGGCCGCCACCCTGGCCCTCGTCGGCGGCGCACAGGCGCAAGGCTATCCGACCAAGCCGGTGACCATGATCGTGCCCTTCGCGGCCGGCGGCCCCACCGACATCATTGCCCGCATCGTCGCCGACCACATGTCGAAGACGCTCGGCCAGCAGATCGTCATCGAGAACGTCGCGGGCGCCGGCGGCACCACCGGCATCACGCGGGCGATCACAGCGGCGCCGGATGGCTACACCATCGCGATGGGCCATCTCGGCACCTTCTCGGCCGCGCCTGCGACCTATCCGGGCCTGAAATACGATCCGATCAACGGCATGCAGACGATCGGGCTCGCCGGCGGAACGCCGATCCTGATCGTGGCGCGCAAGACCTTCGAGCCCAAGGACCTGAAGACCTTCGTCTCCTATGTGAAGGAGAACAAGGACAAGGTGAACGAGGCGCATGCCGGCGTCGGCTCCGTCTCCTGGACGACCTGCACGCTGCTGAAGGGCGTGCTGGGCACGCCGAAGATCAACTCGGTCGCCTATCGTGGCACGGGACCTGCGCTGAACGACCTCGTCTCCGGCCAGGTCGACTTCATGTGCGACCAGATCGTCTCGGTCGCCGAGCAGGTCCGCGCCGGCTCGATCAAGGCCTATGCCGTCGCCTCGGCAACGCGTTCACCGGCGCTGCCGGATGTGCCGACCACCAAGGAAGCCGGGCTGCCGGAATTCCAGATCGAGGCCTGGAACGGCATTGCCGGGCCGAAGGGCATGCCGAAGGAGGCGGTCGACAAGCTGGTCGATGCGCTGAACAAGGCACTGAACGACGAAGCGACCAAGAAGCGCCTGCTCGACCTCGGCACCGTGCTGCCGACGGCCGAGGAGCGCACCCCGGCCGGGTTTGCCGCCCTGATCAAGCGCGATGCCGACAAGCTGACGCCGGTGCTTTCGGCGGCGTCCAAGTAGCAGTCCGGGTCACGCCAGAGCCCTGGAACAGTTGCGGCAGGCCGGTTCGGCCTGCCGTTTTTGTTGGACGAACCGGCAAAGCACGGTTTTCACCGCATCGGATCATGAACTGGCAAGGTGCTGGCCGGGCACCACTTTCAGGCGCATCTTTCGCGCTGTTAACATCTCGTGACCGATCGCTGGGGAACTCCCACCTCTGCGCTCAGTTGTCCTCGCCGAAGCTCACTTCGAGAGGAGACGACCATGATCAAGAAGATTGCTATCGTTGCGGCCCTGACCTTGGCCCCGACACTCGCCTTCGCCCAGAACCAGCCTTCGGGCGGCGCCGTGGGTGGCGCGACCAGCGGCGCAGCGACCGGCGCGGTCGGTGGCGCCATCGTCGGCGGCCCGGTGGGTGCGGCTGTGGGCGGTGTGGGCGGCGCTGTCGTCGGCGCGATCGTCGGTGACGCGGCCGAGCCGAAGTTCAAGACCTATGTCGTCGAGCAGCGTGTCCCGTCCTACACCTATGCCGAGCCGGTCGCCGTAGGCACCGTGCTTCCGCAGCAGGGCGTCGTTTACCATGCGCTGCCGGCCGATTACGGCCCGAATGCGACGAACTATCGCTACACCGTCGTGAACGACCGCGCCGTAATCGTGGAACCGCGGACCCGCCGCGTCGTGCAGATCATCGAGTGATCCTGCAGTCATTCGATCCGGCTCGCGCCTGATCGGTTGGAAGGCCCGCCTCGAAAGAGGCGGGCTTTTTTCATATCTGGATCGCGTGCGGCTCGCTTAGCGCGTGCCGAACATCCGGTCGCCGGCATCGCCCAGCCCCGGCACGATATAGCCGTGATCGTTGAGCTTCTCGTCGATCGCCGCAGTCCAGATGCGCACGTCGGGATGGGCGCCGCGCAGGCGGGCAATGCCTTCCGGCGCCGCCAGCAGGCAGACGAAGCGCAGATCCTTCGCGCCACGCTCCTTCAGCCGCTCCACCGCAGCGACGGCCGAGTTGGCGGTCGCCAGCATCGGATCCATCACCACGATCATGCGGTCGGCGATGTCTGAGGGCGCCTTGAAGTAATACTCGACCGCCTGCAGCGTGTCGGGGTCGCGGTAGAGCCCGATATGGGCGACGCGCGCGGCCGGGACCAGCTCCAGCATGCCGTCGAGGAAGCCGACGCCGGCCCGCAAGATCGGTGCGAAAACGAGCTTCTTGCCCGCGATCACCGGCTGCATCGAGTTCATCAGCGGCGTCTCGATCTCGACCAGCTCGGTCGGAAGATCGCGCGTGACCTCGTAGCAGAGCAGCATGCCGATCTCGTTCAGCAGCTGCCGGAAGCTCTTGGTCGAGCGATCCTTCTGCCGCATCAGCGTCAGCTTGTGCTGCACCAGCGGATGATCGACGACCGTCACGCCGTCCAAGCTCGTCACCATGTCTTTGCCGTCCCCGTCATCAGCCGTCAGAATACCGTGCCGTCGCTGACGATGGCCAACGGCGGGCCGCCATCCACACGCTTTTCGCGCGCGATGCGGCGGCCGGCGGCCCAGGTGCCGCCTTCCAGCACCTTGGCGAGCGGCAGCTCTTCCCGCGTCCGCCCGAGGCGGCTGCGGATGAGCGTCGCGATCTCGTCCAGAAGGGCGACGGTGAGCGCCCGCCATTCCACCACCAGGGGCGAAGAGACCTCATGCGCCCTGGCGCGATCCGCCTCGTCCTTCAGCGCGATGACGCCACTGTCGAGGAAGAGCCCGCCATTGCGATACTCTGGCAGGCCCGTCAGGCCGTCGATGTCGGCCACCGAGATGCCGGCCCATTGCAGCGGCTCGATCAGCGAATAGGTCAGCCATTGCGAGAGCTTGTGGAAGGGCACCAGCCCTGCCGTCGGCTCGCCCGGCGCGATCAGCGGATGGCGCCAGGTGTCGCCGAGCGGAACGCCGGCGATCGTCAGGCGCGAGGGCCAGATGCCGCCGAGGGTCGTCAGCACCTCTCCCAGCATGTATCCCGCCCGCACGGTCCCGGTTTCGGCCGCGCCCGCGAAGCGGTCGAACAGATCGCCGGGGCGGGCCATCCCCTGCCGCTCCAGTTCCTCGCCGAGGCGGTTCAACAGCGCCGCGCGCCCTTCCACAGCCAGCAGCGGATTGCCGGGACCGGCCTGGAAGCCGGCGGCCAGGCCCACCCCATCGAGGCGTCGCAGCGCCGAGGCGTCGGCGCGATGCGGGTCGGCCGGATCGGCCGAGAACAGCCCGGCGGCGAACATGTCGAGCGAGGCCAGCGCGAGCCCTTCCGAGCGGCCGATCTCGCGTCCGGTCTGCGGGTCGCGATAGCGCCAATCCGGGCCGGCGCCGGCATCAAGCAGAACGCTGACGATGGCGAGGTCGTAGGCGGCCCGTCCCCGCCCACCGGCATCAGTGAAGCAGGCCTCCGCATCGAGCCGCGCCCAGCGGTCATCCCCCGCCAGCACGAAATGGCGCCAGCGCGCGTGGAAGGGGATCTCCAGCGTCGGGTAATTGGCGCGGATCGTCTCCAGCACATCATCGGCGCAGGCTTCGAGCCGCTCCGGATGCACGTTGAAATGCAGCAGCCGGCCGGCCAGGCCGAGCTGCAGCATCTCATGGGCACGCGCCCGAACGGTGGCGGGCTTGAGCAAGGCGCGAACCGCCTCGGGATTCCGGTCAGCCATCGTCAGCTCAGAACTTGTCGAGGTCACGGCCGACGGTGGCCTTGAGCGCATTGTCGCCCGGCGCGCCCTCCGGGGAATAGTAGCCCGCCGCCTTTTTCGCCTCGATCTCGACCGAGGCATCGGGCGGGACCAGTTCGGGCGGGATGGCGACGCGCTCGCCGATCGCGATGCCGCTCTCGACCATCGCGTCGTATTTCATGTTCGACATCGACATCAGCCGGTCGATCCGGGTGACGCCGAGCCAATGCAGCACATCCGGCATCAACTGCTGGAAGCGGGCATCCTGCACGCCTGCGACGCATTCGGTGCGCTCGAAATAGGTCGCGGCGGAATCGCCGCCCTCCTGGCGCTTGCGGGCGTTGTAAACGAGGAACTTCGTCACCTCGCCGAGCGCCCGGCCCTCCTTGCGGTTGTAGACGATGAGGCCAACGCCGCCGCTCTGGGCCTCCTTCACGCACTCCTCGATGCCGTGGGTGAGGTAGGGCCGGCAGGTGCAGATGTCGGAGCCGAAAACATCGGAGCCGTTGCACTCGTCGTGGACGCGGCAGGCGATGCGCTTGCGCGGGTCCGACAACGCCGAAACCTCGCCCATGACATAGGCGGTGATCGAGCCGATCGGCGGCAGGAAGACCTTCATGTCCGGCCGCGTCACCAGCTCCGGATACATGCCCCCCGTCTGCTCGAACAGCGTGCGGCGCAGCTCGCTTTCGGTGGTGCCGAAGCGCTCGGCGATGCCGGGCAGGTACCAGACCGGATCGATCGCGATCTTGGTGACGGAGATGTCGCCGGTGCCGTGCAGGATATGCCCGTCCGCTGCGAGGCGGTGGGCGCCCATCGCCGCCAGGATCTCGGGCAGGTTGAGACGGGCCTTGGTGACCGCGATCGAGGGGCGGATGTCGATGCCCTCGCCGATCAGCTGGCCGAAATCCTGCGCGACGCTATGGCCGAAGGGATCGAGCGAAACGATCGCCTTCGGATCGGCCCATTGCGGCTGCGGCACGATCTCGGCAGTCGGATAGGTGTTGGTGAGGTCGGGGCGCTGCGAGGGATTCATCGCGCGGGCCGAGATCGCGAGCGCCCGGTAGACCGAATAGGAGCCGCCATGGGCGCCGATGACGTTGCGGTCGGCAGGCGTCGTGGTCGAGGCGATGATGGGGCCGCGCTCGGCGGCGGTCTCGGCCCCCCAGCGGATGGGAAAGCGCGCCGCGGCGCTGCCGGGCTCCGGGTAGGAGGTCAGGCGGGTATGGGTGGTGCGGTTCGGCGCGTTCATCGCGATATCGCCTGCAATAGGAAAGGGCCCCGCGACGCAGTGCGTCCGGGGCCCTCTGGACCTATTCGAGTGTGCATGAGCGAAGCTGGAGCGTCAATCGGGGCGCGTTGGCGTCATCGCGAGGAGCAAAGCGACGAAGCAATCCAGGGAGACGTCGAGCGAGACCACTGGATTGGTTCGCTACACTCGCAATGATGGCCTTGGCTCAGAACACGGCGAGATAGCGCAACAGCGAGATGATGCCGATCACGATGACGATGATCTGGACGACGTTCTTGATCGCGCCATCGAGCGGCAGCATGCGCACGAGATAGAGCACGACGCCGATGACCAGAATGGTGATGAGCAGGGAAATCAGGATGTTCATTGCAAATTCTCCGTATCACGGCCGGATGCCGGCCCCCCGGAGCAGCCGCCGCGACGCATTCGCAAGCGGTGCCAGCCCCGCGGAGACAACGTCGTGAGGCGGAATTTGGTTCCGCTGGAGCAATTTGCGGGCGAAGGGAGCGTGCCCTCACCGTCATGGCCGGGCTTGACCCGACCACCTCGAAAACCAGCTCGCTCGTTCAGGAGATGCTCGGGTCAAGCCCGAGCATGACGCGCCTTACCCCGCGATGCGGTCGAAATCCGCCACGGCGCGCGTCGCCTGCCGGAGCTGGTTCAGCAGCTTCAGGCGGTTGGCGCGCTGGGACGGGTCGGGGTCGTTGACCGTGACCTTGTCGAAGAAGGCATCGACCGCGGGGCGCAGTTCCGCCAGCGCCGCCATCGCGCCCTCGTAGTCCTCGGCGGCGACGGCGCCCTCGGCCTTCGGCGTCGCCTGCGCCAGCGCGACGGCAAGCGCCTTCTCCTCGATCAGCCCGGCGGCGGCGATGAGCTGGAGATCCGGAGCGCCGGCAAAGGCGCCCTCCCCGTCCTTCTTCTCCTCGGCGCGCAGGATGTTGGCGGCGCGCTTGTAGCCCGCGAGCAGGTTCCTGCCGTCCTCGGTGTCGAGGAAGCGGCCGAGCGCCGCGACGCGGCGGGTGATGAGGAGGAGATCGTCGTTCGCCGAAGCGCCCTCGCCCAGAACCGCATCGACGAGATCATGCCGCGCGCCCTGGTCACGGAGCATGACCTTCAGGCGGTCGTGGAAGAAGGAGAGGAGGTCCCTGTACGCTTCAAGGGTCTGAGGGCCAGTCTCTGCGCTAAAGCGTCGCGCAGCCTCCGGCGAGTGTTGCGACAGCAAATACTCATTCAAGACGGCAGCGACCTCTGTAGCGCCAAAGGCCTCCAAAACCTCAGCCTGCTGTTTGAGGGCATTAAGCTCCGCAAACCTTCCACCAGTAGAAACTCGAGCAAATTGCCGAGCTAGTGGAACAATCAAGCGCCCCCTGATCTCATTCTCGACCACCAGCCGAATAACCCCCAGCGCCGCCCTGCGCAGCGCATAGGGGTCCTTGCTCCCGGTCGGCTTCTCGTCGATGGCCCAAAAGCCGACCAGCGTGTCGAGCTTGTCGGCGAGCGCGACCGCCACCGAGACCGGATCGGTCGGGACGCGGTCGGAGGGGCCGAGCGGCTTGTAGTGCTCCTCGACCGCCGCGGCGACCGAAGCGTCCTCGCCCTGCAGTTCCGCATATTTGCGGCCCATCAGGCCCTGCAGTTCCGGGAATTCGCCGACCATTTCGGTCGGCAGGTCGGCCTTGGCGAGCTTGGCGGCGCGCTCGGCCTTGTCGGGATTGGCCCCGACGATGGGGGCCAGTTCCCGCGCCAGCGCGGCGATGCGCTGGACGCGCTCGCCTTGCGTTCCCAGCTTGGCGTGGAAGACGACGCCGAGCCTGTCGAGCTTGGCCATGCGCTGGTCGAGCGGCTTGGCGAGGTCGAGCCCGAGCTTGTCGGCGCTGTCCTTGAGCGTGTCGAGATCGGGCAGATTGCCCTTGTCGGTCGCGAAGAAATAGGCGGCGTCGGAGAGGCGGGCGCGGACGACACGCTCATTGCCGGCGACGATCGCGGCGCCGCCATCGCTCGCCATCAGGTTCGAGGTCAGCAGAAAGCGGTTGGCGAGGTTGCCCGTCGCGGGATCGCGCAGCACGAAGCATTTCTGGTTGGCGCGGATGGTGGCGCGGATCGCCTCGCCCGGAATCTCGAGGAAGCGCTCCTCGAAGGCGCCCATCAGCACCACCGGCCACTCGACCAGCCCCGCGACCTCCTCCAGCAGCCCCTCGTCCTCGACGAGTTCGAGGCCCTGCGCGAAGGCAAGGTTGCGCGCATCGGCGAGGATGATTTCCTTGCGCCGATCGGCATCGAGCACGACCTTCGCCTTCTCCAGCGACGACACATAATCCTCCAGACGCCGCACCGTGATCGGGCCGGGCGCATGGAAGCGGTGGCCATAGGTGACGTTGCCGGAGACGATGCCGTCGACCTCGAAGGGCACGATCTCGGTGTCCTCGGTCTCGGCCCCGAAGGTGCAGAGGATCGAGTGCAGCGGGCGCACCCAGCGCAGGCTGGCGCCGGCCGCCGAGGCCTTGCCCCAGCGCATCGATTTCGGCCAGGGAAACGAGCGGATCAAGGCCGGCACGATCTCGGCGATGGCCGCGACGGTTTCCTGGCCGGGCTTCTCGATGATGGCGACGTAGGAGTCGCCCTTCTTCGGGTCGCTGACGATGGTCGCCTGATCGAGCGAGGTCAGGCCCGCGGCCTTCAGGAAGCCCTGCACGGCGGCGTCGGGCGCGCCGACGCGCGGCCCCTTGCGCTCCTCACGGACATCGCGGCCGCGCACGGGCAGGCCGGCGATGTGCAGCGCCAGGCGGCGCGGCGTGACGAAAGCCTTGGCGCCCTCATAGACAAGGCCGCGCTCGACCAGCGCATCGGTGACGAGCTTCTTCAGGTCCTCGCCCGCCTTGCGCTGCATGCGGGCGGGAATTTCTTCCGAGAACAGTTCAAGCAGGAGATCGGGCATCAGGCAGCTCCCCCGCCAGCGGTCTTCAGCCAGGCGGCACCGCAGGCCTTGGCGAGTTCGCGGACGCGCAGGATGTAGCTCTGGCGCTCGGTGACCGAGATCACGCCGCGCGCATCGAGCAGGTTGAAGATGTGGCTGGCCTTGATGCACTGGTCATAGGCCGGCAGCGACATGAGGTGGCGCGGATCATTGGAGCCCGGCTGGGCCTCGCCGGCAGCGAGCAGCGCCTTGCACTCAGCTTCCGCATCCGAGAAGTGCCGGAACAGCGTCTCGGTGTTGGCGTGCTCGAAATTATGCCGGGAGTATTCCTGCTCGGCCTGGAGGAAGACGTCGCCATAGGAGATCCGATCCTCGCCCTCGCCGCCATTGAAGTTGAGGTCGTAGACGTTTTCGACGCCCTGGACATACATCGCCAGGCGCTCGAGCCCGTAGGTCAGCTCGCCCGCCACCGGCGCACATTCGACGCCCGCGACCTGCTGGAAATAGGTGAACTGGCTGACCTCCATGCCGTCGCACCAGCACTCCCAGCCCAGCCCCCAGGCGCCGAGCGTCGGGCTCTCCCAGTCGTCCTCGACGAAACGGACGTCGTGCAGAGCCAGATCGACGCCGATCGCCTGCAGCGAGTCGAGATAGAGCTGCTGCAGATCCGGCGGCGACGGCTTCAGGATGACCTGGAACTGGTAATAATGCTGCAGCCGGTTGGGGTTTTCGCCATAGCGGCCGTCCTTGGGGCGACGGGACGGCTGCACATAGGCCGCCTTCCAGGGCTTGGGGCCAAGCGCGCGCAGCGTGGTCGCCGGGTGGAAGGTGCCGGCGCCGACCTCCATGTCGTAGGGCTGCAGCACCACGCAACCTCGCTCGGCCCAGAAGCGCTGCAACGTCAGCAGCAGCCCCTGGAAGGAGCGGGTCGGGTCCATCGCCGGCGAGGCGGCGGGCGAGGCGTGAGCCAAGACGGTCTGATCCGAGGCGGACAAGGGCGAAAAGCCTTCCGAAACGCTAAGGGAGTGCCGGCGTGATTAGGGTCGGGGCTTGGCATGGTCAAGCGCGTGCCGCAATCGCAGGTCTCAATCGGGACAGGAAGCGGCCGGTCGATTGGAAGCTCGCGGGCCGTTGATGAAGGCGGCATGAACGGCACGGTATCGCCTCGTTCAGCTTTTGCGGCCTAAAGGTCGAGGCGGGACGATTGCTAACGGCGGTGAGACCGCCTTGAAGAGACGGAGGACACGATGATTCGTTCTTTGCTTCTGGCCTGCGCCGTCGCCGGCACGGCCTTCATCGCAGCGCCGGCCTCGGCGGCTCCGCTCGGCACGGCCGGCGCGCCGGTCGCGCAGGCCGGCCAGGGCCTCGTGCAGGATGCGCAGTACTACTATGGCCGGCCGCGCTATTATCGCCCGCGGCCCTATTACCGCCCGCGCTGCTTCTGGTCGCAGCGCCGGGTCTGGAACGGCTGGCGCTGGGTCGTCCGCCCGGTGCGGGTCTGCCGCTGAGGCGGGAGGCGCCCGCCGGGCGCCGATGAAGGACAGCTGAACGGGGCGGTCTCGTTCCGTTCAGCTTGAATCCGATAGCCTGATCTTACAAACGGCGTTCGATCCGGTGGCAAGGTCACCGGCGCCAGTCCACGGAGGATCCGATGTTCCGGACAACGCTTATCGCTCTGGCTGCGGCAGGCGGCCTCGCTCTGGCCGCCGGCCCGGCTTCCGCCGGCCCCTCGTCCTATGACGCTGCCGTGGCGACGGTGCTGAACAACACACTCGCCCAGCCGGCGCAGTTCTACTACGGCCCACCCCCGCCCCCGCCCTATTACGGCCCGCGGCCCTATTACGGCCCGCGTCCGTATTGGCGCCGGCCCTACTACGCCCGGCCCTATTACGCGCCGCCGCCGCCCCCGCCGCCGCCGCGCTTCTACGGCCCCCGCTACTGGTGAGCGGAAAGGCGCTCGCGGCCGCGATGCACCGCATCGCTCGCGGGCGTCAGCCGCCCATCCGCGCCATTGATCACGAAAGCCGGCAGCATCGCTGCCGGCTTTCTGCTGTTCAGGACGGCGGTGACGATGACGCGAACGGCCGGGCGGTCCGCGAAGGCATGCACCGGGCGGATTTCCAGCGCGCCGAAGCCGGTGGCCAGCCCGCCGAGCAGTTCCGGCAGCGCCTCGGCCCGGTGGATGATGGCGAGCGTGCCGCCCGGGCTGAGCAGGCGCCGCGCAGCCTTGAGCCAGATGTCAAACCCGCCCTCGGCGACATGGGCGGCCGCACGGTTGGGGATCGGTGATTTCCGGGTTTCGCCGGCTGGGTAGAAGGGCGGATTGATCGCGACGGCGGCAAAGCTGCCGGGCCGCATGCCCTTCTCCGACAGCATGGCAGCCGGCGCGCCGACATCGGCGGCCACCACGCGCACCCGGCCGGCAAGCCCGTTCGCGACCGCGTTCCCGGCGGCGAGCGCCGCAAGATCGGGATCGCGTTCGAGCAACGCGACCTCGAGGGCCGGCTGAACGAGCGCCGCAGCAAGCCCCACCGTGCCGACGCCCGCGCCGAGATCGGCGAGTGAGCCCGCGCCGAGATCGGGCAAGGCGGCAGCGAGCAGGATCGCGTCGCTGCCGGCCCGGTGGCCCTTGCGCGGCTGGCTGAGGACGAGCCGTCCGTCCAGAAGCCGGTCCGTGACGATCTCGCCCAACGCCGAGGACAGCGTGGGCTCACTCATCGCGCAGCTCGGCGCCGTAGCCGGCATCGCGCAGGAGAGCCCGTGCCCGCTGGCGATCGGCCTCGCGCACCAGCAGGCGGCGCGGGAAGGCGCCGATCATGCCTTCGAGCGCGCTGATATGCTGGTCGGCGACCATGCTGTCGATCGAGGCGGAAGCGAGCAGCGCCTCGATGGCGCCGAGCAGGATCAGGTCGTTGGTGCGGATGAGCTCGTGCATGCCGCCATGGAGCCCGAGCCCCGGCATCGGCGCAAGGGGCGGCCCCTGCTCCCAACGCGGCTTTTGCGACGATCCGGACTGCGGCGATGCCGCGCAGACAGGCCGGCTGAGGCCGCCGGGGGCTGGCGTCCCGTGCTGCGATTGTGGCATGGCTCTGCGGCGCCATCCGGCGCGGAGCTTGGCGGAGTCGTGCCGTGGGTGTCGTCGTATCGTTCGAGGAGCGCGAGAAGAGCCAGCCCGGCATCGAGTCCCTGGTCGGCCTGACGCGCGCCGACATGGAGCGCGTCAACGCGATGATCCTGTCGCGTACCGGCTCCGAGGTGACGATGATCCCGGAGGTGGCGAACCACCTGATCTCCTCCGGCGGCAAGCGGCTGCGGCCGATGCTGACGCTGGCGATGGCCGATCTGTGCGGCTATCGCGGCGAAGGCCATGTGAAGCTCGCGGCCTCGGTCGAGTTCATGCACACCGCGACGCTGCTCCATGACGATGTCGTCGACGAGAGCGACATGCGCCGCGGCAAGGCGGCCGCCCGCATGCTCTGGGGCAACGAGGCCAGCGTGCTGGTCGGCGATTTCCTGCTCGGCCAGGCCTTCCGGATGATGGTCGAGGTCGGCTCGCTGCGCGCGCTCGACATCCTCTCGACGGCGGCCGCCGTGATCGCCGAGGGCGAGGTGCTGCAGCTTTCCGTCGCCAAGAACACCGAGACGACGGAAGACGAGTACCTCGCCGTCATCCGCGGCAAGACGGCCGAGCTCTTCGCCGCCGCCTGCGAGGTCGGGCCGGTGATCGCGGCCTCGTCGAAAGCCAACGAGGCCGCTTGCCGCAGCTACGGGCTCAATCTCGGCATCGCCTTCCAGCTGATCGACGATGCGCTGGATTATGGCGGCGTCGCCGCCAAACTCGGCAAGAACACCGGGGACGATTTCCGCGAAGGCAAGATCACGCTGCCCGTCGTCCTCTCCTTCCGCCGTGGGTCGGACGAGGAGCGCGCCTTCTGGAAGCGGACGCTCCAGGACGGCACCATCGCAGACGGCGATCTCGAGCAGGCGCAGACGCTGATGCGGAAGCACGCGGCCTTGCAGGACACGATCGAGCGCGCCAAGCACTACGCCAAGATGGCGAAGGATGCCCTCGGCCTCTTCCCGGCCTCGCCGATGAAGCAGGCGCTGAACGACGCGGTCGATTTCTGCATCGCGCGGGCGCACTGAGTCACCTTCCCAGCGGCCAGTGCTGCTGAATTCAGCGCAGCACCGTCGGAGCGATCCACCAGCCGCCGCTCTCGCGGCGCAGGTCCCGGCTGGCGGCCAGGCTTGCGGCCTTATCTTCGAACAGCGCGTAGCAGGTCGCGCCGGAACCCGACATCCGGGCGAGCCGGCAGCCCGGCAGGGCCCTCAGCCGCTCCAGCACTTCGGCCACGACAGGCGCGACCTGCATCGCAGGCGGCTCCAGATCGTTGCGCGACGCGGCAAGCCTCGCATGCAGGCCCGGCACCGTGGCCGGAACCGCTTCAGCGGCCGGACGCAGCTGCGCCAGCTCTCCCGAGGCCGCGAGACCCAGCGCCTTGAAGACGGCGACGGTCTCCACCGGCACGCCGGGATTCACCAGCAGCGCTGGCAGTTGCGGCAGCCGCAGCGAAGGGCCGAGCCGCTCGCCGATGCCGCCCATCAGCCGGGCACGCGATTCCAGGCAGACCGGGACATCGGCGCCAATTGCAGCGGCAATCTCCAGAAGACGCGGCGTCGCCGGCGGCAAGCCGTTGAGCCGCGCGAGCAGGCGCAGCGCCGCAGCGGCATCGGCAGAGCCGCCACCGATTCCGGAGGCGACCGGAAGGCGCTTGACCAGATGAAAGGCGCCTGACCGCGAATCCGGATAGGCGGTGAGAAAGGCGCCGGCCGCGCGCAGGACAAGGTTGCCCGGGCCAGCCTCCAGCCCGGCCGAGCGAGGCCCCGAGATGGTCAGTCCGAGAGGGCCGGAGGGGTCGAGCGATAGCTCGTCCCCGATTCCGGCGAAGGCCACCAGGCTATCGAGTTCGTGATAGCCGTCGGCACGCCGGCCGAGAACGCGCAGGTCGAGGTTGACCTTGGCGCGGGCACGGGTCGTCAGGTCCGCCGGCTTGCCGGCCGCTGAACCGGCGGCACTCCGTCCCATCGAAGGCTCCGCGGGCTCAGCCGCCGTCCTTCTTCGTCTCGTCGGGCTTGGCCGCGCCGCCGGCGTCGGCGGAAGGCGGCTCGTCGAGGCCGCGCTGGATCTTGCGCAGGATGTTGGTGAGATCCTCGGGCTCGGGATTGAGGTCGCGGGCATAGTTCCACTGGAACTTCGCTTCGAGCTTGCGCCCCACACGCCAGTAGGCGTCGCCCAGATGATCGTTGATCACAGGATCGGAGGGGCGCAGTTCCATCGCCCGCTCGATCTCGCGGGCGGCGTCCTCGTAGCGGCCGAGCCGATAATAGGCCCAGCCGAGCGAATCGATGATGTAGCCATCGCGGGGCCGCAGCTCGACGGCGCGACGCAGCATGTCGAGCGCCTCGTCGAGCTTGAGATGCTTGTCGACCAACGAATAGCCGAGATAGTTCAGCACCAGGGCCCGCTCCCGTCCCAGCGGCTCGGGCAGCAGCTCCAGCGCCTTGCGCAGGTCGGCCTCGGCCTCGGGCCAGCGATCGGTGCGCTCGCGGGCAATGCCGCGGAAATAGAACAGGTCCCAATTGGCGCGGCCAGGCGAGGCGAGCTTGTCGACCGCCTTGTCGTAGGTCTCGGACGCCTTCTGGAACTCCTTGCGCGAGCGATAGATGTTGCCGAGAGCGGCCAGCGCATCGACATCGTCCGGACGCTCGGCGATCACCTTGTCGAGATGCTTCACCGCCTCCTCACGCCTGCCGAGGTTTTCCAGCGCAAGCCCGGCCTGAATTTCTGCGTTCGGGCGCAGCGGGGAACTCTGCGGCATCTTGTCGTAGACCGCGACCGCGTCTTCCGGCTGGCGCGAGCGCTCAAGGATGTCGCCCAGCGTCAGGATGGCGAGGTCATGGCTGGGGTCGAGGTAGACCGCCATGCGCAGGTAGAGAAGCGCGGCAGCCTCGTCGCCCTGGCGGTTGCCGGCGCTGGCGAGGCCGTAGAGCACCTCGGCGGCGCCCTGCTGCGCGTTCGCGATCTGGCGCGGCGGCGCCTCCTTCTTCGCGACGAGCGCCATGCCCTCGCGGATGATCGGGTGATTGGGCAGCAGCCGGTCGAAATCGGCATAGGTCGTGGCGGCACCGGCGAAATCACCCTGGCGGGCCTGAAGCCGCGCCCAGAGATCGACCAGGCGCAGCGTGGTCTTCTCCGCGTCGTAGGCGGCCTTCAGGCGCTTCTCGGCCTCGGCCTTGCGCCCGGCTGCATCAAGGATCAGCCCGGCATGGTAGTCGCGGAAGAGATTGTAGGAGGGCTCGCCCTTCAGCCGTTCCAGGGTCTCGATCGCGCGCTTGGGATTGTTCGAGCCGAGATAGGACCATGCGGAAAGCAGCGTCGCGGTGATGTCCGCCGCGCGGCCGCGCCCGCCGCGCTGGAGGTGGTTGCGCGCCGTGGCATAGCTCTTCTGCTTGATCGCGCGGACGCCGACGACGAGTTGGGCGAGGCCGTTGCTGGGGTCGATGCGAATCAGCCGGTCGGCGGCACGGAAGGCGTCGGGCATCGAGCCGTCGGCGAGGAAGGCGACGAACGCGCGTTCCAGCAGGTCGTTGTTCTGGGGGTCTTCCTTCACCGCCTCGCGCAGGTAAACGGAAGCAGCGCCCAGGTCGCGTCCGGCGCCGGCGACGATCGCGGCGAGATAGTTGCCTTCCAAGCTGTCGCCCGGCTCGAGCCCTTCCGAGGAGCGCGGCGTCGCGCCCTGGGCAGCAGCGGCGACCGGAAACGAGAGAATCAGCGAGAGAGCGGCGGCCGTACCGGAGGCACGCACCTTCTTCAAAAACGTCACGATTGCCATTCTCCCTCGGTCCGCCGCCCGATCGCCGCGGAGGCAAAGCCTGTCATCGGACCGTGACCGCTCGCGTAGGCGGGCAAGATGGCGGTTTCCGGGCGAGCCGGCAAGCCGGAGGCCCGATGATGCGCCGTTTCGTAGCGGCTGGGCAACACTCGCAGGAAAGCGCACGAGAATGCTGACCCTGCCGCAGAATCAGGCAGCGAATCCGGCGCTTCCGTGGCTAGGCTTGCTGTACCTGCCCAAACGGCAGGAGCATCAAATCCGAGGGTTTTTCCAATGAAGAAGATCGTTCTGAGCGTCGCCACCGTCGCCCTTCTCGCCGGCTTCGCCGCCGGTTGCGCCAAGACCGAGACGAAGCCGGCCGCGCCGATCGTCCGCAAGGGCTGACTCCGCCTGGCGGCAAGACAAAGGGGCGCGCCTCGCGGCGCGCCCCTTTTTTACATCCGAACCGGAAGTCCGCGGTTCACATATTCGCGTAGCCCGGCCCACCGCCGCCTTCGGGCACCGTCCAGGTGATGTTCTGGGCCGGGTCCTTGATGTCGCAGGTCTTGCAGTGGACGCAGTTCTGCGCGTTGATCACGAAGCGCGGATTGGTCTTCGCCTCCGCATTCTCATAGACCACCTCATAGACGCCGGCCGGGCAGTAGAGCCGCGCCGGCTCGCCATAGAGCGGCAGGTTCTGCGCGATCGGGATCGAGGGATCGGTCAGCTTCAGATGCGCCGGCTGGTCCTCCTCGTGATTGGTCGAGGAGAGGAAGACCGAGGAGAGCTTGTCGAAGGTCAGCTTCCCGTCCGGCTTCGGATAGGTCAGCGTCTTGACCTCGTCGATCTTCTTCAGCGTCGCGAAATCGGGCTTGCCGTGCTTCAGCGTCCCGAAGGGCGACCAGCCGAAGAGCTGGTTCAGCCACATCTCGGCCCCGCCGAGCGCGATACCGACCAGCGTGCCGAATTTCGACCAGAGCGGCTTGACGTTGCGAACGCGCTTCAGGTCCTGCCCGATCGGGCCGGCACGCCATTCGTTCTCGATCTCGACGACCTCGTCATGCGCGCGGCCCGCCTGGAGGGCCGGCACCAGCTTCTCGGCCGCGAGCATCCCGGAGAGCACGGCGTTGTGGCTGCCCTTGATGCGCGGCACGTTGACGAAGCCGGCGGCGCAGCCGATCAGCGCCCCGCCCGGGAAGGTCAGCTTCGGCACCGACTGGAAGCCGCCCTCGGTGATGGCGCGCGAGCCGTACTCGATGCGCTTGCCGCCCTCGAAGGTCTCGCGGATCAGCGGGTGGGTCTTGAAGCGCTGGAATTCATCGAAGGGCGAGAGCGTCGGGTTCTCGTAGTTGAGATGCACGACGAAGCCGACCGCCACGAGATGATCGTCGAAATGATAGAGGAAGGAGCCACCGCCGGTGCGGTTGTCGAGCGGCCAGCCGAAGGAGTGCTGAACCCGGCCCCTGTGGAACTTCTCGGGCTTGACCTGCCAGATTTCCTTCAGGCCGATGCCGTATTTCTGCGGCTCGCGCCCCTCGTCGAGGGCAAATTTCCGGATCGCGATCTTGGCGAGCGAGCCACGCGCGCCCTCGCCCAGCAGGGTGTAGCGCCCGCGCAGCTCCATGCCGCGGGTGTAGCGCTCCGAAACGGTGCCGTCCTTGGCGACGCCCATGTCGCCGGTGGCGATGCCGGCGACGGAGCCGTCCTCGTTCCAGAGCAGTTCAGCGGCGGCGAAGCCCGGATAAATCTCGACGCCCAGCGCCTCGGCGCGGGCGGCCAGGAACTTCGTCACCAGCCCGAGCGAGCCGACGAAATTGCCGTGATTGTTCATCAGCGAGGGCATGCCGATATTCGGCAGGCGGATTCCGTTGGGCTCTGTCAGGAAATAGAAGACGTCTTCCGAGACCTCAGTGGTCAGCGGGCGGCCGGGGTCCTCGCGCCAGTCGGGCAGCAACCTGTCGAGGCCGCTGGGGTCGATGACGGCGCCGGACAAAATATGCGCGCCGACCTCGGCCCCCTTCTCGACGACGACGACGGAGATGGATTCGTCGAGCTGCTTCAGCCGGATCGCCGCGGCAAGGCCGGCAGGGCCGGCGCCGACGATGACGACGTCATAGTCCATGCTCTCGCGCGGTTCGCTTTGCGCTTCCTTCAGATCCATCCCGTCCTCCGCCTGCCGATCCCGGCCCCACGTATAGTTTATATATAAACTATCTTGCCCCGGCTTCAAAGACCGGCCTTGCGCACTCTGGAAACCCTCTATCCAAGCGAAGGGTCCATTTTGCAACTGCACAAGCTCGCAGAGCCGATTGCGACGATGTACAAGACGGCATGAGCTTTTCCGATGTCAGCGGGCCCGACGATCTCGACCCGTACGAGTTGCTGAGCTGGTATGCCGAATCCGGCGTCACCGAAGCGCTGGACGACGAAGCGCACGACCACTTCGCCGAGGCGCCTCAACCAGCGCCGATGCGCCGGCCTCTTCCGGCTCCGGGCACGTCCCCCCTGCGGCCCGTGCAGGCCCGGCCGATGCCGGCCGCTGTCGCCGCGCCCGACGATGCGGCACTGACGGCCCGCGCGATGGCGCGCGAGGCGCGCACCCTCGAGGAGCTGCGCGAGGCGATGGCGAAATTCGAAGGCTGTGCCCTGAAGGCGACGGCCAAGAATCTCGTCTTCGCCGATGGAAACCCGGCGGGCCGGGTGATGATGGTCGGCGAGGCGCCCGGCGCCGACGAGGACCGGCTCGGCCTGCCCTTCGTCGGGCGATCCGGCCAATTGCTCGACCGGATGCTGGCAGCCATCGGGCTCTCGCGGCAGAACGACGTCTATATCGCCAATCTCCTGCCCTGGCGCCCGCCGGGCAACCGCACGCCGACGCCGCAGGAAGTCGCGATCTGCCTGCCCTTTGTCCAGCGGCAGATCGAGCTCGCGGATCCGGAGATCCTGATCAGCGTCGGCGCACCGTCTGCGCAAGGCCTGCTCGGCTTCAAGGGCATCATGAATTCGCGCGGCAAATGGGTGGAGTACGATACCGGCACCAAGCGCATCCGGGCGATGGCGACGCTGCATCCGGCCTATCTGCTGCGCCAGCCCCTTCAGAAGCGACTGGCCTGGCGGGATCTGCGAGCGCTGCGCGCGGCGCTGGACGGCAAAGCGTAGCGCCGAACACTTCTCCGCCATGTGCCGCACGAGACCGTGCCGGGCTGAAGCCCGGAACCGCTCGCTGTGCCGCACGTTCACCCGGGCTTGAGTTCCCGGCGCCGGTTCGCAAGAGTGCCGGGGAATTTCGGGGGCCGAACCATGCAGTGGCAAGACTATCGCCAGTCCGACAATCTCGAGGACCGGCGCGGCGACGGTGGCGGCGGCTTCGCCGGCCTGCCGGGCGGCCGCGGCGGGATCGGCATCGGCACCATGGTGGTCCTCGGCCTTCTCGGCTGGGCGCTCGGCATCGATCCGCGCATCCTGATCGGCGGGGCGGAGATGATCGGGGGCATCGGCGGGCGCGAGCAGACGCAGGAGACGCGCCGTTCCTCGGGACCGCCGCAGGACGAGATGGGCCGCTTCGTCTCGGCCGTTCTGGCGCAGAACGAGGACGTCTGGACCAAGCTCCTGCCGCAGCAGGGCAACACCCGGTACCAGCCGCCGCAGCTGGTTCTCTTCTCGGGCGTCAACCGGTCAGGCTGCGGCGTCGCCCAGTCGGCGATGGGGCCCTTCTACTGCCCCAACGACCGCAAGGTCTATCTCGACACCTCCTTCTTCCAGGAGATGCAGCGCAAGCTCGGCGGCGGCGGCGACTTCGCCTACGCCTATGTGATCGCCCATGAGGTCGGACACCACATCCAGAACCTGCTCGGCATCCTGCCGAAGGCGAACCAGCTCCGCGAACGGTCCTCCGAGCGAGACGCGAACGCGATCTCGGTGCGGATCGAGCTGCAGGCGGACTGCTTCGCCGGCGTCTGGGGCCACAACATCCAGTCCATGGGCCGCCTCGACCAGGGCGACATCGAGGAGGCGATGCGCACCGCAGCCGCGATCGGCGACGACAAGCTGCAGAAGGCGGCGCAGGGCGTGGTCGTCCCCGATTCCTTCACCCATGGCTCGTCCGCGCAGCGCACGAAATGGTTCAACATCGGCTTCCAGAGCGGCTCGCTGCAGTCCTGCGACACGTTCAGGAACGCGATCTGACGCCGCTGGACAGGCGACCCGCGCCAACCCGCCAAGCCCAGGGAATGGCCATGACTGAACCAAATCATTGCTCCTTCTGGGGCAGTGACTTTTCTCCTTAACAATCCCCGGCAACAACCAACATCAATGGAGCCGGGGATGCTCAACCGGAATGTCGCGCGAGGGCCCTTTCCGGCCCTGGTCGCCCTCATTTTTGCCGCCACCGCGCTGCGCTATCCGATCGGAGACCTGGCTCATGCCGGGCCCGGTCTCTTCCCGCTGATGATCAGCGCGACGCTGCAGACGATCCTCGGGTTGTTCCTGGCCTGGCAGTCCTACGCGGCGATCAGGGGCAAGCGGGCGACGCTTGCCGACGCGATCGAGGTGCAGCCCGCCGCGCACTGAGGAAGACGCTCAGCCGGCGCGCTCCCGGCGCGCCGACAGCCGCACCGGGGCCTTTCCCAGCCGGCCGGCCATGACCATCGCCTTCGGCGCGACGAGTCCGGCGCGCAGCCGGCTCCCTCCGAAAGAGATCGCCGCACGCTCGCGCAGCCCCGCCGCGACGCCGCGCAGCGGCAGCAAGGCGGGGCGATCCGGCACGAGCAGGAAGTGCCGCTCGAGCGCCTGAACCCAGTGAAGCTGCGGCACGTCGCCGGCATCGAGCAGCAGCAGCATGTCGCCGCGCGCCTGCTGGGCACCGAGAAGCCAGCCTTCGCCGCTGGCGGCGCGCAGATAGCTCGCGCCCGTCGCATCCGCGATCCGCTCGATATCGAGCTCACCGGCGGTGTCGACGACCACCGCATGGCCGAGGAAACCCTCGGCCACCGCCGGGATCAGCACGGCGAAGGTGGCGGCGAGCGCCCGCGTGGAGCCGGACGCGCGGATGACAGCTGTCAGCATCCGTCATCTCTATGTCGCAGCGCAGCATGCCGCAATCCTGCCCCTTGCCAAATGTTCCTGTTATGTTCACATTCCAAGACAGGAAACGCAGCCGATTCACGGCACTGCCCAGGATCCACGCGATGATTCGCATCAAGCCGACAGCGAGGCCCATGCCGGCGGCCCAACCCCTGCGGCAGCAGCAGAGCGATGTCATCTCGGCGTCGGTGCGCGTCGCGCCGGCCGATCCGCTGGCCCATGCCGGCCATCGCATCGATCCGGACCGGCGGCGCGGACGAGGGGCGACCATCAACCCTGCCGGCCGCTTCGAATCCGAGCAACGCGTCGCCGAGGACGATGGCTGGGGCTCGCTCGGCGAGCTGCCGCCGTTCAAGACCGAGATCACCTATGAGAAGGCGCGGACGATCATCACGCGCAACGACTCGCCCGACATCTCCTTCGACCGCTCGATCAACCCCTATCGGGGCTGCGAGCATGGCTGCGTCTACTGCTTCGCCCGGCCGAGCCATGCCTATCTTGGCTTGTCGCCGGGGCTCGACTTCGAGAGCAAGCTGACGGCGAAGCCGGATGCGGCGGCGCTTCTGGAGAAGGAGCTTTCGGCGTCCAATTACCAGCCGCGGACGATCGCGATCGGCACCAACACCGACCCCTACCAGCCGATCGAGAAGAAATTCCGGATCATGCGGGAGGTGCTGGAGGTTCTGGCGCGTTTCAACCATCCGGTCGGGATCGTGACGAAATCGGCGCTGGTTCAGCGCGACATCGACCTTCTGGCACCGATGGCCGCGAAGGGACTGGCGAAGGTCGCGCTCTCGGTGACGACGCTCGACTCCAAGGTCGCCCGCGGCATGGAGCCGCGCGCAGCCGCGCCGGCGAAGCGCCTGGAAACGATCCGCAAGCTGTCGGAGGCCGGTATCCCGGTGACGGTGCTCGTCGCGCCGATCGTTCCGGCCATCAACGAGCACGAGATCGAGCGCATCCTCGACGCCGCCAAGGCCGCGGGGGCGCAGGAAGCGGGCTATGTCCTGCTGCGCCTGCCGCTGGAAGTCCGCGACATCGTGCAGGAATGGCTGCTGACCCATCACCCCGACAAGCTGCGCCATGTAATGTCGCTGGTACGCGCCACACGCGGCGGCAAGGACTACGATTCGCAATGGGGCCAGCGCATGGTCGGCTCCGGCCCCTATGCCTGGATGATCGGCCGGCGCTTCGAGATGGCGGCGGAGCGCATCGGCTTCAACACGTCGCGCAAGCGGCTGCGGACGGACCTGTTCGTCAAGCCGCAAAAGGCGGTGGCACAGCTCAGCCTGTTCTGAGCAAACCCGTCATTCTCGGGCGGCGCACCAGCGGTGACCCGGGAATCTCTCGCCGTGAATGGCGCTTTTTCCACGCCCCCTTCGGCAAGAGATGCTCGGGTCGAGCCCGAGCATGACCCCCTTCATGACTACGCGCCTCTGGCCCCTTCCGCCCATCCGTTGCATAAGCCCGCCATGCCCGCCGATTTCTCCCGCGAGACCCATGCCATCGCCGGCGGCCTGTGGCCGCTCGCCGGCATCGACGAGGTCGGCCGCGGACCGCTCGCCGGGCCCGTCGTGGTGGCCGCCGTGATCCTCGATCCGGCGCGCGTGCCGGCCGGGCTCGACGATTCGAAGAAGCTGCCGGCGCCGATCCGCGAGGAGCTGTTCGGCGAGATCATGGAGAAGGCGCTCGCCGTCAGTGTCGCCAGCGCGACGGCGATCGAGATCGACAGGGTCAACATCCGGCAGGCGACCCTGCTCGCCATGCGCCGCGCCGTCGCGGCGCTGCCGCTCTCCCCGCTCCATGTTCTGGTCGACGGCAACGATCCGCCGGTGCTCGCCTGCGGCTGCGAGGCGATCATCCAGGGTGACGGGGCGGTGGCCTCGATCGCCGCCGCCTCGATCGTGGCGAAGGTCACGCGCGACCGGATGATGGCGCGGCTGTGCCGGCGCTTTCCGGCCTACGGTTTTTCCGCCCATGTCGGCTATGCGACGCCGCAACACCGCCGCGCCATCGCGGAGCACGGTCCCTGCCCAGAGCATCGCTACTCCTTTGCGCCGGTGAAGGGCGTCTGGACGCGATAGCGGCAGGCCGCCGCGTTGGGCGAGCCTGCCCCAACGGTATCCGACCGTTAACGCCCGCTTAGGAATTTCCTTTGCCCGACAAAGGCCTAGGCAAAAACTGCAGCCCCAAAACGACACGCATTTTTTTCAATCCGGAAACCCGGCTTTTACCCTGCCTGACCAATATCGCCCCCGTTGAAGTTGCGTAACGGTCTTGGCGTCATGGGTATCTCGCGTACCGGGACCGCCAGCGCTCCCGTCCGGATTCAGGTTTCGCGTACCGGACGGCCCGCGCTGGAGGCCCGGATGAAGACCAAGGGTCTTCTCCATCCTCTCGGGACGGTCGAGCTCCCGCTCGATCAGGTCCTCGTCGGCGATTGCATCGCCGCGATGGACGCCCTGCCGCCGGCCAGCGTCGACCTCGTCTTCGCCGACCCGCCCTATAATCTCCAGCTCGGCGGCGATCTGCGCCGGCCCGACGACAGCCTCGTCGACGCCGTCGACGACGACTGGGACAAGTTCGCCTCCTTCGCCGATTACGACGCCTTCACGAAGGCCTGGCTCGCCGCGGCGCGGCGTGTGCTGAAGCCGGACGGGGCGCTGTGGGTCATCGGCAGCTACCACAACATCTTCCGCGTCGGCGCGATCCTGCAGGATCTCGGCTTCTGGATGCTGAACGACATCGTCTGGCGCAAGGCCAACCCGATGCCGAATTTCCGCGGTCGGCGCTTCACCAACGCGCATGAGACGCTGATCTGGGCGGCGCGCGGGGAGAGCTCGAAATACACGTTCCATTACGAGGCCCTGAAGGGCGGCAATGACGACCTCCAGATGCGCTCGGACTGGTATCTGCCGCTCTGCACGGGCGACGAGCGTCTGAAGGATGCCGGCGGCGCCAAGGTGCACCCGACCCAGAAGCCGGAGGCGCTGCTCGCCCGCGTGCTGCTCTCGGCCTCGAACGCCGGCGACGTGGTGCTGGACCCCTTCTTCGGCACCGGCACCACCGGCGCCGTCGCCAAGGCACTGGGCCGGCGCTTCATCGGGCTGGAGCGCGATCCGGTCTATGCCAAGGCGGCGCGCGAGCGCATCGCCGGCGTGACGCCGCTGCCGCCGGAAGCCTTCGCCACCGCTCCCTCCAAGCGCAGCGAACCGCGCGTGCCGTTCCTGAGCCTCGTCGAGGCCGGGCTGGTGAAGGCGGGCGAGACAGTGGTCGACGACAGGCGCCGGCACAAGGCGGTGATCCGCGCCGACGGCACGCTGTCGGTCGGCCCCGCCATCGGCTCGATCCACAAGGTCGGCGCGCTGGTGCAAGGCCTGCCCAGCTGCAATGGCTGGACCTTCTGGCATGTCGAGCGCGACGGCAAACTGATGCTGCTCGACGTGCTGCGCGGCGAGATCAGGGCGCAGATGGCGGCAGCTTGAGCCCGGCAGCCGCCAGCACCTTCACCATCACACCCGACAAAGGCTCCTGGCCGAGTTGGGCCAGCGGCGTGAAGCGCATGCCGGCCGGCGCCGGCGTAGCAGCCGGAACAGTGCCGGTGAACACCGTCAGCTCCAGCGGAAAATGCGTGAAGACGTGGCGGACGGCCTGGGCGGCCTGCGTCCAGCGCAGCGGCAGCGGCGCATCCTGGGCGGCGCCGTCCAGCTCATAGTCCGCTCGCCATTCGCTGGTCGGCACCTCGGCCATGCCGCCGAGCAGGCCCTTGGCCGGGCGGGTGCGCAACAGCAGAGCACCGTCAGCGCGGGTCAGGACGAAGGCAGCGCCATAGCGGATGAGCCCAGCCTTCTTCTTCGCCTTGCGCGGAAAGGTCTCCTGCGTACCTTCCGCCCTCGCGACACAGGGCTCGCGCCAGGGGCAGAGCCCGCAGGCGGGATTTCGCGGCGTGCAGATCGTCGCGCCGAGATCCATCAGGGCCTGCGCGAAATCGCCGGGACGAGTTGGCGGCAGCAGGGCCAGCACCCTGTCGCGCACCAGCGGGCGGGCGCCGGGCAGTTCGGCCTCGATGGCGAACAGCCGCGTCATCACCCGCTCGACATTGCCATCCACCGCCGCTGCCGGCTTGTCGAAGGCGATGGCGGCGACCGCGCCTGCGGTATAAGCGCCGATGCCCGGCAGGGCCCGCAGCCCCTCCTCGCTTTCGGGGAAGCGGCCGCCATGCTCCGCGACGACCGCCTTGGCGCAGGCATGGAGGTTGCGGGCGCGGGAATAATAGCCGAGCCCGGCCCAGGCCTGCATCACCTCCTCCGAGGGAGCCTCCGCCAGCGCCTTCACGCTCGGAAAGCGGGTCATGAAGCGCTCGTAATACGGCTTCACCGCCGCGACCGTCGTCTGCTGCAGCATGATCTCGGAGGCCCAGATGCGGTAGGGATCAGGCCGCGTCCCGGCCGCCGCCCGCCAGGGCAGGCTGCGGCGATGCCGGTCGTACCAGGCGAGGAGATCGGCGGCGGCGGGCGCGGTCATGGGGCCGGTTGATAACGCCTTCCGCCGGGCCGGCAAGCCGGTAACGGGGGGGGTCGGTCAGTCTCGGCGGCTCGGCCAGGCCGAAAGCGCACGGCGCGCCACTGACTCCAGCGCGGCAGCGTCGGCCCCGTCGCGCGCAAGAACCGACATGCCACCCTGAACGGCCGCGAAAAAGCGGGCCAGACCGGCAGGGTCGGCATCGGAAGGCAGCTCGCCGGACGCTACGCCCTGGGCCAGGCGCTCCTCGATGCGCGCCACGGAAGCGGCACGGGCGGCACGCACGCGCTCACCCAGTTCGGCATGGCCCTCGCACCCGACCGAAGACAGCGTCACCATGCAGCCGCGCGGATCGCCGCTGCCGCCATTGCCGCTGAGCGCCCTGGCCGAATCGAACAGGAAGGCCTCGATCGCCTGCCGCGCCGTTTCGGCGGCGGCGAAACGACCCCAGACCAGACCACTGAAATTCTCCGCGTAAAAATCCAGGGCCTCGGCATAAAGGCCCTCCTTGGAGCCGAAAGCCGCATAGAGGCTCGGCGCGCCGATCCCCATCGCCTGCGTCAGATCGGCGATCGAGGTTGCGGCGTAGCCCTTGTTCCAGAACAGCCGCATGGCCTGCGCCAGCGCCTGTTCCCGATCGAAGGCGCGCGGCCTGCCGCGCGCTCGCGCGCTCGCTCCGCCGGCGTCTCCAACCCGTCCACCCGATATCTGCATCGGTCATTATATAAATCGCTTGACCCCCGGAGGCAATGGACCTAGCTAATTTTGTATCGAACGATACAGAAAGAAAGCACCATGACTGATCTCACTGGCAAGCGCGCGCTCGTCACCGGCGCCTCGCGCGGAATCGGGGCCGCGATTGCACTGGCCCTCGCCGAGCAGGGCGCCGATGTCGCCATCACCTATGAGCACTCCGCGGACAGGGCCGCCGACGTGGTGAGGGCCATCGAAGCGAAGGGCCGGCGCGGCTTCGCCCTCCAGGCCGACAGCGCCGATGCGGCTGCGGTGAAACGGTCGGTGGACGAAGCCGCAAGGAGCCTGGGCGGGCTCGACATCCTGGTGAACAATGCCGGCATCGCCCGGGGAGGCCCGCTCGCGGAACAGAGCCTGGCCGATATCGATGCGCTTCTGGCCGTCAACATCCGCGCGGTCGTGCTTGCCTCGCAGGCGGCCATCGCTCATCTGCCGGAGGGCGGGCGTATCGTCTCGATCGGTTCCTGCCTGGCCGAACGCGTCCCGTTCGGCGGCGTAACGGTCTATTCGATGACGAAATCGGCGCTTCTCGCCTTCACCCGCGGGCTGGCGCGGGAGCTCGGGCCGCGCGGCGTCACGGTCAACCTCGTGCATCCGGGCTCGACCGACACCGACATGAACCCGGCCGACGGCCCGCAATCCGACGTGCAGCGGGCGAACTCGGCCCTGGGGCATTACGGCAAGCCGGAGGATATCGCGGCGGCCGTCGCCTTCCTGGCGGGGCCGAGTGCGCGGCAGATCACCGGCACGGGCATCACCGTCGACGGCGGCGCCAACGCCTGAGCGGCGCCAGGCTCACTCAGGGGCCGGACAGCGCCGTCGCTATCCCCAGCGACAGCGCCGTCTGCCCCGAAATGTGGAACATGCTGTCGAAGCTCGACCTGGTGATCAGCGAGGCGGCACCGGGCACGCCCATTTCATAGTAGATTTTGACCATGCCGGCCGTAGCCGTGCCGGAATAGCCCTTGCGGCCGCTGCTCTGCGGGCTGTTGCCCTCGTGGAAACCGAGGCCGCGCTTGGTCCTGGTATCGCCATCGACCACGGCACCGGCGTTCAGGTAGAGCCGCCTTGTCCCGGCCACGAAGAGGCCGGTGCAGGCGCTCTCGCAGCGTCCGCGGCTTGCATCCACTGCGGTGGCGTAACCCTTCTCGCGGATCTGGCGCGCCATCTCGCGGGCCGGATCGATGCGTCCCCCAGGGCTGTCGAGATAGATCGTCCGGATCTGTGCCGCCTCCGGGCGGGCCAGGAAATCGCGCAGCTTGAACTGATCGCCGTCCTTGATCGGCCCGCTGATCTGCGCCGCCGCCCCCCTCTGAGAGATCTCGACGGCCGCCGCCGGAACAGCGACGAGCATGACGGCGCAAACCGCCGCAAGCATTTCACGCATCTCGATCCCCCCCGATCCTGCCGACGCCCCGGCGAGATCGATCTTGTAAGAAGGGGCCGGGCGGCGGACAATGGCGCCATGGTTGCCAAGCCGCTTGCCGAACTGATCGAGGATTGCATCGCGCCAGCGCTGGCCGCGCAGGGTTTCGCCGGCCGTTCCATCGTCTCGCTCTGGCCGGAGATCGTCGGCGAACGGCTGGCCGCGCGCACGCGCCCGCTCAAGATCGACTGGCCGAAACGGCGCCCCGCTCCCGGGGAGCCGGCCGACCCGGCGACGCTGGTGGTGCGCGTCGAGGGTGCCTTCGCACTGGAGATGCAACAGCTCGGGCCTCTGGTGGTCGAGCGCGTCAACACGCATCTGGGCTGGCGCGCCGTCGGCAAGCTGGTGCTGAAACAGGGACCTGTCGCCACCCTTGGGATGCCCCGCCCGTTGCCGAAGCTCGATGCGGAAGCCGCGGCCGCCGTGGACCGGCAGGTCGCGACCGTGGAGGACGAGGGCCTGCGAGAGGCGCTGGCGCGTCTGGGCAAGGCGGTCGCGCTGCGGGCGAGACACGGCAGTCCCGCCGGCCCCGACACGGCTTCGTGAGCTACGCCCGCGCGGCGCGATGCGCTCTTGCCACAATCGAACGGCCTCTATAGCTGCCGATCCGATCTTTGCTCCTTCTCGAGGACCTTTCACGATGACGAACAGGCGACAGCTCCTGACCGGCGCAGCCGGGATCGCGGCCGCCACGCTGCTGGGCGCCGAGTTGATCGGCCCTGTCCAGGCGCAGACGAAGCTGCCCGATGCCGGCCCGCTCGGGGATGTCTGGCTCGGCCCCGCAGACGCCAAGGTCACCGTGATCGAATACGCTTCGCTGACCTGCTCGCACTGCGCGCATTTCCACGAGACGACCTGGCCCGAGCTGAAGAAGAAGTACATCGACACGGGCAAGATCCGCTTCACGCTGCGCGAATTCCCGCTCGACCCGCTCGCCACGGCCGGCTTCATGCTGGCGCGCTGCAACGGCAACGACAAATACGTCCCGATGACGGACCTGCTCTTTTCGCAGCAGAAGAACTGGGCCTTCGTCGACAAGCCGGTCGACGCTCTCTCGTCGCTGGTGAAGCAGGCGGGCTACACCCAGGAATCCTTCGAAGCCTGCTTGAAAAGGCAGGACATCTATGACGCCATCAACAAGGTGAAGGACGGCGCGGCCAAGGCCGGTGTGGACTCGACGCCGACCTTCTTCGTCAACGGCCAGAAGGTTCCGGGTGCCATCTCGATCGCCGAGTTCGACAAGCTCCTGGAGCCGCTCCTGGCGAAGTGAGCGGCGCGCCAGCGTCCGTTCCGAGATCGCCGTCACTCCGGGCGGTTCGCAGCCGCGCCGCTCGGGCATGAGGGGCGCGGACGAAGAGAGGGTGCGCCGATGCAGCTGACGCGCCTGAGACTCACCGGCTTCAAGACCTTCGTCGAGCCGACGGAATTCCCGATCGAGCCGGGGCTGACCGGCATCGTCGGTCCCAATGGCTGCGGCAAGTCCAACCTCGTCGAAGCGCTGCGCTGGGTGATGGGCGAAAGCTCGTTCAAGAACATGCGCGGCGCGGGGATGGACGACGTCATCTTCGGCGGCTCCGGCGAGCGCCCCGCCCGCAACATGGCCGAGGTCGCCCTCACCCTCGACAACAGCGACCGCAGGGCACCGGCCGCCTTCAACGAGACCGATGTGCTCGAGGTGACGCGCCGGATCGAGCGCGAGGAGGGCTCGACCTATCGCGTCAACGGCAAGGAGGTTCGCGCCAAGGACGTGCAACTCCTCTTTGCCGATGCCGCGACCGGGGCTCGCTCGCCCGCGCTGGTGCGACAGGGCCAGATCAGCGAGATCATCTCGGCCAAGCCGCAATCGCGCCGGCGCATCCTGGAGGACGCGGCCGGCATCGCAGGCCTGCACAGCCGCCGCCATGAAGCGGAACTTCGGCTGCGCGGCGCGGAAGACAACCTTACGAGGCTGGAAGACGTTCTCGGCGAGATCGACGGGCAGATCGAGGCGCTGCACCGGCAGGCGCGGCAGGCCTCGCGCTATCGCAGCCTCGCCTCCGACATTCGCCGTGCAGAGGCCGTGCTCGCACTGCTCGCGCTGCATGAGGCGCGCGCGCAGGAGGCACAGGCCTCGCGGGCGCTGGAGGAGGCTGTCCGGCTCGTCGCCGATGCGACCGGCGTCCAGGCCGAGGCGGCGAAGATGCAGGCCATCGCCGCCCATGCCATGCCGGCGCTGCGAGACGAGGAAGCGGCAGCGGCCGCTGCGTTGGTCCGGCTGAAGCGGGGGCTCGACGAGCTGGAGGCGGAGAATCGCCGCGCCAGGCAGCGCGCCGAGGAACTGGGCAAGCGCCTTGCGGAGCTCGAAGCCGACCTCGCCCGTCAGGACGGTATCGGCCGCGACGCGCAGGAGAGTCTCGCCCGCCTGCAGGCGGAGGACGCCGCGCTGCATCAAGAAGGCGCTCAGGTGGGCAACGGTGCCGAGGCTGCGGCGCTCGCCGTGCGCAGCGCCGAAGACGCGCTCGCCGCTGCGGAGGCGGCTCATGCCGCCGCACAGGCGGCCCTGGCCGAACTGTCGGCACGGCGCGGCGCGCTCGAGCAGGCGCTGCGAAGCGCGCGTGGGCGGGAGGAGCGCGCCGCCCTCGAACAGGACAGGCTGAAGCGCGACCGGGCGGCGCTCGATGCCGCGGGCGCCGGCACCGGACTCGGCGCGTTGCGGACGGCGCTGGGGGAGGCCGAAGCGGCGTCCCGCGAAGCAGAGGCGCAGGCTGGTGCCGCACGCGCGAGGCTGGCGACGGCCCGGGACCAGGAAAGCCGCCTGCGCGTGCCTCTGGCGGAGGCGGAACGCAAGGCGCAGAAACTGGAAACCGAGGCTACGACGCTGCGCAAGCTGCTCGCGCCGGCCACTGAGGGCCGCTGGCCGCCGATTCTCGACGCGATCCGGGTGGCGCGCGGCTTCGAGGTCGCGCTCGGCGCCGCTCTGGGAGAGGATCTCGACGCCTCGGCCGATATAGCGGCGCCCGCGCATTGGCGCGAGACGCCCGCAGCCAATGACCCGGCGCTGCCCGCCGGCGCCGAGCCGCTCCTGCTGCATGTCGAAGGTCCGGCGGCCATCCGCCGGCGCCTCGCCCAAACCGGCATCGTGGCGCGCGAGGCCGGTGCCGCCATGGCCCCCCTGCTGGAGCCCGGCCAGATCCTGGTTTCGCGCGAAGGCGATCTCTGGCGCTGGGACGGCTTCACCAGCGCAGCCGATGCGCCCTCCCCCGCCGCCCGGCGGCTCGCCGAGACAAACCGCCTCGACGAGCTGGCGCGCGCGGCTGAGGCTGCGCGCGCGCTCGCCGAGGCGGCGCGTTCCACGCTGGACGCCGCGGCTTCCGCGACGCGCGAAGCGGCGAAGGCGGAGGCTAGCCAGATCGAGGACGCGCGCCAGGCGCGGCAGAGATTCGACCGGAGCCGCGAGGCGCTGGCGCAGGCCGAGCGGAAGGCGGCCGAGACCGCCGCGCGGCTTTCCGGGCTGTCAGAAGCGATTGCCGCGGCCGAGCGGGCCGCCATGGAGGCGGCCGGCCAGAGGCGCGAGCAGGAGGCGGCGATGACGGCGCTGCCTGTGGCCGCCGCGCTCGAGATGACCCTGCTCGAGGCCCGCGCGGCGCTTGGCGAGAGACGCGCTGCCGCCTCCGATGCCCGGGCCCGCCAGCAGACCCTGGCGCGGGAGGCGGAGCTGCGAGCCCGGCGCCAGGAGAGCATTGCCGCCGATATCGCGGCCTGGACCAAACGCGCCGCAGCGAGCCTGCTGGCCGCGAGCCAAGGCCGCGAGCGGATTGCCGCGGCGAGTGCCGAACGGCAGGCGCTGCTCGATTCGCCGGACACCTTTCTGAGCGAGAAGCGCCGGTTGACCGCCGAAATCGAGCAGGCCGAGGCGGGGCGACGCGCAGCGGCGGACCGGCTCGCCAGCGGCGAGGTGGCGCTGGCCGAGAGCGACCGTCAGGCCCGGATCGCGTTCGAAGCCCTGTCGGGAGCCCGCGAGACGCGCGCGGCAGCCGAGGCGCGGCAGGAGGCCGCGCGCCAGCGCGTCACCGATGTCGTCCGCCAGATCGAGGACGGGCTGGAAACCGGCGTCGAAGGGCTGCACGCCATCGCCGGCACCAAGCCTGGCGATGGGTTGCCCGATGCAGATGCGATCGAGCGGCGGCTCGCCCATCTCAAGGCCGAGCGCGAACGGCTGGGCGCGGTCAATCTGCGGGCCGAGGATGAACTCGTCGAGGTGAAGGGGAAGCGCGAGGGCCTTGCGACCGAGCGCGACGACCTGACCGAGGCGATCCGGCGGCTGCGCCAGGCGATCGGGGCGCTCAACCGCGAGGGGCGAGAGCGGCTCACCGCCGCCTTCGAGATCGTCAACGGGCATTTCCAGCGGCTCTTCGGCGTGCTCTTCGGCGGCGGCGAGGCGGAACTTCGGCTGGTCGACTCCGAGGATCCGCTGGAAGCGGGGCTGGAGATCTTCGCCCGCCCGCCTGGCAAGAAACCGCAGGTGATGACCTTGCTCTCCGGCGGAGAGCAGGCCTTGACGGCCACGGCCCTGATCTTCGCGGTGTTCCTGACCAACCCGTCGCCGATCTGCGTGCTCGACGAGGTCGACGCCCCGCTCGACGACGCGAATGTCGAGCGCTACTGCGACCTGCTCGCCGACATGGCGCGCAACACAAGCACCCGCTTCATCCTGATCACGCATAATCCCATCACCATGGCGCGGATGGAACGCCTGTTCGGCGTGACCATGGCAGAGCGCGGCGTCAGCCAGATGGTCTCGGTCGATCTTTCCACGGCGGAGCGCATTCGCGAGGCAGTGTAGGACGAGCTAGGTCATGCTCGGGCTCGACCCGAGCATCTCGCGACGAGCGGCCTCGTATTCCCCGCCCGGGATTCTCGGGTCCTGCGCTTGGCTGCGCCCGGGAACGACAGCGCGATAAGCCGCTGAAAAAATGCCACAATCGCCCCCGCATTGCGGCAAGAATGTCGCATCTGACCCGAATTTGCAGCCATTCCAAAGACTTAAGCCTTCCTCCCCTGCCTTGACAGCGCGGGGGGCTGCCAATAAAGGAGGCCGTGCTGACGACGGCTCGATGCGCGGGTTTGGACGAGGTTACACTGGTTTTTCGCCGGATCGTGGCGCTTCCACGGTGATGACGGAGACGAAACCATGTCCGAACCCGATCCCAACGCCTCAGATTCGGAGTTGCGCGCAAGACTGGGTTCCCTGAAGTCCGCTTTGCGGCGGGCCGAGGAAACCGAAAAGCCGGGCGCGGGCCCGGTTGGGGATGACAAGGCGCTCGCAGGCGCGATGTCCTCGGGTTTTCGCGCCGCGACGGATCTGGCAGGCGGTGTCATCGCGGGTGCCCTGATCGGGTACTTCGGCGACCGGTGGCTTGGAACGTCCCCGTTCCTGCTGATCGCCTTCCTGGCGATTGGAACCATCGCCGGCTTCCGGTCCGTCTATCGGCTCGGCTCGCGCCCGACCTCCGGGTCTGGCAAGACGCCGAAGAACCACTGAGTACAAGGGCGGCCCTCTTGCGGCCGCGCGGCAAGGGACGAGAGCATGGCGGCCGGCGGCGGTATCGATCCGATCCACCAATTCCAGATCCACCCGATCGTGGAACTGAAGCTGTTCGGCCTCAACCTGTCCTTCACCAACACGTCGCTGTGGATGGTGATCGTGCTCGCGGTCGTCTCCGCGATCATGATCTACGGTTCGAGCCAGCGCTCGGTCGTGCCCGGCCGGCTGCAGTCGCTCGCCGAGATGATCTACGAGTTCGTCGCCCAGACGCTGACGGGCGTGATGGGCCGCGAAGGCATGAAGTTCTTCCCCTTCGTCTTCTCGCTCTTCATGTTCGTGCTGGCCAGCAACATGCTCGGCATGCTGCCGGGCTCCTTCACCGTCACCAGCCAGATCATCGTCACCGCCGCCTTCGCCGTGCTGGTGATGGCCGTCGTGCTGGTCTACGGCATCGTCAAGCACGGCACCCATTTCTTCGGCCTGTTCGTGCCCTCTGGCGTGCCCGGCTGGCTGCTGCCCTTCATGGTGCTGATCGAGGCCGTCTCGTTCATGTCGCGCCCGGTGTCGCTGAGCCTTCGTCTGTTCGGCAACATGCTCGCCGGCCATATCGCGCTCAAGGTCTTCGGCGGCTTCGTTGTCGTGCTGCTGGGCTCGGGCGCCGCGCTCAACTACGCGATCGCGCCGCTGCCGCTGCTGCTGGCGGTCGCGCTGACGGCGCTCGAATTCCTCGTCGCGTTCCTGCAGGCCTATGTCTTCGCGATCCTGACCTGCGTCTATCTCAACGACGCGCTGCATCCCGGCCACTGAGTCCGCAGCGCTCGCGAGAGTTCATCCCACCCTTCCAAAACGTTCCACACTGGAGATAAGACCATGGATCCTGTTGCAGCCAAGTTCATCGGCGCCGGCCTCGCCTCGCTCGGCATGGGCCTCGCCGCCATCGGCGTCGGCACCATCTTCGGCAACTTCCTCTCCGGCGCCCTGCGCAACCCGTCGGCGGCCGACGGCCAGTTCCCGCGCGCCTTCATCGGCGCGGCGCTCGCCGAAGGTCTGGGCATCTTCGCGTTCGTCGTGGCGCTCGTCCTGCTCTTCGTGGTCTGACGCCTCGCGCGACCACCACGCCCAAGTCGCGCCGGCCAGATTAATCCGGCTGGCGCGGCTCCTTCCTGTTTTCCGCGCTGAAAGGCACCTCATGCCGGTTCGTTCTTCAGGGTTCGTGCGACATGGATGGGCGCCCGCCCTCGCCTGCCTCGCCACTCTGCTGGCAGGCGCGGCGCAGGCTGCCGCCCCGCATGGCGAAAGCGGCGAAGGCGCATCCTTCCCGCCGTTCGACCCCACCCATTTCGCCAGCAACCTGTTCTGGCTGGCCATTACCTTCGCCGCTCTCTACTGGCTGATGTCGACGATCGCGCTGCCGCGCGTCGGCGAGATCATCGAGGAGCGCGCCGGCAAGATCAGCAGCGATCTCGACAAGGCCAACGCCATGCAGGCGAAGGCCGAGGAGATGGCGCAGGCCTATGAGAAGGCTCTGGCCGAGGCCCGCAAGAACGCCCAGGGCATCGCCCAGGCCGCCCGCGAGGCCGGCGCCAAGGCGAGCGACGCCCAGCGCCACGCCACCGAGGCCGAACTCGCCGCCAAGATGGCGCAGGCCGAGGCGGCCATCGCCCAGACCAAGTCCGGCGCGATGAGCAATGTGCGCGATCTCGGCAGCGACATCGCGGTTGCGATCGTCACCAAGCTGACCGGACAGGCTCCGAGCCCGGCCGAGGCGACCGCCGCGGTCGACCAAACGCTCAATCGCGGCTGAGGAGAGGCTCCATGGATACTTTCTGGGTCGGTGTCGCCCTCGTCATCTTCCTCGCCATTCTGGTGAAATTCGGCGTGCCGAAGGCGATCGTTAAGGCGCTCGACGCCCGCGGCGAGCGCGTCGCGCAGGAACTCGCCGAAGCCCGGCGCCTGCGCCAGGAGGCGGAAAAGCTGCTGGCCGAATACGACGCCAAGCGCAAGGCGGCCGAGGCCGAGGCGGCCGAGATCGTCTCCTCCGCCAATGAGGAGGCCAAGCGCCTCGCGGCGGAAGCCGAGGGCAAGCTCGCCGATTTCGTCGCCCGCCGCACCAAGGCCGCGGAAGAGAAGATCGCGCAGGCCGAGAGCCAGGCCGAGGCCGAGGTCCGCGCCGCGGCCGCCGAAGCCGCCACCAAGGCCGCCGAAACGATCCTGCGCGGCCAGATGGCCGGACAGGCCGGCGACGCCGCCTTCGCATCCGGGCTGAACGAGGTCCGCGCCAAGCTCAACTGAGCCCGCCCGCCCTCGAGACGATGATCAGGCCGCCCCGACGGGGCGGCTTTTTCTTTGCCCGTCTTCCGCCGCAATCCACGCTCCCGATGGCGGCCCGCGGGCAGTTCTTTCGTCCGCGAAGGAGACCGACGTGACGACCATGCTCCACCGGGCTGTCCGGCTCGCCGCTATCCTCTCCTGCCTGTCCTGCGGCGGAGCCCTGGCCTCCGAAAAGGTCTCGTTTCCCTCTCGCGACGGCGGCGAACTCGCCGGATGGCTGTCGCGGCCGGCCGCTCCCGGCCCCTCCCCCGTGGTGATCGGGCTGCATGGCTGCGCCGGGCTCTCTACCCGCACGGGGGAGATCGGCCCGCGCGAGACCGACTGGTCGCGGCGTCTGACCGCAGCCGGCTTCGCGGTACTGCTGGTCGACAGCTTCGGCCCGCGTGGCATCAAGGCACTCTGCAACAGCCGCGAGCGTTCGCTGACTCCGGCCGGCCGCACCAGGGACGCCTTCGCCGCCCTCGACTGGCTCGAGGGACAGGGATTCGCTGATCCCAAACGCGTCAGTGTCATCGGTTGGTCGAATGGCGGCTCGACGGCGCTGCGCATCGCTGGCGATCGCGAGGCCCGGCGCCTGCGCCATGTCATCGCCTTCTATCCCGGCTGCCGCGTTCTGCTGAAGCGCGACTGGCGGCCGCAGACCGACACGGCGATCTTTCAGGGCCTTGCGGATGATTGGACGCCGGCGCCGCCATGCCAGGAGCTGGCGCAGCGCAGCGGCGCGCGCTTCGTCGGCTTTCCCGGCGCCTATCACGACTTCGACCATCCGAACCTGCCCTTGCGGGAGCGCAAGGCGGCCTATTCGCAGCGCCCGGACGGCATGGTGACGATCGGCAGCGACCCGGAAGCCCGCGCAAAGGCGATCGCGGCGGTCATGGCGATCCTCAAGACGCCCTGAGCGCTCAGTTGCGGATCGTCGCCGCCGGCATTGGTCCGTCGCCGGCCGTCGTCACCGGCCTAGCCGGCGGCACGACCGCCGCCTTGGGCCTCGGCTTGCGCGCCTGGATCGTCGAGGTGACGATGCCCTGCGGCGTGTCGAGCCCGTAGATGTCATCGCGGAACTGGACCTGCCCGTCCGCACCCTGCCAGGCGGTGAGATAGACCCAGGCCACCGGCACGGACTTCTTCAGCGCGATATTCTTGCGCTCGCCCTTGGCGATCTCGGCGTCGATCGCCGGGACCGTCCACTCCGTCCCCTCCAGCAGCCAGGCGGCCAATTCACGCACGCCCTCGATGCGGGCGCAGCCGGAGGAGTTGAAGCGGATATCGTTCTTGAACAGCGTCTTCTTCGGCGTGTCGTGCATATAGACCGCGTCGCCGTTGGGCATGTCGATCTTGAGCTGGCCCAGCGAATTGGTTGGGCCCGGCTCCTGCCGCACGTAAAAATAGGGGCTCTTCAGCGTCGCCCAATTGACACTCGCCGGGTCGATCTCCTTGTTCTCGGCACCCAGGAGCTTCATGTTCGACTTGGCGATGAAGCCCGGATCCTTGCGCATATGCGGGATGATGTCGGCCTTCACGATCGACATCGGCACCGTCCAATAGGGATTGAGGTTGACCGAGGTGATATTGGCCTGGATCACCGGCGAGGGCCGGTCCGGCCGTCCGACGATCGCCAGATGGCGCTCCTTGACCTGCCCGTCCTCGACCGCCTCGACGCTGGCGCCGGGAATGTTCACCACGACATAGCGATGGGCGAAGTTGAAGCCGTTGCCCTTGAGCCGCTCCAGCGTGGCGGTGAGCTGGTTCAGGCGCATCTCGACCGGCGTGTTCATCGCCTTCAACGTCAGGCGCCCGACGGTGCCGAGCTCGGACAGGCCGTGGCGGCGCTGGAAGCGCTTCACAGCCTCGACGACGCTGGCGTCATAGACATCGCCCTGCAGCGCCTCGACGGAAAGGTCGCCGCTGGCGACGAGACGCTGCTTCAGCGCGACGACCTCGGGCCCCGTGGCGTCGGGCTTCAGCGCGGTGGCGGCCGCCGGGACCTTGGGCCAGCCGCCCCGCGTGGCGACGTCCTCATGCGCGATCAGCGCCTCGAGCGTGCGGTCATAGGTGTTGGGGCCATAGCTCGGCTCGTTGGCGCGTGCGGGAAGCGCCGAAAGGGCGGCAAATGCCGCCGTCGCGAGGATGGCGTTACGCAGGAACATCGAACAACCCCCGAGCCGCACAAGGCGGCACGAAGGCGATCATTCAGCCTACATGGTCAAGGAATGCTTAAGGCGATGCAGGCCCCTTCACCATGCTGACGTCGGGCGTCAGCGGTGACGGCGCGTGGCGCGCCCGTCATGCCCGGGCGGGACCTGAGCATCTCACATTGGGCGCGGCTCCGGCACCTCCTCAAGCGGGGATTCTCGGGTCAAGCCCGAGAATGACGCCCTCTCGCTGCTACTCCGCCGCGTCCTTGACCGGCTGGGCCTCAGTCCATTTCAGCACCGGCTGCCGGGCAGCGCGCGTCTCGTCGAGGCGGCGGATGGGGGCGTGGTGCGGTGCGCCGGTGAAGCGCTCCTTGTCATTGCCCTTGGCGGCCATGGCGAGGTCGCGCAGCGTCGCGATGAAGAGGTCGAGCGCGGCCTTGGATTCCGACTCGGTCGGCTCGATCAGCATGGCGCCATGGACGACCAGAGGGAAATACACCGTCATCGGGTGGTAGCCTTCGTCGATCATCGCCTTGGCGAAATCGAGCGTCGAAACGCCCGTTCCCTTGAGCCAGGAATCGTCGAACAACGCCTCATGCATCGAGGGGTGGTCGGGGAAGGGCAGCGACATCAGGTCGGCGAGGCCGGCGCGGATGTAGTTGGCGTTCAGCACCGCATCCTCGGAGGCCTGCTTCATGCCGTCGGAACCGTGGCTCAGCATGTAGGCGAGCGCGCGCACATACATGCCCATCTGGCCGTGGAAGGCGGTCATGCGGCCGAAGGGCTGGTTGCCTTCCGGGGCTTCCGCGCGCGTCTCGATGAGATGCGGCTTGCCGTCCTCGACATGGATGAAGGGCACCGGCGCGAAGGGCGCCAGACGCTCCGACAGCACGACCGGGCCTGCACCGGGACCGCCACCGCCATGAGGCGTCGAGAAGGTCTTGTGCAGGTTGATGTGCATGGCGTCGACGCCAAGATCGCCGGGCCTGGCCTTGCCGACGATGGCGTTGAAGTTCGCGCCGTCGCAGTAGAAATAGGCGCCGGCCTCGTGCATTGCCGCCGCGATCTCGACGATCTGCGGCTCGAAGATGCCGCAGGTGTTCGGGTTGGTCAGCATGATCGCGGCGATGTCGGGACCCAGCAGAGCCTTGACGTCCTCGACCGCGACGGTGCCGTCCGGACGGGCCGGCACCGACTTCACCGAGAAGCCGATCAGCGCGGCCGTGGCCGGATTGGTGCCATGCGCCGATTCGGGAACGAGCACGACATTGCGGGTCGCGCCTTCGCCCTTGGCGGCGATGGCGGCCTTGATCGCCATCATGCCGCAGGCCTCGCCATGGGCGCCGGCCTTGGGCGACAGCGCCACGGCCGGCATGCCGGTCAGCGTCATCAGGTAACGGGCGAGTTCCAGCATCAGTTCCAGCGCGCCCGGCACGGTCGAGAGCGGCTGGAGGGGATGCACATCGGAGAAGCCCGGCAGCCGCGCCATCTTCTCGTTGAGGCGGGCATTGTGCTTCATCGTGCAGGAGCCGAGCGGGAAAAGCCCGGTGTCGATGCCGTAGTTCTTCTGGCTGAGACGCACGTAATGGCGCATGGCCTCAGGCTCCGAGAGGCCGGGAAGGCCGAGCTCGCTTTGGCGCGCGTGGCTGCCGAGGCGGCTCTTGAACGGCGCCGGCTGTTCGATATCGACGCCGGTTGTCTCGGTGCGGCCGATCTCGAAGATCAGCGGCTCGACCTGCTGCAGGGCCTTGTTGCCGGTGAAGGTGGCGTGATCCTCATGCGAGGCGGCGCCGGCCTGGGTGGGACGTCCCTGACGATTCAGCATCACAGCACCTCCGCGAGCGCCGCCACGAAGGCCGCCCGGTCATCATCGCTATTCACTTCGGTGGAGGCGACCAGCAGCAGGTCGTCGAGGCCCGCCTTCGGCAGCAGGCGCGAGACCGGCACGCCAGCGAGGATGCCCTTCTGCGCGAGCGCTTCGACCACCTCCGCCGCAGGCCTGGCGAGCTTCACCGTGAACTCGTTGAAGAAGGTCTCGTTGAGCACCGAGACGCCCTTCACGCCCGCCAGCGCATCCGCCAGCTTCACGGCATTGGCATGATTGACCTCGGCAAGGCGGGTCAGGCCGGCTTGCCCCAGCAGCGTCATGTGGATGGTGAAGGCCAGCACGCAGAGGCCCGAATTGGTGCAGATGTTCGAGGTCGCCTTGTCGCGGCGGATATGCTGCTCGCGGGTCGAGAGCGTCAGAACGAAGCCGCGCTGGCCGGTCGAATCGACCGTCTCGCCACAGAGCCGGCCCGGCATCTGGCGGATATATTTCGACTTGGCGGCGAAGAGGCCGACATAGGGGCCGCCGAAGTTCAGGGCGTTGCCGATCGACTGGCCCTCGCCGACCACGATGTCGGCATCCTGCGCGCCCGGCGGCACGACGGCGCCGAGCGAGACAACCTCGGTGAAAACGGCGATCAGCAGCGCGCCATGGGCGTGGGCCTTTTCGGCGATGGGCTTCAGGTCGCGCAGATTGCCGAAGACATCGGGCGACTGGACGACGACGCAGGAGGTCTGGTCGTCGATCTGGGAGAGGATGTCTTCCGAAGCCGAGACGTCGGGTGCCAGCGCCACGACCTCGTCATTGGCCATCTCCGAAAGGGTCTTCACCACCTCGACATAGTGCGGATGCAAGCCCCCCGAGAGCACGGCCTTGCTGCGCCTCGTGACGCGATGGGCCATCAGAACGGCCTCGCCGGTGCCGGTCGAGCCGTCATACATCGAGGCGTTGGCCACCTCCATGCCGGTCAGGGCCGCGACCTGCGTCTGGAACTCGAAGAGATATTGCAGCGTGCCCTGGGCGATCTCAGGCTGGTAGGGCGTGTAGCTGGTCAGGAACTCCGAGCGCTGGATCAGGTGGTCCACCGTCGCCGGGACATGGTGCTTGTAGGCGCCGGCGCCGCAGAAGAACGGGACGGAAGCGGCCGCGGTGTTGCGCCCCGCCATCCGGCCGAGAATGCGCTCGACCTCCAGCTCGCCCCTCGCGCGCGGCAGATCGACCGGTGCCTTCAGCAGCTTGTCGGCCGGCACGTCGGAGAACAGGGCATCGATATCGGAGACGCCGATACGCGCGAGCATGTCCTCGCGGTCGGCTTCTGTGAGCGGGAGATAGCGCATGGGCGGTCCTCGAATGGCATCATTCTCGGGCTCGACCCGAGCATCTCTTTAACCAGTGCCTTCTCGTCCGGAGATTCCCGGGTCGCCGCACGCGGCGCCCGAGAATGACGGGGGGATCAGAGCGACTTCACGTAGTCCTGGTACTCGGCCTCGCTCATCAGGCTCTCGAGCTCGGCTGCATCCTTGAGCTTGATCTTGAGGAACCAGCCCTTGCCGGCGGGATCCTCGTTGACCGTGCCGGGCGCGGCCTCGAGCTCGCTGTTGACCTCGACCACCTCGCCGGAGACGGGCGCGTAGACTTCGGACGCCGCCTTGACACTCTCGACCACGGCCGCCTCGCCGCCCTTGCTGAGCGCCTTGCCGATCTCGGGCAGCTCGACGAAAACCACGTCGCCAAGCTGGCCCTGGGCGTAGTCGGAGATGCCGACCGTGCCGGTCTCGCCCTCGATGCGGATGTATTCGTGGTCCTTGGTGTAGCGGGTCTCGGCCATGGCTTCCTCCTGACGAAGCGTCAAATCGGGCAAAAGATGGAAATGCGAATCAGCGCTTGTAGCCGTTGGGCACGAAGGGCATCGGCGCCACGACGGCCGGCAGCGGCTTGCCGCGGACAATGAGGTTGAGCTTCGTGCCGGGCGCGGAATGGGCCCTGGCGACATAGCCCATGGCGCAGGGGCCGTTCAGGGTCGGGCCGAAGCCGCCGGAGGTGACAGTGCCGACCACCTCGCCTTCCGGCGTCGCGATCTCGGCGCCTTCGCGGGCCGGGGCGCGGCCCTCCGGAAGCAGTCCGACGCGCAGGCGCGCCGGGCCCTCGGCGAGTTCGCGCTGGATGCGCGCGGCGCCGGGAAAGCCGCCTTCCTCGCGGCGGCGCTTCTGGATCGACCAGTTCAGCGCAGCCTCGATCGGCGAAGTCGTCGTATCGATGTCGTGGCCGTAGAGGCAAAGACCCGCTTCGAGGCGCAGCGAATCGCGCGCGCCCAGCCCGATCGGCTTGACGGTGGCGTCGAGCAGCAGCGTGTCCCAGATCTCGCCGATCCTGTTCGCGGCGGCGGAAATCTCGTAGCCATCCTCGCCGGTATAGCCGGAGCGGCTGACATTGGCCTTGATGCCGGCGACCTTGACGGTGCGGGAGGTCATGAAGCCCATCTCGGCGGCCTCGGGGGCGAGCTTGGCCAGCGCGGCCTCGGCGCCCGGCCCCTGCAGCGCGATCAGGCCGCGATGCTCCGCCTTGATCAGCTTCACATTCGCCGGCAGGCGCGCCTCGATATGGGCGTAGTCGGCCTCCTTGCAGGCGGCGTTGACGACGAGATAGAGCGCGCCGTCCTCGTCCGGATCGGCCGAGCGGGTCACCATCAGGTCGTCGAGGATGCCGCCATCCTCGTTCAGGAGCTGCGAATAGCGCTGCTTGCCCGGGGCGAGATTGACGATATCGGCGGGAATCAGTGCTTCGAGCGCCCTGGCGACCGTCTCGTGGTCGGGACCGACGAGGAAGCACTGGCCCATATGCGAGACGTCGAAGAGCCCGGCCTTCTCGCGTGTCCAGTTGTGCTCGCCCAGCACGCCCATCGGATACTGCACCGGCATGTCGTAGCCGGCGAAGGGCACCATGCGGGCGCCGAGCGCGACATGGCGGGCGTGCAGCGGGGTCTTCAGCAGCGTGGCGGTGCCAGCGGCGTCGGCGGTCTTGCCGTCGGCAGTTTTGGCGTCAGCGGCTTCGGCCATGGCGGGCCCTTCCAGAATCGAGCGCAAGCCCCGGACGGATGTCCGGAGCGCGCCCCCTCTGTCTTGGGACCTGAGAGATTTCCCCGCAGGGCCATGGCCGCCGCAGGTTACACCCGTCGGTGGGCGGAATCGCTCCCGCCTCTTTCCAGAGCGCCAAGTCCCCAAGCGGTCCTTTTGCCTGAGCGTTTCCGGGGCGGTTGCGCCTTCGGCGCCGGCCCTGACGGATCAGGCCCGGTCTCTCCCGCGGGGATGTGCGGCTGGAGGCAGAGATACAGAAGGCGCCGGCCCAGTCAATCCGGGCGGCGCCTTCTTTGAGGGCGGTGGCTGCCTTGCCAACAGGCGACGGCCGCCAGGAGAGGCGGCGTCAGCGGCGCCGCTGGCGGGCGGGAGCGGCGCCGCCTTGGCCGAGGCCGACGATGATCTCGACGTCGCCGCTGCCGGGCGGCACAGCGATGCCGTCTTCGACATGGGTGAAGTCAGCGCCGGTCTGGCCGCCGGGGATGGTCGCGCCGACGCGGGAGGTGCGCCGTGCGACGACCTTGCCGCCCTGCGTCACCGTGGTGGAGAGCGTCGCGCCATAGGCGCCGGCGCCGCCGGACTGGCCAAGCAGGACGCGGCCCTGGACACCGACCTTGAGGCGGTAGCCACCGCCCTTGCCGGTCGCGATGCATTCGCGCGCGACGTCGTTGATCGAGATCTGGTAGCGCACGGCCCCGGCATCCTGACCGCCCTGGCGGACGGCCGCGCCGCCATCGGCGATGATGACCTCCGGACAAACGATGACGTCTTCCTCGTCCTTCGGCAGCTGGTCGGCCGGGGGCGGCGTCGCCGACTGGAACATCAGTACGTTGAGCGCCGTGCTGCCGCCGGACGAACCCGAGGAGCCGCAGCCGGCCAGGCCCAGGCACAGCAGCGGCAGAGCGAGCCAGCGGCCCGCGTTCAAGCTCCGGTCGATCACGGCAAGGCCTCCACGCCAGGTCCGAAGCCGTTGAGCGAGACGGGCACGCCCACCCCCTCCTCCGGCGTCTGGAACACGATGAATGTGGCGGTCTTGCCGCCCTTGAGCTGCCCGAGCAGGGTCTCGTCCATCACCACCTCGGCGACGCAACCGGTCGTCAGGCAGCGCACGAATCCCGCACGGCCGATATCCTTGTCGTCGATCTTGAGGCCGAGGCCGGACGGCAGCAGCACGCCGAGAGGCGCGACCACGCGCAGCAGCCGGCTCTTCTGATCGGCGGTCTTCAGCACGATGACCAGAAGCGTCAGATTCGGACGGTCCTCGGCGGCGACGTTCTGGACGAGCGCGCATTGCTCGGCCTTGGCGCCGGGGGGCGTCTCGCAGCGCATCTGCCAGTCGCCATGTGTGGAGCGCACCGCGCCCTGCGCAAAAGCGGAGCCGCTGGCGAGGCCGGTCGCCAAGAGCGCCAGCACGACAGCGCCGAACGCCCCGAGGATCCTCATCATCCCACGCACCTTCTTCCAGAACCGCCGGATCGGCGCGACTCAAGCCAGGCTGCGGGAATCGGGCGAAACCCCGACCACGCCGCGACATGGCGCCGGCCATCGTCAGAACTGCGTTGGGACCATGCAGGCCCCGCCCTGTCAAGGCACGGGCGGCCTCCCGCCGCCGGCCTTCACAGCCCATACGCGCCTTAATGCCGCAGGAGCTTGCGCAAGCCTACCATTGCCCTCTGGCGCAACTGTGATCTTTGATTTATCGCAATCCCGAAGAACAGGGAGGCCTCGCGGCCGCCCCGTCATGCGTGGACCGGGGGTTCGGCTCCCATGCAGGTCGATTGAGGAGCTATGTCGGACCGATGCGATTTCTGAGCAGGACCTTTGCGATGGCGGCCGCATCCGCCCTTGCCGCGGCGGCGGCGGCCATGCCCGCCTGGGCCGGCACCGGCATGCCGACCCCGTGGCAGATGAACCTGCAGGGCGCCGCCACGCCGGTTTCCGAGTACATTCACTGGTTCAACGACTGGCTGAACATCATCATCACGGTGATCACGCTCTTCGTCGCCGCGCTGCTCGTCTATGTGATCTTCCGCTTCAATGAGAAGGCCAATCCGGTCCCCTCGAAGACGACGCACAACGCCCTGCTCGAAGTGGCCTGGACGATCATCCCCGTCCTGATCCTGGTCGTGATCGCCATTCCCTCCTTCCGCCTGCTCAAGCTGCAGCTCGAGGTGCCGAAGCCCGACATGACGCTCAAGGTCACCGGGAAGCAGTGGTACTGGTCCTATGAATACGCGCAGGACGGCGGCAGCCCGTTCGGCTTCGATTCGCTGATGCTGGACGAGAAGGCCCGCGCCGAGGCAATCGCGAGCAAGAAGATCGCCGCTGAAGAGGCCCCGCGCCTGCTCGCCGTCGACAACGAAGCGGTGGTCCCGGTCGGCAAGATCGTGCGCGTGCAGGTCACCGGCGCCGACGTCATCCACAAGTTCACGGTGCCGTCCTTCGGCATCAAGATCGACGCCATCCCCGGCCGCCTGAACGAAACCTGGTTCAAGGCCGAGCGCGAAGGCATCTATTACGGGCAGTGCTCCTTCATCTGCGGGCAGAACCACGCCTACATGCCGATCGCCTTCCGGGTTGTGAGCCAGGAGCGCTACGCCGCGTGGCTCGCCGAGGCGAAGCAGAAATTCGCGAATGCCGAAGATGCGGGCCACAAGCTCGCCGCGGCAGCGCAGTAAGATTCGAGGAGAGACCACGATGGCGACAGCGGCTCAGCACGCTCACGGCCACGACGCCGCGCACGACCACCCGACCGGTTGGCGGCGCTGGCTCCTGTCCACCAACCACAAGGACATCGGCACCCTCTATCTGATCTTCTCGATCGTCGCGGGCCTGGTCGGCGGCTTCCTGTCGATCATGATGCGCATCGAGCTGATGTATCCGGGCCTGCAGATCTTCGCGAACGGCCAGACCTACAACGTCTTCGTCACCGGCCACGGACTGATCATGATCTTCTTCATGGTCATGCCGGCGGTCATCGGCGGGTTCGGCAACTGGTTCGTGCCGCTGATGATCGGCGCGCCGGACATGGCCTTCCCGCGCATGAACAACATCTCGTTCTGGCTGACGGTGGCCGGCTTCGTGCTGCTCTGCATCTCGCTGTTCGTGCCCGGCGCGCCCGGCGTCAACGGCGTCGGCACCGGCTGGACGGTCTATCCGCCCTTCTCCACCTCCGGCCATCCCGGCCCTTCGGTCGATTTCGGCATCCTGTCGCTGCATCTGGCCGGCGCAGCCTCGATCCTGGGCGCGATCAACTTCATCACCACCATCCTGAACATGCGCGCGCCCGGCATGACCATGCACAAGATGCCGCTGTTCGCCTGGGGTGTGCTGGTCACCGCCTTCCTGCTGCTGCTGGCCCTGCCGGTGCTGGCCGGTGCGATCACCATGCTGCTGACCGACCGCAATTTCGGCACGACCTTCTACGACCCGGCCGGCGGCGGCGACCCGATCCTCTACCAGCACCTGTTCTGGTTCTTCGGCCATCCCGAAGTCTACATCATGATCCTGCCGGCCTTCGGCATCATCAGCCACATCATCTCGACCTTCTCGAAGAAGCCGATCTTCGGCTATCTCGGCATGGCCTACGCCATGGTCGCGATCGGCGTGGTCGGCTTCATCGTGTGGGCGCACCACATGTACACCGCCGGCCTCTCGCTCAACACGCAGCGTTATTTCGTGTTCGCGACGATGGTCATCGCGGTGCCCACCGGCATCAAGATCTTCTCCTGGATCGCGACGATGTGGGGCGGCTCGCTGCGCTTCACCGCGCCGATGGTCTGGGCGATCGGCTTCATCTTCCTGTTCACCGTCGGCGGCGTCACCGGCGTGGTGCTGGCCAATGCGGGCGTCGACCGCTCGCTGCACGCGACCTATTACGTCGTGGCCCACTTCCATTACGTGCTGTCGCTGGGCGCCGTGTTCGGCATCTTCGCGGGGTTCTACTACTGGTTCCCGAAGATGAGCGGCTACATCATGCCCGACTGGATCGGAAAGCTGCACTTCTGGATCGCCTTCGTCGGCGCCAACCTGCTGTTCTTCCCGCAGCACTTCCTGGGCCTGGCCGGCATGCCGCGTCACTATGTCGACTATCCGGACGCCTTCGCCGGGTGGCACTTCTGGTCGTCGATCGGCTCCTACATCTTCGCCGCCGGCCTGCTGGTCTGGCTCTACGGCATCGCCTTGGCCTTCAGCCGCAAGGAGCTCGCCGGTGACAATCCGTGGGGCGAAGGCGCGACCACTCTGGAGTGGACCCTGTCCTCGCCGCCGCCGTTCCACCAGTTCGAGACGCTGCCGCGCATCACCGGCTCGGATCACTGAAAATGCAGGCGGCGGGCTTTCCGGCCCGCCGCCGCCCCTCCCCCGAGCGCCTGGCAGCAGGCGCTCCGGAGACGGGCGGCACTGAAGACGCCGCACCGATACCGCGCCCGACGCCAGGCGCCTTTGCCAGAGTACGAAGACGAATCGATCGATGTCCGCCGCGTTCGACACCCACACCGAAGGCACCGTTGCCGTCTCGACCGGCGAAGCCCGCGATTTCTTCGCGCTGCTGAAGCCGAGGGTGATGTCGCTCGTCATCCTGACGGCGTTGACCGGCATGGCGACCGCGCCCGGCAGCGTCCATCCGGTCCTGGCCGCTGCCGCGCTGCTGGCGATCGCGGTCGGCGCCGGTGCGTCGGGCTGCCTCAACATGTGGTACGACGCCGATATCGACGCGCTGATGAGCCGCACCGCCAAGCGCCCGATCCCATCCGGCCGCATCCTGCGCTCAGAGGCGCTGGCCTTCGGACTGACGCTGTCGGTCGGCGCGGTCCTCGTGCTCGGCCTCGTCGCCAACATGCTCGCAGCAGGCCTGCTCGCCTTCACGATCTTCTTCTACGCCGTCGTCTATTCGATGTGGCTGAAGCGCTCGACGCCGCAGAACATCGTGATCGGCGGCGCAGCGGGCGCCTTCCCGCCCATGATCGGCGAGGCAGTCGTCACCGGCCATCTCGGCTGGCACTCGCTGGTGCTGTTCGCGATCATCTTCCTGTGGACGCCGCCGCATTTCTGGGCGCTGGCGTTGGTGAAGTCCGGCGATTACGCCCGCGCTGGCATCCCGATGATGCCGAACGTCGCCGGCCCCGCCGCGACGCGCCGGCAGATCGTGCTGTATTCGCTGCTGATGGCGCCCGTCGCGGTTCTGCCCGCCCTGATGGGCTTCGGCGGCCTGATCTATCTCGTCGCGTCGGTGACGACGGGTCTGGCGATGATCGTGCTGGCCTTCCGCGTCTGGCGACGCACCGAGGGCGAGCCTGCCGTGAAGGCGGCCTATTCGCTGTTTGGCTTCTCGATCTTCTATCTTTTCCTGCTCTTCGCCGTCCTGCTGGCGGAGAATGGGCTGGGCCTGATGGTATCCCTGCCCAAGGTGTTCGGATGAGCGACAACGGGCAGCCCCCGCGCGCTCCGGCGCCGTTCTCGGGCGAGGACATGGCGCGCCGCCGCAGGCGCTCGATCGCTCTCGCGCTCGTGCTCGCCGGGCTCGTCGTCTTCTTCTTCGTGGTGACGCTGGTGAAGACCGGCCCCGCCATCCTGAACAGGCCGCTGTGATGACCGGCGCACCAACCCCCGCCCGTCCGAAGAATATGGGCCGCACCGCGCTGCTCTGCGTCGGCACCGTCTTCGGCATGCTCGGCCTGTCCTTCGCCGCCGTGCCGCTCTACGACCTGTTCTGCAAGGCGACTGGCTTTGGCGGCACGCCGAAGATCGGCACCGCCGCCACCGGCAAGGTGCTGGACCGGACGATGTCGGTGCGGTTCGACGCCAATGTCGCGCCCGGGCTCGGCTGGAAGTTCGAGCCCGAGAGCCCCGAGATCAAGGCGCAGGTCGGCATCACCCAGACCGTCTTCTACAAGATGACGAACCGGTCCGACCGCACCGTCACAGGCGTCGCGACCTACAACATCACGCCCGAGCAGAGCGCCGCCTACTTCGTCAAGATCCAGTGCTTCTGCTTCACCGAGCACACGCTGAAGCCCGGCGAGAGCTTCGAGGCGCCGGTGGTGTTCTACATCGACCCGGAGATCGCGGCGAACCGCGAGCTCGACGGCATCAACGCCATCACCTTATCCTACACCTATTTCGCCTCCAAGGCGGGACAGCCTGTCGTCGAAAGCAAGGCCGCCCCCGCCGCAGGTGACGCGACGAACCCGAAACTGTAAAACGCGCTCAAGACGAAGCGCGGATCACAAAGCCGCACGCGGAGACCGACAATGGCCGGGGCCCATACCAAGCACCACGACTACCACCTCGTCGATCCGAGCCCGTGGCCGCTCGTCGGCGCCACCAGCGCGACGGTGCTGGCGATCGGCGCCGTGATGTGGATGAAGGCCATGCCGGTCGGCGGCATGCATCTGGGCCCGCTCGTCTTCGGCGTCGGCATGCTCGGCGTGCTCTACACGATGCTGTCCTGGTGGATGGACGTGGTGAAGGAAGCCCAGCACGGCGACCACACCCGCGTGGTGCAACTCCACCATCGCTACGGCATGATCATGTTCATCGCCTCCGAGGTGATGTTCTTCGTGGCCTGGTTCTGGGCCTATTTCGACGCCAGCCTGTTCGCGGGCGAGCACATCAATTTCCTGCGCTACGAGTTCACCGGCGGGCACTGGCCGCCGAAGGGGATCGAGACCTTCGATCCCTGGCACCTGCCGCTGCTCAACACGCTGATCCTGCTGACCTCGGGCACGACCGTGACCTGGGCGCATTATGCGCTGATCAACAATGATCGCGCGGGCCTGAAGCAGGGCCTGTGGCTCACCGTGATCCTCGGCATCCTGTTCTCGCTGTGCCAGGCCTACGAGTATTCGCACGCCACCTTCGCCTTCAGCGGCAACATCTATGGCGCGACGTTCTTCATGGCGACCGGCTTCCACGGCTTCCATGTGATCATCGGCACGATCTTCCTCGCGATCTGCCTGTACCGGGCCTATCTCGGCCACTTCACGCCGAAGCAGCATCTCGGCTTCGAATTCGCAGCCTGGTACTGGCACTTCGTCGACGTGGTCTGGCTGTTCCTGTTTGCCGCGATCTATGTCTGGGGCGCCGGCGCGTCGACGAGCGCCGGTCACTAAGTTCGGTACCGCGCTCCTAGCGGTCACCTGCAAGAAAGGCGGCCTCGCGGCCGCCTTTCCTCTTTCGGAGGCTTCCTTCATGTCGCAGCCCGGCCCTGCTCTCCCCTCGCCCTATGCGACAGGGCTCACCGGGCGCTGTCCGCGCTGCGGCGAAGGCACGCTGTTCGACGGCTATCTGAAGCTGAAGCCGCGCTGCAGCGCCTGCGGGCTGGACTACGCCTTCGCCGATTCGGCGGACGGCCCGGCCGTCTTCATCATGCTGATCGCCGGCTTCCTGGTGCTGGGCTGCGCGCTCTATGTCGAGATCACCTATGAGCCGCCGATCTGGCTGCATCTGGTGATCTGGCTGCCGTTGGCCATCATCGTCTGCCTCGGGCTGCTGCGGCCGATGAAGGGGCTGGCCGTTGCCCTGCAATACGCCAACAAGGCCGAGGAAGGCCGGCTCGAAAAATGAGCGCCGCGTCCGAGATGGCGAAGCGACCGCGCCTGCTGGTCCCGGCCCTGCTGACAGCGCTCGGCACGGTGATCCTGTGCGGGCTCGGCGTCTGGCAGATCGAGCGGATGGGCGAGAAGCACGCCTATATCGAGCGGCTGACGCAGCAGGCCGCCGGCAGCGCCGCTCCCGTCCCGCCCGGCACCACCTGGAACACTCTGGATCCCGCCGCCCTCGACCTGACCCATGTCGCGGCGAAGGGCAGCTATATCGGCGATGCCATCGCGAGTGTCCGCACCACCATCGCCTCCGGCCCGCCGGGTTCGCGCCAGCTCTCCGGCTTCGGCCGCTGGATCTTCCAGGGTTTCCGGCTTGACGATGGCGGCGTCATTCTCGTCAATCGCGGTTTCGTTCCGGAAGGCCGGCTCGGCCAGGTCGCCCCTGCGACCGGCAGTGCCGTCGTGGACGGCTTCCTGCGCGCGCCGGAGCCGCGCAACAGCTTCACGCCGGCCGACCTGCCGGCCAAGCGCGAATTCTACACGCGCGATCCGGCGGCCATCGCCGCGGCGCTGGGCCTGCCGGCAGCCCCGTTCTATCTTGAGGCCAGGCGGGAGGGCGACGGTCTCACCCCGCCCGCGGGCGTCGATGTGCGCGAGCTGATCGATCGCATTCCCGACAACCACCTGTCCTACGCTTTGACCTGGTTCGGCCTGGCGGCGACGCTGATCGGGGTGTTCACGGTATTCGCCGTCCAGTCTCGCAAACCCAAGGTCGCACCCTGACGCAAACCGGTTTTGCCCAAAGCCGCAGACCGGCCTATAGCATCAGCGATCATCACAGGGCTCATTCGACGTGCTGCATGTCTCCACCCGTGGGGAAGCCCCCGCGCTCTCCTTCTCCGACGCGCTTCTGGCCGGGCTCGCCCGTGACGGCGGCCTTTATCTGCCGCAGAGCTGGCCGCGCCTCGACACCGCCACGATCGCCGGATTCTCGGGGCAGACCTATGCCAAGGTGGCGGAGCGCGTCATCGGCGCGCTGAGCGATGGCGATGTCGAGCCGACCGCGCTCGGCCAGATGATCCACGAGGCCTACGCCACCTTCCGGCATCCGGCCGTGTGCCCGCTGACGCAGATCGGCGACAATCTGTTCGTGCTGGAGCTGTTCCACGGCCCGACGCTCGCCTTCAAGGATGTGGCGATGCAGTTGCTCGGGCGGCTGATGGACCATGTGCTGGGCCAACGCGGCCAGCGCGCCACCATTATCGGCGCGACCTCCGGCGATACAGGCGGCGCCGCGATCGACGCCTTCAAGGGGCTGAAGAGCGTCGATGTCTTCATCCTCTATCCGCAGGGCCGCGTCTCGGACGTGCAGCGCCGGCAGATGACGACGGTGGATGCACAGAACGTCCATGCCATCGCCGTCGAGGGCACCTTCGACGACTGCCAGAACCTGCTGAAGGCGATGTTCAACCACCACGCCTTCCGCGACGAGATCGGGCTTTCGGGCGTAAACTCGATCAACTGGGCCCGGATCGCGGCGCAGGTGGTCTATTATTTCACCGCCGCCGTCTCGCTCGGCGCGCCGCATCGCAAGGTGTCGTTCGCGGTGCCGACCGGCAATTTCGGCGACATCCTCGCCGGCTGGGTCGCCAAGCAGATGGGGCTCCCCATCGAGCAGCTGACGATCGCCACCAACAGCAACGACATCCTGACCCGCACGCTCCAGAGCGGCGTCTACGAGATGCGTGGCGTGCATGCGACGACCTCGCCCTCGATGGACATCCAGATCTCATCGAATTTCGAGCGTCTGCTGTTCGAGGCGCATGGACGCGACGGCGCGGCCGTGCGGCGGCTGATGCAATCCCTGCAGCAATCGGGGCGCTTCGAGATCGGCGCGGAGCCGCTCGCGCGCATCCGCAGGGAGTTCGACGCAGCTGCGCTGAGCGAGGCGGAGATCGCCGCCGAAATCCGCGAGACCTGGAGCGAGAGCGGCTATCTGCTCGATCCGCACAGCGCGATCGGCGTCGGCGCGGCGCGCCAGCGGCTGGGCCGCGATCCGGCGACGCCGGTGATCGTGCTCGGCACCGCGCACCCCGCCAAGTTCCCCGCGGCCGTCGAGGCCGCCTGCGGCATCGTGCCGAAGCTGCCGGCGCATCTGGCCGACCTGATGGAACGCCAGGAGCGCTTCACGGTCCTGCCCAACGATCTTGCCGCCATCGAGACCTTCGTCCGCGAGCGGGCGCGTGCGGTGCGTGGAGCGGCGGCGTGAGCGTCGCCGGACCGGCCGAGGCCGCCGAGATCGCCGCCCCGGCGGCGGGACAAGGCGTGCATGATCCGGATGTCGGGCTGACCACGCTCCCGTCCGGCCTGCGCATCGTCTCGCAGCGCATGGACAACGCCGCGACGGTCTCGCTGGGGCTGTGGATCGGTGCGGGCTCGCGCGACGAGCTGCCTCACGAGCATGGCATCGCGCATCTGCTGGAGCACATGGCCTTCAAGGGCACCGCGCGGCGCAACGCGCTGCAGATCGCCGAGGAGATCGAGAGCGTCGGCGGCGACCTCAACGCCGCGACCAGCGTCGAATACACCTGCTACACGGCGCGCGTGCTGGGCTCGGACCTCGGCCTGGCGGTGGACATCCTCGCGGACATCGTCACCTCCTCGTCCCTGACCGAAGAGGAGCTGAAGCGCGAGAAGGGCGTGATCCTGCAGGAAATCTCCGCCGTGCAGGATACGCCGGACGATCTTGTCTATGACCGCTTCCTGCAGGCGGCCTTCCCCGACCAGCCGATCGGCCGGCCGATCCTCGGCACGGCGCAGACGGTGAAGAGCTTCACGGCCGATGCGATCCGCGCCTATCTGGCGCGCCACTATCACGCTGACAATATGGTGCTGGCGGCGTCAGGCGCCGTCGACCATGCCGAGCTGGTCGCCCTGGCGCGCGAGCATCTCGCCCGCCTGCCGGCAAAGCCGAGCGAAATCGTCCCGCGCCAAGGCGGGGAATACCGCGGCGGCGAGGCCCGCATCGGCTCCGATGAGGAGCAGGTGCATCTGGTTATCGGCCTGCCCGGCAAGCCCTTCGCCAATGGGCAGCATTACGCGCTGCAGATTTTCGCCTCCGTGCTGGGCGGCGGCATGTCCTCGCGGCTGTTCCAGGAGGTGCGCGAGCAGCGCGGGCTGGCTTATGCGGTCGACGCCTTCCACTGGCCCTTCTCCGATTGCGGCGTCTTCGGCATCGGGGCCGGCACAGCGCCGGAGGATGTCGGCGAGCTCGTCGAGGTCGCGCTCGCCTGCCTGCGCAAGGCGGCGGAGGACGTGACGGAGGCCGAGGTCGCGCGCGCCCGCGCCCAGATGAAGGTCGGGCTGCTCGCCTCGCTGGAGAGCCCCGGCGGCAAGCTGGAGCAGATGGCGCGGCAGGTGCTGCTCTTCGGCCGGGCGATCCCGCGCGAGGAGCTGGCGGCCCGGCTCGACGCGGTGACGCTGGACGATGTGCGCGCGGCCGGGCGATCCCTGCTCGGCCATCAGCCGACCATCGCGGCGATCGGCCTGCTCCAGGGCCTGCCGCCGGCCAAGCACCTGCGCCGCGCCGCGCGGGCAGCGGACTGACCGACCATGGCGCTCTTCCGCTTCCCGAGCGAGCCGCAGAGCCGCCCGCTGATCCGCACCGGCAACCTCTATCTGCGCGCGCCCGATCCGGACGACTATTCCGCCTGGGCGGTGCTGCGCATGGAGAGCCGCGAATTCCTGACGCCGTGGGAGCCGACCTGGAACGAGGACGACCTCACCCGCCAGTCCTTCCGCCTGCGGACCAAGCGCGCGGCCCGCGAGATCGCCAGCGACGAGGCCTATTCGCTGTTCATCTTCGAGGCTCATAGCGAGACGCTGCTCGGCGGGCTGACGCTCGGCCTGATCCGGCGCGGTGTCGCGCAGGCCTGCACGCTCGGCTACTGGATGGGACAGCGCCATGCGGGCAAGGGCCATATGAGCGAAGCGGTGCGAGGCGCCTTGCGCTTCGCCTTTTCGGAACTGGCGCTGCACCGGGTCGAGGCAGCCTGCCTGCCGAACAACGAGCCCTCGCGGCGACTGCTCGAGCGAGTCGGCTTCCGGCACGAAGGGCTGGCGAGGGCCTATCTCAAGATCAACGGCGCCTGGTCCGACCATCTGCTTTACGCCGCGCTCTCCACCGACAAGCCGACGGACGGCCGCGCGTGAGGCCGGCGGTGGACGGAGGGCAAGGCGTGCCTTGCCCTCGCCACGAGCGGGGGCTACGAAAATTCGTTCAATATCGAACGATCTTCTCCCGTCTGGTTCCCGAGTTCAGCTTGTCCATTTCCGAGCGTCTCCTCCGGATCGGCCTGGCCGTCGCCGGCCTTGTCGTATGGTTCAGCTTTGCCGGCATCGAGCCGGCCCGGGCGGTCGATGCGGTGCGGGTGCCGATCGACGCCCCCGTCATCGACCTCACCACCATCGTCGAGCGCAACAAGTCGGATGGCGACGTCATCCAGATCTCGACCGCGCCGGGGCCCGACGGCATCGTGCGGCGCATCGCGGTGAAGGCGCGCGAGTCGGGCGCCCGGCCGGACTGGATCGTCTTCGCGCTGACCAACGATTCCGACGAGCAGATCGACCGCCTGCTGGTTGCGCCGTTCCACCGCCTGATCGGTTCCGGCGTGATCTGGCCCGATCTCGGCGACCGGCGCATCGAGGCGGTGACGGCGAGCCAGGGCCTCTCGCCCGACCGCGAAGCCAGCCCCGATGCCGACGTCTTCCTGATCACGCTCGACCCCGGCACCACGGTGACCTTCGTCGCCGAGCTGAAGTCGCCAAACCTGCCGCAGCTCTATCTCTACGAGCCCGACGCCTATCGGCAGAAGACCAACGGGCTGACGCTCTACAAGGGCATCATCATCGGCATCGCCGGCCTGCTGGCACTGTTCCTGACGATCATCTTCGTGGTGAAGGGCGCGGTGATCTTCCCCGCCGCAGCCGCGCTCGCCTGGGCCGTTCTGGCCTATGCGGGCCTCGATTTCGGCTTCTTCCAGCGGCTCTTCCCGCTGACGCCGCAGATCGAGAGAATTTACCGAGCGGGCGCCGAGGTGGTGCTGGCGGCGACGCTCGTCGTCTTCCTGTTCGCCTATCTCAACCTGTCGCGCTGGCATGTGCGCTACGGCCACATCACCCTGCTCTGGATCCTGGGCCTCGCCGGCCTCGTCGGGCTTGCGGTGTTCGACGCGCCGATGGCGGCAGGCATCGCGCGCATCTCGATCGCAGCGGTGGCGGCGGTCGGCTTCATCCTCGTCGTGCATCTCGCCACCCATGGCTATGAGCGAGCGGTGATGCTGATCCCGACCTGGTTCCTGCTGGCGGTCTGGGTGACGGCGGCGGGCTTCACGGTGACGGGTCAGTTCCAGCGGGACCTCGTCGCGCCGGCCCTGCTGGGCGGCCTCGTGCTGATCGTACTGCTGATCGGCTTCACCGTGATCCAGCACGCCTTTGCCGGCAGCGGCCTGTCGCAGGGGCTGGTCTCGGACACGGAGCGGCGGGCGCTGGCGCTGTCGGGCTCGGGCGACCTCGTCTTCGACTGGGACGTGAGTGCCGACAAGATCTTCGTCTCGCCTCAGATCGAGGTGCTGCTCGGCCTGCCCAAGGGGTCTCTCGAAGGCTCCGCCTCTCGCTGGCTCGAGCTCATGCATGTCGCCGACCGCGACCGCTACCGCGTCACGCTCGACGCGGTGCTGGAGCAGCGACGCGGCAAGCTCAATCTCGACGTGCGGCTGCGGGCCTCGAGCGGCGCCTATCACTGGCTCAATATCAAGGCGCGACCTGTGCTGGGCTCCGATGGCGAGGTCATCCGCGTCATCGGCACGCTCGCCGACGTCACCGACCAACGCACGGCGCAGGAGCGGCTGCTGCACGACGCCGTGCACGACAACCTGACCGGCCTGCCCAACCGCAAGCTGTTCCAGGATCGGCTCGGCGCGGTCTTCGGCTTCACCCGCGCCGACGACAACATCCGCCCGACGGTGCTGGTGGTCGATGTCGACCGCTTCAAGCAGGTCAACGAATCGGTCGGGTTCTCGGCCGGCGATTCGATCCTGCTGACGCTGGCGCGCCGGCTCGGCCGGCTGCTGCGGGCGCAGGACACGCTGGCGCGCATCGGTGGCGACACCTTCGCGATGATCCTGGTCTCGGAACGCGATCCCGAGCGCATTCTGGCTCTGGCCGAGCTGGTACGGCGGGCCGTCTCCACACCGATCACCTATGCCGAGCGCGAGATCGTGCTCACGCCCTCGATCGGGCTCGCGCTGTTCGATCCGGCCCCCGCCGCCCGCAAGGACGACGCGCTGAAGAACGCAGAGCTCGCCATGGCCCATGCCAAGCGGCAGGGCGGCAACAAGATCGAGGTCTTCGTGCCGGCGATGCGGACTGATCGCAACGACCGCCTCGCTCTCGAGAGCGACCTGCGCCGCGCGATCGAGCGCGGCGAGATCCAGGTCATGTACCAGCCGATCGTGCGGCTGGAGGACCGGACCATCGCGGGATTCGAGGCGCTGGTGCGCTGGGACCATCCGCGCGAGGGCCGGCTGATGCCGCAGGACTTCCTCGCCATCGCCGAAGAGACCGGGCTGATCGTCGATCTCGGCGTCTATGTCATGGACAAGACGGCGCGCGAGCTGGAAGCCTGGCAGGCTGCGCTCGAGGTCGAGCCGCCGATCTTCGCCAGCGTCAACGTGTCGAGCCGCCAGCTCCTGCGCCACGACCTGCTGCACGACGTCAAGACCGTGCTCGGCCGCCGGCGCGTGCTGCCGGGCACGCTCAAGCTGGAGATCACCGAGAGCCTGGTGATGGAGAACCCGGAATACGCCGCGCAGATGCTCCACCGCATCCGCGATCTCGGCGCTGGCCTCTCGCTCGACGATTTCGGAACGGGCTATTCGTCGCTGTCCTATCTGCAGCGCTTCCCCTTCGACACGATCAAGATCGACCAGAGCTTCGTGCGCCAGATGGGCAATGGCCGCCCGCCGGTGATCCTGCGCTCGATCGTCCAGTTGGCCGGCGACCTCGGCATGGATGTGGTCGCGGAAGGCGCCGAGAGCGAATCCGACGCGATCGAGCTCTACCAGCTCGGCTGCCAGTATGCGCAAGGCTACATCTTCGGTCAGGCGATGACCGCGGCGGAAGCGCGGCGCCTGATGGGTGCCAAGGTCGTGGCGACGGAAGCGGCCTGACGTCAGCCCTGAGGTTAGCCCTGCGCGAAGGGGGCGCCGAGCGCTTCAGTAGCCGGGATAGGCCGAGTTCGCGAGCAGGCCAGCCAGATGCTCGGCATTGCGGGCGAGCATCCGGTTCGTCGTCGCCGTCTTCTCGGGTATCTCCTCGAGATCGAGGAAGTCGACATCCCCCATCGCCTCGCCGACCCAATAGCTCGGGCCGCCGGCCGGAATGGTGAAGCCGACATCGACGAGCGCCTGGTAGAGCTCCGCCGAGACGTGGTGAGCGCCATCCTCATTGCCGACGACGACGACGGCGGCCACCTTGCCGTAGGCAGGCGTGCGATTGGCGTCGTCCGTCTCATCGAGGAACGCGTCCATCCGTTCGAGCACGCGTTTGGCCACGCTCGACGGCTGCCCCAACCAGATCGGGGAGCCGATCAGAAGGATGTCCGCCGCGACGATCTTGCGGCGAAGCTCCGGCCAGGCGTCGCCGTCCCCCTCGTCCGAGGAAACGCCGGGCTTGATGTCGAGGGCCGCGACGCGGACGATCTCATGGCGGCAAGCGGGGCCGAATTCGGCCAGCACCAGTTCCAGGAGCTTCTGCGTCGACGAGGAGCCTTCCGGCTTCAAGGTGCAGTTGAGGGCAAGGATCGAGAGAGACATGCGCATCCCGCGGCTGTGAAAGAAGCCCAGGGAACGCGGTATCGCCTCGATTGATCCCGCCTTGCGCGCAGGGCGACAAAGCGCCCGGCCTCAGGCGTGCCCCGCCTCGCGCGACAGAAAGGCCGGGTCGATGCCGATCTTGTTCAGCGCCCGCTGGTATTTGGTGTCGACGCCCTCGTCGAAGAGCAGCGCCGCATCCGCCTCGCAATGCAGCCAGCCATTGGACTGGATCTCGGCTTCGAGCTGTCCGGCGCCCCAGCCGGCATAGCCCAGCGCCAGCACGGCGTTCTCCGGCCCCTTGCCGACGGCGATGGCGCGCAGGATGTCGAGCGTCGCGGTCAGGCAGATGCCGTCATCGATCGGCAACGTCGCCGATTCCAGGAAGAAATCGGCCGTGTGCAACACGAAGCCCCGCTTGGTCTCGACCGGCCCGCCACGCAGCACCTGCATCCGCTCGGCGCGGCTCGGCAGGCGGATCATCTCCTCGGAGGGGATGACGTCGAGTTGGACCAGCAGCTCCGGGAATCTGGTGTCGCCCGCCGGCTTGTTGACGATGATGCCCATCGCCCCGTCCTCGGAATGGGCGCAGACATAGACCACGCTGCGGCTGAAGCGCTGGTCGGCCATGCCGGGCATGGCGATCAGGCACTGCCCGTCGAGATAGTTGCGTCCGCCGAGGCGGGCCTGCGAGCCGATCTTCATTCCGGCATGCTAGATCAAACACCCTCGCACTGAAAACCGCGCGTGAGAGAAATTCTCGGCACCGCGATTGCGCCCCATTCCCCCGGCATGGTCTTGCCTTCCCTTCCGTCGCATTTGCGTGAGGACCCCCGGTTTTGTTCGCTTTCCGGCCCGGCAATCGCTAAGGCAATGCCGTGATCCGCATCTTGTCCCTTCTGGTACTAGTGGTTTGGGCCGGCGCCGTTGGCGCGCAGGAGGCCCCGAACGAGGCCGCCAGCTCGCCCTGGTCGGCCGGCGAGCATGCCAGGCTGCGCCTCATTGCGGGGCCGACCACGCCCAGCGGCAAGCAGCGCGTCGGCGTCGAGATCGTGATGTCGCCCGGCTACAAGACCTATTGGCGCAGTCCCGGCGAATTCGGCGTGCCGCCGAGCTTCGACTGGTCGGGCTCCAGCAATATCGGCGGCCTCGACGTGCGCTGGCCGGCTCCGCAGCGCTTCGAGGACTCGGCCGGCTATTCGGTCGGCTATGTCGGCGAGGTGGTCATCCCCGTCTCCCTCCAGCCTGTCGATCCGTCGCGCCCGGTGATGGTCGTGCTGAAGCTGGACTTCGCCGTCTGCCAGAAGATCTGCATCCCCGCCCATGGCGAGGCACGGCTGTGGCTGGAGCCCGGCGTGACCTCCGTGACCTCCCCACGGCTGGAGGCTTACGAGGCGCGCGTGCCCGCCCCGGTGAAGCCCGGCCCGCACAGGGAGAAAACCACGATCCTCGAGGCTGGCCTCGACGACAGCGTGGTCGATCCCGGCCTCAAGCTCACCTTGCAGGTGCCCCATGGCGGCGGGATCGAGGACATCTTCGTCGAGGGGCCCGGCATGTGGTCCTTCGGGAGACCGCGCCTGACGCCCCAGGCGGACGGCACGGTGCTGGCTCAGATCCGCATCAACGACCGGCCCAAGGGCGCTTCCGGGCCGATCCCGCTGATCTTCACCGTCACCGGCGCGCCGAAGGCGGTCGAAACGCGGCTCGAACTCGACATCCCGCCGGTGAAGCCGTAGCGGGAGAGCCCCGGCCCGCGGCGGGGGCCAGGGCTTCATGCTCCAAATCAATTCCACTTTGTCGCGCGATGCTCTAATCCGGGGAGGCGGCGGCCGGCGAGCCGCAAGCTTCAGGAGACGGGCGTATGACGATCAAGGTGGGTGACAAGCTTCCGCAGGCGACGTTCCGAGTCATGACGGCCGAAGGACCGGCGGCCAAGACCACGGACGACCTGTTCAAGGGGCGCAAGATCGTGCTCTTCGCGGTGCCCGGCGCCTTCACGCCGACCTGCCACAAGAACCATCTGCCCGGCTATCTCGCCAAGGCCGACGAGATCAAGGCCAAGGGGATCGACGCCATCATGGTGACATCGACCAACGACGTCTTCGTGCTGGACGCCTGGGCGAAGGCGACCGGCGGCGCCGGCGTCATCGAGTTTCTCTCGGACGGCAACGGCGACTTCGCCAAGGAGATCGGCCTCAGCATGGATGGCTCGGGCTTCGGCATGGGCGTTCGCTCGCAGCGCTACTCGATGCTCGTCGAAGACGGCGTGGTGAAGGCGCTCAATGTCGAGGAAGCCGCGGGCAAGGCCGATCGCTCGGGCGCCGAGACGATGCTCGGCCTGCTCTAAGCTCGGCAGCACTGGTTGTCAGGCCCGCGCGATCGTCTCGCGCGGGCTTTTTCGTGACTTCACGGAACGCAGAACGAGGTCGCTCCCGGAGGCTGAGGCTGTCCCGCTTCACCGCCGCCCGAACAGCCGCTCGATATCTGCAAGCTTCAGCTCGACATAGGTCGGCCGGCCGTGATTGCACTGGCCGGAATTGGGCGTGACCTCCATCTCGCGCAGCAGCGCGTCCATCTCCTCGGGACGAAGGCGGCGGCCGGCGCGGACGGAGTTGTGGCACGCCATCGTCGCCAGCACATGGTCGAGGCGGCGTTCGAGCGAGCCGGCGGTTCCATGCTCGGCGAGCGCATCGGCGACATCGCGGACGAGACGCTGCAGATTGCCCCCGGCAAGTTGGCTGGGAGCCTCCCGCACCAGCACGGCGCCGGGCCCGAAGGATTCCAACACGAGGCCGAGGCTTTCGAGCTCGCTCCCCGCCGCGATCAGCCGATCGGCATCGACCGGACCGAGCTCCACCACCTCGGGCAGCAGCAGCGGCTGACGGGCGATGCCGTTGCGGGCGCGCTCCGCCTTCAGCCGCTCATAGACCAGCCGCTCGTGGGCGGCATGCTGGTCGACGATGACGACGCCCTCGCGCGTCTGGGCGACGATATAGGTCTCGTGGAGCTGGGCGCGGGCGGCGCCGAGCGGGCGGTCGAGCGCGTCTGCCGAGGGCTCGGCGAGATGGGCGCGGGCGTCGGCGGAGGACGCGGCGAAATCCGAAAAGCCGGATTGCGCCGGCGCTGCGGGATGCGACGGCTGCCAGCCACTTGCGTCCGGCCATGGCTCCGACGCCTGCCAGGCGGGCGTCGCGGGGAAAGCAGGACGCGGAATCGAAGGACCGCCTCCCGCCGAGAAAACGGCGCGGAAGGCGTCCAGCGTGCGGGCGCCGCCGGTGGTGGTGGCGCGGTGGCCGGCGGCGGCGAGCGCCGCCTTCAGCCCCGAGACGACGAGGCCGCGCACCAGAGCCGGATCGCGGAAGCGCACCTCGCTCTTGGCGGGATGAACATTGACGTCGACGGCGCGGGGTTCGCAGCCGACATCGAGGAAGAGCACCGGGTGCCGGTCGGAGGGGACGACGTCGGCATAGGCGCCGCGCACGGCGGACAGAAGGAGCTTGTCACGCACCGGCCGGCCATTGACCGAGAGATGCACGCCGGCCGAGGTGCCACGATGGAAGGTAGGCAGGCCAGCGAATCCAGAAATGCGGAACCCTTCGCGCTCGGCCTCTATGCGCAGGGCGTTCTCGGGGAAGTCGCGGCCGAGCGCACGGGCCAGCCGGCGCAGCAGCCCCTCCTCGCCGATTGGCTCGGCCGGCCAGTCGAAGGCGCCGGCATACTCGCCCGAAAGCGAGAAGCGGATCTCGGGATGGGCGATGGCGAGGCGCCGCAGCATCTCGGTGACGGCCTGCGCCTCGGCCCGGTCGCTCTTCAGGAACTTCAGGCGGGCCGGAGTGAAGATGAAGAGGTCGCTGACCTCGATGCGGGTGCCGGGCGCCGCCGCGACGGGCCGCAGGACGCCCTTCTCCCCCGCCTCGACGACGAGGCCGACGCCCTGCGCGGCATCGCGCCGGCGGGTCTCGATCAAGAGCCGCGCGACCGAGCCGATCGAGGGCAAGGCCTCGCCGCGGAAGCCGAGCGACTGGATCGCGAACAGGTCGCCATCCGGCAGCTTGGACGTGGCGTGTCGCTCCACAGCGAGTGCCAGGTCATCCGGCGTCATCCCGGCGCCGTCATCGACGACGCGGATCAGCTCGCGCCCGCCGGCGGCGATGGTGACCGCGATGGCGCGGGCGCCGGCGTCGATGGCGTTCTCGACCAGCTCCTTCACGGCCGCGGCCGGCCGCTCGATCACCTCACCGGCGGCGATGCGGTCGACCAGGACGGGATCGAGGCGGCGGACGGTCATGGGGCAGCGTCCCAGTGCAACGGCGTCATTCCCGGGCGCAGCGAAGCGAAGACCCGAGAATCTCTTGGAAGGTGAGGCTCTGGAGCCTTCCCGTCACGAGATGCCCGGGTCAAGCCAGCGCATGACATGCGCAGCCGGCAGCCTGCGCTCAGCTGCGCCCCTCGGCCAGATACTGCTTGGCCAGGAGCTTGGCCTCCTCCACCGCAGGCTGGTCGAAGGGGTCGACGCCCATGGCGTAGCCGGTGAGGATCGTCTCCAGCATGAAGTGCATCAGCACCTCGCCATGGCTCGTCTCGTCGATGTGCTCGACATGGAAGCGGCGGACCGCGCAACCGTTCTTGGCGAAGGTGTCGATCATGGCGATGCCCTGCGCCGCCACCATGTCGCCGATGGTCTTGCCGGCGAAGTCCCCCTGCCCGATCTTCTCCGCGAGTCCGGCGTCGATCTGCGGCCCCCTGCCCTTCACGCCGGTGGTCAGAACGGTGAAGAAGCGGTCCTTCGGACCGGCGAGATAGAGCTGCTGCTGCGAATGCTGGTCGACAGGGCCGAGCGCGCCGACCGGCTGCGTGCCCTGCCCGTCCTTGCCGAGGCTTTCCGCCCAGAGCTGCATCCACCAGCGGGTGAGAAGTGCGAGCTTGTCGGCATACGGCATCAGCACGGCGATGTTCTTGCCAGAACGCATCGCGGCGAGATGCAGCGCGGCGCCGAGGGCCGACGGCGTCTCGCGCACATCCTTGCCGGCGAAGAGGGGGGCCACGGCGCGCCCGGCGCCGAGGCGCAGCGCCTCGATGTCGAGGCCGAGCACGGCAGCCGGCAGCAGGCCGCAATTGGTCAGCACGGAATAGCGGCCCCCGACATCCGTGTGATGCTCGAGGAAGGGCACGCCATAGGGCTCCAGCAGCGCGCGCAGCGGATGCAACTTGCCCGGCCTGGCCGGTTCGGACAGGCCCTGGAAATGCTCGCCGATCTGCTGATCGGAGAGATGCGCGCCGCGCAGCGCCTCGATGGCGGCGATCGACTGCAGCAGCGTCTCGCCGGTGCCACCCGATTTGGAGATGGCGACGAACTTCGTGGTCTTCAGCGGCAGCTTCGCCAGCAGTTCGGCGTAGGTCGCCGGGTCGAGATTGTCGATGAAGTGGACGCGCGTGCCGGTCTGGAGCTGGGAGAGGCCCGCGATACCGTAGCCGGTGAGCTGCGCCAGGGTCTGGCCGCCGAGGCTGGAGCCGCCGGTGCCGAGCACCAGCACGTCGGTGGCGCCGCCGCTCTTGAGGCGAGCGGCGGCCGCCTTGGCCGGCGCGAGGTCATGGGTGTCGCTCGGCAGCTTGAGCAGCGGCAGCGAACCGTCCTTCGCCTGCCCCTGGAGCTTGGCCAGCGCCGGTTTCAGGTCGGCCAGCGCCTTCTCGAAGGCGGCGTCCGGAATGCCACCCTTGCCGACCTTGGATTCGAGCGCGAGATCGAAGCTTTGCTGGAGCATGGCACTATCCATCACGAGACGAGAGGGTTCAGACGAGGCCGACCGGCTTGCCGACCGCCTGGACGAGAAGATCGGGATGGCCGAAGAGGCGGGCGGCGACCCGCTTCACATCGGCCAGCGTCACCGTGGCAAAGCGCTTGTTGCGCTCGGCGAGGAAGGCGGGCGTATCGCCGCGCATCGCCAGGTTGAGAAGTTCGCCGGCAATCTTGGGCGAGGTGTCGAAGCGAAGCGGATAGGAGCCGATGATGTAGCGCTTGGCCTCCTCGACCTCGTGCTCGCTCGGCCCCTCGCTGGCGAGCTTCATCATCTCCTCGCGGATCACGGTCATCGATTCCGCCGCGCGGTCGTTGCGGGTGGCCGTGCCGCCGACAAGCATGGCGGCCTCGCGCAGCGGCAGCAGGCTGGAGGAGACGCCATAAGCAAGCCCGCGCTTCTCGCGCACCTCCATGAACAGCCGCGAGGTGAAGGCGGAGCCCCCGAGAATGTGGTTGAGGACGCTGGCCGGGATATAGTCCGGATCGTCCCACATCACCCCGGGGCCGACGAAGCGCAGCACCGTCTGCGGCACGTCGAGATCGATCACATGCGTCTGGCCGAGGCCTTGAAGCGGGAAAGGCTGGGACGGGCGAGGACGAGCCTCGCCCTTCGGCAGCCCGCCGAACAGCGCATCCAACCTGTCGCCGAGTTCCGCCGCGCCAATATCGCCGACCACCACGATCTTCAGCCCCGTACGGTCGAGCAGCGAAGGCACCACGGCCCGCAGCGCCGCGGTGTCGAGCCGCGAGGCGGAGTCGATATCGCCCTTCTCCGGCCGGCCATAGGCATGGCCGGGAAAAGCGGCGGCGTAGAGTGCGTTGCGGCACATGGTTTCGGGGTTCTTCGCCTGGCGCTGCAGCCCGGCGATGATCTGCGCCTTGACGCGCTGGACGGCGTCGGCGTCGAACCGCGGCTTGTTCAGAGCCAGGGCCAGCAGCTCGAAGGCCGTATCGCGATGGGTCGAGAGCGCCTGGAGATAGCCGTGGAAATCGTCGCGGCGGGCGTCGAAGCCGATATGGATGGCGTGATCGGCCATCCTGCCCTGGAAGGCCTCGGCGTCGAGCTCGCCCGCGCCTTCGTCGAGCAGGCCGGAGACGAGATAGGCGCTGCCGGCGGCGTCAGCAGGATCCCGCGACGCGCCGCCGTCGAAGGCGAAGTCCATCGCGATCAGCGGCAGGCTGTGTTCCTCGACCAGCCAGGCCTCGATGCCGCCCGGCGAGCGGACGATCTGAACATCGAGCGAGGGGCCCTGCGTGTTCAGCGGCGGAACGGGGAGCGGCGCGGTGAGGGTCGCGGTCATGGCTTATCCTGTCGGCAGGGCAGGCCCCGCCCGGTCATAGGAAGGCGTTTCATCAGGCCGGCAGCAGCAGGCCGGTGACGCTGCGGTTCGGCTTGAGGTAGCGGCGCGCGGCCTCGACCACCGCCTCGCGCGTGACGGCCTCGATGCGCTGCGGCCAGGCCAGCACGTCCTCCACGGTCTCTCCCACGGCGAGCGAGGAGCCGAAGATGCGCGCCAGCGAGGACTGGTTGTCTCGAGCGAAGACGGTTTCAGCGACGAGTCGGGTGCGGGCGCGCGCCAGCTCGAGCTGGGTCGGCCCTTCGGCGAGGAAGGCCGCGAGCGCAGCGTCGAGCCCGGCTTCCATCACCGTCATCTCGACGCCGGGGCGCGGGCTGGCGGAGAGCTGGAAGGCGGCGCGGTCGACCATCGAGCCCATGAAGTACGCATTGGCGCCGGCCGCGAGCTCCTGCTCGGCGCAGAGCTTGCGATAGAGCCGCGAGGTGGTGCCGCCGCCCAGGATCTCGGCGGCCAACTCCAGCGCGAAGACCTCTTCGCGGTCGCCGCTGGTATAGGTCGGCGTCAGCCAGCCGCGGCGCAGCGAGGGCTGCTGGACGCGGGGGTCGTTGAGCTGGACGCGGCGCGAGGCACGGGGCTCGGGCTCGATCGGCCGGCTGCGGACGGGCGCCTCGCCGCGGGCGGCGATCCTGCCGTAGGTCTCTTCAGCAAGTCGGCGGACCTGCACGGCGTCGGTATCGCCCGCGACGACCAGGATGGCGTTTTCCGGCGTGTAGAAGCGCTGGTAGTAGGCGAAGGCGTCGTCGCGGTTCAACCGCTCGATCTCGTGCTCCCAGCCGATGATCGGGGTGCCGTAGGGATGGTGGAAGAACAGGGTCGAGGAGAATTCCTCACCGAGCTGGGCGGCGGGGTCGGCATCGACGCGCATGCGCCGCTCCTCCAGCACCACGTCGCGCTCGGGCGCCACCACACTCTCGTCGAAGGAGAGGCCGGTCATCCGGTCGGCCTCGTAATCCATCATCGCGCGCAGATGCTCCTTCGGCACGCGCTGGAAATAGGCGGTGTAGTCGAAGGAGGTGAAGGCGTTCTCCTGCCCGCCATAGCCCGCGACGATCTTCGAGAACTCGCCGGCCGGCCAGCGCTGCGTTCCCTTGAACATCAGGTGTTCGAGGAAATGCGCGATGCCGGACTTGCCCGACGGGTCATCGGCCGAGCCGTTGCGATACCAGACCATGTGGGTCACGACCGGAGCGCGCCGGTCGCTCACCACCACGACGTCCAGGCCGTTGGCCAGGCGGAAGGACTCGACGGGCTCGGCCAGGCCGGGCTGGCGCGCATGGATGTTCAACGTGCGATGTCTCCGCAGGGACGAAAAGGGGCGGGCACGATGCGCCCGCCCCAATCGACAACTTGGTCAGCTCAAGCCGTTTCGGCAAGACCCGTGAGGCGGGCCACGCGGACGCTCACTGCGGCCGCATCACCGGGCCGCGCCCCTCGGCGAAGTTGCGCTCGCCGACCGCCTGCTTGTCCTCGACCGGGCCGCCCTTGCCGGGGCCGATGGCGGCTGTCGCGGCCGGGCGGCGATAGCCGGTCGGCGGTTCGGTCAGGGTGCGGCGCGGGGGCTCCTCGCCATATTTCAGCGCCTCCTGAGCCTGCTCGTTGTACTTCGCGGCCTGCTCCCTGCCGATCCGGATCGGGCCGATGACGTTGTCGTAGACGTCGTTCTCGCGAACGGGCCTGGCGGTCGCCTGCATGGGGGCATTGAGCGTGCGGCCGCGCTGAATCTCGCGGGCCGACAGGATCGGATTGTCCCTCAGGCCGTCGGCCGGAACATAGCGGCGCGGCGAGGCCTCGTCCTTGCGGCGCTGCACGTCGGGATCGTTCGGCCAGGCGGCGTTGCGGCCGCTGGCAGATTGCTGCGGCGGCGGGAGAGTGGTGTTCGGCGGCACGACCAGGGGCGCGCGGGCACGGTAGTCGATGTCGTCGTTGGACTTGCCGCCGAAGGTGCCTTCGAGCAGGTTCTTGAACAGCATGCCTTCCTGAGCGAGCGCAGGCTGGGCCGCAAGAGCAAGCCCGCCAGCGAGCAGCAGATGCGTCACGCGGATGCGTCGCGCCATGTCAAATCTCCCTTTGGACGGTTGTAGGACATGCTGAAGCACGCGCGAACGGCGAAAGCATGGCGGGACCGTCGTCACGCCGGCTTGGAGCCGGCAGGTCGGAGGGACTCATACAGGAGACCCAGCACGCCGACAACGATGGCGACATCGGCGATGTTGAAGATGTACCAGCTGAAATCGCCCCAGTGCAGATGGACGAAATCGACCACCGCGCCATACCAGGCCCGGTCGAGCCCGTTGCCGAGCGCCCCGCCGATGATCAGCGCGAGGCTGAAGACGGTGAAGCGCTCGTTCGTCCGCCACATCCAGCGCCAGAGCCAGATGGCGGCGACGAAGGAGACCACGACCAGCAGCCAGCGGCCGATATCCGTGCCCTGCTGGAACAGCCCGTAGGAGATGCCGCGGTTCCAGGCGAGCACGATCGTCAGGAACGGGGCGAGGTCGAACGGGCCGTTTTCGGCGAGGCCCGCGCCATGCAGCAGCCAGAGCTTCAGCGCCTGGTCGGCGAGGAAGACGATCAGGACCGTGGCGAGGCCGAGGCGGCGGGCCGGGCTCATCAGGGATGGACTCCCAGTTCCTGCAGCGCCTTGGCATCGCGCGGGGTCACCGCCGGATAGCCGGCCAGCGCCGTCGCCGGATCGAAATACTTCCAGGAACGGGCGCATTTCACGCCGTCGGCGCGGTGCGGCACCACGGCGACACCCGGAACATCCGGCAGGCGGAAGGCGTCGGTCGGCCCTTCGACGCTCTCGATGCGGATGCCGGAGGTGATCGCGATTTCCGCCAGATCGACGCCGGAGAGCGCGGCATGCAGATCCGCGTCGGCAATGAAGACCTGCGGGGCCGCCTCGAGCGAAGAGCCCAGCCGCTTGGCGGCGCGCTCCAGCTCGAGCGCGCCGGTGACGACGCGGCGGACCTTGCGGATCTTGCTCCAGCGCTCGGCCAGCTCGGCATCGAGCCAGGCGGAGGGCGCCTCGGCAAAGAGTTCGAGATGCACGGAGCCCTCGCCCGCCTTCTTCTCCGGATAGCGCTCCAGCCAGGCTTCCTCGGCGGTGAAGACGAGGATCGGCGCGAGCCAGGTCGTCAAGCAGCGGAAGAGGTGATCGACCACCGTCAGAGCGCTTCCGCGGACATGGCTCGACGTCGGATCGCAATAGAGCGCGTCCTTGCGGACGTCGAAATAGAAGGCCGACAGCTCGGTGTTCATGAACTGCGAGAGCAGCGTCACGACCTTCTTGTAGTCGTAGGTGCGGTAGGCCTCCGCGACCTGGGGACCGAGCTCGGCCAGCCGGTGCAGCATCAGCCGCTCCAGCTCCGGCATGGTCTGCGGCTCGGCGACGCGGGCCTTCTCGTCGAAATGGGCCAGCGTACCGAGCATCCAGCGCATCGTGTTGCGCAGCTTGCGATAGGTCTCGACGAAGGTCTTCAGGATCTCCTTGCCGATGCGCAGATCGTCGGAATAGTCGGCCGCCGCGACCCAGAGGCGCAGGATGTCGGCGCCGGAGTCCTTGATGATGTCCTGCGGGGCGGTGACGTTGCCCTTGGACTTCGACATCTTCTCGCCCTTCTCGTCCAGGCAGAAGCCATGGGTAAGGACGACGTCGAAGGGCGCGCGGCCGCGCGTGCCGCAGCTTTCCAGCAGGCTCGAATGGAACCAGCCGCGATGCTGGTCCGAGCCTTCGAGATACATCACCCGGTCCCTGCCGCCATCGACGATGCGATGCGTCCTGAGATCGGCGCGCTTCTCCAGCGTGAAGGCGTGGGTGGAGCCGGAATCGAACCAGACGTCGAGCACGTCGGTGACGCGCTCATAGTTCGCCGGATCATAGCCGAAGGGTTTCAGGAAACGGGCGCCATCGGTGTCGGTGAACCAGGCATCGGCGCCTTCCGCCTCGAAGGCCTCGGCGATCGCCGCGTTGACCTTCGCATCGACGAGGATCGCCTTGCTCTCCTTCTCGACGAAAACGGTGATCGGCACGCCCCAGGCGCGCTGGCGCGAGACAACCCAGTCGGGCCGGTTGGCGATCATGCCGTTGATGCGGTTCTCGCCCGCGGCGGGGACCCACTCGGTCTCCTTGATCGCCTTCAGCGCGCGGTTGCGCAGCGTGTCGGAGTTGCCGCCGGCAACCGGAGCCGGAGCGGCCGGGTCCGGCGCGCCGGCCTCGCCGATCGGCTTGTCCATGGCGATGAACCATTGCGGCGTGTTGCGGAAGATGACCGGCTTCTTCGAGCGCCAGCTATGGGGATACTGGTGCTTGAGGCGCCCGCGCGCGACAAGGTTGCCGGCCTCGATCAGCGCCTTGATGACGACCTCGTTGGCGTTGCCCTTCTCGCCCTTGTCGGTGATGACCTGAGCGCCCTCGAAGCCCGGCGCGTCCTGTGTAAAGCGGCCATCGGCATCGACGGTGTAGGGGATGCGGGTCTCGATGCCGCGCTCGGCGAGCTGGCGGCCATTGGCCATCCAGACGTCGAAATCCTCGCGGCCATGGCCGGGCGCGGTGTGGACGAAGCCCGTACCGGCATCGTCGGTGACGTGGTCGCCGTCGAGGAGCGGGACCTTAAAGTCGTAACCCCGTCCGCGCAGGGGGTGAGCGCACTCCGCCGGGAAGAGTTCGGCAGGATCCAGATCCCCGACCAGTTCGTAGCTTTCTGCCTTGGCAGCTTTGAAGACGCTTTCGGCCAGATTCTTCGCGAGGACATAGGTCGCCCCGACCTTGGCCCAGTTATTCTCAGGAGCAGCCGTAACGCGATAGAGTCCGTATGCGATCTTGTGGTTGTAGGAGATCGCCCGGTTGCCCGGCATGGTCCAAGGCGTCGTCGTCCAGATGACGACTGATGCATCCAAGAGACGGTCGGCAACGGGTCCAAGGCCCTGAACCATGGTGACCGGAAACGCCACGTACACCGTGTCGCTGACGTGCTCCTCGTACTCGACCTCTGCCTCGGCGAGTGCGGTCTTCTCGACCACCGACCACATCACCGGCTTGGAGCCGCGATAGAGCTGGCCGGTCTCGGCGAATTTCATGATCTCGCGGGCGATCTGCGCCTCGGCCGGATAGGCCATCGTCAGGTAGGGATCGTCCCAGTCGCCCTCGACGCCGAGCCGCTTGAACTCCTCGCGCTGGATGTCGACCCATTTTTCGGCGAAGGCGCGGCATTCCTTGCGGAACTCGACGACCGGCACGTCGTCCTTGTTCAACCCCTTGGCGCGGTACTGCTCCTCGATCTTCCACTCGATCGGCAGGCCGTGGCAGTCCCAGCCCGGCACGTAGTTCGAGTCGTGGCCGAGCATCTGCTGCGAGCGGGTGACGAGGTCCTTCAGGACCTTGTTCAGCGCATGGCCGATATGGATGTTGCCGTTGGCGTAGGGGGGGCCGTCATGCAGGACAAAACGGTCCCTGCCCTGCCCGGCTTCGCGCAGCTTGCGGTAGAGGTCGATCTTTGCCCAGCGGGCGAGCAACTCCGGCTCGCGCTGCGGCAGGCCGGCCCGCATCGGGAATTCGGTCTGGGGCAGGAAGAGCGTCTGCGAGTAATCGAAGGCGTCGGTCGTTGCTTCGGCGGGCTTGGTCTTGTCGGTCATGGTCCGGCTCGGGCAATCGGGACGGCGGTCGGCGGCGTGGCCTCGCTCGTCCTTTCGGTAACGGGAAAGCGGTCTTCAACCCGGACTGCGCAGGCGCCCGCGCATCAGCGCAGGGCGGCAGCCGGGCCCGTAATTCGCCGGAGCGGTATGGTTATTGTAGCGCGGGGCATGACCATTGGGAGCTTCTAGAGCAAATTTCTCTTCGCAGGAACCACCGAGGTCATCCCGGCCGGAGCGAGGCGGAGAGCCGGGATGACGGCGTTCTCTTGAATAGCCAAAACTGCTCTAGCAAAGCGGCCTTACGGAAGGAAGCGCGGCGTCCTGCCCAGGACGTCGCGCGCCTTCCGGCTGTCGGCGTCCATCTGGGCGATCAGAGCCTCCAGCGTGTCGAACTTCGCCTCGCCGCGCAGCCAGTCGACGAAGGCGACGTCGACCCGCTTGCCATAGAGATCGCCGGAAAAGTCGAAGACGAAGGTCTCGAGCCGCGGCGCGCCGTCGTCGAAGGTCGGGCGGCGGCCGAAGCTGGCGACGCCGTCATGCCAGATCCCGTCGATCTTCATGCGCACCGCATAGATGCCGTGGCGCAGGCGACAGTCGCGCGGCAACTGCATATTGGCGGTGGGGTAGCCGAGGTCGCGCCCCCGCTTGTCACCATGGACGACGAGGCCGCGCACGAACCAGGGGCGCCCCAGGAAGGCGGCGGCACGCGCCACATCGCCCTCCTCCAGCGCCGTGCGGATCAACGTCGAGGAGACCGCCTCGCCCTGCCAGGAGAAGGGGGGCACGACGACGACGGGGAGGCCCAGAGCGAGCCCATGGGCCTGCAGCATCTCGGGCGAGCCGGTCCGACCCTTTCCGAAATGGAAGTCGTAGCCGCAGACGAGGCCGGCTGCGCCCAGCCGGCCGATCAGCAGATCGTCGACGAAACGCGCGGCGTCGATCGCGGCGGTCTCCATATCGAAGGGCAGCACCATGGTCTGCGACAGTCCGATCTCCGCCAGAAGCTCGGCCTTGAGCTGCGGGGGCGTCAGGCGGAAGACCGGCTCCTGCGGGCGGAAGACGCTGCGGGGATGCGGCTCGAAGGTGAAGGCGGCGGCCTTCGTTCCATGCTCTGAGGCCAGCCGCTTCGCCGCACGGGCGAGTTCGGCGTGGCCGCGGTGGACGCCGTCGAAATTGCCGAGCGCGAGGACGGCGCCGCGCGCCGCTTCGGGGACGGGCTTATCGAGGTCGAGAACGAAAACGGCCGGGTTTTCGTTCGGCATGGCCTCGGGCTGAGCTGTCATCGATCGCAGAAATCCACCGGCAGGACCCGTCTTGCCCCGAAAGGCCGGATCGTCGGCCGTGTTTGAGGCGAAGGTCGGTGAGCGTCAAGCGCGGGATCGCTCAGGCGGGACGCGCCGGCGGCAGGGCAACCCAGGCCTCGCCCTCCAGCACGGGCTTTCCGTCAACCAGGCACTCGCAGAAGAAGCGCGCCCGGCGCCGCTCGGCCACGAGCTCGGCGACCTCGACGCGGGCCACCACCACGTCGCCGATCTTGACCGGCGCGAGAAAGGTGAGGGTCTGCGAGAGATAGACGGCGCCGGGGCCCGGCAGGCGCGTGCCCAGCAGGGCCGAGACCAGGCTGGCCGTCAGCATGCCATGCGCGATGCGCTGCCCGAACTTCGTGCCCGCCGCATACGCGTCGCTGAGATGGATCGGATTCGCATCGCCCGACAGTTCCGCGAAAAGCGCGATGTCGCGCTCCATCACGGTGCGCATCAGGCTCTCGCTCTGGCCGAGATAGAGATCCTCGAAGCGGTGCACGGTGTAGAGGCCGGCTGATTCAGGCTGGGCGGTCATGGGGCTGGCACGGCGGCGCCTCGGCTCCGCCCTCATTCATCGGACAGGGATCATCTCGCAGGTGCAGCAACGCGGCAATTCGACTTTGGTGCCGCGCAGCTCGAAAATTCGATGCAGGTCGAACCCGAAGCCCTCGTGAGTCGACGATCGGATTAACGGCTTTGCAAGGCGCAGATGTCATACCCCTCGCAAGCAAACGCCACTGGCTCAACAGTGGCACGGCGCCGGTTCGTCCGGTGCCGCAACCGCCGTGTCCCGGAGCACCGCAATGGGTCTCGACCCCGCCATGCCGATCCTGGTCGTTGACGACTACCAGACCATGATCCGCATCATCCGCAACCTGCTGCGGCAGCTCGGCTTCGAGAATGTCGATGATGCCTCCGACGGCACGACGGCGATCGAGAAGATGCGCGACAAGCGCTACGGGCTGGTGATCTCTGACTGGAACATGGAACCGATGAGCGGCATCGAGCTGCTCCAGCGCGTCCGCGACGAGGAAAAGCTCTCCGAGACGCCCTTCATCATGGTCACCGCCGAGTCGAAGACCGAGAACGTCATCGCCGCCAAGAAGGCCGGCGTCAGCAACTACATCGTCAAGCCGTTCAACGCGCAGACGCTGAAGACCAAGATCGAGGCCGTCTGCGCCGGCTGACGCCAGGCCCCCCTCACCAGATGAGGTGCGGAAGGGCATAGTGCGGCCTGTGGGTCTGGCCGGCGAACCAGCCATGGCGCGCCTCCCACGACGCTTCCATCAGGTCCTGGGCGTGGATGCCGGCGAGCACCATCACGCCCGTCACGCCGAATGCATCCGCGCCTGCGATGTCGGTGCGGATCGCGTCACCGATCGCGCAGATGCGCTCGCGCGCCACGGCCGAGCCACGTTTCTGCTCGGCCAGCGCCAGCCCCGCCTCGTAGATCGGACGATGCGGCTTGCCGGCATAGATCGCCTTGCCCCCCATCTCCTCATAGGCGAGTGCGACCGAGCCCGCGCAGGGCACGATCCGGCCGCCCCGTTCGACGACGAGATCGGGATTGGCGCAGATCATTTCGAGGCCGCGCGCTGCCATACCCTGCAGCATTTCGAGATAGGTCTCCGGCGTATCCACCTCGTCGTCGAAGAGGCCGGTGCAGAGCACATAAGACGCGTCCTCGGCCTTGGCCTCCGGCGCTTCGAGCCCCGCCGTCAGCGGCAGGTCGCGATCGGGGCCGATGCGGAAGAGCGGCTGGCCGGCCCGGGCGGCGATGAGGGAGCGACAGACGTCGCCGGAGGTGACGATCGCGTCCCAGGCCGAGCGCGGCACACCGAAACCGTCAAGTTGCCGGGCGATCAGCTCCGCCGGGCGCGGCGCGTTGGTCATCAGCACCACGCTCGTCCCGCGCTCGCGCATCCGGATCAGCGCGTCCACCGCCTCCGGAAAGGCGGCGACGCCGTTGTGGACGACGCCCCAGACATCGCAGAAGCAGAGGTCGAAACGCCCGGCAATCTCGGAAAAACCCGCAAGCGCGTGGGTGGAAGCCGCCATCGGCACGATCCTGTTTCCAGCTGAGGCGGCGCAGAGGCGCACCGCTCACCCTGCACTAGTCAGGATCGGCGTTGAAGGAAACCCGCCTAGGGAACCCTCGAGGTCTTTAAGAGCGTGCCGTGCAAGCCGCTCAGCCCGTCGCGCGGCGCAGCACGGAGCGGAAGGGCACGCGCTCCGGACGGGCCGGCTCGGCCGCCGCGGCCGGAGCCGGCGGCGCCGGATAGCCGACGATCTCGGCGCTGCGCGCAGGCTCGGCGGGGGCCCCCGGGGGCTTGGACTGGGGCGACTGTTGAGCCTCCTCGGGCTCGGCGAACACCTCGGGCTTGACCGGGCGCGGCGGAGAGAAGGCAAGGCCCTGCCCCAGGCCGATGCCCAGCTCGATCATGTCCGCCGCCGTCGGATTGTCCTCCACCTCGTCCGCCACGAGCGCGACAGAGGCCCGGCCGAGAAGCGCCGCGAGATCGCCGACTGCGATGTCGCTCTGCAGCCGGCCCTCATCATAGGATCGCAGCAGGCTCGCCGGAATCTTCACGAAGCGGATGCCGCGATCGTATAGCGCCTGCGGGTCGAAGCGCAGATCGGCGACCTGGTCGAGCGCGAAGCGGACGCGATTGGCCGACATGGCGCCGAGCAGGCCGAGGCTGGTGGGATGCAGCGCCCGGAAGATCGCTTGCGGCACCTCGACGACGAGTTGCCCGGCGTGATCGCGATATTTGTCGAGGATGCGGGCAAGCGTCGCCAGGGCTCGCGCCGATTCCCAGGTCGAGGCGCTGAAATTACACGAGACGAAGATCTTGCCGTCCTTGGCGCCGAGATGGCGGGCGATGGCGAGTGCCCGGGTGAGAACCAGCGCATCCAGCGTGGGACCGAAACCGCGCTCCTCGACCGTGCGCATGAATTCATGCGGCATCAGCAGCGTGTTCTCGTCGAGGCGCAGCCGCGGCAAAGCCTCGTAGCCCTGGGTACGCCGCTGCGGCAACGAGACCATCGGCTGGAGATGCACCTCGAGCCGGCCCTCGGAAAGGGCAGCGCCGATGATCTCCGCGCGCTCGGCCTCCGCTTCCGCCTCGGCGGCCTTCGCAGCCGCCTCCCGCTCGGCGGCGAGCCGTTCGGCCCGCTCACGGCGCGCAGCCTCGGGGTCGATCACGACCTCGGGCGCCGCGGCAGGAACAGCAGGGGGCGCTGGCTGCACCGCGGTGCGCGCCAGCTTCTCGTCATGGTCTGCAAGCGTCGTGGCGACCTGGTGGATCAGGTCGCCGAGCAGCCCGACCTCGGCGGTCAGCTCATTGATCGCGGCCCGCGCCGGCGCCGCATCGACATCCCGCATCGGCATCTGCTCGACACGCTGCGACAGGGAATCGATGCGGATCGCATTGGTCGCGAGCCGGACCTTCACCTCGCCCAGACCGGCCAGAAGCTGCTCGCGCTGCGCCGCCGCCCGGCTTTCGAGCGCGCGCAGGCTGAGTGCAACCCCCGCCCCCGTGAAAACCAGCCCCAATGCGCTGCCCAAAGTCCCCGGCAGCAGAATGGCCACGATCGTGCCGGCCGCAACGCCGGTCAGCACACCGGCGAAAGGAGGAAGGGCTTTCAGGCGCACAGGAGCCAAAGGATTGCTCGCGCGTCGGGGTTGAGGGTTTGGACTGCGAATCACGACACTGCGTGCAAGACTACCCTTAGGGCGCCTCGCATGCGAGCCTGCCTCACGCCATGACCGCTTCGCGGACGGCCGGCTAGCGAAGCCGGGGCCGGTGGGTCAACGCAAGCCCGTGCTGGGAGCAGGTTCCGCCTTCACGGCCGGTTTCTCGCCGTCGACCAAGCCAAGATCGACCAGAAGCCGCTTGGTTACGGCCTCGCTGAAGCCCTTGCGCATCAGAAAGCTCTGCGGGTCGCGCCCGAACAGCGGCACTTCTTGAGCGAGCTTGTGCAGCGCTTCCCCGCGCGCTTCGGCATCGTCGTTCCTTGCCGCATGGAGAGCCTGGGCGAGCAGGCCCAGCGGGCTCGGATCCGTCGCCAGGACGGCGAAGTGCGTGTGTGACTGCTTGACCGCCCCATTGAGATAGGCGGCGAGATAAGCGTAGAAATCATACCATGGGGGCCGGCCGGGACAGTACTCCAGCGCGCGCTCAAGCAGCGGCAGACCTTCCGAGGGGCGGTTCATCCGCACATAGATCGCTCCGAGAATCGCCATGATCTGGGGATCGTAGGGATTGCGGCTCAGCGCGGCCTTTCCCGCCGCTTCGGCATCGCTTCTCTCGCCGCGCAGGAACAGCGCCTCCGCCACGATCTGCTGCGCCCGCCCCGAGGATGGCGCCAAGCGCTGCGCGGCGAGCGCCGAAGCCAGCCCGCGGCTCAGCGCCTCGCCCGTTCCGTCCCGGCCCGAGGCATGGTCCCTCAGCAGCAGGGACGCCATATGCGCCCTCGCCGGATAGAAACCCGGATCACGCGCGATGATCCGCTCCAGGCATTCGCGCGCCTCCTGATGCCGTTCGGCGGTCATGAAGCGCTGATAGTCCAAGGCCTGGTAAATGCAGTCTGCCGCAGGTGTGACCATGTTCTGGCGTCCGTCCGCCTGGATAATGCCGAATGGCTCCACCAGCCTCGCGGCGATCCGGCGGATCCTGTCCATCAGATCCTGGTCCTCGAGGACCTCGCGCATCGGACGCTCGCTGGAAGCCGTCCAGATGATCCGCCCGTCCTTCATGGTCCGAAGGCGGCCAAAGGTCTGGGCGCTGCCTTCGCTTGCCAGCATGTTGAGCTCGAGCACGTAGTCCGCGTCGTCGGGGATCGGCGCACCCGGTGGAGGCACCTTGACGATGGCCAGGTCGTCGAAACGGGCCATCACATCGACGAAGACGTTGACGGAACGCTGGACGAGATCCGCCAGGGCTGGATCGGCCGGGGCCGGCCCGACGATGACAGCGACCGTCGGCAGATCTGGCCCATGGGCCACGGCCCGGTCGGTGACGCGCTCCTGCTCGCCCCCGAAAAGCGCAGGCTCGAGACGCAGGACGGCAAAGCCCAGTACCGAACACAGAAGGGCAGCCAGAAGGGCGAGCAGCCAGGCTCGGCTTCGCCGAGTGGCACTGCCGGCTTCTGCCTCGACCTTGCCGGGGCGCCGGGCTGCCGCCGACATCCCCGGCACCGGCAGATCGAAGGCAGGGACATAGCCTCCGACGGGGATCGAGATGCGCAAGGGATCGTCGCGCCCCTCGTCGATATAATACTGGGTGAGCGCCCGTCTCAGGCGCCCGGCCTCGACGCGCACGATCGGATCGCTCTGCGGATCGAACTCGGCCGGCCGCCCCAAAGCCTCGACCGCGATCGTATAGCCCTTCAGCTCCGAGCGCCGCCCCTCGAGCGTCCGCTCGACGATGAAGCTCAGAAAGGCCGATAGCTGGGGCGCAGCCCGAAAGGTCTCGGACGCGAGGACACGACCGAGACCGCCGCGAATCTGCCGCGCGGCCTCATCGTCCGGCCGCTCATTGCCGTCGGCGCTGTCTCCCATCGCGTTCAGTTCGGTCCGTCCAGTCTCGCCCGGCTGGGCGCCGGTTATGTCACAGTCGCCGGCTGGCGTCCTGCCGGGTCAGGCGGAGCACCATCCCAGCCATCGCATGGGCGCATGCCATGCCGCGCTTGCGCGGCAATTTACAGTCCCGACCGTCCTGCTAGGTTGAGCGAACGTTAATCCAAGGATGTCCCGATGAACGCCGCCTCGAACGCCGTGCCGAACGATCTCGAAGCCTTCTGGATGCCGTTCACCGCGAACCGGTCGTTCAAGAAGAACCCGCGCATGGTGGCCCGCGCCGAGGGCATGTTCTATTATACGCCCGATAACAAGCCGGTGATGGACGGCACGGCGGGCCTGTGGTGCTGCAATGCGGGCCATGCGCGCGAGCCCATCATCCAGGCCATCCAGGCTCAGGCGCGCGACCTGGATTACGCGCCCTCCTTCCAGTACGGCCATCCCAAGGTGTTCGCCGCGGCGGCGCGGATCGCGGCGCTGGCGCCGGGCGACCTCGACCATGTCTTCTTCGCAGGCTCGGGCTCGGAAGCGGCGGATTCGGCGCTGAAGATCGCGCTCGCCTATTGGAACGTCTCGGGCAAGGCCTCGAAGACCCGCCTGATCGGGCGCGAGCGCGGCTATCACGGCGTCGGCTTCGGCGGCATCTCGGTCGGCGGCATGTCGAACAACCGCAAGTTCTTCGGCTCGCTACTGACCGGCGTCGACCATCTCGCACACACCTATGACCGCGAGAAGCAGGCCTTCAGCAAGGGCGAGCCCGAATACGGCGCGCATTTCGCCGACGATCTGGAGCGCATCGTCGCGCTCCACGACGCCTCGACCATCGCGGCGGTGATCGTCGAGCCGATGGCGGGCTCCACCGGCGCGCTGCCGCCGCCGAAGGGCTACCTCAAGCGCCTGCGTGAGATCTGCGACAAGAACGGCATCCTGCTGATCTTCGACGAGGTCATCACGGGCTTCGGGCGCCTTGGCTTCGCCTTCGCGGCCGAGCGTTACGGCGTGATCCCCGACATGATCACCTTCGCCAAGGGCGTGACCTCCGGCACCGTGCCGATGGGCGGCGTGATCGTGCGCAAGCATATCTACGAAGCGTTCATGGGCGGGCCTGACAACGTCATCGAGCTGTTCCACGGCTACACCTACTCCGGTCACCCGCTTGCGGCCGCGGCCTCGATCGCCGCGCTCGACATCTACCGCGAGGAGGGCCTGTTCGAGCGCGTGCGCGGCATGGAAGGCGCCTGGGCCGACGCCGTGATGAGCCTCAAGGGCGAGCCCAACGTCGTCGATATCCGCACGCTCGGCCTCGTCGGCGCGGTCGATCTCGCTCCGCGCGCGGATGGCATCGGCAAGCGCGGTTACGAGGCGATGGACCGTGCCTTCCGCGAGGAAGGACTGATGATCCGCACGGCAGGCGACACGCTCGCCTTCTCGCCGCCGCTGATCATCACGGAAAGCCAGGTGGACGAGTTGATCGGGAAGCTGAGGCGGACGATCCGGGCGGTGGCCAACTGAGAGGCGCACCTCGCGTCATTGCGAGGAGCAAAGCGACGAAGCAATCCAGGGGCAAAGGCGTCGACGCCTCACCCGGTTCTCCTGGATTGGTTCGTCCCTGCGCTTCTCGCAAGGACGATGAAGTGCCTTAACCGCGCCCCAGCTTGCCAAATCGCTTCACCACCCTCTCCCGCTTCAGCCGCGACAGGCGGTCGATCCAGAAGATTCCGTCGAGCTGGTCGATTTCGTGCTGGTGGCAGATGGCGCGGAAGCCTTCTGCTTCTTCCGTCTGCGGCGTGCCATCCAGATCGCAATAGGCGATTTTCACGCGCGCCGGCCGCTCGATCTCCTCGGTGACGCCGGGCATCGAAACGCTGCCCTCGGCATGGCGGATCGTCTCCGTCGACGCCTCCAGCACCACCGGGTTGACGTAGACCGCGACCTCGCCGGGTGTCAGCTCCAGCACGACGATGCGCAGCGGCACGCCGACATGCGGCGCGGTGATGCCGAGGCCGGGCGCGGCGCGCATGGTGTCGAGCAGATCTTGCGCGAGCGCCCTCAGATCCGCGTCGAAGCTGGTGACGGCTTGAGCCGCCAGGCGCAGACGCGGATCGGGGAAGCGGACGATCGGCCGGATGGCCATGGCGGCGGCGCTCAGGCCGCTGCCTTCTTCTCCGCCGCGCCGTAGAAGCTCTCGCCGGTCTTGGCCATGCGCTTCAGCAGCCGGTTCGGCTTGAAGCGCTCGCCATGGCGCTTGGCCAGCTTCTCGCAGAGCTTCACGAAGGCCGCCGCGCCCATATTGTCGATATAGGAGAGCGTGCCTCCCGAATACGGCGCGAAGCCGAAACCAATGATCGAGCCGACATCGGCCTCGCGCGGATCGGTGACGACGCCTTCCTCATAGGTCTTCGCGGCTTCCAGCGCCTGGGTGACGAGCAGGCGCTGCTTCAGCTCTTCCATATCGACGAGTTCGGGGGCGAGCCGGCCTCCCACAATGTCGGCGAGGCCCGGCCAGAGCCGTTTCGGCCCGGACTCCGGGTAATCGTAGAAGCCCTTGCGGTTCTTGCGGCCGAGGCGGCCATTCGTCTCGACCATCTCGGTGAGCAGCTTCTCCTGGGCCGGATCGATGGCGCCCGGCCCGAGCTGGGCCTTCGTCGCCTTGACGATCCTGAGGGCCAGGTCGATCGCCACCTCGTCGTTGAGCGAGAGCGGGCCGACCGGCATGCCGGCCTGCTTGCCGGCGGCCTCGATCATCGCCGGCGGCACGCCTTCCATCAGCATCAGATGGCCTTCGCGGAGATAATTGCCGACGCAGCGATTGGCATAGAAGCCGCGGGTGTCGTTGACGACGATCGGCGTCTTCTTGATCGCGCGGACATAGTCCAGCGCCATGGCGAGGGCCTTCTTGCCGGTCTTCTTGGCCATGATGACCTCGACCAGCAGCATCTTCTCGACGGGCGAGAAGAAGTGGATGCCGATGAAGTTCTTCGGTCGCAGGCTCGTCTCGGCGAGGCCTGTGATCGGCAGCGTCGAGGTGTTGGAGCCGAAGATGGTCTTCGGGCCGACCGCGGCTTCCACCTGGGCGATCACCTCAGCCTTGACCTTCGGATCCTCGAAGACCGCCTCGACGATCAGGTCGCAGCCCTTGAGGTCGGCATAGTCGGCCGTGGCCTTGATGCGCGCGAGGAGCGCGTCGCGGTCGGCGGTCTTGGCGCGGCCCTTCATGATCTGGTCGGAGACCAGCTTGTGGGAATAGGCCTTGCCCTTCTCGGCCGCCTCGACGTCGCGGTCGATCAGCACGACCTCGAGCCCGGCGAGCGCGGTGACATAGGCGATGCCGGCACCCATGAAACCGGCGCCGACGACGCCGACCTTCTTGAGCTTGGATGGCGGAACGTCGGTCGGACGACGGGCGCCCTTGTTGAGCTCCTGCATCGAGACGAAGAGCGAGCGGATCATCGAGGCCGCCTCCTTCGTCCGCAGGATCTTGGCGAAGTAGCGGCTCTCGACCTTCAGCGCGAGGTCGATCGGCAGCTGCAGCCCCTCATAGACCGCCGAGAGGATGGCGCGAGCCGCCGGGTAATTGTCGTTCGTCTCGCGGCGGTAGATCGCATTGGCCGGCGGCCAGATCTGCATGCCGGCCGGGGAATGCACCTTGTTGGAGGGCAGCTTGAAGCCCTTCTGGTCCCAGGGCTGCGTTGCCTGCGGGTTAGCCTTGAGCCAGTCCCTGGCGTTCTGGACGATGTCGGCGCGGGGCGCGACTGCATGGACGAGGCCTGAGTTGCGCGCCGGCAGCGACTTCACCTGCTCGCCCTTGAACATCATCTGGAGCGCGTCACCGGTCTGCATCAGGCGCGAGACGCGTTGCGTGCCGCCGGCGCCGGGGAACAGCCCGACCTTGATCTCCGGCAGGCCGACGCGCGTCGAGGCATCGTCCGAAACGACGCGGTACTGGCAGGCGAGGGAGAGTTCGAAGGCGCCGCCGAGGCAGACGCCGTGGATCGCGGCGGCGAACGGCTTCCCGCAGGTCTCGAGCTTGCGGTAGAGCAGCGAGAGCTTGCGGCTCTCGTCGAAGAAGCTCTGCAGCGCGACCTGCTCGCCCTTCTCCTTCGCCAGCTTCACATAAAGATCGCGCAGGCCCTGGAGCATGGTCAGGTCGGCACCGCCGGAGAAGCTCTCCTTGCCGGAGGTGATGACGCAGCCCTTGATGGCCTCGTCCGCCACGACGGCGTCGATGATCTGGTCGAGTTCGCCCATCACCTCGGGGGTGATGACGTTCATCGAGCGGCCGGGCATGTCCCAGGTCGCGACGGCAATGCCGTCGGCATCGGTCTCGAAGCGGAAATTGGTGAGGTTCATCGTCATTCTCCTCAAACCCGCTCGATGATGGTGGCGACGCCCATGCCGACCGCGACGCAGAGCGTCACCAGCGCGGTCTGCTTGTCCTGCCGCTCCAGCTCGTCGAGCACCGTGCCGAGCACCATGGCGCCGGTGGCCCCGAGCGGGTGGCCCATCGCAATGGCCCCACCGTTGACGTTGAGAACGTCGTCGTCGATGTCGAAGGCCTGCTGGTAGCGCAGCACGACGGACGAGAAGGCTTCGTTCAGCTCGAACAGGTCGATATCCTTCTTCGACATGCCGGCTTTCCGCAAGACGAGCTCGGTGACGTCGACCGGGCCGGTCAGCATCAGCGCAAGGTCGGAGCCGATCGTGGCGAAGGCCCTGATTCGGGCGCGGGGCTTCAGGCCCGCCGCCTTTCCGGCCTTCTTCGAGCCCACGAGCACGGCGGCCGCGCCATCGACGATCCCGGAGGAATTGCCGGCGTGGTGGACGTGATTGATGAACTCCACATCCGGATGCGCCGCCGTCGCCACCGCATCGAAGCCGCCCATCTCGCCCATCTGGACGAAGGAGGGCTTGAGCGCTGCGAGCGTCTGCATGTCCGTGTTCGGCCGGATCGTCTCGTCGCGGTCGAGAATGGTCAGACCGTTGACGTCGGTAACCGGGATGACAGAGCGCTTGAAACGCCCCTCCTGCCAGGCCCTGGCGGCGCGCTGGTGCGAGCGCACGGCGACGGCGTCGACATCATCGCGCGAGAAGCCGTATTTCGTCGCGATCAGATCCGCCGAGATGCCCTGCGGCATGAAATAGGTGTCGATGGCGACCGACGGATCGACCGCGATTCCGAAGCCGGAGGCGCCCATGCCGACGCGGGACATCGACTCAACACCGCCGCCGATCGCCATCTCCTTCTGGCCGGACATGACCTGCGCGGCGGCGAGGTTCACCGCATCGAGGCCCGAGGCGCAGAAGCGGTTGATCTGCACGCCTGGCACCTCGTGGCCGTAGCCGGCCTTGAGCGCGACCGTGCGGGCGATATCGGCCGCCGCCTCGCCGACGGGATCGACACAGCCCAGCACCACGTCCTCGACGAGGAGCGGATCGAGGTCGTTGCGCTCCCTGATCGCGCGCAGCGCCTGGGTGCCGAGCTCGATGGCCGTGACCTCGTGCAGCGAGCCGTCGGCCTTGCCCTTGCCGCGCGGCGTGCGGACATGGTCGTAGATGAATGCGTCTGCCATCAGGGGCCTCCCGGGTTTCTTATGGGGCAGTCGGCAGTGGGTGTGCGCAGATTACGACTGCCCGCCGCCGACTGCCTACTGCCTCTTTCAGAACTGCTCGGCGCTCAGCGCCATCGTCGAATCGGCTCCGGCCGTGATCCGCGCCAGATGCGCCGCCGTCTCCGGCAAGGTCCGCTCCATGAAGAAGCGGGCCGTGACCAGCTTGGCGTTCATCCGCTCCGTCGCGCCGTTTGCGCCGGCCTTGAGCTTCTCCTGCGCGGCCTTGGCCATCTTCGCCCACATATAGCCGAGCGAGACGAGGCCGAGCAGGTGCATGAAGTCCGTCGCGCCGGCTCCGGCATTATCGGGCTTGGCGAGCGCATTGTTCATGAACCACATCGCCGCCTGCTGCAGGTGGCCGAGCGAAACCTGGAGCGGCCCGAGCAGAGGCTTCAGCCCCTCGTCCTCGGCATTGTCCTTCAGGAAGCCGCCGACCTCGTTGAAGAAGGCCATGATGGCGCGGCCGCCATCGCGGCCGAGCTTGCGGCCGACGAGGTCCATCGCCTGCACGCCGTTGGCGCCTTCGTAGATCATCGCGATGCGGGCGTCGCGGACGAACTGCTCCATGCCCCATTCGGCGATGTAGCCATGGCCGCCGAACATCTGCTGCGCCTTCACGGCGTTGTCGAAGCCGACATCGGTGAGCACGCCCTTCAGCACCGGCGTCATCAAGCCGAGCTGGTCGTCCGCCGCCTGCTTCTGAGCGGCATCGTCCGAGCGATGCGCGATGTCGGAGGCCAGCGCGTTCCAGATCACGAAGGCGCGGGCGGCCTCGTTGAAGGCCTTGATCGACATCAGCGTGCGGCGCACGTCCGGATGGACAATAATCGGATCGGCCGGCTTGGAGGGTTCCTTCGCGCCGGTCAGGGAGCGGCCCTGAAGGCGGTCCTTCGCATAGGCGACGGCGTTCTGATAGGCGACCTCGGACTGGGCGAGACCCTGGATCGCGACGCCGAGGCGGGCCTCGTTCATCATCACGAACATGGCGTTGAGGCCCTTGTTCTCGGCCCCGACCAGCCAGCCCTGCGCGCCATCGTAATTCATGACGCAGGTGGCGTTGCCGTGGATGCCCATCTTGTGCTCGATCGAGCCGCAGCTGACGTGGTTGTTCTCGCCCACGGAGCCGTCCGCGCCGACCTTGTTGCGCGGCACGACGAAGAGCGAGATGCCCTTGGTCCCGGCCGGCGCGCCTTCGATGCGGGCCAGGACGAGGTGGACGATGTTCTCCGTAATGTCCTGCTCGCCGGCCGAGATGAAGATCTTGGTGCCGGTGATGGCGTAGGAGCCGTCGCCATTGGGCACGGCCTTGGTCTTCAGCAGGCCGAGATCGGTGCCGCAATGCGGCTCGGTGAGATTCATCGTCCCGGACCAGGTGCCGTCGATCATCTTCGGCAGATAGGTCCGCTTCTGGTCGTCCGACCCGTGGACATAAAGCGCGGCGATCGCGCCCATGGTGAGGCCCGGATACATGGCGAAGGCCATGTTGGCCGAAGAGGCGTATTCGTTGATCACGGCGCCGAGCGTGTAGGGGAGCCCCTGCCCGCCATATTCGGGGTCCATCGCCAGCCCGATCCAGCCGCCGCCGGCATAGGCTTCATGAGCCGCCTTGAAGCCCTTCGGCGTGGTGACGCTGCCATCGGCATTGCGGGTGCAGCCCTCCTGGTCGCCGCTATGGTTCAGCGGCTGGAGGACCTCCTCGCAGAGCTTGGCGCCCTCGCCGAGAACCGCTTCGACCACATCGGCGCTGGCGTCGGCGAAGCCGGGCAGGTTGTTGTAGCGCTCGATGGCGAAGACGTCGTTGAGCAGGAACAGCGTGTCGTCGACGGGTGCCTTGTAGACCGGCATTGAATCCTCCCTCGCGTCGCGGCCGAAGGCGCATCAGCCCTGCGGCTCAAGATAGTTCATATATAAACAATCTGACTGGCTTTGCAATGGGCCTGCTGACGGCTCCTCGGTCCGGCGCTCAAACAAAAAAGCCCCGTCCTCGGCGGACGGGGCCTGCCAAGGCAGGTGCCTGAACTGCGCTCAGGCTTTCGGCACGCGCCCGAGCGAAGCCTCGAGCTCCTTGATCGCATCGTCGATCTCGCCGCGCTGCTTGCGAAGCAGTTCCAGCTGCTCGACGATCTGGTCACGCGAGAGATGCAGGCCGCCGACGGAGGCTGCTCCACCGGCATCGTTCTTGCGATCCTCGTTGGCGAGCATGGCGCGGATCTCGACGAGCGTGAAACCGAGCTGCTTGCCCTTGAGGATGAGCGCCAGACGGGCGCGATCCCTCGCAGAATAGATGCGGGTCATGCCGGAGCGGGCCGGCGCGATCAGACCGCGCGACTCGTAAAAGCGCAGCGTCCGGAGGGTGACGCCGAAATCACGAGCGAGGTCACTGATCGTGAAGCCACCATCGGCTTCAGAGGTGGGCTCTGAACGGGCTTCGAAATTTGTGGCACCCGCCAAAGCGGTGCTGTGGCGCGACATGAAGGGGGGATTTCCTTGAAAGAGGGAGCGCCTGCGGCTGCACGAGCCTGCGCACTGGACTCAAGTCATAAGCGATACGCCAAGCCTTGTCCTAGCGTCAGTAAAGGGACGGAGTTGGGAGGTAAGTTACCGTTATCTGAACCTCCTGAGCCCGGGCCCGACCTCATCAACCCGAGAAATTAACGGTTCGTCCGGAATTCTTAACCGGCTGTTTACCATGACCGCCAAATGTCGGGATCGCGAGCTTCAATCGTCGATTCCTCAACGGACTCTTCACGGTTGTCGGTGCGCGCGGGCGAGCAGAAGCAGGGAACTGCCGCTCCGCACAAGAACGGCCCTGCAGGCGAGCAAGACAATGGCGAACAGCTTGCCCTGGAGCGTCAAGGGCGTCGATCCAAGGACCCGCGATGCGGCAAAGGCTGCGGCGCGCCGCGCCGGCATGACGCTGGGGGAATGGCTCGACACCAAGATTCGCGTCGAGGCCGAGGGTGGCGTGGCGGAGCCGCAGCAGCCCGAGCAGCTTGACATCGCCGCTCTGTCCGAGCGGCTGGCCCGTCTCTCCCAGGTGCAGACGCAGACTGCGCGCCCCAAGCCCTCTCCGCCGCCCGCGCCCGACCGCAAGGAGGTCGAGGTTCTGGTGCGCCAGGCCGAGACGATGGAGAAGCTGACCCGCGAATCGAGCCAGCGCACCGCCGGCGCGCTCGATTCGATCACGCGCTGGATCGAGAAGACCGAGGACCGTCTTGCGGTCGGCGAGCGGACGGCGGCGGAACGCCAGGAACGCGCCACCAGCGTCATCGCCGAAGCGATCAAGACCATGGGCGAGCGCATCGCCGAGATCGAACGCCGCGGGGCCGAAGCGCAGCTCGCGGCCCGCGAGCAGCCTGCACCGCGCCTGGCCTTCAGCCGCGACGGGCTGGCCGCCGCTGTCACCGATATCCGCACGAGGCAGCGCCTCCTCGACAGCGACGAGATCCCGGCGCGGAGCGCCGCTCCCGCGGCGCAGGAGCGGATCGCCGCGCTGCGCGAGGACCTGCGGGCGCTCGGCTCGCGCCTCGGCACGGCCCCCCCGCCCCGCCCGGCGGCAAATCCCGAGCAGCCGGCCTACGCGCCGCGCGAAGACACCGCGGTGCGCGCGATCGAGGCGAAGATATCCACGCTCGGCGAACAGCTCGAGAAGCTCGCCCGGCGCGACCATTTCGAGCCGGTCCTGAAGCCGCTCTCGCGGATCGAGGCCGAGGTGGCGCGGCTTTCGCAGGACCGCGCCGGCGAAGCCTATCAGCGCTTCGAGCTGGAGATCGCGCATCTGGCCGCGAAGATCGACGCGCTCGCCGCGCGCGGCGGCGAGGCGGGCAATCTGGCTCCTCTGCTCCGCGACATTGCAGACCTGCGTGAGGTGATCGCCGCCAACGGCCATGACGGGCGGCTTGAGGATCTGTCGCACCAGATCGCCTCGCTCAGCTTCGAGGTTGCGCGCCTGCGCGAGGTCCAGCCGGACCTGCGCGAGATGCGCGGCCTCTCCTCGGCGATCGAGGATGTCCGCAGCGCCGTCCTCGGCAGCCAGTCGCGGGACCTCTATTCGGGTCCGCTCGCCGAGCTCGGCAGCCAGATCGACGACCTTGCCCGCAAGCTCGACGCCCTCGGCAAGAACCGCCCCGGCGACCATATCGACGGCCGTATCGACGCGCTCCAGACGCGACTGGAACGCCTGGCGGAGGAAGGTCCGGCCGCCGTCACCCGCCAGCTCGATGCGCTGGGGGCCCGGATTGACGCCCTGGCCGCATCGAGCCAGTTCAGCGGCATGGCCGGTGAAAACGGCGCACCGGCGGATCTCGGCCCGATCGAGGCGATGCTGCAGCGGCTCGCCGACAAGATCGACGAGGCCGGTGCACCGGGCGCGGGCCATGATTCGTTCGAAGCGCTCGAACAGCAGATCTCCGGCATCGCGGCCCGCCTCGACGAGGTCGCGGCGACGCGCAACGCCGAGAGCGGCATCGAGCGGACTCTTCAGGATCTGGTGACCCATCTGCGCTCGATGCGCGAGGAGACGTCCGCCGAGCGCGCCGCCCTCGCCAAGGCGACCAGCGCCACTCCGGCCAAGGGCATCGCCGAACTGTCGACTCTGGTGACCGGGCTGCGCGACACGCAGGTTTCCACCGAGCGGCAGACGCAGGACACGCTGGGCGCCGTCCACCACACGCTCGAAGCGATCATGGGCCGCCTCGTCAGCCTCGAAGGCGAGCTGCTGTCGGAGCGCAAGCCCGCCCGCCCTGCCGCCCCCCGGGCCGCCGAGCCGCAGGCGAAGCGCCCTCCGGCGCCGGAGATGCGCGAGCCGGCGCTCGTTGCCACCGCGGAGGATCGCAGCCCGATCGCCGTTCCGGCATCGGTGCGGGCCGAGCCCACGCTCGACATTGCGAACTCCGCCTTCGACCTGCCGCTGGAGCCCGGCTCCGGCCGCCCGCGTCCTGAGGCCGGCCCGGCCGGCAACACCGATGCGCAGTCGATCCGCCAGAGCCTGATTGCGGCCGCCCGGCGCTCAGCCAAAGCGGCCTCGGAAGCTGCGGCCACTCCGTCCGGTGCCGCCGACGAGCCGGCCGCCAAGGCCCCCGGCCGGCTGCGTGAGATCATGGCCAAGCGCAAGCGCCCGCTCCTGCTTGCTCTGGCCGCGGTGATTCTCGCCATGGGCACGGCCCATGTCGTCACCGGCGCCCTGCGCGGCGGCCCTGCCAGCACCGCGCACAACGACGTGCCCGCGCTGCCATCCGCGGCCCTGCCGGACGCCGGCTCCCAGGCGCCGCTGCCGGCCGATCCGGCGCCGGCCAAGGACAAGTCCTCCGCGCTGCCTGCCGAAGGCACCGCCGCGGGGGCGGCCGCCGAGGCCGAGGCCGCGAACCAGACGGCGGGCCTCGCCCCGGCAGCCGGGATGCCTCCCGTCACGGTGCAGCAGGCCCCGTCGGAGCAGCAATCGGCTGCAGACGCCCTGCAGCCCGTCACCGGCCTCGGCGATCTGCCTGCCGGGCTCGGCGGTGCCGGGGTGCGCAAGGCAGCGCTCGGTGGCGATGCCCGCGCGGTCTACGAACTCGCCACCCGCGCCGCCGATGGGCCAGCCGGCAGCCGCGATCCGAAGCTCGCCCTGCGCCTGTTCGAGCGCGCTGCGGTGGCCGGGCTCGCACCGGCGCAGTTCCGCCTCGGCAACATGTTCGAGAAGGGCGTCGGCACGCAGCGCGACCTCTCGCTTGCCCGGGTCTGGTATGAGCGCGCGGCGGAGCGCGGCAACGCCAAGGCGATGCACAACCTCGCGGTGCTCTATGCAGAGGGCGCGGCCGGCAAGCCCGACTATGCCTCCGCCACCCAGTGGTTCGCGAAGGCCGCCGAACTCGGCGTGCGCGACAGCCAGTTCAACCTCGCGGTCCTGCTCGGACGCGGCCTCGGCGCGCCGATGGACCTCGCCCAGTCCTATGTCTGGTTCTCGGTCGCCGCAGCCCAGGGCGACGAGGACGCCGGCAAGAAGCGCGACGAGGTCGCGCAGCGCCTGAAGCCGGAAGAGCTCGCCGTCGCCAGGAGCCGCGCCGCCGGCTGGCACCCGAAGACGCTGAACGCCGCGGCCAACGAGGTCGCGCCGCCGGCCAAGGGATGGGACGCCGCGCCGACGGCCGCCGCAGACAAGGCGGCCCGCCCGGGCAAGCCGGCCCGCAGCTGAGTGGCGGCCGTCTTGGCGCCGACATGTTGACGCGGCAACCTAAAGAATAGTCTTGTGAGGCGGGCCTTCGCGGCCCGCCTTCCGTTTTGGGACAGGCTCGACCGGGCCGACAGAGCGCGGCAATCGGCGCGGCGCATACGCGCTCAGCCGAGCAAGAGGGACCGACGTGCAGATCTACCTGCCCATAGCCGAGCTGCCCATCAGCGTGCTGATGGTGCTCGGCCTGAGCGGCGCGGTCGGGTTCATCTCCGGGCTCTTCGGCGTCGGCGGCGGATTTCTGCTGACGCCCTTCCTGATCTTCCTCGACATTCCCCCCGCCGTGGCGGTGGCGACCGTGGCGGCGCAGGTCGCCGGCTCCTCGATGACCGGCGTCCTCACCTATTTCCGGCGCAAGGCGCTCGACCTGAAGCTCGGCGGCATACTCGTTGCAGGCGGCCTGGTCGGCACCGTGCTCGGTGTGCTGTTCTTCAACACGATGCGCCGGCTCGGCCAGCTCGAGCTGGTGATCACGCTCTCCTATGTCACCCTGTTCTCGATCATCGGCGGGCTGATGCTCTACGATGCGCTGCGGGCGATGCTGCGCGTGCGCGCCGGCAAGCCGGCGCGGCTGAAACGCAAGGGCGGCACCCATCCCTGGTGGATGGGTCTGCCGCTGAGGCAGCGTTTCCGGCGCTCCGGGCTCTATTGCAGCGTGCTGCCGATCGCGCTGCTCGCCACCGTCATCGGCTTCATCGGGGCGGTGCTGGGCGTCGGCGGCGGCTTCATCCTCGTCCCGGCGCTGATCTATTTCTTCCGGATCCCGCCGGCGGTGGTGGTGGGCACCTCGCTGTTCCAGATTCTCGTGACGATGACGGGGGCAACGGTGCTGCACGCCGTCACCAACCAGTCCGTCGACATCATCCTGGCGGCCCTGCTGCTGGTCGGCGGCGTCATCGGCGCACAATTCGGGGGACGAGCAGCGCGCAACCTTAACGTCGAATCCTTCCGGCTGCTGCTGGCGCTGCTGATCGTCTCGGTCGGTCTTCGCTTCGCGGTCGAGCTGTTGCTTCCGCCGAGCGAACCCTTCTCGGTGGTGGTGCCGGAGAGCGCGCGATGAGGCGGCTCTTCGGGCTCATCATCGCGCTCTGCCTGACCCCGGCCGCCGCCCGATCCGAGACGCTCGTCGCGGCGATGTCGAGCCACCAGATCCAGATCACCTCGAACTATACCGGCAGCCAGCTGACGGTCTTCGGCCTCGTCGAGCGCGACGGGCGCAGCGTCTCGCGCGGAGATCCGCTCGATATCGCCATCACCGTGCGCGGCCCGCGCCGCATGCTACTGGTACGCGAGAAGGAGAGTCTCGGCCCGGTCTGGATCAACCGCACGCAGCGGCGCTTCCCCGACAGCCCGGTCTTCCTGTTCGTCGCCACAAACCGCCCGATCGCCGAGATGATGAGCCCGGTCATGGCCGAGCGCGGCCGGGTCGGCCTCGCCAATGCCGAGCGCTCGCCGCAGGCCTGGTTCGACGACGCGACCACGGCGCGCTTCCGCGACAGCCTGGTGCGGATCATGGAGAGCAAGGGCCTCTATGACTACCGCGAGCGCGGCGTGACCTTTCTGTCGAACGCGCTGTTCAGCGCGCCGGTCGACGTGCCAGCGACGGCGCCTACCGGCACCTATACGGTCGATGTGGTGCTCTATGCCGGCGGCGTGGCGCTGGCCCGGCAGCAGACCCATTTCGAAGTGATCAAGACGGGGGCGGAACAGCGGCTGGCCTCGGCCGCCTATGACTGGCCGGTCTTCTACGGCCTGGTCACGGTGCTGCTGGCCCTCTTCCTCGGCTGGGGATCGAGCGTGATCTTCCGCCGCGACTGACGGGTCAGCCGAGCAGCCCCGCATAGGGCAGGAAGGGTTGAAGGCTGCCCTCGCCTGCCTCCCCGGACTCTTCCGCCAGTTCGACAAGCCCATCCGATTGCGAGAGCGAGACCAGCGAGCCGGCCCCGATGCCGGGATGGCGGTGCGCGATCCAGCCGCCATTCGCGCCCGGCTGGAGCGAAGCACGCAGGAACTCCCGGCGGCCGGGCTGCTTGCGATGGGCAAAGCCGAGCGTCACCGTCAGGCGCTGCAGCGGCAGGCAGGCCGTGCCGGCGAGCCGGGCGATCACCGGGCGAGCCAGCAGCGCAAACGTCACGAAGACCGCGACGGGATTGCCAGGGAGCCCGATGAAGGGCGTCGTCCCGATACGCCCGAACGCCACCGGCTTGCCCGGCTTGATCGCGATGCGCCACAGATCGAGCGCGCCCTGCGCCGCCACCGCCGCCTTGACGTGATCCTCCTCGCCGACGGAGACCCCGCCCGAGGTCATCACCAGATCGCACCCTTGCGCGGCCTCGCCAAGCCGCTGCGCCAGCCTGTCCCTGTCATCGCGCAGGATGCCGAGATCGACAGGATCCGCACCCGCTCTCACGAGCAGCGCCCGCAGCATCGCGCGGTTGGCATCGTAGATCGCAGCCCCGGCGAGAGGCTGCCCGGGTTCGGTGAGCTCGTCGCCGGTCGAGAACAGCGCGACGCGCGGGCGGCGCAGCACGGCGACGCGCTCCAGCCCGAGTGCCGCGAGCAGGCCGACATCCTGTGGGCGCAAACGGTGACCGGCCGCGAAAACCGCCGCCCCCTGCGCCACATCCTCTCCCGCCGGCCTGATATGCGCGCCGGGACGCAGGCCGGGCGACAGGGTGATCCCGTCGCCCTCGCGCCGGACATGCTCCTGCATCGCGATGCTGTCAGCGCCTTCGGGGACCGGCGCGCCGGTGAAAATCCTGACGGCGCCGACGCCGGACAACAATGGCGCGGTCGCCCCGGCCGCCACGCGGCCCAGAACAGGCAGCCGGGTCTCCGCTGCCCGCGCGAGATCGGCATGGCGCAGCGCATAGCCGTCGACGGCGGCGTTCGCGAAAGGCGGCAACGGCAGCGGCGCCACGACGTCCCCGGCGAGGACGCGTCCATCGGCCTCGGCCAGCGGCAGCGCCGCTGGCTCGCCCACCGGCGTCACGGCGGCGAGTGCCAGTGCCGCGGCCTGCTCGATCGTCAGCAGCGTTTCGCCGGCCTCCTCGGCGCTCAGCCGCGCCATCGCGGCCTCCGCCAGATCTGGGCTGCGGCCCGCATCGGCACCCGCCTTTCCATTCCCTGCACCGCTCTTCTCTTCGGCGCGGGGGCCATGGCGGTCAAGCGCCGCATGGCCGCGCTGTTGCCGGTTGCGGGACAGGGAGCCTATGACACAGGGATGAAGACGATTCCGCTCGATCTGCGCGGCCTGAAATGCCCCCTGCCCGTGCTGCGGGTGCGCAAGGCGCTGGGCGAGGCCGCCGCCGGCAGCCTGCTGGTGGTGGAATGCACCGACCCGCTGACGTCGATAGACCTGCCGAACCTGATCCGCGAGACCGGGGACGCCATCGAGAGTCGGCCCGGCGAAGGGCCCGTCCTCGTCTTCCACATCCGCAAGACGGCCAGCGCCGACCCGAGGGAGCCGACCCCGTGAGCCTTTCCCAAGCCGACATCCTGCGGGCGCTCGAACTCGTGAAGCTGCCGGCAAGCGGGCAGTCGATCGCCGCCTCCGGCCGGGTGACCGACGTGCTGATCGACAACGGCAAGGTGATCTTCGCCATCGCCATCGACGCGACCGAGGCCTCGGCGATGGAGCCCGTGCGCAAGGCGGCGGAAAGTGCCGTCGGCGGCCTGCCGGGCGTGACACAGGTGCTGGTCGGGCTCACGGCCGACAAGGCGCCCTCCTCCGCCGCGGCGCAGGCGCGCCAGCAGGCGCAGCGTCCCGGGGGCCCGCCCAAGCCCGCCGGCGTACCGGGCGTCAAGCAGATCATCGCGGTGGCGAGCGGCAAGGGCGGCGTCGGCAAGTCGACCACCGCCGCCAATCTCGCGGTCGGCCTTTCGACGCTCGGCCTCAAGGTCGGCGTGCTCGATTCCGACATCTACGGCCCGTCCATGCCGAAGATCTTCGGCATCTCCGGCAAGCCGCAGGTCGTCTCCGGCCGCACGCTGGCGCCGATGGAGGCTTATGGGCTCAAGATCATGTCGATCGGCTTCCTCGTCGAGGAGGAGACGCCGATGATCTGGCGCGGGCCGATGGTGATCTCCGCCATCACCCAGATGCTGCGCGAAGTGGCCTGGGGCGATCTGGACGTGCTGGTCGTCGACATGCCGCCCGGCACCGGCGACGCGCAGCTCACCATGGCGCAGCAGGTCCCGCTGGCGGGCGCCGTCATCGTCTCGACGCCGCAGGACCTCGCGCTGCTCGATGCGCGCCGGGGCGTCGCGATGTTCCGCAAGGTCGCCGTGCCGATCCTCGGCCTGGTCGAGAACATGAGCTACTTCCTCTGCCCGGAATGCGGCCACCGCTCCGACATCTTCTCGCATGGCGGGGCGCGGCACGAGGCGGAGCGGCTCGGCATCCCGTTCCTCGGCGAGATCCCGCTGGCCATGCCGATCCGGGAAACCTCGGATGGCGGACGCCCGATCGTCGCCAGCGACCCCTCGAGCCCCCACGCCAAGGCCTATGTCGCGCTGGCGCGGCAGGTACAGGCGGCGCTGGGCGGCGCGGTCCGGGCTGCCCCTCGCATCGTCATCGAGTAGAACGCCGGCCGGCCAAAAGCCTCCGCTCAGGACTGCCTTGCGATATGCTCGGCCGTGGACAGGTCCTCGGGCGTGTTGATGTTGAAGAAGGGGTCGAACGGCTCCGCGGGCCATTCCGCCACCGCAACTCCCAAACGAGCCGTGACGGCGCCGAGACGCCGCTCGCCCGTCAGCAGCGCAGCGCGCAGATCGTCCCGCAGCGACACCGGCCACAGGCCGATCGCGTGATGCTGCCGGCCGGCCGAGCCGGCCGAGGCCAGCGGGGTCCCCGCCGCGGCGCGGGCCCGGTGCAGCCGCAGAACCAGATCAGCGGGAATGAAGGGCGTATCGGCTGCGACCGTGACGAGCCATTCGGTGCCGGAAGTGCTTCCCGCGAGCCAGTCCAGACCGGCCAGTATCCCAGCGAGGGGACCGGCAAAATCCGGGATCGTATCGGCCACGACCGGCAGGCCGTGAGCGGCGAACCGGGACTGGTCGCCATTGGCGTTGAGCAGAAGCCTGTCGCACTGCGGCTGGAGGCGTTCGACGACGTGAGACAGGAGCGGCCGGCCGCCGAGGCGCAGCAGCGGCTTGTCGCCGCCGCCCATGCGGCGGGAGAGCCCGCCAGCGAGGATCAGGCCAGGGGTCGGCGGTGCGGTCACGGGCATTGAAGGCGCTCAGGCCACGATCCGCAGCGCATCCAGCACCCAGCGCTCCACGGCGGCTTCATCGACCGGCAGCTCGCACCAGTCGTCTCCGGCGAAGTCGCGCCAGGCCGGGAGGAAGTCCCGCCGGACGGCGATCAACACCGGCAGGCCGGCGAGCAGGGTCTTCGCCACCTCGCCACGCAGCCCCTCGCCCAGCGCCTCCTGCTTGCCGAAGCGATTGACGAGGACGAGATCGGCGCGCGTGGCGAGCGCGCCTTCGAAAGCCGCCGAGGCAGCCGCCAGCCCGGCGGCATCCAGCCGGCACCCTTGCGCCGCCGCGCCGAGATCCTGGCTGATCGGAAAGCGCGTGCCGCTGCCCAGATCCTCGAGCGACATCGCCATGCAGCGGTCGGCGCAGAGCGGATCATTGTGCTGGACGACGCCGCCGAGGCGCAGCCCGCGCCGGCGCAGGCGGATCACGAGTCCCTGCATGAACCCATCGATGCCGAAGCCACCCGGATAGGGAATGGCCGCCAGGAAACTCATGTCGAGACCCTCATGGCCTGTCATCTCACGCGACAGCGATCCGCGCCAGCGCGCGCCACGCCGCAGCGGGGTGGCGAAATGCGCACAGTGTTGCCCGGCACCTACAGCAGCGGGCGGGCAGCCCCGCTAGGGTGCAGGCGGCTCGCACCGGAGGCCGGGCGGGCCCTCGGGCCTCTTGACAGCCAGCCGGAACGCATGAACCGCCAGCACTCGCCCGCCCCGCTCGATCCCGCGCTCGACGCCGCGATGCTGCTGCGGCGCATCGGCTTCGGCCTGCTGGCACTCGCCTTGCCGCTGCTGGCGCTGGTTTCCCGCCGGGCCGCCGTGCTTCTGGTGCCGATCGGCGTCGTCCTGCTCGTTATTGCCGCGATGATCGAAGAGCCCGGCCGCTTCCTGCGGACCCTGAAGGGCATCGTCCTCAGCCGCCCCGGCCTGATCCTGCTGGGCCTCGTCGGCTGGGCTCTGCTCTCGCTCGTCTGGAGCCCCTATCCTGCCCCTGCACTGGAAAAGGCCTTGAACCTCGCCACGGCCGTCGTGCTCGGACTGCTAGGCCTGTCGGCGCTGCCGGAGCGCATGCGCTCGTCCAACGTCAATCTCGTCGCGCTCGGCAACGGCGTGGCCGCGATCTTCGCCTTCGGGCTGATCATGGTGGCGCTGCTGCGCCAGACCGATGCACCGCCCGCCGCCGTGGAGCGCGGCGTCTCGATCGTCCTGATCATGGCCTGGCCGGCGCTGGCCTGGCTACTGTCGCGCGAGCGCGGCATGAGCGCCCTTGGCCTTGCTTTCGTGATCGGGCTGCTCGCGCTGACCCGTTTCGACGACGGCGAGACCATCCCGATGCTGTTCGGCGCCGTCGCCTTCGGGGCGGTGACCGCCAGCCGCGCCGCCGCGACGCGCACGATCGCGGCGATCGCCGCCGGGCTGATGCTGCTGGCGCCGCTCATTCCCTTCCTGCTCGCCCCGCTCGTGGTCGCGCTGCCGGACAGCGCCTCGGACCTCGCGCAGGCGATGTGGATCTGGGCCGACGTCATCCGGCAATCGCCCGTCGAGCTGATCACCGGCCATGGGCTCGATACGGTCCTGCGCGGGCAGATGATCGGCGTGCTGCCGCCGGCCGCGCCGGCCTCGCTGCTGTTCGAGACCTGGTACGAGCTCGGCCTCGTCGGCGCGGCCGCCGCGGCCGCCGGACTCTATTTCGCGATCCGTGCTGCCGGCCACATGCCCGGCGCACTCGCCGCCGGCGGCGTCGCGGCCTTCACCACGGCTTTCGCGCTGGGCGCGCTCGGTTTCGGCCCGCTGCTGCCATGGTGGCTGATGACGCTGACCGCCGTCATCCTGATGTTCAAGGCGGTGTCGAGCGGGCAGTACCGCACCGACCGCCCCGCCGTGCCGCTGCCGATGCGCGCGGCGAACCACGCCCGCCCCAAGGCCGGGCCGCCGCCGACCACGGCCTGAGCGGGACCGCTTCCCTCAGCGCGACAGATCGGCGATCAGGCTGCGGATGAAGGCCGTGCCGGCCTCGAGCTGCGCGACGGACAGGAACTCGTCCGGCTGATGCGCCTGGGCGATGTCGCCGGGGCCGCAGACCACCGTGGACCAGCCTGCGCGCTGGAACAGGCCACCCTCCGTGCCATAGGCGACGACATGGCGACCGTTGTCGCCGGTGAGGCGGCGGCAGAGTGCCTCGGCCGCGCCGTCCGTTTCCGGGCCCATGGCGGGGGTGTCGGAGGTCACCTCGAAATCGATGCCGGCTTCCGGCGCAATCGCCTTCATCGCAGGCTCGATCTCGGCGAGCTTGGCCTTGTAGAGCGCGACATAGTCCTCCTGCCGCTCGCCGGGGATGCAGCGCACCTCATGGGTGAAGCTGCAATGCTCGGCGGCGATGTTGACCGCCGTGCCACCCTCGACCACGCCGACATGCAGCGTCGAATAGGGCGGCTCGAAGCCATTGGTCGCCGGCGTCTGCGCCTTGTTGCGGGCCATCGTCTCGTTGTGCCAGTGGATCAGCTCGCCGGCGACCATCACGGCGGAAACGCCGACATCGATGCGGCTCGAATGCACGGCATGACCGCGCACCGTCGTGCGCATCCGCAGCCCGCCCTTATGCCCGGTGACCACCTTCATCATCGAGGGCTCGCCGACGATGACGGCGGAGGGGGAATACCCGTCCTTCGCCATCGCCTCGATCAGCACGCGCGCACCGCGGCAACCGACCTCCTCGTCATAGGACAGGGCGATGTGGATCGGCCGCTTCAACGGCGCCGCCAGCATCTCCGGCGCCAGGGCGAGGGCGATGGCGTCGAAGCCCTTCATGTCGCAGGTGCCGCGGCCGTAGAGCTTGCCGTCGCGCTCCGTCAGCGTCCAGGGATCCGAGGTCCAGGCCTGGCCGGCGACCGGCACGACGTCGGTATGGCCGGAGAGGACGACGCCGCCGGCCGCCTGCGCGCCGATCGTCGCATAGAGATTGGCTTTCTGCCCATCCGGGCTCGGCGCCAGCCGGCTCTCGACACCAAGACTTGCGAGATAGTCGCGGCAGAAATGGATGAGGTCGAGATTGCTGCGCTGCGACTCGGTGTTGAACGAGACCAGCTTTGCCAGCATCTCTTTAGGCGTCATCGTCACGAGGTGTTCTCCCAAAAGCCGGCCACAGGCAGGTTCCGTGCCGCAGGCTAGGCCCGCACGGCCCGCGGCGACAACCCGCACCGGCACATATGCTTGACGCGCGGGCCGCAGCCGCGCTCTCGTGCGGCGCCAAGCAAGAACTCTCCAGGAAACAGCAGCCCATGTCTTTCGACGTCACGCTTGCCGATGTTCAGGCGGCCGCCACACGCATCGCCGGCAAGATCAGGCGCACGCCAACCTTCCACAGCGCCGGCCTTTCGGCCAGGCTCGGCGTCGAGACCTGGGTGAAGGTCGAGGCGCTGCAACTGGGCGGCTCGTTCAAGGTGCGCGGCTGCTTCAACCGGTTGATGGGGCTGAGCGAGGCCGAACTGAAGCGCGGCGTCGTCACCGTCTCGGGCGGCAACCATGCCATCGCGCTGTCGCTGGTGGCCCGCAGCCTCGAGGCCCGGGCGCTGGTGCTGATGCCAAGGGCGACGCCGCCTCTCAACATCGAGCTGACCCGGCAGATGGGCGGCGAGGTCGAGCTTTGCGAGGATTCGGTCGAGGCTTTCGCCAAGGCGGAAGACTATGCCCGGCAGGGCATGATCCATGTCCATTCCTATGACGACCCTGCGATCATCGCCGGCCACGGCACGCTCGGGCTCGAACTGGCGACAGATGCCGGCGGGCGGCTCGACCATGTCTTCATCTCGATCGGCGGCGGCGGCTTTGCGGCCGGTGTCGGCGCGGCGCTGAAGGGGCTCGATCCAGCCATCCGCATCCACGGCGTCGAGACCGAGGGCGCGACGACGATGACGCAGGCGCTCGAAGCCGGAAAGCCGGTCGCGATCCGCCCGAGCTCGATCGCCCGCACGCTGGGCGCCCCCTTCGCGACGGAGCGGACGATGGCCGCGGCCCGCCAGTTCCTGGAGGAGATCGTCGTGGTGCCGGACGCCGAAGCGGTGCGCGAGATCGTCTGGGTCCTGCAGAACGGGCGCGTGCTGCTCGAACCCGCCGCGTCCTGCGTGGTCGCAGCAGCGCTCCGGCGCAAGGACAGCTTCAAGCCGGGCGAGCGCATCTGCCTCGTGCTCTGCGGCTCGAACGTCGCGCTCGACGACATTGCCCGCTGGCGGGCCGAATACGGGGTATGAACTGGCGCCGGTGCCGTGCTGGCGACAGGCGGCACGGCCCTCTTCCGTCGTTGCGAGCGGTAGCGAAGCAATCCAGGAGCGGCCGAACTCTACGCCTTCCTGGATTGCTTCGCTGACGCCTGCAATGACGATCGGCGATGTGTCGCGGGAGCGCGATCAGCGGTTGTTGCGGGCGAGGCGCGTGTAGTGCCTGCGCTGATAGGCCTTGGCGTAACGGGTGCCGCGCTTGTGGCCGTGCCAGGAGGCTTCGCGGGCACCGACATCGGCATGGACGAGGCCGTTGGAATAGGTCCCGACGCCTCCGACGGCCTCCAGCGAACGTGCGGCGGCGGCCGCCTTGCGCGGCGTGGTCTCCAGCGGGCGGAAGTCGATGGCGCGGCCGCTATAGTGCTGCGAGTGACGGGCATGGCGACCGCCGCAGGTCGAGGTGACCTCGATCGGGCCGATCTTGGCGACGAGATCGGTGATCATCGTCAGCGTCTCGGGTTTGAGGCAGTTCAGGTTTTTCACCTGGGGTTGAAAGGAAATCTTGTCGATGGGAGCGTCGGCCGAAGCGGCTCGAGGCAATAACGACAACGCAAACGCAAGCAACATCAATCGACGCATCATCATCCAGACATGTAGGGGAGATGTGAATGGCTACAGGCGGCATCGACGAGCCAGCCTGAACGGAGCGGCGGCTTCGCTATTGGCCCGACGTGACCAAATCAAGGCTGGCCCATTATTCTATTTCTGACCGCCGCTCCGCCTGATCGATCGAGACTCGACCAAACCCTTGGAAAGGAAGCGCTATCGAGCCGGCCATGCCATCTGAGCCCACCGCCCCAGCGTTGCCGGCTTGGACAGCCGCCCTTCGGCTGCGCTAGCTTCCAGCCACGGCACCCGTTTCTAGAACAGGCGGTGCCGACATCATCTCAGAGGACAAAAATGCCCAAGACCGAGATCATCGCGGCGCTGACCCCCGAAATCACCGCCATCCGCCGCGACATCCACCGCCATCCCGAGCTCATGTACGAGGTGCATCGCACCGCCGGGCTCGTCGCAGACAAGCTGAGGGAATGGGGAGTCGACGAAGTCGTCACCGGCATCGGCCAAACCGGCGTGGTCGGCGTGATCAAGGGCAAGGGTGCCGGCTCGGGCAAGGTGATCGGCCTGCGAGCCGACATGGACGCGTTGCCGATCCACGAACAGACCAATCTCGAGCATCGCTCGACCATCCCCGGCAAGATGCATGCATGCGGCCATGACGGGCACACCGCGATGCTGCTCGGCGCCGCCAAGTACCTGGCCGAGACCCGCGATTTCGACGGAACCGCCGTGCTGATCTTCCAGCCGGCCGAGGAAGGCGGCGCCGGCGCCAAGGCGATGATCGATGATGGGCTGATCACCCGCTTCGGCATCCAGGAGGTCTACGGCATGCACAACAAGCCGGGCGTGCCGATCGGCCGCTTCGAGATCGCCAAGGGGCCGGCCATGGCCGCGGCCGACCGCATCCACATCAAGATCGAGGGCCTGGGCGGGCATGCCGCCGCGCCGCATCGCGTCAACGACCCGATCGTTGCCTCCTGCGCGCTGGTCAGCGCGCTGCAGACCGTCGCCTCGCGCAACGTCAACCCGCTGGACTCGATCGTCGTCTCGGTCACGGCTCTGAATGCCGGCGAGGCCTTCAACGTCATTCCGCAGACGGCGGAGATCAAGGGCTCGGTGCGGACGCTGACTCCCGAAGCCCGCGAGATCGCGCAGAAGCGCATCACGGAAATCGTCGAGGGCGTGATGAAGGCCTTCGGCATGAAGTACGAGCTGGAATACCATCTCGGCTATCCGGTGACCTTCAACCATCACGGCCAGACCGACTTCGTCGCCGGCCTCGCGAAACAGGTTTTCGGCTCGGATTCGATCACCACCGACGTGCCGCCGACGATGGGATCGGAGGATTTCTCCTACATGCTGGAGGAACGCCCAGGCGCCTTCATCAATATCGGCAACGGCGAATCCGCAGGGCTGCACCACCCGGCCTACGAGTTCAACGACGCGGCGATTCCCGTGGGCGTGAGCTATTGGGCCAGCCTGATCGAGACCGCCATGCCGCAGCGCGCGGCCTGACGCGCTCGCGATGAGCGATATCGATTGCCTGGTGATCGGGGCCGGCGTCGTCGGCCTCGCGGTGGCCCGCGAACTCGCGCTCGCGGGGCGGGAGGTCGTCATCGCCGAGGCGGCGGACCGCATCGGCACGCAGACCTCGGCGCGTAATTCCGAGGTCATCCATGCCGGGATCTATTATCCGCCCGGCTCGCTCAAAGCGCGCGTCTGCGTGGAGGGGCGCAAGCGCCTCTACGCCTATCTCCAGGAACGCGGCCTGCCTCACAAGACCTGCGGCAAGCTGATCGTCGCCACGTCGGAAAGCCAGAAGCCGGCACTGGAGACGATCATGGCCCGCGCCCGGGCCTCGGGCGTCGATACGTTGCGCTGGCTCTCGGGCGCCGAGGCGAAGGCGATGGAACCGGAGGTGCGCTGCGAGATCGCCCTGCTCTCGCCCAAGACCGGGGTGGTCGACAGCCATGCGCTGATGCTCTCGCTGCTGGGCGAGTGCGAGGCGGCAGGCGGCTCGCTGGCGCTGAACACGCCGATCACCGGCTGGCGGCGCGACGGCGACGGCTTCCTCGTCGATTTCGGCGGGGACGACCCCGCGAGCTATACGGTGCGCATGGCCGTGAATGCGGCCGGGCATGGCGCGCCGAGGCTGCTGGGCCTGCTCGAGGGCTTCCCCGCCGCGCATGTGCCGGCCCAGCACTATGCCAAGGGCAATTACTTCGCGCTGACCGGGCGGCAGCCCTTCTCGCATCTGGTCTATCCGGTGCCGGAGGCGGCGGGGCTCGGCATCCATGCCACGATCGACATGGGCGGGCGGGTGAAGTTCGGGCCCGATGTCGAATGGGTGCAGAGTGATCAGGATCTGATCGTCGATCCCGCGCGCGCCGAGCGCTTCTATGCCGCGATCCGGACCTATTGGCCGGCGCTGCCGGACGGGGCGCTCGTCGCGGATTATGCCGGCATTCGCCCGAAGCTGCACGGACCGACCGAGCCGATGCCGGATTTCCGCATCGACGGTCCGGTGGTGCATGGCGTGCCGGGCCTCGTCAACCTGCTCGGCATCGAAAGCCCCGGCCTGACGAGTTCGCTGGCAATCGCGGCGCTGGTGGCCGAGGCCCTGCGCTAGCCGTCGGAAGCCATCAGAGCGGTTGCGCGCCCGAGCGCGCGCACCATTCCTCCAGCCGCGCCTTCATCACGCGATCATAGCCCGGCGCGAGATCGTCCTCGCTGAGCCGTTCGACTTCCTCGAAGCCGAACTGCGCTTCGCCATGCGCCCCCCACGCCGCCTGCAACGAGGCATGGCGATGCGTGCCGTTGCGGAGCGTGAACCAGATGCGGTTGCGGATCGTGGCGAGGTCGGGGGCGTGTCCGAGCCAGCGTTCCTGCGTCGGCGAGCAGGTGATCAGAAACAGGCCGGGGGCGTTCTTGCGTTCCTTATAGGCCGTGATCGCGGCCTTTCGGGCATCGTTCTGCATGTCATGAGGTCCTTTCACTCCCCCAAATATCACCCGGGCAATATTGACTCAAGTATTTTATCCGGGCAATAAATGCGGATCCAGGAGGCCCCGTGACGATCCCGACCACCCCATCCTTCGCCGTGTTCGACGGCACGACCCTGCTGGCGCGCGGCGCCAAAGAGGCTGTCGTCTCTGCGGTACGCAAACGCCTGTCCGAGCAGCCGGAGGCGCAAATCCTGGCCTTCGACGACCGGACGGGTCAGGTGCTGGACCTCGATCTGCGCGAGACGCTTGCAACTCCGGCCGGCGCTGCGCCGGAAACCGGGGCGCGCGGACGCGGGCGGCCGAAGCTCGGCGTCATCGCGCGCGAGGTCACCTTGCTGCCGCGGCATTGGGAGTGGCTGGCGGCGCAGCCGGGCGGCGCCTCCCCCGCCTTGCGCCGGCTGATCGACGAAGCGCGGCGCGGCGAGCGCGGCCAGACCCAGGCCCGGCTCGCCCAGGAGGCCGCCTATCGCTTCATGACCGCACTCGCCGGAGATCTGCCCGGTTACGAAGAGGCGCTACGGGCCCTGTTCGCCGGCGACGAAACGCATTTTGCGACGTTGATCGCGGGCTGGCCCGTCGATGTGCGGACCTATGCCCATGAACTGGCCTGGGGCTCGCTGCGGGAGGAGCGCTAGGCGCGCACCTTGGCGAAGGCCTCTTTCGCCTCGCGGGCCAGCGTCGTGATGCGGTTCCAGTCGCCGGCAGCGATGGCATCGGCGGGGACGAACCATGAGCCGCCGACGCAGATCACCTGCGGCAGAGCGAGATAGTCGCCGATGTTCTTCAGGCCGACGCCGCCAGTCGGGCAGAAGCTCATCTGCGGGAAGGGGCCGGAAAGGGCCTTCAGCGCCGGCGGGCCACCGGCCTGCTCGGCCGGGAAGAACTTCGCGGTGGTGCGCCCCGCTGCGACTGCGCGCATGCAATCGGACGCGGTGGCGACGCCCGGCAGCCAGGGCAGGTTCGCCTTGCGCAACGCTTCATCGACCGCCTCGGAGAAGCCGGGGCTGACCACGGCCTGCGCTCCGGCATCCTTGACCTGCTGAACCTGAGCGGGCGTCACCACCGTGCCGGCGACAGCCAGCGCCTGTGGCACCGACCTCGCGATGGCGGTGAGCGCATCCATCGCGGCCGGGCGGCGCAGCGTGACCTCGACGACGTCGATGCCGCCGGCGACGAGGGCGTGCGCCAGGTCGATCGCGCGCGAGGCGTCCTCGATCACCACGACGGGAATCACGCCACAGGCTTCGAGGCGGGCAATCGCAGCGGTCTCGTCCATCGTCGGCGTCTTTCAATCGTTTGAACGGCTGCGCGCGGTCTACTCTTTCGCCCAGTAGACGTCGAGGCCCTGCGGGCGGTCGAGGAGGATGTCGACGGGCAGCGGCTCGGGGCGGTCCGGGGCTGCCTTCAGCACGGCCTCCTTCTCGCGGCCCGAGACCAGCAGGCTCGCCCAGCCCGCGCCAGCGAGACGCGCCGGAGACAGGGAGAGACGCGGCGGCAGGCCGGGCGGCGTGGCAATGCAGATGCCACTGTCGGGTCGCGCTCCAAAGCGCGCCTCCTCGCCGGGGAACAGCGAGGCGATGTGGCCGTCAGTACCCATGCCGCTGACGACGAGATCCAGCGGCGGCTGGCTCGCGAGTTCGGAGGCTAGCGCGGCGGCGGCCGCCTCGATGTCTTGGCCACGGCCATGGAAGGACAGGAAGCGGACCCGCCCGTCGCGCAGCGGCGCGAATTGCGCACGGATCATGCGTTCGTTTGAGGCCGGATCGTCGGCCGCAACGAAGCGCTCGTCGGTCGGCAGCAGCGTGACACTCTCCCAGGCGAGATCGCGGGTGCCGAGCGCTGCGAGGAAGCGCGCCGGCGTCGTGCCGCCGGGCACGACCAGCGAAGCCCTGCCCTGGCCCGCCAGCAGCGCGCGCAGGCGGATGGCGACGGCCTCGGCGAGCGCCTCCGAGGCATCGGCCAGGGTCGCGAAGCGGTGCCAGGCGACGGGACCTTGCGGCTGCATCACTCGAAGTCCGGATCGGCCCAGGAGCGGCCCTCGCGCTCGATCAGCCCGATCGCCTGCGAAGGCCCCCAGGAGCCGGCGGCGTAGCGATGGGGATGGGGGGCGTATTCCTGCCAGCCGGCGATGATCGGATCGACCCAGCGCCAGGCCTGCTCGACCTCGTCGCGATGCATGAACAGCGTCTGGTCGCCGCGGATGACGTCCGTCAGCAGGCGCTCATAGGCGTCGGGCGTGCGCTCGTCGAAGGCGGTGGAATAGCGCAGGTCGAGCTGGCGCGGCACGATCTTGAGCCGGCCCGAGCCCGGCACCTTCATCATCAGCTGGAGCTGGACGCCGTCATTGGGCTGCAGGCGGATCAGCAGGCGGTTGGCATAGAGCTTGTCGCAGGAACCGCCGCCGAAGATCGAATGCGGCACCGGCTTGAAGGTGACGACGATCTCCGAATAGCGCTGTGCCATGCGCTTGCCGGTGCGCAGATAGATCGGCACGCCGGCCCAGCGCCAGTTGTCGAGCTCGCAGCGGATCGAGACGAAGGTCTCGGTGTTGCTGAGATGGCCGAGTTCGTCGGCATAGCCGCGCACGCGCTGGCCGTCGATCTGGCCGGAGCCATACTGGCCGCGCACCGTATAGCGCTCGACATCGGGCCCGACGATCGGGCGCAGTGCCTTCAGAACCTTGATCTTCTCGTCGCGGACCGCGCCGGCCTCGAGCAGGTTGGGCGGTTCGATGGCGAAGAGGGTGAGCAACTGCATGAGATGGTTCTGCACCATGTCGCGCATCTGCCCGGCCTTGTCGTAATAGCCGGCACGGCTTTCGAGCCCCACCGTCTCGGCGACGGTGATCTGGACATGGTCGATGTCGCGGCCGGTCCAGGAGCGTTCGAACAGCGTGTTGGCGAAGCGCAGCACAAGCAGGTTCTGCACCGTCTCCTTCCCGAGATAGTGATCGATGCGATAGGTGCTGCTTTCCGGGAATATCCGCGCCACCGCGTCATTGATCTCGCGAGCCGAGGCCAGGTCGTGCCCGAGCGGCTTTTCGAGAATCACACGCGAGGTCGGCGTGCGGATGTCGGCCTTGGCGAGGTTCTCGCAGATCGGAATGAAGAGGTCCGGCGGCGTCGAGAGATAGAAGGAGCGCACCCGCTCGGAATCGCCGAGTGCGGTCTTCAAGGCGACATAGGTCTCCGGCTTCAGCGCATCGAGCAGCACCATCGTCAGGCGCTTGAGGAAGGACCCCACGTCCCCCTTCGGAATGCCCTCCTCCTGCAGCCGCTTGGCGATCTGCTCGGGCAACCCCTCGACATCCTCCTGCTTGCGAACGACGGCGAGGATGCGGCTTTCCTCGGGCAGAACGCCCTCGCGGTTGCGCTGCCCCAATGCCGGGAAAAGCTTGCGCATGGCAAGATCGCCCCCGGCGCCGAAGATCACGAGGTCGAAGGGCGGGACGGGCGTCCGCTCCGGAATGGTCTCCGGGCGAAGCTCACGATCAGCAGCGACATCCATGGGTGGTCGAACTCCCGGCAACGAAGCTTGTTCGCATCAGCGAAGGCTGCGGCGACATTGGGGCGGTTCGCACCGAATGGCAAAGGCCGAAAGCCGCAGGGTCCCTGCCGGCGCCTCAACCGGCGCGGCGGAAACCCTCGCTCGCCGTCAGGAGCTGCTGCGCATAGGCGGTCTGCGGCTTGCGGGCAGCCAGAGCCTCGACATCCATCTCCTCGACGCAGCGGCCGAACTGCATCACCATCAGCCGCTCGCACATATGCCCGACGACGGCCAGGTCGTGGCTGACGAGGATATAGGTCAGGTTGCGCTCCTTGCGGATCGCAGAGAGCAGGTTCAGCACCTCGGCCTGGATCGAGACGTCGAGCGCGGAGGTCGGCTCGTCGAGCAGCAGGATCGGTGGCTCGAGCACGAGCGCCCGCGCGATGGCGACGCGCTGGCGCTGCCCGCCGGACAACTGGTGCGGAAAGCGGAAGCGGAAGGAGGCCGGCAGGCCGACATCCGACAGCGCCCGGCCGATGCGGGCCTGCGCATCGCCGATACCATGGATGGCGAGCGGCTCGGCCAGCGCGTCGTCCACCGTCTTCTTGGGGTGCAGCGAACCGTACGGATCCTGGAAGACCATCTGCACCGCACGGTGGAAGGCCTTGCCGCGATGTTTCGGCTGGCTCTTGCCCTCGATCGCGACCTGCCCGCTCCACTCGTGATTGAGGCCCGAAAGCACGCGCAGCACGGTAGATTTCCCGGAACCCGATTCGCCGACGAGGCCGTAGCTCTCGCCGGGGCGGACCTCGAAGGACAGGTCCTTCACGACATGGGAGTCGCCGAAGGAGACGTTCAGCTTGTCGACGGAGATCGCGGCAGTCGTCATGCCAGCCAGGCCGGGTCGCGAGTGAGGGTGGCGAGCTTGGCCTGCGGATGGTCGAGATCCGGCAGGCAGCCGAGCAGGCCGCGTGTGTAGGGGTGGCGGCGATCCCGAGCGGAGAGATCGGCCAGTTCGGCGGCCGGCAGCGTCTCCATGACCTTGCCGCCATACATCACGATGACCCGGTCGCAGAAGGACTGCACGAGATGCAGATCGTGGCTGATGAAGATCAGCCCCATGCCGCGCTCGCTGACCAGTTCGTCGAGGATTTTGAGGATCTGGAGCTGCACGGTGACGTCGAGCGCCGAGGTCGGCTCGTCCGCGATCAGGATCTCCGGCTCGGCGATGAGCATCATCGCGATCATGACGCGCTGGCCCATGCCGCCGGAAACCTCGTGCGGATAGAGGTCGTAGACGCGGGCCGGCTCACGGATCTGCACCGCTTCGAGCATGGCGAGGCTGCGCTCGCGCGCCTCGCGACCGCCGGCCTTGCGGTGGATGCGATAGGCCTCGGCGATCTGGTTACCGACGGTCTCGACCGGGTTCAGCGAGAACTTCGGGTCCTGCATCACCATGGAGATGTGGCGGCCGCGCAGCTTCCGGCGCTCCTTGCGCTCCATCTGCACGAGGTCGCGGCCGCGGAACGCCATGCGGTCCGCCGTCACCACTCCAGGATGGGGGATCAGGTCGAGGATGGCGCGGCCGGTCATCGACTTGCCGGAACCGGACTCGCCAACGATGCCGAGTCGCTCTCGGCCGAGCGAGAAGGAGAGCCCGCGCACGGCGTGGACGATGCCCGTGGCGGTGTGGAAATCGACCTTGAGGTTGTCGACCTCGAGCAGCGGCGGCTCGCCGGCCATGGGCGCGCGAATCTCCGTCATCGGGCGTCCATCACGTCGCGCAGGCCGTCGCCCAGCAGGTTGAAGCCGAGCGCGACCACGCAGATCGCCAGGCCGGGGAAGGTCGCGACCCACCATTGGTCGAAGATCTGCTCGCGCCCGGCCGAGATCATCGCGCCCCATTCGGGAATCGGCGGCTGCGCGCCCAAGCCCAGGAAGCCCAGACCGGCCGCGGTGAGGATGATGCCGGCCATGTCGAAGGTGGTCCGCACGATCAGGGAGGGCATGCACATCGGCACGACATGACGCCAGACGATGCGCCATTGCGAGGCGCCCTGGAGCCGCACCGCGGAGATATAATCGGCCTTGCGGATGACCAGCGTCTCGGCCCGCGCCACCCGCGCATAGGGCGGCCAGGCCGTGAAGGCGATGGCGATGACGGCGTTCTCCAGCCCCGGCCCGAGCGCGGCAACGAAGGCGAGCGCCAGAACCAGGCGCGGAAAGGCGAGGAACACGTCGGTGATGCGCATCAGCACCGTGTCCACCCAGCCGCCGAGATAACCCGCAGCACAGCCGATCAGCAGGCCGATGGGGCCGACCGTGATGACGACCAGCAGCACGATGACGAGCGTCACGCGCGTCCCGTAGACGACGCGACTGAAGATATCGCGGCCAAGGGCGTCGGTGCCGAACCAGTTGGCCGATGAAGGTGGCCTCAGGCGCTCGCCCAGCGACTGGACCAGAGGATCGTAAGGTGCGACCAGCGGGGCAAAGGCCGCGACCAGCAGCAGGCCCAGCACGATGAAAAGCCCGGCCATCGCCGCGGGATTGCGCCGCAGGGCGAGCCATTGCCGGTAGAGCTGGCCCAGACGGGCCTGTCGTCGCGAGCCCGGTTCGTTGGTGATCAGCCAGTCGTGCCAGCCGCCGGACTTCAGGGAGGTGTCGCTCATTCTCGCCTCCCTCAGCGCGCGCGCGGATCGGCCAGGCGGCCGACGATGTCGGAGAGCAGATTGATGCCGATGAACACCGCGCCGACCAGCAGCGTGCCGCCCAGAACGGCGTTCATATCCGCGTTGAGCAGCGAGTTCGTCAGATAGCGGCCGAGCCCCGGCCAGGCGAAGATCGTCTCGGTCAGTACCGAGCCTTCGAGCAGGTGCATGTAGGAGAGCGCGATCACCGTCACCAGCGGAACCACGGCGTTGCGCAGCGCATGACCCCAGACCACGCGAAATTCGGAGACACCCTTGACGCGTGCAGCAACGACATATTGCTGCTGCAGCTCGTTGATCATGAAGCTGCGCGTCATGCGGCTGATATAAGCCACCGACAGGATGCCGAGCACGGAGGCCGGCAGGATCAGATGCGAAAACGCGTCGCGGAAGGCATCCCACTCCCCCTGCAGCGCCGCATCCAGCACGACGATGCCGGTGATCGGGTCGAACAGGTCCTGGTAGGCGACACCGACGCGGCCCGGCCCGGCGACCCAGCCGAGCTTGGCATAGAACAGCAACAGCCCCATCAGGCCGAGCCAGAAGACGGGGATCGAATAACCGAACAGACCGACGATGCGGGCGATCTGGTCGGGCCAGCGGCCCTGATGGGTCGCTGCGACAACCCCGAAAGGCACGCCGATGACGACGCCGATCAGCGTGCCGAGCGTGGCGAGTTCCAGCGTCGCCGGGAAGACCGTTCTCAGATCCTCGGTGACGAGGTTCGAGGTCAGAACGGAGCGGCCGAGGTCGCCGCTGAAGACCTTGCCGATATAGATCGCAAATTGCTGCCAGAGCGGCTTGTCGAGGCCGAGATCGAGCCGGGCCTTCTCGTAGACGTCGGCGGGAGCCCGGTCGCCGACCACCGCCAGGACCGGGTCGATCGGCATGACCCGCGCGATCAGGAAGGTGACGAGCAGCAGCCCGAAGATCGTGATGGCGACCGTGGTCAGCTCGCGCCCCGCGATGCGCCCCCACCGGCTGCCCTGCCCCACCCAACTCGTCGACGCTGCTGACATTCCACTCTTTCACGATGCACCGGCGCTCACGACGGCGCCGGCAGGGCGTTAGCGGTGGCCGGGCGGCACCGCAAGCGCGAAGCAGGCGCCCGCCTTTCGCCCCGAGGCGAAAAGCGGGCGCAGCGGGCCGTCCTCAGCCCTTGGTGATCGGCGCGTAGAAGTTGGTGTCGGAGCTGGGCCCGATCACCCAGCCCTTCACGTTCTTGCGCTCGGCCGTGACCTCGACCTGCTGGAACATGATCACGAAGGGGGAGACCTTCTGATGCTCGCGCTGGAGGTCGCCATAAACGGCGGCGCGCTTGGTGGCGTCGGATTCGAGCACATTGGCCTGGGTCTTCTTGGTCATCTCCGGGATGTCCCAGGCGTTGCGCCAGGCCAGGGTCTTCGACTTCGCGTCCTCGCCGTTGTTCTCGTTGATGGCGAAGGTCTCGGCATTGGTGTGCGGATCGAGATAATCGGGCCCCCACTGGCCGATATAGATGTCGTGGGTGCGGGCGCGGTACTTGGTCAGGGTCTGCTTGCCGTCGCCGGGGATGATCTCGAGCTTGACGCCGGCCTGGGCCCAGCTCGCCTGGATCGCCTGGGCGATGTCGGTGATCGGGCTGACGGAACGGGTATCCATGGTCACGGTGAAGCCGTCCTTCAGCCCGGCCTTGGCCAGCAGTTCCTTGGCCTTGGCGAGGTCGAACTTGTAGGGCTTGTCGTCGATCGCGCCGAGGAAGCCCTTCGGCAGGAAGGATTCGTGGCCCTTATAGGTGCCCTCGACGATGTTCTTCTCGATCGCGGTGTAGTCGACCAGGTATTTCAGCGCCTCACGCACCTCCGGCTTGGCGAGGTTCGGGTTCTTCTGGTTCAGGCCGAGATAGAGGATGTAGCCCTTGTCGCCCTGGACGATGTCGATGTCCTTGCTGGCCTTGACGCCGTCGAGCTGGTCTTTCGAGAGGTTGCGGGCCATGTCGATGTCCCCCTTCTCAAGCAGCAGGCGCTGCGAGGCGGGCTCGGCCACATGGCGGACGACGACGCGCTTGTTCTTCGGCGCACCCTTGTACCAGCTCTCGTTGGCGTCGAGCGCATATTGCTCGTTGGGGCGGTAGGCGCGCACCTTGTAGGCGCCCGAGCCGGCCGAGTTCAGCTTCAGCCATTCGTTGCCCCAGTCGCCGTTCTTCTCATTGGCCTTGACCAGCTTGGCATCGACCACCGCGGCCACGCCGGAAGTGAGGCAGTTCAGGAAGAAGGTCGGCGCGAAGGGCTTGGAGACGGTGATCACGACCGTCGAGGCGTCAGGCGCCTTCACCTTGTCGAGCACGGTATCCTTGTTGAGGCCGAACTGGGTGAGGATGAAGCCGGGCGATTTGTTCAGGGTGACGGCGCGCTGGATCGAATAGATCACGTCGGCCGAAGTCAGCGGATTGCCCGAATGGAACTTCACATTGGGGCGCAGCTTGAAGGTGTAGGTCAGCTGGTCAGGGCTGACCGTCCAGCTCTCGGCCAGCTCGCCGACGAGCTTGTTGCCGTTGGCGAGATCGACGCCGACGAGCTTGTCGTAGACGTTCGCGCCGACCTCGACGCCCGAGAACTCGAAGGCCTCGGCGGGATCGAGCGAGATGATGTCGTCGATCTGCTTGGCCATGACCACCGTGTCCTTCGGCGTCTGGGCCAGGGCGGAGGTGGCGGTCGTGGCCATCAGGGCGGTAAAGGCCGAAACGGCCATGAGCTTGGCGAAGTGACGCATCGATTTCCCCGTTCTGACGTTATGACCGTTCCTCAGGGAACGGATTTGCCCGAAATCTGCAACCAGTTGCCCGCCTCTGTCCAGCCAGGAACAGCTTAGGGAAGCGGCAGAGCGAATGATTGTGCACATGTGTTGGGCAAGAGCTCAACAGGGTGATGCTCCAGCGGTCAGCTCTTCTCTTGCGCTGGGTCAGCCCGCCGTTCACCTTCACCAGGCGGGGCACTCAGGCCCTGCCCGAAAGACGGGTGCCGGGACTTGGCCATCATCGCAGCGCTGAACCATGTCACGCATTACCGCTACGACAGGCCGGTGACGCTCGGGCCCCAGATCATCCGCCTGCGCCCCGCTCCCCACTGCCGGGCGGCGATCAACAGCTATTCGCTGAAGGTCACCCCGGCGCAGCATTTCGTGAACTGGCAGCAGGACCCGGCCGGCAACTGGCTGGCCCGCTTCGTCTTCCCGGAGCCGGTGAGGGAATTCCGCATCGAGGTCGACGTCGTCACCGAGCTGTCGATCATCAACCCGTTCGACTTCTTCGTGGAGACGGAGGCCGAGACCTTCCCGTTCGCCTATGAGCCGGAGTTGAAGACGGAGCTGGCGCCCTATCTCGTGACCGAGCCTTCGGGCCCGCTGATCGAGGCCTTTCTTGCCGCCTTGCCGAAGGAGCCCGTCAACACGGTCAACTTCATCGTCGATCTCAATGCCCGGCTGCAGGGGATGATCGCCTACGGCATCCGCATGGAGCCCGGCGTGCAGGAGCCCGAGCACACGCTCGCCATCGGCTCCGGCTCCTGCCGCGACACGAGCTGGCTGCTCGTCCAGATCCTGCGCCGGCTCGGCCTCGCGGCGCGCTTCGTCTCCGGCTACCTCGTCCAGATGAAGGCCGATATCGACCCGATCGAGGGGCCGCGCGGCACCGACAAGGACTTCACCGACCTCCACGCCTGGGCCGAGGTCTATATTCCCGGTGCCGGCTGGGTCGGACTCGACCCGACCTCCGGCCTTCTCACCGGCGAGGGGCATCTGCCGCTGGCGGCGACGGCGCATTACCGCTCGGCCGCGCCCGTTTCCGGCGTGGCGAGCTATGCCGAGACGACCTTCGACTTCCATATGAGCGTGGCGCGGGTGCACGAGGTGCCGCGCATCACCCTGCCCTTCTCCGACGAATCCTGGCAGGCGCTCGACGCGCTGGGCGAGCGGGTCGAGGCCGATCTGAAAGCGCAGGACGTCAGGCTCACCATGGGCGGCGAGCCGACCTTCGTTTCGATCGACGACCAGACCGGCGAGGAGTGGAACACCGCCGCCGTCGGGCCGACCAAGCGCCAGCGCGCCGACATGCTGATCCGGCGGCTGCGCGAGCGCTTCGCGCCGGGTGGCATGCTGCATTACGGCCAGGGCAAGTGGTATCCGGGCGAGAGCCTGCCGCGCTGGGCCTTCGCGCTGTACTGGCGCCGAGACGGGCAGCCGATCTGGCGCAACCCCGACCTCATCGCCCGCGAACCCGGCGCGCAGACCGGCGGCGACCGCGAGCTGGAGGCGCGCGCGGCGATGGAGGACGCGCAGGCGCTGGCGGCGACATTGTCGCGCCGCCTCGGCCTCGGCGAGGAGTATGTGCTGCCGGCCTATGAGGACACAGGCCACTGGCTGCTGAAGGAAGCGCAGCTACCGGAGAACGTCGATCCGCTCGATCCGCGCCTCGCCGATCCGGAAGAGCGGGCGCGGATGGCGCAGGTCTTCCAACTGGGTCTCGGCCAGCCGCGCGGCTACGTCATTCCGGTGCAGCGCTGGCAGGCGGCGGCGGAGGACCGGCGCTGGCGCTCCGAGAAATGGCGGCTCAGGCGCGGCCGGCTGTTCCTGGTGCCGGGCGATTCCGCGCTCGGCTACAGGCTGCCGCTGGGCTCCCTGCCCGTCGTTCCCAAGGCCGAATACCCGCATATCCATCCGCAGGATCCGCTGGAGCCGCGCCCGCCGCTGAAGCCGGCAGGGCCGGCGGCTGCGAGCTGGGGCGAGCATCCCGAAGCACTGCACGAGGCTCCCGCGCACGCCGCAGCAGCAGCGACGTCGGAGGCACGTCCGGCCGCGGCACAGCCCTCGATCGAGTCCGACCCTGGAACGGCTTCCGCCAGGCAGGAGCGCGTCGAGCAGGAGATCGGCGGCGAGCATGTGCGCACGGCGTTGAGCCTCGAAATCCGCGACAACGTGCTTTGCGTTTTCCTGCCGCCGGTCGAACGGCTGGAGGATTATCTCGACCTCGTGGCCTCGGTGGAGGCGGCGGCCGAGGAAACCGGGCTGGCCGTCCATATCGAGGGCTATGCACCGCCCTTCGACCCACGGATCGACGTGATCAAGGTCACGCCGGACCCCGGCGTCATCGAGGTCAATATCCACCCGGCGACGGATTGGCGCGAGGCGGTGGCGATCACCCGGGGCGTCTACGAGGAGGCACGGCTGGCGCGGCTCTGCGCCGAGAAGTTCATGGTGGACGGGCGCCATACCGGCACGGGCGGCGGCAACCATGTCGTGCTCGGCGGCGTGACGCCGGCGGATTCGCCCCTCCTGCGCCGGCCGGACCTGCTGAAGAGCGTCGTGCTCTACTGGAACCGGCACCCTTCGCTCTCCTATCTGTTCTCGGGGCTGTTCATCGGCCCGACCAGCCAGGCGCCGCGCATCGACGAGGCGCGGCAGGATGCGCTCTACGAGCTGGAGATCGCTCTGGCGCAGGTGCCGGGGCCGGGCGAGGCGCCGATCCCGCTCTGGCTGGTCGACCGCCTCTTCCGCAACCTGCTGGTGGACGTGTCCGGCAATACCCACCGCACCGAGATCTGCATCGACAAGCTCTATTCGCCGGACGGTCCGACCGGGCGGCTCGGCCTGCTCGAGTTCCGCGGCTTCGAGATGCCGCCGGATTCGCGGATGTCGCTGGCGCAGCAGCTTCTGCTCAGGGCGCTGATCGCCTGGTTCTGGCGGCAGCCGCAGGAGGGCAAGCTGGTACGGTGGGGAACCGTCCTGCACGACCGCTTCATGCTGCCCGAGATGGTCTGGCAGGATTTCCGCGAGGTGCTCGCGGATCTGCAGAGCGCCGGCTATGCGTTCGACCCGGTCTGGTTCGAGGCGCAGGCGGAGTTCCGCTTCCCCTTCTTCGGGAAGGTCACCCATGGCGGCGTCGAGATCGAGATCCGGCAGGCGCTGGAGCCCTGGCATGTCCTGGGCGAGACCGGGGCGATCGGCGGCACCGTGCGCTACGTGGATTCCTCGATCGAGCGGCTGCAGGTCAAGGCGACCGGCTTCGTGCCAGGCCGCCATGTGATCACCTGCAACGGCAGGCGCCTGCCGATGACCGCGAACGGCGTCACGGGAGAGGCGGTCGCCGCCGTGCGCTTCAAGGCATGGCAGCCGGCTGAGGGGCTGCACCCAACCATTCCGGTGCATGCGCCGCTGACCTTCGACATCGTCGACAGCTGGGTCGGGCGCTCGCTGGGCGGCTGCGTCTACCATGTCGCCCACCCTGGCGGGCGGAATTACGAAACACCGCCTGTGAATTCCTACGAGGCGGAGGCAAGACGGCTCGCACGTTTCGAGTCGATCGGTCATAGTCCCGGCGCTCTGGCGATTCCGCCGGAGGAACGCAGCGCCGAGTTCCCGTTCACGCTGGACCTCAGGCGAAGCGGATGAAACGAGGCGCGGCTTCTGGTCGTCCGTCCGATTCCGGCCGGAAGGAAGACGCGCAGGCAGAGGTTGAACCAAAGACATGGGGGCGCAGGGCCGCATCCGCTCTGGACGCACGAGAGCGGAGCGCCGCGCCGCGCTTCTCGCCGGCTATCGCCCGCTGCCCGGCACCTATGACGAGTTCATCGATGCCGCCGGCTCTGTCCGCCCGCATTGGGAGCCCTTCCTCGCGGAATGGTGCGCGCTGTCGCAGGCCGAGCTGACGCAGCGTTTCGGCCTGGCCGACCGGCATGTCCACGACACCGGCGTGTCCTACCGCGTCCACGGCGACATCGACGAGCGCGACCCCAGCGCCGGCGAGCGCTCCTGGCCTCTGTCCCATGTCCCGCTGGTCATCTCGGGGGCGGAATGGCAGGCAATCGCGGCGGGCGTCGCCCAACGCGCCGGCCTGCTCTCGATGCTGCTCGACGACATCTACGGGCCCGGCGAGATCGTGGCCAAGGGGTTGCTGCCGGCCGCCGCGATCACCGGCAGCCCAGATTATCTGCGCCCGCTGCACGGGACACCGGGGGGCGGTGCGCTGCAGCTCTATGCGGCCGATCTCGGCCGGGGGCCGGACGGGCGCTGGTGGGTGCTGCAGGACCGGACGCAGGCTCCGTCCGGCACCGGCTATGCGTTGGAGAACCGCCTCGCGCTGACCCGCGCCTTCCCGGACATGTACCGGTCGATGAACATCGAGCGGCTGGCGGCCTTCTTCCAGGGCTTCCGCGCCGGGCTCGTCGCACGCTCGAGGCGGGTCGATCCACGCATCTGCCTGCTGACGCCGGGTCCGCTGAACGAGAGCTATTTCGAGCAGGCCTATCTCGCCCGCTATCTCGGCTTCCTGCTGGTGGAGGGCGGCGACCTGGCGATGCGGGAAGGCCGGGTGCATGTGCGCACGATTGCCGGACTGAAGCGCGCCGATGTGATCTGGCGCCGCATCGACGGGGATTTCGCCGACCCGCTGGAGCTCAACGCCCGCTCGCAGCTCGGCGTCGCCGGGCTCGTCGAGGCGGTTCGCGAAGGCCATGTCCATATCGCCAACGGGCTCGGCAGCGGGGTTGTCGAGGCGCGTGCGCTGATGAGCTTCCTGCCCGCCATTGCCGAGAGGCTGCTCGGCGAGGCGCTGATCCTGCCCAATGTCGCGACCTGGTGGTGCGGGCAGCCGCAGGAGCGCGAGACGGTTCTCGCCCGCTTCGAGGAGATGAGCGTTGCGCCCGCCTTCCGTGATGCGGGCGGGCTCGACCGGGCGCCGGTCGTGGTCGGCGAGATGCCGGCGGCGGCCCGCGCCGCCTTGCGCGAGCAGATCGCGACGCAGGGCATGAACTATGTCGGGCAGGAGGTGGTCCGGCTTTCGACCATGCCAGTCTACGAGCAAGGCCGGCTCGCGCCGCATCCGATGACACTGCGCGTCTTCGCCGCCGCTACCCCGGATGGCTGGAAGGTGATGCCCGGCGGCTTCTGCCGCATCTCGGACGAGCCGGACGCGCGCGCCGTCAGCATGCGCAACGGGGTGCGCTCCAGCGATGTCTGGGTGACGTCGGAAACGCCGGTCGAGCAAGTGACGCTGCTGCCCACCGCCGACCGGATCACGATCCGCCGCGTGACCGGCACGCTGCCAAGCCGGGCAGCGGACAACCTGTTCTGGCTCGGCCGCTATCTCGAGCGCAGCGAGGCGACCCTGAGATCGGTCCGGGCCCTGCTCGGGCGGCTGATCGATGCCGACGCCCCTGCCCCCGGCCGGATACGCGCGCTGCGACAGCTCGCGGAGTTGCTCGTCGCCTGGGGCGCCGCGCCCGGCGGCCGCGGCCAGACGCCCGCCTCCCAAGCCTATCACGCGCTGCACAGCCTCGACGATTACGGCTCGGCCGCCGCCTCGCTGCGGGAGGCACGGCGGACAGCCTCGGTCATCCGCGAGCGGCTTTCGGTCGATGCCTGGCGGCTGTTCGGCGACCTGCAAAGGCAACTTGCCTCCGCGGAGGACCGCCGCAGGCCGGAAGGCGAGACCTATGAACTGGCCGACCGCGCCCTCAAGACGCTCGCGGCCTTTTCCGGCCTCAGCCAGGAGAACATGGTGCGCGGCCCGGGCTGGCGCTTCCTCGACATCGGGCGGCGGATCGAGCGCGGCATCGCGACGTGCCGCTTCGCCCGGCAGTTCGCCGACCCGGACGCATCGAGCGAGTCGCTGGATGCGCTGCTCGACCTGACGGATTCGCAGATCACCTATCGGTCGCGCTACCTGCTTGGGGCCAGCCTCCAGCCCGTGCTCGATCTGGTCGTGCTCGATCCCTTCAATCCGCGCTCCGTCGCCTTCCAGATCGAGCGGCTCGATGCCGAGATTCGCGACCTGCCCTCGCTGACCGAGGACGGCATGCTGGAGACGCCGCGCCGGCTTGTCCTGCGGCTCGCTGCCGATTGCCGGACGGCGGAGGCAAGCCGCCTCGACCGCGCCAGCATCCTGCTGTTCGAGCAGTTGCTGATGGGGCTTTCGGCGGCGATCGCCGACCGCTACTTCCTCCAGAACGGGGGGCCGGAAGGCTCCAGGCTGACGGGCATCGCGTGATCTACGAAGTTCGCCACGTCACGACCTACGGCTATAGCCGCATGGTGCCGTTCGCCCGCTGCATCCTGCGGTTGCTTCCGCGCGACGAGCCCGGCCAGAGCGTCCAGGCGAGCGAGCTCGCGATCACGCCGCGCCCGGCCGAGCGCAGCGACGGGCTCTGCTTCTTCGGCAACCACATGACGACCGTGTCGATCACCAGGCCGCATCGCGAGTTGCGGGTGGAGATGCGCGCACGGATCACGGTCGAAAGGCCGGCGCCGCCGCATCCGGGATTGACGCGCAGCTGGGAGGAGGTCGCGGCGCTGGCGCTGGCCTCCGCGAGCCTTGCCCCCGACTCGCCGGCCCACCAGTTCTATCCGAGCCGGCTCGTGCCACCGGTGCCGGCCGTCGTCGCCTATGCGCGGGAGAGCTTCGGCGCCGGCCGGCCGGTGCTGGAGGCCGCCTGCGAGCTGATGGCCCGGATCCGGCGAGACTTCACCTATGATCCGGACGCGACGGAGGTCTCGACGCCGCTCGCCGAGGCCTTCGCGGCGCGCCACGGCGTCTGCCAGGATTTCGCGCATATCATGATCGCGGGGCTGCGCGGCCTCGGCCTGCCGGCCGCCTATGTCAGCGGCTATATCCGCACCATCCCGCCGCCCGGCCAGAAGCGCCTGGAGGGCGCCGATGCCAGCCATGCCTGGGCGACGATCTGGTGCGGGCCGGAGACCGGCTGGATCGGCCTCGACCCCACCAACGACCTGATCGTCGCCGACGACCACATCGTCACCGCCATCGGCCGCGACTATGCCGACGTCTCCCCGCTCGATGGCGTGCTGGTCGGCCCCGGCTCGCAGAAGATCGGGATCGCGGTGGACGTGATTCCGGTCGGCTGAGACAGCGGACAGCCGGCCATGTTCATCCTGAAGCCGCTCGCCGACCGGCGCATCGCCCTGCTCTGGGGGGCGCAGGTGCTCTCCGCGACGGGCACCGAGTTCTACATGGTGGCGGTGATCTGGATCGCCGCGGCGCTGATCGGCCGCGACGCCGGTTATGTGTCGGCGCTGCAATCGGGCGCCCTGCTCTTCGGCAGCCTGTTCGCCGGCGTGCTGACCGACCGCTGGCGGCACGGGACGACGATGGTCGGCGTCAGCCTGTTCCGGGCGGCTTTGCTCCTGCTGCTGGCGGCGGCCGGCGCCTTGGGTTTCATGAGCCTGCCGCTGCTGGCGGTGACGGCCGGGCTCGTCGCGCTCGCCACCTCCGTCAACGATCCCGCCTTGCAGGCGACGCTGCCCATGCTCACGCCGGGGGTTGCCACCCGCCACGCCGTCAACGGCCTGTTCGACGCGACGCGGCGGATGGCGCGCATCCTGGGCCCGAGCCTGATCGCGCTCGTGAACGGGATCGTCCCGATCGGCCAGTTTTTCATCATCACCGCCAGCGCCCTGCTGCTCTCGGCGCTGGGCGTGAAAGCCGCGCTTCGGGACACGCCGCTGCCGATGCCGGAGAGGAGCCGTGGCTGGCCGGCGGCGATCGACGCGGTGATCGGCGGCGCGCGCGCCGTGCGGCACCACCGGCTGATGCATTTCGGCCTCGTCGCCGTCCTGATCGGGAACCTGACCTGGGGGATGGGCCTGCTGCTCGGCATGGCCCTTCACCTGCGCGCGACGAGCGCGGAGCCTCTCACCGCCTACGGCCTGATGATGAGCGCCTATGGCGTCGGCAATCTCGGCTGCAGCATCGTGCTGGCCGGCATCACGCCGAAGCGGCCGCTGCTCTGGATCGTGACGTCCAAGCTGACCTTCGGCCTCGGCATCCTGCTGATGCCGTTCGCGCCCAACGCGACGCTGCTGATGGCCTACGCGGCCTTCGCCGCCATCAACGGGCCGTTCGAGAACCTCGCGATGCTGCACATCATGCAGCACGATTTTCCGCCGCAACGCATCGCGCAGGTCTACCGCCTGCAGATGTGCGCGACCTTCGGCGGCTCGCTGATCGGCTATCTCGTCGCCCCCACGCTCTTCGCCGCCTTCGGCCTCGCGCCCATGATCGCGACCCTCGGTGCCCTGACCTTTTCAACCGGGCTGATCGGTCTTGCGCTGCGACGCCGGCTGCAGACCGGGCCCGCGCCGAAATGACAACGGCCCCGGTCTGCACCAGGGCCGCGGGGAGAGGCTGAAAAGCCGCTGCCTGGTTCAGGCCAGCGTGTAGGCCGTCTTCACCGTGGTGTAGAACTCCTTGGCATAGGCGCCCTGCTCGCGCGGGCCGTAGCTCGACCCCTTCCGGCCACCGAAGGGCACATGATAGTCGACGCCCGCCGTCGGCAGGTTGACCATCACCATGCCGGCTTCGCTGTTGCGCTTGAAGTGCGTGGCGTATTTCAGCGAGGTCGTGCAGATGCCGGAGGAGAGGCCGAACTCGGTGTCGTTGGCGACAGCGAGCGCCTCGTCGTAATCCTTGACGCGGACGATGTTGGCGACCGGGCCGAAGACCTCCTCGCGCGAGATGCGCATGGCGTTGGTGGTCTCGGTGAAGAGCGCCGGCTGGAGGTAGAAGCCGGGGGTGTCGCGCTTCAGGAGCTCGCCGCCGAAGGCCAGCTTTCCGCCCTCGTCCTTGGCGATCTGGATGTATTTCAGATCCTGGTCGAGCTGGTTCTGGTCGACGACCGGGCCGATATGGGTGCCGGCCTTGAGCGCGTCATCGACGACGACGCCCTTCAGGCGCTCGATGCAGGCCTCGACGAATTTGTCATGGATGCCAGCCTGGACGATCAGGCGCGAGGACGCCGTGCAGCGCTGCCCGGTGGAGAAGAAGGCGCCGTTCACGGCAACCTCGACGGCGGTCTTCAGATCGGCGTCGTCGAGCACGACGAGCGGGTTCTTGCCGCCCATCTCGAGCTGCACCTTCTTCATCGGGTTCGAGGCGATGCAGGCGGCGGCGACCTTCCGGCCGGTCGCGACAGAGCCGGTGAAGGAGATCGCAGTGACGTCCTTGTGCTCCAGCAGCGCCTGGCCGACGACCGAGCCACGGCCCATGACGAGGTTCAGCACGCCCTTGGGCAGGCCGGCGCGCTGGATGATGTCGACCAGCGCCCAGGCCGAGCCGGGCACGAGATCGGCCGGCTTGATCACGACGCAGTTGCCCCAGGCAAGCGCCGGGGCGATCTTCCAGGCCGGGATCGCGATCGGGAAGTTCCACGGGGTGATCATGCCGACGATGCCGATCGGCTCGCGGGTGATCTCGACGCCGACGCCGGGGCGTACCGAGGGGACCATCTCGCCGCCGAGACGCAGGCATTCGCCGGCGAAGAAGGCGAAGACCTGGCCGGCGCGCCCCGCCTCGCCGATACCCTCGGCCAGCGTCTTGCCCTCCTCACGGGAGAGCAGCTTGCCGAGTTCTTCCTTGCGGGCCAGGATCTCGTCGGAGGCCTTCTTCAGGATATCGTAGCGCTCCTGCGGCGTGGACCGGCTCCAGCCGGGAAAGGCGGCCTTGGCAGCGGCCACCGCGGCATTCAGATCCTCGACCGTGCCCTGCGCATACTCGCCGACGACGTCATTGGTGTCGGACGGGTTGATGTTGCGGGACGCATTTGCGCCGCCTGCCCATTCGCCGGCGATGAGGTTCTTGAAGGGCGCGTTCATCGGTTTCTCTCCCAGGCAACTGATGGCGCCGTTGTTAGCGGTTTTACGCCGCCCTGGCCATTGTCGGGAAGGGACGCGGCGTCCCGCTCGTCGCAGGACGCCGGCTTCTCATCGCGGCTTGTCCCGCCGTCACTTCTTCTCGATCGAAAGGCCCTTGTTGCCCACGGAGATTTCGACACCTTCGGGCTTCTTGCGCTCCTGATAGAGCGAGTACCCGGTGACCGCGAGGGCCGCGACGAGAACCACGACGAGAAGAACGAGCAGATTGCGGGATGCGGGCATGGGTGATCCTTGACCAGGGCGGCATGATGCCGGGGCGGGTCGCTAACCCCGATCGAACGGGAAAGTTCCGCGTGCGGAGCGCGTCCCCATGCCGCTGCCGACATTTCGCCAGGGTCCGGGCTGTGCCATCATGCCATGAGCAGGAGCTCGCCCATGCCGGACACCGAACTGCAGGAACGCATCTGGACGGCGCTCGCGGCGCATCCGGTCTCGATGGTCTCGCTGGCGACTTCCGAGGGCGTGAGGACACGGCCGATGTCCGGCCAGATCGACCGCGACCGGCACCGCCTGCTGTTCATCTCCCACCGGCATACCGGCATCATCGGGGAGGCCTTGCGCTCGCCCTCGGTCTCGGTGGCCATCAGCCAGGAGGACCGCAACTTCTACGCGGCGGTCACCTGCGCGGCGTCGGAGGTCGTCGACCGGGACCTGCTGCGGGAGATCTGGACGCCGCTGGCCGATGCCTGGTTCCCGAACGGCGCCGACGATCCGGACGCCACGATCCTGGCATTGACGCCGGTCACGGCCGAGATCTGGGACGGCCCGTCGAGCAGCGTCCTCGTTGCGTTCAAGCTGGCGACCGCCCGCATTCTCGGACGATCACCGACGCTCGGCGTCAACGCCACCATCGATATGCGCTGAGGCGCCGGCTTCAGGCCGGCTCCGAGGAGGCCGCCCAGCGCCCGATCCAGGCGGTCACCAGGCTCGCCCAGGCGACGCCGAGCAGCCAGCCGCCGAGAACGTCGGTCGGCCAGTGCACGCCGAGATAGAGCCGGCTCAGCCCGATCAGCACGATCATCACCCAGGCCAGGACCAGGCAGAGCCGGGCGATGTCGGCGCGCTTCGAGGACAGGCCGATGAAGCCGGCGATGCTGAGCATCGTCACGGTCGAAAGAAAGGCATGGCCGCTCGGGAAGCTCGCCGTGAAGGTCAGGGCCTCGTGGGTGACGATGTCGGGCCGGTCGCGGCCGATCGCGATTTTGAGACCGTTGCTGACGACGAGCGCGGACAGCACACTGATGACGAGGCCGATCGCGAGCGGCCGGTGCCCGCACAGCCACAGGGCCAGCGCGGCGGCCGTGGTCATGAAGAACAAGCCGACGAAGCTGCCGAGCGCAGTCATGTCCCGCACGGCCTCCTGCAGCCACGCAGGTCCCAACGGCGTCGTCGGATCGCCCGGCTCGCGCAACAGCAGGATCAGCGTGCGATCGAAGCCGAAATGGTGCCCAGTCGAGATCACCGCCGCCAGAGCGAGAAAGGCGAGCGCAGCCAGGATCGGCAAAGCCAGATGGGGCTGCAGCAGCGACGGCGCGCGGCTCGCCAGCGACGGCCTCGGGCCGGGCATGTCATGGGAGGTGGAGGCAGGTTTCATCGGCAGCTCTTGGCGCTCTCGACTGACGCTCAAGGTTTCTTGGCGCGGGCGGCGATCACATGGAGCGCGCGCGGCAGCAGGCTGTAGCTCTGCAAGCCGCCGCGACGCTCGACTTCGCCGTCGAATGTAACATGCCCGCGCCGCTTGTCGCGCCGCCTCAATGTCACGGCGTCGCCGGTGAAGGAGACGAGATGCTCCGAATTGCGCCAACTGCCGGAAACGATCGACAGCGCCGCCTTGCTGCGCGAATAGAGCCCGCCGGCATTGAGGACATGGACCTCGAAGATGCCGCCATCGAGCGCCTCGCGCCGCCATTCGGCACCGTCGAAGCGGTTGACGGTGACCAGCACGGCATCGGCCTCGACGCTGACATTCTCGCCGCCGATCGCGATGTCGACGGAAACGGGCCGGGTGAACAGCACGGAGCGCGTCGCGGCGAAAGCGAAGGCCGCCGCGCGGCTGAAGGGGAAGCGGCGCCGCGCCTGCTCGCGCTCCCGCGCCATCAGACTGAAGAAGCCCATGCCCGAGAGGGAATGGAACAGCCGGTCATTGGCGCGCCCGACATCCATCCGGATGGGCTCGCCGGAGCAGAGCGCGGCGACCTGCTCCTCGAGCGTGCCGTAGAGGCCGAGGTCGCGGCCAAGCACGTTCACCGTTCCCATCGGCAGGATGCCGACCGGCCCCGGCGCCTGGATCAGGACGGGAAGAACCCGGTTGATGCTGCCGTCGCCGCCGGCGATCACGGGGATGGCTCCCTCGGCTTCGATGGCGAGCGAGAGCGCGTCGTCGATATCGCGGGGCGGGACGAGCCTGATCTCCGCATCGGAGCCGCAGGCGGCAAAGGCAGCCCGCAGCCTCTCGCGAAAAGCGACCGGGCCGGCCTCCAGGACCGTGCCGGCACGGGCATTCGCAACGATGGTGTGACGCATGAAGGGCCTGGATCCGGACCGGAGCGTCCTGATGTCACATCGCCGGGCGGGCGTCGAGCTGCCTGAAATGCCGCGGCATGAGGCGCATCGGCTCTTCCTCCAGCTCCTCGGTGATCACTTCGAAATGCTGCAGCGTATGCGGCCCGAAGGAGCTGATCATCGCCGTGTCGGCGGCATCGCGCCCGCGGCAGATGACGATGCGGCCGATCCGGGGCTCGTTGTGGCGGGCGTCGAAGGTGTGCCAGCGGCCGCCGAGATAAACCTCGAACCAGGCGTTGAAATCCATCGGAGCGGGATTGGGAGCCACGCCGATGTCGCCGAGATAGCCGTTGCAGTAGCGCGCCGGGATATTCATCGCCCGGCACAGCGCAACGGCCAGATGAGCGAAGTCGCGGCAGACACCGACGCGCTCCTCGAACGCCTCCGCCGCGGTGCGGGTCGAGCGGGCGAAGTGGTAGCCGAAGGTGAGGTGGTTGTGGACGAAGTCGACGATCGCCTGCACGCGCGCCCAGCCGGGCACGGTGTTGCCGAACAGGCTCCAGGCCTGGGCGCCGAGCTTGTCGGTCTCGCAATAGCGGCTGCCGAGCAGGAAGGGCAGCACGTCGTCCGGCAAGCGCGAGGGCGGGACCTCGCGCGCATCGGGGCTGATCCGGTCCGGCTCGCCGGAATCGAAGATGACCCCTTCGGATTCGAGACGCATGCCGCCGGCCGGAGCCACGATGCGGCGACAGATATTGCCGTAGGCATCGAGATGCTGGCTCATCGGAAGCTCGTTGAGCGGGTCGGTCAAGGACGTCGCCCGCATCTCGTCCGGCGTCGTCAGATCATGGCGCCGGGAAGGATGAACGTCGAGCAGGGTCACCAGGGGAAGATCCTGTGCGCACACCAGTTCAATCCGATACCCGTAGCGGATCCGCATGTTTGACTCCTGCGAGGTGGAAAAGGCGCCGCCAAGGCCTGCAACATGCGGCCCGGCTCCGTTTTCTTTGTCCTCAGACGCGGCAGGCCCGCTTCGGGTTCCCTTCGGTCAACAAAAAAGACCGCCTGAGCGGCCTCTGAAACGGAAGATGCGGGCCTTTCGGCCCGCATCCCGCCGCCACGACGGTTCGGCTGGGGGGATAGCAACCGCCGCGACCTGCCACTGGCAGCCGCTACATCATCCAGTAGGGCATCGTGCCGTAGTAGTCGTGGACACGCTTCCCGTAAGCCTTGTCCTCCCAATCGGGCTCACCCTCGCTGTCATACATCGGAGCGGCCTCGAGCTTTTCCTTGGTCAGCGGCACCACGTAACCGCCGCGCTGGGGGTCGTAGTCGAGCACGCTCCACGGGATGGGGTGGTATTTCTCGCCGAGCCCGAGGAAACCGCCGAAGGACATGATGGCGTAGGCCACCTTGCCGGTCTGCTTGTCGAGCATCACGTCGTAAATCTCGCCCAGGTGATCCCCGGCGCTGTTGTAGACGTCGGTCCCGGCAACGCGGGCTCCCGCGATAAGCGGATTGCCGCTGGTCGTCACATTGGCCATCGTCATGTCGCTATGTCTCCGCTTGGAGCGAGGTGCCGGCGACCGAGGGTCGAAGCGGCACTCGCCGTGGAAATCTCCCTACCCAACGTGCTCTTCCAGCGAAGGTTCCCGGCTTCACAGCGTTTCTGGCGCCGAACCGGATGGCTCCTGAACGCCGCGAGCGGAGCCCGCGCGCCTCCGCCCACGGCCGCCCTCGATGTCCTTGTTGACCCTGGCGTGAACGACAGCCTCAGCAGAGGTTCACCCAAGGTGAGTCAGACAGGGAACCTTGGGCGCCGCGGATCGTTGTGGCGTCGAGCGATACACGTCCCAACGATCCGAGGAGGAACCTCACCCATGAAGAAGCTCATGCTCATCGTCGCCTGTGGCGCGGCCATCGGTGCCTGCACCCCGCGCGAACAGAATGCCGGCACGGGCGCTCTGGTCGGAGCAGGTGCGGGCGCGATCATCGGTGGCGCGGCGACGGGTCGTGCGGGCGGGGCGTTGGCCGGCGCGGCGATCGGCGGCGCCAGCGGCGCGCTCATCGGCGGCGCGGCGACGCCGCAGTACTGCTATGGCCGCGACGAATACGGCCGCCGGATCACCTATTCCTGCTGACCGAATCCGGTTCGAAGCCATCGGCCCGCCAGCGATGGCGGGCCTTTTTTTGCGCTCAGGCCGGGCCATACGGGCCGAAGCGGCCGACGAAACGGTGACGCGGCCCGGGATACAGCAATCGCACCGCCGTGACGGGCCGGTCCTGGTTCCAGGTGCGGCGCTCGACGAGAAGGCAGGGCTCGGTCTCGGCGATCTCCAGCAGCCCGGCCTCCTGGACCGAGGCGCCAACCGCGCTGATCGCATGCTCCGCCTGCGACCACAGGCTGTTTTGCAGCAGCCAATCGCCCGGCGGCACCTCGGCGAAAAACTCGCCGGCAGCCGCGGCAACAGCTGCGAGGTGGATGATGCGCTCCTCCAGCACATGCGGGCGCCCGTCCCCGCGATGCAGCACCAGGAGGTGGACGATCCTGTCGGACCGCTTCAGGCCGAAGCGCTCGGCCACCTCCGGCGAGACCTTCCCCACCTCGCGCGCCAGGATCTCATAGGCGTAGTCCTGGCCGAGCCGCTCGATCTCCTCCGGGATCGAGAGGATGTCGAACATCGCGTGGCTGGCCGGCGGGCTGGCCACCACCGTCCCGGAGCGGCGACGGCGGGTGATCAGCCCCTCGCGCGCGAGCTGGACCAGCGCCCGGTGCACCGTCATCCGCGAGGTGCCAAGCTGCTCCATCAGCGCATGTTCGGGCGGCACCGGCGTCCCCGGCGGCCAGGCCCCACCGACGACGAGATCGCGGATCGCCCGCCGGATCTGGTCGTAGACCGGCCCGGCCCCGTCGAGTTTCAGCGTATCGGACTGCGTCTCTGCCATGGCTTGTCCTAAGCCAGGAGCCGGCGCATCACGTCGGCGAAGCGCCGCCGCACCGGCTCGCGGGCGTGATGGCGCCCTTCGGAAACCACGGTCCTGCCGCCGACGACGACCTCGCGCAACGGCAGGGCGTTGGCCGCGAAGATCGCGCTGTCCAGCGCATCGGCGCCGTCCTTGCCGACCAGCGCCGGGTGGTCGAGATCGAGCGTGACGAAATCGGCGCGGCAGCCCGGCGCGATCCGGCCGATCGCGCGCCCGCAGGCCTGCGCGCCGCCAGCACAAGCCGCCTGCCAGAGCGCATGGCCGGTCGAAGCCTCCTCCTGCGCGAAAAGCGCACGACGCCGGTCGCGCAGGCGCTGCGAATATTCGAGCTGGCGCAGTTCGGAGCCGGCATCGATCTGGATGTTGGAATCGCTGCCGATACCCAGCGCACCCCCGGCATCGCGATAGCGCACGCCGTCGAAGATGCCGTCGCCAAGGCTCGATTCGGTGATCGGGCACAGGCCCGCCACCGCGCCGGAGCGGGCGATCCCGTCGCGTTCTTCCCCGGTGAGGTGAGTGGCGTGGATCAGGCACCAGCGCCGGTCGAGCGGGATCGCGTCCATCAGCAGCTCGACCGGGCGGCGGCCGGTGATCTTCAGGGCGGCCTCGACCTCCGGCACCTGCTCGGCGACATGGATATGGATCGGATCGTCGGGCCGCAAAGAGGCGAGCCAGCCGAGATCGTCCAGCGCGACGGCGCGCAGCGAATGCGGCGCGACGCCGAGGCGGGAATCCGGCAGGTCGCGAATCGCCGCGGCGCTTCCTTCGAGAAGGTGCAGATAGGCGTCGCGCTCGTTGACGAAGCGGCGCTGGCCATGGACCGAGGGCGCCTGGCCGAAATTGCCGAAACGATAGAGCACCGGCAGCAGCGTCAGGCCGAGCCCGGTCTCGGCGGCGGCGGCGGCGATCGCCTGCCCCATGGCGGCGATGTTCGCATAGGCGCGCCCGTCCTTGTCATGATGCAGGTAGTGGAATTCGGCGAGCGCTGTGAAGCCGCCCTCCAGCATCTCCACGAAGGCCTGGGAGGCGATGGCCCGGACATCGTCGGGGTCGAGCCGGTCGAGGAAGCGGTACATCACCTCGCGCCAGGTCCAGAAGGAATCCTCGGGTGCGCCGCGCCGTTCCGACAGCCCGGCCATGCCGCGCTGGAAGGCGTGGCTGTGCAGGTTCGGCATGCCCGGCAGGGCAAGGCCGGCGAAGCGGCGCCCCTCGCCTGCCGTGGAGGCTCCCGGCTCGACGGTCGTGATCGTGCCATTCTCGACCGTCAGCTTGACGTCGCGGGCGAAGCCTTGCGGCAGCAGTGCCTCGGCCAGATGCAGGGTTTCGATCACCGCGGGACTCCGTCGATCAATTGCATAGGCAAATAGCCTCTTGTCATTTGCATATGCAATTAGATAGCATATCCGAAACGCCAGCATAGCGGGGAGAATGCGACGTGGCGAAAGCGCCGATGGGGACGACGCACTGCGACAGGCTGTGGACCCATGCCCGGCTGGCGACGATGGCGGGACCGGAGCCCTATGGCGCCATCGAGGACGGTGTGATCGCGGCCAGCGGCGGGCGGATCGTCTATGCCGGCCCGCGCAGCGAGGCCCCGGCCTTCGCGGCTGACGACACCGTCGATTGCGGCGGCCGCTGGATCACCCCCGGCCTGATCGATTGCCACACCCATCTCGTCTATGGCGGCGACCGGGCGCATGAGTTCGAAATGCGGCTTCAGGGCGCGAGCTACGAGGACATCGCGCGCGCGGGCGGCGGCATCCTCTCTTCGGTCAAGGCGACGCGGGCCGCAAGCGAGGACGAGCTGTTCGCGACCGCCGACCGGCGCCTTTCCGAGCTGATGCGCGAGGGCGTCACCACCGTCGAGATCAAGTCGGGCTACGGGCTCGACATCGAGAGCGAGGCGAAGGTGCTGCGGGTCGCGCGCCGGATCGGCCGCGAGCGGCCGGTCACGGTTCGGACCACCCTGCTGGGTGCCCATGCCGTCCCCCCCGAATACAAGGGCCGCTCCGGCGATTACGCCGCGCTGGTCGCCGGGCCGATGCTGGACGCGGTCGTTGCGGAAGGGCTCGCCGACGCGGTCGACGTGTTCTGCGAGGGCATCGCCTTCTCGCCGGAGGAGACAAGGCTCGTCTTCGCCGCGGCGAAGGCGAAAGGGCTCGCCATCAAGATCCACGCCGAGCAGCTCTCCAATCTTGGTGGTGCGAAGCTCGCGGCGCAGATGGGGGCGCTCTCGGCCGACCATCTCGAGCATCTCGACGAGGACGGCGTGATCGCGATGGCGCAGGCCGGCACCGTGGCGGTCGTGCTGCCCGGCGCCTTCTACTTCCTGCGGGAAACGGTGAAGCCGCCGATCGAGCTGCTGCGCAAGCACGGCGTGCCGATCGCGCTCGCGACCGACGCCAATCCCGGCACCTCGCCTCTCACGTCGCCGCTGCTGACGATGAACATGGGCTGCACCTTGTTCCGGCTGACGCCGGAGGAGGCGCTGGCCGGCATGACCCGCCATGCCGCCCGTGCCCTCGGTCTTCAGGACGAGATCGGCACGCTCGAGACCGGCAAGGCCTGCGACCTCGCCATCTGGGAGATCGAGCGTCCGGCCGAACTTGCCTATCGCATCGGCTTCAACCCGCTTCACGCCCGCATCCGGAACGGCCAATGACCGCGATCTCGCTCAAGCCCGGCGCCACCGCCCTCACCGACTGGCGCGCCATCCTGGACGGCGCCTCAGCGACGCTCGGCGGCGATAGCGGCCATTCGATCGCCGCCGGCCAGTCAATCGTCGCCGAGATCGTCGCCGCCGGCACGGTGACCTATGGCGTCAACACCGGCTTCGGCAAGCTCGCCAGCGTGCGCATCGCCGATGCCGATCTGGCGCTGCTCCAGCGCAACCTCATCCTCTCCCACGCCGTCGGCACGGGCCCTGCCCTGCCGGACGGGATCGTGCGGCTCCTGCTGGCGATGAAGGCGGCGAGCCTGGCCCGCGGCGCCTCCGGCGTGCGGCCGGACGTGGTCGCGGCGCTGACCGCGGCGCTCGCAGCCGATGCGCTGCCGCTGATCCCCGCCAAGGGCTCGGTCGGCGCTTCCGGAGACCTCGCGCCTTTGGCCCATCTGACGGCTTCGCTGATGGGCTTCGGCGAGATCCGGATGAAGGGCGAGACGCTTCCGGCCGTCGAAGGGCTGAAGCGCGCGGGGCTCGCCCCGCTTGCGCTCGGCGCCAAGGAGGGGCTTGCGCTCATCAACGGCACTCAGGTTTCGACGACGCTGGCACTGGCGGGGCTGATCGCGATCACGCGCGTCTTCGATGCAGCCCTGGTGGCGGGTGCGCTCTCGGTCGATGCGCTGAAAGGCTCGGACACGCCGTTCGATCCACGCATCCAGGCGCTGCGCGGCCAGCCCGGCCAGATCAGGGTGGCGCGCACCCTGCTGGAGCTGATCGCCGGCAGCGCCATCCGCGAAAGCCACCGCCATGGCGACACCAAGGTTCAGGACCCCTATTCGCTGCGCTGCCAGCCGCAGGTGATGGGCGCGGTGCTGGATCTCCTCGCCAATGTCGCCGCAACGCTGTCGATCGAGGCCAACGCGGTCACCGACAATCCGCTGGTGCTGGGGCCGGGCGAGATCGTCTCGGGCGGGAACTTCCACGCCGAGCCGGTCGCCTTCGCCGCCGACATGCTGGCGATGGGCGTCTGCGAGATCGGCAACCTCTCGGAACGGCGCATGGCACTGCTGGTCGACCCCGTGATGAGCGGCCTGCCGCCCTTCCTCGCCCGCGATGCCGGGCTGAACTCCGGCTTCATGATCGCGCAGGTGACGGCCGCCGCGCTCGCCTCCGAGAACAAGCAGAAGGCCTATCCGGCCAGCGTCGACACCATCCCGACCTCAGCCAACCAGGAGGACCATGTCTCGATGGCGACGCATGGCGCCTTCCGCCTGCTCGACATGGCGCGCAACGCCGCCAGCATCATCGGCGTCGAGTTGATGGCGGCGGCGGAAGCGATCGAGCACCACCGCCCGCTGAAGACGAGCGCCCGGCTGGAGCCGGTGCTGGCGCTGCTGCGCCAGACGATCGCACCGCTGACCGAGGACCGGTATCTGGCGCCCGACCTCGCGGCGGCGACGGAGTTCGTGCTGTCGGGCGCGGTCGGCGAGGCGGCGGGGCTGGATTCGTTCGCGGAGTTCGGGGCGTGAGGCTCGCGCGTCATTCTCGGGCGGAGCGCAGCGCAGACCCGAGACTCTCGGGCAGGAGATGCTCGGGGCAAGCCCGAGCATGACGGAGCATGAACGCATGACCTCGATCGTCACGGTCACCCGGGGCCCCTCCCCGCTGATCCTCTCCATGCCCCATCCCGGCACCGGCCTGCCGGCCGAGGTCGCCGCCCAACTCAACGAGCGTGGGCGTCTCGTCGAGGACACCGACTGGCATATACGCGAGGTTTACGCCTTCGCGGAGCGCTTCCAGCCGACGATCGTCGAGGCGAAGCTGTCGCGCTATGTCATCGACCTGAACCGCGATCCGTCCGGCGTCTCGCTCTATCCCGGACAGGCGACGACCGAGCTGGTGCCGACGACGACCTTCGACGGCGCGCCGATCTGGGATGTCCCGCCCGACGCGGCCGAGATCGAGCGGCGCCGCATCGCCTATTTCCAACCCTATCACGACGCGCTCGCGGCCGAGATCGAGCGGGTCAAGGCCGCCCATGGCTATGCTGTGCTGTGGGACTGCCACTCGATCAAGTCGGTCATCCCCCGGCTCTTTCCCGGCACGCTGCCGACGCTCAATCTCGGCACCAATTCGAGCGCGAGCTGCGCGCCAGCCGTCGAGGCCGCTGCCGTGGCGGCGATGGGCGGGCAGCCGCTCAGCCATGTCGCGAACGGGCGGTTCAAGGGTGGCTGGATCACCCGCCATTACGGCCGCCCGGCCGAGCATGTGCATGCGATCCAGATGGAGAAGGCGCTCAGCGCCTATCTTTCCGCCGAGACCGCACCCTGGACCTTCGATGCGTCCCGGGCCGCCAGCCTGCAATCCGCCCTCTCAGCCATCATCGAAGCCGCTCTGAATGCGGCCGCCACGCTCGAACGGAGCCGTTCATGACCCGCATCGACAACAGCCGCGTCATCCGCTCACCGCGTGGCACGGAGCTCTCCGCCAAGAGCTGGCTCACCGAAGCGCCGCTGCGCATGCTGATGAACAATCTCGACCCCGACGTCGCCGAAAAGCCCGGCGAGCTCGTCGTCTATGGCGGCATCGGCCGGGCCGCCCGCAGCTGGGAGGATTTCGACCGGATCTGCGCGTCGCTGCGTTCGCTGGAGGCCGACGAGACGCTGCTGGTCCAGTCCGGCAAGCCGGTCGGCATCTTCCGGACGCACCCGGATGCGCCGCGGGTGCTGATCGCGAACTCCAACCTCGTCCCGGCCTATGCGAACTGGGAGCATTTCCACCATCTCGATAAGCTCGGGCTGATGATGTACGGCCAGATGACGGCCGGTTCCTGGATCTATATCGGCACGCAGGGCATCGTTCAGGGCACCTACGAGACCTTCGTCGAGGTCGGCCGGCAGCATTATGGCGGCTCGCTCAAGGGCAAGTGGATCCTGACCGGGGGGCTCGGCGGCATGGGCGGGGCCCAGCCGCTGGCCGCGACCATGGCCGGCGCCTCGATGATCGCCGTCGAGTGCAAGCCCTCCTCGATCGAGTTCCGCCTGCGCACGCGCTATCTCGACGAGAAGGCCGACAGCATCGACGAGGCCCTGAAGATCGTCGAGGCGGCGCATGCGAAGGGCAAGGCGGTCTCGGTCGGCGTGCTCGGCAATGCCGCCGAGATCTTCCCCGACATGGTCCGCCGCGGCATCCGCCCCGATGTCGTCACCGACCAGACCTCGGCGCATGATCCGCTCAACGGCTATCTGCCGGCCGGCTGGACGCTGGAGGAGTGGGAGGAGCGCAAGGAGCGCGATCCCGCCGGGACGATCGAAGCCGCCAAGCGCTCCATGGCCGAGCATGTCAAGGCGATGCTCGACTTCCAGCGCATGGGCGTGCCGACGCTCGACTACGGCAACAACATCCGCCAGATGGCCAAGGACATGGGCGTCGCGAACGCCTTCGACTTCCCCGGCTTCGTGCCCGCCTATATCCGCCCGCTGTTCTGCCGCGGCATCGGCCCCTTCCGCTGGGCGGCCCTCTCGGGCGATCCGGAGGACATCTACCGGACCGACGCCAAGGTGAAGGAGCTGATGCCGAACGACGCGCATCTGCACAACTGGCTCGACATGGCGCGCGAGCGCATCCAGTTCCAGGGCCTCCCCGCCCGCATCTGCTGGGTGGGGCTGGGCGACCGGCACCGCCTGGGCCTCGCCTTCAACGAGATGGTGGCCAAGGGCGAGCTGAAGGCGCCGGTCGTGATCGGCCGCGACCATCTCGATTCCGGCTCCGTCGCCTCGCCCAACCGCGAGACGGAAGCGATGAAGGACGGCTCGGACGCGGTCTCCGACTGGCCGCTGCTGAACGCGCTGCTCAACACCGCGGGCGGCGCGACCTGGGTCTCGCTGCATCATGGCGGCGGCGTCGGCATGGGCTATTCGCAGCATTCGGGCGTGGTCATCGTCGCCGACGGCACGCCGGCAGCGGCCAAACGGCTGGAGCGCGTGCTCTGGAACGACCCGGCCACCGGCGTGATGCGCCATGCCGACGCCGGCTACGAGATCGCGCAGGACTGCGCGCGCGAGAAGGGGCTGAAGCTGCCGGGGATTTTGGGGTAAGCCCGCTGTCATTCCGGGGCGGCCGAAGGGCGAACCCGGAACCCACGACCGGGAGAGCCCGGCTCGGTTCATCAGGCCTCCAGTCTTGATGCCCCGGCCCAGCCGTGGGTTCCGGGTTCTCCGCTGGCGCGGAGCCCCGGAATGACAATTGGTCTCGATGCGAAGGAAGCCCATGCACATCATCCGCGCCGCCGATTGCAAAACCATGCCGTGGAAGAACGGCGGGGGGACCACGACCGAGATCGTTGTTTCTCCAAAGGGAGCTTCCCTGAACGCTTTCGACTGGCGCATCTCGATGGCGCATGTCGGGGCTGACGGACCGTTCTCCTCTTTTCCCGGAATCGACCGAACGCTGTCCGTGCTGAGCGGCAACGGCATCCGGCTCGCCTTCGGCGACGGCGAGACGGTGAAGCTCGATCGAGCCTCCCGCCCCTTCTTCTTCGCGGCCGACCGCGCCGTCGACGGGGTTCTGGTCGACGGGCCGATCGACGACCTCAATGTGATGAGCCGTCGCGGCGCATGGACGCACCGCATCGAGCGGCTGAGGGGCGGCGGCTCGTTCAGCGCGGAGGAGGGCGTGCTGGTGCTGGTCGCCCGCGAGGGCGATTGGCAGGTCGACGGGGCAGCGCTTCCCGCTGGTGACAGCGCGGTGCTCGATGCGCCGGGGCGCGTCGAGCTGAGCGTCAGCGGCAGCGCAGCAGAGCTCTATGCGGTGTGGCTGACGAGCGAGCCCTGACTGAGGACGTCATTCTCGGGCGGAGCGAAACTCCGACCCGGGAATCGCACCGCCGGAAGCCGCTGGTTTGCAGGATGCGCGGGGTCAAGCCCGAGCATGACGAGGCGGGCGGGCTTCAAGCTGCCTGTTGCGGCCTCGGGCCCACATAGACCGATTGCGGGCGGATCAGCTTGCCGCCGGCGATCTGCTCATGGGCATGGGCGAGCCACCCCGTGGTGCGGCCGAGCGCGAAGACGCAGGTGAAGGCTTCGGGCGGGAAACCCAACGCTTCGAGCAGAAGCGCCGTGTAGAACTCGACATTGGTTTCGAGCGTGCGGCCCGGCTTGCGCTCGCGCAGGATGGCGAGCGCCGCCTGCTCGACCGCCTCGGCGAGGGCGAGGCGGCCCGTATCGGCGCCGAGCTTGCGGATCGCTGCTTTCAGCGCGTCGGCTCGCGGATCGCGCACGCGATAGATGCGGTGGCCGAAGCCCATCAGCCGGTCGCCCCGGTCGAGCGCCTCTTCGAGCCAGGGCCGCGCATTCTCCGGTGCCCCGATCGCGTCGAGCATCTCGATGACCGGACCCGGCGCGCCGCCATGCAGCGGCCCCTTCAGCGCGCTGATCCCGGCCAGTACCGCCGAGGCGAGGCCGGCGCGGGTCGAGGCGACGACGCGGGCGGCGAAGGTCGAGGCGTTGAGGCCGTGATCGGCCACCGTGACGAGATAGGTATCGAGCGCCCTGGCCTGCTCCTGCGTCGGCGCGTTCCCGCCCAGCATGCGCAGCGTATCCGCCGCCTGCGTCAGGGACGGATCGGGAGCTATCGGGGACAGCCCCTTCGCGACGCGCAGCACGGCCGGCGTGAAGACGGCCGGAGCCGCCAGCAGCTTCAGCAGAGTGCCCGCATCCTCGCCGTCCGGGATCAGCGCGGTCAGCGCGCGCACCGCCTCGACTGGCCCGAGTTCGGCAGGCAGCCGGGCGCCCGACACCACCGCCTCGTACAGCGAGACACGCGCGGCGCCCAGCGCGGTCGGCAGCTCCTTCGGGCCCGGCAGCTCCGGCACGAAACCGGCCAGCATCAACGCGGCCATCTCCTCGAAACCGGTGTGGCCGGCCAACTCGTCCAGACTGCGGCCGCAGACGATCAGGCGCCCGGCTTGGCCGTCGACCTCGGACAGGACGGTGTGGGCTGCGACGACGTTTTCGAGGCCATCGGACATGGCTTGGTCTCCTCAACTGAACCGGCTTGAGGATCGTCATCGCATCCGCTAAAATCAATCTTGAACAATATAATCAATATATTCCGATGAGCGACTGGCTGACGGCATCGCAGGTGATGGAGCGGCTCGGATTGAAGCCGCAGACGCTCTACGCCTATGTCAGCCGCGGGCTGATCGAGGCGCGGGCGGATGGCGCAGACTCGCGGCGCCGGCTCTACCGCGCGGCCGATGTCGAGCGGCTGTTGCATCGCAAGGCGCGCGGCAGAAGGCCCGCGGCGATCGCCGAGGATGCGATCTCCTGGGGCGAGCCGGTCCTGGCCTCGGCCATCACCACGATCGCGCGCGGGCGGCTCTGGTATCGCGGAGAGGATGCCTCGCGGCTCGCGCAGACATCCAAGCTGGAGGACGTCGCCCGCCTGCTCTGGGATTGCGGAACGCAGCGCTTCCCACCACTGTTCACGCTGGTGCCGGACGGGCCGCCGCTCAGGCGCATCTTCGCGGTTCTGGGGGAGCGGGCTGCGAGCGACCCGGCCATGGCGGGGCGGACGAAGAAGGCGCTCTATCTCGAAGCGGCCTCCGTGCTGGATTGCCTGGTCGATGCCATTGCCGGGCGGCCCGGCCAAGGGCCCATCCACACCCGTCTGGCGGCCGCCTGGGGCTGCGACGATGCAGGAAGCGCGCTGGTCCGCCGGGCGCTGGTCCTGCTCGCGGATCACGAGCTCAACGCCTCCACCTTCGCGGTGCGGGTCACGGCCTCGACGCGTGCCTCGCTCGCAGCCTGCGTCACGGCCGGACTGGCCGCGCTGTCGGGTCCGCTCCATGGCGGCATGGCGCGGCGCGTGCTGGCCCTGATGCGGGAAGCCGAGCGCGAGGGGCTGGAGGCCGCGCTGGCCGAGCGCCTCGCGGCCGGCACACCCCTGCCTGGCTTTGGCCATCCGCTCTATCCGGATGGCGACCCGCGCGCGGCCGCCCTGCTCTCGGCCTTCGTGCCGCCGGCCGCCTATGCAGGCATGCGCGACACGGTGGCCGCACTCACGGGGGAGGAACCCAATATCGACTTCGCGCTGACGGCGATGGCCAGGCATCTCGCGCTTCCCGACGACGTCCCCTACCTGCTCTTCGCCGCGGCGCGCTGCACAGGCTGGATCGCCCATGCGCTGGAGCAGAACGAGACAGGGCGGCTGATCCGCCCTCGGGCGCGCTATACGGGACCGGAGCCCGGCTGAGACGCGCTCTCCCGCCCGAAAGCCGTCTCGCGCTGCTCGATATAGCCGCGCGTGATCGGCAGTCCGTCGAGTTTCCTGGCGAGCTGGAACTGGAAGACGACCAGATCGTCATGGCGGAAGCTCGCCTCACAGGCAGCAAGGTAGAATTCCCACATCCGGGCGAAGCGCTCGTCATACATCGCCACCGCATCGTCGCGGCGGTCGAGGAAGTTCTCGCGCCAGATTTTCAGCGTTTCGGCATAATGCAGGCGCAGCACCTCGACATCGGTGACGATCAGGCCCTCCTTCTCGATCGCCGCCGCCATCTCGGACATGGCCGGGATGTAGCCGCCCGGGAAGATGTACTTCGCGATGAAGGGGTTGGTGGCGCCAGGCGGGGTCGCGCGGCCGATCGTGTGGACCAGTGCCACGCCGTCCTCCGTCAGCAGCTCGCGGATCTTGCGGAAATACTCGCGATAGTAGCCGACGCCGACATGCTCGAACATGCCGACCGAGACGATGCGGTCGAAGCGCTCCGTCAGGTGCCGGTAGTCCTGCAGGCGAAACTCCACCGGCAGGCCGGACTCCCGGCCGCGCTGCTGCGCGATGGCAAGCTGCTCCTGCGAGAGCGTGATGCCCGTGACGGAGGCGCCCGCCTCGCCGGCGATGGAGAGCGCCATGCCGCCCCAGCCGCAGCCTATATCGAGCACGCGCTGGCCGGGTTGAAGATCGAGCTTGCCCATGATGTGGCGCTTCTTGGCGGCCTGCGCCTGCGCCAGCGTCATCTCCGGGCTGGCGAAATAGGCGCAGGAATACTGCATGTCGGGATCGAGAAAGAGCCGGAAGAAGTCGCTCTTCAGGTCGTAGTGATGCGCGACGTTGCGCCTCGCCAATGCAGGCGTGTTGTGCTGATGAAAGCGCCGGATCGCGGTGCGCAGGCCTTCGAGCGCCTTGCCCCAGCCTTGCGGCCGGGCCTTGTGGACGGCCGTCACCAGCGCATCGAGCAGGTCGTAGAGCGAGCCCTGCTCGACCACGACGCGCCCGTCCATCACCGCCTCGCCGAGCGCCAGTTCCGGATTGAGAGCGAGCTTGAGCTCGGTCGGCGTGTCGACGATGCGCATCCGCAGGCGCGGCACACTTCCCTGCCCGATCGACTGCGACGTGCCGTCCGGAAACACCACGTCGATGCGCGGCTCGATCGCGAGCCGCGACAGCATTCTTGCAACCAGTGAACGCATTGGCCCCACCCTTCGGCAGTGCCCCCTTGGCCTGCCAAAGATGGCGAGCAAAAGCCCGGCCGTAACGGCGGTTTCGCGCAATCCCGCCCTTCGCCTGCGGCATGACGGCGCAGACCACGTGGGCAATGCCGACCAATTCCGCATGACCCGCTCAACCTGCGGTCGATACGACCTCAGTGATCGGCGGCGAGGACCTCGGCGCGAATCTCCTCGACCAGACGCTCCTTCAGCGCGACGAATTCCGGCGTCGTCTTGATGGTGTAGGGCCGCGGATGGGGGAGGTCGACGGGGATGTCGGCCTTGATGCGGCCGGGGCGCGCGCTCATCACCACCACGCGAGAGCCGACGAAGATCGCCTCCTCGATGTCGTGGGTCACGAAGAGCACGGTCTTGCGCTCGCGCTCCCAGATCCCGAGGAGCATCTCCTGCATCAGGGCGCGGGTCTGGTTGTCGAGCGCACCGAAGGGCTCGTCGAGCAGCAGGATCTTGGGGTCGTTGGCGAGCGCGCGGGCGATCGCGGTGCGCTGCTGCATGCCGCCGGAAAGCTGCTTGGGGAAATGGTCGACGAAGCCGGAAAGCCCGACGCGGGCAGCCCAGTCACGCGCGATCGGCATCCGCTGCGCCTCCGGCACCCCCTTCTCGCGCAGGCCGAAGGCGATGTTCTGCTGCACCGTCAGCCAGGGGAAGAGCGTGTAGCTCTGGAAGACGAAGCCGCGATCGGCGCCGGGTCCGACAACCGGCGCGCCGTCGAGCAGGATGCGCCCCTCGCTCGCCGTCTCCAGCCCGCCGACGATCCGCAGCAAGGTCGACTTGCCGCAGCCGGACGGGCCAAGGATGGAGATGAAGTCGTTGTCGCCGACCGTCAGCGAGGTCGGCATCAGGGCGCGCGTCGGCTCGCCGCCGCGCTGGGCCGGGAAAAGCTTTCCGACGCTCTCGATCAACAGCTTGCTCACAGGCGCGCCCCGTTCATAGCCCTTGACCCGTTCATAGCCTTGCCCACGGGAACAGGCGCTGGTTGACCGCCTTGAAGAGGAAGTCGGAGATCAGGCCGATCAGCCCGATGACGATGATGCCGAAGATGATCTGGCCGGTGTTCAGCAGCGCCTGGCTGTCGGTGATCATGTGGCCGATGCCGGAGGAGGAGCCGATCAGCTCCGCGACGATGACATAGGTCCAGGCCCAGCCGAGCACGAGGCGGAAGATCTCGGCGATCTGCGGGGCGGCGTTCGGCAGCAGCACGCGGCGCACCACCGCTCGGTCGCTGGCGCCGAGCGTGTAGGCTGCGTCGACGAGGTCGCGCCGGACTCCGCCGACCGCCACCGCGATCATCAGGATGAGCTGGAAGACCGAACCGATGAAGATGACGAGCAGCTTCTGCGTCTCGCCGATGCCGGCCCAGAGGATCAGCAGCGGAATGAAGGCCGAGGCGGGCAGATAGCGCGCGAAGGAGACGAAGGGCTCAAGAAACGCCTCGACCGGCTTGTAGGCGCCCATCGCTATGCCGAGCGGCAGCGCCACCAGCGCCGCGAGGACGAAGCCGCCGAACACGCGCCAGATCGTCATCAGGATATCGAAGCCGAAGCCGTATTGCGTCATCAGCTTCCAGCCTTCGCCGACCATGGTCAGCGGGTCGGCCAGGAAGAGGCGCTGGACATAGCCGCCGAAGGTCGCGACGGCCCAGAGCGCGACGAACAATGCGAAGAAGGCGAGGCCGTAGCCGATGCGGGCCGGGGCAGAGACGGGTTGCAGAGGTCTCATCAAGGGCATCCACCGACGGCCGCAGCCATCTCTTTCCATGGTTCGGGCGACCAGAAGCCGGCGGCAGCGCCCGAGGTCGAGGGCAGGACGAAGACCGCGGCCTCGGCCACCGGACGGGATTGCGGGCCATAGTCAAGCGGCCCGAAGCCCAGGATCGCCTGCGCCGCACGCTTGCCGTTGAAGGCGAGGACACGGGGCCGGTGCGCGGCGATGCGCGCGTGCAGCCCGGCCGCATCGACATTTGCGAGGCGGAGCGCCGAGTCGGGGCCGGAGCTGTGCTTGGCGACATCGGTGAGGCCGATGCCGTAGCGCAGCACCTCGCGAAACTCCGCCGGCGCGAGCCGCCTCGGAGTCAGCCCGATCGCGTGCAGCACGGACCAGAACTTGTTGCCCGGCCCGGCATAGTACGCGCTGCGACGGGCGGAGGCGGCCCCGGCCTGCGTGCCGCAGAAGACGACCGACAGGCCGGGCGCGAGCACGTCGGGAAGGACGGCTGCGTCCGGCAGCGGCGCCGGCCTCACTTGCCCGCGACGAACTTCGTGTCGACCAGCGTCGCGAAATCGGGCTTCGCCTTGATCAGCCCCATCTCCAGAAGGAGATCCGCGGCCTTGGCGTTGAAGGCCTGCCAGTCGCCGGCGAAGAAGGCCTTGTTCCCCTCCGCATCCGACCAGCGCAGGAAGGCGGCCGACTTGCCGAACTCCTCGCCGCTCTGCTTCACATCGGCGCCCATGATGCCATAGGCCTTGGCCTGGTCGGCCTTGATCATGGCGATCGCCTCGAAATAGCTCTTGGTCAGGGCTGCGGCCGCCTTGTCGTCGGCGAGGAAGGCCGGGGTGCAGCCGAAGGTGTCCATGACCATCGGATAGTCGAGCGTGGTGGCAATGATCTTGCCGGCGTCCGGCTTGTCGCGCACCGCGGAAAGATAGGGCTCATAGGTCATGGCCGCGTCGTTCTGGCCGGCGATGAAGGCCTGCGCCGCGGGGCCGGGCTCCATGTTGACGACCTTGACGTCCTTCACGGACAGGCCGTTCTCCTTGAGGAACCAGGCCAGCGCGAAATAGGGCGAGGTGCCCGGCGCGGAGGCCGCGACCGTCTTGCCCTTCAGGTCCTTGATCGAGGCGATGTCCTTGCGCACGGCCATGCCGTCGGCGCCGTAGCTCTTGTCGAGCTGGAAGATCTGCCTGGTCTTGATCCCTGCCGCGTCCCAGACCAGCCAGGTCTCGACGGTGGTGGCCGCGCACTGGATGTCGCCCGAGGCGATGGCGAGGTGCCGGTCCTTCTGCGGGATCTTCTTGATCGTCACGTCGAGGCCGTTCTTGGCGAAGATGCCCGCTTCCTTGGCGAGCGTCAGCGGCGCGAAGCCGGTCCAGCCCGAAATGCCGATCGCGACCTTCGTCTGCGCCTGTGCAGCGCCCGCGGCGAAGAGCGCCGCCAGACCGAAAGCCGCCGCCGCGCCGGCGCGCTTGAACTCCATCATGGTCGAACCTTTCCCCTGCTTGGCGTCATCCGCCTGACCGAGAGGCACTTCAGCCTCGTTGCCCGGACGATGCAACCTTCGTTCCAAGGCAGGTTAAATGCATATGCAAAACGGTCAAGCGGGCCGATCACGGGAACGAGGGGCAGCCATGACATTCTCTCGTTTGACAGATTGCCCGCAATTTCCTCCCTTCAGGAACCCGAGGCGCAGCGCGTCTCTTCTCCAGCGTCATCGAGGTTCCCGGAATGAACGGCGCCGACCGCCTTTGCGACACCCTGCTGATCAACGGTGTCGATGTCTGCTTCGCCAATCCCGGCACGTCCGAGATGCACTTCGTCGCCGCGCTCGACCGCAAGCCACAGATGCGCTGCGTGCTCGGCCTGTTCGAGGGCGTGGTGACCGGCGCGGCCGACGGTTATGCCCGCATGGCCGACAAGCCGGCTGCGACGCTGCTGCATTGCGGGCCGGGCATGGCGAACGCGCTGGCCAACATGCACAACGCCCGCCGTGCCTGGACGCCGATGATCAACGTCGTCGGCGACCATGCGACCTATCACCTGCAGCACGACGCGCCGCTGACCAGCGACATCGAAAGCCTGGCACGGCCGATGTCGCATTTCGTGCGCCGGATCGATTCGGCGGAGGATGTCGGCCCGGCGATCGAGGAGGCCTATGTCGCCTCGCTGACCTTGCCCGGCGTCACCACCGTGATCCTGCCGGCCGACTGCGCCTGGAACAGCATCGAGCCGGCCACGCTCAAGCCCGCGACGCTGCCGGCGCTGAAGAGCGTCGATGGAGCGACGCTGCGCGAGGTCGCGGCCGGCCTGCGCAAGCATGGCAAGCGCGCGGCGATCATGCTGACCGGGTTGGCGCTGCGCGAGAAGCCGATGGAGATGGCGGCGCGTGTCTGCGCTGCGACCGGGGCGCAGATCTTCGCCCAGATGTCGAACGGGCGCATCCAGCGCGGCGTCGGGCGCGTCGCGATCCCGAAGGTGTATTATCCGATCGACAAGGCGCTCGAGCAGCTCAAGGACGTCGATTATCTCGTGCTCGTCGGGGCGCAGGTTCCGGTCGGGTTCTTTGCCTATCCCGGCAAGCCGGGGCGGCTCGTGCATGAGGGCTGCGAGGTCACGGCGCTGGCCAGGCCCGGCGACGACCTGCCGGCCGCGATCGACGCGCTGGCCGACGAGATCGGCGCAAAGAAGACGGCGCCGGTTTATATCGCTCCGCCCCGCGGCGAGATGCCCGGGCTCCCCACCGGTCCGCTCGACGCCGACAAGGCCTGCGCCATCGTCTCGACCCTGCTGCCCGAGAATTGCATCGTCGCCGACGAGTCCGTGTCGTCGGGGCGCATGTTCTATTTCGACTGCCACAGCGCGCCGCAGCACGACTATATCCAGCTCACCGGCGGGGCGATCGGCGAGGGCATTCCGCTCGCCATCGGCGCGGCGGTCGCCTGCCCCGACCGCAAGGTCGTCGCAATGCAGGCCGACGGCTCCGGCATGTACACGGTGCAGGGGCTCTGGACGCAGGCGCGCGAGAAGCTCGACATCGTCACCGTCATCTTCGCCAACCGGACCTACCAGATCCTGCATGGCGAGATGCGCGCGGTCGGCGTCAACGATTTCGGCCGCAACGCCACACTGATGCTCAACCTCGACGAGCCGGCGCTGGACTGGGTGCAGATGGCGCGCGGCATGGGCGTCGAGGCAGCGCGGGCCACGACGGCGGAGGAGTTCGCCGACCTGTTCAGGGCGGCCCTCGCCCGGAAGGGGCCGTTCCTGATCGAGGCGGTGATCTGAAAGCCCGTTCGACAAAAGGCCCTTCACCCGGGGACCCGGCCTCAGGTGGAGGGCGACATCGGCGCGAACGTCGAGGAAACTCTTCCCGTTGCACCTCGTCACCATCAATCTGTCGCAAGGACCCTGCCAGAGTCGCGGCTGATTTCGAGAAGGAGCGGAAAGCATGAACCGGGACGAGATCCTGAAGGCGCCGTCCATGCCCGTCTTCAGCCCGAGCTATCCGCATCCGCCGAACCGCTTCATCAAGCGGGAATATCTGATCATCACCTATGAGACCGACCCCGAGGTGATCCGGGCGGCCCTGCCCGAGCCGCTGGAACCGGCGCCCGGCAACCTCGTCTTCTACGAGTGGATGAAAATGCCGGATTCCTCCGGTTTCGGCGATTACGAGGAAAGCGGCACCGGCATCCGCGCAACCTACCAGGGCGAGCCCTGCAACTTCTCCGTCCAGATGTATCTCGACGACGAGCCGCCCATCACCGGCGGGCGCGAGATCTGGGGCTTCCCGAAAAAATACGGCGTGCCACGGCTCAAGGTCATGAAGGACACGCTGACCGGAACGCTGCACTATGACGGCGAGCGCGTGGCGATGGGCACGATGACATACAAGCACCGCAGCCTGGAGGACCAGCTCGACAAGGTGCGTGATGGAATCGGCGGGCTGAACGTCAATCTCAAGCTTCTGCCGGATGTCGACGGCTCGCCAAAGGTGGCGGAGCTGGTCGGCTATAACCTGACCGACATTACCGTTCATGGCGCATGGGAAGGCGAGGCCAGGCTGCACCTGATCCCGCACGTCAACTGCCGCGTCGCCGATTTCCCGGTGCGCCGGATCGTGAGCGCCCGCCACCAGGTCGTCGACTTCACCCTGCCCTTCGGCCGGGTGCTGCACGACTACCTGGCGGAGTGACGCCGCCCCCTACTCCGCGAACCCACCGAGGAACGCATCCAGGCAGTCGCCGATCGCCTCGATGGCGTAGCCGCCTTCCTGTACCACCAGCGTCGGCAGGCCGAGACCCTTCACCTGCCGCCCTATCGCGCCGAAATCGGCCGCATCGAGCTTGAGCACACCGATCGGGTCGTCCTTGTGGGCGTCATAGCCGAGCGCGACGACCAGGACCTCCGCTCCGAAATCGCGGATCGCCTTGCCGGCGCGGTCGATCGCGGCCTGCATCTCGGCGCCGCCGGCTCCGTGGGCGAGCGGCAGGTTGAGGTTGAAGCCCTCGCCCGGGCCGTTGCCGCGCTCGTCCTCATAGCCGGTATAGAAGGGATAGTAGTTCGTCGGGTCGGCGTGGACCGAGACCGTCAGCACGTCGTCGCGGCGGTAGAAGATCTGCTGCGTGCCGTCGCCGTGATGGGCGTCCACATCAAGGATCGCGACCTTGTTGAACGTAGAGCGCAGGCGCTGGGCCGCGATGGCGGTGTTATTCAGATAACAGAAGCCGCTGGCGCGGTCGGCGCGGGCGTGATGGCCGGAGGGCCGGCACAGCGAATAGACGGCGCGCTCGCCAGCCAGGATCGCATCCGCCGCCGTCACCGCCGTCTCGGCCGAGAGCAGCGTCGAATGCCAGCAATGCTCGCCGATCGGCACCGACATGTCGCCAAGATGCCAGCCGAGCTGGCCGATGAAGCCCGTCGGGCGGCAAGGCGGGCGCACATCCTCGTCCGGACGGCCGCTCCAATAGGGAAAGGTGCTGGGCCAGACCTCAGGGCCGCGCTCTGCAGGAAGCTCCTGCCATTTCGCCCAGGCCGTCTCGAGGAAGCGCACGAAGCCGGCATCGTGGATCGCGAGCACGGGGCCGGTGCCGTGTGCGGCCGGGCGCTCGGGGGTCACGCCGTGCTTTGCGAGAGCCGAGAGCAGGCGCGCGGTCCGTTCCGGCAGGTCCTTCGGCGCAACCACGGCGCCGAAGCGCAGATATTGCTTGGGATCGTGGAGGGCCTGGTCGGGGTGGTAGAAGGCGCGCATCGGCGGAACGTCCTTTCGGGCTGAGCCGCAGCGGCGGCATCGCGCCATCGTAGCGATACGTCCCATGATCGCCAGTAGCCGGACGCGGCCCGCCCTTGCGTTTGCCTTCGGTCAGCGAGGCGCGGGCGAGAGCAGAGCGACGAATTCCCTCGCCAGGGCATCGATGTCGTGGCGTTCCGGCCGATACCAGTCGACGGAGCCGTTCAGGGCGCCGAGCAGGAAATTCAGCAGCACGTCCGGCGCGCGCTGAGGGGGCAGGCCTCCCTGCTGCTGCAGTTCGGCCACCAGCCTGCGCCACACATCCTCATAGGAGCGGCGCATGGCGCGCACGCTTTCCGGCGCGGGCGCAGCGCCGAAATCAAAGACCTTGATGCTCGCCGAAGTGTAGTCGCCATGGCCGTGGAGCGCGGAGAGATGCCCGCGGACCGCCGCCTCCAGCCGCGCAGGCGGGGAAGCGCCTGCCGTTTCGGCAAGCGCGGCGAGGACGCCTTCGTGCACGAAACGCACGCCATCGTTGACCACCGCCTCGACGATCTCCTCCTTCGAGGCGAAGTGATAATAGAGGCTGGCCTTGCGGATTCCGACCGCCTCCGCGATCTCGCGCAAGGTCGTCCGGTGATAGCCGCCATTGCGGAGAAGGCGCGCGGCATGGTCGAGGATCAGCCGGCGGGAGCCGGTCTCGGTGTCACGCGATCCCCGTTCGGAAACATTCATCGCGCGTCATCCCGGACAAGCGGCCAAGGGCCGCGCCGATCCGGGATCCGTGCCTGAACCCTTGTCGGAAACGCTCCGGCCTGGATTGCGTGTCTCCGCTTCGCTGCGGCCGGGATGACGGCGCGTTTCTGGAGGAGGACGAGAGGGCCGGTCACAGCCGCTTCGCCACCTCTTCCAGCATGACCTCGGTGGCGCCGCCGCCGATGGACTGCACGCGGGCGTCGCGTGTCATGCGCTCGATTGCGCTCTCGCGCATGTAGCCCATGCCGCCATGGAACTGCAGGCAGTCATACATCACCTCGTTGACCAGCTCGCCGCAATAGGCCTTCACCATCGAGACCTCGCGGGTGGCATCGAAGCCCTGCGCGTCAAGCCAGGCGGCGTGATAAACGAGCTGGCGGCCGGCCTCGACCTTTCCGGCGAGCTCGGCGAGGCGCTGGCGGATGGCCTGTTTCTCCCAGAGCGGGGCGCCGAAGGCCTTCCGCGTCTTCACATAGTCCAGCGTCAGGTCGATCGCGGCCTGCGCCTCGCCCATGGCCATGGCGCCGATCACCGTGCGCTCGTTCTGGAAGTTGCTCATGATCGCGTAGAAGCCGCGCCCCTCCTGCCCGAGCAGGTTTTCGGCCGGCACGCGGCAATCGGCGAAGGAGAGTTCGGCGGTGTCCGACGAGCGCCAGCCATGCTTGTCGAGCGCGCGGGAGACGGTGAAGCCGGGCGTGCCTTTTTCCACCAGGAAGATCGAGACGGACTGCGAGGGCCTGGCTCCGGGATCGGTCTTCGCCGCGACGCAGTAGAGATCGGCATGGACGCCGTTGGTGATGAACATCTTGGCGCCGTTCAGCACATAGTGGTCGCCCTCGCGCCGCGCGGTGGTGCGGATGCCCTTCACGTCCGAGCCGGCGTCGGGCTCGGTGACGGCAACCGCGACGATCTTCTCGCCGGCGATGATCGCCGGCATGTAGGCATCCTTCTGCGCCTTCGAGCCGGCATGGGCGATATGGACCGAGGCCATGTCGGTGTGGACCAGCGCGGTGATCGCGACGCCGGAGAAGGTCGAGCGGCCGAGCTCCTCCGCCAGGATCACGGTCGCCAGCGTGTCCATCTCCGAGCCGCCATACTCCGCCGGGTAGCGGATGCCGAAGAAGCCGAGCTCGCCCATGCGGCGCAGCACGGCGCGGGGAACGAAGCCATCCTCCTCCCACTGCAGCGCATGCGGCTTGATCTCGGTCTCGACGAAGCGGCGGACCTGGTCGCGCAGCGCCTCGTGCTCCTCGGTGAAATAGGGCGAGCGCCGGGCGCCTTCGCCCGCAAGCTTTTCGACGGCCGACATGATGGCTTCCTCCTGCGCGACCAAGGCCCGCATGGCGAGCCACCTACCGGACGGTAGGTAAGTGGGTGGGCGAGATCAAGACCCGCATCGGGAAGCGGCACAGCGCGCGGGTCGCGCGCAAGGATCAGGGCTCCTTTTTGACCGGAGCGTTCCTCAGCTTTTGTTCACCATGGACCTGCCACCATGACGACGGGTTTGGCTCGGGCAGCCGGGCGGACGACAGGAAGGACATCATGTCATTGAAGACGATCACCCTGGCGGTGCTGGCGGGAGCGACGCTCCTTTCGGCGATTCCGGCCGGCGCGCAGTATTACGATCCGTATCGGCCGCGCTACGAATACGACCGGCCGCCGCCGCCGCGCTATGATGACGGCTATCGCCGGCCGCCGCGTTACGACGACGGTTACCGGCGTCCGCCTCCGCCGGACGATTATCGCTATGGCCCGCCCCGTGGGCCCCGGGGCGGAGGGATGTGCGTCACCAGCCGCGGCTCCTGCCCGACTCCGCCGATCCCGCGCGGCGCCCCTTGCCGTTGCGACATCCCCGGCTTCGGCGAGAAGCGCGGCATCGTCCAGTAATGCGACAGGGCGCCTGCCGCCTCAAAGGCGGCGGGCGCTTTCGCTCCCGAGGTAGCAGATGCCCTCGCCGGGCTTTGCCTTCGGATTCGGGAAGATGATGAAGCCGTCACGCGGCATCGCCACCATCGAGCCATCGGCACGGCGCGCAACCGGCGTGCCCTTGGCAACTCGGTCGCCGGTCCGCCAGGTGGTGCCTTCCAGACGATCGCCCTCCGCCTCGCAGATCACCAGATCGTCCATATGCACGACCGTTCGAGGCGCGGGCGCAGGCGCCGGCTCGTCGGTCAGGCCGAGATGGGCCAGCACATTGCGGATCGCGGCATAGCCGATATCGACCGAGGCCGGATCGTCGTGCCGCCCGCATTCCAGCGTCACGCCATAGCCACCGGCGAAGCGCATGAACTCCGTCGTGCCGAAGCCCTCGGTCACGGCAAGCCGCGGCAGGTTCAGCCGCTCGCGCGCCGCGATCAGCCGGACATAGATGTCGAGCCAGCCATGGATCATCAGATCGACGCCGAGGCAGCCGGCGAAGGCCATCTCGGCCTGCGCGTGGCGGAAGGGCTCCAGCGTACCGCGGTTGTCCTCCGGGCCGAAGAAGACGAAGGGCACGCCCTCCCCGCTGAAGGAATGGACGTCGAGCAGCATGTCGTGCTCGCGCAGGATGGCGGAGAGCCGGTTGCCGATGCGGTCCTCATTGTCGGCCGGCTGCGGCCTTTCCCGCAGGTCGCGGTTGAGGTTGCGGTCGCCCTCGCGCGTATCCTGCCGATAGGCCTTCGGATTGGCGACGGGCAGGAAAGTGACCTCCCCGCGCTGGATCGAAACGCGCCCCGCGCGGCAATCCTCGATCACCCTGGCGATCGCGTTCGGCCCGCAGGTCTCGTTGCCGTGGACCGCGCCCAGCACGAGGAGCTTCGGCCCCGCCTTCAGGCCGTGGAAGCGGATGGTTTCGAGCGGGGGATCGATCGGGTCTGAAATCTGCATCGGTCTTCTTCGGTCAGTGCGAGTCGGCAATAAGGCGAGGATGTCCCGGCATCCCCGGTCCGGCAAGGCGGCCTGGCGCAGTGCGGCAATGACCAGACGGTTCTTGGTGGAACCAACGCCGTCGGCGGCGCATTGGTCCGCCAGCCAATCCTGCGAGCCGCCGCCATGAGCGCTTCCCCTCCCAGCCCATCCCCGTCCATCGACCGCGCCGCCGAAAAGCTGGTCCGCGCCCTCGGCCCCGGCACCACGCGGCGAAGGCGGGCGGCAGCACCGGCAACGGAAAAACGCACAGCCACCAAACGACTGCGAAGGGCGCGCCCGGAGGACCTGACCATCACCCGCCTGCGCCATGGGCAGTCCTTCAGCTATCGCGACGCCGAAGGGGAAAAGGTGGCCGACGAGGAGACCCTCGCGCGGATTCGCTCCCTCGCCATTCCGCCGGCCTATCGGGACGTGCGGATTTCCGCCGATCCCCTGTCGCATCTCCAGGCCATCGGCCGCGACGACGCCGGGCGCATCCAGCATCGCTACCACCCCGATTGGGAGAAGGTGCGCGAACGGCGCAAGCTCAAGCGACTGGCGCAGCTCATCGCCGCCCTGCCGAAGCTGAGGGCCCAGATCGCCATCGATCTGCGCAGCCGAACCTTGGACAAGAACAAGGCCCTCGCCTGCGCCGCCGCCATCATCGACCGCTGCCATATCCGCGTCGGCAACGAGACCTACGCCAAGGCAAATGGCAGCCACGGCGCCTCGACCCTGCTGAAGCGGCATGTCACCCTTTCGGGTGCGCAAGTGTCGCTCCACTTCCGCGGCAAGAGCAGCAAGGAGATCGCCTGCTCGCTCAGCGACGCCGCGCTGGCGCGCGCGGTCAAGCGTATCGCCACCCTGCCCGGCCGCCGGCTGCTGCAATATCGCCGCGAGGATGGCAGCATCGCGCCGATCCATGCCGGCGAGATCAACGACTATCTGAAGCGGGTCAGCGGGCTGCCGATCAGCAGCAAGGATCTGCGCATGCTCGCCGCCAACGCCGCCGCGGCCGAGCTGCTGCTCGCCGCCGAGGAGGCCGTCAGCGAGACGGGGCGCAAGCGCCAGCTCGCCGACATCATGCGGCAGATTTCGGAGCGGCTGGCGAATACGCCGGCCGTGGTCCGCAAGAGCTATGTCCATGCAATCGTCGTCGACGCCTATGCCACCGGCCGGCTGCAGCGCAGCTATGCGCGGGTGCGGGCGAGCGGGCGCTGCTCCCGCATCGAGCGGGCGCTGGCGCTGCTCTCGGCATGATCGCGGAACAATGGCCGTCGCGGGCACTTGGTCCTTCAGCAGATCCGACAGAGGAGACCAACCCCATGGACCGCCCTGAGCAGAAGCGCGATGCCGCCCTCCCGCCGGCCGACGAAGCCGAGGCGCTGACTCCGTTTGAAGCCGGCATCGGGGCCGGCCCATCGGATGTCCAGCGCGTCAGCGACCGGACGAATGTCCACGACGCCGGCAGCGACGCCAACGACACCGAAGACGGGCTGACCGAAAGCGAGGAAGCCATCCGGCAGGCAGCCGAGGACGTTCCGACCGGCGCGGATCCTGCGGCTCCCCGCGACAGCATTCCCGTCTTCGACCGGGCCTCGCTGCCACCGAGAGTCTGACAGATTTGGTTGCGCGGTGGCCCTGAACCGGCATGCCGCGGCCGGCGCCCTGACGATGCGAATGCGGACCCGGCGGTCCGCATTCGCACATCCGGCCTCGATTCCACTTGACTTCCAAAAGAGCCGGCAAGATCGGCATCGATCTCCCAACATACTGAAATCGTTTTGTAAATTATTTATCGAGTTGTCCGGAACCCGCTCCGCTGCTTCGGCGTTCCCCCGGCGCCAAACCATCGTGATGGAGTGGGATATGGACGAAGACAGAATCAAGCGGATCGCCAGGGCGATGTGCCGGGCGGCCCGGCTCGATCCGGACAAGCCGGCCGAGAAGGTCGGCGCGTTCAGAATCTCGATGCAGGCCCCGGACTTCGAAGGCCCGCAGCCGGCCTGGATGCTGTTCCGGCAGGAGGCGGCGCGCTTCGCCGCGCTGAACCGCGAGGTCGTGCAGTCGCTGTGAGCAGCAGCAGGAAGCGGTCACCCGCAGCATGCGGCGGTGGCCATGCAAAGGCCCGGCACTCCCCATGGAGGCCGGGCCTTTCTTCATCAGGCTGCCAGGGACCGCCGCATCATGCGGTCCAGCACGTCGTCGATCCGGCGCTCCCGCATCTGCGCGACGTTGAAGCGCATGAAGCCCGCCGCATTCTGCGCCGCGCTGAAGACGTTCCCCGGCGCGAGCACGACGCCCTCCGCCAAAGCGAGGCGCGACAATTCGGCCGAATCGACGCCGTCCGGGAGGCGGCACCACAGATAGAAGCCGCCCCGCGGCATCAGCCAGGGCCGGATGCCGAGCGCCTCGAGCCGGCCGGCGACGTCATGCCGGGCCTGGACCAGCCGCCTCCTCACCTCATGGAGATGCCTGCGGTAGCCGCCGCCCGCCAGCAGGTCCTCGACGAGACGGGCCGCGAGCGGACCGGGGCCGCCGAAGCTGGTCGCAATCTGGAGATCGACGAGTTGCTCGACGAGGTCGGCTCGGGCCGCGACATAGCCGCAGCGCACCGAGGCGGAGAGCGTCTTGGAGAAACTGCCGATGCGGATGACGCGATCCAGACCGTCCAGTGTTGCCATCCGCGCGGAGGGCTCCGGCTCGAAATCGGCAAAGATCTCATCCTCGACGATCATCATCTCATGGGCCGCCGCGATGCCGAGCACGCGGTGTGCGGCCTGCGGCGACAGCGTCGCGCCGGTGGGGTTATGCAGCGCCGAATTGGTCAGATAGAGCCGCGGCCGCTCGGCCTCGACCACGGCCGCGAAGGCGGCAAGATCGGGACCTGTCGGCGTGTAGGGGGCGCTGACGACCCGCAGACGGTGCGCCCGCAACAGGGCCTGGAAATTGAAGTAGCAGGGATCGTCGATGAGGACGGTCTCGCCTGGACGCAGCAGCAGCCGGCAGACTAGATCGACCGCCTGCGTTCCCGAGCCGGTGAGGGTCAACTGCTCCGGCGCGACCGCGAGCCCCTCCTCCGCGAAGCGGGCCAGGAGCAGCGCCCGCAGTGCAAGCGAGCCGCGCGTATTGCCGTAATCGACCAGCACCGCATCGTCGGCCTTGGCCAGCCTGCGCAGGCCGCGGCGCAGCTTTTCGCCCGGCATCCATTCCGCCGGCAGCCAGCCGCAGCCCGGCTTCAGCGTCTCTTCCGCCGCATCGAGGGACTGGCGCGACACCCAGAACGGATCGACGGCCTGCTCGCGCGGGCTGCCCGCCTGAGCGAGAATCAGGGGTTGGGGACTGCGCGCGGCGAGATAGTAGCCGGCCCCGGGCCTCGCCCGCACGAACCCTTCCGCGACGAGCCGCTCATAGGCTTCGGCCACCGTCGAAGGCGAGAGCTCGAGCGTCGCGGCCAGGCGGCGGATCGAGGGCAGGCGCTCTCCACCCGGCAGCCCGCGCCCGGCGGCGCGAGCCCGTATCGCAGCCATCGCCGTCTCGGTCCGCCCACCCTGCGCCCTCGCCATGCCACTCTCCACCGTATGGCGCTGTGTTACCATACAGTTTGGCATCACCGTACTGAAGTGTACCTAGCGCATTCTCGCCGTCCAACGCAAAAAGGGGCAGGAAGCGAGGCAAAATGGCTTGGTCGGGCAAGGGATGGGGCAGCGGGCTCCTCGGCGTCGTCATCTTCAGCGGGTCGCTGCCGGCCACGCGGCTGGCGGTCGCCGGATTCTCGCCCCTGTTCCTGACCTCGGCGCGGGCCGTGATCGCGGCGCTCCTGGGCGGCGCCTGCCTTCTTCTGCTGCGCCAGACGATGCCGAGGCGCACCGACCTGATCCCGCTTGCGATCGTCTCGCTGGGTGTCGTGATCGGCTTCCCGCTGCTGACCGCGCTGGCGCTGCAGCACATCACGGCGGCGCGCTCGATCGTCTTCATCGGCCTGCTGCCGCTCTCGACTGCCCTGTTCGGCGTGCTGCGCGGCGGCGAGCGGCCCAAGCCCGCCTTCTGGCTGTTCTCGGTCCTGGGCAGCGCCACGGTGGCCGGCTTCGCGCTCGCCCATAGCGAGGCGGGCTCGCTCGGCGGCGACCTGCTGATGATCGGCGCGGTCCTGCTCTGCGGGCTGGGCTATGCGGAGGGGGCGGCACTCTCCCGGCGGCTGGGCGGCTGGCAGGTGATCTCATGGGCCCTGCTGCTGTCGCTGCCGGCGATGGCGGCGCTGGCCCTGCTGCAATGGCCGAACTCGTGGAGCGGGGTCGGCACGCCGGCCTGGCTCGGGCTCGCCTATGTCTCGGTGTTCAGCATGCTGGTCGGCTTCGTGTTCTGGTATCGGGGCCTCGCGCTCGGCGGCATCGCCGGAGTCGGGCAGCTCCAGTTGCTGCAGCCCTTCCTCGGGCTGCTGCTTGCCGCGCTCATCCTGCACGAGCCGGTTGCCTGGACGATGATCGCGGCGACCGGCGTCGTGGTGCTGAGCGTGGCCGGGGCGAAGCGCTTCGCCTGAGCCTGCCCGTCCTCAGCCCGGATGCTTGTGGATCGGATCGACCCAATAAACCGATTCCGGTTTCTCGACCGGATCGACATCGGTGATGTTGACCACCACCGCCTCGTTGTCCGAGCGCACGAGGACGCATTCCAGCACCTCGTCGGGCTTGGCGTTGATCTCCTGATGCGGGACATAGGGCGGGACATAGATGAAGTCGCCCGGCCCGGCCTCGGCGACGAATTCGAGCCGCTCGCCCCAGCGCAGCCGCGCCCGGCCGCGCACGACATAGATCACGCTCTCCAGCGCGCCGTGATGGTGCACGCCGGTCTTGGCGTCCGGCTCGATCGAGACCGTGCCGGCCCAGATCTTCTGCGCGCCGACGCGGGCATGATTGATCGCCGCCTGCCGGAACATGCCCGGCGTCTGCGCCGTATTGGGGTCGAGCTGGTCGCCCTTGATGACGCGCACGCCGTCATGTTTCCAGCGCGGCTCGCCATCGTGATGGTGATGGAGATGGCCTTCGCCATCATGCGAGTGCCCGTCATTGCCGCCACACATCGGTCGTCTCCCGGTTCGGCCGACATTCTCGTCCGATCGGCGCGGTTGGCAACCCTCGGCGAAGGCCGGCAGCCAAGCCTGTCGGCCCCGAAGACGTTCGCTCGCCGTGCAGCACCGCGGCAGGCGGGAGCAGCGGCGGGCCAACGAAAAAGCCGCCCCAATCGGAGCGGCGTTGAACCCTGGCGCAGAGAAAATGGTGCGCTTGAGGGAGCCCCGATTTCTTCATAACTGTATGCTTGTAAATGCTTTCATTGTTCATTCATCGGCCCGGCACCAACGATACTACCAACAAAACCGATGACTGCTCCGGGTAATATGCGCATATCGGCGGTCGAAGCGGCCCTTCCCAGCGTTGGAGCAGTTGCTCTGCCGTGAACGAGCCGAATGACGATGCGCTCGGGCCTATGCCTTTCAACTCCGTCAGCTCTGCCGCTGGCTTGGAGCCGGTTCCCCGACCTTAAACGAGGCTTCACTAGTTGTCCGGTTTGATGCCTCGGCACTAGTTCAAGGACCGCGACGCGATGGCCACCGAGCACCTGATCCCCGCCGACCTCTGGGACAAGTACGAAATCAAGGAATGGCGGAATGCGACCGGCGTCCTGACGACCGCTTGCCCCAGGGAATGGGAGGATGTTGTTGACGTGTTGCGAGGCTTCAAGCTCCTCGCGTCGGAGATCCGGGTCGGCGGTGGCAACCGCTCCCTGATCAGTCAGCGCATCGACAAACCTCTGTATGCCAAGGGCTGGGTCGAGAAGAAATTCGAGACCGCGATCGAGGTGGACAAGGCGAGGATCGAAAGCCCGACGCACGCGGTCGACTGCTTCAAAGGCGGAGTGGCTGTCGAGATGGAGTGGAACAATAAGGACCCATTCTTCGATAGGGACCTCAACAATTTCCGCCTTCTGTTCGATCTCAGAGCGATCCAGGTCGGCATCCTGATAACGCGTTCCTGGGACCTGCAGGCTGTCTTCAAAAGGATTGGAAAGGGCTCCTCCTATGGAAAGCCCACAACACACCATGGCAAACTTTGGCCGAAGGTAGAGGGCGGTGGCGGTGGCGGTTGTCCGGTGCTGACGTTTGCCATCAAACCATCGCTGTTCGTCGATGACGGCGAACAGGCATACCTCGATCTCAAGAAGCAGCAGGATGATGCCAAGGCAGCAAAGGCCGCTTCGGAGAAAGCCCGTAAAAAGGCAGGCCTGCCTGTCGAAGAAGATGACGAGGACGAAGAAGCCTAATCGGCGACGCGAACCTGAGAGTGGTTGGCGTACGTCTTCCACGTCGGCTCATAGGTCTCGTCGGCCTGATTGCCCCAGACCGTCCAGCCCTTGCGGACGCCGCGGCCGAACATCTCAAGGTAGGGACCGGGCGAGCATGACTCAATGAGCTTGTATTGCTCGTCGGGCTTGCGTGAGTGCTCCCGCTTCATAGTCTGAATCATATTGACCTGCGTGCGGCCAGGCCGGAGCGTACGGGCGTTTTTTCCCCTCACCCCGAACAGCAGAAGCTCGGTCACGTTGCGGAAATAGAAGCCGACGCCGCGGCCATCGGAACCGCCATCCTTACGGATCTTGTGCCAGACGACGTTCGCTTTGTATTGGAATCCCCACGCCTTCATGACGTCAAGACCGTCGGGGAGAAGCGCGTTTGGAACCCAAAGATAGAGATGGGCCGTGACCTCGGCGACGTCGGCGACAGGGAGCTTCTTGATGTCGTCGAGCGTCATCGTCCCGTAGCGGTTGAGACGCTTATGCTCGGGGGCGACCTTGCCGGTGGAATTCTGGAACCGCCATGGCGGGTCTGCCATGATCGTGCTGAAAAACTCGCCGTTTGTCATTGCGAGAAGGTCCGCCGATGGGTCGCTCTGGTGAATTTTGTCCAGCACAATTCCGCTCCACATCAAGTGATTCGTGTCTAGCATCGGAGGTGGGGGCTGTCCCTGGCTTTCCCATCACAACAAAAAACATTCCGCTGCGACCGGCTGAAGCGGGCGAAAGTCAGGGCCCCGTAATGGCCTTCGTTCGCAAGCTTTAGGCAGCGACGTTGTTAAGAAATCCGTTCCCCGGTACCCCTGCCATCAAGTGGTGTGCCATCATCGGGACAGCCTTCCAAGCCGGCCGATCAGCACCGCAAGATGCGCGTTCATCCGGTCCTCGGCTTGGTTCAATTGGGCTTTCCAATGATCGTAGGTCTTCCAGCGCATCCATTTCGGCTTCGGAACCCAACATGGATCGTCGCCTTTCAGCTTCTTGAACAGGATGCGGTTTCGGCGATCCAAAGTGCGATTCATTGCGCTGGAAGCGCGCTGCGAGCGATAGGCCACACGGCGATAACGGTCGCGAGCATGAAATCCTGCGCCGCCAAGGGAATAGAGCTTTGCCGCGCGCGAGCCGGTTGCAGGGCAGATTGCAAACCAGCGCTCGCCGCCGAAGCGGCAGGGTTCGGCCTCCAGCCGGAAGCTCTGATCGAAGGGCACGCCGTTGCATCGATATGTAAGTGCGAGACTCCCAGATGACTCTCCTTCCAGTGTGACGGTGGCGCGAATCCATCCCACGGGCTCGCCATCGCGGCTCCAGCTCCAGCGGAAGGGGCCGCGATAGCCCTTCCCCGCGAGCACAACGCGATGCACGTCCAGTCTCAGTCCATCGTCGACAACTGGCCATGCCATCTCAGCTTACCGAAATTTCTTGGCTAACCCACATTTCAATCAATCGACCGTCACGCGCAGGTTCGCGGGCTTCCTTAGGCAGGACGTAGCTATAGGTGTGTCGAGCTTGCCGAGCTGCCGGGCGGCGCGGCCGACAATTTCACGTGTCGTCAGTGGCTTGCCGGCTTCACGGCGTAACGCGGCGTATCGTGCTGCGGCGGTTGAAGCGAGCCGTTGACGGCTCTGAATTGAGCCGTTGACGGCTTCGACTTCAGCCCTTGGATCGGATGCGGCTGCCAACGCAGAAAGTCCTTTCCTGCTGGCATGCCCGGTTCCTCTGGAAATGCCGTCAGCGCATAGACCGAAGCCCGCCTCGCTTTTGGGCCTCGGATGCGCCCGACCCGGACGACGCGCAGCCATCCGCGATCGACTAAGTCGGCTAGCGCCTTGCTCGCGGTGTTCCGGGCGCAGGCCACCAGCATCGTTGCCGAGCGGTCGCTGATCTCGAAAGCGTTCGGCTCCAACGGTCGATACCGCGTCAATAAGTTGACCAGCAGTGCCTGCGCCACGGGCGTCAGCGTCGTCCAGGCGGGAATGCTCATCCAGGCGAAATAGATGCGCGCATGCGGTCTGTCCGTCGGCCGGGGCATGATACTGCCGCGCGCTCACGTCACGCCGCCCGCTTGTCATCGGCGGTCTGCGAAAGCGCATCGATATAGCGCTGGATTTCACTTGCGCGGACAAAACTGCGCCGGCCATTGCGGACAATCGCCAAGCGGCCTGCGGAGACTTCCTGATAGCCGCGCGTCAACCGTAAGCCGGCGAGCGTGAATGCGTCACGAATGGGATAGAGGCGGTCAATGGTGTTCATGAGATTTCGGACCCTTATGAATTCGCCTGATTTCGTCAGCGACCGGAATCTCGCATCTCATAGGGCGGCGCGTAACCGCCGCCACCGACTTGTCCGCAACTGGTGCCTCAAATGTTTGTTTTTGTTGACAGAAACCGCCTAAAACTTGTCGGCGAAGGAACCAGCCTGCGATTCTCCCTCAGCCACACCGACATATGATAGATCGCGGCCCTTCTGTCGCTCAAAAGGAAACTGGGATCGCAGCTCAGTGCTGTATACGCTTCTTCCAAGTCTTTCGTGGCCCGACCCGGCTTTACCCAGCGGTTTCCGTATTCAAATTGAGACTTTATAAGCTCAACGTCGGCCATGTTTTTTTTGATATTGTCTCTCAGCCAGCCTTGGTCCCGAAAGACCCTCCGCTGCTTCATCTTTCTAGCTGGCTTTCATGGCGACGATTTTGGCTCCATCCCGCCAGGCGTCCAATTGATCCGCCCACCAAGCGGCCATAGTCACGCGCTCTCGCCAATGCTCGCCGCGCGCATACGCCCGACGAACCGCATCGGGGTCTTGGTGCGCCAGCGCCCGCTCTATCGCGTCCGAGCTGAAACGGCCGCTTTCGTTCAGCAACGTCGAGGCAGCAGCGCGGAAGCCGTGCGAAGACATATCATCCTGCCCGTAACCCATGCGGCGCAGCGCACCATTCAGGGTGTTTTCCGATATTGGACGTTGCTCCACCGTTCGTCCTTCACCACCGCTGGTGCCATATCCCGGAAACACCAGCTTGCCGCCTCCGGTGATCTCTCGCAATTCGGACAGGATCGCCAACGCCTGCGGTGGCAATGGCACGCGATGCTCTTTCCGCATTTTCATTCGCGCGGAAGGGATCGTCCAAAGGGCATTCTCCAGATCGATTTCCCGCCATTCGGCAAATCGAAGTTCGCCAGGGCGCGGGAACAGATAGGCCATCAATTTCAGAGCGGCGACGGTTGAAGGTTGCCCCTGAAAGCTGGCAATGGCTCGCATCAAGCCACCAAGCTGAACCGGATCGGTGATTGCGGCGCGATGCTTCACCACCGGGGCAGATATGGCGCCTCGCAACGCGGAAGTTGGATCGCCACTGGCACGCGCGGTGGCGACGCCATAGCGAAACACTTCGCCGATAACAGCGCGCAGGCGTTTGGCGGTTTCCAGCCTGCCCTTGCGCTCGACCTTCTTCAAAACGTCGAGAATCTCCGGCGCGCTGATTTCGGTGATCGGTCGATGGCCAATGCTCTCGTTGGCGAGGCCATGCAGCCATTCGAGCTTGGCGAGAGTGTTGACGGCTTTTTGCTCGCGCCGCTTTTTCTCCAGCACTTCGTTGGCGACCAGGGCGAAGGTTGTCGCGCTGCTTGTTGTCGCCGCCCGCTTGTCCAAGCGCTTCTGTTCAGATGGATCACGATCGGCCGCGAGCAAGGCGCGAGCGGCCTTCCGGCGGTCGCGAGCGTCAGCGAGGCTCAATTCTGGATAAGAGCCCAGCGCCATGAGCTTCTGCTTGCCACCAAAGCGATAGGCGAAGCGCCACAGCTTGGAACCAGTCGGCATGATCCAGAGCTGAAGCCCTTCGCCGTCCGAACGTTTGACGATTCCAGCGCCCGGCTTCGCGTTCATGATCGTCGCGTTGGTCAGGGGCATGTTGGTATCCCGCTTCCAAGGCCGCGATGCATACCAACATTGATACCAACGCACTCGCTGGTTGTTGGCGAACGCGGCCGGACGCCAACGAAAGGATTCTCGCCGAAAACACCCAAAAAGCAATAAAAAACCGCCCGTTTCCGAGCGGCTGCGAACGTCTACGAAAAGAGGAATGGTGCCGCTTGAGGGATTCGAACCCCCGACCCCCTCATTACGAATGAGGTGCTCTACCAGCTGAGCTAAAGCGGCGACGCCGGCAGCCTCTACCAGCACTGCCGATTCTTGGCAAGGCGAACAATTCCCGGCGAGGCGATGTCGCGCTTTCGCCGGCTGCCCGTCAGGGTTTGCGCAGCTTCTCCGTCTCGGGCTTCTCCTGGCCGAGGGCGACGATGCCGCGGCGGATAGCCCGCGTGCGGGTGAAGTGCTTGTGCAGCGTCTCGCCGTCGCCATAGCGGATGGCGCGGGTGAGGATGGCGAGATCCTCGTTGAAGCGCCCGAGCATCTCCAGCACCGCCTCCTTGTTGTGGAGGAAGACGTCGCGCCACATCGTCGGATCGGATGCGGCGATGCGGGTGAAGTCGCGGAAGCCGCCGGCGGAGAACTTGATCACCTCGGACTGCGTCACCGCCTCGAGATCCTCGGCCGTGCCGACGATATTGTAGGCGATGAGATGCGGCAGGTGGCTGGTCACCGCGAGCACGAGGTCATGATGCTGGGCGCCCATCACCTCGACGATGGCGCCCATGCCCTCCCAGAGCTGGCGCGTCTTCGCGACGGCCGCCGGGTCGGTGCCGTCCGGCGGGGTCAGGATGCACCAGCGGTTGAGAAAGAGGCTGGGGAAGCCGGCATCCGGCCCCGAATTCTCGGTGCCGGCCACCGGATGAGCCGGCACGAAGAAGACGCCTTCGGGCAGATGCGGCGTCACGGCATCGACGACCGACGCCTTGACGGAGCCGACATCCGAGAGGATGGCGCCGGGCTTCAGATCGGCCGCGATCTCGGCCGCGACCTCGCCGCAGGCGCCGACCGGCACGCAGAGGATGACGTGGTCGGCGTCGCGTGCCGCCTCGGCGGCCGTCTCGGCGACGATATGGCCAAGGCCGAGCTCGCGGGCGCGCTGCCGCGCGGCCTCGTCCCGATCGGCCAGCACGATGGCGCCGGCGAGGTTCAGCTCCTTCGCGGCGCGCGCGATCGAGGAGCCGATCAAACCAACCCCGATGATGGCGAGGCGGGCGAAGACGGGCTCGGCCCGACGCGGCGCGAAACTCTCCGGAGCGGACATCAGCGCCTGCTCACCTGGTTCCAGCCATGAAATCCGAGAGCGCGGCGACGACCAGCCGGTTCGCCTCCTCCGAGCCGATGGTCATCCGCAGTGCGTCCGGCAGGCCATAGCCGCCGACGGCGCGCAGGATCAGCCCGCGCTGGGTCAGAAAGGCATCGGCCTCCTTGGCCGTCCGGCCCGGATCGTGCGGGAAGTGGATCAGGATGAAGTTGCCGACCGAGGGCGTGACCTCGAGGCCGAGCTTCTCGATCTCGGCCGTGGTCCAGGCCAGCCATGCGTCGTTGTGCTCGATCGCGGCCGCGACATGCGCCTCGTCGGCGATGGCGGCCGCACCGGCCTCGATCGCCGCGCCGTTGACGTTGAAGGGGCCGCGGATGCGCTCCAGCGCGTCGACGACATGGGCGGGGCCGCAGAGCCAGCCGATCCGGAGATTGGCGAGGCCATAGATCTTCGAGAAGGTGCGCGTCATCACGACGTTCTCGCTCTCGGCGACGAGTTCGAGGCCCGACGCGTAGTCGTTGCGACGGACGTACTCGGCATAGGCGGCATCGAGCACGAGCAGCACGTGCGGCGGGAGGCCGGCCTGCAGGCGCTTGACCTCGTCGAAGGGCAGGTAGGTCCCGGTCGGGTTGTTGGGATTGGCCAGGAAGACGATCTTCGTCTTCGGCGTCACCGCCGCGAGGATGCCGTCGACATCGGCAGTGTAGTCCTTCTCCGGCACCACGACCGGCTTGCCGCCGGCCGCCAGGATCGCGATGCGGTAGACCAGGAAGCCGTACTGGCTGTAGACGCCCTCGTCGCCCTCGCCGAGATAGGCCTTGGTGACCAGCTCCAGCAATTCATCCGAGCCGTTGCCGCAGATGATGCGGGCCGGATCGAGGCCGTAGCGGCCTGCGATCGCCTGCTTCAGCTTGGTCGAGGAGCCGTCGGGATAGAACTCGAGCTTGCCTGCCAGGCCAGCGAAGGCCTCGACCGCCTTCGGGCTGGGGCCAAGCGGGGTCTCGTTGGAGGAGAGCTTGTGCAGCTTCACCCCGGCCGGCGCATTCGACTTGCCGGGAACATAGGCCTGAATCTCGAGGACACCGGGACGGGGGGTGGGGCGGGAGGCTGCGGACATCGTCTTGGCTTTCGGGTTCCATCCCCGCGCCGTCATCCCGGACGGAGCGAAGCGGAGATCCGGGATCCATGCCGGAACGGTCAGGCATGGATCCCGGGTCTCCCTTCGGTCGCCCGGGATGGCGGCGTCGAGGTGATTCAGAGCAAGGGCATGAGGACTGACGAACGGACGGATTTGACGGCGAAGCGGGCGGCATGGCTGCCGACCTCGGCAAAATCGCTGAGGCCGGCAGGGGCGAGAGCGGACCGGATGACGGCTTGATCGACCTCGCCGGACGCGGCCACCAGCAGCGAAAGATGGGACCCGTCCGCCGCGGAGGCCGAGACCTCGGCGAGATGCTCGGCGAGCCCGTGCCTCAGCGCATCCGACCAGCGCTCGACACGGGCCGCATAAAGCACGATCTCGCGCACCGCCGCGTCGGCAAGCGGCTTGGCGACGCAATAGACCGGCGTGCCGGCCGGATGGTCCGGCCGCTCGATGAAGGGCAGGCGCGCGATGATCTTGGGCGCGTCCGGGCCGATCAGGTCGCGCCACCAGATGCCGGCGCTGGCACCCTGGTCCATGCGGAAGATGCCGAGATCGCCGGCCGATTCCGCGACGGCGCGGATAACGGCGCGCGCATCCTCATGCGGCACGAAGGGCACGGTGAAGCCGAAATGGAACCGGGCGGAATCGCGCATCGCAGGATCGCCGCCGGAGACATCGGCATGAACCGAATAATGCGCCTGCACATAGGTGAAGGTGGCGATGATGATGCGCCAGATGCCCTCGACCGTATCGAGCGGCAGCAGGCCCTTATGGCGCAGCGCCAGCCGCTTCATCATGTCGGCCTCACGGCCGGGACGGAAGGCGGAGCCCGACGCCTGCGTCTTCTTCACGGAGATCAGCGTCTCGATGATCTGCGAGCGCTCCATCAGCAGCGCATGCATCTCGCTGTCGATGCGGTCGATGTCGGCGCGCAGATCGGCAAGGGTCGTTGGGGCGGCTTCGGTCATGGCAGGCGCGCGTTCCGGAGGGGCCACGCTCCTTAGCGCCCCGGCCGCGCCTTGGCAAAGCCGGCTCACGCAGTGCCGCGTTGACAGCGGCGCGCCGGCGCGGCATCGCTAGTTCGATTTTCCGAACGCTTGGACCGGCAAGACAAATACCACCCCGCCGAGACGGACGAGATGAGCGATCTTTCTCCCAGCCTGGCCGACCCGCTGAAAGAGGCCAACGAACCGTCGAGCCTCGTCGCCCGCTTCGGGCCGGAGGCGCCGCTGCTGATGGATTGCGGCGCCGTGCTCGACCGCTGGCAGATCGCCTACCAGACCTATGGCGAGCTGAATGCGGCCAGGTCCAATGCAATCCTGGTCTGCCACGCCCTGACCGGGGACCAGTATGTCGCCAGCCGCAACCCGATCACCGGCAAGGGCGGCTGGTGGACGGCGATGATCGGGCCGGGCAAGCCGATCGACACCGACCGCTACTTCGTCATCTGCGCCAATGTCATCGGCGGCTGCACCGGCACCACCGGCCCGGCCTCGACCAACCCCGAGACCGGCAAGCCCTGGGGCCTCTCCTTTCCGGTCGTGACGATCCGGGACATGGTGCGGGCGCAGGGAGCCCTCATCGATCATCTCGGCATCGAGACGCTGTTCTGCGTCGCCGGCGGCTCGATGGGCGGGATGCAGGTGCTGCAATGGGCGGCAAGCTATCCGGGCCGCGTCTTCTCGGCGCTGCCGCTGGCGACCGGCGCCAAGCATTCGGCGCAGAACATCGCCTTCCACGAGGTCGGGCGTCAAGCCGTGATGGCCGATCCGGAATGGCGCGGCGGGCGCTACCTCGAAGAGGGCACGCGGCCGTCCAAGGGGCTTTCGGTGGCGCGGATGGGGGCGCATATCACCTATCTCTCGGAGCAGGCGCTGCACCGGAAGTTCGGCCGCAAGCTGCAGGACAGGGAGGCACCGACCTTCTCCTTCGATGCGGACTTCCAGGTCGAGAGCTATCTGCGGCATCAGGGGCTCTCCTTCGTCGAGCGCTTCGACGCCAATTCCTATCTCTACGTCACGCGCGCTATGGATTATTTCGACCTCGCGGCCGACCATGATGGCGTGCTCGCGAAGGCCTTCGCCGGGACGAAGACGCGCTTCTGCGTCGCCTCCTTCACCTCGGACTGGCTGTTCCCCACCGCCGACTCGCGGGCGATCGTGCACGCGCTGAACGCCGCCGGCGGGTCGGTCTCCTTCGTAGAACTGGAAAGCGACAAGGGCCACGACGCCTTCCTGCTGGAAGAGCCGAACCTGTTTGCCACGACGCGCGGCTTCATCGGCGCGGCGGCGCGGGCACGGGGGATTTGAGGATGAGCACTTGCCCCAGTCATTCCGGGGCGGCCCGCAGGGCCGAACCCGGAACCCACGACCGGGCGCCCCCTGTTGTGCAGGTGTTTGTCAGTGCGAAGCCCAGTCGTGGGTTTCGGGTTCTTCGCTGCGCGAAGCCCCGGAATGACAAGGTTTGTGCATCATGACCCTCCCCGACCATACCAACCGCATCGACCTCAGGCTCGTCGCCGAGATGGTGCAGCCCGGCACGCGGGTGCTCGATGTCGGCTGCGGCGACGGGGCCCTGCTGGCACTGCTGTCCGAGACCCGCGGCGTCGATGCGCGCGGCATCGAGCTGTCGCGCGAGGGCGTGGCCGATTGCGTGGCGCGGGGACTCTCGGTGATCCAGGGCGACGCCGATACCGATCTGGTCGACTATCCGGACGACAGCTTCGACTACGTCATCCTGTCCCAGACCATCCAGGCGACGCGCAATCCGCGGTTCGTGCTGGAGCAGATGCTGCGGATCGGCCGGCGCGCCATCGTCTCCTTCCCGAATTTCGGGCATTGGCGGATGCGCTCGCAGATATTCTTCCGCGGGCACATGCCGGTGACGGACGCCCTGCCCTATGCCTGGTGGGACACGCCCAACATCCATTTCTGCACGATCCGCGATTTCGTGACGCTGTGCGAGATCGTGGGTGCGCAGAAGGAGCGCGCCGTCGCGCTCGATGCCGCCGGCGGACGCGTCGGGGTCAAGGCGCCCTGGTGGTTCTGGAACCTGTTCGGCGCGCAGGCGGTGTTCCTGCTGAAGCGGGGGTGATCCTTCTCCCTCGGGAGTGAAGGTGGCACGGCGAGCCCGTGACGGATGAGGGAGAGCCCTGTCCGAAACAGGAAAAGGGCCGCTCGCGCGGCCCTTCCCTCATCCGTCTGCTCTGCAGACACCTTATCAATTCAGCGGCACGCCCGCCGGCCGCTTCTCCTTCGCCGCCACGACATCGCCCAGCATCAGCGAGCCCGGGCCGACCGTGACCGGCACGTCCTCGCCGTCCTTGATCTGCCCGGCAAGGATGGCCTCGGCGAGCGGGTCCTGGACCGCCTTCTGGATAACGCGCTTCAGCGGGCGGGCGCCATAGGCCGGGTCGTAGCCCTTCTCCGCCAGCCACTCGCGCGCCTCCTTAGACAGCTCGAGCGTGATCTTGCGATCGGTCAGCAGCTTGGCGAGGCGGGCCATCTGGATATCGACGATCGCGCCCATGTCCTGCCGCCGCAGGCGGTGGAACAGGATGATGTCGTCGATGCGGTTGAGGAATTCCGGCCGGAAGGCCTGGCGCACCACGCCCATCACCTCGTCGCGCACCGCCTCGCTGTCCTGCCCCTCGGGCTGGTTCACCAGATACTCGGACCCAAGGTTCGAGGTCATGATGATCAGCACGTTGCGGAAGTCGACCGTACGGCCCTGCCCGTCGGTGAGGCGCCCGTCATCGAGAACCTGCAGCAGGACGTTGAACACGTCCGGATGCGCCTTCTCGATCTCGTCGAAGAGCACGACCTGATAGGGCCGGCGCCGCACGGCTTCGGTCAGCGCCCCACCCTCCTCGTAGCCGACATAGCCGGGAGGCGCGCCGATCAACCGGGCGACGGAGTGCTTCTCCATGTACTCCGACATGTCGATGCGGATGAGCGCCGAGTCATCGTCGAACAGGAACGAGGCCAGGGCCTTGGTCAGCTCCGTCTTGCCGACGCCGGTGGGGCCGAGGAACATGAACGAGCCGATCGGCCGGTTGGGGTCCTGCAGGCCGGCCCGCGCGCGGCGAACCGCGGTGGAGACAGCCTCGACGGCCTCCTTCTGGCCGACGACGCGGGAGGCCAGAGCCTCCTCCATCTTGAGCAGCTTCTCCTTCTCGCCTTCCAGCATCCTGTCGACCGGCACCCCGGTCCAGCGGCTGACGACCTGCGCGACATGGTCCGGCGTCACCGCCTCCTCGACCATGCCGGTGCCGTCACCCTTCGCCTCGATCTCGGCCAGGGCCCGCTCGAGCTGCGGGATCTCGCCATAGGCGAGCTCGCCGGCGCGCTGGTACTCGCCCTTGCGCTGTGCCTGGGCGAGTTCGTTGCGGGCGTTGTCGAGCTTGGTCTTGAGCTCAGCCGCCGCACCGAGCTTGTCCTTCTCCGCCTTCCACTTGGCGGTGATGGTGTCGGAGCGGGTCTGGAGATCGGCAAGCTCGGATTCGAGCCGCTTCAGCCGCTCCTTCGAGCCGGCATCGCTCTCCTTCTTCAACGCCTCCTGCTCGATCTTGAGGCGCACGATCTCGCGGTCGATCGAATCCAGCTCCTCGGGCTTGGAATCGACCTGCATGCGCAACCGCGCGCTCGCCTCGTCGACGAGGTCGATCGCCTTGTCGGGCAGGAAGCGGTCGGTGATGTAGCGGTTCGAGAGCGTGGCAGCGGACACCAGCGCCGAATCCGTGATGCGGACGCGGTGGTGCTGCTCGTACTTCTCCTTGAGGCCGCGCAGGATCGAGATGGTATCCTCGACCGTGGGCTCATCGACGAAGACCGGCTGGAAGCGCCGCGCCAGCGCGGCGTCCTTCTCGACATATTTGCGGTACTCGTCGAGCGTGGTCGCGCCGACGCAGTGCAGCTCGCCGCGCGCCAGGGCCGGCTTCAGCAGGTTCGACGCGTCCATGGCGCCATCGGTCTTGCCGGCGCCGACGAGGGTGTGCATCTCGTCGATGAACAGGATGACGCCGCCATCAGAGGAAGTGACCTCGGTCAGGATCGCCTTCAGACGCTCCTCGAACTCGCCGCGATATTTCGCGCCGGCGATGAGCGAGCCCATGTCGAGCGCGAGCAGCTGCTTGTCCTTCAGGCTTTCGGGCACGTCGCCATTGACGATACGCAGCGCCAGGCCCTCGGCGATCGCGGTCTTGCCGACGCCGGGCTCGCCGATCAGCACGGGGTTGTTCTTGGTGCGGCGCGAGAGCACCTGGATGGTGCGGCGGATCTCCTCGTCGCGGCCGATGACCGGGTCGAGCTTGCCGTCGCGGGCAGCCGCCGTGAGGTCGCGGGTGTATTTCTTGAGCGCGTCATAGGCCTGCTCGGCACCGGCGGAATCGGCGGTGCGGCCCTTGCGGATCGCCTCAATCGCGGTGTTGAGCGCCTGCGGCGTCACGCCCGCCTTAGCGAGCGCCTTGCCGGCCTCGGTGTCCTTCTCGATCGCGAGCGCGAGCAGCAGCCGCTCCACGGTGACGAAGGAGTCGCCGGCCTTCTCCGCGGCCTTTTCGGCCGTGTCGAAGACACGAGCGAGGCCGGGGGTGAGGTTCAAGCCCCCCGAGCCGCCGGAGACCTTGGGCAGCTTGGCCAGCGCCTGCTCGGTGAGCTGCAGCGCAACGCGCGACTGGCCGCCGGCCCGGTCGATCAGTCCCGCCGCCATGCCTTCGGAATCATCGAGCAGAGCCTTCAGCAGGTGCTCGGCGGTGAATTGCTGGTGGCTTTCGCGCAAGGCGATGGTCTGTGCCGCCTGGAGGAAGCCCTTCGCCCGATCGGTGTATTTCTCGATATTCATGCGTGTCACTCCGCCCGCAGGCACGCCCCGAAGCGACGTTCAGCCCGCTGCCCTTTCAGTCAGGTAGGGCGCCCTCGAGGCCACCCTTCGCTCTGAAGATAGTGTGGCATTCGCGCAACGAAAGGGGGTGCGACGCAATTGACCGAAGCTGCCGCGCAGGCCCAGATCGCGCATGGCCGGGACCAAGCGACAGCAGGCGATTCGCAAGGCGTTGAGGGCGCTCGCGCCAGGCATTCCGCTGTCCGACGCCGAGGCCGTGCTGACACTGGCGGAGCGGCGCCACATGAAGGACCTGCCGCCCTCGACCACGCTCTGGCTCGCGCTCGGCAGCCATGTCCGCCACGTCCACACCGACTACGAGCGGCTGCTCGGCGAAGGCTACGACCGGGACGCCGCGCGTTTCTTCGTTGCCGCCGAGACCGATGCTGTGCTCGCCGGCTGGGGCTGCCAGCGCTCGGTCAGCGACGGCGACGATGCCGAGGATTGATCGAAACCGACACGGAAATTGAACTGCGGCAGCGGCTTTCCCGCGCTATCAAACGCGTCTTGCCACGAAAGGCGGACCGCCGATGCGCATCGAGATGCTCTACCGCTATCCCGTGAAGGGCCTCTCGCCCGAGCGGCTGGACACCGCCGAGCTGACGGCAGGCGGCTATTTTCCGGGTGACAGGCTCTTCGCCATCGAGAACGGGGCCTCGGGCTTCGACCCGGCGGAGCCGGTCCACCAGCCCAAGATCAAATATCTCATGCTGATGCGGGACGAGGCCCTCGCCCGGCTGCGCAGCCGCTACGAGGATGCGCGCGACGAACTTGTCATCCGGCAGGACGACCGGGAGGTGCTGCGGGCCGCAACGGCAACTGAAGAGGGGCGCGCAGCGATCACGCGCTTCTTCCAGGGCTTCATCCCCGATTCGCTGCGCGGCGTGCCGAAGCTGCTGGCCGCGCCGCCGGCCTATCGCTTCACCGATTCCCGCTCCGGCTTCGTCTCGATCATCAACCTCGCGAGCGTCGCCGATCTGGAGCAGCGCATCGGGATGGCGGTCGATCCGCGGCGTTTCCGCGGCAACCTGCTCGTCGGCGGCCTCGATGCCTGGGCCGAGAACGATCTGGTCGGGCAGGACCTCGCCGGGCCGGAAGGCTTGCGGCTGCACGTGATCAAGCGGATCGAGCGCTGCGCGGCGACGAATGTCGACCCCGAGACCGGCGCACGCGACCGGCAAATCCCCAAAGCGCTGATGAAGACTTACGGCCATGTCGATTGCGGCATCTATTGCAGCGTCATCACCGGCGGCAGACTCGTTCCCGGGAGCCTGCTGACTCCGGTCCCAGCCGAAGCGGCGAGCACCTAGCCCAGCAAAAAGGGCCCTTTCGGGCCCTTTTCAAAGTCGCTCATGCCGGGAGCATCAGCTCACTCGGTCGGCCCGTCCGTGTCCGACCCCAGCGCATCCATGACCTCGCGCGGCGAGCGGCGGCGGCGGGTGCGCTTGGGCGCCTCGGCCGAAGCCTCATCGGCGGCCTGGGCCGGGGCGGAAACCGGGGGCTCCGCCGCGACGGGCTCGGCCGGCACGGTGCGCACCGGGTTGGTCAGGAAGGACGGCAGCGCGGACGCGACGTCGTCGGACTCGGGCTCCGGCTGGCGCTCGCGGCGCGGGCGACGCTCCGGGCGCGGGCCGCGCTCGGGACGCTCGAAGCTGCGCTCGCCAATCGCCTGGGGCTGGTTCTGCGGCGCGGTCTCGGCGTTGAAGCCGGCCTCGTCACTACCGCCGACCGGGATATCCGAACGCGGCGCGTCCGGGCGGGGTGCATAGCCGCCCTGCCCCTGCTCCCCATTGCGGTCGAAGCGGCGCTCGCCCCGGTCCTGCTGCGGGTTGCGGTCCTGCTGGGGGTTGCGGTCGAAGCGACGATCGTTGTTGAAGCGCTCGCGGCGGTTCGGGCGGTCGAAACGCTGCCCGCCCTGCTGCTGGCCGTCGAAACCCTCGCCGCCTTCGCCGCGCTGGCCGTTCTCACTGCGCTGGCCGCCCTCGACCCGCTGCCCGCCATGGCCGTTGTAGCCATTGCCGTTCACATGGCCGTTCTGACCGCGGAAATCAGGCTGCGGTCCGGCTCCCGAGGCGAAACCGCCCTGGCCGTCGTCCTCGCCGTCCTCATCGACCTCGTCCTCGACATCGACGAAGGCGCGATTCGGCGGGAAGGTGTGGCCGAACTGCTGGGTCATCTGTTCCTGAGCCGCCAGCAGGATACGGTAATAGTGCTCGGCATGCTGGAAGTAGCTCTCCGAAGCGACCGTGTCGCCCGAAGACTGCGCGTCACGGGCCAGCTGCAAGTATTTCTCGGCGACATTCTGCGCCGTACCCCGAACCTTCACATCCGGTCCGTTGGACTCGTAGCTGCGCTGCAACGGGTTTGGAGATTTGCGATTGCCGTTGTTGTTGTTGCCGTTGTTGTTACGGCCGCGCATACGCCGGTTCTGACCTGGTCTCATTCGCGTCTGTCTCGCGCTTCTTAAATCAAAGCAACCGGGGCGTCGTCATGCGCGTTTCGACATGCGGCGGGTTGCGACGCCGTGTCGGGCTGAGTGAACCTGAAGGGACCTTGCGCCGTTCGTGGTCTTCACGCGCTCTTATTCCAAAGGGGTTTCCAAACCCCAACAGCCGCGGGGCGCCGCCTGCGCCCTTTCTCGATCCGGCGCATCGGATATGTCGTCACGGACAATTGCCCGAAAACGACCTGGCTTGAGCTAACCTACCGATCAATGGGGCTGCCCAAGGCTCCGGCTCCGATGCCGCCAGCTTCGGCTGACTTGGTGCATAGCCGCTTTCGGGCGCTTCTCCAAGCGAAATCGACCGAAAACCTGTGCGTATCTTCAGGCAGGGGCGAAGATCAGCGCGCGCTCGTGCCCTCCGAGATCGTTCCGGCTGCCCTTGAATTCAAGCCCTCCGGCACACATCAGCGCGACGACATCGTCCTTTTGGCCCGCGCCGATCTCGAAGACGACGAAGCCTTCCGGCTTCAGCAGCGCCGGGAGCGTTCGAGCGAAATGGCGATAGGGGGCGAGCCCATCCTCGCCACCATCGAGCGCGAGACGCGGATCGTGATTCTTGACCTCGGGCGCCAGCGTGTCGATCTCGGCGGAGGGGATATAGGGCGGATTGGACACGATCACGTCAAAAGCACCCGCCAGCCCCTTGCTCCAGTCTCCCTGCTGGAAACGGGCACGATCAGCCGCGCCGTTGCGGGCGGCATTTCCCGCGGCGGTCAAGCAGGCCTCATCCGACACGTCGATGCCCAGGCCCCTGGCGCGCGGCAGCTCGCTGAGCAGCGCGATCAGCAGGCAGCCCGTTCCGGTGCCGAGATCCAGGATCGAGAGCGCCTCGCTGCGGCGCGCGCCGATCTGCCGAAGCGCGGCCTCGACGATCGTCTCGCTGTCAGGGCGCGGCTCCAGCGTCGCCGGCGACAGTTGGAAGGTCAGGCCCCAGAATTCACGCTCGCCGATGATACGCCATGTCGGCTCGCCGGCGAGGCGCCTTTGGGCGTAGCGAGAGAGAAGCATGCCCTGCTCCGGCGCGAGGCGGGCGTCAGGATCGAGACCGCGCGTGGCGAGAACGGTCTCCAGCATGATCCGCGCATCGAGCCCGGCGTTTTCAAGGCCCGCGGCAGCGAAGGCCGAAACGAGAAGGCGCCGCGCTTGCCTCACGGTGAGCGCGGCGCCGGATTCGAACATCGCGGGTGCCGAGGCGTCGAGCCTCGGCGAGCCGGCAATCAGTTCCTGCCCGCACCCTGCATCTTGCGGTCCATACAGCCGCGCATCTTGGTGTTGATCGACTTCTTGCTTTCGCGCGAGCCGCTCATTTCCATGCGGCAGGCCTTTCTGGCCTGAGCCTCGGTCATCGAATTCTGCAGCGCGGCCGGCTCCCCGGAAGTCATCTTGCGGAACACGCGCTCCTGCGCCTGCGCGCCGCCGGTTACCGCCAGCGTCATCAGGCCGGCCATCGCGAACATCGAAAAGGTCTTGAGCATTGGAGGGTCCCCCCATGTCTGGTGTCGATGCTTCTTCAACACCGGGACAGCGGTTTTGTTTCACGTCCCGTTGCGTCATGCCGCGCTCTCCGCCAGCAGGGCGGCCTGATGCTCGGCCGTCAGCGCATCGACGATGTCGTCGAGCACCAGGCCCTGCATCATCTCGTCGAGCTTGTAGAGCGTCAGGTTGATGCGGTGGTCGGTGACGCGGCCCTGCGGGAAGTTGTAGGTGCGGATGCGCTCGGAACGGTCGCCGGAGCCGATCTGCGAGCGACGGTCGGCCGACCGCTCGGCGTCGATGCGCTGGCGCTCCATGTCGAAGAGCTTGGCCCGGAGCAGTTCATAGGCGCGCGCCTTGTTCTTGTGCTGGGAGCGCTCGTCCTGAACCAGCACCACGGTGTTGGTCGGGATATGGGTCAGGCGCACGGCCGATTCGGTCTTGTTGACGTGCTGGCCGCCGGCGCCGCCGGAGCGCAGCGTGTCGATGCGGATATCGCCATCGTTCAGCGCGACGTCGACCTCGCTCGCCAGCGGCAGGGTCGCGACGGTCGCAGCGGAGGTATGGATGCGCCCGCTCGCCTCGGTATCCGGCACGCGCTGGACGCGATGGACGCCCGATTCGAACTTCAGCCGGGCATAGACGCCGCGGCCATTGATCTCGGCGATGACCTCCTTGTAGCCGCCGACCGTGCCTTCGCTCTCGGAGAGCACATCGACGCTCCAACCCTTCTGGGCAGCGTAGCGCTGATACATGCGCAGCAGATCGCCGGCGAAGAGCGAAGCCTCGTCACCGCCTGTGCCGGCGCGGATTTCGAGAATGACGCCGCGCTCGTCGGCCGCGTCCCTGGGCAGCAGCGCGATCAGGATCTCGCGGGATTTCGCCTCGAATTCGGCGCGCGCCTCGTCGCGCTCCTCATGGGCAAGCTCGCGCAGTTCCGGATCCGTCGCGGGGTCGTCGATCAGCGCCTGCGCGCCGTCCAGCGTCGCCCGAGCCTGACGCCAGGCGCCGATGGCGGCGACGACGGGATCGAGCTCGGACAGTTCGCGGGCGAGCTCGACGGTGCGGACCGGATCGCTGGCATGGTTGATCTCGTCGGTCGCGGCCGCATGGCGGGCGACGATGCCGTCGAGGCGGTCTTCGGGAAGCTGCAGGGACATGGGTGGGACTCTGGAAACGGAGAAACAGGCTCGACAGGCGGCGGGGGCGCGGCTCGAGCGTCGCTAGACCGGAACCTTGAACTCGGAGGCGAAGGCGGCCAGTTGCGGCCGCAGACTGGTCGCTCCCTCGGGCGAGGCCAGCATCCAGTCGAGCCGCTCGCGGAGCTTGCCGGTGTCGAGCGCCCGGAGCATGGCCCGGATCGGGCCGATCGAAGCCGCCGACATCGAGAAGCCGCGATAGCCCAGGCCGATCAGCGCCATCGCCTCCAGCGGCTTGCCCCCCATCTCGCCGCAGACCGTCACGGGGCAGTCGGATTCCGTCGCTGCCTCGACGATCCGGCGAAGCGCCCGCAAGGCTCCGACGCCGAGCGGATCGAACCGGTCGGCCACGCGCTTGTTCTCGCGGTCGGCGGCGAAGAGAAACTGCATCAGGTCGTTGGTGCCGATCGACAGGAAGTCGGCCTCCCGAGCGATCTCCGGCAACTCGAACAGCAGCGACGGCACCTCGACCATCACCCCTACCCGCAGATCGCGCGGCGGAGCGACGCCCTGCTTCTCCAGCATCGCCTGCTCGCGATGCAGGATCATGCGGGCGCGGCGGAATTCGTCCGTGGTCGCCACCATGGGCAGCATGATCTTGAGGTCGCGGCCCGCCCCGGCCCGCAGCATCGCCCGCATCTGCGCCCGCAGCAGGCGCGGCTTGTCGAGGCCGATGCGGATCGCCCGCCAGCCCAGCGCAGGGTTCTCCTCCTCGATGCGCTCCATATAGGGCAGCACCTTGTCGCCGCCGATATCGAGCGTGCGGAAGGTGACGGGGCGGTCCTGCGCCGCGTCGAGCACCGCGGCATAGAGCGCCTGCTGCTCGCTCGTGGTCGGCATGTGCTGGGCGACCATGAATTGCAGCTCGGTGCGGAACAGCCCCACGCCGGCCGCGGCGGTGGCGTCGAGGTTCGGCATGTCGACGATCAGCCCGGCATTGATCTGCAGCGTGATCGCGACGCCGTCCCTGGTGACGGAGGGCTGGGCCTTGAGCTTCTCGTACTGCTTCTGCTTGCGGGCCCTGAGCCGCGCCTTGTCCTTGTAGGCGTTCTCGACGTCGGGCTGGGGGCGGATCTGCACCTCGCCGGCCTGGCCGTCGACGATCACCGCATCGCCCGGCTGGACCAGCGCGGTCGCGTTGACGACCTCGCCCACCGCCGGAATGCCTAGCGCGCGCGCGACGATGGCGATGTGGCTGGTCGGCCCGCCCTCCTCCAGCACGAGGCCGCGCAGCCGCCCGCGATCGTAGTCGAGCAGCGCGGCGGGTCCCATCGAGCGCGCGACCAGAATGGCGTTCTCGGGCATCTCCTCCCGGGCGACGCCGTTGGCGCGGCCGGTCAGCGTGCGCAGCAGCCGGTTGGCGAGGTCGTCGAGATCGTGCAGGCGCTCCCGCAGATAGGGGTCGGTCTGGCGCAGCATCTTGGCGCGAGTATCGGACTGGACGCGCTCGACCGCCGCCTCGGCCGTCAGGCCGGTCATGACGACCTCGCGCATGCGGCGCAGCCAGCCCTGATCGTGGGCGAACATGCGGAAGGTTTCCAGAACCTCGCGGTGCTCGCCGGTATGGGCGACGTCGCCGCGCTCGATCAGCTCGTCGATCGAGGCGCGCATCTGGCCGATCGCATCCTCCAGACGCTTCACCTCGGCGGCCGGATTCTCGGCAATGAGGTTGGTGATCGCCACGCGCGGTTCGTGCAGCACGGCATGGCCGAGGCCGACGCCGTCGGCCAGCACGACGCCGACGCCATGGATCGGCCGGTCGAGGCCGATCGAGGAGCCGGGCAAGGCGAGCGACTTCAGCCCGCCGGCCGCGATCATCTCGGCCATGATCATGGCCGTGGTCTGGAGCGACTCGATCTCCTCCTCGCTGTAGACGCGGGAGGCGCGGTTCTGAATGACGAGCACGCCCATCACGGCGCCGCCGCGCAGGATCGGCACGCCGAGGAAAGAGCGGTAGATCTCCTCGCCCGTCTCTGGCCTGTAGGAGAAGGAGGGATGGGCCTGCGCGTCCGACAGGGCGAGCGGCTCGGCCTCGCTGGCGATCAGGCCGACGAGGCCCTCGCCGGCGCGCATCGTGGTCAGATGGACCGCTTCGCGGTTGAGGCCCTCGGTGGCGTAGAGTTCGAGCGAGCCATCGTCGCGCAGGACATAGACGGAGCAGACTTCGGCAACGAGGTTGCCGGCGATCAACACGACGAGACGGTCGAGCCGCTCCTGCGGACTGATCGACGCCGCCATCACCTCGCGGAGGCGGCGCAGCAGAACGCCCGGTCCCCCGAGAGCGCCTCGCATCGATCTCAGCCCTCCGCCAGCCTCCTCAGCCATCGACGACGCGATGCCTGCCCGGATCCTGAGTCGCCCACCCGGATCATTCCGCCTTCTAGCGACCAAAGGCAGCGTAGGGCAAGCCTGCTCGGACGGCAGCACGAGCCGGCAGGCCGCGAGCCGCCGTAAATGCCCGGCCGATCGGGCTTCAGTTGCGGACGATGGTGAGGCGTGCCTTGCTTTTCCCGTCCGTTCGGCGGGACGGCGGCTTGCCGGCCGGCGATGCTCCAGACCGGGTCTTTCCCTTCGCCGTGCCCGCTCCGGCTTTGGCGCGCCCGGCCGCGACCGCCTTGCCGCGAATCTCGATCGGCCAGGATCGCGGTTCTTCAGGCGCGTCGCGGGCGAGCGCGAGCGCGTCGAGATAGCGCTGCGTCCACCAGTCGATGTCGGTGGCCGCGATGGTCCGGTACAGCGCCTCGAACCGGCGGATGCGCTCGGATTTCGGCATCGCCAGGGCCGTGCGGATCGCGTCCCCGACTTCGTGGATGTCGTAGGGATTGACGATCAGCGCCTCACCCATCTGCTGCGCGGCGCCAGCGAAACGCGACAGCACGAGCACGCCCGGATCGGCCGGGTCCTGCGCCGCGACATATTCCTTGGCGACGAGGTTCATGCCGTCGCGCATGGGGGTGACGAGCCCGACCTGGGCGCGGCGGTAGAAACCGGCGAGCGCGCTGCGCGAATAAGCCTTCTTCACCACGCGGATCGGCGTCCAGTCGAACTCGCCGAGCTGGGCGTTGAGGCGGCCGGCGACCTCGTCCGACTGGCGGTCGAGCTCGGCATATTCGGGCACATCGCTGCGCGAGGGCGGCGCGATCTGCAGCATGCCAACGCGGCCGCGCTGGTCGGGATGGCTGCGCAGGAACTGCCCGAACGCCTCGAGCCGCTGAACGATGCCCTTGGAATAATCGAGCCGGTCCACGCCGATCACCAGCTTGCGCTCGCCGAGCGATTCCTTCGTCGCCCGCAAGGGTGTTGCCGCCTGCCGCACGGAGGCAGCGGCAAGCCGCCTGAAGGCGTCGACGTCGATGCCGATCGGGAAGGCGCGCACGACCGTCTTGCGCGTCCCGAGCCTTGCCGTTCCCGCCTCGGCACGGGCCCCGCAGAGCGACACAAGGCCGCCCATCAGGTTGCGGGCATCGACCTCGGTCTGCATGCCGATCAGGTCGTAGGAGGTCAGCGTCCGGATCAGCGTCGTGCTGAACGGCAGGGCGCCGAGGACATCGGCGGATGGCCACGGGATGTGATGGAAATAGCCGATCCGGTTGGAGATGCCGCGGCGGCGCAGCTCGGAGGCCAGCGGGATCAGGTGATAATCGTGGATCCAGATCACGTCGTCGGGCTGGATCAGCCCGGCGAGAGCGCGGGCAAAGCGGCGGTTGACGCCAAGATAGCCCATATAGTCGGCGCGGCTGAATTCGGTCAGGCCGAGCCTGTAATGCATGATCGGCCACAGCGCCCGGTTGGAGAAGCCGAGATAATAGCTCTGGCGCTCCGCCTCGCTGAGATCGGTCAGGGCGTAGGTGACATTGCCGCGCTGGACCTGCTTCACATCCTGTGCCGAGCCATCGCCGATCTTGCCGCTCCACCCGAACCAGAGGCCGCCACGCTGCTCCAAGGCCTCGCGCAGTGCGACCGCGAGCCCCCCCGCCGTCGCCTTCTCGTTGCGATCGGGTACGGTGACGCGGTTCGAGACAACGACAAGACGCATCTGGGCAACTGCTCCGGTACGAGGATGAGGGCGGAATTTCGTGCCCTGGCAGGAACAGAACGCCGCCGGGGACGTAATGTTTCCAAGGCTTGGCCGCATACGTGGCAGCGCGATGTCGGCTTTGCGACCCAGACAGGTCCTGCATGGTAGTCCGGGAGCCAAGCGGGACGATATGAGCTATGCTGTTGCCTGCGGACCGCATGAACAGGCAGCTCGGCCGCCGAGAGATCGAAAAGCCGTTCTTCTGCCGCGTTTAGCCTCAAGATGAAGAACGATGACGATATTTCGAGAACCAGATATTTCGACTGCCCACCCGGACATGGCCGCGGCAGGGCCGGAGATTGCTCTCTTCCTCGATTTCGACGGGACGCTCGTCGAGATCGCGCCCTCGCCGGACGATGTGAAGCTCGACCGCCGGGTGGCTCCGGCGCTCGACGCGCTGCGCCAGAGTCTCGGCGGCGCGCTGGCGCTCGTGTCGGGCCGGCCGATCTCCTTTCTGGACAAGACGCTCGAGCCGTACCGCTTCGACATCGCCGGCTTGCACGGCGCCCAGATCAGGCTCGGCGACACGCTTCGCTCGCAAGCCGACGAGCCGCCTCAGATCAACGAGGCGCTGCGCGATCTCGTCCGCTTCGCCAACAGCCATGTCGGCATCATCGTCGAAGACAAGCGCATCTCCATCGCGCTGCACTGGCGGCTGGCGCCGCACCTGCACGACGAAGCGCTGGACCTGATGCGACAGACCGCGGCGAAGCTCGGCCCGGCGGTCAGGCTGCAGGAGGGCAAGGCGGTCGCCGAGATCGTGCCGGCCGGCGCCAGCAAGGGCAACGCCATTTCCTGGCTGATGACGACGCCGCTCTATGCCGGGCGCCGCGCCGTCTTCATCGGCGACGACATCACCGACGAGGCCGGTTTCGAGGCCGTCAACGCGATGGGCGGCCTCTCGATCCGGATCGGCAGCGACCATGACAGCCGCGCGCAACTGAGGCTGGCGTCGCCGACCGCCCTCAGGCACATCCTGCTCGACGCCGCCGATAACGGCCGGCTGACCGCCGAGAGCTTTTCCCGGGACTGACTCGATGACTGTAACGACCACGGCCGCGGGGCAGCACTCTGCCTCGCTCGACCTCGGCGTGATCGGCAATTGCTCGATCGCCGCGCTCATCGACCGGCGCGCCCGGATCGTCTGGGGCTGTTTTCCGCGCTTCGACCGCGACCCGGTCTTCAGCGCGCTGATCGACAACGAGGCCGATGACGGGGATGCGGAGGCCGAGAAGGGGGTCTTCGGGATCGAGCTCATCGGCATGACGCGCTGCGAGCAGAGCTATCTGGACAACACCGCGATCCTGTCCTCCGTGCTCTCGGACGATCTGGGCAACGCGATCGAAATCCTCGATTTCGCGCCGCGCTTCCTGCGCTACGAGCGCTTCTTCCGCCCGCCGCAGCTGGTGCGGCGCGTGCGGCTGGTTTCCGGCCGGCCGCGCATCCGGGTCGTCGTGAAGCCCGCCCTCGGGATCGGCGAGGCCCCCGACGAGATCACCCGCGGCTCCAACCATGTCCGCTTCGTCGGCGCCGACCAGACGATCCGCCTGACGACCAACGCGCCGCTCTCCTATGTCGTGGAGGGCACGCCCTTCGCGGTGGACCACACCTATTCCTTCTTCATCGGCTCGGACGAGGCGCTCCGGGCCGAGATCGAGACCACCTCGCGCGAGTTCCTCGACAAGACGACGGATTACTGGCGCGACTGGGTGCGCTCGCTCTCCCTGCCCTTCGAGTACCAGAGCGAGGTGATCCGCGCCGCGATCACGCTGAAGCTCTGCTCCTTCGAGGAAACGGGCGCGATCGTGGCCGCGCTCACCACCTCGATCCCCGAGGCGCCCGGCACGCAGCGCAACTGGGACTACCGCTTTTGCTGGCTGCGCGACGCCTATTTCGTCGTCCACGCGCTCAACCGCCTGGGCACGACGCGAACGATGGAAGACTATCTCGGCTTCATCAAGAACATCGTCGACAGCTTTACGGAGAGCGGCGCCGAGCACCTGCCGCCGCTCTATCCGATCACGCGTGGCGGTACCCTGACCGAATTCGAGGCGGCGAACCTGTCAGGCTATCGCGGGCACCGGCCGGTGCGCTTCGGAAACGGGGCCGCGACCCAGATCCAGAACGACGGCTATGGCGCCGTCGTTCTGGCGGCGACGCATTCCTTCTTCGACAGGCGTCTGATCCAGCCCGGCAAGGAGGCGCTGTTCGCGCAGCTGGAGCATATGGGCGACAGGGCTCTCGCCGTCTTCGACAAGCCCGATGCCGGGCCATGGGAGCTGCGCGAGAAGGAGGCCGTGCATGCCTTCTCCAGCGTGATGTGCTGGGCGGCCTGCGACCGGCTGGCGAGGATCGCCGGAACGCTCGGCCGGGCCGACCGCAAGGATTACTGGAAGACCGAGGCCAAGCGGCTGAAGGCGACCATCGCGGCGCGGATCTGGAACGACGCCAAGGGCCATTTCGTCTCGACCTTCGACGGAGAGGACCTCGACGCCACGCTGCTGCTGCTGGCCGAACTCGGCTTCGTCAAAGCGGACGATTCCCGTTTCATCGCCACCGTCGACGCCATCGGACGCGACCTGAAGCGTGGCGACCTCTTGCTGCGCTACGCGACGCAGGACGATTTCGGCTACATGCACACCGGATTCCTGATCTGCGCCTTCTGGTATGTCGATGCGCTGAACGCCATCGGGCGAAGCGAGGAGGCCAAGGAACTCTTCGGCCGCATCCTTCAGCGCCGCAACAGCTTCGGCCTGCTCTCGGAAGACGCAGACCTCAAGACCGGCGAGCTCTGGGGCAATTTCCCGCAGACCTATTCCCATGTCGGCCTGATCAACTGCGCGATGCGGCTGAGCCGGAACTGGGAAGAGGCGTTCTGAACGTTAACCTCCGTCATTGCGAGGCGCGAAGCGAGGAAGCAATCCAGGGGTGTCGAGCGAGACATTCTGGATTGCTTCGCTGCGCTCGCAATGACGGCCCGGCTCACTCAACCTTCGCGGCCGCCCGCATCACGGCCAGGGCCAGTGTCTGCGCCGCGGGCACGAGGCTCTCCACCTCCAGGAACTCGTCCGGCGTATGCGCCATGCCGCCGGTCGGGCCGACGCTGCACAGCGTCGGCGTGCCCTGCGCGGCGGTGAAGCCGGAATCGGCGCAGCCGCCGGTGAATTCGGCGACGACGTCGATGCCGAAGCTGGAAGCGGCCTCGCGATAGGTGTCGTAGAGCGCGGCCGATTCCGGGGAGCGCTCCAGCGGCAGGAACTCCCCCTTGATCGTCAGAGCCGCACGCGTGCCGGCGACCTCCGGGGTCTCCACGATCGCCCTGATCTTGCCGACCATCTCGTCGCGCTGGGCAGCGGTGACATAGCGCAGATCGATCTCGCACCAGGCGCTGGGGGCGATGGTGTTGACGGTCTGGCCGCCGCCGATCAGCCCGACATTGACGGTGATGCCCTTCTCCAGATCGGTCAGGCCCTGGAGCTTGGGGATCTTGTGGCCGAGATCGACGATGGCCGAGGCGCCCTTCTCGTAGTTGGCGCCCGAATGGGCCGGCTTTCCGGTGAAGTCGGCGCGCATGAAGACCCCGCCCTTGCGCCCGCTGGTAACCGACTGGCGCTTGTCGGCGGCCGATGAGGCGCCGGCCGGCAGGCGGCTGGGCTCGGCATTGAAGACGCAGCGGGATTCGCGCGCCGCGGCCTCGATGACCGGCCGGGACGAGGGCGAGCCGATTTCCTCGTCGCTGGTCGTCAACATGGTGAGCGGGGCGGCCAGCCCGCCGCATTCGGCGAAGGCGGCGGCGACGAAGGCCTCGATCACCAGGCCGCCCTTCATGTCGGCGACACCCGGGCCATAGGCGCGCGCGCCCTTGATGGTGAAGGGCCTGCGCGCTGGCTCGCCCTGAGGGAAGACCGTGTCGCGATGGCCGAGGAGCAGCACAGGGCGCTGGTCGTTGGCGGCAGGATTGGCGAGACGCGCCTTGACCGCATCGCCATAGCGGCTGTCGGGCAGGATCTCGACGGCGAGCCCGTTCGCCTCGTGGAACCTGGCGATCACGGCGCCGGCCCGGTCGACGCCCGCCTTGTCGTAGGAGCCGGAGTCGGTATCGACCAACTCGCGCAGCAGCGCGATCATGCCTTCCTTGCGGCTGGCGAGCCAGTCGACGACCTTCTTTTCGGCAGGGGTAAGCGACACGGGGGCAGGCTCCTGATGGATGATGCGGAAGCGTAGACCGGTTCCATGAGGAACTGAACACCTCTCCGTGCCTGCCGTCATTGCGAGCGAAGCGAGGCAATCCAGAAGAACCGGGCGAACGCCGAGCCCCGTTCTTCTGCAGTCCTTCGTCGGCTGCGCCGCCTCGCCATGGCACGGCGCGCTGCCCTGGGACGAAAAGGGCCGCGGCTTTCGCCGCGGCCCGATCAACTGCCCGCTGAGGCCGAGCTTACTCCGCCGCTTCCTGCGGGGTCGCCGGGGTCACCGAGATCGCCGGGCGGGCCTTGCCGTCGGCCTTGGCGAGCGCGCGGCGCACGCCGTTGCCGTAATCCGGATGCACCCTGTCGAAATGCGCGAGCTGGCGCTCCTCGATCTCCTGCGGGATGCCGCCCATCGCCGCGGCGATGTTGGCGAAGAGGCGCTCCTTCTGGCCGGCGTCGAACAGCTCGAACAGCGCGCGCGGCTGGCTGTAGTCGTCATTGCCGATGCGGTGGTTGTAGCGGTCCGCATCGCCCGAGATCCGCAGCGGCGGCTCCTTGGCGGAGGGCGCCTCGACGGGGCCGCCGAAGGAGTTCGGCTCGTAATAAGCATTCGGGTTGCCCGTCTTGATGCCGCCATAGACGTTCATCTGCCCGTCGCGGTGGTAGTGATGCACCGGGCATTTCGGCTGGTTGACAGGGATCGTCTCGTAATGCGTGCCGAGCCGGTGGCGATGGGCGTCGGCATAGGAGAAGATGCGCGCCTGCAGCATCTTGTCCGGCGAGAAGCCGATACCGGGGACGATGTTCGACGGCGAGAAGGCGGCGTTCTCGACCTCGGTGAAATAGTTCTCCGGGTTGCGGTTCAGCTCCATCACGCCGATGTCGATCGGCGGGTACTCGCCATGCGGCCAGACCTTGGTCAGGTCGAAGGGGTTGTAGGAGGTCTTCTCGGCGTCCAGTTCGGGCATGATCTGGACCTGGACCTTCCACTTCGGGAATTCACCGCGCTCAAGCGCGTTGTAGAGGTCCTCCTGCGTGGACTCGCGGGTCCTGCCGATGACCTTCTCGGCTTCCTCGTTGGTCCAGTGCTTGTGGCCCTGCATCGTCTTGAAGTGGAACTTCACCCAATAGCGCTCGCCATTGTCGTTCCAGAACGAATAGGTGTGCGAGCCGTAGCCGTTGATGTGGCGCACATCGGTCGGCAGGCCGCGATCCGACATCAGGATCGTCACCTGATGCAGGCTCTCGGGGCTCAGCGACCAGAAATCCCACATCGCGGTCGGCGAGCGCATGTTGGTCTTGGGGTGGCGCTTCTGGGTGTGGATGAAGTCGGGGAACTTCACCGGGTCGCGGACGAAGAAGACCGGGGTGTTGTTGCCGACGAGGTCCCAATTGCCTTCCGGCGTGTAGAACTTGATGGCGAAGCCGCGCACGTCGCGCTCGGCGTCGGCAGCGCCCATTTCGCCGGCCACGGTCGAGAAGCGCAGCAGCAGCGGAGTCTCGGCGCCCGGCTGGAGCGCCTTGGCCTTGGTGTATTTCGAGATGTCGCCGGTGATCTTCAGCGTGCCATAGGCACCCCAGCCCTTGGCATGGACGGCGCGCTCGGGAATGCGCTCGCGGTTCTGGTGGGCGAGCTTCTCGATCAGCTGGTAGTCCTGCAGCAGCACTGGGCCGCGCGAGCCGGCCGTGATCGAGTTCTGGTTGTCCGGGATCGGCGCGCCGGCCGAGGTCGTCATGGTGGCGCCAGCTTGCGGGTTCTTCGGATCATAGGCGGACATGAGGACTCTCCCTTCCAGAAAAGCGATGTGCAGCGCCGTAAGGCGCCTCGGCTTGGAATTGGAGGAACTAACAATCCTTTGTGACGACAATGTCCAATACCGTTTACGGCCATCCACGATAAGTTTATCAAATCACCGATGATCACCTTGAAGCAGTTGCGCTATTTCGCGGCGCTGGGTCGCCAGCGGCATTTCGGCCGCGCCGCTCAGGAGTGCCATGTCAGTCAGCCGGCCCTGTCGCTCCAGATCCAGGAGCTGGAGGCGGAGCTTGGCTGCCAACTCGTGGAGCGGCGGCGAGGAGCCGTCGCGCTGACCGAGATGGGCGCCGAGATCGCCGAACGCGCCCAGCGCATCCTGCTGGAGGCGAGCGACCTCGTCGATCACGCGCGCCAGCGGCGCGGCACGCTCGATGGACCGCTCGATCTCGGCGTCATTCCCTCGATCGCGCCCTATCTGTTGCCGGCCACCCTGCCCCTGCTGCAGAAGCGGCATCCCGCGCTGCAATTGAGATTGCGAGAGACGCAAACGGCGACGCTGCTGGACGAGCTCGCCGAGGGACGGCTCGACGTCGCGCTGCTCTCCCTGCCGATCGAGCGCGCCGGCATCGCCACGCTCCCGCTCTTCGACGACCCGTTCCTGCTCGCGGTCCCGCAGACGCCGCAGGCGCATCTCCCACCGCTCGATCCGCGCGCCGGCATCACGGGCGAAACCCTGCTGCTGCTGGAAGAGGGGCATTGCCTGCGCGACCAGGCGCTGAGCGTCTGCGGCGCCGTGCCCGGCGGCTCGCGGCGCCAATATGGCGCCTCCAGTCTCTCGACGATCATGCAGATGGTGGCCAACGGCTTCGGCACGACCCTGATGCCGGCCATGGCTCTGCCGGTGGAGTTCCGGCCCGACATGCCAGTGAAGCTCTTCCGTTTCGCCTCTCCCGGCCCCAGCCGCTCCATCGGCCTTGCCTGGCGGCGCAATTCGGCGCGCCGGGCGGATTTCGAGGCGCTGGGCGCGGTGCTGTCGGAGGTCGGACAAGCCCTGACCGCACGCTCTCCGGCCGCGGCGGAAGACGATGTGGTGGCGCTCCCCGTCTAGCGGGCGCTCAGGCCAGCCCTGCCAGCCAGACCAGCACATAGCCCGCCGTCCCAACGGCCATCGGCACCAGCGGATTGACCTTCGAGCGATAGGTCACGAGCGCGGTCGCAGCCGTGATCGCGTAACCGAACAGGCCCGCATCGGCGGCCAGGGTCGCGACCGCGCCGCTCGCCAGCATCAGACCGAGGGCGATGGGGACCAGCGCCAGCGTGACGATCCTCACTGCGCCATTGTCGCTCCAGCGCCGCAAGCCCCGGCCGCAGGCGAGCGCCAGCAGCGAGGACGGCACCAGCATCGCCAGCGTCGCCACGAGCAGGCCCGGCGTTCCGGCAACCTGCCAGCCGATGATGCTGGCCAGCATGACGTTCGGGCCCGGCGCCGTCTGGGCGATGGCGAAGAGCCGCGCGAACGTCGGCGCGTCCATCCAGGCCAGAAGATCGACGACCTGCCGGTGTATCTCCGGCACCACCGCATTGGCGCCGCCGATCGCCATGAGGGAGATCGTGCCGAAGGTGACGGCGAGTTGGGTGAAGACGCCCCGCTGCATCAGCGGCGCCTCGCCGCAAAGGTCGCCGCCGCCAGGCCGAGCGGCACGAGCACGAGCAAGGAGGGCAGCATCGGCAGCCGCAGCACGCCGACCGCGAGGAAGGCCGCGGCCGCCATCCCCCAGCCCCAGGGGGCGAGCCCGGCACGGCTCATCAGCCGCAGGGCGGTGCCGAGGATCAGGCCGGCGGCGCTGGCGGCGGCGCCCGTCAGTGCGACCTGCGTCAGCGGATGGGAGGAGAAGGCGTCATAGATATTGGCAAGCGCCACCAGCGACAGCAGCGGCATCGCCATCAACGCGAAGACACAGGCGAGCGCGCCGGGCACTCCCCGGAAGCGGTCGCCCAGCACCACGGCGGCATTGACGGTGTTGGCACCGGGCAAGGCCTGGCAGATGCCCATCAGCTCGGCATAGGCGCGATCATCCAGCCAGCCGCGCTCGGCGACGATGATATGGCGCGCGATGGGCCCGACGCCACCGAAGCCCATCAGGCCGATCTTCAGAAAGCCGGTGAAGAGAGCGGGCAACGAAGGCGGCCCGGCCTGGGCGGCTTGCGGCATCTGGGGCATGGGCGGGAGGTCCGATGGGCTCGGCCGCTTGGACCATGGCCCGCCATCCTCCGCAACGGTGTACCCCGCATGGCTGCTCGCGGGTAGGCACGGCCACCGGGACGGAACCCTGGAGGCTGCCGCACCGTTACCGTCAGCCCATCCTGAGAGACATCATGTCGCTGTTCAGCCGCGTCCTCTACATCGTGATTTCGCTCACGCTGCTTTGCGCCTCCGTCACCCTGATCGGGGTCGCCGTCTGGCGCGCGGCCGCAAGCTTCCTCGCCGGCGAAGCGGCGCTGGAGACGATGCTCGACGGCATCGGGCTCATCATCATCGCGGTCGCGGTCGCCGATGTGGGGAAGTTCCTTTACGAGGAGGAGGTCGTCTCCGATCGCGAGTTGCGGCGCCCCTCGGAAGCGCGCGGCTCGCTGACCAAGTTCATGACGATCATGATCGTGGCGCTCTCGCTGGAGTCGCTGGTGCTGATCGCCAAGACCTCGCGCGAGACGATGGGCAACATCGTCTATCCCGGCCTGCTCATGTCGATCGCCGTCCTGGCTTTGGTGGGGCTCGGGCTGTTCCAGCGGCTCAGCCAGTCCACCACGGCCAGTGTCTCGCCCGAGCTGGATGAAAAGGACGAGGAGGGAGAGAGGAAGGAGCCGCCGCGGCGCGAGGAACGGCGCTAGAGGCGCCCCGAGCAGCAGCGTCAGCGCGGCTCGTCGACCAGGAACAGATCGGTGTCCTCCGGCCTGGCACCGGCTGCCGTCAGCATCGCATGGATCTGCCCGCGGTGATGCGCCTGATGGTTGAAGAGATGAGCGATGACGAAGCCCCGCGGCTTGCCGATCTCGCGACCGGCCGAGCCGGAATACCAGATCAGGGTTCCGCGCAGCCAGTCGGCGCCGACCGTCGCGGCCCAATCGAGGATCGCCTGATCGCGCTGGCGCCGGCGGGCACAGAAATGGGTCCAGCCCTCGAAATAGCTGGCTGAATCGCGCCCGCCGACCGAAGGCTTTTCCGAGCCGGTCAGGCGGCTCAGCCAGACCTCGTCCGCCCAGAGGAGATGGTTGAACGTGCCGTGGATCGACCTGAAGAAGGCGCCCCGGTCGAGCTTGCGGGCCTCGTCGCCGAGTGCCTCGGCCGCCGCCATCAGGCTCGCATTCTGCCAGGCATTGTAGCGGGCCATGGTGCGGACGAATTCGGGATCGACCATGGCCGGCTCCTCTCAGATGATGTTGGCCTCCGCGAGCGGCCGCCCCGCCAGGATGCGCGCGTGCCCGAGATCGGCAAGGTCGAGCGAGCGATAGCCGCCATGCGCGATGTGCTCGGCAAGCCCGCGCCCGACGGCCGGAGATTGCTGCAGGCCATGGCCGGAGAAGCCGTTGGCGAGATAGAGGTTCGGCATGCCGACCGCGGGGCCGACGATGGCGTTGTGGTCGAGCCCGCACATATCGTAGGGGCCGGCCCAGGCACGGCCCGGCCTGATCTGCTCGAAGGCGGGGATGCGATGCGCGAGCGGCATCCACACCGCCTCCTCGAAGAAGGGCCAGTCGACATCCTCGACGGTCGGATCGGTCTCGACCCATTCGACATCCTGCTCCGGCGTCAGCGGCGAGCAGGATCCGATGAAGAGCTGCCCTTCGGCCGTGCGCTGCCCCTCGGGCCGGCACCACGCGCCCGTCGTATCGATCAGCAGCGGGCAGTTCCCGACATCGCCCTTGCAGGTGAAGGTGAAGATGTAGCGCTTCATCGACTTCACGGGGATGTCGATGCCGGCGGTGGCGGCCAGCCGGGCGCCATGGGTGCCGCTCGCGTTCACCACGGCCCCGCAGGCGATGCGGCTGCCGTCGGCCAGTTCGACAGCCGTGACGCGGCCGCCTTCGGTGACGTAGCTGATGACCTCTCCCTGCCGATAGTCGACGCCGAGGCTGCGGGCCTTCTTGCGAAAGGCTTGCAGCAGCGCCCAGCCGTCGAACCAGCCTTCACCGCTGACGCCATAGGTGCCGCAGGCAAGGTCGTCGGTGTTCAGCCAGGGGAATTTGCTGCGCAGCATATCTGCAGCATAAAGCGCGATGTCCGCACCCTCCTGCTGCTGAAGTCGCTGGTTGGCCTCGAGTATTTTCGCGCCGTCCGCATCGGCGAGATAGAGATAGCCGCCCTCGTGCAGGTCGATGGCCGGGACCTCGCCATCGACGGCGAGATGTTCCCCGATGCTGCGCAGGAACCCGATGCCATGCAGCGAGATGCGGATGTTCACAGCGCTGGAGAACTGCTGGCGGATCGAGGCGGCCGAGAGCGCCGAAGCCGAGTAGCGATAGGTCGGGTCCTTCTCGATCACCACGACCTTGCCGGAGAAGCCCGGGTCGGCGGCAAGGTGATAGGCCACCGACGAGCCGATCGCGGCCCCGCCGCAGATGACGACGTCGGCGGTCTCGGAGACGGGCGGCATGGGTGGCCTCGGGAGCGGTTGGTGACTTTGGCGCATGAATGACGCGAGAGAGAGCGCTTGTCGAGTGGCCTCAGGGGCGAAGCCCGCACTCGGCCAGCAGCCAGTCGCGGAAGGCCGTGACGGTCGGCAGGCCCGCCTTCTCCACGGGATAGACCAGATAGTAGCCCTGCTCGCCCGTGACCGGCCGGTCGACCGGGATCACCAGCGCCCCCGAGCGCAGCTCCTCCTCGACAAGGAAGCGCGGCACGATGGCAAGGCCGAGCCCCGCGACCGCCGCCTGCGCCACCATGGCGAACTGCTCGAAGCGCGGGCCCATCAAGGCGCGTTGCGGCGGCAGGCCCTGGCGTTCGAGCCAGTTCGCCCAGGCGCGCGGGCGCGTCGATTGCTGCAGCAGCGGCACCTTCAGCATGTCGGCCGGTTCGGCGAGGCCGAAGCGCGCGACCAGCGCCGGTGAGGCCACCGGCACGATCTCCTCCCCCATCAGCCGGTGCAGCCTGGCGCCCGGCCAGATCGGCGCGCCGAAATGGATCGCGGCGTCGAGCGGTTCGCGGCCGAAATCGAAGGGCACGAGCTTGCTGGCGAAGTTGATGGTGATGCCGGGATGCGCCTCGGTGAAGCGCGGCAGGCGGGGGATCAGCCAGCGCGTGCCGAAGGTCGGCAGGCTGGCGAGGTTGAGCACGCCCGCCGCTCCGCGAAACGCCATCGCCGAGACCGTCGCCGCCGCGAGGCGCGAAAGCCCGTCGCGGATGTCGGCGGCGTAGGCGGCGCCGGCCGCCGTCAGGCTGACGCGCTTCTTCGCGCGCTCGAACAGCGCGACGCCGAGCCCCTTTTCGAGCTGGGCGACCTGCCGGCTGATCGCTCCTTGCGTGAGGTTCAGCTCCTCCGCGGCGCGGGTGAAGCTGCCATGGCGCGCCGCCGCCTCGAAGGCGGCGAGCGCCGAAAGCGAGGGCACCGAGAGGCGGCCGGGGATAAGGCTGTCATCCATGAGCAATATTCACCAAGTGGTGAGAACATATCGGTTGCCCCCGGCGGGCGGAAGAGGGCATTGTCAGGCGATGTCGGGGTATCGTTTGTCGCCCCGATACGAGCCCTCATCCTGGGGAGCCGCGGCACGCGGCGTCTTGAAGAATGTCCAGACGGTTCTGGAGCATCCTTCAAAGACGCAAGCTGCGCTTGCTCCTCAGGATGAGGGCTGTGGTTTTCCGGCGATCAGGATAGTGCAGATGACCACCTCCCTTCCCCAGGACACGCTCGCCCTGCTCAAGCGCCTCGGCGTGTCCGACGCCGCCTATGCGCAGGCCGGGCTGTCGGCGCGCTCGCCGATCACCGGCGAGACGGTCGGGACGCTGCGGGAGACGACTCCTGCGGAAGCCGATGCCGCCATCGGCCGGGCGCAGGCCGCCTATCTCGCCTGGCGCAAGATACCGGCGCCGCGCCGCGGCGAGTTCGTGCGCCTGCTCGGCGAGGAGCTCCGGGCGGCGAAGGCCGATCTCGGTCTGCTGGTGACGCTCGAAGCCGGCAAGGTCACTTCCGAGGGCCTCGGCGAGGTCCAGGAGATGATCGACATCTGCGATTTCGCGGTCGGCCTGTCGCGCCAGCTCTACGGCCTCACCATCGCGACCGAACGGCCGAACCATCGGATGATGGAGACCTGGCACCCGATCGGCGTCGTCGGCGTCATCTCGGCGTTCAACTTCCCGGTCGCGGTCTGGTGCTGGAACGCGGCGCTCGCCTTCGTCTGCGGCGACAGCGTCGTCTGGAAGCCGTCCGAGAAGACCCCGCTGACCGCGCTCGCCGTGCAGGCCATCGTCGAGAAGGCGATGAAGCGCTTCGGGCCTGAAGCGCCCGCCGGCCTCTCCGAGGTGCTGATCGGCGCCCGCGAGATCGGCGACATCCTGGTGCAGGACCACCGTGTGCCCGTCGTCTCCGCCACCGGCTCGACCCGCATGGGCAAGGAAGTCGGCCAGAAGCTCGCCGCCCGCTTCGCCCGCGCCATCCTGGAACTCGGCGGCAACAATGCCGCGATCGTCGCACCCTCCGCCGATCTCGACATCGCGCTGCGTGGCATCGCCTTCGCGGCGATGGGCACCGCCGGCCAGCGCTGCACCACGCTGCGCCGGCTGATCGTGCATGAAAGCGTCTACGACCAGCTCGTGCCGAAGCTTGCGAAGGTCTATGCCAGCGTCAAGATCGGTGATCCGCGCGCGGCGGGCGTGCTGGTCGGCCCGCTGGTCGACGAGGCCGCCTATCAGGGCATGCAGAAGGCACTTTCCGAGGCCAAGGCCGAGGGCGGCACTGTCCATGGCGGCGACAAGGTCGATGTCGGTTCCGGCGGCTTCTATGTCCGCCCGGCGCTGGTCGAGATGCCGAGTCAGTGCGGCCCGGTCGAGCGCGAGACCTTCGCGCCGATCCTCTATGTGATGAAGTACAAGACGCTGGACGAGGCGATCGCGATGCAGAACGCGGTGGGCGCCGGCCTCTCCTCCTCGATCTTCACGCTGAACATGCGCGAGGCCGAGGTGTTCGTTTCCGACGAGGGCTCCGATTGCGGAATCGCCAACGTCAATATCGGCCCGTCCGGCGCCGAGATCGGCGGGGCCTTCGGCGGCGAGAAAGAGACCGGCGGCGGCCGCGAGGCCGGCTCCGATGCCTGGAAGGCGTATATGCGCCGCGCCACCAACACGCTGAACTACGGCACCACGCTGCCGCTGGCGCAGGGCGTCAGCTTCGACGTGGATGCGTGATCGGCAGGCTTTACAACATCCGCGTCGTCATCCCGGCCGGAGCGAAGCGCAGAGCCGGGATCCATGCCTGAACCGTCCGGCATGGATCCCGGCTCTCCCTCCGGTCGCCCGGGATGACGCCGCCAACAGGTTCAAGGGAGAGACCAGACATGGCCGGCAGCCACAAGCTCGCGAAATTCACCTGGGACGATGCCTTCCTGCTCGACGAGCAGCTCACCGAAGACGAGCGGCTGATCCGCGACACGGCGCGCGACTACGCGCAGGAGAAGCTCGCACCCCGAATCCACGACGCCTATCTCGACGAGAAGACGGATCGCTCGATCTTCAACGAGATGGGCGCGCTCGGGCTGCTCGGCGTGACCGTTCCCGAGGAGTATGGCTGCGCTGGCGCCAACTACGTCTCCTACGGGCTCGTTGCCCGCGAGGTGGAGCGCGTCGATTCGGGCTACCGTTCGATGATGAGCGTCCAGTCCTCGCTCGTGATGTATCCGATCTTCGCCTATGGCAGCGAAGAGCAGCGCCAGAAGTACCTGCCGAAGCTGGCCTCGGGCGAATATGTCGGCTGCTTCGGCCTGACCGAGCCGGATGCCGGCTCGGACCCCGGCGGCATGAAGACCCGCGCCGAGAAGGTCGCCGACGGCTACCGGCTGACCGGCTCCAAGATGTGGATCTCGAACTCGCCGATCGCCGACGTCTTCGTCGTCTGGGCGAAGTCGGCCGCGCATGACAACCAGATCCGCGGCTTCATCCTCGAAAAGGGCATGAAGGGCCTCTCCGCGCCGAAGATCGGGGGCAAGCTCTCGTTGCGCGCCTCGATCACCGGCGAAATCGTCATGGATGGCGTGATCGTGCCGGAGGACAACCTGCTGCCGAACGTCTCGGGGCTCTCCGGCCCGTTCGGCTGCCTCAACCGTGCCCGCTACGGCATTTCCTGGGGCGTGATGGGCGCCGCCGAAGACTGCTTCCACCGGGCGCGCCAGTACGGGCTCGACCGCAAGCAGTTCAACAAGCCGCTGGCCCAGACGCAGCTCTACCAGAAGAAGCTGGCGGACATGCTGACCGAGATCACGCTTGGGCTGCAGGGCTCGCTCCGCGTCGGCCGGCTGATGGACGAGGGCAGGATGGCCCCGGAAATGATCAGCCTCGTGAAGCGCAACAATTGCGGCAAGGCGCTCGACATCGCTCGCCAGGCCCGCGACATGCATGGCGGCAACGGCATCCAGATCGAATACCAGGTGATGCGCCACGCCGCGAACCTCGAGACGGTGAACACCTATGAGGGCACGCATGACGTCCATGCGCTGATCCTCGGCCGGGCGATCACCGGGCTGCAGGCGTTCTTCTGAGCCCTACCCACCCCCTCCACGTCATTCCGGGCGACCGCAGGTCGACCCGGGATCCATTCCGGAGCATCGCCAACTGGCGATCAGGCATGGATCCCGGCTCTCCGCTTCGCTCCGGCCGGGATGACGGCACGGATCGAGCCTGATGATCCCCACCGCTCCCCTCGCAGGCCTGCGCGTGCTCGAGCTGGCACGCATCCTCGCCGGACCCTGGATCGGTCAGCTGCTGGCCGATCTTGGCGCCGATGTCGTCAAGGTCGAGGCGCCGGAGGGCGACGACACGCGCAAATGGGGCCCGCCCTTCATCGAGGGCGTGGACGGGGACAACCTCTCGGCCGCCTATTTCCACTCCGCCAATCGCGGCAAGCGCTCGATCACGGCCGATTTCCGCACCCAGGAAGGGCAGGCGCTGGTCAGGCGTCTCGCCGCCCATGCCGATGTCGTGGTGGAGAATTTCAAGGTCGGTGGGCTCGTCAAATACGGGCTCGACGCGGTCTCGCTGCGCAAGACGTTTCCTCGCCTGATCTATTGCTCTGTCACCGGCTTCGGGCAGGACGGCCCCTATGCGCCGCGCGCCGGCTACGACTTCCTGGTCCAGGGCATGGGCGGGCCGATGTCGGTCACCGGGGAGCCGGAGGGCGCGCCGATGAAGGCGGGCTACGCGGTCGCCGACATCTTCACCGGCCTCTATGCCTCGACCGGCATCCTGGCGGCCCTGCGCCGCCGCGACCAGACCGGAGAAGGCGCGAGCCTCGACATGGCGCTGCTCGATACGCAGATCGCCGTGCTCGGCAACCAGGCGATGAACTATCTGGTCGGCGGCCAGCCTCCGGCGCGGCTCGGCAATGCGCATCCCAACATCGTGCCCTATGATGTGTTTCCGGTCGCCGACGGGCATATCATCATCGCCACGGGCAATGACGGGCAGTGGCGCAAGCTCTGCGAGGTGCTGGGCGAGCCGGGGCTCGCCGAACATCCGCACTACTTCGACAACCGCTCGCGCGTGGCAAATCGCATCGCCTTGACGGAACAGCTGCACGGGCTCTGCCGGCGGCATGCCAAGCGCGATCTGCTGGCAGCCCTGGAAAGGGTCGGCGTTCCCGCCGGGCCGATCAACGATATCGGGGAGGTCTTCGCCGATCCGCAGGTGGTGGCGCGCGGCGTCAAGGTCGACCTGCCCCACGAGGCGGCGAAGGCGGGTACGGTTCCGACCATCGCCTCGCCGATCGTCATGGACGGCGTGCGGCAGGTGGCAGGGCGCCCGAGCCCGCGCCTCGGCGAGCATGAAGACGAAATCCTGAACGACCCGGCCTGGGGCGGGCCGGCGCGATGACATCCGCCCTCATTGCGAGCGCAGCGAAGCAATCCAGGGCGGCAGCGCTCTGTGTCCCGTGGATTGCTTCGTCGCTGCGCTCCTCGCAATGACGGCAAGGGCAGAGGAAAACAGAACGATGGCCAATCGCACCGGCGGGCAGATTCTCGTCGATCAGCTCATCCTCCACGGCGCCACTGACGCCTTCTGCGTGCCCGGCGAGAGCTATCTTGCCGTGCTCGACGCGCTGCACGACGCCTCGATGAAGGTGACGATCTGCCGGGCCGAGGGCGGCGCCTGCATGATGGCGGAAGCGGCCGGCAAGCTCACCGGCAAGCCTGGCATCTGCTTCGTCACGCGCGGGCCCGGCGCCACCAACGCCTCGCCCGGCATCCACATCGCCGACCAGGATTCGACCCCGCTGATCCTGTTCGTCGGGCAGATCGAGCGCGGCATGCGCGAGCGCGAAGCCTTCCAGGAGCTCGACTACCGCGCCGTCTTCGGCAGCATGACGAAATGGGCGACGGAGATCGACGACGCCGCCCGCATCCCCGAGATCATCAGCCGCGCCTTCCATGTCGCCACCTCGGGCCGTCCCGGCCCGGTCGTGATCGCGCTGCCCGAGGACGTGCTGACCGACCTCGCCGATGTGGCGGATGCCGAGCCCTATCAGGTCACGGAGACGCACCCGTCCCTGCTCCAGACCATCGATCTGCAGAAGCGGCTCTGGGCGGCGAAGAAGCCGGTCGCGATCCTCGGCGGCTCGCGCTGGAACCCGCAGGCGATCGAGCGCTTCCAGCGCTTTGCCGAGCGCTTCGACCTGCCTGTCGCGGTCTCGTTCCGCCGGCAGATGCTGTTCCCGGCCGATCATCCGAACTTCGCCGGCGATCTCGGCATCGGACCCAACCCGAAGTTGCTGGCGCGCATCCAGGAGAGCGATCTCGTCCTGCTCGTGGGCGGGCGCCTCTCTGAGATGCCGAGCCAGTCCTATACGCTGTTCGGCATTCCCAATCCCGGCCGGCCGCTTGTCCATGTCCATCCGGACCCGGAGGAGCTCGGCCGGGTCTACCGCCCGACGCTGGCCATCAACGCCTCGCCGACCGCCTTCTGCGCCGCGCTCGAAACCGTGCATCCGCCGCAGCAGATCCCATGGGCCGGCGCCGGCGCCGAGGCGCACGACGCCTATCTCGCCTGGAGCAACCAGCCCGCCCCCGTCGCCGGCAGCTTCCACCCCGGCGAGATGGTGCGCTGGCTGCGCAGCCGGCTTCCGGAGGACGCGATTCTCTGCAACGGTGCCGGCAATTACGCGACCTGGGTGCATCGCTTCCACCGCTTCAACAAGTTCGCGACGCAGCTCGCCCCGACCTCCGGCTCGATGGGCTATGGCGTGCCGGCGGCCATCGGCGCCAAGCGGCTCTTCCCGGAGCGGACGGTCATCGCCTTCGCCGGCGACGGCTGCTTCCTGATGAACGGGCAGGATTTCGCGACGGCCGTGCAATACGACCTCGGCGTGATCGTGATCGTGGTCGACAACGGCATGTACGGCACCATCCGCATGCACCAGGAGCGGCATTATCCGGGTCGCATTTCGGCGACGACGCTGAAGAACCCGGACTTCGCCGCCTATGCCACCGCCTTCGGCGGCCATGGCGAGCGGGTGGAGACCACCGAGGAGTTCGCTCCCGCCTTCGAGCGGGCCGTTGCCTCCGGCAAGCCGGCGATCATTCACTGCCTGCTCGACCCGGAAGCGATCACGCCGGCGAAGTCGCTCTCGACGATCCGCGCGGAAGCCTACGCCGCCCAGGGCAAGGACTGAGCGGCTGCAAAAAAGTTAACCCAGCGCTGAACCTGTCACGAACCTTTCGCGACCATCGCTCGTTGTCCTCGCGAGAACGGGCAGGAGATCGTGACATGGTTCGCAAGGGTTCGGCACGCTGGGGGATCGCCGCTGGAATGATCCTGCTGGGCGCATCGCAGGTGCAGGCGGCGAACATCTTCGACGATTTCGCGCGGGCCTTTTTCGGGGCGCCGCGGCGCGCGGTCGCGGTCGCGCCGATTGAGACTTACGATCCGCTCAGCGTGACGGTGAAGCCGAAGCGGCAGTCCTATCCCGAGGTTTCAAGCCGGCCCTCGCCTCCGGTCGTCCAGCTCGATCCGTCCCAGGACCCGAACTGGTATCTGAAGGATCCGACGCTGCGGCGCGGCGATATCGTCGTCACGGCCGGCGGCGTCATGGTCTATCGGGGGCGCGACGCGGACATGTCAACGAAGGCCGATTTCGCCGCGCTCGGCGGCAAGGCGGGCGACAAGGGCTGGAAGGGTCAGTTGCAGGCCGCTGCAGCCGGCGGCAGGTCCTTCTTCCGCGACGGGGCGCCGTCCCGGGCGGCGACGGCCTCGCTCGGCGGCACAACACCGGAGCCGATCGAGACCGCAACCCGCTAAGGTCAGGCTTTGGCGCGCACGCCGTCGAAGGTCGAGCGAATCGCCAGAGCAAGGGCGATCGTGCCCCAGCCCTGGAAGATCAGCTCGATGGCGAGGAAGGTGCCGAGCACCCACAGGCTCGATGCCGGCCATTGCATGATGATCAGCCCGCCGAGCACCAGGGTCAGAAGCCCCGAGAACGCGACCCAGCCCCAGAACGGCAGTTGCCGGTTCTGGAAGGCGACGAAGAGGCGCAGCAGCCCGGTCGCCACGAGCCCGCAGCCGATCAGCAGCGTGAGCGAGGCCGTCGCCACCAGCGGATTGACGAAGGTGACGACGCCGATGGCGAGATACAGCACACCGATGACGAGATGCATCGTGCGGCTCTTCCAGCCCTGATGGCGGAAGGCGTCGGCCAGCACGACGATGCCGCCGACGAAGATCATCGCCCCGAACCAGATCGCGCTGGCGAGGCTGAGCAGCGCGACCGCACCGAGCCCCGCCATGCCGAGAACGATGAGCGCGATGCCCGCAGCCATCAGCCAGCCCCAGCTGCGCCGGAGTGGAACGAGGTGCGTGCCGAGCGAGGGGGCGACGGACGGTGAAGCTTGCGAGGACGTGCTCATGCGACCAACTCCGCGAGGCCGCCGCGACAGCCGCAGCCGCCTCTCCTGTATCAGAGCCCCCCAGCGGATTTTCGTCAATCAAGCCGGGGGATGAGCCGGCGCGTCAGTCGGTCGCGCCGGCCGCTCGCGCCGCTCAGCCGAGCTTTTCGGCCACGAGCTTGCGAAGGCTGCGCAGATCCTTGACGAAGCCGCGAATGCCCTCCGCCAGCTTCTCGGTCGCCATCGCATCCTCGTTCATGGCGAAGCGGAAGGCCTTCTCGTCGAGGTCGAGCTTCGCCGGCGCCTCGCCCGGCGCATCGGGCTTGAGCTTGCGCGGCAGGTCGCCCGTGGCGCCGGCGAGCTCGTCGAGCAGGCCGGGGCCGATGGTCAGCCGGTCGCAACCGGCCAGAGCCTCGATTTCCCCGGTGTTGCGGAAGGACGCGCCCATCACCACCGTGTCGATGCCGTAGGTCTTGTAATAGGCGTAGATGCTGCGGACCGAGATGACGCCCGGGTCGGTTTCGGCCGTGTAGGGGCCGGTCCCGGCCTTGACGTGCCAGTCGAGGATGCGCCCGACGAAGGGCGAGATCAGGAAGGCCCTTGCGTCTGCGGCCGCGACAGCCTGCGGCAGGGCGAAAAGCAGCGTCAGGTTGCAGTCGATGCCCTCGGCCTGCAGCATCTTGGCGGCCTGCAGCCCCTCCCAGGTCGAGGCGATCTTGACCAGGATGCGGTCGCGCTCGACGCCGCGCTCCTTGTAGGCGGCGATGATGGCGCGGGCTTTGTCGAGGGTCGCCTTGCCGTCGAAGGAGAGGTCGGCATCGACCTCGGTCGAGACCCGGCCGGGCACGATCTTCGTCAGCTCGGCGCCGAAATTGACCGCGAGCCGATCGCAGACGGCCTGCACGGCCTTCTCGCCGCCACCCTGCTTCTTGCCCCAGCCGATGGCCTCGTCGACGAGATGGGCATAGGCCGGCGTCTCGACCGCCTTGAAGATCAGGGTCGGGTTGGTGGTGCAATCCACCGGCTTGAGACGGCGCACGGCCTCGATGTCGCCGGTGTCGGCGACGACAGTGGTCATCTCGCGGAGCTGGTCGAGTTTTGAGGCCATGGTCTGCTAGGGTCCCTTTCTGCGGCGCGGACTCGCGCTGTCATGCACGGCCAGGCCTTCCCCGGCAATGTGGCCCCTCCGGCGCGTCATTGCGAGCCTGATCGAGCAAGGCGCCCATGCAGGCGCCCCGGGCCGAACGCATTGATGGCATGCCGGGGTGGCACGTTTGCGACAGCGCTTTCATCGAACTGTCGTATACGAGGACTACCGGCACCCGATCCTGACACAGACCCTTCGACGGAGAGACGAGATGCTCAGCAAGGTCCTCGGCGCGGCGCTGATGCTCGCCCTTGCGACGGCAACGGCGGCCCGGGCGCAGGGCGCCGAAGGCAAGCTCGTGCTCTACACCAGCCAGCCCAATACCGACGCCCAGCAGACGGTCGATGCCTTCAAGGCGAAATATCCGAAGGTCGACATCTCCTTCGTGCGCGACGGCACGCCGCGCATCCTGGCCAAGCTCAGAGCCGAATTCGAGGCCGGCGCGCCGCAGGCAGACCTGCTGCTGATCGCCGATTCGGTGACGATGGAAGGGCTCAAGAAGGAAGGCCGGCTCGAGGCCTACGAGAAGGCCGACGTCTCCGCCTATCCGGCCGGCATCCATGACCCGGCCAAGAGCTGGTTCGCGACCAAGCTGATCACGACCGGCATCGTCTACAACACCAAGGCGCCGCTGAAGCCGACGAGCTGGCTCGACCTGACGAAGGCGGAAGCCAAGAACCTCGTCGCCATGCCGAGCCCGCTGAACTCCGGCGCAGCCCTGATCCATACCATGACGCTGACGGGCAACATCAAGGACGGCTGGGGCTATTACGAGAAGCTGAAGGAGAACGGCGCGCTCGCCGCCGGCGCCAATGGCGACATCCTGCGCCAGGTCGCCACAGGCGAGAAGCTCTACGGCATGATCGTGGACTTCATGCCGATCCGCGAGAAGGCCAAGGGCGCCCCGGTCGAGTTCGTCTTCCCGAGCGAGGGCGTCTCGGCCGTGAGCGAACCCGTCGCCATCCTGAAGGGGACCCGGAACCCGGCCGCCGCGCAGGCCTTCATCGATTTCCTGCTGTCGAAGGACGGGCAGGAGGTCGCCGCAAAGCAGGGCTATGTACCGGCGCTCGCCAGCGTCGCGCTGCCGGCGGGCTACCCGGCCCGCAGCGAGATCAAGCTGATGGCCTTCGACGCCGCCAAGGCGCTGGAGGACTCGGCCGCGGCCCGCAAGCGCTTCAGCGGCATCTTCGAGTGAGCCGCGCGCGTTCGGCAAGGATGCCGGCGCGGTGACGCTGGCCGTCGGCCTGCCCCGGAAGCTCCATGGCGCGTCCGGCCTGGCGCTGCGGCGCCGAGGCGCGGCCTGGCGGGCCCCGCGAGCACCGTTCCTGCCGGCGCTGATCATTCTCGCGGCATTGCTGTTCGGTGCCCTGCCGGTCCTGCGGCTCCTGCTGGCGGCGCTGATGCCGGGCGGCCGTTTTGCGCCCGAGGCGGCGCTGGAGACGATCACGAGCCGCTCGGCCGTGGCCGCGACGCTGCACAGCTTCGATACAGCCTTCTTCTCGACCCTCGGGGCGCTGGCCTTGGGCACACTGGTGGCGCTCGCGCTCGGCGTCACCGATCTGCGCGGACGGCGGCCGCTGGCCTTCGGCTTCGTGTTCTCGATGATGATCGCGCCGCAGGTCGCGGCGCTGGCCTTCCTCAGCTTGCTCGCCCCGAATTCCCAACTGCTCGCGCTGCTCGGGCTCGCGCCCGCGCCTGGCACGCCCAACCCGCTGCTCGGGCGCGGCGGCATCATTCTGGTCATGGCGCTGCACCACGCCCCGCTCGTCGCGATGACGGTCTGGAGCGGCCTGCGCAGCATCCCGCATTCGCTGGTGGAGGCGGCGCAGATGGAAGGCGCCGGCCCCGCCACCATCACCGCCCGGATTCTCCTGCCGGTGCTGCGCCCCCAGCTCGCGGCGGCTGCGCTGGTTGCCTTCGTCGCCGGCATCGGCAATTTCGGCATTCCCGCGCTGCTCGGACTGCCTGTCAATTATCTGACGCTGCCGACGCTGATCTATCGCCGCCTGTCGAGTTTCGGGCCGGAGAGCCTGCCGGACGTCGCGGCTCTCGCCGTGCTGGTCGGGCTCGTCGCGACCTTCGGCATCCTGGCCGGCATGGCATTGACCCGCCGCCAGGGCGGCAGGGTCGAGATCGAGCGCCCGCTCGAACCCTTTTGGCGGCTGGGGCGGGCGCGTGCCTTCGTCGCGGCGGGGCTGTGGGCGGTGCTGCTGCTCAAGCTCGGCCTGCCTCTGCTGGCGCTGCTCGCAGAAGCGCTGACACCGGCACTCGGCGTGCCGCTCTCCTGGCAGAGCCTGACGCTCGACAAGTTCGCCGAGGTGCTGCTGCGGCAAAGCGCGACGGTGCGGGCGTTCCGCAATTCCTTCGCCTTCGCGGCCATCGCCGGGATCGTGCTGGCGCTCGGCTCGATCGCCTTCGCCTTTGGGCTGGAGCGCCGGCTCGGCAAGCTGCGGCGGGTGGTCGAGCTCGTGGTCGAGCTGCCCTATGCGCTGCCCGGCATCGTGCTGGCGATCGCCTGCATCCTGCTGTTCCTCAAGCCCCTGCCGCTCATCGGCGTCAGCATCTACGGCACGCCCTTCATCATCCTCTTCGCCTATCTCGCCCGCTTCCTGCCGCTGGCGCTGAAGGCGCCGGTGGCGGCGATGGCGCAGATCGAGGCGCATCACGAGGAGGCAGCGCGGCTCGATGGCGCGGGCACCTGGCAGATGCTGCGCTTCATCGTGGCGCCGCTCCTGGCGCCGGCGGCGGCGATCTCGGCGCTGATGGTCTTCCTCGTCGCCTTCAACGAGCTCACCGTCTCGGCGCTGCTCTGGTCGTCGGGCACCGAGACACTGGGCGTCGTGCTCTTCAGCCTCAAGGAAGCGGGCCTCGCGGGCGAGGCCGCGGCCGTCGCGATCAGCGCCATCGCCGTGATCCTCGTGGCGATGCTCGGCCTCGACCTGCTCGGACGGCGCCTGACCGCCAACGTCCTGCCCTGGCGGATCTGACGCGGCCTTCGGGCTATGGGGCGCCGGAGCGGGCTTCCGGACGCGCCTCGCCCATCAGCAGGGCCCGGGCCGCCTTCGCCTCCCTGACGATGAAGTCGACGCTGGCTCGCACGCGCGCCACATCCTTCAGATCGGCATGCACCAGCAGCCAGAAGGAGCGGGTGATCTGGACGCTCTCCGGCAGCACCGGCACGAGCCGCGGATCGCCCTCCGCCATGAAATGGTGGATCACGCCGATACCGGCGCCGGCGACCACCGCGTTCATCTGGGCGATGACGCTGGAACTCTGCAGATGCGCCCGCAGGCCCTTGGCGACCTCGTCGAGATAATCGAGCTCAGGCGAAAAGATCAGGTCGTCGATATAGCCGATGATGCGGTGCCCGAAGAGGTCCTCGGGGCCCGTCACCGGCGGCATCTGCGAGAGATAGCCGGGCGCCGCATACAGGCCCAGGCGATAATCGGCGAGCTTGCGCGCGACCACCTTGCCTTCCTTCGGCGGCGCCAGCGTGATCGCGACATCGGCTTCGCGCTTCGAGAGCGAGAGCAGGCGCGGCATGGCGATGAGCTGGATTTCCAGCCCCGGATAGGCGCTGGCGAACTTGGCCAGGCGCGGCGCCAGGAAGGCTGTGCCGAAGCCATCGGGCGCGCCGATCCTGACCGTGCCCGACAGCGCCATGTCGGCCCCGCCGATATCGCTCTGGATCGCCAGCGCCTCGGTTTCCATGCTTTCCGCCTTCGCCAGCAGGCGCTCGCCATGGGCCGTCAGGGTGTAACCCTGCGGCCGGCGCTCGAAGAGCTTCGCCTTCAGCGCCTCCTCCAGCGCAGTGATGCGGCGGGACACCGTGGCGTGGTCGGCACCGAGGCGGCGGGCGGCCGCCGTCAACCGGCCCGAGCGAGCCACGGCGAGGAAGAAGCGCAGGTCGTCCCAGTCGAACCGCTCCAACAGGCCCTCCCTATATTCGCTTTTTCGCACGACGAGCACTAGCCGACCGCTATAGCCGTGCGAAAACGAGAATGGTAGGGAATGATCAGGATTACCGAACCATCAGTTCGTAGGGAGGGCGCGATGCGTCAGGTCGGGCATTTCATCGGCGGCAAGCATGTCGCCGGCACCTCGGGGCGCACCTCCGACATCTACCAGCCGATGGACGGCAGCGTGATCGGCAAGGTCGCGTTGGCCTCTGCCGCCGAACTCGACGCCGCCGTGCGCGACGCCGCCGCGGCCCAGCCGAAATGGGCCGCAGTCAATCCGCAGCGGCGCGCCCGCGTACTGATGAAGTTCCTCGACCTGATCGCCCAGAACAACGACGCGCTGGCCGAACTGCTCGCCCGCGAGCACGGCAAGACGATCGCGGATGCCAAGGGCGACATTCAGCGCGGCGTCGAGGTGGTCGAGTTCTCGCTCGGCGTGCCGAACCTGATGAAGGGCGAGTTCACGGACGGCGCCGGCCCCGGCATCGACATCTACTCGCTGCGCCAGGCTCTCGGCGTCTGCGCCGGCATCACGCCGTTCAACTTCCCGGCCATGATCCCGCTGTGGAAGCTCGGCCCCGCCATCGCCTGCGGCAACGCCTTCATCCTGAAGCCGTCCGAGCGTGACCCCGGCGTGCCGATGCGCCTCGCCGAGCTGTTCATCGAGGCGGGCGGACCTCCCGGCATCCTCAATGTCGTCAACGGCGACAAGGAGGCGGTCGACGCCATCCTCGACCATCCCGAGATCAAGGCGGTGGGCTTCGTCGGCTCGACGCCGATCGCCGAGTACATCTACGCCCGCGGCTGCGCGGCCGGTAAGCGCGTGCAGTGCTTCGGCGGCGCCAAGAACCACATGGTCATCATGCCGGACGCCGACATGGACCAGGCCGTCGATGCGCTGATCGGCGCCGGCTACGGCTCGGCCGGCGAGCGCTGCATGGCGATTTCGGTGGCTGTTCCCGTCGGCAAGGCCACCGCGGACGAGTTGGTGAAGCGCCTGATCCCGCGCGTCGAAAGCCTGAAGATCGGCCCCTCCACGGATTCGTCCGCCGATTACGGTCCGGTCGTCACCAAGGCGGCGGAAGAGAAGATCCGCTCCTATATCGACCTCGGCGTGCAGGAAGGCGCGACGCTTGCCGTCGACGGGCGCGACTTCAAGATGCAGGGTTACGAGAACGGCTTCTATGTCGGCGGCTGCCTGTTCGACAACGTCACCAAGGACATGCGCATCTACAAGGAGGAGATCTTCGGGCCCGTGCTCTCCGTCGTTCGGGCCGAGAGCTACGAGGAAGCGCTGAAGCTCACCAACGACCACGAATACGGCAACGGCACCGCGATCTTCACCCGCGACGGCGACGCGGCGCGCGACTTCGCCTCCAAGGTGCAGGTCGGCATGGTCGGCATCAACGTGCCGATTCCGGTGCCGCTGGCCTATTACACCTTCGGCGGCTGGAAGCGCTCCTCCTTCGGAGACCTCAACCAGCACGGCCCGGACTCGATCCGCTTCTACACCAAGACCAAGACGGTGACGGCGCGCTGGCCGAGCGGCATCAAGGACGGCGCCAGCTTCGTCATCCCGACGATGAACTGACGCAAGCCAAGACGAACAAGCAAAGACGAGGTGGCCATGTTCTCGCTGTCCGAGGATCAGCTCGCCATTCAGGAGATGGCCACCTCCTTCGCCACGGAAACCCTCGCGCCCAATGCGGCACGCTGGGACGAGGAGAAGCATTTCCCGGTCGAGGAGATGCGTGCCGCCGCCGCGCTCGGCATGGGCGGCATCTACATCCAGGAAGACGTCGGCGGCTCGGGATTGAGCCGGCTGGATGCGGCGCTGATCTTCGAGGCGCTGTCGACAGGATGCCCGACGGTCGCGGCCTATATCTCGATCCACAACATGTGCGCCTGGATGATCGACCGCTACGGCGCGGACGAGCAGCGCCAGCGCTTCCTGCCGAAGCTCTGCACGATGGAGCATCTGGCGAGCTATTGCCTGACCGAGCCCGGCGCCGGCTCGGACGCCGCCGCGCTGAAGACGAAGGCCGTGCTCGACGGCGACACCTATGTCCTCGACGGGCAGAAGCAGTTCATCTCCGGCGCCGGCGTTTCCGACCTCTATGTCGTGATGGCGCGCACCGGCGAGGCCGGACCCAAGGGCATCTCGACCCTCGTCGTCGAGAAGGGCACACCGGGCCTCTCCTTCGGCGCCGAGGAAAAGAAGATGGGCTGGAACGCCCAGCCGACGCGGGCCGTCATCTTCGAGAACTGCCGCGTGCCCGTCGCCAACAGGCTGGGCCCCGAGGGCATCGGCTTCAAGATCGCGATGGCGGGGCTCGACGGGGGCCGGCTGAACATCGGCGCCTGCTCCATCGGCGGGGCGCAGAGCGCGCTGGACAGGTCGATCGCCTATGCCAAGGAGCGCAAGGCCTTCGGCTCGGCCATCGCCGATTTCCAGGCGCTGCAGTTCAAGCTTGCCGACATGGCGACCGAACTGGAGGCTGCGCGCACCCTGCTCTGGCGCGCGGCGGCGGCGCTCGACGCCAAGGCGCCCGATGCGACCAAGCTCTGCGCCATGGCCAAGCGCGTCGCGACCGATACCGGCTTTGCCGTCGCCAACGACGCCCTTCAGATCCATGGCGGCTACGGCTATCTCGCCGATTACGGCATCGAGAAGATCGTCCGCGACCTGCGCGTGCACCAGATACTCGAAGGCACCAACGAGGTGATGCGGATGATCGTCGCGCGCGGGCTGGTCGGCCGGGCGAAGGGGAATTGAGGGAAGACGATGGGCTTCCTGCGTACCATGGCGACCCAAGCGATCGGCGTGGCCAGCATGGGCGCAGCTGCTGCCATCCTCGCCAGGTTGTTTGGTTTGGACAAATCCACCGTGATCGTCGGGATGGGCGGTGCTGTGGTCGGTTGGTGTTGTTGCTGGCTCTACGCGGGCTGGGTCAACACAAAAGAGACCCGATCGCGAGACGCCAATGATGCGCGCCTCACGCGCTCGGCATTGCAGCGGACGGAAATAGACCACGGCATCAGGATCGCAATGCCGCTTTCTAGCCAGCACAACGATAAGCAAGAGGAGCGACCATGACCCGCATCGCCTTCATCGGTCTCGGCAATATGGGCGGCCCGATGGCCGGGAACCTGGTCAAGGCCGGGCATGAGGTCACGGCCTTCGACCTCGTCGAGGCCTCGCGGCAAGCGGCGGCGGAGCTCGGCGTCGGCATCGCCGGTTCGGCGAAGGAGGCCGTCTCGGCGGCCGAAATCGTGGTGACGATGCTGCCGGCGGGCAAGCATGTGCTCTCGGTCTGGGGCGACATCCTGCCGGCTGTGAAGCCCGGCACGCTGCTGATCGATTCCTCGACGATCGATGTCGAGAGCGCCCGCAAGGCACATGCGCTGGCCGCCGAGCATGGCTGCCCGTCGCTCGATGCGCCGGTCTCGGGCGGCACCGGAGGAGCCAAGGGCGCCGCGCTGACCTTCATGGTGGGCGGCGCGGAGGATGCCTTCGACCGCGGCGAGCCGATCCTGGCCAAGATGGGCCGCAAGATCGTGCATTGCGGCCCGGCCGGGAACGGACAGGCGGCGAAGATCTGCAACAACATGATCCTCGGTATCTCGATGATCGGCGTCTGCGAGGCCTTCGTGCTGGGCGAGAAGCTCGGCCTGTCGCACCAGGCGCTGTTCGACGTGGCCTCGACCTCGTCGGGCCAGTGCTGGTCGCTGACGACCTATTGCCCGGTTCCGGGGCCGGTCCCGACCTCGCCGGCCAATAACGGCTACAAGCCCGGCTTCGCCTCTGCGCTCATGCTGAAGGACCTGAAGCTGGCGCAGGAGGCGGCACAGGGCGCGGGTGCCTCGACGCCGCTGGGCGCCGCTGCCGCGCAACTCTTCGGGCTGCATAATGGCTGGGGCGAGGGCGGCACGGATTTCTCCGGGATCATCGATCTGCTGCGGGGCCATGACAAGGCCTGAAGGGCAATAACCAGACGCAAGGCCGTCCGCGCGCTGCGCGCTTGCGTGCCGCCGCCGGGCCGGTTTAGACCCTTGCCATGACCGACGCCACGCTCCGCCGCGAACGCTCCACCCTGACCGGTTTCGCGGATAACCGGCTCGACCGGCGCGAGGACCTGCGCAACAAGCCCGATGCGGTCACGGCGCTGCGGCACCGCTCCGATACGCGGATCGCCGCCGTCGCGGGCGAGACGCCGGTGCTCAACCGCACGGGCGAGGACCAGCTCTCGATCTGGTTCACGCATGGCGAGACCGAGATGCTCGGCCCGGCGCTGGAGGAAATCTTCCTCGGCATGGCGGAGGACGGTTCGCCCCGCTTCGGCCGGCTGCTGGACCGGTCCCTGATCGAGCCGCTGACGGCGCGGCCTGAGCTGATGCTGACGGACCTGCGCTCCATTGCTCTCAAGGGAATGGTCCCGACCGAGGAGGTCGGCCCGCTCGGCGAGGCCAAGGCCGTGCTGGACTGGCACGCCCGGCACCGCTTCTGCGCGCAGTGCGGCGGCCCCACCATCGCCGGCGCCTCGGGCTGGCGGCGCGAATGCACGAGCTGCGGCGCGCTGCACTTCCCCCGCACCGACCCCGTCGTGATCATGCTGGTGACGCGCGGCGAGAGCTGCCTGCTCGCGCGCCAGTCGCGCTTCGCGCCCGGCATGTATTCCTGCATCGCCGGCTTCGTCGAACCGGGCGAGACGCTCGAGAACGCAGTGCGGCGCGAGAGCTGGGAGGAGGCGGGCCTGCGCATCGGCACGGTGCGCTATCTGGCCTCCCAGCCCTGGCCGTTCCCCTCCTCGATCATGGTCGGCTGCATCGCCGAGGCGCTGGGCGACGAGATCACGCTCGACCTGACGGAGCTGGAGGACGGGCGCTGGTTCCCGCGCAGCGAGGTGCTGCAGATGCTGGAGGGGACCCACCCGGACGGCCTCGCCTGCCCGCAGCATATCGCCATCGCCAGCACGCTGGTGCGGGCCTGGGCCCTTGAGGGCGAGCAGCCCTGAGGCAAGCGCCCTCCCCTGTCCCGGAATCCCCTCGGAGCCTTGCATGAGCGACCCGGTCCACGCCTTCGTCCCCGGGCCGCGCGCCCATGTCGCCGGCCGGCCCGGCGGCCCACTCTCCGGCCTCACCTTCGCGGTGAAGGACCTGTTCGACGTCGCCGGCGTGCCGACCGGCGGGGGCAACCACGACTGGGCGGCCGCCCAACCAATTCCGGAACGGCATGCCTGGGCGGTGCAGCGGCTGCTCGACGCCGGGGCCGACATGATCGGCAAGACGATCACCGACGAGGTCTCGCTCGGCATCCTCGGCGAAAGCGCCTTCGACGGGACCCCGATCAACAGCGCCGTGCCCGAGCGGGTGCCGGGCGGCTCCTCCTCGGGCTCGGCGGCAGCGGTCGCGGCGGGGCTGTGCGACACCGCGCTCGGCACCGATACGGGTGGCTCGATGCGGGTGCCGGCGAGCTTCTGCGGGCTCTACGGCATCCGCCCGACCCATGGCCGGCTCGACCTGACCGGACTGATGCCGCAGGCACCGAGTTCCGACACCGCCGGCTGGTTCGCGCGCGACGCGCAGACCTTCGCCAAGGTCGGCGGCGTGATGCTGGGCGAGGAGCCGGGACCGCTGCCGACAACGCTGCTCGTCGCGGTCGATGCCTTCGGCTTCGCCGATCCGGAGGTGGCGCAGGCGCTGCGGCCGATGGTCGAGCGGCTGGCGCGCGTCGTCGGGTCGGCGCCGCGCGAGGAGATCATGGCACCGCAAGGGCTGTCGGTCTGGGCGCGGGCGCAGCGCTGCCTGCAGCCGGTCGAGGCCTGGGCCACCTTCCGCCCCTGGATCGAGCAGCACAATCCCCGCATGGCCTTCGGCGTCGCCGCCGGGCTGATCGCCGGCTCGCAGGTCTCCGCCGCCGATCAGGGCTGGGCCGCGCTGATGCGCGAGGAGGCCCGTGCCCGGCTGCGCCATCTGCTGCCGCCGGGTACGATCCTGTGCCTGCCGACGACGCCGTTTCCCGCCCCGCTGCGCGGGCAGTCGATGCCGGCGCTGAGGCCGGTGCGCGACCGCATCACCTGCCTGTGTGCACAAGGGGGGCTCGCCGGCCATCCGCAGGTCAGCCTGCCCGGCGCGAGCGTGGACGGCGCGCCTGTCGGGCTCTCGATCATCGGCGGGCGCGGGACGGATGCCGCCCTGCTCGCCGTCGCCCTCGCCATGGAGAATGCCGCGTGACCGAGCTGACGCCGAACCTGCCTGATGTCGTGGCCGAGATCAGCGCGCTGTTCGAGGAGTACGAGCAGGCCTTGATCGACAAGAATGTCGAGGTGCTCGACCGGACCTTCTGGAACAGCCCGCACACCATCCGCTACGCCTTCAGCGAGCACGGCTACGGCTTCGACGAGATTCACGCCCATCGCGTCGCCCGCCCGCCCGGCCCCGGCAGCAAGGAGAAACGGATCAGGCTGGAAATCCTGACGCTCGGGCGCGATGTCGCGACCGTGAACCTCGAATTCAAGCTGCGCGGGCGCGACGCGATCGGCCGCCAGAGCCAGACCTGGGTGCGCTTTCCAGGTCTCGGCTGGAAGGTCGTCTCGGCCCATGTCTCGACGCTGGAGCCGCGGGGATGACCACCGCGGCGGACCCGCCGGAGGCCGTATCGCCGAAGCTCCCCGAAGAGCTTCGCGCGACCCTCCGGCTCGTGGGTTCGGTCATGCAGGCCGCGTCCGAGCCGTGGTGGATCATCGGCAGCGCCGCCGTGGCCCTGCATGGAGCAGGATCGATTGCCGTGGCGGATGTCGATGTCGTCCTGAGCGAATGCGATGCGGCGCGGATCAGCGCCCGCCTCGGCCTTGTCCAGGCTCGCAAGTCGCCGCATCCACGCTTCCGCTCGTCGGCCTTAGTGACTTGGAACGAGACTCCTCTTCCGGTGGAGTTCATGGCCGGCTTCCATCTGCACGACGGTGACGGCTGGGCGCCCTTGAAGCCGATCACACGCCTCGCCATCGTGATCGACAGCACCGTCCTCTACGCGCCCGAACGGCAGGAGATGCAGGAGATCCTGACGCGTTTCGGCCGCCCCAAGGATCTCGAGCGCCGCCGGCTTCTGGTTGCGACGCGCGCCTGAGCGCCGCCCTACTCAGCCGGCTCCTCGATGGTGGAGCGGAACTCGCTCGCAGGATAGACGCCCATGATCTTCACCTCCTTGGAGAAGAAGGCGAGTTCGTCGAGCGCGCGGCGAAGCGCCGGGTCGTCCGGATGACCCTCGACATCGGCGTAGAACATCGTCGCCGAGAACAGGCCGTCGACCATGTAGCTTTCGAGCTTGGTCATATTGATGCCGTTGGTGGCGAAGCCGCCCATGGCCTTGTAGAGCGCGGCCGGGATGTTGCGGACGCGGAACATCAGGGTCGTCACCGTGCGGGCGCCGCCCTGGCGGGCATATTCCGGATATTTCGAGAGCACGACGAAGCGGGTGGTGTTGTGCTTCTCGTCCTCGATGTCCTCCATCAGGATGTTGAGGCCGTAGACCTCCGCCGCGATGCGCGGGGCGATGGCCGCGCGGGTCACGTCGCCGGCCTCCGCGACCTGGCGGGCGGAGCCGGCCGTGTCGGCCGCGACCTCGGCCTTGAGGCCGAGCTTGCGGATGATCTTGCGGCACTGGCCGAGCGCATGGATATGGCTCTGCACGGTCTTCACCGTCGCCAGCGTCGCGCCCTCGACGCCCATCAGATGGAAGCGGATCGGCAGGAAATGCTCGCCGATGATGTGCAGGCCCGAGCGCGGCAGCAGATGATGGATGTCGGCGACGCGGCCGGCGATCGAATTGTCGATCGGGATCATGCCGTAGCGGGCCGTGCCGTCGCTGACGGCGGCGAGCGCGTCCTCGAAGGTGGCGCAAGGCAGAAGCTCGCAATCCGGAAACACCTGGAGGGCGGCCTGCGAGGAGAAGGCTCCGGGCTCACCCTGATAGGATACGACGAAGGTCATGGCAGGCTTTCCGAACTCTGGTTCAGGACTTCAGGGCCGCGCGGGCACGGTCCAGATCGGGAGGGGTGTCGACGCCGCGCGGAACATGATCGACGATCATCACGTCGATCCGCATGCCGTCCTCCAGCGCCCGCAGCTGCTCCAGCTTCTCGCGCAGCTCGAGCGGCGATTGCGGCAGGCTGACGAAGCGCTCCAGCGCCGCGCGGCGATAGGCGTAGAGCCCGATATGGTGGTAGAGCGGGCCGTCTCCGTAAGGCGCGGTGGCGCGGGTGAAGTAGAGCGCGCGCAGATGGCCGGGCGCGATCTCGCTGCCGACGAGCTTGACCACGCTCGGTGCCGTCTTCTCCTCCTCGTCGAAAATCTCCCCGGCGAGGGTGGCGATATCCACCTTCGGGTCCGCAAGCGGCTTGACCGATTTCGCGATGGCGGACGGGGCAAGCGTCGGAAAATCGCCCTGGACATTGACGATGATGTCGTAGCGCCGCTCCGGGTCCAGAATGTCGGCGGCTTCCTTGATGCGGTCGGAGCCGGTCTGGTGGGCGGCGCTGGTCATCACCGCCTTGCCGCCGGCCGCCTCGACGGCCGCGGCGATCTCGGGCGAATCCGTCGCGACGGCGACGTCTCCCGCGCCGGAGGCGATCGCCCGGCGCCAGACATGCACGATCATCGGCTCGCCATGGATGTCGGCGAGCGGCTTGCCCGGCAGGCGTGTCGCCTCCATGCGGGCAGGGATCAGGATCAACGGGTTCTGCATGTGCGTCGGCGGGTCCGGTCGGCGGCTCGTGCCGGCGGGCGCGAAGCGTCGAAAAGTCTCGATGGAAGCGCGCTTATACGAGTTGCAATCGGGCGCGCAAAGCGGTTAAGCAGCATCGAGGCTGGAGCCCTTCCAAGGTCCGGCATTGCGCAATCTCGTCTGACGCATCTTCGCTGCGGCAGGCTTCAGGGTTCGGATACGATGAATATCGAGGCCAACAAAGTCGCCGGCGCGCTGCTCTCCACCCTGCTGGTGGTGATGGGGCTCCAGATGGTGTCCGGCATCGTGTTCACCCCGCACAAGCCGGCCGTGCCGGGCTACGACCTGCCGAGCGCCGAGCCGGCAGCCGGCGGCGCCGCTCCTGCGGCCGCTGTGGAAGACCCGCCGATCGTCGAGCGCCTGGCCAAGGCCGATGTCGCCAAGGGCGAGAAGGCCACCGCCGCCTGCAAGGCCTGCCACACATTCGACAAGGGCGGCGCCAACAAGGTCGGCCCGCATCTCTACGGCGTCTACGAGCGCAACGAGGGCACGGTCGAGGGCTTCGCCTATTCCGCCGCGCTCAAGGGCCGCACGGACAAGAAGTGGGACGCCGACGGCCTCGACCACTTCCTGAAGAACCCCAAGGCCTATGTGCCGGGCACCGCGATGTCCTTCGCCGGCATCGGCAACGCGCAGACACGCGCCGATGTCGTCGCCTATCTGAATACGCTCGCGGATTCGCCGAAGCCGCTGCCGAAGCCCTGAGGCTTCCCGCATCGCTGAACGCTTTTAAAGCCGGGCCTCGCGCCCGGCTTTTGCTTGTCGTGCCCTGCTCCCGCCATCACCATGGCGAGAATGCCGGCATTGCCGTTCCGGCCCATGCGGGCGACAAGGGAGCGGCGAATCGGACGAAGGAGACGCGAGACGATGGCGATGCGCATCACACGCCGCAGGCTGATGGAAGCCGGAGGCGTCATGGCGGCTACGACCGTCCTGCCGGGGCTGCCCGGGTCGGCGCAGGCGCAAGATGCCGAGGCTCACGGCCTTTCCGTTTTCGGTGAGCTGGCGCTGCCGCGCGACTTCCCGCACTTTGCCTATGTGAACCCGCGCGCTCCCAAGGGCGGCACCCTGACGCTGCAGATCAAGCAGGCATCCGGCAACCAGAGCTTCGACACCTTCAACACGCTCAACACCTTCGTGCTTCAGGGCGATGGCGCAGCGGGCATGGATGCCTGCTTCGACAGCCTGATGACCGGCTCCGCCGACGAGCCGGGCGCCCTCTACGGCCTGCTCGCCAAGAGCGTCGCGGTCTCGCCCGACCGCCTGACCTATCGCTTCCGCCTGCGCCCCGAGGCGCGGTTCCACGACGGCTCGCGCGTCACCGCGCGCGACGTGGCCTTCTCGCTCAACATCCTCAAGGCCAAGGGCCACCCCTCCTTCCGCCTGCTGCTCGGGGAGGTGGTTTCGGCCGAGGCCGAGGGCGACGACATCGCCGTGGTCAAGCTCGGGCCCAAGCGCAGCCGCGACCTGCACCTGATCGTGGCGGGCTTGCCGGTCTTCTCGCAAGCCTACTGGTCGACGCGCGACTTCACCGCCTCGACGCTCGAGCCGCCGCTGGGCTCGGGCGCCTACAAGGTCGGCCGCTTCGAGCAGGGCCGCTTCATCGAATTCGAGCGTGTCGCCGGCTACTGGGCCAAGGACTTGGCCGTGAATATCGGCCAGAACAATTTCGACCGCGTGCGCTGGGAGTATTTCCGCGACCGCCAGGTGGCGTTCGAGGCCTTCAAGAGCGGCATCATCACCTTCCAGGAGGAGTTCACCTCGCGCATCTGGGCGACGGGCTATGACTTCCCGGCGGTGAAGGAGGGCAAGGTCAAGAAGGAGGCTCTGCGCAAGACCGAACCGGTCGCCTCACAGGGCTGGCTGTTCAATCTGCGGCGCGAGAAGTTCGCCGATCCTCGCATCCGCGAGGCGCTGGGCCTCGCCTTCGATTTCGAATGGACGCGCAAGACCATCATGTTCGGCTCCTATGAGCGCATGACGTCCTATTTCGAGAATTCCGATTCCAAGGCGGTCGGCAAGCCTTCGCCGGAGGAGCTCGCCCTGCTTGAACCCTTCCGGGGCCAGGTGCCGGACGAGGTCTTCGGCGAGCCCTTCCTGCCCCCGGTCTCGGACGGCTCCGGCAGCGATCGGGCGCTGCTGCGCAAGGCCGACGAGATGCTGCGCGCCGCGGGCTGCAAGCGCGACGGCAACGTGCTGAAACTGCCGAACGGCCAGCCCTTCGAGATCGAGTTCCTCGATTCCAGCCCGGCGCTGCAGCCGCACACCCAGCCCTTCCAGGCGAATCTGAAAAAGCTCGGCATCAAGGCCACCTCGCGCCTCGTCGATCCGGCCCAATACCAGCGGCGCACGCAGGAATTCGACTTCGACATCGTCAGCCAGGCCCTCTCCGGCAGCGCCATCCCGAGCGATTCGCTGCGCATCGTCTATGGCTCCCAGGCGGCGAAGACGCCGGGCTCGCGCAACCTCGCCGGCATCGCCAGCCCCGCCATCGACGCGGTGATCGAGACGATCGGCCAGGCCAGGAGCTATGCCGAGGTCGTGGTCGCCGCCAAATGCCTGGACCGCCTGCTGCGCGCCGGGCGCTACTGGATCCCGATGTGGTGGAACGACCAGACCTGGATCGCCCATTGGGACATGTTCGACCGGCCACGGACCAAGCCGAAATTCGGCTCGGGTGCGCCCGGAACCTGGTGGTTCGACGTCGAGAAAGCCAAGCGGATCGGAAAGGCGTGAGGACGATGCAGCCAACAGCGCGCTTGCCGGGTTCACTCTCGCTGATCCTGCGGCTCGAAGGGGCCGTGCTGGGGGCGATCTGCATCTGGCTCTTCGCCGGGGCGGGCTTCTCCTGGTGGCTTTTCGCCATCCTGCTGCTGAGCCCGGACCTCACCATGCTGGGTTATGTCGCGGGGCCGCGCCTCGGCGCGTTCGTCTACAATGCGGGACATAGCTGGCTCGGACCGGTCTTTCTGGCCGCTGCGGGGCATCTGGCAGGCAGCGCGCTCTGCTTCGCGCTGGCGTGCATCTGGGGGGCGCATATCGGCATCGACCGCGCGCTCGGCTATGGCCTGAAATACGCGGCGGGCTTCGGCCACACCCATCTCGGCCTGATCGGCCCGGCGGCAAAGGCGTGACCGGCGCATGCTGAGCTACATCGCCCGCCGCATCGCGCTGATGGTGCCGACCCTGTTCGGCATCCTGCTGATCTCCTTCGTCATCGTGCAGTTCGCGCCGGGCGGGCCGGTGGAGCGCGTGATCTCGCAGCTCCAGAACCCCAATGGCGGAGCCGCCGACCGGGTCGGCGGCGGACAGGCGGGCGATGCCGGCGCGCAGGGAGACGGCGGCGCCTATCGCGGCGCGCAGGGGCTCGACCCCGCCTTCATCAAGGAGTTGGAGAAGCAGTTCGGCTTCGACAAGCCGGCGCCCGAGCGCTTCTGGAAGATGCTGACCGACTATGCCCGCTTCGATTTTGGCCGGAGTTACTTCCGCGGTGCGCCTGTGCTGGAGCTCATCAAGGAGAAGCTGCCGGTCTCGGTCTCGCTCGGCCTGTGGATGACGCTGCTCTCCTACATGATCTCGATCCCGCTCGGCATCCGCAAGGCGGTGCGGGAGGGCTCGCGCTTCGACACCTGGACGAGCGCCGTCGTCATCGTCGGCTACGCCATCCCGAGCTTCCTGTTCGCGATCCTGCTGATCGTGCTCTTCGCCGGCGGCTCGTTCTGGCAGATCTTTCCGCTCAGGGGGCTGACCTCGGACAACTGGGCGCAGCTCTCCCTCTTCGGCAAGATCGCCGACTATCTCTGGCACATCGCCCTGCCGGTGACGGCGATGGCGCTCGGGGCCTTCGCGACATCGACGCTGCTGACCAAGAACTCCTTCCTCGACGAGATCCGGAAGCAGTACGTCCTGACGGCGCGGATGAAGGGCCTGTCGGAGCGCGGCGTGCTCTACGGGCACGTCTTCCGCAATGCGATGCTGATCGTGATCGCGGGCTTTCCGGGGGCCTTCGTCAGCGCGCTCTTCGCTGGCTCGCTGCTGATCGAGACCATCTTCTCGCTCGACGGGCTCGGGCTCCTGTCCTTCGAGGCGATCGTCAACCGCGACTATCCCGTGGTCTTCGCCAATCTCTACATCTTCTCGCTGATCGGGCTCGTCGTGCACCTCGTCACCGACCTCACCTATAGCTGGGTCGACCCCCGCATCGACTTCGAGACGCGGGAGACCTGAGGATGAGCGACACGCTGCTTGCCCCCCCGCCGCCGCCGGGCCTCAGCAGCGAGGCGCCGCTCGCGCCCGCGCAAGCCCGGCAGGGCTGGCTGAAGCTGACCCCGATCAACCGCCGCAGGCTCGACAACTTCAAGGCGAACCGCCGCGGCTGGTGGTCGCTCTGGCTGTTCCTCGCGCTTTTCCTGCTCTCCCTGGTCGCGGAGCTCATCGCCAACGACCGGCCCCTGCTCGTCAGCTACAAGGGCGAGTGGCTGTTCCCCGTCGCGGTGAACTATCCGGAGGAGAAGTTCGGCGGCTTCCTCGCCACCACCGATTATCGCGACCCGGTCATCGCCAAGGAGATCGCGGCGAACGGCTTCGCGATCTGGCCGCCGATCCGCTACCGCTACAACACCAACAATCTCGACCTGCCCGTCCCGGCCCCCGCCCCGCCGACCTGGATGCTGAAGGACGAGCAGTGCAGGCCCATTGCCGAGCGGACCGGCGGGGCGACCTGCCGCGACCTCGAATGGAACTGGCTCGGCACCGACGACCAGGGCCGCGACGTGGTGGCGAGGCTGATCTACGGCTTCCGCATCTCGGTGCTGTTCGGCCTGATCCTGTGCGGCTTCTCCTCGGTGATCGGCATCGCGGCCGGCGCGGTGCAGGGCTATTTCGGCGGCTGGACCGACCTGATCTTCCAGCGGCTGATCGAGATCTGGACCTCGATTCCCGCGCTCTACCTGTTGATCATCGTCGCGGCGATCATCACACCGAGCTTTTTCGTGCTGCTCGGCATCCTGCTGCTGTTCTCCTGGGTCTCGCTGGTGGGCGTGGTGCGCGCCGAGTTCCTGCGGGCGCGCAACTTCGAATATGTGCGGGCGGCGCGGGCCCTCGGCCTTTCCAACCGCACGATCATGTGGCGCCATCTCCTGCCCAACGCGATGGTGGCGACGCTGACCTTCCTGCCCTTCATCCTCAACGGCTCGATCACGACGCTGACCTCGCTCGACTTCCTCGGCTTCGGCCTGCCGCCCGGCTCGCCCTCGCTGGGGGAATTGCTCGCGCAGGGAAAGGCCAACCTCCAGGCGCCCTGGCTCGGGCTTTCGGGCTTCGCGGTGATCGCGCTGATGCTCTCGCTGCTGATCTTCATCGGCGAGGCGGTACGCGACGCCTTCGACCCGCGGAAGACGTTCGCATGACCAGTGTGCTAGGATCGCCTACGAGGAGAGAGGCGATGAACAAGATTGTGCGCGAGCACTATCCGGTCGAGCGGCTGCCCGAGGATCTGAGGGCAGAGCTGGGGTTGGCGAGGACGGTGACAGTCGTCATTGAGACTGAAGAAGATCAATCGAGAAGCACCGCACGCGCCGCGGCCGTTCGCGAATTGCTCGAACACCGCCGCCAACTCGTCCCATCGGTCGATGACCCTGTTGAGCGGGTACGAAAGCTGCGGGACGAGTGGGACAGCTAGCGGCGCGATGGCACTCATTTATCTCGACGCTTGCGCGCTCATCACGGCGAGAGAAAAGGTCACTCCAGAAAGTCAGGCTTTGGTCAATCTCATTGCCGAAGGCGCTGGCGCTGAAACACCTTTCATCACGAGCGATCTCGCGCTCGTGGAGGTTCTGACGAAGCCAATCCAGGGCTTGATAGATCGGACACCAGATCGAGAGGATGCAACCAAGCGCGCAGATCACGACTGGTACCTTGGCAACCTGGTATCCGATGGCCTGCTCTTGCGAACAAAACCTCTGCAGAGGGACATTTTGTTGCAGGCCGCATTGATGCGCGCTCGCACTCCGGGCCTGAAGACGCCCGACGCAATCCACGCAGCCACTGCTTATCATTTCGGCTGCACGCATTTCGTAACGGGAGACACGAAATTAGTGAAAAGCATCGAACGCGATGAAGCTTGGCTCAATTCTGGGCGCCGCTTCAACTTTGTCGGACTCACCGTCGCAGCCCTCGACGCGTTAAGAGCCGAGCTGATTTCGTGACGATGCCCCTTCTCTCCGTCGAAGACCTTTCCGTCGCCTTCCGCCAGGGCGGCAGGGAAACGCTCGCGGTCGACCACGTCTCCTTCTCCGTCAACCGGGGCGAGACGGTCGCCATCGTCGGCGAATCCGGTTCGGGCAAGTCAGTCTCCGCGCTGTCGATCCTGAAGCTCCTGAATTATCCGGCGGCGAGCCACCCCTCGGGGAAGGTGCTGTTCAAGGGGCAGGACCTGATCGCTGCCGACGAGGACGCGATGCGCAAGGTGCGCGGCAACGACATCACCATGGTGTTCCAGGAGCCGATGACCTCGCTCAACCCGCTGCATTCCATCGAGAAGCAGATCGGCGAGATCCTCGAACTGCATAAGGGCCTGCGCGGCGAGGCGGCGCGGGCGCGCACGCTGGAACTGCTCGGCCTCGTCGGCATCCGCGACGCGGAAAGCCGGCTCGGCGCCTATCCGCACCAGCTCTCGGGCGGGCAGCGCCAGCGCGTGATGATCGCCATGGCGCTCGCCAACGAGCCCGACCTCCTGATCGCCGACGAGCCGACGACGGCGCTGGACGTGACCGTGCAGGCCCAGATCCTGAAGCTGCTCAAGGAGTTGCAGGGTCGGCTCGGCATGGCGATGCTGTTCATCACCCACGACCTCGGGATCGTGCGGCGCATCGCCGACCGGGTCGTGGTGATGCTGAAGGGCAAGGTGGTCGAGGAAGGGCCGGTCGCGGAGATCTTCGCCAATCCGCAGCATGCCTATACCACGCGCCTGCTGGCGGCGGAGCCCAAGGGGCGGCCGGAGCCGGTGCCGGCCAATGCGGCGACGCTGCTCGAAGCCGGGCCGATGAAGATCTGGTTCCCGATCAAGACCGGCTTCCTGCGCCGCGTCACCGGCCATGTGAAGGCGGTGGACGGCATTTCGGTGAAGGTGCGCGAGGGCGAGACGCTGGGCGTCGTCGGCGAGTCGGGTTCGGGCAAGACCACGCTCGGCCTCGCCATCCTGCGGCTGATCGCGTCGGAAGGGCCGATCGTCTTCCTGGGTGACCGCATCGACGGGCTGTCCAGCACCCAGGTCCGGCCGAAGCGCAAGGATCTGCAGGTGGTCTTCCAGGACCCCTATGGCTCGCTCTCGCCGCGCATGTCCGTCGCCGAGATCGTCGCCGAGGGGCTCGGCGTGCAGCAGAAGGACCTCTCCTACGAGGCCAAGCGCGAGATCGTTGCCTCGGCTCTCGCCGATGTCGGCCTCGACCCGGCCGCGATGGACCGCTATCCGCATGAATTCTCCGGCGGCCAGCGCCAGCGCATCGCGATCGCGCGCGCCATGGCGCTCGATCCGAAATTCGTGGTTCTGGACGAGCCGACCTCGGCGCTCGACATGTCCGTCCAGGCGCAGATCGTCGAGCTGCTGCGCGGCCTTCAGGCGAAGCGCAAGCTCGGCTATCTCTTCATCAGCCACGACCTCAAGGTCGTCCGTGCCCTCTCGCACCGGGTGGTCGTGATGCAGAACGGCAAGGTGGTCGAGGAAGGCCCGGCCGAGGAGATCTTCGAGCGGCCACGCATTCCCTATACGCAGGCCTTGCTCGCAGCCGCGCTCAATCTCGAGCCGGTCGCGGCCGCCGTGAGGGAGTGAGAATGCCGCGCGCCCTGCTCATCGTGCTCGATTCGGTCGGCTGCGGCGGCGCCGGGGATGCGCGCGCCTATGGCGACGAGGGCGCCGATACGCTCGGCCATATCGCACAGGCCTGCGCCGAGGGCCGCGGCGACCGCGAGAGGCTGCGCAACGGGCCGCTGACGCTGCCGAATCTCGCGCGGCTGGGGCTCGCCCATGCCTGCGAAGCCTCGACAGGGAGAGCGCTCGCGGGCGTCGAGAAGCCCGCCCGGCCGGAAGGCCGCTGGGGCTTTGGCGTCGAGGTGAGCCGCGGCAAGGATACCCCGTCCGGCCATTGGGAGATCGCCGGCTGTCCGGTCGATTTCGACTGGGGCTATTTCACCGCCCTCGAAAATTCGTTCCCGCCCGAGCTCGTGGCCGGCATCGTCAAGCAAGGCGCCCTGCCCGGCATCCTCGGCAACCGGCACGCTCCGGGCGTGACGATCATCGAGGAGCTCGGCGCCGAGCATATCCGGACGGGCAAGCCGATCTGCTACACCTCGGTCGATTCCGTGTTCCAGATCGCCGCGCATGAGGAGCATTTCGGGCTCGAGCGCCTTTATGCGCTCTGCCGGACGGTGCGGGCGCTGGTCGACCCGCTGCGGATCGGCCGCGTCATCGCGCGCCCCTTCACGGGCTCGCCGGAGCAGGGCTTCAGCCGCACCGGAAACCGCAAGGACTTCGCCATTCCGCCGCCGCACGAGACCCTTCTCGACCGGCTGGAGGCACAGGGGCGCACGGTGATCACCGTCGGCAAGATCGGCGACATCTTCGCCCATCGCGCCACCGGCGAGGAGATCAAGCCCTTCGGCAATGCGGCGATGGTGGACGCCGCGCTCGAAGCCTGGGACAGGCTGCCCGATGGCGGGTTCTGCTTCGTCAACCTCGTCGATTTCGACACCGAATTCGGCCATCGCCGCGACGTGCCGGGCTATGCGGCGGCGCTGGAGGCCTTCGACAAGGCGCTGCCGCGGATCGAGGCCGCGCTTCGTGCGGGCGACCTCGCCGTCATCACCGCCGACCACGGCAACGATCCGACCTGGCGCGGCACCGATCACACGCGCGAGCATGTGCCGATCCTGGCCTTCGGGCCGGGGGTGAGGCCGGAGGCCCTGGGCCGGCGGGAGAGCTTCGCCGACATCGCGGCGAGCCTCGGCATCCATCTCGGAATCGGCGCAGTCGGGCCCGGGCGGGCCTGGTAGCGTGCCGGGCGCCGCTCCCGCGCGTCTCCAGTTCGCGGATCACGCGCGCAGCCGCTCCTTGATGCGGCGGATCAGCCCGTCGCGAATCTCGCGATAGGCCTCGAGCTTCTGCTCGCGCGAGCCCTGGACGATGGTCGGGTCCATGGTCGGCCAGTATTCGACGTCGGCGGCGAGCGTGCGGGTCAGCTCCAGCGCCTTGTGATGGGCTTCCGGGGACAGGGAGACGATGAGGTCGAAGTTCAAGCCTTCCCACTCCTCCAGCTCCTCGACGGATTTGGGCTTGTGGCGGCCGAGATCGATGCCGATCTCGTCGAGCACCGCCTGGGCAAAGCCGTCGAACTCGCCCTTCCGGGCGCCGGCGGACTGCACATAGACAGATTTGCCGAAGAAGTGCTTCGCCAGCGCCTCGGCCATCGGCGAGCGCACCGCGTTCATCGCGCACATGAACAGCACGCTCTGGACACGGCGCGGCGGACCGTCCCCGCCCGTCCCGGGCGGTCCTGCGCCAGGCAGATCGGCAGCGGCCAAGCGCGTCAGCCCTTCCAGTGCAGGGCATAGATCAAGGTGAAGAGACGCCGGGCCGTGTCGAAATCGATCTCGACCTTGTTTGCCAGCCGCTCGACGAGGATGCCCGCCGCCTCGTCATGGAGGCCGCGCCGGCCCATGTCGATCGCCTCGATCTGCTCGGGTGTCTGGGTCCGGATCGCGGCGTAGTAGCTGTCGCAGATCATCTCGTAATCCTTGACGATCCGCCGGAACGGGGTGAGCGAGAGATGGTGGCTGATGATCGCCGAACCATCCGCCGCCTTGATGTCGAAGACGAGCCGGCGCTCGACCAGAGCGAGATGCGCCAGATAGGGGCCGCCTTCATGGCCCGGCACGACAAAGCGGTTTTTCTCGATCAGGTCGTAGATCGCGATGGCGCGCTCATGCTCCTGATCGGGGCTGCCGCGGCCCAGGGAGGATTCGTCCAGCGTCACGCCGACGAGGCAGTGCTTGTCCGAGGAGGCTTCGCCCGACATCACGTCTCCTGTCGTGGCGCCGCCCCGTTCGCGACGCTCGGATCATCGCTAGGGCATCGGATCTTTCCGAAAAGTGGAACCCACCTTTCGGTCCGATGACTCAGAGATTGAGCCTGATCGTCACGGAACGGCCGTGCGCCTGCAAGCCCTCCGCTTCGGCAAGTTTCACCGCCGACGGCGCGAGGGCCCGCAAGCCCTCGGGACCGCATCGCAGCAGCGAGGTGCGTTTCATGAAGTCGCCGACGCCCAGGCCCGACGAGAACCGGGCGGAGCGGGCCGTCGGCAGGACGTGGTTGGGGCCGCCGACATAGTCGCCGATCGCCTCCGGCGTATGGCCGCCGAGGAAGATCGCGCCGGCATTGCGGATCAGCTCCGAAAGGCGGTCCGGATCGGCGGTCATGATCTCGAGATGCTCGGGCGCAATGCGATCGACCAGCGGCACGGCCGCTTCCAGATCCGAGACCAGCAGGATGGCGCCGAACTCCTGCCAGCTCGCCCCGGCGATCTCCGCGCGGGGCAGCGTCGCGAGCTGGGCGGCGAGCGCCTTCTCGACTTCGGCCGCAAGGCCGGCATCATCGGTCATCAGGATCGACTGGGCCGAGGCGTCGTGCTCGGCCTGCGCCAGCAGATCGGCCGCGATCCAGTCCGGGTTGGCGGTGCGGTCGGCGATGACGAGGACCTCGGAGGGGCCGGCGATCATGTCGATGCCGACCTGGCCGAAGACGCGGCGCTTGGCGGCGGCGACATAGGCGTTGCCCGGGCCGACGATCTTGGCGACCGGCGCGATGCTCGCCGTGCCATGGGCCAGCGCCGCGACCGCCTGCGCCCCACCGATGCGGTAGATCTCGTCGACGCCGGCGAAGCGTGCGGCCGCCAGCACCAGCGGATTGGTCTGCCCGCGCGGCGTCGGCGCCACCATGACCACGCGCGGCACGCCGGCGACCTTGGCGGGAATGGCGTTCATCAGGACCGAGGACGGATAGCTCGCCGTGCCTCCGGGGACATAGAGGCCGACGGCCTCGATCGCGCTCCAGCGCCAGCCGCTTTCGACGCCGGCCTCGTCGCGCACCCAGGAATCGGCCGGCTTCTGGCGGGCGTGATAGGTCTCGATTCGCGCGCGGGCGGTCTCCAGCGCGTCCAGCAGCTCAGGCGAGCAGGCGGCGACCGCGGCATCGATCTCCGCCTCGCTCACGCGCAGGGTGTCCGGCGTCAGGTCGAGGGCGTCGAACCGGCTGGTATAGGCGATCAGAGCCGCGTCGCCCTTGGCGCGCACCTGCGCGATGATGTCGGCGACGACCCGATCGACCTCCTCCGAGACCTCGCGCTTGGCGGCGAGCAGAGCGGCGAAACCGGCCTCGAACCCGGCATCCTTGTCATCGAGCCTGATCGGCATGGTATCCTCGAAACTGGCAGTCCGGTCGTCGTCGTTTCCCGCAATCGTCATCCCGGGCGTAGTCAAGCGCAGACCGGGATCGATGCCCGAACGGTTCAGGCACGGATCCCGGACCGGCGCGGCTGACGCCGCTTGTCCAGGATGACGCGCCTCTTAGACGAACGGTGCCTGCGATTGAAGTTGGTGTCGGCGGAAAAACGATTCGCTCAGCTTTCCGGGTGGTCCGGCGTCGCCACCGCTTCCCAGACGGGCCCCAGGTCCTTCATCTGCGACTCGATGCATTCGACGACGAGCCGGATCGCGGCGCCTTCCGAAAAATGCAGCGTCACCTCGCCCGCAGGCTCCTGCGTGGCTTCGAAGGTGACCGCGAGCAGGTTCAGGACACGCTCGGCGTCGTTCTTGTCGAGATTGCTGCTGCGGACGCCGAGAACGCGGTCGAAATGCAGCGCGGCAAGGCGCCGGCGCCGATGGCCCTGCTCCGCGCCCTCCCAGTCGAAGCGGCGGGCCGCCAGCGCGAAGCGATGCTCCTTCGGCAGATAGACCATGTCGGCGATCTTCAGCACGGCATCCTGAAGATGGGCCGAGACGACGCCGAGGTCGTCGGCATCGAGCGCAAGGAGCTTCAGCGGATCGGCGGCGGCGTCGGACATGGATCCGTTCTGCCGAGCCGCGGCCGGAAAATCAATCGCCGATGCGCCCGGCCGCCTTCGTCAGCCGCTGATGCGTTCCACGAGGGCGCCGCAGCGCGTGAGCTTGGCTTCCAGCGCCTCGAACCCGCGGTCCAGATGATAGACCCGGTTGATCGTCGTATCGCCCTCGGCCGCGAGCCCCCCGATCACCAGCGAGACCGAGGCGCGCAGATCGGTCGCCATCACAGGGGCTCCGGTCAGCTTGGCGACGCCTTCCACGACCGCGACATCGCCATCCAGCCGGATCCGGGCGCCGAGGCGGGCGAGCTCCTGCACATGCATGAAGCGGTTCTCGAAAATCGTCTCGCGGATGCGGGAGGTGCCCTTCGCCGTGGTCATCAGCGCCATGAACTGCGCCTGCAGATCGGTCGGGAAGCCGGGGAAGGGTTCGGTCTCGACATCGACGGCGTCGACCCCGTGCCCGTTGCGGCGCACGCGGATGCCCTCAGGGGTCGAACTGATCTCGACGCCCGACCGGACCAGCACATCCAGGGCCGATTGCAGCAGGTCGGCCCGCGCGCCCTCCAGCAGCACGTCGCCGCCGGTCATCGCCACGGCCATGGCGTAGGTGCCGGTCTCGATCCTGTCCGGCAGCACCGCGTGATGCGCGCCGCCCAGCCGGGCGACGCCCTCGACGACGATGCGCGAGGTTCCCGCGCCCTCGATCTTCGCCCCCATCTTGACGAGGCAGGCGGCCAGATCGCTGACCTCGGGCTCGCGCGCGGCATTTTCGATCACGGTCGTGCCGCGGGCGAGCACGGCGGCCATCAGGGCGGTATGGGTGCCGCCGACCGTCACCTTCGGGAAGACGATCTCGGCGCCCTGCAAGCCCTTCGGCGCACGCGCCAGCGCATAGCCGTTCTCGATCACGATCTCGGCGCCGAGCCTCTCCAGCGCCATCAGGAGCAGGTCGACCGGGCGCGTGCCGATGGCGCAGCCGCCGGGCAGCGAGACCTTGGCCTCGCCCATGCGGGCCAGGATCGGCGCGATGACCCAGAAGCTGGCGCGCATCGTCGAGACCAGCTCGTAGGGCGCGCAGGTGTCGACGATCTGCCGGGCGGTCAGCGAGATGGTCTGGCCCGTCTCGGCCGATTGGCCGATCCGCCGGCCGGCCACCGTGCGGTCGACGCCATGGTTGGAGAGGATGCGCGAGAGCGCCGTCACGTCGGAAAGGCGCGGGACGTTGGTCAGCGTCAGGGTCTCGTCGGTCAGCAGGCTCGCGATCATCAGCGGCAGGGCGGCGTTCTTGGCGCCGGAGATCGGAATGGCGCCCTCGAGGCGCTGGCCGCCGGTGATGCGAATCTTGTCCATCTTGGATTCCTGCCGGGCCGCCGGAGTGCTGCCGGGCGCCGGTCGAGAGAGGGAGCGTTCAGGTGCGACGGTCGTCGCCGCCCTGTGCAGAAGGCTCGGGCTGCTGCGGACCCGCCTCTTCCGAACGGCGAGCGCGAGCCTGGGCCTTGCGGCGCTTCAGATTCTCGCGAAGCGCGGCGGCAAGGCGCGCCTGCTTCTCGTCATCGGCGGGGCGAGTCACGGCATCAACTCGGTCACGGGTTTGAACGCGGGAACGCGGCGAATTCGCGGCCATCGTTAGCTCCACTGCGGTTCAGGGACAAGCGCATGGGCACTGGCGGCGGAGTCCCGATGCTGGACACCGCCCGTGCCGTTTCGCGCCAGCGGGATTGCCCGGCCCGGCCCGCCTCCGCCGGCACCGATGCGAAAAACCTTGATTTTGCAGGCGCGAAGGGGGCGGAAGCCTCGCCGGGCGATGCGGCAGGGCCGGCTCGCTTCTTGCCCGATGGCGGTGCGAGATCTCGCCGATGACGCATGGGCAAGCAAATTTCCTTAATGAAATTAACCATTTCCGGCAGAACTCGTTTACAGTTTGTTAAGCTCGTTTAACCTGAGGGCAGCTTCAATCGGCGGGGAGTGGCGGCATGTTCCAGGCGCTAAAGGCAAATGCGGCGGCGATGGCCCCGGCGATGTCGGACAGTTGCGAGGTCATCGACGCGATCCGCTACAATGCGGGCTTCCTGCCGGAGGTGGAGCTCGCCTATGAGCCGGAGATCAAGACGCTCTGGGTGACGATCAGGCCCGAGCTCAAGCCGGTCTTTACGCTCCAGCTCCTCGACAGCCTGGTGAAGATCCAGAGCACGGTGTTCGCGCTGTGGGGCGCGCCGGACCAGTATCATCGCGCTCCGGTCCGCTTTCTCGCCTTCCGCGGCACGGGGCCGTTCTTCACGTTGGGCGGCGATCTCGACTTCTATCTCGACTGCCTGGCCAAGAACGATCGTGCATCGCTGAAGGAATACGCCCGGCTCTCCGCCGAGGGGGCGATCTGGAATTCGGGCGGCCTCAAGGGCCTCGTGGTCACGCTGTCGACGATCCATGCCAAGGCCATCGGCGGCGGCATCGACGCGCCGCGCTCCTGCAACGTCATGATCGCGGAAGAGCAGGCCTCGTTCGTCTACCCCGAGATCAAGTTCAATCACTTCCCGATCACGGCGGTGGCGATCCTGTCGCGGCGGATGGGCCAACGCGCCGCCGAGCAGATGCTGCTCTCCGGTGAGGAGATGAGCGCGGAGGAGTTTTTCCGCGCAGGAGGCCTCGAAGCGGTCGTCCCGACCGGCAGCGGCGAGAACTGGATCCGGAAGTACTGCGCCGACTCGCTGCCGATCCATGCAGCGAAGACGGCCCTGTTCTCGGCCTTCAATCGCCGGGCCGGCGATATGCGCGAAGAACTCGCCCATCTTGGCGAGATCTGGACCGAATGCATGCTGCGGCTCAGCCCCAGCGCGATCTCGAAGCTCCAGCGGATCGCCCAGACGCAGGATCGCATGCTCTCCCGGGTGTATCAAAGGCAGGCTGAACACGCCTGAGTTGCGATTTTGCAGATTTCGGCGAATGAAATCTGGGTGATCGCGATCGTCTGCTGTCTCCAGATCACCGCACCGAACGAAGCGTTTACCTCTACTGCCCTAAACCTTCCTGATGCCGCATGCCGTGCCTGAACACGGCACGGCGTCGGCCGCCCCGGCGTGGCAAAGGCAGGGTTGAATGGCAGACGCTTTCCAGCGTTTGAGCAAGACCGTCCGCGGTCAGGTCGATGACGTCGACCTGACCGGCTATACCCTTCTGGTCAATTCGCTGTTCTCCTCGCCGGCCTCGATCGTGCCCGGCGGCATCGCAGGCGTCCTCACGCCTTTCCTCTGCTGGCTCGCGACCGGATACGACGTCTTCGTCAGCCTGACGGTTCTCGTGGCGCTGATCGTCGCGCTGAGGATGATGACGGTGGTCGCCTATCGGCGCTGCAACCATGCCGACGACACCTATGCGCAGACCCGCCGCTGGGATCGCGATTACTTCCTCGGCGCCACCGCCTTCAGCGCGGCGCTGGGCTATAGCTGCTATGTCGCGCTCGTCCAGACGGACGACGCCGCGGCCCATATCACCTCGGTAGCCTCCACCATCGCGCTGGCGTCGGGCTATGTCTCGCGCAATGCCGGCCGGCCGAAATTCGTCGCCGTCCAGTTGCTGATCTTCTGCGTCCCGATGGCCATCGGGCTGATCGGCGCCAACAATCCCTATTACCGCTATATCGGCTATTTCGCGTTTCTATACGTGGCCGCGAACATCGCCATCACCAATTCGCTCCACCGCAATCTGCTGGCGTTGAGCGACGCCACGAAGCAGTCCAAGGCGCTCGCCTCTGCCCTGCATTCGCAGAACCTGACGCTGGACGCCGCGCTCAACACCATGATCGACGGGCTGGCGATGTTCGACCGCGGCCTCAAGCTGGCTGTCAGCAACAAGCCCCATGGCGCGCTCTACGGGCTGCCCGACACGCTGACGCTGCCGGGTACGCCGCTGACCGCCATCGCCCGCTTCCTGGTCGAGCGGCAGGTGATCAGCCAGGATCAGCTCCGCGACATCCGCTCGGCGCTGGTCAGCGTGCAGACCCAGCAGCAGCCGGCGAGCCGGGAGGTGGTGACGCGGGGCGGGCTCGTCCTGGTCGTGACGTTCGCGCCCGCAGCCGAGGGCGGCATCCTGATGCTGACCGAGGACGCCACGGAGCGTAAGCGGATCGCGGCACGGATCGAGCAGATGGCCCGGTTCGACGAACTGACCGGCCTCGCCAACCGCTTCGAATACAACACGCAGATCGCGGACGCCTTCGCTCGCCTCGAGCGGACGGGAGAGGCCTTCGCGCTGCTCTATGTCGATCTCGACGGCTTCAAGCAGGTCAACGATTCGCTCGGGCACGATGTCGGCGACCTCGTGCTGATGGAGACCGCGAGCCGGCTGCGCAACGCCGTCCGCGGCGACGACAGGCTCGCCCGCTTCGGCGGCGACGAGTTCCTGCTGATCCTGCCTTCGGCGGACCATGCCGCCGTGACCGTCATCGCGCAGCGGATGATCGACGCGATGGCCAAGCCTTTCGACGCCGACGGCAAGACGGTCTACGTCACCGCCAGCATCGGCATCGCGATGGCGCCGCATGACGGTGCTAACCCGGCCGATCTGCTGCGCCATGCCGATACCGCCCTGTACAAGGCCAAGGCGGCCGGCCGTAACGCGCTGATGTTCTTCAACCCGGCGATGGCCGAGGAGATCATGGAGCGTCACGAGATCGAACTCGATCTGCGCAAGGCCTGCACCGACGGCTCGCTCGAACTGTTCTATCAGCCGATCATCGACCTGAAGACGCAGAAGATCGTGGCGCGCGAGGCGCTGATGCGGTGGCGCCATCCGGTGCGGGGCATGGTGCCGGCGGGGGTCTTCATCCCGATCGCCGAACAATCCGGCCTGATCGGGACGATGGGCGACTGGGCGATTCGCCAGGCCTGCAAGGACGCGGCCGGCTGGGAGCCCGATGTCAGCGTGTCGGTCAACGTCTCGGCCCTCCAGTTCAGGGAGCCGCGGCATCTCGTGGAGACGGTCAAGGACGCGCTGCTCGCTTCCCACCTCGCCTCCTCCCGCCTGACGCTCGAGATCACCGAATCCGTCCTGATCGACGACAACAAGCAGACGCTCGGCGTGCTGCAGGCGCTGCGCGAGATCGGCGTGAGCTTCGCGCTCGACGATTTCGGCACGGGCTACTCCTCGCTCGCCTATCTCTCGACCTATCCGATCGCCCAGGTGAAGATCGACCAGAGCTTCGCGCGCGACGTCCATGTCAGCGAGGCTCCCAAGGCCATCATCGAGGCGGTCTGCCAGCTGGCACGCCGCCTGCAGATGAACGTGGTCGTCGAGGGCATCGAAACAGACCAGCAGCGCATCGCCGTGCAGTTGCTGGGCGCGCATCGCGCGCAGGGCTATCTCTTCGGGCGGCCGGAGGCGCTCTCCACGATCCGGCCGCAAGGGGGCGGCCGCAGCGTCGCCTGAGGTCGGCTTGGGTTTTTGCGCCGCGGCCTTGATTCCGCCCGGACGACCACGCATCAGCGAAGCTTGAGGCAAGCGGAGCGGTTTTCGGTGAGCGACGTCACGGCCAGGACGGCGAGGCCCGCCGCTTTGACACCCGATATCTGCGTCGTCGGCGCGGGGACGCGCGGCATTGCGATCGCCACGGCCGCCGCGGCCTTCGGCGTCAGCGTCGTTCTCGTCGAACGCGGCGAGACCGGCGGCCGCGAGGGCGATCTGGCGATCGAGGCGCTGGTGCAGGCCGGCGCGCGGGCGCAGGACATCCGGGAGGCGGGCCGGCTCGGCATGACGGCCGAGGCGCCCGTCATCCATCCGGCGCGGCTGCACGACCACATCCAGCGCGCCCTGTCGGTCGCGGCGGCCAATCACCGCGCCGAGCGCCTGCGCGCGCTCGGCATAACCCTCGTCCATGGCGAGGCCCGCTTCGTCAGCCGCAGCACGCTGAGCGCCGGCGAGCAGACGATCAAGGCCCGCCGGTTCGTGCTGGCGACCGGCTCCCGGCCGCAAGCGACGGTTCCCGGCGGGCTCGACCCGGCCGGTCTTCTCACCGAGGACGATCTGGCTTCGATCACGCGGCTGCCCGAGCGCCTCATCGTTCTGGGAAGTGACGGGCGAGCCATCGCCATCGCACAGGCCTTCCGCAGGCTGGGCAGCAGCGCCGTGCTGCTGGCGCACGGCGGTCTCCTTCCGGGGTGGGATGCCGAGGCGGTGATGATCCTCAGGCGGCGCCTGCTGCGCGAAGGCATCGAGCTGGAGGAAGACCGCGAGCTTCTGCGTGCCGAGGCCACGCGCTCAGGGGTGCGGGTTGTCCTCGCGGCCAACGAAGGACAGGCTACCCTGGAGGGCAGCCGCCTGCTCGTCACCGGCAGCCGGGCGCCGGACATCGATGGGCTCGACCTCGACCTCGCCGGCATTCGGCAGGACGCCGCCGGCATCGTCGTCGATGCCGGCCTGAGGACCGCAAACCGGCGGGTCTATGCGGTGGGCAGTTGCGCCGGCGGCGTGGCGGCAGGCAGCGGCGAGCGGGCCGGCGACGGACATGCCGGTCTCGTCCTGCGCAATGCACTGTTCAGGAAGAGCGGCAGCATCCGGCCGAACGCCTGCCCGCGCGTGGTCTGGAGCAGCCCCCCCATCGCGACGGTCGGAAGCCTGGACAGCCCGGAGCAGGAGCGTCCCGGCACCGTCCGCTTCCTGCGCTGGCCCTTCGCCGAGGTTCCCGGCGCCCTGGCGGCAGGCGATGGCGAGGGGTTCGTCAAGCTCGCGATCGACCGCAGAGGCCGCGTCCGCGGCGCGACGATCGTCGGGCGTGGCGCGCCGGAGCTGATCGCGCCCTGGTGCGCGGCCGTGGCGGCCGGGCTCAAGGTCCAGGACATGGCTGAGCTGCCGGTCCCGGCCCTCTCCCTGTCCGAAGGATCGCGCCGGGCGGCCCAGGCTTTCTACCTGCCGGCGACCACGAATGCCGCCATCAGGCGGCTGATCGGCTTCCTGCGGCGTTTCGGCTAAGATCGAGCGGATGCCTCAGCCAGAGCCTCACGCCCGCCCGCTTTCGATCAGCATGCCGCGCAGCCTGACGCGGCTCGGCCTGTCGGCCAAGCTGCTGCTGGTGACCGTGCTCTTCGTCATGCTGGCGGAGGCGCTGATCTATTTCCCCTCGATCGCGAATTTCCGCCGCAACTGGCTGACCGACCGCATCGCCGCCGCGCAGGTCGCGGCGCTGGTCCTCGAAGGCGCGCCGGAGGACGGGCTGCCGGAGGGCAGCGAGAACCGCCTGCTGATGGGCGTCGGCGCCCGCGCCATCGCGGCCCGCATCGGCGGGGCACGGCGCCTGCTCAGCCTCGATTCGATGCCGCCGCCGGAGGTTTCGCGCTCGGTCGACCTGCGCACGCTCGACTGGCTGGGCGCGATCGAGCAGGCCGTCGCGGTTCTGGTCGTCCCCGCGACGATGCCGATCCGCGTCGTCGGCGAAGCGGTCGGCGGCGCCGACTTCGTCGAGATCGTGATCGACGAGGCGCCCTTGCGCCGCGCGATGCTGAAGTTCTCCTGGAGCCTGCTGCTGATCTCGCTCCTCCTCACCGTGCTGACCGCCATCGCGGTCTATGTCGCACTCAACGCAATGATCGTCGGGCCGATCCGGCATCTGGCCGCCAATGTCATGGAATTCGAGGCCGATCCGGAGAACCCGCAACGGATCATCGCCCCCTCGCTGCGCGCCGACGAGATCGGCGAGGCGGAGCGCGCGCTGGCGCGCATGCAGATGACGCTCGCCGAGGAATTGCGGACCAAGAAGCACCTCGCCGAGCTCGGCCTCGCGGTCAGCAAGATCAACCACGACCTGCGCAACATGCTGGCGGCGGCGCAGCTCATGTCCGACCAGCTGGTCGACACGCGCGACGCCAAGATCCGCCGCTTCGCCCCGCGATTGATCGCGACGCTCGGGCGCGCCATCGAATTCTGCCAGGCGACCCTCGCCTATGGCCGTGCGGCCGAGGCGACGCCCGCGATCCGGCCGGTGGGACTGCGCCAGCTCGTGGCCGAACAGGCCGAACTGCTGGGCCTGCCGGAGAACCGCCAGCTGCGCTTCGACAACCAGGTGCCGGCCGATCTTATCGTTCCTTGCGATCCCGACCAGATCGCCCGCGTCCTGACCAACCTGATGCGCAACGCGTCGCAGGCGCTGGTGCAGGCCGGGGCAGCCGACGATGCGCAGCCTACGCTCACCATCGCCGCGGCGCTCGTCGTGAACGGCGTCGCGCTACGGGTGATCGACAACGGGCCCGGCGTGCCGCAGCGGGCGCGGGCCAACCTGTTCCAGGCGTTCCGCGGCTCGGTCACGCCCGGCGGCACGGGCCTTGGCCTCGCCATCGCGGCCGAGCTGGTGCGGCTCCATGGCGGAAACATCGAGCTGGAAGCCTCCCCGGTCGGGGCTGTGTTCAAGGTGGTGCTGCCGGCGCCGCGGGTCTGACACGGCCATTCGTCATTGCGGGAAACGCCAGCGACGAAGCGATCCAGGAGGACCGGCAAAACGGTTCCACCCAGTTTCCCTGGATTGCTTCGCTGCGCTCGCGATGACGGGAAGCCGGCCGCCGCAGAGGCTACTGGCTCGCCCAGATCACGCGGGCCATGAAGGCGATGTCGGCGAGGTTGAGCACCCTGTCGGCGTGCTCCGGATTGAGCGAGGCGAGCTCGATCGTCTTCGCCGTCTGGCGCTTGAGCTGCTTGGCCAGCACCTCGCCATCGTTGGTCTTCACCACGACGCGGTCACCGCGCCGGACGGCCGCGGTCGGCGAGACGATGATGGTGTCGCCATCGCGGTAGAGCGGCAGCATGGAATCGCCCGATACCTCCAGCGCATAGGCCTTCTCGTCGGCGGTGCCGGGGAAGGCGACCTCCTCCCAGCCGGTGCCGACCGGAAAGCCGCCATCGTCGAAGAAGCCGCCGGAGCCCGCCTGGGCGAAGCCGATCAGCGGAATGGTGCGGGCCGGGGCCGTCTCGCGCCGGAGAACGACGCTCATGAACTCGTCAAGCGAAGCCCCGGTCGCGGCCAGGATCTTGGCGATCGACTCGGTCGAGGGCCAACGCTCGCGCCCGTCCGGCGCCACCCGCTTCGAGCGGTTGAAGGTGGTGGCGTCGAGCCCGGCCTTGCGGGCGAGGCCGGAGGCGGTGAAGCCGTAGCGCTGGGCGAGCGTGTCGATCGCTCCCCAGATCTGGTCATGTGACAGCATCGCGCAGGCCTCGCATCGCTCATGCCGCAGGGCGGGGATTTGTCGTAGGAAATATCCCCTATTTGATAAGATTTCAATCCGATTCTTGCCATGATTCGGGAGGCGCTTGCCTGAACCTCCTGCCAGTGCCTATGTCGAGCCAAACCGCTGCCCAACGGGTCCGACATGACGCTGATCTACAAGATATGCCCCGCATCGCTCTGGGCCGAAGCCGAAGCGGACGGGCGCTTCCTCGGCGCCCCGGTCGATGTGGCCGATGGCTACATCCATTTCTCGACCGCCGAACAGGTCCGCGAGACCGCGCGGCGGCATTTTGCCGGGCAGGACGGGCTTCTGCTCATCGCACTCGACGATGCGAAGCTCGGCCCGGCCTTGCGCTACGAGCCTTCACGCGGCGGCGCGCTGTTCCCGCATCTCCATGGAACGTTCGACCCCGCCTGCGCGCGCTGGATCGAGCCATTGCCGGTCGGCAGGGATGGCCACGTCTTTCCGGCCGACCTGCCAGCATGAGCCGCGACGAAAAATCCGTACCGTTCGCCGGTCCGCCGCGCTAAAGCGCCCGTCATGCTGTCCCATCTCTTCGCCCTCGCCCGCCCTCTCGTCCACCGCATGGATGCGGAGGCGGCGCATCGGCTGACGGTCACGGCGCTGGCGGCGGCCCCGGCGCTCAGGCCCGGAGCCGACGACCCGGTGCTCGCGACCGAGGCCTTCGGCCTGTCCTTCCCCAATCCGGTCGGGCTCGCCGCCGGTTTCGACAAGAATGCGGAAGCGGTCGACGGCGCCCTGGGCCTGGGCTTCGGCTTTGTCGAAGCCGGCGGGGTGACGCCCCTGCCGCAGCCGGGCAACCCGCGCCCCCGCGTCTTCCGCCTGATCGAGGACGAGGCCGTCATCAACCGCTACGGCCTCAACAGCGAGGGCATGGAGGCGGTGGCGAAGCGGCTCGTCGCGCGGCAGGGGCGTGGCGGCATCGTCGGCATCAATCTCGGCGCCAACAAGGACTCTGCGGACCGGGCCGCCGACTATGCCATCCTGGCCCGGCGGCTGGCGCCCCTGGCCGATTTCCTGACGATCAACGTCTCCTCCCCCAACACGCCGGGCCTGCGCGACCTGCAGGCGGAAAACGCGCTCGACGATCTGGTGGCGCGGACGCTCGCGGCACGGGACGAGGCGGTATCCGGCAGCGGCAAGCGCACGCCGATCCTGCTCAAGATCGCGCCCGACCTCACCTTGCCGGAGCTCGACGGGATGGTCGCCGTCGCCCGCAGGCGCGGCATCGACGGGATGGTCGTCTCGAACACGACGATCGCCCGGCCGGCGAGCCTTCTCAGCCCGGCCAGGGCCGAGACGGGCGGGCTTTCCGGCAAGCCGCTCTTTGCAGCCTCGACCCGCATCCTGGCGCAGACCTTCCTGCGCGTCGAAGGGCAGTTTCCGCTCGTCGGCGTCGGCGGGATCGATTCCGCCGAGACCGCCTTCGCCAAGATCCGCGCGGGCGCCACGCTGGTGCAGTTCTACTCCGCGATGGTGTTCAAGGGGCCGGGCCTGGCGAAGGAGATCAAGGCCGGGCTGGCAACCAAGGCAAGGCGAGCCGGCCTGTCGCGGCTCAACGCCCTGGTCGGGCGCGACGCCGCGGTGATCGCGCGCGGCGAGGCCTGACCCGCGGCTACCGCTGCGGCAGCGGCTCTTGCCGGAGGGCTGCCTCTCGATTATCGCCACGCTGCGCAGCGGGAACGATCCCCGCCGCGGCCGGCTGTGAGGGCATCATCCGTGGGGTCATCTTCGAGGAAGCGCCTGCTGATCGCAGGCCTGCCCGCACTTCTCGTCGCGCTCGTCCTGGGAGCCATGCTGTGGCACCAGCATCGGAGCCTGGACCAGGCGGCCTCGCAAAGCCGCGAGGCGCAGATGCGGCTCGTGGGCAGCCTGCTCGAGTCGAGCTTCGACCAGGCGGCGAAGTTCTCGCTGTCGCTGGCTGAATCCTTCGCCCGCAACGACCAGGTCCGGGATGCCTTGGCGGCCGGCGACCGCGCGCGGCTGCAGGCGCTCTCCACGGAGGCCTACAGCTATCTCAGCCGGCAGGCCGGCGTGCAGATCTTCGGCTATCACGGCAAGGATCTGCGCTACCTCCTGCGCATGCATCGGCCCGATCAGCATGGCGACGACATCTCCTCCTTCCGGGCGATGATCGTCGCCGCGAACCGCCTCCAGCGCGCCCAGACCGGCGTCGAAATCGGGGTGGCGGGAATCGGCATCCGGGGCGTCGCCGTGGTCCAGAACGGCAGCGGCCTGCTCGGCACGATGGAAGTCGGGCTCGACCTGCGTCCCCTGATCGAACTCGTCAAGACGACGACGAACAGCGAGATCGCGGTGGTGTCGAGCGCCTCGCTGGCGGGCGTCGCCCTCGACCCCAAGCTCCCGGCCGTCGGCGAGTTCACCGTCATGGCCTCGACGGACGAGCCGCTTTTCCTTGCTCTGCTCCGCTCGCAGACGGTCAGGCCCCTGCGGGACGTCGAGATCGGCCAAAGGCAAATCGGCGAGCGCAGCTATGCCTTCATGAGCCAGCCGCTCGTGGACTTCTCCGGAAAGCTCGTCGGCACGGTGCTGATGATGAAGGAGGACACCGGCTCGCAATGGCGCCGCCTCGGGACCGAGCTCTGGGTCATCGCGCTTTGCGGCGGCATCCTGAGCTTCATCGGCTTCCTCGTGCTGGCCCGGCACCGGCGCCCCGCGGCATGACGCGCCTCTGGCTCATCATCGCGCTGCTCGTGCTCGGCCTGCTGCAAGGTGCAGCGGCCGGCGAACCGGCGAGCTCCGGCAAAACCTCGCTGCCCGAAGCGGCGGGACTGCCGGTGCGGGTTCATGTCGGGCTGCGCGTGCTCAATATCCTCGAGATCAAGGAGGTCACCGGGCAGGGCCGGCTTCATCTCGAACTGACGCAGCGCTGGTCCGACCCTCGCCTCGCCTTCGACGCCGTGGCCCGCGGCCTCGGCCGGGACGATCGCGTCGGGGAGGAGGCGGACGAATACCTCAAGACGATCTGGTCGCCGGGGCTCTCGCTCGACAACCAGATCGGCGACAAGGACGCGCGGACCGTGGCGCTGTCCGTCCATGCGAATGGCGATGCCGTGCTCATCGAGCGCTTCGAGAGCGATTTCCGTTTCCGGATGAACATGGACGCCTTTCCCTTCGACCGGCAGAATCTCGCGATCACCCTGTCGCTGCCGCGCTATGCGCAGCAGGAGGCCATCGTGCTGACGACCGAGGCCGACCGGCCCTTCTCCGGGCTGGAAAGCGGACTTTCCGTCGTCGACTGGCGGCCGATCGGGCTGCGCTTCAGCAACGACCTCGCCATCGGCTGGAACGCCCGGTCCTATTCGCGGCTCAACGCGACCGTCACGATCGCGCGCTATTCGGAGCGCTACCTGCTGCGCGTCTTCGTGCCGATCCTGGCGGTCCTGGCCGTCTCGCTCTTCGTGCTGTGGTCGCCGGGGCTGAAGGAGCAGGACAAGGGCGGGCTGATCTTCTCCTCGCTGCTGGCGCTGGCGGCGATCAGCTTCACCTTCGAATCATCCTTCCCGGGCTCGATCTCGCTGAACACGCCGGTCGCCGAGATCATCTCGCTCGGCTATCTCTACCTCGTGGCGGTGCTGATGTTCGAGATCGCCCTCTCGGTCGCCGTCGGGCATCCCGGCTTTCGCTGGGCCGGACACGCGGCCGATGTGCGCTGGCACCTGCGCTGGGCGCTGCCGGCGATGATGCTGATCATCTGCGTCGGCGCGGCCGTCCGGGCCTTGCCGGCCTGAGGAGCGCGGCGAACCGAAAACCCGTCGCGCGGCTCAGCGCCGCGCCGCGAACAATCGGCTGATCAGCCAGAGCGGGACGACGATCAGCGCGCCCGCCACGATCCATTGCCCGACCTCGCGCACCGCGCCGAAGCCCAGCCCCGTGATCGAGCGCAGGAAGCGCATGGCCGAGTCGTAGAGCGACCACGGCGAGAGGCCGAGAAAGGCCATCACCGCGCCAACCAGCAGCGAGATGAAGATCAGGCGGATCAGGACGCCGAGCGGCGAGCCGCCGAGAAACCGTTCCATGGAAGCAAGGGCCGTTCTGTTGCGCCCCAAGGAAGCGGGGCTGTCGCGCGACGTCTTAACCTGAAACCCGCCGCGGTTGAATGGCGGCTGAACGGCGATGCCGAGTAGCTTGGACATCCCGGGCGACCAAAGGGAGACCCGGGATTCATTCCGGAACGCCGACGGCAGAGTTCAGGCATGGTTCCCGGATCGGCGCCGCTTCGCGGCTTGTCCGGGATGACGCGGAGGTTCTACGGAAACACGCGTTACGCCGTCGCCGACGCACCCGTCGTCGCCCAGGCGGTGCCGGCGATCTTGGAGGCGGCGATCACGGCCTGGGTGCGGCTGTCCACGTCGAGCTTGGTCAGGATGGCCGAGACATGGGCCTTCACGGTCGCTTCCGAGACGCCGAGCTCATAGGCGATCTGCTTGTTGAGCAGTCCTTCGGACAGCATCATCAGCACGCGCACCTGCTGCGGGGTCAGGGTCGACATGCGGCGCACCATGTCCGCGATCTCGGCATCGACCGGAGCCGAGAGATCGACGCCGGGCGGGGTCCAGACGCCGCCATCGAGCACGGAGCGGATCGCCTCGCCCATCTGCGTGACATCGGCCGTCTTCGGCAGGAAGCCAAGGGCACCGAATTCGATGCAGCGGCGGATCACGGCCGGATCGTCATTGGCAGAAACGACGATGACGGGAATCTCGGGATGGTCGGCGCGCAGGAAGAGCAGGCCGGAAAAGCCCTGCACGCCGGGCATCGTCAGGTCGAGCAGGACGAGATCGGCGTCGCCGCCGGTCGCCAGCGTCTCGGTGAGGGCCTCCAGCGAGCCGACCTCGCTGACATCGGCGCCATCGAGCGCATGGGAGACGGCCTGACGCAGCGCGCCGCGAAACAGCGGGTGGTCGTCGGCGATGACGATCCTCGTCGAGGGCTGCTTGCTCATCGCGCCGGCTCCGTTCCTGCGTGCCCCATTCTGGCGAGAGGCGAAGCCGATCTCAACCACCGTCGCGGCAGGGTTGCAAGCGCTCTGCCAGCACCCCCGCCGCGACGAAAGTCGAAAGCGGGGCCGGTTCAGCGGAGCGCGCCCTGCGTCAGGAGGCGTCGCGCGGCAGCATCGCCTCCAGCACCTCGATATGATCGGCCTCGCTCGGCGGCTTGTCCCAGCGGATGCGGTTGATGCGGGGAAAGCGCATCGCGACCCCGGATTTGTGCCGCGTCGAGCGCTGCAAACCCTCGAACGCGACCTCGAAGACCAGCCCGCTCTGCGCCGTATGCGTGACCTCGCGGACCGGCCCGAACCGATTCAGCGTGTGCTTGCGGACATATTTGTCGAGCTCGATCAGCTCCTCGTCGGTGAAGCCGAAATAGGCCTTGCCCACCGGCACCAGCTCGAGACCGCCCTCCTCCCCGACGCGCCAGACGCCGAAGGTGTAGTCGGAATAGAAGGAGGACCGCTTGCCGTGGCCGCGCTGGGCATACATCAGCACGCAATCGACGAGCCTGGCGTCACGCTTCCACTTCCACCAATAGCCCTTCGGACGGCCGGGCAGATAAGGCGAGTCCAGCCGCTTGATCATGCAGCCCTCGACGGCATCGGCATCGGCCCCCGCGCCCGCCGAGGCGGGATCGGCGCGGGCGGCCGTCAGCGCCTCCCAGCTCGCAAAGGGGATGATCGGCGAGAGGTCGAAGCGCGGGCTGGCGAGGCGCGAGAGAAAGGCTTCCAGCCGCTGGCGCCGCTCGGCGAAAGGCAAATGGCGGATATCCTCCTGCCCATCCACGAGCAGGTCGTAGACACGGATATGGGCCGGAAACTCGCCCAGCATCCGGGCCGTCACCGCCTTTCGGTTCAGCCGCTGCTGCAGGGTGTTGAAGCTCTGCACGGTGCTCTCGCGCATCACCAGCAATTCGCCGTCGACGGCTCCGTCCTGCGTCAGCTCCTCGATGAGATCGGGGAAGGCGCCGGCGATGTCCTCGCCGGTGCGGGAATACATGCGCGTGACGCGGCTGCCGTCCTCCCTCAGCCCGCTCGCGGCCTGGACGCGGATGCCGTCCCATTTCCATTCGGCGCTGAACTCGGCCGGATCGAGCTTGTCGAAATCGCCATCCTCCAGCGGATGGGAGAGCATGACGGGCCGAAACGGGGCCGGGTCCGTCGCTTCCGGCCGGGGCCCCCTGCCCTCCAGCCAGGCGAAGAGTTCGACATAGGGCGGCTCCAGCCCGTGCCAGACATGCTCGACCTCGTCGGCGGGGATGCCGCCGAGGCTCGCCGCGGCGGTCTTGGCCAGCCGGGCGGAGACGCCGATCCGCAGGGAACCCGTGATCAGCTTCAGCAGCGCCCAGCGGCCGGTCTCGTCGAGCGCATCGAGCCAGGAGGCGACGAGGCGCGGCAGGTCGGTCCTGCCGGCCTCGCGCAGGGCCTCGACCACCTCCGGCAGATGCGGAACGGCGTTGGCGCCATGCTTCGCCGGCCACATCAGCGCGACGGTTTCCGAGAGATCGCCGACATAATCGTAAGAGAGCGCAAAGAGCACCGGGTCGGTGCGCTCCGCGATCAGCGCACGGATGAGACCGGCCTTGGCATTGCGGAAGGACAATCCGCCCGTCATCGCCGCCAGCGCATAGCCGCGGTCGGGATCGGGCGTGGTGCGCAGATAGTTGGCGATCAGCGCGAGCTTGCCGTTGCGGCGCGGCTCATAGGCCAGCCGGTCGAGCAGCCAGGCAAAGCGGTTGAGACCGTCGCCCTCCTGCGGCTCGCCGGGAGCCTCTTCGTTACCGGCCCGTTCCTTGCTGTCGATCATTCAGACGCCATTCATGAACGAAATATTACCGGCGGGGGGATAGAACGAGATGGCTGTCGGGGATCGAACTTGATGCGCACCGCGTTGCGGCTTCTCGCTTTGCCTGCTCTCGCCGCCACGTTGATGACCGGGACCGTCGCCCAGGCGTCCGGCTTTTCCTGCCGAGAGACGCCGATCGTGCGCTCCAGCGCCGTTCTGGCCTCCGTCGGGAGGCGCGTCGCGCAGGGCCAGCCGCTCGCCATCCTCGCGATCGGTTCCTCCTCCACTGAAGGCATCGGCGCCAGCGCCAAGGACAGGACCTATCCGGCCCGTCTCCAGGCGCTGCTCGGCAAGGCCTGGCCGAAATCCAGGGTCGAGATCGCCAATGCCGGGATCGGCGGTGAGATCGCCCCGCAGACCCTCGCCCGCCTGAAGACCCTGCTCGCCGAGCGGCATTACGACCTGGTGATCTGGCAGGTCGGCACCAACGACGCGATCAGGGGCGGCGATCTCGACGCCTTCCGCGCGATGATCGGCGATGGCATCGCCCTGGTGAAGCAGGCAGGCCCTGCTCTCGCGATCCTCGATCCGCAGTTCTTCCCCTCGATGAAGGAGCCCGAGCGCTACGCGACCTATGTCGCGGCGGTCGGCGAAGTCGCGCGGCGCGAGGGCGTGCCGGTCTTCGCGCGTTACGAGGCGATGAACCAATGGCATCGCGCCGATGCCGAGGCCTTCAAGGCGGCTCTCTGGACCGACGGCTTCCATATGAGCGATGCCGGCTATGATTGCCTGGCGCGCGACATGGCGCTCTCGCTGACCGAGATGGCCACGCCGACCCGCCCGGTGATGGCGCAGTCGCGCTGAGCGTGACTCAGGCGGCCGGAGCATCCGCCGCCTCCCCTTCGGCTTCAGCCTCGCCCTCGTCGCCATAGCCGACGAGGTGCAGGGGCTTGGCCTTGAGTCCCTGTGTGCCGCACCAGTGGACGAGCGCCTCGGCCTCGCCATGGGTGACCCAGATCTCGCCGGCCTGAACCTCCCGGATCGTCGCCAGCAGATCGTCCCAGCCGGCATGGTCGGAGACGACCAGCGGCAGCTCGACGCCCTTCTGCCGGGCCCGTGCGCGCACCCGCATCCAGCCGGAGGCGAAAGCGGTGACGGGATCGGGGAAGCGGCGCGCCCACAAATCCTGCGTGGCGCTGGGCGGGCAGATGACGATCTCGCCGCCGAGGCTCTTGCGCTCCGCCGCGACGACCTTGCGGATCTCGCCGAGCGGGATGCCTTCGGCCTGATAGAACTCCGTGATCTTCTCGACGGCACCGTGGATGTAGATCGGCCGCTCGTAGCCGGCCTCGCGGATCAGGGCCATGACACGCTGCGCCTTGCCCAGCGAATAGGCCCCGACGATATGGGTGCGTTCCGGGAAGAGGCGAACCGATTCGAGCAGCTTGGCGACCTCGCCCGAGGCTGGCGGATGCCGGAACACCGGCAGGCCGAAGGTCGCCTCGGTGATGAAGATGTCGCAGGGCACCGGCTCGAATCCGGCGCAGGTCGGGTCGCGCTCGCGCTTGTAGTCACCGGAGGCGACGATGCGCAGCCCGCGGCTCTCGACGACGATCTGCGCCGAGCCGAGGACATGGCCGGCCGGCACGAAGCGGAAATCGACCTCGCCGATGCGCGTCGTCTCGCCGGGAATCGCGACCTGCCGCGTATCCGTGAAGCCCTCGCCATAACGCAGCGCCATGATCGCCAGCGTCTCGCGCGTCGCCAGCACGGCACCATGGCCGGCGCGGGCATGGTCGGAATGGCCATGGGTGATGAGCGCGCGCGCCACCGGCCGCACCGGATCGATATGGATGTCGGCCGGCGGGCAATAGAGCCCGGCCGGCGTCGGCAGCAGCAATTCGGACGGTCGCCAGCGGGCGCCTTGTCCGGCCCGGGCACTTTGTCTGGTCAGTGTCATCCTCCTCAGATAAATCCCCGGACATGACGGAAAAGGGCCTCAACACGCATTTCGCCTCGTCCGGGAACCCGGCGCTGGACCGGCGCTACGCCTGGGCCGAGGCGGCGCTCAGGGATGGCGACCCGCAGGCCGCCGCCGAAATCCTCGACCAGACCCTGGCGGAAGCCTATCACTTCACCGCCGCCTGGCATCTCTACGGGCTCGCCAAGGAGGCGCTGGGGCAGCGGGAGGACGCGGCGACCGCCTGGCGGCAGTGCCTCGACCTCGACCCCAACGACCATTTCGGCGCAAGGCTCGACCTTGCCCGCATCGGCGCGCTCGCGGCCGAGCAGGCGACCTCGGAGAATTTCTCCGGTGCCCTCTTCGACGGCTATGCCGACCGCTTCGACAGCCATCTCACCCAGACCCTGCGCTACAACGCACCCGAATTGCTGAAGGACGGGCTGGTGCGCTGCTGCAGCAACGCCGGCCGGCCCTTCCGGTTCGACATGGTGCTCGATCTGGGCTGCGGCACGGGGCTGATGGGCGAGGCGATCCAGGAGCAGGCGGGCTTCCTCGCCGGCTGTGACCTCTCCCCCCGCATGATCGAGCGGGCCCGCGCCAAGATCGGCGTCGATGGCGCACCGCTCTACGACAAGCTCTCGGTGGCGGGGCTCACCGCCTATCTGGCGAGCCGGCCCGACCGGAGCGCCGACCTCGTGGTCGCAGCGGATGTCTTTGTCTATGTCGGGGAGCTCGCCCCCTGCTTCAGCCAGAGCGCGCGGGTGCTGGAGCCCGGCGGGCTTCTGGCCTTCACCGTGCAGACCCACCCGGGCGAAGGCGTGATCGTGGGCGAGGATCGGCGGTTCGCGCATGCGGAAGGCTGGCTGCGACAGAGGCTGGACGAAGCCGGGCTCACACCCTTGCTCCTCGAGCCCGCCAGCACGCGGCAGGATCGCGGAACGCCCGTGCCGGGGCTGCTGGTGGTGGCCGAGCGGCGGTGAGCGGGGCCGGTCCTTCCGGCCCGGACGTTCCGGGGCAGGAGCAGGCCTGAGCCGGACCAACGGAGAGCGTGCACCGAAAGCCCCGTCCGGCTGTCGCCGCGGGGTTTCGGATGGGGCGATCCCAAGGGGATGCGCGGGGTTAAGGGCGGCGCGCGGTTTTGGCCGCGTGCCGATGTCGATGTCGAGTGTCGAAGTCGATGCGGCGCCTGCCGGCCCCGCCCGAAACCCCGCGCGCGGTTGTCTTGTGAGGTTGTTCGCCAGGGCGAAACCGGGCCTGCCTGTTCAGCCCGGCGGCGAGAACCCCTCCGGATCAAGGCCACCCGCATGATGGCGCGAAACCCGAAACACCGCATCCAGCCCGGCCGCACGATGCCTCGCGAAGCCCCCTTGGTCGGGCGGGACGGCGCGAGGATAAGGGCGGAGCGGCTGGCGGGGATAAGTCCGCGCCGTCGAATTCGATCTCGCACGGAACCCCACCGTCATCCCGGAGAAGCGGCGACGCCGCACCGGTCCGGGATGACCTCGTATGCCCGGGCGAAATCAGCGGGCTTCAGTCCAGCCGCTTCCATATGCCGGGGCGGCAGATCCTGCGCAGGGCCGCAGCCTCGCTCAATGGGCCAGCATTTCCTTGACGATCTGCTTGCCCGTCAGATCCGCCGGGTAATAGGTGGGCCAGTTGGTGAGTTCCTTCAGCAGCGCGGCGCGGTCATTGCCCCAATAGAGATGGTAATGATCCGCGATTTCCGGTGCGATATTGTGATCGCTGAACTGGATGAATTGCGGAGCCGCCTCGTCGCCATCCGCCTTCCTGAAGACGAAGCGCACGCCGCGATTGCCCTTGGGGTAGGTGAGGACCTCGTAGCCATCCGTCACATAACTGGCCTTGGCCGATTGCTTCCCGCGGAAGAAGGTCACGCTGCTGCCTGCGATGACGATCTTGTCGACATCGGTCTTGTACCCCGCTTCGTAATAGGCCCGGTATTCACTGGCGCTCTTGCCACCGTGCTTCGCCTTGTCGGCCATGACCGAATCCAGCGTCCCGTCGAGCAGATAAGGGTAGACGGACTGCCACTCGCCTTCCCAGTCTTCAAGCGTTCGCGGCTTGACCTGATCGTCCTTGAAGTAGCCGTTGTAGATCTCGCTGTTTGCGCCATGGGCGTGGCCGTGGGCGTGATCGTGTCTCGTCGACCTGGCCCAAGCCGGCCCTGCGGCGACGAGGCTTCCTGCAAGGAGCGCGGTGCAAGCCAGGGCAATCGCGCGAGCGGGTCTGGAGATGATCGTCAGCATGCCTCGTGTCCTTTCGAGCGGGCCGGCCAGGATGGGCCCGCGGGCAGCCTCAATGAAATGTTATGATATAACATGTCAAGATGTGCGTGAGGCACGCGGCGCAAGACGAGCGCGGGAACCACGGCCCGCCACGAGCCGTCAGCGAACTCCACGGCCATTCCCCTTTCGTTCCCCGCCACCCCGCCCTATCTTCGCTGGGCATGGCCGCCCCCTCCCCGCTTCCCCCCGCCTTCGAGGCCTGGTTTCAGAGTCGCGGCTGGAGCGTGCGGCCGCATCAGCTCGCGCTGCTGGAGGAGGCTCGCGCGGGACGCTCCACCCTGCTGGTCGCCCCGACAGGGGCCGGCAAGACGCTGGCGGGCTTCCTGCCCTCGCTGGTCGAGCTGGCCGGGCGGGAGGGCAAGGCCGGTGGCAAAGCCCAAGGCGACGGGCTGCACACGCTCTACATCTCGCCGCTGAAGGCGCTGGCGGTCGACATCGCCCGCAATCTCGATGCCCCCGTGCGCGAAATGGGCCTTCCGATCACGATCGAGACCCGCACGGGCGACACCTCGGCCGCCAAGCGGACCCGCCAGATCCAGCGCCCGCCTGACATCCTGCTGACCACGCCTGAGCAGCTCGCCTTGCTGGTCTCCCATCGCGACGCGGCGCCGTTCTTCGCCTCGCTGAAGCGCATCGTGCTCGACGAACTGCACGCGCTGGTCACCTCCAAGCGCGGCGACCTGCTGGCTCTCGACCTCGCGCGGCTGAAGGCGCTGGCGCCGCAGGTCTCGGCCGTGGGGCTCTCGGCCACGGTGCGCGAGCCGGCCGATCTGCAGCGCTATCTCGGCGGCGCCGAGACGCCGGCCGGGCTCGTCACCGTGGCGGGCGGGGCCAAGCCGCGCATCGGCCTGCTCGATACGGAGCGCCGCCTGCCGATCGCCGGCCACACCACGCAGCATGCAATGGCGGACATCTACGAGGCGATCCGCGCGCACAAGCTCACCCTCGTCTTCGTCAACACCCGCATGCAGGCGGAATTCGCCTTCCAGGCCCTGTGGACCCTCAATGAGGACAGCCTGCCGATCGCGCTGCATCACGGCTCGCTCGACGCCACCCAGCGCCGCAAGGTCGAGGCGGCGATGGCGGCCGGGCGGCTGAAGGCCGTCGTCTGCACCGCGACGCTCGACCTCGGCATCGACTGGGGGGATGTCGACCTCGTCGTCAATCTCGGCGCGCCCAAGGGCGCGAGCCGGCTGATGCAGCGCATCGGCCGTTCCAACCACCGCATGGACGAGCCCTCGCAGGCGCTGCTGGTGCCCTCCAACCGCTTCGAGATGCTGGAATGCCGCGCGGCGCTGGAGGCGGTCCACGAGGCGGCGCAGGACACGCCCGCCCCGCGTCTCGGCGCGCTCGACGTGCTGGCCCAGCATGTGCTCGGCGTCGCCTGCTCGGACGGATTCCAGGCCGATGCGCTCTATGAAGAGGTCCGCACCGCCGCTCCTTATGCCGATCTGACGCGCGAGGATTTCGATGCGGTGGTGCATTTCGTCGCCACCGGCGGCTATGCGCTGAAGAGCTATGAGCGCTTCGCCAAGCTGCGTCAGGACAAGGCCGGCCTGTGGCGGGCCAGCAACGCCAAGGTGATCCAGCAATACCGCATGAATGTTGGCACCATCGTCGAATCGACCATGCTCAAGGTGCGGCTCGGCCGGTCGCGGGCCGGCCGGCCGGGCCATTCTCCAGTGCCGAAGGCTGCCGGCATGCTCCCCCGCGGCGGGCGCGTGCTCGGCGAGATCGAGGAGTATTTCGCCGAGACCATGGTGGCCGGCGACACCTTCGTCTTCGCCGGCGAGGTGCTGCGCTTCGAGGGGATCCATGAGAACGAGGCTTTGTGCTCGCGCGCCTCGCCCGGCACCGACCCGAAGGTGCCCTCCTATGCCGGCGGCAAGTTCCCGCTCTCGACCTTCCTGGCCGCCCGCGTGCGCGCCATGCTCGCCTCGCCGGAGCTCTGGCACAGCCTGCCGGAGGAGGTGGCGAGCTGGCTGCACGCGCAGAGGCTGAAATCGCGCCTGCCCCAGCCCGGCGAACTGCTGGTCGAGACCTTTCCGCGCGCCGGGCGCTTCTACCTCGTCGCCTACCCCTTCGAAGGCCGGCTCGCGCACCAGACGCTCGGCATGCTGCTGACGCGGCGGCTGGAGCGCGCGCGGATGCGCCCGCTCGGCTTCGTCTGCAACGATTACGGCATGGCCTGCTGGGCGCTGGGCGACATGAGCGCCGCCATCGCGCGCGGCGCGCTCGACCTCGACGACCTGTTCGCGCAGGACATGCTGGGCGACGACCTGGAGGAATGGCTGGCGGAATCGGCGCTGATGAAGCGAACCTTCCGGCAATGCGCGGTGATCGCGGGGTTGATCGAGCGCCGCTTTCCCGGCCAGGAAAAGAACGGAAGGCAGGTCACCATGTCGACAGACCTCGTCTACGACGTGCTGCGCCGGCACGAGCCGGACCACATCCTGCTCAAGGCCGCGCGGGCCGATGCGGCGACGGGCCTGCTCGACATTCGCCGGCTGGGTGAGATGCTGACACGAATCAGCGGCCGAATCATTCATCAGCCGCTGGATCATGTCTCGCCGCTCGGCGTCTCGGTGATGCTCGAGATCGGGCGCGAGGCGGTCCATGGCGAGGCGGCGGACGAGATTCTGGCGGAAGCAGAGGCAATGCTGACCGAAGAGGCGATGGCGTGACGGCAGCAGCGGCCGTCCCGATGACGACGCGCGAGGCCTTCATGCTGGGCCGGCTCGCGATCGTGCCCGATCTCTCCGGCGCTCTCTTTCTGCCGGAGGAGCGGACGCTGGTGGTCGCCGACCTGCACCTCGAAAAAGGCTCCGCCTACGCCATGCGCGGCGTGATGCTGCCGCCCTACGACACCACGGCGACGCTGGCCGCGCTCTCGGCCGCGATCCTGCGGCTGCGCCCGGCGCGGGTGATCGCGCTCGGCGATTCCTTCCACGACCGGCAGGCGGAGGCGCGGCTGGCGCCCCAGACGCTGGCGGCGCTGCATCTGATGCAGCAGGGCCGAGACTGGCTCTGGATCACCGGGAACCACGATCCGGCGGTCGGCGCCCGCGTCGGCGGCGAGAGCGCCGATGCGATCGTGCTCGGCGGCGTCACGTTCCGCCACGAGCCCGACCCGGTCGAGACGGGCTACGAGGTCGCCGGCCATCTGCACCCGGCCGCCAAGCTCAGGATGCGCGGCCGGGCGCTGCGCCGCCGCTGCTTTGCGCTCTCGCCCCGCCGCTGCGTGATGCCGGCGATGGGCGCCTATGCCGGCGGGCTCAATTTGCGCGACGCGGCCTTCCGCCCCCTGTTCCGCGAGGGGCTGAGCGCCCATCTCCTCGGCGACGGGCGCCTGTTCCGCATCGACCCGCGGCTGCTGCTGCCGGATTGAACCGCCGGTTTTTCGCGATCTCTAGGGAGCGCCGGTCGTGGTGGATCCCGTCCGGCGCGGCACCGTGGCAAAATTCCTGTCCGGCATCCTGCGCGCGCCACCGAACGGGTTGCGTCCGCCCCGCGCATGTGGCATCAGGGCGCCGCTTCGGAACGACGCCACGCCCGCAACCGCTTCACCGCGACCGCGACGCGCCCCGGCCGCCGGACCTGCTGCGGTAGCTCAGTGGTAGAGCACTCCATTGGTAATGGAGAGGTCGAGAGTTCAATCCTCTCTCGCAGCACCAGCCTATCTCCTTGATATGGCTGGAACCCTTGACGGCGCGGACCTTTCGCTCATTCTGACGTTACAAAGCTCGTAACAAATCAGGTGATGCGGCGTGGCCGGCACAGTTCGATATCTGCTCAACCGGGACGGTCGCTATTTCGCCCGCCTGGTTGTCCCTCCCAAACTGCGGCCGTTTATTGGCGGAAAGTCAGAGCTAAGAACCGCACTGGGGCCTGACCGCAAAGAAGCCATCAAGCGCCTCAACGGCGCTGTCGCTCTGCTCCAGCACGAAATCGCACTTGCAGAACGCCGTGCTGCTGAGGCAGGCCAACGACCCATCGCGCCGGGACGATATCCTCTGACCATCGATCAGCTAGCGCTCCGCAACTACCAGTCCCGCATTGCCTTCGACGAGGAGTTAAGGCGCACGGATCATCGATACGCTCTTATCGGCAGCGTGGACGACGGCTATGCCGCTCGCTTCAAGGAAGGCATCGCCGGTCGACTGAGCGATGCGGAGTTGCACGAGCTCGTAGGAGCTCGGATCGAGCGCTTCCGCCGGCTCGGCAACACAACAGCTGAATTCGGCACTAGCGAATGGCGTTCCCTAGCCTGGGCGATGTGCGTCTCAGAATACGAGGCACTGTCGCGTGTCGCTGAGCGTGACGATGGCGACTTTACCGGCACGCCGACATACCCCTTGATCGCGAATGCAGTCGCACCGCCCGATGAAACGCCCCCTGTATCGCTCCGGACCCTTTTGGCCGATTACATTGCCGCCAGGAAGCTTGTAGGCAAGGGCACCGAGGCTGATCGTCGCTGGGGACCCGTGTTCCGCAATCTGCGCAAGGCGATCGGTCATGAAGATGCCCGACGCCTGACCAAGCAAAACCTGCTGAATTGGCGCGACGAGCTCTTGAAGACGCTCGCTCCTAAGACCGTGGCTGACGTCTATCTTGCCGCCGTCCGCACCGTGCTATCCTGGGCAGTCGCGAACGATCGTCTCGACGCCAATGTTGCAGACCAGGTCAGACAGGACGTTCCAAAGCAGAAACTCAATCGTGAGCAGGGTTACACACTCGCCGAAGCGACGGCAGTCTTGAAGGCCTCACGCGCCTATGTGCCAGCGGAACAGGATAATCCCGCGAACCGTGAGGCTATTCATACGACATCGGCCAAGCAATGGGCGCCGTTGCTCTGCGCCTTCAGCGGAGCTCGGATCACGGAGATTACGCAGCTGCGGAAGAAGGACTGCCGCATAGACGACGGTTTAGCCGTAATCAGGATCACACCCGACGCTGGGACGGTGAAGGCCGGGGGCTATCGGGACGTCCCGCTTCACCCGCAGATCTTGGACCTGGGTTTCCTCGATTTCGTCAAATCGTCTGAAGATGGACCGCTGTTCTACGCGACACGTGAAGGTGGCTCTTCCCTGTCCAAGGCACGAACTGTGTCCGGGCGCATCAGCCAATGGCTGCAGAGGCTTGAGGTCGTTCCGGAGGGTGTCAGTCCCAGCCATGGTTGGCGACACCGCTTCAAAACCATCGGTCAGGAGCTGGAAATCTCCGACAGGATCTTAGATGCGATCCAGGGTCATGCTGGAAAAACGGCCGGCGACAGCTACGGCGACGTGACTCTTAAAGCAAAACACAAGGCCATACTCAAATATCCATACTATGAAATCTGATATACCCCGACACTAATTACGAAATCCCATCAAATTGGGAGCTATAAATCAGTCATCGACGACATCACAACGATGAGATCAATGACTCAGAGCATGAAACGACTTGTGAGCCGACCTTTCGCCGATACCCGCCTGCCCAGTTATATCGAGAAGCGGATCCTCGAGCTCAGGCCCCGCAAGACCCAGATCATGATTGCGAGCGAGGCCGGCTTCATCAGCCCCAATATGCTCGCGATGATCAAGAACGGCGCGAGCAAGTTGCCCCTCGATCGCGTGGCGAGCCTCGCCAAGGCGCTCGAATGCGACCCCGTCATGCTGTTCATCCTCGCTCTTGAACAGCTCGACAAAAACACTACCGAGCAGGCCATCAGGCAGATCTTCGGGGTCTTGGTCACCGAGAACGAGGCCGCCTGGCTTGAGGAGATCCGGCGCGCATCGGACGATAGTAACCCGGGTCTTACTTCCAGGGGACGCTCGGCCATTCGTGGGATCTTCGGTCGATGACATCCACGGCCAGCATGAGCAAGGACTGGCAGCACGTGCAGCGGCCGGACCTGCGCCCTCTTTCGCCCAACGAACGTTTCTGGCTGGAAGTGATCCGACTGGCATCCTGGGACTCGGACCCTGCGCCTACGCTCGAGCGCGTCCAGAAGTTGCGTCGGATCTTCGAGCCGGTCGGCCTTGGAACCGCGCGATGAGCAGCGACATTGGCTTCGATACGCGCTGGCTCGGGAAGTCGATCCCGGAGCGCCACTGGCACTTCCACCGCCGGCTCCTGGAACGCTACAACATCGTTCTCGCCCCTGGCGAATTCTCGGAGATGCTCAAGGACATTGCCTCCGGCAGGGCCCCACTTATCCTGCGGAGGTCGACTAAGAGCGCCGTCTACTCGATTCGCAACCGGCGACTTTACGAAAGGTATTTCGTCCTGGTGACCGATGGTGAAGTGAGGACCGCGCTGCCACCCAGCAAGGCGCTGAAGCGTCTTCGGCGGCAATTGCCAGAGTAGCCTGAACTGGGAACGAGCGGCAGCCTCTAATTGACTGCGACAGAACCATCCAGGCCGAACACCGGCGCCGGGAAACGGTCGCGCTCGAACATTGCGGCTATGGCCGAACGCAGTGGATCTCCGCCCGTCTTCGCTTCCCCGCTCAGCAATATCCGCTGAAGTTCGCCGGTATCGTCCGACGTATCGCCCATGGGCCAGAGAGCGGCCTGGGCCAGGTTTCGTTTTCTCTGCATCAGGCTCTGCAGCAGGCAGTCGAAAGAGTGCTCGCGGTAGCCGCTATGGATCGCCATTGGCACGTGGACCGTCACGCTTTGTTTCTGCCCGATCCGATGTGTCCGGTCATTGCACTGCTCCTCGACGGCGGGGTTCCACCAGCGGGATAGATGAATGACGTGCGTGGCGGCCGTGAGCGTCAGCCCTGTGCCAGCGGCCTTTGGCCCGAGCACCAGCAGATCGAAACCTCCATCTCTGTCGAGATGCTGCTGGAAGCGGTTCACGATGGCCTGACGCTGCGGAATCGGCGTGTCACCGTTGATCAAGTCGATCCGGCTGAGCTTGAACTCCGACCGCACCAGCTCAATGAACCGATACTGCATCTGGCGGTGCTCGATGAAGACCAGGGCACGTTCTTGCCGCCTTTCGATATCGCGGAGGATGTCGAAGGTCGCCTGCAGTCTCGCTGACGCATTGATGAAGCCGGCGTTGTCGCTGGCCGCCTGCAGCGCGGGATGGACGGATACGCTCCGGATATGATGCAACGCCTTCAGCGCTGCGCCCAGGCCGCCACTGGCGAGTTTCAGCTTGGCATCCTCGTAATGGGCCTCCTGCGGCGGGGGCATGAGACGCGGATGGATGCGTCTCTGCTTGGGCTTGAGATCCTGAGCCACGTCCTGCTTCAGGCGCCGCAGCCCCAGCGGCGGCAACTTACCTGCCGCCTTGAACACCCGAGCGTGGAGATCCGCCATCGTGTCCTTGTCGGTCGCGGCGTAGCGTTGCCTGAAGTCATCGAGCGTGCCGAGCATGTCGCCGCCGAGGATGTCCATGATCGACCATAGATCGACAACGTGGTTCTCGATTGGCGTGCCCGTCAGACCGACACGGAAATCGGCATTGACCGAGCGTCCCGATTTCGCGCGAAGGCTGGCGTGGTTCTTGAGCGTCTGGATCTCGTCGAAGACCACGGCCGAGAATCGGATGCGCTGCAGGGAATGCTGATAGTTGCAGAGCGTCGTGTAGGTGGTGAGCACCCAGAAGCGATGAGCACGCCCCTCAGCCACAGCCTCCTTCAAGAACTCGAGGTCGAGCTTGGCTTCGCCGGTGTCAGTGTCGCGCCCCGACACACCGGACTGCTTGCGAGCTTGGGTGCTGCCGCCGTAGAGGCGGATGAGATGTCCGAGTCCGGGCTTGCGCAGGTGGCGCTCGACCTCCTGCTCCCAGTTCTGCAACAGCGATGTCGGTGCCACCACGAGCACCGGCCCGCGCGCACCATCCGTCGCCGTCGCCATGTGGTCCTTCATCCAGGCGAGAAAGGCGATGGTCTGGAGGGTCTTGCCGAGTCCCTGTTCGTCGGCGTTCAGGATACCGGGCAAACCGGCCTGCCAGGCGCTGACCTGCCAGCGGAAGCTGTCGATCTGATGCGCTTTGAGCGGTGTCTGGATGATCGCTGGTGGTTCGTCGCCGATGGAAGCCCGGCGTGGCTGCAACTTCGCCTGCCAGCGCAGTTCGTCGGTGTTTTCGAGGGTGTCGAGAACGAACGGCCCCCTCCTGCCGGGCTCCGAGGCCTCTGCCTCTGGCTCGTCAGGACTTTGCTGCGCAGCGCGGGCGGCGCTCGTCTGATCGATCAAGTTCAGCGCCTCCTGGCGTGCCGGCAACGCGACATCGCCCACAGGAACATCTGGCTCTCCGGCCGCTATGGCGCTCGCGACACGCTCACGCAGCGAGGCCAGGTCCGGGTCCGACATCCCAGCGAGATGTTCGGCCAGCTTCTGCGCGAAGTTCTCAGGCAACCATGTCGTGCTGCCGGCAGGGATCTCCTGCGCGGCCTTCTCGAAGACCTTGATGCCGACGACGCGCTCCGAGAACTCCTGCGTCTCGACGAAGGCAGGGCCGGCGGCTGCCTCGATCGCCTCCTCCTCCGCCTCGGGCGACAACCCCTCCAGACGTCCCATCTTCCGGAGGTCTTCTTCGATGGCCTGCGTGATCCGCGCCCGGGGGTTACGCACGAAGGCTGTGCGATCGACTGCAGACTCCTTCTGCACCTGCGCCATGGTCTCCAGCACCGTCGTCGCGGCCTTGTCGATGACGAGGAAGCTGCCTGGCGCCAGCCGGAAGGCCGGCAGCGCCCCCCGTTCCCGCACCCGCCTCTGGAACGTCCGCAGCGCCTCGCCGGATAACTCGCCGGCCGTCTCGGGAACCCCCTCCGCGTCCTCCGCGAAGCCAGCCTCCCTGATCGACTGTCCAGAGAACGGCACGACCTCGAAATCGTCGCCCGCGTCAGTCGGCGCTATGGAGAAGCGGTCCGCCAGGCGGACCTCCAGCCCTGCCAGGAAGTCTGTCATCGAGACGCGCGCCGCCGCGTTGGCGTCAGCGACCGTGACGCCTGGATCCAGTGCCTGACGGAATTTAGCGAGAGCCTGCCAGTGGCCAACATCACCGCGACCGCTCTCGAATTCGTCGGCGACGTCGATCGCGTCCATCAGCCAAACCGGAATGCGCTGCGCCATCCCGCGTGGATTAAGGATCGATCCTTGCCTCTCGACGGGCTGGCGCTTGCCATGGCGCTGCCATTCGTAACGAAGGCGGAAGTTCGGGCCGCCGATCATGCCTTCGACATCGGTCTTTAGCGTCAGGTCGACCAGCGGCGGCAGGCCGAGCGTCCGTGCGGTCTCACCGTCGAGCGAAGCCACGAGCCGGTGCGACATGACGATCTCACCGGCGCTGATTTTGAGCGAGCCCGGCATCTCTTCGCCGAGCGCACGAAGATCGCCGATCGCCAGTAGGAGGTCGCGCTCTTGGGGCGGCAGGTTTTCGAGATCGCGAGACGAAGCCTTGCCGAAGATGCGCCCCAGAAGCCCCGACTTGTCAGGGCACAGGGTCAGCGTGACGGCGTCCTGGGTCGATGCGAAGTCGAAGTTCATGAGCGCCTCGTCAAATCCGTTCCAGGACCCAACCCTGCCAGTAGCCATTGTGAGATTTGGCTTCCGCCCCGGCTGAGAGCCGAATGAGCTCGCAGTCATACTCTGCCCGATACAGCGCCGGCGCTGCGGGCGAATTTCCTCGGAAGATATGGATCTTGTAGCTGTGCGAGCCCTCGACCAGGATCCTGTTGCCTATCTTGAGGATCAGCAGGGATGTGTAGAGACGCGATCCTCCCGCAGTCTGCAGTCCATAGCGCAGGGGCGACTGACCACTGCGTATGCCTGCTTGCCGCTTCGCATAGCGGGCCGCCTCTGCGCTGAACGCGACCCAGGCTCCGTCGATGCGGCCCTGCTCGTGAAGCGAAAGCCAGAACTCCCTCCGCGGCTCCCACATGTGGCTCTCCTCGACAGCCGACACGACGTCGAGAAAGTAGCGGATGTTCTCGCCCGTCAGCCAACGAAGGATGACGGCCCTGTGCTGCTCCGGAACACCGGCCCAGGCACCGCTCGCCGAGACGCGAGGATCGCCATAGCAGCCGACCAGCGTGTCGATGATGTAGCGCTGGCCGTCTGCCGAAGGATCGGTCGAGAGCCAGTGCCCGAGAACAGCTGTGATCGCCTCCGCGGCGCCGGAGAACCGCGCTTCCTGCCGCTCTGGTCGCAGCCATCCGAAGAGCCGCTTGAGTTCATCGCGATCGCGCAAGCCAGGCCGAATGTCTTCGACGAAGGCGAGATGGGCATGATCCATCAGCCCCGGCGCATGCGGCATGCCGAGACCCAGCGCCTTCAGCTCATTCCAGGGATCGTCCATCCCCATCATCAGGCCAGCTATAGCCTCATGCCCGTGCTCGGGATCGAGCCAGGACGGCAGCGCCTGCTCGAGCCTGGTCCAGCGTCCTCCGAGTCGAGCGCGCGCTTCGGACAGAGCTGCCGAGAGCGCGCGGGTGTGGGAGGCACCAGGCTCGTAGCTGCCGATGTAGACGGATGCCATGGCGCCGAGGAAGCTGCGTCGGGTCGAGACGCGCAGCTCGTCGAGGTAGAATTGACGGAGAGCCGCGAGTTCCGTGCGGGCCCGCCGCACCGGGTCGAACAATGCGCGCGCCGCCCGGGTCACGAACGAGGTCGGCAGATCGTGCCAGTCATCATCGACGAGCCGTCTTCGCATTTCCTCGACGAGCCGGTCACGATCATTTTCGGGCGGCTCCGCGACGACATCCGGCCACCGCTCGAGGATACGGCGTGCGCTGGCGTGTAATCGGTTCGGATCCGCCAGTGCCGGCGGATTAAAGCGAACGGACTGGTTCAAGAGCGCTGCGAGCTTCATCGTGTGCCCGCGGCCGTCACGCTGTCGCGCAAGCGGGCTCTGATGCTTTCGATCTCCTCTGAAGACTGCGGCGTATACATGATGATGCGCAGATCGATCCTGCGATTGGTCGCTCGTCCCTCTGGCGTTCCGTTGTCGACGATCGGACGCATCGCGCCATAGCCGGCAACGGACATAACCGGCTGGTCCCGCAAGTTTCGATGTTGGGTCAGAGCGGGTTCACGCTCCTTCATGACAAAGAAGGTCGTGTTCGCGCGCTCGGTCGAAAGCGTAAAGTTTGCGTTTTCATTGCCGGTGATGTCGGTGTGGCCCTCTACCTGCACCGCCTCGATGACTGCTCCGACATCGTTACAACCCGCCTGCCAGCGCGCCTGCCGGCCCAACGTATAGCAGGGCAGAATCTCGTTAAGCCTGGTCGCGATGCGCCGGACGATCTCTGGCTTGCCTTGAGAGAGCTTCGATTGCCCGCTTTCGAAAAGCCCGTCCCCCTTGAACCTTAGAGCGTCCATCTGCTCGCTCACCATGACCTGCAGATCAGGAAAATCGAGCTTGAGCTGTGCTTGCAGACCCTCGAGGATCTTCCGACGGAGATCCGAGACCTGAGCCATGTAGGCTTCGAGGGGGTTTTTCTTCGCCAGTCGCTTCTCGAGCTCTGCGATCCTGCTCTCGAGTTCCTCAATACGCTGGCGCCTCTCATCGGAGAGCTGCTGCAGCCGCTTTCGCTCCTCCTCGAGGCGAGCCCTCTCAAGCTCTAGTCGGTTGCGTTCTACGACGACCTTCTCGAAGTCGGCCTTAGGCACGGTCTCATTCTTCGATATCTTAGACGCCGACCAGGCCAACAAGATCATGATGATGAAGAGGAAGCTGACGGTCAGGTCCGTCATCGAGACGAACGCCGATTCCTCCTCGTCCTCGTGTTGGCGGCGACGCGAAGAGCCGCGCATCAGCGCACCTTCGATTCAGGCCGGAATTGCTCGGCCTGCTCAACGACCTCCCGAAGTGTCGAAAGCGCTGGATTGAGTTCGTCCTGGAGACGGCTGACATGTCCGAACATGCCTTCGACGGCGGAAGCGACATGCCCGGTATAGGTCTCGAAGGCCTTCCCGAGCTTCTCGTCGATGTCGTCGAGGCGGTCACCCTGGCCCCGCAGCTTCTCCAGCATGGTGGAGATGCCAGCCAGGGCGGCTTCGATCGCCCGGGCCTCGCCCCCCAGGATCTGCTGGGCGTTGGCGAGCGCGGCAGCCGCGCTCTCGGCCGTCGCGCTCGCTGATCTGCTGACCGTCTCGGAGACGTTCCGCGTCGACTCCGACAACTGCCGGATTGCGCCCTCGATGCTCGTGGTGCTTGCGCGCAACGGCGTCGCGGCCTCGACAAAGGCTTGCGACGCGCCGCGGAACTGGCCGGCGGCTTGCTGTGTCGCCTCTGCGCCGGCGCGCATTCCGTCAGAGAAGCGCCGCAGGTTCGTCGTTCCCTCGGTCAGGTCCGTCACCACGCCGCCGAGCCGCCCTGAGATCGCATCGAGCGGGCCGAGAAGATCCTGCGACGCCTTGCTCGAGAACGCCTCGGTCGCCTTGGCAATGTCGATCGCGCTCTTGCCGAAGGCGTCGAGAATGCCACGCCCGGCACCGTCGATCGCACCGCTTACAGCTGCGGCCGTGGTCACCATCTGCTCGCGCGCCGCTCCCGCCCCGGCTTTCGTCGCCTCCGCGAGCTCGTTACGGAAGGCTTCGGCCGCCTGGCGCATCTCCGTGGCCGCGGCACTGATTGCGCGGGCCCCTTCACCCGTGTTGTCGCGGATACCCTGGAGCGTATCGTTCATGACAGCCAGCAACTGCTCTGCGCCTTGCGTTAGCGCTCCGCTTGCCGTCTCCGCGGTGGCTCCCATGGCCGCACGAAGGTCGTCGACCGTCTGTGCAAGCCGGGCGACAGCCGTATCCATCTCCGATCCCATGCGACCGGAGCTCTGATCCATGCGGGATGACAGCTCGGCTATGCGCTCGCCAGCAACGACGAGCTTGTCGCTGGCTTGCGACAATGCCCGGCCGACGTCATCGGAGAAGCGAGACGAAAGGTCTTGGACCATCGTGCCCATACCTTCGGCGCCGATCTGGCCGACCTGCTGCAGGAGCGGCTGCATCTCCTTGCTGATCGCCGCCGAAATCCGATCGGGCAGTTCCTCGCGCAGCGGGCGACCGAGCTCAGCTACAAGCTCCATGCCGATTGCCCGGAAATGGTCTTTCTGTTCACGGCTTGCGGCCAGTTGCTCCACCGCGAGCTCTTCCAGGCTGATGAAAGTCAGCCGGCGCTCGATCTCACTGCAGAGACGATGGATGGCCTCATCGACCCTTCCCGTTCCGAAACGCAGGACGATCGTGAACAGGATCGAGCAGAGCAGACCGGTCAGCGACATGATGAACTTGGCAGACGCGATCGTAAGCAGGCCGTTGATATCGATGTTCAGATCAGCGGTGTTCGATCCTGCCGGAGCAGCCATCGAATTCAGGGCCGAGATCAGGCCGAGAAAGGTCAAGAACAGACCGATCGTCACGAACAGGCCAGGAACGATTCGCCAGAAGCCGGGCGAAAAGTGAAGGTCCTCGAGGTTGAAGAACGTCGAAGGGCGAACGGCGTTCCGAAGCACGACCTGGCCATTTTCCTCGTGAGGAACCAGGGTCTCGCTATATTCCCTCCAGGCCGCCACGACCGGCTGGCGCGAGGCGACATTGACCGATGCGTCGATGGCATCGTTCAGCGCCAGAACGGAGCTTTCCGATGGCGAAGCGCCGAGCGCCTGAACAAACTCCAGCCTCAGCCAGCTCAGGGCTGCGCGACGGCGGGCGACGCTTACAAGAAACAAGGCGACGCAGACGAGCAGGCCAAAAAGCAGAACCAGTGTCACGATGCCTGGTGCGGACTCATCTCTCAACAGTCCGGCGATACCAAGAACGACATTCTTGACGGCCAGGCCGACACTACGCAGCACTTCCAGCAATCGATCCCCCAACGCATGCGAGCCCGCAACTATGGAGAGCACGACAGATGCTCATGTGTCGTCAACCGCGATCGGACCCATTGGTGTTGAACAGCTGTGACGAACGTCGCTCTGTGGCGCAAAGTCATCAGATTCAGTGGCTTGCAGCTCGAGTTTGAGAAAAGAGGAGGTTAGGTCCTCGGATCATGCTGGGCGCAAAACGCATCCCCATGCGATATCTTGACCCCGTCTAGGACTTCGATGCTGCCCCCAAGCGGCTCTGTGGAACCAGATGGGAGGTTCACCGTGGGGGATGCGCCGCCCAATGATCGGGCGCGCCGTGTCGGAACCTATGATGTAAGCCCAGTCCGATCCCTTTGCGCGTTAGGGCGTTACATCGCCCCCAGCACGGTTTTATGCAACGCGCGCAGCTTCTCTGTGGGCAAGCGTCCACGCGTCGCCTATCGGTAGTGCTGCCCGGAAATAGCTTTCCGACTCGATGGGGTAAGGCTCTTTAGACGCGACGATGACGCACATCCCGAATTATGTGCAGCTATACGCAATCGTCGTCGGACAGCTGATACGAAGCTACCACACGTGAGGTCTTCTCGCGCTCACTTTGCAGTCCGAACGTTTACATAAATCGAAAAAACACCAATTCGCACCCGATCTGTCAACATATGGGAAACTTGTGTCAACTTTCGGCTCGTTTCGAGCCGTATAAAGCGGCGTTCCGGCAATAATCAACCGTCTCGACGTTGACAAAAAATGCCTATTCCGGCTCCAAAAGTTGTCCTCTGGCGCGGTGATGTAAACGTTTGTTTACATGAAGGGAAACGTCCGCTCATGGACGTCAGTTCGTTCAGAGCCGAACTTCGGGGACCATACCAAGCTGGTTGCTCAGATCTATGCAGCGGCTCAACCTCTCCGAGAGTCATCCAGAAACTCGAATGCGGGCTCGATGCCGGTCACCAGCAGATGATCGCGAGCGCGGGTGCAGGCGACATAGAGCGGGCGCCGTTCAGTGTTGTAGACCTCTTCCAGATCGGCATCGTCGGCGACGCTTTCGATCCGCTCCTGCAGCCTCGTCGTCGCTCGCCATGGCGACCATGGAGCCGACTGCCGCCCCTCATCGAAATGCATGGTTGTCATCGCGATAACTCCCTCCTGAAACTCGCCAATTGAGTTGACCTAGACGCGGCTGAGCCAGCTACGACGATCTTCGTTCTTGTCGCTGCGTGGACCCGCATGACACAACCCCTCTCCGAGGGGATCGGTTGCTCATGAATCATCGGGCGTTGGCGTCGTTTATCTGGTCGGTCGCGGATCTTCTGCGAGGAGATTACAAGCAGTCGGAGTATGGGCGGGTAATCCTGCCTTTCACGGTGCTACGCCGCCTCGACTGCGTTCTGGAACCGACCAAGGCCGGAGTGCTGGCCGAGCTGAAGGCCAAGACCGACCTGGGTGTGAACCCGGAGCCGTTCCTCCTTCGCGCTTCGAAGGCTGGCTTCTACAACGCTGACCCGCTCGACCTGAACACGCTGATCGGCGACCAGGACAATGTCCGCGCTAACCTGCTCCGCTATATCGCTGGGTTCTCGCCCGCGGTCCGGGACATCTTCGAGCAGTTCGAGTTTCACGCTCAGATTGAGCGGCTCGCCAAGACGGGGCTGCTTTATCAGGTCACTGAGCGCTTCGCGCGGATCGATCTGCACCCGTCGAAGGTCGACAACGCCGCCATGGGCCTCGCCTTCGAGGAGCTGATCCGGAAGTTCGCGGAGATCTCGAACGAGACGGCCGGTGAGCACTTCACCCCACGCGAGGTCATCTGGCTCATGGTCAACCTGCTGTTCGTCGAAGACGACGACGCACTGACCAAGCCCGAAATTGTTCGCACGATCTACGATCCGACGGCTGGCACGGGCGGCATGCTGTCAGTGGCAGGCGAGTATCTAGCCAAGCACAACCCCCGCGGACACCTCTCAATGTTCGGGCAGGAGCTCAACCCGGAATCCTACGCGATTTGTAAGGCCGACATGCTCATCAAGGGGCAGGCCATCGAGAACATCGCGCCTGGAAACACGCTGTCCGAGGACGGGCATGCAGGGCGGCACTTCGACTACATGCTCAGCAATCCACCCTTCGGCGTCGAGTGGAAGAAGGTCGAAAAGCAGGTCCGCGCCGAGCACGAGCAGAAGGGCTACGACGGCCGCTTCGGCCCTGGCCTGCCACGCGTCTCGGATGGTTCGCTGCTGTTTCTCATGCATCTGCTGTCCAAGATGCGCCCGCGCAGCGAAGGCGGTTGCCGCTTTGGCATAGTGCTGAACGGCTCGCCGCTGTTTACGGGAGGCGCCGGCAGCGGCGAAAGCGAGATCCGCCGGTATGTGCTGGAGAGTGATGTTGTCGAGGCAATCGTCGCGCTGCCGACCGACATGTTCTACAACACCGGCATCTCCACTTATGTCTGGATCCTGAGCAATAAGAAGCCAGAAGCACGCCGCGGCCAGGTCCAGCTCATTGATGCGAGCTCGTTCTGGTGCAAGATGCGCAAGACGCTGGGTTCAAAGCGCAAGGAGATGTCCGACGAGCAGATCACGACGGTAACGACACTCTTCGGCAAGTTCGTTGAGGCGCAGCTCGCGACCGTCATTGATGCCGAGGGCAAAGAGGTCAGCCGTCACGTCGTGCTCGAGGACGGGACTGCCCCTACAGCCCCCGAGGGCGGCAAGGTCAAGCTTGCACCGCTGTCGCGCATCTTCCCCAATAGTGCCTTCGGCTACCGGACTATTACGATCGAGCGCCCTCAACTCGACGACACCGGCAAGCCCGTTCTCGGCCAGCGCGGCAAGGCCAAGGGCAAACCGCAGGCCGATACTAACCTTCGCGACACCGAGAACGTGCCGCTCAATGAGGACGTTGAGACCTACTTCAAGCGTGAGGTTCTGCCGCACGCACGCGACGCGTGGATCGACCACGAGAAGACGAAGACGGGCTACGAGATCCCATTCACGCGTCACTTTCATGTGTTCGAGCCGCCGCGGCCGCTGTTCGAGATCGACGCAGACCTTGAGGCGCTAACAACGCGCATCAAGGCCATGCTCGAAGGGCTGGCGGCATGAGCTTTCCGTCCTACCCGAGCTACAAGGACAGCGGCATCAGCTGGCTGGCTGAGGTGCCAGTCGCGTGGCAGACCCGTCCGTTGTGGAGCCTATTTCGTCGCGTTAAAAGAACAGGCTATGCCGATGAAGAGTTGCTTTCTGTCTATCGCGATCATGGGATCGTCAGAAAATCAGACCGGGATGATAATTTTAATAAGGCGTCAGAAGACCTCTCATCCCATCAACTTGTTCGTATAGGTGATCTTGCAATCAATAAAATGAAAGCATGGCAGGGATCTGTTGCCATATCTATGATTCGAGGAATTGTCAGCCCTGCTTATTTTGTATACAACAAAACTCATCAAGAAAACGATAAATTTTTGAATTACCTGATGCGATGCGATGTGTATGCGGCGATTTATCGGTCTATCTCGAAGGGCGTTAGGCCTAACCAGTGGGATCTTGACCCTGACTACCACTCTCGCCTGCCGATCCTGCTTCCGCCGCAATACGAGCAAGCCACAATTGCCGCCTTCCTCGATCGCGAGACGGCCAAGATTGATGCGCTCGTAGAGGAGCAGCAACGCCTGATCGCGCTACTCAAGGAGAAGCGGCAGGCTGTCATCTCCCATGCTGTTACCAAGGGCCTGGACCCTGGCGCGCCTATGAAAGACAGCGGCATTGAATGGCTCGGCGAGGTGCCTGCGCATTGGAAGGTAGTGGCCCTCCGACGGATCGTGGACTCGATCGAGCAGGGCTGGAGTCCAGAGTGCGAGGCTCGGGAAGCTGAAGAGGGAGAATGGGGAGTTCTTAAGGCTGGCTGCGTAAATCGAGGGATCTTCCGGCCGTCTGAAAACAAAGCTCTGCCTTCCGATCTGATTCCCATTAATAAATATGAGATCCTCGCAGGCGACATTCTCATATCGCGCGCCAATGGCTCACCTGAACTCGTCGGATCAACTGCGTATGTCAACGAGACACGCCACGGTTTGATGCTATCAGACAAGATATTCAGACCAAAATTGAAGGAATTTTTCGATCCAAGATGGTTTGTTTGCGCGCTTAATTCATCTCCGCTGAGATGGCAGATGCGCATTGCTATTAGCGGCGCTGAGGGTCTTGCTAATAATCTCCCGCAGAGCGAGCTAAAGCGTTTCCTGTGCCCAATTCCGCCTCTGGATGAGCAGAAACAGATAGCTACGCACGTCGAGTGTTACTGTAGACGCATAGACGATCTGATAACTCAAGCCGAGCAATCTACATTGCTCCTTGAGGAGCGACGAGCTGCTTTGATCTCCGCAGCGGTAACGGGCAAGATCGACGTGAGAAACTCGGCCGTGGTTCTGCCATTCCCGATCGATCGATCGCGCGCTCGTCGTCTTGTCGCTATAGAGATTATTGAGCGTTCAGCGCGTCAGCCGACTTTTGGGCGGACCAAGCTCCAGAAGATCGTTTACCTGGCAGAGGCTCACGCCAACATCAACGAAATTGCTGGGTCTTACATCCGCGCGGCCTATGGTCCGTTGGATCAGGCGATGATTGGTGAAATCGAAGCCGCAGTTGCTGAGGCCGGGATCACCGTTGACGATCCGGGTGATCAGAAAATGGTCCGCTATCGCCTAGCTGCAGAAAATGGGCGCTATCGAGCTGAGCTGTCGCAGTGGCTTGGCGATAAGCGTATCACCGAGCTCGACAAGCTCGTCACCAATTTTGCCGATCTCACCACTCACGCCGCTGAAGCCGTTGCAACGCTTTACGCGGTCTGGAACGACGCACTGATTGACGGCAAGGTGCCTTCTGATCAGGAGCTGATTTCCGCTTTCCTTAATGACTGGCATACGAAGAAGCGGGACAATTTTAGGCCTAATGAACTTCGCACTTGGCTCGGTTGGATGCGCCGGCACGGGCTCGTGCCTTGTGGCGCGGGGCCGAAGACGTCCATAGGCGGGCTCTTCGCATGAGCGAACGGAAGCCCGGCTTTTACGAGCGGCTTGTGCCCGAACTCGCTCGCCTGCCGGCCGAGACGGACTGGGTCGAATTCAAGGTCGACAACACCGACCCAGAGATGATCGGCAAGCGGATCTCCGCTCTGTCGAACTCCGCCACCCTAGAGGATCAAGAGGCAGCGTATCTGATCTGGGGTGTCACTGACGATACGCACGAGATCGTCGGCACTGCCTTCACACCGACCACAGCGAAGAAGGGCAATGAGAACCTGGAGGCCTGGCTCGTGCGGGGTCTCACGCCACGCCTCAACATCTCGTTCCACTCGGTCGCGATCGACGGGAAGCCGGTTGTCGTCCTCGAGATACCAGCAGCGAGGATGCAGCCAACTCGGTTCGATGGACGGGAGTGGATCCGCGTCGGCTCAACCACGCATCCGCTCGGCGACCATGGCGCCAAGGAAGCTCAGCTCTGGCGGCAGTTCGATCGTCGCCCGTTCGAGAACAACATCGCGCAGGCGGATTGCAGCGAAGACCAGGTCGTCGAGCGGCTGGACTATGCCGCCTATTTCGAGCAGCTCAAGATACCTCTTGACCTGAGCCCCGACTTTCCTCCGGTTATGGGGAGAGTCCTAGGGTTGATTTAGGGCCTATGCGGCCCTGGTTTCCAGATGGATTTGTGCGGCG
>NZ_FTMO01000029.1 GCF_900156025.1 Allobosea sp. TND4EK4
GCCGACCGCGTCCCCACCAACGGCACACCTCCGGATGGCTGCCCCCCGGGGACGAGGTGGGGGCAGGTTAAGGGCGCGGCGGGAGGCGGGGATAAGTTTGGATCATGTCTGCCTTCGGCCCGTTGCGGACACTTGCGTTGTCCGCCATTATTTGCGGGTTGTGACTACAAACGCTCGCAAGCGTAGTGTCTCAATCACACATCACCCCCGTTACCTTCGAGAGAAAAAATCGCGATAGCAAAGAAGTACTCGTCTCTCTCTATGATTCTTATGACTTTATTGGAGAGCTGAGGCAAGGCGCCGCTTATTAGAGTACCATCAACTTGATGAAGTACCGGGCTTTGCAGCCAAGCGCCGATCGCTTCTTCGAATTTTTTGTTTCTTGCGGGGCCGATTGGGGAATCAGCGGGAACGGGAGCACTATAACAATATGCGAAGCCGCGGGTTATACCATCACGGAAATCAACCTTCTGCCCAACAAAATCTGGTGTCTGACGAATGTATTTCGACCAATCTTCGACACGTGGTGGCATCGACCGACTAGCATTATTGTCCGAGTAGACAGGGTAGTAGGAGGGGCCCCACCGATTGACACTTCTGACTTGTGGCGGTCCAATCTGTCCCCCGCCGTTGCTGCGCGCGACGCCCATGTTGGCGGGCCTCCCACCATCAGCTGCCCAACCCTCACGGGAACGAAATGCGCCACCGATATCGCGCTGCCGTTCAGCGTCCCAAAGTGCAGCGGCAAAGCTTGGAGTCGGTCCAGGATCCCAGTATCGTGGACGATCTGACGGCCAACCCCGCCTCACGTCCTCGCGGATGCTCTCAGGAATGCGATAGCGAGCATAAGCGTAGCAGTGATTGCCAAACGGCTGTGTCGGCTCCAGGCCCCGGGACTTGAGCAAATCGGGCCCCATCTGGGCCGAAAAAAACATGTTTCGGGATACGAGATTCGAATTTTGCTTCCGGAATTCCTCGAACTCAGCGCGTGATGCGAGGAAAATTTTCGCGCCATCAAAGCGCAGTTCAGCAAGAGGGCTGCGATACGCATCTTCTGACATATAGGCTGTACCGAACGTCAGGGTGTCGGCGTTATCATATACAACCAATACCGGCAGAAGGTCATCCGGAACCCAGCCCTCTTTGATATAGCGCGGGCTACACGCGTCTGGGGAACGTATCACGAGACCCTTGTTATCAAACATACGCTTACCGAAGACGACAGGCATCATGCCCACTTCGGTGGTGTTGCTGCCGTCTTTGTACTTGATCTGACGGATGTTGCAGGCGACCACGATATCGAATTCGACTGGTGCGTTTTTGTAAGCGACTTTCACCTGCAACCTAAAAAACGTTCCTCGATCATCCTTGATCGACTTTGTGAAACTCCAGCGGCCGGTTGCGAGGCGACCGGACTCGCTATTCAAGAGCCAGGCTCCGCCGAGCAGCGCTCCAACTCCTATCAAGGCGCCCGCGACTCTGTTCACAGGATCCGTCTCCATCCGGGCTCGGCAGGACCCTGGCTGTCAGCCCAGCCGTGCGACCTTTTTCATCTTCATCCGGACAGCCGCTATCATGGGCAGGTTAACGTCCACTCCCGGCCCATAGCAGCCAGTCGCCCCTCATCGCCGCCTTGGCTGGCAACCCTCGCAATAAAACGTCGAGCGGCCCGATTGCACCAGCCGCTTCACCAGCCCGCCGCAGCCCGGCGTGACGCAGGGCTCGCCTTCCCGGTCATAGACCTTGAAGCGGTGCTGGAAATAGCCGAGCGAGCCGTCGGCATGGGCGAAGTCGCGCAGGGTCGAGCCGCCGGCGGCGACCGCCTCCTCCAGCACCTCGCGGATGATGCGGGCGAGGTCATGCGCGGTCTCGCGCGGCCGGCCGGTCGGCGTCGCGATGCTGCCCGCCGCCGCCTCCGGATGGAGCCCGGCCCGGAACAGCGCCTCGCAGACATAGATGTTGCCCAGCCCCGCGACGAGCCGCTGGTCGAGCAGGGCCGCCTTCAAGGGCGCGAACTTGCCGGCGAAAAGGCGTGCCAGCGTCTCTCCCGAGAGCTCGTTGCCGAGCGGCTCGATCCCCATCCCGGCGAAGTGTCTGGAGGTGGCGAGATCGGTGCGCGGAACGAGGTCCATGAAGCCGAAGCGGCGGACATCGTTATAGGTGATGCGCGCCCCGCTCCCCATCTCGAAGACGACATGATCGTGGATGAGATGCCGCCCGATCTCGTTGTAATAGGCGCCGGGCTCCACCGGCTTCGTCCCCGGCGCCTCGACGACGAAGCGCCCGCTCATGCCCAGATGCAGGATCAGCGCCTGTCCGTCGTCGAGATCGGCGATCAGGTATTTCGCCCGCCGCGAGAGCGCCTCGACGCGCCGTCCGCTCACCTTCTGGACGAAGCCCTCCGGCAGCGGAAAGCGCAGGTTCGGCCGGCGCAGCTCGACGCGGGCGAAGCGCTCGCCCAGCATGGCCGGCTCCAGGCCACGCCGGACGGTTTCGACCTCGGGGAGTTCGGGCATCCCGGACCATTCCTGTAAAGACTGCGTCGAGAGGGCCCGCGACAAGCCCGCCGCCTTTGGCTATTCATCGGCCGGGCCGAAGACAAGGTCCGCTCCTCAGAAGGTCCGTCGAACCGTGACAGCAGCCCAGAATACCGGCCCCGGTGACACCACCCATTTCGGCTTCGAGACGGTCAGGCTCGCCGAGAAGCAGGCCAAGGTCGACGACGTCTTCCACAAGGTCGCGAACCGCTACGACCTGATGAACGATTTGATGTCGGCCGGCCTGCACCGGGCCTGGAAGAGCGCGCTGCTGACCGCGATCAACCCGCCGAAGGACCGGCCCTTCCACCATCTCGACGTGGCGGGCGGCACCGGCGACGTCGCCTTTTCGGTGCTGGAGGCCGGCGGGCCGCTGACCGACGTGACGGTGCTCGACATCAATGCCGACATGCTGCGCGTCGGGCGCGAGCGCGCCGACAAGCGCTTCCCGGAGGATGACCGCATCCGCTTCGTCCAGGGCAATGCCGAGGAACTCGGCCTGCCGGACAACCATTTCGACTGCTACACCATCGCCTTCGGCATCCGGAACGTGCCCCGCATCGACAAGGCGCTGGCCGAGGCCTATCGCGTGCTGAAGCGCGGCGGGCGGTTCCTCTGCCTCGAATTCAGCCATGTCGACGTGCCGCTGCTCGACAAGGTCTACGAGGCGTACTCCTTCAACGTCATCCCGCCCATGGGCCGGATGGTGACCGGCGAGGCCGAGCCCTACCAGTATCTGGTCGAATCGATCCGCAAATTCCCGAAGCCGCAGGTCTTCGCCGGGATGATCGAGGAGGCGGGCTTCCGCCGCGCCAAGTTCACCGCCATGACCGGCGGCGTCGTGGCGCTGCATTCGGGCTGGAAGCTGTGAGGAGGCGTTCTGCGTCATGCTCGGGCTTGACCCGAGCATCTCTCGACGGGCGCCTCTTTCGGCAGGAGATGGTCGGGTCGGGCCCGACCATGACGGCTAAACCATGATCTCCTCGCTCTTCCACCTCGCCCGCGGCGCGCGCGTCGCCTTCGTGCTGGCGCGCGAGGGCGCTCTTGCCCTCATTGATCCCTCGGTTCTGCCGCCTCTGGCGCGCGGGGCGATCCGCCTCGGCCGGCTGATCGAGCGGCGCGGCGCCGGCTCCTCCGCCACGCGCCTTGCGGCTGCGCTCTCCCGGCTCGGCCCCTCCTATGTGAAGTTCGGCCAGTTCCTGGCGACGCGGCCCGACGTGGTCGGCATGAAGATCGCACAGGATCTCTCGGCGCTTCAGGACCGCATGCCGGCCTTTCCGATGCCGGAGGCCCGGGCCATCGTCGAGGCCGCCCATGGCGTGAGGCTGGAGACGCTGTTCACCGAGTTCAGCGAGCCCGTGGCCGCCGCCTCGATCGCGCAGGTCCACCGCGCGCGGCTGAAGGATGGGCGCGAGGTCGCGGTCAAGATCCTCAGGCCGGGCATCCGCGACCGCTTCAACCGCGATCTCGGCGCGATGCGTTTCGGGGCCGAGCTGGCCGAGCAGCGCTCCGCCGAGGCGCGGCGCCTGCGCATGACCGGCGTGGTCGAGACGCTGGCAAGGTCCGTCACGATGGAGATGGATCTGCGGCTGGAGGCCGCCGCCCTCTCCGAATTCGCCGAGAATACCAGGGGCGATGCCGATTTCCGCGTGCCGGAGCCGGATTGGCAGCTCACCGCCCGCGAGATGCTGGTCGACGAGTGGATCGATGGCGTGCGCCTCTCCGACATCGAGGGGCTGCGTGCTGCGGGCCACGACCTGCCCGACCTCGCCCGCACGATCATCCAGTCCTTCCTGAAGCACGCGATCCGCGACGGCTTCTTCCATGCCGACATGCATCCGGGGAATCTCTTCGTTGACGCGCAGGGCCGGCTCGTCGCGGTCGATGGCGGCATCATGGGCCGCCTCGGCCTGAAGGAGCGGCGCTTCCTCGCCGAGATCCTGCTCGGCTTCATCACCCGCGACTACCGCCGGGTGGCTGAGGTGCATTTCGAGGCCGGCTATGTCCCGGCCCATCACGACGTCGAGGATTTCGCCCAGGCGATCCGCGCCGTCGGCGAGCCGATCCACGACAAGCGCGCCGACCAGATCTCGATGGCGAAGGTGCTGACCCTGCTCTTCGAGATCACCGGCATGTTCGACATGGCGACGCGCACCGAGCTGGTCATGCTGCAGAAGACCATGGTGGTGGTCGAGGGCGTGGCGCGCTCGCTCGACCCGCATCTCGACATGTGGGGCACGGCCGACCCGGTGGTGCGGGAGTGGATCACGCAGAATCTCGGGCCCCTCGGGCGCCTGCAGGATGCCGGGCGCGGCGCCCGCTCGCTCCTGGGCTCGCTCGCCGACCTGCCGGAGACGGTCGGGCGTGCCGAGCGCGTGCTGGGCCAGCTGGAAGATGCCTCTCGCCACGGCTTCGCGCTCGACGAGCGCAGCATCGCCGCCATCGGCCGGGCGGAAGGGCGGGGCCAGCGCTGGAGCACGATCGCGCTGTGGGTGATCGCGGCGCTGGTGGCTTACGGGGTGTTCGGCTGAGGTCTACCGGAAGGGCGGCTCGTCGAAGCTCCGGAGCTTGCGCGAATGGATCGTCGCGCCGGCTTCCTTCAGCTTTTCCAGCGCCGCGAGCCCGATGCGCAGATGCTCACCGACGGCCCGCTCATAGAAGGCGTTGGCCGCGCCGGGCAGCTTGATCTCGCCATGCAGCGGCTTGTCGGAGACGCAGAGCAGCGTGCCGTAGGGCACGCGCAGCCGATAGCCCTGCGCGGCGATGGTGCCCGATTCCATGTCGACCGCGATGGCCCGCGACAGGTTGATGCGCCGGCGCTCCTTGGTCCATTGCAGCTCCCAGTTGCGGTCGTCCTGCGTCACCACGGTCCCGGTGCGCAGCCGCTGCTTGAGCTGGTCGCCCTTCTCGCCGGTGATCTCGGCCGCCGCCTGCTGCAGCGCGACCTGCACCTCCGCCAGCGCCGGGATCGGCACGTCCGGAGGCACGAGTTCGTCCAGGATATGGTCCTGCCGCAGATAGGCATGGGCGAGGACATAGTCGCCGATGATCTGCGTCTGCCTTAAGCCCCCGCAATGGCCCACCATCAGCCAGCAATTGGGCCGCAGCACCGCCAGATGGTCGGTGATGTTCTTCGCGTTGGAGGGGCCGACGCCGATATTGACCAGCGTCACCCCCTCGCCGTTCTTGCGGATCAGGTGATAGGCCGGCATCTGGAAGCGATGCCAGGGCGCCGACATCACCCGCTCGGCAGCCGAGACGTCGACCCCCTCGCGGTCGATGCGGATGCCGCCCGGTGCGACCAGCGCCTCCGCCGTGCCGGCCTCGATCTCGGCGATGCCGAGCCGCACGAACTGGTCGACATAGCGGTGGTAGTTGGTCAGCAGCACCCAGGGCTGCACGGCGCGCCAGTCGGTCCCGGTATAGTGCACCAGCCGCCGCAGCGAAAAGTCCACGCGCACCGCATCGAACAGCGCCAGCGGGCGCGGCTCGCCCTCGATCAGCTCATAGGTGCCGTCCGCCACCTCGTCGCCGACCAGGGAGAGCAGCGGCGTCGGGAAATGGCGCGCGAGCTGCGAGGCGGTGACGGCACCGCGGCCGAGTTCGTCGCCGCCTTCGAGCGCGTAGGGATAGGGGATTTCCTGCTGGCTGGTCCCGGTCTCGATCGTGGCGCCGTATTCGTCGGCCAACGGCCGGAGCTGGTCGAGCAGATAGGCCCGGAACTCGGCCGGCTGCGTCACCGTCGTCGAGTAGACGCCGGGCGCCGCGAACTTCGCATAGCCGCGGCGCGTCGCCTCCGGCAGCTTCGAGGGTTCGTAGCTCACCCGCAGCATCGGATAGCGGTAGCGCTGCCTGTCTTCCGCCGTGGGCGGCGTGCCGGTCTCGAAAAAGCGCTGCAAATCGCTCCGCAGCGCCCCGCGCGCCTCCTCATAGAGCCGTTCGAGCCGGTCGACGGCGGCCTCGGGTGTCGCGGCGGTCTCCAGGCTCATGAGCGGCGGCGTCCTTCGGTCGGGTTGGGGCAGGCGGCCCCGGGCGAGGGTGGCCCATGGTTGGCCTGGCGGCAAGCAAGCCCGCCGGCGGCGGGCTGGGTGGCGATGGCTTCAGGCCTGGCCGGCCATCTCGACATCGCCATGGGTCGCGACATGGACGAGCCCGTCCGGCGTGACCCAGCCGCGATACATGCCCTCTGTGTTGTAGGGCGCGACGACCGCGCCATCGGGGCCGACCGCCACGAGCCCGGCGCCGATCTTGTGCGCCGAAAGCTCGCCGAGAGCCTCGCGGGCCGCCTCTTCCAGCGAGAGGCCCTTGTAGGCGATCAGCGACGCGATCTCATGGCCGACGCAGTAGCGGATGAAGTACTCGCCCTTGCCGGTGCCGGAGACCGCGACCCGCCCGTTGCGGGCATAGGTCCCCGCGCCGATGATCGGCGAATCGCCCACGCGTCCGGCCGGCTTGTTGGTGTAGCCGCCGGTCGAGGTCGCGGCGGCCAGATGGCCCTGCGCGTCGCAGGCGACGGCACCGACCGTGCCGTGCTTTTCCGCCTCGCTCGCGCCGGCGGCGGTGCCGACGAGCTCGCGGATCTTCATCGAGGAAAGGTTCTTGCGGCGCCGGTCCGTCGAGAAATGCTCGTTCTCGACCGTGTCGATGCCCTCATGCTCGGCGAAGACGTCGGCGGCAGGCCCGGCGAGCAGCAGCGGGTCGCCGCGCAGCATCAGCGCCTTGGCGGCGACGATCGGGTTGCGGATGCGCTTGGCGGCGCAGATCGCGCCGGCCGCCAGCGTGGCGCCGTCCATGATCGAGGCGTCGAGCTCGTGCTCGCCATCGGCATTGAAGGCGGCGCCGTGGCCGGCATTGAAATGCGGCGAATCCTCCATCACGCGCACCGCAGCCTCGACGGCGTCGACGGCTGGCCCGCCCCTGACCAGGATCGACCAGCCCGCCCGCAGGGAGGCGGCGAGGTCGGCGCGCGCCTGCGCCCATTCGGCTTCGGTCATCTCGGCTTTCGGCAAGGTGCCGCAGCCGCCATGGATGGCGAGGGCGAGTGTCATGGGCGAGGCCTCTCGAACTGCTTGCGTCGTTGCGCGTCCGGCTCTGGCGGCCGGAGGCGGGCTTTTAGCAGGGTTGGGCGCAGACGCCATCCCCGGGCCGGAGAAGGCCGCGCTCAGTGCCGGAAAGCGATCGCGCCAGGCTCGTTCTGCATGGGAACCCTGCCCGATTCCGGCCGTTTTTGCTTCATCGCGGGTTCAGGGCGGCAAGCCCCTGATGGCCGCACGTCGCAACGAGGAATGGATCTGATGCGTACGAAACGCTGGTTGCTGGTCGGAACGGTTCTGCCGGCCCTTGTCCTGTCCCAGGCTGGTCAAGCCTATACCGCGATGGGAACGCAACTCGCCCAGGCGCCCGCGCCAGGCGACAAAGACAAGGAACGCGAGCAGCCACCGGGGCCGCCACGCGGAGGGCGGCCGGGAGAGCCCGGTCGTCCGGGGCCCGGCGGTCAGCCCGGAATGCCGGGCCGGCCTGGGGCCGAACGTCCGGCCGCGCCGGAACGTCCCGCTGTCCCAGAGGCTCCACGTCCTCCGCGGGCCGAGCCCGGACCCGGCGCCGAGCGGCCGCAGCCTCCCGGCAGGCCGCGTCCTGCGCCGGTCGAGCGGCCCGCGCCCCCGCGCGCCGAGCCTCCGGCGGCCCGCCCGCAGCCCGAGCGCCCTCCCGCCCCCGCCCCCGCCCAGGCGCCGGCCGGCCGGACCGCCCCGCCGGCGCCCGAGCAGCGTTCTGCGCCTCCGGCGCCGGCCCAGCGGACCGCGCCCGCCCAGCCGCCGGCCCCCGCGCCGCAGCCTGGGGCGCGTACGACGCCGCCGGCACCCGGTTCCTCGGGCGTTCCGGCGACCGGCGCGCCCCAGCGTCCGGCGCCGAGCGCCGCGCCCGCCCCTGCCCAGCCCAACGTCCCGGCGACGGGGGACGCCCCCACACCCCAGCCGCCTCAGCCGACGCCGGCCCCGAGCGGGGCCGCCGCTCCCGCGCAGCCCGGTGTCCCCGCCACCGGCGCGCCGGCACCGGCCGCCAGACAGGCTCCGGTCCAGCCCGGCGTCCCGGCCACCGGCGCTCCTCCGCCGCCGCCTCCCGGAGCGGCGGCTCCCGGGCAGCCCGCCGCGGGCCTGCCGGGGCAGCCGCCTCAGCGCGAGGGCCGTCGCGGCTTCTCGCCCGGCGTCGCGGCAGCGATCGGTGCCGGCGCCGGCCTCGTCGGCGGCATCATGGCGACGCAGGGTGCGCAGCGCCTCGACGACGTCCGTGCCCGCCGGCAGGAGGAGCGGGAGGGCGACGTCACCATCATCCGCGAGCCCGGCCGCACCATCATCCGGGGCGACGACGGCACGGCCATCATCCGCCGCGACGAGGATCAGCGCTTCCGCGACCTCGGCTGGGAGGGCCGTTCCGAGCGCCGAGGCGGCGAGACCCGCACGATCTTCGAACGACCCGACGGTTCGCGCGTCATCACCGTGACGGACGAACGCGGCCGGCTGCTGCGCCGCATCCGCACGGGGCCGGACGGCCGCGAGGTGGTCATCATCGACAACACGGTGCGCGGCGGCGGCCCAGGCCGCTTCGCCGACGAGATCGTGGTGTTGCCGCCGCCGCCTCTGTCGATTCCGCGCGACCGCTACATCGTCGATGCCGACGGCGCCGACGAAGGCCTTCTCTACGAGACCTTCGCCGCCCCGCCGATCGCGCCGATCCCCCGCCGCTACACGCTGGACGAGGTGCGCTATTCGCCGGATCTGCGGGCCCGCATGCGCAGCGTCGATATCGATACGATCAACTTCGACAGCGGCTCCTGGCAGGTGAGGCAGGATCAGGCCCAGCGCCTTGCCGGGCTCGCCGCCTCGATCAGGCAGGTTCTGCGCAGCTCGCCCAACGAGGTCTTCATGGTCGAGGGCTATACCGACGCCGTCGGCTCGGATGTCGACAACCTGTCGCTGTCCGACCGCCGGGCCCAGTCGGTCGCGGAGATCCTGACGCGCGACTTCCAGATTCCGCCGGAGAACCTGACCGCACAGGGCTATGGCGAGCAGTATCTGAAGGTGAATACGCAAGGCCCGTCGCGCGAGAACCGGCGCGTGACGCTGCGGCGCATCACCCCGCTGCTCAACGGCCAGGGCGGCTGACGGGCGCAGCATGACACTGAAGGGAGGCCGCCGCCCGGCGGCCTCTTTTTTGCCGGAACCTCGGTCCCCGCCTGTCGTTCCTCAGGTGAGGAAGCCAAAAGGAGACGGTCCCGTGAAACGCGTCGCCCTGTTCGTCGCCGGCCTGCTTGTCGCCGGCTCCATCGTCCTTCCCGCCGCCGCTCAGCAGAACGCGCCGCCCTCCCAACCGCAATCCGGCCAGGCACAGCTCAAGCAGCGCGCCCCCGGCGTGCCGATGGCGCCGCGCAGCGATGTCGCCGGGCTGCGAGCCGGGCAGGGCGAGGCGCGGCCGGAGCAGCGTGCCGCGGCACAGCGGACCCTGCCGATGCCGCGCGGCGTCGGCTCGATCATCGCACCTTGAGCGGTCTCGTTCAGCTTTAGGCAAGGCTTGGCTGCTATCGCTCGAGGCATGAGCGACAGCATCGCCACCACCGCCGGCCTGCTCGCGATGTCCGGCGCATCGACCCAGCAGGCACTCGCGACCGAGATGGTCAGGCAGAACGTGCAGTCCGACGCCAGCATCGTCCAGTTGCTGGAGCAGGGCGCCGAGCAGGCCAAGGCTCTGCTTGCCGCCGGGCAGGGAACCCGGGTGGACCGCTTCGCCTGACGTGTTGCCACGCGTCCCGGCTGCCGGGCCGCGGCACTCCCCCTTTCTTTGTTTGCCGGTTGCGTCCCGATCAGGACGGTTCTAACCTCGCGTCTGTTCCGAGGGGTGCTCGCAAGAGCTGAGATGGCGTGAAAGCCGAACCCGTCGAACCTGATCCGGGTCATACCGGCGGAGGGACTGGAACGCGGGCACGGCTCGAACGCGCCCGCAGACAGCGACTGGACCGCTTCCAAACCCGGATCTCCTGACCTCGACCAAGGAGGAGATCCCGCATGAACGTTCACACCAAGCCCCAGAAGAACAGCGTCAAGACCGCTCCGCAGAGCGTCACCACCGGGCCGATCATCGGCTCGCGCAAGATTTATGTCGCTCCGCCCGAGCACCCCGAGATGCGGGTGCCGTTCCGCGAAGTCCAGTTGACGACCGATGCCGAGCCGCCGGTGCGGATCTACGACCCGTCCGGGCCCTTCACCGAGACCGATGCGCAGATCGATCTGAACGCCGGCCTGCCGCAGCCGCGCCGCGCCTGGCTCGACCAGCGCGGTTTCCAGACCGTCCCCGGCCGCATCGTGACAGCCGCCGACAACGGTCACATCCCGGCCGATCAGCTCGTGCCCGCCTGCCCCGCCCAGCGCCCGATCCTGGAAGCCAAGCCCGGCCAGATGGCGACGCAATACGAGTTCGCCAAGGCCGGCATCATCACGCCCGAGATGATCTATGTCGCGCATCGCGAGAATCTCGGCCGTGCCCAGATGATGGAAGGTGCCCGCGAGCGCCATGCGGATGGCGAGAGTTTCGGCGCCGCCGTTCCCGAATTCGTCACGCCCGAATTCGTGCGCGACGAGATCGCTCGCGGCCGCGCCATCATCCCGGCCAACATCAACCATCCGGAACTGGAGCCGATGGCGATCGGCCGCAACTTCCTGGTCAAGATCAACGCCAATATCGGCAATTCCGCCGTCACCTCGGGCGCCGCCGAGGAGGTCGAGAAGCTGGTCTGGGCGATCAGGTGGGGCGCCGACACGGTGATGGACCTCTCCACCGGCCGCAACATCCACAACATCCGCTCCTGGATCCTGCGCAATTCGCCGGTGCCGATCGGCACGGTGCCGATCTACCAGGCGCTGGAGAAGGTCGGCGGCGACCCGATCAAGCTCGACTGGGAGGTGTTCAAGGACACGCTGATCGAGCAGGCCGAGCAGGGCGTCGATTACTTCACCATCCATGCCGGCGTGCGCCTGCCTTATGTGCCGCTGACCGCCAGCCGCGTGACCGGCATCGTCTCCCGCGGCGGCTCGATCATGGCGCGCTGGTGCCTGGCGCATCACAAGGAGAGCTTCCTCTACGAGCGCTTCGACGAGATCTGCGACATCATGCGCAAATACGACGTCTCGTTCTCGCTGGGCGACGGCCTGCGTCCGGGCTCGATCGCCGACGCCAACGACCGGGCCCAGTTCGCCGAGCTGGAGACGCTGGGCGAGCTCACCCAGGTGGCCTGGAAGAAGGGCTGCCAGGTGATGATCGAGGGCCCCGGCCATGTGCCGATGCACAAGATCAAGGAGAACATGGACAAGCAGCTGCGCGAATGCGGCGAGGCGCCCTTCTACACGCTCGGGCCGCTGACGACCGACATCGCGCCGGGCTATGACCACATCACCTCCGGCATCGGCGCGGCGATGATCGGCTGGTATGGCTGCGCCATGCTCTGCTACGTCACGCCCAAGGAGCATCTCGGCCTGCCCAACCGCGACGACGTCAAGACCGGCGTCATCACCTACCGGATCGCGGCCCATGCCGCCGATCTCGCCAAGGGCCATCCCGCGGCCAAGATCCGCGACGACGCTGTCTCCCGCGCGCGCTTCGACTTCCGCTGGGAGGACCAGTTCAACCTGGCACTCGATCCGGACACGGCGCGCGAATACCACGACGAGACCCTGCCCAAGGACGCCCACAAGGTCGCGCATTTCTGCTCGATGTGCGGGCCGAAATTCTGCTCGATGAAGATCACGCAGGATCTGCGCGCCGAGGTGCTGGCGATGAGCGATAACGAGCGGGCGAACCTCGAGGCCATGGCCAATGAAGGCATGGCGGCCAAGTCGAAGGAGTTCCTCGACAAGGGCGGCAGCATCTACCTGCCTGCGGCTGAATGAGCGCAGCCCCTGCAAGCCTCGACGCGGAAAGCGTCGCGGCCATTCTGGCGCGGGTGGCCGAGCGCCGCCCGCGCGTCCATTGCCTCACCAATACGGTGGCGCAGAACGTCACCGCCAACATGCTGCTCGCCTTCGGCGCCGTGCCTTCGATGGCGAGCCATCCCGAGGAGGTCGCGGCCGTTGCGGCCGGAGCCGGCGCGATCCTGATCAATCTCGGCACGATCAGCCCCGAGGGCGAGCGTGCCACTCCGAAGCTGCTGGAGCTCGCCCGCGAGCGCGGCATCCCGCTGGTGCTCGATCCGGTTTTCGTCGAGCTCTCGCCGCTCAGGATGCGGTTGGCCGAAGAGGTGCTGCGGCTGCCAGGCGTCACCGTGCGGGGCAATGCCACCGAGATGGCGGCGCTGGATGCGGCGATGCGCGAGGCACCGGAGGTGCTGCGCGTCACCACGGGCCCGGTCGACCGTATCGAGAGCGCTGACCGCGCCTATGCCGTCCGTCATGGCCATCCGCTGATGGCGAAGGTGACAGGCCTCGGCTGCGCCTCGAGCGCGCTGGTGGCGGCCTGTCTTGCGGTCGAACCCGACCCCGTGATCGCCGCCGGAGCCGCGCTGACGGCCTATGGCATCGCGGGCGAAATCGCTTCCGAGCGTTGCCGTGGCCCGGGCAGCTTCGCGGTCGAACTGATCGACGCGATCGCGGCGCTGGATGCGGGAGCGCTGCAAGCTCGAACGGCGTGCGTCAGACGCCGGAGGGATACGGCGTAGAGGGGATTCACCGCCGCCCGCAAGCGCCCTAGGCTCTCATGGCTGATTCGCCCGGCAGGTGGCGACCGCGCCGGGGGGCGACAGACGACATGATGCGTAACGAAGCCAGCGGGCCATCGCGCCGGCCAGCCCGGTTTGGCGTGCTGATGGCGCTCAGCCTTGTCGCCGGAGCATTCGGATCTCTGCAAGATGCGCGGGCGGCCGAGAACGGCACGGGCTTCTATCTGCTTGGCGGGCGCGGCGCGATGGCGGGCTACCTGCCGCCTCCCGGGGTCTATTTCGAGAGCGATACCTATAGCTACGACGCGAAGCTCGACGCCCGGAAGTCGTTGCCCGCGGGCGGACGTTTCGTCGCCGATGTGCGCAGCCAGGCCCGGGCCGATTTCCTGAGCGGCACATGGGTGACGCCCTGGGAGATCGCCGGCGGCAATCTCGCGCTCGGAGCCACCCTGCCTGTCGGCCGTGTCCGGGTGGGGGCTGGCCTCGAATACGATTCGCCGCGCACGAACCGCATCATCGGCGCCAGCCTGCGCGACAACGCGACGATGTTCGGCGATCCCGTATTCTCGACGATGCTGGGCTGGCATGCCGGCAAGTTCCATTGGAACGCGACCGTCATGGTCAATGCGCCGGCGGGCGATTACCGCAACGGCGAACTCGCCAATCTCGCCTTCCACCGCTGGGCAACGGACCTGTCCGGTGCCCTCACCTGGTTCGATCCCGAAACCGGCGTCGATCTCTCGGGCGTTGCCGGCGTGACGTTCAACGGCACCAATCCGGCCACGGATTACCGGACAGGCACGGAGTTCCATCTGGAGTGGGCCGCCTCGAAGGCGCTGACCAGCGCCCTGTCGGCCGGCGTCATCGGCTATCACTACCAGCAGATCACCGGCGATAGCGGCGCCGGCGCACAGCTCGGCGCCTACAAGGGGCGCGTGACCGCCCTCGGCGGCACGCTCGCTTACAATTTCACGGTCGGAAAGACGCCGGTCTCGACCCGGATCAAGATCCTGCGCGAATTCGCCGTCGAGAACCGGGCGCGCGGAACCGTGGGCCTGCTGACCGTCTCGCTGCCGTTGACGGCCTCGCCCTGACGGCGAGGCCGGTTCTCAGGTGTCGGGAGGCTAGAGCATCGGACCGAAAAGTGGAATCCACTTTTCGGATCAATCCGATGCAACAACAAGGAAATAGATCGCCACTATGCGTCCGATAGGACGCGCGGCGATCTGTGGCGCGGCCGGCTGACCGGAGGAAGGCAGCCGCCGTCGCCACCCGGCGAGACAGCGGCTGCGTCGTGGTTACGGCTTCACGAATTGCAGCGCGGAGGGCAGCGGATTCGGCTTGAAGGGCGCCACCTGAAGTGTCTTGGCGTCGAGATCGAAGCTGGTCAGATCCACCATGCGCAGGACCTGATCCTGATAGCTCTTGATGTAGTACTTCTTGGCCCGAAGGTCGGCGACCGAGGTCCACTGCGTGTACTCGAGCTCTCCGCCCTTCGCCGCGGAGTTGATGAAGCCGACCGGGATGTCGAAGTTGTTCATGATGTGCTCGACGAGGCGCACGGTCTGCGGGCCGTCGGGGAGCTGCTTCGCCGAAGCGACGTAGCCGAGCGCGCGAATGAAGCGCGACGGCGGTGTCGGGTCCCCCGGAATACCGAGCAGGCCCGAGCCCTGCCCGAAGGGTTCGAAGGTCTTGCCGCCGATCTTCAGCGGATCGGCCGCGACCGGCGAGAGCTTGACGTAGTTGCGGATGTTGTTGAGGTGCCAGTCGAAGGTCGGGGAGTTCGTCAGAACGCCCATCGGATTGTCATAGACCTTCAGCTTGCCGTCCACCGGCTCGATCACGATCGAGGCGCCCGTCGCGTCGTGGATCGGGAAGTGGAAGGGCAGCGTGAAGTTCACGATCGGCGCCGGAAGGTCGACGATGACGGCCTTGTTGAGCGCTTCCTTCACCTCCGCGACGGTGGCGAAGTTCGACAGGACCCAGCTCAGGAATTCCCAGGGCGCGAGCGCGGTGTTCGGATCGGCTTGCGCGACCGGCGTGTAGCCTACGAAGTCCGGGAAATACAGGGCGCCGCCGGCGAGCCCCTTCTCGTTCATGCCGTCGGAGACGAACGGCTGGCCGAAGCTCATCACGCCGACGAAAGCGTAGCGCGTGTTCCACTTGGGAGCCGGCATGTTGGCGGGGCGGGTGCCGACGAAGGCGTAGTTCCGCGGAACCACGACGACGTCGGACGGTGTCTGGAGCGCGTATTCGAGGGTCCGGCCGTAAACCGGCGTGCCGTCGGCAGCGATCATCAGAATGTTCGTGCAGGCCTGGGCCGGCGCGGCGCTGGCGAGCACGCCGGCGAGCAGCGTCGCCAGACCGCTTCTTGCAAACTTCCAATCGAAAAGACGCATTCTACCCAATCCCCCAAACGATGTGCGTTCGCTTGGTAGGCGGTCAGTCGCGGAACAATCGTAAAGAAGCGCGCGGTTTGGTGTGGATGCTGCGGGCAGCAGGCAAAGGTAGTAAACCGGGCGCTAACCGCCGGGGCGCGCGGCCTCGGCCGGCGCGGGGAAACGCGTCTACTGCGTCGGCGTCAGGGAAAGCGGCGCCGGCCTCGGCGCTGCCGGGCGCGGCTTCGGCTTCGCCGCGGGCTTCGGCTCGGTGCCGAGGCCGAGCCGGGCGCGCAGATGGGCGGCGCGCGCCTCGGTGATGCGGGCGGCGCAGAAGCCGACCTGACCTTCGCGCTGGAAATCCCGACAGATCGTCTCACGTTCGGCCGAGAAGCCGGCCTGCTCGCGCGCGATCGTGCGCTGCTCGACCGGGTCGGACTTGGCGGTCAGCGTCCGGTAGCCTTCCCGCACGGCACGCTCGGCGCTGCCGCGCGCCCGCTCGATCTCCTTGGCCTGCGCGGCGATTGTGCGTGCATCGGCTCCCCACAGCCCGCGCGGATCGATGCGGCATTGCGCGGCCTGGACCACGCAGGGCTCGTTCGGCTCGACGACGAGGAAGGCGCCGTCCAGAATGTCGAAGACGATCGGGCAGATCGGCGCTTCCAGGCGATAGCGCGGCACGCCGGCCGGCCGGCCCAGCGCCGTCACCGGAACCGGCGCCTCGCCGAAGGACACCGCGCAGGGCTCGGTGAGATTGGGCGGCTGGAAGCCGTCGAGATCGAGCTTCAGCCCATAGCCCGTGCCGAGTTTCGTCAGGGTCGCCGAGCCATGGTTGCCGTTGCGGTGCAGGGCCTTGCCGAGGATGTCCTGCTCGGCCGGAACCTTGATGGCCGGCATGCTCGGCTGGCGCGGAGCCGCAGGCGCGCCGGGTGTAGGCGGCAGGACCTGCTGGGTCCCCGGCGCATTGAAGGGCTGGGCACCGGGCAATTGCAGCGGCTGCGCGCCGGCGCGCCCGCAGAGCGCGAGCACCGCCGAAGCCGCCAGGACCGGCAAGAGACGCGTGACCTTCCGCATCGAACCTCTGCAAATGGCAAAGAGGCGATGAATGGTCCCGCGCGCCTGCGCCCGCAAGGGCGGCGGGGACACACCTGGCCCGGAAATGCCGTGCGCGGGCTCCGGAACGGCCGTCCGGCCATGTGATTCTTAATCGGCTCGCCTGTCTTGCAAGGGCGGGAACACCCTCACTATATACGCCGCCAAGGGGCGGTCTAAACCACCGTCAAACGTGGAATGCCGGTTCGTTCGCCGCTGAAGCGGGGGCGAGGCGGTCCATGGGCCGGCAAGCGCTGCACAACGCAGCGCGGGCCGGCGATCTGCTCAATCGAAAGGGATCCCATCCATGGGTAAAGTCATTGGTATCGACCTCGGCACGACCAACAGCTGCGTCGCAGTGATGGAAGGCTCGACCCCGAAGGTCATCGAGAACTCGGAAGGCGCCCGCACCACCCCGTCGATCGTCGCGATCACGGATGATGGCGAGCGCCTCGTCGGCCAGCCGGCCAAGCGCCAGGCCGTCACCAACCCCGAGCGCACCTTCTTCGCGATCAAGCGCCTCATCGGCCGGACCTTCGAGGATCCGATGACGCAGAAGGATCTGAGCCTCGTCCCCTACAAGATCGCCAAGGCGCCGAACGGCGACGCCTGGGTTGCGGCGGACGGCAAGGATTACTCGCCCTCGCAGATCTCGGCCTTCACCCTCACCAAGATGAAGGAGACGGCCGAGTCCTATCTCGGACAGCCCGTCACCCAGGCGGTCATCACCGTCCCGGCCTATTTCAACGACGCCCAGCGTCAGGCCACCAAGGACGCCGGCAAGATCGCCGGCCTCGAGGTGCTGCGCATCATCAACGAGCCGACGGCGGCCGCGCTCGCCTACGGCCTCGACAAGAAGCAGGCCGGCACGATCGCGGTCTACGACCTCGGCGGCGGCACCTTCGACGTCTCGATCCTCGAGATCGGCGACGGCGTCTTCGAGGTGAAGTCCACGAACGGCGACACCTTCCTCGGCGGCGAGGACTTCGACATGCGCCTCGTCGAGTATCTCGCGGATGAGTTCAAGAAGGAGCAGGGCATTGACCTGAAGAAGGACAAGCTCGCCCTGCAGCGCCTGAAGGAAGCCGCCGAGAAGGCCAAGATCGAGCTGTCGACCACGGCGCAGACCGAGATCAACCTGCCCTACATCACGGCCGACGCGTCGGGTCCGAAGCACCTCGCGATCAAGCTGTCGCGCGCCAAGTTCGAGAGCCTGGTCGACGACCTGATCCAGCGCACCATCGAGCCCTGCAAGAAGGCGCTCAAGGATGCCGGCATCTCGGCGGGCCAGATCGACGAGGTCGTCCTCGTCGGTGGCATGACCCGCATGCCGAAGGTCCAGGAGGTGGTGAAGCAGTTCTTCGGCAAGGAGCCCCATAAGGGCGTCAACCCGGACGAGGTCGTCGCCATCGGCGCCGCGATCCAGGCCGGCGTGCTCCAGGGCGACGTCAAGGACGTGCTGCTGCTCGACGTGACCCCGCTCTCGCTCGGCATCGAGACGCTGGGCGGCGTGTTCACGCGCCTGATCGACCGCAACACCACGATCCCGACCAAGAAGAGCCAGGTCTTCTCCACCGCCGAGGACAACCAGAACGCGGTGACGATCCGGGTCTTCCAGGGTGAGCGCGAGATGGCGGCCGACAACAAGATGCTCGGCCAGTTCGACCTGATGGGCATTCCGCCGGCCCCGCGCGGCATGCCGCAGATCGAGGTGACCTTCGACATCGACGCCAACGGCATCGTCTCGGTGACGGCGAAGGACAAGGCCACCAACAAGGAGCAGCAGATCAAGATCCAGGCTTCCGGCGGTCTCAGCGAGGCCGACATCCAGAAGATGGTGAAGGATGCCGAGGCGAATGCCGCCGAGGACAAGAAGCGCCGCGAGCTGGTCGAGGCCAAGAACCAGGGCGAGAGCCTGGTCCATTCGACCGAGAAGTCGCTGAAGGACTATGGCGACAAGGTCTCCGAGGCTGACAAGTCGGCCATCGAGACCGCCGTCGAAGCGCTGAAGACCGCGCTGACCGGCGAGGACCCGGAGGCGATCAAGGCCCGCACCAATGAAGTCATGCAGGCCTCGATGAAGCTCGGCGAGGCGATGTACGCCGCCAGCCAGGCTGAGGGCGCCGGCGCCGAAGGCGGCCATGCCGAGGAGGCCAAGAAGGACGACGTCATCGACGCCGACTTCAAGGACGTCTCGGACGACAAGAAGAAGAGCGCGTAAACCCGCGCTCTGCTAAGGACGTCATGGCCGGGCTCGACCCGGCCATCTCGTTCAGGAATGGCGTCGGCGCGCCACGCTGCGACGCCAACGGGTGCCAGAGGCCGGGCCAGGATCATCGCGCGTCCAACTGGACGCGATCACGATGATCCTTTGTGTTGTAGAAGCATCGGAACCGCCCGAAAGTGGCCTCCACTTTCGGTCCGATGCTTCGCCGCCCGGCCCTCTTGCGTCGGGTCACAGGGACAGAACGTTTCGATGTCGAAGCGCGATTACTACGAGATCCTCGGCGTCAGCCGCACGGTGACGGAGGTCGAGCTCAAGAGCTCCTTCCGCAAGCTGGCGATGCAGCACCATCCGGACAGGAATCCCGGCGACGTTCAGGCCGAGATCAAGTTCAAGGAAATCAACGAGGCCTATCAGGTCCTCTCCGACAGCCAGAAGCGCGCGCTCTATGACCGCCACGGCCATGCCGCCTTCGAGCAGGGCGGCGGGGGCGGCGGCAATCCCGATTTCTCCGACTTCATGTCGGACATCTTCGATTCCTTCTTCGGTGAGAAAGGGGCGCGGGGCGGACCGCGCGCGGCCAATGGCCGCGAGCGTGGCGCCGACCTGCGCTATAACCTCGAGATCGGGCTTGAGGATGCGTTTACCGGCAAGAACGCCTCGATCCGCGTCCCCACCTCGGTGTCGTGCGAGGCCTGCTCCGGCACCGGCGCCAATCCCGGCTCGAAGACGCGGCTATGCCCGACCTGCGGCGGCCATGGCCGGGTCCGGGCCAATCAGGGCTTCTTCTCGGTCGAGCGCACCTGCCCGACCTGCAATGGCCGCGGCGAGGTGATCGACGACCCTTGCAAGAACTGCCAGGGGGCGGGACGCGTCACCCGCGAGCGCACGCTGTCGGTCAACATTCCCGCCGGTGTCGAGGACGGCACGCGCATCCGGCTGGCGGGCGAGGGCGAAGCCGGCCTGCGCGGCGGCCCGGCGGGCGACCTCTACATCTTCCTCTCGATCAAGCCGCATGCGATCTTCCAGCGCGACGGCGCCGACCTGTTCTGCAGGGTGCCGATCGGGCTCGTCTCCGCCGCGCTCGGCGGCGAGATCGAGGTTCCGACGCTGTCGGGCGAGCAGGCCCGGGTGAAGGTTCCGGAAGGCACGCAGACCGGCAAGCAGTTCCGCCTCAAGGGCAAGGGCATGAGCGTGCTGCGCTCGCGCGAGGTCGGCGATCTCTACATCCAGGTCGTGATCGAGACCCCGCAGAAGCTCACGGCCCGGCAGCGTGAGCTGCTGGAGGAGTTCGAGCGCGAAAGCTCGCACAGCAACCACCCCGAGACCGCCGGCTTCTTCGGCCGGGTCAAGGATTTCCTCGGGGGGCTGGGCGGCACCGCCTGAGCCACCGGACAGACCGAACGAAAAAAGGCCGCCCATCGGGCGGCCTTTCCATATCCGTGAGAGCTGCGTCTCAGGCCTTGTCGACGACGTTCTTGACGGCGTCCTTGCCCTTGCCGAGCGCCTGCTGGGCTTCGCCCTTCATTTCCTGGGCCTTGCCCTCGGCTTCCCACTCGGGCTTGTTGACGGCCTTGCCGGCAGCCTGCTTGACGTTGCCGGTGGCCTCGTTGGCCATGCCCTTGACCTTGTCCATGGTGCTACCCATCGTCCTGATCCTTCTGTTGAATTTCGTGCCGCCCCCGCGGCGTCGCTTGAACAACCGGCCACCTTGCGGAAGGTTCCGGACGAACCCGAGGGTCAGATTCCGCTGCCGTGCCGCGCCTCGGCCATGGCCCTCAGGGCAGCGGCCGTTGCCGCGTCGGCCGGAAAGAAGGTCTCGAGCGCGAGTTCCGACAGGGTGATGTCGACCGGCGTGCCGAAGACGGTCGTGGTCGAGATGAAGGACAGCACCGCCTTCCCGACCCGCAGCCGCAGCGGCACGGCGATTGCCGCTTCGTCAGCCGGCGCATGCGGAGCGTGCTGCGTCGCCGAGGGCGCCGGATAGGCCAGCAATTCCGCCAGCAGATCGACGAGGACGGGATCGGCTGCCACCCGGACCTGCTGCCGCAGCCGCGCGACCAGATGGCCGCGCCACTCGGCCCAGTTGAGCACCGCCCCGGCGAGCCCTCCCGGGTGCAGCGCGAGGCGCAGCACATTGACCGGCGGACGCAACAGATCGGCCTCGGTCACCAGGGCCAGCAGGGGGCCGACCGCCGCATTGGCGGAAAGCAGCGTCCAGTGCCGGTCCACCGCCAGCGCCGGGCAGGGGTCATGCCCCGCCAGGATGAGATCGACGGCGGATTTCGCCGCCCGCAGCGCCGGATCCTCCAGCGCCCGCTCCAGATAGACAGGCGCGTAGCCCGCCGCGAGCAGCAGCGTGTTGCGTTCGCGCAGCGGTACACCGAGATGTTCTGCCAGCAGAAGCACCATGTCGCGGCTGGGCTGCGAGCGGCCGCTCTCCACGAAGGAGAGGTGCTTCTGCGAGATCTCCGCCTCGAGGGCGAGATCGAGCTGGCTGATCCGGCGCTGCCGCCGCCAGTCGCGGATCAGGGGGCCGATGGCGGCGCTGCGATGGCTGTTCATGCTCGGCACGCTACCGGGCCCCCGGCGCCGTTCCAATTACCTCCGGCTTAATCGACCGCACGTCCCGCAGCGGTCAACCTGCCTCCATTGCAACCGAGGCGTCCATCCGGCGCCTCCTGCCCGGGAGACCGTCATGACGATGATCCAATCCTCGCCGCTGCTGCGCCGCGCGCTCGCCCTCGACGCTATCGCCTGCGCCGCCATGGGGGCGCTGCTGGCCGTCGCCGCCGCTCCGCTTGCTGCGTGGCTCGGCCTGCCCGCGCCCTTCCTGAGAGGCGCGGGCCTTCTCCTGCTGCCCTGCGCTGCCGTGCTGGTCTGGCTCGCGATCCGGCAGGACGTGCCCCGCCTCGCGGCCTTCGCTGTGATCGCCGTCAATCTGGTCTGGATCACCGACAGCCTGCTTCTGCTCGCGGGCGGATGGTTCGCGCCGACGGGGTTGGGCATCGCCTTCGTGCTCGCCCAAGCCGCGACCGTCCTGGCTCTGACGGCGATGGAGGCAACGGGGCTGACGCGCTCCGCCATGCGTTCCTCGGCGACCGCGTGAGCCGCATCGGCAGCCGTCACGCAACTGTCATGATGCCGCCATAGCGGGACCTTCGCAGCCATTCAGGCCAGAGGATTCCGTTCATGCGCCACGCTTCGGTTCTCGCCGCCCTCGCCTCACTGATGCTGGCCGGCACGGCCCTGGCCGAGCCGGTCTTCAACCGCATCGCCACTTTCCAGGTCCCGCTGAACCTTCCCTCGGATCGCGACCCGGCGAAGAAGACGGTGGCCGAGATCATCGCCGCCAACGAGGATGGCACGCTGCTCGCCTATACCGATGGCGAGCAGAAGGCGCTGGGGCTGATCGACATCCGTGACGCCGCCCAGCCGAAGCCCGCCGGTTTCGTGCCGCTCGGCGGCGAATCGACCTCGGTCACCATCCTCGGCGACAAGGCCTTCGTCGCGGTCGTCACCTCCGGCGACAACTTCAAGGAGCCGGCCGGACATCTCGCGACGGTCGACCTCAAGACGAGGCAGGTGACCGCGACCTGCGATCTCGGCGGCCAGCCCGATTCCGTCACCTTGACAAAAGACAAGACGAAGATCGTCATCGCCATCGAGAACGAGCGCGACGAGAAGCTCAACAAGGGCGCCCTGCCTCAGTTGCCGGCGGGCAGCGTGACCCTGATCGGCATCAAGGACGGCGCGATCGACTGCGCCTCCCGTCAGGTCGTCGACGTGACCGGCATCGCGGCGGTCGAGCCCACCGATCCCGAGCCGGAATTCGTCGATGTCAACCAGGACGGGCTTGCGGCCGTGACGCTGCAGGAGAACAACCACATCGCCATCGTCGACACGAAGACGGGCAAGCTGGCTGCCCATTTCCCCGCCGGCACGGTCGATCTGAAGGGCATCGACAAGACCCGCGATGGCCAGATCCGGCCTGTCGAGGAGCTCAAGGGCGTGGCGCGCGAGCCCGATGCCGTGCGCTGGCTCGACAATGACCGCTTCGTCACCGCCAATGAGGGTGACTGGAAAGGCGGATCGCGCGGCTTCACGATCTTCCGCAAGGACGGCACGGTGGAATTCGACTCCGGCAATACGGTCGACCGGATCGCGATGCAGCTCGGCCATTATCCCGAGCGCCGTTCTGCCGCCAAGGGCAGCGAGCCCGAGGGCATGGAAGTCGGCACCTACGGCCAGGACAGGCTGATCTTCGTCGGGCTGGAGCGCGCTTCGCTGGTGCTGGTCTACAGCGACGAGGGGCCGGGCCGCGCGCCGCGCTATCTGCAGGCCCTGCCGGGCGGCATCGCGCCGGAGGGGCTGCTCGCCATCCCGCAGCGCAATCTCTTCGTCACCGCCTCGGAGGCCGATCTCGGCGCCAAGGGCGGGCCGCGCTCGGCCGTGACGATCTACCAGCGCGGCGAGGCGCCAGCCGCCTATCCGACGCTCGTCTCGGCCGAGGTCGAGGGCGCCCCGATCGGCTGGGGAGCACTGTCGGGATTGACGGCGCATCCGACGCTGGCTGGCCGGCTCCACGCCGTCACCGACAGCGCCTATTCCCCGTCGCGCATCCTCGAGATCGACGCCACGCAGAAGCCGGCCCGGATCACGGCTGGGATCACCGTGACGAAGGACGGCAAGCCGGCCGCCTATGATCTCGAGGGCATCGCCACCCGCTCCGGCGGCGGCTTCTGGCTGGCCTCCGAGGGCAACCCCGAGCACAAGGACAAGCCGACGCAGAACATCCTGCTGCGGGTCTCGGCCAAGGGCGAGGTCGAGGAAGAGATCACGCTGCCGGAAGAACTGGCGAAGCAGGCGACCCGCTTCGGCTTCGAGGGCGTGGCGGTGACGGGTTCCGGCGCCGAGGAGACCGTCTGGCTGGCGGTGCAGCGGGAATGGAAGGACGATCCCAAGGGCAAGACCAAGATCCTGGCCTACAAGCCTGCGACGAAGAGCTGGGGCGCGCTGCATTATCCGCTGACGGCGCCGGCCGCCGGCGCCTGGATGGGCCTCTCCGAGTTGACCTATCTCGGCAACGACCGCTTCGCCGTGATCGAGCGCGACAATCTCTTCGGCGCGAAGGCGGTGAAGACGCTGGCGACCTTTTCGGTCAAGGGGCTGACGCCTGCCGCCGTCGGGTCGGCGACGATCCCGACCGTCGAGAAGAAGCTGCTGCGCGACCTGACCCCTGATCTGATGGCGCTCAATGGCTACGGCCTCGACAAGGTCGAGGGCATGACCGTCGACAAGGACGGCAACCTCTTCGTCGTCACCGACAATGACGGCGTCGACGATTCCTCCGGCGAGACGCAGTTCTTCGCTTTGGGGAAGATTGCGAACTAGGGACTGGCTTGCGCGTCATTCTCGGGCGACGCAAAGCGCAGATCCGAGAATCTCGGGCCGGACAGGGCAAGGAGCCATCTCGTCATGGGATGCTCGGGTCGAGCCCGGGCATGACGCAGACCCGTAAGAAGTGCCCCGGATGCGGCGCATCCGGGGCAGGCGCCTGGCGCGATGAGAGCCAGGTGGGAGGAGCGGATTACCAGCCGGCGAGGACGGCGCCCTTGAAACGCTCGGCGACGAAGGCCTTGATCTCGGGCGTGTGGTAGCTGTCGACCAGCGTCTTGACCCAGGGCTTGTCCTTGTCCGCGCTGCGCACGGCGATGACGTTGACGTAAGGGCCCTTGGCGTCCTCGCGGAGGATGGCCGAGGCCGGGTCGATCCTGGCATCGACGGCATAGTTGGTGTTGATCGCGGCGGCGGCGACGTCCGCGAGCGAACGCGGGGTCTGCGCCGCCTCGATCTCGAGAACCTTGATCTTCTTCGGATTGGCGATGATGTCGGCGGGGCTCGGCTTGAAACCGACGCCCTCCTTCAGCTTGATGACGCCCTTGTCCTGCAGCAGCAGCAGCGAGCGGCCGCCATTGGTCGGGTCGTTCTGGATCGCGACGGTTGCCCCGTCCGGCACCTCGGCCCAGTTCTTGTACTTCGCCGAGTAGATGCCGAGCGGGAAGTTGACGGTGAGGCCGACGCTTTCGATCTTGAAGCCGCGATCCTTCACCTGGTTGTCGAGATAGGGCTGGTTCTGGAAGGAGTTCGCCTCCAGCTCGCCGGCGTCGAGCGCCTGGTTCGGGACGACATAGTCCGAGAACTCGATGATCTTGAGGTCGATGCCCTTCTTCGCGAGCAGCGGCTTCACCTTCTCCAGGATTTCGGCATGCGGGCCGGGGGAGACGCCGATCCGGACCACCTGCGTGGTCTGCGCCAAGGCGGGAGCGGCGGCGAGCGACAGCGCGAGGCCGGCGGCGAGCGCGGCGCGGCGGGTGAAAGCGGTGGTCATGGTCGGTCTTCCTTCGGATTGAGACGTGGAAATCGGGATCAGGTGTGACGCAGGCGCTTGTTCAGCCGGCGCGAGAGGCGGTCGCCGAAGCTCTGCACCGCCTGGACGAGGACGATCAGCACGGCGACGACGGCCGCCATCACCTCGGGCATGAAGCGCTGGTAGCCGTAGCGGATGCCGAGATCGCCCAGGCCGCCGCCGCCGACGGCGCCGACCATGGCCGAGAAGCCGATCAGGCTGACGACGGCGAGCGTGAGCCCCAGCACGATGGCGGGCAGCGCCTCGGGCACCAGCACCTTGCGCACGATCTGGAGAGGTGTCGCGCCCATGGCGCGCGCCGCCTCGACCAGCCCCTGGTCGACCTCGCGGATCGCGCCCTCGATCAGCCGCGCGATGAAGGGCGTGGCGGCCACGGTCAGCGGGACGATCGCGGCCGTGGTGCCGATCGACGTGCCCGCGATCAGCCGGGTGAAGGGGATGATCGCGACGACGAGGATGATGAAGGGCGTCGAGCGCGTGGCGTTGACCAGCGTGCCCAGCAGCAGGTTGGCCGCCGGCGCCGCGAACAGCTCGCCGCGCCGGCTGGTGGCGAGGAAGACGCCGAGCGGCAGGCCGATCAGGGTGCCGAGCCCGGCCGCGACCGCAACCATGCTCAGCGTGTCGACCGTCGCCTGCGCGATCAGCTGCAGGATCTGCGGGGAGATGATCTCAGGAAACATGGCCGATCACCTCCGCCTTGAGGTCCAGGGTCTTGAGGGCGGCGAGGACCGCCTCGCTTTCCGGCAGGCGCGACGGCACCGAGACCAGGAGGCTGCCGAAGGGACGCCCCGCGATCGCGTCGATCCGCCCCGCGAGGATGTTGACGTCCACGCCGACCACGGAACCGAGCCGGCTGATGACCGGCGCCGTCGCGTTTTCGCCGGTGAAGGTGATGCGCAGCACGAGATCGTCGCCTGGCCGGCCATCCCGCCGGATACGCCCTTCGAGATGAGCCGGCAGCTCGACGCCCGTCACCGCCTCGACGAAGCGGGCCGTGGTCGGATGCTGCGGATCGGTGAAGACCGAGAAGGTGTCGCCCTCCTCGACGATGCGCCCGCCCTCGATCACCGCGACGCGGTCGCAGATCTCCTTGATCACCGGAATCTCGTGGGTGATCAGCAGGATGGTGAGGCCGAGCTCGCGGTTGACCTGCTTGAGCAGGGCGAGGATCGACCGCGTCGTCTCGGGGTCCAGCGCCGAGGTCGCCTCGTCGCAGAGCAGCACCTTCGGGTCCGTGGCGAGCGCACGCGCGATGCCGACGCGCTGCTTTTGCCCGCCCGACAACTCGGCCGGATAGCGCTCGCGCTTGTCGGCGAGGCCGACCAGCGCGAGCAGCGTCTCGACCTTGGCGGCGATGGCGGCCCTCGGCGTGCCGGCGATCTCGAGCGGCAGCGCGACATTGTCGAACACCGTGCGCGAGGAGAGCAGGTTGAAGTGCTGGAAGATCATGCCGATCTCCCGGCGCCGCCGGCGCCAGCCGGCCTCGTTCAAGCCGGTCACGTCCTCGCCCTCGATCAGGAGGCGCCCGGCCGTAACCTTCTCCAGCCCGTTGACGAGGCGGATCAGCGTCGACTTGCCGGCGCCGGAGCGGCCGATGACACCGACGATCGCGCCGGCCGGAACGGAAAGGTCGATGCCCGACAGCGCGGTCACCGCCTGCTGGCCGCGCCGTCCCGGATAGGCTTTTCCGATCCGCTCGAAGCGGATGATGGGGTCTGGCGCAGCCAGGGGCCGCGCGCCGATGCCCAAGGCACCGGGTTTGACGGGAGCGTTCATCATGACCTCAGAAATGGGGATGGCAGGGCCAATCGCTGTCGCGCAGCTGCTCGAGCGTGACCGAGCGAAGCGCCCGGCGCCGGGCTTCGTCGAAACCCGCCTCGGACCGGGACCGGCCGAACCGCCCGGCGATATGGCGCCAGAGAGAGAGGAAAAGCGGCATGGCCGTGCCTATGACGCCAGCCGGAAAGCCGCAGCCGGTCGCGGCCGAGCCAGCAACCGCGCCGCATATTCGGCCGCGCCGGGGGTGGCGAAGCGGTGGCCGTCCAGCGCCCGGAAGCTGGCATCGGCGGCGATGAAGGTGAAGAAGCGCTCGTCCTCGCGTCGGTTGACGAGCCCGGCCTGGGTCTCGCCGACTTCGATGACATAGGCCTGCTGGGCCGGGCTGTGCCGGCCGGAAAAAGCGATCGATGACATGGGGTTCAAACCTCTGCGCCGCACGGCATGGCGGCTTGCGTGACGATGATGGTGGAGGCGGGGCGGGCCGGAGGCCCGCTGCGTCTCAGCGTCGACAACAGCAGAGGAGGAAGTGCGATCGGCTCAAGAAGGTGTTCGCGATGGTCATGCTCGTCTCCTGCTGATGGAGCCCACGACCACGTCGTGGCGCTTTAGCATTTGGTGACGCGGTGCAAGCTGCTCGCTCAAATCTCCGCGGCCGCCGGGCTTCCCCGAAGGCGAGCTCACCTTCGCTGAGACCGTCCGCTATGTCAATCGCAGTGTTCTTTTAAAGAAACGATCCGGCAGAGAAGGATTTTCTCCAACCCCGGATTTGAGCCGCGACAAAGAGCTGGGCCGCTGCGCCGTTCCGCGGCTTGACGGCGGCCCCGAACCGACGACAACTGCGCCCATGATCGCCCGCGCCAGCATGCTCGAGAGCCTGCGCCGCTCCGTCCTCGGGGCGTGGCTGGCTGCGGCCTATGCACTGACCGTGCTGGCGGTCGCGCTTGCGCCGGTTCCGGCGGGGCAGGCCATCGGTGCCGAACTCGGTGCGGTTCTGTGCTCGGGCGCCGCGCTTCCGGGTGGGGGCGAACAGGACGGGCCGGCCGCGCCGCTCGGCGAATTCGCCCATTGCAAGGGTTGCGCGCACAATCCCGTATTCGCCGTGCCGCCGGCCGCGGCTGCGGTCGTCATCGTCCGGATGGCGGGCGTTGTCGCGCCGGAGGCGGTGTTCCGCGAGAGCCTGCCGCAGGGCGTCGTCCGGGGCCTGCCGCCTTCGCGCGCGCCGCCTGCGGCCTGAGCCAGCTCTTCTGTCTCACCGATGCCGTTCCGGACGATGCGCCCGCGCTCTCCGGCCTCTCCTCGCGGCTGCCTTGCGGCCGCCCTCAAGGATATCACGATGAACTTCGCTCGTTTCGCTGTCGCAGGCGCCCTCGCGCTCGCCGTCTCCTGCGCCGCCCTGGCCGCCTCGGCCCATGGCTTCAAGGTCGGCTCGCTGCAGATCGGCCACCCCTGGTCGCGCGCCACGCCGGCCGGTGCCAAGGTCGGCGGCGGCTATCTCTCGATCGAGAACAAGGGCACCGCGCCCGATCGTCTCGTCGCCGTTTCCGTGCCCTTCGCGGCGCGTGCCGAAATCCATGAGATGGCGGTCAAGGACGGCATCATGACGATGCGCCCGCTGGACAACGGCATCGAGATTGCGCCCGGCCAGAAGGTCGAGTTCAAGCCCGGCGGCTATCACATCATGTTCATGGACCTGAAGGAGCCGCTCAAGATGGGCGAGATGATGAAGGGCACGCTCACCTTCGAGAAGGCCGGCACCGTCGATGTCGAGTTCAAGGTCGACTCGATCGCCGCCAAGGGCGACGACGCGCATAAGGGGCACTGAGCCCAGGTCCCCTTGCCGAATGAAAGGCGGGGACCCTCTCCCGGAGGGAGAGAGCAGGGTGAGGGGCAGGCCGTCTGACGGGGAGTCTGAAACCCGGCGACAGCGGCGGTGAGGAGGTTGCCTCACCGGTCAAGGGACCCGCACCCGACCCTTGCCCCTCTCCTTGCAGGAGAGGGGTTCCCCGCGCTCGGCCGAACAGCGTCTCAGACCTTTGCCCGCGGATCGGTCTTCGCGACCCGCGCGAGGAGGTAGTCCACCTCGGCCTTCGCCGCGGCGCTGATCGCCGATCCGGGCTTGCGCTGGGCGTCGCTGGCCAGGATGCCGCGTTTCATCATGGTGTATTTGCGCACGGCGAGCCCCACGCCCTGCTGCTGCTCGTAGCGCATCAGCGGCAGATGCGCGTCGAAGATGTCGTGCGCGGCGTCGCGCTCGCCGGCCTTCTGCAGCCTGACCACGTCGATCAGC
>NZ_FTMO01000060.1 GCF_900156025.1 Allobosea sp. TND4EK4
GGCGAGGCGGGCGACGATCTGCTGAAGGGCGGGGAGGGCGACGACGCGCTGGGTGGCGGTCTCGGCAACGACGTGCTGATGGGCGGCGCCGGTGACGACAGGCTCGACGGCGGCGAGGGGATCGACACCGTCAGCTATGCCGACGACACGGCCGGCGTCACGGTCGATCTCGCGGCGGGTTCGGCCGAGGGCGACGATGTCGGCTCCGACGAGCTGGTCTCGATCGAGCATGTCATCGGCGGCGCCGGCAACGACGTTCTCAAGGGCGATGACGGCGACAACGTCTTCGTCGGCGGGGCCGGCGACGACGTCATTGACGGGCGCGGCGGCTTCGACACGCTGGATCTGTCGGGGGCGACCGGGCCGGTGACGGTCGATGTCGCGGCCGGCACGGTGTCGGGCGCGGGGCTGGGTTCGGACCGCTTCATGAACATCGAGAAGCTGCTCTTCGGCGCGGCGGACGACATCGTGACCGGCGGCAATGGCGACGATGCCTTCGACGGCGGCGCCGGCAATGACAGCCTCAAGGGCGGGGCCGGCAACGACACGCTGCGCGGCGATGCCGGCCAGGACACGATCGATGGCGGCTCGGGCGACGATGCCGTCTTCGGCGGCCTCGGCAACGACGTGATCAAGGGCGGCTCGGGTGTCGACCGCCTCGACGGCGGCGAGGGCGACGATGCCATCGATGCCGGCTCGGGCAACGATGTCCTGCTCGGCGGGGCGGGGAACGACCGGCTCGACGCCGGCTCGGGCGACGACCGGATCGAGGGCGGCGCCGGTGCCGACATCCTGACCGGCGGCTCGGGCCATGACGCCTTCGTCTTCGCGGCGGGGTTCGGCAAGGACGAGGTCACCGACTTCAGGACCTCGGGCTCGAGCTCCGACGTGCTGGAGTTCGACATCGGCCTCTTCGCCGATTTCGACGATGCGATGGGCGCGGCGGCCCAGATCGGCACCGACACCGTCTTCACCATCGACGCCGACACCACGCTGACGCTGAAGGGCGTGCACCTCGCCAGCCTCGCGGCAGACGACTTCCGCTTCGTCTGA
>NZ_FTMO01000022.1 GCF_900156025.1 Allobosea sp. TND4EK4
TAAGCTCTGAAATCGTCATGTGTCGAAGCCCTCAGGGGCTTCGAACATCGGCGTTCAGGCCGCTGTCGCAAAGGTGGCGCCGGGACATCGCTTACGATCCGAAAAACCCCGGCGATACTCCAAGCGCGGACACTCGAGCCCCAAATGCGCCTCAGAACCACTCGGGCCTCGCCATCAAGCGCAATCTCGCACGAGATAGACCACCGGCAGGCTGGCTCGGCTGAACGCGGTTGGGCCCTTCGCCCGGCCTAACTTGGTTAGCGCTTGGCCAACACCGGGATTGGCCGGGTCCAAGACCATGACTTCACGATCGTCTCACCGGCACCGCTCCCGATTGGGAGCCCAACCCGCTCTCGCCATCCCATTCAGAAGGAGTCGGCATCGAGAGCCATCACGGACTCGGGGCTGGCGTTAAGCGCGACTTCCAATCCGATAGTCTCCGGCAGCACGCGCTCGGCAAAGAAGCGTGAAACCGCAATCTTTCGGCGACAAATTCGGTCGCCAGCGTCGGACATCGCCGCCGTTTTGGCCATTCTTGTCCACATCCAGCCATAGGCAACCAGTGCGAAGAGCCTGAGATAACCTGTTGAGGCGGCCCCAGCGGCGAATGGATCGAGACGGCCGGAAAGCAGCCGCTCAGTGGCTCGTTCAAGCCGCTCAAGTGCTTCGGTTGTTGCTCCGACGATAGCATCGGCATTCCGACAGGTCACGGGCGACTGAAGATCCTGCTTGATAAGGGCGAAGAAGCGGCTTGGCAGCGCCCCATCCTCCATCGGTAATTTGCGTTGGACCAAGTCGATGGCTTGAACACCATTGGTGCCTTCGTAAATCTGGGTGATGCGGGCATCGCGCACGAATTGCTCCATGCCCCATTCGCGGATGTAGCCATGACCGCCGAAAACCTGCTGAGACAACACCGCCGTCTCAAAACCGAAATCCGTGAAGGCTGCCTTGACCACCGGGGTCAGGAGCGCAACCAGGCCATTAGCACTCTTGCGCGCCCCCTCGTCTGGATGACGCGCCGCGATATCCATTTGCATGGAGGTCCAAATGGCCAGCGCGCGGGCGGCATCCGCATAGGCGCGCCCCCTCAGCAGCATATTGCGGACGTCGGGATGTTCGACGATCTGAACCGGCCCCCTGGAGCCGTCGAGCGAGCGGCCCTGTAGGCGCTCGCGGGCATACGCGGTGGCCTTCTGGTTCGCCACTTCTCCAATCCCGAGTCCCTGGATGCCAATAAACAAGCGTTCAGCATTCATCATGGTGAACATGGCATTGAGGCCGCGCCCCACCTCGCCTACGAGCCAACCAGTGGCCCCGTCATAGTTCATGACACAGGTCGGCTGACCATGGATGCCCATCTTGTGCTCCAACGAGCCAACGGACATGCCATTGCGAGCACCCAGGCTACCGTCGTCATTGACGAGGAATTTGGGCACCAGGAACAGGCTGATGCCTTTGACCCCTTTCGGCGCATCCGGAAGGCGCGCCAGCACGAGATGGATAATGTTGCCGCCGAAATCGTGATCGCCGGAAGAGATGAAGATCTTCGTCCCAGTGATTCGATACGAATCGTCTACCGAAGCTTCGGCGCGCGTGTTCAAAAGGCCAAGATCAGTGCCGGCGGACGCTTCCGTAAGCGCCATGGCGCCGGTCCACTCACCAGATATCATCTTCGGCAGGTAACGCTGCTTCAGGGCATCGCTGGCGTGAATGGAGATGGCTTCGGCTGCACCGCGGGTCAACCCGGGGAAAAGACCAAAGGACAGGTTTGCAGATGAAAGCATTTCATCGAGCAAGACTTGCATCACGCGCGGGAGGCCCTGCCCCCCGAACTCAGGGTCGCCGGAGAGCCCGCTCCAACCAGCGTTGATGAACGCCTTATAGGCTTCGGAAGTGCCATCGGGTGTAAAAACTTGGTCGTTTTCCAGTCGACAACCTTCTTCGTCGCTTGGCCGATTCAAAGGCTCAAGCACGGCGGCGCAAAACTTGCCGGCTTGCTCCAGTATGGACACAGCAAGATCAGCGTCGATCTCCTCGTACCCCGGAAGAGTTTTCATCGTTTCGTTGAAATCGAAGACTTCATTCAAGAGGAAACGGATATCATCAACCGGCGGGATATAGGCTACCATTCTGTCATTCTTTCCGTTCAATACCAAGTCATCAGCCGTCTCCGGCATTTGTGTGTCTCGAGGTTGAAAGCGTGTCGAACGGGCCGGCAGCACCGGCTTTCCGGCGCCCTCTCTGCATCATCACTCCGCGATGCGTAAAACTGCGCGCTCGCCAATTTTTCGGATCGCGTCTTGAGATAATCCGTCAAGCCGCCGAGGTGAGCAGAGCCAATGATTATGTGTTACGCTAAATAAAGCGAGACGCACAGCGTCAGAAAAACATCGATAGAAACACGTGCAGGAGCATCTCTGCACGCCTCGATCGATTTTGGACAACGATTTCATATCACGGTTTGCCAACACCTCAGTCCACGATGTCGGCGCGGTCAGGCAGTGCCATCATCGTGGCTGTCATGGTCGCGAGCAGTTTTGTGGCGCCATCCGCGGCAAATCCATATGCTTGCCCGTCAGCCACGATGATCGTGCGGCCGGGCTTGATCACCGAACCGCGAAACAAAAATCGCTCTCCTTTGCCTGGAGCGAGGAAATTAACCTTGAACTCAACGGTCAAAACCGCTGTATTCTCCGGCATAAGAGAGTAAGCTGCATAGCCGCAGGCCGAATCCAGCGCAGTTGAGAGAATTCCACCTTGAATGAATCCGTATTGCTGGGTCAGTGAATCGCAATAGGGCATCTCGATTTCCACCATGCCCGGGGTCACAACCGTCAATGTTGCGCCGATGGTAGACATCGCATTCTGGCGTGAGAATGATACTCTTACACGCTCTTCGGAGTTCCTCGATACAGTTGCAGTGGATGACATCAAGCGCTTCCCCAGTCGGAGCGGCCATTCAGAAGACGTTCGAGCTTCACGCGAAAAGATCTCGCAACACGAGGCCGATCAACGTCCTGACATTTGAGCAATGATTGGATGAGCGCCCTTGTCATTGGTCCTTTCTGTCGACCAGAAAGGGCGCATCGGCAGGGAGCTCACCTGCGGTAATAAATTCCAGATGATCGACCTTGAGTCGCGTGAGTTCCCTGAACCGGCCCAGCACCCATCCGGTTACCGTATCGCGGTCGGCGTCGGGGGCCAGAACAAGTCGCAGCGTGATCTCTTCACGATGCCCCGGCCGACTGATGACGGCCTGAGCCCGTGCAACTCCCGGACTTGCAATGGCGAGTTCATCGATCTGCCTTGGGTAGATGAAGATTTCACGCGCCTTCACAGCCTGGCCGACGCGCCCCTGCAGCATGCCGATGCGATGGACGGTGCCCTCCTCGGTCAGGGCAGTAGCAAAGGCGACGTCTCCAGTACCAAAACGGATCAGCGGCCAGCCCGGCCTCAGCGTGGTGACGACGATCTCTCCAGACTCTCCCATCGGCAGAGGAACGCCGCTAACCGGGTCACATATCTGCACGATGCGGTCTTCGTGGATTTCATAACCCTCAGAGCCATTATTCTCGAAACCGATAACGCCGAAATCAGCCGTCGCATAAACCGAAAACGTACGGATGCCATAGCGCTCTTCAAGCCGGCGCCGCTTGCCCATCCAGTCGCCGAATTCGCCGCCGAGCAGCGCTGTTTTGACGTTCCATGCCTCCGGCAAAGCGTACCCCTGGCCTTCGATCGTCTCGGCGAGCGTGATAAAAAATGCCGTCGAGCTGCAGATGCAGGTCACGCCAAGGTCCATGATCAACTTGGCCTGCGCCTCGCTGCCGCCGGTGCCGGCCGGAATGACGGAGGCTCCCCTGTCGCGCAAGCCGTCGTCGAGCAGGAGGCCTGCGGGAACCAGATGATAAGACCATGTGTTGAGCACGCGATCACCGCGCCCAACTCCAGCCGCGGCAAAAGCACGCGCAAATCCCAACCCATCATTCTCGCCTCTCATCTGCGGCTCATTGATCGGACCGGGGGATACGAAGATGCGGGCGATATCCTCGTTCTGTGCAGCAAGGAAGCCACCGAAGGGCGGACTCTCGCGCTGTCGATCAAGCAGCCGCTCCTTTTTGAGCACGGGCAAGCGCGACAGATCATCCGCCGTCCGCAGATCATCCGGCCGAATGCCGGCGCGGTCGTAAATCTCGCGAATGGCCGGAGCGCGCTTGTAGGCTTCAGCCTGGCTCTCCCGCAAATTCGCAAACATCGTTTGTCTCTTCATATCGTTCTCACCCAACTATAAGACGTTATCATGATTAGACTGACACATTTTCGAGAACAACACAGGAACGGTAACGCAAAAATAGAGAAAAATAAGTTTTTTTGGAAATTATTCTCAAATCAAGGCAAAGTTTTGCAGAATTCAAAATTCCACAAATACCTAAACCCATCTTTTCTTGCGGCGGTACCATTTGACGCTACTGAATCTGCCGCGCTCAGAAGCTCCCGCCCCCAGATAGAATTCCTGGACGTCCTGATTGCCCCTCAGCTCCGCCCCCGAACCTTCGAGCACCACCTTCCCGTCCTCCATGACATAGCCCTGGTCCGCCACAGCAAGCGCAAAGCTCGCGTTTTGCTCGACCAGGAGGATCGTCAGCCCCTCCTCACGATTGAGACGCCGGACGATCCCGCATACTTCCTGGACGAGCAGCGGCGACAAACCCATCGAGGGCTCGTCCAGCATCATGATCCGGGGGCCCGCCATCAATGCGCGGCCAATCGCCAGCATCTGCTGTTCGCCGCCGGACAGATATCCCGCGACCTGCGTGTGCCGCTCCTTCAATTTCGGAAAGTATTCATAAACAAGCTCCCGGCGCGACGCGATCTTGCGAGAATCCTTTTCCAGGAAGGCGCCGATGCGAATATTTTCTTCGACCGTAAGGTCCTGGAAAATGCGCCTCCCCTCCATCACCTGCACGAGGCCCGACGCCACTCTTCGATCAGGCGACATGTGGGTGATGTCCACGCCGTCGAAGGTGATGCGTCCGCGCGTGACCTCTCCTTCCTCTGACGCGAGAAGTCCCGACACCGCCTTCAGCGTCGTCGACTTGCCCGCGCCATTCGCGCCAAGCAATGCAGTCACTGCGCCGCTTTTCACCTGAAGGGAGAGGCCTTTCAGAACCAGAACGTAGGTATCATAGACGACTTCAATATTCTCGATTGTCAGCATTTTGTCGTCACCTGGCGAATGGATATACGTTCCAATAGGTCTTGATACGCTGCCAACGCGCTGCAAGACCTGCCGGTTCGGCAACTAGGACAAAGATAATCAATGCTCCAAAAAGCCCCTCGCGCAGGAAAGCCAGGGTGCCCGCCACAGCCGCAGGATCAGCGACAAACAGCGCGGCCCCCTCCGAGAGCGCTTCCGGAAGCAGGGTCACAAATACGGCACCGAGCACGCAACCAAGGGCGCTGCCCAAACCGCCGACAATAATCATGACCAGCAGGCTAATCGACAGCCCCAGCGTGAATTGCTCGGGCGTGACATAGCCGACATACTGCCCCCACAAGGCGCCCGCCACACCTGCCAGGAATGACCCGATGGCGAAGGCGATGAGCTTGCTGCGGAACAGGTTTATGCCCATGATCTCCGCGGCGAGATCGTGATCGCGCACTGCCATCAACGCACGGCCGGTAGCCGTTCGCGCGAGGTTTCTCACGAAGAGCAGCGACAGGGCCGCTATTGGGAGCAGGATCCAATAGAAGGCTGTGTCGCCCGACAATTCATGCCCGAACGCAGATGCCGAACCAGCGGACATGCCGTTGCTACCTCCGGTGACGGACGTCCAACTCCGGAACACGAACTCCAGAATGAACTGCGCCGCCAGCGTGGCTATCGCCAGATAGAGCCCCTTCAGTCGCACCGATGGGACGCCGAAAAAACTCCCGACGAGCGCCGTGAACAAACCCGCGATCACGATCGCTGCGAAAAAGGGAACGCCCAAGACGCTTACGAGATAGGCTGAAGTATAAGCACCGACCCCAAGAAAGGCGCCGTGTCCGATCGAGATCTGGCCGGTAAACCCGGTAATCACGTTCAGCCCTAGGGCGGCGATCACATTGATGAATATCAAGTTGGCAAGGCCGAGCTGATAACCGCTCGCCACGAAAGGAAACACAAGAACGAATGCTGCGGCTAACGCAATGCGAAACCGCGTCAATTTTGTCGGAAACAAACGAATGGCCTGCGCATGGCTGGTGATGAACTCGCCACTGCTCATTGCTCAGATCCTTTCAATATCGTGCTGGCCGAATAATCCATAAGGTCGGATCATCAACACCAACACGAGAACAACGAACGCTGCGACGTCCCGAAAGCCGTCCAGGTCAAACACGCTCTTGAAGACACCATCGGCAACGTTCTCGAGTACGCCGATGAGAACTCCGCCGACAGCCGCACCTACGATTGAATCGAGCCCACCAAGGATGACGACCGGGAAGACCTTCAATCCGAAGGCGGAAACGCCGAGGTTTACGCCGTTGATCGTTGCGATCAACATTCCGCCGACCGCCGACACGACACAGGCAATCGCCCAGGACAGCGCAAAAATCTGACCGACATTAACCCCCATCGCCATGGCCGCCTGCTGATCCGACGAGGTGGCGCGCATAGCTAGCCCCAAACGCGACCAGCGGAAGAATGCCGCGAAGGCGCACATCGCCAACACGGAAAACGCCATGCTGAACAGATAATGGTAAGACACCGGCGTTCCCCCGATGCTCACCGCTCCGTCGGGAATGGGAGTTGGAAGAACCCGCACGTCGACTCCGAAGATGGCCCCGACGATCGCCTTGAGTACGATACCAAGCCCAAGCGTGATCATGATGACCGAGACGATAGGGTCGCCGATCACCCGACGCAGAACAACGCGCTCGATCACATACCCCAACAAGGCGCAGACAATGCCCGTCATCAGGAATGCCGCCCAAAACGGCAGCTTGTAGTCGACCGTCAGAAACAGGCAGATATAGGCTCCCACCATCATCAATTCACCTTGAGCGAAATTGATAACACGTGTGGTCTTGTAGATTACGACAAAACCAATCGCTGTCATGGCGTAGACAGAACCGACAACAATCCCGCTCACACACAGCGATATTAATGCATCTAGGGACATAACATCTCCCGGATTTTTAAATCTTCTTCAAGTCTCTGCACACGACCAGACCTGTACGAAATCTCGATCGATAGACGTGCGGTCTTATTTTCGACCCCGTAAAGATCTTCGATCACGCTTCGGTATTTTTCCGAAACAGCACTGCGCCGTACCTTATTGGTGCGCGTCAGCTCGCCATCGTCAGCGTCGAGCTCCTTGGGAAGCAGAACGAACCTTTGGACGCGGAAGCTCTCCGGCAGGCGCGAATTAAGCTTGTCGAGATGCCTGGCCACGAGCTCGTATACCTTGGGATGAGCGGCAAGATCCCTATAGGTCGTGAACGCGATCTGATTGTTTTCCGCCCAGAGGCTGACCAGCCTGGCGTCGATGTTGATGAGCGCGACCAAGAAGCTTCGACCATCGCCGAAAACCACGGCCTCCTGCACGACAGGGATGAACTTGATCTTGTCCTCGACGAACTGCGGGGAGAAGCTGGTACCGTCAGCGAGATGGCAGAGATTGCGCAGCCGGTCGATCACGACCAGGTGGCCTGATGCCTCGTCGATATAACCCGCGTCGCCAGAGTAGAGCCAGCCATCGACCAGCACCTTCTCCGTCTCTGCAGGATTGTTCCAATAGCCGGCGAAAGACGCCTTGCTGCGCGTCTGGATTTCGCCACTCTCCGCAATCCGGATTTCGGTATTCGGGAGCGGCTGGCCTACAGTCTCGAAATTTATGTCGCCAGCCTGGTGCATGACCGAAATGCCACAGAGTTCGGTCTGTCCATAGACCTGCTTCAGGGGGATGCCCAAGGCATGGAACAGCCGGATGGCATCCGGCGCCAGACTGCCCCCTCCCGTCATCGGAACCCGCATGCGTGCAAGGCCCAGAGTGTCCTTGAGATGCCTGAACAGCAACAGCTCGCCCACAATGCGCCCGAGCTTCACCAGCAGAGGCACATGCCCCTTCCCGGCCCGTTCGGCTTCGACGGCCGCCGCGTAACGCTCGCCCAGCGGCAACAGAAGGTTGTAAGCCGCGCGCTTGAACGCGGTCGTATCGTCGATCCCCGAGCGAATTTGCGAGGCAAGATTTTGCCAGTAGCGCGGAGGCCCAACCAGAAACTGCGGCGAGATATCATATATATCCTGCTCAACTGTCTCCAAATTTTCTGGGAAATTGACGGTAAAATGCGCAGCAAGATGACAGCCAACGATCGTCATCTGCTCGCCCATCCAGGGCATCGGCAGCGCGGAGAGGTAATTGTCACCTCGATTCTTCTTATCGACCGAGTTCATCCCCGCAGCCATTATAGTCATCGCCGAATAGGTGATGCAGGCGAGCTTCGGCCCCCCTGTGGTCCCCGAGGTCACTGCGAGCAGCGCCAGGTCGTCGATGGAGGTTTGGCCGATCAAGCGCTCAATCTCGGCCACCGGTATGGCCGCAGCCTCCGCTTTGGCCCACAAGGCACCCAGATGCATCACACGTGGATCGCGGTATTCACCGAGCCCCTTCGGCTCGAAATAGATGATCGCGCGGACGGATGGCAGGTTCCCGCGGAGGGAAAGCAGCTTGTCGACTTGCTCCTGGTCTTCGGCAAAGACGACCGTGGCTTCGCACTGATTTATGACGTACTCGATCTCGGACGCGACCGATTCGATATAGATGCCGACAGCGACGGCGCCGACCGCGAGTGTGCCAAGTTCAGCATAGAGCCACTCCTCGCGATTTGCCGCGATAATGGCGACACGGTCACCATGCTTCAGGCCGCACGCCAGCAGGCCGCGCGCCGTGTCGATCATTCGGCGCGCATAATCCTGCCAGCTAATCTCTTGCCATATTCCGTATCGCTTCTGCCGCAGCGCCACGGCAGAAGCCGGAAGCGTCCGCGCATTGTCGAGCAACTCCTGTGGAAAGGTCTTCACGCCCGCGCCTCCACCATCGTCTCAAACATGCCCGGCTCGCCCAGATAAGAGCGCTGTACTTCGGCATTGGAAGAGATGTCATCCGGCGTCCCCTCAGCGATGACAGAGCCAAAGCTGAGAACGGTTATATGCTCAGACAGATCCATAACGACCTTCATGTCATGCTCGATCATGACGATAGTCACGCCCATGACTCGATTAACGTAGAGGATATACTTTGCCATATCCTCCTTTTCGGTCAGCGTCATGCCCGCCATCGGCTCGTCAAGCAGCAGCAACCGGGGCTTCATTGCCAGAGCGCGTGCAAGCTCGATCTTTTTTTGTTGGCCATAAGCAAGAGTGCCTGCGGGCCGGTGCCGAAGCGGCTGTAGCTCCAAAATGTCGATGATCTCCTCGACCTCGGCGCGAGCTTCGATTTCGCGTCGACGGCTCGGCCCCCAGAACACGCCATCGAGAAACACATTCGGTTTGAAACGACGATGGCGCCCCACCAGAATGTTATCGATGACATCAAGATGCTTGAAGAGCGCTAGATTCTGGAATGTCCTCGAAATCCCGTGAGACGCACGCATCGCCGGAGACTTATGGGTCAGATCGTGACCGTCGAAACTGATGCTTCCCTCGCGGGGTCGATAGCGCCCGCTGATGCAATTGAGCAGACTGGTCTTGCCGGCGCCGTTGGGTCCAATGATGGAAACAAGAGCGCCGGCCGATACTGTGATCGACGCATTGCGGAGAGCCTTGACCCCGCCGAACGACAGAACAAGGTTCCGGACATCAAGCAACGTCGTGGCCATGTCAGACTACCCGGGCTTTTTTGAAATATTCCGGCTCGCCGGCGGGCCAGACATCGCCCCACATCTGCTGCCCGCCATCCACCGTGATGACCTCGCCATTGAGAAAGGCGCCTGTTGGGCCAGCCAGATAGGCTACAGCGCCCGCGATGTCCCATGGTGACCCGCAACGCAACATGGGGTTGGAGGCAGCGAACCGCGCGGAGGCCTCGGGCGGGTAGACACGAAACCCGGTGCTCTCGATCATACCCGGAGCAACACAGTTGACCCGGATTCCATGGGGGCTCCATTCAACCGCCACCGACTTCGACAGATAGATCACACCCGCACGCGCCGCGCAGGTGTGCGCGACTTGCGGCATGCCGCGCCATATGTCGGCGACGATATTGACAATCGTCCCTGGGCGACCTTGCGCAACCCAACGCTGCGCAGCGCTTTGCATCATGTACCAGGTGCCGTTGAGATTTGTGTCCACAACAGCGTTCCATCCCTTCTTCGAGATGTTCAAAGCGTCCTGAGGAAACTGGCCGCCAGCATTGTTGACGAGAATATCAAGCCCCTGCCCGCCGCTGGCTGTATCGATCAGTCGATCCACCGCTTCCGGATCCCGAATGCTCATCGGCACCGCGGTAACGTCCGCCCCGAGACCGGTGAGAAAGTCGCTCGCATTCGTCAGCTTCGCCGGATCACGGCCACAGATAACCAGCGACGCGCCGAGGCGGGCGAACAAGGTGGCGATTGCCAACCCGATGCCGCTTCCGGCTCCCGAGACCAGAGCCACCTTGCCCTTGAAAAGCTCCGGGGCAAACGCGATCGGCAGCGATGCCAGCTCCTCGGGTGCAGGCCCGAAGGATGAGGGATTGTCAGCCATGTCCACCTTCACTCGTAGCGCTTGGCCACTTCTTCGAGCATCACCTCGGTGGCACCGCCGCCGATGGACAGGATACGCGCGTCTCGAACCATGCGTTCGATGTCGCTTTCGCGAATATAGCCAAAGCCGCCATGGAATTGCTGGCAGGCGTAGGTGACTTCATTGACGAGTTCGCCTGCCAGGGCCTTGACCATCGACACTTCACTGACGCACGGGATCTCGCGCTCCATGAGCCAAGCAGCGTGGTAGACCAGCTGACGCAACGCTTGGACACGTGCATCCATCATGGACAGCCGATTACGCACGACCTGCTTGTCCCACAGCGTGCCGCCAAAAGCTTTGCGGTCCTTGACGTAGCGACGGGTCAACTCAAGCGCACGCGCGCATTCGCCAGCAGCGATCGCTCCGATAACCAGTCGCTCGTTCTGGAAATTGCTCATCACCGCATAGAAGCCGCGGTTTTCCTCTCCGAGCAGCGCTTCCGCCGGAAGTTGGCAATCAGTGAAAACCAGTTCAGCGGTGTCCGAACAATGCCAACCAAACTTTTCGAGAGGCCGCGCCACCTCAAAGCCCGGCGTGCCCTTTTCGACGATGAACATCGATATCCCTCGCGACCCCTTTGCTTCCGGGTCCGTTCGGGCGGCAACAAAAAAGAGGTCGCCATGAACACCATTGGTGATGAACATCTTGCTGCCATTGAGCACCCAGCCATCGCCGTTCCGGCGGGCATTGGTGCGCAGAGCCGCCACATCTGACCCGGCGTCCGACTCGGTCACCCCGACGGCAGTGATCGTCTCGCCAGAGATGATCTTCGGCATGTACTTGTCGAGCTGAGCCGGATTGCCAAAATGCGCGATGTGAGGCGAGGCCATATCCGTATGGACAAGAACCGTCGCACTGAAGCCGCCAAAGCCAGATTTACCAAGCTCTTCCGCAAGAATGACCGTGGAAAGTTGGCTGAGCTCGGAGCCACCATAGCAGCTGGGGTAGCGAATGCCGAACAGTCCGAGTTCGCCCATCTTACGCAGAACATCGCGAGGAACGAACCCCGCCGCTTCCCAGGCGCGCCCATTCGGCCTGACTTCGTTCTCCACAAACCGTGCGATTTGCTCGCGTAGCGCGTGGTGCTCTTCAGTAAAATAGATGCTGTCCACTGACGTTTCCTCGATTTATCTTATTGATATGCAGCTAGAAGTGCCTGGCCTGACTTGCTGTTATTGAGTAATCCAAGTTCGTCGCACAATGACTGTCCCGCTATGGCCATCCGCTGCGCATCGATACCCGTGTCGATTCCATGAGCAGCCAACAGGACCAGCACATCTTCGCTGGCGACATTACCCGTCGCTCCCGGTGCGAACATGCAGCCGCCGAGCCCTGCCGTAGCGGCGTCGACCGCGCGGATGCCCGCGAGCAATGCGACATCCAGGTTTGCGATCGCTTGCCCATGGGTGTCATGAAAGTGGCATCCCAACCGGTCGGCCGGGACACGAGCCAGAACGCGGTTCAGGAGCTCGCGCGTTTTCGGCGGCGTTCCGTGACCGTTCGTGTCCGCGAGATAGACGTCGTCGACTCCGAGCTGGAGCAGCGTGTCACACAACTCCGCCACAACTTCGAAATCAGTTGGTCCTTCGTACGGGCAGGCGAAGCAGCAGGATACATAACCGCTGATGCGCGTCTTGCCGTCGCGGCGCATCCGTTCAATCTCGACGATGCGAGCGAGCGCGCCAGCCCTGTCGCAACGCTGGTTGCGCTCAAGAAACGTATCGGACGCCGCAATGACGACGCCGCCCCAATCGAGATCGGCTTCCAGAAGTCGATCCATCCCGCGGCTATCCAGCACCACTCCGCCATATTGGACGCCCGCGGCACGCGGCAACTGCCCGCACAACTCGTCGGCATCGGCCATTGTTGGAACCAATTTCGGATTCACGAAACTGGCCACCTCGAGCCGCGTGCATCCGGCAGCGATCAGAGCTCGAACCAGTTCGATCTTGCGCTGCGTCGGCACGACGGTTTTGAGGGCTTGCAGGCCGTCGCGCACCACGACATCGGTCAGTATGGCGGTTTCAGGCACGGCTCTGCCCCTCAGGCGTTACTGGCGAAGCTGACGAGGAGACGACCCATCTCCACGGTATCACCGGGCCGACAGGTCACCTCGCCGATCGTCCCAGGGCCTATGGCCACGAGACGATGCACCATTTTCATGGCCTCGAGGACGACGACAACGTCACCTGTTTCAACCCTGTCACCGGCCGTCACCGGCACCTCGATGACGAGGCCAGGGATCGGTGCGACAATGTCCAAACCGGCCCTGCCTTCCGGGCCGCCCGTAGCCGCCTGGGTCGGTGCTTCCACGGCCCGCAGCATGCGTTGTGCAACACCGCTGCGAATTTCATATTTGGCGCCAAACTGGTCGACATCGACCGAGTATGCCCGGTCGCCGGCACGTAACAGAATTCGTCCACCGTCGCGGCGCGCGTCGAACATCTCGTCTTCGCCTGCACCCTCGACCCGGTATTTGCCCTTCCGCCCATGCACTACGACGCGGTGGCTCTCGCCGGTGTCGTCCACGATGTTCGTGACCAGATGGGACGAACTTCCCGCCCGCTCCAGCAGACGCCACCCAGCGAGAGACCCCCATGGGTCATCGCCGTGCCGAGCCTTGAGCGCATCCTCGGCCGCAAAGGTTCCCGCCACGGCAGCCGCCACGAGCGCATTCTGCAGTTCCTCGGCAGGAACGACATCTTCCCAAGGTCGGAAGGAATCGAGAAAGCGCGTCGTTACTGTACTGGAGCGGAACTCGGCTGTTTTCAGGATGGCCTGCAGATAGGCCTTGTTTGTTTCGAGACCATGCAACTCGAACCCGTCCAGGGCCTTGAGCAGGCCGTTGCGGGCCCGTTCCCGATCTTCTCCCCAGACTAGGAGTTTCGAGATCATCGAGTCGTAATAGGGCGTTACGCTGCTGCCGGCGGCGACGCCGGTGTCCATGCGGAAGCGCTGGCCATGCCCCATCTCGGCAACTGCAGTCAGCCGCTCGATGCGACCTATGGACGGCATGAAATCGCGTTCGGGCTGCTCGGCATTGAGTCGCGCTTCAATGGCATGGCCATTGACGCGAATATCGATCTGCGCGAACGGCAGCACGCCCCCCTCGGCCACGCCCACCTGCAGAGCCACGAGATCCAGCCCGGTCACCATCTCGGTGACCGGATGCTCGACCTGGATGCGCGTGTTCATTTCCAGAAAGTAAGCTTCTCCAGACGAGGCGTCGTAGAGAAACTCGACCGTTCCGAGCGAACTGTAGCCAATCGCCTTGGCCAGACGCACCGAGCTGTCAAACAACTGATGGCGCAGCTCTTCGGAGAGATTTGGAGCAGGAGCCTCCTCCACGACCTTCTGATGTCGACGCTGCAGCGAACACTCGCGATCGAACAAATGGACTACGTTGCCATGGCTATCGCCGAGAACTTGAACCTCGATGTGCCGGCCGAAGGGAACGAAACGCTCCAAAACAACTCGCGCGTCACCGAATGCCGTCGAAGCCTCGCGGCGCACCAGATCAAGCGCGACGGAAAAGCCGCTCGCATCGTCGACGATACGAATTCCCTTGCCGCCGCCGCCGCCGCTCGCCTTGATCAGCAGAGGAAATCCGACGTCCGCGGCCGCTGCCGTCAGCGTCTCGTCGCTCTGGTCTTCCCCATCATAGCCGGGAACAGTGGCAACGCCGTGCTCCTTAGCAATCCGGCGCGCCTGGAGCTTTGAACCCATCGCCACGATGGCGTCGGGACTCGGGCCAATGAAGATCAGGCCTGCATCTGCGCAGGCCTGCGCGAGCACGGGATTCTCTGACAGGAAGCCGTAACCCGGATGGATCGCGTCCGCCCCTGTTTCGAGGGCAGCGGCAATCAATTTTTCGGGCAACAGATAGCTGCGGCTCGCTTCGGCAGGGCCGATGCCCACGGCCTCGTCGCAGGCACGCACATGCAGCGCGTCGCGGTCCGCCTCTGAATAGACCGCCACCGAGCCGATTCCCAGGCTCCGGCAGGTTGCAGCAATACGGCAGGCGATTTCGCCGCGATTGGCGATCAGGATCTTGTTTATCACGCGCGCCATGAAGGAACCGTCTTGCCGAGGAATGATTTGATGCCTTCGCGACCGCATTCTGTTTCCCACGCATCGGCGAGCCGATCGGCGGTGTAGAGAATGTTGTCCTGCTCGCTGTGCCCATCAACATAGGCGATCAGCGACTTGGTGATGCTGATCGCCTCTGGAGCGGCCTCGAGAAAGGTCGCGACTTCGCGTTCGACAGCGTCCTCCAATTGTTCGTCGGCGACGACCTCGTGAACGATACCCAGCTTCTGGGCGTCCATGGCGGAGAACCGCCGCCCCGACAGGGCGTATCTGCGCGCCTGGCTGGCGCCCATGCGACGGACGACATAAGGGCCGATGTTTGCCGGCACCAAACCGAGCCTGACCTCACTCAGCGCGAACGAGGCGCTTTGCGCGGCGACTACGGCGTCTGCCGTGCAGGCGAGGCCGACACCGCCTCCGAACGCAGCACCGTTGACCCGTGCGACCACCGGCTTCCCAACGGTATCGGCGGCGTACAGCATGTCCGCGACGGCGCGGCTACCGAGCACGCGCTCACTGCGGCTGGAATTGTTGATCGCCTGCATCCAGGCAAGGTCGCCGCCGGCGCAGAAGGCCTTCCCGGTGCCGGTCAGCACGATCACCCTTACATTCAGGTCGCGACCGCAGTCGTGAAACGCATCCTTCAGGTCGCGCAGGAGGGCATCGTTCAGCGCATTTGCGGCTTCGGGGCGGTTGAGCGTGATGCGGGCCACACCCCGTCGATCGGTCTCTACGATCAAAGTCTCGTACATTACTGCACCCTACATACGGAAAACGCGAAAGCGCGCCGGCGCCCGTGGCACGCGATCGGCAAGGCTCAAACACAATCCGAGCACGTCTCGTGTCTGCCCTGGTTCGATGATGCCATCATCCCAAAGGCGCGAGGTGGCGTAGAATGGGTCGCTCTGGGTTTCGTATTGCTGGCGCACGCCCAGCTTGAGCTCCTCAAGCTCTTCCTCGGTCCCCCCCTTGAGGCCGCTGCGGCGGATATCGACCAGCACGGTCTCCGCCGTTTCCGAGCTCATCGTCGCGATCTTCGAGTTTGGCCAGGCGAACAGGAAACGCGGCTCAAATCCGCGCCCGCACATGCCGTAGTTTCCAGCGCCAAAAGAGGCTCCGATCAGCACGGTGTATTTCGGCACGGTTGCGCAAGCGACGGCGGCAACCATCTTGGCACCATCCTTGGCGATGCCGGCCTCTTCGGCTTGCTGGCCGACCATGTAGCCAGTCGTGTTCTGCAAGAAGAGCAGCGGCGTGCCACGCTGGTTGCACAGCTCGATGAAATGTGTGGCCTTCAACGCGGATTCGGAAAACAGGATGCCGTTATTGGCAACGATCCCAATCGGATAACCATGGATAAAGGCGAAGCCGGTGACGATCGTCGTGCCGTAGGCGGGCTTGAACTCCTGGAAGTCGCTGCCATCGACAAGGCGCGCGATCACCTCGCGAACGTCATAGCCAACCTTGTAATCGGTCGGGACAATGCCGGACAACTCTTCCGGATCATACAAGGGCGCGCTCACAGGCCGACGGTCGAACGTATTCTGCCTGGGCCAATTCAGGCTCTCAAAAATGGACCGAACCGCGCTATAGGCCTGCTCCTCGGTGTCCACCATCAGATCGGAGACGCCGGACTTGTAGGTATGGAGCTCCGCGCCTCCCAGGGTTTCAGCGTCGACGATTTCCTTGAGGGCAGCCTTTACGATGGGCGGGCCACCGAGGAAAATCCGTCCAATCCCCCTTACGATAATCACCTCGTCGGATAGGGCCGGCACGTATGCGCCCCCTGCCGTACAGCCGCCAAGAACAACCGAAATCTGCGGCAAACCAGCCGTCGACATCTGACACTGGTTGAAGAAGGACTTCCCGAAATGGTCCTTGCCGGGGAACGAGCGGTCCTGCGTTGGCAGGAAAGCGCCGCCTGAATCAACCAGGTACAGACAAGGGAGGCGATTTTCCTCGGCAATCCGCTGAGCCCGAATATGCTTTTCCACGCTTTGAGGGAACAGCGTGCCACCCTTTACGGTGGCGTCATTGGCGATAATCATGACATGGATGCCATGAATCATGCCGATGCCGGTCACAATTCCCGCGCCGGGAGACTGATCGTCATACTGTCCGAACGCCGCGAGGGTCGATAGTTCGAGAAACGGCGAGCAGGGATCGACGACGCAGTTGATGCGATCGCGAACCAGCATCTTGCCCCGATCCAGATGGCGACGAATCTCCCGCTCACGATTACCCGACACCACCCAGGACTGACGCTCCCGCAGCAACTCGGCCAATGCCGTATTGTCGGCGTGGTTGCGTTGAAAATCGGCGCTGGCTCGGTCGATCCGCGTCTTCAATTTGGGCATGATACCGGTCTGATCGTGAGGGTGAGGGACCGCGAGTGGCGCGGCAACGGGCCACTCGCCTAAGAAATCGGCCAGGAGCCTATTTGCCGAGCCAGTCGGCGCGCCGTTCGAGCACCACTTCTCCCAACAGGACCGGCTTTTGATCGGCGATCCGGTAGATGAATACGGTATCGCCCGAGCGATGATCGGTTGGGGAATAGACCAACGGCGGCATCAGCCCGCCGACATCGATCGGCTTTCCGGAATCGAGCGCCGTCTTGATCCCCTCGCCAGTCAGGTTGCCGGCCGCGTCAGCGGCTTTCATGCCATCGCCAAGGGCAATCATCGCCACCCAGCCCCGCAGGAAGTTGTGATCGTCCACGTCACCTGGATTTTCGGCAGCAGCCCTCACTGCAGCCTCGACCGGCAACCCGCGCGCGCTCAGCGCGGCGATCTGAACCGAGACCAGTCCCTCGATGGCAGGGCCGGCAAGCTTGATCAGATTGGGGTCGTAGGTCCACACACCGCCGTAGAAGCTCGTGTTGAGCCCGACCTTCTTCGCATCACGCACGATGGGAGCGACCGTCGAGGCGATCTGCTGGAGCCAAATATAGTCCGGCTTCAAATCCTTGAGGCGCGTTACCGCACTGACCGCATCCAACGCGCCCGGGTTGACCACTTCCTTCCCGACGACCTTGATCTTGAGCTCGGCGGCATAGCTTTCAATCGCCGGAAGGACACTTTTGCCGAACGCATTGTCCGTATAGATGATCGCGAGCGTCGGCCGACGCGTCGTGTCGGCCCAGTTGTCTGCGATATGCTTCAATCCGGCGCGAGCCTGGCTGGAATAGTCAGCACCAGCAAAGTAATTGTAAGGAGCGCCCTTGGGATCGGCGAGACTGGCCGCGTAGGATGCCGAGAACCAGGGCATCTTGTCCTTCGCCACGGTCTCCATGAGAGCCTCAGTGTCACCGCTACCGAACCCCTGGATGGCGACAGCCCCGGCGCCCTTCAGCTTCTTATAGGCCGTGAATGCGCGCGGGATCTGATAGCCGTAATCCTCAACCAGGGCGGTGATTTTCTTGCCATTGATGCCGCCATTCAGGTTGATCGAGCGAATAGCCGCCTGCACGCCCTTTGCATACGGAACGCTTTGCGTCGCAACCGGACCGGTCGCGTCGTAAATCACTCCGACCTTCACATCCTGCGCGCGCCCCTCGGACGACATCACAGAAAGCGCCATGCTCATGCCTAGTGAGAACTTCAAGAGCCCGTTCATCGCCACCTCCCTTTGACTACCTAACGTTTGTTCTGTAGTAAAGACACACGCTGCGCTTTGTCAATCGAGCTTTTCACCCGACTGGCGGTGACAGTTGCCCAGCCGCAATTCCGAAGCCGTAGTTAAGGTCGCAAGCCCCCCCCCCCGGAGGAGACATTCAAATGAGCAACAAGGCAGCGATTCCTTGCCCTGTCAGACCTGCAGGCTACGGCGAAGCGGCTCCCCCCTCTGTGGCTGGACAACAGCCGTGAGTGGCCCGCTCGCCGGCATTCGCATCATCGAGATGGCAGGCATCGGCCCCTGCCCTTTTGCGGCAATGCTGCTCTCCGACATGGGAGCCGAAGTCATTCGTGTGCATGCAAAAGGCGCGAAGCCTGTCCTGCCATTGCTGAACACGCGCTACGACGTCCTCGCGCGCGGACGGCGTTCGATGGCGATCGACCTTAAGAAGCCCGGCGCCCGTGGGGTCCTGCTCGACCTTATCGAAAAAGCCGATGCCCTCATCGAAGGATTTCGGCCTGGCGTCATGGAAAGGCTCGGCCTCGCGCCGGACGCCTGCCTCGAACGCAACCCGCGGCTGGTCTTCGGCAGAATGACCGGATGGGGCCAGGAAGGCCCGCTCTCGTCGCGGGCAGGTCATGACATCAATTACATTGCCCTGTCGGGCCTGCTCAACGCAATCGGTCGCAAAGGCGCGCCGCCCGTCGTTCCGCTCAATGTGGTGGGCGATTTCGGCGGCGGAACCCAGTTCGCATTTGGCGTAGTCTGCGCTCTTCTTTCAGCGCGAATGACCGGCGCGGGGCAGGTCGTAGATGCCGCGATGACCGATAGCGCCGCACTTCTCGCCGCGATGGTGTTCGGGTTCAAAGCAGCGGGCGCGTGGTCGAGCGAACGACATGACAATCTGCTCGACGGCGCCGCGCACTTCTACGACACATATGAATGTGCGGACGGGAAATTCGTCGCGGTCGGCGCGATCGAGCCACAATTCTATGCAGAATTTCTCTCGCTACTCGGAACGGGAGACCAAGCCTTTGCGAAGCAGCATGACAAGGAAAGCTGGCCGCAGCTGAAGCAGCAGTTGGCTGAGATCATCCGGACCAGGCCGCGAGACGACTGGGCGGCCTTGTTCGAGAACGCGGATGCGTGCCTGAGCCCGGTGCTTGATTGGGACGAAGCCATCCAGCATCCGCACAACCGCGATCGGGGCTCGTTCATCGAGATTGCCGGCGTGGTCCAGCCGGGACCGGCCGTACGGTTCAGCGGCACGCCTACGGTGGTGCCGCGCGCACCCTCTGCCCCCAGCGAACATACCGAAGAGATCCTGCGCGCCTGGGGCACGTCTCCCGAGGCGATCTCCGCGCTGCGGCGGGCAGACGCCATCTGATCGAAGCCCGATCCCTGGAGCGATTTCGGCTGGCGCAACGACCTTGGGACGACTCCCTTCTAAGCTGTCGTCCCACCTCACTATGGAAAGAAGCAATGCGAAGGATCGACGCGAAGATGCCGCCTATGCCCCTGGAGGACGCCCCGCGATACCCGTTCGTCGACGCGCCTGGCCCCGGCCAAATATTCGAGGTAGCGCCCGGTATCTTCTGGGCACGCATCCCGCTGCCCTTCCAACTCAACCACGTCAATGTTTACCTTATCCAGGACGACGAGGGCTGGGCCATCGTCGATACGGGGATAGCGCATGATGACGCCAAGGCCGCATGGGAGGCGCTCTTGTCCGGCCCTTTGGCAGGATGGACAATCACGAAGGTGATCATCACTCATTATCACCCCGACCATATCGGGCTGGCTGGCTGGCTTTGCGAACGCTTCAACGTTCCGCTTCTGACCAGTCAGGCGTCATATCTCAGCTGCATCAATCTTGCCCTCGATCCCGGCGCGCTAGAAGCACGACCCTACCGCGACTTCTACGTGCAGCATGGCCTGACGGAGGAAATGGCGTCAATCGTCAGTACGCAGGGCCATGCGTATCAAAGAATGGTTGCGCCTTTGCCGCTAACCTTTCGCCGGCTCGTGGCGGGAGATCATCTCCTGCTGGGCGGGCGACGGTTCGACGTCCTTTCAGGCGATGGCCACGCACCGGAGCAGATCATGCTCTTTTCGCCCCAAGACCATATCCTGCTTGCTGCCGATCAGGTCATCGCAAAGATTACTCCCAACATCAGCGTCTGGGCTATCGAACCGGACGGAGACCCGCTGGGCTTATATCTGCGTTCGCTTCACGCTCTGATGTCCAGCCTGCCGGCGGATACGCTGGTTCTGCCCGGCCACCAGCTGCCATTCATCGGCCTCCATCACCGTTGCTCGGAACTGATCAGTCATCACCAGCACCGCTGCGCCCTTATCACGGACGCCTGCCGGTCCAAATTCATGACTTTGGCGGAGCTCTTGCCGGTGCTTTTTCCGCGTCCACTCGACCCGCACCAGCGCGGCTTCGCTTTCAGCGAGACACACGCGCATGTAAACCGCATGGTTGCCGAAAAAATTCTCGTCTGGAGATATCACGACAACTTGCGACAGGTCGCCGCGGCGCCGACCGGCTGCGGGCAGTTCAAATAGGTTTTTTAATCACCAAATATTCGCCTATGTGAAATTAATACATGAGTTTTACTTATCGCTATGGCCAGATTTACTTAAAAAATCGATATCGTCTCTGTCGAAATCAAATATTTTTGCAGATAATTTTTTGAAATCTCGCAATGCGCCGACTTGCTGGCGCGCTCCAAAACTGCTCTAGAGCTGAAAATGGCCGGGAAATCGAAATCCTGAGAAACTCGCTAATGATCGAAAATGGGCCCTACTTGACAGAAATTCACCAAAATCTATGTAGCCTCCAGAAAATCGGAAATGCGATCTCGACAAAATGACACTGGAGCAATCTTCACCCGATATGCGGCAGCGGATATTGGACGAATCCGCGAGACTTTTTTCGGAAAACAGTATAGCGTCTACGTCAATGCGCCAAATTGCGAAAGAATGTGGCATCCAGGCTGGCAGCCTATACTATCATTTCAAATCCAAGGATGAAATCGTTGCCGAAGTCCTCGAATTGGGTATTGAGCTCATCGCCAACGCCGTGAAAGCGGAGCTTGAGCAATTGGGCAAAGATGTCGGGTTTTCCGATAGGTTCCATGCGGCAATCCGTGCGCACCTCAACGCATTTTTTCTGCACCGTCACTATACGGCCACCCATATTCGCGAGTTCAAGCAGGCTCCGCTTGGCGCCCGAACGAAAAATATTAAAACCAGAGACGCGTACGAGCAGCTTTGGGCCGATCTGTTTGCCCAAGGTGTGCGCGAGGGTGTTGTGGCGACCGATGTCGACCTGCGCTTTGCCCGCCTCCTGCTACTCAGCTCGATGAACTGGGCGCTTGAGTGGTTCAAGCCTAAAGGGCAGCGTAGCTTTGATGAACTCGGGACGACGATCGTCCGAATCTTTTTGAACGGCTGCTCGGCGCGAACCGACGAGTAGAGCATCTTCGGTCGAAATGGCCGCCAGCTTGCCTGAAAAGAGCTTTTCCTCGTTTTAACGAAGCGCGAAAATGCTCTAGCTGAAAGCCACCCTGCCGACGTGTCGTCATTCAGCGGCAAGTCTTGACACGGCGCGGCGCCAGCCCCGGCTCACCCGATCAAGTTATCGGACGGCGCGAGGAAAGCCCGGCTGCCGCAATCCGCCGAACCACGACGCTAGTTCCGCTGCATTCCTCACGCCGACCTTTTTCATGATCCGTGATCGATGCGTCTCGGCGGTGCGCACGGATATGCCGACTTCCTGCGCAATGCCGTGATTGCTCATGCCTTGCGCGACGAGCCCGACGATCTGCAGTTGCCTTCTTGTCAGGGCCGGGCGGGCAACGGCCACAGGCCAGCTTATAGGCTGAATCAACCAGATTGCATGTGAAGTCGGGTTGTTACGGTTTAGCGCCTTTCCGTGCACACGACACCAGAATCTCTCACCATCCGACTTGCTCATGAAGCGCTCATCAACGTGGAAGAGTTTGTTTTCGAGGTTCAGCTTCCAGCTTTTTCCTCTGCTTATGTATTCATCATCATTAGGATAGATAATGCGGAAACTTTTCCCGATAATTTGTTGTTTTTCATACTCAAAAAGCTCGCAGAACGCTTGATTGCATTCCCTCATCACCCGAAACGACCCGATTACGGCGGGGAGCGGGATGTCTTCAATGCCAAGGGAAGCGTCCCGACGAAGTGCCAACATGTAGTGTTTCTACTACTCCGTCGTCCACAGGTCCATGGCTAAGTTCTCCGCATCGCATTGACGGTTGAGAGGCGCCTGACGAAGGAGCCTGCCCGATGTGATGGGGGGGGAATCGCCCATGCGCGACGCTGTTATCGTTTCGACTGCCCGCACACCGATCGGCAAGGCTTATCGCGGGGGCCTCAACGATACACCCGGCGCCACGCTCGGCGCCCACGCGATCAAGCATGCGCTCGCACGTGCAGGGCTCGACGGCGCCGAGATCGAGGACGTGGTGCTGGGCTGCGCCATGCAGGAGGGCACGACCGGCCTCAATGCTGCTCGCCGTGCGCTGCTGGCGGCTGGCCTTCCGGCAACGGTTGCGGGCACCACGATCGACCGCCAATGCTCATCGGGCCTCAATGCAATGGCAGTACTGGCCAACGCGATTCGCAATGACGGTCTGACCGCCGGTATCGCAGGTGGGCTGGAATCGATCAGCCTCGTGCAAAACGAGCATCGCAACACCTTCCGCCTGATCGACGAGAATGTGATGGCAGTGAAGCCTGACGTCTACATGCCGATGATCGACACAGCCGAGGTTGTTGCCAAGCGCTACGGCATCAGCCGCAAACAGCAGGATGAATACGGTCTGGAAAGCCAGCGACGGGTCGCCGTCGCCCGCGAGGCCGGCCGGTTTTCGTCCGAGATCGCGCCGATCACGGCGCGTATGGCCGTGATCGACAAGGAAACCAAGCAGGTCAGCCACCGCGAGGTGGAGATCGCTCATGACGAGGGACCGCGCGGTGATACGACCGCTCAGGGCCTTTCCGGGCTCAAGCCGGTGCGGGAAGGCGGCACGGTCACGGCCGGCAACGCCAGCCAGCTGTCTGATGGCGCATCGGCCGCCGTGATGATGGACGGGCGGGAAGCCTCGAAGCGTGGTCTTTCGCCGCTCGGCATCTTCCGCGGGTTTGCCGTTGCCGGTTGCGAGCCCAACGAGATGGGTATCGGCCCGGTCTTCGCTGTGCCGCGACTACTCGAACGCCACGGCCTCAGTATCGACGACATCGGACTCTGGGAGCTCAACGAGGCCTTCGCCGTGCAGGTGCTCTACTGTCGTGACCGGCTCGGGATCGCCCCCGAAACGCTGAACGTCAACGGCGGCGCAATCGCCCTCGGCCACCCCTATGGCATGAGCGGCGCGCGGCTGGCGGGCCACGCGTTGATCGAAGGCAAGCGGCGCGGCGTTCGCTACGCCGTCGTGACCATGTGCGTGGGCGGCGGCATGGGCGCTGCCGGCCTGTTCGAGATCAACTAGGGACAACCGGATGACCGCTCCGCTTTGGGAACCATCTCCTGACAGAATCGCCTCCGAACCGATGACGGCCTTCATGCGCCGTGCAGCTGAAGTATCCGGGAGGCCTATTGTCGACTACGCTGCGCTACACCGATGGTCGGTCGAGGACCGGGACGCCTTCTGGAGTCTGATTTGGGATTTCTGCGGTGTCATCGGCGAAAAGGGAACCCGCGTTCTTCAGGATGGAGCCGCAATGCGCGGCGCGCGGTTCTTCCCCGACGCCCGGTTGAACTTTGCCGAGAACCTGTTGCGCCGCCGCGGTAGCTCCGACGCGATTATATTCCGCGGAGAGAATAAGGTCGCTCGCCGCTGGTCCTGGGACGAACTTGCGGCCATGATGTCGCGCATCCGCCAGCTATTCGAGGCCCATGGCGTTAAGGCAGGCGACCGTGTCGCTGGGATGATGCCAAACATGCCGGAGACCGTGGCGGCCATGCTCGCTACCGCGTCACTGGGCGCGGTCTGGTCATCCTGCTCGCCCGATTTCGGCTCACAGGGCGTGCTCGATCGCTTCAGGCAGATCGAGCCGGTGATATTCATCGCTCCGGACGGGTACTGGTACGCCGGCAAGCAGAATGACGTGTCGGCCAAGGTCAAAGAGATCGCGACAAAGCTGCCATCGGTCCGCGCGACTATCATCGTCGACTATCTCGGCACGGCGCGGCAGGTGGCACCCACCATCCCCGGCGCGATGTCGCTGGAGGACGCAATAGCTCCCTACACGACGAAGACGATCGATTTCGCGCGACAGCCCTTCGACCACCCCCTCTATATCCTGTTCTCATCAGGCACCACCGGCATTCCAAAATGCATCGTGCATTCGGCGGGCGGCACGCTGATCCAGCATCTCAAGGAGCAAAAGCTGCATGCCGGCGTGCTGCCGGGGGAGCGCTTCTTCTGGTTCGCCACTTGCAGCTGGATGATGTGGAACTGGTTGGTATCAAACCTCGCCAGCGAGGCGACCCTGCTGCTTTATGATGGCTCGCCGTTCTATCCGCAGGCCAACGCAATGTTCGATTACGCCGAAGCCGAAAAAATGACCTATTTCGGCACCTCTGCCAAATATATCGATGCGGTGCGCAAGGCCGAGTTAAACCCGAAAAAGACCCATGATCTTTCGAGCCTGAAAGCTATCCTTTCGACCGGCTCGGCTTTGGCGCCGGACAGTTTCACCTATGTTTATTCGCACATCAAGGACGATGTTCACCTAGCCTCTGTCTCCGGCGGAACGGACATTGTGGCCTCTTTCGTCACAGGCATTCCAACCGAGCCAGTGTGGATCGGCGAAATCCAGGGACCTGCCCTCGGCATGGCTGTCGATGTTTGGAACGATGACGGGTGTCCGGTACGCGGCGAAAAGGGCGAGCTGGTCTGTACCGCAGCGTTTCCTTCGATGCCGATCGGCTTTTGGAACGACCCCGATGGCGCGAAGTATCGATCAGCTTATTTCGAGCGGTTCGACCAGATCTGGTGCCACGGCGACTTCGCTGAATGGACACAGCGCGGCGGCATGATCATCTATGGGCGCTCCGATGCCACTTTGAACCCGGGGGGCGTCCGCATCGGCACTGCGGAAATCTACAATCAAGTCGAGCAGCTCGAGGAAATCGTCGAGGCGCTCTGCGTCGGGCAAAGCTGGGAAGACGATGTCCGCGTCGTCCTGTTCGTGCGCCTTGCAGCGGGTGTTTCGTTGGATTCAGCGCTGACTCAGAAAATCCAGACCCAGATCCGCACCGGCGCGAGCCCACGGCATGTCCCCGCCCGCATCGTCGCCGTTGCCGACATCCCCCGCACTAAATCGGGAAAGGTCACAGAATTGGTGGTTCGCGACCTTATCCACGGCCGCATGGTGACGAACAAGGATGCGCTGGCAAATCCGGAGGCACTGGACTTGTTCGTGAATCTGCCAGAGCTTCAAACATGAATCATGTCATGAGAACGATACGACACGCCTTGCCCTGAGGCTCAGCTGATCCAGCTTTGCAAAGGAGGCCTAAGGCAACCCCAACCGGCCATCACAACACACAACGCAATTATGCTGCGGAGAACTGGGTTTCGTGGGAAAAGCTTGGTGGCATCATACCGGCTTCCTTCAAGATCGCCTTTTGGAGGCCAATTTGGACGACCGGATCGGCTTTTTGGATTCTGAATGGGAATTGATCGACCCGTTACTGCCGCATGAGCGCAGGCGCGGATGCCAACCGCTCCTGCGTTGCCTGGCAGCATGAGAATCCACGGCAAAGCTGGCCGAGGCGCAGTTATCGAGCGCCTCGGCCAGCTTTGCATCAGACAGATCACACCGGACCAACGGCAACAATGCCTTGAACACCGCAGAGGCGGCCCGGAAGGACGGCGCCGGCCTTACTTGCCGGCTTTGGCGAGTTCGGCGTCGAGTTCCGGCAGGACGGTGAACAGGTCACCGACGAGGCCGTAATCGGCGATCTGGAAGATCGGGGCTTCCTCGTCCTTGTTGATGGCGACGATGACCTTGGAGTCCTTCATGCCGGCGAGATGCTGGATGGCGCCAGAAATGCCGACCGCGATGTAGAGCTCGGGCGCCACGACCTTGCCGGTCTGGCCGACCTGCCAGTCGTTCGGGGCGTAGCCGGCATCGACCGCGGCGCGCGAGGCGCCCATCGCGGCGCCGAGCTTGTCGGCGACGGGCTCGATCACCTTGCCGAAATTCTCGGCGGAGGCCAGCGCGCGGCCGCCCGAGATGATGATCTTGGCCGAGGCCAGTTCCGGACGGTCGGACTTCGCGACCTCCTCGCCCTTGAAGGACGAGTTGCCGGGGTTCTCGGCCGCCGAGACGCTCTCGACCGTAGCCGAGCCGCCTTCGCCCGCCGCCGCGAAGGAGGCGGTGCGGATGGTCAGCAGCTTCTTGGCGTCGGTCGACTGCACCGTCTGGATGGCGTTGCCGGCATAGACCGGGCGCTCGAAGGTGTCGGGCGAGACGATCGCGCTGACATCCGAGACCTGCATCACGTCGAGCAGGGCGGCGACGCGCGGCAGCACGTTCTTGCCGGTCGTGGTCGAGGGCGCGACGACGGCGTCGTAGCCGTCGGCGAGCTTGGCGATCAGCGCGGCGAGCGGCTCGGCCAGGGCATGGCCGTAAATCGCGTCATCGGCGAGCAGCACCTTCTCGACGCCGGCGAGCTTGGCGGCCGCATCGGCCGCGCCCTTGGCGCCCTCACCAGCGACGAGGATGTGGACGGGCGCGCCGAGCTTGGCGGCAGCCGTCAGCGCCTTGGCGGTCGCGTCCTTGACGGAGGCGTTGTCGTGTTCGGCGATCAGCAGCGTGGTCATCAGATCACCCCGGCGGTCTTGAGCTTGGAGACGAGTTCGGCAGCATTGGCCACCTTGACGCCGGCGGAGCGGCCGGCGGGCTCGACCGTCTTCAGAACTTTCAGGCGCGGCGCGACATCGACGCCGAGCGCTTCGGCCGTGGTCTCGTCGAGCGGCTTCTTCTTCGCCTTCATGATGTTCGGCAACGAGGCATAGCGCGGCTCGTTGAGACGCAGGTCCGTGGTGACGATCGCCGGGAGCTTGAGCGAGACCGTCTGCAGGCCGCCATCGACCTCGCGGGTGACGTCGACCGAATCCGTGCCGAGCTCGACCTTCGAGGCGAAGGTTCCCTGGCCCCAGCCGAGGAGGGCGGCGAGCATCTGGCCGGTCTGGTTGCAGTCGTCGTCGATCGCCTGCTTGCCGAGGATGACGAGGCCGGGATTCTCCTGCTCGACGACCTTCTTCAGGAGCTTGGCGACGGCGAGCGGCTCGACGATCCCGTCGACCTTCACCAGGATGCCGCGATCGGCACCCATGGCGAGGCCGGTGCGGATCGTCTCGGCGGCCTGCGCCGGGCCGATCGAGACCACGATGACCTCAGTCGCCTTGCCGGCCTCCTTGAGGCGCAGCGCCTCCTCGACGGCGATCTCGTCGAACGGGTTCATCGACATCTTGACGTTCGCGAGCTCGACGCCGGACCCGTCCGCTTTCACGCGGATCTTCACGTTGTAATCAACCACCCGCTTCACGGGCACCAAGATCTTCATCAAAGTATTCTCCTACTCTGCCGCGGTTCGCTGGGCGTAGCCGAGGCGCTCGTTCAGTTCCTGCAGCAGCTTCTCGGCGGCGTCCGCAATGACCGTTCCGGGCGGGAAGATCGCCGAGGCGCCGGCTTCGATCAGCGCTTCGAAATCCTGCGGCGGGATGACGCCGCCGACGACGATCATGATGTCGGGCCGGCCGGCCTTGGCGAGCGCGGCCTTCAATTCCGGCACCAGCGTCAGATGCCCCGCCGCCAGCGACGAGACGCCGACGATATGCACGTCGTTCTCGACCGCCTGCCGCGCTGCTTCGTCGGGCGTTGCGAAAAGCGGGCCGATATCGACGTCGAAGCCGAGATCGGCGAAGGCCGAGGCGATGACCTTCTGGCCGCGATCGTGCCCGTCCTGGCCCATCTTGGCGACGAGGATGCGCGGGCGGCGCCCGTCCGCCTCCTCGAAGGCCTCGCACATCAATTGGACGCGCGTGACGGCTGGGTTCATCTCGCCGACCTCCCGCTTGTAGACCCCCGAGATCGCCTTGATCTCGGCCCGGTGGCGTCCGAAGACCTGTTCCATCGCCATGGAAATCTCGCCGACGGTGGCCTTGGCCCGGGCGGCCTTGACCGCAAGATCGAGCAGGTTGCCGTTGCCGGCCGCGCCATTGGTCAGTGCGGTCAGCGCAGCCTCGACCTCGGTCTCGTTCCGCTCCGCCTTGAGGCGTTTCAGCTTGTCGAGCTGCTGGGCGCGTACCGCGGCATTGTCGACCTTGAGCACGTCGATCGCCGCTTCGTTGTCGGGCTTGTAGCAGTTGACGCCGATGATCGCCTGCTGGCCGCCATCGATGCGCGCCTGCGTCTTGGCGGCGGCCTCCTCGATGCGCAGCTTCGGGATGCCGGCCTCGATCGCCTTGGCCATGCCACCCAGTTTCTCGACCTCCTGGATATGGCCCCAGGCCTTCTCGGCGAGCTCGGCGGTCAGCCGCTCGACATAATAGGAGCCGCCCCAGGGATCGATGATCCGAGTCGTGCCGCTCTCCTGCTGCAGCAGAATCTGGGTGTTGCGGGCGATGCGGGCAGAGAAATCGGTCGGCAGCGCCAAGGCCTCGTCGAGCGCGTTGGTGTGCAGCGACTGGGTATGCCCCTGCGTCGCCGCCATCGCCTCGATCATCGTGCGTGGCACGTTGTTGAACACGTCCTGCGCCGTCAGCGACCAGCCGGATGTCTGGCAATGGGTGCGCAGCGGCAGCGACTTCTCGTTCTGCGCGCCGAAATCCTTGACGAGCTTGGCCCAGATCAGCCGGGCGGCGCGCATCTTGGCGACTTCCATGAAGAAGTTCATGCCGATGGCCCAGAAGAACGACAGGCGCGGCGCGAAGACGTCGACCGAAAGCCCAGCCCGCTGGCCGGCGCGGATATATTCGACGCCATCCGCCAGCGTGTAGCCGAGCTCGAGGTCCTGCGTCGCCCCAGCCTCCTGCATATGGTAGCCGGAGATCGAGATCGAATTGAACTTCGGCATATTCGCCGAGGTGAAGGCGAAGATGTCGCCGATGATCCGCATCGAGGGCGAGGGCGGGTAGATATAGGTGTTGCGGACCATGAACTCCTTGAGGATGTCGTTCTGGATGGTCCCCGAGAGCTTGGCCTGCGGCACGCCCTGTTCTTCCGCGGCGACGATATAGAGCGCCAGCACCGGCAGCACCGCGCCGTTCATCGTCATCGACACGCTCATCTGGTCGAGCGGGATGCCGGAGAACAGCGTGCGCATGTCGTAGATCGAGTCGATCGCGACACCGGCCATGCCGACATCGCCGGCGACGCGCGGATGGTCGGAATCATAGCCGCGATGCGTCGCAAGATCGAAGGCGACCGAGAGCCCCTTCTGCCCGGCGGCGAGGTTCCTCCGGTAGAAGGCGTTCGAATCCTCGGCCGTGGAGAAGCCGGCATATTGCCGGATCGTCCAGGGCTGGTTGACATACATGGTCGGGTAGGGGCCGCGCAGATAGGGCGCGACGCCGGGCAGCGTCTCGACGAAGGGCAGGCCGTCACGGTCGGCGGCGGTGTAGACCGGCTTGACCGGGATATCCTCGGGCGTCTGCCAACTCTCGCCCGTGGGCAACGCGCTGGCGGCGGGGCGAGCCCCGGCAAAGGCGAGCTTCGTGAAATCCGGGATCGCGGTCATGACTGACTCCCGCTTCGGGCGAATGCCTGTGCCCATTCAAGAGCTTCAGGTGCATCGCAGCCCGTAAAAATCGTCCAAGTTACCCCGCTCTTTTTCAGCCGTTGGCCGTCTTCCGGCCGGCCGGCGAGCCAGACGGTGGCGCCGGCCGTGGCGAGAGCCTCGGCAGCCGCCGCGCCCTCGGCGGCATAGGCCGCATCCGAGCCGCAGAGGCAGGCGAGCTTCGCGCCCGAGGCACGGAAGGCGCCCACAAGCGCATCGAGATCGGTCACGCCCTCCTTGGCAAAGCCGTCGCCGCTAGAGGCCGCCAGACCGCCCGCCTCGAACAGATTGCGGGCGAAGCCGGCCTGCGCGGTGAAATCGGCGATCGGGCCTAGCGTCGCCAGGAAGACGGCCGGGCGCTTCGGCTGGGCGTCGGCCTTGTCGCGCAGCGCCTCGAACGGCTCCGCCAGCCGGAGCGAGGGCAGCCGCTCCGCACGCAAGCCGTCAGCGGGTCCGGCCAGAGCGTCGGCACGGCCGGCGCCGTCGACGAAGGAGCGGATGATCTCGCCCTGGTTGCGCTCGGCCAGGCTGCCCTGCACGCGCTTGCCGTCGAGCTTGACCGGCGCGACGGCGAGCACCTTGGCGATTTCCTCGCGGATATTCGGGAATTCGCTAGTTCCGGTGATCGGTTCGCGACGCGTGGCCACGGCCTTGGCGCGAGCGGCGCGCTGTTCGGCGAGCACCTTCTGGAGATGGCCTTCGACCAGGGACGCGACGATGCCGCCGAGATTGCCGCTGCGCCGCCGCTCGATCTCCTGGAAAGCCTGCCAGCCTTGTTCGCAAAGCGCCTGCGTCAGTGTCTCGAAGCCGCCAGCGCCGGCGGCGGGATCAGCGACGCGCCAGAGATTGCTCTCCTCCAGCAGGATGAGCTGGGTGTTGCGGGCGACGCGGCGCGCGAAGGCATCGGGCAGGCCGAGCGCGGCGGTGAAGGGCTGGACGGCGATCGAATCGGCACCGCCGACCCCGGCCGCGAATGCGGCGACGGTGCCGCGCAGCAGGTTGACGTTCGGATCGCGCTTCGTCAGCGAGCGCCAGGCGGTCTCGGCATGGATGCGGGCCGGCTTCGGCGTCAGGCCGCAGGCTTGCTGGATGCGGTTCCAGAGCAGGCGGGCGGCCCGGAATTTCGCCACCGTCAGGAACTCGTCGGTATCCGCGACCAGCGTGAAAGCCAGCGCATCGCGCGCCTCGGACAGGGGCATGCCCTGCATTTCGAGCGTACGCAGATAGGCGACGGCGGTCGCGAGCACTGCGCCGAGTTCCTGCGCCTCGCTAGCGCCAGCCTCGTGATAGGGGCGGCTGTCGACTTCGATGAACGGCCCGGCGAAGCCGCGCTCCTTCAGCGTGCGGATCGTCGCCGCCAGCCGGCGGCCCAGCTCCGGCCAGGGCGCGGCGAGCGTGCCGCGGCCGGCGAAGACGCCGATCGGATCGAGGCCGAAGGAGACCGAGAGCTCGCTCGGCGCATGGCCGCGCTTCTGGATCAGGGCGGCGAGCAGGAGGGCGTTGATACGGGCCTGCGGGGCAGGGTCGAGCCGCAGATGGATCAGGTCCAGCATCATGCCCTGCAGCGCGGTATCGAGCGCCGCGACATCGTCGGCGAGAAGGCCGTAGCCGCGGGCTGCCTGCGCGCCGGCAAAGCTGATCGTCAGGGTGTCGGCTCCTCCCTCAAGATCGGCGAGGGCCAGCGTGCGTGCCTCGCTCGGCTTCGGGTGATCAAGCCGGGCAGCGACTTGCCAGCGCCCGGCCTCGGCCCGCAGGGCGCGTTGGGGCGCGGCGGCGGCAAGATAGAGCGGCTCGATGCGAATGCCGTCGGCAGTGCGCCCAACGAGCTTCTTCTCGAAATCGGCGCCTTTCAGGACCTTGTCGACCGCTGCACGCCACGCGTCATGAGACGGCGCCGCGAAAGCGTCGAGATAGGGAAGGTCGGATGGAGCAGCCGAGTTCATGCGAATTCCATGATCACGGCATCGACCGCGAGCGAGTCGCCCTCCTTCGCCAGGATCTTGGCGATGGTGACGTCCTTCTCGGCGCGCAGCACGTTCTCCATCTTCATCGCCTCGACCATGGCGAGCGGCTCGCCGGCCTTGACCTCCTGCCCCCCGGTCACCGAGATCGCCTTGACCAGCCCCGGCATCGGGCAGAGCAGGAACTTGCCGGTATCGGCCGCGACCTTCTCGGGCATCAGCGCGGCCAATTCGGCCTCGCGCTGCGTATAGACATGGGCGTTGGCATAGGCGCCGGCATGGCCGAGCGCGACGCCATTCAGGATCGGCCGGACCTGCGCCGCGACCTTCACGCCGTCGAGCGTGCCGTGCCAGACCGGCTCGCCCGGCACCCAGTCGCTGACGACGCTGATGCTGCCGGCCGGGAAGGCGATGACGACCGCCCCGCCCTGCTCCGTGACCTCGCCCTCGAAGCGCTCCGCCCCGAGCTGGACGATGCGCTGCCGATCGAAGGAGACCTTGCGCCAGCCCTCCATCTGCGCCGAGACGTTGCGCTTGCGCTGGTTCATGCGGTGGTCGCAGGCGATGGCGATCGCCGCCATGTGCTGCGCGGTTTCGCCCTGCGGCACCGGCGGCGAGAAGCCCTCGGGGAACTCCTCGGCGATGAAGCCGGTCGAGAGATTGCCGGCGATCCAGCGCGGATGCTGCATCACCGCGGCGACGAAGGGAATGTTGTGGCGGATGCCGTCGATGGCGAAGGCATCGAGCGCGCGCGCCTGCGCCTTGATCGCGGCCTCGCGCGTCGGCGCATGGGTCACGAGCTTAGCGATCATCGGGTCGTAATAGATCGAGATCTCGCCGCCCTCGAAGACGCCGGTATCGTTGCGCACCATGGCCTCGCCATCCGGCCCCTCGCTCGGCGGGCGATAGGTCACGAGCCGTCCGGTCGAAGGCAGGAAATTGCGCGTCGGGTCCTCGGCATAGACGCGGCTCTCCACCGCCCAGCCATCGAGCTTCACATCCGCCTGCGCGATCGCGAGCTTCTCGCCGAAGGCTACCCGGATCATCTGTTCGACGAGGTCGATGCCGGTGATCATCTCGGTCACGGGATGCTCGACCTGGAGACGGGTGTTCATCTCGAGGAAGTAGAACGACTTGTCCTGCCCGGCGACGAACTCGACCGTGCCGGCCGAGTCGTAGTTCACGGCCTTGGCCAGCGCGACCGCCTGCTCGCCCATCTTGCGACGGGTCGCCTCGTCGAGCAGCGGCGACGGCGCCTCCTCCAGAACCTTCTGGTTGCGGCGCTGGATCGAGCATTCGCGCTCGCCGAGATAGATGACGTTGCCGTGCTTGTCGCCGAGGACCTGGATCTCGATATGGCGGGGATCGACGATGAACTTCTCGACGAAGACGCGATCGTCGCCGAAGGAGGACGCCGCTTCCGACTTGGCGCGGGCGAAGCCCTCCGCCACCTCGCCGGCCGAATGGGCGATGCGCATGCCCTTGCCGCCGCCGCCGGCCGAGGCCTTGATCATCACGGGATAGCCGATCTCGTCGGCGATGGTCACGGCATGCTCGGGGCTCTCGATGATGCCGAGGAAGCCCGGAACGGTCGAAACCTTGGCGGCAGCCGCCGCCTTCTTCGATTCGATCTTGTCGCCCATCGCGGCGATCGCGCCGGGATTGGGGCCGATGAAGACGATGCCGTTATCCTTGAGCGCCTGCGCGAAGGCCTCGCGCTCGGAGAGGAAGCCGTAGCCGGGATGCACGGCCTCGGCACCGGTTGCCTTGCAGGCCTCGATGATCTTGTCGATCAGCAGATAGGACTGGGCGGCGGGGGCTGCGCCGATATGCACGGCCTCATCGGCCATCTCGACATGCAGCGCATCGCGATCCGCGTCGGAATAGACGGCGACGGTCTTGATGCCCATCCGCCGCGCCGTCTTGATGACACGGCAGGCGATCTCGCCGCGGTTCGCGATCAGAATCTTCGAGAACATGCGCTGGTCTTCTTCAACTAAGGAAATCAACAAGAGGTCGAACTCAGCTCAGGTCGCCACGCCCGCTCTGTGAGAGATAGCGTGATCGGCTCATCTGGTTTTCAGCCGCGGGGTCCAAGCTGCTCGCGAGCCAGAGGAGCTCGGACACTTCATCGAGCATGTCTGCGGCCTGACGTGGGTCCGATGCCCGGTCGACCACCTCGATCAGCCTCTCCGCCAAGTTTTCGACGTTTGCCTCAGGGACGGGGTGACGATCGGTCATCGGCTGCCTCATCTCAGAGCGGAATGTTGTCGTGCTTACGCCAGGGGCGTTCGACGCTCTTGGTGCGGAGCATGGCGAGTGCCCGGGCGATGCGGCGGCGGGTCGAGTGCGGCATGATCACCTCGTCGATATAGCCGCGCTCGGCCGCGACGAAGGGCGACATGAAGCGGTCTTCGTATTCCTTGGTCTGGCGCGCGATGGTTTCGGCGTCGCCACCGCGGAAGATGATCTCGACCGCGCCCTTGGCGCCCATCACCGCGATCTGCGCCGTCGGCCAGGCATAGTTCACATCGGCGCCGATATGCTTCGAGGCCATCACGTCATAGGCCCCGCCGAAGGCCTTGCGCGTGATGATCGTGACCAGCGGCACGGTGCATTCGCTATAGGCGAAGAGCAGCTTGGCGCCATGCTTGATCAGCCCGCCATATTCCTGCGCCGTGCCGGGCAGGAAGCCGGGAACGTCGACGAGCGAGACGATCGGGATCTCGAAGGCGTCGCAATAGCGCACGAAGCGGGCGGCCTTGCGCGAGGCGTCGGAGTCGAGCACGCCGGCCAGCACCATCGGCTGGTTGGCGACGATGCCGACGGTGCGGCCTTCGACGCGGCCGAAGCCGGTGACGATATTGCCGGCATAGGCCTGCTGGATCTCGAAGAAGTCGCCCTCGTCGACCGTCTTCAGGATCAGCTCCTTGATATCGTAGGGCTTGTTCGGATTGTCCGGAACCAGCGTGTCGAGGCTCATGTCGACGCGATCGGGCACGTCGAAGGACGGCCATTCCGGCACGCCGGCCGTGTTGTTGGCGGGCAGGAAGTCGAGCAGGCGGCGCACCTGCAGCAGCGCCTCGACATCGTTCTCGAAGGAGCCGTCGGCGACCGAGGACTTGGAGGTATGGACCTTGGCGCCGCCGAGCTCCTCGGAGGTCACCGTCTCGTTGGTGACGGTCTTCACCACCTCCGGACCGGTGACGAACATGTAGGAGGTGTCGCGGACCATGAAGATGAAGTCGGTCATCGCCGGGGAATAGACGTCGCCACCGGCGCAGGGGCCCATGATCACCGAGATCTGGGGAATGACGCCCGAAGCCTGCACATTCCGCTTGAAGACCTCGCCATAGCCGCCGAGCGCCGCGACGCCCTCCTGGATGCGGGCGCCGCCGGCATCGAACAGGCCGACGATCGGCGCGCGCATCTTCAGCGCCATGTCCTGGATCTTGATGATCTTCTGGGCGTGGGTCTCGGAGAGCGAGCCGCCGAAGACGGTGAAGTCCTTGGAGAAGACGAAGACGGTGCGGCCGTTGACGGTGCCCCAGCCGGTGACGACGCCGTCGCCGGGGATCTTCTCGGCCTTGTCCATGCCGAAATCGACGGCGCGATGCTGCACGAACATGTCGAACTCCTCGAAGGAGTCCTTGTCGAGCAGGAGCACGATGCGTTCGCGGGCGGTGAGCTTGCCGCGCTTGTGCTGCGCCTCGATGCGTCGCTCGCCGCCGCCCTTGCGGGCGCCCTCGCGGCGGGTTTCGAGCTGTTCGAGGATGTCCTTCATGGCATAATCGCAGTCCGGCAGTGGTACGTTTCGCCTGAAATAGGGCACGCGGCGTTGCTCGTCTCGGCAATCCGTGCCAATTTGCAAAATTGCGAAACAGGCAAATTTGCAAAATGAAACGCAAGATTTTCGCCGGCCCGGCCGTCCGCAGATTGCGGGAGGAAGCGGGCTGGCCACAGCAAATCCTAGCCCGGAAGATCGGCATTTCACCGAGCTACCTGAACCAAATCGAACGGTCGCAGCGACCGCTCAGCGCCGCCGTCCTCGTGGAGCTGACGCGGGTCTTTCGCGTAGACGTCTCGCAAATCTCGAACAGCGACGGGGACCGGCTGCTGATCGATTTGCAAGATGCCCTATCCGATCCGATCCTCGCTCACCCTGCCCCCCCATCAGTCGAATTGCAGGCGGCCATCCAGCATGCGCCCAGCATCGCGAAGGCCGTTATCAGACTCCAGGCCGCCCATCGGGCGCTGGAGGACAAGTACCAGGCATTGGACCAGACCTTGTTACACTCGGAAGCGAGCCCCGCGGCCAGCACCCTCGCCTTTCCCTATGACGAGGTGCGCGATTTCTTCCACCGGATTGGCAATTATGTCGATGATCTGGACCGGCAGGCGGAGACGACCCAAGTGGAGCTCGGCGCCGATGTCTCCGCCCTGCCCGGCGCCCTGATCGACCGGCTCGAGTTGCGCCACCGGCTCTCGGTCGAAATCGACCGGTCCTTAGGGTTGGATCGGCCGATCAGACAGTTCGACCGGGCTTCCCGAACCTTGCGCATCGACGGCTGCACCGACGCTCCCAGCCAAACCTTCGCGCTTGCTCACCAACTAGCCCTGTTCGAGGCGCAGGACGTTACGACGGAGGTTCTGGCGCAGGCCGGCTTCCGCAGCGCGAGCGCCAACGCCGTCTGCTCGGTCGCCCTCGCCAACTACTTCGCCGGCGCGCTCATGCTGCCCTATCGGAAATTCCTGGATGACGCCCGGCTGCATCGACACGACCTCGGCGTCCTGATGCATCTTTTCGGGGCGAGCCTCGAACAGGTGGCGCACCGCCTCTCCACCTTGCAGCGGCCCGGCGCGCGGGGCGTGCCGTTCTATTTTCTTCGCATTGACCGCGCCGGAAACATCACCAAGCGCCACAGCGCGACCCGCCTGCGCTTTGCGCGCTATGGTGGAGCCTGCCCGCTCTGGAATGTGCACCAGGCCTTCGAAACGCCTGACCGCATGCTCGCGCAGATCGCGGAGATGCCCGACGGGACGCGGTATCTCTCGCTGGCGCAAGCAATCACGAAAGCTGGGATCGGACATAGCGCCGCGCGTCGGCGCTATGCGATCGGGTTGGGCTGCGAATTGGCGGACGCCGGCCAGCTCGTCTATGCGGACGAGCTCGATACCAAGAACCTCAAATCCATCGTCCAGATTGGGACGAGCTGCCGGCTCTGTGAACGGTCCACCTGCTCGCAACGGGCTTTCCCGCCGGCCGGTGCGTCGATCCAGATCGATCCCGACATTCGCAAAGCCGTCCCGTACCGGCTGATTGATTAAACAACCAAGAACATCCAACCGTTAAAGCAGAGCTGTTCACTGAATAGCTCCGAGTTTCGTGGACGCCATCGGGCTAGCGCCCGTGGACAAATGGTATCCATAGTTTGACTGCGGCAATAGCGACGAAGCCGAGGTAGGATTCTTTGGTCTTGTCGTAGCGGGTCGCGACGCGTCGCCAGTTCTTGAGCTTGTTGAAGAGCCGCTCGATCTGGTTGCGCCATTTGTATTTGGCTTTGTCGTGCGGGATGGGCTCGCGCCGATTGCTCTTTGCCGGGATGACGGCTTCGATGTCGGCCTCAGCGATCTCCTCGCGAATGGCGTCTGCATCATAGCCCTTGTCAGCGAGGAACGCCTCGATCCGGTCGGAAATCATCCGGAAAAGGGGCGCAAAGCCCTGGATGTCGTGGGTTTGCCCGGGCGTCAGGAGGAAACCGAGCGGACGGCCTTTTGCATCGCATCGGGCATGGAGCTTGGTGGTGAAGCCGCCGCGCGATCGGCCAAGCGCCTCGGCCTCCTGAGACCCCTTTTTATGCCGACCGCACAATGATGCGCCCGGACAATCGTGCTGTCGATCATGTCGGCGCTTCGATCCCGCTCGACCAGTTCGGCCAGGGTTTCGAGCATCGCCTCGAATACGCCGGTCTCGACCCAGCGGCGGTAACGGCGGAAGACGCTGTTCCACTTGCCATATTCGTCAGGCAGATGCCGCCATTGTGCGCCGGTGCGCGCCATCCACATCATGCCTTCGAAATAGCGTCGATTGTCCTGGGCAGGGCGGCAGCCGCGCCCTCGTTCAGCAGGAAGAAGCGGACCGATCAGCGCCCATTCCTCGCCCGTCAAACCAATCCATTCGCCCAAGGCTGCCTCCAAAGAGGAGCCTTGAATCAAAACCGGATTCCGCAGTCAACCTTTGTCCACGAGCGCTAGATAACGTGCTGTCGTCCGAACTCGACGGGTGACAGCATCCCGTTCGCGTAAAGCGTCTTCACGTCGATCACCGGAGCTGGCGCTGCGACCTTCGCCTCGCCATCGAAGACGCCCACAGCCCCGTCGAGAAGCGGATTGCGCCACGGCATGATCTGGCTCGGATGAACATCGAACTGCCGTGCCAGCTCGACGATCGTCTTTCCGAGGACGCGACATGCGGCATCGAAACAACGATGCTCAGGCATCGAGATTCAGCTCGCTACTGCGCCGTCAGAGACTGCAACTGGCCGCATTCAGCGTGGCGTATTGCGAGCCAAAAAAGAGCAGCGGGTCTGGCAGATCCCCCAGACGGGCCAGTGTCAGCTCCCCGAGAAGAATGGAATGATCGCCAGCCTTGACGGCGATGTGCCGACGACATTCCAGGACCGCTACGCTCGGCTCGATAACTCGGATGCCCAGTTCGGTCGTCCGATAGGGTACATCCTCCCACGCTTTGTCACCGGCCTTTGCAAACCGTTGCGAGATCGCCCGTTGCCCGGCTCCCAGGATACTGATGCAGAAGTGTGGCGCCGTCTCCAGAGCCGGACCGCAGCGCAAATGCTTACCCAGGCAGATCGAGATCAAAGGCGGATCGAGCGATACCGACGAAAAGGAGTTCATCGTGACGGCCAAGTGCTCGTTGCCCGTGCGCGCTGTGACGACTACGACACCTGTCGCAAATCGCCCGAGGACCTGTCTGAGATCCGGGAGCGGGTTCAAACGTACGCTGTCCTGGCTGGAATCGCCCATGCTCGTTTCCCCATGAAGCTTTTGCGTGGCGGTTGGCGCCATCGCCTCATTGGGTAATTATTTATATAAGTTAGTTATATATGTCTATCTCATTTTTCCTGCGATCTTTGCCAGGGACCGCGCGCTGAAGGCTCCGGCTTCCATTGCGGCGATTCCAGATGATGAACAGCGACCTCAAGGTCCCTGACGAGCGCTTTCACGAGGCGCTGGAGCGATTGAGCGTCAGCGGCGTCGAACGAACCAAAGATGGCATCGTTCGTCATCATGCGGATGGTTGAGACCTTTTTGACGTGTTCAACTCCTTCTTCCGTCAGCGATAGCAAGGAACTGCGCCTATCATTGTCGTCCGGCCGCTTGGCCACATATCCAGCTTTGATCAGCTTATTGATCTCGACGGTGATAAATGGACCGGAGACGTGCAGCTTCGTCGACAGGTCGCGTACGGTGGTCTCGCGCAGTTCGGCGATAGCGACCATCATGCTGTATTGCGGTCCCGATACGCCGATATAGGCGCCGTAGTATTCTCGCGCCTTCAGCATCAGCGCTGAAACCTGGAGCAGGCCGTAGATCGTCTGTCGGAAGCCCGCGTCGCAGCCATCCTTCAAGAAGGTCGGAAGCGAGGTGCTGAGCGGGGGGAAGCGTTCGTGCTTCTCTTGTGGTTCGACTTTTTTCACGACACCGTATTCTCTGATTTTGGCTTCGTGTCAGCGAAGCCCTACGTCCACGTCGATCAACCATACTTCAAGCGCCTCTTTGGCGCCAGAAAGTTATCAAACCTACATAATTTAGTTTCCTAGCTTTCTCCTCTTGAGTGAGAGTCCGCGACCGCGCAGCGCGTCACTGCCAGCGCCCTAAAAAATAGATTGAAATTATATAATTTACCTATCTAATAGCCCCTGCAGACACCTGCCATGAGAGCAGCGAAACACGAAGGGGATGGACATGATACTCACCCACAGATTGGTCGGGCTTGTGGCCTTGTGTGCGCTTGCAGCGCCATCCGTCAGCGCGGATACCGTCGTAAAGGTTGGATCGGTGCTTGCGTTGACGGGGCCCTTTGCCTCGATGGGCGAGGGCGTCGACAGAGGCGCGGCGCTCTACATGAAGCTGAACAGGGACAAGCTGCCCAAAGGAGTCAGCATCGAACTTATTCGGCGGGACAATGCCGGGCCCAATCCGACAGCAGCGAAGCGCCTGGTCCAGGAAATGGTTGTCCGGGATCAGATCAAATACCTGACGGGGGCGATTTTCACGCCTGATGCCGCAGCCATCGCTCCGCTCGCGACGGAGGCGAAGCTGCCCTTCATCCTGCCGAATGCGTCGACGTCCAGTCTGACCAGGATGTCGCCGTATATTGTCCGCGTCTCCCTGACCCAGTGGCAGCTTGCCTATCCCATGGGCGAGTGGGCTGCCAAGAAAGGCTACAAAACAGCTTACATCGTGGTGGCTGATTACGCCCCCGGACACGACACCCAGGAAGCCTTTACCCGAGCCTTTGTCGGCAAGGGAGGGCAGATTACCGGCGTGCTTCGTATACCGCAGAACGTGACGGATTTTGCTCCCTACATGCAGCGCATAAAGGACGCTAAGCCCGATATGGTTTTCATGTACATCAACTCCCGCATCGCTGCCCTCAAGGCATATGAAGCGGCTGGATTGAAGGCGGCCGGAATCCAGTTGATGGGGCCAGGCGACCTTCTGAACGACGACGAGATGCCAGCGATCGGCACCGCCGCGGAGGGGGTGATCACAGGCGGTATCTACACTTCCAATCTGGTCGACCCGAGTCCGCAGAACGTCGCTTTTCTCAAAGCCTGGGCGACCGAGTACGGAGCGGACAACAAGCCAAGCTATCTCGGTGTCACCGGTTGGGATTCGATGGATATGATCTTCAGCGCCATCGCCAAGCTCGGACCGGACGCCAAGCCGGAAGCCATCCTGGAGTTTCTTTCCAACTGGAAGAGTGACTCGGGAGCCCGCGGGGCGATCTCGATTGATCCGAAAACGCGCGATATCGTTCAATCCGTCGTCGTCAATCGAATGGAAAACATCGACGGGAAAATGATGAACCGGCGAATTGATGTCATTCCCGACGTCAAGGATCCGTGGAAAATCATCAATCCTGAATAGGGCTCCTCGTCATGGCTCTGTTCCAAACAGTGCTCGGCGTGCTTCTGCACGGCCTCGCCTATGCGATGGTTCTCTACCTGATCTCCGTTGGCCTGTCGGTCACGATGGGCCTGCTCGGGATTGCGAATCTTGCCCACGGTATATTCGCCATGGCAGGCGGCTACCTAACGATGACACTTTTGTCTGCGCAGGGATGGTCTCTGCCGCTTGCGCTGGCAGTCTCGTTTCTCGGCATCGCTACGCTCGGAGCGATCATGGAGCGTTTGCTTTATGCAAGGCTCCATGGAGCTTCCGAACTGGATCAGGTTCTCTTCTCGATCGGGCTGATTTTCATCGGCACGGCCGCTTTTCAGTATGTCTTTGGCCCGCTCGCCATTCGTGTTTCGCTGCCAGCAGCTTTGCGTGGTGCGATCAGTTTCGGGGAATTCTCCTTCCCGACCTACCGTGCCTTGTTGATCGTCAGCGGCGTTGCGGTTTTCGCGGCGCTTTGGCTTTCGATCGAGCACACACTCATTGGCGCCCGGGTGCGGGCCACGGTCGAAAACCCGACGATGGCCAAGACCCTCGGAGTCAACACGCGACTCCTCTACACTGGGGTCTTCGCGCTCGGCTCCGGGCTGGCGGCACTGGGAGGCTCCCTCGGCGCGGAGCTGATCCCGCTGTTCCCGAACTATGCCAGCGTGCATCTCGCGAGCTTTCTGATCGTTGTCGCCGTTGGCGGGCTGGGAACGATCAAGGGGCCGTTCTTTGCGGCGATCTTGCTCGGTGTGGCCGATACGGCCTGCAAACTCATCGCGCCGGACATGGCGGCATTTTTCACCTACGCGGCTGTTTTTGCGATTTTGACCGTCAAGCCCAACGGCCTCTTTGGAATAGCCAAATGAACTCGTCTCTGAAGGCTTCGATCATTGACGCCCATCAGCGCCGTGACAGGCTTCACCCGTACGAGGTGCTGCCCTGGCTCACTGCCGCGTTGATTTTCTTTCTGTTCCCGCAGTTTCTGAACCTTGGCGCCCACGTCCTCGTCACGATCATATTCGTCCTGTCGATGGATCTTTTGATCGGCTATGCTGGAATTGTGACGCTCGGACACGCCGCATTCTATGGTGCCGGCGCCTACGCTGCGGGCATCCTTTGTGTTTCGGCCGGGATCAACGAACCTTTCACCGGACTGGCTGTCGGGACAATTGTCGGCGGGGTCGTCGGCATTCTGTCAGGGCTCATGATCCTGCGGACCCGAGGTCTTGCCCTTCTGATCTTGAGCTTGGCCCTGCTGTTGTTGCTCCAGGAAGCGGCGAACCAAGCTTCGGCCTGGACCGGCGGAGCCGATGGGCTTTCGGGAATGTCGATGGCCCCCCTGTTTGGAAAATATCGCTTCGGCCTCGACGGAAAGGTCATCTACCTCTACTCCCTCGGCGTCCTCTTCGTTTGCTGGCTGTTTCTGCGAATGCTGCTGGCGACGCCCTTTGGACGTTCTGTCGTCGGGATTCGCGAGAATGCGGTTCGGATGGCCGCGATCGGTGCCAACGTGAGACGCCGCGAACTCGCGATCTTCACGATTGCGGCTGCCATGGCTGGCCTGGCGGGCGCATTGGCGGCCCAGATCGATCAGTTCGTCTCGCTCAACATGTTGAGTTTCGAATTGTCCGGAATGGTTCTGGTCATTCTGGCACTTGGCGGAGTTAGTCGGCTGTACGGGGCATTTCTCGGGACACCCGTATTCTTCATCGCGCAGGATTATCTATCCAAGGACAATCCCGTATACTGGAATTTTTGGCTTGGGTTGCTGCTTGTCGCGATCGTCCTGTTCGCGCGTGGCGGAGTTTTGGGAATTCTCGCCCGCGGTTTTGGCCGCATGCGGTTGCAACCTGCCGCGTCTTCCGCGCTAAGCCAGGCTCGGTCATGACCGCTTTGCTTGCGACACAGGCCCTCTGTAAGAGCTTCGGCCCGCTGGTTGTCACGGATCATGTCGATTTCGTCCTGTGGCCCGGCGCAAGACACGCGCTGATTGGGCCGAATGGCGCTGGAAAGACCACTTTCGTCAACCTGCTCACCGGGAATCTCAGGCCAACGAGTGGCACGATCTCCCTCCTCGGCGAGGATGTGACGTCCCTGTCCTTCGACAGCCGCGTCAGAAAGGGCTTGGTCAGGACATTTCAGATCAACCAGCTCCTGATGGCCCTGAGCGTTCTTGAGAACGTCCAGCTGGCAGTTCTCGAGCGCGAGCGTGTCGGCTCACGGCCGCTTCCCGCCGTTGCCGTCCAGAGAAGAGCAGCCGAAGAGGCGCTGGACCTGCTGGAAGCCTTCGGCCTGGCAGAAGTTGCCCTCGATCGCGTCGCGACTTTGCCCTACGGCCGGCAACGTCTGGTTGAAGTCGTCGTTGCGATGGCCATGCGCCCCAAAGTGCTCCTCCTGGACGAGCCCGCGGCCGGCGTGCCTCCATCCGATTCCCGAAAAATGATGGAACTCATCGGCAGTCTTCCTGGCGACATGGCCGTCCTGATTATCGAGCACGACATGGACCTGGTGTTTCGTTTCGCCCAGGAAATTACCGTCCTCGCGCAGGGAGCCGTGCTTTGTCAGGGCAATCCTGGTCAGATCGTGGACAATCCCCTCGTCCGAGAAGTTTACCTGGGGACCCAATCTCATGGCTGAGCGCGGCGAACTTCCCCTCCTTGCATGCGAAAACCTGCGTGCCGGATGGGGCGAGACGGAAGTGCTGAACGGCGTCGGCTTCGATCTGAATGCCGGCGAAACGATAGCGATTCTCGGGCGCAACGGCGTAGGCAAGACCACGTTGCTGTCGACGATTATGGGGCGTGCCCGCTTTCGCGGTGGGTCTGTACGCTTTGACGGCGTCGCGCTGGGCAATCGATCGATCGAGGCGCGGAGCCGCAGCGGGATTGGCCTCGTCCCGCAAGAACGCGAGATCTTCCGAAGCCTCACCGTCGAAGAGAACCTCCGTATTGCAGGGCGCTCCCGCGCTGAAGGCATCGATCAGGTGTACGATCTGTTTCCACGCCTCGCTGAGCGCCGCCGCAACATGGGCGGCCATTTGTCCGGAGGCGAACAGCAGATGCTGGCGATCGCGCGTGCGCTCATGGCCGAACCCAAGTTGCTCATGCTGGATGAGCCGATGGAGGGGCTTGCACCGGTCATCGTCGAGATGTTGATCGCTGCGATCAACAAGATCAGGGACGAGCGCCGGATCGCGATCCTGTTGGTGGAACAGCATGTCTCGATCGCGCTGTCGCTTGCGCATCGCGCCGTGGTTCTCGATCACGGCACGATTGTCTACGACAACGGCCGGGACCGCGATCCCGATCATGACCAGATCGAACAGCTGATCGCACTTCGTCACGCGGCCTGAAGCGTCACAGGCGATTTTGCGCTGGACGTCCTTTATCAATTTATATAACTAAGTTATATAATAATGATATCCAACTAACCAGGCACTACGACGGGGAGCATGCGATGATTCTGAGCGGCCGGGACTATCTGGAGAGCATCAGGGACGGGCGGACGATCTATGTCGGTGGCGAGCAGATCAAGGACGCGACGACCCACCCGGCATTTCGCGGGGCGGCGCAGACTTTCGCAGCCATCTACGATCTGAAGGCCTCGCCCGAACTCCGCGACGAGATGACTTTCGAGGAAGGCGGCGAGCGCTTCTCGATGCACTATCTGCAACCGAGAACCCAGGAGGATCTGCGCCGGCGTCATCGTGCCCATCGCCGCATCACCGATTTCACGCTTGGTCTGATGGGGAGGACGCCGGATACCGTTGCCAGCAGCATCACGGGCATGACGCTCGCCCGCGAGGTGTTTGAGCGGCCAGGCGGCTATGCCGACAACCTCGAAAACATCTATCGGCATATGCGCCGCAATGACGTCTTCTGCACTTACGCGATCGTGCCTCCGCAGGGCGCGCGCAGCAAGGAATTCTACAACAACAAGGTGCGGCAACCGGCCCTTCAGGTCACTGCGGAGGATGACCGCGGCGTGACGTTGAATGGCATGAAAATGCTCGCAACCAGCGCTGCATACGCGCATGAAGTTCTCATCGGCAATGTGATGCCGCTGGACGCGGCCCGCCGGAAGGAAGCTATCACCTGCGTCATCCCCCTGAATTTGCCGGGGCTTTCACTTTGGGCCCGCCGGCCGTTCAACCGCAGCGGCGAAGCTGAGTTCGATGCCCCGCTGACCGCAAGATACGACGAATCCGACTGCATGCTCGTCTTCAAGGATGTACATGTGCCGTGGGAGAAGGTCATCGTTCACGACGACGCGGAACTCTCTCGTAATATTTACCATCATACCCCCGCGCATGTGATCGCCAACCATCAGTGCATGGTCCGGTTTTCGACCAAGATGAGGACGTTCCTCGGAATGGCGAACCTGATCACGCGAGCCACCGGAGCGCATGAGATTCCCGCTGTTCGCGAAGTTCTGGGCAGACTGGCCGCGGCCGAGGCGGGCTTCAGCGCGATGGTAGCCGGTCAGATCGAGAATTACGAGAAGGTCGGCGACTCCGGTGTAATGTACGGGCGGCGCGAGCTCTACGGGGCAATCCATTGGGCCATGGAGCAGCACAGCGCCATCATCGACACGCTTCGAGAGTTGATGGGGGGCGGGCATTTTCAGTTCCCCGCGGACATCGGCATTCTTCAGAATGAGGAATTGGCCGAGACTTTTCAGGAGCTCTGGGCCTCCGGCGCAATCTCCGCCGTCGATCGAATGCGCGTGTTCAAATTCGCGTGGGATCTCATCGGATCGGATCTCGCCAGCCGGGCTACATCCTATGAAAAGTTCTTCGTTGGGCCGGCCTTCGCCGTCAGGAACTACAATTTCATCTATACGCCCTGGGATCGCTTCAGCAGCTCCATCGAGGACGCCATGGCTCGCTACGACGCGCCTATGCCCCTTGGAATTGCCGCTCAGTAAATCGCGTGAACCCAGTTAAACAGCGGAGTGATCGATGACCACGCAACAGAGCGAGAGCAAAGCGATCGTCTTGGGACCCGATGACGGGGACAGCTTTTGGCAACCTCTCCCCGCCAACGGCTTCGTTCGCAATCTCCTGAACACGGCGAAAACCGGTGGCGCTGCCCAATTCTCGATGGGGACCCAGACGGTCGCAGCAAACAGCTTCATCCGTGAACACACGCATGAGGATCATGAAGAGATCATCTTTGTTCTCCAGGGGCGGGGCATTGCCAGGATTGAAGGCGTCGATCATCCGCTGGAGGCAGGATCCTGCGCCTACATCGGATCGGGGATAAAGCACCATTTCCTCAACCCCAATGACGAGCCGCTAAGCTTCACAGTCTTGCTGATGCCGGGTGGTTTGGATGATTTCTTTGCCAGAATCGGACGGGCAAAGACGCCTGGAGACACGGCGCCCGAACCCTTTCCGCGCCCAGAGAACATCGCTGAAATCGAGCGGGAAACCGTGTTCGGGTGGGTCGATTCCAGCTTCAACCAGAAGAAATAGGCAATTCGCATTGGGCGCCGGAACGGCGCCCAATGTTCTTGGAGACCGGGAATGAATCTCCGGCAATGGGCAGATGACGTAGCCGTGGAGGCTGTCACCCCCGATGGCGCCAACCTCAAGGGGTGGATGCGAGGATCGAGCTCGCGGACCTTGCTTCTTGTCAGTGGCCTGGGTGGAAGCGCAGCATTCTGGCGTGCAGCTTCCGCTGCGCTCGCACGCGACTTGCAGGTCCTGCGCTTTGACCAGAGAGGCATCGGGCACAGCACGCGCGGAACGGCAGAGTGCACGATCCGCACACTGGCGGAGGACTGCCTGACCATGTTGGATGCAGCGGGCATCGAGCGCTGCGTCGTTCTCGGGCACTCGACTGGCGGCTGCATTGCCCAAACATTGACTTGCGTCGCACCCGACAGATTCGAGGGGGCGATCCTGAGCGGGACCTGGCTGAAGCCCGGCGCCTACATGCAGAGCCTTTTCGATGCGCGCCGGGAACTCCTGACTGTTTCTCCGGCAGCCTACGCGGTCAACGCGACGCTAATCTCCTATCCGCCGGACTGGCTTCAGAAGAACATGCAGGTCGTTGCAGCATCTCGCGCAAACGCCCCGGCCTCGGCTGAGGCCCGAGCCATCGTCGAGCAGCGAATTGAGGCGTTGCTGGCATTCGACGGGACCGAACAAGCCTCTCAGCTTCAGCTTCCCATCCAAGTGTTCAGCGCCCGCGACGATCTCGTCATTCCGTCGTTCATGCAAGACGAATTGGTCGCTGCGTTGCCGCAGGCGAGTCTCGTGAACTTCAGGCAAGGAGGGCATTTTTTCCCCGTGTCGCGTCATGACGCTTTCGTCAGGAAAGTCCGTTCTTGGATCAAAAAACTATGAAGAAGAACATCGTAACAATAGGTTTTGGATCGATAGCTGCCGACCTCATTCAACAACTGCAAGCCCAGAGCACGCGCTACGCCGTTGCAGTGCTGTTGCGGCCCGGGTCTCAATCTCGAAGCCGTGTGCCAACTGATATCGCAGTTCTCGAGGATATCGCCCAGGTCTGCGAATTCGCACCTGATCTTGTCGTAGAGGCGGCAGGCCACCAATCGGTACGCGACACCGTCCCCGCTCTGCTGGCCGCCGGTTTCCCGGTTCTACTGTCATCAATTGGCGCGCTAGGTGATGACGAATTCCGCAGCCGCCTCGAATGGACGGCAATGGAGCATGGAACTCGTATCATGCTCGCGTCCGGGGCTCTTGGCGCGCTTGACTACGTTCGAGCTGTTCGAGATGCGCGAGAGCCCGTCATTACGTACGAGTCCCGCAAGCCGGTGAAGGCGTGGGAAGCCGAACTTCGGCAACTCGGGCAGGAGCCCGAAACCTTGTCCGAATCGATCACCCTTTTTGAAGGAAGTGCGCGTCAGGCAGCGGCCGCGTATCCGCAGAACCTAAACGTCGCCGCCGCCCTTGCTCTCGCTGGGACCGGTTTCGAAGGAATACGGGTCAAGGTGGTCTGCGATCCCGAGTTGCAAAGCAACGTGCATCTGGTGCGTGTCGATAGCGAGCTGGGATCATTCGAGGCGAGAATCGCCAACTCCCCGTCGAAGTCGAACCCCAAGAGCTCACAAATCGTTGCTCACTCGCTCCATTCGGCGATTGGCCAGTTCTTTGCTCCGATAGTCATTCTATAGGGTATGGCGATCAGCACTGCCCGAACGAGCTATACTCTGGAACGTTTCCGGTTTAATCTGGGTCGTAGGCTGCGGCTTTGAAGTAATTTTCGCATTCGGCTGGCGAGAACAGGTCCACGATGGTGCCGACGGCATCCCAAAGGGCGCTGATCGAGCGCTCGGCTCTGGCTCGGAGCATGGCCTTGAGCTTTGCGAAGGCATTCTCGATCGGGTTCATGTCTCGGCTGTAAGGCGACAGGAAGGATAGCGTCGCGCCGGCGTGTTCGATCGCCTCGCGAACGCCGGCGGGCTTGTGAGCAGGCAGGTTATCCATCACGACGACATCGCCCCGTCTCAAGGTCGGAACCAGGACCTGCTCGACATAAGCCAGGAAGGCTGTGCCGTTCATGGCTCCTTCGTAGACGAAAAGGGCGGTCATGCCGCCGAGGCGCAGGGCTCCGGCGAAGGTCGTCGTCTTCCAACGCCCGTGAGGAATGACAGCCCGGCAGCGCTCGCCGCGCGGGGCACGGCCACACAGGCGGCCCATCTTGGTCGACAGGCCAGTCTCGTCGATGAAGACGAGGCGTTGCGGATCGAGATCGGGCTGGGCCTCGAACCAGTCCCGGCGCCGTCTCAGGACGTCGGGGCGCTCCTGCTCCAGTACATGGGCGGACTTTTTTGAACGTCCAGGTATGTGATCGCAGCCGCGCCATCATCTCGTTCAGCGTGATGTCCTGGCGGTCCTCGGTCAGCCCCACGATGAAGGCTTCTTGCGCATCGAGGCGTGATGCACGCCACCGGCCTTGAACACGCGCCGTCGTCTCGCCTAGCCGGGCCCTCGCGATCCAGCGGATCGCCGTCGAGTTTCCGATCCCTAACCGGGCCGCCTGCCGGGCTGAAAGCCCCGTGCTTGAAGCCGTCAAAACACGTCCACGCAGATCATCGCTCAGTGCTCGTGCCATCGCCCACCTCATCAACGATCACGTTGAATCAGCCGGCCGGCGCCACGTCACATCACACTCGATTCAACCAAGTCCGGAACCGCTCTAGCTGGGCAAAGCGAGCATCGGATTGTCCGGAAGCGGACGTTTCGAGAGTCCGTAAAGGGCCCCGACCGGAAGCGTCGAGACGAGGCGGCCTCGGCTTGCGGCAGACTAAATCATATCGCTATTTCAAACACATAAGTGTTCGCAGTTTTATCCTGAATGGCGCGCCATTTTCGGTCAAAGCTGGGCACCATGGTGCCAGCGTTGACGTTTCCCTGAACGAGACCTTCCGCGAGAGCCTGCTTCGGGCCGAGAATGCGGATTTCGTCGGGGCCGATGACCACGCGATCGACGAACAGATGCAGCCAAGCGCGGCGGAATGCCGGGTCAGCGTTGCGCAACCTCCCCCGTACCTGAGTTGAGAAGGCGGCGACCTGCTCATCTGAGATGCGCGTGCTATGGATGAAGCGCCGGTCCTTCAGTTCGCCACGCTGAGCTGGGTCGACTGGTTCAACAATCGCAGGCTGCTGGAGCCCATCGGCAACATCCCGCCGGCCGAGGCCGAGGAACGCTACTATGCCATGCTGGACGAGCCAGCCATGGCGGCGTGACTCAAACGAAATGGCCTCCGGAAAACCCGCACTGTCCGCTACCTCGGCAGCGAGGTTGATGACGCTCTGATTTTGTCTGAACAGACCGATATCTGATCGAGACGGCGCGGCGGCTCCCGCCGCGCCGCGGCGGGCCAAAAAACCAGTTGTCTCCGCCACAGAGCAGGATGCTTGCGGTGTTTTGAACGTCCGCTCTTTGGCAGAGCGCCAACGTCAGGACGTGGCGCATCGCGCCCGGACCACCGGCCAGGGATTTTGGCCCATGGCCGACGTCCAGAATGTCGGGTTTCCGACTACCAGTAAGGCGCTCTTTGCCGGAGGTCACGACCACGCATTTACGCTCCGCTAACCATACCGGATGGCAAATCGCAGGGAGAGCCGGGGCTGCTTCCCGGTGATTCGGCCGGCCTGGCGATGCGCCCTCCGGTGCCGGGGGGCAGGATGGCAATCGCTGGATTTGATAGAATAGCCGCATTCGGTGTGGCGGGCGCGTATCGAAAACCACTCGCCCGGTCGCGGCTGCGGGCCGCGATGTTGGGCAGCGCGGGCCGGCCTGCTCTTCTGGTCGCCTGCCTCCCAGTGCTGCTGCTGGGCGATCCTTCATCGCCGGGCGCTGCGCGTGCCGCGGACGTGACCATCAGCACCCCGACGACCGGAACACCCGGAACGGGTGGCGGTATTCCCATCGCCGGCGGGGATGGCGCCCAGTACACATCGGGCGAGACGGTCAACGTGAATGCGACGGTCGCTGGCGGTGCGGGCGGAGCAGGCCCCACCTTTCTAGGACAGGGTCTGCGCGGCAGCGCGGGCGGCACCGGCCTCGGATTCGATGCCGGTGGCACGGCCAATGTCAACGCCGCGATCACTGGCGGAGCAGGCGGCGCAGGTGGCAATACCGTCAGCGGCAACGTTAGCGGAGGCGCCGGTGGCGCCGGCGGCGAGGGTCTCGCGTTCAGGGCCGGCGCCGGCACGGCAAATATTGCCGCAACCGTTACGGGAGGCAGTGGCGGCGATGGCGGCACCAGCACTGGTCCCGGCGGCAGCGGCGGCGCGGGCGGCGCGGGTCTGGTGCTGACACAGGGTGGAGCGGCGACCATCAACGCCGCCGTCAGTGGTGGCACGGGGGGCAGCGGCTCCGGTGTTGGTAACGGCGGTGCCGGCGGCGCGGGCCTCGTGCTGACCCAAGGCGGAACGGTGACCATCAATGCCGCCGTTACCGGTGCAAGGGGCGGCAGCAGCGGAGGCGGTAGCGCCGGTACAGGCGGTGTGGGCATCACCGGAGCCGACATGAACCTCACGCTGGGCGGCGGCGCCATCGTCTCCGGCGGCTTCGATGGAGGCGGCTTCACCAGCTCCAACGCAATCACCTTCACCGGCGGCACGAACCGCCTCGAACTCACTTCGGGCGCCACGGTGCTGGGCAATGTGCAGGCAAGCGGCGACAGCACCTTCGTGCTCGGAGGCGCGACCGACGGCACCTTCACCATCAGACAACTCGCGAGCACCTATCAGTTCAAGGGCTTCACCCGTTTCGAAAAGGCGGGCACATCGACCTGGACCCTGACCACGACAGGCAGATTTACCGGTCCAGGTGTCGTCAGCGGCGGCAAGCTCGTCGTCTTGAGCGACATTCACTCTTTCTCCAGCCTGACGGTGAATCCCGGCGGCACGCTCGGCGGCACGGGCACAGTCGGCACGACGACGATTGCCGGCGGCACGCTGGCGCCGGGCAATTCGATCGGCACGCTCAGCGTCGCCGGCAACCTTTCCTTCAGCGCCGGCTCGACCTATGCGGTCGAAGTCTCTCCGACGGCCTCAGACCGCGTCAACGTCACCGGCACGGCGGCGCTCGGCGGCGCCACGGTGGCGGCGTCCTTCGCCGCGGGAACCTATGTCGCCAAGCAGTACACCATCCTCAACGCCACGGGCGGGGTGAACGGCACCTTCGGCACCAAGGCCGACACGAACCTGCCTGCGGGCTTCAAGTCCAGCCTCGGTTACGACGCCAACAACGCCTATCTCACCCTGGCGCTGGA
>NZ_FTMO01000039.1 GCF_900156025.1 Allobosea sp. TND4EK4
CCTGGCCGCGGCTTCCTCCCCTGGAGGCTTTCGAACGCCGCCCCTCAGCCCGGCCCGACCCCGCTCGCACGGGCCGGCATCCGAAACCCTTCACAATAGCGGACTTTGGAGCATTTCCCGGAACCGGGCATTCACACCCGATGCGTCGCAGCTGCTGACATCCCCCTCCAGATACCCTTTGCTCGGAGGATGGTTGACACGCTAGTGGGAGAGCCATGGGCATCGCTATCGTAACAGGGGCTGCCGGCCTGGTGGGCGCGCATTCCGTCGAGCAATTTCATGCTCTGGGGCTGGATATCTTCGGCCTTGACAACGACATGCGCCGGTTCTTCTTTCCCGGCATCACCTCCTCCGACGGCACGCGCGCGCGGTTGGAATCCTTGGCGCGCTATCGCCATTTCGATCACGACATCCGAGACGAAGCCGCCCTAAACGCCCTGTTCGAAGTGTACGGGCAAGACATTGCAGTCGTCGTTCATGCGGCAGCACAGCCATCTCACGACTGGGCGGCAGAGCAGCCGCTGACCGACTTCTCGGTCAACGCCATGGGTACATTGCTGCTGCTAGAGGCCACCCGCCGGCATTGCCCCGAGGCAGCCTTCATCTTCTGCAGCACGAATAAGGTCTATGGCAGCCGGCCCAACGAACTTCCCCTGATCGGGCTGGAGCGTCGCTGGGACCTCAACGAAAGCCACCCCTATTTTCCGCACGGCATTCCCGAACAGATGAGCATCGACGGCACCAAGCACAGCCTGTTTGGCGTCTCGAAGGCGGCGGCCGATCTCATGGTGCAGGAATACGGCCTGTACTTCGGAATGAGGACGGGGGTTTTCCGGGCTGGATGCATCACCGGCGCCAGCCATCGCGGCGCCGTCCAGCACGGCTTTCTCGCCTATCTCGCCTCCTGCGTAGCAACCGGCCGCCGCTACGAGGTCATCGGGCACGACGGCAAGCAGGTTCGCGACAACATCCACGCCGCTGATGTCGCGCGCGCATTCGTCGCGTTCTTCCAGAGCCCGCGGTCGGGAGAGGTCTACAATATCGGCGGCGGGCGCCCACGCAGCTGCTCCGTCATCGAGGCGATCGATCTATTCGAGGAGGCGTTCGGGAAAAAGCTGGACAGGGAATATGTTCCACAGTCCCGTCCGGGCGATCATATCTGGTGGATCTCGGACATGGGTCGCTTCCAGAAGCACTATCCCAGCTGGACGCCGCGTTTCTCGCTTAAAAGCATTGTGGACGAATTCGCCGAGGAGTTGCGAGGATGACGCCTCGGCCGATGCCGACCGCCATCATCCTGCTCCCTCGTCTCCAGCGGAACAGAGGCGCGCGGTGATCGTCGTTTTGACCACGCCCGCCATGGGGCATGTCAAACCCATGATGCCGCTTCTGGCCGGGCTGGTCGGCAAGGGGCAGAAGGTCGCCTGCTTCGGACACGGGGCCTTCGAAGGGACGATCCGGGCGACCGGCGCGGAATTCCTGCCCTACCCCGAGGTCGCTTATGATATCGACGCCCCGGATTTCAATCTCGTCCAGATGGGCGCCGATCTCATCCGCACGTCGCAGACGATCTACCCTGCCATCCTGCCGCGAGTGGCCGCGCTGTCGCCGCGCCTCATCCTGCAGGATTTCATGGCGTTGTGGGGCAGCCGCATCGGCACGACGCTCGGCACGCCGCGTGTTCATACGATACCAACGATCGTCTTCAACCGGGAGGCCGAGCGGCGCATGCGCCGGGAGGATGGCATCGTCAAGCTTGCCGGAGATGTGCTTCGCGGCCTGCCGGCGCTGGCGAGTGCGATGATCCAGAGCAAATTTGCCATCTCGGTGCGCGAGGCCTATGGGCTGGAAGCATCCTGGAGGAACCTGTCGCCCCCAGCGCGCGAGCTTGTCTTCTTCCTCCGGGAGCTTCAGGTCGGAAACCCGGACGGCGACGTGCCGCGCTTCTATATCGGGCCGACCGTCAACGCCGAGCGCCGGTTTCAACCCCCGCCATTCGCACCGGGTTATGCGCTTGTCACCTTCGGCACGCTTTCCAACAACCAGACAGAGCGCTTCGAGGCGGCGATCAGGGGAGCCTTCCAGGCCGGGATGCCGGTGGTCGCCCAGTGCGGCAGGAAAGTCGACCTGGCACATCTGCGTGCGTTGGCGCGGGATCTGACCCAATCGCACCCCGGCCGGGTCGTGGAGATCGTTGAAAGCGTTCCGGACATGGAAGCGCTCATCATGGGGGCGAAGATCGTCATCCACCATGCCGGCATGGCGACGACATGGGAGACGGCACGCTTTCGCAAGCCCGCCCTATTCATTCCCACAATCGCCGATCAGAAAGTCCTGGCGAGCCAGCTCGACTCCTTGGGCATCGGCCGGCGTCTTACGGCCGGCCGAGAATGCGACGCAGACGCCATCGCCGGGGCGCTCGGTCCAGTCCGGGCCCTGTCCCCGGACTGGGACGAGGTCGCGTGCATGCTGGCACGGGCCGGAGGTGCTGATAGAGGCGTTGAGCTCATTCTGGAGCTTCTGGAGGAGCATGGGTGACGGCGTTTCTCGGCTTCTCCTGCTCACAGCACGACCCGGCGATCGCGGTCGTCGACGATGACGGGGCGCTGCTGTTCGCGGAGGCCAATGAGCGCGCGCTCAAGAACAAGCGCGGCTGGCATGCGCCCCCTGACGCTCTCGGGCTAATCGAGCCGATCCTCGATCGCTATGCCCGCGATGCGCCAGTCGATGCGAACATCACCTGGTCCCGGACGGCACTCGCTTCCGCACCCTTACTCGCGCGCTTCAGCCGTTGGGCGATATCCGGCCTCGAAGCCATGCGCCCGCGCGAGCAAGAGGCGGAGCTATGGCGCGCCTGGATGCTCCGCCATGCACTCTATCGGGCTCCGTCATCGGTTGCCGATCTCCTGCTCAATCTCGAATTGCGCCTGCGCGAGCAGCGCGGCTTCCGCAGCCGCGTCCGGAAACGGGCCTGGAATCACCATCTGTGCCACGCGATGACCGCCTGCTTCTCGAGCCCTTTCGATGAAGCGCTCTGCGTCGTCATGGACGGGATGGGGGAAGGGTCGAGCACGGCCGTCTACAGCTTCCGCGCGGGAAAGCTCGCGCGCCTCGACCGCCCGTCGATGGCCAACCTCGCCAGCCTTGGTCATTTCTATAGCCAGCTCTGTTTTGCCGCAGGCTTCGACCCGGCGGCCGGTGAAGAATGGAAGATGATGGGGCTAGCGGCCTATGGCACACTCGACGCGGGACTCTATCGCATCCTGCGGCCGGCGCTGATGGTCAGCGAGGGCCGCCTGTCATTCTCGCGCGGCTATACGGCTGCAATAGAGCAGGTGCAGCAGCTGCGCAGGCGCCCCGCTATGGCCAATGCCGACATGGCCTTCACGGCACAGAGGGTGTTCGAGGAGGTGCTGTTCGAATTCCTCATCGGCGCTCACCGTAAATGGGGCGGCGAGAACCTGATCTTCACCGGCGGATGCGCGCTCAACTCCAGCGCCAACGGCAAGATCCTGTCCTCGACGCCGTTTCGGGTACTGCATGTGCCGATGGCCCCCGGCGATGACGGCAATGCGATCGGCGCCGCATTGCTGGGCTGGCAGGCCGCTCATCCCGGGCGCGTGCCCCCCCGGTTTTCGACGCCTTATCTCGGATCGGAGCTTGCCGGCGGGACGCTCGACAGGCTCCGCCGGTTTGGCCTCGAACCCTGCTTTTCGGCGGAAACCGACGGGCAGCTCGCGGATTTCGTGGCGGACGCCCTGGCGGGCGGCGCCATCGTCGGCCTTGCCCGGGGGCGGGCCGAGTTCGGACACCGGGCGCTCGGCACCCGCTCGATACTGGCCGATCCGCGTTCCCCCGGCATTCGCGACCGGATCAACGCTTCCGTCAAGTTCCGCGAGGAGTTCCGTCCTTTCGCGCCGAGCATCCTGCACGAATGCGGACCAGGCTATTTCCAAGACTATGCCGCGTCGCCCTATATGGAGCGAACGCTAACATGGCGGCCCGGCTGCGCGCCGCCCGGCGTCTGCCATGTCGACGGCACCGGGCGGCTGCAAAGCGTGACGGAGTCAGCCAACCCGTTTCTTTACCAGCTGATTTCCGCCTTTCGCCACCGGACCGGCATGCCCATCCTACTCAACACCAGCTTCAATGTGATGGGCCGGCCGATGGTTCACGACGTCGAGGATGCCGTTGGCGTTTTCCTGACCTCGGATATCGATCTCCTGGTCCTGGACGACCGCGCCTTCCGGAAACCGCCGCGCCTTGCCGGCTGATCCTGACGAAAGCGGCAGCCAGCGCCGCACGCCGCAGGCGAGCGCGAAACCGCTCGCGACATCGAGCAGATGGTGCTGATGCACGAGCACGGTCGCAGCCGCGATCATCCCGAGCCAGACCCAAAGCGCGAACCGGCCCACCGGAGACACGATCGCTTCGGCGAAGGCCACGATGCAGAGGGTTGAGAGTGCGACGTGAAGCGACGGCACCAAGTTGTTGGGCCGGTCCATCGCGAAGAGCCATGTGAATATCTGGCGGTAAGGCGCCTCATCCGGCAGGCTGCGCGTGAAGCCCAACTCGGCCGGAAACAGAACGAAGCAGGCCGAGGCGACGATCAGCACGGCCATGGATTGCTGCCCCAGGCGCTTCAGCCGGATTTCGCCCAGGAAGAGCGCCGGCACCACAATGACCAGGAGCAGCGAGGCGTAAGGCCAGATCCAAACGGGCGAGAAAGCGATCCCCAGCTCCGGGGGCAGATAAAGGCTGACCTTGCTGCGGCGCAGCGCCGCGATCCAGCTTGTGAGGTTGAACACGACGACATAGGTCAGCAGATAGACGCTGCCGAGGCGGCAATAACATCGCCAGGCCCGTCTGCTGCGCGGCCCGGCTTCATCCTCATCGGCCGCCTGATCGTCGTGACACACGCTTCGCCTTCGGCCGTTCGTGCATGGGAAGGTCCGCAAAAGAACCTTCCCGATTTGTCACGGCTGCGTCACAAATGCAAAAGGGCCCCGGTCGGACGAGCCGAATAGGGTAGCGGGGAGTCGGAAGGTGCGTCGCCTATGTATTCGAGGAACCGGCCGCGCCTTTCCCCAGCGGGCGGTAACGGCGGACGATCTCGATCGAATGCTCGGGCTCGCTCCAGGCAAGGCCCTGTCGGTCAACGGAGTGCGCAGGCGCGGCTTCGTCGCGGATGGAGAGACCGTGAGCTCGCTCGCCGCGCAGGCGATGGAACAGGCTCTCGTAACCGCCGGCCTTTCCGTTGGCGCACTCGATGCCCTGATCTATGCCAGCGTGATGCCGGAGCAGCCGATGCCGGCAACAGCTCTGACGGTACTCCGCCGGCTCCATGACGGATCGCCAGTGACGACCGCCTGCTTCGACATCAATGCCTCCTGCCTTGGCTTCATCCGGGCCCTCGAGACGGCAGCCGACGGGATCGCCGCCGGGCGCTGGCGCCATGTCGGCATCGCCGCCGCCGATATCGCGTCGCTCGGGCTCGATCGGAAGGACCTGCAGACGGCGACGCTGTTCGGAGACGGTGCCGGCGCTGCGGTCGTGACGGCCGCGGAGGCCCATGAGTCCTCCAGCCTGCTCGGGTCACGCTCGACGACATTCGTGGACGGTTATGAATTCTGCCAGATTCCGGCAGGTGGCTCGCGCTTCAATCTCAACCGTCCGCCGCCGGCGGCCGAGGATCGGTTCTTCCAGATGAACGGGGCCGCGCTGATCCGGCATACCCTGCCGCGTTTCCCGGCTTTCCTGGAGAGCTGCATCGAGATGGCGGGCGGCTCGGTCGATGTCGTGGTGCCGCATCAGGCGAGTACGCCGGCGATGCGGCTCCTCCACCGCCTCGTATCGGACCGCCCCGGCACGACCGTCATCGATATCCTGAGCGAACATGGCAATCAGGTATCTGCCTCCATTCCAACCGCTCTGGACGTCGGGGTCCGGTCGGGCCGTATCCGGCGCGGCGACACGATCCTGCTGATCGGGACAGCCGCCGGCGTCACGATGGGCGCCATGGCTTTGCGTTATTGATGGCTCCAGGGGTCCGGATTGCGACATTCGCCGTGGGATCGACGCGGCATTTCGGCTCGCTCGTGGGTCTGCCGGTTTGGGGGCGGGTGAGCTTCCCCGCCCTCGTCGCGCTGATCCAACATCCAAAAGCCGGGCCGATCCTTTTCGATACCGGCTATGGTTCCGTGATGACGTTGGGTGGCGGGCCGGCTATGCGCCTCTACAGGGCGATGCTGCCGCTCAATCTGCCGCCGTCGGAGCGTCTGGACCGCCAACTCGCGGCGCGTGGTTTCACGTCGCAAGATCTTGCCTTCATCTTCCTGAGCCATGCCCATCCCGATCATGTCGGCGGGCTCTGCGATCTCTCTCCGCGCCCGCTCCTGTGGTCTCGGGCCGCGGCCGGAGCCTTCGAGAGGAGCACGCCTCTATCGCGCTTTCGGGAAGCGACGCTCGATGCCTTGCGACCACCTGCGGCTTGGGTCAATCAAAGCTTCATCGAGGATCGCAGGCGGATTGATCTCTCATCCACCCTGCCTGGGTTCGAGGCAGGCTTCGATCTGCTGAATGATGGCAGCCTCTTGGCCATAGCGCTCCCCGGCCATGCACGGGGCCAGCATGGCCTGCTCTGTCGGCTCGCATCCGGTCGGCAAGCTTTTCTCGTCGCCGATGCCGCCTGGCATATTGCGGCTATCACGCACGCTGTCGATCCGAAGCCGATCCTCGATCATATCGCAGAGGATCCGAAAGCCTACTGGCAGACGCTGAAAGCCTTGCGCCGGCTCCACGCGGCGCGGCCTGATATCGCTTTTCTCCCCTCGCATTGCACCCGGGCGATCAATGCCGAATTTGCCTAGCCTGCTTGGGATCGCACAAGCCTACATCCTGACACGGCAACGGCAGCGATTGACCGGCGGGGCGATCGAGGCTCTGCAGCGGCGCGGCCTGCTCGCACATCCGAGGCTCGCCCGGCAGGTCGCGGCGGCCGTGGCAAGAAATGAGCCGTTGCAGGCGCTGCTCGATGGATTGCCGCAATCCGACCCCGCCACGCTCCGGCGCGACTTTCAATCCTTGAATCGCCTTGGCCTGTCCCTACCGGAAGCGCGCGCCCGTGCCCTGGCCGAGAAGGAGGGCAGATCGACCGGAGAGCACGGGTACAGCTTAGGGCTCTCCACCGGCTCTGAGGGGGAACCTGGTGTCTTCATCACTTCACCGGCGGAACGGGCGCGCTATGTCGGGACGCTGCTCGCCAAGCTGCTGGCACCGGGCGAGATGCTCGGGCGGCGGATCGCCCTGCTCCTCAAGCACGACAACCGGCTTTATCGTGATGCCAGTCGGTCCAGAGCCCTCGCTCTATCCTATTACGACATCTCCGCTCCGCTAGATTCGTGGGTAGCCCGGCTGGTCGGTGAGCGCCCGGACATCGTCATTGGACCACCTAGCATACTTCTCGCCGTGGCCGGCAGCCCGGCCTTCGCCTCGCAGCCGCTTCGCCCCCGCCTTCTCATCACCGGTGCAGAGCCGACCTTCCCCGCCGATGCCCGCCGGCTCGAAGCGGCCTATGGAATCGGTCCGCGCCCGATCTACCAGGCCTGCGAGGGTTTCATCGCGCTGGCCTGTCCATTCGGCACACTGCACGTCAACGACGACAATCTGATCGTCGAATGGCGGCACTTCCGTTGCGACGACGCCTACGCGGCGCCTGTCATCACCGATTTCTCGCGCCTCACCCAGGATGTCCGGCGCGTCCTGCTGCCGGATGTCGTGCGGCTGAGGCGATCCGCCTGCCCTTGCGGATCGGTATTTCAGACAATGGAGGCCGTTGAAGGCCGCTTCTCCGACGTGCTCTACGCGCCATCCCAAACCGGATCCGAGCGGCGGTTCGTCTTTCCCTTCACCCTCGATGCCCAGATACAGGAGGCCATGCCCGAAAGCGGCGAATGGCAGATCGAACAGGATGGAGCGGACAGCCTCGCTATCCTGACCACACAGGCGTTGACGGTGCCGCAGCGGAGGGATTTGGCCGACCGCCTGTTTGCAGCCGGCGGCTGGACACGATTGCGATGGGAGCGGTTTCCAACCCGACCGGCGGAAGTCAAGCGACGGCGCTTCATCCGCAGGATCGACCCGGAATCGCAGGAGATCCACGGTGCCCTCGGTCCGCCCTGCTTGACTTGCCGCTAGGGCCGCCCCCGGCATCCCTTGGCAGCCGGTGTCATCGACGCGCCTTTTGCCAGGCGACGAAGCGGGCGAGTGCTTCACCGGTCGGAATCACCGGCGCGCCCAATCCCGCCTTGGCCTTTGCAATATCAAAGGTCTTCGACTGGGACAGCACGCTGACGCCGAACCGCGTGAGCGGCGGCTCACGCCAACCGAACAGACGCGCGGACAGGAATTCGAGTGATCCTGCAACCCGCATCACCAGCGGGGCCGGCAGGGACAGTTTCGGCGCAGGCAGGTCGAAATCCGCGAGCACCGCTTCAAGCAGTTCGTAGATGTCGACGGGGGCATCGTCGGTCAGGTTGAAATCGCCTTCGGCTCCTCGTTCCAGTGCGGCCTGAACGAAGTGCACGAGATTGTCGATCGATACGAGATCACCGATGACGCGCGCGCCATCTGGCCGGGAAAAGCGCGGCAGCAGGCCGAGCCGCGCCGCCCGCAGTATCCGCGGGAACAGCACGGTATCGCCCTCACCGAACACCGCGCGTGGCCGCAGGATGGTCGTCTTTAAGCCGCTGGTCGCGACGAGCTCCTCGGCCCGGCGCTTTGTCGCCGCATAGGCATTGATCGGAATGTCCGGAAAGGGCGTCGCCTCGGAGATGCCGAACTGGTCTCCCTCCCGGTAAAAAACGCTGCTCGACGAGATATAGATGAACTGCTCGGCGCCCGAACGCTTCGCGAACGCGAGCAAGTTCGCGGTAGCCCGGACGTTATGGCGCTCATAGGCTTCGGGATGGGCCCACGGCGTGACCAATCCAGCGGCGTGGACCACGGCGTCGAAGCGACCGAGATCGAAGGGTACCGAAAGCGAGAGGTCGGCAGAGCGGAACGAGCCGCAGGAGCCAGGCCGGCCCTCGCTGCGGCTCAGTCCATAGACCTCGAAACCGCAGGCCTCCTGCAGATACCGACCGAGAGCGCCTCCTACGAAGCCGCTGACACCGGTGATGAGAATACGCATGCGTGATCTCCAATCACGAGAGTCATACCTGCCCTGATCTCCATCTCCGATAAGCCCGGCTTCCGAAACGAATGCAGCTCCGACGCCAGCTTGACTTGACGCCACCGGGCGCGAACGGTTTGCTCGGGCGAGCCGGCTCGCTGGCTATGCCGGACCTGTCGGTGGTTCGCATACGTGGAGGGCGCTATCAGCCGCATCTTGATCACAGGCGGTGCCGGCTTCGTCGGGACCCATCTCTGCAGACGCCTTGCCGCAGCCGGCCATGACATCGTCATCCTCGATGACCTCTCAAGCGGCCGCTTGTCGAACATTGCCGATCTGCTGGCCGGGCCCCGCGTCACGCTTCATCGAAGCGACATCACCGAGCTGCCGGATATCCAGGCCGATCAAATCTATCATCTCGCATGCCCTGCCTCGCCGGTGTTCTATATATGCGCGATCCGATCGCGACCTGGCGCACGATCACGATGGGAACGGCCGCCGTTCTCGATGCCGCGAGGCGATGGCGCGCACGTGTTCTGTTGGCCTCGACGTCGGAAATCTACGGCGAACCCGAAATCCACCCTCAGCACGAGAGGTATTTCGGCAATGTCGATGCGACGAGCCCACGCTCCTGCTATGCCGAGGGCAAACGCGCAGCGGAGACGCTCGCTTCCGCCCATGCCCATCAAGGTCTCGACGTCCGGATCACGCGGCTTTTCAACGTCTACGGGCCGGGCATGCGGCACGACGACGGGCGCGTCGTCGCCAGCTTCATCCAGGCGGCGCTGCTCGGCGAGGACCTCGTCATTCAAGGCGACGGGCGGCAGACGCGCTCGTTTTGCTATGTCGACGATCTCGTGGACGGGTTGGTACGCCTGATGGAGCAGGCCGCGCCTGCGACTGGGCCTGTCAATCTGGGCAATCCGCAAGAGGTGACGATCGAGGAGCTGGCCCTGTTGATCCGGGATCTCACAGGATCCCCCTCCAGCCTCCGCTTCGAGGAAGCTCGGGAAAGCGACCCAAGCCGCCGTCGCCCCGATATCGCAAAAGCCTCCGCACTGCTTGGCTGGACCCCGGTCGTTCCGCTTCGCAAAGGGCTTGCAAACACCGTCGCCTTCTTCGAAGCGGAATTACGACGGTTGCAGCACCATGGGTTTCATGCACCAGTTTCGGCATTACCCCAGTCATTCAGCTAAACTACCCGGAAGCGGATACCCCAGGGGTCGCAATGGGCCAAAATCGCTGGCCGGTGCCCGGGCCGGATGCGCCACTGGACTAAGCCGCTCTCGCGGCAGGGTGCTGCGGCGCGGGGTCGCTGAGATTTCGCCTGTGAGGCGCTGCATCCGAGGATTTGGGGGTCGTTTCCCCTGATCCTTGGAGGTTTCCATGATCGACGCCGTCACCGTCAGCCCGCTGCGCCAGCGGATGATCGAGGACATGACCATCCGCCGGTTCGGCGAGCATACGCAGCGTGACTATGTGCGGCAGGTGCGTGAGTTCACGGCCTTCCTTGGGTTGCCGCCGGACCGGGCCGAGCCGGAGGATCTGCGGCGCTATCAGCTTCACCTGGCCTCGCTCGGTGCCAGCTACGCCCGGATGAACCTGGCCTGCACGGCGCTGCGCTTCTTCTTCCACGTCACGTTGGGCCGGACCGGTTTTGGTGACCGCATGGCGCGGATCCCGACGCCCGATCGCCTGCCGGTGGTGCTGGACACGCAGGAGGTGGCGCTGCTGCTGGCGCATGCGCGGAGCCTGAAGGACCGGGCGGCGCTCAGCATTGCCTATGGCTGCGGCCTGCGCGTCTCGGAGATCGCCAACCTCAAGGTCGCCGACATCGACAGCGCCCGCATGCTGATCCGGGTCGAGCAGGGCAAGGGCCGCAAGGACCGCTACGTCATGCTCGCGCCCGACCTCCTCGATCTCCTGCGGCAATGGTGGCGGGTGAAGCGCCCCCGCGGCTGGCTCTTTCCCGGCCAGCAGCCGGGCCAGCCGATCACGACGCGCCAGCTCAACCGGGCCTGCCATGCCGCGGCCGAGGCGGCGAAGCTCGACAAGCGGGTGTCGATGCACACGCTCAGGCACAGCTTCGCCACCCATCTGCTGGAGCGGAAGACCGATATCCGCGTCATCCAGGTCCTGCTCGGCCACAGGAAGCTCGACACCACCGCCGTCTACACCCGCGTCGCGCTGAAGACGCTGCGCGAGGTGACGAGCCCGCTCGCGCTGCTGGCGCCGCCGCCACCGCCGTAACGCTCCGCGTCGATCATGGCGCGGCCTCCGCTGGAGGTCGCGGATATCCTGAACCGGCATGGCGAGGCTTATCTCGCGTGCCATCGGCTCAGCCGCGGCCAGCTCAAGGTGATGGGTGCGATCCGGGCCTGCCGGACGGCGGCGCTCGGCGGCCATGTCATGCGCTGTGGCGACTGCGATCACCCGACCATCGCCTACAACTCCTGCCGCAACCGGCACTGCCCGCGTTGCCAGGGCGCAGCGGCGAAGGACTGGCTCGCCGACCGGCAGGCCGATCTCCTGCCCGTGGCCTACTACCATCTCGTCTTCACTCTGCCGGCACCGATCGCGGCGATCGCCTACCCGAACAAGGCCGAGGTCTATGGGCTGTTGTTCAAGGCCGCGGCCGAGACGCTCGCCACCATCGCGAGCGATCCCCGGCATCTCGGCGCCCGCATCGGCTTCACCAGCGTCCTGCACACATGGGGGTCGGCGATGACCCATCATCCCCATCTCCACATCATCGCGCCCGGAGGTGGATTGTCTCCAGATGGCGCTCGCTGGATCTCATGCCGGCCCGGCTTCTTCCTGCCCGTGCGCGTGCTCTCGCGGCTGTTCCGCAGGCTCTTCCTCGAAGGGCTCGCCACCCTGCACGCGGCCGGGCGGCTTATCTTCCATGGCGATCTCGCTGCGCTCGCCGAAGCTGATGCCTTCGCCGCCCTGCTGGCACCGCTGCGGCGCGCCGACTGGGTCGTCTATGCCAAGCG
>NZ_FTMO01000015.1 GCF_900156025.1 Allobosea sp. TND4EK4
CACCGCAAGCTCGCCGCCTAACATCAACCCCCAGACGAGGCCCGCACTCCGCTAATCTACGCCGCGAGTTGTGCCGAATGTTCTGACGACGAACATGCGTCAGCAGCCGGGGCGTCGCGGCGGAATGCTTGATGAGGGCGCCGCGCGGCGCGAGATTGCCCTTCAGCACCGCCATCGCCCCAACCGGCTTGATCGCGGTGGCGACGGTGCGGATGACGGTCTGCCCGGGCACCTCCTCGGCGGCGGCCACCACGTCGCGCAGCGTACCGCCGGCCACCGTCGGCGCGTCGAGGTCGATCAGGCCCCCGAGTTCGCGCAGCAGTTTCGGCAGGCCTCCGGCATGATGGAAATGCTCCATGTAATGGTCGCCGGACGGCTTCAGGTCGACCAGCACAGGCACCTCGCGCCCGATCCGGTCGAAGGCGTCGAGATCGATCTTCACGCCGACGCGCTTGGCCATGGCCGTCAGGTGGATCAGGCCGTTGGTCGAGCCGCCGATCGCCTGCATCACGACCTGGGCATTGCGGAAGGACGACTTCGTCATCAGCTGGCTCGGCCGGGGCGCGCCGGAGACGGCGAGTTCGGCGGCCCGCTTGCCGCTCATTTCCGCGAGGCGGACACGCTCGGCGTGGGGCGCGGGTATCGTCGCGCTCATCGGCAGTGAAAGACCCATCGCCTCGGTGATGCAGGCCATGGTCGATGCCGTGCCCATCACCATGCAGGTGCCCACCGAGGGGGCGAGCCGGCTATTGACCACCTCGATCTCGGCGGCGTCGATCTCGCCGGCACGGTGTGCGCTCCAGAGGCGCCGGCAATCGGTGCAGGCGCCCAGCACCTCCCCCTTGTGATGGCCGACGACCATCGGCCCGACCGGGATCACCACGCTCGGCAGATCGACGCTGGAGGCAGCCATGATCTGGGCCGGCAAGGTCTTGTCGCACCCACCGATGACGATGACCGCATCCATCGGCTGGGCGCGGATCATCTCCTCGGTGTCCATTGCCATGAGATTGCGCAGGAACATGGAGGTGGGATGTGCGAAGCTCTCGTGGATCGAGATCGTCGGGAACACCATCGGCATCGCACCCGCCAGCATCACGCCGCGCTTGGCGGCTTCGATCAGCTGGGGCGCATTGCCGTGGCAGGGATTGTAGTCGCTGTAGGTGTTGGTGATGCCGACGATCGGGCGGTCGAGTGCGTCGTCCGAATAGCCCATGGCCTTGATGAAGGCTTTCCGCAGGAAAAGCGAAAAGCCGGCGTCGCCATAGCTCGTCAAACCCTTGCGAAGTCCCCTGGTCATTGACCCCTCCCGCACGGTTCCTCGCCGGTACCGGAGACATTCGGCGGCACGGAATGATTGTCAATCATGAGCCTGTATCGCGGAGCGATCAGGCCGGATCGAGGCAAGGGCCGCTTTTCAGTATCGGCAGCAGGGCCCTTGCCGACACCGGGCACGCGGCTCGCTCGCGCGCCGGGAGTCCGCCGAGGCCGGCTCCGCAGCGCGCAGCCTTCGATAGGCGACCCATGCCGCGGGCCTGATCGTGAAGCCCGGCAAGGTGAGATGGAAGGAGATCGCGAAGGCGAGCTGGATCGCTGAGCATCAGCGGCGCGATGGCACTCCCTCTCCTTGATTCTCTCGGCGCGATATCCTCAGCGCGACAGCAGGTTGGTGGCCGCGAGGTCGAGCACCTCGTCGCCGCGCCCGCTCATCACGGCCCGCAGCAGCCAGAGGCTGAAGCCCTTGACCTCCTCGACGCCGATGGTCGGTGGCATGGAGAGCTCTTGCGTGGCCGTCACCACATCGAGCAGCGCTGGGCCCTGATGCGCAAGGATGTCTTCCAGTGCGTGGGGGAGTTCGCCCGGGTCCTCGACCCGGATCGCATGCATGCCGAGCGCACGGGCCATGGCGGCGAAGTCGGGATTCTGCAGATCGACGCCCGTCTCCAGAAAGCCGCCGGCCTTCATCTCCAGCGCGACGAAGCCGAGTACGCCGTTGTTGAGCACGACCACCTTCACCGGCGTGCGCGTTTGCACCAGCGTCACGAGTTCGCCCATCAGCATGGTCAGGCCGCCATCGCCCGAGAAGGAGATGACCTGGCGGCCCGGCTGGGCGGCCTGCACGCCCATCGCTTGCGGCAAGGCATTGGCCATCGAGCCATGGGCGAGCGAGCCGACGAGACGTCGCTTGCCGTTCATCCTGAGGTAGCGCGCCGCCCAGATCGTCGGCGTGCCGACATCGAATGTGAACGCGGCGTCATCGCTGGCCGTCTCGCTGAGGAGCCGCGCCAGATATTGCGGGTGGATTGGCTTGCGGCCGGGCGTTCCGCGGGCGCGATGGTCGAGCCCCTCGCGCGCCGCGCGATAAGCCCTCAGCGCCGCGTCGAGATGGCTTCGATCCTCCTTGACGGTGAGGAGCGGCAGCAGCGCCTCCAGCGTCAGGCCGACATCGCCGACGACGCCGAGGTCGAGCTTGCAGCGCCGGCCGAGCTGCTCGGGACGGATGTCGACCTGGACGATCTTGGTCTGCGTCGGGAGGAACTGCTTGTAGGGAAAGTCGGTGCCCAGCATCACCAGAAGGTCGCAGGTATGCATCGCCTCATAGCCGGAGCTGAAGCCGATGAAGCCGGTCATGCCGACGTCGTAGGGGTTGTCGTACTCCACCCATTCCTTGCCGCCGAGCGCATGGACGATGGGGCTCTTGAGGGTCTCCGCGAGCTGCATCAGCGGCGCATGCGCGCCGGCGCAGCCGCGTCCGCAGAACAGCGTGATCTGGTCCGCCTCGTTCATCAGGGCGGCGAGGATGTCGAGCTCCGCCTTCCTCGGAACGATGGCAGGCAATGGAGGCAACAGGCCGGCCGCGGGGGACGAGGCGTGCTCGGGAGCCGGCCGCAAGGCGACGTCGCCGGGGATGACGACCACGGCCACGCCGCGCTGGCCGACCGCCGCGCGGATGGCGTTTTCGAGGACATAGGGCAGTTGCCGCGGATCGGAGACCAGCTCGCAATAGACGCTGCATTCGGCGAAGAGCGATTGCGGATGAGTCTCCTGGAAATAGCCGCCACCAATCTCGGCCGAGGGGATCTGCGCGGCGATCGCCAGCACCGGTGTCCGTGTCCGCTGCGCGTCGAACAGGCCGTTGATGAGATGCAGATTGCCCGGCCCGCAGGACCCGGCGCAGACCGCGAGCTTGCCGGTGATCTGCGACTCGCCCGCCGCCGCGAAGGCCGCGGCTTCCTCGTGGCGGACATGGAACCAGTCGATGCCGCCATGGCGCCGCAGCGCGTCGGTGATTCCGTTCAGGCTGTCGCCGACCACCCCATAGATCCGCTGCACCCCGGCCGCGGCCAGAACATCGACGATCAGATCGGAAACCTTGCGCGTCATGACACACCTCGTTGCGGTTCTCGCAGACCAATAGGCAGGCGAAGCGCCGCCCGACTTGGATGTTCGCGCCGGGATTGACGGTTCTCGCCTCCAGCCGGCCGGAGGAGCGCCCGGCCGCATTCGCGACGGGCTCGGCACTGCCATCATGCTCCAACCAGCCGCGGGTGCCACCGGGTTCCGCCTTGGCCATCGTTCCCGAAGGCGAGAATCGTCAAGGGCGCTGCGTTTGGACAAGAGCCAGCGCCGCCGCTGGGCATCATCGGGGCAGCAAGAGGCGGCGAGCGATGGGGATGTCCGACCGGCGCGTTGCATCCATGACACGAGGTCCGGCGCAGGCCGAATTTGTGAGGCGGAACCTGTCGCTCGCGATCGGGGCCGAGGTGATGACGGTGGCGGATGGACGTGGTCTGTTGCTCGCCTGCGGCATGCGGCGGCCCGGCCCCCTTGCCTTCGCCATGGCCGGCCCGACCGATCTCTGGAGGATCTCATGACGGCTTCGCGCGACCGCACGCACCAGATCTTTCCGACTTTGACCCCGGCCCAGATCGGGACCGCACGCCGTTTCGCCGATAATGCCGAGACGAGGTTCGCTGCAGGCGACATGCTCTATGAGATCGGCGCCGTTGATGCCCCTGCGTGGCTCGTCCTCGAGGGGACGATCGAGGTGGTCCGCCGCGACGGGCTGTCCGGTGAGGCGATTGTGACGGTCCATCATCCGGGTCAGTTCTCGGGCGAGGTGAACCAGCTCGACGGGCGGCCCTGCATCGCTGGCGGCAGGGCGGGGCCTCAGGGCTGCACGGCGGTGCCTCTCGACGCGGCCCATCTGCGCGCGCTGGTGATCGGCTCCGCTGAGCTCGGCGAGATCATCATGCGGGCGCTGATCCTGCGCCGTGTCGATCTCATTGCCGAAGGTGGGGCCGGTACCATCCTGATCGGCGAGCCCGGAAGCCGCGAGATCACCGAGCTTCAGGTCTTCCTGAACCGCGCCGGCCTGCCCAATCTCGTGCTCGATATCCGCGACCATGAGGAAGGCCGTGCCCTCGTCGATCGCATGGGCGTGCTGCCGGAGGAACTGCCGCTGGTCGTCTGCCCGGCCGGGCCGGTTCTGAAGCGCCCGAATACGCGCGAACTGGCTGCCTGTCTCGGGCTCGTGCCAACGCTCGATCCGGCTCGGCTCTACGACGTCGCGATCGTCGGCGCCGGTCCCGCCGGACTCGCCGCCGCCGTCTATGCTGCCTCGGAAGGGCTCTCGGTCCTCGTTCTTGACGGCCATGCGACGGGCGGCCAGGCGGGAGCCTCCGCGCGGATCGAGAATTATCTCGGTTTTCCGACCGGCATTTCGGGCCAGGCCCTGGCGGGACGAGCCCTCAACCAGGCCTTGAAATTCGGCGCCGAAGTCGCGATTCCGGTTCAGGTCCAAGGGCTGGAGGCCGGAAGCGGCGGCTTGCGTCTCGCCTGCGCGGACAACCGGCAGGTCCGGGCGCGCGCCGTGGTAATCGCGTCGGGCGCGCACTACCGGCGGCCTGATCTTCCCGGTCTGTCCGAGTTCGAGGGCGCAGGCATTTCCTATTGGGCTTCGGCCGTTGAAGCGCGGCTCTGCGCCGGGGAGGATGTGGCCCTCATCGGCGGCGGCAATTCGGCGGGGCAGGCGATCGTCTATCTCGCCCCGCAGGTGAGGCGGTTGCATGTCGTGGTGCGCCGCCCGCTGGCTGACACCATGTCGCGCTATCTGATCGACCGGATCGACGCCCTCTCCAATGTCGAGCTGCATGTCGGCAGCGAGATCGCCAGCCTGGAGGGGGACCGCGCCACGGGCCTGACCGCGGCAGTGTTTCGGGACCGGCGCGACGGCAGCCTGCATCGCCGCCCGCTGCGGCACATGTTTCTGTTCATCGGTGCCGACCCCAATGCCGGCGGGGCCGGTGCCGGCGTCGAGAAGGACCCGAAGGGGTTCGTCCTGACGGGGAAGGGCGCCCGGTCGCTGGAAACCAGCCTGCCGGGTGTCTTCGCCATCGGCGATGTCCGCTCGGGCTCGACGAAGCGCGTCGCGGCGGCTGTCGGCGAAGGCGCCGCCGTGGTCGCCCAGATCCATGCCCTTTTCGCCGAAGCCATACCCACGGAGCCGCGCTGATGCCCTGCATGCACGAACGATCGATCCGCGACGTCACGCCAAGCGCCAGAGGTTGCGAGGAATGCCTGAAGATCGGCAGCCCCTGGGTCCATCTGCGGCTGTGCCGGAGCTGCGGCCATGTCGGCTGCTGCGACGACTCTCCTCATCGTCATGCGCGGGCGCATTTTCGGGCCACCGGCCACCCGATCATCGAGGGCTATGACCCGCCGGAAGGCTGGGGATGGTGCTATGTCGACGAGATCGAGGTCGAACTGCCCGACCAGACGCCGCAGCGCGGGCCCATCCCGCGATTTGTCTGAACAGCCGATCGGTCGACGAGAGCGTCGCCTGGCCCCGGAGAGCCGTCCGTCCATCACGATGTCGTCTCGCGGACGGGCTGCGCCTCGCGCCGCCGCCGCCGGGCACAGCCATCGCCATACTTTGGTTTGGGTCGGCTAGAACGCAGGTGTGATCGGAGCCAATCTTCGTTCGATTCAAGCACCGGGCCGCGCCGTGGAGGATGGGTTCAAGGTCGATGCCGACCTCCCAGCCACGGAGAGCATGATGTCCGACACCTCGTCTCTGTCGAATGGTCCTGCGGGCGCACCCGCCGGCGAGGTCATCGCCGCACTGCTGGCCGATGCGGGGGCGGCCGTGGCGGTCGACCGCGCGGCCGCCCGCTTCCTGCTGACGCGGGCCATCGCACTGCTCGACGATGCGCCGCAGGACAGCCGGCCGGGCGGGCTTGCGGCTTGGCAGATGCGCAGGCTCGAGCGCTTCGTGGAAGCCAATCTCGGCTCCCCCATCACGCTGGAGAGCATGGCCGCCACCGCCAGGCTCAGCTCCAGCCATTTCGGCCGCGCTTTCAAGGCGACGGGCGGCGAGACCCCGCACAGCTGGGTCCTGCGCAAGCGTGTGGAGCGTGCCCGCAAACTGATGCGTGAGAGCACGCTGCCGCTGGCCGAAATTGCGCTCGATTGCGGGCTCTCGGACCAAAGCCATCTCAACCGGGTCTTCCGTCGCTACAGTGGCGTGAGCCCGAACGCCTGGCGGCGGATGGCGCGCGCCTGACGGCCGCCGTCCGGCTGCGCGCGTCCAGGAACGGGCGCAGCCGCATGGCGCAAACCGGTGTGACCGCCGGTGGTGATGCTGCGGCGCGGGCGATCAGCACTTTGTGATCTCGCCGGATGGAGGCCTTGCACGTCGCCGGGCGCCCAGGCGGCCGCCGGCCTGGATGGCGACGGCGGCCGCCGCGGCAGCGACACCCAGTGCCACCACGCCCGGCCAGCCGGCCGCCTGCCAGGCATAGGTCGCCGTCGCCGAGCCGCCTGCACCGCCGAGGAACATCGAGCCCATCAGGATGGTGTTGAGACGCGCGCGGGCTTCCGGCCTCAGGGAGAAGACGAGGTGCTGGTTCGAGACCAGAGCCGATTGCATGCCGAAATCGAGCAGGACGACACCCACCACCAGGCCGGTAAGCGAAGTCCACAGGCCGAAGACGAGCCAGGAGCAGGCGGTCACGATGGCTCCCAGCATCACGACGGGCCCCGCTCCGTGTCTGTCCGCGACACGTCCGGCCAGTGGCGCAGCGAGGATCCCGACCGCGCCCACGATGCCGAAGAGGCCCGCGATATCCGCGCCGAGGCCGAAGGGCGGCGCCTGCAAGCGGAAGGCCAGGATCGTCCAGAAGGCTGTGAAGGCAGCAAAGAGCATGGCCTGCGTCAGAGCCGCGAGCCGCAGCGCCGGCAGATCGCGCCAGAGATGCCCCATGGAATGCAGCAGCCGTGCGTAGCCCATGTCGGCATCGGGCCGGCTGTGCGGCAGAGTCAGCATCATCACGCCGCCGGCGCAGAGCGCCATCGGAACCGCGAGCCAGAACATCTCGCGCCAGCCGCCATGCGTGGCGACGAGACCCGCGAGCGTGCGGCTGAGCAGGATGCCGGTCAGGATGCCGGCGAGAATCGTGCCGACCGTGGCGCCGCGCCGTTCGGGAGCGGCAAGATGGGCAGCAAGCGGCACGATCTGCTGTGCGACCGTCGCCGCCAGGCCCACCAGCAGTGAGGCTGCGACCAGCATTGCTGCGGTCGGTGCGAGCGCTGCGAGAGCGAGTGCCAGGGCGAGAACGGCGAATTGAACAACGATCAGCCGCCTTCTCTCGACGATGTCGCCCAAGGGCACCAGCAGGAAGAGGCCCGCGGCGTAGCCGAGCTGCGTCACCGTCGGGATCAGACCCGAGAGCGACCCCGGCAGGTCGTTCTCGATCAGGCCGAGCATGGGCTGGTTATAGTAGATGTTGGCGACGGCGACGCCGGCCGCCGACGCCATCGCGAAGGTCAGGGACGCGCCGAGGTCAGGCTTTCGGGCGGTATCCGGATGGAGGGTCATGGCTGCTGCTCCCGCTGCCGGCGGGCCCATTGCTCGTGCCGGCGCTGGTTATGGATTGCGAGGCTACAGCGCGGACCGGTCCCCTCTGTAGCGCTTGCGGATGCCGTCCCCGCACTCGGGGATGAGGTCAGGCCCTGTCCACCGGGCGCGAGCGCGCCGGTGCCAGGAAAATGCGTGGGAGGGCGAAGGCCGCCTTCCCACGCACGGGCGTCTCGGAGATTTCAGCCCTTCACGAAGGCCAGCAGATCGGGATTGATCACCTCGGCATGAGTGGTCAGCATGCCGTGCGGGAAGCCCTTGTAGATCTTGAGCGTGCTGTTCTTCAGCAGCTTGGCCTGAAGCACCGACGCATCGGTATAGGGTACGATCTGGTCGTCATCGCCCTGCATCGCCAGCGTCGGCACGGTGATCGCCTTCAGGTCCTCGGTCTGGTCGGTCTCGGAGAAGGCCTTGATGCCCTCGTAATGGGCCAGCGCCCCGCCGATCATGCCCTGACGCCACCAGTTCTGGATCACGCCCTGCGAGACCTTCGCGCCCTCGCGGTTGAAGCCGTAGAAGGGGCCCGAGGCGACATCGAGATAGAACTGCGCGCGGTTGGCGGCGAGCGCCTTGCGGAAACCGTCGAAGACCTCGATCGGCGTTCCGCCAGGGTTTTTCTCGGTCTTGAGCATCAGCGGAGGCACCGAGCTCACGAGCACCGCCTTGGCGACGCGGCCATGGGGCTGGCCGAACTTGGCGACATAGCGGGCGACTTCGCCGCCGCCGGTCGAGTGGCCGATATGGACGACGTTCTTGAGGTCGAGATGCTCGACGACGGCAAACGCATCGGCCGCGTAGTGATCCATGTCGTTGCCGGTATCGACCTGCGAGGACCGGCCGTGGCCGCGCCGGTCATGGGCGACGACGCGATAGCCGTTCGCGAGGAAGAACAGCATCTGCGCGTCCCAGTCGTCGGACGACAGCGGCCAGCCGTGATGGAACATGATCGGCTGGGCGTTCTTGGGGCCCCAGTCCTTGAAGAAGATCTCGACGCCGTCCTTGGTCTTGACGTAACCGCTGCTCATTTTCGTGGCTCCTTTTGCGTTCTGAAGGGGTCGTGAGGGCTGGGCGGATGCCGCCGCAGGCATCAGGCTCACTGCCGAAACAGCGGCCATGCTGGCGAGAGCGGCTCGCCGGGTGATGATGTGCTGGTCGTTGGACATGGCCTTGTCTCCGCGATGGGTAGCTGACGGAGACAGGCTAGGCGGCGCCGCCGGGGATCGTAATTCTACGCTCGGATCAGCGCCTCATACCAAGGTGTGGGGTGACGCCGCTCAATCGCGGCCGCGGGCCAGCGCCGCGGCCAGATGGCGCGCGATCGTGTCGGGTTCGGCCGGCTTGTCGAGGAAGGCGCAGGCGCCCGCCGCCATGACGCGCTCGCGCGTGATGGCGGTCGGGAAGGCCGTCATGAAGATCATCGGAAAACGCCGACCGGCCGCGATCAGCGCGGCCTGGAGCTCGTCTCCGGTCATCTCGGGCATCTGGATGTCCGCGATCATGCAGTCGGGATCATCGGTCTCGCGATCGGCAAGGAACTGTGGAGCCGAACCGTAGCTGCGGGCCTTGTAGCCGAGCGAGCGGATCAGGCTGGTAAGAGAGCTGCGAACGCCGTCGTCGTCATCGACGATCGCGACTGTCGGTATGTGTTGCATGTTCACGCTTCTTCATGCCGAGGGTCGCACGAAAAGGGAGCTCCGGTGCGCGGCCTGGCCTTGTTGTGAAGGAAGCGACGTCACGCGGCTATCATACGCAGGTTTGCTCCCGCCTGATCACGGCTTGGGAACGTCCAGTGCCTCTGCCATGCGGACGAGGTCAGCCAGCGTGCGGACACCCATCTTCCGCATGACGTTGCCGCGGTGGATCTTCACCGTGATCTCGCTCAGGCCAAGCACGCCAGCAACCTGCTTGTTCATCAGCCCGGCCACGACATGCGTCATCACCTCGCGCTCCCTGGTGGTCAGCGTTGCATGAGCGGAGCGCAGATCGTCCAGCGCCGCCGTCGCGCCGCGCCGCTGCCGGTCACGCTCGATCGCTGCCGTCACGGCGTCGAGCATCTCCTGGTCGCGGAACGGCTTGGCCAGGAAATCGACCGCACCCGCCTTCATCGCCCGCACGGTCATGGGGATATCGCCATGGCCGGTCATGAAGACGATCGGCAGCGCGATTCCCTGCCGGGCGAGCTGGTCCTGGAAATCGAGGCCGCTGATGCCGGGCAGGCGCACGTCGAGGATGATGCAGCCCGGCACGTCGGGCAAGGAGCCCTGCAACAGTTCTGCCGGCGCGCCGAAGAGGCGCGTCGCCAGCCCCACCGACCGGATCAGGCTGTCGAGGGATTCCCGCACCGCCGGATCGTCGTCCACGATCACGACGAGCGGAGGGCTGGGAGCGGCCGGGGCCGGCTTGACGGAGGTCTGCCTGATCATTCCGGGGCACCGTGCTGGGGGACGGGGAGGGTCAGGCGGAAGGTCGCCCCGCCGCCCGGAGGGCTTTCGACCGAGAGCTTTCCGCCGTGAGCTTCAGCGGTGGTGCGACAGATCGCAAGACCCATGCCCATCCCGTCCGGCTTGGTCGTGAAGAAGGGATCGAACAGGCGCTCGAGGTTCTGGGGCGAGATGCCCGGTCCGGTGTCCTGCAGCGCGATCTCCACGCAAGCGTCTGACGGCTGGCTGGCGGTGATCGTGAGCAGGCGCCGGCCATCGTGCTCCGCCATGGCCTGGCCGGCATTGACGATCAGGTTGACCACGACCTGCTGGAGCTGGATTCGGTCGCCAATGACGGGTGGCAGCTCGGTCGCGACCTCGATGCGCAACTCGACCTCGGCGCGCGCCAGTTCCCGCTGCACCAACTGCGCCGCCTCCTCGATCAGCGCCGCGACATCCAGCGCGCTCGACCGCGTCGGTGTCTTGGTCAGGAAGGCCCGGATCCGCTTGACGATTTCGCTGGCCCGACGCCCTTCCGAGACGACCCGCCCGATGGCACTGTCGACCTCCTGCAGGTCCGGCTGGTCGCGGCGCAGCCAGCGCAGCGCCGCCTCGCCATTGGTCACGACCGCCATCAGCGGCTGGTTGACTTCATGGGCGATCGAGGCGGTAAGCTCGCCCAATGTCGCGACGCGCGCGGCATGAGCGAGCTCCGCCTGTGCCTGCAGCACCGCATCCTGCGCCTGCCGGCGTTCCGTGATGTCGACGACGAACACCAGCACATTGCCGTCACCGTCATCGACCGTCGGAAAGGTGATGGCGAAGATAACCGGCACGCGGCGGCCATCTGTCCTGACGATCTCCGTCTCGCCCTCGTGGAAGCTGTCTCCTCGCGCGAAAGCAGCCAGCGCCGGGCCGAACGTCTGATCGGTCTCGCACAGCACATCGTCGACCGTCTGGTGAAACTGCGAGGAGCTTCCGGCGCCGATCATCGCGAGAAAGGCAGGATTGACGTCGATGATCTTCGTCAGCCTGCGCATCCGCGCGACTACGTCGGGGTGGCTTGCCAGATGGCTCGACAGCGATGCTCCGTCCGCAAGATCGATCGTCGCAAGTGCCGCCCGCGCCGCGCTCCAGTCCTCCTGGACGACACCGATCCGGCTCGCGTCGAACATGCGCCTGTAGCGCCTTTCGCTGTGAACCAGCGCCGCATGGGCGGCTTTGCGCTCGGTGACATCCGTATTCGTCTCGAATACGCCGACGACGCGTCCCTGGGCATCGTGCTGCAGGGCCCAGCGGCTTTCCACGGTGATCCACTCACCGGCCTTGGTTCGATGCTCCAGCGTCCCGTCCCAGCGCCCGGTTTCGTGAAGCACGCGGTCGATCTCGCCGCGCGGCCGCGCGTAGCGCGTCTCCAGCAGGTCGTCGGCGATACGGCCCGTCGCCTCGGCGACAGACCAGCCATAGGTCTCTTCCGCGGCGCGGTTCCAGAAGGTGATCTGGCCGAGAATGTCACGCACGAAGATCATGTCGTGCGAGAGGTTGAGCAGCCGCGCCTGCGCCGCGAGCGTCGCGGTCGCCGCCTGGTTCTTGAGCGCCAGCACCGTCGCGATCCCGGTCGCCGCCAGGCTGACCAGCGCCCGCAAGGTCGGTGCGCCGGCCAGGTGCGGGCCATGTGTATCGACATAAGCCGCAACAGTCAGGGTCAAGCCAGCCGCCGCCGCCGCGAGGATGTCGCCCCGCCGTCCGGTCGCTGCTGCCAGCAGCACCACCAGCACATAGAGCACGGCGACCGCCCCCTCCAGCGGCGAGAGTATGTCGAACAGGAAGATGCAGAGCGCGAGCAATGCCGCCGCGATGCGAAAGGCCGTCGTGTTCATCACCGCGGCCGAGAGGCGCGATGGGCTGGCACCGGCGTCGGGAAAGACAGGCCGTGAGGCGCTGTCTCGATCGGCAAAGTGGCGGGACGACATGAGGGGCAGCCGGATCCGGTCGCGACAACTGACAACGGGCTAGCATAGCTCATCCGCCTCGTCCCACGTGATTGGACGCGGATGCCTGGATCCGCGTCATCACTTTCGCGAAAGCGGCCGGCATTGAAATCATACAGGTGTTTAGGTCAGGCAGAACGCAGCCTTCGCCGTCGCTCACAAACCTAGGTATGAGCCCGACATGCCTTCGTCCGGTTCAGGCGATGGCAGCCGCGACCTAGGGTCGGGACGTCGAGGAGAAAGGCTCCTCGATCCACCCCGGAGAGCCGCCATGACCGAACCCAGCCACAAGCCCATCCGCGACGCTGCGCTGCGGACCCCGACCGATCTGGGGGCGAATGCCACGACCGACATCGCCGCCGCGCTGACCGGTGTGCTGGCCGACATGTTCGCGCTCTATCTCAAGACCAAGAATTTCCACTGGCACATGTCCGGCCCGCATTTCCGCGACTACCACCTGATGCTCGACGAGCAGGGCGAGCAGATCTTCGCGACCACCGATGCGCTGGCCGAGCGGGTCCGCAAGGTCGGCGGTACGACGCTGCGCTCGGTTGGCCATATCGGCCGGATCCAGCGCCTGCTCGACAACGACGCCGACTACGTCACGCCCCAGGACATGCTGGCCGAGCTCGCCGACGACAATCGGAGCCTGACCGGCTTCCTGCGCGCCGCCCATGGCGTCTGCGAGACCCATAACGACGTCGCCTCGACCAGCCTGATCGAGGTCTGGATCGACGAAGCCGAACGCCGGAGCTGGTTCCTCTATGAGACGATCAGGTCGGCGCGTTGAACGAGGGCTGATGGGGATTGCATCACGATCACCGCATGCACGGTCTTCGCGTGCCAACCCAGGCATCGAGGTCGACGACGCGTTCCCCCTCTCCCGACGCACTGACGTTGACGAGAAGGCCCGCGGCCTTCGCGCTGCCGCAGCCGCCGGGCCTCTGCAGGCTCGAGGGCTGCCGGCGCAGCTCGATGCCGACAGCGGTCCCAAGCGAGCCCTCGATATGGATCGCGGGTCTCGGGCGACCGCCATCTGCGGTTGCACGAGACCCGCTGTCCTGGAGACGCCGACGAGTCCTGCGAGATCGGCCTAACGGGTTCAACCGCTCTCGCAGGCGGTACTCAGCCGATGCCGAGCACGCCCTTCAGCTTCGCGAGATCCTCGGCCAGCGTGGTGACCGTCGCGGCGAGTGCCTTGCGGTCGGCCTCGCTCAGCTTGTCATAGGTCTCGAAGCCGCCGTCCTTCACCTTGTACTTGGCCAGCGTCTTGTCGACCGTGGCGAAGTTGGCGTCGATCTTGGCGGCCAGGGTCTTGTCGTCCTTCACCAGCAGAGGGCGCAGCAGGTCGACGATGAACTTGGCGCCGTCGACATTGGCCTGGAAATCCCACAGATCGGTGTGGCTGTAGCGGTCCTCCTCGCCCGAGACCTTGGTCGCCGCGACCTCTTCGATCAAGACGGCCGCGCCGCCGACCATCTTCTCGGGCGGCACCGTCAGGCCCTTGATACGGCCCTGCAGTTCCGTAACGTCCGCCATCAGCCCGTCGGCGAAGGCAGCGAGCCCGTCCGTGGAGTTCCTGGCGAAGAGTCCGTACTCGAGGCGGTGGAAGCCGGTGAACTCCGGATCCTGCTCTTTCTTCTCATGAGCATCGGCGCGTGCGTCGATCCTGCCATCGAGGTCGCTGAACAATTCCGCCACCGGCTCGATCTTCTCGTAGGAGACCCGCGTCGGGGCATAAAGCGCCTTGGCCTTGTCGAGGTTTCCGGCCTTGACCGCATCGGTGAAGGTTTTCGTGTCCTTCACGAGCGTATCGACGTTCCGTGAGACGTAGAGCTTGTACTCCGACACCGGCGCCACGAGATCGAGCGGCGAAGCGGCAAGCGCCGGCCCGACCGACGCGATCGCCATCAGGCCGGCACCGGCCAGCCATGCGAAACCTGACTTCATCTCAATCTCCTGTCCTGGATGCTGGAATCTTGGGCGCGGACATCGCCTTCGCGCCATTCGCCGCCTGTGCGGGCGCCACGTCGCGCGCCGCCTGGATCAACCCCGCGCCGAGATGGCTTGCGCCATCGGGCACGCCGGGCAAGACGAAGAAATACCCGCCGCCGACGGGCTTGATGTACTCTTCCAGCGGCTCGCCGTTCAGCCGCGTCTGCACCGCGATGAAGGATCGTTCCAGATCCTGCTGGAAGCAGATGAAGAGCAGGCCCATGTCGAGCTGGCCGGCGCGGGTCACGCCGTTGGAATAGTTGAAGGGCCGGCGCAGCATGCGGCTTGGCTCGGTGTCGGCGCGGCGGGGATTGGCGAGCCTGATATGCGCGTCGAGCTTCGTCCGCTTTCCGTCGGGATCGTCCGCATAGACGGGCTCGTCATATTCGCGCAGGCCGCCGAAGGGCGCGCCGCTGTCCTTCCTGCGGCCGATGATCTCTTCCTGCTCGCCCAGCGCCGTGCGATCCCAGCGTTCGACGAAATTGCGGATGATGCGCACGACCTGATAGGTGCCGTGGACGGCCCAGCCGGGCTCTCCGGTGCCGGCCCGGACCCACACCAGCCGCTCCATCGCGGCAGCGTCGGTGCCATCGGGGTTGGCGGTGCCGTCGCGGAAGCCGAGCAGGTTGCGCGCGCTTTCGGGCGGCTCGCTGGGCCGGTCATCGGCAGACGTGGGCTCGGCAGGCTTGGGCTGGCGCACCGGCACGCTGCCCTCTTGCTTCCAGCGCAGCAGGAGCAGGTCCGGCGTGTTCTTCAAGATGTCTCGCAGCGCGTGGATGTTGGTATCGGCGCCGTTCGAGCAGATCTGCAGCAGCAGGTCGCCATGGCAGAGACCGGCGTCGAGCGCGTCGTTGGAGAAGCGCTTCATCCGCTGCAGATGCTGCGGCTTCAGGCTCGAAAGCCCATAGCGATCGTCGAACAGGGAGGCGCCCAGCGCGACGGTCACGGTCAGATTGTCCGGCGCGATCACCGGGCCGAGAATGCCGGAATCCGGCGGCGGAAAGGCCGATGGCGCGGTTGGTGCGGGGCCGCCTGCCATCAGGAAAGCGATGCGCTCGGTCAGGATGTGGAAGAGCCGCTCCAGCTCGTCCAGCGAGGTCGCGACGACATCGAAGGCAGCGACGAGGCCGGTCGCCGGACGCGGGGTGACGATGCCGGGCTGATGCAGGCCGTGGAAGGGCTGGCTTTGCGCAGCGGCGTCGCTCGTCGGTGCGGCAGCGGGGTTGGAGGCGGGCTCGCCTGCGGCGTGCGCCCAGCCGGCGCTTCCCAGCGCGGCCGCGCCGCCGGCCAACAACGCGCGGCGCGAAGGCGACAAGGGGGAGTCAGGTTTCCTCATGATCTACGGTCCCTATCCGGCAAGGCGAGTGCCTTGCGCATCGCCTCGAGATCGCCGGTCATCGCATTCCGTGCCCCGCCCGGCTTCGCATCACGCGGCAGGCCGGCGAGGTCGGTCTTCACCCGCTCCGCGAGTTCGGGTTCGACGCGTTGCACCAGCGGCAGAAGCAGGCGCGTGACTTCGCTTGCGGCCGCGACATCCTCCGGCGTCACGGTCCCGCCCTCGGCTGGCGACAGGGCCGCGGCCGCCCCGGCCAGCATCGCATCGGGCAGGACGGTGCGCTGGCCCAGCGCCGTGCGGAAACTCTCCCCGGCCTGCCGGGTCGCGGCGGCCGGGGCGGCCTCGTCCGCCAGCAGGGACTGCAGGCTATGGAGGCCCGCCGCGAGGTCGGCATCGCCGGCCGTGGCCGGTCGCAACATCCGCAGCAGCGCTTCGGCCTCGGTGCGGGCCCTGGCCATGGCCGGCGGATCGGCCGAGGCCTGCCCCAGCGCCTCGATCGCTCCAGCCAACGCGGCCGAGCGCTCGCTGAGGAGGGCGCGGTATTCCGCAGCCGGCCCGATCATGTCCATGAGCGACAAGGCCTGGCGCGGCTGCGCGGCCGAAGCTTCGACGACGAGCCGTCCGCGCGGGGCGCTGAGCAGCCCGCAGGTGATCGTGTAATCTCCGGGGCGAAGCTGCGTCGTCAGCCGGCGCGACTGGCCCGGCGCGATGTTCTCGCGCTCCTCCAGCACCATGACGCCGTCGAGGATTTCCCATTCGAGCACGCGCTCGCCGCGGTTGGTGACGACGAAGCTGGCCTGGCCCGCCGGGACGGTCAGCGCCGCCGGCTCGCAACTGCGCTCGGTGATCGCGATGGCGATGTCGTGAGCCCCGACCACCGCAGGCTGGCGCTTTGAGGCGGCATATATGAAGGCGCCGGCGCCGCCGCAGACCAGGAGCAAGGTCGCGATGCCGGCGAGCCGTAGCGGCGGCATGCGTCGCCCGGCCGGCGAAGGCGCCACAGCGGCGACCGTCCCCGCCTGTCCGCGTCGCAGGAACAGGGCAAGCGTCGGGGTCAGGAAAGCGAGATAGGCGACCACCTCGCCCAGCGCGGCCCGCTCCTGATAGCCGAAGAAGCCGGACAGGATCGCACCTGGAACTCCGTCGGCCGGCAGCACCGTGCCGAGATCGTAGACGGTCTGCTGCAGGTGGTTCCAGAGGCCGGCCTCATGCAGCGAGCGCACCGCGTTGGCCACGAGCCCGGCCGCGACGAACAGGATCAGAACGCCCGTCCAGCGGAAGAAGACGCGCAAATTGAGCTTCACGCCGAGCGCGTAGATGGCATAGCCGACGCCGGCTGCGAGAAGAAGCCCGAATGCGGCTCCGAGCGCCGGCTGCCAGCCGCTCCCCTGCTGGGCGATGGCGAGCAGGAAGAAGACCGATTCCAGCCCCTCCCGCACCACGGCGAGGAAGGCGAGGCCAACCAGCGCGAGGCCCTGGCGCCCGCCCGAGAGCGCGGCATCGACACCGGCTTGCAGCTCGCCCTTGATCGAGCGGGCGGCCTTGCGCATCCAGAACACCATCGAGGTCAACATCGCCGCGGCGACCAGCCCGATGACCGCCTCGAACAGCTCCTGACCGCGTTGCGGCAATTCGCCGATGACGAGATCGAGCGCCGCTCCGACCGCGAGGCTTGCCGCACAGGCGAGCGCGACGCCAAGCCATAGCGCCGGCAACCAGTCGCGCCGGTTGCTTCTCACCAGATAGCTCGCGACGATGCCGACGATCAGCGCGGCCTCGATCCCTTCGCGTAGCATGATGAGAAAGGCGATGATCATCTCAGGTCGCTCAAGATGTCCCATCAAGATCTGCGCGGGAGTCCGGCTATTTAGCGACGGCGATGAAGATAATCACTCAATATCTTCTAGAATTATTCCAGTTCTGAAAATGCGGAAGGGGCCCATGGCGCAGGTGGTCTGTGAGCCGGTCGACGCGCCCTGAAGCCATCCGGTACGGGTCTTCGACCACGCGCTGCGCCGGCACCGCGTTGGAGGTCGGGCCTGCTCACCCCTCACCCGGCAGGGTCGGAGGATCATTCCCAGCGGCAGTCCCGTGACGCGGCTTCTCTCGGCAGCTGCAAGGTTGACTGAAGAATAAAACTGTCGGACGATCCACTCGGTGGAACTGTTGTTCCATTTTTTGGAACTATCTCGCGCATGTCCATTTTATCGTCGGCTGCCGACGTGCTTCGCTGCTTCTCCAGCACCCGCCACGATGTGACGGTCACCGATCTGGTCACGCTGCTGGGCATGCCCAAGAGCAATGCGTCTCGCTTGCTGCGTGCGATGCGCGACGAGGGACTCCTCGAGACGGTCGGCCAGACCAAGCGCTACCGGCCCTCGCTGCTGCTCAACCAGGTCGGCCAGCTCTATCGCTTCGCTGCCTCCCTGATCGACCGCTCCGATGCCGTCGTGGGTGTCATCTCGGACCGCATCGGCCATACCGGCTATATCAGCGTCCGGCGCGGCGCCCATGTCATCGGCGTCACCGCCCATCCCGGCCGGCACGCCCTGCGCGTCGTGACGGCGATCGGCGACCGCTTGCCGGCCTTCGCCTCCAGCACGGGCCGGGCGCTGCTCGCGCGCCTGCCCGACGAGGAGGTCCGCACGCTCTACCCGGAGGGGCTCTCCGCTCCTTCCGAAACGGCGCCGCAGGATCTCGAGGCGCTGCTCGCCCGGCTCGCGGAGATTCGTGCCAGCGGCTTCGCCGAATCGCATGATGAAGCGGTGCGCGGCGTGCATGCCATTTCGGTCGCGGTCGGCGATCCGACGACTGGCGACGAGGTCGCGCTCTGCATCACGATACCGGCGACGCTGGTCGAGCAGCAGGAGCGGCTCGCCATCATCGCCGCGCTGTCCGAGGGCGCCGCGGAGATCGCAGCGCTGACCGGCGACACTCGCTTCTTCCCCTTGAATCTCGCATTCGCGGAGACCGCCCCATGAGCAATCGCTGGCGCATCGGCTTCGACATCGGTGGCACCTTCACCGATTTCATTCTCTATGACGGCGAGCAGCGCTCGGTGCTCCTGCACAAGCGGCTGACCACGCCTCACGACCCGTCCGAGGCGGCGTTGATCGGTCTTGGCGAACTCGTCGGGATGGCCGGAATCACGCTGGCGGATGTCGGCGACATCGTCCACGGCACGACGCTGGTGACAAACGCCGTGATCGAGCGCAAGGGCGCCAGGCTTGGCCTGATCACCACCCAAGGCTTCCGCGACATCCTCGAGATGGGGACCGAGCAGCGCTACGACATCTACGACCTGTTCCTGACCTTCCCTGAGCCGCTGGTTTCGCGGGATTTGCGCCTGGAGGTGCCGGAGCGCATCGACCGCGACGGCGTCGTGGTGACGGCGCTCGACGTCGAGGCGGTGCGCAAGGCGGCCCGCGAGCTTGCTGCGGCCGGCTGCGAGGCGATCGCGATCGGCTTCCTCAACAGCTACCGCAACCCCGCCCACGAGCAGGAGGCAGGCCGGATCGTGCGCGAGGCCTGCCCGGAGCTCACCGTGTCGCTGTCCAGCGAAGTCGTGGCCGAGATCTGGGAGTACCAGCGCTTCGTCACCACGGCGGCCAATGCCTATGTCCAGCCGTTGATGCGGCGTTATCTGGAACGGCTGGAGCGCGAGCTCGCCGCGCGCTCCTTCCGCGGCACGCTCAGGCTGATGCATTCCGCAGGCGGACTGGTCTCGCCCGAGACGGCGCGTACCTTCCCGATCCGCCTGCTGGAGAGCGGCCCGGCCGGCGGCGGCCTCGCGACCGCCCTGTTCGGCGAACTTGCCGGCCACAAGGACGTCATCTCCTTCGACATGGGCGGCACCACTGCCAAGGCCTGCATGATCGAGGATGGCCGCGCCGAGATTGCGCCGATGCTGGAGGCCGGGCGCGTCAACCGCTTTGCCAAGGGGTCAGGTCTGCCGATCAAGGCTCCGGTCATCGACATGATCGAAATCGGGGCCGGCGGCGGCTCGATCGCGGCCATCGACGAAGTCGGCCTGCTCAAGGTCGGCCCGCATTCGGCGGGATCCGATCCCGGTCCGGCCTGCTACGGCATGGGCGGCACGAAGCCGACCGTGACCGACGCCAACCTCGTCCTCGGCTATTACGATCCCGGCTTCTTCCTCGGCGGTCGCATGGCCCTCGACCTGGAGGCGGCGCGCAAGGCGGTTGCAAGCGTGGCCGAGCCGCTCGGCCTCTCGGTCGAGGAAGCGGCCTGGGGCATCCACAAGGTTGTGGTGGAGAGCATGGGCGCGGCCGCCCGTGTGCATCTGGTCGAGAAGGGAAAGGATCCGCGCCGTTACGCCATGGTCGGCTTCGGCGGCGCGGGCCCCGCCCACGCCGTCGATGTCGCGCGCGTTCTCGGCGTCGGGCAGGTCATCGTGCCGCCTGCTTCCGGCGCCGCCTCCGCGCTGGGCTTCCTCGCTGCCCCGCTCTCCTTCGATCTCGTCCGGTCCCTGCCGGTCGAGTTCGTGGCGGGCTTCGATGCCGATGCCGTCAACGCCCTGCTGAAGAGCCTGGAAGAGGATGGCCGCGGGCATCTGGAGGAAGCCGGTGTTGCCGCCGCCGACGTCACCGTCGAGCGGTCCGCCGATATGAGGCTCGTCGGACAGATGCACGATATCGCCGTGCCGCTGCCGGCCGGCACCATTGACGCCGCAAGCCTGGAGGCGATACGCGCCGCTTTCGCCAAGGCCTATTCCGCCCGCTACACCTCGGTCTATGAGGGTGCCCGGCTGGAGGCGATCAATTTCAGGGTCCGCTGCGCCGGCCCGGTGCCGACGCTGTCGTTTGCCGGCGCCGCCGGTGGCGGCGATGCCGCGGGCAAGGTCAAGGGCACCCGCAAGGCCTGGTTCGAGGGCGGCTGGAGCGAGGCGACGGTCTATGACCGCTATGCGCTGCGCGCCGGCGACACCGTCGAAGGCCCGGCGATCATCGAGGAGCGCGAGGCCACCACCATCGTGCCGCCGGGAGACCGCGTCTCGATCGACGAGGTCCTGAACCTCGTGATCCACGTCGCCCAGCCCGATGCGGCCGAGACGATGATCACCGCCGGCATGCCGCTGGCCGAGGCCGCGCGCCGGATCGAGGCCGATCCGATCTCGCTCGAGATCATGTGGAGCCGGCTCGTCAACGTCGTCGAGGAAATGTGGCTGACCGTCTGCCGCACCGCCTTCTCGCTGGTGATCTCGGAATCGCAGGACTTCGCCTGCGAGCTGCTCGATCCGGAAGGCGAGACGCTGGCGCATTCGCCCCGCGCGATGCCGGTGTTCAACCTGACGCTGCCGCGCGCGGTCAAGGCGCTGCTGGAGCGCTACCCGGCCGACACGCTGAAGCCCGGGGATGTGCTCATCACCAATGATCCCTGGCTTTGCGCCGGTCATCTCTTCGACATCGCGATCGTCACCCCGGTGTTCCAGGGCGCACGGGTGGTGGGCCTGATGGGAACGGTCGGCCATGTCTCCGACATCGGCGGCACCAAGGACAGCCTGCGTGCCCGCGAGATCTACGAGGAAGGCTTCCAGATCCCGCCGATGAAGCTCTACGAGGCTGGCCGGATCAACGAGACGCTGGTGCGGCTGCTGGCCGAGAACGTCCGCAATTCTGATCAGGTGCTGGGCGACCTGCATTCTTTCGTGGCCGCCAATGCGATCGGCGCCGAGCGGTTGCAATCCTTCCTCGGCGATTACGGCATGCAGGATCTGCGGGCGCTCGCCCATGTCGTGCAGAGCCGCTCCGAGAAGGCGATGCGCGAGGCGATCCGTGCCCTGCCGGACGGCACCTATCGCGGCACCGTCACCAACAATCCGCTCGGCACGCCGATGACCTATCCTCTGGCGCTGACTGTCGACGGCGACACCATCCATCTCGACTTCGCCGGTGCGCCGCCGCAGCTGCCTCAGGGTGGGCTGAACTGCACGCTGAACTACACGATGGCGCATGCGACCTACCCGCTGAAATGCATGCTGACGCCGAATGTCCGCGGCAATGCCGGCTGCTACCGTGCCTTCACGATCGATGCGCCCAAGGGCTCGATCCTGAACTGCGACAAGCCGCTGGCGGTCAATCTGCGCACCCGCACCGGCTGGTATCTGGCGCCAAACATCTTCCGCGCCTTGTCCGAGGCGGCGCCGAAGCAGGTCCAGGCCTTCACCGGCCTGCCCGTGGCGGCGAGCGTCTATGGCCGCGATGCCTCGGGCGCGACCTATTCCGACATGCTCTTCACGGGCGGCGGGCAGGGCGGCTCGGCGCATGGCGACGGCAAGTCAGGCCTGCTCTATCCGACCTCGGCGGCCAACACCTCGATCGAGACCTTCGAGTCCCGTGTGCCGGTTCTGGTCGTGGAGAAGACCTATCTGACCGATTCCGGCGGTGCGGGTCGTCATCGCGGCGGTCTCGGCCAGCGCATCCGCCTGCGCAAGCTTGCTTCGGACGGATTGCCGACGCTGGTCTCGCTCTATCCGGAGGGTGTCGACAATCCGATCCCTGGCCTGTTCGGCGGCCATGCCGGCGCCGGCGCCTCCGGCCGCGTCATCGACGAACAGGGGCGCATCCTCAAGGACGTCGGCACCGGCGAACTCGTCCAGGTCACAAAGCCGCAGGAGATCGTCGAACTGGTGCTCGCCGGCGGCGCCGGCTTCGGCCCGGCCTCGGAACGCGCTCAGGAGGAGATCGCGCGCGACGTGGCGCTCGGTTTCGTCTCGGCCGAGGCCGCCAGACAGGAATACGGCATGCGTGGGGCGCAGGCCGGGCAGGACGTCAGAGTGACCGAGGCGGCATCCTGATTGCGAGATCACGGTCGGCAACGGCCCGAAAAGGGCCATGAGGGGGTAAGAGCATGACACATCACCATGACGGGGCGCCGAAGCGGCACCCCAGCCTGTTCGAGCCGGCGACGCTTCTGCTGATCGCCGTGCTCTGCGTCTTCGGCGCCATCATCGGCATGCAGCTTCTGGTGTCGCTCGGCATCACGGCGAACACCTCGCTGATCGGCGCCTTGGCGGCGATGGCGCTGGCGCGCATCCCGCTGGCCATGTTCGCGCGCTATCGCTCGATCCATGTGCAGAACCTGGCCCAGAGCGCGATCTCGTCGGCCACCTTCGGCGCCGCCAACAGTCTGCTGCTGCCGGTGGGCATTCCGTGGCTGCTCGGCCGCCCGGACCTCGTCCTTCCCATGCTGGCGGGCGCCTTCTTCGCCATGCTGCTTGACGCCTATCTGCTCTATCGCATGTTCGATTCCCGTGTCTTCCCGGCCACCGGGGCCTGGCCTCCGGGCGTGGCAGCCGCAGAGGCGATCAAGGCTGGCGACGAGGGCGGTCGCAAGGCCGCGCTGATGGGCGTCGGCTTCGCCACGGGCGTCGCCGCCTCCTTCGTCAAGATCCCGCTCGCCTGGATCGGCTTCGCTGGGTCGACGGCCTTGACCGGCATCCCGATGTCGGCCTTCGGCGTTGCTTTCATCGGCAATATCTGGGCGCTCGGCATGTTCGGGATCGGCCTGCTTCTGCGCGGCTATTCCGGCCAGATCTTTGGCGGGCCGATGTTCGCGAGCATCATCCCGAAGGGCGACCTGATGGCCGCCTACATTCCCCACGGCTTCATGATCGGCGCGGGTCTCGTCGCCTTGATCCAGGTCGGGCTGCTGCTGTTCCGCCGCAACGAGGCGCAGCGCCAGGCCGATGCCAGTGCCGGCGTCTCGGACAAGGAGGTGCGCCGCGCGCTCGGCCTCGGCACGATCGGCTATCTCGTCATCGCGGTCTTCATCGCCATTGTCGGCGGGCTGACGAGCGAGATGTCGATGGGCATGCTCCTGCTCTTCGTGCTCTACGCCGCTTTCGCGGCCTATGTGCACGAGCTGATCGTCGGCCTCGCCGCGATGCATTCGGGCTGGTTTCCGGCCTTCGCGGTCGCGCTGATCACCCTGATCATCGGCATGCTGATCGGCTTCCCGATGCCGGCGCTGGCGCTGCTCGTCGGCTTCTCTGCCGCGACGGGACCGGCCTTCGCCGATATGGGCTACGACCTCAAGGCGGGCTATCTGCTGCGTGGCAACGGGGTCGATCCTGCCTTCGAGCGCGACGGCCGCCGCCAGCAGCTCTTCGCCGCAATGTTCGCCTTCGTCGTCGCCGGCCTCGTCGTGCTGCTGTCCTACCAGTCATACTTCGACCAGAACCTCATCGCCCCCGTCGACAAGGTCTACGCCGCGACGATCAAGGCCGGCGTCGCGCCCGGCGTCGCCTGGCAGCTCTTCCTCTGGGCGATCCCCGGCGCGGTCCTGCAATTCATCGGCGGGCCCAGGCGCCAGATCGGCGTGCTCTTTGCCACCGGCCTGCTGATCAGTTTCCCGATGGCGGGCTGGGCGGTGCTGGCCGGCATCCTTTGCCGCCTGATCTGGGAAAAGTTGCGTGGTGCGGGGGGCGAGGGGGACATGGAGGTGTTCGCCGCCGGCATCATCGCCGGCGACGCGATCTTCTCCTTCTTCGACAGCGTTTCGAAGAACGTCTTCAAGCGCTGAGCAGAAGCCGGGTCGCGCTGCGCGGCGAGGCCCGGCGTCCTTTCGGAAAGGCAATTGCAGATGCGCCGCCTCGGCACACTCACGATCGGACAGGCGCCGCGGCCGGATATCGTGCCGATCCTCGACGCGCTTCTGGACAACGGCATCAAACGCATTCACGCGGGCGTTCTCGACGGGCTGACGCGAGCCGAGATCGAGAACCGCTTCGCACCGCAACCGGACCAGCCGCGGCTGGTCACCCGTTTGCTCGACGGCTCGTCCGTGATCCTTGATCGCGCGCGGACGGAAGTCGCTGCGCAGGGCAAGCTGGAGGCCCTGGAAGCGCAGGGCTGCACCACCATCCTGCTGCTCTGCACCGGCCATTTCGAGCGACTCGCCACTGTCAAGGCGCGCCTGCTCGAGCCGGACCGCTTCCTGCCGGCCTCCGTCGCGGCGCTCACCCGCGGCGCGACACTCGGCATCATCGTACCGATCGTCGAGCAGATCGACAGCGAGGCTGTCAAATGGGCGGGGCTCGATCCTGCACCGCTTTACGCGGCTGCCTCGCCCTACCAGGACGGCCTCGGCGCCGTGACCGAAGCGGCGTTCGACCTGCGGCAGCGGGGCGCGGATATTCTGTTGATGGACTGCATGGGCTTCGTCGAGCGCCACCGCGCAGCCGCAGGCGCCGCGGGCGTGCCGACGATCCTCTCGAACAGCCTGATGGCCAAGCTCGTGTCGGAAATGCTCTAGCCCAGATGACACCGAACTGCCCGGCAGTCGAATGCGGACGAGGCGCTGCGAATCCGCACCGCGCCATCAGCACTGCCCGGGCGCACCGGCCAGAAGCAGGTGCCAATCCGCCCCGAATTCGGTGTGCAGCGCGCAGATCGCGTCGGGGCCGATGCCGCAGCAGCCGCCGATGATGCGGGCGCCGCGGCGCCGCCAGTCCCGCCCGAAGTCGCGATAGCGCTGCGGCCCGATATCCTCCCGCAGATCGCTCAGCCCCTCATTGGCCGCGGCCTCCCCGGTCTTTTCCGGAAAGGCGTTGGCATAGATGCCGATCGGGAGCCCCGCCTCGCCGAGCACGGAGCGGGCGACGTCGATGGCCGGGCCCATGACCTCCGGCTGGCTGCAGTTGAAGAGCACGGCGGCGGCACCGGCCTTGCGCACCGCGGCGATGGCCTCCGCCACGCTTTCGCCGGAGCGCAAGGCCGGTGCCGCCAATCGGGGCAGGTCACTGCCTCGGTTGCCCCGGTATCAAAGAATTCCGTGCGATGACATTAACCGACCAGCTGAACCGCGACGCGATGTGTGGATCCGATCGCCGTGTCGACCCGGGCTGCGAGCACCGCGATCTTGCGGATACTGTCAGGTATCGCGCCGACAGAGTTTGCGGCGCGTTCCATGTTGCCATTGAGCATGTCGGCCACGCTCGTCTGACCATGCATCGCCTCCACCGTATCGGCTATCTGGGCGTGCATGGTTTCGACCGCGCCATGGATGCGCTGAAGCGCGCCGGTGACCTCGGTCGTGATCGATTGAACAGCGCCGATCTCTTCGGTGATTTGGCGGGCCGCCCTGGCTGCCCCGTCCGCGAGAACCTTGACCTCTTGCGCCACCACAGCGAAACCGCGTCCGGCGTCGCCTGCGCGGGCAGCCTCGATCGTCGCATTGAGGGCAAGCAGATTGATCCGGCCCGCAATGTCTTGGATCAGGCCGAGCGTCCCGATCATCGCCCCGAGCTCGCATGAAAGCTTGCGAGTGCATCCGGAAGCGTCCGAGACCTGGCCGAACGCATCCTCCGAGGCGCGTTGCGACTGATGGATTCCGGCTGTCAGGGAATGGGCCAGAGCCGTGATCTCCGCCGTTGCCGTCACCATCGAACGCACCTCCTGCGAGGCTTCGGCGGCTGAACGAGAAACGCTTTCGGTTTGATCCAGCGTCTGGCTCATCGCCTGTTTGACCTCACTCAGGTTCTCGTGAATGAGGCCCTTCAGCCGGTCCAGAAGATCGAATCTCTCGGTGATATCGGTCGCGAACTTCATCACCATGTAGGGCCGCCCCGATGCATCGAAGATCGGGTTGTACGTTGCCTGGATCCAAAGGGGGCGGGCGTCTCGGCCGAGCCGCCGATAGCATCCCGTGTGAAACTCCCCGCGGCGCAAAACACTCCAGAATTCAGCATACGCTGCACTGGCCGCCTCATCAGTCGGCACGAAGATGGAGTGATGACGTCCGACAATGTCCGCGAGATCGTATCCTAGGGCGTTCAACATATTGACGTTCGCATCAAGGATCTTGCCGTCAAGGTCGAAGGAAATCGTCGCCTGGCTCTTATCGATTGCGGCCACAAGCGCCGCCGTCTTGGCAGCTTCATGTGCCTGGATCGTGACATCGGTCGCGAACTTGATGATCTTGTACAGTCGGCCCCGCCGGTTGAAAACGGGAGCGTAGGAAGCTTCGATCCAGATTTCGCTGCCGTCTCGGCGCTGTCGGCAAAATCGACCCGTATGGAATGATCCGCCTCGCAACCGATTCCAGAACTCCGCGTAGTCTGGGCGCACTGCGGCAGACGTCGGCAAGAACATGCGATGCTGCTTGCCGATAATTTCCGCCTGAGAATAACCCAGCATGCTTGCGAAACGTTCGTTCGCGAAAAGACAGATTCCGGTAAGATCGAACTCTGCGACGGCCTGAACGCGATTGAGCGCTGCAAGCCTTTCGCCAGCGAGGAATAATTCGAGTAATTTTCTCAGGGGCATGATCATTAAACGACGGTACCCGGATTAAAGCATTGTCAGCCATGGAATACTGAACCATATTGTTAGGGTAATTAAGCAGAGAATCAGGATTAATTCAGTAGTTAAGCCCGCACCAAATTGAGAATTGCAAGTTGAAGATTATCACGGTGTCTTGAATAAAGCGGGTTTTATGATATAATTATCTCGGAGCTTCGGCGCTTTGTTCGGCCATGGCGGAATTTCGGTGGGTCATACTGCCGATGTGGCGACGACCCGGGCGACCTCGTCGGTACATGTGCCTGCTCCTGCGATGCGCTGGAAATATCTTGAAGTGCAGCAGCGACACTGGTTGCCGAGCCGACGATCCCCGAAAGAGCAGAACCGGTGTCATTGACCAGCCGAACCCCGGTGGCGACCTGTTCGGTTGCTGTCGTCCTCGAGGGCTTGCCCGAGCCGAAGTCTGGACCACAATGAGCGACAGTCCGGGGAGCTGGCATGCTCCCGATCGACAAATATTGAATGGTGGAGACCCGAAACGCCGTCAGGCGAATAGCCAATTATATCAAGAAATATCGCATTTCTTTCAGTAACGCTTCCACGAAATATCGATTTAATCATGCGATTAGCTCGTGATATCGCGGTCGGTGTACGCGAGGTGCGAGATTGGAGAAAATGAGTATTCATTCATAGCTCTCGCTATCGTCGGTTTATATTCTCCAAAAATTCAGCTGTTTGAATGAACGAAATCTAAATCGGTGCCGCCAGCTTTCCTTCTGTACGCCATCTGACAGAGATCAGGCGTTGCTCCTGACGAGGTCGCTCGGCCCGTGGCGCTGCCCAGAAGCATCACGCAGGGCGTCGGGCATCCCGTAGGCATCGGCAGTGAAAGGGGAGCACAGACCGGACGGTCCAGCACGGCGATCATGCCGCGCGTGGATCTGATCAGGGGGCAGGGCCGCTGGAGCCTGGCCCGCGCGCGAAGGGCCAACTGCACCTTCACCTAAGATAGTATGAACCCTGCTTGGTAGAGAAGGGGCGCGACATCGCAAGAGCCAAGGTATCAAACCGCAGTGCTAAAGCGGATACCATGCGACTCGTTATCATTGCTTAACTCTTTGACGCGAATCGCGAAAAAGAGTGGTGCCCAGGAGATGGCTCGAACCCAACGGGATTGCTGCAGAGCTCTGAAAATCAGGGACAATTCCCACTCGCCTTAGATCAACGAGTGGTAGCTTTGAATGAGTGACGAGCGAACCAAGTGTAGTCCGAGCATCCCGGCTTCGGAAGCCCTATTGAGCGATGAGGCGGCGGCAGGAGCCGTAACGCCAGCTCATGCAGCGTGATGTCCCGTCGCTCCGCGATCAGTCCGCCGAGGAAGGCTTCGTGCGCATCAAGGTTCGAGCCGCGTGGGGGAGAGCTGCCAATGCGATATTCTCGGGACGCCCGCATTCGGGCGGCGCAGTCAGACGATCGGCCCGGAGCTTCGAGAAGCGTATGCAGATCACGGATGATGTGCGGCGTGGCCTGACAATGCCGTCCAGGCGATCGTCGACGACGAGACATGGGACGCAAAGGCCTCTCGCAGCCGCGACACTGGAATGTCCGCGCCGTCATCGCGCTGGCGATGTCCGCCGGCTTGCCAAGCCTGCGCCAGACGGAGCTGCTTCCACGGGCTGGGAGATTCGACCGTTTATGGGTGCTCCAGCTCCCGCGCGGCGCGTACCAAGGCGAGAAACCGATAAATTCCATGCACGAATTTCCCGTAGGGCATCGTGACGAACAGGGCGAAGACGACACCGAGATGCAATGCGAGCAGCAGGCCCATGGCCGGTGTGGCCCGCAGGACGAGCAAGGCGAGCCCGGTGATGCTGGTCAGCAGCAGCATGAGCAGGAAGGCGACATCCATGCCGAACGGCGTGCCTTCGCTCAGGTCCGGATCGCGGCGCCACTTGTCATGCAAGAGGCCGATCGGCCCGATTACCAGCCCGATCCCGCCCAGCGTGCCGAGGACGACCGGGAGATCGTACCAGGGATAGGGAGCCTGCATCCCCAGCAGATAATGATAGAGCGTCGCCATCGATGTCGACGCGAAGCAGAGCATGAATCCATAGAAGGTCAGATGGTGATAGCTGCGTCGGCGATTGCTCGCCCGCTCACTGTCGTTCATGCAGCCCGCGCCGCCTCCGCCGAGATGACGCAGCCGGCCGGCATCCTTGATCGCCTGCCATACCGAACCGGTGTCGCGCAGCGCGCCATCCGGCTCGCCGATGTCTCGCCAGAAGGCTCTGACGCCCATGCCGATGGCGAGGATCGCAAACAGCGCCGCGGCGCCGAAGATCAAGACCATCGTGTTGTGCGGCATGAGCTTGTAAAAGGCGCCAGGGCCGGTATGCGTCCCGAATAGAACGCCCGGATCGGTCCAGGCGACGAAACCCGCGATGAAGATCGCGACGGCCACCGCGAGTGCGATCGCTATGAACAGCCCATTGCGCGCGAAGACGCCCGCGAACGCCCTTGGCCAGACGTATTGCGCATAGGATTCGGTGCGGACCTGCGCCAGCGCCGCCGGCACATGCACGCTGAACTCGTGCGGAGGCGAGAACTGGCAATCGTAATAGCAGGCTCCGCAGTTGTGGCAGAGATTTGCAAGGTAGTTCAGGTCGCCGTCGGAGAATGATCGCCGCATCTCCATGGCGGGGAAGACCGCGCACAGGCCCTCGCAATAACGGCAGGAATTACAGACGGTCATCAGCCGGTCCGCTTCGGCCAGCGCGGGCGTGGCGTGCTGCGCGCTGGACCCGGCTGTTCCAGCCGGCCCCGAACCCACCGTATCGCGAAGGAAGGCGAGTTCGTTCATGATAGCGCACTCCTCGCGGCCTCGCGGCCTGCAATTCGCCCGAACACGGCGCCGATCGTCATGCCTATTCCAGCCGCATAGCCTTCGCCCAGCACATTGCCGGCCATAATTTCGCCTGCGGCGAACATGTTCGCAGAGCCCCGCCCATCGTTCATCGTCATCCGAGCGTCCTTGTCCACGCGCACGCCCAGATAGGTGAAGGTGATGCCGGGCCTGACCGGGTAGGCGTAGAACGGCGCCTCGACGAGCGGCCGCGCCCAGTGACTTTTGGGTGGCGATAAACCCTCCGTGGAGCAGTCGTCGAGGATCTTGTCGTCGAAGGTTCCGGGCCGGCAGGCCGCATTGAAAGCCGCTACCGTCTCTTCCAGAGCAGATGAATCGAGTTCGAGCTTACCAGCCAATTCGGCGATGGTGGGGGCGCTGATCGGCGGGTACAGCGACGGCATGAACAGTTTCAGAGACGAAGCATCGAATATGATGAAGGCGATCTGGTCTGGCTGCGCCGCCACGAGGCGGCCCCAGATCGCATAGCGCTTGGGCCAGATATCCTCGCCTTCGTCGTAGAACCGTTCGGCCTTGCGATTGACGACGATACCGAAGACGACGCAGTCGAGGCGGGTGATGATGCCGCCATCGTATTTCGGTGCGCGCGCGTCGATCGCGACAGCGTGGCACTGAGTCGGATCGCCGACTTCCCGGACATCATTGTCGAGCAACAGCCTGAGCACGGTGCCGCGATTGTTGCGCGTGCCCCGGATAAGGAAGTTGTCCGCCGCTTCTCCCCAGTAGCGCTTGAGCCATTCGATGTTCGACTCGAAGCCGCCCGCCGCCGCGACGAGCGCGCGAGCGGGGAGTCTTTCTGCGCCGACCGTGACGGAGTGGAAGTGCCCACCCTCGATCTCGATGTCGGTGACCTCCGACTCATAGCGAATCTCAACGCCAAGATCTTCGGCAGTCTGGTAAAGCGCGTTCAGCATCGCGCGCCCGCCGCCCAGGAAGAAAGAGTTGGTGCGGCCGAGCGACAAGGTGCCGCCAAGCGAAGGCTGCCACCGGACGCCTTGCTCCTCGATCCAGCCCAGCATGGACTTGGATTCATGGATCATGAAGCGCGCCAGTGCCTCGTCCGTCTGTCCCTTGGTGACGCGCAACAGATCGTCGAAGAACTCGCTTTCGCTATACGGCCCGGACAGGCTTGCCGTCGCCGCGTCATGGGCACAGCGCATGTTGCGGGTGTGGCGCGTATTGCCACCGCGCCAGAAAGCGTCTGCCGCCTCGAGGACCAGGACACTGGCGCCTTCGTTCCTGGCCGAGATGGCGGCGCAGAGCGCAGCGTTGCCTCCCCCGATAACGATGACGTCGTATTCGGGTTTCATCGACGGCGTAGGCGCAGTCATGTTTCTCAACCGCTTTTGGTGTTTGATCGGATGCAACCCAGAGCCACGCTGAGCTGTGCCGTCGCAGCGAGGAGCAGCTCCTGCATGCGCGCAACGGCCTCATCTGTGAAACGTTCGTCCGGGCCGGACAGCGAAACGGCGCCAATGAGGCCAGTAGGCCCGAACACCGGGGCCGCCAGCCCGGCGCAACTGGGGTCGCGCTCGCCCCGTGACAGCGCCACCGGGGCGAGGTCTCCCTTGGGTGTGCCGTAGGACCGGATAATCCGGCCTGCAGCGCCCTTATCGAGCGGAAGCACTGCTCCGGCCTCGACACGGTCGAGCGTCGAATGATTGGAATTCACGCGGAACAGGCAAAGGCGCTCGGACTTGCCATGCCGGATGTGAAAGGAGGCGCTCTCGGTGCCCTTGGCAACGAGGTCCTGCAACACAGGCACAACATGCTGGCGCAGCGGGCTTTGCCGTTCATAGGCCAGTCCCAACCGGAGGGCCGAACCGCCCAACACGTAATGTCCGTCCGGCAGACGCGTGAGGTAACCGGCACCTTCGAGCGAGGCGCAAAGGCGAAGGATAGTACTCTTGTAAAAACCGGTGTCGCGAGCGAGATCGGCCAGAGAGCTGGGTTCCGGGCGATGGGCCAGCGCACCGAGAATCTGGAAGGCGCGGTCCACCGCCGCGACTCCCTCCTGCTTTCCTGCCGCGTTGTCGGTCATGGCGTGGTGTTCTCCGGGTCGAGGACGCAGCTGACGACCGGCCAGTAGAGATCGCCAAAGCCAGCCTCGGAGGCCCGCTTTAGCAGCGCGTCCGCGTTCTTGGCACCCGGCATCTCCAGTCCCAGTTCGGCCCCGAGCGCGAGCGCGTAAGACAGGTCCTTGCGCGCATAGTCCGTCGAGAAGGCGCGCTCCGGAAACTGCCGCGGCAGCACCGCCTTCATCCCGTGATTCCTGAGAGCGAAGCTGTCCGCCGAGCCCTTCGTCAGGGTCTCGAACAGCACCCGGTCGCTGAGCCCGGACCGGCGCGCCACGGCGATTGCCTCCGAGAGGGCCACGACCGTCTCGACCAGCACCATGTTGTTCATGATCTTGACGATCTGCCCGCAGCCCACCGGCCCGCAATGGGTCACGTCGCTGGCGATGGAATCGAGGAGGGGGCGCAGCGTCGCAAAGTCGGCCTCGTCCGCGCCGACCATGATGCTCAGCGTACCATCCTCGGCCGCCTGCCGGGTTCGGGCGATGGGGGCGTCCGCATAGCGCGCGCCGAGCGTCGCGAAGCGGCGAGCCAGATCACGCGTCAAGTCGACCGGGGAGGTGCCGAGATCGACCACCAGCGTACCGGGGCGAGTGCTTTGCAACAGGCCATCGGGACCGTCGCAAACCGCCTCGACGTGCCGGCCTGACGGAAGGGCCATGAAGATGACGTCGCAACCGGCGATCGCCGCGAGATTGGCGGCCGTCTTGATGCCATGATCAGCCAAACGCGCCAGCGGCTCGGGACTGCGATCGTATGCGAGAACGCCCAGCCCCGACTTCAGAGCGAGATTGCGGCACATCGGCTCGCCCATCACGCCGAGTCCGATGAAACCGATGGTCTGCGTGCTCACAGCCGTACCCCTCCGAGATAGATGCTCTTGATCTGCTGGTAGAGGCGCATGCCTCCGACGCCCTTCTCGCGGCCGATGCCGCTGTCCTTGTAGCCGCCGAAAGGGGTCGCGATGCTGAGCTGCTTATAGGTATTGATCCACACCGTGCCGGCCTCGAGCCGCCGTGCGACGCGCAGCGCGCGCGTCACGTCCAGCGACCAGATTCCCGCGGCGAGCCCGTATGCCGTTCCGTTCGCCTGGGCGACCAGATCCTCCTCGTCGTCGAAGGCGAGAATGCACAGGACAGGCCCGAATATCTCTTCGCGGCAAGCATGAGCGCTTGGATCGAGGCCGCCGATCAGGGTCGGCATGTAGAATGCTCCCTTCGCCAGGCCCGCATCGGAGGGCCTGCCGCCGCCAGCAAGAATCTCACCACCTTCGGCGCGCGCCGAATGCACAAAGCGCTCGACGTGTTCGCGATGCCGAAAACTCGCCAGGGGCCCCATTTTGCTGCCCGGATCGAGTGGCATGCCGACTGCGATCGCTTCGGCGCGGGCGCGCATCAACTCGATCATCCGCTGAAGCACCGGTCGCTGGACGAACAACCTCGATCCCGCAACGCAGGACTGGCCGGATCCCTCGAAAATCCCGTCTTGCACCGCAGCGGCGGCCCTTTCGAGGTCAGCGTCCTCGAATATGATATGCGGCGACTTGCCCCCCAGTTCGAGGGCCACCGGGATCAGCCGCTCGGCGGCGATTTTTGCGATCGAGCGTCCTGTCTCCGTGCCGCCGGTGAATGACACCATCCGCACGTCGGGATGGCTTACGAGCGGGATGCCAGTCTCGACGCCGGTGCCGGTCAGCACATTGAGAATGCCGGCCGGCAGACCGGCGGCGAGCGCGATCTCCGCGACTGCAAGCGCCCCAGAGGGAGTAACCTCCGAGGGTTTGACGATGACGGCGTTGCCGCCGGCTAGTGCAGGCGCGATCTTCTGCGCTTCCATCGTCAGCGGCGAATTCCATGGCGTGATCGCCGCCACGACGCCAATCGGCTCGTAGCTCGTCATGGAAAGGTAGTCGCCGCGAGACGGTGTCACCTCGGCGCCAGCCGTCTCGCAGACGGCCGCATAGTAGCGGAACGTGGCGGCGGCGCTGGCCACCTGCGCTCTGCACTCAGCCAGGACCTTGCCGTTCTCGCGCAGCTGGATCATCGCCAGATCCTCGGAGCGGGCGACGATGCCGTCGGCGATCGCCCCGAGGATCCTGGCCCGCTCAGGGGGACGCAAGCCGCACCATTGCGAGCGCGCCAAGGCTTCTTTCGCGATCGCGACGCAATGTGCGACATCGCCGGCGCCGGCGGCGGCGAGCTCGTAATTCGTCTCGCCGGTCGCGGGGTTCACGGAGGCAAAAGGCTGGCCCGATCCTTGGACGCGCTCTCCGCCGACAAAGAAGCCTGTTCTGGACATCGATATCACTTCTTTACGAGGGGGCATTCGCTTTCGGCCAGGGGACGGAAGGCCTGCGCGCCGGGCACGACTTTCGCGACGCTGTAGTAGTCGAACGGCTTCTTCGACGCCGAGGGCGACTTCACCTTCACCAGATACATGTCGTGCAGGACGCGTCCGTCCGGACGGATCGCGACGTTGCGATTGTACATGTCGTTCACCGGCATCTGGCGCATCTTGGCAGCCACGATCTTCGGATCTGTGGTGCCGGCAGACTTGATGGCTTCCAGATAGTGCCGCACGCCGCTGTAAGTGCCCGCGTGGATCATCGTCGGCGGAACCTTGCCGCCGCTCATCGCCATGAAGCGCTTGAACCAACTGCGCGTCTCGTCGGTCGAATCCCAGTAGAAGGACGTGGTCACCTCCAGCCCCTGCGCGGCCTGCAGGCCGAGCGCGTGGACGTCAGTGATGAAGACGAGCAAGCCGGCCAGCTTTTGGCCGCCGGCAACGATGCCGAACTCGTCAGCCTGTTTTGCGATGGTCTGGAGATCCTTGCCGGACGTTGCAAGTCCGACGACATCCGCGCGAGACGACTGCGCCTGGAGCAGAAAAGACGCGTAGTCGTTGGTGCCCAGCGGATGGGCGACGGAGCCGACGACCTTGCCGCCGGCGGCCGTGATGAAGGCCGTCGCGTCGCGCTGGAGGGCGTGTCCGAAAGCATAGTCTGCCGAGACGAAGAACCAGCTCTTTCCGCCTGCTTCGGTGATCGCCTGGCTGGTGATCTTGGCCAGGGCATAGGTGTCGTAGTTGAAATGGAAGCTTTGCGGTGAGCAGGATTTGCCGGTGAACTCGGACGCGCCGGGGCCGGTCACGACGAAGATTTTGCTCTTGTCATTCACGACATTGAGGATGGCGAGACCGGCAGAAGACGCTGCACCGTCCGCGATCAGGTCGACGCCGTCCTGGTCGATCCAGCGCCTGGCGATGGTCGACGCCACGTCGGGCTTGTTCTGGTGATCGGCCGCAACGATTTCGATGCGCTTTCCGAGCAGGCTGTTGCCAAAATCCTCGGCCGCCAGCTTGGCCGCGGCCACCGAGCCGAGACCGCCATTATCGGCAAAAACGCCCGATTGATCGTTGAGCACACCGATGCGGATCACGTCATCCTTGGCGAGCGCCGCGATAGGCAGGGATACAGCCGCGGCCAGGGCAATTGTGCTGGCGAGTTTCATGAGAGCCATATGCGTTCCTCCTCCTGATGTGCCCGATGTGACGACAGTCCACGGGCTACTGTTTTGTCTGACAGAACGACAATTCTATTAGCAGGAATTTTCGTAAGCAGGTGTATCGCTCTGTGCAAGCAAAATCTCACGCATAAATGTTCTGCACAGCAGAACTATTGTTCTCTTGAAAAGAATTTCGTTTTGGGCCTAGATGACGCGGATCGGGAGCGTCCATGCGCTCTTGCAATCAGGGGCCACTGAAGAGCCCGACCGGAGGAAGGCGTCTCAAATGAAGATCGACAATTCGCGTCGTCATATGCTGATGGGCGCTGCGGCCTTTGTTGCGGCCGGTTCGGTGCCCGCTATGGGGCAGGGCTATCCGTCACGCGTGATCAAGTTGGTCTGCCCGTTTCCCGCGGGCAGCGCGACGGACACGCAGGCCCGCTTCCTGGCGGAGCAGATCGGCAAGGTTCTGCCGCAGAAGATCATCGTCGAGAACCGGCCGGGTGCAAGCGGCAACTTGGCGGCGAGCAGCGTCGCGCGCTCTGATCCGGATGGATACACCTTGCTGTTGGCGACCAATTCCAGTCACGCCGCCAATCAGCATCTGTTCAAGTCCTTGCCGTTCGACCCGGTCAAGGACTTCGCGCCCATCGCGCGCCTGACGCGCAACCCTCTCGTTCTCGTCGTCTCGGAAGCTTCGCCGGCGAAGACGGTTGAGGACTTGCTCGCATTGGCAAAGGCGCAGCCAGAGAAGTTGAGCTACGGAACCGGAAACACCGGTAGCTTGGCGGCGGCCCAGCTTCTCATGACACTGGCTCAGGTGAAGATGACGCGCGTTCCATATCAGGGGACGCCACAGGCGATCACCGACGTGCTCGGAGGGCGCATCGACGTGATCATCACGGATGTCGCCGTCGTCCGCGAATTCGTCCAGACGGGCAAGCTCAGGGCGCTCGGCGTTACGACAGCCCAGCGCCTGGTCACAATGCCGGGCGTTCCCACCATCGCGGAGGCGGGCATAGCAGGCTATGATTTCGCGGCGTGGAGCGGGCTGTACGGGCCGGCGGGACTGGACGCATCCACTGTTCAGATACTCAACCGTGTCTTCCTCGATGCCATGAAGGGGCCCGAAGCGGACCGCTTCTTCGGCTTGGTCGGACTTGAGCGCAATCCCGGCAACCCGGCGGAGCTCGCCGCCTACCAAGCTCAGCAGTCGGAGCTTTGGGGCCGCATCATCGTCCAGACAGGTATCGAGAAAGTCTGATCTACGGGGTGGGCCGACATGACGGCGTCTGAACACTACGAAGTCTTTGCGCTGCGATATGCCCGTATGCCGCAGCGCAGAGCGCACGACAATTTCATGCACCGCGACGTCCATGACGGCCCGATGCCAATGGACTTCTTCATCTGGATCGTACGAAACGCGCACCGGGTCATATTAATCGATACCGGGTTTGGAGCTCGGGCGTCGGCCAGCAGAGGGCGTCCGCTCGATATCGATCCCGTCGATGCACTGGAGCGCATCGGCATTCCGGCGGAGGGCGTATCCGATATCGTGCTCACGCACCTTCACTATGATCACGCCGGAAATCTCGACCGGTTTCCCAATGCGACCGTCCATGTTCAGGATGCGGAAATGGCCTTCGCGACAGGGCGATGCATGTGCCATTCCGTGATGCGCTATCCTTACGATGTCGATGATGTCGTGACCTGCGTGCGCCGCGTTCATGCGGGGCGGGTTTGTTTCCACGACGGGGACGCCGAGATTTTTCCGGGTGTTTCCGTCCACCTCTTGCCCGGTCACAGCAAGGGGCTCCAGGCGGTGAAGGTCGCGACAGCCCGCGGCCCGGTTCTGCTGGCCTCCGACGCCAGCCATTACTATGCAAATTTTGAGCGCAGTTCACCCTTCGTGATCACGATCGATGTCGCCGCCACCCTGGAAAGCTATGCCCGGATGCGCCAGTTGGTGGAGAGTGACGAGCACATCATACCTGGCCACGATCCTTTGGTCGGCGAGCGCTACCCATCACGCGTCGTGAATGGAGTCACGTTGATCGAGCTTCATGTTGCGCCAGATTAGGTCGCCACGTCTGCATTGAGCGGCCGAAGCCCGAGGCCGGTACCTACCGCAGTGTTCTGGCAGCGATTCTGCCGGCGGCAAGCGGCTGACCCAGGCGGCTGACGCATCTGCGGCCGCGCGGGTAGGCAGGGTGGTCAATGTCGCCTCGTTGCCAGGCAAACGCAGGCACAACGGCAATGTCGCCTACCAGAATGAGCAAGTTCTCCATGGTGGCGCTTTCGCATGCGGTGCTGTCAACGGCGATGGCCTTCCAATCGGGGAACCGCGCGGCACCGGGATCCGGACTGTAGTCGCCGTGGGCTCTCCGCCGCAGCCTTACTGATGCCTGGTGGAGAGCAAAGGCCACCTGAGGAAGGAGACGCTCCCATGTATCGGCATCGACCCTGAGGCCGTGGCGACCCAGCAGGCCGTCCACATCTTCGCCGACAGCCTGTTCGAGTTTTGCGAGACCATTCCAAGTGTTTGTCGGCGGCCTCCAGCGCGTCCTCTAGCGAGTCCTGCGACCCTTCCCCGCCCTCCGGTTCGCCGGGGTCCGCTCCATACGGCGTGATAGCGTCCCGATATGCCTCGCCTGCGAGGGCAGCGACTTGTTCAGTCGTGAGACGCCGGGTGCCCGCCCGGAGCGAGGCCCAATTCGATGCGATCTGGGCTGCAATTTTCGCGTGCGCCTTCCGGGCCTCTGCGGCGTCCTTGGTGCGGAGCGATTTCAGGAGTTCGGTCTTCCCAATGACCTCGCGGAGGTCCGTGGGAACCGCCTTCCGAAACCAGTAGACGCCAGTCTTGGGATGCTTGAACGGCCGCGCCATCGATAGGACCATATGGATCACCCGATTGTATCACTCGGGTGTCCGCAAGCCGCTGATTTTCGCTAAGTTCTTGAGGTTGGTAGTCCTCAAAGAAAAGTGGTGCCCAGGAGAGGACTCGAACCTCCACGCCCTTGCAGGCGCCAGCACCTGAAGCTGGTGCGTCTACCAATTCCGCCACCTGGGCAACGGCGGTTCGTTTACGGGGGGGGCGGCACGCTGTCAACGGGGGGCTGCAGGAATTGTTGCGATGGCGTGACGGTTTTGCTGGAGGCCTTCCGGCGCAACGCGGAAAACCGGCTCGATCATGCGAAAAGCGGCCAAAGCGCTTGCGCTCGCCGGCTGGTCGCGAGGCAAAATCGGCCAGCGAAGCGCGAAGGCGAACGGCCATGAGGCGACCTCAAGCGGTCACCGTTCTCGCAGGGATTCCCGCATTCGCAGCAGAGACTCCAACGGGCGACGAGAGTCGGCCGGCGCGGCTGAACCTGCGCCAATCGTGCTGCGTCGCCGCAAAAGCCGTTCCCCTTTCAGCCGACATGATCTAGGAGGGCGGAACGGTTCTAAACGGAGCGCTCCCCGATGGCCACCCAAGCCCCGGCTCAGCAACTCGTCACGGTCTTCGGCGGTTCGGGATTCGTCGGCCGCCACGTCGTTCGTGCGCTGGTCAAGCGCGGCTATCGCGTGCGCGTCGCGGTGCGCCGGCCTGATCTGGCCGGGTTCCTGCAGCCACTGGGCATGGTCGGCCAGATCCACGCCGTCCAGGCCAATCTGCGCTATCCGGCTTCCGTCGCGGCCGCGGTCCGCGGCGCGGATGCGGTGATCAACCTCGTCGGCATCATGAACGAGCGCGGGCGCCAGAGCTTCTCGGCCGTGCAGGCCAATGGCGCACGCGCCGTCGCGCAGGCCTGCGCCGCCGCTGGCATCACCCGGTTCGTGCAGATGTCGGCCCTCGGATCCGATGCCGCGTCACGCTCGGTCTATGCGCGCACCAAGGCGGAAGGCGAGGCGGCCGTGCGCCAGCTCGTGCCATCCGCGGTGATCCTGCGCCCCTCGGTGATGTTCGGTCCCGACGACGATTTCTTCAACCGTTTCGCCTCGATGGCGCGGATGATGCCGGTGCTGCCGCTGATCGATGGCGGCGAGACGAAGTTCCAGCCGGTCTTCGTCGGCGATGTGGCCGAGGCGGTCGCCCGTGCGGTCGACGGCGCCGTTGCGGCGGGCGTCGTCTATGAGCTCGGCGGGCCGGAGGTGCTCAGCCTGCGCCGGATCGTCGAGGAGATCTGCAAGGTGACGGGCCGCAAGCGCCTGATCCTGCCGCTGCCGTCGCCGGTCGCGGGCGCCTTGGCCCGCGTGCTCGAGGTCGTCGATTTCCTGACGCTCGGCCTGCTGCCCAACGAACTGAAGCTCACGCGCGACCAGGTCGTGCTGCTGGGGCAGGACAATATCGTGTCCGATGCCGCCCGGAGGGAGGGGCGCGATCTGCCGGGCCTCGGCATCGCTCCGGTCTCCGCCGAGGTCGAGATCCCGTCCTATCTCTGGCGCTTCCGCAAGACCGGACAGTTCGACGCGGCGCGCGCAAGCTGACGCGGCGGTACCGAGGGTAATGCCCGTCGACCTCGTCATCTATGACTGCGACGGAACGCTGATCGACACCGAGACGGTCTATGCCGAGGTGACCCTCGCCATGTGCCACGAGGTCGGGCTGACCAGCTGGACGGTCGAGGACTATTGGAGCAACCTCGTCGGCATCCCGCTCGCCGACGGCTTCAAGATCATCGAGAAGGCACTCGGGCGGCCTCTGCCTGCCGATTTCGAGGAGAAGGCCGAGGCCGGCGTTGCCGCCCGTCTCGCCGGGGAGGCCCGCGCTCTGCCCGGAGTCCGACAGGCTGTCAGCCGAATATCCGCAGCACGCTGCGTCGCCTCCTCGACCACGCTGGAGCCGCTCAGGCACAATCTGACGCTCGCGGGCCTGATCGACCTGTTCGATCCGCACGTCTTCTCGGCTTCGCAGGTCCCGCGCGGCAAGCCCGAGCCGGATGTCTTCCTTTTCGCGGCGGCGCAGATGGGGGTCGTGCCGGAGCGCTGTCTGGTGCTGGAGGATTCGGTGCCCGGGGTGTTGGCGGCGCGGGCCGCCGGCATGCGCGTCGCGGGCTTCGTCGGAGCCGCGCACGACAAGGCCGGCATGCGGCAGCACCTGACGGGGGCAGGGGCTGCCATCGTTCTCGATGGCTATGAGGAGTGGCCACGCACGGTCGCGGCCCTCGGGGCCTGAGGCGCGGGTACGCGCCGGCGTGCCCTTCGTTTCAGAGCATGCTCGGCAGCACGCGGTCCGGCGGCTTGTGGCCATCCATGAAGGTCTTGATGTTGACGATGACCTTCTCGCCCATATCGGCGCGGCCCTCATGCGTGGCCGATCCCATATGCGGCAGCACCACGACCTTGTGCTGACGGGCGAGCTTCAGCAGACGCGGATTGATCGCGGGCTCCTGCTCGAACACGTCGAGCCCGGCTCCGCCCAATTCGCCGGCTTCCAGCATGCGGGCCAGCGCCGTCTCGTCCACCACCTCGCCGCGCGCCGTGTTCACCAGGATGGCGTCGGGCTTCATCAGCTTGAGGCGCCGCGCCGAGAGCAGGTGATAGGTTGCCGGGGTATGCGGGCAGTTGACCGAGACGATGTCCATCCGCGCCAGCATCTGGTCGAGCGAATCCCAGTAGGTCGCGTCGAGCTTCTCCTCGATGCGGGGATCGACCCGGCGGCGGTTATGGTAGTGGATCGAGAGGCCGAAGGCGGCGGCGCGGCGCGCCAGTGCCTGGCCGATGCGGCCCATGCCGACGATCCCGAGCCGCTTGCCGGTGATCCGCCGGCCGAGCATCCAGGTCGGGGACCAGCCGGCCCATTCATCGTCCGGGATGACATGGGCGCCCTCGGCGATGCGGCGCGCGACCGCGAGGATGAGCGCGATCGTCATGTCGGCGGTATCGTCCGTCAGCACGCCGGGGGTGTTGGTCACGGTGATGCCGCGCTGGACGGCGCTCGCGACGTCGATGTTGTCGACGCCATTGCCGAAATTGGCGATGAGCCGGAGCTGGTCGCCGGCCTGGGCGATGATGCTCGCATCGATGCGGTCGGTCACGGTCGGAACCAGAACGTCCGCGGTCTTCACCGCCTCGACCAGTGCAGCCTGGGACATCGGCTTGTCGTCGAGATTGAGTTGCGCATCGAAGAGTTCCCGCATGCGGGTCTCGACAACGGCCGGCAGCTTGCGCGTCACCACGACCAGCGGCTTCTTCTTCGACATGACGCCTCCCTCCATCGCTGCCCTGACCGGTCCCGCCTCAACCCGCCATTAACCCTGGCGGGGCAGGAATGAGCGACCGTCACGCTTGGCCTTTTTTGTCTATGCGGCGGCGCAGCGGAAGACAACTTGACCCTTCGCCTGAGACGGCGCGGCCGATACGGAGAGCGGCGGAATGCTGAAATTGCCGATGCGTGGCCTTGTCGGGGCAGCGCTTTTCAGTGCCGTCGCGGTTTCGGGCGCCAGCGCGCAGGACATGCAGGCCGGCTCCGTCACGGGCCTGCCGGTGCCGCGCTATGTCAGCCTCAAGACCGACCGAGTGAACCTGCGCGAAGGCCCGTCCAAGGAGCATCGCACGCGCTGGGTCTATCAGCGCGCCGGGCTGCCGGTGGAGATCACCGCCGAGTTCGAGACCTGGCGGCGTGTGCGTGATTCGGACGGCGCGGAGGGCTGGGTGCTGCACAGCCTGCTCTCGGGCAAGCGCACCGCGCTGGTCGCCCCCTGGGCGAAGAACAAGACCGAAATCCTGCCGCTGCGCAGCGCGGCCTCGGCCGATTCGGCGATCGTCGCCGAGTTGCAGCCCGGCGTCGTCACCAGCGTCGCCTCCTGCGAGAAGGCTTGGTGCCGCGTCAGCGTGCGCAATGTCAGCGGCTACATGCCGCAGGAAAAGCTCTGGGGGGTCTATCCCAACGAGAAGGTCGACTGAACGACGGCCGGCCGCGCTTCAGCCTTCGACCTTGCGCAGCCGCACGACCACGTCGACATGGGCGATCTCATAGCCCTCGGGCGGCGTCGGCAGCGTCGCGACGTCGATGTCCCGGGCCGGGATGTCGATCACCCGGTTCTCATCCTCGATCACGAAATGATGGTGTTCGTGGCTGGCCGTGTCGAAGTAGGTCTTGCTGCCGTCGATCGCGAGTTCCCGCAGGAGCCCGGCATCCGTGAACTGGCGCAGCGTGTTGTAGATCGTCGCCAGCGAGACCGGGATGCGTTCGCGCATCGCCTCATCGAACAGCATCTCGGCGCTGACATGCCGATCGCCCTTGGCGAAGAGCACCCAGCCGAGCGAAACGCGCTGCCGCGTCGGCCGCAGGCCCACGCGCCGCAGCTTCTGGCGGACGTCGTTGAAGGGGCAGCCCTGGCGCAGGACCGGCCCCGATCCTTCCACCTCTGTGGCCGGACCGCCCGTCTCGTGCTCTTTCCGCGAGAGTCGGCCCGCGGCCCGCGTGTTTGGAACCATTCCAGATATTTAGGCTGTGAGTTGCGCCGCTGCAAGCGGATCGCTTCGTGCCGCTTCGGTGCGCTCGCATGTGCGTGAGATGACGCGGACCCTTTCGTTCCCGGCGGCCGCTGTGTTAGGCACGCGCAAAGCGGCCGGGCGAAGCGGCCGCGTCAGGTCACGGAGTGGGAATGCAGCGCCAGTCGTCTTTCAGCTACGAGGAGATCCTCGCCTGCGGTCGCGGGGAACTGTTCGGGCCGGGCAATGCGCAACTGCCCCTGCCGCCGATGCTGATGTTCGATCGCATCACTGAGATCGCGGAAGAGGGCGGTGAACACGGCAAGGGCCTGGTGCGCGCCGAATTCGACATCAAGCCGGACCTCTGGTTTTTCGATTGCCACTTCAAGGGCGATCCGGTGATGCCGGGTTGCCTGGGCCTCGATGCGCTCTGGCAGCTTACGGGCTTCTTCCTCGGGTGGCTCGGCCTGCCGGGCCGTGGCCGTGCGCTCGGCGTCGGCGAGGTCAAGTTCGCCGACCAGGTGCTGCCGAGCGTCAAGCGCGTCGTCTACGGCGTCGATTTCAAGCGCGTCTTCAAGTCGAAGCTCGTCCTCGGCATCGCCGATGGCTGGCTGGAAGCGGACGGCAAGCGCATCTACACCGTCAGCGACATGCGCGTCGGCCTGTTCAAGCCCGAAACCGCCTGAACGAGGCGGCCTGAACAAGGGCCGCCTGAGGAAAAATCGGCGCTTCGCCTTGCGCGCCCGGCGCGTGCGGTCCATTTGCGCGCTATGATCCGGGTGCGGCGTTGCCGCGCCGCCTTGTCCAAAGCTGGAGTGAAGCCACCATGAGGCGCGTCGTCGTCACCGGGATGGGCATCGTCTCGTCCATCGGCAACAACACGCAGGAGGTGCTGTCCTCGCTGCGCGAAGCGAAATCCGGCATCCGCTTCATGCCCGAGTTCGAGGAGCACGGCTTCCGCAGCCGCATCGGCGGCGTGCCGACGCTCGATCCCGCGACCGTGCTCGATCGCCGCGCCATGCGCTTCCATGGCGGCGGTTCGGCCTGGAACCAGGTCGCGATGGAAGAGGCGATCAAGGATGCCGGCCTCGAGGAGACCGAGATCAGCCATGAGCGCACGGGCATCATCATGGGCTCCGGCGGCCCGTCCACCCGCGCGCTGATCGACGCCTACGACAAGGCGCGCGAGAGCGGCTCCTCCAAGAAGGTCGGCCCCTTCGCGGTGCCCAAGGGCATGTCGTCGACCGCGTCGGCGACGCTCGCGACCTGGTTCAAGATCAAGGGCGTGAACTATTCGATCTCCTCCGCCTGCGCGACGTCCAACCACTGCATCGGCAATGCCTACGAGCTGATCCAGTGGGGCAAGCAGGATATGATCTTCGCCGGCGGCTGCGAGGAACTCGACTGGACGCTGTCGGTGCTGTTCGACGCGATGGGCGCGATGTCGTCGGACTTCAACGAACGCCCGGCCTTCGCCTCGCGAGCCTATGACGCCGCCCGCGACGGCTTCGTCATCGCCGGCGGCGCCGGCGTCGTGGTGCTGGAGGAACTGGAGCACGCCAAGGCCCGCGGCGCCAAGATCTATGGCGAGATCGTCGGCTATGGCGCGACCTCGGACGGCTACGACATGGTCGCCCCCTCGGGCGAGGGCGCCGTGCGCTGCATGAAGATGGCGCTGGAAGGCGTCAACGCGAAGGTCGATTACATCAATCCGCACGGCACCTCGACCCCGGTCGGCGACGCGAAGGAGATCGAGGCCATCCGCGAGGTCTTCGGCGCCGGCGACAAGAGTCCGCCGATCTCGGCGACCAAGTCGCTGACGGGCCATTCGCTCGGCGCCACCGGCGTGCAGGAGGCGATCTACTCGCTGCTGATGCTCAACAACGACTTCATCTGCGAGAGCGCCCATATCGAGAACCTCGACCCGGCCTTCGCGGACATTCCGATCGTGCGCAAGCGAATCGACAATGCGGGGCTGGGCTGCGTGCTCTCCAACTCCTTCGGCTTCGGCGGCACCAACGCCACCATCGTGATGAAGCGCCTGGAAGCGTGAGGGGCGCCATGCTGCCGCTGATGCAGAACAAGCGCGGCCTCGTCATGGGGGTCGCCAACCAGAACTCGATCGCCTGGGGCATCGCCCGGACCCTGCACGCGCATGGAGCCGAGCTTGCCTTCACCTATCAGGGCGAGGCGCTGGGCAAGCGGGTGAAGCCTCTGGCCGACAGCATCGGCTCCAGGCTCGTCATCCCCTGCGATGTCGAGGACATCGCTTCCGTGGATTCGGCCTTCGCCGCGATCGACGAAGCCTGGGGCGGCGATCCCGCGCTCAACACGCTGGACTTCATCGTCCATGCCATCGGCTTCTCCGACAAGAACGAGCTCAAGGGGCTCTATGCCGATACCAGCCGCGAAAATTTCTCGCGGACCATGGTGATCTCCTGCTTCTCCTTCACGGAGGCGGCAAAGCGCGCCGCAGCCCGCATGCCCAATGGCGGCAGCATGCTGACGCTGACCTATGGCGGTTCGATGCGCATCATGCCGAACTACAACGTCATGGGCGTGGCCAAGGCGGCGCTGGAGGCGAGCGTGCGCTATCTCGCCGGCGACTACGGCCCGCGCGGCATCCGCGTCAACGCGCTCTCGCCCGGCCCCGTCCGGACGCTGGCCGGCGCCGGCATCTCGGATGCGCGCGCCATGCTCTCCTGGCAGCGCGCGCACTCGCCTTTGCGCAAATCGGTGACGCTCGACGAAATCGGCGGCTCGGCGCTCTACTACCTCTCCGACCTGTCGGGCGGCGTCACGGGCGACATCCACCATGTCGATGCCGGCTACCACATCACCTCGATGCCGGTTCTCGACAGCCTGCGGGCGGCCGACACCGGAAACGGCGAGTAGACGAACTCTCTGGAACCCGGCGATCGCGCCGCCGTTCTTTCCGACGAGAAGGAGAAGGCGCATGAGCAAGGTCAGATACGAGGTGGTCGAGCACGATGGCGGCTGGGCCTACAAGGTCGGCGACGTCCTCTCGGAAACCTACCCCTCGCACGAGGTGGCCCTCAAGGCGGCGACGGATGCTGCCGCCCGCCAGACGGTGGCCGGCAGCACGGACGGCATCGTCTACCAGGACAACCAGGGCCAGTGGCACGAGGAGCTCGCGGACGGCCATGACCGCCCGTCGACCGAGGTGGTCGACAAGCCCTGATCCACTTGAGGCTCTCGTCAGCGGGCCGTGAAGAAGGTCAGCAGCACCTTGTTCTTCTCGCCGAGCAGGCACAGGAAGCGGCGCGGCTTGTCCGAGCGGTCGGTGCGCAGATAGGCCTCGGACATCACGATGCGTGTCACCGGGATGGTTTCGATCTTGGATTCCGAAACCGCCACGGTCGCGCCATCCTCGTCGATGTAGATATCCTTGATGTCGGGGTCCTGGGCGGACAGCGTCTCGAGCGCCGCCTTCTTGCAGGTTGCGATCTCGGGCGTCGCCGGCTTGCTCGGCGCGATTTCCTGAGCGATCGCGGGTCCCGCGACGAGAAAACCGGCGGCGATGATGGAGCAGAGTTTCATGCAAAGGTACTCACAGGAGGGGTGAGCCCTGAACGCGCGAGCATGGCGAGGGTTCGCCAGCGCATATGAAAACCCGGCGCGGGCGAACGCGCCGGGTCGATGATGTTGCAAAGCCCTCGACGCTTGCGCGCGTCAGAGACCCAGCTTCTTCTTGCGCTGGCCGAGCGTGCGCAGGCGCAGCGCGTTGAGCTTGATGAAGCCCGCCGCGTCGCGGTGGTCGTAGGCCACGGCGCCTTCCTCGAAGGTGACGAGGTCCTGGTCGTAGAGCGAATAGTCGCTCGACCGGCCGATGACATGGACGCCGCCCTTGTAGAGCTTGAGGCGGACATCGCCGGTGACGAATTCCTGGCTCTTGTCGATCAGTGCCTGCAGCATCTCGCGCTCCGGCGAGAACCAGAAACCATTATAGATCAGCTCCGCATATTGCGGCATGATCTGGTCCTTGAGATGCGCCGCGCCGCGGTCGAGCGTGATCGACTCGATGGCGCGATGAGCGGCGTGCAGGATCGTGCCGCCGGGCGTCTCGTACATGCCGCGGCTCTTCATGCCGACGAAGCGGTTCTCGACGAGGTCGAGGCGGCCGATGCCGTTGTCGCGGCCGAGATCGTTGAGCTTGGCGAGCAGCGTCGCGGGCGAGAGCTTCACGCCGTCGATCGCGGTCGCGTCGCCCTTCTCGAAGGAAACCGTGATGATCGTCGGCTTGTCAGGCGCGTCTTCCGGCGAGATCGTGCGCGAATAGACGTAATCAGGCACCTCGACCGCCGGATCCTCCAGCACCTTGCCCTCGGACGAGGCGTGCAGGAGATTGGCGTCGACCGAGAACGGCGCTTCGCCCCGCTTGTCCTTGGCGATCGGAATCTGGTGCTGCTCGGCGAAGGCGAGGAGCTGCTCGCGCGAGCGCAGGTCCCATTCGCGCCAGGGCGCGATCACGACGACGTCCGGCTTGAGCGCATAGGCGGTCAACTCGAAGCGGACCTGGTCGTTGCCCTTGCCGGTTGCGCCGTGGGAGACGGCGTCGGCGCCGGTCTTCTCGGCGATCTCGATCAGCTTCTTGGCGATCAGCGGACGCGCGATCGAGGTGCCGAGCAGATAGACGCCCTCATAGGCGGCATTCGCGCGGAACATCGGGAAGACGTAGTCGCGCACGAATTCCTCGCGCAGATCCTCGATATAGATGTTCTCTGGCTTGATGCCGAGCAGCAGCGCCTTGTCGCGCGCCGGCCCCAGCTCCTCGCCCTGGCCGAGATCGGCGGTGAACGTCACCACCTCGCATCGATAGGTGGTCTGCAGCCATTTGAGGATGATCGAGGTGTCGAGACCGCCGGAATAGGCGAGGACGACCTTTTTCACGCTGCTGTCAGCCATCTGTCTTCATTTCCTGCTGGCGGCCGGCCGGGCCGCGTTTCGGACAAGATGGCGCACTATCGCAGGGACAGGGGCGACGCAATCGGAACATTCTGATCGGCTTCGCGTCTCACCGTGATGGGTAGGTCAGGCTCGTTCGATCTCAGCCCTACTTTAGTGTGTTCACGGCATGCTTGCCGCCGGGCGTCCGCAGGCTCAAGCTCGCGATGCCCGACATGAATTCTGACGACTTGCTCGGAGGCTGAATGCCGAATCGTCCCGTCCTGGACTTCTGGTATGAGTTTGCGTCGCCCTATTCCTTCCTCAGCGCCATGAGAATCGAAGCCTTGGCCGAGGAGGCCGATGTCTCGCTGCGCTGGCGGCCTTTCCTCCTGGGGCCGATCTTCGCGGCCCAGGGGATGACGACCTCGCCCTTCGTCCTGTATCCGAGCAAGGGTCGTTATCTGTGGCGGGATACAGGCCGGCGGGCTCGCCGGCAGGGCATCACGATGATGAAGCCCGAGAATTTTCCGCAGAACTCGCTGGCCGCCGCACGGCTTGCACTCGCGGGGCGCGACGAAGGCTGGACGCCGGCCTTTTCGAAAGCGCTGTTCCGCGCCCAGTTCTGCGAGGGCCGCAACATCGCCGACGAGCCGGTGCTGAGCAGTGCGCTGAAGCTGGCGGGCGCCGAGCCCAACACCGCGATTCCTCTGGCGCGCAGCGAAGACATCAAGGGCCGTCTCAAGGCGGAGATCGAATATGCCAAGTCGATCGGCATCTTCGGTGCCCCTTTCTTCGTGACCGAGGACAACGAGCCTTTCTGGGGCGATGATCGGCTCGAGGAAGCGCTCGATTGGGCCCGGAACGGGCGCTGACGCGATGGCGATGACGCGTCGGGCGGCCCTCGCTGCCGCGGCGGGCTCGCTGCTGATCCCGGGGCTGGCAAGGGCACGGCCCGTTCTGCCCGGTGCCGAGCCGCGTTATGACCCTCGCGAGCTGAGCGAGGTGCCGAACGCGGCCGCGATCGGCCGGCGCTACTGGGTGCCGGGCCTCGAGGATGGTTACGTCCCGCAGGGGCTGACCGTCTTTCGCGACGAGATTCTGGTCGCGGCCTATCGCAGCGAAACATCCGATCAGGACAGCGGGCTCTCCCGCGTCTTCCGGCTTTCCCTGACCGACGGGGCGCTGCGCGGCAGCTTTGCCCTGCCTGCGACCTACGGCCATCCGGGGGGCCTCGCCGCCGCGGGGGACGTCCTTTTCGTCGCCAATTCCGGCCGCCTGCTGGCGCTGGATCTCGTTCGCTCCTGCGCGGGCGGCGAATGTGCCCCGCTCGGCGAGCGCCTCGTCGACAAGGGAATGGGGCCGTCCTTCCTGGCCGCATCGGACGGAATGCTCTGGTTCGGCGCCTATCGGCGCAAGGGCGAGGCGGCGCTCTACCGCGTGCCGCAGCGTCGCATCCTGGGCGAGGACAAGGAGACGATCTCGCCCGCCGATGCGACGGCGAGCTTCCCGCTGCCGCTCTTCGTGCAGGGCGCGACCTTCGACCGTCGCGGCCGGCCCTGGATATCGCAGAGCTCCGGCAACAGGCCGGCCTTTCTCTCCTGCCTCGATCCGAGCACCGGGGCGATCCTGGCCCGCTATCCGGCTCCCGGCGGCATCGAGGATCTGGGTTGCGCCGCCGACGGCAAGCTCTGGGCGGCAAGCGAGGCGGGCAGCCGGCGCTGGAGCCGCTGGGCTACCTTCTATCCGCTGGTCTTCGAGATCGACCCCGACAAGCTCGTCGCCTGACTGGAGCCTGCGCTCCTGCCGAGCGGGGCCGAACCCTCCGGCCGCATCGCCAGGACGAAGCCGAGGAGGGTGCTCGCGCCGTTGCTCTTCCTCGGGGAAGTCTTGCTCTCGGCGCCGGCTTGCACTACATCGCCCCTGTCCGAAGGGCCGTGATCGATCATGAGCCGGGGGCGGCCACGAGGCCGGCTCCCGTTTCGCGTTTGAGCCGGGCCCGAGGATGCGGATCGAACCATCGGCCTGGCGCCGAAGGCTCTCGCGAGCCTCATGCCTCCCCGGAGGAGGCGCCGATGGGCCCGGTCCGCCGTGCAGCACGAACCCAAGGCGCCATGCCGGACATCCGCGGGATACGCGGCCGGCTTCCAGGAGAATACATGTCCGCAGTTGAAAGCTACAACGCAGGCCGCGAGGATTTCGCCGCGCTGCTGGAAGAATCCTTCACCAAGAACGAAGCCCTCGAAGGTTCCGTCATCAAGGGCAAGGTCGTTGCCATTGAGAAGGATATGGCGATCATCGACGTCGGTCTGAAGACCGAAGGTCGCGTCGCCCTCAAGGAATTCACCGGCCCCGGCCGGGAGCAGGAAATCAACGTCGGCGACGAGGTCGAGGTCTATCTCGACCGGATCGAGAACGCGCTCGGCGAAGCCGTCATCAGCCGTGACAAGGCCCGCCGCGAAGAGAGCTGGGTCAAGCTCGAGAAGGCCTTCGAGGCCCGCGAGAAGGTCACCGGCATGATCTTCAACACCGTCAAGGGCGGCTACACCGTCGATCTCGACGGCGCCGTGGCCTTCCTGCCGCGTTCGCAGGTCGACATCCGCCCGATCCGCGACGTCGGCCCGCTGATGGGCCAGCCGCAGCCCTTCGAGATCCTCAAGATGGATCGCCGCCGCGGCAACATCGTCGTGTCGCGCCGCACCGTCCTCGAAGAGACCCGCGCCGAGGCTCGTTCCGAGCTGGTCGCCTCGCTCGAAGAGGGCCAGGTCATCGACGGCGTCGTCAAGAACATCACCGAATACGGTGCGTTCGTTGACCTCGGCGGCATCGACGGCCTGCTGCACGTCACCGACATGGCCTGGCGCCGCGTCAACCATCCGTCCGAGGTCGTGACCATCGGCCAGACGGTCAAGGTCAAGATCATCAAGATCAACCAGGACACGCACCGCATCTCGCTCGGCATCAAGCAGCTGCTGGCCGATCCGTGGGACGGCATCGCCGAGCGCTATCCGGTCGGCACCCGCCTCAAGGGCCGCGTGACCAACATCACGGACTACGGCGCGTTCGTCGAAGTGGAGCCGGGCATCGAAGGCCTGATCCACGTCTCCGAGATGTCCTGGACCAAGAAGAACGTCCACCCCGGCAAGATCGTCTCGACCTCTCAGGAAGTCGACGTCGCGATCCTCGAGGTCGATCCGGTCAAGCGCCGCATCTCGCTCGGCCTCAAGCAGACCCTGCGCAACCCGTGGGAAGTCTTCGCCGAGCAGCATCCGGCCGGTTCGACGGTCGAGGGCGAGGTCAAGAACAAGACCGAGTTCGGTCTGTTCCTGGGCCTGGAAGGCGACATCGACGGCATGATCCATCTCTCGGATCTCGACTGGAACCGTCCGGGCGAGCAGGTCATCGAGGAGTACAAGAAGGGCGACGTCCTTCAGGCGGTCGTTCTCGACGTCGACGTCGAGAAGGAGCGCATCTCGCTCGGCCTCAAGCAGCTCGGCGGCGATCCCTTCGTGGATGCCGGCGAGTTCAAGAAGGGCCAGATCGTCACCTGTGAGGTGGTCGAGGTGAAGGAGTCGGGTCTCGACGTGAAGATCGCCGACACCGACATGATGACCTTCATCAAGCGCGCCGAGCTGGCCCGCGATCGCTCCGAGCAGCGCCCTGAGCGCTTCGCGGCCGGCGAGCGCATCGACGCCCGCGTCGTGCTCTTCGACAAGAAGGCCCGCAAGATCCAGGTCTCGGTCAAGGCCCTGGAGATGGCGGAAGAGAAGGAGGCGATGGCCCAGTACGGCTCCGCCGATTCCGGCGCCTCGCTCGGCGACATCCTGGGCGCTGCGCTCAAGAAGGCCACCGACAAGAAGTGATCATTCGGCCGCTGCGGCGGCCGGATATCTCGATCAGCCCGCGCGGAGAGATCCGCGCGGGCTTTTGTTTCGGCTCCCGGCGCGGTCACACCCTCGCCGTCATCCCGGGCGCAGCGAGGCGGAGCCGGGATCCATTCCTGAACCTCTCCGTATGGGCTCCGGAATGGATCCCGGATCGGCGCGGCTTCGCCGCCTGTCGGGGATGACAGCCTATGCCTGACGAAAAGAGAGACCAGCATGACCACCGCGGCGATAGGCATTGATTTTGGCACCACCAACAGCGTGGTCGCCCTGGCAGGCATCGATGGTTCGGTGACGACGCGCTCCTTCGCGACCCGGCAGGGTGCGGTCGATGCCTATCGCTCGGCGCTGATGTTCTGGCGCGAGGGCCGCCCACCCGAGAGCTTCGTCACCCATGTCAGCGGTCCCGACGCGCTTGACATGGCGCTCGGTATGACGAGCGAGCATCGCTTCCTGCAGTCGCTGAAGACCCATCTCTCCAGCCGCGCCTTCCAGGAGACACGTCTGTTCGGCAAGCTCTTCAAGCTCGAGGACCTGATCGGCGTCTTCCTGACCGACCTCTCCAAAGACCTCGACGGTGCCGGAGCGCTGCCCCTGCTTTCAGGTCGGCCCGTCGTCTTCGCCGGCGAGCGGCCGGACGAGGAGCTGGCGGTCGGCCGGCTGCGCGCGTCCTATGGCAAGGCCGGCATGGCCCAGGTCGATTTCGCCTATGAGCCGCTCGGCGCCGCCTACTGGTATGCGCGTGACCTGAAGACGCCGCAGACCATGCTGGTCGCCGATTTCGGCGGCGGTACCAGCGACTTTTCGGTGATGCGCTTCGAGCCTGGCCAGCGCGGCCGGCTGGAGGCCATCCCGCTGTCCCATGCCGGTGTCGGCGTTGCCGGCGATACCTTCGACTACCGCATCATCGAGCATGCGGTTTCGCCAGCGCTGGGCAAGGGCACCGAATACCGCTCCTTCGGCAAGCTCCTGCCCGTCCCGGCGCATTACCACGCGGCCTTCGCGCAATGGCACAAGCTCTCCCTGATGAAAAGCCGCGAGACCATGGCCGAGCTCAATGCCCTCATCCGCGACGCGGTCGAGCCTGCCAAGCTGGAAGACCTGCTCACCGTGATCGAATACGATCTCGGATACGAGCTTTACCGGGCGGTCTCCGCAGCCAAGATCGCGCTCTCCGGGCAGGATGAAGCCACGCTCAGCTTCAGGCAGACGGGCGTCGCGATCGAGAGGCGCATCCGGCGCGCGGAGTTCGACCGGTGGATCGCCGAGGATGTCGGCGCGATCGAGACGGCGCTGGATCGGGCGCTGGCCGAAGCGGGCGTCGCGCCCGGCGGCATCGAGGCGGTGTTCATGACGGGCGGCACCTCATACGTGCCGGCCGTCCGCAGCCTGTTCGAGCGCCGCTTCGGCGCTGGGCGGCTGCATATCGGCGACGCCTTCCGCTCGGTCGCCAGCGGGCTGGCGCTGCTCGCGCTCGATCGGGCGCGAGCCGCTGCCATGGCCTGACGGCCGCCGTCTCACGTGCCGGCTATCAGCTCGTCGCGCGACGGAACTCGATGCCGCACTTCTTCTGTACCGAAACCTGCTCGATCGCTTCCATCTCGCCCTTGAGGCGTGCGAGTTCGGCGCCGGTCGCACCATCGCCCTTGATGAAGAACGCGGCCGGCCAGAAGATGACGATCGCCACTCCGGTGGCGACGGCATCGCCCGTTGCCTTCGAGTCCTGAGTGCCGCTCAGGGCGATTGCCCGCGACGAAACGCGTGTCGCTTCGACGCGCAGCTGTTCGCAACTATACGGCCCGTAGGTGAGCGGTGAGACATAGGCGGCGGCGATGTTCTCCGCGCGCGACGCACAGCCGGCGGCGAACAGAGCCGCCAGCAAAATCAGTTTCTTCGTCATCGATGAAGGCCCCCTTTGACCCAGGGGAACTTCTGTCGCGGCGGTTTCGGGCTGACAAGGGCCAAGTGTCGCAATCCCCGGTTGTTTCACGATGGCGCGAAGAGCGTTGCCTTGCCCGCCCGGCGGGACGGGGCTACATCACGGGCCCGCAGCCGCCTGGAGCCTCCCCATGCCGACCGATGCCGACCTGCTCGCCGATCGCCGCAGCCTGCGCCGCAAGCTGACGCTCTGGCGCGTGCTGGCGACTCTGGGCGTGGTCGTCGCGGCGGTGATCGGGGGCCTGGCCTGGCGCGGTGACGTCAATTTCGGCACCTCCGGCCCGCATATCGCGCGCATCACCATTTCCGGCTTCATTTCCGGAGACCGCCGCACCCTCGACCTGATCAAGTCGGTCGAGGAGAGCAAGTCGGTCTCCGCCGTGGTGCTCAATGTCAGCAGTCCCGGCGGCACCACCTCGGGCGCAGAGGCCCTGCACATCGCCCTGCGCGAGCTTGCGGCCAAGAAGCCGATGGTGACGGTGGTCGGCGGCCTCGCGGCGTCCGGCGGCTATATCGCCGCGATGAGCACCGATCATATCGTCGCCCGCGAGACGTCGCTCGTCGGCTCCATCGGCGTCCTCTTCCAGTTCCCGAATGTCGGCCAGCTTCTCAACACCGTCGGCGTCAAGGTCGAGGAGGTGAAGTCGAGCCCGCTGAAGGCTGCGCCAAACGGCTTCGAGCCGACATCGCCTGAGGCGCGCGCCGCCCTGCAGAGCGTCGTCGATGACAATTTCCGCTGGTTCAAGCAGATGGTGCACGACCGGCGTCGCCTCGACGATGCGCAGGTCGACAAGGCGGCGGATGGGCGCGTCTATTCCGGCCGGCAGTCGCTTGCGCTGAAGCTGATCGACGAGCTCGGCGGCGAGCGCGAGGGCATCGCCTGGCTGGAGAAGGAGAAGGGCGTCGCCAAGGAGCTGAAGGTTCGCGACTGGCGCCCCAAGAGCGGCTCTTCCGGCTTCAGCCTCTGGAGCCTCGCTGAAGTCTCCGCCCGCGTCGCCGGCTTGGAGGGGCTCGCGGCCTCGATCGCGCGGGCCGCCGAGCAGCCGGTCGGCTTGCGGCTTGACGAGCCTCTGGCGCTCTGGCAGCCTGCGGCTGAAAAGTGATTTTGATACAAATGGTTATGATCCAGCGATGATTAAATCTGAACTCGTTCAGCGGATCGCCGACCGCAACACCCATCTTTATCAGCGCGACATCGAGAACATCGTTTCGGCGATCCTCGACGAGATCGTGAAGGCGCTGGCCCGCGGCGACCGGGTCGAGCTGCGTGGCTTCGGAGCCTTTTCCCGCAAGGCGCGTTCGGCGCGTATCGGGCGCAACCCGCGCACCGGTGATGCGGTCGAGGTCGAGGAGAAGTTCGTACCCGTCTTCAAGACGGGCAAGGAGCTGCGCCTGCGCCTCAACGGAAAGGCCTGAGCCGGGCCAGGAAAGCGGCGCAGCGCTGTGAGGCGCGCGCCGTCACGGAGACTGCCATGAAAGCCTTCTTCAAGGCGTTGATATTGGTGCCGATCGCGCTCGTGATCGTGTTGTTTTCGGTCGCCAATCGGGGCTCGGTCCGCATTTCGCTGGACCCCTTCAGCCGCGACATGCCGACCCTGTCCTATGACGTGCCGCTCTTCGTGATCGTTCTGGCGGCGGTTTTCCTCGGCGTGATCGTCGGGGGCATCGCCTCCTGGTTCGCGCAAGGCAAGCACCGCAAGGCTGCCCGGCGTAACCGGCGCGAGGTGGAGGCACTCCGCAGCGAGACGCAGGCCCTGCGCTCGGCCGTACCGGATTCCGCCCTGCCGGCCCTGACCAGCGGCCGCAACTGATGCGCCTGTTCGATATCGCCGCGCTCGATGCGGCACTGAGCTATCCGGCGCTGATCGACATTCTCGACGACGCCTTCCGGAGCGATGTTATCGCGCCCAAGCGCGCGCAGTACAGCATCGAGCGCCCGGGCGAGGAGCCGGCCGTGCTGCTGACCATGCCGGCCTGGAGCGCGCCGGATGCCGAAAAGCCCTATATCGGGACCAAGATCCTCTCGGTCTTCTTCGGCAACGGCAAGCGCAACCTGCCGGGCGTGCTGGGCGCCTATCTGCTGATGGACGGCGCCACGGGCCAGCCGCTCGCGGTGATGGACGGCAACCGCCTGACGCTCTGGCGCACTGCCGCGGCTTCGGCCCTGGCGTCCCGCTACATGTCAAATCCCGAGGCCAGCCACATGCTGATGGTCGGGGCGGGTTCCCTCGCCCCGTTCGTCATCAAGGCGCATCGCGCCGTGCGCCCGCTGACGACCATCGCCGTCTGGGCGCGCCGGCCCGAGGCGGCCGAGGCCGTCGTGGCCGAACTGGCGAAGGAAGGCATCGAGGCCTACGCCACGACGGATCTCGAAGGCGAGGCCAGGACCGCGGACATCATCTCCTGTGCCACCAACGCCACCGAGCCGCTGATCCACGGCCACTGGCTCAAGCGCGAGGCCCATCTCGACCTCATCGGCGGCTTCACCATGCAGATGCGCGAGGCAGACGCGGATGCCCTGCACCGCGCCCGGGTCATCGTCGATTCGGTGAAGGCGATTGAGGAGGGTGGCGACGTCGCCATCGCCATTGCCGAAGGCAGCTATACCGCCGATCAGGTGGCGGGCTCTCTCGCCGATCTCTGTCATGGCCGGGTTGCCGGCAGGCCGGAAGGCGGCGGCATCACCCTGTTCAAGTCGGTCGGCGTGGCGCTGGAGGATCTGGCCGCCGCCGTCGCCGCGTGGGAGCACGGCGCCGGCGGCTAACCCTTCGCTCGATCAGACGCGGGGAGCGACCCCGCCGCCGAGCGCGCCGAGCAGCCACAGGATCAGAAGCACCACCAGCACAAGGCCGACGGCGCCGCCGAGGCCGGCCGTGCCGTAGCTGCGATGCCCGTAATAGCCGCCGCCACCGAGCAGCAGGATGACGAGCAGCACGATGACGAGCGTGGACATGGTGTTTTCCTCCTGCGTTGCGCCGGCTGGCGCATTCGCAAGGGACAACACCGCGAGAGAAGCCGCGGTTCCGCCTACTCGGCCTTGATCCCAGCCTCCTGGATCAGATCACCCCATTTCTTCAGTTCCGCTTGCAGGAACTTGCCGAGCTCTTCCGGTGTCCAGCCGCCGGGCCCGGCTGCCAGCGCATCCATCTTCGCGCGCATCGTTGGATCGGCGAGGCCGGCCTTGGTGTCCTGATAGACCTTCTGGACGATGGCCTGCGGGGTCTTGGCCGGCGCGAACAGCGCGAACCAGGAGGAGACGTCGAAGCCGGGGATCGTCTCGGCGATCGGGGGGTAATCCGGCGCGGTCGGCGCCCGCTTCAGGGTCGAGACACCGAGCGGGCGGATCGTGCCGGCCTTGGCGTGGGGCAGGGCGGAGGTGATGTTGTCGAAGATCAGGTCGACGCGTCCGCCCATCAGGTCCTGGATCGCCTGGGCCGAGCCGCGATAGGGGACATGCACCATCTTGGCGCCGGTCAGCTTCTGGAAGAGCTCGCCGGCCAGGTGCAGCGAGGTGCCGACGCCGGAGGAGGCGTAGGTCAGCTTGCCGGGATTGGCCTTGGCGTAGGCGACCAGCTCGGCGACGCTCTTCACCGGCAGGTCGTTGCGGACGACGAGCAGGTTCGGCACCAGCGCGACCATGGTGATCGGCGCCAGATCCTTGACCGGGTCGTAGTTCACCTTGGCGTAGAGATAACGGTTGGTGGCGAGCCCGACCGAGGCGATCAGCAGCGTGTCGCCGGTGGGCGCGGCCTTCGCCACGGCCTCGATGCCGATATTGCTGCCGGCGCCGGGCCGATTCTCGACGATCAGGCCGCTGCCCCATGTCTGGCCCAGCTTGTCGGCGACAAGCCGGCCAAGCACGTCGGTGGCGCCGCCGGCGGTGAAGGGAACCACCAGCTTGACCTGTCGCCCCTGCGGCCAGTTCTCCTGGGCGCGGGCGGTCCCTCCGGCCAGCAGTGAGGCTCCGGCGCCTGCGAGCAGGGCGCGGCGGTCGATCGGTCCGAGCATGAGCTTCCCTCCAACACCGGCCTGCCGGCCGGCTCTTTGTCACAGGCTGCAATTCGCCGCCACGCTTGTCCAGAGGGGACCGCTTGACCCGCTTCGATTGCTCCACCGATGCTCCGGCCATGACATCTCCTGCCCGAATCACCGCCTGCCTCGCTGTGCTGGCCGCAGCGCTGCCACTGGCCGCCCGAGCCCAGTCGACGGCGGAGCAAGAGGCGAAGTCCCGCGCTGCCAACATCGCCGCATGGCCCGATGCAGCCCGTTCGCTCTTCGGCCAGAAGACGACGCCGGCCGCGACGTCGGCGCCGCGTGCCATCGGCTCCTATGCGCGAGGCTGCCTCGCCGGCGGCGAAGCTCTGCCGACAGAAGGGCCGAGCTGGCAGGTCATGCGGCTGAATCGCCACCGCAACTGGGGCCATCCTATCCTGGTCGACTATCTCGAAAAACTCGCCCGCGACGTGCCGCGCATCACCGGCTGGAACGGCCTGCTGGTCGGCGACATGTCGCAACCGCGCGGCGGGCCGATGCTGACCGGCCACGCCTCGCACCAGATCGGGCTCGATGCCGATGTCTGGTTGACGCCGATGCCACGCGGCGGCCTCAGCCGCGAGCAGCGCGAGAACGTCCCGGCGGTGAACATGGCACGCTCCGACTGGCGCGACGTCGATCCGCGCCATTGGACGCCGTCCCATGTCAGGCTGCTGCGCGCCGTTTCGGCCGATCCGAAGGTGGAGCGCATCTTCGTCAACCCGGCGATCAAGGTCGCGCTCTGCCGCGAGCCGGGCGACCGGAGCTGGCTGGAGAAGGTGCGGCCGATCTGGGGCCACAACTACCATTTCCACATCAGGCTCGCCTGTCCGGCCGGCATGGCAAGCTGCCAGGGGCAGGAGCCGCCGAATTTCGGCGATGGCTGCGGCGCCGAGCTGACCGGCTGGGTCGAGCGCCAGCACGAGGCGATCTTCAACCCGCCCAAGCCCAGGCCCGGACCGAAACCCAAGCCGAAGCCCCCGATGGGGCTCGACGCGCTGCCGCCCGAATGCCGCCAGGTGCTGGCCGCGCCGTGAGGCTCCGTGCGGCTACCGGCGCGGCCTCGTGCGCGCCGAGCTGTAGGCGAAGGGGTCGCGCTCGGGCGTGATCATCGGCTGCGCCTCCTCCGAGCCCTGCTGGTCGACGACACCGCCGGTCGCACCGTCGCCCAGCACGTTCTCCTCCGTGGGCTCCACCGCGCCGGGCAAGGCGAGGGGACCACGCTGTTCGCTCGGCAGGGGCTGCGGCTGGTAGCGCCGCGGCTGCTGGCCGTGCTGCGCGTCGTATTCCTCCAGGAAGCGCTGTTGCGCGTCGAGCGTGTTGGAGCGTCCGTAACTGGCGACGGGATAGCCGCCCTGCACCGCGCCCGGCGGCCGCAGCCCGTCGCTCGGATGGCGCAGCATCGGCCCGCCCGCATAGGCATTGGCCGATGGCGCGGCCTGCCGTGGCGTCAGCTGGGCCGAATTGACCCGCGCCGGGTCCGGCGGCGGCAGGTTGTAGTTCGGCGTGTACTTGATGATCGGCTTGCAGACATGCCGGCCCTTGGAGTGGCGGGCGAGATCGATATGCAGGTGGTCGTAATGCATCGGGTCGGCGCCCGGGCCGAGCACCGTGCCGAAATAGGTGCAGGCGCCGACGAACACCTCGCGCAGGAAGTTCTGCTCCTCCGGCGAGCCGCGCCAGCCCTCCTTCACCGTGACGACGCGCCCGTCGCTCAGGCGGAAGGAGAACACGTCGACGGCATTGCCATAGGCATGCTCGGAGGTCGCGGTCGTATAGGTACCGTTGTTCATCGTCCGGCAGGAATAGGAGCCGGCGCGGATCTCGACGACCTGGGCACCGAGCACGTTCATTGCGGCAGGCTGCACCACCTCCGCGAACCACTGGTCGGTGGTCGCGACGACGGGACAGGCGAGAAGGGCGGGGCTGGTCAGGCCGACACTGCCGTTCTGAAGGCCCGTGACCTTCAGCGGCTGCTGCATGCCGCAGACCCCGGGCCCGTCGATCGGCCTGCCGCGCAGGCTGACATAGTTCGAGAGCGGCACCTGGCCGGAAGCCATGCACTGCGCTTCCGCCTGGTCGCGCCAGGGCGCGCGCTGCGGCTTCTGGAACTTGCCGCAGCCGGCGAGGCTGGCCGCGCCGGCCAGTCCGAGGGCAAGAAGAGCGAGATGTGAGCGTCGCATGACCCTTCAAATGCGAAGGGTCTGGTGAACGGTTTCTCAACCGGGTGCGCCCTGGCGGTCACAGCCTGATTAACTTCGCCGGGGTGGTGAACACGGTCTTAAATCAGCTTTGGAACTGCTTAATGCCCGCCTTGCCGGATACCACCGAAACTGACCCCATCCATGATAAAACTGTCGATAATTCATCTGATGCAAATCTTGATCGCTGCTGGATTTGGGCGTCGCATAGAAAAACGGAGAAGAAGAGATATGGTCTCGAATGGAACGGTTCTGCCAAGCGCCGGATGAGCTTGCGCGATCAGGGGCTTGAAGGGCGGTGTGCCGAAGCTGAATCAATGAATTAAGGCTTCATTAGGCGTGTTTTAGCCTTCGCCCTCCCTTCGCCACGTTTCAGCCCCCTTGCGGCCTGCGCTGGTTCTGCTAGCTTGGTGACAGGTCAATGACATCAGGAGGGTGTGATGAGTGTCACGCTACGTCTCGACCGATGGCTCATGGGCGCGGCCTTCGTGTTCATGATTGCGATCGTGCTGGGAGCGTTCTGACGAAGCGTCAGTCTCGAGAGTCGCTGAGGCCACAAGAGCCTTGAGAAGAGCGCCGCCGGATGTTGTCCGGCGGCGCTTTCGTTTGCAGCATCGGCCCGCTCCGAGCGTCAGGGCGGTCATCCGGCTTTGGCCGCGAACGATTATGTACTCTTTCGAAATAGTAAGTATTTCAGATCGTTAGCTGTGGCTGGCCTTGCGGGCGAGGCGCGCCTGCACCATATTCCAGCCGTTCGAGCCCGAAGGGGGCTCCGGGAGGAACAATGTCTCTCATTTCGATCGCTCGTCGCGGACGCGCCCTTGCCCTGGTCGCCGGCGCCCTGATGATCCTGCCCCTCGCTGCCGAAGCCCGGCCGGGCGGAGGCAAGAGCATGGGAAGCCGTGGAAGCTTCTCGCGGCAGGCGCCGCCGCCGACCGCGACGACCCCCGGCGGTGGCCAGCAATTCCAGCGCAGTGCGCCGTCCATGGCTGCTCCGGCCGCCGGTGCGGCCGCTCAGGCCGCCCGCCCGTCCTTTGCCCGCAATCTGATGATGGGCATCGGCGCAGGCCTGCTCGGCGCGGGCCTGTTCGGCCTGCTTTCGGGCGCGGGCTTCGGTGGCCTGTCCGGGTTCATCGGCCTGCTCTTCCAGGCAGCGCTGATCGCAGGCGTGATCTGGCTGGCACTGCGCTTCTTCCGTCGCCGGTCCGAGCCGCAGCTCGCCAGTGCCGGCGCGCCGCTGCCGCGTGACGGCTATCGGCCGGAGCCGGCCGACGCCAGCGCGCGCATGGGCATGATGGGTGCGGCCGGCGCCGCCACTGCAGCGGCCCAGACCCAGCCGATCGAGCTCCAGAGCGCGGATTTCAACGCCTTCGAACGCCTGCTCGGCGAGGTCAACGCCGCCTATTCGAACGAGGACGAGCCCGGCCTGCGCCAGCGCGTCACGCCGGAGATGTTCGGCTATTTCGACGAGGACCTGACGGCGAATGTGCGCCGCGGCGTCGTCGATCGGGTCTCCGACGTCAAGCTCCTTCAGGGCGACCTCTCCCAGGCCTGGCACGAGAACGGCAGCGATTTTGCCACCGTCGCGATGCGCTTCAGCCTGATCAACGCGATGTATGACCGCAAGACCGGCCAGATCGTCGAGGGCGACCCGAACAAGACGCAGGAGGTTCAGGAATACTGGACCTTCCAGCGCGCTCCCCGCGGCGACTGGAAGCTGTCGGCGATCCAGCAGGCCGCTTGATCCCTGCGAGCGACACAATGAGACGGCCGGGGCAACCCGGCCGTTTTCGTTTACGGGTTTCGGGTGTTGCAGCGGCCGAAAACGGGACTATAGCGAAAGCGATCTGCCGATTGCCCAGCCGCTGCCGGAGCCTTCCATGAGTGACATGCGTCTCGTCGTCGTCGGTGCCGCCGGGCGCATGGGCCGCATGCTGATCAAGGCGATCCTACAGGCTGAGGGGTGCCGGCTGGCCGCGGCGGTCGAAAGGTCCGGCTCCGCCGCGCTCGGCACGGATGCCGGCATCCTCGCCGGGCTTCCCGCGCTCGGCCTGCCCGTGACCGGGGATGCCCCGGCCGCCTTCGCCCAGGCCGATGGCGTGCTGGACTTCACCTCGCCGGAGGCAACCATCGCCTTCGCAGGCCTTGCCGCCGAAGCCGGCATTCTGCACGTCGTTGGCACGACCGGCCTCGAGCCCGCCCATCTGGCGAAGCTGGCCGAGGCTGCGAAGCGCACGCCCATCGTCCGCTCAGGCAATATGAGCCTCGGCGTCAACCTGCTGGCGGCGCTGGTGCGCAAGGTCGCGGCGACGCTCGGCACCGACTGGGACATTGAGATCCTCGAGATGCACCACCGCATGAAGGTCGATGCCCCCTCCGGCACAGCCGTGATGCTGGGTGAGGCAGCTGCCGAAGGGCGGGAGGTCGAGCTGGCCCAAAAGCGCGTCGCGGTGCGGGACGGGATCACCGGTGCGCGCGAGCCGGGCACGATCGGTTTCTCCGCCCTGCGCGGCGGCACCGTCACCGGCGACCACAAGGTGATCTTCGCCGGCGCCGGCGAAAGACTGGAACTTGCCCATGTCGCGGAGGACCGCAGCCTCTTCGCGCAAGGGGCGCTGAAGGCTGCGCTGTGGGGCCGCGGCAAGCCGGCCGGGCTTTATTCCATGGCCGACGTGCTCGGCGTCGAGACGCTCTGAATCGCGATGCGCATCGCCGTCGCGCCAGGGGTGGTTCATTGGCCAGGCCGTCTCTCGGCCGAGGAGCAGGGCGCGTTGCTGGCTGAGCTGCGCGCCGTCGTGCGGCAGGCGCCCTTCTTCCAGCCGCGCATGCCGAAGACCGGCAAGCCCTTTTCCGTCCGTATGACCAATTGCGGCCCGCTGGGCTGGGTCTCCGACGAGCGCGGCTACCGCTACCAGCCGCTGCATCCCGAGACCGGCGAGCCTTGGCCGCTGATGCCGGCGCCGCTTCTGACGCTCTGGAATGAGCTTGCGGATTATCCGCAGCCGCCGGAAGCCTGCCTCGTCAACCACTACGCCTCGGGCGCCAAGATGGGACTGCATCAGGATCGCGACGAGCAGGCGTTCGACGCGCCGGTGCTGTCGGTCTCGCTCGGCGACGCCGCGCTGTTCCGGATCGGCGGCACGACACGCGGCGGAAAGACGATTTCTCTGAAGCTCGCCTCCGGAGACGTGCTGATCTTCGGCGGGGAGGCGCGGCTGGCCTATCACGGCATCGACCGCGTGCTGTCCGGTTCCTCGACGCTGCTGCCGGAGGGCGGGCGGATCAACCTGACGCTGCGCCGGGTGACCAAGCCGGATTGAGCTAGTCGCCCTTGCCCGGCAGGCGCGGAAACGACCAGCCGAACAGCAGCGAGCCGGCACGCAGACCGAAACCGGCCGCGATGCCGCCCAGCATCACCGCAAGGCCCGGAAGGCCGAGCCCGGCCAGGAGCGCTGCGGTGGTCGCACCTGCGGCTGCGGCGGTGACGTAGAAATCCCGGCTCCACAGCACCATCGGCCTGTCGCCGGCCAGCACGTCGCGGATCACGCCGCCGAAGGTGGCGGTCATCGCGCCGAGCGCGACGGCCGAGATCACCGGCACACCGGCATCGAGCCCGCGCAGCGTGCCCACGACGGCAAAGAGCGAAAGCCCGGCGGCATCGGCCCAGATCAGCAGCTTGCGCCCGCTCCAGCCTTCCAGCACGCCCGGCCTGAGATAGGCGAGCGCCCAGGCGCAAAGCGCGACCATCGTGCAGATGATGACGTCGGACGGCTCGCGCACCCACAGCGCGCTATGGCCGAGCACCAATTCCCGCAGCGTGCCGCCGCCCACCCCGGTGACCGTGGCAAGGAGGATGAAGCCGAGCGGATCCATGCCCTTGCGGGCCGCGACGAGGGCACCGGTCAGCGCGAAGATGGCGACGCCGGCACCCTCGAACATGGTTTCAGTGGCTCGTCGGCCCGTTGCCGTCCTCGGGGGCAGGCGCATCCGCAGGTTTGGGTGCCCCGGCCGAGACGCCGACGAGGGCGGGGCGCAGCACGCGCTCGCCGATCTTGTAGCCGGACTGCACGACCTTCGAGACCATGCCCTTCGCAACGGTCGGGTCGGGCGCCTCGAACATCGCCTGATGCAGATTGGGGTCGAACTTCTCGCCTTGCGGATCGATCTTGCGCACGCCGTGACGCTCCAGCGTCTTCAGCAGGTCGCGCTCGGTCAGCTCGACACCCTCGTGGAGGGCCTTGAAAACCGCATCGGCGGTGTTGCGAGCCTCGGCCGGCACGCTTTCCAGCGCACGGCGCAGATTGTCGGAGGAGCCGAGCATGTCGCGGGCGAAGCTGGTCACCGCATAGGCCTTCGCATCGGCGATCTCGCGCTCGGTGCGGCGGCGCAGGTTCTCCATCTCCGCCAGCGTGCGCAGCAGCTTGTCCTTGAAATCGTCGCGCTCGGCCTGCAGCGCCGCGATCTGTGCATCAGGACCGCCTTCGGGAGCGGCGGCCTGCTGCTCGGCATGAGCGTCGAGGTTCGGATCTTCGGTCGCAGGGTTCTGCGTCATCGCGTCTTCCAATTCCCATCGTCTGGCGGAGCCGGATGTGGCCGGTCTCCGGATCTGGTCCGGCCGCCCGGGCGCGGCCGTATTCGCCGTGGATATCGGGCCTTGTGCCGCTTAAATCAAGCACGCGCCGCGAGCTTGGCCTTCGGAGCGGGACTCTTGGCGCCCTCCTGCTCGAACACTTCCAGCAGGGCCTTGCGGATGGCGAGCTGGCGGCCGGTCGAAACGATCTTCGCATTGGTCAGATCGGTGACGTAGAACACGTCGACGGCCTTTTCGCCGAAGGTCGCGATATGGGCAGAGGCGATGTTGAGGTTGAGCTTCCCGATCGCTGTCGTCAGGTCGTAGAGCAGGCCTGGCCGATCGAGACCGGAGACCTCGAGCACCGTGTGGCGGGCCGAGAGCACATTGTCGATGATGATCTCCGGCGCCAGCTGGAAGGTCTGGCCGCGCGGCGGCGGCGCGCGCCGCTGCGCCACGAGGTCCGCGATCTTGATCTCGCCCTTCAGCGCCCGCTTGATCGCGGCGGCGATCCGCTCGGCGCGGCGCAGTTCGTCGTCGTCCCGGTCGAAGGCGCGCGAGACCGCGATGGTGTCCAGCACAAGCCCGTCGGTGGTGGTGACGATCTGCGCATCGACGATGTTGCCGCCGGCCGCCGCGCAGGCGCCGGTGATGATCGCCAGCAGGCGCGGATGGTCGGGCGCCAGCACGGTCAGCTCGGTGACCCCCCGGAACTGGTCGGTCTCCACCATCGTCGCGGTGGTGTCGCCGGCCCGCTCCGATTCGCGCAGGAAGCGGGCATGCTTCTCCTGCTGGGATGAGTCCGCCTTGATCCAGTAGGCCGGATAGTGCCGCACGATGTAGGTCTCGCGCTCCGTTTCGCTCCAGTCGGAGAGGCGCTCGCGCAGCCCGTCCTGCTTGCGCGCCACGCGCGCCTTGCGTTCGATGGCCGAGTGGCCCCCGGCCAAGACGAGCTCGGTTTCGTAGTAGAGCGTGCGCAGGAGCTGGCCTTTCCAGCCGTTCCAGACACCGGGTCCCACCGCCTTGATGTCGGCGACGGTGAGGATCAGCAGCAGCTTCAGCCGCTCCAGCGTCTGCACGGTCGCGGCGAAGCTCTCGATCGTCTTCGGGTCGCCGAGGTCGCGGCTCTGCGCCACCGTCGACATGTCGAGATGGTGCTCGACGAGCCAGGCCACCGTCTCGGTCTGGCTGGGCGTCAGTCCCAGCCGCGGCCCGAGCTTGCGGGCGATGCGCGCGCCGGCAGCCGAATGGTCCTCCGGCCGGCCCTTGGCGATGTCGTGCAGGAAGAGCGCGACATAAAGCGCGCGCCGGTTCGCGATCGTCGGCATGATCTCGTTGGCAAGCGGATGCTCGGCCTCCAGCGAGCCGGCATCGATCTCCGCCAGCACGCCCATGGCGCGGATCAGATGCTCGTCCACCGTGTAGTGATGGTACATGTTGAACTGCATCATCGCGACGACGCGCCCGAAATCCGGGACGAAGCGCCCGAGCAGGCCGGATTCGTTCATCCGCCGCAGCACCATCTCCGGCGAGCGCCGGCCGGTGAGGATCTCCAGGAAGATGCGGTTGGCCTCGACGTCGTTGCGCAGCGCCGGCGTCACCAGCTTGAGCGACTGCGTCACCAGCCTGCTGGCATCGGGGTGGATCGCAAGGTCCTCGCGGCTGGCGATCTGGTAGAGCCGCAGCAGGTTGACCGGATCGCGCTCGAAGGCGCTGTCGTCGGTGACGGTGAGGCGCTGGCTCTTCAGCGTGAAATCGGCATGGCCCAGCGCCCGGACGCGCTTGCGCTTGGCGAAGGAGCCGAGCAGGCGTGTGAAGCTGGCGCGAGGCTTCTGCTGGCGCGCCTCCAGCGCCGCGCAGACGATGGCGGTCAGGTCCCCGACATCCTTGGCGACCAGGAAATAGGCCTTCATGAAGCGCTCGACCGGCTCCTGGCCCTTTCGGCCGGCATAGCCGATGGCGGCCGCCACCTGCCGCTGCAGGTCGAAGGAAAGCCTCTCCTCGGCCCGGCCGGTGATGAAATGCATCCAGCAGCGCACGCGCCAGAGGAACTCCTCCGAACGCTCGAACATCTGCAGTTCCTGCGCGTCGAACAGGCCGGCCTCGACCAACTCGCCCGCATCATGGACGCGGTAGGCGTATTTCGCGATCCAGAACAGGGTGTTGAGGTCGCGCAGCCCGCCCTTGCCGTCCTTGACGTTGGGTTCGACGAGGTAGCGGGAGGCACCGGCGCGCTGCACGCGCGTCTCGCGCTCGGCGAGCTTCGCCTCGGTGAAGGCGGCGGCCGTGCCCTCCACCACCTCGGCGTCGAAGCGGCGCATCATCTCGCCGAAGAGCGCCTTGTCCCCGGCGAGGAAGCGCGCTTCCAGCAGCGCCGTGCGGATCGTCATGTCGGCGCGCGCCTCGCGGACGCAGTCGTCGATCGAGCGGACCGAATGGCCGGTCTTCAGCTTCAGGTCCCAGAGGGGATAGAGCATCGATTCGACCACGCTCTCGCCCCAGGCCGTCTGCTTGTGCGGGAACAGGAAGAGCAGGTCGACATCCGAGCCTGGCGCCAGCGTGCCGCGCCCATAGCCGCCGACCGCGGCGACCGCGATGCGCTCCGATTGGGACGGGTTGTCGACAGGGTAGAAATAGCCCGTCGCGGCGGTGTGGAGCGCGCGCATCACCGCGTCCATCACGGCCGAGAGGCGTTGCGCGCAGGCGAGCCCGCTGCGGGGTGCGGCCAGGATGGCGCGCGCCGAGGCCTGCCCATCATCGAGCAGTTGCCTGAGGGCACCGACCAGGATCTGGCGTTGCTCCGCCTTGTCGCGCGCTTTCAGCCCGTCGAGAAGCCGGGCCGCGCCGACTTCGGGAGTCTGAAGCATGTCGGGCAGAGGCAGGTCTAGGCGGGGGGCGGAGGTCTGCAGCAAGGTCGGCTCGGGCTTGAGTGCTGCCTCGTTCTAGCACGGCAGTGCGGCGATCGGCACAGCCCGAATTCTCGGCAGCTCAGCCGGCGCGCGCCGCCTCTGGTCTGCTGGCGAGCTTCATCCTATCACCGGCTGAACGCGCTCCTTCGTCGAATGAGAGGTTCTGGCCCATGGACATCACCGCCCTGCGCGCGCTTCAGGCGCCGCTCAAGGAGGAGTACCGCAGCAACCCGGATGCTGCGGTCGTTACGCTGAAGGCGCGCGGCGCGCTCGACGAGCAGCACATCGCCTGCAAGGTGGAGACCGGGCGGGCGATCGCGCTCGCCGGGCTGCACCCCGCGACCGGCGGGTCCGGCGCCGAGCTCTGTTCCGGCGATATGCTGCTGGAGGCGCTGGTGGCCTGTGCCGGCGTCACGCTGAAGGCCGTCGCCACGGCGCTGGAGATCGAGCTGAAGAACGGTGTCGTTCGAGCCGAGGGGGACCTCGACTTCCGCGGCACGCTCGGCGTCGCCAGGGACGCCGCGGTCGGATTCAAGGCGATCCGCCTCTTCTTCGACATCGAGGCCGATGCGCCGCAGGAGAAGCTCGATACCCTGCTCAAGCTCACCGAGCGCTATTGTGTCGTGTTCCAGACTCTCAATGTGAGGCCCGAACTGTCGGCGCAACTGAGCCGACAGCCCGGCTGACCTGGCAAGCGCCGATCAGAACTCTTCCCATCCATTGTCCTGGGCGCGGCCGGCTGGGGAGGCTTTCGCGGGAGCTGCGGCCCTGGCGGGAGCTGCGGCCTTGGTCTGTGCGAAGGCGGCTTCGGCGAGCT
>NZ_FTMO01000013.1 GCF_900156025.1 Allobosea sp. TND4EK4
GCACTCAAATCCACGCTGGAAAAACAGGCCGCTTAGCGCCAGAAATCAAACTCAGGACTCTCCCTCAGACCGGAGGAGAAAAGGGTCTCAGGTCAACAAGGTTCCCCGAGAGGAAGATCTCATTGAGCAAATTCCCCCAACATCGTTCCGCGGGGTGCGTGCATCAGGGCCGAAAGGCTCTCTGATGCTTCTGATGTTACGTTTATTTATCGATACTTGACCGGTAAACGCCGGTGTTTCCAGAAATATTTCATGTATTTTTGGGCCGTCGACTTCAGATCGCGTTCGATCTTCAGGGCGCGAAGGTCGTCCCATTTCACTGCAACTTATCGACCGAGCTTCGTCCGACTAAGCAGCGTGTTGCTGCGATTCCCACAGTGGCAGGGCTTCTAGCCAAGCTACTGCGTCGACATGGAGTATGATCGTCCTTCTTCCAGCTTTGCGGGCTTTGAGACTTCCCACACCTATCTCATGATAGATAGCTGAGCGACTACGTCCCGATGCTTTGACCAAATCACTGACGCTGTAAGCAAGCTTCTGATTTGTGTCGATTTGACCCTTCATTGATATAGTTCCTTTCTCCAATTCCTGCCGTATTTGGCACTGAACTGAAGTGACAGGACCACATCTGGCGTGTTGGATAATATGGATTTGTTTGGAGAAAATTGAGTGCGTTTACGTGATTAATCACCAACATCTACGCTATTGATCAGCGCATTTCCCGCAATATTCTCCTTAGACGGTCTTGTTTAGCGTCGACTGATGCCCCTGCGATCTCTTTGTTGTGTCGTCGCACCACCTCTATTGCTGAAGCGTTCTCGGTCATTCCTTCTCGCTGAAGCTCGCCCATGATTTGTAGCCAACGCGTATCGTCAATTCGTGGTGCCCCGCGCTTCCGAGCGGGAGATTGAGCGGTCTCACGATCTATCTGATCCGCGGCCTCGAAAGGCTGAGTAGCGCGTTTAGGGAAAAGGCGTTGAGCAGCACGAGTGGACGCATATTTGTCGAATGGGCAGGAGAAATCATACGCCATCAGTGCAGGCATAATGTCTCGGTCTAGAAAATGAAGGCCGGACCAGAGCGGGCCGCTATCTCCAACCACGGAACACCCATCCAGCTTACCACTGCCGGGAAATCCGGGCCCAATCGTGAGCGAAACGTCGCCGGCAAGAAGAGCCGCCATCGTTTGAGGAGATAGCGTATTGGGTTCGCCCATAGGAACAGCTTCGGCCCAAGCTCTCATGAGAACGTCTCCAAGCCCTCTGGAGTACGCCAATAGCAGTTTTTGCAACTGCACTCCGAAAGGTGCCGACGATCTTGACCGCACCGAGTGTTGGCACGCCATCCATTGCGCAATTTGAAATGCCGAAACTCTACCAGCCTCACAGAACGGCTTAGGAGGGCAATCTGACGGGTATATATCTATCACCTGCGATGGCTTAAATCGCTCTGCCGGGTGCGCGTAGCAATCAGGCCAGCAGCTCCATTCCACAGCGATATTCCGCTGTCGCCAACCTGGCGAAGACAGATCGAGCTCATCACATCGAGCGGAGGAGATAATGCTCATCGTTCGCAACTGGTGCAGCAGATCGGCCTCTGCATTGCCTGTCACAGCAGGCTGCTCTGCTTTGAGCTTCGGCCACGTGTTCGGTTGAAAAACAGCTGCCAAATCACGCATTACGATCCAGACCAAGGCCTGTTCGCTCGACCAATCCGCAAGGAGGCGAGATGCCTCAGAAGTCACCCTCACCTCCTGCCGTCATCTTCTAGCCACGAGAACGACACTCCCAACCAACAGGTTGTTGAGCGCGCACTGGTACTCCGGCGCGAACGAGAATGACAAGTTTGAGAAGAGAGTTGCGCAGACGACAGCCACGCAAAGCTGTCACGTCAAGATCCACCACAGTCCCAGGACCGCTTAGGAGGATTATTTGACCGATATTTTACGACTTGGCCCGGCAACGACCTAAATCATTGAAATCGTTGGCGCTCCCTAGGGGACTCGAACCCCTGTTTTCGCCGTGAGAGGGCGACGTCCTAGACCGCTAGACGAAGGGAGCAGCGCTGGCCGAGGGCGCCTATGTAGTCGCAGCGCGGGATCGCCGCAACTGGTTTTTGCGCGCCGGCGAAAAGAATACGCATCGCCCGGAGAATGGCGCAAACGCGCAGTCCCTGACGCAGCGATGCCTTCGTCGCGCCTGGCACTGCCGCGGTTTACCTCGATAACGACGACCGGCTGCCGCGTCTCCGCAACGCCGTCCCCCCGGCGGCGCGGAGAAGCGGCCCTTGCCCTCCCGGCGGGCCGGATCGATGATGCGGCCCGGTCGGGAGGGCCTGTCAGGTGACGGAGTGGCGCGCGAGCGGCGTCGGCATGGTGGCAGAACCGGGCGAGGCCGCGGATCGCCATGCTGCGCCGGCCGGTGCGCTCCCCGGCGCGGGTGGAAAGCGGCCGCGTTGGGACCACCTGCTCCCGCGCCCTCCCGCATGGCCTCGGCAAATGCTGCAGGTCGGCGCGGCCACGGTTCGTGCCGCCATCGGTATCCTCTACCCGCCAAGCTGCGTCGTCTGCCGGGCGGCCACGGGGGAGGCGCAGGCCCTGTGTGCGCAATGCTGGTGCGGCATCGGCTTCATCGAGCGGCCCTATTGCGAGCGGCTGGGCACGCCCTTCGAGATCGATCTCGGGCCAGGCATGGTGTCGCCGGCGGCGATCGCCGAGCCGCCCGTCTTCGCGAGGGCCCGGGCGGTATGCCGTTTCGAGGGCGCCGCCAGAGACCTCGTCCACCGCCTGAAATACGGCGACCGGGCGGAGCTCGCCTTGACGCTCGGCCGGATGATGCGCCAGTCGGGCCATGAACTGCTGGCGGATGCCGATCTCGTCGTGCCCGTACCCCTGCACCGCACCCGCCTCTGGAGCCGCCGCTTCAACCAGGCCGCGCTGCTCGCCCGCGTCGTCGCTGGCCTCGGCGAGCGGACGCTCGCAATCACCGCCCTGGCGCGGGTCAGGCGCACGCGCCAGCAGGTCGGGCTGACGCGCGCGCAACGCGGCGACAATCTCCAGGGCGCCTTCCGCGTCCCGCCCCAGGCGCGGCCCCTGGTGCAGGGCCGCCGCATCCTGCTGATCGACGATGTGCTGACCACCGGAGCGACTGCGAACGCCGCGGCGCGCGCCTTGCTGCGCGCCGGTGCCACCGCCGTCGACGTGCTGACCTTCGCGCGGGTCGTGACGGAACGCTGAGCAATCCCTACATAACAACCAAGCCTTATGAATTCTCACGAATGCGAGCCCAGCTGAGCCATGCCTCCCGTCACGATCTACACCACCTCCTGGTGCCCTTATTGCCGCTCCGCCAAGGCGCTGCTGACGAAGAAGAACGTCGCCTTCACCGAGATCGATGTGGAGGCCACGCCCGGCGCGCGTCAGGAGATGACCACGAGGGCCGGCGGGCGCACCTCGGTGCCGCAGATCTTCATCGGCGAGAACCACGTCGGCGGCTCCGACGACATCCACGCCCTCGACGCCCGCGGCGAACTCGACGGCCTCCTGGCCTGAGCCGCGGCGGCTCCGATCGTCGCCCTCGCACGGGCTGCCGCGATCTTGCCGAAACGCGGCATCGACCTATTTGCGACAGGATGACGCCCATGCCATGTGCCGATAAGACATGATCCGCTACACCCTCGTCTGTGACGCAGCCCACGAATTCGACAGCTGGTTCTCGACCTCTGCGAGTTTCGAGGAGCAGGCGAAGCGCGGACTCGTCGCATGCCCGGTCTGCGGCAGCCCCCGCGTCGAGCGGGCCATCATGGCTCCCAATGTCGCCCGCACGGATCTCGGCCCGAGGCGGCCGCAGCCTTTGCCGGTCCCGGCCGCCCCGGCAGCCGTTTCCGCACCTGCGCCGGCCGCGCCACCTTCCCCCACGGCCCTGATCGGTGAAAAGGAGGCAGCCTTGCGCGCCATGATCACCGAATTGCATCGCCAGGTGCGGGAGAACGCCGAGCATGTCGGCGAGCGCTTCGCCGAGGAGGCGCTGAAGATCCACCATGGCGAGACGCCGGAGCGCGCCATCTACGGCCAGGCCTCGATGGACGATGCGCAGATGCTGCAGGAGGAAGGCGTCGCCTTCATGCCATTGCCGCGCCTGCCGGGCTCCGCTCACTGAGGGGCCTCCCCGGACGAGCGAAGTGTCTCCGCATCGGCGTTCATGGCCGTTCGGTAACCTTCGGCAGCCCACCTGTAAAAAATTCCGCGTGGAACAATCGCAGCGATTTTTCGTTCCGATCAGGTGCTTAGCTGCAAGACCGCCCGGGCTCAGGCCCGCCCGGGGCGCGCTCTTGCGTCATGCCCTCTTCCTCCCCGGATGAACTTTCTGTTAAGCAATTCGCGGTTCCTTGCCGGTGATCCGTGCGCCGCCCTCGGGCAGCCTCCGGATCCCGAACACTGGAGGTTGCCGCATGAAGCGGACCGCGATCACTGCCACCCGTCTCCGTCTCGCCGGAGGTGTCCGCAAGGGCAGTCGATCGATCCCGCTGATGCTGGCCCTGCTAGCACCGGCCCTCGGGGCCTGCAGCCTGTCCCCGGTCGAGACCGCTTCGACCCCGGCCGCCCCGCCGGCCACGAAGGAACGTGCCGCTGCGCGGAAACATGCCGTGGCCCTCGCCAAGGCCGATCCGCGCGAGAAGGAATGCCTCGTCCGCGCCATGTATTTCGAGGCCAATCGCTCGAGCGATGCCGGTCTCCTCGGCGTCGGCACGGTGGTGATGAACCGGGTCGAATCGCAGCGTTACCCCGAGACGATCTGCGGCGTCGTCGGCGCTCCCCGCCAGTTCGCAGCGGGCGTGCTGAGCCGCCCGATGACGGAACGGGGCCTTTCGCGGATCGAGGCCATCGCCGACGAGATTCTCGAGGGCAAGCGCAACGCCCAGGTCGGCGAGGCCAAGCATTTCCACACGGCCGGCCTGCGCTTCGGCTACAAGAACATGCATTATGTGACCGTGGCGGGCGGCAACGCTTTCTACATCAAGGGTGGCGAGCGTCCCGAGCGCCGTGCCTACGAGCAGCCGAGCTACCAGGTCGCGGCGCTCTCCTCCTCCGCGCCGATCGCGACCACCGCCCCGGCCGGCACGACCTCCTTCTCCTCGGCTCCGCTCGCCTTCGCGCCCGAGCCCGCCATCGTCCGGGCCACCCCGAGCGAGACACCGATCGCCAAGCTCATCCGCAGCGCCCCGCTGCCGCCGGACCGCCCCCTCGATCTCGACATGCCGAAGCGGACGGCCAAGGCCTTTGCCCCGCAGCCCAAGGCCGAGATGCAAGTCGCAGCCCTGCTGCCGCCGCCGCGCGACCTGCGCGGCACCCTCCCGCTGGACTGACCAAGCGCGGCGCGCCGCAGCCGCGCCACCCCGCCCTCTGATCGCGATCCCCGCCTTCGCCTAACGTCGAGGGCGACAGGGCTCTCGCGCTTCCCTTATCCTCGCCGCAGTGCAACATTTCAGATTGCTCTGCAAAACGGGGAAACGTGATGAGCGCGACGCAGCCGAGCGGCGAACCGGCCGGGCGCGAACGGCCCTGGATCTTCCGCACCTATGCGGGGCATTCCGACGCGGCGGAATCGAACCGGCTCTACCGAAACAATCTCGCCAAGGGTCAGACCGGCCTCTCCGTCGCCTTCGACCTGCCGACGCAGACGGGCTACGACCCCGACCATGTCCTGGCGCGGGGCGAGGTCGGCAAGGTGGGCGTGCCGGTCTCGCATCTCGGCGACATGCGGGCGCTGTTCGACCAGATTCCGCTGGCGCAGATGAACACCTCGATGACGATCAACGCGACGGCGGCCTGGCTGCTCTCGCTCTACATCGCCGTCGCCGACGAGCAGGGCGCCGACCGCAGGCTCCTGCAGGGCACCACGCAGAACGACCTCGTCAAGGAATACCTCTCGCGCGGCACCTATGTCTTCCCGCCACGCCCCTCGATGCAGCTGACGACGGATATCGTGGTCTTCGCCGCCTCGGAATTGCCGAAGTGGAACCCGACCAATGTCTGTTCCTACCATCTGCAGGAGGCCGGGGCCTCGCCGGTGCAGGAGTTGTCCTTCGCGCTGGCGACTGCGATCGCCCTTCTGGATGCGATCCGCGCCCGCCCGGAGGTGAGCGCTGCAGAATTTCCCGGCATCGTCGGGCGCATCTCCTTCTTCGTGAATGCGGGGATGCGCTTCGTCACCGAGCTCAGCAAGATGCGCGCCTTCGTCGATCTCTGGGACGAGATCACGCTGGGCCGCTATGGCGTCGCCGAGGAGCAGCATCGCCGCTTCCGCTATGGCGTGCAGGTGAACTCGCTGGGGCTGACCGAGCCGCAGCCGGAAAACAACGTCTACCGCATCCTGATCGAGATGCTGGCGGTGACGCTCTCGAAGAAAGCCCGCGCCCGCGCCGTGCAGCTCCCGGCCTGGAACGAGGCGCTCGGCCTGCCGCGCCCCTTCGACCAGCAATGGTCGCTGCGGATGCAGCAGGTCCTGGCCTATGAGACGGACCTGCTCGAATATCCCGACATCTTCGACGGCTCGACCGTGATCGACGCCAAGGTGGCGGAACTGAAGGCGGCCGCGCTCGAGGAGCTCGCCCGGATCGACGCCATGGGCGGCGCCCTCGCGGCGGTCGAGAGCGGCTACATGAAGCAGGCGCTCGTCGAGAACGGGGCACGGCGGATCGAGGCGATCGAGCGCGGCGAACAGGTCGTGGTCGGAGTCAACCGGTTCACTAGCAGCGAGCCCTCGCCTCTCTCGGCCGGCGACAGCGCGGTCATCACCGTGGCGGATTCGGTCGAGATCGAGGCGATCGGCCGGCTCAAGGCCTGGCGTTCGGCCCGCGACGCCAAGAGCGCCGAAGCCGCCCTGGCCGACCTCGCCGCCAGCGCGCGCGAGGGCCGCAATGTCATGCCGGCATCGATCGCCTGCGCCAAGGCGGGCGTCACCACCGGCGAGTGGGCGCAGGCGCTGCGGGAGATCTTCGGCGAGTACAGGGCCCCGACCGGCGTCGACACGACCCGCCTCGGCGACGCGACCGGCCTCGCCACCGCCAAGGCCGCGGTGGCGAAGGCCACCGAGCGCCTCGGCCGCCCGCCACGCTTCCTCGTCGGCAAGCCGGGCCTCGACGGGCATTCGAACGGCGCCGAGCAGATCGCGGTTCGTGCCCGCGACGCCGGGATGAGCGTCAGCTATGGCGGCATCCGGCAGACGCCGGAAGAGATCGTGACGCAGGCGCAGGAGACGGAGGCCGATATCATCGGCCTCTCGATCCTCTCAGGCTCGCATCTGCCTCTCGTCAGGGACGTCACCGCCCGCCTGCGCGTCGCGGGCATGACCGTGCCGGTCGTCGTCGGCGGCATCATCCCGCCCGACGACGAGAACGCCTTGCGCAACATGGGCGTGGCCCGCGTCTACACCCCGAAGGACTTCGAACTGGACGGGATCATCGCGGATGTGGCCGGGCTCGCCGGGAAGGAGTGAGGGGCATCCGCCCTACTGGCCGTGCCCGCGTCCATAGCCGCTCGGCTCCGGCGCCTGCCACCCCGTGAGCAAGCCCGGCTCAGGCGCGTGGATCTCCACCTTGAGGGGATGGCAGGCTGCCGCATCGCTGGAATGCGTCGCGCCGCAATCGCCACCGGGGCAGGCCGAGAGGGCGCCGATCAGATCGATCTCGGCGAACAGCTCCAGATAGTCGCCCGGCCGCACCGGGCTCGCCTTCATGAAGTACTGATGCGTGTCGCGGGTAAAGCCGGTGCACATGAAGACATTGAGCACGTCATGGACGTGGTGCTCGACCTCTCGCGCCGGTTGGCCGACCACTGCCCCGAGCGCCCTCGACAGGTTCGAATGGCAGCAATGGTGATAGTCGCCGCCACTGAGCAGCCGGTGGGTGTAGGGGTCGCAGCGCGTGCCGATGACATCATGCACGCCGGCACCATCGTCGTCGAAACCGTACCAGCCGAGCGTGTCGTGGGTGATCGTCGCCATCGGCCGCAGATGAGGCAGGTTGCTCCAGAGCCTGTCGCCGGTCGTCAGATGCGTCGCATGCAGGGCCCGCGTCTTGCCGCTGAAGAAGCGCTCCGACAGGTCGTCGGCGTTCCAGAGATTGAGGTCGCCGACCTGCGGCCCCTCGATGCTGAGGATGCGGACGAAATGTCCCTTCGGCACCCGGAAGCTGCCGCCCTCGCGTGGCGGCACGACGATCTCGTCGATCAGCGTGAGGGCCTCGCGCGCCCTTGCGAGCATCGCCATGTCCGCGCCCGGCAGGGTTTCGTTCGGGTAGACGATGACGGGCGGTTTGCTGCGGCGCTCGGCCGCATCAGGCGGTGCCTGCCCGATCTCCCTCGACATCTCGCCTCCGGTGCTTGTCCGGACCAGGCGACCCGCCCGGCCGCTCAGACCATACCCACGCTCTTGAGCTGCTGATAGGCCTTGAGGATCTCCTGCAGCGTGCCTTCGCGCGAGCGGTCGCCGCCATTCGCATCGGGGTGGAAGCGCTTCACCAGCTCCTTGTAACGTCCCTTGATGGCGGCCGAATCGGCGCTGTCGTCGAGGCCGAGCGTCGTCAGCGCCTTCATCGCAACGATGCCGACGCGTGGCTCGGGCTGGCTCGCCTGCTGCGCCCGGCGTGCGCCGAAGAGGTTGAAGGCGTCATGCAGGTCGGGGCTTTCCTCACCGCCGGCGGCACGCTTGCGGCCGCGCTGCGCCATGCGGCCGGCCTGCGAGTTGACGCCGAGCTTCCAGGTCGGGCGATGCCCGATCTCCTCCTGCTTCTGGTAGGCGGCCAGCGCCTCGTCATCCATGCCGTTGAAATAGTTGTAGGTCGCGTTGTAGGCCTTCACATGCTCCATGCAGAAGCGGAAGAACTGCCCTTCGCGGCCACGCCCCTTCGGCGCGCGGAATTCGCCCGCGCGCGTGCAGCCGGGATGGTCGCAGCGCGGGGAAGCGCTGTCGGCCACGGCTTCCGGCTCGGAAGCGCCGATCCTGATGCGATCGAAAAAGCGCGAGTTGATGTTCATCGTCGACTGGTTATGAGACGCATGGGACAGGCCGGCAAGAGACCGCAGCGCATGAACGGCGCAGCGGCGCTCCAGCCGGATCGGACAGAGATCATCGCAACGGTGGCGCGATCATGACGACGATAACCGAGCGGATCACCCGCAAGCTCGAAGCGGCTTTCACGCCACAGCAGCTGAAGGTGATCGACGAATCGCACCAGCATCACGGCCATGGCGGATGGCGCGAGGGCGGGGAGACTCACTTCCGCGTCGATATCGTCTCGGACGCCTTTCTTGGCAAGTCCCGTCTGGAGCGGCACCGGCTCGTCAACGGCGCCCTGGCGGAGGAGCTGGCGGAGCGGGTCCACGCGCTCGCCATCGCTGCGAAGGCGCCGGGCGAGGGATAGCGGCCGCGTCACGCCGCGGCCGGCGCGTCCCTCCTCGGCTCCGCCGGAGAGGCGGCATAGAGCGCGAGCGTTGCCGCAAGCGCGAGCCCCATGAAGGCGAAGAGCCAGCCATAGGTCGTCTGCGCGTCGTAGCCCTGTCCCGCGAGCGCCTTCACCAGCCGGCCGGAGGTCCATTGCATGACGCCGGCGCCGCCCATGAACAGGAAGTTCATGAAGGTGACGCCGCGGCCGATCTCGGAAGGCGCCATGAACGCACGCGCATGCCCCATCACCACGGCATAGGTGACGCCGAACAGACCCATCACGAGGAAGAGCCCGACCGCGAGGCGCGAGGAGGACTGGCCCCAGAGCGCCTGGGCGAAGCAGGCGCCGATGACGACCACGGCGCAGCCGGCGACCGTCGCCTTGGCGCCAACCCGCCGATAGAGCGGCAGCATCGCCAGGGCCCCCACCCCGATGGCGCCGCCCATGGCCATGGCGGCATAGCTGGTCGCGGCGAGGTCGAAGCCGTGCACCGTCTGGAGATAGGGCGCGATCCACAGGCCGCGGATCGAGATGGTGACGCCGTAGCTGACGAAGGTGAAGGGAAAGATCAGCCAGAGCGCGCGCTTGGTCGCGATCTGCCGGATCCCGCCCAGAAGCGAGGCGTGCCGGTGCGCGGGCCCGGGAAGCGGCGGCGGGTCCTTCAGCAGGAGCACCACGAGCAGCGCCGTCAGCGCAACGATGCCGGCAAGGCCCAGGACGGTGACGCGCCAGCCATAGCCCGCCACGAAATAGGCGAGCGGCGCTCCGCTCAGCGGATCGCCGATCGAGCCGAAGCCGATCAGCAGCGAGGACAGCGTCGCGAAATGCCGCGGCGGATAGAGCCGGGCCGCGAGATAGAAGCCCGCCATCAGGATCGGCGCGCAGCCGATGCCGATCAGCGCGAGCGCCATGAGCGCGGTGAGATAGCCCTGCGCCAGCCCGAACAGCACCGTGCCGGCGACGGCCGCCAGCAGGAAGCCGGCCAGCGTCCGGCGCGGCCCCAGTCGATCCAGCGCATAGCCGACCGGGAACTGCGAGAGGGCGAAGGCGACCAGCCAGGCGGCCTGCAGGCTGCCGAGCTGGCCCTGGTCGAGGCCGAGGTCGCGCACCAGATCCGCCGAGACCACCGCGAGGAAGGCCCGGAAGAACTGGCTCAGCATATAGGCCAGCAGCAGGACAAGGAAGCTCGTCACGGCCTGGCCGCTCGCGCTCCGCCGCGAGGCGTCGGGCTCACTTGATCCGCTCGAGCACCGAGACGTAATTCGCCACCGCCGCGCCGCCCATGTTGAAGATGCCGCCGAGCTGTGGCTCGGCGAGCTGCATGCCTTCCGGAGCCTCGCCGACGAGCTGCATCGCCGAGAGCGCATGCATCGAGACGCCGGTCGCGCCGATCGGGTGGCCCTTGGCCTTGAGGCCGCCGGAGACATTCACCGGCAGTTTGCCGTCCTTGAGCGTCCAGCCCTCCTTGATGGCGCGGGCGCCGTCGCCTTCCCTGGTCAGGCCCATCGCCTCGTACTCGATCAACTCGGCGATGGTGAAGCAGTCATGGGTCTCGACGAAGGACAGGTCCTCCAGCGTCACCCCGGCGGCGGCGAGCGCCTTCTGCCAGGCGACGGCCGCGCCCTCGAACTTCAGGATGTCCCGCTTCGACATCGGCAGGAAGTCCTGCACATGCGCCATGCCTCGGAAGCCGACGGCGCGCCGCATCTGCAGCGCGGTCTGCTCGTCCGCCAGCACCAGCGCCGCGGCGCCGTCCGAAACCAGCGAGCAGTCGGTGCGCTTCAGCGGGCCGGCGACATAAGGGTTCTTCTCGCTTTCCTCGCGGCAGAAGGCGAAGCCGAGGTCCTTGCGCATCTGGGCGTAAGGGTTGTCGACGCCGTTCTTGTGGTTCTTCGCCGCGATCATGGCCAGCGCATCGGACTGGTCGCCATGACGCTGGAAATAGGCGCCGGCGATCTGGCCGAATACGCCGGCAAAGCCGCCCTTCGTCTCGCCGTCCTCCGGCAGATAGGAGGCCTTGAGCAGTGCCTTGCCGATCTCGGCCGAGGGCGTCTTGGTCATCTGCTCGACGCCGACGACGAGCACGATCTTCGCATCGCCCGCCTTGATCGCCTTGACGCCCTGATGGACGGCGGCCGAGCCGGTGGCGCAGGCGTTCTCGACGCGCGTCGTCGGCTTGAAGCGCAGCGCCGGGTCGGCCTGCAGCACCAGCGAGGCGGTGAAATCCTGCGGCGAGAAGCCGGCATTGTAGTGGCCGAGGACGATCTCATCGACCTCGGCGGCGGTGATGCCCGCATCGACCAGCGCATCGGTGGCGACGCGCACGATCAGGCTCTCGATGGTTTCGGCGTCCTGCTTGCCGAACGGCGTATGGGCCCAGCCGACGATCGCAGCGCTCATCTTGGAAACTCCCTGGAAAGTGCAGTTACACGTTATTTTGGTCGGGCGCCTTCGCACCGCAACAGGTTTCCGCGCATGGTGGCCGTGCGCGGATCGGCTGGCAATGCCGTTCAGGTCGGGGTCGACAGCCACATCAGCAACCCGACGCCACCAACGATCATCGCCATGCCGGCAAGCTCGCGCCGGCTGGTGCCCTCCGAAAACAGCTTCCGGGACAGGATCTGCGCCAGCGGCACCTCGATCAGCGCCAGCGTGCGCACATTGGCCGCGCTCGTCAGCGAGAAGCCGATGAACCAGAACTGCGAAGCCGCCGCGCCCAGGAAGCCGGCCGACAGCGAGCGGCGCCACTCGCGCAGGCTCGCCATCAGCGCCTGCCGGTTGGCCGCCAGCATATAGACCGTCAGCAGCACGGTCTGCAGCCCGAGCCCGAGCACCAGGATGGTCGAGGAGCGGATCAGGAACCCGCCCTCCGGCAAGGCCTGGATCGCGCCGCGATAGCCGATCGCCGACATCGCGAAGAAGGCGCCCGAGACGATGCCGAGCACGGCGGGCCGCAGGCCGGCGCGGCTCAAGCGGTCGCCCGTCCGCCAGGAGACGACGATGACGCCGGCGGTGGCGATCGCGATGGCCAGGAACTTGGCCGCCGTCAGATGGTCGCCGAGCAGCATTGCGCCGAACAGCGCGACCTGCACCGGCTCGGTCTTGGTATAGGCCGTCACCACCGCGAAGGAGCGCTCGCGCATCGTCGCCAGCATCAGCGCCGTGGCGGCGATCTGCGCCAGCGCACCCCAGGCGGCATAGGCGAGGCTTGGCCAGCCGATCGGCGGCGGCACGGTTTGAAGAGCCAGGCAGGCCAGCCCCAGGAACACGATCGCGAAGGGCAGCCCGAACAGGAAGCGCACCTGCGTCGCCCCGATCACGCCGATGACGTCCGTCAGCGAGCGCTGCGCGAGGTTGCGCGCCGTCTGAAGCAGCGAGGCGAGGATCGTCGCCGGAATCCAGAGCAAGCCGAAGGCCAAGGGGCGATCTCGCTGAAAGTGAAGTCTGTCCGCTTGTGGACCGGCCTCTTGCGCTAGGCAAATCGCTGCGCTGGGGGTAGGTATGCATTCATGGGCGATGTTCACCTTCGTCTCGAAAATGCCGCATGCGTCGCGTTGAACCCGCTTCGTCACTCCCGCCAGATGCCGCAACCCAGACAGGTTCAAGACTCAGCCCGATGACAGCACTCCGCTTCACCGCCGTCCTCGCCCTCGGCCTCGCCACCGCCGGACCCGCTCTGGCCGGCGCGAGCCTCGTGGTGGACGCGTCGACGGGCGATGTCCTGTCGAGCGAGAACGCGACGCAGGCCTGGCGCCCGGCCTCCACCGCCAAGATGATGACGATCTATCTGGCGCTGAAGGCGGTCCGCGACGGCCGCATCGGCCTGGAGACTGCGATCCCCGCCTCGAAGCGGGCCGCGAGCCAGCCGCGCGTGAAGGTCTATATCAAGCCGGGCCAGGAGGTCACGCTCGACAACGCGCTGCGGATCATGATGGTGAAGTCGGCCAACGACATCGCCTATGTCGTGGCGGAGGGCGTCGGCGGCGATGTCGAGAGCTTCGTCGGCATGATGAACGCCGAGGCCCGGCGCCTCGGGATGCGCGACACCCGCTTCATGAACCCCAATGGCTGGGACAATCCGGACCAGCAGGTCAGCGCCCATGACCTCGCGTTGCTGGCGATGGCGCTGATGCGGGATTTCCCGGATTATTCCGACTACTGGGGCACTCCGGCGGTCCAGCTCGGCAAGCAGCTCATCCACAACACCAACGGCCTCGTCGGGCGCTATCCCGGCATCAGTGGGATGAAGACCGGCTTCACCTGTGCCTCCGGCTTCAACGTCGTCGCCACCGCCAGCCGCGGCGGGCGCACGCTGATCGCCGTCGTGCTCGGCTCGACCTCGGCGACCGACCGCACCGTCAAGGCGGCGCAGCTGCTCGACGAAGGTTTCGCCAAATGGGGCGGAACCGGCATCAACCTCGCCTCCATGCCGCCCAGCGGCACCCGCGCCCCCAATGTCTGCGACGAGGTCCGCAACCGTGGCGGCGGCGCGATGGCGGACGACGCCGACGTCGCCGGCCCCGTCGGCGGCCAGGACAGCACCAGCGACAATGCCGGCCGCTTCCTGACCTTCGCCACGCAATCGGCCTCGACCTCGATCGTGACGCGCTCGCCGCGCGGGCGCCTCGTCCTCGGACCGCGGGCCGAACCCAATCCGATCCAGGTGACCTTCGGCCGCACGGCGGGGTCGGACCGGGCGCCGCTGGCCGCGAACGCAGCCTCTCAACCTGCATCCCGTGTCGCGCGCGGCGCGCCCACGATCGTTCCCGGTGCCCCGGTCACGGCCGGTCTGACCGGCGGTCCCGCTCCGCGCACGGCCTCGGGCAACGGCGCGATTCCGCGCGGAACCACCGCCTTCGCACCCGCGAACACGCCCGTGCAGCCGTCGAGCGACGCGTTCGAATCCGGGCCGATGCGACTGCAGGGCGCGGTCCAGTCCGGTCAGGCGACCGCCGCGAGCCTGCGCCCGGCCGCAGGCGCCGGCATCAAGGCCGCCGCTCCGAAGACGGCGGGCAAGGCCCAGGCGGCGGTGAAGGCGAAGCCCGCAGCGCGGCCCAAGGCCATCTCGGCCGCATCGGTCGCCAAGCCGGCCAAGCCGGCCGCGAAGACCAAGCTCCCGACCGGCGACGACGACTGAGCGACGCTTGGACGGCTCGCCCGCCAGCGACAGTCAGGGCCGCGAGCGGCAGGGCCTGGCCCTCGCCTTCGCCTCGGCGGCCGCCTTCGGCACCAACATCGTCAGCGCGCAGATCGCAGGCCATGCCGGCCTGAGCGGCCCGCTCCTCGTCTTCTACCGCGTGCTGATCATGCTCGGGCTCGTCGCGCTTGCCGCCCTGCTGATGCGGGCGCCGCTCGGCCTGTCGCGCAACGAGCGCCGCTCGGTGCTGCTCTTCGGGATCGCCACGGCACTGGTCGGGACCGCCTATCTCTCCTCGGTCTCCTATGTGCCCGTCTCCGTCGCGGCGGTGATCTTCTACACCTTCCCGGTCGTGATCGTGCTGGCCGAGCCGCTGCTGACGCCCGCACCCTTCAGGGCCGACCGGCTCGCCGTGGCGCTGCTCGCCTTCGTCGGCATCGCGCTCGTGGTGGGGCCCGACTGGCACGGGCTCGACCCGCGTGGTCTGGCGCTCGCCGCGCTGGCGAGCCTGTCGGCCGCCGTCCAGTTCTTCGCGGCCGCAGGCTGCGCCCGGATCGCCACGGTGCCGAAGCTGTTCTGGTCGCATGTCGTGATCCTGCCGGTGACGCTCGTCATCCTCGCCGTGACGCGCGGCGTCCTGCCGCCCTCGGCCTTCGCGCTCGCGCCGGTCGCGATCGCGATCACCTTCGGCGGCTACTTCATCGGCTTCCTGCTGCAGATTCTGGCGCTGGCCCGCATCGCGCCGGGGCCGGCCGGACTCGCCTTCTGCGCCGAACCGGTCTTCGCCGTGCTGATCGCGGCCCTGTTTCTCGGCGAGCGTCTCGGGACGCTGCAATATGCCGGCTGCGGCCTTGTCATGGCGGCTCTGGCCACTAATGTAATATTAGAACAATACAGGCGCCGCCCGGCGGTCGCCTGATGCACCCCTTCGGTGCGAGCAGACAGGACCCGCCCGCCGTGACCACCTCTCCGACCAGGCCGATCCCGATTCCCCTGACGCTGCTCACCGGCTTCCTCGGCGCCGGCAAGACGACGCTGCTCAACCGCCTGCTGAAGGACCCGGGCCTCTCGGATACGGTCGTGCTGATCAACGAATTCGGCGAGGTCGGGCTCGATCATCTGCTGGTCGAGGGCGTCGCGGACAACATGATCCTGCTGGAATCCGGCTGCCTCTGCTGCGCCATCCGCGACGACCTGATCGTCACGCTGGAGGACCTGCTGCGCCGGCTCGACAATGGCCGGATCAAGCCCTTCGCCCGCCTCGTCATCGAGACCACCGGCCTCGCCGACCCGGCCCCGATCCTCAACGTCCTGATCAACCATCCCTATCTCGCCATGCGCTTCCGGCTCGACGGGGTGGTGACGCTGGTCGATGCCGTGAACGGCATGGCGACCCTCGACGCCCATGAGGAGGCGCGCCGCCAGGTCGTCGCGGCCGATCGCCTGGTGCTGACCAAAGCCGACATGGCGGCGACGGAAGAGGGCCACGCGTTGCGGGAGCGGCTGTCGATGCTCAATCCCGGCGCGCCGATCCTGCCGCCGGGAGCCCCCGCCTCGTCCCTGCTCGGCGCCGGCCTCTACGATCTGGCGCAGCGGCCGCAGGAACTGGGCCGCTGGCTCATGGCCGACGTCCTGCCCGGCGCCGCTGAGCACGGGCACCCGCATGACCATGGCCATGGCCACGATGATCATGGTCACCATCATCACGGCGGCGGGCATCATCCCCATGACGGCCACCACCATCACGACGTCAATCGCCACGATGCCTCGATCCGGGCCTTTGCGCTGACCGCCGAGACCCCGGTCGCCCGCGCCACCTTCGAGCTGTTCTGGACGATGCTGCGCTCGATCCATGGCCCCCGCCTGCTCCGCCTCAAGGGCCTCGTCGCCATCGCCGGCCAGCCGAACCGGCCACTGCTGCTTCATGCGGTCCAACAGGTCCTGCATCCGCCGCTGGAGCTGGAGGGCTGGCCGGATGGCGACCGCCGGTCGCGTCTCGTGCTGATCGCGAAGGATGTCGAGGAGGAGACGGTGCGGCGGCTCTGGTCCGCCTTCCTCGGCCAGCAGCAGCCGGCAGCCGCGCAACCGGCCTGACGAGAGGCCGCCGCCGCGGCCCCGATCTTGAAGCTTCTGACCCAAAGAACGGGACGCGGCCAGGCGCCCGGCCGTTCCGGCACGATTTCGTACCGGAACGGGGAACCGAGGGGTCGAAGCGATGCAGGGCCTTTTGCCTTCGCGACCGATGATCGGCGCAGTGCCGCCACGCGGGGCCGTCTCCGTTCCGGTGCGGTCCGGCGCGCCGTGCATCGTCGAGAGCCGTCGCCTCCCGGCCTGCGCGGAGATCTCCGCCAGCTGGAGCGCGCTGGCGAAACACGCCGTGACCGCGAACCCCTTCTTCGAGCCGGGCTTCCTCCTGCCCGCCGCACAGCATCTCGTGGCCTTCCGCGACGTTTCCGTACTGCTCGTCTGGCAAGACAGCACGGGGGGCCAGGAGCGGCGGCTCGTCGGCTTCATGCCCTATCGGCGCAAGGCCCGCATGCTGCGCGGCGAGAGCGTGACCGGCTGCGAGGATGATCGCCTGCTCTGTGACTGGCCGTTGATTGATCGCGATGCAGCCCTTCCGGTGGCCGGCGCCCTGCTGCGCGCCCTCAGGGCGAACGGCATGATGGGCGAGGGATTGCGGGTGCACGGGCTTGCGCCGGACAATCCGCTGCGGCTCCTGCTGGCGACGGCGGCCCGGCTGGAAGGGCTGGCCATCATCGCCAGCCTGCGGGCGCCGCGTCCCGCTTCCGGCTCCGCCGGCCCCGGCCCGCAGTTCTCGCTTCAGGAGGCGAGGAACCAGAGCGAGCTGCGCGACGGCGTCGAAATCCTGATGGCGCTGGAGGCGTCGGGAGCGACGGGCCGCGCCGGAAGCGCAGCCGTGCAGGACAACCGCGAAGCGGCCTTCCTGCGCGCGATGAGCCGCAATCTCGCCCGCGAGAAGCTCTGCCGGGTAAGCCTGCTGATGGACGCCTCCCGGACTGTCGCCGCCGCCCTCACCCTGGGCAGGGGCAAGCGGCGCTGGCTCTACAAGGCAGCCGCGGAAGAAGCAGGGAACCAGCAGGAGACGCGGGACAGGCAGGACGGCCTGCTGGCCTTGATCCAGCGGAGCTCGCCCGGCCTGGAGCTTCTTGGCCTTGGCGACCAGTTCGTCCTGCCGGCCAGCGCCGGCATGCCGGTCCATGACCTGGCATTGAGCGACCCGTCGCCACGCAGGCCCGTCGATCTCGCCCGCCGCCTGCGCGCGAGCCTCGATCGCGGCCTGTTCAGGCCTCGGCCCTGAGCTGACGGCGAATGATCTTGCCGGTCGTGGTCATCGGCAACTCCTCGCGGAAGGCGATCTCGCGCGGATATTCATGGGCCGAGAGCCGCGCCTTGACGAAGGCCTGCAGTTCCGCGGCGAGTTCCGGCGAGCCGGGCCCGCCGTCGCGCGGAACGACGAAGGCCTTGACGATCTCGGTCCGCAGGGCATCCGGCTTGCCCACCACGGCGGCCAGCGCCACCTCAGGATGCTTCAGCAGGCAGTCCTCGATCTCGCCGGGGCCGATGCGATAGCCCGAGGAGGTGATGATGTCGTCGTCGCGCCCGATGAAGCGGACATAGCCGTCCTCGTCCTGCACGCCCTCGTCGCCGGTGATCATCCAGTCGCCGACGAACTTCGCCGCAGTTGCGGCCGGGTTGTTCCAATAGCCCAGGAACATGACCGGGTCGGGCCGGCGCACCGCGATCTGGCCTTCCTCGCCTGGCTCGCAGACGGAGCCGTCGGGCCGGATGATCGCGACCTCGTGCCCCGGCACCGCCTTGCCGATGCAACCTGGCCTGCTGATGCCGATCCCGGCGCAGGAGGCGAGGACGAGATTGCATTCGGTCTGGCCATAGGCCTCGTTGATGGTGAGCCCCAGCGCCTCGCGCCCCCATTCCAGCGTCTCGGCCCCCAGCGCCTCGCCCGCCGCCGCGACGGTGCGCAGATTCAGCCGGAAGCGGTCCCGCGGGCTGCCGGCGCCCCGCAGCATCCTCAGCGCCGTCGGCGGGACGAACGCGTTGCGGATGGCGAGATCCTGCATCAGCCGATAGGCTTCGTCCGGCTCGAACCGTGTCACCGGGCGCGCCACCACCGCCACCCCGAAATGCAGCGCCGGCAGCAGCATGTTGAGCAGGCCTCCGGCCCAGGCCCAGTCCGCCGGGGTCCAGGCGCGGTCGCCGGGCTGCGGCATGAATTCATGCGGCATCTGCACGCCGGGAAGATGCCCCGGCAGAACGCGGTGCCCGTGCAGGGCGCCCTTGGGGTTGCCGGTCGTGCCGGAGGTGTAGATCATCAGCGCCGGATCGTCCGGACCGGTTTCGGCGGGCACGAAATCGGCCGATCCCTCCTCGACCAGCGTGTCCCAGCCCATGATTCCGCCATCGGCGCCGTCGATGGAGACGACGAGTTCCAGCCCCGCCGGCAGCTCCGGTATCTGCCGCAGCTTCGCCAGCCCGGCATCGTCCGTGACGATGGCCTTCGCGCCTGAATCCGCCAGCCGGTAAGCCAGCGCATCGACGCCGAACAGCGCTGCAAGCGGCACGGCGACGGCGCCGAGCTTATAGGCCGCCAGATGCGCGGTGAGGACGTGGCGCCCCTGCGGCAGCAGGATCGCGAGACGCTCGCCGCGCCGGACGCCGCGCTTGCCCAAAGCGTCGGCCAGGCGGTTCGACTGCTCGCGCAGCCAGCCGAAGCTGACCGGATGGACCTGCCAGTCGCGCGAGACCTCGATGATCGCCGGCCGCTGCGGCTCCAGCGCCGCCCAGCGATCGCAGACATCGACGGCAATGTTGTAGCGCTCGGGAATGTGCCAGCGGAAGGCGGCGCGCAGGGCGGCGTAATCGGGCAGTCTCGGAAGATGCAAGGTTCGGCAGGTCCTGTGAGAGGCGGCGCACGATAGGAAGCGCGCCTTGCCCTGTCATGAGCGGGCAGGGAAGAGCCGCCTTGCGCTCAGAACAGGCGTTCTTCCTTCGCGGGGAGGAAAGCAGGCGTGAACGCGTCGCCCGCCTTCGCCCGGTCGCGCAGCGGCTGCACCATCGCCAGCTGGTCGAGCGCCTGCTGCCAGCGGGCCGGATCGAGCCCGCCCAGCCCGTGCTCGCGGACATGAGGCGTCAGCACATTCTGCTGGAGCATCGCGGCGAGCCTCTGCCGCTCGACCTCGGGCTGCGCCGCGTCGCTGCGGCGGCCGAGCATTTGCACGGCCGCATCCGGATGCGTCGAAACCTCGCGCATGCCGCGGATCAGCGCCCGCACCAGCCCGCGCACCGCACCGGGCTGGTCGGCGGCGAGCTTCGGCGAGACCATGACCGCGTTTCCGTAGAGCACCACGCCATGATCGGCCATCGTCAGCACGACGATGTCCTCCGCTGGCACGCCGCGCGCCGTCAGGATCGCGGTCGCCGAAGGGCCGAAGCCGAAGATGCCGTCGACCTCGCCCGAGGCCAGCATCGGCTCCCGCACGGCAAAACCGATAGTCTCCAGGCGGATGCGACTGTCGTCGATGCGGTTCAGCGTCTTGAACAGCGGCCACTGCGCAAAGGACGCATCGGCAGCCGGCGCACCGAGCTTGCGGCCTTCGAGGCTGGCGGGCATTGCGGTAATCCCGCGGCTGCGCCGCCCGATGACCGCAAAGGGCGGCCGGTCATGGACCATCATGACCGCCTTGAGATCGTAGCCCGGCTTGCCGTCCCGCAGCCGCACCAGCGCGTTGATGTCTCCGAAGCCGGCATCGAACTCGCCGGCGGCAATGCGGGACGGCACCAGCCGCGAGCCCACCCCCGGTTCGATCACCACATCGAGACCCTCGGCGCCGAAATAGCCCTTCTCCTGCGCCGCAAGGAACAGCGCCGACAGGCCCTCGAGGCGCCAGTCCAGCAGCAGCCTGATCGGGACGGCTTGGGCGAGCGCAGGCCTGCCCAGCGCGAGAAAGCCCGTCCCCGCCGCTGCGAGGCGCCCGAAACCGCGCCGCGACAACCCCGTCCCGGTCCCGCGCCCAGCCGCCACCATCGTCATCCTCCGCCAAGAGAGCCGTATTGCCTGCGGCATCCGCAACCCTCGCTTGCCACCTTCAGATCATAACACGTTGAAATCGCGTCAACAGGCGCTCTTTTTCGAGGTGGCAGGAGCGTCACAGCGGCAGGGCCCCGTCGGTCTTGACCTCCTCCATCACGGCATAGGTTCGCGTCTCGCGGACGGCTGGCAGCGCCAGCAGCACCTCGCCAAGGAAATGCCGGTAGGCACCCATATCCGCGACCCGCGTCTTGACCAGGTAGTCAAAGCCGCCGGCGACCATGTGGCACTCCAGCACTTCAGGGGCCCGCTTCACCGCCGCCGCGAAGCGCTCGAAGGCATCAGGCGTCGTCTTGTCGAGATAGACCTCGACGAAGACCAGCAGGTTGAGGCCGAGCTTTGCCGGGTCCAGCGTCGCCCGATAGCCGGTGATGTAGCCATCGCGTGTCAGCCGCTTCAGCCGCTCGCCCGTGGCTGTCGCGGACAACCCGACCTTTTCGGCAAGTTCGACGCCGGAAATCCGGCCATCCGCCTGCAGCAGCGCCAAAAGTCGCCGGTCGATGCGATCGATCATGATGTTTCTCTAAAATAGGGCCCTTTAACCGGGAAAGATACTGCCTTGCCGTCAAGAGTCGCAATTGAAATCAGGACTCAGGAGCCTCACACTTCAGATCATCCGCCAGCGACCCGACCGGAGCCTCCATGGCCGCCCCCGTCTCCTCCCTGCCCCCCTTTCGCGCGCCCTACGCCGAAGACGATGGCGCGATCGCCGATCGTCTTCTCGCCGGGGCGCGGCGCGACCCCGCCGCCAAGGCTCGGATCGACGCCCGTGCGACCGGGCTGGTCGAGGCGATCCGCACACGCAAGGTCGGCCTCGGCGGCATCGAAGAGTTGCTGCGCGAATATTCGCTCTCCACCAAGGAGGGCCTTGCCCTGATGGTGCTGGCCGAGGCGCTGCTGCGCGTGCCCGATGCCGCCACCGCCGACCGGCTGATCGAGGACAAGCTCGGCCAGGGCGATTTCGCCAACCACGAATCGAAGTCGGACGCCTTCCTCGTCTCGGCATCGGCCTGGGCGCTGGGCATCACCGCCCGCGTCATCCAGCCCGGCGAAACCCCGGCCGGCATCGTCGGCAGCCTCGCCAAGCGCCTCGGCGTGCCGACCGTGCGGACCGCGACGCGCCAGGCGATGCGGGTGATGGGCAACCATTTCGTCCTCGGCCAGACGATCGAGGAGGCGCTGAAGCGCGCCCGTTCCGGCGTCGGCAAGCTCTATCGCTATTCCTTCGACATGCTCGGCGAAGGCGCCCGCACCCAAGCCGACGCGGACCGCTACCTCGCCTCCTATGTTGCAGCGATCGACGCCATCGGCCGCTCGGCCGGCAACGACCGGCTGCCGAACCGCCCGGGCATCTCGGTCAAGCTGTCGGCCCTGCATCCGCGCTACGACGCCACCAACCGCGAGCGGGTGATGGCCGAGCTGGTGCCGAAGGTGATCGAGCTCGCCCGCCAGGCCAAGAGCTACGATCTCAATTTCACCATCGACGCCGAGGAGGCCGACCGGCTGGAGCTCTCGCTCGACGTCATCGACGCCGTCTTCGCCGATCCCTCGCTCGCTGGCTGGGACGGCTTTGGCCTCGCGATCCAGGCCTATCAGAAGCGCGCCTCGGCGGTGATCGCCCATATCGGGCGGCTCGCGGAGATCCATGGCCGGCGCATGATGGTGCGGCTGGTCAAGGGCGCTTATTGGGACACCGAGCTGAAGCGCGCCCAGGAGCGCGGCCTGCCCGATTATCCGGTCTTCACCCGCAAGGCGATGACCGATCTCAATTACGAGGCCTGCGCCGCGCAGCTCCTGCGCCTGCGGCCCCGCATCATCCCGCAGTTTGCCACGCACAACGCGCTGACAGTCGCTTCCGTCGCGGAAATGGCCGGTAATGCGGAAGGCTTCGAATTCCAGCGCCTGCACGGCATGGGCGAGGCGCTGTATGAGAAGCTGCTGCGCGAGAACGACGGCTATGCCTGCCGCACCTATGCGCCCGTCGGCGGCCATCAGGACCTGCTCGCCTATCTCGTCCGCCGCCTGCTCGAGAACGGCGCCAATTCCTCCTTCGTCAGCGCCTCGGGCGATCCGGACGTGCCGGTCTCGCAGCTCCTGACGCCCCCGGCCGACGTCATCGGCAGCGCGAGCGCAGCCCGCCATCGCCGCATCCCGCTCCCGGCCGATCTCTACGGCCCCTCGCGCAAGAACTCGGCCGGCGTCGAGCTCGGCCATGAAGAGAGCCTGGAAGGGCTGCTGAAGGAAATCGGCGCTGCGGGCGCCTTCCCGGACGCCGCCCCGCTGATCGGCGGCAAGCCGCAACCGGGCGCCGCCCGCGAGGTCCGTTCACCGATCGACGGCCAGCCCATCGGCAAGGTCGTCGAGGCCGACGCCGCCACCGCCGCACGCGCCGTGGAAGCCGCCGTCAAGGGCTTCCGCGGCTGGAGCGAGACACCCGCCCGCATCCGCGCCGCCGCCCTGCGCAAGGCCGCCGACCTGATGGAGGCCCGCCGCGGCCTCCTCATCGCGCTGCTGCAGGCGGAAGCCGGCAAGACCATCGACGATGCGATCTCCGAGGTGCGCGAGGCGGTCGATTTCTGCCGCTACTATGCCGCGCAGGCGGAAGAGCATTTTGCCATGCCGCTCGCCCTTCCCGGCCCGACCGGCGAGGAGAACAGGCTGGTGCTGCGCGGGCGCGGCGCCTTTATCTGCATCGCGCCCTGGAACTTCCCGCTCGCCATCTTCGCCGGCCAGGTGGTCGCCGCGCTGGTCGCCGGCAACAGCGTCGTTGCCAAGCCAGCGCCGCAGACCCCGCTGATCGCCGCGGTCGCCGTCCGCATCCTGCACGAGGCCGGCGTGCCGGTGAGCGCGCTGCATCTCGTGCCGGGCGGCAGCGAGGCCGGTGCCGCCCTGGTGGCGCACAAGGACGTAGCCGGCGTCGCCTTCACCGGCTCGACCGCGACAGCGCGCGGCATCAACCGGGCGCTCGCCGCCAAGGACGGGCCGATCGTCCCGCTGATCGCCGAGACAGGCGGCCTCAACGCCATGATCGTCGATGCCACCGCCCTGCCCGAGCAGGTCAGCGACGACGTCGTGATGTCGGCCTTCCGCTCGGCCGGCCAGCGCTGCTCGGCGCTGCGCCTTCTGGTCGTGCAGGACGACGTCGCCGACAAGATGATCGAGATGATCGAGGGCGCGACCCGCGTCCTGAAGCTCGGAGACCCGCGCAAGCTCGACACCCATATCGGGCCGGTCATCGACACGGCCGCCAGGCAGCGGCTCGACGCCCATGTCGCCGCGATGCATAGCCAAGGCCGCGTCGCCTTTGCCGGGCAGGCGCCGGAGATCGGCGGCACCTATGTCGCGCCCCATCTCATCCGGCTCGACACAGTGAGCGACCTCACCGCCGAGCATTTCGGCCCGATCCTGCATGTCGTGCGCTGGAAGGCGGGCGATCTTGACCGGGTGATCGATGCGATCGAAGCCACGGGCTACGGCCTGACGCTGGGCGTGCATTCGCGGATCGAGGCGACGGTTGAGCAGGTGGCGCGGCGTCTTTCCACCGGCAACGTCTACGTCAACCGCAACATCATCGGCGCGGTCGTCGGCGTGCAGCCCTTCGGCGGCCACGGTCTCTCCGGCACAGGGCCAAAGGCCGGCGGCCCGCATTACCTGCCGCGCTTCGCCACAGAGCAGACGGTGACGGTCAACACCGCGGCAGCCGGCGGCAATGCCAGCCTGATCGCGATGGGGGAATAGGCCCAAGGGGCTGAACCGTCATTGCGGGGAGCCACAGCGCAGCAATCCAGAGGGGCAGGCTGATTGCGCCGAGGTCCATCTTCCTGGATTGCTTCGCTGCGCTCGGAATGACGATAATACCGCCATGTCGATCTTCCTCCCCTACCGCCCGAACGTCGGCATCGCCCTCTTCAATAGCGCCGGGCTCGTCTTTACCGGCCGCTCCCACAGCGCCGGGCCGGAGGTCGTCCTTCCCGGCTTCGACTGGCAGATGCCGCAGGGCGGGATCGACCTCGACGAGGACATCGTCGCGGCCGCGCGCCGCGAACTGGCCGAGGAGACGGGCGTCACCGAAGCCGCTTTCCTGGCCGCGACGGAGGAATGGTGGAGCTACGATTTCCCGCCCTATGGCGGCCCGCCGCACCGGCTCTGCGCCTTTCGCGGCCAGCGACAGCGCTGGGTGGCGTTCCGTCTCACCGGCGACGAAGAAGCGATCGACATCGGCCGTCCCAATGGTGACGAGCCGCCTGAATTCGCCGAATGGCGCTGGTGCCCTCTGGCGGAAACGCCGAATCTGATCGTGCCGTTCAAGCGCCCGGTCTACGAGAAAGTGGTCGCGGCCTTCGCGCGGTACGCGGCTTGAAGGCCGCGGCGCCGACACACCAACGAAAAGGGCCGCTTTCGCGGCCCTTGAAAACTGGCTCGGTGCTGAAGCCGTTCCTCAAGCCGCCTTGCGGCCCTCGAAGACGTGCTTGAACTCGCGAAGCTGGACCAGCGTCTCACGCAGGCGCTTCTTGTCCTCTTCGGTATGCGCGCCTTCGATCCGGGTCTCGACCGTCAGAATCTCGGCCTCGAGCACGGAAGCGTCGACATCCTCCAGGAAACGCGCCTGTTCGGCGAGCACCGTGGTTGAGGTCTGGTTGACCTCGACGAGGCCGCCATTGACGAAGAATTCCTTGCCGTTGCTCTCGCTCGTCTGGACGAGGAGAATACCGGTCTTCAGCGTCGCGACCAGCGGAGCATGGCCGGCGAGCACCGTCATCTCGCCCTCGGCGGAGGGGATGATGACGCTGACGATCTCGCCCGAGAACAGGATGCGTTCCGGCGAGACGAGTTCGAACTTGAAGGTGGCCATCGTGTCATTCTCCCCGGCTCGTCATGGCCGGGCTATAGCCGGCCACCTCGGAAACCAGTGCTGTCTGGTCATGAGATTCTCGGGACAAGCCCGAGAATGACGTTCTTGGCTGGCCTCAGGCCGCCTCGGCGGCGAGGCGCTGGGCCTTCTCGACGGCTTCCTCGATCGAGCCGACCATGTAGAAGGCCGCCTCGGGGAGGTGATCGTACTTGCCGTCGACGAGACCCTTGAAGCCCTTGATCGTGTCCTCGAGCGAGACGAGCTTGCCGGGCGAGCCGGTGAACACTTCCGCGACGTGGAAGGGCTGCGACAGGAAGCGCTCGATCTTGCGGGCGCGCGCCACGGTCATCTTGTCGTCTTCCGAGAGCTCGTCCATGCCCAGGATCGCGATGATGTCCTGCAGGGCCTTGTAGCGCTGGAGGATCTGCTGGACCTGACGGGCCACCGCATAGTGCTCCTCGCCGACGATGTCGGCCGAGAGCATGCGCGAGGTCGAGTCGAGCGGGTCGACCGCCGGATAGATGCCCTTTTCCGCGATCGAGCGCGACAGCACGGTCGTGGCGTCGAGGTGGGCGAAGGAGGTCGCGGGCGCCGGGTCGGTCAGGTCGTCCGCCGGCACGTAGATCGCCTGCACCGAGGTGATCGAGCCCTTGTTGGTGGTGGTGATGCGCTCCTGCAGGTTGCCCATGTCCGTGGCGAGCGTCGGCTGATAGCCCACCGCCGAAGGAATGCGGCCGAGAAGCGCGGACACTTCCGAGCCCGCCTGCGTGAAGCGGAAGATGTTGTCGACGAAGAACAGCACGTCCTGGCCCTTGTCGCGGAAGTCCTCGGCGACGGTGAGGCCGGCGAGCGCGACGCGCATGCGGGCGCCCGGGGGCTCGTTCATCTGGCCGTAGACCAGCGCGCACTTGGAACCGGCGGCCGAACCGCCGTTCTCCTTCGGGTCCTTGTTGACGTTGGACTCGATCATCTCGTGATAGAGGTCGTTACCCTCGCGGGTGCGCTCGCCAACGCCGGCGAACACCGAATAGCCGCCATGGGCCTTCGCGACGTTGTTGATCAGCTCCATGATCAGCACGGTCTTGCCGACGCCGGCGCCGCCGAACAGGCCGATCTTGCCGCCCTTGGCGTAAGGCGCCAGCAGGTCGACGACCTTGATGCCGGTGACGAGGATCTGCGCCTCGGTCGACTGCTCGGAATAGGCCGGGGCCGGCTGGTGGATGCCGCGGGTGTTGGTGGTCAGGATCGGGCCGAGTTCGTCGACCGGCTCGCCGATGACGTTCATGATGCGGCCGAGCGTCTCCTCGCCGACCGGGACCGAGATCGGCGCGCCGGTGTCGGTGACGGACTGGCCGCGGACCAGACCCTCGGTGGAGTCCATCGCGATGGTGCGGACGGTGTTCTCGCCGAGATGCTGGGCGACTTCGAGCACCAGGCGGTTGCCGAGATTGTTGGTCTCGAGTGCGTTCAGGATCTCGGGCAGGGCGCCGTCGAACTGCACGTCGACGACCGCGCCGATCACCTGGGCGACCCGGCCGGTGCCGGTGTTGGCGGGCTTCTCGTCGGTGACGGTCTTCTTGGTAGCGGCTTTGGCCATGGCGGAACCTCGGGACTAGCGCATTCGGATGTGACGGTTGCCGGCGGAGACCCGCCGACGAATTGAGTCGGTCAGAGCGCTTCCGCGCCGGAGATGATCTCGATCAGTTCCTTCGTGATCATCGCCTGGCGGGAGCGGTTGTAGAGCTGGGTCTGCTTCTTGATCATTTCGCCGGCATTGCGCGTGGCGGAATCCATCGCCGACATGCGCGCGCCCTGTTCGGAAGCGGCGTTCTCGAGCAGCCCGCGCAGAACCTGGACGGTCAGGTTGCGCGGCAGCAGCGTCTCGAGGATCTCGCCCTCTTCCGGCTCGTAGTCGTAGACGGCGTCGGTCTGCTGGGTCCCGGCCGGGATTTCGGCGGGAATGATGCGCTGCGCGGTCGGGATCTGGGCGATCACCGAGCGGAAGCGCGAGAAGAACAGCGTCGCGACGTCGAACTCGCCGGCATTGAAGCGCGCCAGCACGTTCTGGGCGATCATCTCGGCATTGGCGAAGCCGACCTGCTTGAACTCGCGCAGATCGATGAACTCGATGATCTCTGCGGCGAACTGCCGGCGCAGAATGTCGTAGCCCTTCTTGCCGACGCAGATGATCTTGACCGTCTTGCCTTCGGCCTTGAGCGCCAGCGCCTTGTCGCGGGCAAGGCGCGCGATCGAGGAGTTGAAGGCGCCGCACAGGCCACGCTCGGCGGTCAGCACCAGCAGCAGATGCACCTTGTCGGCGCCCGTGCCGGCGATCAGCCGCGGCGCGGTCGAGCCCGTGACGCCGCCGGCAAGATTGGCCAGCACCGTCTCCATGCGCTCGGCATAGGGGCGCGCGGCCTCGGCGGCCATCTGGGCGCGGCGCAGCTTGGCGGCCGCGACCATCTGCATGGCCTTGGTGATCTTCTGCGTCGCCTTCACCGAGGCGATGCGGTTACGCAGGTCCTTGAGAGACGGCATCCGTTCTCGATCCCCTATCCGTCACTGCGAAAGCAGCGGCGAAGCAATCCGGCGAAGAGGCGCGGCGAGCCGATAAGCTCCGCCGCGCGGGTGACGATCAGGCGAAGGACTTCGTGAAGCCCTCGACGATGCCCTTCAGCTTCGCCGCATTGGCGTCCGAAAGGTCCTTCGAGGTGCCGATCTCGTTCAGCATGTCGGCATGCTTCGAACGGACCAGCGACAACAGCCCGTCCTCGAACGCGCGCACCTTGTTGACCGGCAGCGCATCGAGATAGCCGTTCACGCCGGCATAGATCACCACGACCTGCTCTTCCATCTTCAGCGGCGAGAACTGCGGCTGCTTCAGGAGCTCGGTCAGGCGGGCGCCGCGGTTGAGCAGGCGCTGCGTGACCGCGTCGAGATCAGAGCCGAACTGGGCGAAGGCCGCCATCTCGCGATACTGAGCGAGCTCGCCCTTGATCTTGCCCGCGACCTTCTTGGTCGCCTTGGTCTGCGCCGAGGAGCCGACGCGCGACACAGAGAGGCCGACGTTCACCGCCGGGCGGATGCCCTGGTAGAACAGGTCGGTCTCGAGGAAGATCTGGCCGTCGGTGATCGAGATCACGTTGGTCGGGATGTAGGCGGAGACGTCGTTCGCCTGCGTCTCGATGACCGGCAGCGCCGTCAGCGAGCCGAGACCGGCGGCCTCGCCCATCTTCGCCGCGCGCTCGAGCAGGCGGGAGTGGAGATAGAACACGTCGCCCGGATAGGCTTCGCGGCCCGGCGGGCGGCGCAGCAGCAGCGACATCTGGCGATAGGCGACGGCCTGCTTGGAGAGATCGTCATAGATGATCACGGCATGCATGCCGTTGTCGCGGAAATACTCGCCCATCGAGCAGCCGGCGAAGGGCGCCAGGAACTGCATCGGGGCTGGGTCGGAAGCGGTCGCGGCCACGACGATGGAGTATTCCATCGCGCCGCGCTCCTCGAGCACCTTCACGAGCTGGGCGACGGTCGAGCGCTTCTGGCCGACCGCAACATAGACGCAGTACAGCTTCTGGCTCTCGGGGGCGCCTTCGACGTTCAGCGACTTCTGGTTCAGGATCGCGTCGAGTGCCACCGCGGTCTTGCCGGTCTGGCGGTCGCCGATGATCAGCTCGCGCTGGCCGCGGCCGATCGGGATCAGCGCGTCGACGGCCTTGAGGCCGGTCGCCATCGGCTCGTGCACCGACTTGCGCGGAATGATGCCGGGCGCCTTGACGTCGACGCGCGAGCGCTGGGTGGCCTTGATCGGGCCCTTGCCGTCGATCGGGTTGCCGAGCGCGTCGACGACGCGGCCGAGCAGTTCCTTGCCGACCGGCACGTCCACGATGGCGCCGGTGCGCTTGACGGTCTGGCCTTCCTTGATCTCGCGGTCGGAACCGAAGATCACGACGCCGACATTGTCGCTCTCGAGGTTGAGCGCCATGCCGCGCACGCCGGTCTCGAACTCGACCATCTCGCCGGCCTGGACCTTGTCGAGGCCGTAGACGCGGGCGATGCCGTCACCGACGGAGAGAACCTGGCCGACTTCGGTGACCGAAGCTTCCGAGCCGAAATTCGAGATCTGAGCCTTCAGGATGGCGGAGATTTCAGCGGGGCGGATGTCCATCAGCCGACCTCTTTCATGGCAAGACGAATTGAATTGAGCTTGGTTTTCAGCGAGGCGTCGACCATGCGGGAACCCATCTTGACGACGAGCCCGCCGATCAGCGCCGGATCGACCTTGACCGTGAGGTCCACATCCTTGCCGGCGACGCCGACGAGCGCCGCGCGGATCTCATCGAGCCGCTTGGCCGAGGGCTGCTCGGCGACGGTGACCTCGGCCGAGACGATGCCCTTGGAGGCGGCGACGAGGCGCTTGTAGCCCTGAATCATGCCAGGCAGCGCGAACAGGCGACGCTTGCTGGCGACCAGGCCGATGAAATTGGCGGCGACGCCGGTGATGCCGGCCTTTGCGAGGATCGCGTTGACCGCACCGACCTGCTCCTCAGCCGTGAAGGCCGGGCTCTCGATCAGGCGCTTCAGATCGGCACTCTCGCCGATCAGGCCGTTGAAGGCATCGAGCGCGGCGGAGACGGCATCGATCGCGCCGTTCTCCTGAGCCAGCTCGAACAGCGCGGTGGCATAGCGCTGCGCTACGCCAGACACCCATGTCCCCTGCGATCCGCCTTCTGCCACGCGTCCTGTCTCTCGTTTCAAGGGACCGCACCGGCGACCTTCCCGACGGAAGGTGGAGTGCGTCGTCCCGGCGCTGCGAGTATCAAAGGTGCAAAGCCGACAAGACGACTTCGCGACCGAAATGTGGCGGTGCCCTAGCATGCGCCTTGGGGAGGCGCAACCCGAACAGCGGGACCGCTCCGGGGAATTCGTGCGGCGTTTTGGCAGGCGGGCCGCCCTCAGCCCATTCTGCGGCCAAAGCTTCGCGCCGGCGCTGACGGTGGGGGAGGCGCCCGCTCCGGGCTTCCAGGATCGGGGTGTCTTTTGGCGAAGTACCGGGCGATCATCGCCTCGGCATCGGCCTCCCCGTCCGGCGCGAGGGGTCCTTCGGGCATGGGACGGCTCGGGATCTCGCCGGGAGGCCGGCTTCTGATGGCGCCGATGAACTTCAGGACGAAGGCGATGGCGAAGACCAGCGCGGCCGCGCCGAGGCCGATGATGGCCGGAGCGAGGCCCGATTCCGAAGCATGCTGCCACCAGCCTCCGGGGTTGCCGGGGCCGGTCGGCTCGACGAGCTCCGAGAGGTCGAAGGCCAACTGGGCGCAATAGGCTACCGGCGTCAACGCGCTGATCAGGCCCAGAGTTCTCAGGAATCTCATCGCCTGTTCCACCGGTTCCGGCGGCATAACCTAGGGCCGGCTCGTCACCGAAGCATGAAGAGCGTTCGGGAAAGAGTGCGCATTGGCCTCGCCGCGGATCTCGCTCTCACAGGAAACTCTGTGGGTCGACGTCAACCGCGACCCTGACCGAGCCCTTGGCCTTGGGCGCCCGTTTCAGCCAGCCGCGCAGATAATCCTGCAGGTTGATCTCCCGACCGGTCTTGACGATCAGCCGCATGCGGTGGCGCCCGCGCAGCACGGCGAGCGGCGCCTCCGCGGGCCCGAGGACGACGATGTCGCCCCCCGCTTCCGCGCAGCGCGCCAGCGCCCTGGCATGGCTCTCGGCCTCGCCCTGGGAATTGGCGGAGACGATCAGCGCCGCGAGGCGACCGAAGGGCGGCAGGCCGGCGGCCTCCCGCGAGGCCTCCTCTGCGGCATAAAACCGCTCCGGATCGCCCGAGATCAGCGCCTTCAGCACAGGATGCTCCGGATCATGCGTCTGCAGCAGGGCGCGGCCCGGCTTCTCGCCGCGCCCTGCGCGGCCCGTCACCTGCCGGAGGGCCTGGAAGGTGCGTTCCGCCGCGCGCGGATCGCCCGAGGTCAGCCCCAGATCGGCATCGATCACCCCGACCAGCGTCATGCCGGGGAAGTTGTGACCCTTGGCGACGAGTTGCGTGCCGATCACAATGTCGAACTCGCCCTCGGCCACCGCCATCAGCTCCTGTTTCAGCCGCTCGGTGCCACCCGGAAAATCGCTCGAGAGCACGATGGAGCGGGCCTGCGGGAACAGCGTCGCGACCTCCTCGGCGAGCCTCTCGACGCCGGGCCCGCAGGCCACGAGGCTTTCCGGCGCATGGCATTGCGGGCACTCATGCGGCCGGCGCTCGACATGCCCGCAATGATGGCAGACCAGTGCCCGTCGGAAGCGGTGATCGACCAGCCAGGCGGTGCAGTTCGGGCATTGGAAGCGGTGGCCGCAGTCGCGGCACAAGGTCAGCGGCGCATAGCCGCGCCGGTTGAGGAAGAGCAGGGACTGCTCCTTGGCCTCCAGATTGGCCTCGACCGCCTTGACCAGCGCGCCCGAGAGCCAGCGCCCCCGCTCCGGCTTGTCGCGGCGCAGATCGACCAGCCCAAGCTTGGGCAATTCCCGCCCGCCGAAGCGCTCCGGCAGCTTGAGATGGGCGTAGCGGCCCCGCTCGGCGTTGACGCGCGTTTCGAGAGAGGGCGTCGCGGAGGCCAGCACCACCGGCGCGTTCTCGATCCTGCCCCGCACCACCGCCATGTCACGGGCGTGGTAGGAGACGCCGTCCTCCTGCTTGTAGGCGGCCTCGTGCTCCTCATCGACGACGATGAGGCCGAGATCCTTGTAGGGCAGGAACAGCGCCGAGCGCGCCCCGGCGACCACCTTGGCCTCGCCCGACGCGATGGCGGCCTGCAGCCGCTCGCGCCTGCGGCCCGTCACCGCCGAATGCCAAAGCCCCGGCCGCACCCCGAAGCGAGCCTCGAAGCGGTCGATGAACTGCGCCGTCAGCGCGATCTCGGGCATCAGGATCAGGCTCTGGCGCCCGAGCCGGACCGCCTCCGCCACCGCCTCGAAATAGACCTCCGTCTTGCCGGAGCCGGTGACGCCTTCGAGGAGCGTCACGCCGAAGGCCCGCGCCTGCACCGACGCCACCAGCGCCTGCGACACCTCGACCTGCCCCTCCGACAGCTCCGGCACCGCATGCGCCGGATCGGGCATGGCGGCGATCGCCTCCCGCGGCAACGGCTCGATCGAGAAGGTACCGGCATCGACGAGCGAATCGATCACCGCCCCGCTGACCGAGGCCGCTTCGGCCAGGGCCGGTTTCGCGATCAGCAGCCCGCCCTCGGCCGCCGCGATGGCGCGGGCGCGGGCCGGCGTCATCCGCGCCGGCGGCGCGCCCACCAGCCTGACGCCCATCTTGGGACGCTCCGGCGTATCGTCCGGCGGCCGGCGCAGCGCCAGCGCCAGGACCGAGCCCTTCGGCGCCAGCGTGTACCACGCCACCCAGTCGACCAGCTTCCTCAGCGCCGGGTCGAGCGGCGGCATGTCGATCTTCGCGGTCACCTTCTTGAGGTTGCCGCCGCGCCCGCTTCCGATCTCCCAGACGACGCCGACCGTCTCGCGCGGCCCCAGCGGCACCTGCACGACGTCGCCCGGCGCCAATGCCAGACCCGGCGGCACGGCATAGCTGTAGGCCTGGTCGAGCCCGAGCGGGATCAGCACCTCGACCGTGCCGCCCGGCTGAATGTCCGCTGCGTCGTCCATTGCGACTGTCTCTAGCACCGATTTGGCTGCTGTTAAGGCGGCAGCGTCATCCTGACGCCATGAGCGACCTCGACGCCTTCCGCCGCGACTGGCTCCGGCACCTTTCGGCCGAACGGCGCCTCTCGCCGAAGACGCTGGAAGCCTATGCGCGCGACTTCAGCCAGTTCACCGCCTTCCTGACCGAGCATCTCGGCGGGCCGCCCGCCCTTTCCGACATCGCCGCGCTGAAGCCCGTCGACCTGCGCGCCTTTCTCGGTCGCCGGCGGCGCGACGGGGTCGGCAACCGCACGCTGATGCGCCAGCTCGCGGCCCTGCGCTCCTTTGCCCGATTCGGCGAGCGCAACGGCAAGCTGCCGGCCGCAGCCTTCTCCGCCACGCGCGGGCCGCGCTTGCCCAAATCCCTGCCGCGCCCGCTCGAGCCCGCCGCCGCCCGCGCCGTCACCCAGGCGGACAGCCGCGCCGGCGAGGAGCGCCCGGACTGGATCCTCGCGCGCGACGCCGCCGTCCTCGGCCTGCTCTATGGCAGCGGTCTGCGCATCTCGGAGGCGCTCTCGCTGTCGCGAGCGCAGGCGCCGCAGAGTGCCGGCGAAACGCTGACCGTGATCGGCAAGGGTTCCAAGACCCGCATGGTTCCGGTGCTGCCCGTCGTCGTCACCGCGATCGCCGACTATCTGAAGCTCTGCCCCTGGCGCCTGCCGCCGGAAGGCCCGCTCTTCGTCGGTGCCAAGGGCGGCCCCCTCTCCCCGCGCATCATCCAGCTCGCGGTCGAGGGCTTGCGCGGCGCGCTCGGCCTGCCCTCCTCCGCGACGCCGCATGCGCTGCGCCATTCCTTCGCCACCCATCTGCTCGGCCGCGGCGGCGATCTGCGCGCGATCCAGGAGCTGCTCGGCCACGCCTCCCTCTCGACGACGCAGATCTACACCCGCATCGATTCCACCCGGCTGATGGCGGCCTATGACGCGGCCCATCCGCGGGCACGCGGCGTCTGAAGCATCGAACCGAAAAGCCGGACGCGCGGCGATCGAACCCCCCTCTTGATGCCGCAACGGAAGCGCCCCAGAAGGCGCGAGCGATTTGGGGGGTGATTCGATGTCGGGCCATGTCGAGACGCCGGAAGGCGGGAACAAGAAGGTTGCGCTGCTGATCGCGGTGCTGGCGCTGATGCTGGCTCTGGCCGAGATCGGCGGCAAGCAGGCCGAGAACGAGGCTGTCGCCAAGAACATCGATGCCTCGAACCTCTGGGCGTTCTTCCAGGCCAAGACGATCCGCGGCACGGTCGTCCGCACCGCGGCCGAGGCGATGGAACTCGATCTCGCCGACACGACGGACGCCCCGGCGCGCGAGCGCATGCAAAAGCGCATCGAGGGCTGGAAGGCGACGGCCGCCCGCTACGACAGCGAGCCCGAAACCAATGAGGGCCGCAAGGAGCTCGCCGGCCGCGCCAAGGCCGCCGAACAGGCGCGCGACGACCACAAGGCCCGCAACGAGAATTTCGAGATCGCCTCCGGCCTGCTTCAGATCGGCATCGTCGTGGCCTCGGCCTCGATCATCACAGGCGTGGCGTTGCTGGCGCTTGTCGGTGGCGGCCTCGGGGCCGTGGCCCTCGGCTTCATGGGACTCGCCCTCTTCGCCCCGCATCTGCTGTTCTGAGGCTCCGCCAAGCCCGGGGGAAAACGCGGCAACCCTCAATAATGAATCGCGCCGCGGATGCCGCCCCCGCAGGCGATGGCGTCGCCGTTGATCGAAACGCTGCGCGGCGAGGCGAGGAAGGCGACGACATCGGCCACCTCGGCCGCATCGACCAGCCGGCCGATGAGGATGTTCGCGGTCATGCCCTTCTCGACCTCGGCCTCGCTCTTGCCGCCCGAGGCCGCCTTGCCGGCGATCAGGCCGGCGGTCTTCTCCGTCCGCGTCAGGCCGGGATGGACGACGGTGACGTTGATACCCTGCGGCCCCAGCTCGTCGGCGAGGTTCTTGGTCAGCGCCGCCACGGCGACATTGCGCATGGAGCCGATGGTCGAGCCGGTCGAGCGGGCGGCGAGCCCGCTGATATTGATGATCCGTCCCCAGCCCTGCGCGGCCATGTGGGGCGCGGCCTCCCGCGCCATCCTGAGATAGCCCATCACCTTGACGTTGACGTCGTCGTAGAACAGCGCATCCGTGATCTCGGGGAGCTTCGGCGGCGGCGCCTGGCCGCCCGGCTTGCCGGCGGCGTTGACGAGGATATCGAGCCCGCCCAGCGCCGCGACGGCCCCGGCGACAAGGTGTTTTACCGACGCGTCGCTTCCCGTATCGACCGTCAGGCCGACGATCTTGCGGCCGGTCTCGGCCGCCAACGCCGTGGCGGCCGTGGCGAGCTCTGCCGGGCTGCGCGCCGCGATGACGACGTCGACGCCTTCCCGCGCGAGCTGGCGGGCGATCGCGAGCCCGATGCCCTTGCTGCCGCCGGTCACCAGCGCACGCTTGCCTTCGAGCTTGAGATCCATGGGGGTTGTCCTTTCGTGTCGTCAGCGGCTGCGGCGCAGGCGCGGATCGATCGCGTCGCGCAGGCCGTCGCCGAGCAGGTTGAGGCCCAGCACGGCGAGCGCGATGGCCGCGCCCGGAAAGATGGCGAGCCAGGGCTGCGTCGCCATGAAGGTCTGGGCCTCGTTCAGCATCCGTCCCCAGGACGGGTTCGGCGGCTGGGTGCCGAGCCCGAGATAGGACAGCCCGGCTTCCGCCAGCACCGCCAGCGCGAACTGGATCGTCGCCTGCACCACCAGGATGCCGGCAATGTTCGGCAGCACATGGGCGATGGTGATCTGGCGGTTGCTCAGCCCGTTGGCCCGCGCCGCCTGGATGAAGTCCTGCGCCCAGACCTGGAGCGCCGCGCCGCGCGCCAGGCGCGCGAAATAGGGCAGGTTCAGCACGCCGATGGCGACCACCGCGTTGAGCATGCCCGGTCCCGCGATGGCGGTCATCATGATCGCCGTCAGGACGGCCGGGAAGGCGTGGGTGAAATCGGCCGTGCGCATGATCAGGTTGTCGAGCAGCCCGTCCCGCCTCAGCGCCGCCACGAGGCCGAGCGCCGTGCCCAGCACCATGCCGATCCCAACCGCGCCGAGGCCGACCGCGAGAGAATTGCGCGCGCCCACCATGATCATCGAGAACACGTCGCGCCCGAACTGGTCCGTCCCGAACCAATGCGCGGCCGAAGGCCCCTGCAGGCGCTGCAAGATCGCCATCTGCGTCGGCGGATAGGGCGTCCAGGCATAGGAAACCAGCGCCGCCAGCACGATCAGCACGCTCAAGCCTGCGCCGATCAGAAGCGAGGGCGAGAGCCAGCCATGCCGGCGGCCGGGCGCCGTGTCGTCGATCGCGCTCATGCCTGCCTCAGCCGCGGGTCGATCAGCCCGTAGAGCAGCTCGACCGCGAAATTGATCAGGATCGCGAGGCCCGCGAACAGCATCACGAGGTCCTTGACCACGATCAGGTCGTGCTGGGCGATGGCCTGGAACACCAGCCGCCCCAGCCCAGGCAGGGCGAAGACGTTCTCGATGATGATCGCGCCGGCGATCAGCACGGAAAATTGCAGGCCGAGGATCGTCACGACCGGGATCAGCGCGTTGCGCAGCGCGTGGCGGCGCATCGTCGTGCTCTCGCTCAACCCCTTGGCGCGGGCGGTGCGGACGAAATCCTCCTGCAGCGTGTCAAGCATCGCCGAGCGCGTGACGCGCGCGATGATCGCCGCCTGCGGCAGGGCCAGCGCCAGCGCGGGCATGGCGAGCGATTTCAGCGCGACGCCCAGCCCCGCCTGCCAGCCGGGAAAGCCGTTGGCCGGCAGCCAGCCGAGCCCCACCGCGAAGACCAGCACCAGCAGCAGGCCGAACCAGAAATTCGGGATGGCGAGCCCCGCCTGCGCGAAGGCCATCACGCCGGCATCCACCGCCTTGCCATGGCGCGAGGCGGCGACCACCCCGAGCGGCATCCCGATCGCGACCGCCAGCAGGATCGCCAGCACCGCGAGCGGCAGCGTCACCGCCATCCGCTCGCCGATGAGCTGCGCCACCGGCACGCGATAGGTATAGCTCTCACCGAGATCCCCGGTCGCCATGCCGCCGAGCCAGAGGAGGAAGCGAAGCGGCGCCGGCTTGTCGAGCCCCATCTCCGCATGCAATGCGGCGAGAGCCTCGGGCGAGGCGTTGAGCCCCAGCGTCACCGCCGCCGGATCGCCCGGCAGCACCTCCAGCACCAGGAAGATCACGAGCGCCGCCATCAGCAGCGTCGCGACGAGCGCGAAGAGGCGTCGCAGGATGTAGCCGATCACGCCCTGCCCCCAGCCACGCCGTCATCCCGGACAAGCGGCGAAGCCGCGCCGATCCGGGATCCATGCCGGAACGCCTGCGCACGAGGTTCAGGCATGGATCCCGGGTCTCCGCTCCGCTCCGCCCGGGACGACCCGCGCCGTTCGATACCTTGCGGTCACCGCCACCGCAGTTCCGCCAGCGGCGTCACCGGCAGCGGCCAGTCGGTCCACATGCCGTCGAGATTGGCCTTGGCGACGGTGATCTTCGGCAGGATGAACAGGAAGCCGTTGACCGCGTCGCGCGCCAGCATCTGCTGCGCCTGCTTGTAGAGCTCGTTGCGCGCGGTCTCGTCCAGCGTGCCCGAGATCTTGGCGATCAGCGTCTTGAACTCGGGATTCCTGTACTGGAAGTAGTATTGGTCCCGGGCATAGATATCGATATCGAGCGGCTCGGTATGAGCGATGATGCTGAGGTCGTAATCCTTGTTCCGGAACACGCGCTCCAGCCATTGCGGGAATTCGAGCGGCTCGATCGAAACCGTGATGCCGACCTGCCCCAGCATTGCCGCGACGATCTCGCCGGCCCGCCGGGCATAGGATGGCGGCGGCAGCTTCAGCGTGCAGGAGAAGCCGTTCGGGAAGCCTGCCTCGGCCAGCAGCGCCTTCGCCTTGGCGGGGTCGTAGGGATAGGTGCCGGTCAGGTCGACATAGGCCGGGTGCAGCGGCGAGAAATGGCTGCCGATCAGCGTGACGTCGAAGCCGTAGACGCCGAGCGCGATGGTCTTGCGGTCGAGCGCATGGGCGATGGCCTGGCGCACCTTGAGCTTGTCGAAGGGCGCCTTGGCGTTGTTGGTGCCGAGCACCGTCTCGCCCTCGGTCTTGCCGATGGTGACCTTGAGCTTGGGATCACTCTTGAGTTGCGCCACCGCTTCCGGCGCCGAGAGATTGGTGTTGGCGTCGACATCGCCCGCCTGAAGCGCCGCGACCTGCGCCTGCGGATCGGACAGGAAGCGGAAGGTCGCCTTGGCGAGCGCCGGCTTCTCGCCCCAATAGGCGTCATTGCGGGCGAATTCGAGCCGGTCGCCCCGGTTCCAGCGCACGAACTTGAACGGCCCCGTGCCGACCGGATTGGTCTTGTTGTTGGCGGCGCTCTGCGGCGCGACGATGACCGCATCACCCCAGCTCAGCCCGTAGATGAAATTCGCGGTCGGCTGCTTCAGCTTGATCACCACCGTCGCCGGGTCGGGCGCGGCGATCTCGGCGATGGGCGTGAAGAGTTGCTTTTGCGCATTGGTCGAATCGGCCGCGACCGCGCGCTCGAACGAGAACTTCACCTGCTCGGCGGTGAAGGGCGTGCCGTCATGGAAGGTCACGCCCGTCCGCAGCTTGAAGGTATGGGTGACGTTGTCGGGCGCGATCTCCCAGCTCTGGGCAAGGCAGGGCTGGATCTTGCCCGTCCGGTCCATCTTGACCAGGCCTTCGAAGATGTTCTGCAGCGTCACCTCGCGGATCGCCTGCGCGGCGCCCGAGGTCGGGTCCAGCGTCGGCGGCTCCAGCGTCATCGAGATGGTGACGGAATCCTTCGCCTGCGCGAGCGCCGCCATCGGCAGTTGTGCCGCAAGCGCCGCGAGGCCTGCTCCCGCCAGAAGGTCACGCCGCGTCGTCATCGTTTCTGCTCCGTCCCGTTGCGGAGCGAAGATGAGCCGGGATTTTGGCCGGGCGCAAGAGCGGGCGCGAGTCTCCCCGCCGCCATGGCGAGGAGCAACGCGACGGAGCAATCCAGGAGCGGTCGCGTTCTCCGTCTGCTGGTTGCTTCGCTGCGCTCGCAATGACGCTGATCGGCGATCTCGCTGGCGCACTAGTATACCAGGGAATTGACCCTCGACCGGCTCGGGCCTAGAGAACGGGCAGCCAGACGGGAGATGCCCATGCTGCTCAACGACGATCGCCTTTTTCCCGCCGATCCTGTGACGCGCGGCATCGCGCGCCGGCTCTTCGCCACCGTCCGCGACCTGCCGATCATCTCGCCGCATGGCCACACTGACCCGCGCTGGTATGCCGAGAACCATGCGTTCCCCGATCCGGCAACGCTGTTCGTGAAGCCGGACCACTACATCTTCCGCATGCTCTACTCTCAGGGCGTCAGGCTCGAGCAGCTCGGCATCGCGCGCAAGGATGGCGGCGCGGTCGAGACCGATCCGCGCCAGATCTGGAAGCTCTTCGCCAGCCACTGGCACCTCTTCCGCGGCACCCCGACGCGGATCTGGTTCGAGCATGCCGCCTCGACCATTTTCGGTGTCAACGAGCGGCTCTCGGCCGAGAGCGCCGACCGCATCTACGACAAGATCGCCGCCAAGCTGGACGAGCCGGAGCTCAGGCCCCGCGCCCTGTTCGAGCGTTTCAACATCGAGGCGATCAGCACGACCGAGGGCGCCCTCGACGATCTGCGCTGGCATGACATGATCCGCGACTCCGGCTGGACCGGCAAGGTCGTCACCGCCTATCGGCCCGACAGCGTTGTCGATCCGGAATTCGAGGGTTTTGCCGACAATCTCGAGAAGCTCGGCGAATTGACCGGCGAGGATATCGGGAGCTGGACCGGCTATCTCGAAGCCCACCGCAAGCGCCGGGCCTATTTCAGGCAGCGCGGCGCGACCTCCTCCGACCATGGCCACGCCACCGCCCGTACCGCCAACCTCTCGGACGTGGAGGCCGAGAAGCTCTACGCCAAGGTTCTCAAGGGCAAGGTCTCGGCCAAGGACGCCGATCTCTTCCGCGGCCAGATGCTGACCGAGATGGCGAAGATGAGCCTCGACGACGGGCTCGTGCTCCAGATCCATCCCGGCTCCTACCGGAACCACAATCCCGTTCTGTTCGAGCATTTCGGCCGCGACATGGGCGCCGACATCCCGACCCAGACCAGCTATGTCGAGGCGCTGAAGCCGCTGCTCGACGCGGTTGGCAACGAGCCCGGCCTCACCGTCATCGCCTTCACCCTCGACGAGACCAGCTATTCGCGCGAGCTCGCCCCCCTCGCCGGCCATTACCCGGCGCTCAAGCTCGGGCCGGGCTGGTGGTTCCTCGATGCGCCCGAGGCGATGCTGCGCTTCCGCGAGCTGACCACGGAGACGGCCGGCTTCTACAACACGGTCGGCTTCAACGACGACACCCGCGCCTATCTCTCCATCCCGGCCCGCCACGACGTCGCCCGCCGGATCGATTGCACCTATCTCGCCAGGCTCGTCGCCGAGCACCGGCTGGAGGAGGACGAGGCGGCCGAGGTGGCGCACGACCTCGCCTATCGCCTCGCCAAGGAGGCCTACAAGCTGTGACGCGCCTCTCCAACGCCACGCTCGGCCAGCTCTCCCCCGCCGTCCGCCGCCCGGCCTATGACCGCACCGCCCTGAAGCCCGGCATCGTCCATCTGGGCCTCGGCGCCTTCGCCCGCGGCCACCTCGCCGACTATACGGAAGACGCGCTGGAACGGCGCTTCGGCGCCTGGGGCATCACCGGCGCCAGCCTCCAGCGGCGCGACCAGCGCGACCGGCTGAAGCCGCAGGACGGGCTCTACACCCTGCTCAAGCTCGCCCCGACCGGGCCGGAACTGCGCGTCATCGGCTCTGTGCTGGACGTCCTCGTCGCGCCGGAAAGCCCTGCCGCGCTCATCGCCCGGCTCGCCGCGCCCGATACGCGTATCGTCTCCCTGACCGTGACCGAGAAGGGCTATTGCCACGATCCGGCGACGGGCAAGCTCAAGGCCGACCATCCCGACATCGTCCACGACCTCGCCAAGCCGCAGGCGCCCCGTTCGGCCGTCGGCATCCTCGTCGCCGGGCTGAAGGCGCGCCGCGACGCCGGTCTTGGCCCCTTCACCGCACTCTGCTGCGACAACCTCCCCGCCAACGGCCATGTGCTGCGCGGGCTCGTGCGCGATTTCGCGGCTTTGCAGGACGACACGCTCGCGACCTGGATCGAGGCCAATGGCGCCTTTCCGGCGACGATGGTTGACCGCATCGTGCCAGCGACGACCGACGCGGACATCGCCGAGGTCGCGCGCCTGACCGGGCTGGAAGATGCCGCCCCCGTCATCGGCGAGCCCTTCCGGCAATGGGCGATCGAAGACATCTTCGCCGCCGGCCGCCCCGATTGGCATGAGGTCGGCGCCCAGATGGTCACGGATGTCGCGCCCTTCGAGTTCATGAAGCTCAGGATGCTCAACGGCGCCCACTCCTCGCTCGCCTATCTCGGCTATCTCGCCGGCCACGAGACGGTCGCCGAGGCCAGCGGCGACGCGATCCTCGCCCGCTTCCTCGAAGGCCTCTGGGCCGAGATCATCCCGACCGTGCCCGCGCCGCAGGGCGTCGTGCTCGCGGATTACGCCAGGGCCCTGCTCGCCCGCTTCCAGAATCCGGCGATCCGCCACCGCACCTGGCAGATCGCCATGGACGGCTCGCAGAAGCTGCCGCAGCGCCTGCTCGGCACCATCCGCGAGCGGTTGAAAGCCGGCGCCCCGATCGACCATCTCGCGCTCGGGGTCGCCGCCTGGATGCGCTACGTCTCCGGCACCGACGAGAAGGGCGCCGCCATCGACGTGCGCGACCCGCTGGCGGCGGAGTTCAGGCGGCGGGCCGACGCGGCCGGCCGCCATGCGCAGGCGCTCAGCGAAAGCCTGCTCGGCATCGAGGCGATCTTCGGGGCCGACCTGCCGGGCGAGCAGCGGTTTACAAAACCGGTGAGCGCGCATCTCGCCGCGCTCTTCGACAAGGGCGCCAAGGCGGCGGCGGCGAGCCTGGGCTGAGCCTCGCCCGCCTCTCGATGGCGGAAAGCGGCTGACCTCCCCGGTCATTGCGAGGAGCGCGGCGCCCCAACCCGCCCTCCGGCGGAGGAAATGGGGCGCGTCGCCGTGCCCCGCCACTTGATCCGCGCCCCCATCCCGCGCCAGATGCGTGGCGATGCTTCGCGCGCTCGCCCTTGCGGTCTTGCTCCTCACTGCCGCCACGGCGCTGGCCCAGGAGCCGCCGCGCATCGCCATTCCCAATTTCTGGGACCCGCGCATCCGGCTCGACAGGCCGGAGCCCGGGCCGCCGCGGGTGGTGCGCTTCCTGACCGATGACGACTATCCGCCTTTCCATTTCACGGCGCCGGACGGAGCGCTGACCGGTTTCTCGGTCGAGCTCGCGCGTTCGGTCTGCGAGAAGCTGGGCTGGACCTGCACCATCCAGGCACGCCGCTTCGACACGCTGCTGGACTCGCTCGCGGAAGGCCGTGGCGAAGTGGTGGCGGGGGCGATGAATCTCACCGTGCCGATCCGCCGACGCTTCGTGGCCAGCCACCTCTATTTCCGCAACCCGGCCCGCTTCCTGACGACACGCGGCAATGCCCGCCCGGAGCTGGACGTCGAAAGCCTGCAGGGCCGCCGCGTCGCGGTGGTCGCCGGTTCCGCCCAAGAGGCCTTCCTCGAGGCGCTGATGCCCTTCGCCCAGCGCCGCCCGGCGCCGAGCCTGAACGGGGCGCTGGCCTCGCTGCGCAGCGGCGATGCGGAATATCTCTTTGCCGACGGCGTCTCGCTCTCGCTGCTGCTGGCGAGCAGCCAGGGCGAACTCGCCTTCGCCGGCGGGCCCTATCTGGAGAGCACCTATTTCGGCGAAGGCGTCGCCTTCATCCTGCGCAAGGACGACCCCGCTCTGAAGCGCGCCATCGACTATGCGCTGCAGAGCCTGTGGGACGATGGCACCTATGCCAGGCTCTATCTGAGGTTCTTCCCGGTCAGCCCGTTTTGAGGCTCTCGGAGCGGCGGTTGCCACCGAACGAGCGTCATTCCGAGGCACGCCGCAGGCGTGAAACCCGGAATGACAAGGCGGCCCGACCTCAGGCGTTGCTGGCCAGCGCCTGCTTGGCGACGGCGGCGAGCCAGCCCGACGCCGCCGGCAGGATCGCGTCGTTGAAGTTGTAGCGGTTGTTGTGAAGCTCGCCGTTCGGCGCGGTCGGGCCATTGCCCATCCAGATGTAGCAGCCCGGCAGCCTCTGCAGGAAATGCGCAAAGTCCTCGCCGGTCGTCGAGGCCTTGAGGTCGCGGCGGACGGCGAGCCCTGCCGCCTCCCCGGCCGCGGCCGCCATTTCCTCTTCCGCCGGCGTGTTGACCGTCGCGCTGCCATGCATGATCTCGACATCCGCCGTCATCTCGAAGGTCGCGGCGACATGCTCAGCGATCGTCCGGATCCGTGCGAGCAGCCGGTCTCGCACCGCCGGCACGAAGGTCCGGAACGTCCCCTCGATGAAGACGCTGGAGGGAATCTGGTTCGAGGCGGTGCCGCCATGCACCTGCCCGATCGAGACCACCGCCGACTCCATCGGATCGACATTGCGCGCCACGATGGTCTGCAGCGCGACGATGAGATGCCCCATCGCCACGATCGGATCATGCGCCTGCTCGGGCAGGGCGCCGTGCCCGGCCTTGCCGTTGAGCGTGATCCGGAAGCGCCCGGGCTCAGACATCACCGGCCCGCGATGCACCGCGACGGTGCCCGCTTCCAGCCCCGGCCAGTTGTGCAGGGCGAAGATCCGCTGCATCGGGAAGCGCTCGAGGATGCCGTCCGCCAGCATCGCCTGGGCCCCGCCAGCCCCCTCTTCCGCCGGCTGGAAGACGAGCTGCACGGTGCCGCTCCAGCTCGGATCCTCCTTGAGCAGGGCGGCGGCGCCGAGCAGCGCCGTGGTATGCCCGTCATGGCCGCAGGCATGCATCACACCGGGATTCTGCGAGGTGTAGGGCAGGTCGTTGGCCTCAACGATCGGCAGCGCGTCCATATCGGCGCGCAGGCCGACCGAGCGCTCGGAGCCGCCGCGGCTCAGCGTCGCCACGATGCCGTAGCCCCCGACGCCCGGCGTGAACGGCACGCCGAGCTCGGTCAGCTTCTCCTGGACGAAGGCGCTCGTCGCCTGCTCGTACCGCCCGAGCTCGGGATGGGCATGCAGATGACGGCGCCAGGCGGTGAGCGTCTCGTGCAGGTCGTGGTTCAAGGCGTCATCCTCTGGGCCAAGCGTGTTCGGCTGCACGTTAGAGGAGCGGCGGCCCCCTGGACAACCGGCCGCCCGGCATGCCGCCCCTGCGGTCGAAGGCCGACGAAGCGGCATCGTCCGTCAGGACCGGCCTTCACCATGCGGGCTGGCGGAGCGATGCGTGCATTGACGCCGGCCTTCGCAATCTGCGAAAGCCCCTTTCCGCGTTTTTCCTGACGGAGAGGACACCGCCCGACATGCCCGCCTTCGACCCCGCCCTTGTGGAAGCCGCCCAGCGCTCGGCCGCCTGGCCGTTCGAGGAAGCTCGCAAGCTGGTGGCGCGGATCGAGAAATCGGGCAAGAAGACGGTGATCTTCGAGACCGGCTACGGCCCCTCGGGCCTGCCGCATATCGGCACCTTCGGCGAGGTCGCCCGCACCTCCATGGTCCGCCACGCCTTCCGCGTGCTGACCGGCAACACGATCCCGACCCGGCTCGTCGCCTTCTCGGACGATTTGGACGGGCTGCGCAAGGTGCCGGACAACGTGCCGAACAAGGAATTGCTGGCCGCCAATCTCGGCAAGCCCCTGACCGAGGTCCCGGACCCGTTCGGCACGCACGACAGCTTCGGCCGCCACAACAATGCGCGCCTGCGCGCCTTCCTCGACGGGTTCGGCTTCGACTACGAGTTCAAGTCCTCGACCGACAGCTACAAGGCTGGCGAGTTCGACGGCACGCTGCTCAAGATGCTCGCCCGCTACGATGCGGTGATGAAGATCATGCTGCCGACCCTGCGCGAGGAGCGGGCGGCGACCTATTCGCCCTTCCTGCCGATCCACCCGAAGACGCGCATCGTCATGCAGGTGCCGATCGACGAGGTGGATGCGGAGGCCGGCACCATCGCCTGGACCGACCCGCAGACGCAGGAGCGCTTCGTCACGCCCGTCACCGGCGGCCACGTCAAGCTGCAATGGAAGCCGGACTGGGCGATGCGCTGGGTCGCGCTCGGCGTCGATTACGAAATGGCGGGCAAGGATCTGATCGACTCGGTCAAGGTTTCCTCGCAGATCGTGCGCGCGCTCGACGGCACGCCGCCGGAAGGCTTCAATTACGAGCTGTTTCTCGACGAGCAGGGCCAGAAGATCTCGAAGTCGAAGGGCAACGGCCTGACGATCGAGGACTGGCTGACCTATGGCCCGCCGGAGAGCCTGGCGCTCTACATGTTCCAGCGCCCGCGCGAGGCCAAGAAGCTGCATTTCGACGTGATCCCGCGCGCGATCGACGAATATCTGCAGTTCCTGACTGGCTACGAGAAGCAGGACTGGAAGAACCGGCTCGGCAACCCGGTCTGGCACATCCATGCCGGCAACCCGCCGCAGCCGGAGGTCGTCGCCTCCGGCGAGGGCGAGAACGCCGTCCGCACGCAGATCACCTTCGGTCTGCTGATGAACCTCGTCGCGGTGGCGAACTCCGAGGACAAGACCGTGCTCTGGGGCTTCCTCCAGCGCTATGCGCCGGGCATCTCGCCGCAGACCCATCCGCGCCTCGATGCGCTGGTCGGTTACGCGATCGCCTATTTCCGCGATTTCGTGAAGCCGGCGAAGAGCTATCGCGAGGCCGACGAGGTCGAGCGCGACGCCTTCAGCAGGCTCGACGCCGCACTGGCCGCCCTGCCGGCCGATCCGACGCCCGAAATGGTGCAGGACACCGCCCTCGACGTCGCCCGCGCCATCCCGCGCTACCAGAACCTCACCGCCAAGAATGCGACGCCCGAGCGCCCCGGCGTCTCCGGCGAGTGGTGGAAGGCGATCTACCAGGTGATGTTCGGCGAGGATCAGGGCCCCCGCTTCGGCTCCTTCGCCGCGATCTATGGCATCGCCAACACCCGCGCGCTGATCGCCAAGGGGCTGGCGGGCGAGCTGGTCGCCGAGCATGCGGCGTTTGTCGAAGCGCGGAAAGCGGGCTGAGACGGGCGTTTGCCATCGGGAGAAACGCGCCGTCATCCCGGACAAGCCGCGCAGCGGCGCCGATCTGGGATCCACTCCGGAACGCTTCCGGCCGGGGTTCGGGAATGGATCCCGGGTCTCCCTGTCGGTCGCCCGGGATGACGAGGTGGGTTTGATGTCATCAACAGGAATTATCCAATGACACCCACCCAAGCCGTCGAGCACGCCATCACCTCGCGCCGCGCCCTCCGCGCCTTTCTACCGACGCCCGTCGATCCCGCGCTGCTGCAGCACTTGATCGCGCTCGCCGCCTGCACGCCGAGCGGGAGCAACATGCAGCCTGGCGCCTGCGGGTGATCGGTCCGCAGGCCCGGTCGCGACTGGAGGTCGCGCTGCTTGCGGCACACGAAGCCGGGAAGCGGCCCGGCGTCGAGGAATACCGCTATCATCCCGAGCGCCTGCGGGAGCAGGCTGGCGCTTCCGGCGAGTGATGGAAGGCGGTCTATCGGGTGACGTTCGGCGTGGAGCAGGGTGTGGAGCAGGGTTGAGGCTTCACCCCCTTCGCCGGGATCTGCGGATTACCCAATATCCGCGCGCTGATCGCGAAGGCGCTGGCGGCCACCTGGTTGCGCAGGATGGCAGGCCTCTTGACGCTCGCCAGGCTCCTTGAAGCGAATTCTTCTCCTGAATGCGCCTGTCAGGGCGACTGACACTGCGCCGACTCACGCTTGACCAAGACCGCGATACTGGCCGGCAAAGGCGATTTGGCCCGCAGTTCAAAGCCGCAAGGCACGGCAAGCTGGCGCCTGCTACCTCGAGCCGAGAGGTCGAGCCAGTTAGTCTTCTCGAAGTCCTCCGGGAGGGGTGCCGTCCCGGTATCGCTGGGCTTTGGAATACGTTGCGTCTTGATCTGCAGACCCTGCGCGCCCGAAGCGTTAAGAACTGAGACGAGCGTGTTGTGACCGCTTTGATTGCCATAGATGGCTACTTCGCGGCCGGCCGGAACGACAACGCGAAGCCGGGACACTCCGTCGAGTTCCTGCTGCAAAGCCGCCATGCGGCCTCTGACCCTTTGGATGTCACGTGCCTGCCGCTCGATGTTGCGATCGGCGGAGTGCAGACCGCCCTCCAGCTCGCCGACGCGTCGCTCAAGCTGGCATCCACCGACAAACATTGCAGTGACGACGATCGCAATTTGTAAGCGCATGTCGTGAACTCAAGCTTGCCAGTTGAGGTTGGGATCAGGGTCGGGCGACTTGGGCAGCATTTCGCAGACGAAGCCGATGACCTGCATTCCAGCGCACTCGATGCCCGCCGCGGTTCGCGTGAAGTCGTGGGTTTTCCGGTCGGTATTGCGCGAATAGTTGCCCCGGACCGAGAATGGCCCCCAGCCGACACTGGCGCTCGCGGAAAACTGCGTGGCGACATGCGTGTTCTCCTCACTCGTCATGTCGATGCCGAGCTTGAGGTTTTTTGCGACGATCATCGCGGTCGGATATGCGGGCAACTCGCCGTTCGGCGGGATCTTCCCGTCACTGAGGACCAAGTTCGAAATCTGCGGGTCGAATTTCCAGCCCCGGTCCCAGAATATCGTCGCATCCCACCAACTGCGCCGGATCGGGATACGCACCAGCTCCACTTCGACCTTCGAGATCAGCCCGTCACTCTTGAAGCGGCTTTTTTGCTCGGCATAGGAAGCCGAACCGCCGACGGACCAGAGCCCCAGATTGAAACCGCCGCCACCGCCGAAGCTGGTCGAGGAGGTTTCATTGACGGTGTGCACCTCTTCCCTGCCCATCGAGAATTTCGTCCAGGACGTCGCGTGGGCCTCATCCCAGAATTTTGAAGGGAAGAACTTGGTGAACAGATAGGGTGTCCCCTCTGGTGTCGTCTGCTCGGCCAGGCGCACGACTTCCTTCATTCGCTGCCATCGTTCGCCCGTCCCTCGGCCGAGTTCGGCGATCGTTGCAATAGCCTCCTCGATCTGGGTTTTGCCTCCGGCGAGCCAACGGTCGTATTTCTGTTGCACCTTTTGCCGCAGAATCCCGGCCTTGGTGAACCATTCGCTCTGAGCGGCGGGATCGTTCGGGCGCCCAAGATAGTCGGCCTGAAGACTCCTATAGGTCGTGAGAGCTGCCAGATAATCTCCCATGCGTTCCTGATAGGCTTCGTACAGGGGCGTGTCCGCCGGTACCTTCTTGGTCGCCCCAGTGGTCAGATCGACAGCGTCGACCATGCGGGTAAGCATCTCTTGAGCTGACGCCAGCCGCTTCTTTTCGTTGTTGTTCAATGTGACGACGGGGCGGATCGTTTCGCTTAACACGCGCTTGTAATAGGCGTCGACTTTACGGTCGGAAGGGACCCATTGGCCGCGGGGCGGCGGAACTGTATTGACCAAACTGGCGAAATCGGCGGCGATTTCTGATTTGTTGAGTTCAACGAAGCTGAAATCGAGATCGTCCTTGCCGAGTGGAATGCCCGGCAGACAGAACGAGACGTAGCTGCCGCCCACCGGAGCGAGATTGTTGATCGTGTCCGGGCCACAAACGAGGAGATAGATCTTTTCGAGCAGCGACTTCAGCAGGTCTTCTTCGCTTGTCATTGCACGCCCCAGGGTTAGCCGAGATTATCTCTCTACCATAGGTTGTGGAATGATGCTGTCAATGGCATCGCAGCGATTTCTCCGCGGCTTGACCCTGCGCGAAGCTGCGTGCGATCCCGGCTGTGTTGCAGGAGCCGGACCATGAGCGAGAGCGTCGTCACCGAAACCGTCGCAGCGGGCGTGATGCAGATCACGATGAACCGGCCCGACCGCAAGAACGCGCTCGACCGCGCGAGCTATGCCGGGCTGATCGCAGCCCTCGCTGCCGCCGAGGCCGACGCCTCGATCCGCGCCGTCCTGCTGACCGGAGCCGGAGGCTGCTTCACCAGCGGCAACGACATCAAGGACTTCGCGATCGCCGCCGCATCGGGCGAAGGGCCGCGCATCGCGATCGACTTCCTGACCGCGATCTCGACCGCCCGCAAGCCGATCGTCGCCGCTGTCGAGGGCTTCGCGGTCGGCATCGGCACGACGATGCTGCTGCATTGCGACCTCGCCTTCGCCGGCGAGGGCGCGACCTTCCGCCTGCCCTTCGTGACGCTCGGCCTGTCGCCCGAGGGCGGATCGAGCTATCTCCTGCCGCTCGTGGCCGGCGCGAAGAAGGCGGCCGAGCTTCTGATGCTGGGCGAGGCTTTCGGCACCGAGGCCGCGATGCAGGCCGGCCTCCTCAACGCCGTCGTGTCCCAGGGCACGGCGCTGGACCACGCGCTCGGCAAGGCCAAGGCCCTGGCCGCGCTACCGCCTGAATCCATGGCCCTCACCAAGAGGCTGCTGAAGCGCGGCACGGACAACGCCGTGGCCGAGACCATCGCGATCGAGGCGCATCATCTCGGCGAGCGCCTGCGTTCGCCAGAGGCGATGGCAGCCTTCGCCGCCTTCCTGAAGAGGTAGCGGCGGCGACGGCGTGGTGTTGCCGGCCGCGAAGCATGCCTCCGCGGCCCGACAGGTTCAGGGCGGCGTCACCTCGCCCTCGGGCACGATCTGCGTCCTCTTCCCGAAGGGCAGCATCCGCCACAGCATCAGACCCCAGATCACCACGGTACAGACCCCGAGAACGCCCGCGATCGGCCTCTCGAAGAACACCAGGAACGACCCGTCCGACTTGATCATCGACGTCATGAAGTTCTGCTCGAGCATCTCTCCGAGCACGAGACCGAGGATCAGCGGCGCGACGGGTACGCCATGCTCTTCGAGAAACCAGCCGAAAACGCCCATGACGGCCATGAGCACGATGCCATAGAGCGAGTTGGTCATCGCGAATGAGCCGACCATGCAGAAGATCAGGATGACCGGCAGCAGGATGTTGCGCGGCACCCTCAGGATCTGCTTGGCCGACTTGATCGCCGCCCAACCCAGCGGAAACATGATGAGGTTGGCCAGGATGAAGATGATGAAGACAGCGTAGATCAGTTGCGGCGTCTGCAGGAAGACGCTCGGCCCCGGATTCATGCCCTTCATATAGAGCACGCCGATGACAATGGCGGTGATGGAATCGCCGGGGATACCGAAGACGAGAGCCGGAATCCATGCGCCCCCGAGTGCCGCGTTGTTCGCCGATGTCGCGTCGACAATGCCTTCGATATGGCCGGTCCCGAATTTTTCAGGTTCTTTCGACAGCTTCTTAGACAGGGCGTAGGACACCCAGGCCGCGATATCGGACCCGGCTCCGGGCAGGGCGCCGATCAACGACCCCAGAATGGAGCCGCGGAAGAAGTTCTTCCAGTATTTGCGCCAGACGCCGCCGACACCGCGGAGAAGCCTCCCGACCTGTTGCTGCACCATGGCGCTGCCCTGATCGAGCGAGACCGCGCCACGCAGCAGTTCCGACACCGCGAACATCCCGATCAGCGTGGGGATGAAGTTGATCCCCGCCAGCAGGTCGACATTGTCGAAGGTGAAACGCGGCTGGCCCGCCGCGGGATCGATGCCGACCGTTCCGATCGCCAGCCCCAGGAACAACGACAGCAGGCCCTTCACCACGTCGCCGCTGCCGATGAAGACGGCGCAGGTCAGGCCTAGGCACGCCAACCAGAAATACTCGAAGGAGGAGAAGTTGATCGCCAGCTCCGCCAGGGCCGGCGCGAGCACGATCAGCACGATGACGCCGAAGATGCCTCCCATGACGGAAAACACCAGATTGACGCCCATGCACAGGTCGAGCTGACCTTTCTTGGTCATCTCGTAGCTTTCGTCGGCATAGGCCGCGGAAGCCGGCGTTCCCGGCATGCGCAGCATGGCGGCCGGGATGTCGCCGGCGAAGATCGCCATCGCCGTCGCGGTCACGATGGCGCCCAGCGCCGGAACGGGATCCATGAAGAAGGTCACCGGCACGAGCAGCGCGGTCGCCATCGTGGCGGTCAGGCCGGGCATGGCGCCGACGAACATGCCGAACATCGCGGCGCCCAGAATGACGGCCAGCACCTGAAACTGGAAAACAAGACCGAAGGCGGTTTCGATTGCAGCCATCGCCGCCTCCTCAGAGCAGGCTGTCGAGGATGCCGCGCGGCAAGGGCACGAGCATCATCGAACCGAAGAACCAGTTGACCAGCAGCGTCATCGCGACGGCGACGATCACCGCTGTCACAGGCTTCACGCCGAACCAGAGGAACAGCACGATCTGGATCGCGAACGCGCAGGGGATGAAGCCCAGCGTCTCGGAGGCGAAGATGTAGAATAGCATCGCGGCGATCATCAGCGCGAAGGACAGGACCTTGCGCGGATCCCGCGTCCAGGCCGCCAGCTTCAGCCAGGGCGCCTTAACCTCCCGCCGGTCGCGGATGATGAGGACAAGCGAGCACAGGATGATGCCCGCCCCCAGGATCCGCGGGAACAGGCTCGGGCCGTAGTTCTGGCCGGGAAAGGACGGAAACGAGAATGTCAGCGCGATCATGGCGGCCGCGAGAAGAACGAAAGCGGCGCCGACGATGGTGTCGTTGAAACGCATGGATCGACCTGGCAGGAGAAGACGCAGAAGTGCGCGCCGGCTGGTGCCGGCGCGCCGCGAAACGCACTCGCAGAGCGCCGTCAGCCCCTGGCCAGGCCGCCCGCCTTCATGAAGTCGCCCATCGCCTTGTCGCTATCGGCCATGTACTTCCGGAAGTCTTCCGCATTGGCGTAGATCATCGTCAGGCCGCGGGAATCCATGAAGTCCTTGTATTCCTTGGCCTCGTAGATCTTCTTGAGCTCCGCCGAGAGCAGCTTCGCGATGTCCGGGGGCAGGTTCTTCGGGCCGCCGATGCCGCGCCAGGACCCGAGCGTGAAGTTGATGTTCATCGCCTCCTTCAGCGTCGGGACATCCTTGAACTGCGGATTGCGCTCGGCTGCCATGATCGCCAGCGACCGCGCCTTGCCGGCATCGAGCATGGCGCGCGCCTCCGGGACCGAGCAGGTCACGAGGTCGATACCGCCGGCCGCCAGATCCTGCATCGCCGGTGCCGCACCGTTCGAGGGCACCCACGCCACATGATCAGGCTTCAGACCCATAGCCTGCAGCCAGCCGATCAGCGCCAGGTGCCAGATACCGCCCTGGCCGGTCCCCGAAGCCTTCATCTTGCCGGCCGGCGCGGTCTTGATCGCCTCCGCCAGCTCGACCACAGTCTTGTAGGGCGAGTCTCCCCGAACCTGCACGCCCGGAGGGTCGCTGTTCATCAGCGCCAGCGGCGTATAGTCGGCATAGGTCAGCTTGGTCAGGCCCTGATGGTGCATCATCGCGATTTCCGAGGTGATGATGCCGAGCGTGTAGCCGTCAGGGGCCGCGCTCGCGATGGCCGAATGCCCGACGACGCCCGAGCCGCCGGTGCGGTTCACCACATTGAAGGGCTGGCCGAGGCTCTTCTCCAGCAGCGCGCCGATGATGCGCACCACGGCGTCGGTGCCGCCGCCGGCACCCCATGGGCAAACCACGGTCACGGGCCGGGACGGAAACTTGGCCTGGGCGATGGCCGGCGCGGCGATCAGGCCAGCCGCGCCGGCAGCCGCGCCTTTGAGCACACTGCGTCTGTTGATGAGGGTCATTCGGGTATTCCTCCGCTAAATCGTTTTAATGTCCGGGCGCTCCTCGTCCGTGACGGGGCCCCCTTTGATTGACTCCAGTATAGGAGCCTATCCGGCTACGTGTGACAACCTCCCATTTCGCCGGTCAACGCCCGCACAGAAGCGGTACGACGGCGGAGCCCACGGCGCTCACCACGGCGCCGGTGCTGAGTTCGGGCCCCGCCTGCCCGCCCGCGACGGGAAGAGACGCGCCGTTTCGCGCCAGCAGGCTCAGGATCGCTTCGCCACCGACCATCGCATGGCGGCGCAGGGGCGCGACGCCGGCGACGAGCTGGCCGGCGGGCTCGTTCGCCACGGTGCCGACGAGCCGGGCCTGGCGGTCGAAGACCGCCGCCCCGGCCTGGCCCGGCTGGAGCGGCGCCAGCACGGCCGGCCTGCCGCCGGCCTCGGCCCCCTCGCCGGGCAGGGCCTGCTCCTGCGGCTGCCCGGCACCGCTGCCATAGGCGATCAGCACGAGAGGCACGCCGGGCCTGGCCTGGCCGCCCAGCGAGATCGGCTTGGCGACGACCGCGCCGTCGAGGTCGAACAGGGCGAGGCCGCTCGCCTCGTCCTTCGCGCGCAGCTTCGCATTGCGGCCGCCGATGCTGAGGCTGCGGCAACCTTCGGCGGTCGCGGCCGCGCCGAGGGCGAGCTTGTCCCCGACGAGGAGCGCGACGCCGGAGCGGATGTTCGGCCGCGCCGCCGGCTGGCCTCCCGGAAGCGGCGTCCCGCCGGCGGGGAGCCCTTGCGCTACAACCGGGACCGCGGAACCTTGCGTCGGCATCGGTCCGCTCGGGAACGGTTCGAAGCTGCCCGCGATGGCGATCACCAGCTTGTCGACGCTCGCCGCCTGCGCCTTGTCGTAGCCGATCGAGAAGCCGCGCAGCCCCTGCGGCCCAGCCGCGAGCCTGCGGTAGAACTTGCCCGTCGGCGTCTCACCGGTCACCACGAAGAAATCGGGCCTGAGCAGCTTGTAGGTGATCTTGCGCGGGCTGTTGGGGTTGACCGTGGTCGCCTTCTCGAACAGCGCCGCGAGGTTGTCCCCCGGCGGCGAGGCGGAGGTGTCGAGCGTCACTTTCTCGTCGGCGCTCTGCCAGCGACTGCCGGCCGGCGTCACGTCCCGCTTCGGCAGGAGCTTGGTCGGCACGCCGATCCTGACCCCCGTCTTGTCGTCGGCGATGAGCCGGAATCCGGCCGCATCGCGCGCCGCCTGCGCCGCCTTGGCCAGCGCCGCCCGTTCGGCGGGAGGCAGCACGCCGTCCGCCGGCCCGCGCCCGCTCTTGAACGTGTTGATCGCCCGGAAGGTCAGCGCGCCGAAGGAGCCGCTGGTCGCACCGGTAAAGCCGCCCGCCCAGATCAGATCGGCCTGGATCGCCTTGCGTTCCGCCTCGGGCAAGGCCTCGAAGCTCGCCTGGGCCGTCGCCATCTGCGGGTTGGGGGCGGGGGCGGGAGCCTGCGCATGAGCCAAGCCGAGCGAGGTCAGCAGCAGCACCGTCACCATCGACATCGTCCAAGGGCCGTTTCGGCGTACAGGCAGCATCATCGGGTCCTCGCGGGCGGATCGCGGCCGCATTGAGCTTCAGAATGCCCCGCACCGCAACCGGAACGGCGCAACCCAGAGGCGCGGGTCATCCCGGCGACCGCAGGGCGACCCGGGATCCATGCCGGAACCTCGCCGAGAACGCTCAGGCATGGATCCCGGATCTCCGCTTTGCTCCGTCCGGGATGACCCGCTGACTCAGACTGCTGAGGCTATACCGGCCGACGCATCCACCGCCTCCTTCATCCACACGACTTGCGCGCGAATCCGGCAGTGATAGCCTGCCGGCGCTTTCGCCCGTCATCGGACGGACGTCAGAGTCAGCCAGGCTGGCTGCTCCGGCCCCAGAGGATCGAGATGCCCATCCTTGCCCGCCTGCTGCTCGCGCTCACCCTGCTCGTTTCTGCGGCGCCCGCCTTCGCGCAGAAGGCCTATGTGCGCAACGATCTGGCAGCCGATGGGGTGAGGCTCGAGGAACGGCTGAAACGCGAGGTTGCAGCCGCAAACCGCCCGGCGGCCGATCTCGTGCGGGCTGGCGAGATCGCGCTGGCGCGCGGCGACGCCCGGGCCGTCCTGCCGCTCGCCAATGCCGCCGTCGTCGCCGACCCCAACAATGCGACCGCCTGGCGCCTGATGGCGCGGGCCGCCACCGGGATCGAGCCGCGCGACTACCGCGAGCGCTGGGAGCTGCGCGAGCGCGCCATCACCGCAGCCTATCTGGCCTATAGCCGCGCGGCCGGCCGCGCCGACGAGGCCGCCTCGCTCGGCGTTCTCGCCCAGACCTTCGAGCGCTACGAACTCTGGCGCCCGGCGCTGACCACCTATCGCCTGAGCCTCGACATCGCGGCCAACCCGGCGCTCCAGAGCGCCTATGAGACCCTGCGCGAGAAACGCGGCTTCCGGCTGGTCTCAAACAAGACCGATTCCGACGCCGCCTCCCCCCGCGCCTGCTTCGAGTTCTCTGAAGCCTTGGCGCGCGGGCGCGTCGATTTCGCGCCCTATGTCGCGATCTCGGGCGGCAAGGGCGACTTCGCCGTCAGCGCCGAGGATCGGCAGATCTGCGTCGACGGGCTGAAGCATGGCGAGCGCTACGCCATCGTCATCCGCCAGGGCGTGCCCTCCGCCATCCCCGACGAGACGCTGCTGAAATCGGCCGACTACGAGATCTATGTCCGCGACCGCACCCCTTCGGTGCGCTTCACCGGCAAGAACTACGTCCTGCCGCGCACAGGTCAGCAGGGCATCCCGGTCGTCTCGGTCAATGCCGGCCGGCTCGACCTCGAGGTGATGCGGATCGGCGACCGCAACCTGATCAACTCGGTCCATTCCGAGGACTTCCTGGGCCAGCTCGGCTCCTGGTCGGCCAAGCAGATCGCATCCGACAAGGGGCAGAGCGTCTGGACCGGCACGATGGAGGTGAAGTCCGAACTCAACAAGGACGTCGTCACCGCCTTCCCGGTGGTCGAGGCGGTCGGCGCGCTCAAGCCCGGCGTCTATGTGATGTTCGCCAAGCCTTCGGGCGGGGCGGCCTCGGTGCCGGCCGGCGACGACGGCGACGGCTACGATGACGGCTCCACCCGCGCGACGCAGTGGTTCGTCGTCTCCGATCTGGGGCTCACCTCCTTCTCCGGCCCGGACGGCGTGCATGTGCTCGCCCGCTCGCTCGCCGATGCCAGGCCCGTCGCCAATGCCGAGATCCGGCTGATCGCCAGGAACAACGAGGTGCTCGGCACCGCCAGGACCGACGCCAACGGCTATGCCCGCTTCGATGCCGGCCTCGCCAAGGGCGAGGGCGGCAATGCGCCGGGCCTCGTCACCGCCGGCCTCGCTGAGGATTACGGCTTCCTCGACCTGAAGCAGACCGCCTTCGATCTGTCGGATCGCGGCGTGAAGGGCCGTGTCGCCCCCGCCGGGCTCGACGCCTATCTCTACACCGAGCGCGGCGTCTATCGCTCCGGCGAGACGGTGTTCCTGACCACGCTGCTGCGCGATGCGAAGGGCGCTGCCGTCACCGGCCTGCCGCTGACGCTCGTCGTCAAGCGCCCGGACGGCGTCGAGTACCGCCGCCGTCAGGTCGAGGACCAGGGCGCCGGCGGCCGGGCCTATTCGATCCCGCTCATTGCGGGCGCCGCGACCGGCACCTGGCGCGTGCTGGCTTATTCCGACCCCAAGGGCCAGCCGATCGGCGAGACCTCCTTCCTCGTCGAGGACTACGTTCCCGAGCGGCTGGAGCTGACCCTCACGCCGAAGGCGCCGGTGCTTCAGGCCGGCCAGCCGGCCGAGCTCGACGTCGCAGCCCGCTACCTCTATGGCGCACCCGGCTCCGCCCTCGACGTCACCGGCGCGATGACGTTGCGCGCCGCAAGCCAGAGCGCGATTCCCGGATTCAAGGACTATCAGGTCGGCCTGACCGACGAGGCCTTCGACCCGGTGCAGACCGAGTTCGAGGAGAGCGCCACCACCGACGCCGCCGGCAAGGCGACGATCTCGAACCCCGTCCAGCAGGCCGAGACCAACCGCCCGCTCGAGGTCGAAATGACCGTGCGCGTCGGCGAGCCCGGCGGGCGGGCCATCGCGCGCTCCGTGACGCTGCCGATCGTGCCCAAGGGCGCGGCCATCGGTGTGCGCAAGGCCTTCAAGGATGGCGATCTGGGCAACGGCCAGACCGCGAGCTTCGACGTCATCATGGCAAGCGGCGACGGCAGGCGCATCGCCCGGCCGGGCGTGAAATGGGTGCTCTCCAAGGTCCGCCGCAACTATCAGTGGTTCTTCCAGGACGGCCGCTGGAACTATGAGGGCGTCACCACCACCCGCCGCGTCGCCGATGGCGAGGTCGCGGTCTCGGCCGATGCGCCGGCAAAGATCGCCGCCCCCGTCGAATGGGGCAATTACCGCCTCGACGTGACCTCGGACGGGGCCGAGGAGGCCGCGACCGCGATCTCCTTCAGCATCGGCTATGAGAGCGACAAGACCGCCGATACGCCCGACGTGCTCGATGTCGCCCTCGACAAGGCCTCCTACGCCGATGGCGAGAGCCTGCAGGTGCGGCTCTCGCCGCGCTTCTCGGGCAAGGCGACGCTCGCCGTGATCACCGACAAGGTCGCCGACCTGCGCACCATCGACATCGCCGAGGGCGGCACCACCGCGTCTATTCCCGTCAAGGCAGAATGGGGCGCCAGCGCCTATCTCGTCGTGCTCGCGCATCGGCCGATGGACACCGCCGCCAAGCGCCTGCCGGGCCGCGCCATCGGCCTCTCCTGGTTCCAGATCGGCAAGGAGCAGCGCACGCTCTCGGTCGATCTCGGCGCGCCCAAACTGGTGCGCCCGCTGACGACACTGTCGCTCCCGGTGAAGCTCGCAGGGTTCACATCCGGCGAGGAGGCCTATGTCACGGTGGCCGCAGTCGATGTCGGCATCCTCAACCTCACCCGCTATGAGAGCCCGGACCCGAGCCGCTATTTCTTCGGCCAGCGCCAGCTCGGCCACGATCTGCGCGACCTCTACGGCTATCTGATCGACGGCATGCAGGGTGTGCGCGGTACCATCCGCAGCGGCGGCGACGCCGCCCCGCAGCTCGAAGGCGAGAAGCCGACGCAGGAGCCGCTCGCCCGCTATTCGGGCGTGGTCAAGGTCGGGGCTGACGGCACGGCGAAGGTCGAGTTCGAGCTGCCCGCCTTCAACGGCACGGTGCGCGTCATGGGCGTCGCCTGGTCGGCCGGGCGCACCGGGCAGGCCAGCGCGGATGTGATTGTGCGCGACCAGGTGGTGGCGCAGGCGACGCTGCCGCGCTTCCTCGCCATCGGCGACCAGTCGCGCTTCTTCCTCCAGGTCGACAATGTCGAGGGCCCTGCCGGTGCCTATACCGTCGATCTCGACGTGAAGGGGCCGGTCCTGGTGGCCGCCGACGCGACCCGTCGCACCATGCAGCTCGCGGCCGGCGCCCGCACGCAGATGACGATTCCCGTCACCGCCGCAGGCCTCGGCCGCGCCGAATTCGATGTCCGCGTCTCCGGACCAAACGGCGTCGGCACGGTGCAGAACCTCGCCGTGCAGGTGAAGCCCTCGGCTGCGACGCTGGCCCGCCGCATCGTCCGCTCCATCCCGGGCAATGGCGGGTCCGTCACCGTCTCGGCCGATCTGCTGGCCGATCTCGTTCCGGGTTCGGGACAGGTTTCGGTGTCGGTCTCGCCCTTCGCGTCGCTCGACGTGCCGGCGCTGCTCAAGGCGCTCGACCGCTACCCCTATGGCTGCACCGAGCAGACCGTCTCGCGCGCCCTGCCGCTGCTGGCGGTGAACCAGCTCGCCTCGATGGAGAAGCTCGCGCTCGACGACAAGGCCGATGAGCGCGTCCAGAATGCGATCGAGCGCGTGCTCGCCCGCCAGGGCGGCAACGGCTCCTTCGGGCTCTGGAGCGTCGGCGGCGACGATCTCTGGCTCGATGCCTTCGTCACCGACTTCCTGACGCGGGCCCGCGAGAAGCAGTTCGCGGTGCCGGCCATCGCCTTCAACCTCGCGCTCGACCGGCTGCGCAACCAGGTCGTCAACACCGGCGACATCAACAAGGGGGAGGCGGCCGGCATCGCCTATGCGCTCTATGTGCTGGCCCGCAACGGCCGGCCGGTGATGGGCGACCTGCGCTATCTCGCCGACAACAAGCTCGGCGATTTCGGCACCGCGCTCGGCCGCGCGCAGATCGGCGCCGCGCTGTCGGCGCTGGGCGACCGTACCCGCGGCCGCGCCGCCTTCTCCAGCGCGCTCGGGCTGTTGCAGCAGGCGAGCGATGACGGGCTCTCGCGGCCCGATTACGGCTCGCGCCTGCGCGATGGCGCCGGCGTGCTGGCCCTGATCGCCGAATCGAACGGCGAGCGCGCCGACATCACGCGCGCCGTGTCGATCCTCGACGCCACCCGCAACAGCGCCCGCTACAGCTACACCTCGACGCAGGAGCAGAGCTGGATGGTGCTGGCCGCACAGGCCATGGCCAAGGACGCCGAGGGCATGACGCTGACCGTCGACGGCGCCTCCCGCAAGGGCCCGCTCTACCGCACGATTGCCGCCGAGGCGCTGGAAGCCCGGCCGCTGACCATCGCCAATCCCGGCAGCGCCAATGCCCAGGCGGTCATCACCGTTGCCGGCATCCCGACGGCGCCGGAGCCGGCGCTGAACCAGGGCTTCGGGCTGGAGCGCGTGATCTACACGATGAAGGGCGAGCGGGCCGACCCCGCCCGCCTGCGCCAGAACGAGCGCTATGTCGTGGCGCTGACGGTGACCGAGGCCGCCCCGCGCTTCGGGCGCCTGCTGCTGGTCGATCCGGTTCCGGCCGGGCTGGAGATCGAGAACGCAAACCTGACGGAGGGCGCCTCGACCGCGGGGCTCGACTGGCTGAAGCAGGAGGTCTCGCCGGTCCACACCGAGGCCCGCGACGACCGCTATGTCGCGGCCTTCGAGCGGATGGGCGGAAAGAACGACAAGCTCTCCTACACCGTCGCCTACATCGCCCGCGCCGTCTCGCCCGGCCGCTACGTCTCGCCCGCGGCCGTGATCGAGGACATGTACCGGCCCGACCGCTTCGGCCGCACGGGCTTCGGCACGGTGGAGATCAGCTCGGCGCGGTGATGAGGATGGGGCGCACAGGGCCATCATTCTCGGGCGAAGCGGAGCGAAGCCCGAGCATGACGCCGCGCCCCGGCCGCCTTCACAAGCTGGCGGTCGCCGCCGGTATCTGCCTGCTCGCGCTCGCCACGGCCGCCACCGCCCTCACCCTCTACGCCCGCTCCCTCCCGCCGCTCGATCTTTCCCGCGCGGGGGATCGCTCCACCGTGGTGCTCGACCGCGAAGGCCGGCTGCTGCGCCCCTTCCTCACCGCTGACGGCCGCTGGAAGCTGCCGGTGACCGGCGAGGACGTCGATCCGCGCTATCTCGCCATGCTCAAGGCCTATGAGGACAGGCGCTTTGAGGCCCATCGTGGCATCGACCCGCTCGGGATGCTGCGCGCCGCCGGCCAGATGCTGCTCAACGGCCGCGTCGTCTCGGGCGGCTCGACCCTGACGATGCAGGTCGCCCGCCTGCTCGAGCCGCAGGACGACCGGACCTTGCTGGCCAAGCTTCGCCAGGCCGTGCGCGCGGTCGAGCTGGAGCGGCGCTTCGACAAGGCTGCGATCCTCGACCTCTACCTGAACCTCGCCCCCTTCGGCGGCAATCTCGAAGGCGTGCGCGCCGCGAGCTTCGCCTATTTCGGCAAGGAGCCGAAGCGGCTCTCGACCGCCGAGGCGGCGCTGCTCGTCGCCCTGCCGCAATCGCCCGAGACCCGCAGGCCCGACCGCTTCGCCGAGGCGGCGCGAAAGGCCCGTGCGCGCGTTCTGGCTCGCATCGAGCGCGCCGGGCTCGCCACCGCAGGCGAGGTCGCGGCAGCAGGCGAGGAGGCGGTTCCGGCCGCGCGGAAGCCCTTCCCGAGCCTCAGCCCTCATGTCGCCGAACAAATGGTGGCGGAAGTCCCCGCGCAGCGCGTCCACCGCCTCACCCTCGACGCCCGCCTGCAGAAGAGCCTTGAGGCGCTCGCCCATGAGCGCAGCCTCGGCCTGAGCCCCCAGGTCTCGATCGCCATCCTCGCCATCGGCAACGAAACGGGCGCCGTGCGCGCCTCGGTCGGCGGCGTGGACTACTTTGCCGCCGAACGGGCCGGCTCGCTCGACCTGACGCGGGCGCTGCGCTCGCCCGGCTCGGCGCTGAAGCCGTTCATCTATGCGCTCGCCTTCGACAACGGCATCGCCCATCCCGAAACCATGCTGGAGGACCGCCCGGCCCGCTTCGGCTCCTATGTGCCGGAGAATTTCGACAGGGGCTTCCAGGGCATGGTCAGCGCCCGCAAGGCGCTCCAGCTCTCGCTCAACGTGCCGACGGTGGAGCTGCTCTCCGCGCTCGGGCCGCAACGTTTCCTCACGAGGCTGCGCGATGCCGGCCTCTCCCTCGCCTTGCCCAGGGAAGGCGGCGCGCCCGGCCTCGCCGTCGGCCTCGGCGGGCTCGGAATCACCCTGCAGGACCTGACGCGCGGCTATGTCGGGCTGGCGCGCGGGGGAGAGATGGTGCCGCTGCGGTTCCGGGAGGTGGATTGTTCTTTCGCCGTCATCCTGGGCGAACGGGGGGAGACCCGCGATCGATGCCGGGACGGTTCAGGCATGGATCCCGGGTCTAAGCCCCGCTCTGCCCGCAATGACGCCACCTCGTTGCCAAATGAACCGGGCAGAGCCCGCCTCGTCACCCCCGTCGCCGCCTGGTACGTCGCCGACACGCTGCTCGGCGCGCCGCCGCCGCTCAACGCCCCGCCCGGCCGCATCGCCTACAAGACCGGCACCTCCTATGGCTATCGGGATGCCTGGGCGGTCGGCTTCGATCGCCAGCACACTATCGGCGTCTGGGTCGGCCGGGCCGATAACGGCGCCGTGCCGGGACTGGTCGGCCGCCTCGTCGCGGCACCGATCCTGTTCGACGCCTTCGCGAGGCTGGGCATCGATCCGCGCCCCTTCCCGCAGCCGGCCGACGCGATTATCGCCAGCAGCAACCATTTGCCGCCGCCCTTGCGGCATCTGCGGCAGGACGTGCCCAAGACCGTTGCCGCGATCACGACGCCGCAGCTGCGCCTCGCCTTCCCGCCGGACGGCGCGCGCATCGACCTGTCGACGGCCAGCCTCGACGGGCTCGCCCAGCTCAATCTCAAGGCGGCCGGGGGCTCGCCGCCCTATACCTGGCTCGTCGATGGCGCGCCGGTCACCGCGCCCTTGCGCCGCCGCGAGGCCCAATGGGCCCCGCCCGGCAAGGGCTTCATGCGCATCTCTGTGGTAGATGGCAGCGGGGCAAGCGAGAGCGTTTCGGTCAGGTTGCAGTAGACCGCCGTCGGGGAACCCTCTCCCAAGGGAGAGGGCAGGGCGAGGGGTCGGCCGTTGGACCCTTTTGCTGAGACCTGGCCGCCGCTACGGCGACGGGGTGCTCATTGGCCCAGGGGCCAACGCATCACCCTGCCCCTCTCCTTGCGGGAGAAGGGTTCCGCGCGCCCTTTTGTCAGAGGCGTCCGAGGCGGAAGCGGCTCGCCATGGTGCTTTGAAAGACGGCTACTCCGCAGGCGCCGGATGGGCGCCATGTGCCTCGTCATGCGCGCTTTGCCGCGAGCCGTGGACCTTCCGCGCCAGATAGCTGTAGGCGACCGGCACGACATAGAGCGTGAGCAGCGTGCCGAAGGTCATGCCGCCGACGATGACCCAGCCGATCTGCGAGCGGCTTTCGGCGCCCGCGCCATGGGCGATGGCGAGCGGCACGGCGCCCAGCACCATCGCGCCCGTCGTCATCAGGATCGGTCGCAGGCGCAGCTCCGCCGCCTCGACGAGCGCGTCCAGCGTCTCCTTGCCCTCCTCGCGGAGCTGGTTGGTGAATTCGAGGATCAGGATGCCGTGCTTGGTGATGAGGCCGACCAGCGTGATCAGGCCGATCTGGCTGTACACGTTCATCGTGCCCCCGCTGTAATACAGCGCGGCCAGCGCCCCCGTCAGCGAGAGCGGCACCGAGACCATGATCACGATCGGGTCGACGAAGCTCTCGAACTGCGCCGCCAGCACCAGATAGATGAAGCCGAGCGCCAGCAGGAAGACGACGAAGATGCTCGCCCCCGCCTGCTTGAACTCGCGGCTCTGGCCGGAATAATCGACCTGCACCGTCGGCGGCAGCACCCGCGCCGTCGCATCCTCCAGCACTTTCAGCGCGTCGCCCAGCGAATAGCCCGGCGCCGGGATGGCGGTGATCGTCGCCGAGCGCAGCTGGTTGAAGCGGATCAGCTCCTTGGGCGCCACGTTCTCGTCGATCTTGACGAGGCTGGAGAGCTGCACCACCGCGCCGCCGCGGCCCACCAGATAGATCGTCTGCAGCGCTTGGGGCGTGTTGCGCTCCGTGCCCTCGACCTGCAGCATCACGTCGTACTGCTTGCTGTTCATGTTGAAGCGCGTGACCTGCCGTCCGCCCAGCAGCGTCTCCATGGTGCGCCCGATCACATCGACGCCGACACCGAGATCGGCGGCGCGCTGGCGGTCGATCGTCACCTTGATCTGCGGCTTGTCGAGGATGAGGTTGGTCTCGAGATTGGTCAGCACAGGCGAATTGGAGACCTCGGCCAGCACCTGGTCGACATAGCGCTTGATCTGCTCGTAAGGCTCCGAGGAGCGTAGCACGAACTCGACCGGCTTGCTGTTGGCGCCGCCCTGTCCGAGCGAGGGCGGGTTGGTCGCGAACAGGCGGATGCCGGGGATCTGCGACAGGTCGCGGGTGATCTGCGCCGCGAGATCCTGCTGCTTGCGCTCGCGCTGCTCCCAGGGCTTCAGCCGCGCGAAGGCGATGGCGCGCGTCACGTCCGGGAAGCCGACGATGACCAGCGAGCTCTCGACCTCCTGGATCTTGCTGAAGAACCGCTCCACCTGACGGGCGTAGTCGGCGGTGAAGGCGAGCGTCGCCCCCTCGGGCGCCACGCCGATCACGTTGATGGTGCCGCGATCCTCGACGGGCGACAGCTCCGAGCGCAGATGGGTGAAGTAGTAATAGCCGGCGCCGGCGACGCCGACCGCCAGCAGCACGATGACGGGCCGGATCGACAGCGCGCAGCGCAGCGAGGCGCGATAGCCGCGCGACAGCGCCTCGAAGCCGCGCTCCAGCAGGTTGAACAGCCAGCCATGCTTCTCGTGGTGGCGCAGCAGCTTGGCGCACATCATCGGCGTCAGCGTCAGCGCGACGAAGCCGGAGACCAGCACGGCGCCGGCCAGGGTCAGCGCGAACTCGATGAAGAGCTTTCCGGTGCGTCCCGTCGAGAAGGCCATCGGCGCATAGACCGCGACCAGCGTCAGCGTCATCGCGATCACCGCGAAGGCGATCTCGTTGATGCCGCGGACCGCCGCCGCCGTCGGCTTCATGCCGCCCTCGATATGGCGGTGGACGTTTTCCAGCACCACGATGGCGTCGTCGACGACGAGGCCGATGGCGAGCACCATCGAGAGCAGCGTCAGCGTGTTCACCGTAAAGCCGAGCGCATACATCAGCGCGAAGGCGCCGATCAGCGAGACCGGGATCGTCACCAGGGGGATCAGCGTCGCGCGGAACGAGCGCAGGAAGATGAAGATGATCAGGACGACGAGGACGACCGCCTCGATGATCGTCTGGTAGACCGCCTTGATCGAGCGGTCGATGAAGATCGAGCTGTCGTAGGAGGGCGCGAGCGACATCCCGTCCGGCAGGTCCTCGACGATGCCGGGCAGCGCCGCGCGGATGCCCGACGAGACGTCGAGCGGGTTGGCCGTCGCCTGCTTGACGATGCCGACCGTCACCGAAGGCCGGCCATTGAACCAGGCGGCGTTGCGCTCCTCGCGGGCGCCGAGCTCGACCTTGGCGAGGTCCTTGAGCTTGATCGGGAAGCCGCTGGCGTCCTTGACCACGATCTCGCGGAACTGCTCCGGCGTCGTCAGGCTGGTCTGCGAGAGGACGGTGAATTCGCGGTCGCTGCTCTCGATCCGGCCGGAGGGGATCTCGACGTTCTGGGCCTTCACGGCCGCCTCGATCTCCTGGACCGTGACGTTGTAGGCCGACATGCGCGAGCGATCGAGCCAGATGCGCATCGCGAACTGGCGCTGGCCGAGAATGCGCACCTCCGCCACGCCGGTGATGTTCTGCACCCGCTCGGCGATGAAGCGGTCGGCGAAGTCGGTCAGCTCCAGCGGGCTGTGCCGCTTCGAGGTCAGCGAGAGGTACAGGATCGGCTGCGCATCGGCCTCGACCTTGGCGATGATCGGCTCGTCGATCTCGTCGGGCATGCGCCCGCGCACGCGGCTGACGCGGTCGCGCACGTCGGAGGCCGCGACATCGGGATCGACATCGGGGCGGAAACGCACCGAGATCTGGCTGCGCTCCTGCCGGCTGGTCGAGGAGATGATCTCGATGCCTTCGATACCGGCGATCGAGTTCTCGAGGATCTGCGTGACCTGCGTCTCGATGATCTCGGCCGAGGCGCCGCGATAGACCGTCTGCACGGAGACGATCGGCTCGTCGATGTTCGGATATTCGCGCACCGTCAGGCGGCCATAGCTGACGATGCCGATCAGCATCACCAGCAGGCTCAGAACCGTCGAGAGGACGGGCCTGCGGACGAAGAGCTCGAAGCCACCCATCAGAGCTGGCTCGTGCGGACGATGGCTTCCTTCACGGCGATCGCCGCCCCGTCGCGCAGCCTCATCTGGCCGGCGGTGATGATCTGCATGCCGGGCTTGAGGCCGCCGATCACCTCGACCTTGCCGGGCAGGCGCTTGCCGAGCTCGACGGGGACGCGCCGCGCCTTCCCGTTCTCGGCGACGTAGATCATCTTGCCGATGCCGTCCGGCACCACGGCCATTTCCGGCACGACGATGGCGTTCTCGCGTCGGTCGACGATGATGGAGAGCCGCGCGAAGAGACCGGGCTTCAGCGTGAGATCGGGGTTGGGCACGGTGGCGCGCAGGCGGATGGCGCGCCCGTTCACGTCGACCACGGGGTCGATCGCGAAGATCTGGCCGGCGAAGGCCTTGTCGGGCGCGGCATCGACCCGCACCTGCACGGGCTGCCCGACCTTGACGCGGGCCAGGAAGATCTCCGGCACGCGGAAGTCGATCTTGATCGGGTCGATATTGGTCAGGGTGATCAGCGGCTTGCCGACCGAGACGTAGTCGCCGATGCCGACCGAACGCAGGCCGACCACGCCATTGAAGGGGGCCAGAATCGTCGATTGCGCCAGCTTCGCCTTGGCGAGCTGGACCCGGGCCTCGCTGGAGGCGAGCCGGGCGGTGGATTCGTCGAGCGCGACCTGCGTGCCCGAACCGCGCGCGACCAGCCCTTTCAGGCGGTCGTTGGTGTCGCGGGCGAGGCCGAGATCGGCCATGGCCTGCTTCAGCTCGGCATCGAGGATGGCGGTCTCGAGCTTGACCAGCTCCTGGCCCGCCTTCACCCGCTCCCCCTCCTTGAAGCCGAGCGCCACGACGCGGCCGGCGATCTCGGGCGCGATCACGATGGACTCGTCCGCCGCCAGCGTGCCGAGCGCCTCGACCTCCTCGTTGATCGTCATGGTCTCGACCGCAGCGACCTCGACCGGGACCGTGCGCGGGCCGGCCGGAGCGTTGGCGCGCGCCGGTTCCCCGCCAGCCTGATAGTGCCGATAGCCGTAATATCCGCCACCTGCGAGGCCCGCGACCAGGAGGAGGAGAACAAACCGCTTCATCGGGATAGCAACTCCGCTACGTCGAGTTAGTCTTATCTGGAACGATTCACCCGACCAGATGCGTGGAGGCCACAGAGGCGCGAAAACCAACGCATTTGAGTCGTTTTCGGCGCGGATGGGCTTCGAAAAGCCCCAATGCAAGATGCCTGCCGGCGTCGAACGTCCGCTCGTCTCGGAGACGTTCATGACCGATCGGGACCGGAACCGGCATGATCAGCTCACCCGCCACGCGCCGACGATCCTGCAGCCAATGAGGCGGCGCTCCAAGCGCTAATCGCCGACCTCACGAAAACGTTGCCGTTTGCAAGCCGGTGGAGGCGCAAAATGCCTCTTCAGGCCGCTGGAAGCTGTCATCCAGCCGTCATCTGCGACGCCTAGCACTCCGCCCCGTACCGAGGCCGCAAGGCCGGGCCTGTCCCGGACTGCGCTGCGCCTCGTCATGTCCGGGATCACGCCATGCTACGCATCGAAGGCCTGACCAAGCGCTTCGGCGACAAGAACGCCGTCGACGACGTCTCGCTCTCGATTCCCAGGGGCGAGATGGTCGGCGTAATCGGCCGTTCGGGCGCCGGCAAGTCGACGCTGCTGCGCATGCTGAACCGCTTGGCCGAACCGACGTCCGGCCGCATCCTCTGCGAGGAGCAGGACGTGACCGCGCTGAAGGGCGCGGGCCTGCGTCGCTGGCGCCGCGAGACCGCGATGATCTTCCAGCAGTTCAACCTCGTCGGCCGCCTCGACGTGCTGACCAATGTCCTGCTCGGGCGCCTCAACCACCGTTCTGCGGCGCTGACGCTGGTGAAGAGCTTCTCGGAGGACGACAAGATCCGCGCCATCGCCGCGCTCGAGCGCCTCGATATGGGCCATTTGCTGGCCCAGCGCGCCGAGACGCTCTCGGGCGGACAGCAGCAGCGAGTCGCCATCGCGCGCGCCCTGGTCCAGGAGCCGCGCATCATCCTCGCCGACGAGCCGATCGCCTCGCTCGACCCCCGCAACACGCAGATCGTGATGGACGCCCTGTTCCGGATCAACCGCGAGGACGGCATCACCGTCATCTCCAACCTGCACCATCTCGATATCGCGTCGAAATACTGCGACCGGCTGATCGGCATGGCCAGCGGCAAGGTCGTTTTCGACGGCCCGCCCCATCAGCTCACCACCGAGGTCGCAGCGAATCTCTACGGCATTGAGGCCAAGGACGCCGGTGCCGAGGCGCTCGACCAGCTCGACGCCATCGCCAGCGAAGAAGCCGAGCGCGCCAAGCAGAACGTCGCCTGAACCCGTCCCCGGCCCGCCGGAGCATCCGACACCACTTACGCCATCACCTACCAGGAGCACACCATGCTGACCCGTCGTCATACCCTTACGCTCGCCGCGGCCGGCCTCGCCGCCTCGCTCGCCGCCCCCGCCTTCGCGCAGGACTGGAAGGCGAAATATCCCGAGATCATCTTCGGCATCATTCCCGCCGAGAACGCCTCCGGCGTCGTCGAGCGCTACACCCCCTTCGTGAACTACCTCTCGAAGGAACTGGGCACCAAGGTCACGCTGCGCATCGCCAACGACTACGCGGCGATCATCGAGGGCCAGCGCGCCGGCAACATCCATATCGGCATGTACGGCCCCTCCTCCTTCGCCCGCGCGCTGATGACCGGCGCCAAGATCGAAGCCTTCGCCATCGAGACCAATCTTGACGGAACCAAGGGCTATTACTCGGTCTTCTATGTGAAGAAGGACTCGCCCTACCAGAAGATCGAGGATCTGAAGGGCAAGAACCTCGGCCTGGTCGATCCGAACTCCACCTCCGGCAACAACGTCCCGCGCTTCGCGCTCGACGGCATGAAGATCGATCCCGAGACCTATTTCGGCAAGGTCGTCTACACCGGCAGCCATGAGAACGCGATCATTGCGCTGGGCCAGGGCACGGTCGACGTCGCCGCCAACTGGTGGAACGACGAGCAGGAATCCAACCTCCTGCGCATGGCCCGCAAGAACATGGTCAAGGCCGAGGATTTCCGGATCATCTACAAGTCCGAGCAGATCGTGAACTCGCCGATGGCCTATCTCAGCGAGATGCCGGCCGACCTGAAGGCGAAGATCAAGGACGCGGTGATCAACCTGAACACCAAGGACAAGGCCGCTTTCGACAAGATCTACGAAGGCAAGCAGGGCCCGCTCGTCGCGGTCGACAACAAGGCCTACGAGCCGATCATCGAGCTGAACAAGTTCGTCGACGCGCTCCGCAAGAAGAAGTCCTCGTAAGGGCTACGCTCCCCGTTGAGCCAGCGTAGCGCGGGGAGCCCTCTCCCGTAGGGAGAGGGCCGGGTGAGGGGTCGGTCGCTTGACGCCTCGCCGTGACCTCGCCGCCGCCCGCCGCCAAGTCGGCGCTCGACGGGCCAACGACCGACACCTCGCCCTGCCCTCTCACTGAGCTCGTGTCTGCCCGAGTTCAGCACTTGAAAGTATCGAAGTCGGGTAAACCCGGCTTCGATACAGGAGAGGGGTTCCCCGCGCCCGATCGGCAACGGATTCGCATTCCAATGACCCTCGCGATCGACCGCAACGACCCCGCGATCAGCGCCCATGCCGCGACCTATGCCGCGGCGATGGCGGCGAAGCGCCGGCAGACGCTGTTCGGCGCGGCCGTACTCGCCATCCTTGTCTGGCTGGCCGCGCTGGGCTCCGAGGTCGATCCCGGGAAATTTATCGAGAACGCCTGGCGCTTCCCGAAATACATCCTCGAAACCGTGCCGGTCCTACGCTGGAACAGCCTTGGCGCCGATTTGGCCGAGTGGTTCTGGGGCTGGAAGGGCTGGCTCAAGCTGCTCTGGCAGACGATCCTGATCGCCTATACCGGCACCATCCTCGGCGCGATCGGCGGCTTCCTGCTCTGCTTCCTCGCCGCTGCCAATCTCGGGCGCTCCGGCTGGCTTCGCTTCGTGACCAAGCGCTACCTCGAATTCTGCCGCACAGTGCCCGAAATCGTCTTCGCGCTGATCTTCGTGATCGCCTTTGGCCTTGGCCCCCTGCCCGGCGTGCTCGCCATCGCCATCCACACCACCGGCGCCATGGGCAAGCTGTTCTCGGAGGTCGTCGAGAATATCGACATGAAGCCGGTCGACGGCCTGACCGCAACCGGCGCCGGCTGGTGGCAGGTGATCCGCTTTGCCATCGTGCCGCAGGTGCTGGCCAACTTCGCCAGCTATTCGCTGCTGCGCTTCGAGATCAATGTTCGCGGCGCCTCGGTCATGGGCTTCGTCGGCGCCGGCGGCATCGGCCAGGATCTGATCGAGGCCATTCGCAAATTCTACTTCACCGATGTCAGCGCCATCCTTCTGCTGATCATCGCCGCCGTGATGCTGATCGATTACGGCACCGAACGCCTGCGCCATTCCCTCATCAGCCTGGAGCACGGCAAGTGAGCCTCGCCCTCTCCCCCGCCGATCGGGCCGCGCTCGTCAGCCGCCATAAGGCCGCCATCGACGGCTCGCTCAAGGCGAAGCTGACCACCATCGCCGTCGTCGCGGCCATGGTCGGGCTCTTCTGCTACGGCGTCAGCACCTTCGAGGTCACGCTCTGGCGCATCCTGTCGGGTTTCGGCAATCTCGGCACCTTCGTCATGCTGATGCTGCCGCCCGATCCCGGCTCCTTCGCCCGCGCCATCATCTTCGTGAAGGCGCTGTTCGAGACCATCGCGATTGCCTTCCTCGGCACGATCCTGGCCGCGATCCTCGCCTTCCCGCTCGGCTTCATCGCCGCGCGCAACGTCGTCGCCAACAAGATCGTGCATTTCCTCGCCCGGCGCTCGCTCGACACGGTACGCGGCGTCGATGCGCTGATCTGGGCCCTGATCTGGATCAATGTCGTGGGTCTGGGGCCCTTTGCCGGCATGCTCGCGATCATGACCAGCGATCTCGGCGCCTTCGGCAAGCTCTATTCGGAAGCCATCGAAGCCGCCGACAGCAAGCCGGTCGAGGGTGTCACCTCGATGGGCGGCAACAAGCTCCACGAGATCCGCTTCGGCCTGCTCCCCCAGGTTCTGCCGGTGATCGCGAGCCAGGTGCTGTACTACATCGAGTCCAACACCCGCTCCTCGACCATCATCGGCATCGTCGGCGCCGGCGGCATCGGGCTCTACCTCGCCGAGACCATCCGCACGCTCGAGTGGCAGCAGGTCTCCTTCCTGATCCTGCTGATCCTCGCCGCCGTCTCGGCGATCGACTTCCTCTCGAGCAAGCTGCGCTTCGCGATCATCGGCCAGCGGGCGGTGTGACGACCCCTCACTCCGCGAACGGTGCGATCACCATCTCCATCCGCTCGGCCGCGAAGACGCTGGTGACCAGATGCACCGGCGTCAGGTCCGGGAGCGCATCGACCGCGGTCGAGATCATCACTGCCGATTCCGCGCCGATCTCAAGCAGTTCCGCTTCGCTGTCATCGGCGAGCCGGGCCGTCAGCCGAGTCGACAGGCGCACGTAGTCGGTGATGCCATAAGCCTTGAAGGCCGCCGTGATCGAGCCGGCCGCCTCGCGATAGACCTTGTCAAAATCCGGGAAGCGCTCGACCGAGAGCCAATGCGTGCCGGTGCCCAGCGGTATTCCGTCGGCGAGACTGACGCCCCGCACGCACCAGAGCGGCGTCCCTGTCGGCAACTTCAAGGCAGCGCAGACCGCAGCCTCGCCCACCCGCGTCTCGGCCGAGAGCATCCGGCTGGTGCCGGTCAGGCCGAGCTTGCCCATATTGCTGCGCATGCTGACGCGCCGGCCGATCGGATAGGGCAGCCGCGGCGCCGTCACCTGCGTGCCGCGCCCGCGAGAGACGCTCACCAGACCCTGATCGGCGAGATGGCGGAAGGCCTGCCTCACGGTGTGGCGGTGCACGCCATAGCGTTCCGCCAGCGCGACCGAGGCGGGCAGCGTATCGCCAAGCTTGTACTCGCCGCGCCCGATGGCGTCGGCCAGCTCATCGGCGATGCGTCGCCATGCCGTGCCGCCCTCGCGCTCCGGCAGCGCCGGGTTCGTCATCAAAATGTCGCCCAAAATGTATAGACCTTTGCCATCATCTCCCTTATCATAGTCTAGACATTCGGACCTGACCAGCGAGCCCGTGCCGATGAACGACAAGACCCCAGGATCCACCGAGAAGACGCCGAGGCAGATTTGGATGGCGACGCTGGCGCGCGCTTCCCGTTCCGAGATCGAGACGCTGCTCGGGGCGCCGCCGGCCCATGAGGTGCTGAAGGCACCTGAGACCGGCACGGTGATGGTGGAAGGCCGCGCCGGCGGCGCCGGCCGCCGCTTCAACCTGGGCGAGACCACCGTCACCCGCTGCGTCGTGCGCCTGTCGAACGGGCGCATGGGCTTCTCCTATGCTCTCGGCCGGGACCACGCCAAGGCGAGGCTCGCCGCTCTGGTCGATGCGCAGCTGCAGGATGAGGCCGAAGGCAGCGCGCTTCACGGCGGCATTGCCCGGCTCGCGGAACACCAGACGGCGGCGCGCCAGCGTGCCTCGCGCAAGGCCGCCACCACCAAGGTCGATTTCTTCACGCTGGTGCGGGGCGCCTGATGACCATCGAGACCGCCATCGCCGCCGGCTTTCGCGACCCGGTCCTCCAGTCGCAGACCGCCTTCCGCACGCTGCTGGCGGCGCTGTCCGAGCCGGGCATCGTGCACAGCATCGCCGACGCCATCGCGGCCCCCGAAGGCCTGCATCAGGCGAGCGCGATCGCCCTGCTCACCCTCGCCGACTACGAGACGCCGATCTGGCTGCCGCAACCGCTGCGCGACGGGCCAACCGGCGCCTGGCTGCGCTTCCATTGCGGCTCGACCCTCGTCGACGACCCCGCACGGGCCGCCTTCGCCGTGCTCGACGCAGCAGCGCCCGAGCCGAAGCTGTCGGCCTTCCACCCCGGCACGGACCAGTTCCCGGATCGCTCGACGACGTTGGTTCTGCAATGCGCAGCCCTGGCGGGCGGCGAGGCGCTCGTTCTGTCCGGCCCAGGCATTCCCGAAACCCGCAGCATTGGGCCGCTGGGCCTGCGCGACGGCTTAGTCGCGGAGCTGCAGGACAACGCCGCGCTCTATCCGCTCGGCGTCGATCTCGTGCTGACCCATGGCGACAGGCTGCTCGGCCTGCCGCGCTCCACCCGGATCGGGGAGGCCCGCTGATGTATGTTGCCGTCAAGGGCGGCGAGGCCGCGATCCTGGCCACGCATGAGCTGGTCGCGGAAGCGCGCCGCGGCGACCCCGCCATTCCGGAGATCAGCGTCGCGCAGATCCGCGAGCAGCAGGCCCTCGCCTGCGCCCGCGTCATGAACGAAGGCTCTCTCTACGACAGCGACCTCGCCGCGCTGGCACTGAAGCAGTCGCAGGGCGACGTGATCGAGGCCGCCTTCCTGATGCGCGCCTATCGCACCACCCTGCCGCGCTTCGGCTCGTCCGTCCCGCTCGATACCGCGACGATGTCGATCCGCCGCCGCGTCTCGGCCACCTACAAGGACCTCCCCGGCGGGCAGGTGCTCGGGCCGACCTATGACTACACGCATCGGCTGTTCGACTTTGCGTTGATGGACAGCGAGAACGTCAGGGTCGGGCTTGACCCGACCATCTCAGGCCGCGAAGCGCGCCCCTCGACAACGCATCCCTCCTCCGGTGATGCTCGGATCAAGCCCGAGCATCACGCTGCCCCCCTCGACGCCCACATGCCGCGCGTGCCGGATATCCTCGGTGCCGAAGGCCTGATGGAAGCCGAGGAGGCGCCGGAAGGCGATCCGCGCCCCTTCGATCTGACGCGTGACCCCGTTTCCTTCCCGGCGGATCGCGATGTGCGGCTGCAGGCGATGGCGCGCGGCGACGAGGGCTTCCTGCTCGGGCTCGGCTATTCGGTGCAGCGCGGCTTCGGTGGCTCGCACCCCTTCGTGGGCGAGGTCCGTGTCGGCGAGGTCGCGGTCGAGCTCGTGCCCGAGGAGCTGGGCTTCGCCGTCGATCTCGGCGACCTGACCCTGACCGAATGCCAGATGGTCAACCAGTTCCAGGGCTCGAAGGACATAGCCCCCCAATTCACGCGCGGCTACGGCCTCGTCTTCGGCCATGCCGAGCGCAAGGCGATGTCGATGTCGCTGGTCGACCGGGCGTTGAAGGCCCGCGATTTCGGCGAGGCGGCCGACTATCCCGCCCAGCAGGATGAATTCGTCCTCTACCACTCGGACAATGTCGAGGCGGCAGGCTTCGTCGAGCATCTGAAGCTGCCGCACTATGTCGACTTCCAGGGCGAGCTGGAGCTGATCCGTCGCATCCGCCGGGAGCGTGACGAGCGGCTCGCCGGCGAGCAGGACAGCAAAGAGCCAGATGCCATGCCGGAGGCTGCCGAATGACCATGCACCAGATGCCGGCGGGCGATACAAAGCCAGCTTACAACTACGCCTATCTCGACGAGCAGACCAAGCGGATGATCCGCCGCGCTTTGCTCAAGGCCGTCGCGGTGCCGGGCTACCAGGTGCCGTTCGGCTCCCGCGAGATGCCGCTGGCCCGCGGCTGGGGCACCGGCGGCATCCAGGTCACCGCCGCGATCATCGGCCCGGCCGACACGCTGAAGGTGATCGACCAGGGCGCCGACGACACCACTAACGCCGTCTCGATCCGCAAGTTCTTCGAGCGCACGGCCGATGCCCGCACCACCGAGGCGACGGAGGAGGCGACGATCATCCAGACCCGCCACCGCATCCCGGAGGCGCCGCTGAAGGCCGGGCAGGTCATGGTCTATCAGGTGCCGATGCCCGAACCGCTGCGCCGGCTGGAGCCGCGCGAGGCCGAGACCCGCAAGATGCACGCCTGGGCCGAATACGGGCTGATGCAGGTGAAGCTCTACGAGGACATCGCCCGCTATGGCGAGATCACCAAGACCTACGACTACCCGGTGATGGTCAATGGCCGCTACGTGATGGCGCCCTCGCCCATCCCGAAATTCGACAACCCGAAAATGCACATGTCGCCGGCGCTCCAGCTCTTCGGCGCCGGGCGCGAGAAGCGCATTTACGCGCTGCCGCCCCATACCAGCGTGAAGAGCCTCGATTTCGAGGACCACCCCTTCCGCATCCAGAGCTGGACCGAACCCTGCGGGCTCTGCGGCGCCAGCGACAGCTATCTCGATGAGGTGGTGATCGACGATCGCGGCGGACGCATGTTCGTCTGCTCCGACAGCCATCATTGCGAGACGCGCCGGGAGGCCGGCCATCGCGGCACCATGCTGGGCGACGCCACAGCGAGCGGGTTCGTCGATCTTTCGCCCTCCACAGTCATCCCGGGCGACCGCAGGGAGGCCCGGGATCCATTCCGGAACCCCACCGAGCAAGGCTCAGGCATGGATCCCGGGTCCGCGGTTGGCTCCGCCCGGGATGACGGCGCGGATATGCAAACGGGAGTGAAGTCATGACGCTCCACGCCACCTTCCCCGATACCGCCCTCGAACCCGCCCCGCTCCTCTCCGTCGCCGGCATCAGTCGCTTCTATGGCGAGCGCATCGGCTGCGCGGACGTTTCCTTCGACCTCTGGCCCGGCGAGGTGCTCGGCATCGTCGGCGAATCCGGCTCCGGAAAGTCGACCCTGCTGCGCTGCCTTGCCGGCATCGACAAGCCCGATGCGGGCGAGGTGCTGTTCCGCGGCGGGCCTGCGCCGCTCGACATCTATTCGGTGTCAGAGCAGGAGCGCCGCCGCCTGATGCGCACCGCCTGGGGCATCGTCCACCAGAACCCGCGCGACGGCCTGCGCATGGACGTTACCGCCGGCGGCAATGTCGGCGAGCGCCTGATGGATCGCGGCGACCGCCATTACGGGGCCATCCGCGAGCGCGCCCTCGACTGGCTGCAGCGCGTCGAGATCGCCGGCGCCCGCATCGACGACCGGCCCCGCCAGTTCTCCGGCGGCATGCAGCAGCGGCTCCAGATCGCCCGCGTGCTGGTCTCCGAACCCCGCCTCGTCTTCATGGACGAGCCGACCGGCGGCCTCGACGTCTCGGTGCAGGCCCGCCTGCTCGACCTGCTGCGCGTGCTGGTGCGCGATCTCGGCCTCGCCGCGATCATCGTCACGCATGACCTCGCCGTCGCCCGGCTCCTGACCGACCGGCTCATGGTGATGAAGGACGGCCATGTCGTCGAGCAGGGCCTGACCGACCAGGTCCTCGACGATCCCCATCACGCCTATACCCAGCTCCTCACCTCGGCGGTGCTGGGTGTGTAAGGGATGCAGGGCGTCATTCTCGGGCGAAGCGCAGCGGAGACCCGGGAATCTCTTGCAGGAAGAGACGCCTCTCCTGGCCCAGATGCTCGGGTCAAGCCCGAGCTTGACGCTTCCTTCAGTCGTCACACCCTCGTCACCTCGCCGGCACAAGGCACTGACCCCATGACCACGATGATTCAGGTCGAGAACGTCGCCAAGAGCTTCACCCTGCACAATCAGGGCGGGGTGAACCTGCCCGTCTTCGACGAGGTCAATTTCGAGGTGGCCGCCGGCGAGGCGCTGGTGCTGGCGGGCGCCTCGGGAGCCGGCAAATCGAGCCTGCTGCGCATCCTCTACGGCAATTACAGGCCGACGCGCGGTTCGATCCGGATTACCCATGCCGGCCGCCCCGTCGACATCGTCTCGGCGGTGCCGCGCACGGTGCTCGACGTGCGCCGCCGCACGCTCGGCTTCGTCTCGCAGTTCCTGCGGGTGATCCCCCGTGTCAGCGCGCTCGACATCGTGCGCGATCCCCTGCTGGCCCGCGGGGCCACGCCCGAGACCGCGACGGAGAAGGCCAGGGCGATGCTGGCCCGCCTCAACCTGCCGGAGCGGCTGTGGTCCCTTGCGCCGGCCACCTTCTCCGGCGGCGAGCAGCAGCGGGTCAACATCGCCCGCTCCTTCGTCGATCCCTCCCCGATCATGCTGATCGACGAGCCGACCGCCTCGCTCGATGCCGCCAATCGCGACGTCGTCGTCGCGCTCATCGCCGAGGCCCGCGCCGCCGGCTCCGCCATCGTCGGCATTTTCCACGACGAGGCGGTTCGCGAGAAAGTCGCGACGCGCTACCTCGACATCACCGCTTTCCGGAAGGCCTGACGATGCAGACCGTTCTCACCAATGCCAAGCTGATCCTCGAGAACGAGGTCGTCACCGGCACCATCGCCTTCGACCAGAGCGGGATCACCGCCGTCGATCAGGGCCGCTCCTCCTTAGCCGGCGCAATCGACATCGGCGGCGATTATGTCGCGCCGGGTCTTGTCGAGATGCACACCGACAACATGGAAAAACACTTCATGCCGCGCCCCAAGGTCTTCTGGCCGAACGGGCTGGCGGCGGCGCTGGTCCATGACGCGCAGATGGCCGCAGCCGGCGTCACCACCGTCTATGACGCGGTCTGCGCCGGCACGCCCTTCTCGGCCAAGGACTACCGCAAGGACATTTTCGCCGACGTGATGAAGGCCCTCGCCGAGGGCAAGCGCGAGAACGTCTTCCGCATCGACCACCGCATCCACATGCGCTGCGAGCTGACGAGCCCCGAACTGCTGGGCGATATCGCGCCCTATCAGGACGACGCGCTGGTCCAGCTCGTCTCGCTGATGGATCACACGCCGGGCCAGCGCCAGTGGCGCAACATCGAGCACCTGAAGACCTATGCCGTCGGCAACGGCAAGACCGTGCAGGAATTCGAGGACGACGTGGTGCTGCGCCAGCGCGAAGGCGCCGCCAACGTCGCGAAGAACTGGCAGGCCGTCGTCGACATCTTCCGCGAGCGCGGCATTCCGCTGGCCACCCATGACGACACGACGCCCGAGCATGTCGAGGAGGGCATCGCCTCGGGCGCCGTCATCTCCGAATTCCCGACGACGGTCGAGGCGGCCGAGGCCGCCAAGAAGAACGGCCTCGCCACCGTCGCTGGCGCTCCCAATGTCGTGCGCGGCGGCTCGCATTCCGGCGGCGTTTCGGTCGCGGAACTGGCCGAGAAGGGTCTGCTCGACGGCCTCTCCTCGGATTATGTCCCGGCGAGCCTGCTCCAGGCCGTTCTGAAGCTTAACGCCAACCACGGCATCGCGCTGCCGGAAGCGATGGGCATGGTGACCTGGAAGGTCGCCGACATTCTCGGCCTGAAGGATCGCGGCCACCTCAAGACCGGCCTGCGGGCCGACCTCGTACGCTTCAAGGCGCTGGGCGAGACGCCGGTGATCGCCGCCGTCTGGTCGAAGGGCGAGCGCGCGTTTTGAGCTCCCCGCGCTACGCCCTCTATTACGCCCCAGCCGCCGACAGCGCCCTCTGGCGCTTCGGCTCGGCCGTGCTCGGCTATGACGCGCTGACCGGGGATGAGCCGGCATTCCTGGTTCCGGCTGGCTGCGATCCGGCGGAATGGCCGGAGCTGACGGCCGAGCCGCGCCGCTACGGCTTCCATGCCACGCTGAAGGCCCCCTTCGAGCTGGCGCAGGGCCGCAGCGAGGAGCAGTTGCGCGCCTTCACCCGCAATCAGGCCGCGGCGATGGAAACGGTGACGCTGGCCGGGCTGTCGGTCTCCGCGCTCGGCCGCTTCGTCGCCCTCACCCCGGCAGAGCCCAGCGAGGCCCTGCAGCGCCTCGCCTTTGCGCTCGTTCAGGCCTTCGAGCCGTTCCGCGCGCCGCTGTCGGAGGCGGACAAGGCCCGGCGTCTCAAGAGCCCGCTGACGCCGGCGCAGCACGCCTATCTCGAAGCCTATGGCTATCCTTATGTCGGCGACGGCTTTCGCTTCCACATGACGCTGACCGGCTCGCTGCCGCCGGAGCGCGTCGAGCCGGTCCGGCAGGCGCTCGACCGGGCCCATGCGCAGGCCGTGCCGCCAGGCCCCGTACCGATCGACCGCATCGCGCTGTATCGCCAGGACGACCGGGCCCTGCGCTTCCGCCTGATCGATTCCTACCGGCTGGGCTGATCGCCTTGACGGCCGAGCTTGCGCAGCACGGCGATGAGATCGCCCGCCGCCTCCGCCACCGTCCGGTCGTTCAGGATGGTGACGATCTCCGCGCGTTCCGCCGCGAGGGGCGCCTCGCGCGCCAGCCGCGCCGCGATATCGGCTTCGCTTTCGCGGCCGCGCGCCGCAAGCCGCTTCGCCAGCACCATGGGCGGCGCGGTGACGTTCACGACGACGGCGCGCTCGGCCAGCCTCTCCGCTTCCGTGATCGCGGCCCGCGACACGTTGGCGATCACGACCCTGCCCTGCGCGACCGGCAGAAGCTCCGCCGCCGGAATGCCGTAGCTCAGCCCATGTGCCCGCCAGCTCAGCGCCAGCTCGCCCCGCGCCTCGGCTGCGGCGAAGGCGGCCTCGTCGCAGGAATCATGATCCTCGGCACCCGCCATCGCCGGGCGTGTAATCAGCCGGCGCGCAAAGCGGAAATGCGCCTCGCCGGCCAGCGCTGCCCGCGCCGCATCCATCAGCGTGTCCTTGCCGGCCCCCGAAGGGCCGACGACCAGAACCAACGCTCCGGCAGGCGGAGCCGAAATCGCATCATCGAGAAGGAGTGAGGTCATGGCCGGAAAGAAACTGGGGCTGGAGCCGGTGATCGACCCGACGGCGAAGGTCAGCAAGGCGACGCTCGGACGCTATACCGAGATCGGCGCGCGGACGGTCTTCGCCGAGTCGACGCTGGGTGATTACTCCTATGTCGTGAACGATGCGAATGTCATTTACACGACGATCGGCAAGTTCTGCTCGATTGCGGCGATGACGCGCATCAACCCCGGCAATCACCCGATGCAGCGGGCGAGCCAGTCCCATTTCACCTACCGCTCCAGCGCCTATTTCGACGATGCGGAGGACGATGCGGCCTTCTTCGACTGGCGCCGGTCGCATGCCGTCACCATCGGTCACGACGTCTGGATCGGCCATGGCGCGATCGTCCTGGCAGGGCGCAGCATCGGCACCGGCGCGGTGGTCGCGGGCGGGGCCGTCGTCACCAAGGATGTCGCGCCTTATACCATCGTCGCAGGCAATCCCGCGCGCGTGATCCGCAGGCGCTTCCCCGAGGACGTCGCGGAGCGGCTGATGGCGCTGTCCTGGTGGGATTGGGACCATGCCCGCCTGCGCACGGCGCTCGACGACTTCAGGAACCTGCCGGTCGACGGCTTTCTCGATCGGTACACCCCATGACCGTCGCACGACGGGCTGGCCGGATCAAAGCAGCACCCTGCATGCCCTCATAAGTTGTTAACTCTGTGATGCGTTTATGACCCTAGGTCACTTCGGCCTTTTTTGGGAATTGGGGCATCGTTTCATGGCGTCGTCGGATCAGCTGGACACCCGCAAGAACCCTCCGATTTCTGGCGCTCTGATGGGTTCGGTGCAATGTCTGCCTGATGATCGGCTTCGGGCTGCCTGAGGGCCG
>NZ_FTMO01000006.1 GCF_900156025.1 Allobosea sp. TND4EK4
TGTCGCCGGCCACCCGCAAAGCCAACTCGACGACCTGCTGCCTTGGGCCTACGCCTCACAGCCGCTTAAGGCCGTGGCCTAAGAACACCGCTTACTTCGGATCGCGGCAATGTTCTGGTTCTTTGTTCTCGCATTTTCTTCACGCGAGCCGGTGTCCGCTTCGCTCGAAAATGCTCTAGCAGGATCGCGATGGCATGCTGAGTGAACTCTATGTGCCGGGTGACAGCTTCCTTCATAGAATGCCGCCGCAATACATGCTGTTAGCGCTGGCGGCGTTCTGCACGCTGCTTTTCTTGTTCAGCGATTGGGGCGTTCTGGCGGCTGCCGGCCTGCTGGTTCTGGTCGTCTATCGGGTCGCGGGGCTTCGGCTGCACCATGCGGTGACGTCGGTGCGCCCGGCATTTTGGGTTCTGGCCTTCATCTTCGCTGCGCATGTGCTGACGACTGATATCTCGCAGGCGGCCATCGTGGTCGTGCGCTTCGTCCTGATGATCCTAGCAGCGTCGGTCGTGACGCTCACCACCCGAACGAGCGAGTTCGTCGGCGGCATCGAGGCCATGCTGAACTATGCTCCGGCCTGTGTCCCGACCAAGCGCATCGCGCTGGCGATCACGCTCACGATCCGCTTCATTCCCTCTGTGCGCGTGATCTTCACCGAGGTTCGGATGGCGCAGAAGACACGCGGTCTCGATCGAAATCTCACAGCTACGCTGGTGCCGCTCGTCGTGAGGACGTTGAGGATGGCCGATCAGGTGTCCGAGGCGCTCGAAGCGCGCTCAGCCGGCAAGCTCTGAGCGGCCAAGAGCCTTCTCTATATTTGAGAGCGGGCGATATAGTCCGGGATCACTGCGACTGGAGCGCCATCGCCGACGAGGGCGCCGTCTTCGCAATGGAGCACCCGGTCAAAATTCGCGATTAGGTCGAGGTCATGGGACACCATGACCACATGTTCGGTCAGTTCTGCGATGGCCTTCATGAACAGGCTCTTATTGCGCAGATCGAGCAACGTCGTCGGTTCATCGAAAACGATCATCTTTGGCTTCATCACCAGAACGCCCGCCAGCGCGACGAGTTGCCGCTCACCGCCGCTAAGCTGATGCGTAAAGCGATCCCGCAAATGTGCGATGTCGAAGCGTGTTAGAACTTCATCGATACGCTCGCGGATAACGGCGTCGGGGAGCTTTAGGTTCTTGAGGCCGAATTCCAGATCCTCTTGCACGATCGGATAGACGATCTGGTTCTCCGGGTTTTGGAACAGGAAGCCGACATGCCGGCGCAACTGGCCGTCATTGGGAGCGCCGTCCCAGGTTACCGTGCCGGTGGTGGGCTTTTCCAGCCCGTTGAAGAGTCGAGCGAATGTGCTCTTGCCGGAGCCGTTGCGCCCGATGATTCCCACCCGCCGCTCGCCGATGCGCAGGTTGATGTTTCCGAGCACGCAAGTGCCGGATTTCCGGACGGATACGTTGGTGAATGTGATCATTCGGTTCGTCGAGGTTCCGGCAACTTCAGGCGCGGGCAGTCGGGATAATGATCGGATAGGAGCGCTTGACGATCACGACGACCAGGCCCGCGACGTAGCATTTGAGGATGTCGCCGATGAGGAAAGGCAGCGACCCAAAAAAGGCGTTCGGAACTGATATGCCGGCGACCGCGGCGCTCCAGGGGATGCCGATCGCATAAAGCACCACGACGCCGCCGATTGCGCAGATCAGCGTCGCCTTGAGTGTGGTCAGGCCGTTCCAGAAGAGTTCGACGAGAAATCCGACGACGAAAGCAGCGAAGATCCAGCCGAACAAATAGCCTGCAGTCGGTCCGAGGAAGACCCCGATGCCGCCACGCCCGCCGGACAGGAGTGGCAGGCCCATGGCGACCAGAGCGAGAAACAGCACCATTGAGAGCGCGCCGCGACGAGCGCCCAGAACGCCGCCCGCTAGCATCGCGCCGAGGGATTGTGCCGTGACTGGCACGCCAATTGCTGGCAGGACGATGGGAGGAGACATTGCCAGACCAGCCGTGATCGCCGCAAAAAGCGCAATGAGGACGATGTCGCGCATCTCGTGTCTCTTCCAGAATGCCGATTGAACGAACCCGCTGACGTAGGAGAGCTGCGGGTTTTTTTATGGGATGGTCGTGGTGGGAGGGTTTGGGCGTTGCGCCTCTTGTCTAGCCGAAACTCCCGATGGCCGGAGTCGAGCCGAGAAATGTCCTTGGTCGCTGCGTGATCGACGGCATGACGCCCCGCAACCTACTACCGAAGACACAACCATCATATCTGCAAGTGGGAACCAAGTTCGGCCGCCATTTCGGTTGCGTCGATACATTCGTCATGCTCGCCATCGAACTGGGGCTGGCGGCCCACCGCCTACAATGGCTGACGCAACCGGCGCTGCCCGAAGTGCCAGGAGCCGACCAGCGAGGCTTGACTCGCCGCGCGTGCGAAGGGCCTCCTGCCCACACCGTAGTTCCATGTCGAGCTCACCGTGCCATCGCGACTTGACGCCATTGCTTTCTAGAACAAGGCCGTCGTGTTTGCCATCCTGCTCGCAAGTTGGGCTAATCCACCCCGACTGAATGGTTCATCCTGAAGAGTGCTCTTTAGCGGACGGGGACGGTGGTGTCGAAGAGACGCTACAAGCCCGAAGGGATCGTCGCGGAGCGGTGTCAGGTGGGTGCTCTGGGCTTGCCGCGCCAGCTCGCCGCTGCCGCAATCCGCTCGATCGGCGTGACGGAGTTAAATTGGTAATGCTGGCGTCGAGAATTTGGCAGGCCGAAGACGGATCAGGTGAAGCGGATGAAGGGGAGCTCAAGGCCGAGATCGCCCGGCAGCGCCTCGCTGTCGCTGACCCGATGCTCGACAATCGGATCCAAAAGAGTGCTTCGCTCATGACGATGAGGTCGAAATTACCAGGGCCGGATTTCATCTTCCCGTCGTGGCGCCCGTAGTTCAGTTTCATCATCGGATAGGAAGAGAGGAAGACGAGCTCCTAAGGTGGGCCGCCGATGCTACGCCATGTTGGAAAACTAGCCATGGCGGCATGACACACGCCAAACGGCCTACGGCGACCCGTAGCGGTTCAATTGCGAGCAGCGCTTGACGGTGCGGCGGCAGCAAGCGGACGATCGGATCGCGTGTGAGATCGCCTGCAATGTTGGGTCTGACGCAATCTCGCTGACGTTCGGGATCATTGCGCTCCGATGAGGCGCGCCTGGAGAAGGTCGATCTTTCCACGGCCGTACATCTGGCGTTTGACGAGCTTGAGACGGGTGATCTGTCCTTCGGTCTGGCCGTTTGACCAAGTCGAGAGGATTGCCGCTCGCACGGCGGCTTCGTCGCGCCGGACGCCATTCGCCAATGAGGCGACCAGGCTTTGCGACGCGCGCTCGATCCAGGAAGCCAAGGGCTCGGCCCGCCTCGACCTGATCATGGCGTGGAAGCCGGCGACGATTTCACGGGCCTCGACCAAGGCCGGGACGCCGTTCTCGATCGCCGCGATCGTAACAGTCTTGGCCTTCGTGAGATTGTCGCGACCCGTGGTCATCAACCGTGCGATGGTCCGAGCCGATGGGACGCGCGCGAGGCTGCTAGCATCCGTTTTCTCTGCGCGCCGCCGGCGTGTTGCCCATTCGGAGAGGACCCTGAGGCTTCCCCGGAAGCCGCTTCTCCGCATCGATCGCCAGAGGGCGGATGCATTGTGGACGCCAGCATCCCATTGCGCATCGAGCCAGGGTAGGTGCGCCTCCAGCGAACTCTGGCGCGGTCGGAAGACGTCGCCGCGCTCGCCTCGGACGATGCGCCTGACGGTCTGGCGGTGATGGCCCGTGCGCCTGACGATCTGTTTGATCGGCACGCCTTCCTTCCAGAGGGCAAGAACCGCTGCGTTTGTCTCCTCGCGCCGCAGATACCCTTCGTATTGCAGCCTCTCCGCCGCCGTCAGAAGCGAGGGGTTGACGACCGTGGTGCCGATGGCGCTGCGGATCTGGCGCATCGACTTGCGCACGGCGTCGAGGAACGCACGGCTGGCATTCTCCATCAGGTGCCAGCGATCGGCGACCTGAACGGCATGCGGCAGGGCTCGCGCCACCGCCTCTCCGTACCCACCGCCGCGGTCACGGGCGACCGTATGGACAATGGGCTGGTGCCTGAGCCAAGCCTCGGACGTTGCTGGCTCCCGATCCGGAAGCAAAACGACCGGTCGGCGACGCTCAAGATCGCAGACGATCGTGCCGTAGCGGTGATTGCGCCGCCAGGCGAAATCATCGATGCCGATCACGCGCAACGGCTCGCTCGGCACCCGAGCGCGCTGCCGTACCACACGCAGCAGGGTATCGTTGCTGACCGGCAGCATCATCCTCGCGGCAAAACTCGCTCCAGGTCGGCCGCCCAGGGCGAGGCCGAGATGCTGGACGATATGATCGAGACGATCAGTTCGGCGTGCTCGTGGCGCGAGGATGCGGTCACCAAAGCGCTCTGCGAAGATCTGGCGGCCGCATAGGACCGCATCGCACCGAAAGCGCCGGACCAGAACGTGGAGTTCGACGCGTCGGCTGCTCAGCGGCAGATCCTTTGCTCGCCGGAAATACCGGCTTTGGATCCGCGGCGAGAACGCCCCGCAGTCAGGACATGGACAGGCCCTGACGGCGGACCGTGCTCGGACAACAACCCGATCGCCTTCGATCGCGATGCCGTCGACGATAAGACCTGCGGGAACCAAGCTGGCCGGTCGAAATCGCTGCTTCATCATGCTGATTCCTTCTGGAAACCAGCGTCAGAACAGCCCCAACCTGCAGCGAAACTGAGTCAGACCCCAATGTTGGCCCCGTGAGGGGCGGTTATTGGCCGAGTTCGGATTCACTCCATCGATTGGCCGCAAAGGTTATGCTCGATGCCGCGCCTACCGTCGCAGACATACCATCCCGATCTGAGAATCTCGGCGATGGCGGGAGCGTCGTGCTTGCCGGCGTTGTTGCATATGCCGAAAGTGCGGCGCCGCCCTGATGTGCCTCCAAGTGGATGACGTCGTAGCCGATCTTGGCCAGCTCATAGGTGATGGGCTGTGTCAGCGCGCCCAAACCCGTTTAGCATTGGAGATGCACAGGTGTGAACAATTCGATTTAATTTATTTTGATCTGACATAATTTAATTTTATGCGGTAAGATTTTATATGTGAGAGCATGTCTATGGGCGTGGTTTGTTGCAATCGGCGGGGATGAAGGCAGGGGATGGCGAAGCGGTCAGTGATCAGCGACGAGGTTCTGCTGAAAGGAGCAGAAGCGATCGCGGCCGATATGCAGGGGCCGGAAGGGCAGCGCCTGAAGCTTGCGAGGGTCATCGATGTCCATCTCGACTGGTTCGATCAGGCTCGTCGTCGCGGCCTGGAATGGAACGACATCGTCGCGTTGCTGTTCCGAGCGGGAGCGACCCGAAGCGATGGCCGTCCGCTGTCGCGGGGACATCTGCAATCGCTGGTCTGGCGCAAGCAACCTGCGGAGCGGCAGCCCACGGAGGCGAAGCCGACGCGCAACGATGCTACACCGATGATCACGAAACCGACCGCTCGATCGCCTGCGACGGGCCAGAGCATCAAGCCCGCGCGCGGACGAAAGCCGCAGCCTGCGGAGGGAACGCTGGCTTTCTCGGGGGCTCTGCCGAAACCGCCTGCCGCCGGCGCAGGCCCCGATGGAATTCCCGCCGCGCAGCCAGAGGGGGACGCGCTGCTCGCCTATATGAAACGGGCCGCCCGCCTCAGGCGGGAGGAATGACATCAGCCGGGCGCGTCTCCGCGGCCTGGTCCGTCTCCGAAACAGCATGGGCGATGCCCCGCCGGAAGCGTCCGGCGGGGCATCGTCAGTGGTCTCATTCGCCGTTGCGGCGGCTGGGGCGGGACCAGATCAGGCTGTAGCTCTCGCCTTCCTCGTCGTCGAAGAGGTTGGCGAAGATCGGGGCGGTGAAGCTGGGATCGTCGAGCTTGAGCCCGAGATAATCGCGGCCTTCGCTGGAGCGCTTGGACCAGGCGGCACCGATCTCGGCGCGGCCGACGAAGACGCGGTGGCTGGGAGCGTTCTCCCCGGTGACGCGGGTCTCCGGGACGATGCGGACGCCCTTGGCCTGGACGCTGAGGGTGACAATGTCGCCGGCGAACTCGTTGGTGGCGGTCTGCTTGAAGGTGCCGATGGTGGCCATGGTGGTTCTCCTTGATGTCTGCTTCGAGCCCGCACCGTTGCGGCCTCGATGGCGATCGGCAGGCCGAAGGCGAGCGCCGGCGCACCCCCGGCAGGGGGCTTGACAGCAGAGGAGGAAGTTTCTTGGCTCGTGAGGAATGAGGGGTTCGGGGTCCCCGCGCGACCTGTCGCGTGGGGTGGCCCCTCAGGGGAAGAAAGTTTCGACGGAGCTGTTGCGCCTGAGGCGGTCGAGGCGCCAGCCGTCCTTCGGCCAGATCAGCCCATTGGAGAGGCCGTTTCGGAGCGCGCGACTGGCGGGTCAAGGAGAATCTGGTCGGGCTCGGCGGGTTCAGGATGACCGGCACCGAGGCACGCCGACTGCCGGTTGGCTCTTATCGCGTCGGGGCTGTGAAACATGATCATCGTGAGATGTGTCGACGGGGATGCTCCCGCTTCGCCTGCCCCAGTCCGACCGGGGTGATGATGACGCCCGGCGCCAAACGCTCTGCGCGGCCTGGATGAGCGGCAGTCGTCGATCCGGTTTTCCGGCCGACCTGCCCGTCTTCGACGATGAGGTGACGGGATCGGCTGTTCCGCGTTCGCCTGACGGAACCAAGGCGGGCAGCACGCCTGCTCAACCGAACATCTCCGGCGGGGAATCGCCATTGTCGGCTGAACAGGACGACGCCGGCCGCGGCGGTGCGGCCGGCCGCAAGACAGGAGGGAGCTTACGCTTCCTCCTCCTTCTGGAGTCGCGCGACCTCCGCAAGCAAGGCTTCGAGGCGTTGCAGGGTCGCGGCGCGCTCCCGGCGGGTGAGGATGCACTCCGAAAGCTCGGCGCGCAGCTCGGCGATGTCGGCGTGGATATCGAAGAAGTTGGTCATGGTGAACCTCCGTTGTCTCGATGACGGAGGTCGCCGACCAGGTGTTGGGGGATCGGGTCAGGGATCGCGCAGCGACCGGCCTGCCGGCGGGCGGGGGAGCCGATTTTGTGGTTCGGCTTCGCCGGATCGCAAAATTGGGGGAACCGCCCGTCCTTGACGCGAGCCGCCTGCCGGTAGGATCGCGGTAACAGAGAGAAGGACGGCCTGGCTCGACGCCGGGGCCGGGCTCCTATCGCGCATGCGGGGGGGCGGCACTCACCGGCATGCGCTCCGGGCGGCAAGCTGCCGGTAAGCCCACCGGCAAGCGTCACCGCCGGCGTTCATGCACCGCTGAATCTCCAGACGGGGATACCGAGCTTTTTCGCCTTGTCGGCAAGATTGTCCTGGATGCCGGTGCCGGGGAAGATCATGACGCCCATGGGCAATATCTCCAGCATGGTGTCGTTGCGCCGGAACGGTGCTGCCCGGCCATGCCGCGTCCAGTCGGGCGCGAAGCCGATTTGCGGCACCTTGCGATGGTCGGCCCAGCAGGCGGCGATCCGCTCGGCCCCCTTCGGTGACTTACCGTGCAGCAGCACCATGTCCCGGTATTTCGCATGGACGCGATCGAGTGCATCCCAGATCAGCCGGTGGTCGTTGCAATCGAGCCCGCCGGTGAAGGCGATCTTGGGGCCGGACGGCAGCAGCACCTCCTGTTCGGCACGCTTTCGCGCCATCAGGAAGTCGTGGCTGTCGATCAGCGTCGCGGTCAGAGACTTGTGGTTGACCATCGAACCTGCGCGCGGGCGCCAGGGCGTGCCGATATGGCGCTCGTAGTGCCCGGCGGCCTCGTCGCGCATGCTCTCGAAGGCGTCGCGGCGTTCGATCAGGTTCTGTGCGTCGACGAGCAGGCGTTCGAGGATGACGGATTGCACTTCGCTGCCGTCTTGTTCCGCCTGGGTTCGGCGCTGCGCCTGCTCGTTGCGGTCGAGTTCGCGCTCGATCCGGCCGGTGGCCCGGTGGAAGAGCTGGACCGCCGACCAGAGCAGGTCGTCGAGCTCCGGTTCGAGGCGGGTGTCACCGAGCGTGCCGGCAAGCGCATCGAAGATTTCGGTAACGGCGCCGGCGAGATCGGCCTCGTCCGGCAGTGGGCGCGGATCGGGCTCGTCGGGCTGTGGATGGTAGCCGTAGAGTTGCAGGCCGGCCAGGACCTGTACGGTCGGGGATGAGGCGTGCGGTTCGTGGTGATGGTCCGGATCGCGGGGCATCGGCGTGGTCTCCTTCGTCGGGCTGGCCGCGCCCTTGCGGCCTTCATGGCGACGGACAGCCCACGGGTCGGCCGGACCGGCAGCCCTCGCCTTGCGAGGGCCCTGATGGCCAAGGCCGGCGATTTTGGGTCGCGATGGAACGCGCGGGCCTGCCCCGCGCGCCGGAAAATCGTCGGCCGCGGCCATTGCCTGGCCGGCCGGCTTGTGGGCCGATCGCCCTCCCGAAGGCCGGGCGCGGCCTCTTCGACCTGGTGACGGCGCGAGGCGTGACGGCCACACCGCCGCCCGTCTTCTTCCCTTTCCGGATTAACCTGCCGGGTTCAGGAAGCGGCTGACATCCTCCTGCGCGAGCTGACGGCGCAGCCATGCCCTGAGCGCGGACGGGCCGAGATGCAGCAAATCCTCGTTGAAATCCCGCTGCCGCGGCGAGAGCATCACGGTCTCGATGCCGGCGCTCGTCGCCCGCCCGCTCAGCCGGTCACAGGCTTCGCTGCCGGCCGGATCACGGTCGCGCAAGATATAGAGACAGCGCAGCCCCTGCGGAAACAAGATGGCGGCGAGATGTGCGGCCGAGCCGGCGGCCAGCATCGGCATGCGCGGCAGAACGGAGCGCGCCGAGAGCACCGTCTCGATACCTTCACCGGCTGCGAGCACGTCGCTGGCAACGCCGAAGCGGACGGCATGGCCGAGCAGATCACCCATGGCCCGCCTCGGCGTGTCGACTGGCGCTTTGCCAAAACCGTCGCGCGCGAGCCAGGTGCGATGCAGGCCGGTGATCCGCCCGTCGCGATCGGTGACGGCGGCGATCAACGCTGGCCAGGTCTCGGTCGGCGCGCTCGCATCGGGGCGATAGTAGCAGCGCGGATGGAAGCGCAGGCTCGACAGATCGGTCTGATCGGCGATCCCGCGCCGATGCAGATAGGTTTGTGCCAACGTGCCGGCGATCGGTTGCGACATGGCGAAGAGCCGCCGGGCCGCCGCGGGCGAGCCAGGCTGCGTGGCGCGATCGGCATGCCGCTCCGGTTCCGGATGCGGCAGGGAGAGGAAACGCCTTGCCTCCTCGGCGACATCGCGGAAGTCGACGAGTCCGTGCGCCTCGCGGATCAGGTCGAGCAGATCACCATGCTCGCCGGTGGCGGCATCGCTCCAGCGGCCGGCGGCACCGCGACCGGTCTCTGGTCCGGCGAGCCGGACGAAGGTCGATCGACCGGGTGCGTTGCGAATATCACCGACCAGCCAGTAGCGGCCAGAGCGCCAGCCATTGGAGAGATAGTGGCGGCAGACCGCCTCGGCGCGCCGGCCAAGGCGGCGCGCCAGATCATGCGGGGATTGCGCCATGCGGCACCTCGACAGGGAAGAGGCCCGCCGTCGCCGGCGGGCCGATCGGAGGTTCGGGGACGATCATTCGGCGGCGATGAGGGCCGTCGAATCCCCGTCGTCATCGGAAGGGCGCGTGTCGCGAACTCCGGTTTCGTCCGCGCCGTCAGCAGAACCCGGCGTGCGCAGCGGCTCCGGCAGCCAGCCGGTCTCGGCCAGCAGGCTCTCGGCCTCGGCGGCCATGTCGCCCTTTTTCAGATGTGCGATGCGCTCAGCGGCACGCTGGTCCTTCGCCTCGGCAACCGCCTGCAGGATGCGGGCCTTCGTTACCCGGCCGAGGAAGTTGTCCACGGTGGGCTTCCACCCTGCCGCCGCCATGTCGAGAGCGATGGCGCCGGCCAGATGGTCGGCATGGGCGAGCGCCCGCGGCCGGCGGTTCCAGGGCTCATGCACGGCGTTGACCGAGAGGCTGACGATATGGGCGAACAATCCTGCCTGACTGTCCCCGTCCCACGACTGCAAGGCGTCCCAAAGGTCGCTTGCGTCCTTCGGAAGCGCGTTGGCCCAGTTGTCGTGCCGCACACGGATCGCTTCAGCCGAGGCGCTGTCGTTCAGCCCCGGCGCCTGGGAGCTGAAGGCGACGCTCTTCAGGTCGAGCTCCAGGCAGCTCTCCGAGGCGTAACGGTAAAAGATCTTCTGGGTCAGCGCGTGCAACGCCGCGAGGAAGGCGACATCCGGACGATCGCCGAGCGCCTGGCGCAAGGCGAGCGTGCGATGCGAGGTCAACTCCGTCATGAGCCGGTCGGAGATTGGCGAAAGACCTTCATCCTCCTCCGCTTCCGAGTCCGCCTCCTCGGCATCGGTCACGACGGTGGCGTCGCCGGCGCGCTGAGCGGCGGCAGCCCGAACGGCGTTCACCTCGGTGTCGTCGACGTCCGGCTCGATCGGTGCCTCATCCTCCGGGCGGACATAGCCGCGCTCGACCTGCAACCGCCCGTCATGGGCGATGCTGACGAAGGCGCCGGCGCGGGCGATCTCGGCCGGATCGAAGACGAGCGGCCGGTTCTCGAACGCTTCAAGCGCCGTTTCCAGCTCGCTCAGACGCTCGTCGACCTCGCCGGGCAGTTCGTCTGCGCTCGAATAGGCGTCCGAGAGGCTGTCATATTCGGTCTGGAGGGCGTCGCGGGTCGCTTCCTCCTCGGGCGTGAGCGCGACGGTTTCGCCGCGCAGCCGGCGCAGACCGAAATTGTGGCCATAGGCAAAGTCCGGCGCGACCTCGATCCACTTCCAGCCCTCGGCGGCGACCGCTTCGGAATCAGCCTTCAACTTTTCGGCGACCATGCGGTCGACCAGCGCGACATCCTGCAGCCAGCCGCCATCATCGCCCTGGAACAGGTCGCGCAGCGCGGTGCCGCCGGTCGCCTCGTAGGCCTCCACGCCGATAAACTGCGCCCGCTTGTCCGAAGCGCGGACCGCGCCTTCCGTCAGCATGCGGCGGATGACATAGGGCTGTTTGTCGTATGAGGCTTTCAGCCGCTCGAACACCTGTTCCTGCCGCTCATGGTCGCCGGAGACGGTAAAAGCCATGAGCTGGTCGAGCGTCATGCCGTCCTCGGCATAGATATCGAGCAGCGTCGGCGCGACCGAGGCGAGCTTCAGCCGCTGCTTAACGACATTGACCGAGACGAAGAAGGCGGCGGCGATCTCCTCCTCGGACTGGCCTTTCTCGCGCAGCGTCAGGAAGGCCCGGAACTGATCGAGCGGATGGAGTGGCGCGCGCTGGACGTTCTCGGCCAGCGAATCCTCTTCGGCCAGACCTCCCTCGCGCACGACGCAGGGGACCGGCGCGGTCTTCGCCAGCCGCTTCTGCTTCACCAGCAGTTCGAGCGCCCGGTAGCGCCGGCCGCCGGCCGGAATCTCGAACAATCCGGTCTCGACGCCGGCTGCGTCGGTGACAGCCCGGACACTCAACCCTTGCAGCAGGCCACGCCGGGCAATGTCCTCGGCAAGTTCCTCGACCGAAACGCCGGATTTGATCCGCCGGACATTTGCCTGGCTCAGCACCAGCCTGTCGAACGGGATGTCGCGCGAGGGCGAGAGGGTGATCTTCTTCGCAGCCATCTGGATGATCTCCGTGACGGACGGCCGGGAACTTCTCTCGACCTCGAAACCCGTCACGAAGGGCAGCGCCACCCTCTCGCTCTGGAGGGCAGCGCCGCGAAAACGATGACCGCGTGAAGCTGGACAGCGCCGATGCTATGGCCGAAGCGTCAGGCGGCCCGGTCGAGGAGTTTCTTGGCCCGCCCCTCCAGATCGAGTCTCGCATCCTGATGGGTCTTGTCCCGCGCGACCGCCGTGATGCCCTGCACGAAATCGAAAACGGTTTCAGGCGGCCGGCCTTCGTCGGCCAGCACCGTCTCGATGATCTTTGCCGTCTCGGCTTTGGAGAAGCCGCGCTTGCGCAGGAAGTCGCTGCGATCCTCGTCGCTTCGGGCGACGATCTTCTCCCGCGACGCCTTGATGCCGTTGATGAAAGGCATAGGCGAGGAATTGGCGAAGCGGGTCAGCGCCGGAGCCGCCTCATGCGCGAAGCGCGAGGCGGCGTATTTGGAGTGGCGGATGGTGATCTCCTGAAAATCCTCGACGCCCCAGAGATTACGGTTCTGGCAGACGGCTCGCAGATAGAAGCTCGCCATGCCGAGCGTCTTGGCGCCGACCTCGGAATTCCAGCAATAGAATCCGCGGAAATAGAGGTCCGGAGAACCGTCGGGCAGCCGGCCGGCCTCAATCGGGTTCATGTCGTCGACCAGGAAGACGAAGACGTCCCGGTCCGAAGCGTAGAGCGTCGTCGTGTCTTTGGTGATGTCAACGCTCGGGTGGTAGGTGCCGGTCGACCAATCGAGCACGCCCGGAACCTTCCAACGGGTGTCGCCGGTGCCGTTGCCGGCGATGCGCTGCACGGCCGCGACCAGATCATGGTCGAAGATCCGGCCATAATCCGGCCCGGTCGCGGCGCGCAATTCGACACGACCGTCCGCGACCTCCAGCGTCTTGACCTGCTCGGCCCGATGCGAGGTCAGGCCGTATTGCAGGTTGATCGCGGCGAGCGGCGCCGGGAGCTGCCGCAGATAGGATGCCGGTGCGCCGACCAGGCTGGCAAGCTGGCCAAAGCTCCAATTTGTCGGCGCAACCGGCGCATCGGCACCCGGCAGCACCAGCGCCAGCCGCTCCGGATCACCGCGACTGGCTTCGACCCGGATCGCGGCACTCTCCACGGTGCGGGTCCGGCTGCGCTCGGCCCGACCCCGCACGGACGTATAGAGCTCCGAGAGCGATAGATAGCGCTCATCGTCGGGCCGCGAGAACCATTCCGATGACACCCGGCCGACCCGCTCGCCGCGGCTCGCATCCACCTTGTAACCGCCGCTCGCATCGCGGCGGGCTTCGAGCACCTGCATGGTCATGGGGCAAACCTCCATAACGGGCGCCGGGAGCCTCTCTCCCTGTCTGAAACCCGTCGTGATGACGGGTTCGATCCTCTACCTCTCCCAGGTCCCGCTCATCCGGTGTGCCGGGCTCGGCGCACTCACCGTGACGGCACCCGGCCGCGACGCCAGCCGCGATGCGGCGTGGGTTCGATGGCCGAACCAGACGCCCCGGCCCGCCGAATCGAGTTAATCCCAAACTCTGTCGGGCCACCCGCGCCATCGTGTCGGTATGGCGATCCATCCCGACGATATCGGCACGAACATCGTGTCCACCGATCAACCGGCGCGGTCTGGCGCGAGCAATCGCGTCTGTGCCGAGATGACGATCGTCGACAATGCGTCGTACGATGCAAATTCGGGGCGGGAATTTCCGCAAAACCCCACTGTCCTGACCTATGGGCATTTCGTCGCCGCGTACGCGTTCTTCAACGCGCGCCTCTTTGCCGGTTCGCTTCCGGGTTGCCTGATCACGATGCAGCGCAAGAAAGGGGCCCGCGGATTTTTCCACGGGGAGCGCTTCGGGTCGCGCGATCAGGCCGAGATCACCGACGAGATCGCGCTCAATCCGACCTCCTTCGCTGTTCGCGACGACAGGGCGATCCTGTCGACGCTGGTTCATGAGATGGCGCATCTCTGGCAGCATCACTTCGGAAAGCCGTCGGGCGCCGACTATCACAATCGCGAATGGGCGGCGAAGATGCAGAACATCGGGCTCGTGCCCTCCGACACCGGGATGCCCGGTGGGCGGCAGACGGGGCGCCGCATGACCCATTACATCCAGGCCGATGGGCCTTTTGATCGCGCCTGCGAGGAGTTGCTGTGGTCCGGCATCCTCGTCGCCTATGTTCAGCGGGGCGACGACGAGAGGGGCGAGACGGTCCGTGCCAAGAAAGCCGCCAGCAAGAGCCGCTACACCTGCGCCGGCTGTGGATTGAATGTCTGGGGCAAGCCCGGCATCCGCGTAATCTGCGAAAGCTGCCGCCGGCCGCTGCTTCGTTCATCCTGCTGAGTTCGAGGTCATCATGGTCAATCGCGACAAGTCCAACGATGTTCCAGACCAGATCGAGGAGGTGGTCCGGGCTCAGCTCGAAAGCCTGGGGTCCCGCGGGAAGCCGTTCGCAATTTTCGATCCCGAGTTGATCGATGAGGCCGGTGAAAGGGACGTATGCGAGCTGGCGCGCTTGCTGTCGCCGGAAGAATTCGCCGTGCTGGCGGTACCGGTGGCGATGCTGCCTGCTTTGCTCCCGTTTCTCGCTCCCGATCACCGTGAGATGTTTCAGGCCGGGCGCCCGCTGGTGATCGCGCCGATCGCGGTGGAGGACCGCGAGGCGAATGCCGCGCACCGTCCTCCCGATACCCAGCCCGTCAAGGCCGCCAAGGCCGCACTCGAGACACAAGCCTTCCGGCTTGTTACGGCTCAGAAGGCCGCCGAACTCGCCCGAAACAACCAGGCCCGCCTGCTAACCGCCGCAGAAGCAAATGAGCGGGCGAAAGAGGCGATCGGCGAAGCTGTCTGGCGTGAAGGTTCCGACCCGGACGGTAGCCGCAGGATCGGTCGCGTGGAGGGATTGATCGATCGCGGGCGGCGTCTGGCGGCAGAGTTCTTCGGCGTCGCAAATGCTCGCGATGTCGGCAAGGCCGAGACCTTTCGTGTTGCCGACAGGTTGGGGGAGAGCCTGCCGGGCTCCGCAGAGCGCAGGGAGATTGTTGCGACGCTCGAACGCGATCATCGCGAGCGGGCTGGCGGACTGGCCGATCACGAACTCCGTGCAAGGGCGCATGAAGGAGCGATGGGGCGCTGGTCGGGCTCAGTGCGCGAAGGTGCGCCGATCGAATTCGCGGACGGCCTCGACGTGACGAACGGCATCGCGACGCGACAGTCAGCTCCGGCCCTGATGCGCGTCGCGATCGACGGCGATCTCAACCCGGGCGAGGTGCACCGGAATCTCGCTACGATGAGCGAACCCTTCGAGATCGGCCGGCTGATCGGGCGTTTGAGCCGCGGGCGCTCCATCGAACTGAAGCCGGAACAGGCCAAAATCCTGGTGCAGTCGCTGCATGTTTTCGCCAGCCAGCTTCATGGCTCCGGCGAGCCAGAGACGGAGGCTGACGGCTGTGCGTGGTATCTCGCGCATGCGGCGCTGAGCTGCCACGATCTGGGCTTCTGGAACAAGACGATCACGCGCATTCTCGAGACCGGCGCTGCCGAGACGATCGAGCCCGGGGCCCCGTGAGTTAATCCCAAAGCCGGGAATTCTCCGGCTGCCATGATCCTCCCTGTCGACGTCACCTCGACCCGACAGAAAGGATCGATATGGCCCAGTTGAAACGCAATCTCATCAGCGGCACGGCGATGCCGCATCTCATCATCGTTGCGAACGAGAAGGGCGGCCAGGGCAAGAGCCTGGCCGCGCTCGCGGTTGCGGATCATGCCCATCTGCACGAAGCCCCGCTCGGGGTCGCGCAGGTGGATGCGCAGCACCGGCTTGCCCATGCGCTCGGGCGCAACGTCTTGACGATCGCGCCGGTTGCGAAGGACGCGCGGCGCGATCCCGCAGCCGAAGCGCGATCGTTCACCCCGCTCTATACGATGATCGAAAAAGCCGCCGGACGCGGCGCCAGCGTGCTGATCGACACTGGAGCCAACCAAGCGACGCGGTTGGCGCATTGGAGCGGCCTGGTCGATCTCGCCGAAGATCTGGCGCTCTGGAAGATCGCGACCACCGTGATCGTTCCGTATGTGGCCGAAGCTGAAGCCATGCGACAGGCGGCTCATACGGCCACCCTTCTGCTGGACCGGATCCCGCAGGCCCGGCTCGTGCTGGTTGAAAACGAGCGGGATGGGATGTTCACCCTGCTCCACCCGGCGTCGGACGCTGCCGGGGTGCATCGTACGATGATCGCGCCGCTGAAGGCGCAGGCGACGGTTCTGCGGATGCCGACGATCGAAGCCGGCTCCTGGCGGCCCTTTGAGGCCGCGCGCTGCCGCCTTGTTCAGGTCGCCCAGATGCCGGTCGAAAAAGTCATGACCCTCACGGGTTTGCCCCGACCGGAAGCGAAGATCGTGCGTGGCGACGTCGCCGCATGGACCGCGACGGTCTTCGACGAGCTCGATCGCGTGCTCCCGTGGAGCAAGCGCGGAGGTGGTCATGACTGAGCGGCGCGGAGCCTTCGAGCGGGCAGCGAAACTCGCCTCAACCGAGAGGCGCGAGGGGGAGCGGGGCCTGGTGCAGCGTCTCGCCGACGATTTCCGGCAGGACCCGGGCGCGTTCGATCCGCGCCGGCTGTCCTATCTCAGCACGCTGGGCTGGGTCGACCTCCTGAAGACGCTGGAGATTTCTCCGGCCGGGGGCGAGAGGCCCTTCCTGGGCGGGTTGGTTGATGCCCCGCAGCCGGATCAGTGGCCGGCTCCCGGATGGGCAAACCTGCGCCGGCCGGAGCGCTCGGCCTGGCTCGCCGGCGTCGCGTCCGGCGCCGGGTTCGGAATTGTCGTCCTCCTTTTTGCCCTTCTGCTCGGCGCGACGCTCGGTTGAGCGACTCTCAAACCCGCGAGGCTTCCCATGACCACCCATAACCCGTTCATCGAGATGAAGCGGGTCGCACCTGCGGTTCTCGGTGCGATCACGGCGGCCGCGATCGTCCTCGTTATTGGATCGCTTCTGCTGTTCGAAATCCGCCCGCCGCAGGTTGTCGGAGCACGCGGGACCGTCGATCTCGATCTGGCCAGCCTCGCCTGGATCGGCGCTGTGATGCTCACCAGCGACGGCTGCCTGCCTGTCGTGCCGTATTGGATCGGGCTGGAGTGCCAGCCTGGCGTGAGTTCCCGCCTGATCGGCGTGATCGCGCAGTCGCACTCGGCGAAGTTTCAGCTGAGCATGCTCGCAGCAGCTGTTCTCTCGGCCGCTGCGATCGCCTTCGTGAGCATCGTTTCGGCCACGCCGAAGCGGGAGCAAACAAAGACCCTGAAGGGTAAGCGACCGGTTTTCGATGGCGACGCCCGCGCATCGTTGCGCAGCGCCATCGCCAAAACAGGCCGCGTGCTGAAGCGCGGCCTCTGGCTGGTGCCGCATGTGCAGCTGACGCCGACCGTTGAAGGTTACAACATCCTGGCGTTGGGCACGCAGGGCTCGGGCAAATCGTCGACGCTGCGCGCGCTGATCGAACAGCTCGTCCTCCGCGGCGACAAGACGCTCATTCACGACTTCAAGGGCGACATGACCGCCGGGCTCCCATCCGACGATTTCATTCTGGTGGCCCCGCACGATGCCCGCTCCTGGGCCTACGACATCGCCGCAGACATCCGGAACCCTCAACACGCGCGCGAGTTCGCAGCCCACGCGGTCCCGACATCGGCCGGCGAAACCATGTGGGGCGACGGCTCGCGCGCCGTCTGGTCCGATCTGGTGATGGCACTGCGGACCGACACGCAAGGCCACTGGGGCTGGGTCGAGCTCAGGGATGCGCTGCTCTCGCCTGGAGCTGATATCAAGGCGGTGCTCGACCGTCACGGTGCGGCGAGCGCGAGCCGTTTGATCTTCGGCAGCGAAGATCCCGAAGAGAACCGAACGACGATGTCGGTTCTCATCACCATGTGGATCGCGGCGCTGACCGTCGTCCACCCCCTCGCGGAAGCCTGGTCCGAAACTCCTGCGGATCGACGGTTCAGCCTGCGTCGCTGGCTCGACGACGATAATTCGCTGCCACGTGTTCTCATCCTGCAGAAATCCAGTGAATATCCAGAGCTGACGACGCAGCTTTCTGCGTTCTTGGTCGATCGCCTGGTCGGACTGGCCTTGCGTCCGGGACGGGAACGCAACCCTGCGACGAAGCTGGCGTTGTGCCTCGACGAGCTTCCCGAATGTGGCCGTCTCCGTCGCCTTCCAAACTTGCTGAATATCGGTCGCGAATTCGGCGTCGTGACGGTCGCGGCGGTCCAGGACATCGCCCACCTGATCGAGCTCTACGGCGAAAGCCTCAGCCGCATTCTCCTCGCCAGGTTTCGCATCAAGCTCGTCCATCAGCTCGATCCTGGCGATACCGCGGAGCGCGTCGCCGGATGGCTCAAGCAGCGGACGATCGAATATGACGGACCCGAGCGATACGATCCTGCGGCCAAGCGAAACATTCGTGACACCGTTCGCGAAACGGCTCCCGTCCTGGCTGAAGATCGTATCGAGACCGAACTCGGCGTCCGGATGGAGAAAGGACAGCCCATCGTCCGCGCGATGATCCTAGGCTTTGGCAACCCCGCGATCCTAGATATTCCGGCGACCGGATGGCCCGATCGCCGCCCCGGCCATGAGCCGGCGCCCTGGCTCGACCCGTAAATCCCGTATCCGCGCAGTACGCGTTTGCGAGATGGACGAAGTCGGATCGCCTCCTGTCGGAGAGCGATCCGATCACTCTATACCAGTCAAGCGGCGCTATGCGAGGGTAGCGGGTCAGTTTGAAATTTAAGCGCGCACTCAAGGTGGAAAGCACGATGAGAAAGTATCATCGTATGATCCATGACCGATCCTGCACCGGGCCTCACCATTGTTCGCGTCTTTATGACCGATAATCTCGTTGGTCCGGAGCGACAGCCCGCTGTTCAGTTGTGGGTGGCAGCGGTGCCTCGCGACGAAGCCGTCGCGGCGGTGCTCAAATGGGTTCCGAACCGTTACAAAGCGGAGCTGACAGACGATATTGTTAGCTTTGAGTTAACCGAACTTCTCGATTTGAAGGCAGGCGATGTCAGTGAGTTAAGTTCTGCCAAATGAGCAAGACGCCTAAGCGCCCCCGCGACCCAAACCAATTGGCGAAGTCCGTGATCGATGCCGCAACGGGCGAGACTCAGACCAGCACTGAGACGCCGAGGGTCTCACGGGCGCAGAAGGCTGGCGCCGTAGGCGGCCCGGCGCGGGCTCGGTCTCTCTCGCCAGCCGAGCGTACGGAGATTGCGCGGATAGCCGCAGAAGCTCGATGGAAGAAGGGCGGCTAAGCCGCCTCATCGTCGTCATCGGGGGCATTCAACCTGAGTTCGATGTCGAACGTCAGGTCCATCGGAAGATCGATGGGCTCTTTCTCAGGGTTGATCGAATTCCAGTGCATGATGTCCAGGGTGAGCTGCAAACCATCGCCGACCATTTGCTCGCGTCGCGTGACTGCAGACTTTAGGAAAGGACCGCGCTCAGCTTCGTCAATGTCGATCCAGAAATCGTACTGCTTACCACCTCGCCAATCCTTGTAGTGATGGTTTGCGCGGTAATGCCGACCGGTTTTTCGGTCTCGACGGGTCTCTTCGCGCGCTGCATCGGCGAACTGTTGCGCGAGAACTTCTAGAGGGTCTTTAGGAATTGGGAGCGGCCAGCCCTTTTCGGCCGCCCATCGGGCAACTTCTTTCATCTCAATTTCGCGATTTTCGGTCTCATCCTTGTAAGCCCGGATCACGCGCTGCATTTCGCTTTTCTTCGACATGCCTGCTCCTATTGTTCAACCGGATACACGCTGCCCCAGCCATCAACTACGGCATTGGGCAGAACTGATGTGCGAACCTTCGATAGATAGTTTTGAAATCTGGCGTAATTTCCCGTCCGATGTCGTATTTGCCCAGCTATAAGCCCCGGATGGACATTGATCATCTTTGCAAAGGCTAAGATGTCGCGATCATGGAAGAACGGGGCCTTCCGCGCTACGAAGGCATCCATCATTTTCTTAGGGACGCAGAAATCAGCTGCAGCCTCATTTGCAATTCGCTCTTCCTCCGCAATGTCAGTTTCGGCGGCGGCATCGGCTGCCAGATCAGAATCGAGCATGACTTTGTCTTTGCCATGCCCTTGCAGCACATGTTCAATTTCATGCCGAAGAACGAACCAAAAATTGTCCAAGCGATCGAAGCGCATCGTCATTGCGATGACCGGCGATCGCTCGTTCAGCCAGAAGCACACGCCGTCAATCTTGGCTCCAGGCAGAGTCTCGACGATCAAATAGCGAACTCCAGCCTCACTTAATATCCGCGGAACCTTCCTTGCGCCTTCAGGCGAAATGAGGAGTGCCTTTAATTTCGGGAGCGCGGACAGCAGAACGTCGGAACTGTAGCGGGCGACCAGCATTTCCTCTGCGATCTTTCGTACGCGATACAGCCAAGCAATTTGCGTTGGTGACGCTGGCGCGCTGACCTCCGTCTTCTTTGCTGAGTGGGGCAGCACTTCGATGTCTTCGACGCGATTGGTTCCGAAGAATCGAACCAGTTCCTCCTCCACACGAGGGTCTCGAACATCTTTGGCGTTGATCCATCCCCGCTTGATCATATCCGATAGCGGCAGGCCATGATGAAGCTGCGCGCGTGTCGCTCTCTTCGGGTCTGGCTGCGCAACAATTCGGGCCTTTGCCAGATCGTAGGTGCATTGCAGTGCGAGAAAGATGCTCGCCTCGACGCCGAAAACCTCTTCGAGCAGAATGGCAAACTCCGCAGTCATCGGCTGCTTGTCAGACGAGAAGCGGTTGATCTTCTGCTCGTCCATGTCGAGCACGACGGCCAGGGTGCGCTTGGTCCACCCACGTTCCGAAAGAAGCCATTCCAGCAGTTGGCCCGGTGTCTTGAAGCGCGTCGTATCGAAAACCATGAAAATCCCCAGCCGCTATGGCGGCGCCATTAAAATATCGAGTTTTTAAAAATTTGCAAACTGACCTTTATGCTTGACTTGGTCCGCTGAAAGTCAGATTCAACAGCATGAACAAGCTCCCTTCTGCTGATCGTGCGCGCATCCTTCACCTTCTCTGCGAAGGCCAATCCATCCGCGCGATCACGCGGCTAACGGGGGCGAGCAAGAACACCGTCGCGAAGCTGCTGGTGGACACGGGCAAGGCGTGTATGGCTTTCCATGACGCCGCCGTGCGGGACGTGAAGGCGAAGCTCGTTCAGGTCGATGAAATTTGGAGTTTCACTTACGCCAAGCAAAAGAACGCCGCCACCGCGAAAGCCGCGCCAGCGGCGGCTGGCGACACTTGGACTTGGACGGCGATCGACGCTGATACCAAGTTGATTGTCAGCTATTTCGTCGGCGGTCGCGATGGCGAGTGCGCCATGTGGTTCATGGGTGATCTCGCGTCACGCCTCACCAACGGCTTATCTAAGAAGGTTGAGAGCTACGCCTTCGCCGTCGCACTCCACATGATGTATTACAACTTCGTCCGCATCCACTCGACGCTGCGGATGCCGCCGGCCATGGCGGCGGGCGTTTCGGATCGGCTTTGGGAGATCAGCGATATTGTCGCGCTGGTCGAAGCTGAAGAAGCCAAGACCGCCGCGAAGCGCGGTCCTTACAAAAAGCGCCGGCTCAAATTTCAAACTGACCCATCACCTACGCGAGTTAATCCCAAACTTTGAAGGCGCCCTGCCGGCTAATTCGAAGGCCTCCTGTCATCGGAGGCCGTCTTGGTCGCTACCTGGAATCCTGCCGCAGCCAGCGCCTATTACCTCCGCGGCGCTGAGTACTATCTCGGCACCGTCGAGCCGGCTGGCCGTTGGTATGCTCCCGCCGGCGATTTCGGGCTCGCGGATGGCGCCGAGGTCGAGCCAGTCGCATTCGAGCGCCTCTACGCAGGCGTCGGCGCCGATGGCAAAACCCTGCTCACGCAGGGCGGCAGGACGGACCGCGTTCCGGCCTTCGACGTCACCTTCAGCGCGCCGCGTTCAGTCGGCCTGGCCTGGGCATTCGCCGAGCCGGAACTCAAGGCCGCCATCGAAGCCGCGCAGGAGCGTGCGGTCCGTTCAGCTCTCGGTGTCGTCGAGCGCGAAGCGATGTGGGCGCGCCGTGGCAAAGGCGGCCTGACGCTCGAGCCGGTCCCGCTCTCGGCTGCCCTGTTCCAGCATGGCGAAAGCCGCCCGGCCGAACATGCCGATGGACGGGTCTTCGGCGATCCGAATCTACACACCCATGCCGTCGTCCTCAATCTCGCCACGCGCGCGGACGGGTCCGTCGGAGCCATCCATTCTAAGATCCTGCGCGACTGGAAGATGGCGGCGGGTGCGCAGTATCACGCCGCGCTCGCGCATCAGCTCGAAGCCCTTGGCTTCGCGCTCGATCGTCTCGATTACAACGGCACTTTCGAGCTCACCGGCGTCGACGACGCGCTGATCCGGTATTTCAGCGCACGGCGAAGGGAGATCGAAGACGAGCTCGCCGAGCACCAGGTGACCAGCCGCTCGGCCGCGGCGCTCGCCTCCGCGATCACCCGGGCGACACGCGACGCGAAGAGCGAAGCCGGCACCCGCTCGCGCGAGGAGATCTGGGCCGAGGCCGCTGCGGCGCGGGGCGTCGCCGTCGAAACGTTTGCCGACGACCTTTACCGACCGAACCGCCAGCCCGAATTGGAGCGCGGCGAGCGATTGCTGGCCGATCGGCTTGCGGCGCTCCCGAGCGAACTCACCGAGACCCGCAGCGTCTTTGAGCGGCGCGATCTCTTCCGCGCCGTGGCGGCCGCGCTCGTCGGCACCGGATTGCCGGCCGAGCGTACGGGGCCTGAGGTGGATCGCCTGCTTCGCGACGGTGCGATCGTCGAGATCGGCCGCGATCCGATCGGGCTTCCGCGCTACTCGACTTCCGAAATGGTCTCGATCGAGCGCCAGGTCATCGACATCGCGCGCGACCTCGCAACCGATCTCGGCAAGGGCATCGATCGGGACGCGTTGATCGTACGATGCAATGCCGCCGGCCTCAGCCCCGAACAGAGAGATGCCGCGATCGCGGCGACGAACGCCCAGGCCATCGCGATCATCGAGGGCGCGCCGGGCAGCGGCAAGACCACGACGCTTGCTCCGGTCGTCAGCGAGTATCAGGAGGCAGGCTATCGGGTCCTCGGCGCGGCTTCCGCCTGGCGCATCGCCCGGATGCTGCAGACCGATCTCCGCATCGAAGCTCGCGCAACCGCAAGCTGGATCGAAAAGGCGAAGCGAGGACACAAGGTCCTCGATCAGGACACCGTCCTCATCGTCGATGAAGCCGGCCTGCTCTCGTCGCGCGACATGCATGCGATCCTGTCCGAGGTGCAGCGAGCAAGTGCGAAGCTCATCCTCGTCGGCGATCGCGGCCAGCTTCAGGCGATCGGAGCCGGACCGGGCCTAGACCTCGTCAGCCGCGCCGTCGAGGCCGCCCGCGTCGAGACGATCGTGCGTCAGCGCGACGCCTGGGCACGAGATGCCGTGCGCGATTTCGGCGCCGGCGAGACCGGTCGCGCGCTCGACGCCTTCGCCGAGCGTGGACTACTCGTCGAGGTGCAGGGCGCCCGGTCAGCGATCACGGCGATCGTCGATCGCTGGGAGGCGGCCCAGGATGCAGATCCGACCGCCTCCACCCTGCTTCTGGCCAGGACCAATGCGCAGGTCGGGGCGATCTCGCGCGAGGTTCGCAGCCGACTCAAAGACAGGGGACTGATCCACGGCCCTGAGATCGAAATCGCGGCGGTCACCCCGTCCGGCCATGCGAGCCAGATCATGCTGGCGGCGGGTGATCACATCCGCTTCCTTGTTCGCAACGACGAACTCGGCGTCGTAAACGGCTCGACCGGGACCGTCACCAAGGTGATGGAGCAACCCGAACGGGATGCGCCGGATGGGCGCAGGATTCGGATCGAAGCTGTCACGGGTGGCCGTCTCGTCACGTTCGACCCCGCCGCGCTCGCCGACGAGAAGGGCCGCGTCCGTCTCGGCTGGGGCTATGCGAGCTCAATCTACGGCAGTCAGGGCCTGACCGTCGACCGGACGCTCGTCCTCGCCGATCCCGCGCTTGATCGCCATGACATCTATGTCGCCGCGAGCCGGGCGCGAGGCGAGACGACGCTCGTCGTCGATACGGAAGCGATCGATCGTCATCTGCTCGCCGACCGCCCTCTCGACCGACAGACGCCGGATGCCGTGCCGTCGGCGCTAGAACGCCGTGCCTGGCTCGCCGGGCGCCTGTCGCGGTCCAACGTCAAGCTCTCGACCGTCGCGGTGGTCGAAGCCGATCGCGACCGGACGAAAAGCCGGACCCCGACCGCCTCACGACGCCGCGAGCTCGACCATGAGCTCTGAGCGCGAGGCGGGGCCGATCGTCGTCGACGACTGGCCCGAACCGGTCCCGGTAACGCCGGCCGAGCTCCACGTGATCGAGACCTATCTCGGTCGCTTTCTCGACGAAATCCTGACCCCACCGGGCAGGCAGGGCCGTGGAGAGCCTCCCCCGAAACCAGCCCGGCCCGTGCCACCAACTCGATCAGAAGGAACTCGACATGAATGAACAGCAGCATCTGCAGGAGCTCATTGAAATGGCCAACGCGAACCAGGGCCTTATCCTCCGGAGCGAGAACCAAACGAGCGCCTTGGCCGAGATCATTTGCGCGAGCGATATCGTCTGGGGAATCTGGCAGGATGAGAGCTGCCCGCACGGCGTCGACAGCATGATCATCAAGGGCCGGGGTCGGCTGATGCTGATCCAGCAGGCCCCGCGTGCCGTGACCGTCAAGATGACGGCCGTGCCCTGCAGGGAACTGGCCGAGGCCGAGGCCATGCGTCAGATCTTCGGCGACGGACGTGCCGTACCTGGATAGGCCGCTCCTGTGGCGGCACCTGCGCTAGCCATCGTCCACAGGCTCGATAACCTCGGCCGCCAGCATGATGCGGGGGCTGAGAGATAGCGAGCGCCGGTTTGCCCCAGTTGTCACTGGCGCGAGATCAATCCGAGTGAGGATGCCGTTCGTCGCCTCACTGTAAATATTTGATCTATAAGAAGAATTATGCTCTAATGCAGAAATCGATCTGCGCAGGAAAGCAAAGATGAACAAGTATCTCCACAAGTCGAATTTTGAGTCGACGATATCGGACGGCTCCGTTCGAGCCTGTGGATACTTTCGTGTGTCGACCGGACGGCAAGCCGAATCTGACCTTTCGATCCCCGATCAGCGCAAACAGATCCTCGCCTTCTGCGCCGGCAAGGGCTGGAACCTCGTCGCCGAATATGTCGAGCCCGGCGCCTCGGCGACCGACGATGCCAGGCCGGAATTCCAGAAGATGATCGAGCGCGCAACCGACGACGATCGGCCGTTTGATATCGTCCTGGTGCATTCCTTCAGCCGCTTCTTCCGCGATGCCTTCGGCCTGGAAATGTATATCCGCAAGCTGGCGAAGGCGGGCGTGCGGCTCGTCTCCATCACCCAGGAACTGGGAGATGACCCGGCTCAGGTGATGATGCGCCAGGTGATCGCGCTGTTCGACGAATATCAGAGCCGGGAGAACGCAAAGCACGTATTACGTGCAATGAAGGAAAATGCACGTCAAGGTTTCTACAATGGCTCGCCGGTTCCGCTCGGTTACACCACCGCTGAAGTCGAGAAGCGCGGCAACCGGGCAAAGAAGAAGCTCGTCGAAGATCCTGTCGAAGCGGAGACCGTACGGCAGATCTTCAAGCTCTATCGGTCCGGCGACGGGACCGGCGGGCCGCTTGGGATCAAGCAACTCACTTGCTGGCTGAACCAACGTGGCTACCGGACACGAAAAGGGGCCCGCTTCGGCGTCGCGACCGTGCATGGCATCCTGACCAACACCGTCTATATCGGCCAGTGGATCTTCAACAAGCGCGATTCCAAGACCCTCGCCGAGAAGCCGGCGAGCGAGCAGATCGTCGTCGAGGTGCCAGCCATTATCCCGCGTGATGAATTCGACGCGGTGCAGGCGCGCATGAAGGTCAACGCCCCGATGACCACGCCGCCGCGCGTGGTCACCGGCCCGATCCTGCTGACCGGGCTTGCGACCTGCGCGACCTGCTCGGGCGCGATGACCCTGCGGACTGGCACCTCGAAATCAGGACAGGTCCACCGCTACTACTCATGCTCCGTTCACGGCCGGATGGGTAAGACGGCCTGCAAGGGGCGATCCATCCGGATGGACAGGCTCGACACGCTCGTCACCGACCACCTCGTCGACCACCTATTCCAGCCCGACCGGCTCACGGTCATGCTCGCCGGCCTGGCGGCGGGGCGGGCCGAGCGCGCGCTGGAGGTCGACACCCGGATCACCACGCTGCAGACCGAAGCCAGCCAGGCTGAGGACAGGTTGAGGCGCCTCTACAAGATGGTCGAGGATGGCGTGACCGATCTCGACGACCTGCTGACGGAGCGGGTCGCCGCCCTCAAGCTGGAGCGTGATCGCGCCACCGCTGCGCTGGAGCGAATCAAGGCGCAAGCCGCCCCGCCGACCACCCTGGAGCCTGAGGCTATCGAGCGCTTCGGGCGCCTCATGCGCGAAAGCGTCACCTCCGGAGACATTCCGTTCCGCAAGGCCTACATCCGGTCCGTCGTCGATCGCGTCGAAGTCGACGACGATCTCGTCCGCATCATCGGGGATAAGACCACCCTGGAGCAGGCCATCGCGGGCAATGCCGCGCGCAATCTGGGTGTTCGCAGTTTTGAACGGAAGTGGCGCGCCCGACACGATTCGAACGTGTGACCTTTGCCTTCGGAGGGCAACGCTCTATCCAGCTGAGCTACGGGCGCTAACCGTGGAAGCTGGATAGCCGATCCCCGCCGCTTCGGCAATGCGGGATTTTGCAAGCGAGCAACGCCCGAGACGGCAAAGGTCACACGTTCGAATCGTGTCGGGCGCGCCGCGGCTGTGGACGGCGGGGCGAGCAGCTTGTCGAGATTCCTGACCGCGGACACGGCCGGGACATCCGAGCCGTCGGGAACTTCGCGCCGGAGTGCCTTTTGAGAGTCATTTCGTCCTGCTGGCATCGGCCGGGTCGAGTCACAGGTCAAGGGCAGGCCCGGCATCGGATCGGCCGGTTTCGTTGCGCTCGACAGGTCCCAGTTGATCAGCGCGTCATCGACCGTATCGCCCATGAGGCGCTGGCCCTCGCCGCCATTGTCGGCCTGGCCGGAGGTGAGCGAAATGTCGGAAGCGGTCATGCCGATGCGCAGCGGCCCCTGCGTCAGGGCGCCGGCGCCGGCGGCTTGCAGAACGGCGAGCGCAAACGCGGTCTTCAACAAGAACAGGCGCGTCGATCCTCCCGATGTCGATAGGGAATGAGCCGGCGAGCTCCGTGCCATCCGGCCTGGAACGCGACAAAAGGCCAGCCTCGCGGGCGTTGCCTCCGGGCGCCGCGCCGGCACAGTGGTGCCATGCCGAATCGGGATGATATCCCCGCCGAAATCCGTCGTGCCGCCTGCGCCTTCCACGAGGCCGGCCATATCGTCGTCGGCTGGGTGCAGGGCCGCTTCATCAGCCATGCCTGGCTGCGGCCGCCCTACGGCTTCAGCGGAGAGGTGTGCTTCGAGCCCTATGGGCGGGGCTTCCACAGCGGCCGGCCGGAGGATCGCGCCCGTGCCGAGGCCGAGATCGCGATCCTCTATGCCGGCCATGGCGGCGAGATGCTCTACTGGAACGAGGAGGGGCTGCGCTTCTACCCCGGCGCCATCGCCTCGCATGAGGACGATCTCAGGCAGATCGACGGGTTTCTCGCCTGGCTGCGGCCGGTGGACGAGGCCGCTGTCCGCGCGCGCTGCCAAGCCGCCGCCACGGCGATCCTCTACCGCCCGGCGATCCGGCGCGCCCATGCCGCGATCGCCCGCACGCTGCTGGACCAGCGCCGCATCCACCGCGACGAGGTCGAGCTGATCATGGCCGGTCGGGCGGTCCGCTAGCTCAGCCCTCGAGGCTCTCCACCCCGCACCATTCGGCGACGAAGAGGGCCATCGCGCCGGTGATGCGCTTGACCGAGGCGAGGCTGACACGCTCGTCGAAGGCGTGAATGCTCTCCGAGACCGGGCCGTAGCAGAGCGCCGGAATCTTGTCGTAGAGCGCGTGGACGCGGGTATCGAGATAGCCGGCGGTCATGAAGCTCTTCAGGGGCTTGCCCGTCGCGGCCTCGTGGGCGCGGCCCAGCACGGCTTCCGCCTCGCTGCCGGGCTCCAGCACATAGCCTTCGGCATAGAAGCCGTTGAAGGTCACGCGCGGCGGGTTGTTGGCGAGGAAGCTGTCGGTGCGGCTGAAGCCGAGGATGCAGTCCTCGATGCGCCTGGCGATCTCGGCCGCGTCGACGCCGGGATAGAGGCCGATGCGGCAGTCGATCCGGCACCAGCACGGCACGGAGGATGCCCAGTCGCCGCCCTCGATCCTGCCGATGTTCAGGTTGATCGGGTGGTCGATATCCTCGAAATGCGGGCGGCCCGCCTTCTCGCGGTTGATCTCCTCTTCCAGGCCGCGCAGCGCCGCGATGACGCGGTAGGCGCCGTCGATCGCATTGGCGCCCGCGCCCATCTCGCGCACATGCATCGGCTTGCCGCGCACCTCGACCTGGAACCAGAGCACGCCGGTATTGGCGCGCACCAGCATCTCCTCCTCGGGCTCGGGGATCAGCGCTGCCTGCGCGCGATAGCCGCGCAGATGCGTCATCAGCGCGCCGTTTCCGGTCGATTCCTCCTCCACCACGGATTGGTGGTAGAGCGTCGCGGCCGGCTGCAGCCCGATGCGGCGCAGCGCGTCGATGCAGAAGAAATTGGCGGCCGCGCCCGCCTTCATGTCGGCGCCGCCGCGGCCATACATCCAGTCGCCCTCGATCACCGGGTCGAAGGGGGCGTGCGTCCATTGGTCGGCCGGGCCGGTCGGCACGACGTCGACATGCGCCTGCAGGATAAGCGAGCGGCCCTTCTCCTCGCGCGGATGGTGGATGCCGACGACGATCGGCGCATCCGAATGGAATTCCGAGAACGGCCCGCCGCCGGGATGGGCCTTGATTGCCGCCTCGTCCATCTTGAAGCGGTCCATGGTGAAGCCGCGCTCCTTCATGGCGCGGAAGATGAAGTCCTGGCAGGCATGCTCCTCGCCGCGGAGCGAGGGAAAGCGGATCAGCTCCTGGGTGAAGGCGATCTGCTCGGCGAAGCCGGCCTCGACCGAGGCCAGGATCTTGTCGCGAAGGGCGGTGTCGAGGGGCATTGTGGATCTCCAAACAGCAGGCAGCGACGTCACATCATCAGATTTGCGCGGTCATCCCGGATCTCCGCTTCGCTGCGTCCGGGATGACGGTGCAGCTGGCCGAACCGTAACAGGATCAATGCCCGAACCGCCCGGAGCCCGGCACCGCCGCCAGCAGCGCCCGCGTATAGTCGTGGTGTGGGGCGGCGAAGAGGGCGGCGGTCGGTCCCGTCTCGACGATGCGTCCCCGCTGCATCACCGCGATCCGGTCGCAGATCTGGGCGGCGACGCGCAGGTCGTGCGTCACGAACAGGATGGCGAGGCCGAGGCGCTGCTGGATGTCCTTGATCAGTGCGAGGATCTGCGCCTGGACGGAAACGTCCAGCGCAGAGACCGCTTCGTCGGCGACCAGGACATCGGGCTCCAGCGCGAGCGCCCGGGCGATGCCGACGCGCTGGCGCTGTCCGCCCGAGAACTCATGCGGATAGCGGTCGATCGCATTGGCGGAGAGGCCGACCAGTTCCAGCAGCGCGCTCGCCCTGGCCAGCGCCTCCTTGCGCGGCATGCCATGCGCAACCGGCCCGTCGGAGATGATCCGCCCCACCGTCTGGCGCGGGTTCAGCGAGGCGAAGGGGTCCTGGAAGACCATCTGGATGCGCCGGCGCTGGGCGCGCAGCTCCACCGGCTTGAGGTCGCTCAGAACGAGATCGCCGGCGGCTTGACTGCTCAGGCTGATGCGGCCCGCATCGGGCTCGATCAGCCGCAGGCAGCAGCGCCCGACCGTGGATTTGCCCGAACCGGATTCCCCGACCAGCCCCAGCGTCTCGCCGCGCTGGAGCGAGAAGGAGATGTCCTCGGCCGCCCGGACCTCGCGCGCGGTGCCGAAGAAGCTGCGCTTGCGGTAGATCTTGCCGAGCCCTTCCACCGTCAGCACCGGGGCCGAAGGCGGCAGCGGCGCGCGGGCCGGCGGAGTCAATGAGGGCACAGCGGCAAGGAGCTTCTGCGTGTAGGAATGGCGCGGGGAGCCGAGAACCTGATCGGCCGTGCCCTCCTCGACCAGGGCGCCCCTTTCGAGCACGGCGATCCGGTCGGCGATCTCGGCGACGACGCCCATGTCATGGGTGATGAACAGCACGGCCGTGCCGTGCTTGTGGCGCAGATTGTCGATCAGCTTGAGGATCTGCGCCTGGGTCGTCACGTCGAGCGCGGTCGTCGGCTCGTCGGCGATCAGGAGCTTCGGCTCGAGGGCCAGCGCCATGGCGATCATCACGCGCTGCCGCTGACCACCCGACAATTCATGCGGATAGGCCCGCGCCAGCCGCGGCGGATCGGGCAGGCCCACCTCGGCGAGCAGTTCGACCGCGCGACGCTGGCGTTCCGAGCGGCTGTGCAGCCCATGCGCCTCGAAGGTCTCGACGATCTGCTCGGCGACGCGCATCACCGGGTTGAGCGAGGTCATCGGCTCCTGGAAGATCATCCCGACCTCGCGGCCGCGCATGTCCTGCATCGCCTGTTCGTCCAGCGCCAGCAGGTCGCGCCCGGCGAGCCGGATGGCGCCGCCGGCCGGCTTCACGGCCTTGGGCAGGAGACCCATCACTGCATGGGCGATCATCGACTTGCCGGAGCCGGATTCGCCGACGACGCAGAGCGTCTCGCCGGGCCCGATGGAGAGCGTGACGTTCTCCACCGCATGCGCCCGGTCGGCCAGCGCCGGCAGGGCAAGCGTCAGGTTCTCGATCGTGAGGACGGGAGCGGCCTTGGCCGTGAGCTCGCTCATTCGTGCCCCCTGGCGAGGCGCGGATTCAGCGCGTCGTTCAGCCCTTCGCCCGCGAGGTTGAGCGCGAGCACCGTCAGGAAGATCGCGAAGCCCGGGAAGAAGCTGATCCACCAGGCGTCGAGCAGGCGGGTGCGGCCGGCCCCGACCATATAGCCCCAGCTCATCAGGTTCGGGTCGCCGAGCCCCAGGAAGGAGAGCGAGGATTCCAGCAGGATCGCCGAGCCGATCATCAGCGAGCCCATCACGATGATCGGCGCGATGGTGTTGGGCAGCACCTGGCTGAAGATGATGCGCGGCGTCGACTGGCCGATGGTGACGGCGGCCTGGACATATTCCCGCGTCTTCAGCGAGAGCACCTCGCCCCGCACCAGCCGCGCCACCGGCGGCCAGGAGACGACCCCGATCGCCAGCACGATCGAGCCCAGCGCCGGCTGCAGGATCGCGACGAGCACGATCGCCAGCGCGAAGGAGGGGATCGTCTGGAAGAACTCGGTGAAGCGCATCAGCGCGTCGTCGACGATGCCGCCCGCATAGCCGGCCACAGCGCCGAGCGGCACGCCGATCAGCAGCGCGACCAGCGTCGAGACCACGCCGATGGTCAGCGAAACGCGTGCGCCATGGACCAGCCCTGCCGCGAGATTACGGCCGAGCGTGTCGGTGCCGAGCGGAAAGCGCTCCATGGCGAAGGGCGCCAGGAAGGGGCGGAAGACGGGCCGCCAGGGCGATTGCGGATAGAGCGTCGGCGCGAGCAGGGCGAAGGCGACCACCGCCAGCAGGATGACGAGGCCGAGCACGGCGCCGCGATTGCGGCAGAAGCGCTTGATGAAGTTCATGGAAGGCACTCCGCGGCTGCCCGGCGCACACGCGGGGAACCCCTCTCCTGTAAGGAGAGGGGCAGGGGTGAGGTGTCGGCCCCTGGACCAGTGAGGCTAACCGCGAACCGAGGCTGCGGGGAGTTCGCGGCATCGGTGTGTGATGGCCGACGCCTCGCCGTCCCCTCTCCCTTTGGGAGAGGGTTCCCCGCGCTTCTCTCCGCCATGGTGTCGAGATATCCCATCACGACGCAGCCTCGATGCGCGGATCGGCGATGCGGTAGACCAGATCCGTGATGATGTTGAAGCCGACCACCATGGCCGAGGAGATGAAGAACACGCCGAGCAGCACCGAGTAGTCGCGCTGCAGCAGGGCGTCGAACATCAGCCGTCCGATGCCCGGCCAGGCGAACACCGTTTCGGTCAGCACGGCGCCGCCGACGAGCTGGCCCGCCTGCAGCCCGGCCAGCGTGACCACCGGCAGGATCGCGTTGCGCGCGACATGCCGGCGCGAGACGATGCCGGGGGAGAGGCCCTTGGCGCGCGCCGTCTTGACGAAATCCGCGCCAGCCACCTCCAGCATCGAGGCGCGCATCATCCGGGCATAGAGCGCGGTGAAGAACAGCCCCAGCGTCAGCGCGGGCAGGATCAGGTGGTGGCCGATGTCGAGCGCGCGGGCGAGGCCGGTATCGTTCGCGCCGATGGTCTCGTAGCCGACATTCGGCACGAGCCCGAGCTTCAGCGAAAACACGATCTGGCTCATCAGCGCGATCCAGAACAGCGGCGTCGCATAGAAGACGAGGGAGAGGGTGGTGATGAGGCTGTCCGACCAGCGTCCGGCGCGCCTGGCCGCGAGCGCGCCCATCACCACGCCGAGGCCGAGCGAGATCACGAAGGCTGCGCCGGTGAGCAGCAGCGTCGCCGGCAGCCGGTCGAGCACCAGCGTCAGCACCGGCTGCTGCTGCCGGTAGCTGAAGCCGAGATCGAAGGTCATGTAGCCCTTGATGTAGATCCAGAGCTGGGTCAGCAGCGGCTCGTTCAGCCCGAAGCGCTGGCGCAGCTGCTCCAGCAATTGCGCGTCCGCTGCCCCCGCCTCTCCGGCGAGCACCTGGGCCGGGTCGCCCGGCGCCGCCCGGATCAGGAAGAAGTTCAGCACGGCGATGGCGAAGAGGACGAGCACGCCCTTCACCAGCCGGGCCGAGAGGAATTGGAGGAGGTTCATGCAGTCAAGCCTCAGGCATCGATCAAGACAGCGCCGTCGTCGCGGGCGCAGCGAAGCGGCGCGGCTCCCGGGGACGGTTGAGGTGATCGTGCGCTCCGGTTCAGTCGTTCACGGGGCGTGCTTCACGATCCTTGCGGACCGTCTCACTCCTTCCAGGCGTCCCGGAACCCGTCGTCGACGCCGATGGCGGTCGTCACCAGGTTCTTGACGTTGCAGCGATAGATCGTCGGGAAATCCATCTCGAGCTGCCACAGCACCGGCACCTCGTCGGCCAGCAGCTTCTGGACCTTGGTGTAGAGTTCCTGCCGCGCGGCATCCGTGGGGGCCACCGCCGCATCGGCGAAGAGCTTGTCCACCTCGGGATTGCGGTAGGCGCCCTGGTTGCCGAAGGGATTGCCCTTGACGATGTTGCTCGAGATGTAGTTCCGGGCCACGCCGATTGCCGGGTCGCCGAGCTGGTAGAGGAAGTTGAACGTCAGGTCGAAATCACCGTTGCTGGCCTTCTGCGTCCAGCCCGGCACGTCGGTCGTCTCGATCGAGACGTTGATTCCGGCATCGGTGAGGTTCTGCTTCACGGCCTCGGCCCAGCGGCTCCAGACCTCGCCATAGGGCAGCGCCAGGATCTTGAGCGGCTCGCCCTTGTAGCCGGAGGCCTTGATCAGCTCCTTCGCCTTGGCGACGTCATAGGTGTATTTCGGGACATCGGCCGAATAGAATTTCGTCTTGGACGAGATCGGCCCGGTCGGCAGCTTGCCCAGCCCGCCCCAGACCACGTCCTTGCCGAACTCCCGGTCGATCGCGAACATCATGCCCTGGCGGAACTGCTTGCTGGCGAGCGGCCCGCCCTTGGCGATGTTCGGGGTGATCCAGGCGTGCGGGGCGAACATTTCCCAGCCCTTGGTGGTGACGCAGGTGTTGGGGAGCTTGGAGAGGCGCGCCACGTCGTAGACATCGACCGAGCCGCCGGTCAGCACGTCGATCTTGCCCGTCTCAAAGGCGACGGCGCGTGCGGCGGCATCCGGGATGATCTGCCAGTAGATCTCGTCGAGATGCGGCTTGCCCTTCTGCCAGTAGTCCGGGTTCTTCACGAGGTGGATGTAGGAGCCCTTCCTCCATTCCTTGAATTTGAACGGGCCGGTGCCGATCGGCGTGTTGTTGGCCGGGTTGGCGCGATAATCCGTCCCGTCATAGATGTGCTTGGGGATCATCGGCGCGCTCGCCACCTCCTGCGACAGCACGAGCGGGCCGAAGGGCTGCTGCAGCGTGATCCTGACGGTGAGGTCGTCGACCTTCTCGATTTTCTCGACCTGGCTGGTCGCGATCGGACGCCAGCGCGGATGCACCTCGCGCAGGAACTTGTCGAGCGAGAAGACGACGTCGTCGGCGCTGAAGGGCTTGCCGTCATGCCATTTGACGCCTTCCTGCAGCTTGAACGTGTAGACCTTCGCATCCGGCGAGATTTCCCAGCTCTTGGCGAGCGAAGGCTGCGGCTGGAGCTTCTCGTCATAACGCAGCAGAGATTCGTAGATGTTGCCGGCGACCATGTTGGTCGGGCCGTTCTGGTTGAGGCCCTGCATCAGCATGGGCGGTTCCGGCTGAACGACGACATGCACCGTGCCGCCGGCCTTCGGCGTCTGCGCCCATCCGGCCATCGGGGCCAGGGTCAGCGCGGCGGCGGCCGTCGTCGCGAACAAGGTCGCCTTGAAGGCCGCGGTGGCCTTGAGCACAAGGGGGCGGCGCATCGCTGAAGTCATCGTCGTTCTCCCGTTTCCGAACCATCGTCTCGCGGCGCGCGCCCTCACGCGTCGCCCCGCGCGACTAGATCACACCCCGGCTCCGCCGCACAGACGGGAAGGCGCCATCTTCTATCCGTCCCGGCAAGTTTCGGGCCACGCCGCCGGAACGTGTCGTGCGACGACGCGCGGGAACGGTCGCGTCGGCAATCAATGCCTGCGTGAAGCGCCGCTGGAAGGGCGCCGCCGGAGAACGATGCGCCCGGCTCTCGTTCAATCGAGGCGGGCGAGGTCGCCGCGCCGCTTGAGACCTTGCAACGCCTGGAGCGCCTGTTCCAGCCTCTGCCGGTCCTGCGTCTTGGCCCACCAGAGCGGCCCGCCAAGATGTCTGGGGAAGCCGTAGCCGTTGATCAGGACGAGATCGATGTCGGAGGGGCGGGCGGCGATGCCGTCCTCCAGCACCAGCAGCGCCTCGTTGACGATGGCGGCCATGGCGCGGTTCTGGATGGTCTCGCGGCCGAGCGAGGCCGCGGTGACGCCCCGCTCGGCGCGCGCCTTCACGACGAGGCCGGCCACCGCAGGATCGGGCGACCTGCGCCCGTCCTCGTAAGCGTACCAGCCGGCGCCGGTCTTCCGGCCGAGGCGCCCTCCCGCGACGAGCCATTCCAGCACGGGAACGTCGCTGTGGTCGCCGGTCTCGGCCTGCTTGCGCTTGCGGTTTGCCCAGGCGATGTCGAGGCCCGACAGATCCGAGACGGCGAAGGGCCCCATCGCGAAGCCCAGCGCCTCGATCGCCCCGTCGATCTCCTCCGGCAGGGCCCCTGCGAGCAGCATCGCCTCGCATTGCGTGCGATAGGCATTGTAGATGCGATTGCCGATGAAGCCGTCGCCGACGCCTGAGACGACGGCGACCTTTCCGAGGGCGCGGCCGAGCTTGAGCGCGCTCGCCAGCACGGCCGGCGCCGTTTTCGCACCGCGCACGATCTCCAGCAGCTTCATGACATGGGCGGGGGCGAAGAAATGCAGGCCGACGACGCGGGCCGGCTCCGCCGTCGCCGCGGCGATGGCGTCGAGGTCGAGATAGGAGGTGTTCGAGGCCAGGATGGCATCGGGCCGCACGATGCCGTCCAGCCGGCGCAGCAGGTCCTGCTTCACCGCCATGTCCTCGAACACCGCCTCGATCACGAGGTCGCAGGGCGCGAGGGCCCCAAGCTCCGAAGAGGTCGTCAGCGCGGCCGGCTTCGCCGCCTTCGCGAGGAAGCCGGCAACGCGCTGGCGCGCCGCGTCCAGCAGCTCGGGCTTGAGGTCGACCAGGGTGACCGGCAGGCCGGCTGCGAGGAAGGCAGCCGCGATGCCCGAGCCCATCGTGCCGGCGCCGACGATGCCGACGCTCTTCACCGGCAGCGGCTTGGCGCCCTCCAGCCCGTCGATGCGGGCGGCCTCGCGCTCGGCGAAGAAGAGATGGCGCAGCGCCGCCGATTCATCCGATTGCCGCAGCCGCTGGAACACGGCGCGCTCCTCGGCCAGCGCCGCATCGAAAGGCGCCTCGAAGGCCCGGCGTAGTGCCGCGACCTGCTCCTGCGCATAGGGGCGGCTGCGCCCGCGCTTGAGGGCGGCGGTGGCGGCCTTCTCGAAGGCCTCCGCCTCGACAGGCTTGGCCGGCAGATCGCGCAGGCGCCGCTTCGCGCCCTTCAGCGACAGCGCGAACGCCGCGGCGCCCGGGCGCAGCTCGTCCACGGCCGCGTCGATCAGGCCGAGCGCCTTGGCCTCCGGCGCCTTCACCCGCCGGCAGGTCGAGACGATATCGAGCGCGGTTGCCGCGTCGGTCAGGCGTGGCAGGCGCACGGTGCCGCCGGCACCGGGGATGATCCCGAAGGTGCCCTCCGGCAGCCCGACCACGGCATCGGCGAGCGCGACACGCGCATCGCAGGCCAGGGCGATCTCGTAGCCCCCGCCCAGCGCCGCGCCATGAATGGCCGCGACCACCGGCTTGGGGCAGGCTTCGATGGCGGCGATCACCGCCGGCATCTGCGGATCGGCCAGCGGCGCCGAAAACTCGCGCAGGTCCGAGCCGGCGATGAAGGTCGTGCCGGCCCCGATCAGCACGCCCGCCGCCAGCGAAGCGTCTCCGGCCAGCTCACCCAGCGCGGCGATGAGCCCCTGCCGCACCCCCAGCGACCCCGCATTGATCGGCGGGTTGTCGATGACGATGAAGCCGACGCTCCCGTCGCGTTCGAGCCGAACCGGCGCTGCGGAGGTGGGGGGTTGGGGCGTGGCATTCATGGCGTATCCATGCGGGTTGGCAGGGCTCGGCGAGGCGAGCCCTGATGGCCGTTGCCATCCCGCTTATCGGAACAGACAAAACCCGGCAATCGCCGCACTGCCTGAATGGCGACCAGGTTCGAGAAGCGGCTGGAGCCGAGCCGGAGCGAAAGGCCGGCGCTCTAGGCGGCGCGGCGCAGCCAGTTCGCTTCCAGCTCGCGGGCGGGCATCGGCCGTCCGAAGAGGTAGCCCTGGCCCTCCTCGCAGCCCATGCGCGACAGCAGGGCGGCGATGGCCTCGTCCTCGATGCCCTCGGCGATCAGGCCGTGGCCGAGCGCGTGCCCCAGCTCGATCGTCGCCGCCACGATCGCGGCGTTCTCGGTGCCGGGGGCAAGCGTGCGCACGAAGGTCTGGTCGATCTTGATGACATCCAGCGGGAAATCCCTGAGCGAGGTCAGGCTGCCATAGCCGGTGCCGAAATCGTCGAAGGCGATGAGCAGGCCGAGATCGCGGAGCGCGGCGAGAATCGTCCGGACGCGGCTGATATCGTCCAGGATGATGTCCTCCGTCACCTCCAGTTCGACCAGGCCGGGCGCGAGCCCGGTGGCATCGAGCAGCCGCGCCACGTCCACGACGAGCGAACCGGCGGCGAATTGCGACTGCGCGAGGTTGACCCCGACCCGGATCGGCGTGCCCTGCTTCTGCCAGATGGCGGCCTGGCGGATGGCCGTCTCCAGGACCCAGGCCGCCACGCCCTCGGACAGGGAGGTCCCGTTCACGACCGGCATGAACTCTCCCGGCGAGACATAACCCCGCTCGGGGTGGCGCCAGCGGATCAGCGCCTCGGCGCCGATGATCGCGCGTGTCCGCAGATCGACCTGAGGCTGGTAGAACAGCTCGAACTCGCCGGCCGCCAGGGCAAGGCGCAGCCTGGCTTCGAGCGCGACGCGCTTCTCGACCTCCTCGCGCATCGGCATGGCGAAGGCGACGGGAGCCTCCTGCTCATGCGTCCTGGCCTGTGCGAGCGCGAACCGGGCATTGCCGAGCCAGATCTGCGAGGCGGCCGCGTCCTCGCAGCCGGCATGGCCGAGGAAGAGCGGCATGCGCAGGGTGCGGCCGCTGAACTCCAGCGGGCTCGACCTGAAATCGGCGATGATCCGGACGGCCAGGCGATTGGCGGCCGCCTCGTCTCCTTGCAGGAGAACCGCGAACTCGTCGCTTTCCGGGCGGGAGAGCAGGGTGGCGTCGGGCGCCAGGGCGCGCAAGCGTGCGGCCGCGGCCCGCACCAGCGCATCGGCGAAATCCTGTCCCTCCAGATCGCGCATGCGGTCGAAATTCGGCAGCCCCGCCAGCATGAGGCGATGCCGGCGGCCGTCGCGCAGCGCCTCGTCGAGGGCCGCGATCAGGCGGTTGTGGTTCGGCAGGCCGGAGACGACGTCGTTTTCGGCGAGGTAGCGGATGCGTTCCTGCTGGCGGCGGCGCTCGGAGATGTCGCGCAGCACGACGCCATAGTGGCGCCCCGACGGCGTCTCCCAGATCGACCAGCTCGACTCCAGCGGGAACAGCTCGCCGCCGGCCCGGCGCCCGAGCTGTTCGACGATCCGGTTGCCGGGCTCGAACAAGCCGGAGGCGCCGGGCAGGGAAGGCGCGTCGGCCTCCGGCGCCAGCAGATCCGCGAAGGGACGGCCTTTGATGTCGGCCGCCGCGACGCCGAAGATCCGCGTGGCCGCCTCGTTGGCCATGGTGATGCGGCCCTCGCCATCGAGGCAGACGAGGCCGTCCGACAGCGACATCGCGACATTGTGGAAGCGACGTTCCGCCGCCTGCCGCAACAGGCCGCGAATATCGACCTCGTCGACGAGGATGATGAGGGCGCAGGCAGCCGCCGCGACGAGCAGCAAGGATGTGTCGACTGCGACCGGATAGGCGATCTGCACGGCGGCGGCGGCGGCCTCCGCTGCCACCGCCGTGCAGATCACCGCGGCGATCCGGGCGGAGCCCCTGCGGCGGCGCATCAGCAGGGCTGCGCCGAGGGGCAGCAGCGCGAGCGCGAAGGCGAGGGCCGGCGCCGTGGTCTGCAGGGTGCGATTCTGGAAGATGGACTCGGCCGCGAGGATCTGGAGCAGCGCGCCGGGAATGATGTGGCCGTTCGGGATGACGAAGCGGTCGCCCAGCTCGGCTGCCGTGCCGGAGACCAGGACCTTCTTGCCTCTCAGGGCCGCCAGGGCCGCCGGCTCGTCCCGCAGCACGTCGATGAAGGACACGCCGGGCACCGCCTGGCGGTCGATGCCGAAATCGATCCTGAATTCCGGCGCCGCCGGTTCGTGCCTGCCCGTCAGCAAGGCGGCGATCGAGGGAACGAAGACGCCGTCGATCGTCGCCCCGAACGTGAAGCGACGGACCGCGCCGTCGCGGTCGGGCATCACGTTGACGAGCCCCTGCCAGGCGTTGCTCTCGAAGGCCGGGAGCGGGCGGTTGACATAGGAGGCCGGCTTGCCCTCGGCCGTTTCGCCCGCCTGGCGGAACGTCGCCAGGATGACGCCGCCGCCGGCCTTGCGAAGCGCGTCGGTGAAGGCGCGATCGTCGGCGTCGGTGGAACGGGCGCTGAAATCGACGTCGAAGGCGATCTCCGTCACGCCGGCTTCGCCGAGCTTGCGGACGAGATCGGCATGGAGCGAACGGGGCCAAGGCCAGCGCCCGATCGCGGCGATCGAGCGGGGGTCGATCTCGACCATCGCGATATCGGCGGCGGGGGCGCGCGTGTTCGCATGAAACCGCGCATCCAGCACCATGTCGCGCAGCCGGACATGAAGCCCGGTGGCGGCGACCAGGGCCACGATGCAGAGGCACAGGAGATGCACGCGGCCCGCCTTGAGAGCCGCCGCGATGGCAGGCGTCCGGCGTGGGGCCTGCCGATCTGCATCTTGCCGGGGCATTACCGTTTGCTGAGCCCCAGCGCCTTGCCGACGCCATTGCCGCCGTAGAGGCCGAAGGCATTGCCTTGAGCATTGCCCGAGCCGCGAGGATCCGAACCTTCCCCGCCGGAACTTGCGGACACGCCCCCGTAGACGGTCTGGAGGAGCTGCCCGGCCGACTGGCCTGCCTGCGCCTGCCGGCCTTGGTTCGACTGCTGGCCAGGCGCACCCGTTAGGCCATCGCGTCCGGCCGATTGTGGCGCGTTCGAAGTCTTGGCCGACCCCGCCTTTGCCGCCGCGTCGGCAGCGACCGCCGAGAGGCTGCGGCCGACAGCCGCCGGCTGACCCGGGAAGCCCTCTTCCCCACTGCCCTGCGCCGCGGCGCTCGCTGCCGTCGCCGGCGCCGTGCCGCTGTTGCCGGTGCCGCGGCTGTTGTCGCCATTGCCCGGCTGAAGACGCGCCGCCCAATCCTGACCCCGGCCTCTGCCGGCCTCCTGAGCGCCGCTGCGCGCCATTCCATTGGTCAGCTTGCGGATGTCGAGCTTCACCTCGCCGATCGGTGCCACGATGCGGGCGCCGCCGCCGGCGGTCCGCTGGACGGCCGGCTGGGTTGCGGCTGCGCTGGCCTGGGTTGTCGGCCGGGTTGCAGGCCCGCTGGCTCGGATGGCCGGCTGGGTTTGCTGCAGCGGGACCGCATCGGCGCCGGGGCGGAGCCCGCCGGCCGGCACGCTGAGCGGCGCGACACGGGGCGCCTGTGGGGCGCCGGGCATCACGGAATCGAGCCGGCCCGCGCCGCCCAGGCGCAGGCCGATCGCGGAAGCGGTCGAGGAGCGCGCGAATTGCTGCGGATTGACCAGCGCGCGCTCGCCGGAGCGGAAATCGGTGACCTGGACCTGGCCGCGCACGACGTCGACCTTCGCCGTCCCGCCCGTGATCGAGACACGGAAGCGCGTGCCCTTGACGACTGCGGCGAGGAACGGCGTCTCGACCTCGAAATGCTGGACGTTGCGCTTCTCGACATCGAGCAGGATCGAGCCCGCCTGCTGGATCACCGTCGACAGGCCGGGTCGGCCGGCCTCAGGCAGGCTGATCGCCGAGTTCGGCGAGAGAAGGATCGTCTCCTGCCCCCTGACCAGCAGGACGCGGCCATTGCGCCCTGTTCTCACCGAGTCGCCGGGCTTGAGCTGCACCTGCTGGGAGAGCGAGGCCGGCTGCGCGCCGGAGCCGGTCCAGGCCTCTCCCGAAGTCTTCGCCACCGTCCAGCCATCGGCCTGAGCCATGGCTGGCAAGGCGAGGCCGAACCAGATGACCGCGACCGAAGCCGCAAACCAGCGCGAGAAGCGGCCTGTCATGCGCTCAATCCTTGAGACCCGAACGCTCCTGCTGGAGCGAAGCGCAAGACTAAGGCGCAAATCCGTGAAGAGATGCTTAGGGCCTATCCTCAACGAACCGGTAAACCTGTGCCGGAAAACGGGGGGTATCGGCCGCTCGGGGCGGCGTTTTTCCGCCCTCGTCGTCGGCAATAGCTTGAGCCGCGCGTTCTGGCGGGCGTCGTCGAGAACCAAGGTCGCCTCGTCCACCACGATGGGGCGGGGCTTCTGGATGAGCAGGCGCGCGAAGCCGGTGCGCTGGCGTTCGCCGCCGGACAGGATGCGGTCCCGATCGCCGCTCGCGGCGGCTGCGACACCGGGAGCGCCGCCATGCGACAGGCGCATCGCGCTCGCGCCGCCATGCCGGCTGGACGGCGACACCCGAGCCGGGTCAAGTGCCAGGCATGACCATGCTGCCCCCTGCCGCCCGCACCGCCACTTTCCGCTGCGAGAAGAAGCCCGCCAGCGGCTCGCGCGGCATGGCGGTGACCAATCACCCCCTGGCGTCCGCCGCCGGCAGCCAGATGCTGCTCGCCGGCGGCAATGCGATCGATGCCGCCGTCGCGGCGCTGTTCGCGCTAACGGTGGTCGAGCCGATGATGGTCGGCATCCTCGGCGGGGGATTGAGCCATATCCGCCTCGCCGATGGCAGCCACCGCGTCATCGACAACCTCTCGACGGCCCCCGGCGCCGCGACGCCGGAGATGTATGACTGCCTCTCCGACGAGATCGGCAGGCAGCGCGACACGCGGGACCGGGAGAACGTCGTCGGAGCCAGGGCGGTCGCGGTGCCCGGCGCGCTGAAGGGCTGGTGCGAGGCGCTGGAGCGCTTCGGCACGCTGCCCCTGGCCGATGTGCTCCAGCCGGCCATCGGCCTCGCGTCGCGCGGCTTCACCGTCACGCCCTATCTCTCCAACTGCATCACCGACAATGCCGGCGATCTTGCCCGCGATGCCGGCCTTGCCGCGATGCTGCTGCCGGGCGGCTCGCCCCTGAAGCCCGGCGCGCGGCTGGTCCAGGGTGATTACGCCGAGAGCCTGCGGCTGGTCGCCCAGCAGGGCCCGCAGGCGCTCTATGATGGCCCGCTCGGCGGCGAATTAGCCGGCTATATGGCTGCGCATGGCGGCCTGATCGACCGCGCCGATCTGGCGCGCTACCGGACCGAGACCCGCGAGCCGATCCGGGGTCAGTATCGCGGTTTCGAGATCGTCGGCCCGCCGCCGCCATCCTCCTCGGGCGTCCACATCGCCCAGATGCTCAACATCCTGGAAGGCTACGACATCGGCGCGCTCGGCTTCGGCTCGGCCGACGCGGTGCACCTGCTGGCGGAGGCGCTGAAGATCGCCTTTGCCGACCGGGCGGTCGCGACCGCCGATCCCGCCTTCGTCAAGGTGCCGGTCGAGAGGCTGATCGACAAGGCCTATGCCGCCGAGCGCCGCGCCCTGATCGAGATGGGCCGCGCCAGGAGCTGGACGGCCGGGCTCTCGGGCGGCGAATCCGCCGACACGACCCATGTCACCGTCGCGGATGCCGAGGGCAACGTCGTCAGCGCGACGCAGACGATCAATGGCCTGTTCGGCGCCTGCGTGCAGGTCCCCGGCACGGGCATGATCGCCAACAACTACATGTTCAACTTCGATCCCCATCCCGGCCGCGCCCTCTCGATCGCGCCGGGCAAGCGCGTCTTCACCTCGATGGCGCCGATGATGGTGCTGCGCGAGGGCCGGTTGCGCTACGCGCTCGGCCTGCCCGGCGCGTTGCGCATCTTCCCTTCGGCCCTGCAGGCGATCGTCAACCTGATCGATCACCGCATGAGCCTGCAGGAGGCGGTCGAGGCGCCGCGGGTCTGGACGGAAGGCGGTGTGCTGGAGCTGGAGGAGGCGTTTCCCGAGGCGGTGGCTCAGGCGCTCGCCGCGCGCGGCCACCGGACCGTGCGGTCCCCGCGCATCGCCGGCGGCATGAACGCCATCGCCTTCGAGGAGGACGGGACGCTGACCGGCGCCGCCTGCTGGCGCGCCGACGGCACGCCGGTCGCGATCTCGGGCGGCCTGGCGCGGGCCGGCGCGCGGTTCAGTATCTGAGGCTGGAGTTTCAGGCTCGGAAACACCCCGTCATCCCGGGGCGAGCCCGGAGTGACGGGGCATCGGCGCAGCCTTAATGCAGCCCGCCCACGCCGAGATAGCGCTCCAGCACCTCGCCTTGCGCCCGCAATTTCGTGGACGTCCCCGACCAGGCGATCCGCCCGCGCTCGAGGATGATGACGTTCTCGGCGAAGGCGAGCGCGCTTTCCAGCCGCTGCTCGACGAACAGGATCGTCATCGCGCCGCTGGCTGCGAGCCGGGTGAAGGCCTCCATCAGCATGTCGCAGATCACCGGGGCGAGGCCCTCCAGCGGCTCGTCGAGCATCAGGATCGAGGGCCGGCCGAGGAGGGTGCGTGCGGTGGCCAGCATCTGCTGCTCGCCACCCGACAATTGCGAGCCGAGATTGCGGCGGCGCTCGGCCAGGCGCGGAAACAGCGCATAGGCTTCCTCAATGGCGCTGCGCGGCCTCTCCTTCAGGCCGACGAAGAGGTTTTCCTCCACGCTCAGGCCCTTGAAGATCTCGCGGGTCTGCGGCACGAGCCCGAGCCCCGCCTGCGCCCGTGCCTGCGTGCCGAGCGAGGTTGCATCGCGCCCGCCGATGCGGATACTCCCGCCATGGTGCCGGGTCAGCCCCATCAGCGTCGCCAGCAGCGTGGTCTTGCCCATGCCGTTGCGGCCGAGGATGGAGAGCCGCCCGCCGGCCGGCACGGACAGCGAGACGTCCTCCAGCACGGTGGTCCGGCCATAGCCGGCGCTCAGCCCCCGGACCTCGAGATCAGCGGCCGGCATGGGCATAGCTCCCCAGATAGGCCTCGCGCACCTTCTCATCCTGGGCGACCTCGCCGGGCAGACCCTGGAAGATCACCTCTCCCGCCGCCAGCACGATGACACGCTTGGCGAAGCGGAAGACGAGGTCCATGTCGTGCTCGATCATCAGCACGGCGAGTTCGGGCGGCAGCCGCTCCAGCGCCCGCTCGATCAGCGGCGTGTCGGAGGAGGGCACGCCCGCGGCCGGCTCGTCGAGCAGCAGGACTTTAGGGCGCTGGGCCATGGCGATGGCGATCTCCAGCAGCCGCTGCTGCCCATAGGCGATCTCGGCGACGGGGCGCCTGGCTACCTCCGTCAGCCCCAGCGTGGCCAGGATGTCGGCCGCTTCGTCGCGAAGCGTCGCGTCGCCGCGGAACCGCGCGAGGATGCGCGTCGCCCGTCCCGCCCTTTGCAGCAGCGCCAGCAGCATATGCTCTTCCGGCGTCATCTCCGAGAACAGCCGCGTCACCTGGAAGGTCCGCACCAGTCCGCGCCTGACGCGCCCCACGGCCGAAACCGCGGTCATGTCTTCTCCCCCCAGGCTCACCGCCCCCCGGCTCGGCCGGATGCGGCCGGTGACGAGGTTGACGAAGGTCGTCTTGCCCGCGCCGTTGGGGCCGATCAGCGCCAGCCGCTCGCCCGCCGCCATCGAAAGGCTGATGTCGTGATTGACCTTGAGCCCGCCGAAGGATTTCGACAGCCTCTCGACCGAGAACACGGCGCTCATGGCCGGCCCTCCCGGCGCAGCAGGCGTGCGAGTTCGTCCAGCGTGCCGGACAGCCCGCGCGGGGCGAAGAGCACGATCGCGACCAGGATCGCGCCGACCAACGTCATCCAGTGGAACGGGTTGATCGCCGCGATGACGTGCTCGATCGACATGAACACCACCGTGCCGATCAGCGCGCCGGTGAGCTGGCCGAGACCGCCGAGGACCAGCATGACGAGCGCATTGGCCGACAATTCGAAGCTGACGCTGTCCAGCCCCACGACCTGCGTCGCGATGGCGCCCAGCGCCCCGCCCATGCCGGCGACGGCGCCCGAGATCGCGAACATCCGGATCAGCACGGGAAAGGCGGAGATGCCGAGCGCACTCACCCGCAGCGGGTCCTCCTTCAGGCCCCGGCAGACCATGCCGAAGGGCGAGCGCACCAGCAGGCGCAGGAGCGCGAAGGTGACGATCAGCAGGCCGAGCCCGAAGAGATAGGCCGCCCGGCCCCACAGATCGAACTCGAACAGCCCGAAGAGGGGCGCCGGCAGCATGCCGGAGAGCCCGTCGCTGCCGCCGGTGAGCCAGGCGAGCTTGTTCGCCGCCTCGTGCAGCAGCTGGACGATGGCGATCGAGAGCACGAGCTGCGGCAGGCCGTGTGCACGGAGCATCACCGCGCCCATCATGAGTCCCGTGACGGCGCCGGCCGCGGCCCCGATCAGGATCAGCAGGAAAGGCTCGGTCACGCCGTTGAGGCAGGCGATGCCGGCGGCATAGGCGCCCGCACCATAGAGCGCCGCCTGGCCGAGCGAGGCGATGCCGCAATAGCCGACCACGAGATCGAGCGAGAGCACCAGCAGCGCGACGGAGATCACGCGCGTCAGGAAGGAGAGATTGTCGGGAAAGAGCCAGTAGCCGCTGGCGCCGGCGAGCGCGATCAGGGCGATGGAAGCGAGATCCCGCAGGAGCGGCCTCGCCTGGGCGCCGTCCGGTTTGAGCCCCAGCGCCGTCATGCCTTGGCCCGCCCCATCAGGCCGCGCGGGAACAGGCAGACCACCAGGATCACGGCGAGATAGAAGAAGAAATTGCCGAATTCCGGCATCAGGTAGCGTGCGGTGATGTCGATGGAGCCCAGGAGGAGACAGGCCGCCAGCGCCCCCCCGATCGAGCCCGCCCCGCCGACCGAGACCACGACCAGAAAGGTCACCATGTAGCGTAGCGCGTAGTAGGGCTCGATCGGCAGGAACTCCGCCCCCGCCACGCCGCCGAAGGCGGCAAGGCCGATGGCAAGCGCGAAGCTCGCCGCATAGATCAGCTCGGTGCGCACGCCGAGCGCGCGGGCCATGGGAGCGTTCTCGACCGCGGCCCGCAGGCGGATGCCGAACCCCGTGCGCTCGATCAGGAACCACAGCCCGCCCGCCACCACCAGCCCGCTCGCGATCACGAAGAGCCGGTGGCCGGCGATGCTGCGGAAGCCGAGATCGACCGGCCGCGCCAGCTCGGCCGGCAGCGGGATCGTCTTCAGCGTCGGCCCGAACACATAGTTGGTGATGCCGATGACGCAGAAGGTGATGCCGATCGTCATCAGCACCTGCGAAAGCTCGCTGCGATCATAGATACGCCGGAACAGCAGCCGCTCCAGCGGGATGGCGATCAGCACCGTGCCCAAGACCGCGAGCGTGATGGCGAACGCGTAGCCGAGGGCGAGATCGCGTGCCGCATAGGAGGCGATGTAGCCGCCGATCATGGCGAAGGCGCCATGGGCGAGGTTCACCACCCGCATCAGCCCCATCGTCAGCGACAGGCCGATGCAGATGATGAACAGCGCCATGCCATAGGCCAGCGCGTCCAGGGCGATGCTCAGCGCGGTCTGCATGGAGGGCCAGAGGAAAGGCGGGGAGGGGAGCGTCATGCCCGGGCCTGGCCCGGGCATCTCGTGACAAGGAGGTTCCTGAACCGTTCTTGCCTGAGACTCCCGGCTCGCCGCTGCGCGGCGCCCGGGAATGACGCTGATGACGATCGATCGAGCGCGGGCTTACTTTGCCAGCCCCGGATCCTTCTGCCCGGGGAAGCTCTGGATCTCCTTGTTGATCCAGTTGCCCTTGGCGTCCTTGGCGACCTCGCGCAGATAGATCGTCTGCGTGATGTGGCGGGTCTCCGGATCGATCTTGACCGGCCCGCGCGGGCTTTCCCAGGCGAGGCCCTTCACCGCCTCGACGGCCTTTTCGGCATCCTGCTTGCCGCCCGTGGCGGCGATCATCTTGGCGATGACGTACATGCCGTCATAGGCGCCGACGGCGGGGAAGGTGAGCTGGCCCGGGCCGCCGATGGCCTTTTCGCCGGCCGCCACGAAGGCCCTGTTGACCTCGGAATCGTGGGAGATGGCATAGTGGAAACCGGTGATCATGCCGGCGGCAGCCTCGCCCAGCGCCGGCAGGTCGGATTCCTGCGTCAGGTCGCCGGTGGCGAAGAGCTTGACGCCGGCCGGCTTCAGCCCGGTGTCGCTGAACGCCTTGACGAAGCCGAGCGTCGGCGGCCCCGAGGGCAGGAAGGCGAAGACGCCCTGTGCGCCGGCGTCGCGGATACGCTGCATGATCGGGCTGAACTCGGTTGTGTTCAAAGGCATCCGGATCGTCTCGACGACCTGCCCGCCGGCCGCCTCGACCGCCTTCTTGAAGGCGCCCTCGGCATCCACGCCCGGACCGTAATCGGTCACGGCGGAGACGAATTTGGTGATGCCGCGATCGGCCGCCGCCTTGCCGAGCGGGGTCGTCGTCTGCGCCGTGGTGAAGGAGGTGCGCACCACGAGCGGCGAGGAGGTCATGATCGCAGAGGTCGCGGCGTTGAAGATGACGAGCGGCACGTTGCCCTGCTTCAGCAGCGGGGTGATCGCCATCGCATCCGGCGTGAAATAGACGCCGCCGAGATACTGCACCTTGTCCTTGACGATCAGCTCCTGCGCCAGCGCGCGGGCCTGCTGCGGGTTGGCGGTCGGCAGGTCGCGATAGACGATCTCGATCTCATGGCCGCCGACCGACTTGCCGTTCTGCGTCAGCCAGGCCTCGACGCCCGCCTGGAAGTTCTTGCCCTGCAGGGCGAAGGGGCCGGAGAACGGGCCGACGATCCCGAGCTTGATCGTGTCGGCCGCGGCCGCATGGGCGAAGGAGAGCGAACCGGCGAAGGCGAGCGCTCCCGCTCGCAGGAACGTGCCGAAACGGCGTCTGCTGATCATGATCATGTCCTCCCGACATCGTGGCGTTTCATCATGGGTGCCGGTTGTCTCCGGCATCCCATCGTCCTGGATCGGCGTGGTGCCTCAGGTCTCTGTCGTCGGCATGCCTTCTTCGTCTCAATAGGGCAAGCCGACATAGTTCTCGGCCATCGCCGCCATGGCCGCCTGCGAACTGAAGAGGTAGTCGAGTTCGGCCTGCTGCATGCGCTGCTCGAAGGCGTTGCGCTCGGGAAAGCGGTGCAGCAGCCCGGTCATCCACCAGGAGAAGCGCTCCGCCTTCCAGACCCGCGCCAGCGCCCGGGCCGAGTAGCCATTGAGGCCCGCCTGCGAATGGTCGAGGAAGTGCTCGCGCAGCGCGTCGTGGAGATAGCGGATGTCGCTGGCCGCCAGGTTCAGGCCCTTGGCGCCCGTCGGCGGCACGATATGGGCGGCGTCGCCGGCGAGGAACAGCCGGCCGAACCGCATCGGCTCGGCGACGAAGGAGCGCAGCGGCGCGATGCTTTTCTCGATCGAGGGCCCGTCCACGACCGCCGCGGCGACTTCTGCCGGCAGTCGGCGGCGCAGCTCCGCGAAGAAGGCCTCGTCCGACCAGGCTTCGACGCGCTCGTCCTGCGGCACCTGGACGTAGTAGCGGCTGCGCTCCGCCGACCGCATCGAGCACAGCGCAAAGCCGCGCTCGTGATGCGCATAGACCAGCTCATGCGCGGCCGGCGGCCGGTCGACCAAGAGGCCGAGCCAGCCGAAAGGGTAGACGCGCTCGAAGCTGGTCAATGCGCTCTCGGGAATCGCGCGACGGGAGATGCCGTGAAAACCGTCGCAGCCGGCGATGACGTCGCAGCGCAGCTCGCGCGCCTCTCCGCCGATGCGGAACGTGACCCTGGGACACTCGCTGTCGATGTCGTGCAGGGCGACGTCCTCCGCTTCATAGAGCGTCGGCCGGCCGAGCGCCTCCCGTGCCGCGACCAGATCCTGCGTCACCTCGGTCTGGCCGTAGACGGTGACGGTTTTCCCGCCGGTCAGGGCCTTGAGGTCGACCCGGTGGAGCGCGCCGCCGAAGGCGAGGCCAACGCCGTCATGGACGAGGCCTTCGCGGCCAAGCCGGTCGGCCACGCCCGCCTCGCGCAGCAGGTCCACCATGCCCTGTTCGAGCACCCCGGCGCGGATGCGCGAGAGGACGTGGTCGAGGCTGCGATGCTCGATGATGACGTTATCGATCCCGGCGCGGGACAGAAGCTGCCCGAGCAGGAGGCCGGCCGGGCCGGCGCCGATGATGGCGACCTGCGTGCGCATGGCTCAGGTTTCCTCCGGGAATACCGGTCTTTGCCGGCTTGCTTCAGGTCAAGCTAAGCCATGCGCTCACCTTGACGGAATGGAGGATTCGCGCTGTCTCTTGGACAAATCGATCATGGAGTGCAGATGCCGGGCAGCGCGGTTCCCGCCTATTGGCTCTATGGTGAGCGCATCGGCGGCCGTTTTCCCGACGCGCTCCATATCGAGCCGATCGTGGCACGCAGCGCCCTGCATGGCTGGACGATCCAGCCGCATGTCCATCATCAGCTCGTGCAGATGTTCCTGGTGACGGGCGGGGGCGGCAGCACGCGCATCGATGGGCAGGATCATGCCCTGGAGCCGGGCTCGGCGCTGCTTCTGCCGCCCTCCACGATCCATGAGTTCCGCTTCATCGTCGGCACGGAGGGCTATGTCGCGAGCGTGGCGGAGCCCGCCTTGCGCCGGCTGTTCGACGCCGAGCCGGAGGGGCGCTCGCTTCTGTCCAAGCCCGCCTTGCTGCCGGCCGCACCGGGCCTGCCCGCCTTCGGGACTCTGCTGGGGCTGATGGACCTCGCCATGGCCGAGTTCACGGCCAACCGGCCGAACCGCGACTTCGCCCTCGGAGCCTATGCCGACCTGATCGTCACCTGGTTCTCGCGGGAGTTGCGCGGCGCCGGCAGGGCCGGCGAGGCGGCGCTCGATCCGCGCGCCCGTCTGGTGCGCCGCTTTGTCGAGCGCGTCGAGCAGCGCTTTCTCGCCCACGATCCGCTGACGGGCTACGCGCGCGCCCTTGGCGTCTCGGTGCCGCATCTCTCGCGCAGTTGCCGGGAACTGCTCGGCCTCTCCGCAGCCCGCGTCATTCAGGACCGCCTGATGATCGAGGCGCGGCGCGATCTCGTCTACACCGCAAGCTCGGTCGCGCAGATCTCGTTCCGGCTCGGCTTCTCCGACCCGGCCTATTTCTCGCGCTTCTTCAGCGCCCGCGCCGGATTGTCGCCGTCCGAGTACCGGGCGAAGGCTTGAGGGTCGCGGCGCGGACCCGGGACGTCATTGCGAGCGCAGCGAAGCAATCCAGGGCGACCGGGCCAACCGTTCAGCCCGGTCCCCTGGATTGCCTCGTCGCTTTGCTCCTCCCAATGACGGCATCCATTCGGTGTGATTGTCACCGATCGGCGCCACGCAGCAGAGCTGCAACCAGCGCCTCGCTCTCGCCGATATCGCTGCCGAGGCCGGCCTGTTCGAGATTGCGGGCGATCGCGGCCTCGTCGATCTCCAACCCTTCCGCCACGCCCGCCATCGCCTCGGCCGCCCCGGCCGCGACCAGGAAGAGCTCGGTCAGAGCCGGGCCCTCGGCCTGCCAGCCGCCGAGGCCGCGCTCCTGCTCGGCCGGCAGCCCGGCGAGGATACCCGCGACGAGGCCGGGCGCGCGCAAGGCCGCCGAGAGCGTGATCTGGCAGGCGGTGGGGTTGCGCTTGTGCGCCATGGCGGATGAGCCGCCGCGCCCGGGCACCGCCGGTTCGCGGGCCTCGCCGATGCCGTTCTGCGCCAGCAGCGAGACATCGCGGGCCATCTTGCCCAGGGCGCCGATCAGGATGGCGAGCGCGCTGGCGATGCCGGCGATAGCCTCCCGCCGGCCATGCCAGGGTGCGGCGTTCGGAAGGCCGAGCTCGGCGGCCAGCCGGGCGGCAACGGCCTCGGCCTTGCCGGCAAGGCCTGCGCGCGTGCCCGCTGCTCCCCCGAATTGAAGAACTGCCCCGCTCTCGACCTCGCGCGCCAGCCGCTGCCCGGCGGCGGCGATGCCGGCCTGCCATTGAGCGATCCGGAGGCCGAAGCCGATCGGCAGCGCGTCCTGAAGCAGAGTGCGCCCGATGGCGGGCGTTGCCGCATGGCGCCGCGCCAGCAGCGCCAGCCCCTCGACGGTGCGGCCAAGATCGGCCTGCAACAGCGAAACGGCGGCCCGGATCTGGCGGGCCAGCACCGTATCGGCGAGATCCTGGCTGGTCGCGCCCTTGTGCAGCGCCTTCGCGGCGGCCTCGGGTAGCGTCTTGCGCAGCCGCGCCACCAGCGGGATCGCCAGCGTGCCGGCCAGCGCCGCCTCCGCGGCGAGTTCGGCGGGCTCGATCCTGATGGTCCCGCACAGGGCCGCGATCATCTCCGCAGCGTCGATGCCGATCAGACCTTCCGCCGCCTCCGCCCGCGCCAGCGCCGCCTCGAAGGCCAGCGCATGGCGCAGCGTCGCGTCGTCGTCGAAGACGGCCAGCATCGCATCGGTCGATGCCGGCCGGCTTCTCAGCCAATGGCTCACGCGGCCTTCGCCAGCGCCGGCGCGACGGTGAAGGCGGCCTGCGTCTTGGCCTTGACCTCCTCGAGGGTGACGCCCGGCGCCAGCTCGATCAGGGTCAGGCCGCCGCCATTCGCCTTGTCGCAGGTCATGACGCACAGATCGGTGACGATCATGTCGACCACGCCCGCGCCGGTCAGCGGCAGCGAGCAGCGCTCGAGCACCTTGGATTCGCCGGCCTTGTTGGCGTGGTCCATCACGACGATGACCTTCTTGACGCCGGCGACGAGGTCCATCGCGCCGCCCATGCCCTTCACCATCTTGCCGGGAATGGTCCAGTTGGCGATGTCGCCATTGGCGGCCACTTCCATGGCGCCGAGGATGGTGAGGTCGATATGCCCGCCGCGGATCATCGCGAAGCTGTCGGCCGAGGAGAAGACGCTTGAGCTCGGCAGCATCGTGATCGTCTGCTTGCCGGCATTGATCAGGTCCGGGTCCGCCTCGCCCTCATAGGGAAAGGGGCCGATGCCGAGCAGGCCGTTCTCCGATTGCAGCGTCACGTCGACGCCTTCGGGAATGTAGTTCGCCACCAGCGTCGGGATGCCGATGCCGAGATTGACGTAGAAGCCGTCCTTCAGCTCCTTGGCCGCGCGCGCGGCGACCTCCTCGCGGGTCCAGGCCATCAGGCTGCCTCCCTCTTGCGCTCGGTCAGCTTCTCGATGCGCTTCTCGTTGATCGTGCTCTTGATGACGCGGTCGACATAGATGCCGGGCGTGTGGATCGTGTCCGGATCGAACGAGCCGACGGGCACGATCTCCTCGACCTCGGCCACCGTGACCTTGCCGGCCGTCGCCATGTTCGGGTTGAAGTTGCGCGCCGTGCGCCGGTAGATCAGGTTGCCGGCGGTATCGGCCTTCCAGGCCTTGACGATGGCGAGATCGGCGCGGAGCCAGGTCTCGCGGACATAGAGCTGGCCTTCGAACTCCTCGACCGGCTTGCCCTCGGCGACGACGGTGCCGACGCCCGTCTTGGTGTAGAAGGCCGGGATGCCGGCGCCGCCCGCGCGGATGCGCTCGGCCAGCGTGCCCTGGGGATTGAGCTCCAGCTCCAGCTCTCCGGCGAGATATTGCTGCTCGAACAATTTGTTCTCGCCGACATAGGACGCGATCATCTTCTTGATCTGCCGGGTCTGCAGCAGCATCCACAGGCCGAAGCCGTCGGCGCCGGCATTGTTCGAGATCACGGTGATGCCCTTGATGCCGGAATCGCGGATTTCCGGAATCAGGCTCTCCGGATTGCCCGAGAGGCCGAAGCCGCCGGACATGATCGTCATGCCGTCGAAGAGCAGCCCGTCCAGAGCCGCTTTCGGCCCGTCATAGATCTTGTTGGTCATCCATCCCTCGTCAGTGTCGTGGACTGCCTTAATGGCAGTCTAGCCCGTTGTCTCAGACGCGTTCCAGTGCGATCGCGATGCCCTGGCCCACGCCGATGCACATGGTGGCGAGCGCGCGCTTCTTGCCCGTGAGGGAGAGCTCCAGCGCCGCCGTGCCGGCGATGCGGGCGCCCGACATGCCGAGCGGGTGGCCGAGCGCGATGGCGCCGCCATTCGGGTTCACGAATTCGGCGTCCTCGGCGATGCCGAGCTCGCGCAGCACCGCAATGCCCTGGCTGGCGAAGGCCTCGTTCAGCTCGACGATGTCGAAATCGGCCGGCGTCAGGCCGAGTCGCGCGCAGAGCCTGCGCGTCGCCGGCACGGGGCCGAGCCCCATGACCCGCGGCGCCACGCCGCCGGTCGCGCCGCCAAGCACGCGCGCCAGCGGTGTCAGCCCGTATTTCGCGACGGCCTTCTCGGAGGCGACGATCAGCGCCGCCGCGCCGTCATTGACGCCGGACGCATTGCCGGCGGTGACGGTGCCGCCTTCCTTCCTGAAGGGCGTCGGCAGCTTGGCGAGCTTCTCGACCGTGGTGTCGCCGCGCGGATGCTCGTCGCTCTCGACGAGAATCGGATCGCCCTTCCGCTGCGGGATCTCGACCGGCACGATCTCCCTGGCGAGGCGGCCATTGCCCTGAGCCGCGACGGCCTTCTGCTGCGAACGCACCGCGAAGGCGTCCTGGTCCTGCCGGCTGATATTGCAGTCGGCGGCGACATTCTCGCCGGTCTCCGGCATCGAATCGACGCCGTACTGCTTCTTCATCAGCGGGTTGACGAAGCGCCAGCCGATGGTGGTGTCGTGGATCTCGGCATGGCGCGAAAAGGCGCTCTCGGCCTTGGGCAGCACGAAGGGCGCCCGGCTCATGCTCTCGACGCCGCCGGCGATCATCAGCTCGGCTTCACCCGCCTTGATCGCGCGTGCCGCGGCGATCACCGCGTCCATGCCGGACCCGCAGAGCCGGTTCATCGTCGTGCCGGGCACCTCCTTGGGCAGGCCGGCCAGCAGCAGCGACATGCGCGCGACGTTGCGGTTGTCCTCGCCCGCCTGGTTGGCGCAGCCGAAGATCACGTCGTCGACCGCTCCGAAATCGACGCTTCCATGGCGCTCCATCAGCGCCTTCAGCGGCACGGCACCGAGATCGTCGGTCCGCACCGAGGAGAGCGATCCGCCGAAACGGCCGATCGGGGTGCGCAGATAGGCGCAGATATAGGCTTCGCTCATGGAGTGCTCTGCTGGTTGCTGTGTCGGAAGGAGGCGGCTCGTGGCAGCCTCAGATGTCGAAGAACACCGTCTCGTTCTCGCCCTGCAGGCGGATGTCGAAGGTGTAGACGGATTGCCCGTTCTCCTCGCTGCGCTCGGCGATCAGCGTCGGCACGCGCACGCGATGCTCGATGCGCGCGAGCACGGGGTCGGCCGCATTGGCCTCGTCCTCGTCGCCGAAATAGAGCCGCGTGTGCAGGCCGATATTGATGCCGCGCGCCACGATCCAGAACGTGATGTGCGGAGCCATCGGCCGCCCGTCGAAATAGGGCGCGCTGCCGGGCTTGATCGTCTCGAAGCGATAGACTCCGGTGGCACCGTCGACGGGCTGGCGGAACCAGCCCGGGAAATGCGGATCGGCCTCGCCGCGCTTTTCGCCCTGCCCGGGATAGAGCCCCTCGGCGTCGGCCTGCCAGATCTCGATCAGAGCGTCCTTCACCGGCGTGCCGCTGCCGTCGAAGACGCGGCCGGTCACGACGATGCGTTCGCCCTTGACCGCGGCGTCAAGCGGCTGCGAGCCGAGATCATGCGGGAAGACGCCGGCGATGTCGGCGAAATTCGGCGTCGCGCCGATATGAACATAGGGACCCGCCGTCTGGGACGGGCTTTCCTTGAGGCGGCGCAGGGGCTGGACCATCAATTGCCCTCCATCCGGTTCTCGAACAGGGTCGAGCGCCGGCCACGCAGCACGATATCGAACTTGTAGGCCATGGTGTCCATCGGCAGCGTGTTCTCGCGGTCGAGCGCCGCGACCAGCTGTTCCACCGCCTCGCGGCTGGGGATGCCCATCACGATCGGGCACTGCCAGATCATCGGGTCGCCCTCGAAATACATCTGCGTGATCAGCCTTTGCGCGAAGGCGTGGCCGAAGACCGAGAAATGGATATGGGCCGGGCGCCAGTCGTTGACGCCGTTCGGCCAGGGATAGGGGCCGGGCTTGATCGTCCGGAACCAGTAGCGGCCCTCGTCATCGGTGATGGTGCGCCCGCAGCCGCCGAAATTCGGATCGATCGCGGCGAGGTAACTTTCCTTCTTGTGGCGGTAGCGCCCGCCGGCATTCGCCTGCCAGAACTCCAGGAGAGCCCCGCGCACCGGCCGCGCATCCTCGTCCAGCACCCGGCCATGGACGATGATGCGCGGGCCGATCGGGTCGCCCGTCTGCGCGTGGTTGCGGATCAGGTCGTTGTCGAGCGGCCCGAGCATGTCGTGGCCGAAGACCGGCCCCGTCATTTCCGAGACGGTGTTGCCGAGCGAGAGCAGCGCGTATTTCGGCGAGCGCAGCACCGAGGTCTTGTAGTCCGGCGTGAAGGCCGGCGGATGCCAGCTGCGGTCGCGCTGGTAGAACGAGCCGCCCTGCTGGCTCGTGGGATCATTGCGCATCGCGGCGCCTCCTCGGTCTCGCGCGGGTCCCGTGGCGCTTTGAGGCGTTTCACCGCCCGCGCTCTGCCCGGTTCGTCAGGAGGCGAAGACATCACAATCGGACGTGTTTCGCCAGAGCGCACGATGCCTCGCCTGCACCATGTCCGCGAGGTCTCAGCGCAGGAAGCCGGTCGAGATCCAGGGGAAGGCGGCGACGACGAGGAGGCCGACCACCAGCGCTGCCATATAGCCCCAGATATGCTTCATGCCCTCGTCGGGATTGACCTTGGAGATGGCGCAGGCGCCGTAATAGCCGACGCCGAAGGGTGGGGCGAAGAGGCCGATGCCCATCGCGAAGATCACCACCATCGCGTAGTGCACCTCATGGATGCCCACAGTGCGCGCGATCGGGAAGACCAGCGGCCCGAACAGCACCATCGCCGGGATGCCTTCCAGCACCGAGCCCAGCACGATGAAGGCGGCGATCGAGATGCCGAGGAAGCCCCAATGGCCGCCCGGCACCGCCGCCATCGCCTGCGCCAGGTCGCGCGAGAAGCCGGACTGGGTCAGCCCCCAGGCCATGGCGGTCGCCGTGCCGATGATGAAGATGATCGCGCCGGTGAGCGAGGCGGTCTCGATCAGCATGCGCGGCAGCCGGCGCCAGTCGAACTGGCGATAGAGCAGCAGGCCGGCGAGAACGGCATAGGCGATGCCGATGGTCGAGACCTCGGTCGCGGTTGCGACGCCTTCGACCACCGCGGCGCGGATGACGAAGGGCAAGGCGATGGCCGGGAGCGCGATCAGGGCGAGCCGGGCAATGACCCCCTTCTTTTCGCGCACCACATGGCTGAGGTCCTCGTCGCGGTAGCGCCGCCAGACGACGAAGCAGAGCGCGACGCCGAGCACCAGCGCCGGCAGCATGCCGCCGGTAAACAGCGCCGCGATCGAGACGCCGGTGACCGAGCCGATGGTAATCAATACGATCGAGGGCGGGATCGTCTCGGTCTGCGCCCCGGTGGCCGAGAGCAGCGCGACGAGATCGCCGGGCTTGGCGCCGCGCTTCTGCATCTCGGGGAAGAGCACGGGGGCGATGGCGGCCATGTCGGCGATCTTCGAGCCGGAAATCCCGGAGACCAGGTACATCGCGCCGATCAGCACATAGGAGAGCCCGCCGCGGACATGGCCGAGCAGCGAGGCGAGGAACTGGATCATCGCCCGCGCCATGCCGGTCATCTCGATCAGCGCGCCGAGGAAGATGAACAGCGGCACGGCGAGCAGGATGAGATGGCTCATGCCCTCGTCGAGCCGGCCGACCATCACCAGCATCGGCGTGGAGGTGGTGCAGGCAAGATAGCCGAAGGTGGCGAGCGCGAAGGAAAACGCGATCGGCACGCCGGAGAAGACGTTGAGCGCCACCACCCCGACGAAGAAGACGATCAGGTTGAGCTTGCCCAGCGGCTTCAGCGCCGGCCCCGCCAGCCAGAACAGACCCACCAGCAGAGCCGTGATCGCCACTGCCGCCAGGACGGGCTTCCAGTCGCGGAAGCGCGCCAGCCGGAACCCCGCCGCCGCCAGCATCAGCGCGATGCCGACCGGCAGCGCGGCGGCACGCCAGGCATTGGAGATGCCGAGCGCGGGGGTGACGATGAAGTTCTCCTCTTCCGCATAGTCGATCGCATGCGGGATGATCATCAGCAGGAAGGCGATCGAGGCCGTCAGCGCCAGCGCCTCGAGCAGCGGGCGCAGATGCGCCGGCACCCGCGTCACCAGCCCTGTCATGCGCATGTGTTCGCCGCGATGCAGCGCCAGCACCGCGCCGAGCATCGAGAGCCACAGGAACAGGATCGAGGCGAGTTCGTCCGACCAGATCAGCGGGGCATGGAAGACATAGCGTGCCATCACGCCTGCGCCGAGGATCACGATCTCCGTCAGCACCAGCGTCGCCGCGACGACTTCGACAAGCCGCGCCAGAACGCGCTCGATCGTCGCCGAGAGCCGGCCCGTCGCCGTCGTAGGCAGGACGGGCGGCGCGGCCAGGCTCGCTCCGTGCAGTTCCATGAGTCGTTTCCCGCGATTGTTTTGCGGCCTTATAGGCCTGCGCGCTGGGGACAAGCCAGTCCGGGAACGAGCGGTCGCCGATGCGTGCGGCGCCCTCCACAGCTTGCTGACGCCGGCTGGCAGCGCCTGCGCCTATCGCTCGTCCTACACCAAGCGCGCTGCCGGCCATGTGCGGGGTTGCGCTCCGAGGCCCAAAAGCAGATTCATCGTCCGATGCCAGCCCTTGCCGTCCTCAATCCCGCGCCGGCGCGGCCCGAGATCACACGCTCCGTCTGCCGCGGCGCGAGCCGGCACCTGCGCGAACGCGGCTATGCCGTCGTCAAGGAGATGACCTTCGCCAACGGCCGTCGCGGCGACATCGTCGCGCTGCTGCCGAGCGGCGAATTGTGGGTTGTCGAGGTGAAGTCCGGCGTGCTCGACTACCGGGTCGACGGCAAATGGCCGGACTACCGGGACTATTGCGACGGCTTCCTCTTCGCCGTCGCCCCGGATTTTCCGCAGGAGATCCTGCCCGACGATGTCGGGCTGATCGTCGCCGACGGCTATGGCGGCGCGCTCCTGCGGGAGCCGCCCCGGCATCCGCTCGCCCCGGCCCGCCGCAAGATGCTGACCATCGCCTTCGCCCGGCTGGCGGCCGGGCGGCTGGCGCAGATCGAGGATCCGGACGGGCTGGACGGGTTGGCCAGGTGAGGGTCTAGCGCGGGGCGCGCTTCGCCAGGATGCGCTGCAGCGTGCGCCGGTGCATCCCGAGGCGCCGGGCCGTCTCCGAGACGTTGCGGCTGCAGAGTTCATAGACGCGCTGGATATGCTCCCAGCGCACCCGGTCGGCCGACATCGGGTTTTCCGGCGGCTGCGGGCGCGCGTCGCGCAGGGCGGCGAGGGCGGCATGGATTTCGTCGGCATCGGCGGGCTTGGCCAGGAAATCGAAGGCGCCGAGTTTCACCGCGCTGACGGCGGTGGCGATGTTGCCGTAGCCGGTCAGGACGATCCCGCGCGCATCCGGCCGCTTTTCCTTCAGCCTGGCGATGACGTCGAGCCCGTTGCCGTCGCCCAGGCGCAGGTCGATCACCGCGAAGGCGGGCGGCGCCTCTTCCACCGCCGCAAGCCCGGCCGCGACGGTGTCGGCCATGCGGACGGTATAGCCGCGCCCTTCCATGGCGCGGGCGAGGCGGGTCAGGAACGGCTTGTCGTCATCGACCAGCAGGAGGGACATGTCCGCCGCGGGATCGGTGGTCGCGCTCTGGCTCGTTTCCGACTGCATCATGATCTCCTGCCGCTTGTCCAAACGCGCTGCGGCTGCGCGGGTTCTCCGGATGATCGCCGTTGATACGCATCTGGCACGCCAACGGACCTCATCATCTAGGCTCGGCGGCGGCGTTTGGGTACCCCGAGGGGAAAGAGGCGCCGGCTTCGAAGATCTCCCGCGGCCAGGCGATGCGGATCGAGGCCCCGGTTTCGGGCGCCGGCCGGTTGGAGAATTCGAGCGCGGCTCCCCCCCGTTCCAGCAGCGTCTTGGCGATGAACAGGCCGAGCCCGAGCCCGCCGCCCGCCCGGCTCTCGCCCGAGCTGCGTGAAAGATAGGGCTCGCCGGCCCGCATCAGCACGTCCGGCGGAAAGCCCGGCCCGTCATCGGCGATGGTGAGCAGGACATGGCTCGCGGTCCAGTCCGCCTTGATCGACACGGTCGTCCTGGCGAAATCGACGGCGTTGTCGACGATGTTGCCGAGGCCGTAGATCATGCCGGGATTGCGGCGGCAGACCGGCTCGGGCTTCTCGCCCGTCAGGCTGATCTCGAAGGGCACGCCGAAGGGCCGCTGCGGCCCGGCCGCTTCCTCGATCAGCAGGCGCAGTGTTAGCTGGTCGAGCGGGCCGGCATCCTCGTCCTGCAGGCTTGACAGCTTGGCGAGGATGCCGCGGCAGCGCTCCACCTGCTCGCGCAGCAGCGCGATGTCCTCCGCCATTTCGCCCTCGGGCGGGGCGAGCCGGGTCAGCTCGCGTGCCACCAGTGCGATCGTGCCGAGCGGCGTGCCGAGCTCGTGGGCGGCGGCCGCGGCGAGCCCGTCGAGCTGGGAGAGATGCTGTTCGCGCGCCAGGACCAGCTCGGTCGCCGCGAGCGCATCGGAGAGGTCTCGCGCCTCCTTGGCGACGCGCCAGGCGTAGATGCCGGTGAAGGCGAGGCCGAGCACCAGCGCGGTCCAGTTGCCGAACTGGTAGGCCGGCGGCAGCACCGGCCGGTCGGCACCGGTCCAGGGCAGTGGCATGTGGAACAGGCTGAGCGCCGTCGCCAGCACGGCGGCGAGCCCGCCGAGCGCGAGCGTGCGCGCGGGCGGCAGGGCGGTCGCCGAGATCAGCACCGGCGCCAGGAACAGGATGGCGAAGGGATTCTGCAGGCCGCCGGTCATGTAGAGCAGCGCGGCGAGCTGCACGATGTCGAAGGCGAGCAGGGCCGTCGCCGGCGCGTCCTTCAGCCGGTGGCTGAGCGGGAAGCGGATGCGCAGCGCGATGTTGAGCCAGGCGGAGATCGCGATGACGGCGAAGCACCAGCCGAAGGGCAGGGTGAAGCCGAGGCCGAAATGCACGCCCGCGACCGCGGCGCTCTGGCCGGCCACCGCGAGCCAGCGCAGCCTGACCAGCGTATCGAGGCGCAGATGCCGATTCTGGCGCAGCAGCACCGATTCCGCCAGGTCCTGCGCCGTCATCGCCGCCGGTCCGGGCACTGTCGGGGCGGCACGGGCGCGGGAGCCTTCCTTGCATCGGTCATCAGCATGGCAGGAGAATCTTAGCCTTTAGCCGGGTTGAATGAGAACAAATTCGACGTAGAGTGGTTTGTTGCGTTGCGGCATCCTCTGCTGCGACGCCGGAAAGATGATCGAGCATGAACGGGGCCACCATGTCCTTCGCCTACCATGCCTACGAAGCCGTGCACATGATGGTGAGCCCGATGCGGGGCGTCTCCGACGCCATGCAGCTCGCTTTCAAGAACCCGGCCAATCCGCTGACCTACACGCCTCTCGGCCGCACCGTCGCCGCCTCCTGCGAGCTCTTCGAGCGCATGACGCGCCGCTACGGCAAGCCGGCCTTCGGCCTGGGCGAAACGACCATCGATGGCGTGAAGGTCCCGGTCGAGGAGCGGGTGGTCTGGGAACGACCCTTCTGCAAGCTCGTCTATTTCGACCGCAAGATCACCGGTCGCCGCAAGCCGCAGCCCAAGATCCTGCTCGTCGCGCCGATGTCGGGCCATTACGCCACGCTGCTGCGCGGCACCGTCGAGGCCTTCCTGCCCGGACATGAAGTCTACATCACCGACTGGGTCGACGCCCGTCTGGTGCCGCTCAGCGCGGGCCCCTTTGATCTCGACGATTATGTCGACTACGTCATCGACATGCTGCACACGCTCGGCCCCGACACCCATGTCATGGCCGTCTGCCAGCCCTCGGTGCCGGTTCTGGCGGCCATCGCCCGCATGGAGGCCGAGGACGACGACGCCGCGCCGCGCTCGATGACCCTGATGGGCGGGCCGATCGACACCCGCCGCTCCCCGACCGCGGTGAACGAGCTCGCCATGGAACGCGGTATCGACTGGTTCCGCCGCAACTGCATCACCACCGTGCCCTTGCCCAATATGGGCGCGTTCCGGCAGGTCTATCCCGGCTTCATGCAGCTCTCGGGCTTCATGGCGATGAACATCGACCGGCACCTGACCGCTCATTACGACATGTTCAAGCATCTGGTCACCGGCGATGGCGACTCCGCCGAGAAGCACCGCGATTTCTACGACGAGTATCTCGCCGTCATGGACCTGACCGCCGAGTTCTACCTGCAGACGGTCGACACGGTCTTCGTCAAGCATGCCCTGCCCAAGGGCGAGATGATGCATCGCGACAAGCCGGTCGATCTCACCGCCATCCGCCGCGTGGCCCTGATGACGGTCGAGGGTGAGAACGACGACATCTCGGGCGTCGGCCAGACCAAGGCGGCGCATGACCTCTGCGTCAACATCCCCGACGACAAGCGGGTGCATTACCTCCAGCCCAAGGTCGGCCATTACGGCGTCTTCAACGGCTCGCGTTTCCGCTCGGAAATCCAGCCGCGCATCTCCGACTTCATGGTCAGCCTCGACATGGAGGCCGCCAAGGGGCGCCGCAACGACAGCGCCGCCGAGCAGCGCAAGGGTCTCAAGGTCGTTGCCTGAGGCTGAAGCCGAGCTCCGCCGCTGACGGCGGCGGGCCGAGGAAGCCATTGCCGCGGCGTTGCCGAATCCGCATATTGACGCCGCATGCGCATCTCCCTGTTCAAGCGCCAGCCGGACCCGGACCGCATCGAGGTGGCCCATGCCGGCCAGCTCTATCCGGTCTCGGTGAAGCGCCGCGCCAATGCGCGGCGCATGACCCTGCGCGTCTCGCAGGCGACCGGCGAGATCACGCTCACCTTGCCCGAGCGGGTCGATTTCGCCTCCGGCCGGAGCTTCGCCGAGAACCATGGCGGCTGGATCGCGGCGCGCCTCGCCAAGCGCCCCGCGGCGATCCCTTTCGAGCCCGGCCAGAGCGTGCCGCTGCGCGGCGTGCCCCACCGCATCGTCCACTGGTCGAAGGCCCGCGGGTTGACGCAGGCCACGCAGGACAAGGACGGCGCGCCGATCATCGCGGTGGCGGGCGAGCCGGCCCATGTCCCCCGCCGGATCAAGGACTTCCTGCGGCGCCTCGCATTGGAGGATCTGGAACAGGCGGTGCGCCACCACACGGCGCAGCTCGGGATCCCCGCGCGCAAGATCACGATACGCGACACCATCAGCCGCTGGGGCTCCTGCTCCTCGCAGGGCCATCTCAACTTCTCCTGGCGGCTGATCCTCGCCCCGCCGCTGGTGCTGGACTATCTGGCCGCCCACGAGGTCGCCCATCTCAAGGAGATGAACCACTCCCACCGCTTCTGGGCGCTGACGCACAAGCTCTGCCCCCGCACCGAGGAGGCCGAGGCCTGGCTGAAGCGCCACGGGGCCAGCCTCCACGGCTATGGTTGAGGCCCGAACCGACCACGGCCGCCGCGTTAACCACTTTCTGAAGGCTGCGCCCGCACAGTGAAGGCCGATTCGCTTCCCGTGTGTGAGTAAGCCTATGGGTCAGGTCATCGCTTTCCGCCGCCCGCAAGCCCCGGCCCGCCCCGATCAGCCGGTCCTCGGCCTGATGTCGGCCGTCGATTTCGCTCTGCGGGATCTGGCGGAAATCATGCCTCATATCGCACTCGACGCGGCCCGCGAGCAGGCCGAGGCCTGCCGCGCCATGCTGGCCGACGCGTTCAACGCCGAGATCGAGGCCGAACTCGGCCACTGAGGACGCTCCTGCCGCGCCCTGCATGGCTGCCCGTCTCCCGCGCGGGTTGTGGCGCCCGCCGATTTGGCGAAGCTTCGCTCCCAACGATCGCGGCCGATGGCCGGACAGGGAGAGATGCGCCGCATGTTCCTCGGCAACAGCGATATGGTCGATCTCGTCGATCTGCGGCACAGGCTGCATCGGCGCCCCGAGATTTCCGGCGAGGAGCGCGAGACCGCCGCGACCATCGTTGCGTTCCTCGAGCCGACCGGTCCGGACCGCATCGTCACCCAGCTCGGCGGCCATGGCGTCGCCGCCATTTACGAGGGCGCCGAGCCCGGCCCGACCGTGATGGTCCGCTGCGAGCTCGACGCGTTGCCGATCGAGGAGATCTCGACCAGCGATCATCGCTCCGAGATTCCCGGAAAGGGTCATCTCTGCGGCCATGACGGCCATATGGCGATCATCGCCGGCCTGGCGCGGGGCCTTGCCCGCAACCGGCCCCGGCGCGGCCGTGCCGTGCTGCTGTTCCAGCCGGCGGAGGAGACCGGAGCGGGCGCGGCGGCCGTGATCGCCGATCCGGCATTCGCCGGGATCGCGCCGGACTACGCCTTTTCCCTGCACAACCGCCCCGGCGTGCCGGTGGGCCACGCCCGGATTTCGGAGGGCGCGGCGAACTGCGCCTCGCGCGGCATCAAGATCGTGCTGACGGGCGAGACCTCGCACGCCTCGACGCCGCATCATGCCCGTTCCCCGGCCCCGGCGATCGCCGAGCTCATTCCGGCGCTGACGGCGCTGGGACCTGGCGGCGAGATCGATGCCGATTTCCGGCTCGTCACGGTGACCCATGTCGCGATCGGCGAGCCTGCCTTCGGCATCACCCCCGGCCATGGCGAGCTCTGGGCGACTTTGCGCACGCTGAACGATGCGCAGATGGGCGCCCTCTGCGAGGCGGCCGAGGCGCTGGCCCGGGAGGTCGCGGGGCGGAGCCGCCTCGATGTCGCGATGAGCTATCACGACGTCTTCCATCACTGCGAGAACGACGCCGAGGCCGTCGCCCTGCTGCGCAAGGCGATGGACGAGGAGAACGTCCCCCACGGGCCGACCGCGCCCTCGCGCGGCTCGGAGGATTTCGGGCTCTTCGGCCGCAAGGCCAAGGCGGCGATGTTCCTGCTCGGTTCGGGCGACACCGCCCATCTCCACAACCCGGATTACGATTTTCCCGACGACGCCATCGCTCCGGGCGCGCGGGTGCTGATGCGCGCCCTGCGCAATCTGCTGGGCGAGGCTGCGAGGACCTGACGGCGATGGCGAACTGGACGGAGGCCGCTTCCCGCGCGGCCGCGCTGGCCGCGGGCTGGGCTGGAACCGCAGGACCCGGCGGCGCGATCGTGCTGTTCGACCGGGAGGGCATCCGAGAGGCCTTTGCCGGCGGCCTCGCCAGCATCGAGCATGCGCTGCCCTTCACGCCGGCGACGCCGAACCGCTACGCCTCGATCAGCAAGCATGTGCTTGCCGTCGCGCTGCTGCGAGCCGGCCTGCCGCTCGACCGGCCGCTCGGCCATTGGCTGGCGGAGCTGCCACCGCCGCTCGCTGCGGTCGAACTCGGCCGCGCGCTCGACATGACCGGCGGCCTGCCCGACATGATGGAGGCGCTCTGGCAGCAGGGCGTGCCCTTCACCGCGACGCTGGGCGCCGGGGAGATCTTCGCGCTGGCCTGCCGATTCCCCGGCCTCAGCGCCGGGACCGGCACCGAGATGGCCTATTCCAACACCGGCTGGCGGCTGGCCCAGCGCGTGCTGGAGCAGGTCTCGGGCCGGCCTTATGCCGACATCGTAGCCGAGCTGGGCGCGGCGACAGGGACGGGCATCCGCCTGCCCTATGACGGCGCGGAGATCGTACCCGGCCTTGCCACCGGCTATTGGCGGGAGGGCGAGAGCTGGAGGCGCGGCCATTACGGCATGCATTTCTCGGCCTCGGGCGGCATCGCGGGCTCGGCCGACGATCTCGCCAACTGGGCCTCGGCCCTGCTCGCCGGGCGCGGACCGCTCGCCGGCATGCTCGGGCGCCTGACCGCGCCGCGGCATTTCGCCGACGGAGCCGAGAGCGTCTACCGGCTTGGCCTCGTCTGCAACCGCCTCGGCGCGGTCGATCTGGCTGGCCATGGCGGCTCTCTGCCGGGCTATCGCAACCACATGCTGATGGCGCCTGACCTCGGGGTCGGCGTCGTCGTCCTGACCAATCGCGAGGAAGAGGCGCTTTGGCACGCCATGACGGTCATGGCGGCGCTCGTCGGCGAGGAACTGCCGGAGCCGGCCAAGCTCTCTCCGGGCCTGTTCGCCAGCGAGGAAGGGCCGTTCTGGGCCGAGGTCGCAGCCGATTCGATCGGCTTCATGGGCGGCTATGAGCGCCTGTTCGCCGATGGCAAGGCGGGCTTGCGCAGCTTCCCGGCCTATCTCGAGATCCGCCTGCGGCGTGAGGGCGAGGATGGGCTGGCCGGCCGTATCGGCGGCGTCCGGCAGAAGCTGCGCCGCGTTCCGAAGGATACGCGTCTCGACCCCCGCCTCGTCGGCCGCTGGCGCGATCCGCATTTCGGCACCGAGATCGACATCCGGCCGGACTCCACGGCGCTCATGCCCTGGCCGGCCGGGGGCCGCATCGCCCCGTTGACCCCGTTGCCGAACGGGCGTGCCTTGGCACAGCTTCAGCACGGGCCCTGGCTCTATCGCCCCTGCCTCTGGCTCGAGGGCGAGACGTTGCGGCTCGGCGGTCATCGCGCCCGCATCCTGCGGATGGAGCGCGCCTGACGTCAGCCGGGCACGAACTCCAGCGTCACGCGCCAGACGAGGTCGCGGCCCTCGCCGGGTGCCAGCGTCAGCAGGCCGGGCTTCTCCGTGAATTCGCCCTGCCAGCCGGCGTCGCTCGCCATGCCGTACCAGGGCTCGATGCACAGGAAGGGCGCGCCCGTCGGCTTCGACCAGATGCCGAGGTCCTTGTAGCCCTCCCAAGCCACGGTCAGGGCCTTGATTTCCCGCCCTTCGCCATTCCGCGCGCTGAATCGGACCGAGCTGTTGGCGGCACCGGGAATGACGATGGCGTCGTTGGCAAACAGGCTTTCCGACAGCCTCAGCTCCGGCCCCTCGAAGGGCAGGGGGATGTCGCCGACGAGCAGTCCGGCCTCGACGCCGCGGCCGGGGCCGGGCTCGGGCTGCGGGAAGACCAGGACATGGTTTTCCTTGCCTGAGGCCTCAGCCAGTGGCCAGGGAAAGGCCGGATGCGCGCCGACCCCGCAGCTCAGCGGCCTGTCGCCGGGATTTTCGACGCGGGTCACGACGGTCAGCGTCGCAGCCTCGATTTCATAGGTCATCCGCAGCAGGAAGCGGAAAGGAAAGGCGGCCAGCGTCGCCTCGCTCTCGCGCAGCTCCAGCACGGCGCGGGCGGGGCTGCGCTCCACCCAGGCGAACAGGGCATCGCGGGCGAAGCCGTGCTGCGTCAGGCGGTGGCTTTGCCCCTCGTGGATCAGCGTGTCGTCCTTGAGGCGGCCGACCACCGGAAACAGCACGGGCGCATGGCGCGGCCATTCCGGCCCTCCGTTCCAGAGCGCCGGCCCGTCCGCATTCGACAGCGCGATCAGCTCCCCGCCCTGCGCGCGGATGGTTGCGCTCAGCCTGTCGGAGGCAATCTCGTGGGTGTCGCTCATCGCAGGCTCCATCGCGTCAACGCCCTCGATAGAACAAGCGCCGCCCGTGCTGAACCCCCGCCGCCGCAGGGCGCGCTGCGCGGTACGCCGTCGCACCGGGCTTGCGGGCGCCCCGCGATTGGGCGATGGGGCGTTCAGGAGAGACCGACCATGCTGCCGACACGCCGCCATCTCGTCACCGGGCTGCTCGCCGCGCCCGCGGTGCTCCGCGCGCCGGCCGGCCATGCCGCCGGCCGGCCCGTCACCGTCGCCTCGCTGCTCGGCGAGGACAAGCCGGAGACCAGGGTCTGGCGGCGTATCGCCGAGACCCTGGCGAAGACCGCGCCCGGCCGCTTCGACCTGCGCATCGTTCCCAATGCCGCCCTCGGCGGCGAGAAGGAGGTGGCCGAGGGCCTGCGCCTCGGCTCGATCCAGGCGGCCCTTTCGACGATCTCGGCCCTGTCGGGCTGGCTGCCGCAGGGCCAGATCCTCGATCTGCCCTTCCTCTTCCGCGATCGCGAGCATCTCAGGCGCGTGCTCGCCGGCCCGCTCGGCAGCGAACTCAGGGCCGGTTACGAGGCGCAGGGTTTCGTCGTGCTCGGCTTCATCAATTACGGCGCCCGCCATCTCCTCGCCAAGGAGCCGCTGACGACGCCGGCCTCGGTCAGGGGCAAGCGCATCCGGGTGATCCAGAGCCCGCTCCATACCGCGCTCTGGTCGAGCTTCGGAGCCTATCCGACGCCGCTCCCCATCCCCGAGACCTACAACGCCCTGCAGACCGGCGTGGTCGACTGCATGGACCTGACGAAATCGGCCTATGCCGGCTTCCGGCTCTACGAGGTCGTGCCCTGCCTGATCGAGACCGGCCATATCTGGGCAAGCGGCGTGATGATGGTCGCGGCGCCCTTCTGGAAGGGCCTGTCCTCCGCCGACAGGGAGGCGCTGACGGCCGCGGCCACCGAGGGCGTCGCCTGGTTCGACGCTGCGATGATCGCCGACGAGGAGGCCTCGATGGCGCAGGCGGCGCGAGCTGGCGGCAAGGTCTTTCCGATGCAGGACCGTGCGGCCTGGCAGGACGGGGCCCGGAAGGTCTGGGGCGAGCTCGCGCCCCGGCTCGGCGGGCTGGAGAAGATCGAGGCGATCGCCGCCGGGTGAGCGCGGCCGGCCGCCGGCGCTCGCCGGTCATGATCTCGTCACGCGCATCGGCGACAAAGGCGAATTACCTTCGAATCGTTCTATTTATATAGCGAAAACAACGACTTGCCTGCGTTGGCCGACCGCTCTATCTCTCCCTCGCCTGAGGCGAATCGACGAGGGAGACACCGGGATGGGTGGGGTCACCGAGGCCGATGTCGCGGCTGCGATCGGCAGGATCGACGAGATCATCATGCGCGAGGTGGTGCGCACGCAGGCGAGCCACCACGAAATCCGCAAGGCGCTGGAGCTGGTCCGCACCCCGGCCGACCTGACGGCGACGGAGGCGTTGCCGCCGCGCATGCAGCGGCTGGTCGACCTGCTTTCCGTGGCGGTGCCGGAGCCGGTCGGCCCGCGCCAGCCGCGGCGCGGCGCGAGGCCGGCGGACGGCCTCCGCCCGAGGCGCCTCGCCGGCTGATCTCGCCTTCCTGCGCCGCGCCGTGATAAGGCCGGGCGACACGGGCGGGACCATGCGCAACATCCTGATCATCGGCATCGGCGCCGGCAATCCCGAGCACATGACGCTGGAGGCCATCGCCGCCCTGAACCGGGCCGATGTCCTGTTCATTCCCGACAAGGGCGAGGAGAAGGCGGCGCTGCGCCGCCTGCGCGAGGAGATCTGCGCCCGGTTCATCCGCGAGCGGTCCTGGCGCAGCGTGCCGGTGCCGATACCGCAACGGGCCGCGGCGGGCGACGATTATCGCGGAGCCGTGGACGACTGGCACCAGCGCATCGCCGACAGCTATCGCGAGCTCTTCAGCCGCGAACTGGCGGAGGGCGAAACCGGCGCGCTCTTGGTCTGGGGCGATCCGGCGCTCTACGACAGCACGCTGCGCATCATGGAGCGCGTCGCGGCGTCGGGCCTCGGCCTCGACTGGCAGGTCTATCCCGGCATCAGCAGCGTGCAGGTGCTGGCGGCGCGCCACCGCATCCCGCTCAACACCATCGGCGGCCCCGTCCTGATCACGACCGGGCGGCGTCTTGGCGCCGGGTTTCCGGCCGATCAGGACAGCGTGGTGGTGATGCTCGACGGCGAGCAGGCTTTCGGCACGATCGATCCGGCCGGGCTCGACATCTTCTGGGGCGCCTATCTCGGCACCGCCGACGAATTGCTGGTCGCGGGCCCGCTCGCCGAGCTCGCAGGCGAAATCGCGCGCGTCAGGGCCCAGGCCCGCGAGCGGCATGGCTGGATCATGGACACCTATCTGCTGCGCCGCCGCGCTTGACGCAGGTTCCAGCATCCGCCATCGCTCCCCCCGATTTTCCGACAGAGCCCACCGGAGCCGCCCTGATGTCCCATGCCGATCTCGCCGCCACCATCGATGCCGCCTGGGAGAACCGGGCCGAGATCGGCATCAACACCAAGGGCGCGGTGCGCGAGGCGGTCGAGCAGGCGATCGAGATGCTCGATTCCGGCGAGGCGCGCGTTGCCGAGAAGCAGGGCACGGAGTGGGTCGTGCATCAGTGGCTGAAGAAGGCGGTGCTGCTCTCCTTCCGCCTGACCGACAACGTCATCATGGCCAACGGCCCCGGCGAGGGCGTGTTCTGGGACAAGGTGCCCTCCAAGTTCGAGGGCTGGGGCGAGAACCGCTTCCGCGCCGCCGGCTTCCGTGTCGTGCCGCCGGCCGCCGCGCGCAAGGGCTCCTTCATCGCCCCCGGCGTGGTGCTGATGCCGTCCTTCGTCAACATCGGCGCCTATGTCGACTCAGGCACGATGGTCGACACCTGGGCGACGGTCGGCTCCTGCGCTCAGATCGGCAAGAATGTGCATCTGTCCGGCGGCGTCGGCATCGGCGGCGTGCTCGAGCCGCTGCAGGCCAACCCGACCATCATCGAGGACAACTGCTTCATCGGCGCCCGCTCCGAGGTCGTCGAGGGCGTGATCGTCGGCGAGGGCTCGGTGCTCTCGATGGGCGTCTTCATCTCGGCCTCGACCAAGATCGTCGACCGCGCGACCGGCCAGGTCCATATCGGCAAGGTGCCGCCCTATTCTGTGGTGGTGCCGGGCTCGATGCCGGGCAAGCCCTTCCCGGACGGCACGCCCGGCCCCTCGCTCTCCTGCGCCGTCATCGTCAAGACGGTCGATGCCCAGACCCGTTCCAAGACCGGCATCAACGAGCTGCTCCGCGACTGAGGGCTGCCCCGGACGCATGCTCGGGCTTGACCCGAGCATCTCGAAAACCGGTATCGCTGTGTCATGGGATTCTCGGGTCCGCGCCAAGCGCGGCCCGAGAATGACCGTTCAGGATCGCTCACCCCACCGGCGAGGGAGAACCGCTGCCCTGCGGATAGGGGGCTGGCGGGGCATCGGCTGCCGGCGGCTGCGCGCTGTGGGCATCCGCCAGCGCGTCGCGCAGCTTCTGCTCCTGCGAGCGGTCGAGCGAGGTCTTGAGCACGGTCCCGCCGGTGCCGCGCAGCGCTTCCAGCACCTTGTCGGCCGTCATCTTGTTGACCAGCACGAACAGCGCCGCATTGCCGGGCTGCAGGCTGGCCGACAGCTCCTTCATGAAGCCGTCGTTGACGCCGTAATCGGTCAGCGCCCCGCCAAGCGCGCCGGAAGCCGCGCCCAGAGCCGCACCGAACACCGGCATCAGGAAGATCGCGCCGATCAGCAGCCCCCAGAACGAGCCGGAGACGGCGCCGAGCGCGGTGGTGTTGAGCAACTGATTGAGCTTGACCTTGCCGCCCTCATGCATGACCGCGATGGCGGCGTCGCCGATCTCGATCAGGTATTCCTTCTGCAGCCCGATGATCTTTTGGCGCATTTCCTCGGCGCGCGCTTCGGTCGGATAGACGATGACGACGAGATCGGACATGGAGGTCTCCTGCGCTGAAGCTTCACTCTGTCAGGGGCTCGTGACAGGTCTAAGGCAACGCCGGGCGCGAAAGCGGAGTTCCCCCGTCACTCCGCGACAGCATGCGCGGCTTCCGTCGCCCGGCCGCGCAAAGGCAGCTCCTGCATCCGCGCCAGGAAGAAGAGGGCGAGAGCGAAGCCGAGAGTGGCTGCACCGAAGACGTAGTGGAACAGCGTGACCATGGTGGCCCGGTCCACCGTGCCCAGCCGCAACGCCTCCGGCGAGAGCATTGCGCCCGTGCCGGTGCCGACGCCGCCCAGCACGATCGCGCCGAAGAGCGCCACGATCAGCGCCCCGCCGATCTGCCGGAAGAAGTTGGCGACGGCCGTCGCGGTCCCGAGCTGATGCGGCTTGACCGCATTCTGGATCGAGACCGTCGCGACCGGCAGCACGGTGCCGAGCCCGAGGCTGACCACTGCCAGCAGGATGCAGAAGGGCACGAGCGGGATCTGGCCGGAGAAGATCGAGAGCAATGCCGCGCCGCACATCGCGACGAACAGCCCCACCATCGGCACGCGCTTGTAATGCGTGAGCCGCGTCAGCGCCCGGCCGGAGCTGGTCGCGCCGAGCACGGTGCCGCAGGTCAGCGGCAGCAGCCCCAGCCCGGAATTGCTGGCGCTGAGACCCATCACGGTCTCGAAATACAGCGGCAGATAGATGGTGAGGCCGATGAAGGTGCCCATGCCGAAGCCGGCCGCGACAGTGCCCATCCGCACCACCGGGTTGCTCATGATGTCCAGCGGGATCAGCGGCTCGGGCGTCGTCCTCACCCGCAGGGCGAACAGGCTCCACAGGGCCAGGGTGCCGCACAGCAGGGCGGCGATCGGCCAGGAGCGCCAGGGATAGGCCGTGCCGCCCCATGACAGCGCCAGCAGCAGCGACATCGTGCCGGCGGTCATCAGCAGCGCGCCCAGCACGTCGAGCTTGTGGGGCCGCTCGTGCCGCGGCAGCCGCTTCAGCGCGCCATTCGCCATCCAGAAGGCGAAGAAGCCGAGCGGGATGTTGATCCAGAAGATCGCCGACCAGTGCAGCTTTTCCGCCATCACGCCGCCGAGCACCGGGCCGAGCAGGGACGAGGACATGAAGACGCTGGCGAAGTAGACCTGATAGCGGCCGCGCTCCTTGGGCGGCACCATGTCGGCGACGATGGTCTGCGCGAGCGCGATCAGTCCGCCGCCGCCCATGCCCTGCACGAAGCGGGCGACGACGAGCACCCAGAGGCTTGGCGCCACGGCGCAGGCGACCGAGCCGACGATGAAGACCGCGATCCCGGACAGCATGACGATGCGGCGGCCATGGATGTCAGCCAGCTTGCCGTAGAGCGGCGTGACGGCGGTCGAGGCCAGCAGATAGGCGGTCACGATCCAGGGAAGATGCGTGACGTCGCCGAGCTCCCGGCCGATCGTCGGCATGGCGGTGGCGACAATGGTCTGGTCGAGCGCTGCAAGGAACATCGCCGTCATCACGCCGATCAGGATCGAGCGGATATCGGCATGCGTCAGAGGCGCGGCGGGAGCCGGGGTTTCGACCCGCTGGTCCATGGGATGGCTGACCCGATCTGCGTCAGGGGAAGGTTGCATCAGTAACGAACCCTCTCGTCATGCGCCATGCGGGTGACGGCGGGGCCGCTCTGCGGTCACGACGGGGCAGGGGCCGCATGATCGCGGCTTGCACGAAACCGTGTCGCTTCCACGGTTGCGATCCTTTCGGCATCGTTCGATGGTGTCGTCAGGGACGAGGGCGGCCGCAGAGCCGCGTGGAAACGACAGGGCAGAACGATGCAGCGATCGATGACGATGATGCGCGCAGCCGCGTTGGCCGGCTTCGCCCTGATTGGCGGATTCGCGCAGGCCGCCGACTATCCGGCTCCCCAGCGCGGCGTCTGGACGGTGAAGGATTTCCGCTTCCACACCGGCGAGACCCTGCCGGAGCTGAAGCTCGGCTATGCCACGGTCGGGGACCCCAAGGGCGAGCCCGTCGTCATCCTGCACGGCACGGCCGGCTCGGCCCGGAGCATGCTGAGCCCGATCTTCGCCGGCGAGCTGTTCGGGCCCGGCCAGGCGCTCGACGCGACGAAATACTTCATCATCATTCCCGATGCGATCGGCGCCGGCGCGTCCTCCAAGCCTTCGGACGGCCTCAAGGCGAAGTTCCCGCGCTACGACTACGCCGACATGGTCACGGCCCAGTACCGGCTGGTGAGCGAGGGGCTCGGCTTCAAGCATGTCCGGCTCGTGCTGGGCAATTCGATGGGCGGCATGCATGCCTGGATGTGGGGACAGCGATACCCCGACTACATGGATGCGCTGGTGCCGATGGCCTCTCAGCCCACGGAGATGTCGAGCCGCAACTGGATGATGCGGCGCATGATCATCGATGCCGTGCGCAACGACCCGGCCTGGAAGAACGGCGACTACGCCACGCAGCCGCCGGCCCTGCGGGTGGCCAACGTGTTCTTCGGCATCGCCACGAGCGGCGGCACGCTCGCCTATCAGAAGCAGGCGCCGACGCGGGAGGCGGCCGACAGGCTGCTCGACGAGCGGCTGGCCGCGCCCTTCAACGCCGACGCCAACGACTTCATGTATCAGTGGGATGCCTCGCGCGACTACGACGCGGCGCCCGGGCTGGAGAAGATCAAGGCCCCGGTGCTGGCGATCAACTCCGCCGACGACGAGCGCAACCCGCCCGAGACCGGCATCATGGAGGAGCAGCTCAAGCGGCTGCCGAACGCCAAGCTGCTGCTGATCCCCGCCAGCAGCGAGACCCGCGGCCACGGAACGACGGGCCTGGCTCGCTTCTGGGCGAAGGATCTGGCGGCCTGGCTGCCCGGTTTGCCCAGGCGTGCCGCAGAGTAAAGGGGGCGGGGCGATGCCGTTGATGGATGTCCGCGACACGCAGCTGGTGCTGATCGATTTTCAGGCACGGCTGATGCCGGCGATCGACCGGGCGGAGGCTGTTCTGGCCAATGCCGGCCGGCTGTTGCAGGCGGCCAGGCTCCTCGGCGTGAGGGCCGTCACGACCGAGCAGAGCCCCGCCAAGCTCGGTCGCACCGTGCCGGAGCTCGGCGATGTCGGGGCTGTGCTCGCCAAGACGAGCTTCGATGCCTGCGCCGAGCCGGCATTCCTGGATGCGGTCGCCGGGGACCATGAACTGGTCGTCGCCGGTTGCGAGGCGCATGTCTGCGTCCTCCAGACCGTGCTGACGCTCCTGGCGCATCGCCGCCGCGTCGTGATCGTGCGGGACGCCGTCGGTTCGCGCCGGCCGGAATCGCACGAGGCCGCGCTGGCGCGCATGGCCGCCCATGGCGCCGACATCGTCACGACCGAGATGGTGCTGTTCGAGTGGCTGCGAACGGCGGATCACCCGCAATTCAGGGCGGTGTCGACCCTGATCCGCTGACGAGGCGGCCCGTCAGAGCGGCTTCCTGATCCATTTTGCGATGACGCCGACGATGCCCTCGCGGAAGAGGAGCACGCAGGCGACGAAGATCACGCCCTGGACGACGAGCACCCAGGAGCCGAGGCTGGCGAGGTAATTCTGCATCGCGACGATCACGGCTGCGCCGACGATCGGCCCGAACACGGTGCCGAGCCCGCCGACCAGGGTCATCAGCACGACCTCGCCGGACATCGTCCAGTAGACGTCGGTGAGGGAGGCGAGCTGGAAGACGATGGCCTTGGTCGCGCCGGCCAGGCCCGCGAAGGTGGCCGAGAGCACGAACACCATCAGCTTGTAGCGGTTGGCGCGGTAGCCCAGCGAGATCGCGCGGGGTTCGTTGTCGCGGATCGCCTTGCAGACCTGGCCGAAGGGCGAGTGGATGATGCGGTAGATCATCAGCACGCCGCAAAGGAAGATCGCCGCCACCAGCCAGTACAGCGCGCGGTCGTCGGCGAGGCTGAAGAGCCCGAGGAACTTGCCGCGCGGCACGGCCTGGATGCCGTCCTCGCCGCCGGTGAAGCGCGGGGTTTGCAGCGAGAAGAAATAGACCATCTGCGCCAGCGCCAGGGTGATCATGGCGAAATAGATGCCCTGGCGGCGGATCGCGAGCGCGCCGAACACGGTGCCGAGCAGGGCGGCGACGGCGGTTCCGAGCAGGATCGCGAGCTCGGGCGTCAGGCCCCATTGCTTGGCGGTATAGGCGCTGACATAGCTCGCCATGCCGAAATAGGCGGCGTGGCCGAAGGAGAGCAGGCCGCCATAGCCGAGCAGCAGGTTGAAGGCGATGGCGAACAGCGCGAAGCAGAGCACCTTCATCACGAAGACGGGATAGGCGACGAAGGGCGCGACCACGAGCAGCGCGGCGAGCGCGATGAACAGGTTGCGGTGCAGCCGCGCGGTGCTGTCGTCGGTGTCGGCGAGCGCGATGCTGCCGGCGGGCGCTTCGGTGGTGGCGAGGTCGGTCATGGATGAGGCTCCTCGCGTCTCAGGCCTGGCGGCCGAACAGGCCGGCCGGCTTCACCAGCAGCACCAGCACCATGATGACGAAGATCACGGTGGCGGCGCCCTCCGGGTAGAACACCTTGGTCAGGCCCTCGACGAGGCCGAGCGCGAAGCCGGTGACGATCGCCCCCATGATCGAGCCCATGCCGCCGATGACGACGACCGCGAAGACGACGATGATGAGGTCGCCGCCCATGTTCGGGTTGACCGAATAGATCGGCGCGGCAAGCACGCCCGCGAAGGCGGCCAGCGCGACGCCGAAGCCGTAGGTCAGCGTCACCAGCAGCGGCACGTTGATGCCGAAGGCCTGGGTCAGGGTCGGGTTCTCGGTGGCGGCGCGCAGATAGGAGCCGAGCTTGGTCTTCTCGATCAGGAACCAGGTGCCGAGGCACACGACGAGCGAGGCGACGATCACCCAGGCGCGGTAGTTCGGCAGGAACATGAAGCCGAGATTCTGTCCGCCCGAAAGCTGCGGGGGGATCGCGTAGGGCAGGCCCGAGGAGCCGTACTGGTTGCGGAACAGGCCCTGGATGATCAGGGCCAGGCCGAAGGTCAGCAGCAGCCCGTAGAGATGGTCGAGATGGGCGATGCGCCGCAGCAGCAGCCGCTCGATCGCGATGCCGACCGCCCCGACCACGATGGGCGCCACGATCAGCGCCGCCCAGTAGTTCAGTCCGAGATAGTTCAACGCCATCCAGGCCACGAAGGCGCCCATCATGTACTGGGCGCCATGGGTGAAGTTGATGATGTTCAGAAGCCCGAAGATCACCGCGAGCCCCAGGCTCAGGATCGCATAGAAGGAGCCGTTGATCAGGCCGAGCAGGACCTGGCCGAACAGCGCCTGGGGCGGGACTCCGAGAAGCTCGAACATGCGTGGCTCGACTCGATCAATCGTATTATCGAAGGAACCGGGAAGGCCGACGGCATCCCGGTTGGGTGGCCCGCGCCGTCATGGTCGGGCTTGGCCCGACCATCCCGAGAACCAGTGGCTTCTGGTCGGGAGATTCTCGGGACGAGCCCGAGAATGACGCTGTGGCCGGCGGTCAGCTCACTTCGGCAGGTTGCAGCCGCTCTCGGCCACCGGCTGGAAGGCATCCTTGCCCGGAATGGTCGAGACCAGCTTGTAGTAGTCCCACGGGCCCTTGGACTCGGACGGCTTCTTGACCTCGTAGAGATACATGTCGTGGATCGTGCGCCCGTTCGCCTCGATCGAGCCCTTGCCGAAGAGCGCATCGTCCGTCGGCGTTGCCTTCATCTTGGCGACGACCGCGGCCGTATCCTTGGTCTTGGCCGCTTCGACGGCCTTCAGATAATGCAGCATTCCGGCATAGACGCCGGCCTGCACCATCGTCGGCATCTTGCCGCCATTGGCCTTGGCGAAGCGCTGCGACCAGGCGCGGGTCTGGTCGTCCTTGTCCCAGTAGAAGGCCTCAGTCAGGACGAGGCCCTGCGCCGCCTGCAGGCCGAGCGCATGCACGTCGCTGATGAAGGTCAGCAGGCCCGCAAGCTTCTGCCCGCCCTGGGTGATGCCGAACTCGCCCGCCTGCTTGATCGAGTTGACGGTGTCGCCGCCGGCATTGGCGAGCCCGATGACCTTGGCCTTCGAAGCCTGCGCCTGCAGTAGGAAGGAGGAGAAGTCGGTGCCCGGGAACGGCGTCTTGACCGAGCCGACCACCTTGCCGCCGGCCTTGGTGATGACGGCGGTGGCGTCGCGCTCCAGCGCCTGGCCGAAGGCGTAGTCGGCGGTCATGAAGAACCAGGTGTCGCCGCCGGCCTTCACCATCGCGCCGCCGGTGCCCTGCGCGAGCGCATAGGTGTCGTAGGTCCAGTGGATCGTGTTCGGCGTGCAGGCCTTGCCGGTGAGGTCGGAGGAGCCGGCGCCCGAATTGATCAGGATCTTGTTCTTTTCCTTGGTGATCTGGCTGACCGCGAGCGCGACCGACGAGGTCGGCACGTCGAGGATCAGGTCCACGCCGTCCTGGTCGTACCATTGGCGCGCGATGGTCGAGCCGACATCGGGCTTGTTCTGGTGGTCGGCCGAGACGATCTCGACCTTGATGCCCTTGTCTGCGGCCTTGAAGTCTTCCACCGCCATGCGCGCGGCGATCACCGAGCCTTCGCCGGAGAGGTCGGCATAGAGGCCGGAGCGGTCGTTCAGCACGCCGGCCTTGATCGAGATCTGCTGGGCGACGGCGGGGCTTGCCATGACCGCGGCGAGCAGGCCGGTGGCGAGGAGGGTCTTGAGTTTCATTCTGGATCTCCCTGAGATGATGCCGGTCTTTGCCGGCCTGTTCTGGTTGGAGGTGTGAGCGGCGCTCAGACCCCGAGATAGCGGTGCAGCTTGTCGATGTTCGCGTCGAGCTCGGCATTGGGAATCATGTCGATCACCTTGCCCTGCTCGACGACATAGTGCCGGTCGGCCACCGTCTGGGCGAAGCGGAAGTTCTGCTCCACCAGGATGATGGTGAACCCCTCCTGCTTCAGCTCGGCGATGGTGCGGCCGATCTGCTCGATGATGACCGGGGCCAGCCCCTCCGTCGGCTCGTCGAGCAGGAGAAGATGTGCGCCGGTGCGCAGGATGCGGGCGATCGCCAGCATCTGCTGCTCGCCGCCGGAGAGCTTGGTGCCCTGGCTCCTGAGCCGCTCCTTCACATTCGGGAAGAGCTTGAAGATGCGCTCCAGCGGCAGCCCGCCCTCGCGCACCTTGGGCGGCAGCATCAGGTTCTCCTCGACCGAGAGCGAGGCGTAGATCCCCCGCTCCTCCGGCACGAAGCCGAGCCCGAGCCGTGCGATGGCGCGCGACGGCAGCCCGATGGTCTCGGTGCCTTCCATCACCACCGAGCCCCTGCGCTTGCCGATCACGCCCATGATCGACTTCAGCGTGGTGGTCTTGCCGGCGCCGTTGCGGCCGAGCAGCGTCACCACCTCGCCCGGCGCGACATCGAGATCGATGCCATGCAGCACATGGGATTCCCCATACCAGGCCTCGAGCCCGCGCACCTTGAGCAGCGGCGCGGCCGCGGTCGCCACGGCCGGAGCCTTCACAGCCTCAATGGTGGCCATGTCCGCCTCCCGAGCCGATATAGGCCTCCACCACGCGCGGATCCTTGGAGACGGTGGCGTAGTCGCCCTCCGCCAGCACCTGCCCGCGCGCCAGCACGGTGATCCGGTCCGACAGCGAGGCCACGACCGAGAGATTGTGCTCGACCATCAGGATCGTGCGATTCTTTGACACCTGCCGGATCAGCGCCTCGATGCGCTCGACATCCTCGCGGCCCATGCCGGCCATCGGCTCGTCGAGCAGCAGCATCTCGGGATCGAGCGCCAAAGTCGTCGCGATCTCCAGCGCCCGCTTGCGGCCATAGCTCAGCTCGCCCGCCGTCAGATGCAGGAAGGGCGTCAGGCCCACGGCCTCGACCAGCGCCTTCGCCTCGCCGTCCAGTCTTTTCAGGCTGCGCTCGGAGCGCCAGAAGTCGAAGGAGTCGCCGCGCTTGCGCTGCAACGCGATGCGGACATTGGTCAGCACGGAGAGCTGCGGGAAGACTGCCGAGATCTGGAAGGAGCGCACCAGCCCGAGCCGGGCGATCTCGGCCGGTTTCTCGCGCGTGATGTCGCGGCCGTTATAGACGATCGACCCCTTCGTCGGCGGCAGGAATTTCGTCAGCAGATTGAAGCAGGTCGTCTTGCCGGCGCCGTTCGGGCCGATCAACGCATGGATCGAGCCGCGCCGGACCTTGAGATCGACCCCGTTCACAGCCGTGAAGCCGGCAAATGCTTTCGTGAGACCTGATGTCGACAGAATAATATCTTCAGACATCCCGAGCGCCAGCCCTCATAAGCCTGATCTTTCTTGGCTGTTCGTTTCCCCTTGCATGTCATGCTGCACCGCGCCCAAGGCATAAGTCAACGCTGCGGCGGCGCGAAAGACGGAGCCGAAGGGCCTTCTCATCCCTTTGTCTGATGCCCCTGCCGGGATCGTTCGAATGACGGATGCGCGCAGGCACGCGGCGATTGAAGCTGGCGCCCTCTTGATTCTGTCAGGCCCGTTGAACCTGGCGTGAATGCGGCGCGACCAAGGCATAATGGCGGTTTACCCGCTGAGGGTGTTGCGGTAGAAAATGCGCTCTGTTCTTGCCTTCGGTCGTCTGGAAGCCTTCGGTCGCGCAGCATGCGCGCGGGCTCGTGCTGCCGGCGTTGTGGCGCCGCTCTTTGATATGGGGAGGTTGTCGTGAGCTTCTCGGTTCGGGTTCCGCGGTTCCGTCTTCGGATGGCCGCGGCCTTTGCGCTGCTGCTCGGAGCGCTTGCATGGGTCTCGCCGGGCTCGGCCGCGGCGCCCGAGCGCCGCGTCGCGCTCGTCATCGGCAACAGCGCCTACACGGCCGTGCCGCCGCTGGCGAACCCGATGCGGGACGCCAAGGGCGTCTCGGCCTCGCTGAAACGCCTCGGCTTCGAGGTGGTCGAAGGCTACGACCTCAAGATGGACGAGATGACGTCCCTGGTGCGGGATTATGCCGTCAAGCTCGACGGCGCCAAGGCCGGCCTCGTCTATTATGCCGGGCACGGCATCGCCGTCGGCGACGAGAACTACCTCATTCCGGTCGATGCGTCGCTGCGGTCCGAGGCCGATCTCGATTTCCGCGCCGTCAACGTCCAGCTCGTCCTGCGCCAGATGCAGCGCGACGAGCGCGTCAACATCGTCATTCTCGACGCCTGCCGCGACAATCCCTTCGCCAACCAGCTCGCGGCGAAGTCGCGGGCCGTCACCCGCGGCCTGACCGCGATCGAGACGCAGTCGGCCTCAGGCATCCTGATCGCCTTCGCCACCGATCCGCGCGCCACGGCCCTGGATGGCGACCGCGACGGACACAGCCCCTTCACCAATGCGCTGCTCAAGCATATCGAGACGCCCGAGGTCTCGATCACCACGGTGATGGACCGGGTGCGCGCCGATGTCTGGGAAGCCACCGGCAAGAAGCAGAAGCCCTGGACCAATTCGTCGATCATCGGCGAATTCAGGATGAACCCGAAGGTGCAGCTCGCTTCGGTCGATGCCACCAGCATCGGCAACAGCGGTGCGGCCGCCAAGGCGATCGACGCCGCCGTGCCGGCGCCCGCCATGCCGGGCCTGCCCAGCTTCGACCGCGCGCAGCTCGACGTGCGCACCTGGGAGAGCGCCGAACGCGGCAATTCGGCCGGCGATTACCGCGCTTATCTGGAGGCCTTCCCGGCCGGCCAGTTCGCGGCCTTTGCCAAGAATCGCCTCGCCAGCCTCGAAAAGTCGGCACCGGCCGCCAGCGCCCAGACCACGCCGGCCGTCGCCGCGCTCAACCCGTCGCCCGCCATCGACGACGAGGCCCTGAAGAAGGAGGTCGGCACGGCCCAGACGGAAACCGCGATGAAGCTGACCCCTGCCGACCGCCGCGAGCTGCAGACGCGTCTGCGCTCGGCCGGCTTCCAGCCGGGCAAGGCGGCGGCCACCTTCGGGCCGAGCCAGCGCAAGGCGATCCAGGCCTGGCAGAAGTCGCGCAGCGTGCCGGAGACCGGCTTCCTGTCGGCGCTGCAGGCCACGGCGCTGCGGGCCCAGACTGAAGCGGCCTACCAGAACCTGCTGGCGCAGGAGGAGAAGGCCGCGGCCGAGCGCAAGATCAAGAAGACGGCCAATCGCGAGGGCGGCGGCGAGAAGGCCTCGCGCAACGTCACGCTGGAAGGCGACGAGATGTACAAGGCCGATCTCGCCCGCGAACGCGGCCAGGCCTACACGCCCCCGGCCCGCACGGCGACGCAGGCCCGGCCGCGCACCCAGCCGGCCGATACCGCCGCCAGCGCGGCCGGCGCGGCCGCCTTCGGCTCGATCATCGGCGGCGCCATCATGGGCGGCATCCTGCGCGGCCGCTGAAGGCGCCAGACGCCGACCGCGGCAGACGCGGAGGAAGGAGCCGGCCCTCGTGGCCGGCTCTTGCCGTTCTGGCCGTCAGCGCCCGTCTTCCCAGCCGGCACGGATGAGGTCTGGCGTTTCGCTCTCCTGCTCCGGCCAGCCGAGGCAGAGATAGGCGATCAGCTTCCAGCCCGGCGGCACGCCAAGGGCTGCGGCCACCTCGACGGGATCGAGGATCGAAACCCAGCCGAGGCCGACGCCGCGAAGGCGCGCGGCGAGCCAGAGCTGCGTGATCGCCGCCACGACCGAGTAGTCCAGCATCTCCGGCATGGTCTGCCGGCCGAGCCCGTGGCCGCGCGGCGTGCCATGGTCGCAGAACACGGCGATCTGCTCAGGCGCCTCCTTCAGCCCTTCGAGCTTGAGGCTGGCATAGAGCCGCGCCCGCTCTCCATCGTATGCGGCCAGCGCCGCCTCGTTGCAGCGGGTGAAGCTCTCCTGGACCGCTTGCCGCTGCGCCGGGTCGGTGACGCGCAGCCAGCGCGCAGGCTGCGAATGGCCGACGGAGGGGGAGAGCACCGCCAGTTCCAGCAGCGCCTCGACCACTCCCGCGGGCAGCGCGTCCCGGCGGAAGCGGCGCACATCGCGCCGCCAGCGCAGCAACGTCTCGAATTGTGCCGCGAAGGCGGCGTCGAAGATCGGCGGGGCGCTCACACGGGCTCCGCCGTCGCGATGGCGTGGAAGAAGGAGCCGGTGACGAGCCCGCGTCGGCTGCCGGCCGGGGCGGGGGCCGAGCCATGCGGATCCGTGACGGTCGCGAAGGGCGGGTCCTCGCCCTGCGTGACGATGCTGGCATAGTGGAATTCATGCCCGGTCAGCGTCGCGCCGGCCGGGCCGAGCGGCCCGCCGGCCTCCAGCACAGCCCGGCGATAGCCGAGATTCATCTTCCGCTTGGCGAAGGAGGTTTCGACCGAGAGCAGCCCGGCCATCGCATGCGTCGCGCCGTCCGCATCGATCAGGCTGGCGCCGAGCACCATGTAGCCGCCGCATTCGCCATGAACCGGCCGCGCTTCGGCGAAGCGGCGCAAGCCGTCCAGGAAACGGCCGGCGCCGGCGATCCGGCCGGCATGCAGCTCGGGATAGCCGCCCGGCAGCCAGCAGGCGTCGCAGGTGTCGGGCGGCGCCTCGTCCGCGAGCGGCGAGAACGAAATGAGCTCGGCCCCCGCCGCGCGCCAGCCGGCCTCGACATGCGGATAGATGAAGGAGAAGGCGGCATCGCGCGCGATCGCGACCCGCCGGCCGGGGGCGGGCAGGGCGGGCGTTGCGTCTCCGCCTTCGGCCGCCGTCGGCTGCGAGGTGGCCGCGGCCGCCAGAACGGCGTCGAGATCGATGGCGGCGGCGACCGCATCGGCCAGCCCGTCGAGCCGGGCGTGGAGGTCCGCGGTCTCGCCGGCCTGGACGAGGCCGAGATGGCGTTCGGGCAGGATCAGGCTTGCCTCGCGCGGCAGCGCGCCGAGAACGGGCAGGCCGATCCGCTCCATGCCCTGCCGCACCAGCCGCTCGTGCCGCGCGCTGGCGACCTTGTTGAGGATCACCCCGGCGATGCGGATGCGCGGGTCATAGGCCTGGCAGCCCAGCGCCACCGCAGCGGCCGACTGCGCCGCCCCGGACACGTCGATGACGAGGATCACCGGCCAGCCGGTCATGGCGGCGATGTCGGCGCCCGCACCGGTCCGGCCCGCGGGGCCGGGAACCGCGTCGAACAGCCCCATCGAGCCCTCGGCGATGACGAGGTCTGCCTGCGCCGCCGCCTCGCCGGCAATCCGCGCCAGGAGGCCCGGCGGCATCGCATAGGAATCGAGATTGGCGCTGGGAGCGCCGGTCGCCGCCGCATGGAAGGCGGGGTCGATATAGTCCGGCCCGCATTTCAGCCCGCGCACGGTCAGCCCGCGCCGCGCCAGCGCGCGCTGCAGGCCGAGCGTGATCGTGGTCTTGCCCGAGCCCGAGCGCGGCGCGCCGATGATGAGGCCGGCCGCGGTCATGCCCCGCCCCGCGGCCGGAAGCGGCGGTCGTAATCGACCGAATAGAGCGCGCTCTCGCCGAAATCCCGCGCCGCCAGCGCCGGCCCCACCAGGATCAGCGCGGTCCGCTCCAGCGCGCTCGCCCGCACCTGTGCCGCGATGTCGCCGAGCGTGCCGGCGAGCACCGTCTCCTCCGGCCAGGAGGCGCGGAACACGACGGCGACGGGGCAATCCGCGCCGTAGAAGGGCGTCAGCTCCACCACCACCTGCTCGACGACATGGATCGAGAGATGGATGGCGAGCGTCGCGCCCGAGGCCGCGAAAGCCGCCAGCTTCTCCCGCTCCGGCATGACCGAGGCGCGGCCCGAGGTGCGGGTCAGGACGAGCGATTGCGCGACGCCCGGCAGCGTCAGCTCGCGCTTCAGGGCCGCCGCCGCGGCCGCGAAGGCCGGCACGCCCGGCGTCACCGTATAGGGAATGCCGAGCGCATCGAGCCGGCGGTATTGCTCGGCGCAAGCGCTCCAGATCGAGAGATCGCCGGAATGCAGCCGCGCCACATCCTGTCCCGCCGCGTCGGCGGCCTGCATTTCGGCGATGATCGCGTCGAGATCGAGCGGGGCGGTGTCGACGATGCGCGCGCCGGGCGGGCACCAGCCCAGCATCGCCTGAGGGACCAGCGATCCCGCATGGAGGCAGACGGGGCAGGCCGCGATCAGGTCTCGCCCCCGCAGGGTGATGAGGTCGGGCGCGCCGGGGCCGGCGCCGATGAAATGGATCGTCATGGCTCTACGACACCGCGCGCGCCAGCGCGCAGGTGACCCGGGCGGTGGCGATGCGAGGCTGCACCAGGGTTCCTCCCGGCCCGGCGGCGGCGAGCGCCGCGGCCTCCGCCACCGAGCCGACGCCATAGAGCGAGGCGATACGCGTCGAGCGCGTGGCGCAGGAGGCTTCGAAGCCCTTCAGCGCCTCGTCGGGAATGGCGATCAGCTGGGCGTCGCGGGCGGCGGCTGCCGCGATCATTCCCACCTCGCTGGCGCGGCTGGCGAGGGTCGCAAGGCGCGGCACCGCGCTGCCGGCGAGCCGCGCCTGCGCCAGCGCCTCGTCCAGGCAGGCGAGGATGTCGGCGGCCTCCGTGCCGGGCCGGATGCCGATGCCGGCGATGAGGCGCCCGCTCACGGCTTCTCCACCCGCCACTGCGTCACCGGCATGGCCGGCCGCCAGCCATGCTTGCCGCCGACGGGTGCGAGCCGGTCGATCGAGATGCGGCGCAGCGAACCGCCATGCAGGGCATGCAGCGCCGCGAGCCGTGCCTCGCCCTCGATGGTGACGACATTGGCGACCAGCCGGCCGCCGGGTTTCAGCGCCGCCCACGCGGCCTCGAACAGCCCGTCTTCCGTCAGCCCGCCGCCGATGAACACGGCGTCCGGCGGCTCGCGGCCGACCAGCGCGGCCGGCGCGGCACCCGCGATCTCGATCGAAAGCCCGCCCAGCTCCAGAGCGTTGCGGCGGACCCGCTCGGCCCGTTCCGTCTTCGCCTCGAAGGCGATGGCGCGGTTGCGGAGATGGCGCTGGCACCATTCGACCGCGACGGAGCCTGAGCCGGCCCCGACATCCCAGAGCAGTTCGCCCGCGCGTGGCGCCAGCGCCGAGAGCGTGATCGCGCGGATTTCCGATTTGGTGATCTGCCCGTCATGGGCGAACCAGTCCTCGTCCAGCCCCGGTGCCAGCGGCAGGATGCGCGCATCGCGGGCTTCGCCGATCTCGACCGCGATCAGGTTGAGCGGCACCACCTCGTCGAGCGCGAAATCGTCGGCCCGGCTCTCGCGGATGCGCTCCTTCGGCCCGCCCAGCGCTTCCATCACCACGATGCGCGCAGAGCCCATGCCGCGCGCGGTCAGCAGCTCGGCGACGGCCCTCGGAGTCGTCTCGTCCCAGGACAGGGCGAGGACGCGCGCGCCGGGCTGGAGATGCGGCACGATGCGGTAGAGCGTGCGTCCGTGCAGCGAGACCAGCGCGCACTCCTCCTGCGGCCAGCGCATGCGGGTGCAGGCCATGGAGAAGGAGGAGAGCTGCGGGATGATCCGCATCTCGCTGGCGGGGATCGCCCGGCTCAGGCTGTTGCCGATGCCGTAATGAAACGGGTCGCTGGTCGCGAGCACGCAGACCTTGCGGCCACGCTCCTTGAGGATCTGCGGCAGCGCATTGCGGAAGGGCTGCGGCCAGGGTCGCAATTCGCCGGGCACGGAGCCGACCAGCGCGATATGCCGCTCCCCGCCGAAGACGATTTCGGCCTCGTTCAGCGCCGTCAGCGCCTCGCGGCACAGGCCCGCTGCCCCGTCCTCCCCCAGCCCGATCAGGCTGAGCCAGGGCTGCGCCGTCCGGCTCGACAGCTCATCCGATTCACGCAAGACTGTTGCCATGACCGTCCTCATCCTCGGCGGAACGAGCGAAGCTGCCGCGCTCGACCAGCTCCTGGCCGAGCAGGCGCCCGAAATCCGCGCCATCATCTCGCTTGCGGGCCATACCGTCGACCCCCGCCCGAGCAACCTGCCGGTCCGCATCGGCGGCTTCGGCGGCGTCGAGGGCCTGCGGCGCTATCTGGTCGAGGAGGGCATCGTCGCCGTCATCGACGCGACCCATCCCTTCGCGGCGATCATGCCCTTCCATGCCGAGCATGCCTGCAAGGCCGAGGGCGTGCCGCTGCTGGCGATCCGCCGCGAGAGCTGGAGGCCGCAGGACGGCGACCGCTGGACCTGCGTCCCGGATATACAGGCGGCGGCCGAGGCGCTGGGGCCGGAAGCCCGCCGCGTCTTCCTGACGATCGGAAGGCTCGAGCTGCCCGCTTTCGCGGACGCGCCGCAGCACCGCTATCTGGTCCGCGCGATCGAGCCGATCGGCGACCGGCTGCCGGTGCCCCATGCCGATGTCATCCTCGCCCGTGGCCCCTTTACGGCCGAGGACGAGGAGGCGCTGATGCGCCAGGAGGGTGTCGAGGTCCTGGTCAGCAAGAATTCCGGCGGGCCGGCGACGGTCGGCAAGCTCGTGGCGGCGCGCCGGTTGTCCCTGCCGGTGGTGATGGTGGAGCGCCCGCCCAAGCCGGATGTCGAGACCGTCGACCATATCGATCAGGTCCTGCCCTGGCTGGTGGCGCAGGGGCTCTTCGTCACCGAGCGCGGCGTGTAGACGTAAGGCGCGGCGCCCTCGCGCGCGATCAGCCGCGTGCTCGAAGCCCCGATCATCACCAGCGTCGCCATGTCGGCCGTGTCGGCGGCCGCGACGGCCTCGGCCAGCGTCAGCACGCGCAGCGCCTCGTCCGGCCGCCCGACGGCCCGGGCGAAGAGCACCGGCGTCGAGGCGTCGCGCCGCGCCGCCGCCAGTTCCAGCGCCTTGCCGAGCTGCCAGGGCCGCGCCTTCGAGATCGGGTTGTAGAGGCAGATCACGAAATCGGCGGCGAGCGCCGCCTCGATCCGGGCGGTCACCACCTCCCAGGGCTTGAGATTGTCCGAGAGCGAGATCGCGCAGAAATCGCCGCCCAGCGGCGCCCCCGCCCGCGCCGCTGCCGCCAGCATCGCGGTGATGCCGGGTTCGACGGTAATGGCGATCGCGCGCCATGGCTCCGGACCCGCCTCGAGCGCCTCGAACACGGCCGCGGCCATGGCGAAGACGCCGGGATCGCCCCCCGAAACCACCGCGACCCGTCTGCCTTCGGCCGCCAGCCGCAGCGCATGCGCCGCGCGCTCGACCTCGACGCGGTTGTCGGAGGCATGTTTCGTCCGCCCCGCACGCTCCGGCACCCGGTCGAGATAAGGGCCATAGCCGACGAGATCGCTCGCCGCCGCGAGCGCGGCCTGCGCCGCCGGCGTGATCCATTCCGGCGTGCCCGGGCCGAGGCCGACGATGGTGAGCGAGCCGCTCACAGCCGGCGCCCTTCGCCCGGCACCAGCACCAGCGCGAAATAGGGCGCCTCGTCGTCCGCCTTCTCGCTGAGCCGGCAGACCGCCTGCTGGGCCATGGTGGCGCGCTCGACATAGATCGCCCGCGCGGCAAGGCCGGCCGCGGTCAGCGCCCGGCGCACCTTCGGCAGATGGCGGCCGAGCTTCATGATCACGGCGGCGTCCGTGTCGGCCAGGCGGCGCGTCAGCTCGGCCTCGGGCAACGTGCCGGGCAGCACCGTCATCACGTCGTCGCCCCAGGTGATCGGCGCGCCCGCCGCCGCCCATCCTCCCGCCATGGCGGGGATGCCCGGCACGATCTCGGTCGGGAAGCGCGGCGACAGCCGCCGCCACAGATGCATGAAGGAGCCGTAGAAGAAGGGGTCCCCGTCGCAGAGCACGGCGAGCACGCGCCCCGCCTCCATCTCGCTGGCGAGTTGCTCGGCCACCTCCTCGTAGAAGGCGGCGATCGGCCCGTCATAGGCGGGGTCGCCGACCTCGGCCTCGACCGTGACCGGATAGGTCAGGACGATCTCGCGGGCCGGATCGGGCGCGATCACCGCGTCCGCCGTGGTCCGGGCATTGCCGCGCCGGCCGCGCTTGCAGAAATGCACCAGCCTGTCGGCGGACAGGATGACATTGCGGGCTCGCACGGACATGAGGTCGGCCGCGCCGGGGCCGAGGCCGACGCCGTAGAGCAGGGTCCTGGCAGGCATCGTCCCGCTCAACGCGCTATTCCTTGTCCTGCGCCAGCGCGTTGACGGCCGCTGCCGCCATCGCCGAGCCGCCGCGCCGTCCATGCACGACGAGGAAGGGCACGCGCCCGTCCTGCGCCAGCGCCGCCTTGGATTCCGCTGCTCCGACGAAGCCGACCGGGATGCCGATCACCGCCGCCGGCTTCGGCGCGCCGGCATCCAGCATCTCCAGCAGGCGGAAGAGGGACGTCGGCGCATTGCCGATCACGACGAGCGAGCCGGCGAGGCGCGGCCGCCACAGCTCCATCGCGGCGGCGGAGCGCGTCGTGCCCATCTCGCTGGCGAGCGTCGGAACCTGCGGATCGTCGAGCGTGCAGAGCACGTCGTTGCCGGCCGGCAGCCGCGCCCGGGTCACGCCGTTGGCGACCATCTTGGCATCGCAGAGGATCGGCGCCCCGCCTCTCAGCACGTTGCGGGCAGCCTCGGCGAAATCGGCCGACATTTCGACGTCGCGCGGCAGGTCGGTCATCCCGCAGGCATGGATCATCCGCACGACCACGCGCTCGGCGACGCCCGAGAAGCGCGCCAGCTCGGCCTCGGCCCGGATGATCGCGAAGGAGCGCTCATAGATCGCCGCGCCGTCCTGGATGTAATCGTAGGCCCTGCTCAACGGTTCCGCCTCGTCCCGCGCGCCTCAAGGCGCGCGTGCCAATCCTGTCCCGGCTGCAATCGCGCCAGCAGCGCCGGCAGGTCAAGCGTCGCGAGCGGCGCATCCCCGGCGCGGCCCTCCATGACGACCTCATAGCGCCCGTCCCGCCCGGTCAGGGTGAGGTCGGCCGCCGCCGGATGGGCGCAGCCCTTGGCGCAGCCGGAGACGTGCAGATCGAGGCCCTCGCGCAGCAGCGCGGCGAGCGTGCCGGCCAGCCTGTCGGCATCGGCCGCGGCGGGCGCCTGCGCCCGCGTGCAGGCCGGGCTGCCCGCACAGGCCTGCACCGACAGCCGCGGATCGCTGTCGTCGACGATCAGCCCCTGCGCTTGTGCCCGCGCGAGAAGCGCCCCGGCCGCAGCCGGCGACAGCCCCCGGAAAGCGAGCCCGCGCCAGGGCGATGGCCTGATCTCGGCCGGCTCGTCCCGCACGGCCTGCGCCAGAGCGGCGAGCATCTCCGCCCGGCTGCGGCCGAAGGGCAGGGCGATCAGCGCCGTGACGCGCCCATCGGACTGGGAAAAAAGCCCCGCGCATCGTGGCGCGGGGCGCGGGGCCGGCGCGGCGGCGTCCGGCAGGTCGACGAGCCCCGACAGCGCATCGGCCGGCAGGTCGCGCAGGCGGCGAATGCGCTCGGGCGCCGCCCGTCGCAGCGCGGCGAAGCGGCGCAGGATCGCGGCGACGAGGTCCGGGGCCTCGCCTTCGGCCAGAGGCCCGTAGCACGGGCCGTCCGCCAGGCTCAGGACGATCCGCCCGCCTCCCGCCCCGACGAGGCGGATGTCGCCGGCGATGCCGTCCAGCGAGGACGGGCCGCCATCATCGACGATCACCGTGCATTTCGGCGGCAGCCCTTCGATGGTCCGGGCGGCGGCCTCGATCCGTTCGGCAAGGGCGAAGGCGTCGATCGGGAGAACGGCGTCGAGGCGAGGGAGGCCCGCCAGCGGCGAAACCAGCGTGATCCGCTTCGGACCGTCGCGGTCGGGCTCGTCCAGCAGTCCCTCCGCCAGAAGGTCATCGACCAGCCTCGGATGGCTCAGGGCCGTCACGCCGCGCAACTGCAGGCTGGCGCGGGCGCTGATCTCGACCAGTCCGTTGCCATGCGCCAGCGCCAGAGCCGCGATCCGCCCGAGCTGCTGCGGCGTCAGCCGTGCGCCCGGCGGGTAGAGCCGCACCAGCCAGCCATCGCCGGTTTCCATCGGCTTCAGCGTGCTCGGGCACCAGCCGCGGCGCATGGCGTCTCTTGCCGCCTCGCTCATTCCGCTGCCTCCCGCGCCAGGAAGGCGCCGACGGAATTGCGCCGGCTGGTCCACAGGCCCCGGCGTGCGGCGTCAGTGAGGCGGGCGCGGATTGCGGCGGCGGCCGGCGCATTGGCGGCCTCGATCGCGGCCCAGACCTGCGCATCGGCGCACCACGCCTGGAAGACCGCCTCGAACAGCCCGTCCGAGACCGCATCCGTGCTCGCCGCGAAGACGAACAGCGTGTCGCAGGCCTCGGCGAGTTCCGCCGCGCCGCGCCAGCCATGGGCGAGCTGGGCGGAAATCCAGCGCGGATGCGTCAGCCGGCCATGCACGATGCGGGCGATGTCCTCGGCCAGCATGCGGGCCTTGGGCGCCTCCGGCTGCGAGCTGTCGAGGCTGTAGAGGGCGGGCTCGGCGCCGAGCGCCTTCGCCGCGGCTGCCAGCCCGCCGATGGCGTCGGCCGCGCTCGTCGCCTCCAGGATATCGCGGCCGGGCGTGTCGCTGACATGGATGAAGGCGTCGGCCGCTCGGATACGTCCGGCGAAACCGGCATCTGCCGCCGCCGTTCCCTCCGGCCCGCCATAGGCATGGTCCGACGCCGCGAGGTAAGCCGCACCCAGCTCGGCTCGCTCGCTCCACACGCCGTCGAGAGCCCGGTCGGCCATCGCCGCGCCGTAGCGGCCGGGCGCGGCGCCGAAGATGCGCGCAGCCTGCTCGCCGCGCCGCCGCGCCGCCGCCAGCTCGTTCCATTCGTCGCTCTCGTCCAGCGCGGCGACGGCTTGGGCCGCCTGGTCGATCAGCCCGATCTGCGCGGGAAACGTGTCGCGGAAAGTCCCCGAAATCCGGACCGTCACGTCGAGCCGGGGAAAGGCGAGCTTCGGCTGGGGGGTGACGGAAAAGCCGGTGACGCGGGTCGAGGCGGTGTCCCAGAGCGGCTCCACCCCCATCAGCGCCAGCACATGGGCGATGTCCTCGCCGCCGGAGCGCAGCGTCGGCGAGGCCCAGAGATCCATCACGATGCGGCGCGGATAATCGCCATGCTCCTGCAGGTGCCGCGAGACGACTGCCTGCGCCGCGAGCTTTCCGAGTCGCGCGGCGGCGCGCGTGGGAATGGCACGCGGGTCGAGCGTCGAGAGGTTGCGCCCGGTCGGAAGCACGTCCGGCCGGCCGCGATGCGGCGAGCCGGCGGGTCCGGGCGGCACGAAGCGGCCGCCGAGCGCGGCAAGGAGGCTTTCCCGTTCGTTTGCGGCCGAAGCCGGGTCGATCTCGGAGTGCCCGAAGACGTGCAGCCCGTCGCGGAAGGGCAGTTCGGCGATGTCGCAGAGATGCGCGTCGAGCCGGGTCAACGCCTCGCTCATCGCCATGCCCGGCGTGACGCCGCAGGAGGCTGCGAGCCCGCTTGCCTCGGCCCGGGACAGGATCTCCGCCGCGACGAGATCGGCCCGGCGCGGGTCGAGCATCTGCGCCTGGCTGAATTCCTCGACGAGATCGCGCAGCAGGGCGGTTTCGCCCGCCGCTTCGCTCGCCGCGAGCGGGGGCGGCAGATGGCCGAGCGTCACCGCCGAGAGCCGGCGCTTGGCCGGCGCGGCCTCGCCGGGGTCGTCGACCACATAGGGGTAGATCACCGGCAGCCCGCCGACCGCCAGGCGTGGCCAGCACGCGGCCGAAAGCGCCACCGCCTTGCCCGGCAGCCACTCCGTCGTGCCATGCGTGCCGAGATGGATCAGCGCATCGATGGCCTCGCTGCGACGCAGCGCGAGGTAGAAGGCGAGATAGCCATGGCAAGGCGGCGCGTCCGGGTCGTGATAGCGCGCCTTGCGGTCGGGCGTGGCGTCGCGCGGCGGCTGCAGCGCGACAGCGAGGGTGCCGAAGCGCACGGCGCGAAAGCGGAAGACCCCGTCATGGCAGGCGGGGTCGGTCTCCGGCTCGCCATGGGCGGCGAGCAGAGCCTGGCGCGCGGCGGCGGGGATGGTGCCCAGCCAGTCGCGATAGGCGGCAAGGGGGAGGGCAAGGTCGGCGGGGCCGGCGGTCAGGACCTGCATCAGCCGCGCGCCTTCGGTCGGATCCGCGCGCTCCGAGGGCGCCTCCACCTGATATCCCGCCTCCGCCAGCAACGCCCGGATCGCCGCCACACTTGCCGGCGTGTCGAGCCCGACGGCAAATCCGGCCCGGCCCCCGCGAGCGGGGTAATCCGACATCACCAGCGCGAGCCTGCGATCAGCGATGGGCTTGCGCGCCAGCCCGATCCAGCCGGCAGCGAGATCGGCCAGAGCCGCGACACCGTCGTGATCGGGCACGAGCCGGCGGATCGCGAGCCCCGTTCCCGGATCGACCGTCTCCGCCTTGAAGGCGACGGGGATCGCACCGATGCGCCCGTCGAATTCCGGCAGCGCCACCTGCATGGCGAGGTCGGTGGCGGAGAGACCCCGCGGGGAAGCCGCCCAGGCGTCGCGCGGGCTGCCGACCGGCACCGCCTGCAGGATCGGGCAATCGCCGCCATCGAGCGCGAAGCCGTCATCCTCACGGGCGGAGAAGCCGGTGGTGGCGACGATCAGCGCCGGCTTGGCAGCGGCCGTCAGCGCCGCCAGTTCCGCCAGCACCGCAGGATCCTTCAGGCCCGTCAGGGCGAGCGGCAGCGGCGCCAGCCCGCGCGCGGCCAGGGCCGCCGCAAGCGCCTCGGCCATGGCGGTGTCTCCGGCGGCGATGCCGGAGCGGTAGAGCAGGATCGGGACGAGGGGCCTGTCCCGCGGCAAGACCGCCAGCGCGTCCCGCCAGGGCAGCGGTCTGGCCGCCTCGTCCAGCGCGAAGAGCGGGGGCAGCGGGACCGGCGCCAGAGCGGCGGGGTCGGGCAGTTGGTCCGGAACGGACCCGCCGGCGAGCAATGGCGCGTTCGTGGCGGCCAGGAATCGTCCCGACACAGCCAGCAGCCGGCGCATGTTCTCGGCGCCGCCGGCCCTGAAATAGCCGAGGATCGCCTGCGCGCAGAGGGCGGGCACGGTGCCGTATTCCGCCAGCCGGTCGTCATCCCGGTCGTCTCCCGGCAGGACGGCGAGTGCAATGCCCTTCGCACGGCAGGTTCGCGCCAGTTGCTCGACGCCGTAGCGCCAGTAGTCCAGCCCGCCGAGGCAGCGCACCAGCACGAAGCGGCACTGCGAGGCGGTCTTCCCGATCATGAGATCGACCGAGAGCGGGTGCTTCAGCCGCCTGAGCGAGGCGAGGCGGACCGACGGCGTGCCTGCTCCAGCGGCCGCCGCCGCCAGCGCCGAAAGGTCGCTGTCGGCGAAGGAGAGCACCAGCACATCCCCCCGCGGCAGGCCAAGATCGACGGCGTCCTCGCCGTCGTCGAGCCTGATCTCGCTGGTGGGCAGGAGGTGCATGGGGCGCGGTCAGGCTCCGGCGAGCGCGGCTTCCACCGCCTTGAGATCGAAGCCCTTGAGGCCGATCACGGTCAGCTTGCCGTCGCGCGCTTCGCTCGCCGCCCAGGGCCGGTCGAAATGATGGCCGACACGCCGCCCGACGCCCTGCACCACGAGGCGCATCGGCTTGCCCGGCACGGAAGCGAAGCCCTTGAGCCGCAGCACGCCATCCGCCTCGGCCGCCTTGGCGACGCGGGCCGACAGGTCCTCCGGCGATAAGCCCGCCGGCAGCGGCAGCGCGACGGAGTCGAAATCGTCATGGTCGTGCTCGTGCTCGCCCTCGCCATGGTGGGAGGGCCGCGCGGCCAGATCGCTCTCGGCAGCCGCGCTTAAGCCCACGATCAAGGCGGGCTCGACCTTGCCGTGGCTGGTCTCGACGATCTTGATCGCCCTGGGCAGATGCGCGGCGATCTCCCCCTTCACCCGCGCCCGGGCAGCCTCGTCGAGGAGGTCGCTCTTGTTGAGCAGGATCAGGTCGGCGCAGAGGATCTGGTCCTCGAACACCTCTTCCAGCGGATTGTCGTGATCGACATTGGTATCGGCCGCGCGCTGGGCCGCGAGAGCCTGCGGGTCGTCGGCGAACTGGCCTTCCGCCACCGCCGGCCCGTCGACCACCGCGATGACACCGTCGACGGTGACGCGGGCGCGGATCGCCGGCCAGTTGAAGGCCTGCACCAGCGGCTTGGGCAGGGCGAGGCCGGAGGTCTCGATCAGGATATGCTCGGGGGGCTCGGCCCGGTTCAGCAGTTTTTCCAATGCCGGCACGAAATCGTCGGCCACGGTGCAGCAGATGCAGCCATTCGGCAGCTCGACCACGTCCTCCTCCGAGCAGCCGGCGATGCCGCAGCCCTTCAGGAACTCGCCGTCGAAGCCGAGATCGCCAAATTCATTGACGAGCACGGCGAGCTTCTTGCCCTCGGCGTTTTCGAGCAGATGCCGCACCAGCGTCGTCTTTCCGGCCCCGAGGAAGCCGGTGACGATGGTGCAGGGCGTCTTGGTCAGTGCGGTCTTGGTCAAAGAGTCGGTCATGAGCTTATCCTTGCTGGCGCGCCGGCAGAGGCGGCACGCGCGCGACCACGCCCTTGCGGAAGGACTGCGGCCGTTCTTTCCAGGGAACGATGCCGTTGGCGCTGGCGGCATAGGCCTCCGCCGCGCCGACGATCTCGTCGAGATGGGTCTGGGTGTCGAGGTCGCCGATCAGATAGGTCCATTTGCCCTCGCTGCTGAGCGCGATGGTGCAGGGCCTCTTGCAGACGGCGAGGCATTCGACGGGCAGCACGGCAATCGTGCTGCCCTTTGCCGAAAGCTGCGCGGTCAGGGCCTCCGCGAGCGCAATGCCCGGCTGGTCATAGCCTTCCGGGAGATCGGCGCGGGCGCGGCGGCAGGCCGTGCAGACATGGATCGTGAGATCCTGGATGGCACGGCCCTGGATGGCGAGGTCGCCCTCGGTCATGGCTTGCCTCTGTGAAGTGGCGCCCGCAGGGGCGGCGCCGCTCACGCTGCGGCCATGCGCCGGTCCATGCGCGGCCAGAGCGTGCCGACCGCGAAGGCGGTCGCCAGCCACAGCGCCGCCTGGATGCCGAGCGAGAGCGAGGTGAAATGCGCGGCGAGCTCGGCCGGAACCTTGCTTTCCGGTGTCGGCGCATGCGGCGCCCCGACGAGATGCGGCAGCAGGATCAGTGCGACCGCCAGCAGCTTGAGCCAGGGCGCCTCGTGGCGCAGGAACAGGAAGAGCCCGGTCCCTGTCGCCGCGGCCGTGCCGAGCCACCAGATCTGTCGCTCCTGCAAGGCGGCCGAAGCGGCGCCCGGCAATTCCGGTGCGAGCCCCATCCCCGGCGCGAGGCCGAAGGCAAGGAAGCCGCAGGCACCCCAGATCAGCGCCCGGCGCGGATCGATGGCGTCGCCCGCCGCGATCATCCCGGCGAGCAGCAACGCCGCGAAACCGATCGCCGTGCCGATGGTCGTGGCGCTGGTGAAGAGCAGGCGCTGGAGGCCGTCCGCGGGCTTCCATTCATCGTGCTCGGCCCCTGCGGCGTGATCGGTGCCGCTATGGGCGAGGATGATGCGCGCGCCGCCGGTCAGGGCAGCATGCGGGGCGGGAGGCGCGGCGAGCGCGCTTTCATAGCGTTCCGCCTTCAGGATGAGCGGTGTGGTGGTGACATGCTGAAGGGCGGCGATGACGAGCCCAGCCAGAAGCCCGGCCAGCAGGCTGACCGTGAGAACACGCGTGACCATGATGGCTTTTCCTCAGTGGCAGGGAAAAGCGAGGCCGTGGCGGGTGTCGTGCGCGGCGTTGTGCACGCTCGTCGAGGCCGCGAAACCGGTCGTGTAGACCAGCGCGAGACCGATCACGAGCGCGGCCGCGACGGCCTTCACGCGCTCCGAGACGCTGCTTTGGGGGATGGAAACCGAGACGGTGTTCATGACTGTTCTCCGTAGCCGCCCCGCCGGCAGCCTGTTGGATCGTTGCGGGTCGACGGCAGGTCTCCTGGCTCGCGGGTCTAGGCATCCTGCTCCGCCTTCCCGGGATGGCTCCCAGTGGCCGATGGCGCAGAACTCGCCGCTTACAGTTGCGGGGGCAGCCGCGGTCTTGCACCGCGTTCCCTTTTCACCTCCTCGCGGAGGCACCGTCCCGAACATCATTAGCCTTGCTGCGGGGGCTGTGCAATGAGGGCGTGAGGACATGAAGTCGATCTGATGCCGAGTGAACTTCCCCATCTCACCCTCGTTCTCGGCGGCGCCCGCTCCGGCAAGAGCCGCCACGCCGAGGCGTTGATCGAGGCGCTGCCGGCGCCCTGGACCTATGTCGCGACCGCGCAGGCCTGGGACGAGGAGATGCGCGAACGCATCGCCCTGCACCGCGCCCGCCGCCCGAGCGGCTGGGAGACGGTCGACGCCCCGCTCGAGCTTCCCGAGGCGATCGCGGCCCATGCCGGTCGGCCGATCCTGGGCGATTGCCTGACGCTCTGGCTGACCAATCTCATCCTCGCCGAACGCGATACGGCTGCTGCCGGCGCCGCCCTCCTCGCCGCCTGCGAGCGGGCTTGCGCTCCGTTGGTGCTGGTCTCCAACGAGGTCGGGCTTGGCATCGTGCCGGACAACGCGCTGGCCCGGCGCTTCCGCGACGAGGCCGGGCGCCTCCATCAGGCGCTTGCGGCGCGGGCGTCGAGCGTGGTCTTCATGGTGGCCGGCCTGCCGATGCAGGTGAAATGAATCTGAGCGAAAGAATGACGGACACCGAAGACGCCGCGCGCCACAAGGCCAAGATGGCGAAGCGCAAGGCGGTGCAGGACGCCGAGGTCGCCGGAAAGACCCTCGAGAAGGGCCTGCTGATCGTCAACACCGGGCCGGGCAAGGGCAAGTCCACCGCCGCCTTCGGGCTGATGCTGCGCGCGCTCGGCCATGGCTGGCGCGTCGGCGTGGTGCAGTTCATCAAGGGCGCCTGGGAGACCGGCGAGCGCAAGGCGCTGGCGGCCTTTCCGGGGCAGGTCGACTGGCACAGCATGGGCGAGGGCTTCACCTGGGAGACGCAGGACAAGGCCCGCGACATCGCCGCCGCCGCCCGCGCCTTCGGCAAGGCCAGGGAGTTGATGGCCGACCCTGAGATCCGGCTGCTCGTGCTCGACGAACTCAACATCGCCCTGCGCTACGACTATCTGCCGCTCGCCGAGGTCGTGGAGACCTTGAGCGCCCGCCGCCCCGACCTGCACATCGTCGTGACCGGCCGCAACGCCAAGCCGGAGCTGATCGCCGCCGCCGACCTCGTCACCGAGATGACGCTGGTGAAGCACCACTTCGCCGCCGGCGTGAAGGCGCAGGAAGGGATCGAGTTCTGAACGGCTTCAGCTCTGCGGAATCAGATGCAGAGCCGCTGCGCCGCCGCGGACGGGATTTGCCGCGAGCCGCGCATCGAAGGTGGCCAACCGGCCGCCTTCGAGACGGCGAGCGCGAGGAGATAGGTATCGGTCACATGCAGGGAATGAATGAGTTGCGGCAACTCGACCAGCGGCTCGTCCAGCAGGCTGATCGAGTCCGGCCAAAAACAGTGGCCGGGCGCGCGGCGCAGTTCTCCCAGAATGCGTGCCACCCCTGCGGGGACGATTGAGCCTGCGGAAATGGATAGCGAGGATTCCCGAGGATCCGGATCGTGCCGTTCTCAACCAGGGGACAGGTCGCCCAGGAACGATGGCCAGTGGCCGCGAACCATTCATGGGCCGCCGAAGCATGGATATGCTGAGGATCGATCAGCGCGATCAGAACATTGATGTCGGGCAGATAAGTCACGGCTCTTCGTCGCGGAGCGCATTCACCATTTCGAGCGTGACGACGACGCCGGGCCGCCGCGGCAACAGCGGGATCCCGTTGCGGCATTCGATCTCCGTTTGCGGTAGCGCGCTGCGGGCCAGCTCCGAGATCACCTCGCCGATGCTGCGGTTCTGCTCCTGCGCCAGCTTTTCGGCGGCGCGGACGACGTCGTCGTCGGTCGTCACATGCGTGCCCAAGGCGGCCTCCTGCGGCGGAATGGAGCCATTCCAGCCATCTGTGAGGGATCGGTAAGCGCTGCGTCCGCTCAGCGGCTCGCCATTAGCGCGGCCACGGCCCCCGCCGCCGCCAGCCCCCAGAGCAGCCCGCAGGCTTTCCGGTACAGCCCCAGCGCCCGGCGGATGTCTCCGGCATGGGCCTGCGCCCGCCCGTCGCCCATCCAGTGGTCGTCGACAGGGGTGTCGCCATAGACGCGCGGGCCGGCCAGCCTGAGACCGAGCGCCCCGGCCATCGCCGCTTCCGGCCAGCCGGCATTGGGCGATTTGTGCCGGCCCGCGTCCCGCCGCACGGCGCGCCAGGCGCCGCATGCATCGGCATCGCGATCGAGCGCGGCCGCGCCGATCAGCAGCAGCGCGGTCAGCCGCGAGGCCGGAAGGTTGACGAGATCGTCGAGCCGCGCCGCCGCCCAGCCGAAGGCGAGATGGCGCGGGGTGCGGTGGCCGATCATCGAATCGGCGGTGTTGATCGCCTTGTAGGCGGCTATTCCCGGCAGGCCTGCGAAGCCCAGCCAGAAGGCGGGCGCGACGATCCCGTCCGAGAAATTCTCCGCCAGGCTCTCGATCGCGGCGCGCGCCACGCCGGGCTCGTCGAGCGTCCGGGGATTGCGCCCGACGATCATCGCCACGGCCGCCCGCCCGCCGTCCAGACCGTCCTGCTCCAATCCTTCGGCGACACGCGTTACATGCTCGTGCAGGCTGCGCTGGGCGAGCAGCGTCGAGGCGAGGAGCGCCAGCGGCACCAGCCCGAGCGGTCCCGCCGTCAGGACCAGCCACTGGACCGCCGCCGCGAGCGTGATCGTCACCACGAGCAGGATGGCAAGGCCCAGCACGCCCGCTGTCTTGCGCCACGCGAAGGAGGCCGTCTCCCGGTTCAGGCCGCGGTCGAGCCACCCGATCAGCGCGCCGATCCAGGTGACGGGATGGCCGATGGCAGAGTAGAGCACCTGCGGATAGCCGAACGCCGCCTCCGCCACGAGGGCGAGCAGGAGAAGCGGCAGGCTGTCGGCGAGATTCATGCGGGGCGAGGACGGGTGAGCGTGGCTGAGGCAGGAGCGGCTGATCAGGGCATCTGGCATGGCGGGGACCTCGCCGCGGCCCGCGCGCTGTTTCCGGAGGCGCCCGAGCCGTGGGTCGATCTTTCCACCGGCATCAACCCGATCCCCTATCCGCTTCCGGAGCTGCCGTTAAGCCTGTGGGCGCGGCTTCCCGGTGCCGCGGAGGAAAAGGCGCTGCTCGCCGCCGCGCGCGTCGCCTATCGCGTCCCCAGCTCCGCGGGCATCGTCGCGGCGCCGGGCACGCAGATCCTGATCGGGTTGCTGCCGCGCCTGGCGCCGAGCGGGCCCGTCGCCGTGCTGGGGCCGACCTATGCCGAGCACGCCCATGCCTGGCGAAAAGGCGGCTTCGCGGTGAGGGAGGTCGCGACGCTGGAGGGGGCGGGTGAGGCTGCGACCGTCATCGTCGTCAATCCGAACAATCCCGATGGCCGTCTGCTGTCGCGGGAGGCGCTCGCGGGGCAGGCCGCGCTCTGTGCGGCCCGTGGTGGCCTGCTGGTGGTGGACGAGGCCTTCTGTGATGTCGTGCCGGAGGCCAGCCTCGTCTCCGCGCTCCCGCCTGGCGCCGTTATCCTGCGGTCCTTCGGCAAGAGCTATGGCCTTGCCGGGGTCAGGCTCGGCTTTGCCATCGCCGCGCCCGAGCTGACGGAGAGGCTTTGCGCGGCCCTGGGCCCCTGGGCGGTCGCCGGGCCGGCTCTGGCGGTCGGCGCCGCCGCCCTGAGCGACGCTGCCTGGCTGGCCGGCGCCACTGCGTCCCGCGCGCGGGATGCAGCCCGGCTCGACGCGCTTTTGTCCCCGCATGGCCATGTCGTCGGAGGCACGAGCCTGTTCCGTCTGCTGGAGACGCCGCAGGCCCCCGCCCTCTTCGCCCGCCTCGGGCGTAGCGGCATCTATGTCCGCCGCTTCCGCGACGCGCCGCGCCGCCTGCGTTTCGGCCTGCCGGGGGATGAGGCGCAGTGGTCTCGCCTGCAGGCGGCGCTGGACACGGATGCGCTGGGAGCCACTCGCGGCGCATGAGATTTGCGTGCGAGGTTGGGCCGGATCGGCGCCGGCCCAGCATTGCCGCCGTCGACGAACGAGGAGCACGACACGCATGGCCTTCCTGCCCGGGGACGAGGCGCTCACCATCGGCTTCGCCCATGCCGCCTATCAGATGCGGGACGAGTATCTCGCGCGCGGCCTCAAGGCGAAGAGCTTCGAGGTCCGGACTTTCGACGATCTCAGGGCACGGGCGCCGGAGGCCGATGTGCTCGTCGTCTCCGGCCTGTGGCGCAACGAGCTGCTGCCCTCCCTGCCGAAGCTGCGCTTCATCCAGTCGATCAGCGCCGGCACCGACCAGTTCGACAAGGCCGCGCTCGCCGCCGCGGGCGTCAGGCTCGCCAGCGCGCAGGGCAGCAACGAGCGGGCGGTGGCCGAGCATGCGATGGCGCTGATCCTCTCCCTGTCCCGCCAGCTCCATCTCGGCCGGGACAACCAGGCCGCCCGGCAGTGGCGCCCGATGATCGGCGACCGCGCCCGCCGCGAGGACGAGCTCGGCGGCAAGACTCTCGTCATCGTCGGCCTTGGCCGCATCGGGCTGCGGCTGGCGAAGCTCGCTTGCGCCTTCGACATGCGCGTCATCGGCGTGCGCCGCAGCCCGGAGCCGGCCGACCATGTCGAGGCGGTCGTGCGGCCGGACCAGCTCGCCGAGGTGGTGGCGCAGGCGGATGTCGTGGCGCTGACCTGCCCGCTGACACCGGAGACGGAAGGGCTGATCGACGCGGAGATCCTCGCGGCGATGAAGCCGTCCGCAGTCCTGATCAACGTCGCGCGCGGCCGCGTCGTCGATGAGGCCGCGCTGCTCGAGGCGCTGAAGGCCGGCCGCATCGCCGGTGCCGGGCTCGACTGCTTCCACGAGGAGCCGCTGCCGGCAGCCTCGCTTTTCTGGGTCCTCCCGCAGGTCATCGTCACGCCGCACAGCGCCGGCGAGACCCGCGCCTATGAGGGCAACGTCATCGACCTGCTGCTCGACAATCTCGCCCGCTTTCGCCGCGGCGAACCGGTCCTGCGCAACCCGATCGTCTGAGGATCACGATGCCGGCCCGCCCGCTCCGCCCCGGCGGCCCGCTGCTGATTCCCGCTCTGGGCGTGACCCAGGTCTTCGGATACGGAGCGCTTTACTACGCCTTCACGGTGCTCGCGCCGCGTATCACCGCCGAATTCGGCTGGCCGCCGGAATGGACCTTCGGCGGCTTCGCCGCCGGGCTCCTTCTCGGCGGGGCCGTGGCGCCGCTGACCGGCAGCCTCATCGACCGCCACGGCACGCGGCTCGTCATGACCGTCGGATCGGTCCTGGCGGGGCTGTCCCTGATCGTCCTTGCTGAGGCGCAGGGCCTGGCAAGCTACGTCGCGGCGATGGTGGCGTTGCAGGCGGTGACCACCGCCGTGTTCTACGATGCTGCCTTCGCGGCCCTGACGCAGGCGCGGGGCGGGCAGGCGCGCCGTGCCATCAGCCAGCTCACGCTGATCGGCGGCTTCGCCTCCACCCTGTTCTGGCCCCTCACCAGCGCGCTTCTCGCCTGGCTCGACTGGCGCGGCGTCTACCGGCTCTACGGGCTCTCGCAGATCCTGGTCTGCGCGCCGCTGCATCTGCTCCTGCTGCCCGGGCGGGTGCGCCGGCCGGTTGTCGAGCAGGCCGGCGTGGCCGCCGCCAATGCGGTGCCGGAGGAGGTGGACTATCTGACGGGCCCCGTCCGCCGCCGTGCCTTCCTGTTGTTGGCGCTCGCCTTCTCGCTGCAGGGCTTCGTGGTCTCGGCCATGGCGGTGCACATGCTCACGCTGCTGCGCGGCTTCGGCCTTGCCGGCTCGGTCGCCGTGGCGATCGGCGCGATGCTCGGCCCTTCGCAGGTGGCGGGCCGCCTCGTCGAGATGCTGTTCGGCCGCGCCGTGCCGCCTGTGACGACGGCCTGGGTCTCGGCCTGCCTGATGCCGGTCGGTCTCCTGCTCCTGCTCGCCGGCGGGGCGGTCCCGCTCGTGGCCGGCGCCTTCGCGGTCGCTTTCGGCATCAGCATGGGGCTGAGCTCGATCGTGCGCGGAACGGTGCCGCTGCAGCTCTTCGGCCCGGTCGGCTTCGGCGCGATGATGGGCCGGCTCTCGGCGCCGGGCCTGGTCATCAAGGCGGCGGCGCCGCTCGTCTTCGCAGTCAGCCTGGAGCGGGCGGGCGTCTCGGCCTCGACGCTGCTGCTCGCGGCCATTTCGGCTCTGGCGGCGGCGGCCCTGCTCGCGCTCGCCCGGGCGGCGAAGGCCTGAGCCTCAGGCGGAGACCGTCCGCCACCAGTCGCGCGCCCTGTCGCGCACCCGCACCGCGAAGCCATAGGCGGCGGTGGCCCGGACCCAGCCCAGAACCCGGTCGCGCACGCGCACGACCTGCCCCATGATCCAGGCGAACCAGGGATAGCTCAGAAGCTTCTCGCGGCCCGCCTCATAGATGCGCTCGACGAAGACGAAGCTCATCAGATGGGCGAAGGCGGTGACGGCCAGACCCGCCCAGAACTGCTCGCGCGCGAACAGGACGAGGCCGAAGATCTTCAGCGGTTCGGCGATGGCGAAGGGAACAGCCAGCGCGACGAGCACGAGCGGCCGCGGCAGCCCGGCGACCGTCTCCTCCAGCCGCTTCATCACGCGCAAGCCCGCGATCCACCGCAGCAGCGGCCGGTAGAGCGGCCGCAGCAGCTCGTCGACGACGACGAAGACGGTCAGCACGCCGCGCAGCAGCGCCAGCAGGCCGCGCAGGACGGGGCCGCGCTTCGGCGGGGGCGGGAAGGACAGGGGCTCGGGCATGCGATCGAAATGTAGAGCGCGGATTCGGGGCGTTTCAAGGCCGTGGCTAAGGTCGCAGCCTTGATGCGTCGTCATCCCGGGTCTGCGCTTCGCTCCTCCCGGGATGACGGGACTGCCGGCGACAAGCGATGAACTTACCCCCGCCCATCCTCCGTCAGCATCGCGACGCCCTTCTCCGCGATCATCATCGTCGGGTTGGCGGTGTTGCCGGAGGTGATCGCCGGCATCACCGAGGCGTCGATGACCCGCAGGCCGCTGACGCCGCGCACGCGCAGCCGCTCGTCCAGCACCGCCATCCGGTCGTCGTCGCGGCCCATCTTCACGGTTCCGACGGGGTGGAAGATCGTCGTGCCGAGCTGGGCTGCCGCCGCCAGCAGGTCCTCGTCCGACTGTGCCGCGGGGCCGGGCGAATGCTCCTCCGGCCGGTAGCGGGAAAGCGGCGCCTGCGCCACGATCCGGCGCGTCAGCTTGAGCGCATCGACCGCGACCCGCCGGTCTTCCTCGGTATCGAGATAGTTTGGCGAGATGACCGGCATGTCCCGCGGGTCCGGCGAGCGCAGATGCACGCTGCCGCGGCTTGTCGGCCTGAGATTGCACACGCTCGCCGTAAACGCGTCGAAGGGGTGCAGCCCGGAGCCCCAGCTGTCGAGCGAGAGCGGCTGGAAATGATATTGCAGGTTGGCCGTCGCATAGTCGGGCGAGGATTTGACGAAGGCGCCGACCTGCGAGGGCGCCATGGTCAGCGGGCCCGAGCGCAGCGCCGCCCATTGCAGCGCCATCAACGGCCGGCGCCAGAGCCTGGCATAGTCGCCGTTCAGCGTGCGGATGCCCTGGACCTTGTAGACCGGCCGGATCTGCAGATGGTCCTGCAGGTTCTCGCCGACGCCGGGCGCATCGACGATGACATCCAGCCCGAGCGAGCGCAGCCGCTCGCCGGCGCCGATCCCCGAGCGCTCCAGCAGCAGGGGCGAGGCCACGGCGCCGGCCGACAGCACGACCTCGCCCTCCACCTCGACCCTCAGCTTCTCCTCGCTCGGCGTCCCCAGCCCATGGGTGAACTCGACGGCCACGGCCCGGCCCTGCTCGAACACGACGCGCTCGACATGCACCCGCGTCTCCACCCGCAGATTGTCGCGGTCGCGCTGGTCGAGCAGCGGCCTCAAAAAGGCGTTGAAGGCGCTGAGCCGGCGCCCGCGCCGCTGGTTGACCTGGAAATAGGCCGAGCCCTCGTTGTCGCCGGTGTTGAAGTCGGCGATCTTGGCGATGCCGGCCGCCTCCGCCGCGTCGCGGATGGCGTCGAGGATCGCCCAGCGCACACGCGGATTCTCGACCCGCCATTCCCCGCCCGCCTTGTGCAGGCCGCCGGGCGGCGGGGCGATATGGTCCTCATGCTTCAGGAAATAGGGCAGCACGTCGTCCCAGCCCCAGCCCGTCAGGCCGAGCTGGCGCCAGCCGTCATAATCGGCCGCCTGCCCGCGCATGTAGATCATCGCGTTGATCGCCGAGGAGCCGCCGACGACCTTGCCGCGCGGATAGGCCAGCGCCCGCCCGCCCAGGCCCGCCTGCGGCTCTGTCTTGAACAGCCAGTCGGCGCGCGGATTGCCGATGGCGTAGAGATAGCCGACGGGGATGTGCAGCCAGATCCAGTCGTCCTTGCCGCCGGCCTCCAGCACCAGCACCTTGTGGCTGGGGTTGGCGGCGAGACGGCTGGCGACAACGCTGCCGGCCGAGCCGGCGCCGATCACGACATGGTCGAAGCGGCCGATCAGGCGGCGGTCTGCGGCGGGCTTGGCATCGGACATGGCGTTTCCCGGATCGGCGGCTGGGCCGCTCTCAGGCGATGAGGGATAGCGCCTGCCGCCATGACACGGCAATCGCGCGGGCATGCGACGATCAACCATGCCGGGAGCAAGACGCCGCCGCGCGCCGCGCCGCCTTGCTAGTGCCCCCGCCCCTGCGCGATAAGCGGGGACGGCGAGACGGAGTATCCATGGGCTTCCGCAACATCCACGAGCACGGCCTGGTTCGCGTCGCCTGCGCGGCGCCCCGCGTGAAGGTGGCCGATCCCGCCTTCAACACGCAGCGCACCCTCGCCATGCTGCAGAAGGCGGACGAGGCCGGCGCCTCGCTGTGCCTCTTCCCCGAACTCGGGATCAGCGCCTACGCGATCGACGATCTCCTGCTTCAGAACCCGCTGCTGGACGCGGTGAAGGCCGGGCTCGCGCGCCTCGTCGAGGAAAGCCGGACGCTCGCCTGCGTTGCCGTCGTCGGCGCACCGTTGCGGGTGGAGGGGCGGCTGTTCAACTGTGCGGTCGCGATCCATCGCGGCCGCATCCTCGCCGCCGTGCCGAAGACCTTCCTGCCGAACTACCGCGAATTCTACGAGCGCCGCCAGTTCGCGCCCGGCGAGCGGGCAGGGGCGCTCACCATCGAACTCTGCGGCCAGGACGTGCCCTTCGGCACGGATATTCTCCTCTCTGCGACCGATCTGCCCGACTTCGTCGTCCATATGGAGATCTGCGAGGATGTCTGGACGCCGATCCCGCCCTCCTCCTACGGGGCGCTCGCGGGCGCGACCGTGCTGCTCAACCTCTCGGCCTCCAACGTCACCATCGGCAAGTCGGAATGGCGCCATGCCTTGTGCAAGGCCCATTCCGGGCGCTGCATCGCCGCCTATGCCTATTCCGCCGCCGGCACGGGCGAATCCACCACCGATCTCGCCTGGGACGGGCAGGCGATGATCTACGAGAACGGGGCGCTTCTCGCAGAGGCCGAGCGCTTCGCCGAAGATCCCGAGCTGATCCTCGCCGATATCGACCTCGAGCGGCTGGTGATGGACCGCATCCGCCAGAACACCTTCGGCGACAGCATCGACGCCCATCGCGAGAAGCTCGCCTTCCGGCGCGTCGGATTCGAGCTGAATCCGGATCGGGGGAGCGATCTTGGTCTTGCCCGCGCCGTCGAGCGCTTCCCCTTCGTCCCCAGCGACGATGCCCGCCTGAACGAGCTCTGCTTCGAGGCCTACAACATCCAGTCGCACGGCCTGCGCCAGCGGCTCGCCTCAACGAAGCTCGAGAAGGTGGTGATCGGCGTCTCCGGAGGCCTTGATTCGACGCAGGCGCTGCTCGTCGCGGCCCATACCTTCGATGCGCTCGGCCTGCCGCGCCAGAACATCCTTGCCTATACGCTGCCCGCCTTCGCCACCAGCAAGGGCACCAAGGACCAGGCCTGGCGGCTGATGCGGGCGCTCGGCGTTTCGGCCGAGGAGATCGACATGACGCCGGCCTGCCGGCAGATGCTGGTCGATATCGGCCATCCCTTCGCCAAGGGCGAGCCGCTCTACGATATCACGTTTGAAAACGTGCAGGCCGGCGCCCGCACCTCGGTGCTCTTCCGCCTCGCCAACAAGCACAACGCGCTGGTGATGGGCACCGGCGATCTCTCGGAGCTGGCGCTGGGCTGGTGCACCTATGGCGTCGGCGACCAGATGTCCCATTACAACGTCAACGGCTCGGTCCCGAAAACGCTGATCCAGCATCTGATCCGTTGGGTGGCCCAGTCCGGCCGCGTCGGCGAGGAGGCTTCGGACGTCCTGCTCGACATCCTCGGCACCGAGATTTCGCCCGAGCTGGTGCCGGGGGAGGGCGACGAGCCGGCGCAGAAGACCGAGGATTTCGTCGGCCCCTACGCGCTGCAGGACTTCAACCTCTATTATACGACGCGCTATGGCTTCCGCCCCGGGAAGATCGCCTTCCTTGCCGAGAAGGCCTGGGGCGACGCGGAGGTCGGCACCTGGCCGCCTCATATGGAGGAGGCCCGGCGCCTCGCCTATGAGCTGCCGGTGATCAAGCGCTGGCTCGGCGTCTTCATCCGCCGTTTCTTCGAAACCAGCCAGTTCAAGCGCTCGGCCATGCCCAACGGCCCCAAGGTCTCGTCGGGCGGCTCGCTCTCCCCGCGCGGCGACTGGCGCGCGCCGAGCGACGCTTCGGCCGCGGCCTGGCTGGCGGACTGGCAGCGGATTCCGGATTGAATCGAAAGGGGTGCCGGCCCGGGCGTATCGGCCCGGGCCGGCTCTGCCTCATGCCGTCCGCAAGTTACGGATCCCGTAGCTCGCGCCTTCGATCAGCAGGAAGGCGAGCATCGAGAGGCCGACCATCGGGAAGAACACGCCGGTGGCCAGCGCGAGCGCCAGAAGCGGAAGCGGCACCGTGTTCCCGGCGGGCAGGGTCGGCGCGCCGAGCCCGCCGGCCGGACGGCGCTTCCACCACATGATGCAACCTGACACCGACAGCAGGACGATGCCGGCCAGTGCCGCCAGCAGGACCAACTGGTTCGCGAGGCCGAAGGCCTGCCCCATATGGATGCTGACGCCCCATTCGGCCATCCGGCCGAGCGGCCCGAGATCGCTGAGCCCCATGTCGAACAGCACCTGGCCGGTATACTGGTCGAGGTGTACGACCCGCTCCTGCCGGATGTCGTCGGGATAGACCGAGGCGGTGAAGACCCCGTCCGGCTTGGTCGGAATGTTGATCGCATAGCCCGGCGCCATGCCGATCCTGCCCAGCGTGCGGACGACGTCGTCGAGCTTGGCCGGGACGCCGGCAGAGGCGCGCGAGAGCGGCACCGGCTGGTTCTCGATCGCCCAGGGCGCGCGGTCGACCACCTCCTTCAGCGGCACGGTCGAGACCGGGTACTTGTCCCAGTAGCCGTCCGGCATGCCGAGGCCGAGGGCGTAGGAGTAACTGTAGAATTTCTTGCCCCAATAGCCCGACCAGGGCAGGCCCGTCATCGCCAGGAAGACGATGAAGCCGCCGACGAGAAGGCCGGTCACGGCGTGGAGATCGCGCCAGAAGATGCGTTTGGCGGGCGTGCCCCGCACCGAGACGATGCCGCCCTTCTGTCCGCGGGGCCACCACAGATACAGGCCGGATGCGGTCATCAGCACCATCCAGCCGGCGACGCCCTCGATGATCCGCTCCGCCGCCCAGCCGGCCGACTTCAGGCTGTGCAGCTTGCGCACGGTGTACATGGCGGGGGAGCCGGCCGCCCCCGCATCCCAAAGGCTGCCGAGCACCCTGCCGGAATAGGGGTCGACATAAACCGTGTCCTTCAGCCCGTCGGAGCCCAGGATCCTGACCTCGGCCGAGCGGTCGGGGGCCGGGGCGGGATTGTAGCCGCGCAGCGATCCGGGATGGGCTGCAAGCGCGCTGGCGACCAGCTCGGAGGGTGCCTTTGCGGGGCTGGGCTGCGGCGTGACGAGGCGCAGATCGCCGTGCAGCCCGTCATTGATCGTGTTCTTGAACAGGTAGATCGAGCCCGTGACGGCGAGCAGGATCACGAAGGGCAGGATGAGAAGTCCGGCAAAGAAATGCCAGCGCCAGAGCGCGCGATAGAGCACGGAGCCGAGAGCCCCGCCGCGAGACGTGGAAGACATGCAAACAACCTCGAATTCAGCGTGAAGGAACCGGCCGAAGCGCATTCGGCCCTGTGCGGTTTCAGGCTGAGAGGAGAGGTGGCCCGCGCGAATGGAAGGGCTTGAGGGTGCGTGCCGACCCGAAGCCGCCTTCCAGCCGCGGTTGCGGCAACTGGGGGCGGCAAGCAGGCAGTGCCAGAACGACGAGCAGCGGCAGCAGCGCCAGCAGCGGCCCGAGCCAGGGGCAGGGAACGTGGTCGCCCGGCTGTCGCTTGTCGGCGTCCGCAGGCGCCGCGGGGGGGCCGTCCTCGCCGTGGCCGAGCGAGAGATAGATGATCTCGGTACCCGAGCAGAGCGGGATGAAGCCTTCGCGCGGCGGCACGCCGATGACGGGGCCGATGAAGCGGGCGAGCACGGAAAAGGCGAGGAGCAGCAGAAGCTCCGGCCCCCCGATCCGCCTCAGCTTTCGGCAGAACGCCATCATCGATCGTCGACCGACCCCCGTTGTCGCATCGTCCGCAGCCTTAGCGTGCTTGAGCAACCGGGGAAACCGCGGCGCCCGAGGAAAGCCGCAGGCATCGCCGCCGGTGGCGCGGACATGATGTCGCGCTGACGGCGCGGCAGCATCTCCGCACGGCCCGGCTATGCCGCCAGCACGGTCACGGGGGTGCCGAGCGCGACCCGCGCATAGAGATGCGCGATGTCCTGGTTGATCATCCGGACGCAGCCTGACGACACGTTCGAGCCGACGGTCTCGGGCTCCAGCGTGCCGTGGATGCGGTAGCCGAGGTCGCGCCCCTCGCCGAAGAGATACATGGCGCGCGCGCCGAGCGGGCTTTTCGGACCGCCGCGTACACCGAGGCCTCGCGGCGTCTGTTCGAGCTGGGCGCGGATCTCGGGCTGGCGCTCGACCATCTCGCGCGGCGGCACCCAGTCCGGCCAGTCCCGCTTCATGTTGATGCGCGCAGCGCCGGCCCAGCCGAACCCTTCGCGGCCGACGCCGACGCCGTAGCGCGTCGCAACCCCGAGCGACTCGACAAAATAGAGATGATACGAGCCCGGATCGACCACGATCGAGCCCGGAGGTTCCCGCCAGGGGAATTCCACGGTCTGGCGCAGATAGCGCGGATCGATCCTGCCGTAATCGACCGCGAAGATCGGGAAGCGCTCGCCGGGATAGGCCGCGTAGACCTCGGCGTAATTCGGCCTGGACAGCGTGCGCGAGCTGCGCCGCTCGGCTGGTGGCGTGCTGCGCAGCGCGGTGACGCTCCCCGACGAGCAGGCGCCGAGCCCGGCGGCGATGGCCGTCAGCCCTGAGAGGGAAAAAGCGCGTCGGTCGAGCATGGCGGAATCCCGGCAGTGGTCCACCGCCCGGTATCGGAAATTAAGGTTACGGCCGGGTGAAGAGGCGCATGCCCGGTATCTCGAACCCCTCCGCCGAATAAAAAACCCGCGGCCTGCACCGCGGGTCGATGTTTGCGAAGCGGGAAGGCTCAGGCGGCGACCGCCGCCGGCTCCTTCTTCTCCCACTCCTCGCCCCAGACCATCACGGCGTGGCCGGGCGAGACCTCGCGATACTGGCGCACCGGCGGCTCGTAGTCGGGAGCACGGACCGGGCTCTTGATCTCGTCGTTCGAGACAGGGCGCTTGACGAGGCGCCGCGCCGGGTCGGCGACCGGAACGGCCGCCAGCAGGCGCTTGGTGTAGGGGTGCTGCGGGTTCTCGAAGATCGAGACGCGCGGGCCGATCTCGACGATCTCGCCGAGATACATCACCGCGACGCGATGGCTGACGCGCTCGACCACCGCCATGTCGTGGCTGATGAAGAGATAGCCCAGCCCCATGCGGGCCTGCAGGTCGAGCATCAGGTTGACCACCTGCGCCTTCACCGAGACGTCGAGCGCCGAGACCGCCTCGTCCGCCACGATCAGCCGCGGCTCGACCGCGAGCGCGCGGGCGATGCAGATGCGCTGGCGCTGGCCGCCCGAGAACTCGTGCGGGAAGCGGTTGGACATGTCGGGCGAGAGGCCGACGCGCTTCAGCAGATCGGCGACCTTGTCGCGCGCTTCCGAGCGGCTGGCGAGGTTGTTGATCAGCAGCGGCTCGGCGATCGCGGTGCCGACATTCATGCGCGGGTTGAGCGAGGCGAAGGGGTCCTGGAAGATCATCTGCATGCGCTTGCGCTGCTCGCGCAGGTCATGCTGGCTGAGCTTCAGCACGTCGACGCCGTCGAGCAGCACCGAGCCGGCCAGCGGCTCGATCAGGCGCATCACCGAGCGGCCGGTCGTCGACTTGCCGCAGCCGGATTCGCCGACAAGCGCCAGCGTCTCGCCGGCCTTGAGGCTGAAGGAGACGTTCTCGACCGCGTGGACGCGGCCACGAACCGAGGAGAGCAGCCCGCCGCGGATTTCGAAGCGGGTGGTCAGGCCCGAGACCTCCAGCACCGGCCGCTCGGCCGCCTGGACGGTGTCGGGCGTCTCGGTCGGCACGTCGGATTCGCCGGTCAGGCGATCGACGACCGGAAAGCGCATCGGGCGGGCCTTGCCGAGCATCGAGCCGAGCTTCGGCACGGCCGAGAGCAGCGACTTGGTGTAGGGCTTCTGCGGGTTGTGGAAGATCTCCTCGGTCGCGCCGGTCTCGATCTCGTCACCATTGTACATCACCACCGTGCGGTCGGCGATCTCGGCAACGACGCCCATGTCGTGGGTGATGAAGAGGACGGACATGCCCTCCTCGTCCTGCAGCGTCTTGATCAGCTCAAGGATCTGCGCCTGGATCGTCACGTCGAGCGCCGTGGTCGGCTCGTCGGCGATCAGCAGCTTCGGCTTGCAGGCCAGCGCCATCGCGATCATCACGCGCTGGCGCATGCCGCCCGAGAAGCGGTGCGGATATTCGTGGAAGCGCGACTTCGCCGCGGGAATGCGGACCTTCTCCAGCAGGCGCACGGTCTCGGCCTCGGCCTCCGAGCGCGACAGGCCGCGATGCAGGATCAGCGCCTCGGCGATCTGGAAGCCGATGGTCAGCACCGGGTTCAGCGAGGTCATCGGCTCCTGGAAGATCATCGCGATCTCGTTGCCGCGGATGTGGCGCATCTCGGAATCCGGCAGCGTCAGCAACTCCTTGCCGTTGAGCTTGATCGAGCCCTCGATCTTGCTCGACTGCGGCGGGGTGAGGCGCATGATCGAGAGCGCGGTCACGCTCTTGCCGGAGCCGGATTCGCCGACCACCGCCAGCGTCTCCTTCGGCTTGATGTCGAAGGAGATGTTGCGGACGACCGACTTCCACCGCCCGTCGACGCGAAAGGACGTTGTCAGGTTCGAAACGGAAAGGATCGGAGAGGTCATGAGCATTCCTTCTCTGGATCAGATGACGCGGCGGGGGTCCAGCGCGTCACGCAGGCCGTCGCCGATGAAGTTGATGGAGAGCACGGTGAGGAAGATCGAGGCGCCGGGGAACAGCGCCCAGTGCGGCGCGGAATCGAGGTGGTCCTTCGCGTCGAAGAGCAGGCGACCCCAGGTCGGGATGTCCGGCGGGAAGCCGAGGCCGAGGAAGGAGAGGGTCGATTCGGCGATGATCGCGGCGGAAACCTCGATCGTCGCGGCGACGATCACGGGGCCGAGCGCGTTTGGCAGGATATGCGCCACCATCTGGCGCAGCTTGGTCGCGCCCTGCGCGCGCGCCGCCTCGACGAATTCCTTCTCGCGCAGCGAGAGGAACTGCGCCCGCACCAGACGGGCGACGGGCATCCAGCGCAGGCCTCCGATGACGACGACGATCAGCACGAAGACCCCGCCCTCGACGCCGAACAGCGCCTTGAGCTGCTCGCGGAAGAGATAGATCACCAGCAGCAGCAGCGGCAGCTGCGGCAGCGACAGGAACAGGTCCGTCACCCACATCAGCGCGGGATCGGCATATTTGCGCGACATGCCGGCGAAGGCGCCGATGATGACGCCGACGATCGTCGCGACGATCATCGCGGCGAGGCCGACGGCGAGCGAGATGCGCCCGCCATACATCATCCGCGCCAGGATATCCTGGCCCAGATCGTCGGTGCCGAGCGGGTGTTCCCAGCTCGGGCCGTGAAGCTGCGCCGAGAAGTCGATGTCGTTGATCGGGATCGGCCACAGCCAGGGCCCGATGACGACGCCGAGCACCAGGAAGGCGAGCACGAAGGTCGAGATCATCGCGAGCTTGTGGCGCCGGAACCGGCGCCAGGTCTCGCGCCCCGGCGAAACCGGGGCCGAGGCCGGGGCCGCGACCACGGGATCAACTGAAGGAGATGCGAGGGTCGAGCCAGCCATAAAGGACATCCGCAATGAGATTGAAAAGGACCACCAGGCAGGCGAACACGAAGGTCACGGCCATGATCACCGGTGTGTCGTTGGCGAGGATCGCGTCGATCAGCAGGGAGCCGATGCCGGGGACGCGGAAGATCTGCTCGGTGACGAGCGCGCCGCCGAACACGGCCGGCATCTGCAGCGCGACGAGCGTGACGACGGGGATCAGCGCGTTGCGCGTGATGTGGCGCAGCGTGACCTTGCGCTCGCTCAGTCCCTTGGCGCGGGCGGTGGTGACGTAGTCCAGCCGGATCACGTCGAGCACCGAGGAGCGCACATAGCGCGTATAGGACGCCGCCTGGAACAGGCCGAGCACCGTGATCGGCATGATCGCCTGGCGGAACATCTCCCAGTACCAGCGCCAGCCGGTCGCGGCGATGTCGGAGCGGTAGACGAAGGGAAACCAGTCCAGCGACACCGAGAAGATCAGGATGAAGAGCAGGCCGGTGAAGAAGGTCGGCAGCGAGAAGCCGACGAAAGCCAGCGTGTTGGCGATCTGGTCGAACACCGAATAGGGCCGTGTCGCCGCGTAGATGCCGACTGGCAGCGCCACGCACAGCGCCAGGATCTGCGAGGAGCCGACGACGAAGAGCGTGGTCGGCAGGCGCTGCAGGATCAGCGTGTCGACATTGATGCGGCTGGCAAAGGAGAAGCCCCAGTCGCCCTGCACCATGGCCGAGAGCCAGCGCAGATAGCGCACCAGGATCGGGTCGTTCAGGCCGAAGCTGGCGCGGATGGCCTCGCGGACCTCCGGTGGCACGTTCGGATTCGTCGCCATCTCGGAAAAGGGGTCGCCCGGCGCGAGCGCGAGCACCGTGAACAGGATGAGGCTGATGCCGAGCAGGCTTGGAATGGCGATGAGAAGCCGCCGTATCAGATATGTCGCCATGAATGATCTCGAATGCGCGGCAGGGCCGCAAACTGAACGCTGAAAGCACCGACCGCAGAGCGAACTTCGCTCGACGATCGGTTCGGAAGGCCGACAAAGCCACAGATCGCTGGCGTCGCGCCAGTGACGAGGCCTGACGATCTACAGGAAATGCCCGTCCGCGGCAGGCCGCGGGCGGGCTTCCGGAACAGGCTCCCCGCTATGCCGTGGGCATCGCGGGGAGCGCAAGTTCGGTCAGGTCCGGTACCAGGCTGCGATGTTCCAGCTATCGACGTCCCAGCCCGAATGGTCGTGCATCAGGTTGTTCGCCGCTGCAGCGACGCGGGTACGCGACAGCAGCGGCAGGATGACGTTGGCCTCGCAGAAGATCTCGTTGACCTTGATCAGCAACGCGGCCCGCTTGGCGGGGTCGAGTTCGCCCTGCGCGGCCTTGTAGGCCTTGTCAGCCTCCGGATCGGAATAGCGGGAGACGTTGCGGCCGAGCCACTTGTTCTCCTTGCTTGCAATCTCCCAGGAGGTGAACTGGTTGAGGAAGCGCTCCGGGTCCGGCTGCGGCTGCGTCGTGGTGTACATTTCCATGTCGCAGTAGAGCTTGGTGTAGGTGTCGGGGTTCGCCACGTCCGAGGAGAAGAACACCGACGCCGTCACCGACTTCAGCTCCAGCTCGATGCCGGCCTTCTGGCAGGCCTGCTTGATGATCGCCTGGGTCTTCTGGCGCGGGGCGTTGATCGACGTCTGGTAGACGTATTTGAGCTTCTTGCCGTCCTTTTCGCGGACGCCGTCGGAGCCCTTCTTCCAGCCGGCCTCGTCGAGGATCTTGTTCGCCTTGTCGATGCTGAACTCGTATTTCAGCTTGGTTGACTTGAACTGCTTGGGCTCGTTCACGAAGCTCGCCGTGGCGGTGCCGCCGCGGCCGTAGATGAACTTCTGGATCGAGTCGCGGTCGATCAGCAGGTTGATCGCCTTGCGCACGGCCGGGTCCGACAGCGTCGGGTGCTTCGTCTTGACGCTGGAGCGCTCGCCATCGACCTCGGTGTTCGGATCGGTGGTGTTGAGGATGATGAACTCGATATCGCCCGAGGCCACGGCGCTCGTCTTGCCGCGCCCGCCGGTCTCCATGCGCTTGAGGACTTCCTCCTCGACCTGCAGGTTCCAGGCATAGTCGTATTCGCCGGTCTGCAGCACGGCGCGCGCCGCCGAGACCGCGTCGCCGCCGCCCTTGACCTCGATCGAGTCGAAGGCCGGCTGGTTCTTGATGTGGTAGTCGGCGAAGCGCTCGCCGGTCAGGATGTCGCCCGGCTTGAAGTCGGTGAACTTGTAGGGGCCGGTGCCGATCGGCTTCAGATTGTCCGGAGCCTCGCGCGACTTGGCGCCGACATAATCGGCGAAGCGGTGCTTCGGCAGGATCTGGCCGACGGTGGCGACGAAGGGGTCGGCCCAGAACGGCGTCGGCTGCGTGAAGACGACCTTCACGGTCAGGTCGTCCACCTTCTCGACCTTGATGTCCTTGTAGGATCCGGTGGTGTAGGCGGCGGTCGCCGGGTCCTTGGCATACTGCCAGGTGAAGACCACGTCGTCGGCGGTGAAGGGCTTGCCGTCATGCCACTTGACGCCCGGCTTCAGCTTCCAGGTGACGGTGGTGCCGTCGGCCGAGAGGCCGCCATTGGCCTTGGTCGGAACCTCGGCGGCGAGGCAGGGGATGAGGTTGCCTTCCTTGTCCCAGCCGGCGAGCGGCTCGTAGAAGATGCGGGACGCGATCTGGTCCTTGGTGCCCGAGGCGAAATGCGGGTTGAGCAGCGTCGGCGCCTGCCAGAGCAGGATCTTGAGCGGGCCGGCGCCGCCGGCCTTGGTCGGCTTGTATGGCAGCGTGGCATTCGCCATCGCGACGTCGTTCCAGACCAGGATCTGGCTGGCGATCGGGGCCGCGATCCCAACGGCTGCCATTCTCTTGATGAAGGAACGCCGCGACAGCGAGCCCTCCTTCACATCCGCGATCAAGCCGCGGATCTCGGTGTCTTTCATCGAGAAACCTCCACTAACGTTAGGCCGCAAACAGTTCCCCGGCGCTTTCACGCCGTCTTATCGTTGAACGCCTCAGCAAGGCATGTGCCAACAAAAGCGTCAACTGTGCAGCGCGGCAAGTCGGGGCCGACGTGCAAAGCGCAATCGATCCCATCAGGGAAGGCGCAAGAAATAGCCATAAAATCGCGAAACAGACGAAAATTTGAATCAGAATTTGGTTGTATTGCCGCAAATTATTGCTCTCCGCAGCTTTTTGGCGCAGGGGGTGTCATGGGATTGAAATTCGGCAGCCGCCTCGGCGGGGTCGGCTCAGCGGGCGCGCCGGGCGCCCAGGCGCGGCAGGCGGACCTGCCCATGGAACGGGCCGCGCCTGCCGTCGCTTCAGGCTCAGGGCGCATCTGCATGGCCCAACGCCCCATCGGATGACTGGAAAGCAGGCATCGCGAAACCCGGGGGAGGGTGCGCGCGCAGCTTGACGCTCGACTCCAATGATGGAATGTTTATTCCATATAGCAGGGTCATAAAATAAACCTGCCAGACAATCGGGAGGAGCGGCAGGTGGAGGATCGGGCCTTCCAGCGCGAGCTGACCGGCAAGGTCGCCATCGTGACGGGCGCCACGCAGGGCCTGGGCGAAGCGGTCGCCCGCGAATTCGCGGCGCGCGGCATACGGGCGCTGCTCATCACCGGGCGCAATGCCGCACGTGGGGACGCGGTGGCCGAGAGCCTGCGCGGCGCCGGCTGCGAGGTTCTGTTCCAGGCCGCCGATCTGTCCGATCTCGCCGCCGTGCGTCAGATCGTCCCGGCGGCCGAAGAAGCGTTCGGCCGCCTCGACATCCTCGTCAACGCCGCCGGCGACACCGATCGCGGCAGCATCACCGAGACCACGCCCGAGCTGTACGAGCGCATCATGGCGGTCAACCTGCGCGCACCCTTCTTCCTGATTCGGGATGCGGCCGAAGCGATGCAGCGGCAGGGGACCGAGGGGGCGATCGTCAACATCCAGTCGATGTCGGGCCATGGCGGCCAGCCCTTCCTCGCCGCCTACAGCGTCTCGAAGGGGGCGCTCGCCGCGCTGACGAAGAACGCTGCCTACGGGCTCCTGAAGCACCGCATCCGCGTCAACGGGCTCAATATCGGCTGGATGGCGACGCCCGGCGAGGATGCGATCATGAAGCTCAGGCACGGTGCCGGCGAAGGCTGGCTGGCGCAGGCCGCCGCCGCGCAGCCCTTCGGCCGCCTGCTCGACCCGCGCGAGGTCGCAAAGGCGGTGGCTTATCTCGCTTCCGGCGAATCGGGCCTGATGACCGGCGCCAACATCGATTTCGACCAGAACATTCTCGGCGCGCGAGACTAGAATCGCGTGGCCAAACACGGCAGACGGTTGCCGACATGACGACGGGACGAGACGGACCATGAAGATCGGATTGCTGGGCGCCGGCCGCATCGGGCGCATCCATGGCGGGAACGTTGCCGCGCGCAGCGACGCCAGGCTGGTCGCGGTGACCGATGCGGTGGAACAGGCCGCGGCCTCGCTGGCCGCCGAGACCGGCGCCAAGGCGACGAGCACCGAGGCCATCCTCGCCGATCCCGGCATCGACGCCGTGCTGATCTGCACCCCGACAGACACCCATGCCGACCTGATCGAGCAGGCCGTCTCGGCCGGAAAGGCCGTGTTCTGCGAGAAGCCGGTCGACCTCGATGCCGCCCGAATCCGCCGATGCCTCGCCACGGTCGAACAATCCGGCAAGCCGCTGATGATCGGCTTCAACCGCCGCTTCGATCCGAACTTCGCCGCGCTGGAGAAGCGCCTGCGGGCCGGCGAGGCGGGCGAGATCGAGATCGTCACCGTGATCTCGCGCGACCCCTCGCCGCCGCCTGTCGATTACGTCAAGCGTTCGGGCGGGCTCTTCCGCGACATGATGATCCATGATTTCGACATGGCGCGCTTCCTGCTCGGCGAGGAGCCGGCCGAGGTCTTCGCGCTGGGCTCGGCGCTGGTCGACAAGGCGATCGGCGAGGCCGGCGACGCCGACACCGCCGCCGTCGTCATGAAGACGGCCTCGGGCAAGATCGCCCAGATCAGCAATTCCCGCCGCGCCACCTATGGCTACGACCAGCGCATCGAGGTCCACGGCTCCAAGGGCATGCTGCGCGCCGGCAACATCCACGAGACCACGGTCGAAAGTGCCACTGCCTCCGGTTTCCGTGCCGACCCGGTGCAGAACTTCTTCCTCGAGCGCTACGCCGCCGCCTATCGCGCCGAGCTCGACGCCTTCCTCGCCGCCTGCCACGGCAAGGTGTCCGCGTCGCCGACCGGGCTCGACGGCCTCAAGGCGCAGATCCTGGCCGATGCCGCGACCCGCTCGGCGCAGACCGGCCAGCCCGTCCGCGTCGACGGGGAGACGAAGTGATGGGCGCCCCTCAGGCGATGACATCCGCGGAACGCGACCTGCGCTATTACGCGGCGCTCGGCCTCGCCGCGGAAGCAAGCCATCTGGCGATGGGCTATTTCACCCGGCGCGAGACACTCGGCACCACCATGAAGGGCGCCCAGGACTGGCTGACCGTCGCCGACGGCAAGGTGGAGGCCTTCCTGCGCGAGCGTCTCTCCCTGCTCTTCCCGCACGATACGGTCATCGGCGAGGAGGGCGGCGGCGCGGCTTCCGACGCGGTCTGGATTCTGGATCCCATCGACGGCACCGCCAATTTCGCCCATGGCGACCGCAACTGGTGCATCTCGATCGGCTTCCTTGCCAACCGCAGGCCGGAGATCGGCGTCGTCGCGGCCCCTGCCCTCGGCGAGGTGTTCGCCGCAAGGCGCGGCGCCGGCGCGACGCTGAACGGCGATCCGATCAGGGTCTCGGGCGGCGGCGACATCGCCCGCGCCTCGGTCGAGCTCGGCTGGTCGACCCGCATTCCGGCCGAGCGCTATGTCGAGATCATCGGGCGCTGCTACGCCGCGGGCGCGGCCGTCCGGCGGGCCGGCTCCGGCACACTCGGGCTCTGCCATGTCGCGAACGGCGCGAGCGACGCCTATGCCGAGCTGCACATCAATGCCTGGGACGTGGCGGCAGGCATCGTCATCGCCGAGGAGGCCGGCGCCCATGTCAACGACTTCTTCGCCGGCGAAGGCATCTCGAAGGGCAATCCGATCCTCTGCTGCACGCCGGAACTGGCCGCTCCGCTCGGCAAACTCACCGGGATCGCTTAGCCGGCACCGTATATGATTGATTTCGGCGACCAAGTCGTCGCAGGTTCACGATAACCGGCGAAAAGCCGGACATCTTCCAGGGAGGTTCATCATGCAGATCAGGTCTTGGCTCAGGGCGGGGCTTCTCGCCGCCGCCGCGGGCGTCGCTCTCCACGCGGGGTCGGCACAGGCGCAGCAAGGCTCGCTCGTCATGTATTGCGGCGTCCAGGAGGAGTGGTGCCGCGCCATGTCGATCGCCTTCGAGAAGGAAACCGGCATCAAGGTCGCGATGACCCGCAAGTCCGCGGGCGAGATTTACGCCCAGCTCAAGGCCGAGTCGTCCAATCCGCGCGGCGACATCTGGTGGGGCGGCACCGGCGACCCGCATCTGCAGGCGGCCGAGGAAGGCCTGACCACCGAATACGAATCGCCGATGAACAAGGACCTGAACGACTGGGCGATCAGCCAGTGGAAGGCCGCCAAGAAGCGCACCATCGGCATCTACGCCGGTGCGCTCGGCTTCGGCTACAACACCGAATTGATCAAGCAGAAGGGCGTTCCCGAGCCGAAATGCTGGGCTGACCTGCTCAACGCCAAGCTCAAGGACGACGTCCAGGTCGCCGATCCGAACTCGTCGGGCACCGCATACAACCTGCTCGCCACCGTCGTGCAGCTGATGGGCGAGGACAAGGGCTTCGACTACCTCAAGGCCCTGCACAAGAACGTCAGCCAGTACACCAAGTCCGGCGCGGCCCCCGCCAAGGCGGCGAGCCTCGGCGAGACGGCGGTCGGCATCGTCTTCGTGCATGACGCGGTGGTCTTCGCGGTGCAGGGCGACCCGATCAAGCCGGTCGCCCCCTGCGAGGGCACCGGCTACGAGATCGGCTCGATGTCGATCGTCAAGGGCGCGCGCAATCTCGACAACGCCAAGAAGTTCTACGACTGGGCCCTGACCCCGGCCGCCCAGGCGCTGGCCGCCCCGGCGAAGTCCTATCAGGTGCCCTCGAACAAGAACGCGCCCATCCCGGCGCAGGCGCCGAAGATGAGCGAGATGAAGCTCATCGACTACGACTTCGTGAAATACGGCTCCTCGGCCGAGCGCACCCGCCTGCTGGCGAAGTGGGACAAGGAAGTGAAGGCTCTGCCGAAGTAATCGGGGCAAGACCTTCCGATGACGTTGCCGGGTTCACCTCTGAACCACCGCCGTCATCCCGGGCTTGACCCGGGATCCAGGCCGGAGCGCATCCGGTAAAGCTTCAGCCATGGATCCCGGATCTCCGCTGCGCTGCGTCCGGGATGACCGCGCGGCGATATCAGGACACAACTTCGCGGCCCCAGAACCGGGACAACCGGTCCGCCGCGCGAGGGCGAGGGAAACGAGCGAGCATGGCACCGGCGACACGACTCGTGCTGCTGATCGGCTGGATCGGCTATGCGCTCCTGCCCTGGTACCTCGTCGAGGGCATGGGGCTGACCCGGTTCGGCTGGCTCGCCGGCTACCCGCTCGGCAAGGCCGGCAGCGCGCTGGCGCTCGCGCTGTCGGGGCAGGCGCCCTGGCTGCTGCCGCCGGGGCTGGCCCTGCTCGCGGCGACCGCCTTTGCCGGCAGCACCAACCGCCGCCGCACCGCGACGGTGCTGATCGCGGCGGGCGCGCTCGGCATGCTGCTCTTCTTCGCCCAGGCCTTCGCCATCGTGCTGAAGGATCAGGGCATGCCGGCCCTCGCCGCCCTGCTCGGCGGGGCGGGGGCGGCCCAGCGCGGCATGGGCGGCGGCGCCTTCCTGACGCTGCTTTCCCTGCTGCTCCTGCTCTGCCACGGGCTGGCCTATCGCGGCGTGTGCCGGGGCGACCTCTTCACCACCTCCTCGATCGGCATCGTCGTCCTGCTGATCGGCCTGTTCATCTTCTTCCCGGTCTGGATCATCCTGAAGAGCGCGCTGATCGAGGCCGATGGCACCTTCGCCCCGGCCGCCTTCTTTGCCCGCTTCTTCGATTCCACCATCTGGGGGCTGGGCTGCGTCACCAGCGGCACCAATTGCGGCGTCGCCTGGAACACGCTGGTGCTGGCCGTCCTCTGCGGCGTCATCACCACGCTGCTGGGCCTCGCCTGCGCGCTCCTGATCCTGCGCACCGGCATGCCGGGCAAGCGGATCATGCGGGCGCTGACGGTGCTGCCGATCATCACGCCCCCCTTCGTCATCGGTCTGGCCCTTATCCTGCTCTTCGGCCGCGCGGGGGCGATCTCGACCCTGCTCTACGAATGGTTCGCCATCCCGCGCTCGCGCTGGCTCTACGGCCTGCCGGGCGTGCTGCTGGCGCAGGTGCTGGCCTTCGCGCCGATCGCCTTCCTCGTCCTGATCGGCGTGGTGCAGGGCATCGCGCCGAGCCTGGAGGAAGCCTCCCAGACGCTGGGCGCCCGCCGCTGGCAGACCTTCCGCACCGTGACCTGGCCGCTGCTGCGGCCGGGCATCGCCAACGCCTTCCTGCTCGGCTTCGTCGAGAGCATGGCCGATTTCGGCAATCCGCTGGTGCTCGGCGGCAATTTCGAGGTGCTCTCGACCAAGATCTTCTTCGCCGTGGTCGGCGCCTCCTACAATCAGGGCCAGGCGGCGGTGCTCGCCATCATCCTGCTCGCCTTCACGCTCGGTGCCTTCTGGATCCAGCAGCGCTGGCTCGGGAACCGCTCCTACACCACCGTCACCGGCAAGGGCGATGCGGGCCTGCCGACGCCGCTGCCGCGCCGCATCACCTGGCTGGCGGCAGCCGCGATCGTGCCCTGGGTGCTGCTGACGGTCGTGATCTATCTCGTCATCCTGGTCGGTGGTTTCGTCCGCAATATGGGCCGCGACTTCACCCCGACGCTGGAGCATTACCGCACCGGCTTCGCCATCGACGTCAGCGACGGCCTCTTCTTCGAAGGCTCGGCCTGGTCGTCCTTCTTCACCACGGTGAAGGTGGCGGCGATCTCGGCCCCGCTGACGGCGCTGATCGGCCTGCTCACCGCCTATCTGCTCACCCGCCAGCGCTTCCATGGCCGCGCCGCGCTGGAATTCGCGACGATGCTCTCCTTCGCCATTCCCGGCACGGTGCTCGGCGTCGCTTATATCCTGGCCTTCAACGTGCCGCCCATCGAGATCACCGGCACGGGGCTGATCCTCGTCATCGCCTTCGTCTTCCGCAACATGCCGGTCGGCGTCCGCTCCGGCATCGCGGGCCTCTCCCAGATCGACAAGAGCCTGGACGAAGCCTCCACCACCTTGCGCGCCCGCAGCTTCACGACGCTCACCCGCGTCGTGCTGCCGCTGCTGAAGCCCGCGCTCGTCTCGGCGCTGGTCTATTCCTTCGTGCGCTCGATGACCGCGGTCAGCGCCGTGATCTTCCTGGTCTCGGCCGAGTACAACCTCTCCACCGCCTATATCGTCGGGCGCGTCGAGGCGGGGGAGTTCGGCCTCGCCATCGCCTATTCCTCGGCGCTGATCGTCTTCATGGCGCTCGGCATCGTGCTGATCCAGCTTCTCGTCGGCGAGCGCAAGCTCGGCCGGCGCTCCCGCGTGGCCGCGGTCGCCGCTCCGGCGCCGGCCCCCGCCATCGGATAAGGACCGCATCATGCCTGAGCCGAGCACGAAGACCGGGCCCGCTTCCGTCGAATTCCGCAACGTCTCGATGCGCTACGGCGCCGTGACGGCGGTCGACAACGTCAGCTTCACCATCGAGCCGGGACAGCTCGTCACGCTGCTGGGTCCGTCCGGCTGCGGCAAGACCACGACCCTGCGCATGATCGCGGGCCTCGAGATCGCCAGCGAGGGCCAGATCCTGATCGGCGGCAAGGATGTCACCAAGCTCTCCGCCGCCGACCGCGACGTCTCGATGGTGTTCCAGTCCTACGCGCTCTTCCCGCATATGAGCGTGCTGGAGAACGCCGCCTATGGCCCGACCGTGAAGGGCCTCGGCAAGGACGTCGCGAAGCAGATGGCGCTGGAGAAGCTGGCGCTGGTCGGCCTCAAGGGCTTCGAGAACCGCTACCCCTCCGAATTGTCGGGCGGGCAGCAGCAGCGCGTCGCCGTCGCCCGCGCGCTGGTGCTGGAGCCGCAGGTGCTGCTCTTCGACGAGCCGCTCTCCAATCTCGACGCCAAGCTGCGCCGCCGCGTCCGCGAGGAGATCCGCGAGCTGCAGCAGAAGCTCAACCTGACCGTCGCCTATGTCACCCACGACCAGGAGGAGGCGCTGGCCGTCTCCGACCGCATCATCGTGATGTCGAACGCCCGGATCGCCCAGGAGGGCGCGCCGCGCGATCTCTACGAGGCGCCCGCCAACGCCTTCGTCGCCGATTTCATCGGCGACGCCAACATCCTCGCCGTCACCGTGAAGAGCGTGCTGGAGGGCCTCGCCCATGTCGAGATCGGCGAGGCGAGCGTGACCCTGCCGGCCCGCAGCCTCTCCGCCGGCCCGGCCAAGGTCGCGATCCGGCCGGAAGCGCTGCTGCTGTCGCAGACTCCCGCGCCCGGCTCGCTCTCCGGCCGCATCGCCAAATGCGCCTATCTCGGCAACCACCTCGACATCATGGTCGACACCGCCATCGGCGAGCTCTTCGTGGTCCGGTACGGTGCAAGGCAGATGTGGGAACCGGGCACGCCGGTCTCGGTTTCCTTCGCCGACACGGGTGTGACGCTGATTCCGCCCGGCTGAACGGGCCTGCCGTTCATGGAAGATTTGTTCCACGGGCGAGAAATTCGGCATGGCTGCCTCATTCTCGGCCGATTGAGCGTCTATTGCTGTTGAGTTGGCTAATCAAAGCGAGGCATTCTCAGCCCGGATTTCGCCGACCAACCCAGACTCTGAGCCGGAGAAAGAACCCCGCCGAATGAATGCGAGCGAAAGCGCCACCACCATCCTGATCCACCTCGCCGGCGGCGTCGCGCTGCTGATCTGGGCGGTCCGGCTGGTGCGGACGGGCGCCATGCGCGCCTTCGGCTCCCAGCTCCGCCAGGCCCTGCAGAGCTTCACCCGCAACCGCTTCGCCGCCTTCGGCAGCGGCATCGCGGTGACGATGGTGCTGCAGAGCTCGACCGCGACCACGCTGCTCGTCTCCTCCTTCGCCGGCCAGGCGCTGATCGTGCCGGCGATGGCGCTCGCCGTGCTGCTCGGCGCCAATCTCGGCACCGCGCTCGCGGCCTTCGTCATCTCGCTCGATCTAGGCTGGATCTGGGGGCTCTGCGTCGCGGTCGGCGTCGCGATGTACCTGTCCAGCGAGGCGATGGAGCGGCCGCGCAATATCGGCCGCGTGCTTGTCGGCATCGGCCTGATCCTGCTGGCGCTGATCGAGCTCAACGCGGCCGCGGCCCCGCTCGCCCAGTCGCAGACCTTCCGTACCGTCCTCGCCGCGATGGGCTCCGAGCCGCTGCTCGGCATTCTCGCCGCCGTCGCCGCGACCTGGATGGTGCATTCCTCGATCGCGGTCATCCTGCTGGTCGCGACCTTCGCTGCCTCCGGCCTGTTTCCGTCCGCGACGGCGCTCACGCTGGTCATCGGCGCCAATCTCGGCAATGCGCTGATCCCGGTGCTGGACCAGCTCGGGGCGCCGGCCGCCCAGCGCCGCGCCGCCATCGCCAATTTCGCCACCCGGCTCGTGCTGGCGCTCGCCATCCTGCCCTTCGTCGGCCCGCTTTCGCAGGGGTTGCTGGCGCTGCCCTCCCCGGATGGGCGGCTCGCCATCGAGTTCCATGTCCTCCTGAACGTCCTCGGCGCGCTGGTCTTCCTGCCCTTCGTCAGGCCGATCATGGCCCTGGTCGGGCGCCTGGTGCCGGGCGGCGAGGCCAAGGCGCAGGCCGTCGCGCCGCGCTATCTCGACGCCAGCGCGCTCGACGCGCCGACGCAGGCGCTCGCCTGCGCGATGCGGGAATCGCTGCGCCTCGGCGACAGGGTCGAGGCCATGCTGCGCGACACCATGACCCTGCTGGAGAAGGACGAGCTCAAGCTTTCCCGCGCGATCGCCGCGGCCGATGACGGCGTCGACACCATCCATGAATCGATCAAGCTCTATCTGGTGAAGGTTTCGCGCAACGAGCTGACCGAGGAGGAGAGCCGGCGCCTGTTCGAGATCATCACCCTGATCACCAATCTCGAGCATATCGGCGACATCATCGACAAGAACCTGCGCGAGCTCGCCGAGAAGAAGATCCGCAAGCGCTACTCCTTCTCCCCCGAAGGGCTGGGCGAGATCCGCGACTTCCACCACCGCGTCGCGGCGGCCCTGGCACTGGCGCTCAACGTCTTTGCCACGCGCGACCTCGATCTCGCCCGCCAGCTCTTCGCCGACAAGGCGGCGATGCGCGAGGCCGAGCGGCGCGCCGCCGACAGCCATTTCCAGCGCCTGCGCTCGGGGAGGCCGGAATCGATCGAGACCAGCGCCATCCATCTCGACATCATCCGCGATCTCAAGCGCATCCACGGCCACGTCGTCTCGATCGCCTACCCGATTCTCGAGACCGCCAACGAGCTGCGCGAGAGCCGCCTGCGCGAGACCAAGGACGCCGCCCGCGCGCGCGAGACCCCGGCCGTGCTGATCCCGTCCCCGCAGGCGGGCGGCTGACGCCGCTTGCCGGCGTCGCGGGGCTTCCCGGAGAGGTGGCATGAGTCTAAAGCGTTGACGCCTCGGACGGAAACAACCCGTCATCCCGGGTCGACGCTTCGCTTCGTTCAGGATGACGCCGATCGGGTTCGCAGGGAGTTGCAGAGAACATGCCCGGGCGCGACATCGCCATCATCGGCGCCGGCCCGGCCGGATTGATCGCGGCCGAGCGGCTGGCGCAGGCCGGCCATCGCGTGACGCTGCATGAGCGCATGGCCTCGCCCGCGCGCAAATTCCTGCTGGCCGGACGCGGCGGGCTGAACCTCACCCATGCCGAGCCGCTGGGCGCCTTCCTGCCGCGCTATCGCGAGGCTCAGGGCTGGCTGGAGCCGGCCCTGGGCGCTTTCCCGCCGCAGGCCCTGCGCGACTGGGCGGACGGGCTGGGTGCGGACACCTTCGTGGGCAGCAGCGGGCGTGTCTTCCCGCGCGCCATGAAGGCCTCGCCGCTGCTGCGCGCCTGGCTCGGGCGGCTGCAGGGCCTCGGCGTGACGCTCGCCTCCGGCCGGCTCTGGACCGGCTGGGACGCGGATGGCGCCCTGGCCTTCCGCCTGCCGACCGGCGAAACCGAAACGATCCGGCCCGACGCGGTCCTGCTGGCGCTGGGCGGGGCGAGCTGGCCGCGTCTCGGCTCCGATGGCGGCTGGGTGCCGCTGCTGGCCGCGCAGGGCGTCGCGATCACGCCGCTGCGCCCCGCCAATGCCGGCTTCCTGACCCGCTGGTCGCCGCTGCTGCGGGAGCGCTTCGCCGGCCAGCCGCTGAAGCGCATCGCGCTCCGCCTCGGCTCCGAGGCCGCGACCGGCGAGGCGATGATCGACGCCGAGGGCATCGAGGGCGGCGCGATCTACGCCCTCTCCGCCGCCATCCGCGAGACCATCGCCCGCGAAGGCTTTGCCGAGATCCGCATCGATCTGCGGCCCGACCTCACGGAGGAGGCGCTGGCCGCGCGCCTCGCCCGGCGGCGCAAGGGCGAGACGCTGAGCAACCATCTGCGCAAGGCGGCGGGGCTTTCGCCGGCCGCCATCGCCCTGCTGCGCGAGGCCGGGACGCCGCCGGACGAGGCCGGCGCGCTGGCCGCGCGCATCAAGGCCGTGCCGCTGCGGCTGGACGGGTCGATGCCGATCGCCCGCGCGATCTCGACCGCCGGCGGCATCGCCCGCGAGGCGCTCGACGCGCGCTTCATGCTGAAGGCCCTGCCGGGGGTCTTCGCCGCCGGCGAGATGCTGGACTGGGAGGCGCCGACCGGCGGCTATCTGCTCCAGGGCTGCTTCGCCACGGGCGTGGCCGCCGCCTCCGGCATCGAGGCCTGGCTGGCCGAGCGGGATCGGTGAACCTGCCCCGCCCTGCCGCGTTGAGAACGCATCAACCCAGCGGAGCCGATGATGACCCAGCACCTCAAGCCGGGAACCGATGTGAGCTGGCGCTGGGGCGCCCACCGCGCCCGCGGGCGCGTCGAGCAGGTCTTCACCAAGCCGGTCAGCCGCACGATCAAGGGCACCCGCGTGCGCCGCAACGCCTCCGAGGCGAAGCCGGCCTATCTCGTGACCCAGCCGGATGGCGGCTACGCCCTCAAATCCCATACCGAGCTGGAGCGGCTGCAGTGACGCATGTCGATCTCCCCCCGCCCGCCATTCCGGGCGCAGCCCTCGGGTCCGATCTGCGATCGGCCCAAGGATAAACTCCGCAGTGCCCGGAACCCATGCCTGAGCCTCTCCGGCAAGCGCCCCGGCCTGGATTCCGGATCGGCGCCGCTTCGCGGCTTGTCCGGAATGACGGTTGAGTGCGAGCGTGTCGTTGGGGAGGGGCGTTGGCATGTGGGTCTACATCATGGCCAGCCAGAAGCATGGAACGCTCTATGTCGGGGTGACGAACAGCCTCGCGCAACGCGTGTCCGAGCATCGTGAGGGGCATGGCTCGGCTTTCGCCAGGCGCTATGGCGTCACGCGGCTCGTCTATGCCGAAGCCTATGATCGTGCGGACGAGGCGATCGAGCAGGAAACACGGATCAAGGGGTGGCGCCGGGCCTGGAAGATCGCGCTGATCGAAAAGAGCAATCCGGACTGGAACGATCTTTACGGGACGGTTCATCTGGACTGAATGATCCGGATGCCCCGTCATTCCGGGCGCAGCCCTCGGGTCCGATCTGCGATCGGCCCAAGGATAAACTCCGCGCAGACCCGGAATCCATGCCTGAACCTCTCCGGCACGCGTTCCGGCCTGGACTCCGGATCGGCGCCGCTGCGCGGCTTCCGGAATGACGGCAGTTTCCGGACTGTTCTCCCCTCTCTCCCACCCCGTCATTCCGGGCGCAGCGAAGCGGAGACCCGGAATCCATGCCTGAGCCTCCCCGGCAAGCGCCCCGGCCTGGATTCCGGATCGGCGCCGCTGCGCCGCTTGTCCGGAATGACGGCAGCTTCCGGACTGTTCTCCCCTCTCTCCCACCCCGTCATTCCGGGCGTAGCGAAGCGGAGACCCGGATTCCATGCCTGAACCTCTCCGACACACGCTCCGGCATGGATTCCGGATCGGCGCGGCTGGCGCGGCTTGTCCGGAATGACAGGGAAGGACTCTCCTGCCATCTCCCGTCACCAGTGCGCCGGCCATGCGCCTTGCCCCCTCGCGCGCGGGGCGGAGTCGCCCCATATTGCCGCCATGTCCGACACGCCCGCCAAGCCCAAACCCGCCAAAAAGCCCGCCAGCGCCCGCACGCCCAATTCCAAGGCGAGCAAGCCGGCGCTGAAGCCGCTCGAGGGCTATCTCGCCGATCTGCTGAACCCCGCGATCAACCGCGGCAATGCCGTGCCGGGCGGCGCCTCCGGGTTTTCCGACAAGCCGCAGGCCGGCTACGAGGCGAAGCCGAGCTACGCCACGGAGCGGCCCGGCGGCGAGGAGAGGCCCAAGCGCAAGCTCTCCAAGAAGGCCGATTCCGCCTTCGTCGGCGCGGAGGGCGCGGCCGCCGCCACCGCGACCTCGCTGCAGGCGCTGCTGGAGACCGGCAGCCCCTTCATCCAGCAGGGCAAGCCCTGGACGCCGCATCGCCCGGCGCGGCCGGAGAAGTCGGAAGGCGGCATCCGCTTCCGCATGAACTCGGATTACGAGCCCGCCGGCGACCAGCCCACCGCGATCGCCGATCTCGTCGACGGCATCAGCCGGCAGGAGCGCGACCAGGTGCTGCTCGGCGTCACCGGCTCGGGCAAGACCTTCACCATGGCGCAGGTGATCGAGAAGACCCAGCGCCCGGCGCTGATCCTGGCGCCGAACAAGACGCTGGCGGCGCAGCTCTATGGCGAGTTCAAGAGCTTCTTCCCCGACAACGCGGTCGAGTACTTCGTCTCCTATTACGACTACTACCAGCCCGAGGCCTATGTGCCGCGCTCGGACACCTATATCGAGAAGGAATCCTCGATCAACGAGCAGATCGACCGCATGCGCCATTCGGCGACGCGCTCGCTGCTGGAGCGCGACGACGTCATCATCGTCGCCTCGGTCTCCTGCATCTACGGCATCGGCTCGGTCGAGACCTATACGGCGATGACCTTCTCGGTGAAGCTCGGCGAGCGCATCGAGCAGCGCCAGCTCATCGCCGATCTGGTCGCCCTGCAATACAAGCGCACCCAGCACGACTTCGCCCGCGGCACCTTCCGGGTGAGGGGCGACGTGATCGAGCTGTTCCCGGCCCACTATGAGGACCGCGCCTGGCGCATCGGCCTGTTCGGCGACGAGGTCGAGAGCATCAGCGAGTTCGACCCGCTCACCGGGCAGAAGACCGGCGAGCTCGAATTCGTCAAGGTCTACGGCAATTCGCACTACACCACGCCGCGCCCGACGCTGACGCAGGCGGTGAAGTCGATCAAGCAGGAGCTGAAGGGCCGGCTCGACGAGCTCAACCGCATGGGCCGCTTCCTCGAGGCGCAGCGGCTCGACCAGCGCTGCACCTTCGACATCGAGATGATCGAGGCCACCGGCTCCTGCAACGGCATCGAGAACTATTCGCGCTATCTCACCGGCCGCAAGCCGGGCGAGCCGCCGCCGACCCTGTTCGAATACCTGCCCGACAACGCGCTGGTCTTCACCGACGAGAGCCATGTCACGGTTCCGCAGATCGGCGCCATGTACAAGGGCGACTTCCGCCGCAAGGCGACTTTGGCCGAATACGGCTTCCGCCTGCCCTCCTGCATGGACAACCGGCCGCTGCGCTTCGAGGAGTGGGACGCGATGCGGCCCCAGTCGATCCATGTCTCGGCCACGCCCGGCGGCTGGGAGATGGAGCAGACCGGCGGCGTCTTCACCGAGCAGGTCATCCGCCCGACCGGGCTGATCGACCCTCCGGTCGAGATCCGCCCCGCCAAGCACCAGGTCGCGGATCTGCTCGACGAGGTCAAGGAGGTCACGGCCAAGGGCTATCGCACGCTCGTCACCGTGCTGACCAAGCGCATGGCCGAGGACCTGACCGAGTATCTCCACGAGAACGGCGTGCGCGTGCGCTACATGCACTCCGACATCGACACCATCGAGCGCATCGAGATCCTGCGCGATCTGCGCCTCGGCGCCTTCGACGTGCTGGTCGGCATCAACCTGCTGCGCGAGGGGCTCGACATTCCCGAATGCGGCTTCGTCGCCATTCTCGACGCCGACAAGGAGGGCTTCCTGCGCTCCGAGACCTCGCTGATCCAGACCATCGGCCGCGCCGCGCGCAATGTCGACGGCAAGGTCGTGCTCTATGCCGACCACATCACCGGCTCGATGGAGCGGGCGATGGCGGAGACGAACCGCCGCCGCGAGAAGCAGGTCGCCTATAACGAAGCGCACGGCATCACGCCGCAGACGATCAAGCGCGCCATCGGCGACATCCTCGGTTCCGTCTACGAGCGCGACCACGTCACGGTCGACACCGGCCTCGCCACCCCGGCCGCCGGCCACAACTTCAAGGCGGCGCTGGCCGATCTCGAAAAGCGCATGCGCGAGGCCGCGGCCGACCTCGAATTCGAGACCGCCGCCCGCCTGCGCGACGAGATCAAGCGCCTGCAGGCCACCGAACTCGCGATCAGCGACGACCCGATGGCCACCCAGCGCGACGTCGAGGCCAGCGCCGGGAAGTACAAGGGGACGCGGGATTACGGCGACGCGGCCAACCTGCCGCCCACCCGCGCCCGGAAGCCCACGGACGCCGATATGGGCCCGCATAATTTCGGCGGCGGCGAGGGCAAGCCGGTGTCGCGGGCGCTGCCGAGAAAGCCGACGCTCGACGAGATGGGGCCAAGGACGGAGCAGCGGCCGAAGGGGGCCGGGGAGAGGCGGGGCGGGCGGCGGTGACACGGACAGGAGCGGAAGCTTTTCCGCCCTTGTCGCAGAAGCAAACCGCAGGATAGAAGATATCCAATGCCAACTTCAGCTTTTCGTACGCTGCTGTGCCCTTAGCCTAGGATTGCCCGATGCTAATCGCCGATGTGTTTAAAACAGTTGGGCAGCCAACTATAACGTACGTTGAAAGAGATTCTGGAAAATTAGATCATGCCCTTCATTCGGCCCTTAACGAAAGGGGGCAGCTATGTCTGGTGACGGGCCCATCAAAGACAGGTAAGACAACGCTATATCGTCAGGTCCTGTCCCGTAGAAAGGAGATTCCTCTCGTTGTTCGCTGTGATAAATCATTAAAATGCCCGGAAATATGGAAGAAGGCTCTCGAGGAAGTTGATTTTTCAAGAGCTGAACAAAAAACTGTTTTGAACGCTACGAGAACTTCGGTTGAGGCGGAAATTCAACATCGCTTCGGATGGCAGTGGTTAGCTGATGCCACAATTAGATTCAAAGGTTCTTATGCAGAAGAAGCGTCAGATTCAGAGATAAGGAAACTAGTACTTTCTGATCCTGGGCCAGATTTGCTTGTGCCAATTCTTCAGAGAACAAATTATGTGCTAATTATAGAGGATTTTCATTATCTTGATGACGATGAGAAGATTCTTCTTTTCCAACAATGGAAAAGATTCATCGACAACGAGGTTTCCGTTTTAGTTCTTGGGACAACTCATAGAGCTGTTGATATTGCCAATAGTAACAAAGATTTAATTGGAAGAATATCTCAAATTGATGTACTCCAGTGGTCGCATGATGACTTGGAGAAAATATGCGCAAGTGGATTTAATCATATAGGAGTTTCGATAAGTTCCGGGTTGAAATCGTCCTTATCTCAAGAGGCTGTTGGTCTTCCAATTATTGTGCAGCAATCGTGCTTGCAAATGATGGTGGATCGCGGAGTTGAGACTGTAGAGCAGGCCAAAAAGAAGAAAATAACTCTTACAAAAAGAGATGCAGAAGGCGCTCTACATTCTGTAGCAAGGCAAAAATATACGCAATTTGAATCATATTATAGCACCTTGATTAGTGGGCCGAGAGAGAAGGCTCGGAAATACAAGACGTATGAACTAATCCTAGGATGTTTCACCCTTGATCCAATCAAATTTTCGCTAAGAAGAAAGGAGATTGATCAGAGGATGGCTAAGCTTATCGTTATTCCGTCTGAGATTCCGCCCGCCGCATCCATGAATTCAACTTTTGGAGCTCTACGGAAATTCCAAGAAAAAAGAGGTTTTGATCTTCTTGAGTGGCGGCCGTCTGAGGAAATATTATATATAATTGAACCATCATTTCTGTTTTATGTAAGATGGCGAACCTTAAAAACAGATCAACCTAAGCAATTAGATTTTCTTGAGATCCTTCTTAGGACGGATTGGGCAGATGATGCATCGGAAATTGCAAAGGAAAGATCTTTCTCGATCGAATATATAAAGGAATTTTTTCAGAAAGCGCGCGTTGACAAGGATTAACGCGTCGTTGCGTCTGAGGAATTCTCGAGTGCTTTCTTTCCCGGCGAGCCCGGCAAGGCGGAGCGCGGGGAACCCTTCTCCCGGATAGGAGAAGGGCAGGGATGAAAGACCGCCGCTGCATATTGAGCCGCAACGGCGCCGCTTTGCCTTCTGCGGCAAGAGCACACCCTAACCCGGCGCTCCGCGCCACCTTCTCCCATCCGGGAGAAGGAAAGGGCGGCGCGGTTCCGCCGCCTCGCCATGATGGTCGCCCTCGTGCCGAGCCCGCGACTGCCTGATCATGAAGGGGTGCGTGCGGCGCGCTAGAAGGGCGCCATGACCGTCCCCTCCGCTCTCATCCACGCCTCGCGCGATCGCGAACGGTTCCTGCTCGATGCGCGGGACGAGCTCGGGATCGGCACCACGCATCAGGCCTATGCGGCGGTGCGGGCCGTTCTCGTCACCTTCCGGGCGCGGCTGACGCCGGCGCTCGAGCCGGATCGGCTCGCGCGCCGGCGCGAGGCGTGAATCCGCCTCGCAAAAGACCGGCGGCGCCGGACACCACGCCCTGCCGCCGCTGCTCGGCGCGATGGTCCTGCAGGGCTGGGACACGGCGCAGCCGCCAAAGCCCTTCGGAGAGCGCGCGGCGCTGACGCGGGAGGCGATCGGCCACCGCCACGACCACACCCTCCTGCCGCAAACCGGCATCGCCGAAATCGCCTGCGCCCTGCGCCGGCATGTCGAGCCGCAAGCCTTCGAGCACGCGCTGGCCAAGCTGCCGCCGGGCGCGCGGGAATTCTGGGCGGTGTAGGGCGTCGCCCCCCCCTTGTCATTCCGGGGCGGCCGGCAGGCCGAACCCGGAACCCACGACCGGGTGAGCGTTGGCGACTGGGCTCCCGTCCGCGTGAGGGGAGAGGGTGGGGCCTGATCGTGGGTTCCGGGTTCTCGCTGCGCGAGCCCCGGAATGACAGGGGGCACAGCCTCTCCAGAACTTATCCCCGCCTCCCACCGCGCCTCTAATCTCCCACCACCTCGTCCCCGAGGGGCAGCCATCCGGAGGTGTGCCGTTGGTGGGGACGCGGTCGGCGCCTGCGGGTGGAGTCACGATCCACTCCCGGGAGGTCGCGGGGCACCGCCCTGGGGGTACTACGGCCCCTGTGCGAGGAGCTCGCTGGACGGAGAGCGGCGCGAAGGGTTTTCGCGAGCAAGGCTGCGACGAGGCCGGTTCGGGCCGGCGAGGGACAAGCCCCTCCCGCGACCCGATGCCAGCGGCCTCAGGCGCAGCCGGGCGGACGACCAACCCGACACGACGCTAGCCCTATAAGCGCGGCCCGTGGCTTTAAAATCGCCGGAAGCGGAGCGCCACGGGGCGTGCGGAGGGTGGCTCAATCCCTCCGCGCCGCATCCTGGCTCAACGGAAGCGGCTTCTACAACTCGCGCCTCGCGGCGCTCCGCTGCCCCTCATCCCCGACGAACGCGCCACCGGCGCGGGCGGCCGGTCCGCCATGGCCGGCGCACCGCCTGCGCGATGCAAGGAGCAGATCATGACGCGGCAGAGCTGGCAGACGCCGGAGCAGGCGCAGTGGCAGGCCGAGTACGACGCGCAGCGGGCGCGGCAGCATCGCCGGCTGGTGGACGCGTTCCAGGTCTGGTCCTTCTGTCCGCGCAAGGCTGCCGGCGGCTGCGGAGCTGCCGCAACGAGCGGCCGAAGCTCTGCCTGAACGCCTTCCTCGAGGCGATGCCCGAGGAGATCAAGCAATATGCCCGGCTGGTGCTCACCGCCCGGGCCGGCGGCGCGAGCCCGGCCGAGGCCGACCGGATCGCCCGCGAGCGCATGATCGCCGTGGATGGCCGCACGCCGTTCGACGATCTCTGAAGGCGTGGAAGGGGCTTACGCCGCCAGCGAGAGCTGCGTGTCGAGCTGGCGGATCGCGGTGCTCAGCTCCGGCTCGTCGACGAGGTCGGCCGCGTCGGCCAGCGGGAACCAGCGCAGCTCGCGCTCGGCCTGTTCGAGGAAATCGGGGAGCTGCTGCTCGACCTCGAGCAGAAAGAGCTTCACCTCGCAGAGCGTGAAGTGGTCGCGCATGCGCTTCCAGTAGCTGTAATGGCCTGCCGGGTCGCGGCTGATGCGCCCGACCACGCCGGCCTCCTCGAAGGCCTCGCGCGCCGCGGCGTCGGCGTCGTCGAGCCCCTTCATCGGCCAGCCCTTGGGCACGATCCAGCGGCGGGTGGTGCGGGAGGTGACGAGCAGGATCTCGGTCGCGCCATCGGCACCGCGGCGAACCGGCATGGCGGCGATCTGCGACCGCTTCTCCCCCGATTTGCGCTTGGCCTTCTTCATCGACGCGTAAAGTTCCTCTTCGCAGGGCCGAACCACTGTCCGGCTCCGAATCGCATCATGCGCCGGAACGAATAAATATTGCATCGCTTTGTCGAAATGGAAGAGGCGTTCTGCGGAATTACCGCGCGCGGCAGGCCTGCGGAATCGGCATGACCGTTTCCGCTAGGTGTTCGCGCCGGCTTTGGCGCTGCGTCAGAGCTTCTTGCCGTCCTTGTCGTATTGCTTGAGGAAGGCGATCAGGTCGGCGATCTCCTTCTCGTTCTTGATGCCGGCGAAGATCATCTTGGTGCCGGGGATCTTGGCCTTCGGGTCCTTGATGTAGTCGGTGAAGGTGGCCTCGTCCCAGGTGAGGCCGGAATTCTTGTTGGCCGCCGAATAGGCATAGCCCTCGGCCGAGCCGGAATGCCGGCCGATCAGCCCGTTGAGCTGCGGGCCGACCAGATTGCGCGCGCCCTCGCCGATCTGGTGGCAGGCGCGGCACTTGTTGAAGGAGCGCTGCCCGGCCTCGAGGTCCTGCGCCTGGGCCGAGGCGGCGGTCAGCGCGCCGGCCAGGAGCGAAACGGCGAGAATCGGGCGAAGAGGGATAAGGCGCATGGCAGGACTCGCGGCGGCGGGACGGACGCTTCTCTGGAAGCGTTCTTGTGTACCGCGCGTCCGTTTCGTTGCGGATGGGGCCTGATGCCGCGCCCGGTTCTAGAGCTCGCCGATCCACTCCGCCACGCTGGCGGTGAAGAAGTCGGGCCGCGAGTTCGGGAAGAGATGCCCGCCGGTCTCCATGATCGCGCGGCGGCAGCCGGGCAGGGCGGCCGCGAGCGCCTCCTGATGGTAGACCGGCACGACCATGTCGTCGCGCGCGCCCATCACCAGCACCGGCATCATCGTCTCGGCGATGCCGGCGGTCCCGTCGAAGGCGAGCAGCGCGTCGATCCGCTCGCGCAGCACGCTGCGGGCCTCCTCGCTGACCGGAGCGGCGGCGATCGCGGCCTCGTAGACATGCCAGTGCGCCTCGATCCAGCGCGGCTGGTAGGCGCTGAGCAGCGAGGTCGCGGCATAGGCCTGCGGGTTGCAATCGAGGATCGCCCGGCGCGAGCCGAACAGCGCCGTCATGTAGCGGCAGGCTTTCAGCCAGGCGGCGCTGAGGATCAGCCCGTCGAAGCGCTCCGGCGCCAGATTCGCCATCGCCTGGGCGATGCAGCCGCCGGTCGAGTGGCCGAGCACGACGGCCCGGTCGAGGCCCGCGGCGTCCAGCACGGCCAGCGCGTCCCGCGCCAGCCGGTCGATGTCGCAGGGCGCGCTCCCGCGCGTGCTGTCGACGAGGCCGCGCTGGTCGAAGCGGAGGGTCTGGAACGAGCGGCCCAGCGTCCCGGCGATGTCGTTCCAGAAGCCGGCCGTGCCGCCGAGCCCGGTGATCAGCAGCAGCGCCGGTCCCTGGCCCTCGCGATAGGCCTGCAGCACCGCCCCGTCATCGGTCTCGGCGCGGAAGGGGATGATCTCTTGCGTCATGTCTTTTGCCCAGCGGTGCTGCCGCGGCGGCCGGTGCTGCGTGGAGCGCCCTGTCGCGCGCCCCGTCTCCCGCAGCGAAGGCCGTCCCTCGTCCCTGCTTCGGCCGCCTCCTCGGAAACGGCTGATTTCTCTGAAGAATGACCGATGCGGGCAGGCCTCGCCATGGCGCGAGCGCGAGGGGCGGGCTGCTTATGGCGCAAGGCGCCGCGGGAGAGATGCGGCCGCTCCGCGTGCGGAGCATGGGTTCTGGGCAGCGCGATGTCGCACCGTCCGGAGGCGCCGCGACGCAAAGGCAGGGCCGGCATCCGTCGATGCCGGCCCTGCTGTCGATGGCTCGCGCCGGTCTCTTACCGGAACAGGGCGAGTGACTTGGTCAGGGTGATCCAGACGCCCCAGGCCAGCGGGAGGCCGACCACGGCCCAGGCAAGAAGCGCGGTACCGTCGAAGCCGCCCTTGCCGATGCCGAAGGAGCCGTAATGCGTGCCTGCGGCGGCATTGCTCGACTTGGCCTGCAGCGCGGCGACCTCTGCGTCCTTCATGAACCATTTGGCCGCGACCGGGCGGACCAGCAGGTTGCAGAGGAAGCCGAGTACCAGCATGCCGGCGAGGATGTACATGGTGCGGTCATAGACCTGCGCGCGCGGCACGCCGGCATTGATCTGCGCCTCGCGGATATAGTTCACCACGACGGGGCCGATGATGCCGGCGGTCGACCAGGCCGTCAGAAGCCGGCCATGGATGGCGCCGACGAACTGCGTCCCGAACATGTCGGCGAGATAGGCCGGCACGGTGGCGAAGCCGCCGCCATACATCGACAGGATGATGCAGAAGAAGGCGACGAAGAGCGCCAGCGATCCGGCATGCGCCGCCCAGGGCGACAGGCCGTAAAGCAGGATGCCGAGGCCGAAGAAGGTCGCATAGGTCAGCTTGCGGCCGAGCTTGTCCGAGAGCGAGGCCCAGAAGAAGCGCCCGGCGATGTTGAACAACGAGAGCAGTCCGACGAAGGCGGCGGCGATGGTCGCGATCTGCGTCTTCTGCCCGGCGTCGAGCGCGGCGAAGCCGATCTCGGGCTTGCCGATCAGCGAGCCGGCGAAGATCTCCTGCAACATGGGCGAGGCCATGCCGAGCACGCCGATACCGGCCGAGACGTTGAGGCAGAGCACCGCCCAGATCAGCCAGAACTGCGGCGTCTTGTGCGCATTCTGAAGATGGACATGGCCGGAGGTGATCATCGCGTTCTGCGTCGCCGGCGGCGTCCAGCCTTCCGGGCGCCAGTTCGCCGGCGGCACGCGGTAGCCGAAGGTGCCGGCCATCATGAAGACGAAGTAGATCGCCGCCATCGCGACGAAGGTCTGCCAGACGCCGACCGAGTTCGCCGTCTTGAACGTGTTCATCAACAGGTCGGCCAGCGGCGAGCCGATCATGGCGCCGCCGCCGAAGCCCATGATCGCCATGCCGGTCGCCATGCCGCGCCGGTCCGGGAACCACTTCACCAGCGTCGAGACCGGCGAGATGTAGCCGAGCCCGAGGCCGATGCCGCCGATCACGCCGGAACCGACCCACAGCATCCAGAGCTGGTGCCAGTAGACACCGAGCGCGGAGATCAGCAGGCCGCCGCACCAGCACAGGGTCGAGACGAAGGCGGCCTTGCGCGGGCCGACGCGCTCGAGCCAGCCGCCCCAGATCGCGGCGGAGGAGCCGAGCAGCACGAAGAACAGCGTGTACATCCAGCCGAGATCGGCGACCTTCCAGTCGCAGGCGGTGGTGAAGAGCGAGCCGATCAGGCCGATATCCGCCGCGCAGGCGACGGGCTTGGTCACGCCGATCGCCTGGCTCAGCGGCAGCCAGAACACCGAGAAGCCATAGGCCATGCCGATGCAGAGATGAATGCAGAGCGCGGCCGGCGGCACCAGCCAGCGGTTGAACCCAGCCTTGGCGATGGTCCGTTCCCGATCGAGAAGCCCCGTTGCGGCTCCGACCGCTCCGATATCCTGTGCGATGCTCATTCCCCAGTTTCCTTTCCCCGAAACCCGTCTGTGAAAAGGCCGGGTTGTTCCCGGCTCGTGGCCCTGTGAGGCGGCGCGGCCGGCGGGCCGTGCCGATGTCGTCAGCTGGTGCGGGCGGGCCGGATCAGCGGCAGCGCCTGCCGCAACGGCGGCGGCAGAGCATCGGCGCGATCCGCATAGGCGGCGCGGAAATCGTTCCGCATCCGCCCGGTCCAGAACTGGTTGATGTGGTCGGCGATGGCGGGCACCGCCTCCGCTTCCGGATAGGCCTTGAAGAAATCGGCGATCTGCCCGGCCATGCGCAGCAGCTTGGCCAGATTGTCGTCATGGACGCTGTGCCCGGCCTGAGGCGCCGCCGGATCCTGGGCCGTCACGGTGTCGGTCATCGCGCGATGCCCTCCGGCTCGGGCGCCAGCGCCCCGGTGAAGACGATGAAGCCGTCGCGTCGCGCCACCGCTGCCAGCGTGAGGCCGAGATGTGCCGCCCGCTCGATCGCGAGCGAGGTCGGCGCCGAGATCGCGACCAGCATGCCGGCGCCGAAGATGGCGGCCTTCTCGACCATTTCGAACGAGGCGCGGCTGGTGACGAGCAGGAAGCCGTCGCTTGCATCGGCGCCGGCTCGAAGCCGGGCGCCGATCAGCTTGTCGAGCGCGTTGTGGCGGCCGACATCCTCGCGGACGGTGACAACCCGGCCGCGCGCGTCGCACCAGGCGGCGGCGTGGACGGCGCGGGTCAACTGGTTGAGCGGCTGGTGTTGGTCGAGTTCCGCGAGGGCGGTTTCGATCGCCGAGGCCGGGACGGCATCTGCGCCGCGGGCCGTCCCATCGGCGAGCGGCAGCTCCTCGATGGTCTCGACCCCGCAAAGCCCGCAGGAGGTTCGTCCCGAAAGGTTGCGCCGCCTTGCCAGATGCTCGCGGAAGCGCCCGGGCGCGAGCTCGACCGTCACGGCGATGCCCCCGTCCTTCGGATCGACGCTGATGCCGCGGATTTCGTCGGCCCCCCGCACGATGCCTTCGGTCAGGCTGAAGCCGGTGACGAAGTCTTCCAGATCCGAGGGGCTCGCCATCATCACCGCATAGGGCATCGTGCCGTAGACGATGTTGATCGGCGTCTCGACCGCGACCTCGATGCCGCGCGCGCCCGGCTCCGCGGTGCCGAAGCGCAGCGGCCGGGCCGTTACCGCCAGCGAAGCCGGCGGCTGGGCGGGCGCCTCATTCCGCGGCATCGGGCAGGCGCTCCGCGATCCGCCGCAGGGTGATGTCTTCCTCGAAGTTCTTCTCCTGCCAGGACGACCAGGCATTGGTGCGGCGCACCTCGACGGCCGTGACCTTGTATTCCGGGCAGTTCGTGGCCCAGTCGGAGAAGTCGGTGGTGATGACGTTGGCGCCGGTCTGCGCGTGGTGGAAGGTCGTGTAGACCACGCCCGGCTGCATGCGCTCCGAGATTTCGGCCCGCAGGGCGATGTCGCCCGAGCGGCTGGCGAGCGCAACGAGGTCGCCGTCGCGGATGCCGCGGCTTTCGGCATCCAAGGGGTGGATCTCCAGCACGTCCTCGTCATGCCAGGCGCTGTTCTCGGTGCGCCGCGTCTGCGCGCCGACATTGTATTGCGAGAGGATGCGGCCGGTCGTGAGCAGCAGCGGGAAGCGCGGGCCCGTCCGTTCCTCGGTCGGCACGAACTCGGTGATCATGAACCTGCCCTTGCCGCGCACGAAGCGGTCGACATGCATCAGCGGCGTGCCGGTCGGCGCCTTGTCGTTGCAGGGCCACTGCACCGAGCCGAGCTTGTCCAGCTTGTCGTAGGAGACGCCGGCGAAGGAGGGGGTGAGCCGGGCGATCTCGTCCATGATCTCGCTCGGGTGGCCATAGGCCATCTCATAGCCCAGCGCCCTGGCGAGCTCGATCGTCACCTGCCACTCGTCCTTGCCGGAAAGCGGCGCCATCACCTGCCGCACGCGGTTGATGCGCCGCTCTGCATTGGTGAAGGTGCCGTCCTTTTCCAGGAAGGAGGCGCCCGGCAGGAAGACATGGGCGTATTTCGCGGTCTCGTTCAGGAAGATGTCCTGGATGACGACGCATTCCATCGCCGCCAGACCCGCCGTGACGTGCTTGGTGTTGGGGTCGGACTGGGCGATGTCCTCGCCCTGCACATAGAGCCCCTTGAAGCTGCCCTCGACCGCCTCGTCGAGCATGTTGGGGATGCGCAAGCCCTGCTCGGGATCGAGCGGCACGCCCCACATCATCTCGAAGACCTGCCGCGTCGCATCGTCCGCGACATGGCGGTAGCCCGAGAATTCATGCGGGAAGGAGCCCATGTCGCAGGAGCCTTGGACATTGTTCTGCCCGCGCAGCGGATTGATGCCGACCCCCTCGCGCCCGATATTGCCGGTCGCCATGGCGAGGTTCGCCATGGCCATCACCGTGGTCGAGCCCTGGCTGTGCTCGGTGACGCCGAGCCCGTAATAGATCGCGGCATTGCCGCCGGTGGCGTAGAGCCGCGCCGCGGCGCGCACCTCCGCCGCCGGCACGCCGGTGAACTGCTCGCTCGCCTCGGGCGCGTTCTCCTCGCGGGCGACGAAGCGGGCCCAGTGCTCGAAATCGCCGAGGTCGCAGCGCTCGCGCACATAGGCCTCGTCGATCAGCCCCTCGGTGACGACGACATGGCCGAGCGCGTTGAGCAGCGCGACATTGGTGCCGGGCTTCAGCGGCAGGTGATGATCCGCCTTGATGTGCGGCGACTCCACCATGTCGATCTTGCGCGGGTCGGCGACGATCAGCTTCGCGCCCTGCCGGATGCGCTTCTTCATCCGCGAGGCGAAGACCGGATGGCCGTCGGTCGGGTTCGCGCCGATGACGAGGATGACGTCGGCCTTGGCAACCGACTTGAAGTCCTGCGTGCCGGCCGAGGTGCCGAGCGTCGTCTTCAGCCCGTACCCGGTCGGCGAATGGCAGACCCGGGCGCAGGTGTCGACATTGTTGTTGCGGAAGGCGGCGCGCACCAGCTTCTGGACGAGGAAGACCTCCTCGTTGGTGCAGCGCGAGGAGGTGATGGCTCCGACCGATTCCCGGCCGTACTGCGCCTGGATGCGCTTGAACTCGCTCGCCGCATAGTCGATCGCCTCCTGCCAGGTCACCTCCCGCCAGGGATCGGTGATCTTTTCGCGGATCATCGGCTTGGTGATGCGGTCCTTGTGGGTCGCGTACCCCCAGGCGAAGCGCCCCTTGACGCAGCTATGGCCCTCGTTGGCCTTGCCGTCCTTGTAGGGCACCATGCGGATGACGCGGTCGCCCTGCATCTCGGCCTTGAACGAGCAGCCGACGCCGCAATAGGCGCAGGTCGTGACCTTGGAATGCTCGGGCTGGCCGTGCTCGATCACCTTGTTCTCGATCAGCGTCGCGGTCGGGCAGGCCTGCACGCAGGCGCCGCAGGAGACGCATTCGGAGCCGAGGAAATCGGTCGGTCCCGCCGCGACGCGCGAGTCGAAGCCGCGCCCCGTGATCGTCAGCGCGAAGGTGCCCTGCACCTCTTCGCAAGCGCGCACGCAGCGATTGCAGACGATGCATTTCGACGGATCGTAGGTGAAATAGGGGTTGGAGGTGTCCTTCGCGAGCCAGTTCTCGTTGGCGAGCCCGTCGCTGCCCCTGGCGAAGACGTGGTTCTCACCCTCATAGCCATAGCGGACCTCGCGCAGTCCCACGGCGCCGGCCATGTCCTGCAATTCGCAATCGCCATTGGCCGAGCAGGTCAGGCAGTCGAGCGGATGGTCGGAGATGTAGAGCTCCATCACGCCCTTGCGCAGGCCCGACAGGTTCTCCGACTGGGTGCGCACGACCATGCCCTCTTCGGCCGGCGTGGTGCAGGAGGCGGGCGTGCCGCGCCGTCCCTCGATCTCGACGAGGCAGAGCCGGCAGGAACCGAAGGGTTCGAGCGAATCCGTGGCGCAGAGCTTGGGGATTTTGGTGCCGAGGCTCATGGCGGCGGCCATCACCGAAGTGCCGGCCGGGACCGTGACGCTTTGGCCGTCGATGCTCAGCGTCACCGTCTTGTCGGCGATGCGGATCGGCGTGCCGTAGTCGATTTCCTTGATCAGGCTCATGGTCTCAGTCCTCCTCACTCGGCCGCCATGGGAATGTCTTGCCGTAGGCTGGGAGGACGGTCGAAATCCTCGGGGAAATGGGTGATCGCGCTCATCACCGGCATCGGCGTCAGCCCGCCCAGGGCGCAGAGCGAGGCGTCGGTCATCAGCTTGGAGAGGTCGCGCAGCACCGCGATGTTCTTCGGCACGTCGGTGCCGGCGATGATGCGGTCCATCACCTCGACGCCGCGCGTCGCGCCGATGCGGCAGGGCGTGCACTTGCCGCAGCTTTCCTTGGCGCAGAAGGCGAAGGCGAAGCGCGCCTGCTTCGCCATGTCGACCGTTTCGTCGAAAACCACGATGCCGCCATGGCCGAGCATCGCCTTCATCGCCGCCAGCGCCTCGTAGTCCATCGGCACGTCGAGCTGCGCGGCGGTGAGATAGGCGCCGAGCGGCCCGCCGACCTGCACGGCGCGGATCGGCCGGCCCGACAGCGTGCCGCCGCCCATCTCCTCGATGATCGCGCGCAGCGAGATGCCGAAGGCGAGCTCGATCAGCCCGCCGCGCTTGACGTTGCCGCCGAGCTGCACCGGCAGCGTGCCGCGCGAGCGGCCCAGGCCGTAATCGGCATAGGCCTGCGCGCCATGAGCCAGGATCCAGGGTACGGCCGCAAAGGAGAGCACGTTGTTGACGACAGTCGGTTTGCCGAACAGGCCCTGCAGCGCCGGCAGCGGCGGCTTCGCCCGGACCACGCCGCGCTTGCCTTCGAGGCTTTCCAGCAGCGAGGTCTCCTCGCCGCAGATATAGGCGCCGGCGCCGAGCCGGACCTCGAGATGGAAGGCGTGGTTCGAGCCCATCACCGAGGCGCCGATCAGCCCCGCGGCTTCGGCCTTCTCGATGGCACGCTGCATCGTGCGGAAGGCGTGCGGATATTCCGAGCGCAGATAGATGTAGCCGCGCGTCGCCCCGACAGCGACGGCGGCGATCGCCATGCCCTCGATGGTGAGATAGGGGTCTCCCTCGAACAGCATGCGGTCGGCGAAGGTGCCGCTGTCGCCCTCGTCGGCGTTGCAGACGATGTATTTCTGCTCCGCCCGTGCATCATGCACCGTCTGCCATTTGATCCCGGTCGGGAAGCCGGCGCCGCCGCGCCCGCGCAGCCCCGAGGCCTTGACCACCTGCACGATGTCGTGGCCGGTCAGCGCCAGCGCCTTCTCCAGGCCCTTGAGCCCGCCATGCGCGCGATAATCGGCGATCGAGAGCGGATCCGTGACGCCGACGCGGGCGAAGGTCAGTCGCTGCTGACGCTTCATCCAGTCGAGCTCCTCGGTCTTGCCGAGGCGCAGCGGATGGACGCCGCCGACGAACAGGCCGGCATCGAACATCCCGGGGACATCCTTGGCCGCGACCGGCCCATAGGCAATGCGGCCCTCGGGTGTCTCGACCTCGACCAGCGGCTCGAGCCAGAGCATGCCGCGCGTGCCGTTGCGGATGATCTCGACGGTCAGGCCGCGCGCCTGAGCCTCGCGCGCCACGGCCTGGGCCACCGCTTCGGCCCCGACGGAGAGGGCGGCGGCGTCGATCGGCACGTAGACGCGCATCGGGGTGCTCGGCGCCATCACTGCGTCCTCCCTCATTGCGTCTGGCCTCGGCAGAGCGCGGCGATGCGGTCGGCATCGACCCGGCCGAGCAGCTCCCCATCGACCAGAGCCGAGGGGCCGAGCGCGCAATTGCCGAGGCAGTAGATGGTCTCGACGAGCGCATCGGCCCGATGGTGATCGTCGACCGCGATGCCGTGCTCGCGCGCCAGCGTCTCGACGATCGCCTCGCAGCCCAGGGCCTGGCAGGCCTCGGCCCGGCAGAGCTTGACGATGCGCGCCGGCTGCGGCGCGGTCTTGAAGTCGTGGTAGAAGGTCAGCGTGCCGTGGACCTCGGCGCGCGACAGGTTCAGCGCCTCCGCGATCAGCGGGACCGCCTGCGGATCGACATGGCCGAACTCCTCCTGCAGCGCATGCAGGATCGGCAGCGTCGCCCCTTCGAGATGGGCGAGACGCGCGACAATGGCGCGGGCGCTTTCGGGATCCCAGGCTGGGTAGGCCGCCATGCTTCCTCCATCGGCCCGGTTCGCCGGGCACTGCTTCGGCAGAGGGTGCGCCTTCCTGGAATCATTTCAAATCGTTTGTTCCGACCGAACGATAGGTACAGTCTATCAAAAAGGCGCTGGAGGCTCATTCTGCGCCGCGGCAGAGAGGTTTGACTGCCGAAAGTTGCGCTGCATCATCTATTGTGCACTGCAATATGGCTTGGATCAGTGCCTACGATAGATCGCAACTATCGGATAATGGGCCGGCGCGGCAGGCCGGCATCCGTGACCGGCTTGGTCATCATCAGCAGGTTGCGCGCCAGCGGCGCGATCGGCTGCCGGTCGGCGACGATGAGCCCGATGGTGCGCTGCGCCTCCGGTTCCACGAGCTGGAGCGCGCGGGTGCCGAGCGGCACGCCGAAGAACTCCAGCAATTGCAGCGAGACGATGCTGGCGATGCCCTCGATCCCGGCATGGGACACCAGATTGAAGATCGAGTTGGTCTCGATGACCGGGCGCGGCGATGCTCCCACGGACCGGAAGATCCCGTCGATGATCCGCCGGTTCTGCATGTCGCCGGTCAAAAGGCAGAGCTTGTGCTCGGCCGCTTCCGCCCAGGAGATGGTGTCGCGCGTGCCGAGCGGCCCGTCCTCCCGGCTCAGCAGCACATAGGATTCCTGATAGATCGGCTTCGAGATCACCCGGTCGAGCGGCTCGTTGTCGAGATAGGTCAGCCCGACATCCAGCTCGAAATTATCGATGCCCTGCTGGATCTCCTGCGAGGTCAGCGACAGCACGGTCAGCGAGACCGTCGGATACCGCGCCGAGAACGGCGCGGTGATATGGGCGATCATCGGCAGGGCGGTGGGAATGGCTCCCAGCCGGATGCGGCCGGACAGCCCCTCGCGCAGCTCCGCGATCGAGGACTTCATCTGGTCGGCCTCGGCGAGGATACGCCGCGCATGGGCAAGCACCACCTCGCCTTCCTTGGTCAGGCCCTGGAAGCGGCGCCCGCGCTCAACGATCATCACGCCGAGTTCTTCCTCCAGCTGCACGATCGCGGCCGACAGTGTCGGCTGCGAAACATGGCAGGCCTCGGCCGCGCGGCGGAAATGTTTCTCCCGCGCCAGGGCGTCGAGATAGATGAGCTGTCGGATGATCATGATGCGTCGCGCTGTCGGGCCCGCAGCATTCCCGGCGGAGCCGCCTGTGGCAAGCGGCGCCGTTGCACGGCTTCAAGCCGCCGCTTGCACCCGTGCCGAGCCCGCGCCATTGCGCCGGCGCAAGCGGCAGGCCATCTGAGCCCGAAGGCGCGGCCGCCCTTCCGGTCGTGCAGGATGGACAGGGCATGGCACAGGAACTGACCTTCGGTCTCGACACCTTCGGCGACGTCACCCACGGCGCGGACGGCAAGGCGCTGCCGCATGCGCAGGCGATCCGCGATCTCGTCGAGCAGGGCGTTCTGGCCGACCGGGTCGGCATCGACTTCATCGGCGTCGGCGAGCATCACCGCGAGGATTTCGCCGTCTCGGCGCCCGATGTCGTGCTGGCGGCCATTGCCGCGCGCACCAGCCGCATCCGTCTGGGCTCGGCGGTGACGGTACTCAGCTCCGACGACCCGATCCGCGTCTTCCACCGCTTCTCGACCGTCGATGCGGTCTCGAACGGCCGTGCCGAAGTCATCCTCGGCCGCGGCTCCTTCACCGAGTCCTTCCCGCTCTTCGGCTTCGACCTGCGGCAATACGAGGCGCTGTTCGAGGAGAAGCTGGACCTCTTCACCGCGCTGCTGCCGCAGAAGCCGCTGACCTGGCAGGGTTCGCTGCGCCCGCCCTTGCGCGACCAGCTCGTCTATCCGCCGGTCGAGAACGGCCGGCTCACCACCTGGATCGGCGTCGGCGGCAGCCCGGAGTCGGTGGTGCGCGCGGCGCATTACGACCTGCCGATGATGCTCGCCATCATCGGCGGCGACCCGCTGCGCTTCAAACCCTATGTCGATCTCTACCAGCGCACCTTCGAACAGCTCGGCCGGCCGCCGAAGCCGGTCGGCGTGCATTCGCCGGGCTATGTCGCGGCGAGCGACGAGCAGGCGAAGGAGGAGTTCTTTCCGGCTTTCAAGGCCAATCGCGACCGCATCGGCGCCGAGCGCGGCTGGCCGCCGATGGGCCGCGACGAGTTCGAGCGCGAGGTCGCGCGCGGCTCGCTCTATCTCGGCTCGCCCGAGACGGTGGCGCGCAAGATCGCGGCGACGGCCAAGGGGCTGGGGCTCTCGCGCTTCCAGCTCAAATACAGCGCCGGGCCTTTGGCGCATGAGCGGATGATGGACTGCATCCGGCTTTATGGCGAAGAGGTCGTGCCGCTGGTGCGTGAGATGCTGATGCCGGCGTAGGCTCGCTCTCGCCGGCCTTCGCGCCGTCATCCCGGACAAGCCGCGACGCGGCGCCGATCCGGGATCCATTCCTGAACCTCGATCGCCGGCGTTCCGGAATGGGTCCCGGGTCTCCCTCCGGTCGCCTGGAATGACCGGCGGGTTAAATGGGCGCCTTCAGCGGATCGACCGAGATCGAGCGCTTCAGCGCCCGCAGGCCGAAGGTCGTGCGCGTCTGCCTCACGCCCGGAAGCCTGTAGAGCGTCTCGCGCAGGAAGCGCTCGTAATGGTCGGTGCCGCTGACCGCGACCTTGGCGAGATAGTCGTATTCGCCGGTCACGAGATAGGCCTCGATCACCTCCGGCGCGCGCACCAGCGCCTCGCCGCACTGGTCGAGCACCTTGTCGTCATGCTTGTCGAGCGTGATCTCGACGAAGACGATGTTGGCGTAGCCGAGCGCCTTGTGATCGAGCAGCGCGACATATCTCTCGATCGCGCCCGATTCCTCCAGCCGCTTCACCCGCGTCCAGCAGGGCGAGGGCGAAAGGCCCACCTTCTCGGCCAAGGCCTGCGTCGTCAGCCGCCCATCCTCGCGCAACGCCGCCAGAATCTTGCGGTCGATCGGATCGAGGGCGGAGCCGTTCGGGGCCTTGCGGGTCATCGAAGAATTATTCCGCCGATCGAGGAATTTGCCAAAGGATTTTCTGCCCAATCGCAACCGGGCGGGCAAGTTCGGAATGAACCTCCGCGAAACTGGGTCTAGCGTTGGTTGCAAGGGGAACGATCGCCCGGGCTTGCCGGTTGCCGGCGGGAGCGGGTCGATGGCCTTGCTCGTCGCGGCGCGATGGGCAGAGGCCAGGCAGGGAGAGGCGCATGAGCGGTGACGAGGCGAGCAGGCCGGCGGCGGCACGGTCCGGATCGGCTGCGCCACAGCCCCTGCAGTTCCATGTTCCCAGGCCCGCGAGCCGGCCGGGCGAAAAACCCGACTTCTCGCATGTGGTGATCCCGCGCGCCGGCACGGTCGACCGCCCCCCGGTCGATGTCGACCCCAAGGACATCCGCGACCTCGCCTATTCGATCATCCGCGTGCTCAACCGCGAGGGACAGGCGGTCGGCCCCTGGGTGCCGGACCTCGGCCAGGACGAGCTGATCCGCGGCCTGCGGCACATGATGACGCTGCGCGCCTTCGATGCGCGCATGCAGATGGCGCAGCGCCAGGGCAAGACCTCCTTCTACATGCAGCACACCGGCGAGGAGGCGGTGAGTTGCGCCTTCCGCATCGCGCTGAAGCCCGGCGACATGAACTTCCCGACCTATCGCCAGGCCGGGCTGCTGATCGCGAACGACTACCCGCTCGTCGACATGATGAACCAGATCTACTCGAACGAGCGCGACCCGCTGCGCGGGCGCCAGCTCCCGATCATGTATTCATCGAAGGACCACGGCTTCTTCACGATCTCCGGCAATCTCGCGACGCAGTTCGTGCAGGCTGTTGGCTGGGCGATGGCGTCCGCGATCAAGCAGGACACGCGCATCGCCGCCGCCTGGATCGGCGACGGCTCGACGGCGGAATCGGATTTCCATGCCGCTTTGGTCTTCGCATCGACCTACAAGGCGCCGGTCGTCCTCAACGTCGTCAACAACCAGTGGGCGATCTCGACCTTCCAGGGCATCGCCCGCGGCGGCTCCGGCACCTTCGCTGCCCGCGGCCTGGGCTTCGGCATCCCGGCGCTGCGCGTCGACGGAAACGACTACCTCGCCACCTATGCGGTGGCGCAATGGGCGATCGAGCGGGCCCGCCGCAACCTGGGGCCGACGCTGGTCGAGTACGTCACCTACCGCGCCGGCGCGCACTCCACATCGGACGACCCCTCCGCCTATCGCCCCAAGCACGAATCCGACGATTGGCCGCTGGGCGACCCGCTGATCCGGCTGAAGCAGCACCTAATCGCCATCGGCGCCTGGTCGGAGGAGCGGCACAAGCAGACGGAGGCCGAAATCCTCGCCACCGTCATCGCCGCGCAGAAGGAGGCCGAGAGCTTCGGCACCCTGCATTCCGGCGGCAAGCCCTCGGCGCGCGACATCTTCGAGGACGTCTATGCCGAGCTGCCGCCGCATCTGCGCCGCCAGCGCCAGCAGATCGGGGTGTGAGGATGGCCTCGGCGCGCGAGCATCACGCCGTCATTGCGAGGAGCGCAGTGACGAAGCAATCCAGGGGGACGTCGAGCGGGCCGGCTGGATTGCTTCGCTTGGCTCGCAATGACGGGGGGAGCATCTCATGCTGCGCATGACGATGATCGAGGCGATCCGCTCTGCCATGGACGTCGCCATGGACCGCGACGACGATGTCGTCGTCTTCGGCGAGGATGTCGGCTATTTCGGCGGCGTCTTCCGCTGCACCCATGGCCTGCAGCAGAAATATGGGGTCTCGCGCTGCTTCGACGCGCCGATCAGCGAGGCCGGCATCGTCGGCACGGCGATCGGCATGGCCGCCTATGGCCTCAAGCCCTGCGTCGAGATCCAGTTCGCCGACTACATGTATCCGGCCTATGACCAGATCGTCTCGGAGGCGGCGCGGCTGCGCTATCGCTCGGCCGGCGATTTCACCTGCCCGCTGGTGATCCGCATGCCGACCGGCGGCGGCATCTTCGGCGGCCAGACCCACAGCCAGAGCCCGGAAGCCCTCTTCACCCATGTCGCGGGGCTGAAGACGATCGTTCCCTCCAACCCCTACGACGCCAAGGGCCTGCTGATTTCCGCCATCGAGGACCCGGACCCGGTGATCTTCCTCGAACCGAAGCGGCTCTATAACGGCCCCTTCGACGGGCATCACGACCGGCCGGTCACGGCCTGGTCGAAGCACGCGCTCTCCGAGGTGCCGGAAGGCCACTACACCGTGCCTTTCGGCAAGGCGGCGACGCGGCGCGAGGGCTCGGCCGTCACCATCCTCGCCTATGGCACCATGGTGCATGTCGCACTGGCGGCGGCCGAGGACACCGGCATCGACGCCGAGGTCATCGACCTGCGTACCCTTGTCCCGCTCGACCTGGAGGCCATCGTCTCCTCGGTCGAGAAGACCGGCCGCTGCATCGTGCTGCACGAGGCGACGCTGACCTCCGGCTTCGGCGGCGAGCTGGCCGCGCTGGTGCAGGAGCATTGCTTCTATCATCTGGAAGCGCCGGTCATGCGCGTCACCGGTTGGGACACGCCCTATCCGCATGCGCAGGAATGGGACTATTTCCCCGGCCCCGCCCGCTTGGGCCAGGCGCTGCGCGACATCGTGGAGGCCCGCTGATGGCCGAGCGCATCATCAAGCTGCCCGACGTCGGCGAGGGCATCGCCGAGGCCGAACTGGTCGAATGGCACGTCAAGATCGGCGACATCGTCCGCGAGGATGATCTGCTCGCCGCGGTGATGACCGACAAGGCGACAGTGGAGATCCCCGCGCCGACCGATGGCGAGGTCACCTGGATCGGCGCCGAGGTTGGCGACACGGTCCCGATCGGCTCGGTCATCGTGAAGCTGAAGGTGGCGGGCGAGGGCGGCGCGGCAGCCGAAGAGGCTGTCGATGTCGCGCCTGCCGAGAAGCCGGCTCCCGCCCCGCCCGCGCCGAAAGCCGAGCGGCCTGCGGCGCAACCGGCTCCCGCCGGGCCGGCCGCATCGGTCGCGCCGCCGAAGCCCGCCCCGGCTCGCCTCGGAGCGGTCGCCGTCCAGCGCCGAGCCGCCGGAGAAAAGCCACTCGCCTCGCCGGCCGTGCGCCTGAAGGCCCGCGAGGCCGGCGTCGACCTGCGCCAGGTCCAGGGCAGCGGCCCGGCCGGCCGCATCACCCATGAGGACATCGACGCCTTCCTGCTGCGCGGCCCCGAGCCAGCGCGCGGCGGTGGGCTGGTCGAGAAGAGCGCCGTCACCGAGGTGAAGGTGGTCGGCCTGCGCCGCCGCATCGCCGAGAAGATGGCGCTGTCGAAGTCGCGCATCCCGCACATCACCATCGTCGAGGAGGTCGACATGACCGCGCTCGAGGAGCTGCGGGCGGCCCTCAACAGGAAGCCGACGGCGGAGCGGCCGAAGCTGACCGTGCTGCCCTTCCTGATGCGCGCCATGGTCAAGGCGCTCGCCGAGCAGCCGGGGCTGAACGCGCTCTATGACGACGAGGCGGGTATCGTCCGTCGCCATGCCGCGATCGACATCGGCATCGCGACGCAGACGCCGTCGGGCCTGATCGTGCCGGTGGTGAAGCATGCCGAGGCGCGCGATCTCTGGGGCTGCGCGCTCGAACTCTCCCGCATCGCGGACCGCGCCCGCGACGGCACGGCGACGCGCGACGAGCTCACCGGCTCGACCATCACCATCACCTCGCTCGGCGCGATGGGCGGCATCGCGACGACGCCGGTGATCAACCATCCGGAGGTCGCCATCGTCGGCGTCAACAAGATGGCCATGCGCCCGGTCTGGGACGGCGCGACCTTCGTGCCGCGCAAGATGATGAACCTCTCCTCCAGCTTCGACCACCGCGTCGTCGACGGCTGGGACGCCGCCGTCTTCGTGCAACGGCTGAAGGAGCTGCTGGAGACCCCGGCGACGCTGTTTATCGATGGGTGATGCGGTGAAGCGCGGAAACACGACGTCATCCCGGACGCAGCGCAGCGGAGATCCGGGATCCATGCCTGAGTCTCCGTCGGAAGCGCTCCGGCATGGATTCCGGGCCACGCCCGGGATGAAGGCGTGGTTCAGGCGAGAAATGCGCGCCTTCGATGGCGGAGACCGTTCATGACCGACATCACCTGCAAGCTCCTCGTCATCGGAGCCGGGCCCGGCGGCTATGTCTGCGCCATCCGCGCCGGGCAGCTCGGCCTCGACACCGTCATCGTCGAGAGCGGCAAGCTCGGCGGCTCCTGCCTCAATGTCGGCTGCATCCCGTCCAAGGCGATGATCCATGTCGCCGAGGAGTTCGAGAAGGCCACCGAGGCGGCGGCCGGCAAGACGCCCTTCGGCCTCACCTCGGCCGAGCCGAAGCTCGACCTGAAGCAGGCCGTTGCCTGGAAGGACGGCATCGTCCAGCGCCTCAACAGCGGCGTCGGCGGCCTGCTGCGCAAGGCCAAGGTGAAGATCGTCCAGGGCCGCGCCCGCTTCCGCGACGGCAAGACGGTCGTCGTCGACACCGAGACCGGTCCGAAGACGATCCATGCCGAGGCGATCGTCATCGCCACCGGCTCTGCCCCGGTCGAGCTGCCCTTCCTGCGCTTCGGCGGCAACGTGATCTCCTCGACGGGAGCGCTTGCGCTCACCGAGGTGCCGAAGCGCCTGGTCGTGGTCGGCGGCGGCTATATCGGGCTGGAGCTGGGCACCGCCTTCGCCAAGCTTGGCGCCAAGGTCACGGTGGTGGAGGCGCAGCAGCGCATCCTGCCGCTCTACGATGCCGAACTGACCGCGCCCGTGGCCAAGCGGCTGACTGCGCTCGGCGTCGAGGTGCTGCCGGGCGCCAAGGCCCTCGGCCCGACGGCGAAGGGCGACGGCCTGCGCATCGAGACGGCCGAGGGGCGCGAGCGGGAGCTGCCGGCCGACAGGATCCTCGTCACGGTCGGCCGCAAGCCCGTCACCGAGGATCTCGGGCTCGAAAACCTCGTTCTCGACATGGAGGGCCGCTTCGTCCGCATCGGCGAGCGCTGCGAGACCGCGATGCGCGGCATCTACGCCATCGGCGACGTCACCGGCGAGCCGATGCTGGCCCACCGCGCCATGGCTCAGGGCGAGATGGTGGCCGAGATCGTCGCGGGCTTGGCCCGCGCCTGGGACAAGCGCGCCATGCCGGCGGTCTGCTTCACCGATCCCGAGATCGTCTCGGTCGGGCTCTCGCCGGAGCAGGCGAAGCAGGCCGGCCACGATCTCAAGCTGGGCCAGTTCCCGTTCCAGGCCAATGGCCGGGCGATGACGCGCCATGGCGAGGCCGGATTCGTGCGGGTGGTGGCGGATGCGCGCAACGATCTCGTTCTGGGTATCCAGGCGGTGGGGCAGGGCGTCTCGGAACTCTCGGCGGCCTTCGGGCTCGCCATCGAGATGGGTGCGACCCTGCAGGACGTCGCCGGCACCATCCATGCCCATCCGACGCTCGGGGAAGCCTTCCCGGAAGCGGCGATGAAGGCGCTGGGGCACGCGCTGCATATCTAGCCGGCGCGGCGTTTCGGCGCAGCGTCACGCTGGCGCCTTGATCTGTGGCAAAGCTGGCGCGATCTCCAGCAAAGCCGCCGACCGAGGCGCAGCACCGCGAGTGAGATCATGCCTGCCCAGACCGAATGGCCGACACTGTCCCCCCTCCAGACCGGCCTGCGCGGCCGCTGCCCGCGCTGCGGCCAGGGGCGGATGTTCGAGGGCTTCCTGAAGATCAAGCCGGTTTGCGAGAATTGCGGGCTCGACTACTCCTTCGCCGATCCGGCGGACGGCCCGGCCTTCTTCGTGATGATGTTCGTCTGCGTACCGGCGGTGGCTTTCCCGCTCTGGCTGGAGCTGACCTACGACCCGCCGGGCTGGGTGCATCTGGTCACGACCCTGCCGCTGATCCTGCTCACCTGCATCCCGCCGCTCCAGCCGCTCAAGGGCTGGCTGGTCGCCTCGCAATATGTCCACAAGGCCGAGGAGGGGCGCCTGGCGCCGCCCGCGCCGGAAGGCGGCGTTCAGGGCTGACGCCCCGTCGAACTGCGTCATCCCGGGGCAAGCCCGGGATGACCGTGTAATGAAGCGCCTATGGGAGGCTGCAGAAGCGCCGCACGGCGCGTCGCCTCAATGCGCGCCGGCGGTGACGAAGCCGCGAAGTTCCGGCGTCTGCGGGTTGGCGAACAGCTCCTTCGAGGGGCCCTGTTCCCAGATCTTGCCCTGATGCATGAAGACCGTGGTGCTGGCGACATTGCGCGCGAAGTTCATCTCGTGCGTGACCAGGATCATGGTCATGCCGCCCTGGGCGAGCTTTTCCATCACGAGCAGCACTTCGCCCGTCAGCTCCGGGTCGAGCGCCGAAGTCACCTCGTCGAACAGCATCACCTTCGGCTTCATCGCCAGCGAGCGGGCGATGGCGACACGCTGCTGCTGTCCGCCGGAGAGATTGTCGGGATAGGCGTCGAACTTGTCGGAGAGGCCGACTTGCGCCAGCACCTCCTTGGCGAGCGCCAGCGCTTCGGCTTGCGGCACGTTCTTGGTGATGCGCGGCGAGAGCATGATGTTCTGCCCGACCGTGAGGTGCGGGAAGAGATTGTAGCTCTGGAAGACGATGCCGACATCCTTGCGCAGCTCGCGCAGATGCTTGGGGTCCTGGTCGAGGACATGGCCGGCGACCTCGATCCGGCCGGACTGGAAGGCCTCGAGCCCGTTGATGCAGCGCAGCAGCGTCGACTTGCCCGAGCCGGAGCGGCCGATCAGCGCGATGACCTGGCCGGTCTCGACGGAGAGGGAGACGCCCTTCAGGACCTCGAGCTTGCCGTAGCTCTTGTGGACGTCGTCAATGAGGACGGCTGGCATTCATCACCTTTTCGAGATGGCGGCTGAGCCGGGACAGCGGGAAGCAGATCGCGAAGTAGATCAGCGCGACGAGCCCGAAGACGCGGAAGGAATCGAAGGTCGCGTTGTTGACGAGCTGGCCGGCGCGCGCGAGCTCGACGAAACCGACGACCGAGACGATCGAGGTGTTCTTCACCAGCTGGACGAGAAAGCCGACCGTCGGCGGCAGCGAGATCCGGATCGCCTGCGGCAGGATGACGTAGCGATAGGTCTGCGCCCGCGAATGCGCCAGCGAGGACGACGCCTCCCATTGCTGGAAGGGCACGGACTCGATCGAGCCGCGCCAGATCTCGGCGAGATAGGCGCTGACATAAATCGCGAGCGAGGCGGAAGCCGCCAGGAAGGGCGGCAGCTCGAAGCCGATCACCGACAGCCCGTAATAGCTCATGAACAGCACCATGAGCACGGGGATCGACTGGATCACCAGGATGTAGGTCGCGGCGATCCGGCGCAGGATCTTGATCCGCGACAGCCGCATGATCGCGAAGACGCCGCCGATGGCCCCGCCGATCAGGAAGGCGATCGCCGTCAGCAGCAGCGTCCAGCCCGCCGCGCGGAGCAGGAAGAGGATTTCGGGCCAGCCGAACGTGGTCATCAGGCTGCCTCCGCCTTGGCGTCGAGCCTGTCGATGCTGGAGACCCGCGGGAAGAGGGCGCGGCCCAGCTGGTTCAGCGCGACCTTCAGCGTCAGCGCGAGCACCAGGTAGATGATCGTCACGATGATGTAGGTCTCGAAGCTGCGGAAGGTGTTCTGCTCGATGATCGCGGCGGTGCCGGAAAGTTCCGGAACGGCGATGAACGAGCAGATCGAGGAGGCCAGCAGCATCAGAACGAATTGCGAGGACAGCGCCGGCCAGACGCGCGCCAGAGCCGGCATCAGCACGACATGCTGGAAGACCTGGCGCTTGGTCATCGCGAGCGACAGGCCGGCCTCGATCTGCGATCGGTGGATCGAGTCCACGCCGGCCCGGATGATCTCGGTCGCGTAGGCGCCGAGATTCAGCGTCATCGCCAGCAGCGCCGCTTCCGTGCCCGCCAGCCGGATGCCGAGCAGCGGCAGGCCGAAGAACATCATGAAGAGCTGGACCAGGAAGGGCGTGTTCCGCATCAGCTCGACATAAGAGTCGACCAGCAGGCCGACCCAGCGGCCGAACAGGCTCTTGGCCGCGACGAGCAGCACCGCCAACGTCAGCCCCAGCACGATCGCCCCGAAGGACAGGCCAATCGTCAGCAGCACGCCTTGGATGATCCGGTCGCTCTCGGCGATGACCGGCTCGAACTGGAATTGCATCGGCGGGATATCCTTGCCTCGGGCGCCGGCGGAGCGATCCGCCGGCGGTCGATATCAGGCCTTGTCAGGCCGGCTGGACTTCAGAAGGTCGGGAGCTGCGGCAGCGGGCCGCCGACCCACTTCTCCGAGATCGCGTTGAGCTCGCCGTTCTGCTTGATGTAGTAGATGACGTTGTCGAGCCACTGCTTCAGCTCATAGGCGTCCTTGCGGACGGTCATCGAGTTCGGCTGCATGCCGAAGAAGAACTTCACCTCGGTCTCGGTCTCGCCACGCGCCTTGATGGCGGCATTCGCCTGGGCGTCGGGGCCCGCGATCGCCTCGACCTGGCCGGAGAACAGCGCCTGCATCGTGGTGGCGTCGTCTTCGAAGCGCAGGATCTTGAGGTTCAGCTCCTTCTCGCGGTTGGTGAATTCGCGCTCGACGCTGGAGCCGCGGTTGACGCCGACGGTGCGGCCCTTGAGGTCCGCCCAGGTTTTGATCGGCGTGCCCTTCTTGGCGTAGATGCCCATCTGGAAGGCGCTGTAGGGGCTGGTGAACATCACCGCGCGGGCGCGCTCGGGCGTCGGCGCCAGGGTGGCGACGAGGAAGTCCACCTTGCCGGCTTCCAGCGCGGGAATGCGCGAGGGCGGGGTCAGCTGCACCACTTCCATCGGCACGCCGAGATACTTCGCGACGAGGGTCGCGACGTCGGCGTCATAGCCGATGGCGTTGCCGGTCGAATCGACGGAGCCATAGGGCGGGGCGCCGATCAGGACGCCGATGCGCACCTTGCCGCGCTTGACGATGTCGGTGACCGACTGGGCCGAGGCCTGGCTGGCGGCCATCATGCCGGCGCCGAGCGCCAGCAACGTGCCCGCGATGCGGAGATGCTTGAAGAAGGTCATGCTCGTTTCCTCTCTGCTGCGGCGCTGCCGCCGATCTTGAACCCGGCTCTTGCTGGCCGGCTCTGGGAATGGAAAAAGGTCAGGCGCCTTCACGCACGACGTTGACGAGCGGTTCGCCCGCGAAACGCCGCCTGATGTTGTCGGCGATGACCCCCTGCCTGCGGCTGATCGTGCCACTTGTCCATCCGGACATATGCGGGGTCATTAAAACGTTTGAAAGCTCGTGGAAAGGCAGATTCGACGGCAGCGGCTTGCTGTCCCCAGCAGAGGGGTAGCGATACCAGGTGTCGATGATCGCCCCGCCGATCTGCTTGTCCTTCAGCGCCGCATAGAGCGCCTCTTCGTCGATGGTCGGGCCGCGCCCGACATTGATCACCACCGCGTCCGGCCGCATCGCGGCGAAGGCGGCGGCGGCGACGATGCCCTTGGTCTCCGCGGTCAGCGGCACCGAGACGACGATGATGTCGGCCGAGCCCCAGAAATCGCCGAGGGCGTCGAGCGTGAAGGCGCGGTCCACGAGGGCGGAGGTCGCCACCTTGCTGCGATTGGCGACATGGACCGTCATCTCGAAGGCCTTGGCACGGGCGGCGATGGCCTTGCCGATATGGCCGAAGCCGAGGAGGCCGATGGTCTTGCCCGCGATCTCGCCATGGACGCGCTCGGGAGCGCCCGCCCAGTAGGTCCAGTCGCCCCGGCGCAGGCGGGCGTCGGCATCGGCGAGCGGAATATGGCGGGAGAGGATCGCGCTCATGACGTATTCGGCGATGGCCTGCTCGTGTCCGAAGCAGTTGCAGACCGCCGTCGCGGCCGGCAGGGCCGGGAGATCGACCATGTCGTAGCCGGCGCCCGGGACATGGAACAGCTTCAGCCCGGCCGGGCTCGGCAGGCTCGCATCGAACTTCACGCCGATGATCGCCTCCGCCGCGGCATAGGCCGCCCGGTCGGCCTCGCTCGCCAGCGTGTCGGGCAGCAGCGCGATCTCGGCGGGCTGGCCCAGTCGCTCGGCAAAGCCGTGGCTGAAGGAAGCGGCGTTCTCGCCGTGGAAGACAATGCGCATGATGGGGGTCAGCCGGGTTGATGAGGCAGGAGCGGTTCGATGCTGCAGTCGAGCAGCGCGGGATCGACGGTTTTCTCGAGCTCGTCGAACATGCCGTCGACGAAGCCGACGAGCGCGTCCGACGCGGCGATGGCACGGTCGGCCTGGGAGGATGCGATGCCGTTGAGCAAGGCGAGATGGTGGTCGATCGTCCCGCTGAGGTCGGCGGGGGTCGCGACATGGCTGTGATAGATGTGGCCGATGCGGCGGAAGATCGTGTGCAGCGGCCGCAGCGTGTGCTCGAGGAAGGGCTCGCCCGCCGCCGACAGGATCATCTGGTCGATGCGCCGGTCGAGCGGGTTGAAGGCCGCCAGCGTCATCTCCTCGCGCTTGTCGCGCAGCAGCCGGGCCATGTGCAGCATCTGGTTGCGGTGCATCGGGCCGGCCCGCTCCGCCGCAAGGCGGGCGACGAAGCGTTCGAGGTCGCGGCGCAGCTTCAGCAGAAGGCGCTCGCGGGCAAGGTCGATCGGGGCGATCTGCAGGCCGTGGCGCGGACGTACCGTGATCAGCGTATCGGCCGCCAGCCGGCTGACGGCGTGGTGCACGGGGGTGCGGCCGAAGCCGGTCATCTCCTGCAGATCCTGCATCGTCAGCAGACGGCCGGGCCTGAGCTGGCAGTCGATCAGCATCGCCTCGATGCGCTCATAGGCGAGCTCGAAGAAGTTCAGCCGGTTGCGCCGCGGCGGCGGGTCCAGCGAATCCTGCAAGACCAGCTGCGGCTTGGCCTTCCGTGCAGCCATCGATTCCTCCCAAAGGCACGGCTCGCCGTGGATGCGACGTTCCGGCAGGCTCTTCGATGGCCTTTCCCGGAACGATAAACATGTTGTGATATTTTACAAGCGCTCTTATGGTCGGCGCCGCGCCCGGCCAGTCTAGGATGGCGGCGACGCGCACAAAAGCACGCAGGCCGCTCGACCAAAGTCGAAGCCGAGGCCGAGCCAGGGGAAGCAACCATGAAGATCACCGCGATCGAGACCCTGCGGACGGAAGAGTTTGCCAATGTCCTGTGGGTGCGGGTGCATACCGATGCCGGCATCGTCGGGCTCGGCGAGACCTTCTACGGCGCGGCCTCCGTCGAGGCGCATCTGCACGACACGCTGGCGATGCGGCTGCTGGGCAAGAACCCGCTGCATATCGAGGCGCTGCACAAGGAGATGACGAACCTGCCGATGGCGCAGGCCTCGACGGGGGCGGAATCGCGCGCCACCTCGGCGGTCGACATCGCCCTGTGGGACATTTTCGGCAAGGTCTGCGGCCAGCCGGTGCATCAGATGCTGGGCGGGCTGTGCCGCGACAAGCAGCGCATCTACAACACCTGCGCCGGCTACGGATATGTCCGCTCGCACAACATCAAGCCGGTCTCGACCTGGAACTTCGGCGCGGCCGAAGGCCCCTATGAAGATCTGCACGGCTTCATGACCCGCGCCGACGAGGTCGCCGAGAGCCTGCTCGCGAGCGGCATCACCGCGATGAAGATCTGGCCCTTCGATCCGCCTGCCATCGAGAACCAGGGCCTGTTCATCACGCCCGACCAGATGCGCAAGGCCTGCGAGCCCTTCGAGAAGATCCGCAAGGCCGTCGGCGACAGGATGGAGATCATGGTCGAGTTCCATTCGCTCTGGAACCTGCCGACCGCGATCAAGATCGCCCGCGTGCTCGAGCAGTACGAGCCGAGCTGGTACGAGGACCCGATCCGGATGAATTCGCCGCAGGCGCTGGCCGAGTTCGCCCGCTCGACGACGGTTTCGGTGACGGCGAGCGAGACGCTGGGCTCGCGCTTCCCCTACAAGGACATGCTCGACCGCGACGCGATGCATGTCGTGATGGCCGATCTGTGCTGGACCGGCGGCTTGACCGAGGGCCGCAAGATCGCCGCCATGGCCGAGACCTATCACCGCCCCTTCGCGCCGCATGACTGCATCGGCCCGGTCGGCTTCATCGCCGCGATCCACGCCTCCTTCAGCCAGCCCAACACGCTGATCCAGGAATCGGTGCGGGCCTTCTACACCGGCTGGTACAAGGAGCTGGTGACAGAGATGCCGCGCATCGAGGGCGGCTATGTCTACCCGATGGAGGCGCCGGGCCTGGGCGTCGAATTGCTGCCGGCGGTGTTCGAGCGTTCGGACCTGACCGTGCGCCGCTCGAGCCTGTAGTCTCCGCTCTCGGGCTTCAAACGTGCCGTCATCCCGGGCGGAGCGAAGCGCAGGCCCGGGATCCATGCCTGAACCTGCCGGGACGCTCCGGCATGGATACCCGATCGGCGCCGCTCGCGCGGCTTGTCCGGGAGGACGGCGAGGTTGCTTCGCATCACCATGACTGTTGGAGGCCAGTGCCCATGACCAACCCGCTCTTCGACCTCACCGGCCGGACCGCCCTCGTCACCGGTTCCTCCCGCGGCCTCGGCCGCGCCATGGCGGAAGGCCTCGCCAAGGCCGGCGCGCGCATCCTCGTCAACGGCACCGACGCCGCCCGCGCGGACGCGGCGGTCAAGGAGATGCGCCAGGCCGGCTATGACGCCGATGCCGCGGCCTTCGACGTGACGTCCGAAGACCAGATCGTCGCTGCCTTCGAGCGGTTCGACGCCGAGGGCATCGCCGTCGACATCCTCGTCAACAATGCCGGCATCCAGTTCCGCAAGCCGATGGTCGAACTGGCCACGGCCGACTGGCAGCGCGTCATCGACACCAACCTGACCTCCGCCTTCGTCATCGGGCGCGAGGCGGCCAAGCGCATGATCGCGCGCGGCCACGGCAAGGTCATCAACATCGGCTCGCTCACCAGCGCGCTCGCGCGGGCCACGGTCGCGCCCTATACGGTGGCCAAGGGCGGCATCAAGATGCTGACCCAGGCGATGGCCGCCGAATGGGCCGAGCACGGTATCCAGGCCAACGCCATCGGGCCGGGCTACATGCTGACGGACATGAACGAGGCGCTGATCGCAAACCCGGCCTTCGACGCCTGGGTCAAGGGCCGCACGCCCTCGAAGCGCTGGGGCCGTCCGGACGAGATCGTCGGCGCCGCGGTCTTCCTCGCCGCGCCGGCCTCGGACTACGTCAACGGCCAGATCATCTATGTCGATGGCGGGATGCTCGCGGTCCTGTAAGAAGGGCCGTTCCATCCCGGAGGAGACGAATGCCGCGCCCGCGCCTCGATGCGCTCGACCGCAGGATCATCGCCGAGCTGCAGAGCAATTCTCGCCTCTCGGTGCAGGAGCTGTCGGAGCGGGTCGGCCTCTCCGCCAGCCCTTGCGCCCGGCGCATCCGCATCCTGGAGGAGGCGGGCGTCATCCAGGGCTATGCCGCGATCATCGACCAGACCAAGGTCGGCCTGCCGATCAGCGTCTTTGTCTCCGTCAAGCTGGAACGCCAGCGCGAGGACGAGCTGGACCGCTTCTCGCAGGCGGTGGCGCGGTGGCCGGAGGTCGTGGATTGCTACCTGATGACCGGCCAGCGCGACTATCTGCTGCGTATCGTCGTGCGCGACCTGCCGGCCTATGAGCGCTTCCTGAAGGACAAGCTGACGCGCCTCGACGGCGTCGCCTCGATCGAGTCGAGCTTCGCGCTGGGCCAGGTCAAGCGCTCCAGCGCCCTGCCGATCGCCGCCCTGCCGGACGACGACTGAGACAAGCGCGCAAACACCTCGTCATCCGGGCTTGTCCGGGGCGCGGCGCTTGTCCCGCAGCCAGCGTTAGAGCCGCGCCTTGACGCTGCGCGGCGTGGCCAGCAGCAGGCTGGTCTCGCTGTTGGCAACGCCGGGGATCATGCGGATGCGGCGCAGCACCTGGTCGAAGGCGATCAGGTCCGAGGTGCCGAGTTCGGCCACGAGGTCCCATTTCCCGTTCGTGGTGTGCACGCTGGAGACCTCGCTGAAGCCGGAGAGCGCCGCGATCACCGCATCCGCCGCCTGTCCCGAGATCTCGATCATGGTGATGCCGCGCACCGGCAGATCGATCGCGTCCGAGCGCAGGATCACGGTGAAGCCGACGATCTCGCCGGCCTTTTCCAGCTTCTCGAGCCGGGCGCGCACGGTCGCGCGGGTCAGGCCGAGATCGGCCGCGAGGTCGGAGATGCTGCGCCGCCCATCATGGCGCAGCAGCGTGATGAGTTTGCGATCCGTCTCGTCGATCATCCGGATTGGATAATCGCTTTAACCAGATCGGGCAAATCGGTGCGCATCCTGCGCGATCCGGCTTCTTCCTCCTGCCGCCGAAACCCGCTGCAATGGGTCTTTGAAACGCTCGCGCGAGGCTGCATGTCGAACCCGCTCAACGTCGTTCCCTTCGTCAGCGTCGACGACATGATGAAGCTCGTCCATGCGATCGGCATCGAGCGGATGCTGTCGGAGATCGCGGCGGCGATCGAGGAGGATTTCCGGCGCTGGCCGAGCTTCGACAAGACGCCGCGCATCGCCTCGCACAGCCTCGATGGCGTGATCGAGCTGATGCCGACCAGCGACGGCACGCTGTACGGCTTCAAATACGTCAACGGCCACCCGCGCAACATGAAGGCCGGCCTGCAGACGGTGACCGCCTTCGGCCTGCTCTCCGACGTCGCGACCGGTTATCCGGTGCTGCTCTCCGAAATGACGATCCTGACCGCCTTGCGCACCGCGGCGATGTCGGCAGTGGCGGCGAAATATCTGGCGCCCAAGAACGCCGCGACGATGGCGCTGATCGGCAACGGGGCCCAGTCGGAGTTCCAGGCCTTCGCCTTCCGCGCGCTGCTCGGCATCGAGAGCCTGCGGCTCCACGACATCGACCCGGCCGCGACCGACAAATGCGCCCGCAACCTCACCCGGCACGGCTTCCGCATCACCCGTTGCGCCAGCGCGATGGAGGCGGTGGAGGGGGCGCAGATCGTCACCACCGTCACTGCCGACAAGCAGCAGGCGACGATCCTGACCGACAACATGGTCGGCGCCGGCATTCACATCAACGCGGTGGGCGGCGACTGCCCCGGCAAGACCGAGATCCATCCGGACGTGCTGAGGCGCTCCGCCATCTTCGTGGAATACCCGCCGCAGACGCGCGTCGAAGGCGATATCCAGCAGCTCCCGGCCGATCACCCGGTCGAGGAGCTGTGGCAGGTCATCGCCGGGCAGAAGCCCGGCCGCTCCGATCCGCGCCAGATCACGCTCTTCGACTCGGTCGGTTTCGCGATCGAGGATTTTTCGGCGCTGCGCTACGTCCACGCCCGCATCCGCGAGGCCGGCACCTATGCCGAACTCGACCTGATCGCCGATCCGGACGATCCGCGCGATCTCTTCGGCATGCTGATGCGCGCGGCGCCCGAAATCCGCGTGGCGCCGAAGCCCGCCGCCGTGGCCTGAGCGGTCAGGCCGCCGAACGGTCCCATTGCGGAAAGGGGTCTTCCAGCCCGAGCAGCGCCTGCGTCATCCCGGTGGCAGGGCTGCCGGTCAGGCAGGCGTCGAGCGCTGCGCGGATCGCAGCCTCGTCCATCGCCGGGCCACCGATGAAGACCATCTCCTGGCGCCGGTCACCCCATGTCGGCGACCAGTGCTTGCGCATCAGCGACTGGAACTCTTCCGAGCGCGGCCAGCGCTCCTTCGGCACCGCCGCCCACCAGCGCCCCATGCCCTCGGTCCGGGCGATGCGCCCGGCCAGCGAATACTCCCCGACCCAGTGCGGCCGCGTCGCCAGCCAGAAATGGCCCTTGGCCCGGATCAGGCCGGGCCAGAGTGCGTCCATGAAAGCGTGCAGCTTGCCTGGATGGAAGGGGCGGCGCGCCCGGTAGACGAAGGAACGGATGCCGTATTCCTCGGTCTCCGGCACATGCTGGTCGAAGCCGTAGAGCTCCTTGTGCCAGAGCGGGTGGTTCTGCGCCTTCTCCTCGCTGTAGAGCCGGGTGTCGAGCAATCGATCGAGCGGCACGCGGCCGAAATCGGCCTCGACGATGCGCGCGTCGGCATTCAGCCCCCGCACCACCTGCCTGACTCTCTCCAGCTCGTCCGCCGTGACCTCGCTCGCCTTGTTGATCACCACCACGTCGGCGAACTCGATCTGCTCGACCAGCAGATCGACCAGCGTGCGCTGATCGCCTTCCCCGGCCGTTTCGCCGCGATCGGCGAGAAAGTCGCGGCTGTCGTAGTCCTTGAGCAGGTTCAGCGCATCGACCACCGTCGCCATGGTGTCGAGCCGCGCCACGTCGTCGAGCGAGCGGTCCTTCTCGTCGCGGAAGGAGAAGGTCGCGGCGATCGGCAGCGGCTCGGCGATGCCCGTGCCTTCGATCAGCAGGTAGTCGAACCGCTTCTCGGCGGCGAGGCGGCGCACCTCGCTCAGCAGGTCGTCGCGCAGGGTGCAGCAGATGCAGCCATTGCTCATCTCGACCAGCCGCTCCTCGGTCTGCGACAGGTTGGCGCCGCCCTCCCGCACGAGATCGGCGTCGATGTTCACCTCGCTCATGTCGTTGACGATGACGGCGACGCGCCGGCCCTCGCGGTTGTTGAGGATGTGGTTGAGCAGGGTGGTCTTGCCGGCGCCGAGAAAGCCGGAGAGGACCGTGACCGGCAGGCGCCGGTCGACGAACAGGTCGGAAGAAGGCATCGGAGGCGCTCGATCTGTAACAAGGAGAAATTTGTTACAGTATAACATAACACATATGTCAACCGTCGCGACGCTCCTCCGGGCGGGCCCGCTCGCCTGTGGCGCCTGAAGGATCGTCGGCGCAGGAACCTGCCTGGGGTTGCCTGCCAAGCCCGGCGCAAGCGCGACCGAGGCAGTACGCCTCAGGCCGCGCCGATGGCGTTCGAAGGGGTGCGCCGATCGGTGATCTGCTGGCCGAACAGGCTGCCCGCCAGTTCCACCGCGAGCCGCGCCGTCTGCCCGCGATCGTCCAGGAACGGGTTGAGCTCGACGATGTCGAGCGAGCGCACCAGTCCGGAATCGTGCAGCAGCTCCATCACGAGATGCGCCTCGCGATAGGTCGCGCCGCCGGGCACGGTGGTGCCGACGCCGGGCGCCAGCGGCGGATCGAGGAAGTCGACGTCGAAGGAGACGTGCAGCACGCCGTTGGCCGCGCGCACCTTGTCGATCACCTGCCGGATCAGCACGCCGACGCCATGCTCGTCGATGGCCCGCATATCGGCGATGTCCACCCCGCGGTCTTTCACCGCGGCCTTTTCGAGCGGGTCGATGGAGCGGATGCCGAACAGGCTGAGCTGGGCAGGCGTGATCGAGGCTCGCGGCTCAGGCCCGAGCAGGTCGTCGAGCCCGCTCTCGCCGCAGAGGAAGGCCGAGGACATGCCGTGCATGTTCCCGGAGGGGGAGATCGCCGGCATGTTGTAGTCGGCATGGGCGTCGAGCCAGAGCACGAAGAGGCTGCGGCCCTGCTCGGCCCAATGGCGGGCGACGCCGTTGACAGAGCCCATCGACAGGCTGTGGTCGCCACCGAGGAAGATCGGCGTCGCGCCCGAGCGGGCGATCTCGTAGGAGCGGGCGCTGAGCGCCCGCATCCAGGCGGCGATCTCATGGTAGAAGCGCGCATTCTCGGGCGCGGCGCCTCCCACCGGAGTCAGGTCACGCGGCAGGATGTCGCCATGGTCCTGAACGCTGTAGCCGAGGCTTTCAAGGACCCGTGCGAGGCCGGCGGTGCGCAGACCGGCGGGACCCATCAGCGCGCCGCGTTGCGACGCCCCGACCTCGATCGGGCAGCCCAGCAGGGCGATGCGGCCGGCATCGGCCGGAATGGCGGGGGCGCTCATGGCGGCTCTCGTCCTGAAAGGGTCGTGGGGCGCCGTGCTTGGCCCAGCCGGGAGGCCTTGTCGAGAGCCATCGGCCGCGAGGCGGCTGTGCGGCAGGCTCAGGCCGCTTCGTTCAGCGCGATGGTGAGCGGCGTCAGCGTCACGCGGCCGGCCGAAACCGTCGCCAGCGTGTTGCAGGGCAGGGCGTGCCAGCATTCGCGCGCCGCATCAACCGGCTCCGAGGCGACGACGATGCTGTCGGGCTTCTCGCAAAGATAGAGGCTCGGCGGCTTGGCGTCGGAGGACCAGCGCACGGCGTGGATCGTCTCGCCGTCGGCGAGCGCGGCCGCGCAGCGCAGCGGCTCGCGCGTGCCGGAAAGGAGCATGAGCGACAGCGCATCCCCGATCGCGGCCGCCAGCGCTTCGCCCGGCGTGAAGCCCTGTTCGAGATGCGCGAGAGCGAGCAAGAAGAGGGCCTCGGAATCGGTGGTGCCGGCACGCGCGGCGTAAAGCGAATCCGGGATCAGCGCCTCGAGTTTGCGGCGGATGCCGCCATAGCCGCCGATCTGGCCATTATGCATGAACATGTAGCGGCCATGGACGAAGGGGTGGCAGTTCGCCCGCGTCGTCGCCGTGCCGGTCGCGGCGCGCACATGCGCGAAGAACAGATGCGAGCGCACCTGCCGCGCGATGGAAAGCAGGTTCTCGTCCGACCAGGCCGGCCTGACCTCGCGGTACTGCCCCGGCTCGGGCCTGTCCCCGTACCAGCCGACGCCGAAGCCGTCGCCATTGGTCCCCGTCTTGGCCTCCTCGGCATGGAGCGACTGGTGGATCAAGGAATGACAGGGCGAGGCGACGAAGTCCTCGAGAAAGACGGGAAGTCCGGAATAGGCGAGGAAACGGCACATGGCAGGCTCGAATGGGCGGGCTCGAATCGGCCGTCGGCCCGACGGGCGACCCGGAGAGGTTTAATGCACTTTGATGAATGCGGACATAACGAACGGGCCTGGCACGGGGGGGGCCGCAGCCTCCGCCGGGCCAGCGGCCCTAAGGCTTTCGTCTAATGGATAAGGCCGGCCCCGTCTTGCGCCGTTTCGGCCGCTCCTATACCGGAAACACCAGCGCATGGCCGACAGGCCTGCCCGGCATGGCCGGGCGGAACTTATCGCGAGGGGAGCGAGCGACGTGAAGGGTCTGCTAGCCGTCAGCCGGGTCATCGATGCGGTCAACAGCCAGATCGGCAAGAAGGTCGCGTGGCTGATTCTCGTCGCGGTGATCGTCGCGACCGTGAACGCGATCATCCGCAAGGTGTTCAACATGTCGTCGAACGCCTGGCTCGAGCTGCAATGGATGCTGTTCGGCGCGGTCTTCCTGATGTGCGCGTCATGGACGATGCAGGTGAAGGAGCATATCCGCATCGACATCGTGAACAGCACGCTGCCCCGGCGCGTCCGCCAGTGGATCGAGCTGCTCGGCCATATTTTCTTCCTGATGCCGTTCTGCCTGCTGATCGTCTACCATTCCTGGCCGTTCTTCACGCGCTCCTACGCCATCGGCGAGCAGTCGCTTTCGGCCGGCGGCCTGCCGCAATGGCCGGCCAAGGGGCTGGTCGTCGTCGGCTTCGTGATGCTGACGATCCAGGGCATCTCCGAGATCATCAAGCAGATCGCGATCATGCGCGGCGAGCTGGAGGACCAGGAGGCGGCAGCCGGCCACGCCGCCGCCGCTGAGGCGGAGGCCCAGCGCCTCCTCGACCAGGCCAAGCAGCAGGGCCTGGCCTCGTGAGCCGCCAGCGAGACGATCGGAAACCTGCCATGACCCTGCTCCGCTCCTCGCGCGCCGCCGCGCTCCTGCTGGCGCTCACCGTCTTCGCCTTCTTCAGCCTGCACACCGGCGATGCCTTCGCCGCGGGTGGCGGCCTCGGCGATTTCCTGCGCGTCAACATGGCGCCGGTGATGTTTGCGACGCTCGTCGTCTTCCTGCTGCTGGGCTATCCGGTCGCCTTCGCGCTCGCTGCCAACGGCCTGCTCTTCGCGATCCTCGGCATCGAGCTCGGCCTGTTCCAGGAGAACTTCCTGCAGGCGCTGCCGGAACGCATCTACGGCACGATGAACAACGACGTGCTGCTGGCGATCCCGTTCTTCACCTTCATGGGGCTCATCCTCGAGCGTTCCGGCATGGCCGAGGATCTGCTCGACACCATCGGCCAGCTCTTCGGCCCGGTGCGTGGCGGCCTTGCCTATGCCGTGATCTTCGTCGGCGCATTGCTGGCGGCCACGACCGGCGTGGTTGCCGCCTCGGTGATCTCGATGGGCCTGATCTCGCTGCCGATCATGCTCCGCTACGGTTACGACCGGCGCCTGGCCTCGGGTGTCATCGCGGCCTCGGGCACGCTGGCGCAGATCATCCCGCCTTCGCTCGTGCTGATCGTGCTCGCCGACCAGCTCGGCCGCTCCGTCGGCGACATGTATGAAGGGGCCTTCATCCCCGGCCTCGTGCTCTCGGCGATGTATGCCGGCTACGTCTTCATCATCACCATGATCGCGCCCCGCCGCGCGCCCGGCCTGCCGCCTGAGGCGCAGACCCTGCGCGATGCGGATGGCCAGACCCGGCGCTTCTCGCTGCTGGTGGTCACGGTCATCTCGTTTGCCGTCGCTTACGCCTATATGAAGTTCTACACCAAGGTCGCGGCCGGCTCCGACTTCGTGGTGCTGACGATGTCGATCGCCGTCGGCGTCTCCTTCATCATCGCGCTGGTCAACAAGGCGCTCGGCCTCAACCTGCTCTCGCGCATGGCCGAGCAGGTCGTGTTCGTGATGGTGCCGCCGCTGGCGCTGATCTTCCTCGTGCTGGGCACCATCTTCATCGGCGTCGCGACGCCCACCGAAGGCGGCGCCATGGGCGCGGCTGGCGCGATCCTCCTTGCCCTTGGCAAGAAGCGCATGACCTTCGACCTGCTGAAGCAGGCCGTGGAATCGACCGCCAAGCTCTCGGCCTTCGTGCTCTTCATCCTGGTCGGCGCCCGCGTCTTCTCGCTGACCTTCTACGGCGTCAACGGCCATGTCTGGGTCGAGCATCTGCTGGTCGGTCTGCCGGGCGGGTCGACGGGCTTCCTGATCGTGGTCAACATCATGGTCTTCCTGCTCGCCTTCTTCCTCGACTTCTTCGAGCTCGCCTTCATCATCGTGCCGCTGCTCGGCCCCGCGGCCGAGAAGCTCGGCATCGACCTGATCTGGTTCGGCGTCATCCTGGGCGTGAACATGCAGACCTCCTTCATGCACCCGCCCTTCGGCTTCGCGCTGTTCTTCCTGCGTTCCGTCGCGCCGAAAAACCCCTACAGGGACCGCGTCACCGGCCGCATGATGGAGCCCGTCACCACCGCGCAGATCTATTGGGGCGCCGTGCCGTTCGTGGTGATCCAGTGCATCATGGTGGCGCTGGTCGTGCTCTTCCCGCAGATGGTGATGCACTACAAGGCGTCCGCGGTGCAGCTCGACCAGAAGGCGATCGACAAGCAGTTCGAGCAGATCCAGGTGCCGGGCATCGGCGGGCCGGGAGGCTTCGACTTCAGCGCCCCGCCGACCTTCGACGCGCCCAAGCCTTAACCGGGGAACGGCCATGCGGGGTTGGGGCAAGGGGCTCGCCTGCGTGGCGCTGGCCACGCTGGTACCGGGGACGGCCTTCGCGAGCGAGATCGGCGGCGCGAGCATGGGCCCTCTCTGGGCCCTGCCTTTCGCCGGCATGCTGCTCTCGATCGCGCTCGGCCCGATCCTTTTTCCCCACCTCTGGGAACTGCATTACGGCAAGTTCGCTGCGTTCTGGGCACTTCTGCTGCTGGTACCGCTCGTTCTGCTGCGTGGGATCGACGCCTCGCTGGCGGCCTTGCTGCACACTGCGCTGCTCGAATACCTGCCCTTCATCATCCTCCTCTTCGCTCTCTTCACCATCGCCGGCGGCATCCTGATCACCGGCAACCTGCACGGCTCTCCGGCGACCAACACCGCGATCCTCGCCATTGGCACGGTGATGGCGAGCCTCGTCGGCACGACGGGCGCGTCGATGATCATGATCCGGCCGCTGCTGCGGGCCAATGACGAGCGGCACCACAACGTCCATGTCGTAGTCTTCTTCATCTTCCTGGTCTCGAATATCGGCGGCTCGCTGACGCCGCTCGGCGACCCGCCGCTCTTCCTCGGCTTCTTGCGCGGCGTCGATTTCTTCTGGACGACGACGCATCTCCTGCCGGAGACCGGCTTTGCCGTGATCGTCCTTCTCGCGCTGTTCTACGCGATCGACAGCTTTCTCTACCGCCGCGATGCCGGCATGCCGCCGCTGAAGGACCCAACCCCGGACCGCAACCTGAAGCTCTGGGGCAAGGTCAACCTGCCGCTGCTGGCCGGTGTCGTCGCAGCCATCCTGCTCTCCGCGAACTGGAAGCCGGGAGTGGCCTTCACCGTCCACGGCGTTGCCGTCGAATGGCAGAACCTTGCGCGCGACCTGATCCTGCTCGGGCTCGCCGGCTTGTCGCTCTGGCTGACGCCGCGGCCCGTGCGCGCCGGCAACGAGTTCTCCTGGGGGCCGATCCTCGAGGTCGCGAAGCTTTTCGCCGGCATCTTCGTCTGCATCATTCCGGTGCTGGCGATGCTGCAGGCGGGGCGCGAGGGGGCCTTCTCCGGGCTGGTCGGCCTGGTCAACCACGCCGATGGCAGCCACGACACCGTCGCCTATTTCTGGTTGACCGGCATCCTCTCGTCGTTCCTCGACAATGCGCCGACCTATCTCGTTTTCTTCGAGCTGGCTGGCGGGAATGCGAGGGAACTGATGATGACCGGGGCGCTGACGCTGGCGGCGATCTCGGCCGGCGCGGTCTTCATGGGCGCCAACACCTATATCGGCAATGCGCCCAACTTCATGGTCTACGCCATCGCCAAGGACCGGAAGGTCAGGATGCCGAGCTTCTTCGGCTACATGCTCTGGTCGGGCGGCATCCTCATCCCGCTCTTCCTGGTGCAGACGCTGCTGTTCTTCCGGTAAAGTCAGCGGGAGCCGTATTCGCCGTCATGGCGAGCGCAGCGAAGCAATCCACAGGGATCGGGTCCAACGGTTGATCCCGGTCTCCGCGGATTGCTTCGGCGTTGGACGCCTCGCAATGGCGGAGCCGTTCAAGGCCCTCCCGCGGGAACGCCTTCCCTGATCTTCGCGGAAAAATCCGGGTCGTCCGGCGAGAGCGTGCGTGCCTTGTCGCTGATGCGGGCGAGCCTTGTCAGCTCCGCGAGCGGGACATGCTGGTTGAGCGCGCCAATCTGCTGGAGGTAGCCGGCGAGATAGCCCGAGAGCAGCACGCGCGGATCGAGCGGCAGCGAGAATTTCCAGGCTGGTGCGACCTGTCCGACGAGATGGAAGACCACCGTCGTGCAGTTCGTCGTCAGCGTGTTGTACCAGCGCGGCCTGGCGGCAAGGTCGTTGATGTCGCGCGCATAGGCCAGCAGCAGGTCGCGCGACTGGGCCGGCGAGGCGTTGATCCGGTAGAGCCGCGTATCTTCGCGGCGGGCATTGGTGCGCAGCGCCACGATGTCGCGCTCGTCGGCCGCGACATAGGCCATCTCGTAGCTGCGAAAGAAGCCGGCCAGCGCGGAGTAATCCTGCCCCTGCTGCCGCCGGATCTCGACCGAGAAGGTCAGGGGCGCTTGATCGGAGAAGGTGAAGGAGACGAGCAGATGCGCGATCGCCTCCCCGGTCCAGTAGCTCAGGAAGACATCCGTTCCGGTGATCTTCGCCAGATCGTAGCGCCGCGTCTCCCAGCGCTGGTCGTAATCCTGCTCCGTCCGCCACCTGAAGTCGCGCAGGTTCGAGACGGTGAGGACATCGCCGTCGCGCGAGATCACCGGCAGATGCGCGAGCTCGGGGATCCAGTCGCGCTGGTGCGACGGCGCCAGGGTCGCCCACCACCCGAGCAGGGAGACAAGCAGCATGGCAAAGCCGAGCGGCAGCCGCGGCTCCTGCGTCCAGAGCCCAATGAGCCCGGCGAGGCCTGCCAGCCCGAATCCGAGCGCGGCGACGACGCCCATGGCGCCAGGCAGCCGGAAAAACAGCAGGCCGGCGCCCCACAGCGTGGCGCCGAGAATGAGGAGCATCAGCAGAAGCTTCAGCACAACGAAAAAGAGGCGGCTCATCGCCGCCTCTCCTAGCATGGTTTCGGCAGGTGGTCTCAGGCGGCCAGCGAACTCGCGGGCGCCGCCGCCTTCACCGCATCGTCGACATGGGCCTCGAACTTGGCGAAGTTCTTGGCGAACATCTCGGTCAGGTTCTTGGCCGTCTCGGCGAAGGCGGCCTTGTCGGCCCAGGTCTTCACCGGATAGAGGATATGCGGCTCGACGCCGGGCACCGAGGTCGGCACCGCGAAGCCGAAATAGGGGTCGCGTCGGAAGTCGGCGCGGTTGAGCGAGCCGTCGAGCGCGGCCGAGAGCAGGCGGCGGGTGACGCGGATCGGCATGCGCCGGCCGGTGCCGTACTGCCCGCCGGTCCAGCCGGTGTTCACCAGCCAGCAATCGACATGGTGCTTGGCGATGAAGTCGCGCAGCAGGTTCGCATATTCGGACGGGTGCCGCGGCAGGAAGGGCGAGCCGAAGCAGGTCGAGAATTCCGGCGTGACGCCGGTCAGCCCGCGCTCGGTGCCGGCGACCTTGGCGGTGTAGCCGGAGAGGAAGTGGTACATCGCCTCCGCCGGGGTGAGCTTGGCGATCGGCGGCATCACGCCGAAGGCGTCGGCGGTCAGCATCACGATGTTCTTCGGGATGCCGGCGCGGCCGGTGCGCGAGGCGTTCGGGATGAAGTCGAGCGGATAGGCCGAGCGGGTGTTTTCGGTTTTGCTCTCGTCGTCGAAATCGACCTCGCGGGTGATCTCGTCCATCACCGTGTTCTCGAGCACCGTGCCGAAGCGCAGCGAGGCGGCGTGGATCTGCGGCTCGGCCTCGGCCGAGAGGCGGATCGTCTTGGCGTAGCAGCCGCCCTCGAAATTGAAGATGCCTTCCTTCGACCAGCCATGCTCGTCGTCGCCGATGAGGGTGCGCTCCGGGTCGGCCGAAAGCGTGGTCTTGCCCGTGCCGGAGAGGCCGAAGAAGATCGCCGGGTCGTCCTTCGGGCCGACATTGGCCGAGCAGTGCATCGGCACCACGCCCTTGGTCGGCAGCACGTAGTTCAGATAGGTGAAGACCGACTTCTTCATCTCGCCGGCATAGGCCGAGCCGCCGATCAGGACGATCTTGCGGGTGAAGTCGATCGCGACGACGGTCTCGCTGCGGCAGCCATGGCGGGCGGGATCCGCCTTGAAGCTCGGCAGGTCGACGATCGTCATCTCGGGCACGTAACCGTCGATCTCGGCGCGCTCCGGCCGGATGAGCAGGTTGCGGATGAACAGCGAGTGCCAGGCCAGCTCGGTGTAGACGCGGGCCTTGACGCGGTGGGCCGGATCGGCGCCGCCATAGAGATCCTGCGCGAAGAGCTCCTTGCCCTCGGCATGGGCGATGAAGTCGGCCAGCAGCGTCTCGAACTGCTCGGGCTTCATCGCGTTGTTGTTGTCCCACCAGACGGTGTTCTCGGTCAGCGCGTCGCGCACCGTGAACTTGTCCTTCGGCGAGCGGCCGGTATGGGTGCCGGTATCGGCGCAGAGCGCGCCGCCACGCGCCAGCTCGGACTCCCCGCGACGCAGGGATTCTTCATAGAGCTGCGGCGCCTCGAGGTTCCAGCGAACCGCCGCCAGCTTGCGGAAGCCGAAGCCCTCGGAGTCTTGGGCGGCGTTGAACTGACCGATGTTCTTCACAGGGATCCTCCGGATGCCGGCCGCTCCCGATCGGGCCGGGTATCGTAACGGACGCGCCCCGCCTTGTGACAAAGCGGGCGCCGAGACGTGGCCTGTTGGCTTGCCGCGGTTCTTAGGGCGTGGCGGCTTCCGGCTCAAGTCATTGAAAAGACAAAAATCGCGCCGCCGGAAGCTAAATCGATTGAATCCCAGGGATCGATTGAACCCGGGGAATGGTGAACAGCCCTGCGAATCTTCCTCTACGCCCTAGCTGTCTCTTCGCCCTAGCTGTCCGCCTGCGCGCGGGCCTTGTCGGCGAGAGCGACGAGAACGCGGCGCAGCGCCGAGGGCTCGCGAATGCGCTCCGGGAAGATCAGCCGGCCCGCTTCCTCGCCGCTGACCAGGTCGAGCCCCTCGGGATCGAGCCCGCTCGCCTTCCAGCGCCCGGCCGGCAGGCCGAGCAGCCGTGTCGCATACAGGGCGAGCGCCTCGGCATGATCGGCGTTCAGATGCTCCAGCGCCTCGCCCTCGGTCGCCAGGAGCGCCTCGCAACCGGAGAGGTCGAGCAACACCTCCCCCGGCGCGATCTCTCCGGCGCGGGCGAAACCGCCATTGGGGTGGAGCCCGAGCACCTCCACGCGGTAGAGCGCGAAATCGGGGAAGTCGGCATAGAGCTTCGCCTTGGGATGCCGGGCGAGGAAGCGGCGCCTGGCATTGACGTCGATGCAGCGCTGCGCGCGGCCGACGACCGAGAGCCGCGCGGAAGCGGCGAGCGGGTCGCCCTTGCCGAGCGACGACACCAGCAGCGAGAGGCGCGCATCCGCCTCGATGTTGCGGGTGTGGAGCGAGAGCCGCGAGGCGAGGAAGAGCGGGCTGCCGTCGGCATCCGTCGCGATATTCGTCAGCGTTGCCAGCGGAAAGCCGCTCTGCGGGTCGAGCGTCGCCAGCGCCGCGGTCCGCGCCGTGCGCAGCACCTGCCGAGCCATCGCGACCGGGTCGAAATCGGCGGGCGCGCTGCCGCCGAGCTCCAGGCCGCGCGGGGTAATGGCGGGTGCGGTCGTCGCTTCGGTCATGTCTCTTGGGCCCATGTCCCCTGGCATTCTGAAGCTGCGGAATGGCGCTCTCGACGAACTCCCGCAGCGCCCGAGCGTTCAGCCATAGCGAACCCGCCCATAACCCGCTAGATTGCTGCCATGCTTTGGCCGCTCTCGCAGGGGAGTGGACCCATCTTTATTACCGCAAGAACAAGAGATGTCATTCTGATGCCGACGATTGCGCTGGTCGATGACGACCGCAACATCCTGACTTCGGTCTCCATCGCGCTCGAAGCCGAGGGCTACAGGATCATGACCTATACGGACGGCGCCTCGGCCCTCGACGGGTTGAAGCAGAACCCGCCGGATCTGGCGATCTTCGACATCAAGATGCCGCGCATGGACGGGATGGAGCTGTTGCGCCGGCTGCGCCAGAAATCCGACCTGCCGGTCATCTTCCTGACCTCGAAGGACGAGGAGATCGATGAGCTCTTCGGCCTGAAGATGGGCGCTGACGACTTCATCCGGAAGCCGTTCTCCCAGCGCCTCCTGGTCGAGCGCGTCAAGGCGATCCTGCGCCGGGCCGGCGCCAAGGATGCCACCGCCACGACCCGCGCGGAAGACGCCAAGGCGCTTGAGCGCGGCCTGCTGCGCATGGACCCGGAGCGCCACACCTGCACCTGGAAGGGCGAGCCGGTGACGCTGACGGTGACCGAGTTCCTGATCCTGCAGTCGCTGGCGCAGCGTCCCGGCGTGGTGAAGAGCCGCAACGCGCTGATGGATGCGGCCTATGACGACGAGGTCTATGTCGACGACCGCACCATCGACAGCCACATCAAGCGGCTGCGCAAGAAGTTCAACCAGGTCGATGCGGAATTCGACATGATCGAGACGCTCTACGGCGTCGGCTATCGCTTCAAGGAAGCCTGAGGCATGGCATCTCTCCGGGTGTGAAAGCACGGTCCGGAGAGGGGCGGGACGGGTGATCCGGTCGCAAGGCGGGCCACGCCGGTCCCGCGGGTGACGGTCGCGAGCCGGGGCTGGGCCCGGCCGGAAATGGCAACGATCGCGGACGATGGCAACGATCGACGATGAAGCCCGGCCGGCTCCGGCCGGCAGGGCGCCGGGCGGGGGCTTGCGCAAACGGCTCGTCCTGGCGGGCCGCAGGCTCGGACGAGCCGTCTCCTCGCGCGCCGCCTCCAGTCTGACGCGCCGCATCGTCGTGCTCAATCTCGGCGGGCTGTTCGCCCTGTTCGTCGGCTTCCTCTACCTCAACCAGTTCCGCGAGGGGCTGATCGAGGCCCGCGTCCAGAGCCTCTTGACGCAGGGCGAGATCATTGCCGGCGCGATCGCGGCCTCCGCCACGGTCGATACCGATGCCATCACCATCGATCCCGACAAGCTGCTCCAGATGCAGGCCGGCGAGAGCGCCGGCATCGCCGAGGACCCGCTCGATTTCTCGATCAATCCGGAAAAGGTGGCGCCGCTGCTGCGCCGCCTTGTCACCCCGACCAAGACGCGGGCCCGCGTCTATGACAGGGACGGGATGCTGACGATCGACTCGCGCAGCCTGTATTCGCGCGGTGAGGTGCTGAGGCTCGACCTGCCGCGCGTCGGCGAGCCGGACGAGCCGCCTTTGCTCGAGCGCACCTGGAACATGCTGCGCAACAAGCTCGGCCGTGCCGACGTGCCGACCTATGACGATTTCGAGAACGCCAACGGAAAATCCTATCCGGAGGTGGCGCGGGCCCTCTCCGGTGCGCCGGCCAGCGTCGTGCGCGTCAACACGCGCGGCCAGACCATCGTCTCGGTCGCGGTGCCGGTGCAGCGCTTCCGCGCCATCAAGGGTGCGCTGCTGCTCTCGACGCAAGGCGGCGACATCGACGCCGTGATCGGCTCCGAACGCTTCGCCATCTTCCAGGTCTTCGCGGTGGCGGCCGCCGTCATGATCGTGCTCTCGGTACTGCTCGCCGGCACCATCGCCGAGCCGATCCGCAAGCTCGCCGATGCGGCCCAGCGCGTGCGGCGGGGCGTCAAGTCGCGCGAGCAGATTCCCGATTTCAGCAGCCGCCACGACGAGATCGGCCATCTCTCCGGCTCGCTGCGCGAGATGACCGAGGCGCTCTACAGCCGCATCGAGGCGATCGAGAGCTTCGCGGCCGACGTCGCGCATGAGCTGAAGAATCCGCTCACCTCGCTGCGCAGCGCCGTCGAGACGCTTCCGCGCGCCAAGAACGACGAGTCCCGCGGTCGCCTGATGGCCGTGATCCAGCACGATGTGCGCCGGCTCGACCGGCTGATCTCGGACATCTCCGATGCCTCCCGCCTCGACGCCGAACTCGCTCGCAACGATTCCGCCCCGGTCGATGTCGCACAGGTGCTGGAGGCGGTGACGACCATCCAGAACGAGACCCGCCGCGAGGGTCAGGCCAGGATCGAGCTCACCGCCGACCGCCGCAGCCAGAAGCTCGGCGACGATGCCTTCTTCGTGCTGGGGCACGATTCCCGGATCGGCCAGGTCATGGTCAATCTGATCGACAATGCCCGCTCCTTCTCGCCGCCGGACAAGCCGGTCAAGGTCACGCTGTCGCGGGTCGCCAATGACGTGCTCGTGACCGTCGAGGACGAGGGCCCGGGCATCGAGCCGCACGCGCTGGAGCGTGTCTTCGAGCGCTTCTACACCGACCGCCCCAATGAGGGCTTCGGGCAGAATTCGGGGCTCGGCCTCTCGATCTCGCGCCAGATCATCGAGGCTCATCGCGGCTCGATCCGCGCCGAGAACCGCCTGGGTCCACCGGGACCGGACGGAGAGGCGCAGCGGCTGGGTGCCCGCTTCATCGTCCGGCTGCCCGCGGCGCATCAGCATGCCGCCTGAACCCGCATCCGTCCCGCCACGGCCCGAGCGCGTCCATGCCACGGCGATCGCCATCGGCGAGGCGGGCATCCTGATCCGCGGCGCGTCCGGCGCCGGCAAATCGATCCTTGCGCTGGCCCTGATCGGCCTTGCCGCAGGCTCCGGCCGCTTCGCCCGCCTCGTCGGCGACGACCGGGTCGAACTGGCGGCCGGCGCAGGCCGGCTGATCGCGAGGCCTGTCGCCCCGCTCGCCGGCGTCGTCGAGCGCCGCGGGCTCGGCCTCACCCCCGAAGCTGCGACACCGGCAGCCGTCCTGCGGCTGGTGGTCGATCTGCTCGGCGAGGAGCCGGCGCGCATGCCCGAGCCGGAGGACCTGGTCGACAACCTCTGCGGGATCGACCTGCCGCGGCTGCGCGTGGCGGGACGTGCCGGGGACGAGAGGCTGGTGCTCGCCGCCCTGGATCTGTTCATTGAAGCCGGCTGAACGCCGTGTTTTCGACATCTTTGTCGGCAACCGGCTTGCGATTGTCTCGCACCTGCCGCATAAACCGCCACCTTGTCCGGGCGCCCTCGCGCGCTCTCCGGTGATGGATTGAATGATCGGACTGGTCCTCGTGACTCATGGGCACCTGGCGACGGAGTTCCGCGCCGCGCTCGAACACGTCGTCGGCCCCCAGGCCCATCTCGCCACCATCGCCATCGCCCCCGATGACGATATGGAGAGCCGCCGCCGCGACATCATCACGGCTGTCGAGCAGGTCGAGAGCGGCCGCGGCGTCGTCATCCTGACCGACATGTTCGGCGGCACCCCGTCGAACCTCGCCATCTCCGTGATGGAGCCGGGCCGGATCGACGTGGTCGCCGGCGTCAACCTGCCGATGCTGATCAAGCTCGCCAGCGTCCGCGAGGAAAAGACCCTCGACGAGGCTGTGACGGCCGCGCAGGATGCGGGGCGCAAATACATCACCGTCGCCAGCCGCGTGCTGGCGGGCAAGTAGGAGCGGCGCGACCGGATGGAGAGGGCGATCGGCATGGAGGACGACTGCGACTGCCCCGAGACCGAGATCCCTCCCGGCGCCCTCCATCGCGACTTCGAGATCGTCAACAAGAAGGGGCTGCACGCCCGCGCCACGGCGAAGTTCGTGCAATGCGCCGCCCGCTTCGACTCCGAGGTCACCGTCAGCCGCTGCGGCGAAACCGTGGGCGCGACCTCGATCATGGGCGTGCTGACCCTCGGCGCCGGCATCGGCTCGACCATCACCATCATCGCCAAAGGGCCTGACGCGGCCGAAGCGCTCGATGCGCTGGGCGCGCTCATCGCCGATCGGTTCGGCGAGGGCGAATAGGCCACGATGCCGTCATCTGCCGATCGGCGCAGCTTGCCGCTTGCCTTCGCGTTCCTCGCGGCCTTGTCCGCCTCCGACCTTTCTCCCGTCGCGGCGCAGCCCGCTCCCTCCAAGCGCAACTGGGCCGACGAGAAATGCGTCCGCTACGGCAGGGGCTGGAGCGAGGCGCTGAAGCGCTTCGGCCAGGCGGGCCTCGGTCCCCAGTTCCTCGCGCGTCACGACGCCTTCCTTGCCTCCGGTTGCAGCGGCGCGCACGACGTCTGCGCGCGGTCAGCGGAGGAGCTGAAGATGGCGAACATCATGGTCATCGTTGCGATGAATGCCGGCATGGCCAGCACCTTCCCGCCCTTCGCCTGCCCGAAGTGAGCGAAGGATTCCGTTGACCATTGCCACGAGGATATAAAGACATCTTTATATCTTTGATTGCGCGCCCTCGCCGGCCCTGCTAAGGACGCGCATCATTTCGGGACAGCAGCGGAGACACCCCGTGTCGGATTACATCGTCAAGGACATCGCGCTTGCGGATTATGGCCGCAAGGAAATCAACATGGCGCAGGACGAGATGCCCGGCCTGATGGCGATCCGCGAGGAGCACAAGGGCAAGGCCCCGCTCAAGGGCGCGCGCATCGCCGGCTGCCTGCACATGACCATCCAGACCGCCGTGCTGATCGAGACGCTGAAGGAACTCGGCGCCGATGTCCGCTGGTCCTCCTGCAACATCTTCTCGACCCAGGACCACGCCGCCGCCGCCATCGCCGCGACCGGCACCCCCGTCTTCGCCATCAAGGGCGAGACGCTGGAGGACTACTGGGAGTATGTGCTGAAGACCGCGACCTGGGGTGACGGCGGCACGCCCAACATGATCCTAGACGACGGCGGCGACCTCACCATGCTGATCATCCTCGGTGCCGAGGCCGAGGCCGGCAAGGCCGCGTTCCTCGACAAGCCGGGCAATGAGGAAGAGACGATCTTCTTCGCGCTGATCAAGCGCCAGCTCAATGACAACCCCGGCTGGTTCACCAAGACCCGCGACGCGATCAAGGGCGTCTCCGAGGAGACCACCACCGGCGTCCACCGCCTCTATGAGCTGGCCAAGGCGAACCGCCTGCCGTTCCCGGCGATCAACGTCAACGACTCGGTCACGAAGTCGAAGTTCGACAACCTCTATGGCTGCCGCGAGTCGCTCGTCGACGCCATCCGTCGCGGCACCGACGTGATGATGTCGGGCAAGGTCGCGGTCGTCGCCGGCTATGGCGACGTCGGCAAGGGCTCGGCCGCCTCGCTGCGCCAGGCCGGCTGCCGCGTGCTCGTCACCGAGGTCGACCCGATATGCGCCCTGCAGGCGGCGATGGAAGGCTACGAGGTCGTGACGATGGACGACGCGGCTCCCCGCGGTGACATCTTCTGCACCGCCACCGGCAATCTCGACGTCATCACGGTGGACCACATGCGGGCGATGAAGCACCGCGCCATCGTCTGCAACATCGGCCATTTCGACTCGGAGATTCAGGTCGCCGGCCTGAAGAACTTCAAGTGGGATAACGTCAAGCCGCAGGTCGACGAGGTCGAGTTCCCCGACGGCAAGCGCATCATCCTGCTCTCGGAAGGCCGCCTGGTGAATCTCGGCAACGCCACCGGCCACCCCTCCTTCGTGATGTCCTGCTCGTTCTCGAACCAGACGCTGGCCCAGATCGAGCTCTGGAACCACCACGCGAAGTACGAGAGCAAGGTCTACACCCTACCCAAGCACCTCGACGAGAAGGTCGCGGCGCTGCACCTCGCCAAGGTCGGCGCCAAGCTGACCGTCCTGAACGACCAGCAGGCAAAGTATATCGGCGTGCCGCAGGCGGGCCCCTTCAAGCCCGAGCATTATCGCTACTGACATTCGGGCCAGCCCCCGGATGCGGAAGGCCCGGCGTCAGCCGGGCCTTTTTTATGCGCCTGTGGATGATGCGCATACGACGCCGGTACACCACTAATAGTGTCCGAGGGCGCGGCTTCGCCTAGTCCTTGCGTGTTCTGCGCATCTTGTCGCAGGCGGAGCAAAAAACCCTCCGTTTACGCCCGATTAAGCACTTCCTGACGGAGTCGGGCGATGATTACAGTGGGGCTGATTCGGGGCTGCGCGGCACGCAGGACCCGTTCCAAGCTCTATGTGATTGGCGTGGTGGCGCTCAGTTGTCGGCGTCGGAGGGATGGGCGGAAGCCCGGCTCTGCGGCGGCGATTCCGGGTGCGATACGCTTGAATGATGCGCTTCGGGCGCAAAAGGCGGCAGACGCAGAGATGAGATGCGCAAAGCGACAGATGAAGGATCGCGGCCGCCGACCGCGCATTCTTCTGCCGGCCGCCCTGAGCCTGGTTCCCATGCCGGCTCTTGCCCAGCATGCCTGGCTCACCCCGGTGAAGAGCGACATCGTGAATGCCGCCGGAGCGCTGTCCCTGATCTTTGCCGGGCTCACCGTCTTCGCGGCCACGACCTCCTTCGTCTATGTGCGCGAGCGCGCCCGCTGGCAGAAGCGCGAGGCCAAGCTCGCGGGTGACCTCGAAGCAGCCCGCAGCCACCAGGAGCGGCTGTCGATGCTGCTGGCCTCCGACCCCCAGGTGGTGGTGAGCTGGAGCGGGCGCGATGCGCAGCCCGTCTTCGAGGGCGACAGCGGCTTCCTCGGCGCTCCCGGTTCGACGCTTGCGCTGGCTTATGGAAGCTGGGCGCCGCCGGCCGATGCAAAGCGGCTCGAAATCGCCACCGACGCGCTGAAGGAGCGCGGCGAGGCCTTCGGCTTCACCTTGCGCAGCAAGTCCGGTCCCTTCATCGATGTCGAGGGCAGACCCGTGGCCGGGCGTGCCGTCATCCGGTTCCGCGAGGTGACGGGCGAGCGAGCCAAGGCAATGACGCTGCGCAGCGAGCTCGAGCGGGCGACTGCCCAGCAGGCCGCCTTCACCAGCCTGCTCGGCGGTCTCGCCCATCCGGCCTGGATGCGCGATACGGACGGGCGCCTCACCTGGGTCAATCCCGCCTATGCCAAGGCGGTCGAAGCCGCGGACCCTGCAAGTTGCGTCGCGTCCGGGCTCGAGCTCCTTGACCGAAACGATCGCGATACCGCCCTGCGGGCCCGCCGCGAGGGCAATTCGTTCTCGCTGCGCACGCCTGCTGTCATGGCCGGCCAGCGCCGCATGCTGGACGTGGTCGAACTGCCGACCCCCAGCGGCTTTGCCGGATTTGCCACTGATATGAGCGAGCTGGAGGCGGTGCGTGCCGATCTCCAGCGCCAGATGGATGCCCATGTCCGCACCCTCGATCGCCTGAAGACGGCGGTCGCGGTCTTCGACGGCTCGCAGCGCCTGGTCTACCGCAACAGCGGCTTCGAGACGCTCTGGTCGCTCGATCCGGGATTCCTCGACGGGCTGCCGACCGATGGCGAGATTCTGGATCGGCTGCGCTCCGAGCGCCGCCTGCCCGAGCTTGGCGATTACCGCAGCTGGAAGGGGGCGGTCCACGCCGCCTACACCGCAACGCGGGCGAGCGAGGACTGGTGGTATCTGCCCGACGGGCGCACCATCCACGTCGTCTCCAGCCCGAACCCGCAGGGCGGCGTCACCTATCTCTATGACGACGTCACCGAGCGCTTCACGCTGGAATCGCGCTTCAACGCGTTGATGCGTACCCAGCGCGAGACGCTGGATTCGCTGCGCGAAGGCGTCGCCGTGTTCGGCTCGGACGGCAAGCTCAAGCTCTCCAACCCGGCTTTCGCCCAGTCCTGGCGCATCGATGCCGGGTTGCTCGCCAGCGCCCCGCATGTCGAGCAGGTGGTCACGCTCTGCCGCCCGCTCTTCCCGCAGGAGGATGTCTGGCGCGAACTCGTCAGCGCCGTCACCGGCGTCCGCGATGCGCGCGAGGAATATCGCAGCCGCATCGAGCGCCGCGACGGCACGGTGCTCGACATCGCCACCGCCCCGCTCCCCGATGGCGCGACGCTGATCTCCTTCGCCGACGTCACCGCCAGCGTCAATGTCGAGCGGGCGCTGACGGAGAAGAACGACGCGCTGGAGAAGGTCTCGCGGCTGCGCGAGGACTTCGTCCACCACGTCTCCTACGAGCTGCGCTCGCCGCTCACCAACATCATCGGCTTCGCCCAGCTTCTCGGCACCGAGACGGTCGGCGCGCTCAACGAGAAGCAGCGCGACTACACCGGCCATATCGTGCGCTCGTCCGGCGCGCTGCTGGCGATCATCAACGACATTCTCGACCTCGCCAGCATCGACAATGGCGCGCTGACGCTCGACGTCCAGGACATCGACGTGGCGGAGACGATCGCCGAGGCCGCCGCCGGGCTGCAGGACCGCCTGACCGATGGCCGCCTCGCCCTCAAGGTCGAGATCGACCCGCGCACCGGCCCCCTGCGCGCCGATGGCAAGCGCCTGCGCCAGGTGCTGTTCAACCTGCTCTCCAACGCGATCGGCGTCTCGGCCCCGGGCCAGACCGTCGTTGTCAGCGCCGGGCGTGGCGGCAACGACGTGCGCATTGCCGTCTCAGACAAGGGGCCCGGCATTCCGGCCGAGATCCGCGAAAAGGTGTTCGAGCGCTTCGAGAGCCATGCGCTTGGGTCCGGCCATCGCGGCGTGGGCCTGGGCCTGTCGATCGTGCGGTCGATCGTCGAGCTCCATGGCGGCCATGTCGAGCTGGAGTCGAGCCCCGGCGAGGGCACCTGCGTCACCGCGGTGTTCCCGGCCCGCGGCGTGCCGCTTTCGGACGCCGCCGAATGATGGACGATACGGGAACGGCCGGTCAGCACCGGCTCGCGCTCGCCGACGAGGCGGCGACCATCCGGCTGGCTGCCGACATCGCCGCCATCGTCAGACCGGGCGACATCGTCGCGCTGTCGGGGCATCTCGGCGCCGGCAAATCCTTCTTCGCCCGCGCAATGCTGCGCGAACTTGCGGACGATCCCGCGCTCGACGCGCCGAGCCCGACCTTCACGCTCGTCCAGAGCTACGATACGCCGCGCGGCCCGGTGCTCCACGCCGATCTCTACCGCGTGCGCTCGCCGGATGAGCTCGACGATATCGGCCTGATCGAGGATATCGAGCAGGCGGTGCTGCTGGTCGAGTGGCCCGATCGCGCCGGTTCGCGCCTGGCTGCAGGGCGCCGGCTCGACATCGTGCTGGAGGTCGATCCCGACCGGCCGGAGACCGGCCGCATCGTCGACCTCGCCGGCGGCGTGCTCTGGAAGCAGCGGCTCGCCATCGCGGTGGCGGCCCGGCGGTTGATCGACGGCGCCGGCTGGGCCGATGCGCGTCGCGACTTCATGATGGGCGACGCCTCGACCAGGGCCTATGAGCGCCTGACGATGCCGGGCGGCACGACCGCGGTGCTGATGATCTCGCCGCCGCGGCCGGACGGCCCGCCGATCCGCATGGGCAAGTCCTACAGCGCCATCGCGCATCTGGCGGAGACCGTCGATGCTTTCGTCGCGATGGATCGCGGCCTGCGCTCGCTCGGCTATTCGGCGCCGGAAATCCTCGCCGAGGATCTGGAGAGCGGGCTGCTGCTGATCGAGGATCTCGGCGGCGAGGGCGTGCTTGATGCCGAGCGCAGGCCGATCGTCGAGCGCTACGAAGCCTCGGCCCGGCTGCTCGCCGACCTGCACCGCCACACTCTGCCGGCGATCCTGCCCGTGGCCGAGGGGCGTGACCACGCGATCCCGGAATACGACCGGCAGGCGCTGGCGATCGAGACCGAGCTGATGCTCGACTGGTACGGTCCCCATATCGCCGGCGTGACCTTGCCGGCAGTGACGCAGGCCGAGTTCGGCCGCATCTGGAACAAGCTGTTCGACGAAATCCTGGCCGCGCCGTCCACCTGGACGCTGCGCGACTTCCACTCGCCCAACCTGATCTGGCTGCATGAGCGCGAGGGGCTGGGCAGGATCGGCCTGATCGACTTCCAGGACGCGGTGCTCGGCCACCCGGCCTATGACCTCGTCTCGCTCGGGCAGGATGCGCGCGTCGATGTGCCGGCCGCGCTGGAGCTGCGCCTGCTGGCGGCCTACGGTTCTGCCAGGCGCTCCGACGCACCGGAATTCGACCTCGCCCAGTTTGCCCGCGCCTATGCCATCCTCGGTGCCCAGCGCAACACCAAGATCGCCGGCATCTTCGCCCGCCTCGACAAGCGCGACGGCAAGCCCGTCTATCTCAAGCACCTGCCGCGCATCGAGGCCTATCTGCGCCGCAACCTCGAGCACCCGGCGCTGGAGGAGCTCAAGGCCTGGTATGAGGCGCATATGCCGAAGCTGTTCGAGACGGCTTGAGGGAACACCGCCGTCATGCTCCGGCCTGACCCGAGCATCTGCGGCCGAAAAGGGCTCCGGCGCCTCATTATCGAGAGATTCCCGGGTCTGCGCTGTGCTCCGCGCGTGAATGACGCGGGCTGCAACGGGAGTGCGGGAAACGCGTGCGGCTGCTAGCGTGTGCGCGACCAACGGAGAGATTCGCGTGACCCAACCCGCTTCGCAGCCAATCCGCCGCGCGATGGTGCTGGCGGCGGGGCTCGGCCAGCGCATGCGCCCGATCACAGACACGCTGCCCAAGCCGCTGGTGACGATCGGCGGCAAGGCGATGCTCGACCATGCGCTCGACAGGCTGGCCGAGGCCGGCGTCGAGGAGGCAGTGGTCAATGTCCATCACCTCGCCGACAAGGTCGAGGCGCATCTGGCCGGCCGCACGCGGCCGCGCATCACCATTTCCGACGAGCGCGGCGAGCTGCTGGAAACCGGCGGCGGGGTCAAGAAGGCACTGCCTCTGCTGGGCAGCGACCCGATCTTCAGCGTCAACTCGGATTCGCTCTGGAGCGAGTGGGGCGTCAGCAACATCGCCGGAATGGCCGCGGCCTGGGATCCGGAGCGGATGGACATGCTGCTGCTGCTGGCGGACCGGGGGGAGAGCATCGGCTTCAACGGCGCGGGCGATTTCTTTCGCGGCGGGGCGGGGCACCTGACCCGGCGCGGCGGGGCGCAGAGCGCGCCTTATGTCTATGCCGGGGTCGCGATCTCCAAGCCCGAACTCTATGTCCATATGCCGGAGGGCTCGTTCTCGCTGAACCGGATGTTCGATTTCGCGATCGGGCGCGGGCGCCTGTTCGGCCATGTGCTGCAAGGCCGCTGGCTGCATGTCGACCGGCCGGAGGCGATCGCGCCGGCAGAGGCCGCCTTCGCCGCCCCGCCGGTCGATGCCTGAACTCAACCTGTTCAATATCCCGGCCGGCGCGCCCTTCCTGGAGGTGCTGGCGCAGGCGATGCTCGACGGCCGCTTTGGCCGCGTCCACGATCCGGCGGACCCCGCCGCGATGGCGCGGACGACGCTTTACCTGCCGACACGCCGTGCCGCGCGCGCCTTCACGGCACTGCTGGCGCAGAAGCTCGGCGGCCGGCCGCTGCTGCTGCCGCGGATCGTCCCGCTCGGCGATGTCGACGAGGCCGAGACCGCCCTGATCGGGGCCGGGGGCTGGGCGGCCGAGCGCATCGCGCCGATCGAGCCGCTGCGGCGGCGCATGCTGCTGACGCAGCTCGTCGATGCCTGGGGCCGCAGCGCCAACCGCAGCCATCTGCGCCTCGACCCGTCCGAGCCTGCCCTGGTACCGGCGACGCTGGCGGATGCCTATGCGCTCGCCGGCGATCTCGCCACGCTGCTCGACCAGTTGCAGACCGAGCGCGTCGCGGTGGAGAGGTTGGCCAGCCTCGACGCGCAGCGCTTCGACAAGGTCTGGCAGCTCAATGCCAGCTTCCTCGCCATCCTGGGCGAGGCCTGGCCGAAGATTCTCGACGCCGAAGGCCTCTGCGACCCTGCCGCCTTCCGCAACCGCATGCTCGCGGCGGAGCGCGAGCGGCTTCTGGCGGGTGGGGCGAGGGGCCCGATCATCGCCGCCGGCTCGACCGGCACGGTGCCCGCGACGGCCGAACTGCTCGCCGCCATCGCCCGTCTGCCGGAGGGGGCGGTGGTCCTGCCCGGTCTCGACCTCGCATTGCCCGAGCGCGCCTGGAGTGCCATCGGGACCGAGCCCGCTCCCTCGCATCCGCAGGCGGCGCTGCACCACCTGATGCAGGTTCTGCAGGCGACGCGGGAGGACGTGCGCGAGCTGGCCGAGCCGGATGCGCTGCGCTCCGCCCGCGCCGGCCTGCTGCGGGAGGCCATGCTGCCGGCCTCCGTGACAGAACTTTGGGCGGGACTTGATCAGCGCCTTCCGCCCGAACTTGCAGAACAGGCGATGCGCGGTCTGCGCATCGTCGAGGCGGCCGACGAGCGGGAAGAGGCTCTCTGCGTCGCGCTCGCGCTGCGCGAGGCCCTCGAACAGCCGGATTCGAACGTGGCGCTGGTGACACCTGATCGCGGCCTCGCCGAGCGCGTCGTCGTCGAGCTGAAGCGCTGGAATGTCGAGGTCGACGATTCGGCCGGTCTTCCACTGGGACGCTGGCCTGCCGGATCGCTGCTGCGGCTGGTGGTCGACGCGGCGCTGACGAAGATGGCCCCTTCCGCGTTGGTGCCCCTGCTCGCCCATCCGCTCTGCCGCCTTGGGCTCAACCGCGAGGCCGTTCTGAAAGGCGCCGCGGCGCTGGAGATCGGGACCTGGCGCGGCCATGCGGTCGGGCCGGGACTGGCGGGCTTGCATGTCGCGCTCGGCGAATGGGACACGCTGCGCGAAGGGCGGCACGTGCCGGGCCCGCGCGCGCGGCTGGCAGCGGAGGACCGGGCCGCCGCGACCGCGCTGCTGCACGCGATCGAGAAGGCGAGCGCGCCGCTGCTCGAAGCCCTTTTTCTGGAGGCTCCCTCGCTGGCGGCCGTCGCCCGCGCGGCGCAGGGCGCGGTGGAAGCCTTTGGCGCGATGCAGGGCGGGGGCTCGCTCGCCTTCGTCGGGCCGGATGGGGAGGCGCTGGCCGGGCTCTTCGACGAGCTTGCCGCCGCGCAGGATGCGATGCCGCCGGGCGGGCGGCCTCAGGACCTTGTCGCCATCCTCGACGGCCTCCTGAACGAGAAGGCGGTGCGGCGCGCCGGCTCCGCCCATCCGCGCGTCGCGATCTGGGGGCTGCTGGAGGCACGCCTGCTGGAGGCCGACCATGTCGTGCTCGGCGGGCTGAACGAGACGGTCTGGCCGCCGCAGACCACGACCGATTCCTTCATCAACCGGCCGATGCGTGCCGAACTGGGGCTGTCGCCGCCGGAGCGCCGCATCGGCCAGACGGCGCATGATTTCGCGCAGGCACTGATGGCGCGCTCCGTCACGCTGACCCGCCCGCGCAAGGCCGGCGAGGCCGAGACGATCGCCTCCCGCTTCTGGCAGCGACTGCAGGCGGTGACGCCGCCGCCGGTCTGGCAGGAGGCTCTGGGGCAAGGCGCGGCCCTGCGCCGCCTCGCCGGGGTGCTCGGCGTGCCGGCCGAGGCGAAGCCCGTGGGACGCCCGCAGCCGCGGCCGCCGCGCGCGCTGCAGCCGCTCTCGCTCAGCGTCACCGAGGTCGAGACGCTGTATCGCGACCCCTACCAGATCCACGCCCGCAAGATCCTGAGGCTCGATGCGCTCGACGCGCTGGTCGAGGAGCCGACGGCGCAGGATCGCGGCAAGCTGCTGCACGGCATCGTCGAGACCTTCACCAAGACCTATCCCGAGCGGCTTCCGGCCGATGCGCAGGCGCAGATCGTCGCGATCGGAGACCGGCTCTTCCGCGACTATGACGACGTGCCCGAGGTGCGCGCCTTCTGGTGGCCGCGCTTCCTGCTGACGGCCGGGCACTTCATCCGCTGGGAGGAGCGCCGCCGGAGCGACATCGCGCGCATCGGCGTCGAGCTCGGCACCGGGGCGAGCTTCCCCTTGAGCGACGGCTCCGAATTCCGCCTGCATGGCCGCGCCGACCGCATCGAGCTGACGCGCGAGCCGAGCCTGCGCATCGTCGATTTCAAGACGGGTGCTCCGCCGAGCAAGGCGCAGGTGGAGAAGGGTTTTGCGCCGCAGCTCACCCTGGAGGCGGAGCTGGCCGCCCGCGCCGGCTTCAAGGGCCTCGCCGGCCCGACGCCCGTGTCCGGCGTGATCTACATGAAGCTCCACCACGATCCGAAGGGCTGGGAGAAGGACAAGCCGCTGGTTTTCGGCGAGGAGAGCCTCGCCGACGTGGCGGCCCGGCATCTCCAGAACCTGCTCGAGCACATCGAGGCGCTGCGGTCCGGGAAAGAAGCCTATCTCTCCCGGCGCGCGCCGGACTACATCCGCTATGCCAGTCCCTATGACCACCTCGCCCGGGTCAAGGAATGGTCGGCCGCTCCGGGCGGTGACGAAGGGGGCGAGGCGTGAAGCCGGGCTGGAACGTCCCGCCGCTCACCAGCCAGCGCCAGGCGCGGGCGGCGGAGCCGCGTCTGTCCGCCTGGGTCTCGGCCAATGCCGGCTCGGGCAAGACCCATGTGCTGGTCAACCGGGTGCTGCGGCTGCTGCTCGACGACGTCGCGCCCGGCCGCATGCTGTGCATCACCTATACCAAGGCGGCCGCCTCCAACATGGCGAACCGCATCTTCAAGGCGCTGGGCGACTGGGCGACCATGCCGGAGCTGGCCCTGGCCGAGGCGCTGGCGAAGCTGACGGGGCGCTCGCCGACGCCGGCCGAGCGGGCCAAGGCGCGCCGCCTCTTCGCGGAATCGCTGGAAACGCCGGGCGGGCTGCGCATCGAGACGATCCACGCCTTCTGCACCCGCGTGCTGCAGGCGGCGCCCTTCGAGGCGAATGTGCCACCGCGCTTCGAGGTCGCCGACGATCTGGCGCAGGCGCAGATGCTGCGCGAGGCGCGCCGGGAACTGCTCGCCTTCGTCGCCACGCATCCGGGCGGTGCCGAGGCCAGGGCGCTCGACCTCCTGGCGCGGCTCGCGGCGCAGGATTCCTTCGAGACCATGGTGCAGGAGGCCCTGCGCCAGCGGGCCCTGTTCAACGACGAGAACGGCCGCGCCCGCGATGCCTCCGAGATGCGCGCCGGCATCAGCGCGGTCCTGGGCATCGCGCCCGATCTCGACGCGGACAGCGTCAGGAGCGCGTTCCGGCGCGAGCTCGCGGCCCTGCCCGGTCTGCCGCTGCTGATCGAGACGCTCCAGGCCGGCAGCACCACGCGGCAGAATTGCGCGACGAGCCTGCGCACGCTGCTGGCGGGGCAGGATGACGGCGACCCGGTCGCCTTCTGCCGGCGTGGGCTGATCACCGCGGAAGGGACGGTCAGCAGCCATATTCGCGGCCGCGGCAAATCCGAGCTGGAAGGCGCGCCGCTCGCGGCGCTGGAGGCGCTGGGCAACCTCGTTCTGGCGGCTGCCGAACGGCTGAACGCGGTCGCGATCCGGGACCGCAGCGCCGCGCTCGCCTTGCTGGTGACGCGGATGCTCGCCTCCTATCAGCGCCAGAAGAGCCTGCGCTCGCTCCTCGACTATGACGACCTGATCGCCCGGACGCGCGCGCTGTTCGAGCGGGTCGAGGCGGCCTGGGTGCTCTACAAGCTGGATGCCGGCATCGACCACATCCTGCTCGACGAGGCACAGGACACCGGCGAGGCGCAATGGGCGATCCTGCGCAAGCTGGCCGAGGAGTTCACCAGCGGCGGCGACATCCGCGAGAAGCCGCGGACGATCTTCGTCGTCGGCGACGAGAAGCAGTCGATCTATGGGTTCCAGGGGGCAGCCCCCAGCGCCTTCGGCGAGGAGCGGCGCGCGCTCGACCGGCGCGTCAGGGAAGCGGAACTGGCCTTCGAGGCGATCAGCCTGAACACCTCCTTCCGCTCGGCGCCGGACATCATGCAGGCGGTGGATGCCGTCTTCGCGCTGCCAGACCATGCGCGCGGCCTCGTCTTCGACGGCTCGCCGCGGCCCGAGACGCACGACACGGTGCGCCATGGCGCGCCGGGCACCGTCGATATCTGGCCTCTCGCGGCCAACGATACGGGTGAGCCGCCTGACGCCTGGACGACGCCGGTCGATGCGCCCGAGCGGCGCAGCGGCACGGTCAAGCTCGCCGAGCGCATCGCCCGGACCTTGCAGCGCTGGCACCGGGACCGCCGTGACGATCGCGGCAATCCCTTCGGGGCCGGCGACGTCATGATCCTGCTGCGCCAGCGCGGGGCGCTGTTCGAGGCGATCGTGAAGGCGCTGAAGGATGCGGGGGTCCCGGTGGCCGGTCGCGACCGGCTGACGCTCGCCGAGCATCCGGCGGTCGAGGACCTCGTCGTGCTCGGCCGCGTGCTGCTGCTGCCCGACGACGACCTGGCGCTCGCGACCGCCCTGAAGACGCCGCTGATCGACCTCGACGACGACGACCTGCTGCGGCTTGCGCCGTTGCGCGAGGGCTCGCTGCGCGCGGCCTTGCAGGCCGCGGCCTTGGCCGAGCCGCGTTACGCCGCTGCCGAGGACAAGCTGGTCCGCTGGACGCGGGAGGCCGGGCGCTGCGGCCCCTTCCGCTTCTATGCCGACCTGCTCGGGCCGGGCGGCGGACGGAGCCTCGCGCTCGCCCGGCTCGGCGCCGAGGCGGGCGATGCGCTCGACGCCTTCCTCAACGCCGCGCTCGACCATGAGCGACGCTACGGCCCCTCCCTGGCCGGCTTCCTGCAATACGTGACCGGCAGCGCGACCGATGTGAAGCGCGACCTCTCCGCCAGCGCGGGCGAGGTCCGGGTCATGACCGTCCACGGCTCGAAGGGCCTCGAGGCGAAGATCGTCATCCTCGCCGATCTTGGCCCCGAGCCCGGCCATAAGCGCCTGCCCAAGATCCTGGCCGTGCCGGCACCGCGCAGCGTGCTCGTCCCGATCTGGCCGCCTGCCAGCGCCGAGGATACGGCCCGGACAGCGCAGGCCAAGGCTGCCGTCGTCGCGCAGATGGTCGAGGAGCACCACCGCCTGCTCTATGTCGCGATGACCCGCGCGGAGGACCGCCTGATCGTCTGCGCCGCGCAGGCCAAGGGCGAGGCGCCCGCCGGAAGCTGGTACGCGATGATCGCAGAAGGTCTCGCTGCCTCCGAGCCCGGCCTGCAGGAGATCGGCACGGGGGACGAAGCCATCCGGCGCTTCAGCGTGACGCCGCCGGCGACGCCTGAAGACGCGGTGCGGGTTCCCGAAGCGAGCTCTTCTGCCGTCCCGCCCTGGCTGGACCAGCCGGTATCCCGCGAGGCCGAGCCGGCGCCTCCGCTCAGGCCCTCCGGTGCGCTCGCCGCCGCCGATGGCGAGGAGCGCCCGGGCGATGGTCCCTTCCTGGCGGAGGCGGCCGCGGCCGGGCGCCTCGCCCATCTCCTTCTCCAGATCCTGCCGGACGTGCCTGCGGGAAACCGGGCCGAGGCCGCGCGGAGCCTCGCTGAAGCCCGCGGCCGCAGTCTGCCGGCGGAGCGGCGTGCACGCATCGTCTTGGACGCGCTGCGCCTGCTCGAGGAGCCTTTCCTCGCTGCCCTGTTCGGTCCCTCCGCGCTGGCGGAGGTGCCCATTTCCGGCGAGATCGGGCTGCCGGGCGGTACGCGGCGCGCGGTCTCCGGACGGATCGACCGGCTCGTGGTCCTGCCCGACGCCGTGGTGATCGCGGATTTCAAAACCACGGCCCGGCCGCCCGAACGGGTTGAGGCGATCGCGCCGCAGACGGTCGCGCAGCTTGCCGCCTATGCGGCTCTGATGGGAGAGATCTATCCGGACCGGCGGGTCCGGGCGCTCGCCGTCTACACCGCCGATCTGAGTTGCTTCGCGCTCGATGCTGGCCAGCGCCGGGCGGCGCTTGCGGGACTGGCGGAGCAGGCGCAGGGAGCGAGCCTCGATCCGCCGCAGGAGCAGGCGCCACGATGAGATTCGTTCCCCGTTCGCTGCTGGTGCGCCCGCGGCTGCTGATCGCGCTCGCGGCGCTGGCGCTGCTGGCCATCGCCCTGCCGGGCGAATGGCGCTGGGCGACACGCCTGCTCGTCGCCTGGGACGCCGGGGCGATCCTCTACCTCGTACTGCTGTCCACGACGATGTTGACGGAAACCGTCGACCAGATCCGCGCGCGCGCCGAGGAGCAGGATGAAGGTGCGCTGGCGATCCTGATCATCGCCAGCCTCGCCGCGACGATGAGCCTCGTCGCCATCGCGGTGCAGTTCGCCGGCCTCGGCAGCGTGCCGGCAGATCAGAAGGGCTGGCATTTCGCCCTCGGCGGCATCACCGTGCTGTGCTCGTGGACGCTGCTGCACGCCTTCTTCACCATGCACTATGCGGGGAGCTATTATCGCGGCGGCAGGAGCGAGCCCTGCCTCGATTTCCCCGGCGAGGGCGATCCGAACTATCTCGACTTCCTGTATTTCTCCTACACGGTCGGCTGCACCTCGCAGACATCGGACGTGGCGGTGACGACGCGGCAGGCGCGCGGCGTGGTGCTCCTGCACTCGATCCTCGCCTTCGTCTTCAACACCACGATCCTGGCGCTGGGCATCAATGTCGGAGCGAGCCTGGTCTCGGGCGGCCAGTGACCAGCATGCGCGGCGCCTCTGCCCTGCGGGGCACGCGCCTTGACCGCGGCAACGGGCATTCATAGCTTCGGTGGCGAAGGGCGGCGCTGCCGCCCACCGTGAACCGAAAGGCAGCCAGCCATGGCGACGAGCAAGGTAACCGATCAGAGCTTCGAGGCCGACGTGCTGAAGTCGTCCGAGCCGGTCGTGGTCGATTTCTGGGCGGAATGGTGCGGCCCCTGCCGCATGATCGGCCCGGCGCTCGAGGAGATCGCGACCGAGCTGAACGGCAAGGTCAAGATCGTGAAGATGAACGTCGACGAGAACCAGCAGATCCCGGCCCAGTTCGGCATCCGCTCGATCCCGACGCTGATGCTGTTCAAGGACGGCAAGCTCGCCTCCCAGAAGGTCGGCGCCGCACCCAAGAGCGATCTCTCCCGCTGGATTTCCGCCGCGGTCTGATTCGCCAGCACCTGCACCACATGAAAAGGCCCGCTTCCGTGAGGAAGCGGGCCTTTTCCGTTTGAAGCAGATGGCGAGCTCAGGCGCGGCTGTCCTTGTCGATCGCGAAGGCGCCGGCGCCTGCGAAGACGAGGTACAGGAAGACGAAGCAGTACAGGATCGCCGCGTCGCCGCTGTTCAGGACGGGGAAGGGGCTCTTCGGCGCATGGGCCATCCAGTAGGCGACCGCCATCTGGCCTGAGAGGATGAAGGCGACGATCCGGGTCTGGAAGCCGACGAGGATCAGCAGGCCGCCGACGAGTTCCAGAACGCCCGCGAACCAGTAGATCGACATGGCGGGCGGCAGGCTGCCGCTCGGCGGCAGCGCCGGGAAGCCGAACAGCTTCTGGGTGCCGTGGGCGATGAAGATCAGCGCGGTGACGATGCGCAGAACGCCAAGGGCATGCGGCGCATAGCGGTTCAGGGAGGTCAGCATGGGTATCCTCTGTCGGGGAAACGATACGGCAGGTCCGGCAGTTTGGTGACAGCCCGGAGGATTTTGCGCAATATCCCAGGGTGGCCATCTTTCCATTGCGTGATTGCAAGATTGATCACGTTCGCGCGACGGTGGAGCGTGACCTTCGCACGCAGGTCTCGGGCCAGGCTTTACGAACCCTTAAAAGCGCCATGTTTAAATCCCCATTGACGGAGCCGCTTTGACGGGCGTCCGGACGAGAGCCGATCGGGCGATCGAGCCCGGCCGTATCCGGCTCTGGGGCTGGCGGCCGAACGGGACAGGATGAACGACCGGATTTCACGAGGCGAGCGGCGCGAGCCCTCCTTTGGCTACGGGCGTGGCGAGAGCCGCGACGACGGTGACATGCGCCTATCTCCAGACGACCGCGCCACCCCCTTCCGCACAGCACCCGCACGGCCAGAGCCGGCTCGGCAATTGCGCAACCCGCCGAAGCGTGGGGGCAATGGCGGCGGAGGCGGCGGCAAGAGCCCGGGCAAGCGCCGCCGGCGCCGCCGCTCGCTGTTCGGCGGTCTGATCTACTGGACGATGGTGCTCGGCCTCTGGTGCGTGATCGGACTGGGCGGCATCGTCGCCTACTACGCCTCGCAATTGCCGCCGATCAATCAGCTCACGGTGCCGAAGCGGCCGCCGAACATCGCGATTCTGGCGGCTGACGGCTCCCTGCTCGCCAATCGCGGCGAGACCGGCGGGCGCACTGTCACCATCGGCGAGGTGCCGCCCTATCTGCCCAAGGCCTTCGTCGCGATCGAGGACCGCCGCTTCTACGACCATTTCGGCATCGATCCGATCGGCATCACCCGCGCGGTGGTCAACAATCTGCGTGGTCGCAGCGGCGTTCAGGGCGGCTCGACCCTCACCCAGCAGCTCGCCAAGAACCTGTTCCTGACGCAGGAGCGCACCGCTTCCCGCAAGATCCAGGAGGCGATCCTGTCGCTCTGGCTGGAGCGGACCTACAGCAAGAACCAGATCCTCGAGCTCTATCTCAACCGCGTCTATTTCGGCTCCGGCGCCTATGGCGTCGAGGCGGCGGCGCAGCGTTACTTCAACAAGTCGGCCCGCTCGGTGACGATCGCCGAGGCCGCGATGCTGGCGGGTCTCGTCCAGGCGCCCTCGCGGCTGGCGCCGAACCGCAATCCGGAGCTCGCCGAAAAGCGCGCCCAGCTCGTCATCGCCGCGATGGCCGATCAGGGCTTCATCACGCAGGACGCGGCCAAGACCGCGCTGACGGCCCCGGCCGAGGTGCCCGAGCGCATCGGTGCCGGCTCGGTCAACTATGCGGCCGACTATGTGATGGATGTGCTGGACGACTTCATCGGCGCGGTCGATGGCGACGTCACCGTGCTGACCACGATCGATTCCAGGCTGCAGGCCTCGGCCGAGACCACCCTGGTCGATGCGCTGTCGGCGCAGGGGGCAAAGCTCCACGCCTCGCAGGGCGCGGTCGTCTCGCTCGCGCCGGACGGCGCGCTGCGCGCGCTGATCGGCGGGCGCGACTACACTCGCAGCCAGTTCAACCGCGCCACCGCCGCCAAGCGTCAGCCCGGTTCCTCCTTCAAGCCCTTCGTCTATCTGACAGCGATGGAGAAGGGCCTGACGCCGGACACGATCCGCGACGACGCGCCGGTTTCGATCAAGGGATGGGAGCCGGAGAACTACTCGCGCAACTATCGCGGCCCGGTGACATTGGCGACGGCGATGCAGCACTCGCTCAACACGGTCGCGGCCCGGCTGATCCAGGAGGTGACGCCGAAGGAGGTCATCCGCACGGCCCAGCGCCTGGGTATCACCTCGGCGCTGCAGCCCAATCTGTCGCTTGCGCTCGGCACCTCCGAGGTGACGCCGCTGGAGATGACGGCAGCCTACGCGACCTTCGCCAATGGGGGGCAGTCCGTTCTGCCCTATGTCATCCGCGAGGTGCGCCAGACCGATGGCAAGGTGGTCTATGCCCGCAAGGGGGCCAATCTCGGCCAGGTGATCCAGCCGCAATATCTCGCCATGATGGACACGATGTTCAACGGCGTGATGACCGGCGGCACCGGCGCCAAGTTCAACATTCCCGGCTGGCAGGTCGGCGGCAAGTCTGGGACGACGCAGGACTTCCGCGACGCCTGGTTCGTCGGCTTCACCGCCAAGCTGGTCACCGCCGTCTGGGTCGGCAACGACGACAACTCCAACATGAAGCGCGTCACGGGCAGCGGATTGCCGGGAGAGATCTGGGGCAAGTTCATGAAGGCGGCCCATGTCGGCTCGCAGCCGATCCCGCTGCCGGGCGGCTTCTGGCAGGGCGCCCCGCGCCCGCTCGACACCGGTGCGCCGGTGGCCGATGCCCGGCAGCCGAACGAGGCGCCGCCGAGCAGCGACAGGGCCTGGGCGCCGCCGGCGCCGCAGGAGAAGAACTTCCTCGAGCGGCTCTTCGGCGGGTAGCCTTCGGTATCCGCGTTCAGCGCTTCGCCGCCCGGATCCCCGCACTCAGCTTGAAGGTGGCGAAGGCCGCGAGGCCGAGTGCCGACATCACGAGCGGCAGCGGCAGGGCGGAGCCCTTCAGCAGGTGGCCGACGAGCAGCCCGACGCAGGCCGAGAGCAGCATCTGGCACAGTCCATTGAAGGAGGAGGCCGCACCGGCCCGGTCCGGAAACGGCATCATCGCCGAGGCCTGGGCCTGCGGCATGGTGAGCCCGACTCCGCAGGCATAGACGGCCCAGGACAGGGCGATGCCGACCGCTCCTCCGGCTCCGGTCGCGACGCTGCCGAGCATGAGCAGGCCGCCGAGCGCGAGGAACAGCACGCCGAGCCCCAGCACCCCGTCCATGCCGCGCGAGCCGACGAGCCGCTGCGCCAGGATCGTTCCGCCGATGAAGCCGAGCACGCCGAAGGCGAAGGAGAAGCCGTACTGCACCGGCGTCAGCCCGTAAACGCCGCTCAGAACGAAGGAGGAGCCCGAGATGAAAGCGAACAGCCCGGCATAGGCGAGCGCCGTCAGGGCGACATAGACGCGGAAGGCACGGTTGCGGAGCAGGACGCCGTAGCCGCCGAAGATCGCCTTGACCGAGAGCGGCTGGGGCGAGCGCTGCCGCAGCGTTTCCGGCATCACCGCGACGATCACCGCGGTCAGTGCCAGCGCAAAGACCAGCGAGGCGACGAAGGTCGAGCGCCAGCCGAAGGCGACCTGCAGCACGCCGCCGAGCACCGGCGCGACCGCCGGCACCAGCCCCATGATCATGCCCATCCGCGCCAGCTCCTTGCCGGCACGCGGGCCTTCATAAAGGTCGCGCACCATGGCGCGGCCCAGCACGATCGGGCCCGAGGCGCCCAGCGCCTGCAGGGCGCGCGCGGCCGTCAGCGCGCCGATCGAGGGAGCGATGGCGCAGGCGAGCGTCGCCAGAGCAAAGAGGCCGAGCCCGGCGAGCAGGATCGGCTTGCGGCCGATGCGGTCGGACAGCGGCCCCCAGACGATCTGCCCGGCGGCGAAGCCGAAGAGGAAGGAGGAGAGCGTCGCCTGCGCCCCGGCGACATCCGTGCCCATGACGCGCACGATCTCGGGCAGGGAGGGCAGGTAGAAATCGGTCGAGAGCGGCCCGAGCGCCGTCAGCATGGCGAGGACGGCGGTCATCGCCAGCGTGTCGGGACGAAGCTTCATCGGGCGCCTCCGGCGCGGCCCGCATGCCGCGCCGCAAGACCCTGCTACGATGCCGGGCCGAGCGCCTGCAAGGGCAGGGCGGGCAGGTCGCTCATGCGGCTCCCGCCAGCACCTGTTCGGGAGAGAGGCCGACCAGCTCGGCATAGCGGGCCGGATCGGTCGCGCCTTCCGTATTGATCAGCAGCACCCGCGAGCGGGCATCGAGCTTCAAGGCGGTGCGGGCTTCGGGGTCCCGCATCGCGGCCAGCAATCCGGCAAGCCCTGCCGCTCCGCTTTCGCCCGCGACGATGGCGGAATCGCCGGCGGTCGGGCGGGCGAGGCGGTTCATCGCCTCCACGGCATCGGCATCGGTCGCGGTCATGAAGGCGTCGGCGGCGCGATACAGCACGCGCAGCGCGATCGGGGAGGGCTCGTAGCATTCCAGCATCGCCATGACGGTCGGCTTGCCATGCGCGATCGTCACCGGCCGGCCCTGGCGCGCCGCCTCGAAGAGGCAGGCCGCCAGCTCGGGTTCGACCACGGTGAAGAGCGGCCGGGCGGGGCCATAATGCGTCGCCATCTGTGCCGCCATCGCTGCGGCGATCCCCCCGACGCCGGCCTGGACGAAGACATGGGTCGGAGCCTGCGGAAGCTGGGCGAACGCCTCGCTTGCGATCGCCGTGTAGCCCTGCATCACCAGCCCTGGAATGCGCTCATAGCCCTCCCATGAGGTATCGGAGACGACGGTCCAGCCGCGCTCGGTCGCGACGCGCGCAGCCTCCCTAACCGAGTCGTCATAGGTTCCGGCGACGCGCACCATCTCGGCGCCGAAGCGGGCGATGGCCGCGACCCGCTCCGCGCTCACCCCGCCATGCACGAAGATCACGGCCTTGGCTCCGACGAGTCCGGCGCCCTGCGCCACCGACCGGCCATGGTTGCCATCCGTCGCGCAGGCGAAAGTCATCGTCGCCGCCGCCTTGCGCAGGGCCGGATCGGCGATGTCGGCATCGTCGAATTGCCGCCCCAGCTGACGCGAGGCCTCCTCGATCGCGAGCCGGATCACCGCATAGGCGCCGCCCAGCGCCTTGAAGCTGCCCAGACCGAGCCGCTGGCCCTCATCCTTGACGAAGAGCGCGCCGATCCCCAGCGCGGCAGCCAGCCCCGGCAGCGCGCGGAGCGGCGTCGGCATCGGGTTCTCCCGCGCCGCCAGATGCCGGCCAATGGCTGCGGCCCCGTCGGGGCCTAGCATGGCGAGGTCTCTCGGATCGAGATCGCTTTTGTAGTCGGGATGGGTGTTGAGCAGCAGCATCGGGGGCCTCGCCATCATCGTTGGCGAATGGATATTGCAATCGCGGCGAAAAGAACGCTGCATTCTCGCCGGACCCGTGCAAGTTCGGATCGCGACAAGACCCATGCCTGAAACGGACTCTCGCCTCGACGCCTTCGACAGGGCGATCCTCGCCATCCTGCAGCAGGACAATTCCATTCCGCAGCGGGTGATCGGGGAGAGGGTCAATCTGTCGGCGCCGGCGGTGCAGCGCCGTATCCGGCGGATGGAGGCGCAAGGAATCATCCGCGCCAATGTCGCGGTGGTCGACCCTGCCGCGCTCGGCCACCCGATCACGATCTTCGTCGAGGTCGAGCTGGTGAGCGAAACCGCGCCCGACATCGATGCCGCAAAGAACGCCTTCCTCGCGGCTGCGGAAGTCCAGCAATGCTACTACGTCACCGGGGAGGTCGACTTCATGCTGGTCGTGCTGGTGCCGAGCATGGCGGCCTATGAGGCGCTGACGCGCCGGCTGTTCTTCGCCAACCCCAACATCCGCAAGTTCCGCAGCTTCGTGGCGATGGACCGGGTCAAGGCGGGGCTCGGCGTGCCGGTCGATTGAGTGCTCTTCCGCCCGCCGCACGCATCATCGTGATTCCGAGCGCAGCGAAGCAATCCAGGGGGGCGGGTGCGCTCCACCCCCCTGGATTGCGTCGCTGCGCTCCTCGCAATGACGGCGCGGAAGGGCCGATGGGCGCTACTTCCGCAAGCTCGCCCGCATGTCCTTCACCTGACCCGGTGTCACGGCCGGTGCCGCATTGCCCCAGCTGTTGCGGACATAGGTCAGGACGTTGGCCACTGCCGCGTCGTCGAGGTTCCAGGCGAAGGACGGCATCGCGGGGGTCGTCGGCTTGGCCGCCGTGCCGACCGCCTGGCTGCCCGCCAGCACCACCCGGATCAGGGAGCTCGGGTCGGTGCTGTTCACGAGGGGCGCCTTGGCCAGCGTCGGGAAGAGCGAGGGCTGGCCCTGTCCAGAGGAGACGTGACAGGCAGAGCAGCGGTCGAAATAGACCGCCTTGCCGCTGACCATCGCCTGCTCGTCGGCCGCGACAGGCTTCGGCGCAGCTGTGCCGTCACTCTTCACGTCCTTCAGATAGGTCGCGACGGCCTGGAGGTCGGAATCCGCCCATTTGCTGGTCGATTGAGCCACCGCCTCGGCCATCGGACCCGAGGCGATGTCGAAGCGGTTCGCCCCGGTCTTGAGATAAGCGACGACGTCGTCCTTCGACCAGGCGCCGATGCCCTTGTGCGGGTCGCCGGTCAGGCTCGGCGCGAACCAGTCCTGCAGATTGCCGCCGCGCAGGAACTCCCCGCCCTTGTCGGCTCCGGTCAGGCTCCGCGGCGTATGACAGGTGCCGCAATGACCGGCTCCGTTGACGAGATAGGCACCGCGGTTCCATTCGGCAGACTTGGCCGGGTCGGACTGGAATTCCTTCGGCGAGAAGTTCAGCAGGTTCCAGCCTGCCATCACGGTGCGGATGCTGAAGGGGAAGGGCAGCTGGTTGGAGACGACGCGGTTGGAGACCGGCTCGACCTTCTGGAAATAGGCCCAGAGATCGGCGATGTCGGAATCGCTCATCGAGGAATAGGCGGGGTAGGGCATCGCCGGATAGAGCCGCTTGCCGTCCTTGCCGATGCCGCGCTTCAGCGCGCTGCGGAAATCCTCGTAGCTCCAGCGGCCAATGCCGGTTTCCGGATCGGGCGTGATGTTGGAGGGCACGAGCCTGCCGAAGGGCGTCTCCAGCGGCTCGCCGCCAGCGAAGGGCTTGCCCCCGGGCCGGGTGTGACAGGCCGAACAGTCGCCCAGGATCGCCTGGTAGCGGCCGGCCTCGATCCGGTCGAACAGGTCGGAGGCGAAGCCTGCCGTGCCGACCAGAGTGGCGGCCGCGAGGCCGGCGAAGAGCGCTGCCGTCTTCATGCTTCCACCAGCCTGCCAGGGTTCTTGAGGTAGTGGTTTCGGATCGAATCCGCCGCCCAATAGGCCAGCGCGCCCACCGGCCCGGTCGGGTTCTTGCCGGCGTTCTGCGGGAAGGCAGAGGCGCCGATGGCGAAGACGTTCGGCACGTCCCAGCTCTGCAGATGCCGGTTGACCGCGCTGGTGTTCGGATCGGTGCCCATGATCGCGCCGCCGGTGTTGTGCGTGCTCTGATAGGGCACGGAATTCCAGCCCTTGCGAGCCCTGGCGACCACGGCCTGCTTGCCGCCGAGCTGGTCGGCGATCTCCTGCATGCGGCCGCTGATCCAGTTCGACATGCGGATGTCGTTATCCGGGAAGTCGAAGGTGATCCTCAGCAGCGGGCGGCCGAAGCGATCCTTGTAGGTCGGGTCGAGGTCGAGATAATTGCCGCGCGTCGCGTAGGACGATCCCTGAGACGAGAAGGTCAGCGTGTTGTTGTAGTAGGCCTTCGTCGCCTTCTTCCATTCCGAGCCCCAGCGCGGCGTGCCGGGCGGTACGGGCCGGTACTGGATCGGCCGGCCATTGGTGGGGATACAGTTGAGGCCGGCCCCGCCGACGAAGTCGAGCGCGCCATGGTCGAAGGCATCGCCATTGTAGTCGTCCACCGTCTGGCCGAGCGCGCCGGCGGCGATGAACGGGTTCATGTGCTTGCCTTCGAAGAAGACCTGCGTGCCGGCATTGGTCTGGTAGCAGTAGTTGCGGCCCACCACGCCTTCGCCGGTCGACGGATCATAGGGCTTGCCGATGCCCGAGAGCAGCATCAGCCGGACGTTGAACAGGCCATAGGCGTTGAGGAGCACGATGTCGGCCGGCTGCTCGAAGATCTCGCCGTTGACGTCGATATAGGTCACGCCGGTTGCGCTCTTGCCGTCCGGCGCAAGGTTGATCTTCAGCACCTCGCATTCCGTGCGCGCCTCGAAGTTCGACTTGCGCATCAGCACCGGCAGCACGGTCGTATGCGCGCTCGACTTCGAGTAGTTCGCGCAGCCGAAGCGCTCGCAATGGCCGCAGAAGGTGCATTGCCCCATCGCGACGCCGAGCGGATTGACATAGGCACCCGAGAGATTGGCCGAGGGCGTCGGGAAGGGATGCAGCCCCTTCGCCCGCGCCGCTTCCGCGAACAGCGTCGGGGCATAGGTCATCTGCATCGGCGGCAGCGGATAGTCGCGCTTGCGCGGCCCCTCGAAGGGATTGCCGCCATCCTGGATCGTGCCGTTCAGGTTGCCGGCCTTGCCGGAGATGCCGCAGAGATACTCGAAGCGGTCGAAGGCGCTTTCGAGTTCGTCGTAGCTGACGCCCCAATCCTGGATCTGGAGATCCTGCACCCGCTCGGCGCCATAGCGCTCGGTGAGATGGGACTTCAGCCGGAAATCGCTCGGGAAGAAGCGCCAGGTGTGGCCGTTCCAGTGCGTGCCGGCGCCGCCGACGCCATGGCCGGGCAGGAAGGAGCCGTAGTCGCGCATCGGCAGCGCGGTCTGCGAGACGTTGTTGCGCATCGTCATCGCTTCCTGCGCCGGCTGCAGGAACAGGTCCTTGCGCACGGCGTAGCGCAGCTCGTCGGGCGCGTAGGCGACGTTGAAGTCGGTCGCCGTGTCGCGCCAGGGGCCGCGCTCGATCGCGACGACATCGAGGCCGGCATCGGTCAGCTCATGGCCGAGGATCGCGCCGGTCCAGCCCAGGCCGATGATCACGGCATCCTTGCGGGGCAGTTTTCTCACCATCTCGAACGCTCCCGCCTACCGGCTTCCGGTCTTCCATTCCGGCCGGCCGCCGATCGAGAGCGGCGGCAGCGGGAAGGGCTTGTTATGGGCCGTGACATAGTCGCGGTAGTCATAGCGGGCGCCGGGGAAGCCGATGAACTTCCAGCCGGCCATGTCCTTGTTGCCGCCATAGATCGGGTCGGCGAAGAAGCCCTCCATCGTGTTCTGCAGCACGAGGTTGAAGAAGCCGGCGGAGGCCTTGTATTCGACCTTGCCGGCCTCGAAATCCTTGAGGACCTGGTCCTGCTCGGCCGGCGCCAGTTCGAAGAAGGCCTTGCCGCCGAGCTTGTCGCGGCTGTGCTTGTTGAGCGCGGCAAGGCCGTCCCGATAGCGGGCAGCCGGCGCGGCGCTGCCCTGATAGCCCTGGGTCGGCAGCCCCGGCATGAACGGCCCCTGCATGTAGAGCCGGTCGGAGGTGCCGTAGCTGCCGGCGAGCTGCCGGTCGATGAAGCTGGCGCAGCCCGCTTCCTTGCCGCCGATGCTGAGATCGTCGGACGGCACGATGCGATCGACGATCGCCTCGACGGTGCGCGCCTCCTCCGGCGTGAACACATACCAGCGCCCGCCGGGCAGCGGATCGGGCGGAAGGGCCGCGAAGGGCCGCCAGGGCAACGTTCCGGAATGCTCGGCGGCGCTGGCCGGCATCGAGGCGGCGAGCAGCAGCATCCCTGTCGAGGAGAGGAACTGGCGGCGGCTCTGCGGGCGCAGGGGCATAGGAACTCTCACTCTTCCGTGCGCTACCGCACCGCTGAAGGCGCTGAACGCTCTACCTTGGAATCATGACAGGCAATCGCGGGGGCCTCTGCTCCGTCATGCGTGTGGAGCATGGAACAATCCGCAGGAGCCGGCAGAACCCCGCGAACGCCCGGTTTCCGCACCAAACCCGGCAAAGCGCGCAGCTTCGCCTTGTTCTCGAGCCGGCGATGTGCGAACCGCGGGCCGACAAGTGCCGATCCTTCCGGGCGAGCCCTTTTCGTGATCACGGTCAAAGCCTCCGAACCCGCCACCGCTCCGGCCGATCCGCCGCAGGGGGGCTTGCGCGCCTTCATCCGCTCGAACGAGATCGGGATCGTCATCCTCGCCTCGCTCGTCGGCGTGATGGCGGGCCTCATCGTCGTCGCGATGTCCGCGGCGACACAGGCCCTGCACGAGCTCATCTTCGGCATCGGCCGCGGCGAGCATCTTTCGGTGTCGGAGGGCATTCCGCCATGGCGCGCCCTGGCCGGCCCCGTCCTCGGCGGGCTGGTGATCGGCCTGTCGACCTGGCTCTTCTTCCGCCGGCGCAGCGCCCCGATCGACCCGATCGAGGCCAACGCGCTGCATGGCGGGCGGATGTCGATGCGCGACAGCATCGCTCTGGCGCTGCAGACGATCGGCTCCAGCGGCTCGGGCGCCTCGGTCGGGCTGGAAGCCGGCTATACGCAGGCGGCCTCGGGCTTCGCTTCCCATCTCGGCCGGCGCCTGCGGCTGCGGCGGGCGGATATGCGTCTCATCGTCGGCTGCGCCGCGGGCGGCGCGATCGGCGCCGCCTTCAACGCCCCGCTGACCGGCGCCTTCTATGCCTTCGAGCTGATCCTCGGCAGCTACTCGATCGCCGTCTTCGTGCCGGTCATGGCCGCGACCTTCATGGCGACGGTGACGCATGATCTGATCGCGCCTGCCTTGCTCGCGATCGAAGTGCCGCCGGTCGGACAGATCACCATCGCCGACCTGCCGCTCGTCGTGCTGCTGGGCGGCGCCTGCGGCCTCGTCGGCATCGTGGTGATGCGTGCGGCCGCCTTCGTCGAGGCCGGTTTCCGCCGCTCGCGCATCCCGAACTACCTGCGACCTGCCTTCGGCGGACTGGTCGTCGGCGGGCTTGCGATCTGGAACCCTTACGTCTTCTCGGCCGGCCACGGCGCGATCAACCTGTTCATCGGTGCGCCGATCGGGCTCGGCCTGCTGGCGCTCGTCCTGATCGCGAAGGCTCTGGCCTCCTCGGTCTCGATCGGCGCCGGCTTTCGCGGCGGCCTGTTCTTCGCCTCGCTGCTGCTCGGCGTCCTGACGGGGCGGCTCTTTGCAGGGCTGCTTTCGCTGCTCTTCCCCGATGTCGCGGCCCATCAGACCCTTTTCGCGCTGGTCGGCATGAGCGCGCTCGCGGTCTCGGTCGTCGGCGGGCCGATGACGATGGCGCTGCTTGCGCTGGAAATGACCGGCGACCTCAAGCTGACGCTCGCGGTCATGGGCGCGGCCGGCGCGGCCTCGCTCGTCACGCGCCGGCTCTTCGGCTTCTCCTTCGCCACCTGGCGGTTCCATCTGCGCGGAGAGAGTATCCGCGGCGCCTATGATGTCGGCTGGATCCGCGACCTGACGGCCGGCAGCATGATGCGACTGGAGGTGCCCAAGATCGATGTCGCGGCCACGATTGCCGAGGCGCGGCTGAAGTATCCGCCGGGTTCCACCAACTATCTCGTGGCCGTGGGTCCCGGCGACGCCTATGCCGGCATGGTCTCGCCCGGCGCGCTCTATGATCCGGAGCTCGCGCTGGACGGCAATGCCGATGCGCCCAAGCCCGTCACGATCCGCGATCTCCTGCGCAATCCCGACAGGATGCTGCTCTCCAACATGTCGGTCCGCGACACGCTCAAGCTCTTCGACGAGGCCGAAAGCGAGGCCCTGCCGGTGGTGGCCGACCGCGGCAGCCGCCGGCTCGTCGGCATTCTCAGCGAGGCGCATGCGATCAAGCGCTACAGCGAGGAAGTCAGCCGCCGCAACCGGGAGCTGACGGGGGAGTAGGCGTTCGACGGGCGCGCTCTCCCATACGGCAGGACCGCGTCATCCCGGACAAGCCGCACAGCGGCTCCGATCCGGGATCCATGCCTGAACGGTTCCGGCTGGATCCCGGGTCTCCGCTCCGCTTCGCCAGGGATGACCAGCATTTCCGTGACAGCCTGGTCGGCCCTATGCCCCGGCCAGCGGCGCCGCTGCCGCAACCCGCCAGTCCGCGATCGGGATGTGCTGCCCCGAGGTGACGACGCAGAGCCGGTCGAAGCGGAGGCTCCGTCCTGCCAGCCGCTCGCCGATCTCCCGCGCCGCCGCCGCTTTCGCGGCGGCCTCGACCGCCCCGTACAGCAGCGAGACATGCGGCATGAAGCTGTCGAGCCCTTGCGGATCGAGCGCCTGCTTCAACCGCGCCAGCGAGGGCGCCACGGCAAAGCGCGCATAGAACGAGCGGAAATAGCTCTCGCTGGTCTCGACTGCGCGGACGTCTTCGGCAAACGCCGTGACCTGGCCGGCCGCCGCTTGGATCGCCTGGCGCAGGCGCTCGGCGGCCGTCTCGCTATCGCCCAGCACGGTCAGATGCGGCGCGAAAACCGGTGTGCCGAACCGCACTGAGAGCTCGGTCACGATGCCGGCCAGCAGGGCCTCGTCGGGAGCCACCGGCATCAGCCAGATCGAATGAATCGTCGCTGTCATCGGAGTTTCACAAATCCCTTGCAGATAGGCCCTTGCCGATGCAATGTTTGTATCAAACAGATCGGCAATGGAAGAAATATTCCAATTCGCTGACGCCAGAGGAAATCAGGAGTGGCGCCTTGCAGCCGGTGACGCAAGCCAGAACGGGCAGTGGCTCGGCCATCGCCGTGCGCGGTCTTCAGGTCGCCTATGGCGGCACTCGCGTGCTGCACGGCGTCGATCTCGACTTCGCGCCCGGCAGCTTCACGGCGCTGCTCGGCTCCTCCGGCTGCGGCAAGACCACCTTGCTGCGCTCGCTCTCTGGCTTCGTCCCCGTCGAGAGCGGCTCCATCGTCGTTGGCGGCAGCAATGTCGCCGGCCTGCCGCCCGAGAAGCGCGGCATGGCGATGGTCTTCCAGTCCTATGCGCTCTGGCCGCACATGACCGTGCTGCAGAACATCGGCTACGGGCTCAAGCTGCGCGGCAGGTCGAAGGCGGAGATCGCCGCCAAGGTCGGCGAGATGCTGCGTTTCCTCGGCCTCGCCGGCTATGAGGATCGCAAGGTCACGGCTCTGTCCGGAGGCCAGCGCCAGCGGGTTGCCCTGGGACGTGCGCTCGCCATCGACCCCGGCATCCTGCTGCTCGACGAGCCGCTCTCCAATCTCGACGCAAAGATCCGCATGGTGATGCGTCACGAGATCCGCTCCATCCAGCAGCGGCTCGGCCTCACCGCCGTCCATGTCACGCATGACCGCGAGGAGGCCATGACCATGGCCGACCGGCTGGTCATCATGCAGGCCGGCCGCGTCGCGCAGGTCGGCACGCCGGAGGAGGTCTACGACCACCCTGCGAGCGCCTTCGTCGCGAATTTCATGGGTGCGGAGAACGTGCTGCCGCTTGTCGTCACGCAGGGCGAGGGCCAGGCCTCCGTCGCCGCCGGCGAGGCCCGTGCCATCCTCACGGGCGCTCCGGCCTCGGCGCTGCCGGCCGGCGAGACGCTGGCCTATTTCCGCGACGACGTCGCGCGGCTCGGCGCGCCCGATGCTCCCGCCGCGGGCGGCGATCTCGTCGTGCCCGGCACCATCGCGGCGCGCGCCTATCCCGGCGGCGTCTATCGCTACAAGGTCGAGGCCGCCGGCCGCCAGATCACGGTCGACGACGCCGACCGTCACGAACTCGGAACCAAGGTCGGCCTGCGCATCCCGCTGCAGCGCCTTCACATTTTCCCGGCATCCGAGGCCGGGATCTCCGCCTGACAGGAGTCGGACACGATGCGCATCCTCACGCTTGCCTGCTCGCTCGCCGCGCTGATGGCGGCATCCCCGCTTTCGGCGCAGACGCTCAATGTCGCCTCCGCCGGCGACCAGAATATGGTCGACTATGTGAAGGACTATCTCGGCCCGATGTTCGAGAAGGCCCATCCCGGCGTGAAGGTCGTCTCGGTCGGCACCGGCCCCGGCGATTCCGGGTCCCAGAAGATCCTGGAGAAGCTGGACGCCCAGAAGGGCTCTGCGACCACCGATTTCGACGTGGTGGTTATCCACCAGAAGGCCGCCGGCCAGATGGTCAAGGACGGCCTGTTGGCGAAGTACACCGACAAGATCGACACCGCCAAGCTCGTCTCCAGCGAGGCCGCCAAGAATTCGCTCGGCGCGGACGTCTCCGGCTATGTCATGCCGATGTTCCAGTCGCAGACGGCACTCGCCTACAACGCCGACATGCTGAAGACCCCGCCGAACAGCTTCGCCGAGCTGAAGGACTGGGCGAAGAAGAACCCCAAGCAGTTCGGCTATAACGGCATCAAGGGCGGCATGTCCGGCGTCGCCTTCGTCGCCGGCTGGGTCTACGCCTTCGGCGGCGATGCGAACAAGCTGGTGCAGGGTCCCTACGACGCGGCCGAGAAGGCCAAATGGGACACTGCCTTCGCCGAGCTGAAGGAGTTCAACAAGAACGCCGTCATCACCCCCGGCAATGCCGGCACGCTCGACATGCTCAACCGCGGCGAGATCGCGATGGGGCCTGTCTGGGTCGACATGTTCTATTCCTGGCAGGCCGACGGCAAGCTGCCGCCGAACATGAAGCTGAAGCTCGCCGCGCCGGGCATGCCGGGCCAGCCGATGTACTATGCGGTGCCGGAGAAGTCGGCTCAGCGAAAGCTGGCGGAGGAGTTCATCGCGCTCGCCACCAGCCCCCAGGTGCAGGCGGACGGCATCGTCAAGAAGTTCAACTGGTATCCGGGCATCGACGCCAAGAACCTCGAGGGCAAGCTCGACAAGGCCGCCTGGGACAAGCTCTTCACGGACATCACGCCCACCGATCTGTCGAAGAACGCCAAGCCCTTCCCGATCGCGCCCTACTTCAACGACATTCTCGAGGGCTACGAGAAGAAGGTCGCGAACTGAGGTTCGCCTGCCGGGATGAGGCGGAGAGAGACCGCGTCATCCCGGACAAGTCGCGTCAGCGACACCGATCCGGGATCCATGCCTGAGCCGTTCCGGCATGGGTCCCGGATCTCCGCTTCGCTGCGTCCGGGATGACATCCCGCCCCTGCCGAAAAGCCGCGCCGCATGCCCCTCTCACAACGCAACCTCGCTCTGCTGCTGATCGCGCCCGGCCTTGCGCTCGTTGCGGCGCTGTTCCTGTATCCGCTCAGCTTCTCGCTGGTCTCGGCCTTCACCGGCCCCGATGGCGGTTTCTCGCTCGGGTCGTTCCGCAAGGCCTGGGAGCTCTATTCCGGCGACGTGGTCTTCACCGTCGTCATCGTCCTCTCCTCCTGCCTGCTCACGGGCCTCATGGCGGTCGTCATCGCCGGCACGCTGACGCTGGGAGAGAACCGCTACATCGTCGGCACGCTGAAGGCGCTCTATCGCTGGCCCCTCTTCATCCCCTTCATCGTGGCGGCGCAGTGCATGCGCACCTTCCTCGCCAAGAACGGGCTGATGAACAACACCTTCGTCTCGCTCGGGCTGATGGAGCCGCTGCAGGCGGTCAGCTTCCTCGACTGGCGCGGCATCATCGCCACCTTCGTCTGGAAGCAGACGCCCTTCGTCGCGCTGCTGCTGGCTGGCGCGCTCGCCTCGCTCGACCGCGCGACGCTGGAGGCCGGCCGCAATCTCGGCGCCTCGCGGCTGCGGGTGCTGGTCGAACTCGCCCTGCCGCAGGTGATGCCGCAGCTCCTCGTCGCGCTCGTCCTCTCCTTCGTGACGATGCTCTCGGTCCTCTCGGTGCCGATGATGGTGTCCGGCTCGCAGCCGACCATGCTGACGGTCGACATGGCCTTCCGCATCAATGCCTATGGCGATTACTCCACGGCCAACGCGCTCGGCGTCATCACCTACCTGCTCTCGGCGGGGGCGGCGATCATCTATCTGAAACGCGGCATGTCGCAGGAGAGCACACGGTGATCCGCCTCGCCTCCTCGCTGAAGACGGCGCTCGCGGCCTTCCTGCTCGCGGCCTTCGCCTTCGTGCTGATCGGCCCGCTGGCCAATCTTGCGCTCTGGTCGGTCGCCGAGCGCTGGTACACGCCCTACAAGCTGCCGGTCGTCTACGGCACGCGCTATTGGGAGCAGGTCTTCCGCCCGACCGGGGACGCCATGGCCTCGCTCGGCACCTCGGTCTGGATCGCGGTGCTGACGGTCGTGGTGGCGCTCGCGCTCTCGATCCCGGCCGGCTACGCGCTGGCGCGGCTGAAGCTGCCGGCGCGGGCGCTGTTCATGGTGCTGTTCCTGCTGCCGCAAGCCTTCCCCTCGGTCGCGATCTACATCAACGTCGCGCGCGTCTTCTACCAGCTCGGCATAAACGGCACGGTCTTCGCGGTGGTGCTGGTCCATGCCGCGCATGGGCTGGTCTATTCGGTCTGGATCGCGGCGGCGGCGTTCGGGGCGGTCGACAAGGATCTGGAACTGGCGGCGCGCAACATCGGGGCCTCGCCGATGAAGACCTTCTTTTCGGTGACGCTGCCGCTCGCAGCCCCTGGCATCATCGCCAGCGGCATCTTCGTCTTCCTGGAATCGCTCGACGAGTTCACCGGCACTTTCTTCGTCGGCGTGCCGCAGGTCACGACGCTGCCGCTGCTGCTCTACAATGCGGCGATGGGCGGCAACTACCAGGTTGCCTCGATCACGGCGCTGATCCTGCTCGTGCCCTCGGTCCTGTTCATGCTGTTCATCGAGCGCTTCCTGCGGGCCGACGTGCTGGCGAAGGTCGGCGCCTGAGCGCCGGCTTCAGCCGGCGCCGCGCAGCGACATCGCCTGCGTGATCGCAGTCTTCTCCAGCCGGCAGGCGACGCAATACGCCGGGTTGAAGACGTTGGCGACGTCGTAGCGCACCGCCTGGCCGAGCAGGTGGCTCGCCTCGACCGCGTCGACACCCAGGGCCTCGCCCGCCCAGCGCAGCATCTCCGTCGTCGCGAACTGCAGCGGCTGGTCGAGCGGCCGCCCGCTGGCGATCACCAGCACGTCGGTCTCCGTCTCGCAGCGCGGCCAGCGGAGGGGCAGCCCCTTGCGCAACTCGACGCTGAACTCGACCTCGAAGCTGGTCTCCACGCCGGTGCCGGCGATCTCGCCATCGCCCTGGCTGGCATGGCCGTCGCCAAGAAAGAACAGCCCGCCCTCGGCGAAGACGGGAAAGGCGATGGTGGCGCCGGGGCCGAACAGCCGGTAATCCATATTGCCGCCATGGGGACCGCTCGTGGCGGTGGAGATCGCCTGGCCCCGATCGGGCGCGACGCCGAAGCACCCGAGCATCGGCCGCAGCGGAAACCGCCAGTCGCGGATGCGGGGCGAGGGATCGAGCAGCGACACCGTGCCGGCCTGGGCATCGATAGCCCATTCGTGGCGCTCCTGCCTGGGCATTCCGGCGAGAGCGGCCGGATCGAGGACACCGGGGGCCAGCGGCGCGTAGGTCCAGCCGGTGCGCCGGTTCGGCGTCATCCGCCGGATCGTCACCAGCAGCGCGTCGCCCGGCGCGGCGCCCGCGACCGCGAAAGGCCCCGTCATCGGGTTGCCGCGCGGGGCACGCTGCACGCCCTCGCCATCGAAGCCGGCGGCGTCGAGCGTCGTGGTGACGACGCTGTCGCCGCTCGCGAGTTCGAGCACTGGCGGCACGGTGCCGATCACGTTCCAATACTGCGTCGGCGTGAAGCGATGCTGCGTCATGACAAGCGATCCCGTAGCGGTGGCTGGCCGGCGTCAGGCGCCGGGGGAGGGAGGCGGGACGACAAGAGTGACCCGCCGGATGGCACTGTCCTCAGGATCGACCGAGACCGAGAAGCCGAGGCTGCGGCAGAGTTCGAGCATCGGCCCGTTCTCCGCCAGCACCTGGCTCTGGATCAGCGAAAGCCCCTCGGCCCGGCCCCATTCGATGATCAGCAGCATCAAGGCACGGCCGAGCCCGATGCCCTTGAGGTCGGAGCGCAGCAGGATGGCGTATTCGGCTTCGACATGCCCCGGGTCGGCATGCAGCCGCACCACGCCCGCAGCCGCGCCGCTGTTGTCCTCGGAAGCGATGAAGGCCATTTCCCGCGCATAGTCGAGCTGGGTCAGCCGGGCGAGGAAGTTGTGGCTGAAGCTCTTGACCGGCGCGAAGAACCGCAGGCGCAGATCCTCCGGCGTCACCCGCTTCAGCATGTCCGCGATGGCGCCCTCGTCCTCCGGCTTGATCGGGCGCACGGCGAAATGGCGCTGACCGAGCGACAGGCGGCGCGTCCAGCTCGCCGGATAGGGCCGGATCGCCGGGCGCCGGCGCAGCGCGGGGGTCGGCTCCAGCACGATGCGGGCATCGACCGCCACCGCCCCGCTGGCATCGGCGAGGATCGGGTTGAGGTCGATCTCGCGGATTTCCGGGAGGCTCGAAGCCATCTCCGCCAGCGCCACCAGGACGGCCGCGATGGCGCCGCGATCGGCCGCCGGCACGTCGCGATAGGCGGCGAGGATGCGCGAGACGCGGGTGCGAGAGATCAGCCCCTCTGCCGAGGCGAGGTCGAGCGGCGGCAGCGCCGCATGCGTGTCGGCGATCAGCTCGGCCGCCGTGCCGCCGCGCCCGAAGATGATTACCGGGCCGAAGCAGGGGTCGGTGGCGAAGCCGGCGATCAGTTCGCGCGCCTTGGCACAATGCGCCATCGGCTGGATCGAGAAGCCGTCGAGCTGGGCCTCGGGCCGCAGCTCCTTCAGCCGTGCCGCCATCCGCCGCGCTGCCTGGACGACGGCATCCTCGCTGGCGAGGTCCAGCGCCACGCCGCCGACATCGGATTTATGCGCCACGTCGGGGGAGACGATCTTGAGCGCGACGGTCCGTCCGGCGGCGATGAACGGCCGGGCTGCGGCCGCGGCGGAGGCCTCGTCCGGCACGACGAGCGGCCGCAACATCGGGATGTCGAAAATCGCCAGCAGGTCGCTCACCTCGTCCGGATTGAGCCAATGCCGGTCGTCGGCGAGGGCCCTGCCGACGATGCCGCGCGCCGCTGCGAGGTCGGTCGGCCGGTCCTGCAGATTGGAGGGCGGCGTCGCCATCAGCTCGCGCTGCAGCCGGGCATGCCGGGTGAGGTGCTGGAAGCCGGTGACCGCCTCGGCCTCGGTCGAGAAAGAGGGGATGCCGCCGGCAGCGAACAGGGCGGTGACCTCGTCCGACCCGCCGAGCCAGACGGCGAGGACGGGCTTGCGCGATGCGGCGTCCTGCCGTGCGTCCACCACGGCACGGGCGCAATCCAGCGGATCGCCGGGCGGGATCGGGGCGTTGAGCGCCAGCACGGCGTCGATCTCCGGATCGGCGAGCAGTTCAGCCGTGGCGCTGCGGTAATCGGCGGCGCTGCGCACCCGGAGGGGCTCCCGCTCCAGCCGCGGCGATCCGCCAAGCTGGCGAAGCTGGCCCGCGGCCAGGGCTGCGAGCCCGTCGCCATTGCTGACGATCGCGAGGCGGCCCGCATCCGCCGCGCGGGCCCGCCCGAGGGTTTCGGCGGCGGCGAAGAGTTCGTCGAGGTCGCTGACGCGCAGCAGGCCGGCGCGGTGGAAGGCGGCGTCATGGGCAGCGTCGCTGGTCACGATCAGCGCGGCATGGGTGAGGGCGGGTCCCTCCGGCGGTCGTCCCGGCGGCTTCAGGACCAGCACCGGCTTCAGCCGCGCCGCGGCCCGCGCCGAGGAGAGGAAGCGCCCCGCCTGCGTCACCTCGTCGATGGCGAGAAGGATGGTGCGGGTCGCCCCGTCATTGGCGAAATGGTCGAGGCAGTCGGCGACATCGACATCGGCGCCCTCGCCGAGCGTGACCGCGCCGGAAAGGCCGATGCCGCGCCGCGCCGCCCAGGCGATGATGCCCGCCGCGATCGAGTTGGACTGCGCCACCAGCGCCAGCGAGCCGGCCGGCGGCATCGCGGAGATGGGTGTCGCATTGAGGCCGAGGCGCGGCGCCATCAGGCCAAGAGCATCCGGGCCGATCAGGCGGATTCCGGCGGCGCCCGCAGCAGAGCGCAGTTCTACCGCCGCGGATGCCGAGCCGTCCGGCACGAGCAACCCTGCGGAGCCGTCCAGCGCGCCTTTCGGCAGGAGATGCGTCGCATCCGCGGCTCCCGCGATGACGAGGTCATAGCCTTGCGGCAGGGCGGCCCCCTCCGCCATATCCGCGATGCGCGACAGCCGGCCGCGGAAGCCGCCGGCCTCGATCGAGCTGCCGATCCGCGCGCAAGCGTCGGCGGTGCCGAGGACGGCGACCGATTGCGGCGCGAGCATGCGCTTGAGCTGAGCGAGCGTCATGATTCGAACAAATCCTGCCTCGAGCCCGTATCAGACATGATCCCGGGCGTGCCGGAAAGAGAATCCGCCAAAAGCCGACCTCGCGCTTTGACATAGGCCCGCCGGCCGGGCCAACTCGGGCAGATGACGGTGGCGCCCGGGACCGGCCTCGTCCAGAATGGCGGCCTCTCCCGCATCGAGCGTCAACGAAATTCTGGAGCGCAGCGCATGGACAAGGTCGCGATCGTCACCGCCGGCGGGAGTGGCATGGGGGCCGCTGTCGCGCGGCGCCTGGCCCGGGACGGCTACAAGGTCGCGATCCTGTCCTCCTCCGGCAAGGGCGAGGCGCTGGCGCAGGAGCTCGGCGGCCTCGGAATCACCGGCTCCAACCAGTCGAACGACGACGTCAAGCGGCTGGTCGATGCCACGCTCGACAAATGGGGCCGCATCGACGCGCTGGTCAACAGCGCCGGCCACGGCCCGCGCGCGCCGATCCTCGATCTTACCGACGCGGACTGGCAGAAGGGGCTCGACGTCTATTTCCTCAGCGCGGTCAGGCCGATCCGGCTGGTGACGCCGGTGATGGAGCGGCAGAACGGCGGCGCCATCGTCAACATCTCCACTGCCTGGGCCTTCGAGCCGAGCGACATGTTCCCGACCTCGGCGATGGCGCGGGCCGGCCTCGCCACCTTCACCAAGATCTTCGCCGACAAATACGCGGCCAACAACATCCGCATCAACAACGTCCAGCCGGGCTGGATCGACAGCCTGCCCGCGACCGAGGCGCGCCGGGCCACGGTGCCGATGCAGCGCTATGGCAGCGCCGACGAGATCTCCGGCACGGTCGCCTTCCTGCTCTCGGCGGATGCCGGCTACATCACCGGCCAGAACATCCGCGTCGATGGCGGCGTGACCAAGGGAATTTGAGAACGATCGGGCGCGCGTTCTGTAGCCTGTTGTTCATAGTCGGTCATCACCGGCGACCGGAGGGAGACCCTGGATCCATGCCTGAACTGTTCCGGCATGGATCACGGGTCTTCGCTTCGCTGCGCCGGGCATGACGCTCGCTTTTTGCGGCAACCTGCAAGAGCGAGGAAATTCGGCTAAGCCGCCGCCTTCGCCAGGAAATCCTCGGCGTAGTGGCAGGCGACCAGCCGCCCGTCGATCTCGCGTTTTTCCGGCCGCTCGGCCCGGCAGCGATCGGTCACGAAGGGGCAGCGCGTCGAGAACACGCAGCCCTTCGGCGGATCGAGCGGGGAGGGCAGTTCGCCGCGCAGGATCATCCGCTCGCGCTTGCCGCCATCGACGCGCGGGGTCGAGGCCAGCAACGCCTGCGTATAGGGATGCAGGGGGCGGGCGTAGATCGCCTCCTTCGGCCCGTGCTCGATCGCATTGCCGAGATACATCACCAGCACGTCATGGGCGATGTGCCGGACCACGCCGAGATCGTGCGAGATGAAGAGATAGGCGAGATGCAGTTCCTCCTGCAGATCGGCCAGCAGGTTCAGCACCTGCGCCTGGATCGAGATGTCGAGCGCCGAGACCGGCTCGTCCGCCACCACCAGCTTCGGCGAGAGGATCAGCGCGCGCGCGATCGCGATGCGCTGGCGCTGCCCGCCGGAGAACATGTGCGGATAGCGGTTGTAGTGTTCCGGCCGCAGGCCGACCTTGGCCATGATCGCGCGCACCTTGGCCTCGCGCTCGGCCTTGCTGAGCTTGGTGTTGATCAGCAGCGGCTGTTCGAGGATCGTGCCGACCTTCTTGCGCGGGTTCAGCGAGCCATACGGGTTCTGGAAGACGAACTGCACGGTGCGGCGCAGGTGCCGGCGCTGGTCGGCCGGCGGGTTGACGGCGTCCAGCCCGTCGAGCGTCAGCTCGCCGGAGGTCGGCTTCTCGATCAGCGTCGCCATGCGCGCGAGCGTGGACTTGCCGCAGCCGGATTCGCCGACGATGGCGAGCGTCCGCCCCGCCGCGACCGAGAACGACACCTTGTTGACGGCTTGCAGTTGCGCCGGCGGCTTGAACAGCCCCTGCTTGACCGGGTAGGTCTGCGTCAGCTCGCGGGCCTCGATGACGATGTCGCTCATCGGCTCGCCTCCGTCGTCGCCCGGCCCTCGTCGCGGGCACGCTCGGCCTCGCGCTGGGGATCGCCCAGCGGGTAGTGACAGCGTACCCTGCCGTCCATCCAGGGACGCAGCTGCGGCTGGACCAGGCGCGAATGCTCGGTGGCATAGGCACAGCGCGGGCTGAACAGGCAGCCCTTGGGCCGGTCGTTCAGTCCCGGCACCATCCCGGGGATGGTGGCGAGCCGCGTCGCGTTCTCGCTGCGCTCAGGCAGGGCCGAGAGCAGGGCGGCGGAATAGGGATGCTGCGGGGCGGCGAAGAGCGCGTCGACCTTGCGCTCCTCCATGATCTGGCCGGCATACATCACCATGATGCGCTGCGCCGTCTCGGCCACCACGCCCATATTGTGGGTGATCAGCACCAGCGCCATCCCGCGCTCCTTCTGGAGCGACATCAGCAGGTCGAGGATCTGCGCCTGGATGGTGACGTCGAGCGCGGTGGTCGGCTCGTCCGCGATCAGCAGGCGCGGATTGCAGGCGATCGCCATCGCGATCATCACGCGCTGGTTCATGCCGCCCGACATCTGGTGCGGAAAGGCCTTGAGGCGGCTCTCGGGGGCGGGAATGCCGACCTGTTCGAGCAGCTCGATCGAGCGGCGCTTGGCGGCCTTGCTGTCCATGCCCTCGTGCTTCTTCAGGGTCTCGGCCAGCTGGAAGCCGATGGTGAAGCACGGGTTCAGGCTGGTCGTCGGCTCCTGGAAGATCATCGCCACGTCCTTGCCGGTGAGGTGGCGGCGCTCGCGCGCGGACATGGTCAGCAGGTCGCGCCCGTCGAAGCGCAGCTTGTCGGCGCGGACCCGGCCGGGATAGGCGACCAGCCCCATCAGCGCGAGCATGGTGACGCTCTTGCCGGAGCCGGATTCGCCGACCACGCCGAGGATCTCGCCCTCTTCGAGGGTGAGGTCGATGCGGTCGACCGCGCGCAAGGTTCCCTGCGAGGTGGGAAACTCGACGCTGAGGTTTTCGATTTCGAGAAGGGGCATGGGATCAGCGCTTCAGTTTGGGGTCGAGCGCATCGCGCAGACCGTCGCCGAGCAAGTTGAAGGCGAGCACCGTGATCAGGATGGCGAGGCCGGGGAAGGTCACGACCCACCAGGCGCGCAGCACGAATTCGCGCGCATCGGCCAGCATCGTGCCCCATTCCGGTGTCGGCGGCTGGGCTCCGAGGCCGAGAAAGCCGAGCGCGGCCGCGTCGAGAATGGCGGTGGAGACGCCGAGCGTCGCCTGCACGATGAGGGGCGCGGCGCAGTTCGGCAGGATCTCCGAGAACATCAGCCGGATCGTCTGGGCGCCGCTGACCTGCGCCGCCACGACATAGTCCTTGCTCGCCTCGGTGATGACCGCGGCGCGCGTGATGCGCACGTAATGCGGCAGCACAACGATGGCGACCGCCAGCATCGCGTTCATCAGGCCGGGGCCGAGGATCGCGACGATGACGATGGCGAGCAGCAGGCTCGGCATCGTCATCAGGATGTCCATCAACCGCATGATCGCGATGTCGGCGACGCCCTTGAAATAGCCGGCGACGAGCCCGAGCACGACGCCGATGACGATGGCCAGCGCGACGACCGCGATGCCGATCACCAGCGAGAGCCGGGCGCCATAGATCAGGCGCGAGAGGATGTCGCGGCCGATCGCGTCGGTGCCGAGCGGGTAGGAGAGCGAGCCACCCTCCTGCCAGAAGGGCGGCTTGAGGAAGACGGCGTTGTTGGTGAGGTCGGGGTTATGCGGCGCGATCAGCGGGGCAAAAAGCGCGCAGACCAGCACCACGACGATGACGGCGAGCCCGGCGACGGCGCCCTTGTTGGCGCTGAAATAGCTCCAGAACTCGCGGGCCGGATGCGGTGGTGCGCCGCCCGGCGCGGCGACGGCCGGGGCTTCGAGGGTCTCGGCGCTCATGGGCGATGGCTCCAGTTGGCGCGACGGTTCGAAAGACGGGTCATCGGGCGTGCCTGATGCGCGGGTTGATCAGGCCGTAGAGCAGGTCGACGATCAGGTTGACGCTCATCACCACCATGCCGAGCAGCAATGTGCCGCCCTGCAGGACCGGATAGTCGCGCCGGCTGATCGCCTCGATCAGCCATTTGCCGACGCCGGGCCAGGAGAAGATCGTCTCGGTCAGGATCGCGCCGGTAAAGAGCGTGCCGACCTGCAGGCCGATCACGGTGACCACCGGGATCAGCGCGTTGCGCAGCGCATGCAGCGCGACGACCCGCAGCGGCGCCATGCCCTTGGCGCGGGCCGTGCGGATATAGTCCTCGCCCAGCACCTCCAGCATCGCCGAGCGGGTCATGCGGGCGATGACCGCGAGCGGCACGGTGCCCAGCACGATTGCCGGCAGGACGAGATGCGACAGGGCCGACCAGAAGGCGTCGACATCGCCCGCCAGCAGGCTGTCGATGGTCAGGAAGCCGGTCACGGGCTCGATAAAGTACTGCACCGCGATCCGGCCCGAGACCGGCGTGATGCCGAGCTGCACCGAGAACAGCAGGATCAGCAGCAGGCCCCACCAGAAGATCGGCATCGAATAGCCGGTGAGCGAAATGCCCATCACGCCATGGTCGAAGACCGAGTTTCGCTTCACCGCCGCCAGGATGCCCGCCGGAAGCCCGATGACCAGCGCGATCAGGATGGCGCAGAGCGCGAGCTCGATCGTGGCCGGGAAGAGCTGGCCGAACTCCCCGAGCACGCTGTCGCGGGTGACGATCGACTTCCCGAGATCGCCCTGCACGACCCGTTCGATGTATTTGCCGTACTGGACCAGAACGGGCTGGTCGAGGCCATATTCCTTCAGCAGCTGCGCATGGCGCGTCGCGTCGATGCCGCGCTCGCCGGCCATGGTCTCGATCGGATCGCCCGGCACGAGCCGCACGAGGAAGAAGGCGAGCAGCGTGATCCCGACGAAGGTCGGGATCACCAGGCTGACCCGCGTGAAGATGAAGCGGAGCATGGTTTGCCAGTGTTAAAGCCGGGCACGTCGGCGCGCGGCGTTCCGTTCTTGTCGTTTTTTAGTCGATTTCGAAATCCGGCGCAGCGGAAACACCAGATCGGCGGCAAGATCAAGCGCCACGTGGCGGAAATTTGGGCATGGCCGTTTTGAAGGCTTTCGCGGCCAACCTCGCCCCGCAATGTTCGGCAAGATCGAGGCGGCTGCCGAGCAATGGCAGGAAAGCAGCGGCGCCGCCAGCGCAACGAATGCGCGGCGGCGCCGATTTTGTGCCGAGGCTCGAATTACTTCGCGACCGACACGCCGTAGAAGGGTTGGCCGCCGAAGAAGTGGATCTTGTAGTCCTTCACTTCCTTGCGCACCGGCGTGAAGGCCTGCGCATTGGCGAAGAGCAGACCGGCCACATCCTGATGGAAGAGCTCCTGGAAGCGGGTGTAGAGCTTCGCGCGCTCGGCCTGGTCGGTGATCGTGTTGGCCTTGTCCAGTGCGTCCGAGGCTTCCTGGTTGCACCAGCCGGCGCGATTGGAGCCGCTCTTCACGCCCGCGCAGGTCCAGCCCGAGAGGAGGATCTGGCTCGGGTCCGGATAGTCCCAGGTGTAGCCGAACATGCCGACCTCATGCTCGCCGGCCCGGCCGCGCTTGAGGTACTCGCCCCATTCGAAGGTCTGGATGTTGGCCTTGACGCCGACCTTGGCCCAGTCCGCCTGGATCAGCTCCGCAGCGCGGCGCCCGTTCGGCATATAGGCCCGGACCACGGGGATGGCCCAGAGCGTCGTCTCGAAACCGTTCGGCAGGCCCGCTTCCCTGAGCAGCGCCTTGGCCTTCTCGGGGTCGTAGGGGCGCGGCTTCAGCTTCTCGTCATGCGACCAGAGGGCGGGGGGCACGGCGGCGGCGGCGGCCTTGCCGGTGCCCTGATAGACCGCGTCGATGATGGCCGGGATGTTCGTGGCATAGGCCAGCGCTTCGCGGACGCGCTGGTCGTCGAAGGGCTTCTTGCGCTCGTTGAACGCCAGGAAGCTCTGGTCGGCGATGCTGCCCTGGAGGATCGAGAGGTTGGAATCCGCCTTCATGGCCGGCAGGTCGCCGGGGTTTGGATAGCGCGCGATCTGGCACTCGCCGGAGCGAACCTTGGCGAAACGCACCGCCGCATCCGGCGTGATCACGAAGATGAGGTCGCTGACCAGCGCCATCCTGTCCTTGTTGCCGACGGCCTTGGTCCAATGGTCGGGCACGGCCTTGAAGCGGATGGTCGCGTCCTTCTGGTAGGACAGCAACGAGAACGGGCCGGTGCCGACCGGCTGGAAATCGATCTGCTCGGGCGTGCCGGCCTTCATCATCGCGGCGGCATATTCGGCCGAGAGGATCGACATCGGCTCCACCGACAGAGCCGAGAGCAGCGGCGAATTCGGCCTGGAGAGCGTGATCCTGACGGTGAGATCGTCGATCTTCTCGACCGATTTGAAGCTCGGCTTCACGATCTCGTTGAAGAACTGGTAGTTGCCGCTGCCGACCTTGTTGAAGGGGTTCGCGGGGTCGGCCATGCGCCCGAGCGAGAAGACGACGTCGTCGGCGTTGAAATCCCGAGTCGGCGTGAAGCCCTTCGCGGAATGGAATTTCACGCCCTTGCGCAGCTTGAAGGTATAGGCGAGCCCGTCATCCGAAATCGTCCACGATTCCGCCAGGCTGGGAATGATCTGCGACCCGCCGCGCTCCGTCGCGGTGAGCCGCTCATAGACCTGCGCGGCGACGTCATAGGCCGTGTTCTGGCTGCTGAATTGCGGATTGAGGAAGTCGGGGCTCGCTTCGGTGCAGACGACGAGCGCCTGCGCCTGTGCTGCGGCGGGCAGGGTGACCGCGCCGAGGCTCAAGGCGAGAGCGGCGTGAAGCAGGGGACGTGACATGGGCAGTCTCTCGGGATCGCGGTGAAGCCGGGAGCCGGCGCGGGGCTCATGTCCCGTCGTCGTCCCGCTCCGAAGTGCTGCGGCCCGTGACGGGCCGCAGCATCGTGATGCAGGAACAGCGCCAGCCTGTCGGAGAGGTGGCCGGCGCGCCTGACGCGGCTCAGTTGCCGATGTCGACGCCGTAGAAGGTGTGGCGGCTGAAGGGAGAGAGCTTGAAGTCCTTCACCTCCTTGCGCACCGGCTTCAGCTGCACCGCATGGGCGATGGTGAACCAGGGCGACTGCTCCTTGAACACCACCTGCGCCTGCCGGTAGAGCTTCTCGCGCTCGGCCTGGTCGGTCACGGTCTTGGCCTTCACCACCAGATCCTCGAAGGGCTGGTAGCAGAACTTGGCGACGTTCGAGCCGTTGGTCTTGGCCGAGTCGCAGCCCAGCAGCGTGTGCAGGAAGTTGTCCGGGTCGCCATTGTCGCCGGTCCAGCCGAGCATGCCGGTCTGGTGCTCGCCCGCCTGCATGCGCTTGCGGTACTCGCCCCATTCATAGGTCTTGATCTCGGCCTTGACGCCGATCTTCGCCAGATCCGCCTGCATCAGCTCGGCGATGCGCTTGGCGTTGGGGTTATAGGGGCGCTGCACCGGCATGGCCCAGAGGTCCATCTCCATGCCGTTCGGATAGCCGGCTTCCGCCAGTTCCTTCTTGGCGGCCTCCGGATCGAAGGGATCGTCCTTGATGGTCTCGTTATAGGACCACATCGAGGGCGGGATCGGGTTGGTGGCCGCGATGCCGCTGGACAGGTAGACGGCGTCGATGATCGCCTTCTTGTTGATCGCCTTGTTGATGGCGTGGCGCACCTTGACGTTGTCGAAGGGCTTCTTGGTCGTGTTGTAGGCGAGATAGCCGATGTTCAGGCCGGGCTGCTCCAGAATCTGGACGTTGGCGTCCTTCTTCATCGCGTCGAGATCGGCCGGGTTCGGATAGGGCATGACATGGCATTCGCCCTTCTGGAGCTTGGCCCAGCGCACCGACGCATCGGGCGTGATCGCGAAGACGAGATCGTCGATCTTGGCCTTGCCGGCCCAGTAGTCCGCGAAGGCCTTGTAGCGGATGATCGCGTCCTTCTGATACTGCACCAGGTAGAACGGGCCGGTGCCGATCGGGTCCTGGTCGATCTTCTCGGGCGTGCCCGCCTTCAGCATCGCGTCGGCATATTCCTTCGACTGCACGCTGGCATACTGCATCGCGAGGTCGGAGAGGAACGGCGCTTCCGGCTGGTTCAGCGTGATCTTGACGGTGTAGTCATCGACCTTCTCGACCGACTTCAAGAGCTTGGGCATGCCCATGTCGTTGAAGTAGGAGTGGTTCGAGCTGGTGACCTTGAAGAACGGGTGGTTTTCCTTCCACTGCCGCTCGATCATGAACATGATGTCGTCGGCGTTGAAATCGCGCGTCGGCTTGAACGTCTTGTTCGAATGCCACTTCACGCCTTTGCGCAGATGGAAGGTGTAGGTCAGGCCGTCGGCCGAGATGTCCCACTTCTCCGCCAGCGCCGGCTGGACCTTGGTGCCGCCGCGCTCGAACTGCACGAGGGTGTCGTAGATCTGCGTGTTGGCGTCGAAGGAGGTGCCGGTGGTGTTGACGCTCGGCGCGAAGTTCTCGGGGCTGCCCTCCGAGCAGTAGACCAGCGTCTTCGCCATCAGCGGCGAGGCCGCCATCAGCGCGGAGGCCGACAGCGTCGCCAAAAGGATTTTCTTCATGGATGTCTCCTTGAGCGCCGCTTCGCCCCTCCGGCGAAGGCGGCCCTGTTTTGTCGGAAGCTCCGCAGGCCTGAGGCCCGGTGCTGCCTTGCCGGATAGTCTTATTGAAACTCGATTGGCAGGAATAGGGGTCCGAAAGGTGGTGTCGCGCGGGGCTCGGGGCAGGGTTAAGGCCGCCGGCCGCGTTCAGCGCTCCCCACAGGCCGCCCGCGAAATCCCGTAGCGGGCGAGCCCGCCGATGCCGCTCCACGGTCCGCTCCGGTTGATTTCCGGTGCGAAGCCCCCTCAGATGCGCGCCGCCGAAAAGGGGAGCGCGATGACCGCCGGAGCGACTGCGACACCGATGCCCGAGGGTCGGCCGATCGCCGGGCTGAAGCCCAGCCTGATCGGCTTCGGCGGCGCGCCGCTCGGGGACCTCTACGGCCATCTCGAGGAGAAGACCGCGCAGGCGACGGTGACCGCGGCGCTTGGCGCCGGCATCAGCCTGATCGACACCTCGCCGCTCTACGGCCACGGCCTCTCCGAGCATCGCATCGGAGCAGCGCTGCGCAGCGTTCCGCGCGACAGCGTGATCCTCTCCACCAAGGTCGGCCGCTGGATGAGAGCCGGCGCGCCCAAGACGGACGGCTCCGGCTATGCCGGCGGCCTGCCGCATCCGGCCGTGATCGACTATTCCTATGACGGCGCCATGCGCTCGCTGGAGCAGTCCCTGCTCAGGCTCGGCACCGACCATGTCGATATCCTCCTGATCCACGACGTCGATGTCTGGACCCATGGCGCGATGATGGAGCAGCGCTTCGCCGAGGCGATGGACGGCGCCTACAGGGCGCTGGAGAAGCTGCGCTCCGACGGCACGGTCAAGGCCATCGGCGTCGGCGTCAACGAATCCGAGATGTGCGAGCGCTTCGCCCGCGCCGGCGATTTCGACGTGATGATGCTGGCTGGCCGCTATTCGCTGCTGGAGCAGGGCGCGCTCGACGGCTTTCTGCCGCTGGCGCTGGAGAAGAGCATCGCGGTGATGCTGGCCGGCGTCTTCAATTCCGGCATCCTCGCGACGGGGGCCAGGCCCGGTGCGCATTACAACTACAAGCCGGCGCCTCCCGACATTCTCGCGAAGGTCGCGCGCATCGAGGCGGTCTGCGCGGCCCACGGCGTTGCCTTGCCGCAGGCGGCGCCGGCCTTCGCCTCCGCCCATCCTGCCGTCGCCACGGTCGTCCTCGGTGCGGTGACACCCGCCGAGATCGAGCGCAACGTCGCGCTGGTCGCCCGCCCCGTCCCCGCCGCCCTCTGGAGCGATCTGCGCGCCGGGGGGCTCATCCCCGCCCACGCCCCGGTGCCATGATGCTGAAATCGATCGACCCCGTTCTCGGCCCGGACCTGCTCTGGCTGCTCGCCGCCATGGGCCATGGCGACGACCTCGCGGTGGTCGATGCCAACCATCCCGCCGAGACGATCGCGCGGGCCACGACCACCGGCCGCATCGTGCGGCTGCCGGGCCTGACCATGGCGCGCGCCCTGCGCGCGATCCTCACCGTGCTGCCGATCGACGATTTCGAGCCCGATCCGATCCGCCGGATGCTGGTGGTGGGCGATGCCTCAGCCGTGCCGCTGGTGCAGCAGGAGGTGGCGGCGGAGGTGGCCGGCGCAGGCCTGCAGGCGGGCCCGCTGCCCGGCATCGAGCGCTTCGCCTTCTACGAGGCGGCGCGCAGATCCTTCGGCGTGGTCCAGGTTGGCGATGCGCGGCCCTATGGCTGCTTTCTGCTCCGTAAGGGCGTGATCGCTGGCTAGGCCTCGCTATCCGGCTAAATGAACAGTCATCCCGGACAAGCCGCTAAGCGGCGCCGATCCGGGATCCGTTCCGGAACGCTGTCGGTCAGGTTCCGGCATGGATCCCGGGTCTGTCTCCGGTCGCCCGGGACGACGCCAAGTCGGAACCGGGACCTCAATCCTCGTCGTCGATCCGGCTCACGCCATCGACCAGGATCTCTCTTTTTCCGGCGTGGTTTGCGGGTCCGACGATGCCTTCGTGTTCCATGCGCTCCATGATGGATGCGGCGCGGTTGTAGCCGATCTG
>NZ_FTMO01000023.1 GCF_900156025.1 Allobosea sp. TND4EK4
GCCTCGCGCTCGCGGCGCTGTTCGAGGGTGAATTCGCCAGAAATTCCCGCAGCTTCGGCGGCAAGGGCGCACTTCGCTACAGCTGGTGAGCCCCCGCATGGCTGATGGCGCTTAAGGGCCCTTCACGTCGACAAGCCGGGATAGTCGACATCGCTGTGACCATGCGTACTGACGCCGGCCGGGTCAGGGCGCGAGCCGCATGTCCTGTGGATGAGGCGGCTCGCCATCTCGTCGGTCCGGTCTGCACCGGCCGTTGCCGGCCGATCTGCGGAACGCCTGCGCCGCTGCAAGGGGGCGAATGGATCGCCCGACGCCTCGCTGAGACAGGTCGAACGGCTGTGAAATCTGACGCCCGGCCAAAGGGCCTATATCCGAATGTCCTACGCAACAGCGGCCGCGCCTGTTCTCGACTCTTGGAACGATTCAAGGTTTCCTTAGCCAGATCGTGATACTGCCCTTGCGTCATCAACGGGCCCCTGCCGATGTTTTCCACGAGGTCCCTGACAGCCAAGCTGGTCAAGACGCTGGACGTCCCGGCTTGCTTGTCGACGATCGGCCCCTCCGAGGCATGCTACGTCGCGGCAAACGATGGCTACCTCAAGATGGTCGAACGAATCTGGGCCGAGCTCGAGAACAGGAACCTCGTCACGAGCGGCTCCGCAATCAGCAGTCCGCAGCGTGATCGGCGGCTCTGGTTGCTGGAAACCCGGGGGTTCTACGATACGGAAACCGCCGAAATTCGAACAGCCATGGGGCGAGCGCTCACGGTCAAAATCAGCTCGCAGAGAGTCTGGTGCAGCGGCACCGCGTGCGACCTGGAGTTTTTCACGCCCGCTCCCTCTCTCCAGGCAGATCCACCCCCGGTGGCGGTCCGCGATGCGACACAAAAGGCTGCGTTTTCCGCACGGGTTCGCAAGAACCTGGAGGTCATGAGGCCGCTTGAACGGGACATCCTCATCCGCCGCATGCTGTCCCTGACAGCGGAAGGGCTGGCTCTTGCCGCTCGTCTCTCCGAGGCAGCTGAGGCAGCTGAGGTCATGACGACGCTGGAAACGATCACCCAGCGGCTCCATCCATTCCGGGCTGCTGCGCGCAAAAGGCCAAACGGCTTCGATTTCGACGGCCTTAACCCTGAAGCAGCTCAAGAACTGCTTCTACAGCTGGCCGGGGAGATCTGGCTCGTGATCGTCTTTTGCGACGATCGGCAGATCAGCGATCTGCTGAGAACGTTGGTGGAAGGCTACACCGTGCCGAAGCCCGTCTTGCTGAACAGGGTGATCCGGGCGTAGCGCCTGCCGTGGGGCGGGTGGCGCTACACAAAGCTCGGCTTAAACGATGGGCTGTCGCGACTAAAAAACAATCTTGATTGTTTGCAAGTTTCGAGTGACCTTCCTGTTCAGGGGGGAAGCGCGCGGCATGACCAAGCGACGATCGCAGCAGGAGCGGAGCGCCGAGATGTCGGCGCGGCTGATGGGAGCGACCATCGACCTGTTGCATCAGCAGGGGCTGGCGCGGACCACGACCTCCGACATCGCACGCCATGCGGGCGTCTCGCGCGGGGCGCTGACGCATCATTTCGCCGGCCGCGAGGCGATCATCAGCGCGTCCGTCGCCGACTTGCTCAGCAAGACCGCGCGGGACCTGCACCGCTTCGCCGAGGAGTTCATCGCGCGCGGCGGCTCGAGCGACGAGATCGTCGATTACATCTGGCGGATGATGGACGACCGGCTGTTCTACGTGACGATGGAATACCTGCCGGAGGCGCGCCACAACAGCGACTTCAAGGCGCAGCTGATCCCGACCGTGCGCGAGTTCCATGCCGGGCTGGACGCGATCTGGACCGCGCTCGCTGTCCGCGCCGGCACCGATCCCGATCACGCCCGCACGGTGATGAACGCCACGATGTGCCTGGTGCGCGGCATGATCAGCCAGACCGTGCTCCGGCCGGGCGATCCGGCCTATTACGAAGGCATGCTGCAGTTCTGGAAGGGGCAGGTGCGGCAGCAATTCCCGATCAAGCCCGTGGCGGCCGCCACGCCGCGCAAGGCCGCTTCATGACCGCCGCACTGACGATCGAGGGGCTGACGCTCGCCTTCTATGGCGTCCATGTGCTGCGCGGCGTCGATTTCGCCGTGCCGGAAGGCTCCTTCACAGGGCTGATCGGCCCGAACGGCGCGGGCAAGTCGACCTTGTTCAATGCGGTTTCCGGTCTGTACCGGCCGGATGCCGGCTCGGTGCGCCTGGGTGAGGCCGAGACCACCGGACTCAGCCCCGAAAGACTGGTCGCGGCCGGGCTCGTGCGCTCTTTCCAGCTGGCGCGCGGCTTTCCCAAGCTCAGCGTCTTCCAGCATCTCATGCTCTATGGCGCGGCGCAGCCGGGAGAGGGCCTGCTCGCCGGCCTGTTCGGCTCTCGCGCGGCGCGGCAGCGCGAGGAGCAACTGGCGGAGCGGGCCTTCGGCATCGCCAGGCGGCTGCGGCTCGACCATGTTCTCGACAATCCGGTCACGGCGCTCTCGGGCGGCCAGAAGAAGCTGGTCGAGATCGGCCGGGCGCTGATGGCCGAGCCGAAGATCCTGCTGCTCGACGAGCCGATGGCCGGCGTCAATCCAAGCCTGACCGAGCAGATCGCGGAGCACCTCGTCGCGCTCAACCAGAGCGGGCTGACCATCTGCCTGATCGAGCACGACATGGCGCTGATCCGCCAGCTCTGCGCGCCCGTGATCGTGATGGCCGAGGGCCGCACGCTGACGCAGGGCACGTTCGAGGAGGTCGCTTCCGACACCCGCGTGCAGGAAGCCTATCTCGGGAGGCGGCATTGAGCCCGGCGGCTGACACCGTGCTTTCCGCCTCCGGCATCGTTGCCGGCTATGGCGCGGCGGAGCAGATCCTGAAGGGCGCTTCGCTGCATGTCGCGGCGGGCGAGATCGTTTCGATCATCGGGCCGAACGGGGCCGGTAAATCGACGCTTTTGAAGACGCTGGCCGGGCTCGTCCCGGCGCGCGAGGGCGAGATCCGGCTCGGCGGGCGCGACGTGACGAAGGCGGATGCGCTCGGCCGCTCGCGGGCCGGCATCGGCTTCGTCCCGCAGGAGCGCAACGTCTTCGGCGCGATGACGGTGGCCGAGAACCTCGAGATCAGCGGCTTCCAGGACCCCAGGGCGGTCACCGCGCGAGCCGAGGAGATGTATGGCCGCTATCCGATGCTTGCGGAGAAGCGCAAGGCGCTGGCGCGCACGCTTTCGGGCGGGCAGCGGCAGATCCTCGCCATGGCGATGGGCTTGATGAACGCACCCTCGCTGCTGTTGCTCGACGAGCCGACGGCGGGGCTGTCTCCGAAAGCGGCCGATGAACTGTTCGACGCCATCGTCGCGCTCAATCGGGGCGGGCTGCCGATCCTGATGGTCGAGCAGCATGCGCTGGAGGCGCTGGAGATCTCGACGCGCGGTTACGTCCTCGTCTCCGGCCGCAACAGCCGCGAAGGAGGCGGGCCGGAACTCGCCAACGATCCGGACATCCGCAAGCTCTTCCTCGGCGGCTAGAGGCCGGGAAGCCGTTCCAACGACAAGACCAAACCCAGGGGATCCGTCATGACGCAACTGACCATCGACCGCCGCCGCCTGCTTGCCGGCACCGCGGCCTTCGCCGGCATCGCCGGCCTGCCGGGGCTCGCCCTTGCGCAGCAATCAGGCCCGATCCGCATCGGCACGCTGACTCCGCTCACCGGCTCGGGCGGCCCCTACGGACCGGTCATGGTCAAGGCGGTGAAGGCCGTGGTCGACGAGGTCAATGCGGCCGGCGGCGTGCTCGGCCGCAAGATCGAGCTCATCTCCGAGGACGACCAGACCAATCCGGAAGCAGGCGTGCGCGCCGCCCGCAAGATGATCGACGTCGACAAGGTCTCGGCGATCCTCGGCACCTGGGCCTCCTCGGTGACGACGGCGGTGGCGCCCTTGTGCTGGGAGTCCAAGACCTTCCTGGCCACCGTCTCCGGTGCCGATGCCATCACCCAGCTGCCACATCAGGGCTATCTGATCCGCACCCAGCCCAACACGACCCTGCAGGGCAAGAAGTTCGGCGAGTTCTGCATCGCGGAGAAGGCCAAGCGCGTCTTCTTCGTCTCGCCGCAGACGCCCTTCGTCAAAAGCCAGTTCGACAACATCACCGCCGCGGTGAAGGCGGCCGGGGGCGAGACCGGCTCTCTGGTCTATGACGACAAGAAGCCGTCCTATCGCACCGAAGTCGACGAAGCGCTGCGCTTCAAGCCCGACGCCATCGTCTTCGGCGGCTATACGCCCGACACTGCCGTGATGCTGAAGGATGTCTACCGTGCCGGTTTCAGCGGGCTGAAGGTCGCCTTCGGCTATTCCGTGAACCAGAAGCTGATCGAGAGCGTGCCGGCCGAGGTCGTCGACAAGACCTACACCATCTCGCCTTCGCCGGCCGAAGGCTCGAAGGCCTATGAGCGGCTGGTCAAGCTGATCGGCGTCGCTTCGCCCGATCCCTACACCACCCAGATCTACGACCAGATCAACCTCGTGCTGATGGCGATCGCCTTCGCCGGCGATGCCTCGGGCACCGCGATCAAGGACGCGGTGCGCAAGGTCAGCCAGGCACAGGGCGGCACCAAGGTCGACAACGCGGTCGACGGGCTGAAGGCCATCGCGGCCAAGCAGCCGGTCGATTACGATGGCGCCAGCGGGCCATGCGACTTCGATGCGATCGGCGACATCATCGATTCGAAGTTCCGCTACGAGCAGGTGCAGGGCGGCAAGCTCACGCTGGTGAAGATCGCGTGACCCAGCTGCTGCAGGCGCTGCTCAATGGCGTGATGACCGGGGCGCTGATCGCCGTCCCGGCCATCGGCTTCTCGGCCATCTTCGCGGTGCTGCGCTACCCCAACTTCGCCATCGCCGCCTATGCGACGATCGGCGCCTTCGCCGCCTGGTGGGCGAACGTCGTTCTCGGCCTTCCGATCGTGGCGGCGCTGGCCGTCGCCTTCGCGGTCACGGGCGTGGTCGGCGTGGCCGCTGAGGAGACCGCGTTGAAGCGCCTGCGCGGCAACGGCGCGCTGATTGTCGCGATCGCCTCGATCGCGCTCAATCTCGTGCTGGAGAACATCGTGCGCTTTCTCTTCGGCAACGAGATGCGCGGCTACGACCTGCCGATCGCGCGGGACCTGCGCTTCGGCGATCTGCGCGTCGGTCCGCAGCAACTGCAGAGCCTGTTGCTCTCCGTGGTGATCATGGCGGCGATGTTCCTGTTCCTGCGCTATACGCGCTTCGGCAAGGCGATGCGGGCCGTCGCGGACAACCCCGATCTGGCGCGGCTGAAGGGTATCGACCCTGCGAAGATCGCCATCGTGACTCTGTTCCTTGGCGCAGGGCTGACCGGCGTCGGCGGCGTGCTGATCGGGCTCGACACCTCGATCGACCCGCTGACCGGCTATCGCGTGCTGCTCTCGGTCTTTGCCGCGGCGGTGCTGGGCGGGCTTGGCTCGATCCCCGGCGCCGTGGCGGGCGCGCTGATGCTCGGCATCGCCGAGGAACTGGCGCTGCTCGCGGTTCCCGCGACATACCGCACGGCGGTCGGCTTCGTCGCGATCCTGCTGATGCTCACCTTCCGGCCGCGTGGCCTGCTCGGCGAGAGGGCCGCCTGATGCTGTCCTATATCGTCTTCACGCTGACGCTCTGCGCCATCTACGGGCTGCTGGCCCTGAGCCTCAACCTGATCTGGGGCGGGGCGGGATTGGTCAATCTCGGCCTCGCCGGCTTCTTTGCGGTCGGTGCCTATGCTTCGGCGCTGGCGACGGGGGCGGGCGCGCCCGTGCTGCTCGGCTGGGGCGCGGCGCTGGCGGTGGGCGCTGTCGTCGGCTTGCTGGTGACCTTCGCGACGCTGAGGCTGCGCGACGATTACCTCGCCATCGTCACGCTGGGCTTTGCCGAGGTGATCCGGCTGGTGGCGCTGAACGAGCGCTGGCTGACCAACGGCTCGGACGGCATCTCCGGCATCAAGGCGCCGCTCAAGGCCGAATTCGGGACGCAGAATTTCGCGCTGTTCTATCTCGGGCTGGTGACGCTGGTGCTCGGCCTCGTCTGGCTGCTGCTGCGCCGGCTCGATCTTTCGCCCTATGGGCGCGCGCTCAAGGCGATCCGCGAGGACCAGCAACTTGCCGCCTTCGCCGGCAAGCCCGTGCTGCGCTTCAAGCTGCAGGCCTTCGCGCTCTCGGCCGCGATCGCGGCGCTGGCGGGTGCGCTCTACGCGCATTTCCAGTCCTATATCTCGCCGGACCATTTCCAGCCGCTGATCACGATCTACATCTTCCTGGCTGTCACGGCCGGCGGCGTCGGCCGTCCGAGCGGGGCGGTGCTCGGCGCCTATGCCGTCGTGATCTTCCTCGAGGCGACGCGCTTCATGACGGAGTGGGTGCCCGGTCTTCAGCCGGTCCAGCTCGCGGCCATGCGCGAGATGCTGATCGGGCTCGCGCTGATCCTGGTGCTGCATCTCAAGCCGCAGGGCATCCTGCCCGAACAGATTCCGAAGGCCCCGGCTCCGCCCGCATCCGCCTGATTTCCGGAGAGACCCATGTCCGACGACCTCGCCACCCTCGCGGCCCTGATCGCGCAGCCCGGCCAGCCCGAGACGCTGTTCAAGGCGTTCGAGGAGGCGACGCAGCGCCTCGTCGGCCACCAGCTCTTCACCCTGCTCTATGTGGACGGGCAGGAGGTGGCGCGCATCTATTCGAACCGCCCCACCGAGTACCCGGTCTCCGGCCGCAAGACGATGGGGCCGACACCCTGGGGCAAACATGTGCTGGACGAGCGCAAGCCCTATCTCGGCAAGGACAAGGCCGGGATCCGCTGGGCCTTCTTCGACCACGCGCTGATCGAGAGCATGGGGCTGGGCTCGGTCATCAACATCCCCGCGATCTATGACGGCAAGGTGGTCGGCACGATCAACCTGCTGGCGCCGGAGCATCACTACCGCGAGGAGCATGTCGCGCCTGTCGAGCGGCTGGCGCCGATGCTGGTGCCGGCCTTCCTCGCCGCCCGCGCCAAAGCCGGCGCGGCCTGATTTTCGCTCTCCGTTTCGCCTTTCGCATTCAAGGAACAGCCCGTGGCCGCCACCCTCTTCACCAATGCCCGCATCGTCGACGGCTCGGCGCCCGAACCGGGCGCTCCGGTCAATGTCCTCGTTGAGGGCGGCACGATCCGCGAGGTCGGCAAGACGGTGGCCTCCGCCAAGGCGAAGACCATCGACCTCAAGGGCCGGACGCTGATGCCGGGGCTGATCGACGCGCATGTCCATGTCGTCGCCGGCGTCGCCGATCTCGGTGCCAATGCCCGCCTGCCGGATTCGCTGGTGACGGCGCGGTCCTTCGTCATCATGCGCGAGATGCTGATGCGCGGCTTCACCACCGTGCGCGATGTCGGGGGCGCCGATTTCGGCCTGAAGCAGGCGACGGAGGAGGGGCATTTCCCGACACCGCGACTCGTCATCTCCGGCAAGGCGCTGAGCCAGACCGGCGGCCACGCCGATTTCCGCGGCCGCTATGACGACCGGCCGAGCGTGATCGAGCGCCACCGGCTGGGCTCGCTCGGGCGCATCTGCGACGGCGTGCCGGATGTGCGCCGCGCCGCGCGCGAGGAGCTGAAGGGCGGGGCCGATTTCATCAAGATCATGGCCAATGGCGGCTGCGCCTCGCCGACCGACCCGATCCACTTTCTCGGCTATTCCGTGAGCGAGCTGGAGGCCATCGTCGAGGAAGCACGGATGGCGGGCACCTATGTCTCGGCCCATGTCTATACCGACGAGGCGATCCGCCGCTGCGTCGAGGCCGGGGTCCATTCGCTGGAGCATTGCAACCTGATCCAGCCCGAGACCGCCAAGCTCGCCGCGGGCAAGGGCGCCGTCGCCGTGCCCACGCTCGTGACCTACGACAAGCTGGTCGCGGACGGGCCGAAGCTCGGCTTCCCGCCGGATTCCGTTGCCAAGGTCGATGTCGTGCGCTCGGCGGGCATGGAATCGCTGCGGATCATGCAGAAGGCCGGTCTGGCTATGGCCTATGGCAGCGACCTGCTCGGCGAGATGCACCGCTACCAGTCCGAGGAATTCGTCATCCGCGGGCAGGCGCTGCCGGCGCAGGAGGTGATCGCCTCGGCCACTTTCATCGCCGCCAAGCTCTTGAAGCTGGAAGGCAAGATCGGGACGGTGGCACCCGGCGCCCATGCCGACCTGATCGTGGTCGACGGCGATCCGCTGAAGGACCTGTCGCTGCTGACGCGTCAGGGCCGCCACATGCCGGTGATCATGAAGGGCGGCGCGCTCGTGAAGCGCTCAAGCCTGAACTGAACCCGCGCGCAGCCGTCGACAAGCCGATGGCGCATGCCTAATATATCAGGATATTCGGCTCGGCCATCGGCCGGCCGGCGATGATGGGGAGGCCGGTGTGATGGCGCTGCATTTCAAGAACTTCGCCCTGCTCGAGCCGGAATTTGGCGAACTGCGCAGCGGCTATGAGCTTCTGGTCGAAGGCGACAGGGTCCGCGAACTCTCGGACAAGCCGATCAGGTCGGCTGCCGCCGATGTCATCGATTGCGGCGGGCGCACATTGATGCCCGGGCTGATCGACAGCCACGTCCATGTCTTCCTCTCCGAGGTCTATATCCGCACGATGGAGAGCATGCCGCTGACGCTGATGACGGCCCGCGCCGTCCGGCTGATGAAGGGCATGCTCGACCGCGGCTTCACCTCGGTGCGCGACACCGGCGGCGCCGACTGGGGCATCAAGGAAGCGGTCGAGAAGGGCGATGTCGCGGGGCCGCGCCTGTTCATCGCCGGTGCCGCCATCGGCCCGACCGGCGGCCATAGCGACCCGCGCCGGCGCACCGATTTCGGCGCCCGCTGCCATTGCTGCAACGCCATGGCCTATACGATGAACGTCTCCGACGGCGTGTCCTCGGTGCGCAAATCGGCACGGGAGCAGATGCGGCTGGGCGCGGACCACATCAAGATCATGATGTCGGGCGGTGTTGCCAGCCCCTACGATCCGCTCGACTCGATGCAGTTCAGTGTCGATGAGGTGAAGGCTGCGGTGGAGGAGGCGAAAGCCTTCGGCCGCTATGTCTGTGCCCATGCCTATACGCCGGAGGCGATCACGCGGGCTGCGGAATGCGGTGTCCGCGCGATCGAGCACGGCAACCTGATCGACGATGCCTCGGCCAAGCTGATGGCACAGAACAACATGGTCCTGACCGCCAACCTCGTCGCCTATTACGCGATGAAGGAGCGGGCCGCGGAGTTCGGCATGACCGGCGACATGCTGGCCAAGAACGACCTGGTCATCGATGGCGGCCTGCGCTCTCTGGAGATCTGCAAGCGAGCCGGCGTGCCGGTCGCCTACGGCTCCGACCTCCTCGGCCAATTGCAGGTCGAGCAGTCGCGCGAGTTCCTGCTGCGCCGCGAGGTGTTGTCTCCGATCGAGATCATCCGCTCGGCGACGACGGTCGGTGCCCAAATCCTGCGCATGGAAGGCAAGCTCGGCACGGTGCAGGCCGGCGCCTATGCCGACATCATCCTTGTCGATGGCGACCCGCTGAAGGATTTCGGACTATTCCAGGAGCAGGGCAAGCATCTGGCGGCGGTCATGAAGGGCGGAGTCTTCCATAAGAACACGCTGCACTAGGGGCCGGACATGCCTGCCTGTTGGTCAGGCGGTGGATAAGAAACCGGCTTGACTGTTTGTAACTGAATCCGCAGCTTCAGCGGCGCCGATGACGGAGGGGTAGTGATCCTGGTGGCGATGACGAGCAGCGTGTTGAGCGGCGTTCCGCGGCGTGAGGGTTCGGCGCAATGAACGCCGTACGGTTCGGGCGCTATGCGCTGAACGGCGCAGCCGGGCTTTCGCTCGGCTTCATCCTGCTACCGTTGATCTTCGTGACCTGGTTGGCCTTCTTCCGCCAGGAGATCCCGTCCTTCCCGCCGGAAGGCTATTCGCTGCAATGGTTCACGGCGGCCGCCAACAACAAGCCCTTCATCGACGGCTTCGTGCTGAGCCTGGAGGTCGCGGTCGTCTCGACGCTGATCGGGCTGGCACTCGGCGTGCCTGCGAGCCTGGCCCTCGTGCGGCACCGCATCCCCCTGGGGCCCGGCGTCTCCACCCTCCTGCTGCTGCCGCTGGTGATGCCGGGCATCGTGCTCGGCACCGCGACCTATGTCTTCCAGATCGAGGTCGAAATCGCGACGCAGATCCCGGTGATGGGCTCGCTCGGCGGGCTGATCGCCGCCCATACGCTCGTGGTCATCCCCTGGGTCGTGCGGCTGGTGACGGCGAGCCTCGCCGGCTTCGACCGCTCGATCGAGGAAGCAGCGCAGAATTTGGGGGCCGGGCCGTTCACGACCTTCTGGCGCGTGACCTTGCCGAGCATCCGGCCGGGACTGGTGGCGGCGGCGCTGTTCGGCTTCGTCACCTCCTTCGGCAATCTCGAGATGAGCCTGTTCCTGGTCGGACCGGGGCGCACGACATTGCCGATCGCGATCCTGCAATATCTCGAATGGAAGATCGATCCGACCGTGGCGGCGGCTTCCCTGATCCAGATCGTCCTGATCGGCGCGGCGATGATCGTGACTGATCGCTACGTCAAACTGAGCCGGGTGGTATAGACATGGCGCGGCTCTCGATTTCCCATCTGAAGAAGACCTATGGCGATCTCAGCGTCGTCGACGATGTCGACATCGCGGTCGAGGATGGCGAATTCCTCGTGCTGCTCGGCCCTTCCGGCTGCGGCAAGACCACGACCTTGCGGATGATCGCGGGGTTCGTTCCGCCATCGGGCGGGCGCATCACGATCGGAGAGAGCGACGTCACGCATCTGCCGCCCTGGAAGCGCCATTGCGGCCTCGTCTTCCAGAGCTATGCGCTGTTCCCGCACATGACCGTGGCGCAGAACGTTGCCTTCGGGCTCGAGATGCACAAGGTGCCCGCCGCAGAGCGCGGACCCCGCGTGGCCGAGGCGATGCGCCTCGTCCAGCTCGGCGGCTTCGACGAGCGCTATCCGCGCCAGCTCTCGGGTGGGCAGCAGCAGCGCGTGGCGCTGGCCCGCGCGCTCGCGATGCAGCCGCAGGTTCTGCTCCTCGACGAGCCGCTCTCGAACCTCGACGCCAAGCTCAGGCTGGAGGTGCGCGTGGAGATCCGCGAACTGCAGCGCAATCTCGGCCTTACCACCATCATGGTCACGCATGACCAGGAGGAGGCGCTGACCATGGCGGACCGCCTCGTGGTCATGGAGAAGGGCAAGGTCCGGCAGATCGGCACGCAGCGCGAGCTGTACGAAAAGCCCGCCGACCGCTTCGTCGCCGGCTTCATCGGACGCAGCGCCTTCCTCGATGGGCAGGTCACGGCGCCCGGCCGCTTCCGCACCGCAGGGGGGCGAGAGATCGCCTGCGCCGATGCGAAGACCGCGGGGCCCGGCACGCTCGCGCTGAGGCCGGAGCGGATCGCCGTCGGCGGCGAGGCGCAGGGGCTGCCGAACCGCTTCGAGACGCAGGTCGTGCACGCCTCCTATCTCGGCGCGCAGCTCGATGTCCAGGTTGCGCTGGACGAGCAGGAGCGCATGCTGCTGCAGATCCCGAACCGGCCGGGGCTGACCGAGCCGCGGCCGGGCGACACCATGACGATAGGTTGGGCCGCCGACGCCGGGCTCGTCTATCCGCTCGGGGCATGAGCCTCATCGGCGTCCACATAATACAGGGGATGGCATCATGACTGCATTCGACAGGCGTACGATTCTGAAGGGCGCCGGCGCGGTGGCGCTCGCAGGCGCGACGGGGATGCCCGCTCTCGCGCAATCCGGCGGCCGCGTCGTCGTCGGCACCTGGGGCGGCGACTATGCGCGGCTGCTGACCAAGAACATCGAGGACCCGATCCTCAAGGCCAAGGGCATCGAGGTGGTGCAGGACCAGGCGAGCGACGCGCCGCGCCGGGCCAAGATGGTCGCTGAGAAGCGCCTGCCGCGCGGCACGGTCGACGTTCAGGGCTTCTCGGCCGCCAACATGTTCGAGATGAGCGAGGCCGGCGTCACCGAGACGCTCGACTATTCCAAGATTCCGAACGCCAAGAACCTGCTGCCCTCGATGAAGTATCCCTATGGCATCGGGCAGATCTATTCCGGCAACGTCGTCATCTACAATCCCAAGCTGATCTCGCCGGCGCCGACCGGCTTCAAGGACTGGCTGGACCCGAAATGGGGTTCCAAGATCGGCTTCATCGACATCCAGTACCAGTCGGTCTTCATCGCCGCCTCGCTCGCCGCGACCGGCGGCAAGGACATGAACGACCTCGAGAAGGCCAAGGAGGTCCTGATGGCCGTCAAGAAGGCGGGTGGCCGGGTCTACCCGACCAACGAGGCCTTCGCCCAGGCGATGAAGAACGAGGAAGTCGGGATCAGCGCGATCTGGAAGGCGCGCGTGGTGCAGTGGCAGAACGCGGGCATCCCCTGCGAGGCCGTCTCGCCGGTCGAGGGCATCCCCGTTTATGTCTCGGGTTTCGTCATCGCCAAGAACGCGCCCAACAAGGAGAACGCCTACGCCTACATGGACGCGATGCTGGCCAAGGCGCCGCAGGAGGCCTTCGCCGTCGACATGGGCTACAACGGCACCGTTTCCGGGCTAGCCGTCGATCCGGCCCTGCAGAAGCGGATCGGCTTCACGCCGGACGAAGAGAAGCGCCTGAAGGACCTCGACTACGCCTTCCTCGCCAAGAACGATTCGGCGATGAAGGAGTGGTGGGACAAGGTCTTCAAAGCGTGATGCCTTCCTTGTCATTCCGGGGCGCTCCACAGGAGCGGACCCGGAAACCACGACCGGGCGAGACCTCTGCCTTGCGCCTCCGCGGCCGCTCGCCTGTTCGTGGGTTCCCGGTTCATGCCTTCGGCATGCCCCGGAATGACAGGGGGCGCCTATGAGCACCACCGCTCCCGAGGCCGTCGCCGGCGCTCGCAAGAACCTCGCCGGGCTGCTGGTCGTGCCGGCGACTCTGTTCGTCGCGATCGGGCTCATCGGCCCGCTCGCGATCCTGTTCCGCTATTCGCTCAACAAGTTCGTGCCCGGCCAGTTCATGGTCGACGGGCTGGTGATCGAGAACTACGTCAAGTTCTTCACCGACACCTATTATCTCAACGTGCTGGTGCGGACCGTGCGCGTGGCGGTGATCTGCACGCTCGCCTGCCTGATCATGGGCTTCCCGCTGGCCTATGTGCTCGCGCGCACGCAGAGCCGGTTCAAGAACCTGCTGGTCATCGCCGTCGTCCTGCCGCTCTTCGTCGGCAATGCCGTACGGGCGGCCGGCTGGATGACGGCCTTCGGCAGCAAGGGAGCCCTGAACGCGTCGCTGATGGCGATGGGGCTGATCGACCAGCCGCTGGAGATCATGTTCACCGAAAACGCCGTGCTGATCGGCATCGTCGCGGTCAACCTGCCCTTCATGGTGCTGTCGCTGCAGAGCGTGATCGAGGGGATTCCGCGGCAGGTCGAAGAGGCGGCCTTCAGCCTGGGCGCGGCGCCCGGCGCGATGTTCCGCCGGGTGCTCTGGCCGCTGGCGCTGCCGGGGGTGCTGGCCGGCACGATCCTGACCTTCATCCTGGCGATGAACGCGTATGCCACGCCCGTCCTGCTCGGCGGGCCCAAGTTCCAGATGATGGGGCCGCTGGTCTACGGCCAGTTCGCGCAGCAGAACAACTGGCCCTTCGGCGGCGCGATCTCCTTCATCCTGATGACCGCGACGATCCTGCTCACGGCGGTCGCACACCTCATCGTGCAGGGGCGCTATCGAAATCGCTGAAGCGCGTCCGCTGCCTGCCGGTCAGGATTTGTTGCCGGCAAAAAGCCCGGCTATATCGGAGGCGGGACGGGAACGAGACAAGCGATGACGATGGTGCGACTGCCGGCCGGCGCTACGCGCGAGGGGCCTTCATCAAACTGTCATCGGCCGACCTTAGCTGCCGCGCGATGAGTTTCGCTTCCCATCCCGATGATGCGATCCGCCTTGCGGATGTCCGCAAGCAGTTCGGCGACACTGCCGCGCTGGCCGGCGTCAGCCTGAAGGCGAAGCCGGGCAGCTTCGTGGTGCTGCTGGGGCCCTCCGGCTGTGGCAAGTCCACGCTGTTGCGGGTCCTGGCTGGCCTCGAGCAGGCCACCTCGGGAACCATCGAATTGTCCGGCCGGGACGTCTCCCGGCTGCCGCCGGCGCAGCGGGGCATCTCGATGGTGTTCCAGTCCTATGCGCTGTTCCCGCATCTGTCGGTCGCGGAGAACATCGTCTTCGGACTCAAGGCGCGCGGCGTCCCGGCTGCGGACCGCGCGGCACGGCTGAAGGACGCTGCGGCGCTGGTCGGCCTCGGGCATCTGCTGGAGCGCCGGCCCTCGCAGCTCTCGGGCGGGCAGCAGCAGCGCGTGGCGCTGGCGCGGGCCATCGTGGCGCAGGCGCCGATCTGCCTGATGGACGAGCCGCTCTCCAACCTCGACGCGAAGCTGCGCAACGAGATGCGCCGCGAGATCCGCGCGCTGCAGCAGCGCCTCAAGCTGACGATGGTCTATGTCACGCATGACCAGGCGGAGGCGATGAGCATGGCCGATCAGGTCGTGCTGATGCGCGACGGCCATGTCGAGCAGGATGCGAGCCCGGCCGAGCTTTACGCCCGGCCCGCCACCCGCTTCGCGGCCACCTTCATCGGCACCCCGCCGATGTCGCTGGTCCGACTCACGGCCGGCGAAGGCGGGGCCGTGCTCGAGGGCGCACCCGGACATGTCCTCGCTCCCGCGCAGGCGGCCGGGCAGTGGCTCGGCGTCAGGCCGGAAGAGATCGTGCTGAGCGACGCCGAGGGGCTCCCGGCCGGCATTGCGGGCGCCGAGTTCCTCGGGGGCGAGACCGTGCTGAGCTGCGTGATCGGAACCGGCACGCAGGTGCTGCAGGTGCGCGTGCCGGGCTTGTGCGCGTTGCCGGTGGGAACACCTGTCCGCCTGCGATTGCCGCAGACGCTCCATCTCTTCGACGACGCGACCGGGCGGCGGATCGAGGATTTTCCTTCGAATTTGGCTTCACCTTTCTCCAGCAAGGATAATGCGACATGCAGATGACCCGCCGTATGGCGCTGGGCGGCCTCGCCGCCTCGACGTTGATCGCCGCTCCCGCCGTCCGGGCGCAAGCGCCGGTCGAGCTGACCTTCAACTATCCGGTCGCGGTGGGCGGTCCGATCACCAAGGTGATCGACGGCTATTGCGCCGATTTCGAGAAGGAAAACCCCGGCATCAAGATCAAGCCGGTCTATACCGGCTCCTATCAGGATTCGATCACCAAGGCTCTGACGGCGGCCAAGGGCGGTGATGCGCCGGATGTCGCCGTGCTGCTCTCGACCGACATGTTCACGCTGATCGACGAGGGCGTCGTCGTCTCCTGGGACGAGCTGCCCGGCGTCGACAAGGCCTGGACGGACAGCTTCTATCCCGGCTTCATGGAAAACAGCCGCACCGGCGGCAAGACCTGGGGCATCCCGTTCCAGCGCTCGACCATCGTGATGTACTACAACAAGGACGCCTTCAAGGCCGCCGGGCTCGACCCCGAGACGCCGCCGAAGAACTGGGCGCAGCAGATCGAGTACGCGCAGAAGCTCACGGTGCGCCAGGGCGACAACGTCACCCAATGGGGCATCCAGATCCCGTCCTCGGGGTTCCCCTACTGGCTGTTCCAGGCGCTGACGACGCAGGCCGATGTCCGCCTGATGAATGCCGAGGGCAACCGTACCTTCTATGACGACCCGAAGGTGGCCGAGGCGCTGAACTACTGGCGCGACCTCGTGACCAAGTACAAGGTCCACCCGCCCGGCATCGTCGAGTGGGGCACCACGCCGCGCGACTTCTTCGAGAAGAAGGTCGCGATGATGTGGACCACCACCGGCAACCTGACCAATGTCCGCGCCAACGCCAAATTCCCCTTCGGCGTGGCGATGCTCCCGGCCGGGAAGAAGCCGGGCAGCCCGACCGGCGGCGGCAATCTCTACGTCTTCAAGGCTGCCTCGGCGACCAAGCGTGAGGCGGCGGTGAAGTTCGCCAAGTTCCTGACGGCGCCGGAGCGCGCGGCGCAGTGGGGCATCGACACCGGCTATGTCGCGGTGAGCCCGGCCGCCTGGGAAACCAAGAAGATGAAGGACTATGTCGCCGGCTTCCCGCCCGCCGCCGTGGCGCGTGACCAGCTGCCCTCGGCCGTCGCGGAGCTCTCGACGCATGAGAACCAGCGCGTGACGCAGGCGCTCAACAACGCGCTGCAGGCGGTGCTGACCGGCCAGAAGGAGACGCAGCCGGCGCTGGCCGCCGCGCAGGCCGAGGCCGAGCGTATCCTGCGCAGCTATCGCTGATGGCGCGTGCTGCGGGCATCGGCGGAAGTTTCGGGCGGGAGCGGACGACGCTCCACGCCTGGCTGATGCTCGCCCCGGCCATGATCCTCTTGGTCGCCTTCACGCATTATCCGGCGCTGGCGACCATCTGGCATTCCTTCTTCTCGACGCCGAAGGGGGCGCGCCCCGCGCGCTTCATCGGCGCCGAGAACTATGCCGTGCTGGCGGATGATCCGGTCTTCTGGCTCGTCCTCAAGAACAACCTGATCTATGCGCTCGGCACCGTGCCGCTCTCGATCGGGATCGCGCTCGCGATGGCGCTGTGGGTCAACGGGCGCATCCGCGGCAAGGCGGCGATGCGGATGGCCTATTTCGTGCCGACCGTGCTGCCGATGATCGCGGTCGCCAATCTCTGGCTGTTCTTCTACACGCCCGATTACGGGCTGATCGACAGGATGACGCGGCTGCTCTTCGGCTGGGGGCCGACCAACTGGATCGGCTCGCAGGAAACGGCTCTGGGCGCGATGATGATGGTCGCGATCTGGAAGGAAGCCGGCTTCTTCATGATCTTCTACCTCGCCGCGCTGCAGGCGATTCCGCCGGTGCTGCACGAGGCCGCTGCGGTGGAAGGCGCCTCGCGCTTCTACACCTTCCGCCGGGTGACGCTGCCGCTGCTGGGCCCCACGACGCTGTTCATCGCGGTCAATGCCGTCATCAACGGGTTCAGGCTCGTCGACCACATCATCGTCATGACCCATGGCGGGCCTGACAATGCCACGGCCTTGCTGCTGACCTATATCTATGATGTCGGCTTCCGTTATTGGGACACGGCGCTCGCCTCCGCGCTGACGGTGGTGCTGCTCCTGATCCTGTGCCTGCTCGCGGCGGCGCAGTTCCTGCTGATGGGCCGGCGGACGCATTATCGATGAGCGCGATCCCGACATCGTCCGGGCCGGTGCGCCGCGGCGGGCTCGATCTCGGCCACTGGCTGGAGACGGCGGCGGCCTGGCTGCTCGCGATCATCTGGGCGGCGCCGCTGCTCTATGCGGTCTGGGCGGCCTTCCATCCGACAGGCTATGCCGCGCGCTTCGAGCTGACGGCGCCGCTGACGCTGAACAATTTCGTCGCCGCCTGGCATGCGGCGCCGTTCCCGCGCTATTTCCTCAACACGGTGCTGCTCGTCACCTTCGTCACCGGCGCGCAGTTCGTGCTCTGCACGCTCGCGGCCTTCGTCTTCGCGCGCAGCCGCTCGCGCTGGATGGGGCTGCTGTTCGCGCTGGTGCTGGTGCAGCTGATGATCATGCCGGACATGCTGATCGTCGAGAACTACCGCACCATGCGGGCGCTCGGGCTGGTCGACACGATCTTCGCCATCGGCCTGCCTTACGTCGCCTCCGGCTTCGGCATCTTCCTTCTGCGGCAGACCTTCATGCAGGTGCCGAAGGAACTGGAGGACGCTGCCCGCGTCGAGGGCTGCGGCACCTGGGCGATCCTCTGGAAGGTCTATGTGCCGCTGGCACGGCCGACCTATCTCGCCTACGGCCTGACCTCGGTCGCCTATCACTGGAACAACTTCCTGTGGCCGCTGGTCATCACCAATACGGTGAATACGCGGCCGCTGACGGTCGGCCTGGCGGTCTTCGCCTCGACCGACCAGGGCATCGACTGGGCGATCATCAGCGCCGCGACCCTGCTGACGGCGGCGCCGCTCCTGCTGAGCTTCCTGCTGTTCCAGCGGCAGTTCGTGCAGTCCTTCATGCGGGCCGGCATCCGCTGAAGCGCTCGCGGCTCCGGCGCTGCCGGGGCGGCTGAGCCCGTTTTCCACGCTTCATAGGTCCAGAGAGACCCGGCTTTCGTCATGCGTTCGCTGCGCATCGGGCGCGCATGGTCATGTCGTGCATGTGCTGGATGCGCAATAGCATCTCTATTATATAGATGCTTATGACCAGCAAGCCTAAGATTCCGCCGCCGACGGTTGGTTTTCTGCTGCACGACGTCGCGCGGCTGTTGCGCAAGCGCTTCGAACAGCGCGCGCGCGAACTCGGATTGACGCGTTCGCAATGGCAGGTGCTGGCCTATCTCGACCGCAACCCCGGCATCCAGCAGGGGGCGCTGGCCGAGTTGATCGATGTCGAGCCGATCACCGTCGGGCGCATCGTCGACAAGCTGGAAAGCTGCGGCGTGGTGGAGCGGCGTCCGCATCCGACCGATCGCCGGATCTGGCAGCTGTATCTGACCGAGAAAGCGGGGCCGAAGCTGGTCCAGATGCGCCAGATCGGCGAACTGACCCGCTCCGAAGCCTTTCTCGACATTCCAGACCCTGAGAGGGAGCGGCTTCTCCAGACGCTCCTGAGCATGAAGACCAATCTCACGGCCGCCTGCCAGATGCCGGTGGCCGAAAGGCAGGCACAAGATGGATGACACAGCCGAAAAGGCGGAAGCCGGGCAAGCCTCCGCAGGCACCAACGTGACCGAGATGCGCCGGCCCGAGGCGAAGGCTTCGGCGCAGGACCAGGCCCAGGCGGCGCCGGTCGCGCCTGCTGCGCCGAAAGGCGAGCGCCGCCCCGTCCGCTCCATCCTGTTCGCGCTGCTGCCGGTGGCGCTCGTCGTCGGCGGCTATTGGTACGTCAGGGGCGGGCAGGTGATGTCGACCGACAACGCCTATGTGCAGGCCGATATCGTCGGGATCTCGACGGATGTCGCCGGCACCGTCAGCGCGGTCGAGGTGAGCGACAACCAGCCGGTCAAGGCCGGTGACCTGCTGTTCAGGCTGGACGACGCGCAGTTCCGCTTCGCGCTGGAGCGGGCGGACGCCCAGATCGGCGTGGTGCGCAACGATCTGGAGGCGTTGAAGGCGAGCTACCAGACCATGCAGAGCCAGATCGCACAGGCGCAAAGCGACATCGCCTTCTACGAGACGAGTTTCAAGCGCCAGCAGGATCTCGCCGGCAAGTCCTATGCCTCGCAGGCGACCTTCGACCAGGCCAAGCACGATTACGATGGCGCCAAATCCAGGCTCGCCCAGCTGCAGAGCCAGCTCGCCGGAATCGCCGCCAGCCTCAACGGCAAGCCCGACGCGCCCATCGAGCAGCATCCGCGCTACAAGGACGCGGTCGCCGCCCGCGCCGAAGCGCAGCGCCAGCTCGACCACACGATCGTGCGTGCACCGATGAACGGCGTCGTCACCAACGTGCCGTCGCTGCAAAAGGGCCAGTATCTCGCGGCCGCAACCATGGCCTTCAGCCTGGTTTCGACCGACCATGTCTGGATCCAGGCCAATCCCAAGGAGACCGAGCTGACCTGGGTGCTGCCTGGCCAGACGGCCGAAGTCTATGTCGACAGCTATCCCGGCGCCGTCTGGACGGGCACGGTCGACAGCATCAGCCCGGCCTCGGCGGCGAGCTTCTCGCTGCTGCCCGCCCAGAATACCAGCGGCAACTGGGTCAAGGTCGTGCAGCGCATCGCCATGCGGGTGAAGATCGAGACGCCCGCCGACCAGCCGCAACTGCGCGCCGGCATGAGCGTGACCCTCGACGTCGATACGGGCCATGCCCGCGGCGTGCCCGGCTTCACCAGCACGGCCTTCGGCAAGAGCGCCAGATAGAGCGAGGCCCGTCATGGCCAGTGCATCCCCGGCCGCAGCGGCGACGCCCGTCGCCAACCGCGGCGCCATCACCGCCTGCGTCATCCTGGCGGTGATCATGCAGGCGCTCGACACCACGATCGCCAATGTCGCGCTGCCCTATATCCAGGGCAGCGTCTCGGCCAGCGCCGACCAGATCAACTGGGTGCTGACCTCCTATATCGTCGCCGCCGCGATCATGACGCCGCCTTCGGGCTTCCTGGCCGCGCGCTTCGGGCGCAAGCGCGTGCTGACGGTGGCGATCGCCGGTTTCGTCTTCGCCTCGATCCTGTGCGGTGCGGCGCAGTCACTGTCCCAGATCGTCGGCTTCCGCCTGCTGCAAGGCTTCTTCGGCGCGTCGCTCGTGCCCCTTTCGCAGAGCATCCTGCTCGACATCTACACGCCGGAGGAGCGTGGCTCCGCCATGGCGCTGTTCGGCGTCTCGGTCATGGTCGGGCCCGTGCTAGGCCCGGTGCTGGGCGGCTGGCTGACCGAGAACATCTCCTGGCGCTGGGTCTTTTATATCAACCTGCCGCTCGGCGTCCTCGCCTTCGCGGGCGTCTCGATCTTCGTCTCGGAAACCGCCAAGAGCGCGCAAGCCAAGCTCGACTGGATCGGTTTCGGCTCGCTCAGCATCGCCATCGCGGCCCTGCAGCTCTTCCTCGACCGCGGGGCGCAGCTGGACTGGTTCGACTCCTTCGAGATCATCGTCGAAGCAGCGGTGTGTGTCGCAGCGAGCTATATCCTCGTGGTCCACACCTTCACCGCGCGGAACTCCTTCATCAAACCGCGCATGTTCCTCGACCGGAACTTCAATGTCGGACTGATCTTCATCTTCATCGTCGGGATCTGCTACCTCGCCTCGCTCGCCCTGCTGACGCCCTTCCTCCAGACGCTGCTGGGCTATCCGGTGGTCACGGCCGGCGTCGTCATGGGCCCGCGCGGATTGGGCACCATGGCCTGCATGTTCCTGGTCGGGCGGCTGATCGGCAAGGTCGATACGCGGCTCCTGCTGGGAGGGGGGCTCCTCGTCAGCGCCTGGGCGATGTACGACATGGCGGGCTGGACGCCGGACGTCTCCCAGAACCGGATCATGATGACCGGCTTCGTTCAGGGTGCCGGGCTTGGCCTGCTCTTCGTGCCGCTGACGACGATCACCTTCGCGACGCTGCCGGCCGAGATGCGCGGGGACGGCACCGGGCTCTACAATCTCTCGCGCAATATCGGATCCAGCGTCGGCATCTCGCTGGTGAGCTATCTGCTGACCCGAAATCTGCAGGTGAACCATGCCGAGATCGCCAATTACGTCACGCCCTTCAACCGGCTCTTCGAGATTCCGGCGATCAAGAATGCCTGGAATCCGGCGACGCTCGCGGGGCGGGCGGCGCTGGACGAGGTCGTGACGCGGCAGGCAACGATCATCGCCTATATCGACGACTTCAAGCTGCTCATGATCCTGTGCCTCGCCGCATTGCCCTTTCTGGTCCTGCTGAAGCCGCCGCGCCGCCAGGCGGCACCGGCCGACGATCATGCCATGGTGATGGAGTAGGCTGTGCCGGGCGCGAAGGCAGCCGGCTCTTTTCCTGCCGAAGCAGAAGCAGCTCTGCCTTTCACGTCACGGTCGCTTCCATCCCCGAAGCGGTGTCAGCCGATGGCTTGCGTCCCGACATCCCGATAGTTAAAATTTTAACGAACTCGCCGTTCATATCGTTCGGTCGAGGCGGCGAGAGGTTCCCTAGGTTCCACGTTCGAGCGGCCTGCAACCGGATTGGGACTGGCGTGGCGACGGACAGCATCAGCAGCCCCTTTGATCCGGTCGCCGATGCCGTTGAACCGGGGGCGCTGTCGGCGCTCGGCGAGACGCTGGCTCGATGCGAGCAAACCGGGCGTTCCGTCTTCCTGTTCGGCGGCGACGCCACGAGCATCCGGATGGTGCGCGAGCGTGTGGCCTCCGATCACCCCCGCTTGCGGATCGCCGGCATCTGCGATGCCGATTTTTCCGGTCCCGCCGGAGCGGCCATCCTCGGCCATATCGCGTCCTGCAAGCCCGATGTGCTGGTGGTCGATCTTTCGCCGACGCGCCACCGCGCACTGGTTGCAGAGGTGGCGGCGGCAGGGCTGCGCTTCACGGTGATCAACCGGCCCAGCAGCTTCGCGCGTTACGCGGGAAAGCGGGATGGTGCCGCATGGCTGGCCACCGCGCCGCGACCGTTCGCGAAAGCGGCCAAGCGTGTCGTGTCCGCGGTCCGCTTTGCCGGCATCGTGTTCCGCCAGGCTTGCCGCAGCGCCGGCGGGCAGGCCCCGGCACCAGGCCAGGCGGGTCCAGGCCGGCCAGGCTGACCGCAGCCGGCGTCAGCCCGCGTTGCGGAACGCCTTCGGGCTGAAGACAGTGCGGAACAGGATCGCCATATCCAGCGAGAACGACCAGTTATCGATGTACCAGTGGTCGCAGGCGACGCGCGCGGCCATCTTCTCGTCCGTATCGGTTTCGCCGCGCAGGCCGTTGACCTGCGCCCATCCGGTGATGCCGGGCTTGACGTTGTGGCGGCGGGCGTAGAGCGCGATCTTGCGCTCGAATTCGCGGTCATGGGCCAGCGCGTGGGGACGCGGGCCGACCAGCGACATGTCTCCCGTGATGACGTTCAGCAGTTGCGGCAGCTCGTCGAGATTGTAGCGGCGCAGGAACCTCCCGACGCGGGTGATACGCGGGTCGTTGCGCGTCGCCTGCCTGATGACCTGGCCGTCTTCGGTCGTGGTCATGCTGCGGAACTTGAAGATGCGGAAGGCCTGCTGGTTGAAGCCGTGGCGCCGCTGGCGGAACAGCACCGGGCCGGGCGAATCGAGCCGGATCAGCGCCGCGATCGCAACGAAGAGCGGGAGCAGCAGCAACAGGGCCCCGCAGGCCGTGACGAGATCGAACAGGCGCTTGGCCGCGATTTCCGTCGTGGTAAGCGGCGGGCGGGTGAGGCGCAGGCTGGAGAGCGAGCCGGTGCTGACGATATGGGGTTGCGCGAACCGGTCCATCACCTTCTCGGGCGCGAGATGGATCGCGACAGGCAGGGTCATGAAGGCGTCGATACAGGCCTCGATCGTCTCCTGCTCGGACCAGGGGACGGCGATGAAGACCGCGTCGGCGCGCTTCCCACGGCAGATCGAGGCCGCGGCAGCCAGATCGGCGGCGAGCTTGGCGCGGGCATCCCGACCGGGGACGGGAGCTTTCAGAAAGGCGGCATCGACGATGGTCGCGCCGAGATGCCAGGGCTTGTGGCGCTCGACGAAGGACATCACCTGCGCCTCGTGTCCGATCAGGAAAATCCGCTCCGCGGTGATCCGGCCGGAGCGGCTTATGGCAGCCACGGTCCTGACCAGCAGTGATCGCGAGCCCGCGATCACCGGAATCCCGACGAGATAGACGGCGGCGATGGCACCGCGCGAATATTGGTCGGCAATCTTGGCGAGAAACAGGAAGACGACCAGGGCCAGGAGGGTAATGGTCCAGGCCGCGATCGCGGCCGAGCCCTGCCCCTTGACCGAAAGATAGTTGGAGAGCTGGTAGCGGCCGCGCATCAGGTTGACGAAGACGAAGACGGCCGCGAGCATGCCGGCGAGTTCCGGCGTACCTCGGTTCAGGCCGAAGCTGTCGTAGACGGCCAGCGCATAGATCGCGCAGACGGCATAGACGAGGGCGACGACCACCGCACCGTCGAACGCCGCCATGAGGGGCCCGAGCCAATGGCGCGAGGTCCGGAAGGGTCCTTCGATGCGGGTCGGGCGCACATCCCCGAGGTTTTCGATGCTCGTATCGGCCACGGTCCCGGTCCTGCCTGTCGCCGCGTGCCGTCTGGCCCTGAGCCGCCGGGTCACGCGCCAGCCAGAATGAGCAATAACCGTGCCGGCCCCTCTCGCATCGGATCGGCGCGATCGGCCGCGCCGGCGTCCCTCCGGCCGAGGCTCGGCCGCCTCGCGTGTCAAAGTCGCGCTTGACCTGTCCCGTTGCGGAACAGCTCAGGATGCCCGGCGGAGCCGGGCGATCATCTGGTCGAGCAGGAAGGCGATGCTTGCCCCGACGGTCGCGCCCAGCAGCTTCACCACCGCGTCATGCGGCCGGCCGTGGCGGGTCGCCTCCCAAGTCTGGGCCCATTCGAGACCGAGGGCCACTGCAACGATGGCGGCGAGGACGAACCAGCGCTGACGCGGATAGGCGAAGCAGAGCAGGCTGCCTGCCAGGGCATAAGCCAGGAATCGCTCCGTGTCGGGGCTCCACTCGGCGAGATGCGGCCTGATGTCGATGGGCGAGAGGGTGGAGAACAGGATCAGCGCCACCGCTGCCCATCCAAGGATGATGGCGGCACGACGCAGGTGGTCAACAGGATGAAGCAAAACGATGTTCCGGCGCAAAAATTGGTCCGCGCACGCAAGACGCGGACCGCGAGGAGTTTCGGCCACCAAGGAGCGCCGATAGAGGCGAAGCCATGACGGACCGATTATTGTCCGCGAATCGCTTTACGCTCCGTTCGCGTGTTCGGGCAAAATCACCGGGTCACGGAACTGAACGGAGCGCGGCATGGCCGAGGAGCGTAGACCTCATATCGCAACCGGCGGCAAGGCGATCTATGGCGTTCCGCTCGGTATCCTGATGCTGGAGGCGCGCTTCCCGCGCATCCCCGGCGATATGGGCAATGGCACGACCTGGCCGTTTCCCGTGCTGTACCGCGTCATCGCGGGGGCCAGCCCCGACAAGGTGGTGATGCGCGGCGCCGCGGGGCTCCTGCCCGATTTCATCGCGGGCGCACGGGATCTGGTGAGGCTCGGCGCCGAAGCGATCACGACCAATTGCGGCTTCCTTTCGCTGTTTCAGCAGGAGCTGGCAGCCGCCATCCATGTCCCGGTGGCGACATCGGCGCTGATGCAGGTGCCATGGGTGCAGGCGACGCTGCCGCCCGGCCAGCGCGTCGGCGTCGTCACCGTCAGTGCGGCGACGCTCACCGAGGCTCATCTGGCTGCCGCCGGCGTGCCGCTCGATACCCCCATCGCCGGGACCGAGGACGGACGCGAGTTCTTCAGGGTCCTCATCAAGGCGGAGAAAGAAGACATGGACATCGATCTTGCCCGGCAGGACGTCGTCGAAGCGGCGCAGGGCCTCGTCGCGCGTCACCCGCAGGTCGGCGCCATCGTGCTCGAATGCACGAACATGCCGCCCTATGCGGCCGCGGTTCAGGCCGCGACGGGCCGGCCCACCTACGACATCTACTCGCTGATCAGCTGGTTCCACGGCGGCCTGCGCCCGCGCCGCTTCGGCTGAGGCGGCCTGGGTTATCCCCGCTGCCGGAACGGCGGGGATAATGGACCTCGCCCAGCCGCCCCGCCTGCGAGGTCCCATGATCGTCACCCCCCGTCTTGCCCTGCCGTTGCTCGCCGCCGGACAGGCGCAGAAGCACGTCACCCACAACGACGCCCTGACTCGCCTCGACGCGCTGATCCATCTCGTGGTCGACAGCCGCTCGCAGGCAGCCCCGCCTCCGGCACCGACGGAGCTTTCGGCCCATATCGTGCCGGCCGGGGCGACGGGTGCCTTCGCCGGGCACGCCGACGAGGTGGCGCTGTACGAGGATGGCGGCTGGACCTTCCTGCCGCCGCGGACGGGCTGGCAGGCCTGGGTCTCCGACGAGGCGGAGCATCATCTCTGGACCGGCAGCGAATGGCGCAGGGCCAGCCCGCTCAGCAGCCTCGGGGCCGAGCGCTGGGGCGTGAACGCCACCGCCGACGCGACGAACCGCCTCGCGGTTTCCTCCGAGGCGAGCCTGTTCAACCATGCCGGCGGCGACCATCGGCTGAAGCTGAACAAGGCCGAGGCCGGCCATACCGCGAGCCTGCTGTTCCAGGATGGCTGGTCGGGCCGGGCGGAACTCGGCCTGGCGGGAGACGACGATTTCCGCATCAAGGTCAGTGCCGATGGTGGCGGCTGGCATGATGCGCTGGCGATCGATCGGTCGAGCGGCGCCGTCGGGCTGCCCGGCTCCGCCTGGGCGGCCGGCCAGAACCTGCTCGTCAACGGCGACATGCAGATCAACCAGCGCGGTTTTGCAGGCGGAGCGCTCGCGGCCGGCGCCTATGGCTTCGATCGCTGGAAGGCGGGTGCCGGAGGGGCTGATCTCACGCTGGCGGGGCTGTCGGCGACCCTGGCCGCCGGCTCGATCGTGCAGGTGGTGGAACCCGGCCTGTGGGGCCTCGGCTCCTTCGCCGGGCTGCCAATGACGCTGTCGGTGAACGATCCGAGCGGCGCTGTGGCGGTCGCCATCGGCAGCCAGAGCGGGACGATCCCGGCCGGCCCGGGCCGGCGGGGTGTGACCTTGACGGTCGCTGAAAGCGGGCCGCTCGCGGTCAGCCTGTCCGCAGCGGGCGGCAGTCTCAGCTTCCAGCGGCCCAAGCTCGAGTTCGGCGCGCTCGCGACGGGGTGGCAACCGCGGCCGCGCGTGATGGAGGAACTGCTCTGCCGCCGCTACTATTGGCGCCCGGCCGGCACTCTGATGGTCGATGGCTATCAGGAGGCGGGAGCCACGCTGCGCCAGACCCTCGCGCTGCCGGTGGCGATGCGGACGACGCCGATGGTGAGCTGCAGCGTCTCGCAGGAGATCAATATCCAGGGCCTCGACCGGGGCCTGATCGCGCAGTCGCCGGAGGTCGTGCACGGATTCGTCACCGCCCAGGGGCTCGGGCGCGTGCGCGCCGCCTTTGCGGCGATGGCGCTCGATGCCGAGCTCTAGGTTCGTGCAGCGTCAGATCCGGTAGAAGTCGCGGTACCAGTCGACGAAGCGCGGAATGCCGACCTCGATCGGGGTCTCGGGGCTGAAGCCGGTGCGAGCGGCGAGGCCGGAAACGTCGGCATAGGTCGCCGGCACGTCGCCGGGCTGGGCGGGCAGATGGCGTTTGACCGCCTGGCGCCCGCAGGCCTGCTCGACGACGGCGATGAAGCGGTCGAGCCGCACGGGGGTGTGGTTGCCGATATTGTAGATCCGGAACGGAGCGGCCGCCGTGGACGGATCGGGCCTCGCGGGATCGAAGTCCGGATCAGGCTCCGCCGGGAGGCCGGCGAGCGTCACGATCGCCTCGCGGATGTCGTCGACATAGGTGAAGTCGCGGCTCATCTGCGCTTCCGCATAGACGTCGATCGGGCGGCCTTCGAGGATCGCCTTGGTGAACTTGAAATAGGCCATGTCCGGCCGTCCCCATGGCCCATAGACGGTGAAGAAGCGCAGCCCCGTCGTCGGAATTCGGTAGAGATGCGCATAGGAATGCGCCATCAGCTCGTTGGCGCGCTTGGTCGCGGCATAGAGCGAGACCGGGTGGTCCGCCCCGTCATGCTCGCTGAACGGGACCTTGGCATTGGCGCCATAGACCGAGCTCGACGAGGCATAGACCAGATGCTGGACGGGATGGCGCCGGCAGGCCTCCAGCACGGACAGAAACCCGTCGAGATTGGCACTGGCATAAACGCGGGGATTGTCGAGCGAATAGCGGACCCCGGCCTGTGCCCCCAGATGGATCACGACCTGCGGGCGAAAGGCGGCGAAGCTGGCTTCCAAGCCGTCATAGTCCGCGATGTCCTGCCGCTCGAAGGAGAAGCCGTTGCGCGCCAGCAGCCGGTCGAGCCGCGCCTGCTTGAGGGCGGGATCGTAATAGGGCGTGAGATTGTCGATACCGAGTACTTCGACGCCGGCATCGAGCAGGGCCTGCGTGACGTGGAAGCCGACGAAGCCGGCTGCGCCGGTCAGAAGGACGCGATGATAGGGCAGGGCGCGGCTCAAGGCAGGATCGCTTCACGAAACATCGGACGGTCCATCAAGCTAGAGCATTTCGCCGGCTTTGACATCGCGGTCGCGCCCGTCAGCCAGCTTGGGTCTGAGCCGCGGCGAAAGCCAGGTATTCCTGCATCAGGCGCTCCGCCTGGGCCCGGTCCGGAGCCTCGACATAGACGCGCAGCTCCGGCGCATTGCCCGAGGCGCGGAAATGGACGGTCGAGCCGCTGCCGAGCGTCAGCCGCAGCCCGTCGCTCCGGTCGCGCGCAGCGACGCCGCCGTGAGCTGCAAAGGCTTGCTGGCGGAACGCCGCGTCGTCCGCGTCGAGCCGCGCGATCAGGCCGGCGGTGCGCTCCTGCGGGATCTCCTGCAGGCGGTTCGACAGCGCGATGGCGAAGCGGGCCCCGGCGGCAATCGCACTCAGGGGCTGGCTGGTTTCGCGCGCGAGGGACAGCGTCGACAGGATCGGCAGCAAGGCGTCTCGCGTCGGCAGGGCAGCGAGTGTCTTTCCGCCACGCGTGACAGCCGAGCCGAGCAGCACGCCGCCATTGGCCTCGAAGCCGATGACGATGCGCGCGCCGTCCTTCTTCACATCGGCCATGCCGGCGATGACATAGGGCGAGCCGACCCGCGTGCGGACCACGCGCGCGAACAGGCCGGGCCGGTCCAACGCGGAATTCGACGTCACCGGAGTGACGATGGCGTCGGCGCCGAGAAAGCGGGCCGTCAGCGCGCCGACCAGATCGCCGCGCAGGAAGAGGCCCGCCTCATCGGCGACGAGCGGGCGGTCGGCGTCGCCATCGGTCGAGACGATCGCGTCGAGCTTTTGCTCAGCGGCCCAGCACGCGGCCAGCTCGCTGTCCTCGGGCCGCAGGGCCTCGGTATCGACAGGGATGAAGCGGTCGCTCCGGCCAAGGCTCACGGGGGTGGCTCCGAGCGCGGACAGGACCTCGCGGATGACGTCGCGGCCGACCGAGGAATGCTCGTAGACGCCGACAGTCATCCCCTCGAGCGAGCGCCCGAAGAACCTAGCATAGCGCGCGACATAGCCGGCCAGCACGTCGCGCGATGGCGGCTTCACCGAGACATCGGGAGCCGCGCTCAAGCCGAGCGCAGCGGACAGCGCGAGGATGCGCTGCTCGTCGCTCTTATCGATCTCGCCCTCGGCGCGATAGAATTTGAGGCCGTTGCGGTCGTCCGGGATATGGCTGCCGGTGACCATGATCGCGGGGCTGCCGGCGCTCATCGCCGCCAGGGCGAGGGCAGGCGTGGGGACCGCGCCGCAATCGATGGGGGCAAGGCCCGCATCGGCGACAGCCTGCGCGCATTGCGCGGCGATCAGCGGGCTGGAGGAGCGCAGGTCGCGGCCGATCAGAACCTCTCCCGCCACGCCGTCTTCCCGCAGCATCGCGCAGAAGGCGCGGACATGCGCGTAGGTGGGCAGGCCGACAAGTTCGATGACGAGGCCGCGCAGGCCGGAGGTTCCGAATTTCAAGCTGGTCATGCCGGGGCGCTCGCGAGGAAGCCTGCCACTATCCCGCTTCGGGACGGGTGTCACGCGACATGGTGACCTCATGGTACATGTCGTTGTTGTCGCGGTGGTATAGCGCCTCCTGGGAGGAGGGCGAACCCGATCAATCCCCTGCGCTCGACAGAAGCTCGCTGGCTACAGTCAGCAGTCGCATGCCCGGATGGATCATTATGCCGGCCAACCTGCGCGGCGATGCTCAACTAGTGTGCAAGCTGCCGGCGCGCGGAGCGCGATTCAGCCTCAATTCTTTGCAGATATCATAATATCGTTGCAAATTTCTTAAAATACCTTACGAAAAGCTGCGCTGGATTAGAGGCTGGGATCTGCACATGGCGATCGACTTCATCGCGCCTGGCGACATGACCGAGCAGCGCGGTCATTGGTTCCGCTATGATCTTGCCGGCCCAATCGTTCTGGCGTCCGACGTTCTGGTAATCGTTTTCGCCAGTATCATCTGCGGCTTCGCCTATGATTTTCTCAGGGTCGGCTCCTTCAACATCAACGAGTCTGCGGCACTGGGAACGTTGTTCGCCGTTTTGTTCGTGATGCTCACGCGTCTGCGTGGCTTGTACGGCCCCCTGGAATTGCTGCAGCCTCTGCGGCAGTTGTGGAATGCCATCGTGGTCTGGCTGGTGGTGGCAGGTTTCCTTACGGTGATGGGGTTCGCCCTGAAGGCTGGGGCAGCGGTGTCCCGCGGGGCCGCGATCTCATTCGTTCTCCTCGGTTTTGTCTGTGTCGCCGGCCTTCGGGTGTTCTGGCACGCCTTCATGAGGCGCGCGCTCGCGAAGGGGAAATTCGCCAGCCGGCGGGTGGTCGTGATCGGGGATGATGATGGGCTCGAAAGGGGCCAGCTCACACAGCGGCTGGCGCCCTTCGGACTGGCCGTGGCCGCGCGGGTGAGGCTTTCCCCCGGGATCGACGATGAGGCTGCCACCTCCGCGGCAATCGCCGATATCGTCGCGGGTATCCGGGGCAGCCAGATCGAGGAGATCGTCGTCGCGCTGGGAACGGGTCGGCTTGGGCTGGCCGACCGCATCGTTGCCGGCCTCAGGATTCTTCCCCTGCCGATCAAATTGATGCTGGACAAGCGGTTGGTCGATCTCGTCGGACGGCCCATTCATCATTTCGGCCCCGGGCTCGTCGCGGTCGAAATGCACCGTGCGCCCATGACGCTCGCAGAGCGCTGCGCCAAGCGGGCCCTCGATATTGCCATCGCTGGTCCGACGCTGTTGCTCATCGCGCCGCTCATGATCATGGTCGCGATATTGATCCGCCTCGAAAGCCGCGGCCCCATCCTCTTCAAGCAGATGCGGAACGGGTTCAACAATCAGCCGTTCCAGATCCTCAAATTCCGCAGCATGCGCGTGCTGGAAGACGGCGGACAGATTCGCCAGGCCTCCCGCCACGACAACAGGGTCACGAAGGTCGGCCGCTGGATCCGCAAGCTGAGCATCGACGAGCTGCCGCAGCTCTGGAACGTGTTGCGCGGCGAGATGTCCATCGTTGGACCGCGTCCGCATGCGCTTGCCCACGACATCCATTACGAGAAGCTGATCGGCGATTATCCCTATCGGCAGCATGTGAAGCCGGGCTTGACCGGCTGGGCGCAGGTCAACGGAAGCCGCGGCGAGACGCCGACGACAGAGAGCATGGCCGAGCGGATCAGGCTCGATCTGTGGTATGTCGAGAATGCGAGCGTTTGGCTCGACATTCGGATCATTGCGCGGACGTTCATCACTCTGTTCAATGTCAAGCAGGTCTACTGATCCGCGTGCCTGACGATATCCGTCGAGGTCTGGTCAATCCGTTCGCGCATACTGGGTTGCGGCGTGCCGGAGCCTCCGGCATTGCACCACGCAGAGGTGGCGGTCATCGTCGGCACGGTCCGACAGGCTCGAGCTGAGGGTGGAGGGTTCTTGTCGCGCATGAGCGTCCTTCGTCGTGCTGCGATTCTCGCCGGTTCTCTCATGGCGATGGCCCCGGCCGACCACGCGCGGGCAGATTGCTCGATCGGATCGTTCGAACGAACGCAGTTGCTCGTGACGAACTTCATGTTCCAGCAGGATTCGCTGATGCGGGAATTTCCGCGCGGCGGCGACGCCATGCGCTACAGGGTCAGTGTCATCGCGGCTTCCAGCAAGGCATCGCTCCCGATCATCATGCGCCTGGTGCGAACCGGCAACGTCGAGCAACGGCAGGCAACGGGCGGCGGGCTTGCCATTGCGGCCAAGCTCTGTGACCGGAAGCAGCAGTCCGCCGCCGCAAGGATGATCGAGCGAACGGCGAAATCCTACAACGACCCCGCGTTTCTTCGCGAATTCGAGAAGTCCTACAAGTCCAGGGACGACGTTCTGAACGAGGTGGAGGAGGCCCTCCGCGCGCAGACCTTGCGCCAGCAGATGATCCGGCCCGCCCAAGACGCTGGGCCCGATACGGCGCTAGGTCGCAGTATCCGGACGCCTCTCGACGGACATGTCGCTCCGGTCGCCCCCATCCAGGCGACCAGGCCCATCACGAGATGATGCCCCCTGCATCTCGGCAGCGTCTCGCCGGCCGAGCCTTGTCGATTGCCATGGCTGCGAGCCTCTGCTCGGCGGGCGCCTCCGCCGGTGCCGCCGACATGACGGTGGTCGCGTTCGGCACGAGCCTGACGGCGCGGGGAGGGTGGCCCGAGGCGCTTCAGGCGGCGCTGCGGCAATGCCTCGATCGCTCGGTCGCGGTCGTGACCGTTGCTCAGCCCGGAGCGACCTCGGATTGGGCCGCCGGAGCGCTGGACAGGGTTCTGGCTGCCAGGCCAGATGTCGTGCTGGTCGAAATGGCTGCCAATGACGCTGCCTTGCATCGCATGATCTCGTTGTCCGCGAGCCGGCGGAACATGAGCCTCATCTTCCAGGCGCTCGCTTCGGCGAAGCCGGCCCCGCGCGTGTTCAACATGGCCATGAGCCCCGTTTCCGGTGTGCGGGGATTGGATCGCCTGTTCCTCGACAGCTACGAAAACCTGCACCGCAAGCTCGCCTTGCGGACCGGAGGGCACTTCATCGATCATCGACCCGCCTGGGCGGCGTTACCGGCTCAGCAGTTGCGGGCAGCCATCCCCGACGGGCTCCACCCCGTGCCGGGCGCCGCAGCCGAGGTGATGGTCCCCGCTATCGTCCGGGCGATCACCGGACGCGACTGTGGTCGCTGAAGACGCTGGCGTTGCGATCAGGGTTGGGTGTGGGTGCCGCGCAGGCGGTCGAAGATCGCAAGATAGGCGTTCGCGCATGTCTCGACGGTGAAATCCATGCTGCGGGCGATCAGGGCTTGCCGGTCGGGTTCTTCTCCAAGTGCCTGCTCGATGGCACGCGCCATGGCTTGGCTGTCGCCCACCGGAACGAGCCGGCCGTAACGGCCATGGTCGAGGATTTCGCCGGGACCATGCGGACAGTCTGTGCTGACCACCGGCGTGCCGCAGCCGAGGGCTTCGGCAACGACGTTGCCGAAGCCCTCGAAGCGCGAAGACAGCACCAGCATGCGGGCGGCGCGCAGGGAAGGCAGGATATCCGCCTCGAAGCCGGGCATCGCGACGCGTTCCGCGAGGCCAAGCGAACTGGCGAGCGTTTCCAGCTCGCCTCTCAGGGGGCCTTCGCCCAGCAACAACAGCTTGACCGGCGGCGCACGATCGACCTGTGCGATGGCCCTCAGGAGGGTTTGAAAATCCTTCTGCCCCGTCAGGCGGCCTGCCGCAACGACCACCGGTGCGCCCTCGGCGAACCAGGGATGCACCGCTTTGCGGGCCGCGCGTTCGGCATGGTTCGGCTCGATCACGCCGTTGTAGACCACCTCGATGCGGCTGCGGTCGAGCTGTGCGAAGCGGGCCAGATCATCGGCCACACCCGCCGACACTGCGACGATGGCATCCGAAAAACGCAGGAAAGCGCGATAGAGCGGGCGCAGGATACGAAACTGCCAGCTCGGTCGCTTGGCCTGCTCCGACACGGTGTTGTGCTGGGTCGCGACGATGCGGGTCTTCGCCCGAGCCGCGGCCCGGGCTGCGAGCGCCATGAGGTTCATGTGCTCCATGTTCGCAACGAGGATGTCGGGCGGCGTTGTCCGCAGATAGCGGGCAAGCGCGACGACCGCCTTCAGCTGGCGCGGCGCGTCGAGGGCGACGACCGAGCAGCCCTCCGGCAGGCGATTCAGCAACTCGCCACGGCGGCGGTCGAGGAGAAACGTCACGTCGTAGCCGGCGGCGACAAAAGACGGTGCCAGGTTGATGTGGAGGCGCTCGGCGCCGCCTCCGCCGAGATCGGGCAGGTAGATCGCGAGCGCGGGTCGCCGCATCGTCGATGTCATGGCGAGCCGCCTTCTTCTCGAGGCGGAAAACCATGGCTGCGCGCGACGACGCTCTCGCAAAACCGGTCGAGCCGCTCGCAGATGCTGGGAACCGCTTCGGTGGAGCCACTCGGCCCGGAGATCCGGAACAGGTTGCGCACGCGGTCTGCTCCTGAGCGGGCGAGGCTCTGCCGCAGATCTTCGTCCGCCGAGAGAACGCGCAAGGCCTCGTCGATCGCCGGTCCGTTGACCGATCGAAGATAAACGGCGCTTTCGCCGCTGATCTCGCGAAGGCCACCCGTGCCGGAGGAGATGAGCGCCGCCCCGCCCGCATGCGCCTCCAGAGCGGTCCGGCCGAACGGCTCGTTCCACTTCGACGGGACTATCGCGATGGCGCTGCGCTCGGAGAGGCTCCTGACCTCCGCATAGGGGATACCGCTCAAAAGCTCCGCCCTCTCCGCACAAGGCGAGAGGGCCGCCCGGATGGCCTGCGAATAGGCGGGATTCCGCTCGGCTTCCGAGAGGACGAGGGCAGCCTTCCAATCCGCGTGGTCAGCGAGGAAGGTCGCGATACCCTGGGCCGCTTCGAGCAGGCCCTTCTCCTCGGTGGCACGGCCGACGACGAGGATCAGGCGGTCCCGCTGGGCCCTCGGCTGCCAGGCGGAAAAGTCGAACCCGTTGGAGACGACCGCCCGGGGAATCTGCACCCCCGGCCAGTTCTCCGCAAAATCCTGCCGCGTCGCCTCGCTGATCAGCGTGATCCCGCCCAGGCGGCGCAGGCGTTGCTGGACAAGAAGATTACGCAGCGTTCGAGGGAATGTCGTGGCTGCGCGTTCGACGTAATTGTGGGTGCTCAAGATGACGGGAATATTGGAGTTGAATCGGGCGATCCGGGCCGCCGTCGCAATGTGTTGCTGAACGATGATGAGATCGCAGCCCCGCCGCGCCGCTTCGCGGCGGATTTCCAGGGCCGTCTGCCAGCTGACACCTCGTTCAGCAGGTTGCCATCTGTGCACTGCAACATCGACCAGGGGATCCGATCCGGCTTCGGCGAACACCGTCGTCTGATCGCGAAACCGGCTCCCGCCGACCCATTCGGACACGCAAAGTTCGACCGAAGATGCCCTGATGCGGCTGAAACGCATCCGTCTTGGAAGGATCTGGAAGATTTTCACGGCCGTCCCAAGATCAAGCCGATGCCTCCCGTGGCGTGGAGGCATCAGTCGAGAGTAACTGTTCCGCAATAGCGTCCTTACCTTGACGAGACAAGCGGTTGCAGTGCAACATAGATCGAGCGCCCCTTGAAAAGGCTCCTCGGAAAAGTGTGTGCGTGTCGGGCTTCAGCATTTCAGACGAGCATCTGTAGACGGGTCAGGCGAAGGTTTTGATCATTTCGTCTTCTGTTTCGCGTTGGAAGGCCGGCGATAAGCCTCCTTCTTCTGCGGCAGGGCCGTGATGACGCAACGGTTAGGAACGAGACGCCATGAGCGTGGACCGTGACGCGGTCGGGAATACCCGGTCTTGCGTGATCATCGTCGAGAACCTGCCAGTGCCGTTCGACCGGCGTGTGTGGCAGGAAGCGCTGGCGCTTCGCGATGCGGGCTGGCTGGTGTCGGTGATCTGTCCGCGGACGGCGCAGTATCCCGAAAGCTTCGTCGAGATCGACGGCATCGAAATCTTTCGTCACTCGCTGCCGACCGAGGCGCGCGGCAAGCTCGGCTTCCTGCTGGAGTACAGCGCTGCGCTGTTCCACCAGCTGCGGCTGCTGCTCAAGATCCGAATGCGCAGAGGGTTCGACGTCATCCAGGCCTGCAATCCGCCGGACCTGATCTTTCTCGTCGCGGCTCCGTTCAAGCTCTTCGGCAAGAAGTTCGTGTTCGATCATCACGATGTCTGCCCGGAGCTCTTCGAAGCAAAATTCGGCGGGCGCGGGCTGCTCAACCGCCTCCTGCTTCTCGCGGAGCGGAGCAGCTTTCGCTCAGCCGACCTGGTGATCAGCGCCAACGAGACCTATCGCCAGCTGGCGATCGAGCGCGGCGGCAAGGCTCCCGGCGATGTCGTCACCGTCTACAGCGTTCCGGACAGATCGCGCATCCGTCGTGTCCCGCAGGATGAGGCCCTGCGCGCCGGCGCGCGCGTGGTGCTCGGTTATATCGGCATTATCGGCGATCAGGACGGGGTCGATCATCTCATCCGCTGCATGCATCGGCTGTCCAAAGTCGAGGGCCGCGAGGACATCCGCGCCGTGATCGTCGGCGACGGGCCGGCCCTCGCCAGCGTGCGCGAGCTCGCCCGCCAGCTCGAGGTCGAGGACCGCATCACCTTCACCGGCTATCTCAGGGGGGACGCGCTGCTGGCGGCGATGAGCAGCTTCGACATCGGCGTCATTCCCGACCCGGTGAACGAGTACAATGACAAGATCAGCATGAACAAGGTGTTCGAGTATTCGGCACTGGGGATCCCCCCGGTGTCCTACGCCCTGACGGAGACCCGCCGGCTGCTGGGCGAGGCCGGGACCTATGCCGAGGACGCGACCAGCGACGGTCTCGCGCGAGCCTGCGCAACCTTGATCGACGACGACGCGCTGCGCGCTCGTAAAGGCCTGGAAGCGAAAGCTCTGGCGGATGCCCGTTTCGACTGGAGTCGCGAGGCACAGCGCTTCGTCGGGGCCTATGAGCGGCTTGCTCCGAAGCCATGGCGCGTCGATGTGCTGAACAACGCCTGAGGGCATGACGGGCGCGCCGGCTTTCGCAGGAGCCGAAACGTTCGGCAGTGTGTTCTGCGGCCGATATCCTGATAAGGCTTTGTCTTGACTGCTCCCGAGAACCCTTCCGCAGCCCCGTCGAGCCTGCGCCGGGTCGTCCTGACCGGCGGCGCCTACCTGATGGGCCGACAGGTCCTCTCGGTCTGCCTGAAGCTCATCGGCGTGCTGCTGATAACCCGCGCGCTCGGGCCATCGGCCTATGGCGCCTATGTGGCGGCCTTCGCTCTCTACCAGTACGCGATCGCACTCGGCTCCGCCGGCATCGGCGTCTATCTGCTGAGGATGCAGGGCGAGGTCGGGGAGGCGGCCTACGGGACGATGTATGTCCTCCTCGCCGGCCTCGCCATCATCCTGTTCGCCGCGATCGAGTTGGGCCGGCGCGCCTTCGGTCATTGGATGGGGGTGGATGGGTTCGAGAGCGTGGCCGCCATCATCGCTTTTGCGCTGCCTCTGCAACTGCTCACCATCCCGGCCAATGTGCGGCTCGAGAGGGCGCTGAACTACAAGCCGATCGCGCTGATCGAGATCGTCGGACAGGCTTGCTACTACGCCGTCGCGCTGCTGCTTGTGTGGTTCCAGGCCCGGCCGGAGGCGCTGGCCATCTCCCTGATCGTCCAGAACGCGATCGTCCTCGTGCTCAGCCATGTCGCGACGCGAGGCTGGCAACGCTTTGCCTTCGACCGGTCTGTCGCCCGGCAGATGTTGCGATACGCCGTGTCGTTCTCTGCCGCGAACTGGATCTGGCAGCTTCGCATGCTGCTGAACCCGATGATCGTCGGCCCGGCCCTCGGCGCACAGGCCGTCGGTCTGATCGGCATGGCCATCGGCCTGCTGGAGATGCTCAGCATCGTGAAGACCATCGCGTGGCGCCTGTCCGTCTCAATGCTCGGACGCTTCCAGCAGGACGCGGCCAAGCTGCGCAGGGCCGTGACGGAAGGCATGGAACTGCAGGTGCTGGCCGTCGGCGCGATCCTGCTGGGGTTCGGTTGGACGGGTGGCGTGCTCGTGCCGCTGGTCTTCGGGGCACGCTGGGCGCCCGTGATGGATGTCTATCCGTATCTTGCGGTCGGTTATCTCGCGGCGGCCCCGTTCAACATGCATTCGGCGGCGCTTTCTGTCCTTAACCGCAACAAGGCGCTGGCCGTCGCATTCGCGATCCATGTCGCGCTCTTCGCCTCCGTGGCTTATCTCGCGGTCCCGCGCTACGGCATGATCGGCTACGGGATGGGCGAGATCGCCGCGATCCTCGCTTATGGCGCCGTTCACATGGCGCTCGCCCGTGAAATCGGGTCGCCGGACTATCGCCTGGCCGCCGTGTGGGGGGGCGCAGCGGCGATCGGGCTCTTCTGGCAGCAACTGGGGCTCTGGACCGTGGCCATGCCCTTCGCAGCCCTGCTCGCTCCGATCTCGCTGCGCCGGCTAGCATCGTATTACCGGCAGCTACGGAAAGATTGACAGCAGCATCGCGCCGCTTTTCGCGATGCCGTTGCACGCCGATTGCAGGGACCCCGATAAAGCTCCTACGGGCAGGCACATGGCAGCCACACCAAACCACGCGGTTGAGCCGAACTGTGGTATAAGGACTTAAGGTGGAGCGGCCTCGACCGCTGCCGAAAATCAGATCGCTGGGAGAGAATTCTTGCTTCCATCCATGACGCAGATGCCCTTGCGGTTCTGGGACCGCAACAAGCACATGTCCTGGCTCAAAGCGAACCTCGCGGCGCGGCGGATCCAGAATGACCCGAGCACGCTCTTGCATCTCAGGCGCCACCTCGATGCCTGGCGCGATGATCCGGGCGATGCGCTCACCATTCGCGTCTGGGACGACATCCTCGCGCAGGGGGCTGACGCCGTCGTGCAGCGCATCACTGCTCTCGACGAAGATGGCGAACTGGCGCGCGACACGATGCCTCCTGGCATCGTCCTCGATGAAGCCGAGATCGTCGCCTGTATCGCTGAACGTCGCCGGCAGGAGGTCCTAGGCCTCGTCGTCTACGGTTCGGACAGCTGACGTCATGGCGATGAATCGGGCAAAACTCGACCTCCTCCTGAAGGCGGCGGCCCATCGCTCCAAGCAGAACCGTTTCGTGCTCGTCGGCTCGGCCGCGGTCCTTGTTCGCGCCAAGAACATCCCGGCCGTCATGCTGATGACGAACGAGATCGACATCTACGCGCCGGACGCCGAGGATATCGAAGCGGTGTCGGAAGATCTTTCCGCTTTCCTGGGTGAGGGGACCGTGTTCGCCGATGTGAACCGATGCCACATCGATGGCGTCAGCCCCACAACGAGCAAGATGCCTTTCGACTGGCCATCCCGAACCTTGGAATATCATGGGACGGGATGCCCCGATGTGGTCGCTATCGTACCTGACCTCAACGACATCGCGATCGCCAAGATGATCGCCTGGCGGGACAAGGACCAAACCTGGCTCGCTGCCGGAGTCCGCAACGGGGTAATCGACGCTTCTACGATGCACGGCCGCATAGACCGCGTGCCGTCGGCTCTCACGAGCGACATACCTCGCCATGAACTGGAGCGTCGCCTCGACGAGATGGAGCGCTTTACCGGCCGGCCTGGAACGGTGGCCACGATTCATGAGATCCTCGCCATCTCGAGGATCGGCCCTGGAGAGGATGACGGCTCCGTCAGAATCCAGTGGGGAGACCGGGAAGAGCCGGCCGATGCGCAAAAGCAGGGAACGCTGTTGACCTATCCGGCATTAGCGAAGGATCTCGCCATGAAGGCGTGGCGGTTGCGCAATTTCGCAGAAGTAGAGCGATGGGAAGCTGATGGCCGCCCCGGCAAGCGGCCGGATCTTGACGCTCCCAGCAGGGGATGGGTCGAGTTGCGGGAAGACGCCTCCTAGGAAGCGCCTCCTCTTCTCTGGATCTCTCTCTTCACGTTCTGCATCCCGATATAGGCCAGCGTCGTCCAGAACAGCGTCCCGCCATTGGGGTCGATCCACTGCGTTTCCGTGAAGCTTCTGGCGAAAGTCGCGAAGAACAAGGCCGTCCAGAAGAATCCCAAGGGGGGCATGCCGCGCACCGCCATTGCAAGAGGGTCGAAAAGCCCTTTCACAATGAAGAACAACGCGATGCAGAAGCCAACAAGCCCAGTCTGGAACCAGATGTCGAGATAGGCGTTGTGCGCGTGCGCAATCAGCCAGCCACCTCGTGCCCATAGATTCGCTCTTATCGCGGAATCAGCGTTCCAGAAGGCGTGGCCGTAACCTATGATCGGTCGCTCCTTGATGAGCTCGATGATCATCGGCCAGATTTCGGATCGGCCGGTCAACGTCGTGGATCGCCCGATCAAAGCGAAGATATCCTCCGAAAATACCAGACCGACGCAAATCGCGGTCATTGTGGCAAAAAATACCCACAGGCTGGCGAGTTTCTCGAATTTACTGGAAGAATTGTTCACCATCGCCAAAAGAATGACAAATGCTGCCGTGCTTATCGTCGCAATCATCGCCGTTGCGGATTGCGACATCACCAACATTATGGGAGACATGAATAATAAATATAGTCGAATATGTTTATAGTTTGTTTTCCAGAAATTAGAGTAGTATGCTACGATGAAGCCATAATTCATCAGGGCGCCCAAAAAATTCTTCTGCATCATGGCGCCGCGCCAAGCGCTTTCGTAGCCCATCAGAGTGCTGTTGTACCCGATGCGCGGAAACGCAACGATGCAGATGAGCGAGATGGTGATCGATATCGCGAAGGCTTGCGTCAGGAGGCTGATGATCTCCGCGGGCTTCATCCGGGCGCTGATATAGGCTGCGCCGAGAACGATGACGAACACCCGGCCGGTCGTATTGAAGGCAGCCGTCGGTGTAGGCGCCCACAGGCACGTCACGAATGCCCAGATGATGAAGGCGAATATCGGCAGGGCCTTGATCACCGTCGCAAGCACAGGCTTGTAGCGCGCGAAGCAGAGCATCGCGAGCCCAGCGGCGCTGGGATAGAAGGTGAGCTTTCCGATATCGAACGCGGCGAGCGGAGAGGGGGCTCCGCCTTCGCTGAAAGAAGAGGCGGGCAGGACGAGCGTCCCCATGGCCGGGAAGACGATCAGGAAGAGCAGGAAAGCATGCTCCAGAGAGCCCACGGTGTCCCGGCTCGACCTCGCCGGGGCGGCCTTGCGTGCCGACGCAGGCATGGAACCGGCGGCTGTCGATGCCGCGGTGGTTCGGGGCATCACGACATACCTCTCGGCGAGGCTGCCCGGAGCAGATGCCGGAACAGGGTCACGAGCCGCCCCTCGACGGCGACATGATAGGCGATGCCGGCCAGGATCGCGACGCTGGCGAGGGCAACCACCACCACCTCCAACGGAACATCCGGCCGCAAGCGGCTGGCGCCATGCACGGCGAGGGACAGCGCAACCGGGTGCACGAGATAGACGGCATAGGACGCGCGGCCGAAGAGGCGCAGCATGGGCGGCAGGATGATGGGGCGCTTCCTCTCATGTTCGACAATGGCCGCCAGCATCGCCGCTGACGCCGCGCCGAAGACGACGCGGCCCCAGAAGGGATGGGTGGACATCGGGGTCGGCAGCAGCATCGCCGTCATGAAGACCGCGATCCCGGCGCAAAACAGCCATGGCGGAGCCGGAACGCGCCAGCGCCGCAGCAGCAGCGCAACGGCGACGCCCATGACGAACTGGAGGTTATAAGGGCTGAGGACGAAGGAGAGTGCGAAGGGCAGGTCGCCGATGGCCTGTGCTGCGACGATGCCGATCGTCCATAGCGGCAGCAGCCACAAGGCGGCGCGTCCGGCGACGATGATCGCGCCGAAGATGGCGTAGAAGAAGATCTCGTGGACGAGGGTCCAGGCGACGCCGAGAACGGGTGGCAGGGGATAGGGCAGCAGAAGCGTCGACATGACGACGTTTGCGGCGTCCCGCTGGCTGGGAATGCCGGCTGCGGGAAAGAGCTGATACAGGACGATAAGCGGCAAGAGGATGCCCCAATAGGGCGGATAGATCCTCAGGAAGCGCTTCTGCGCATAGTTTCCCAATCGATTCCTGCGTCCGAGATCGTCGAAATGCATCCAGCAGATGATGAAGCCGCTCAGGACGAAGAAGAAATCCACCCCGACATGAAAGCGCTCCAGATGGCTGCCGAAGGCCTCGTGCCCGAAAAAGCGCGGCTGTGCGACGATGTTTCCGGCATGATGAAGCACGACGAGGGCCGCCGCCACGCCGCGGCCGAGCTCGATGCCGGTGAAGATCTGCCGTCCTGGCCTGGTGCCGCCTTCCGCCTGCGTGGCGGGATGGGCCGCCACAGAGGCTGCATTCTCCGCGCTGCTCGACCTGTCGGACGTCAGAGTGGGCTGCACGTGATCTCAGGTCCCGGTCGCGGCCATAGGCGGGCAGGAAGGTCGACAGCGCCGCGATGCCAGCAGAGATGGCAGGCGACCTTGCGTGCGATGTTGCTTCGCACCATAACGTAAGGTTCGGGGGGTGCAAGCCTCGTCTGGCGCCGGGCAGACAGGTGCGGCCAATGCGTGCAGCCTGTTCAGCGTGCACTGCGCTCCGGAGCCGTCCTTTGCCCAGGCACGGTAACAGGCTGGGAGGCAAGGTCACGTGAGGTTGATGATCCATCCGGCGGCCCGCGGCGGAATCCTCACCGTCGTCGAGAACTACGCCGCGAGCGGCTTCACCGATGCCGATACGCGCTTCATACAGACCTATCGCGATGCGGGGTTCCTCCGCCGTCAGCTGATCTTCCTCCAGGCGCTGGCGGCCTGCCTGCGCGCTTTCGTATCCGGCCGGGCCAGTCTTGCGCATATTCACGCCGCTGCCCGCGGAAGTTTCTGGCGGAAGGCGATGATCGCGCGCCTCGCCGCGGCTTTTCGCGTGCCGGTGATCTTCCATCTGCACGGCTCCGAGATGAAGCTGTTCTACAGCCAGCAGCCTTCCTGGCGCAGGCGGCTCATCGGCCGCGTCCTGACCCGCGCCAGCCATGTCGTTGTGCTGTCCGACAGCTGGGCTGACTTCGTCGCGGACGTGGCACCGGGGGCGAGGGTCACCGTCGTGCCGAACTATGTCGAGGTCGGTCCGGAAGCCAAGCCCGCCGTGGCGCCCGTTGAGATTCTGTTCCTCGGACTCGTCGGACCGCGAAAGGGCACATTCGACCTGCTGCGCGCCTTCGCCAAGGCGCGGCAGGACTTCCCCGCGATGCACCTGACCATCGGTGGAAACGGTGACATCGAGGAGGCGTCGAGGCTCATCGACGAGCTCGGGCTGGGAGATAGCGTTCGCATGGCGGGTTGGGTCGGACCACAGGAGAAGCATGCGCTCCTGTCGAAGGCTGCCATCTATGTCCTGCCATCCCATAATGAAGGCCTCCCGATGAGCGTCCTCGAGGCGATGTCATATGGCATTGCCACGGTCACCACGCGCGTCGGCGGCCTGCCCGAAGCGATCACCGACGGCGTCGACGGACTTTTGATCGAGCCGGGAGACATCGATGCGCTTCGTGCCTCCATCGTCGATCTCTGCCGGGACGAAGAGGCCCGGAAAGCGATCGGCCAGGCGGCCCGCCAGCGCATCGTGACTCATTACAGTGCTGAAGCCGCGCTGCCGAGACTGGCGCAGCTGTACGAGAGCGTCACGCGAGATCGCTAGATCGCAGCCCGCTTTTGCGCGATGGCGATGGTCCCTGCACGCGACGTTCGCTTTCGGCGTCGCGCTCAAGGCAGCGGGCCGTCAGATGAAAGACAACTCGCTCTCGTCGATCACCAGGCATGTCAGGCGGCTGGTGATGTAGGCACCGGTGTCGATGTTGATGCGATTGGCGTGGATTTCCGGTTGGACGACGCGCGAATGGCCGTGCACGATCATCGCTCCAAAGTCATCGCCATGGGTAAGAAACTCGTCCCGGATCCATAGGATATCGTCCGAAACCTGTTGATCCAGCGGCACCCCGGGGCGCACGCCGGCATGAACGAAGAGAAAGTCGCCACAGATCTGCGTGAGCGGCAGCGTTTTCAAGAAGTCGAGATGCGCATCCGGCATCGCGCGACGAAAAGCCTCCGCCAAAGCGGGGAACCGACTGGGATCGTCGCCCGACGGTGGAAGGATACCGTAGGACATCAGCGTCTCGGCTCCGCCGAGCCGCTTCCAATCGGCGTAGGTTTTCGGATCGCTCAGGAAGCCGAGCAGGATCGCCTCGTGATTGCCTGCCAGCGCAACGACCCTGGAGGTCTGGCGCCGCTGCAAAATCAATTCGAGAACATCGCGCGATTGCGGGCCCCTGTCGACGTAGTCTCCAAGCAGGATCGTGGTCGGCCGCTGTGCCGGCCGCGCAGCGATGTCAGCGTCGATCGCCGCGAATTTCTGGCGGAGCAGGTCGGCGCGACCGTGAATGTCCCCAATAGCGTAGATGCGTTCGCCTTCCGGAATGCGCGGCTGTAACAGCCTTGCGGGAGCAGCCTGACCTTCCGCTGGGCGATTGGCGGGCGGGCGCCCGCGCATGCGGCGGTAGAAGGCGCTTATCGCGCCGGGCGGGCTTGGCCGCACCGGTATCGGCGACCGGCCAGAGGACGATGCGCGATGCCGAAAGAACGTGGAGGCTCTGCTGCTCATGTCCGTCCCATGCGCCGCGGCTAGCGAAAACGGCGAGCGCGGTCCCGTTCGGCCGACGGATCATCCCGGATTCCGGGTAGTTCGAGTTCCAAGCCCACACGCCCCAGATAGGAAGGGAACCATTTCAATGTGTCCGGATCGAGTCCCGTCAGTGCGGCGACCAACGTTTCGCGCCGGGCGACATCGGCTCTGGCCAGCACGCGCGACGCATGGTCGAACAGTCCGGCTTTCAGCAGATCGCGCCATTCCTCCAGGATCTCCGCTCTGACCTGGGAGGAAACCAGTGCAAGGACGCGTGTAGCCGCTTCGTTGCGCATCAGAGCGGTCCAAGCCTCACGCGGGGCCGTTGAATAGGACATTTCAAGATAAGACAGGGCCCGCTCGGTCGGGCCAAACCGATTGACCTCGACCCAGTACAGCGCAAACCACGCGAAGCCCAGCGTTGGTGAGCATCCCAGCAGGGACGAGGCGGAGCGCTTTAGAGCTTCGAGCCCCGCGTCGGCATCAGCGGCGCCGGCCGACAATGCCCGCTCCGCTGAGACGGCCCGCAGAAGTGCGGCGCCCTGCAGGGCGGCAACCGAGCACCAGCGATCCGCCTGGAATGTGTCCGCCCGGTCGGCAAAATCCCTGAGGGCCTCTTCGCGAAAAGGCTCCTTCATCATCAGCCGGGGGGACAAAGCCGCGAAAGGCGAGGCGCGCAAGGTCTCGGGAAGGGAAGCTGCGGCAGCGCCTAGCGCGAGCAATCCGACAGTCACACCGATAGTCCTGGCGTATCGTTCGGCCAGCCGGGACCTAGGCGTCTTCATGGTAGTAATTGCGGTAATATCGCCCTTTATAGTTCTCGATACGCCGCAGCATGGTGGCATTGGCCTTGTTGAGGATCGCTCCCACGGCTCGGGAGTGAAGGGCTTCGTGGCTTCCCACGACTTCCTCGATCATCTCCTTGCGGGTCCGTCCCCATTCGATCACCAGGACGAACCCGTCGATCAGGTGGCTGACGGCCTTGACGTCCACGACGGGCGCGACAGGCGGCAGGTCCACAATGACATAGGCATACTGGGTTCGCAGCCGCGCCAACAGATCAGCCATGGCCTGCGAGGAAATCAGCTCAGCGGTATGGCTGATACGGCCTTTCGCGACGACCGGCAGAACATGCAGCCCCGTGACGGGGTCCGTCCACAGAACCTCTTCCAGCTTGCGCTTGCCGGTGAGGACCTCGATCAATCCCTCTGTGGCATCCGGCGTGAGCGCCCGGGTCAGCGACGGGTTGCGAAGGTCTCCATCGAGGATGATCGCCCGCTGGCCGGTATGCGCGATCAACTGGGCGATATTGCTGGAAATCGTCGTCTTGCCCTCGTTGGGGACCGCAGAGGTGACGCCGACAATGCGCGAAGGCCGCTCGAAAAGCTTGATGTCGACCGCCACCTTTGCGCTCCGCAGCGTTTCGGTAAAGCGCGCGAAGGGGGCATCGACGACGTAACGCAGCAGGCCGAGCGACGGGGCCAGCCGGCGATTGGCGGTATCGGCTTTGGCCTCGCCCGCCGACACGGCGGTCTTGGGCAGGTCCGGCGTGACGCCGAGGCATTCGACCCCGGCATACTGCTGCACCTGGGCGGAAGTTCGGATGACGTTGTCGAGACGCTCGCGCGCGATCGCTGCCCCGCAGCCCATCAACAGGCCCAGGACAAGGCTGCCGCCGAGCACGAGCGCCGATTTCGGAGCGCTCTTCGAGAGCGGCTCGGTGGCGGCGGTGATGACGCGCGCTTCGCTGATCGGGAAGGTCTGCTGCTGCGTCGCCTCCATGAAGCGCTGAAGGAAGTTGTCGTACAGATTGCGATAGGATTGCGAGGTGCTCTCCAGGTCGCGCAGCTTGATCTGGGCCTGTCCAGTCAAGGTCGCCTGGCCGACGAGAGACGCCAGGCTCATGTCGAGCGATGCTTCCCTTGCCCGCGCAATCTCGTAGTCGCTGCGATAGGTCTGCGCGATCCGCCGGACCTCGTCTGCGATGGAACGCTGAATCTCGCGCATCTGGTTGCGGAGGTTGACCGTTGCCGTATGCGCGCTGCCATAACGGGCTGACCAGTCCGCCTCACGCGCCGACAGATCGAGAAACTGCGCCCGCAGCCGCGTGATGACGTCGTTCTTCAAAGCGTCGGCGACCGTGGCGTCCGGCACGCCACTGGCTGCGATCTGATCGATCCTGTCGAGCCTGGCTTTGGCTTCCGCCGTTGCAGCCCGGGACGCCACGATCTGTGTGTTCACATCGGTCAGTTGCTGGTCGCTCATCAGGCCTCGGCCTGTATCGACGATGTTGTTCTCAGCCTTGAACGCCTGTACCGCCGAATCGGCCTGGCTGGCCTGCGTTCTGAGCTCGGTCATCCGATCCTGAAGCCAGCGGCTTGCCCGCTTCGTGGCCTGATATTTGGCATCGAGCTCGCCGACCATGTACGCATCCGCGATGGCATTGGCGATTTCCGCGGCGCGAGCCGGATTCAACGATGTGTAGGAGATGTCGATCGCGTAGCTGGTTCCGACACGCTTGATCGTCAAATTGCGCAGGAAATAGCCGATGGCCTGCCGCTCGACGTGATAGTCGGAGGGCGGCGGGCCGGAGGGAAGGAGCGCGCCTAGGACCGTCCGGACAAGCCCTTTGCCCCCCTGACCGTTGAATTCCGGATCCGAGGTCAGTTTGAGATCCTTGATGACGGACAGGGCCACGGATTCCGATTTGAGGATCTCTGTCTGGCTCTCGATCGCGCTGGCATCGATCTGCAGGTCGCCTACCACCTGCTGCGTCTGCAGCAACTGGTTCTTGCGCGCGTCGATCATCACCGTGGTCGTCGCGGTGAATTTCGGGGCGGCGGTGAAAAGATAGCCGACGCCGAGCAACAGAAACAGGGCGACAGAACCCGCGATCAGCGGCCACTGCCGGCGCAGCGTACCGATGACCGCGCCGATGTCGAACAACGCCAGGATCGGATCGACGCGGAATTCGGCATCGCCTTTTCCGTACGCGTCCGGATTGCGTGTCAGCATGCGCCCCTATCCGTCATTCTTCGCTGGGCCGCTTCGCCGCCCCATCGCGCCGGATGCAGACTCATGGACTGACCGAAGTCACAGCCCGTCGTGTTGTGAGAGTCGGCGCAATTCCGGAGCCGGTGCTGAAAGAAAAAGCGGAGCCCGCAACCGTGCTGGAATCGGAGGTTCGCGTAAACCCGCCGCCTCCGCCCGAGCTTCCGCCGCCCTGGCCAAGTCCTGCTCCACCCAGGGAGCCGCCGCCACCCGCGGCACCGCCAGCACCCGCACCCACTGCCGTCGTGCGCACATCGCCGGCAGCAGCCTGGAAGGCGAGGATCAGCGACGCGCTGTCTGTGCCCAGCGCACTGGTCTGAATGAGTTGCGCTGTCTGCGGCTCGCGGGAAGCGCATATGGCTGCTGCTTGAGCGAGGCCCGTTCCAATGCTTCCCGCCTGTCCAGGCGTGCTGCCGCGGCTCATCCCTGCGAGTGCCGCGATAACGGAGGCGTCCGAGGTGGCGAGATTCCGAACCTCCGAAACCAGCGCTCCGCCGGCCTCGGGGAAACGTGCCAGGAACGCCTGCGGATTTGCCTTGAAAGCCTCGATCGCAGCCGGAGAGGCTGGAGATGGCGACACGCATGCGGCTTGTGCACTGCCGAACGTCGCCGCAAAAGCCAATGCCGCAGCCGCCAACGTCCCGTTGCGCGCGCTCATACGCTTATCTCCAAATAGCCGCTCTCTCCAGTATCATAAGCGTCTATTCGGTGCAACCGAACGTCTTTAATCATGGAGTTGCATCTTGATGCTCAAGCTTTGTCCAGCCATGCGCCGATCTGATGCTTCATGCTGCGCTGCAACGTAAGCGCCCCGCCAGCACCCTATGGATTAGGGGTTGAGGATTTCCGGAAGCGCCACGGCATGAGATCTTCGACGCCGCTTTGCGGGTGGCCGT
>NZ_FTMO01000052.1 GCF_900156025.1 Allobosea sp. TND4EK4
AAAGGGATCAGCCTATCCAGTGGACGACTTTTACGCCGCCCGCGCCCGCATAACCGCCGGCGCTTCTCTGGATGGTTTTCTCACCGCCATGCACAATCTCTTCAGGCTTGTGCTTCTTCTGCGCCATAGCGGCTTCCTCCAAGGCTCAAAAGCCTACTCCACGGAGGACCACTTAGCGTAATCGCAGGTGGCGCCTCTCGCCGAGAGCGAAGCGGTTCCCCAAGCTGGCCATCCAGCAATGATCGGCTCGGCCGACAAGGGACGGAGAACCATGATGCCTTGCTATGCAGCCTTGGACGTTTCCCAGGAGACAACAGCGATCTGCATCGTCGACGAGGTCGGTAGGATTCTCGCCGAGAAGAAGGTCGCAACCTGCCCAGACGCGATCGCCGCTTATCTGAATCGGAAAGCGCCGAACCTTGTTCGGGTTGGGCTCGAGACGGGGCCGTTGTCCGTGTGGCTTTGGAACGAGCTCGCTGCGCGCCGTCTTCCAATCCTGTGCATCGACGCCCGGCATGCCAACGCAGCTCTGAAGATGCGTCCCGTAAAGACGGACCGCAACGACGCTGCCGGCCTGGCGCAGATCATGCGGACCGGCTGGTTCAAGGAAGTGCGCATCAAAAGCAGATCCAGCTACCAGGTCCGCTCCCTTCTGGTCGCCCGCGAGATGCTGGTGCGGATCCGGGTCAAGATCGAGAACGAGATCCGCGGTCTCTTGCGCACCTTCGGCGTTCTGTTCGGCAAGCGCGTCGGAGGGTTCACCGGACGAGCCGACGAGATCATCGCCGGCGAACTCGACGCATCACCTGAGATGCGTCTCATTGCCGAGACACTGATGAAGGCGAGGACTTCGATCCTTGATCAGATCAAGGTTCTGGATCGCCGTCTGATGGCGGTGGCAAAGGCAAATCCGACCGCGCGTCTGTTCATGACCGTGCCGGGTGTGGGAATCATCACGGCCTTGTCCGTCGCCTCGTCCTTCGACGACGCGTCGCGCTTCCGGCGGTCATCGAGTGCCGGCGCCTATCTCGGCTTGACACCTCGACGCTACGAGTCCGGCGAGACAAGCCGGAACGGGCGCATCTCCAAGCAGGGTAGCCTGTTGACAAGGAAGCATCTCTACGAAGCGGCCACGACGCTTCTGACGCGCAACCTGCGATTCTCGACGCTGAAAGCCTGGGGCCTGAAGCTGGCGAGAATATCCGGGTTCAAGAAGGCTCGGATCGCCGTGGCCCGGAAGATGGCGGTGATCCTGCACGCCATGTGGAAAACCAGCACCCCATTCCGTTGGAGCCAAGCGGTGGCATGAGCATCGCCATGCCGCTCGACTGACTTCAACGGATGCGTCCCCGCCGGGACGTGTGGCGCGGATCAGGCCGTCCCTGAAAATGCGGTGCCATCGGCAACCGCGAGGACCACTTCGGTCGATCCGACCATCTGACGCCAACATGCGGCGATCCATCGAGACCGACCGCGGAGAGAACCATGAACCCGGCGTGCGCGCAGAATTCAATCAGCCAGCTGGACACCCGCAAGAACCTACCGCGCTTGCTGATTTTATGATTCCATCTCCCCTCGGCGCACGGGGCGGATTGCGATGGAACAGCGGTCGT
>NZ_FTMO01000043.1 GCF_900156025.1 Allobosea sp. TND4EK4
CGACACCGTCTTCACCATCGACGCCGACACCACGCTGACGCTGAAGGGCGTGCACCTCGCCAGCCTCGCGGCAGACGACTTCCGCTTCGTCTGAGGCTCGGCCTCCCCACCAACCAGAGAGGGCGCCCGAAACGGCGCCCTTTTTTGATTGCGTCGACGCAGCCGCGAAGGGGCCGGCAGGAGTCTGCACGCAGGCACGCCTCGGCCCCCCGGACGGGGCAGCCTGTCTTTGCCGCGCGGGCTGGGTTCAGGGCTGGCCTGCAGGGCTGCTGTGCTCGCCGACGGACACCTGGACCAGCACGGCGTCGTGGCGCCAATATTCGAAATCGCAGTCCTTCGCATCGCCGTCGCGGGCATGGTGGACGCGGGTCACCAGCAGTGCCGGGCTGCCATTCGACACCCGCAGTGCCGTCGCGGCGGCTCCACTCACGGCCGTCGGCGTGATTTGATAGGTCATCCGCCCATAATGGAAGCCGTACACGTCGCGGTAGATCTCGGTCATCGAACCCGAGAGATCGTGCGCGAACAGCCCCGGAAACATCTGCGGCTGAAAAAAATGTTCGACATAGAGAACAGGGCGTCCGTCGATCGAACGGACCCGGCGCACGCAGGCGATGTCGCCGGCCGGGGGCAGGTCCAATAGCGCGGCGACACGAGCTGGGATCTCCGCGGTCTGCATGTCCAGCACCTGCGTGCTGGGTACGCGCCCCTGCTCGCGCACGGCTTGCGCAAAATGGCCGCGCGCCTGTGGATCATAGATGAAGCGGGCCGGAGAAATATACCAGCCGCGTCGCTCCTCCCGGTAGATCAGCCCTTCGGCTTCCAGCCGGATCAGGATTTCGTGCAGCGTCACCCGCGACGTGTCGAACGCGACGCAGAGATCGCGTTCGGACGGAAGGCGATCTCCCGGTTTGTAGATTTGCTGGGCGATCCGGTCCTGGATCGCCTGCTTGATCGCGGCAACCCGTCCGCGGACATCGCCGCGCAGGGTCGCCTCCGAAGCGGGCGGGACAAAAATTGTCATCGTCTTAACCCTGTCACTCAGTCGTCAAGCTAGCCTTCTAGCGTCCGCAATACCTGGACTAGTCCAGACGGAAGCTAATTCAGATCAGAGCCTTAACCTAGCCTTCGTCCAACGTCTCCGCGGAGAATCTCTCGTCATGTCGCTCGAACTCGCTACTCTCGCCGCCCCTGCGGCCCCGCTCAAGGCTCTGTTGATGAAGCAAGGAGGCGAGCCCAACACGCTCGATCTCGTCGCGACCTTCGGCGAGGGCTACAGCTTCAGCGTCGAAGGCACGAACGGCGATGCCGTCGCGGCCACCGTCGACGCCAACGGCGTGCTGACCTTGGCGGCCGGCGCGCTCGGCCATTCCGACATCCGCATCGTCGCGACGAACGCCGGCGGCCAGACCGTGACCGAGGACTTCCGCGTCCGCGTCGCAGGCGAGCACGCCTACACCATTGCCGTGCTGCCCGACACGCAGGACTATTCGGCCAATTACGCCCCGGCGGCGATCTTTTCGAACATGACCAACTGGCTGGTCGACCACAAGGACGCGTTGAACATCCAGTTCGTCACGCATGTCGGCGACGTCACCTATGGCAACAACGCCACCCAATGGCAGCGCGGCGAAGCGGCGATGCGCATCCTGGACGGGAAGATTCCGTATTCGCTCCTGCCCGGTAACCATGACCTGGCGCCCGGCGGCAGCGCCTCGGCGCGCACGGACGATCTGCTGAGCCAGTACTTCTCCGTGGCGAAGCAATCGCAGCTTCCCGGTTTTGGCGGCGTCTACGACAAGGAGCCTGACAGCTACGCCAACAACTACTCCACCTTCACTGCGCCCGATGGCACCAAATGGCTGGTGGTGAGCCTTGAATTCGGACCGCGCGACGATGTGCTGCGCTGGGCGGGCGAGGTCGTGGAAGGCCATCTCGATCACCGCGTCATTCTCTCGACCCATGCTTATATGGCGGGCGACGGCCGGGTCGGACCGGTGACGGAGCAGCTCACCGGCGAGAACGCCGGTCCCTCCTACGGTCTCGGCAACGACGTCCGCGGCGCCTCGGATGGTGATGGAATCTGGAACAGCTTCGTCAGCAAATATCCCAACATCTCCTTCGTGTTCTCGGGCCATAACTTCATCGACGGTGCCGAGACGCAGATCGATTATGGCGCCGGCGGCCAGCCCGTCTTCCAGATGCTGGTGAACTACCAGAATGGCGTCGCCCGCGAATCGACCGGCAACGGCACCCCGGGTCAGGGCACCAATGGCGGCAATGGCGCGATCCGCCTGGTCACGATCGATCCCGACAACGACGCCGTCTACACCGAGACCTATTTCACCGAACTCGACGATTACATGGACGGCTATCGCGGCAAGGAGGAACTCGATCGCGACGGGCTCACCGGCCCCTATCGCGGCCATCAGGAGACCTATACCGGCATCGACATGTCGAAGCCGGCGGCCGTGCCCTTCGCCAAGGCCGGCCACGATCAGCTGATCGAGGCCGCCGAAGGCGATCATGCCGCCGTGACGCTCGATGCGTCGGCCACGATCGTCCCCGCCGGTGCCACGGCGAGCTTCGTCTGGAAGGACGTCGACGGCAAGGTGGTCGGCACCGGTGCGGCGCCCACCATCGACCTCGCCACAGGCGCGCATGTTCTGACGCTCGAGGTCAGCACGCCCGATGGCTATGTCAGCCGTGACGAGGTTCGCGTCATCGTCGAGGGGGAGAGCACGCTCCTCGTCGACGACTTCAACGACGGCAACAGCACCGGCTGGGCGCCTCCCGGTGCCGCGAAGCTGGTCGAATACGGCTCGGCGGCGGATTTCCGCCTGCCGGCCCTGCCGGGTGGCGACGCGGATGTGATGCGGTTCCCGCAATACACCGCGCAGCAGCACCTGGCGCTTTCCACCCATGCGACCGCGCCCGGGGGCGACGGCCTGCTCTGGTCCTACAGCCTCGTCATGGATGTGCTGATCAAGGACGACCAGCCCTGGACCTCGCTGTTCCAGACGCAACTCGCCAACAGCAACGATGCCGAGGTCTATCTGCGCAATGACGGCGACGGCACGGGCAGCTTCGGCATCAACGGCGTCTACAATGGCGACTTCAAATATGGCGAATGGCAGCGTGTCGCCTTCACCCTCGAGCGCCAGGGCACCAGCAACACGGTCGTCCTCAAGACCTATATCGACGGCACGCTGGCGGGCACGCAGAGCATCAATGACGCCGGCCGGTTCAGCGTCGATGCCACCCGCGGCATCCTGCTGTTCAGCGACGATGGCGGCGACACCTCGGGCGGTTATCTCAACAGCCTGCTGTTCAGCGATCGCGTGCTGACGGCAGCGGAGATCGCCGGCTTCGGCGCGGCATCGGCCGGTGGCATTTCCGCTGCTCCGATCGCAGGCGCGACCCAGTTCGACTTCGACCAAGGCACGCTGGCCCCGAGCTTCGGCGCCGGCACGCTGGCGCCGTCGGCCGGCGGCGCCACCCCGACGACGCCGTTCAAGGTGGTCGGCACGGTGCAGTCCGGCGAGGTCGGCGGCGAGGGAACGCTCAAGGACCTTTCCAACAGCGGCACCAACATGCTCGTCTGGGACCAGGCCGGCGCCAAGAACTGGACCGATTATGTCTATGACCTGACGCTGAGCACGGTGGACAACAGCGGCAAGGTCGGGGTGGTCTTCGGCTATCAGGACGCGCAGAACCACTACCGCATGACCTTCGAGGTCAATGGCAATGCGCGCAGCCTGGTGAAGGTGCAGGACGGCGTCGAGACGGTGCTGGCCTCAACGCCGCGCGGCCTCATGATGGGCGCCGAGCACGCTCTGCGCGTGGTCTTCCTCGACGGCCAGATCAGGGTCCTTCTCGACGGCCACGATGTCTTCGGCGGCCCTGTCGTGGATGCCGCGCCGCTGGCCGCCGGCACGGTCGGCGTCATCAGCCAGACCCAGGACGGCGCGACCTTCGACGATGTCGTCGTCAACCGCGCCGTGCTGACGGCGCATGGCGAGAGCGCTGCGCCTGGGTTCGATCGCGATGGCGACGGCCTGGCCGAGGTCTCGGTCACCGCGGCGTCGTCCTTCGGACCAGACGACATCGTCTCCTATCGCTGGCTGCTGGCCGGCGAGGAAATCGGCACCGGCCGGACCGCCGTGCTCTCGCTGCCGGCGGGAACGAAAGACCTCGTTCTGGAGGTCACTGACGGCACGGGCCGCAAGGCCACCGATGTGGTGGCGGTCGAGGTGGTCGGGCGTAGCCAGATCCTGCTGTCCGAGGGCTTTGCCGGGGGGCTGTCGGATTGGGCGCTGGTCAATGAGGGTGAGAACGGCGTCGCCGCGACCTGGCGCATCCAGGACGGCGCGCTCGTTCAGGATGCCGATGTCAGCTCCCGCCAATTGGTCAGCGACTGGAACGCCAGCGCCAGCAACCCCTGGTCGCTCGGCTGGAGCCCGCTGGGCGATGGCGACTACATCCTGCGCAAGGGGACATACGCGCTGTACCAGGGTGAAGGCGCGCGCGACTGGAAGGACTATTCCATTCAGGCCACCCTCAAGGGCGGCGGCAACGACGTGATGGGCGTGCTGTTCTATTACCAGGACGCCGGCAATTACTATAAGCTGGAACTCGACAACTCGACCGGTTACTTCCAGCTCACCCGCCTGGTCGATGGTGTCGAGACGATCCTGGCTCGTACGGCCGGCCGCTACGCGCTCAATGCCGCCCTGCCGCTGCGCGTGGACATCAACGACCATGTCATCGACATCTATCTCGATGGCGAACGGATCTTTGAGAACGTTATCGAGGACCGCAACCATGATGGCGGCAGCTTTGCGCTCTACAACTGGAGCGCCAATGGCGGCGTGTCCTATGACGATGTCACGGTCGTCTCCCTGGCAGAGAACGTCAGCGCCCCGATCATGGGCACGGCGGGCGACGACGTGCTTGTCGGCACGGCAGGCGACAACGCGATCGCCGCGCTCGCCGGCGACGACGCGGTTTCGGCTGGTGCTGGCAACGACACGGTCGATGGCGGGGCTGGCGACGACACGCTGTCGGGCGAGGCGGGCGACGATCTGCTGAAGGGCGGGGAGGGCGACGACGCGCTGGGTGGCGGTCTCGGCAACGACGTGCTGATGGGCGGCGCCGGTGA
>NZ_FTMO01000011.1 GCF_900156025.1 Allobosea sp. TND4EK4
CGACCGCGCAATGTCGTCCGCCAGCGAAATCACCCGCGACGACTTCGTCCCAGGAGCAGGCTCAAGCTCATACAGCGTCACGACAGGCCCGGGGCAGGCCTGGACGATCTCGCCCTTGACGTTGAAGTCCTCCAGCACGCCTTCGAGCAGGCCGGAATTCTGCTGCAGCGTCTCGACCGGCACCTCGTCCTGCGTCTGCGGCGGCTCGGCCAGGAACTCGATCGGCGGCAGTTGGAAGCCGCCTTCGCTCGCGATCGCGCGCACCTTCATGTCGCGCAGGCTGGTCTGCCGGTGCGGCCTTGGCGCGGCAGCGGGCTCGCTCTCGGCCGGGGCGGCGACGGTCATCGCCTGGGGCGCCTGCGGCACCGGCGCCGCAGGAGCGGACGGCGCGTAGGACGGCATCGAGAAGCTGAGATTGACCGAATAGCCCTGCCAGACCGGCTCCGGCCGCGGTGCCGGGGCCGGGGAAGGGCGGGACTGCCGAGCCGGGGCTGGCGCGGGGCGGGTCGCGCTCGGGACAGGCACGGGCGCCGGCGGCTGGGCCGGCGCGGAGGGCGCCACGACATCCTCGTGCTGCTCGATGGCCGGCACGAGATCCCAGAAGGCATGGTCGGACAGGAAGGCGAAGGGCGTCACAGGCTCGGCCGGGCCGGGCTCCGTGTCGCCGAGGAAGGCGGCTTCGTCGGCCCAGTCCGCGAGATCATCGACGGCGTCATCGCCATCGCTTTCCGACACGGCGATTGTCGCCGGGATGGGCTCGAAAGGCTCCGGGGCCGCCTCTGCGGCGGGCTCCATGCCGGGCACGGCCGTGCCCCAGATCTGCTGCATCAGATGCCGCGGCGTGCGCCAGAACCGCACCTTCGTCTGCTCGGAGAGCGGCACGGCCGGCGGGTGGATGCCGCCTTGCCAGAAGGCGCTGAGCGACGCGCTGAACGATGCGGTGAGCCCGACGGCCGCCGATGCTCCGTCCGGCTGGGACGCCGCGCGCCGGGCCGTCGCGCGGCTCTGGCGGACATAGACGCCGGGCAGCGCCGCAGGGCGCTCGACGGGTGGTGCGGGCGCGTTCGCAGCGCTCGGGCGGGCCGCGCCCTCCTCTATCGGATGGACGCCCAAGTCGTTGGAAGCGAAGAGATTTGTTCGCTGAAGACGATCGCGCTTATACATGCCAAACCAGCGAACAGGACTCACCGTAAACCGAGGCCCAAGAGCTAGCCCGGCAGAGTTAACGCGACCTAAATGAGGCGCGCTTTCGCAGCCCCCGCCCGCCGCCCCGCCCGCCGCCGTTTCGCGGCTTTACCGGCGCGGCAGCGATGGCCTACGATCGCCGCCAGATAGCGCGACCGGCGCTTCCCGATGCCTCCGCCCACCGCCTGGGATGTCTCTCGCCGCCATGGATTTCACGATTTCCGCCGAGCTCGACGATCTGCGCCGCCGCATCGCGGCTTTCGTCGAGCACGAGATCATCCCGCGCGAAAGCGACAGGGCGAGCTGGGACGCGCATGAGAACATCGCCGAGACCGCGCTGGCCGAGCTACGCGCCAGGGCGCGTGCCGCCGGGCTCTGGTGCCTGCAGCTGAAGCCCGAAAACGGCGGTCTCGGCGCCGGGCGCATCGGCATGGCCGTCTGCTACGAGGCGATGAACCGCTCGATCTTCGGGCCGGTGGTGTTCAATTCCGCCGCGCCCGACGACGGCAACATGATGATGCTGGAAGCGGTGGCGACGCCGGACCAGAAGCGGCGCTGGCTCGCCCCCATCGTCTCCGGCGATGTGCGCTCGGCCTTCGCCATGACGGAGCCGCATCCGGGCGGCGGTTCCGACCCGACGATGATCCGCACGCGGGCCGAGAAGCAGGCGGACGGCTCCTATCGCCTCTATGGCCGCAAATGGTTCATCACCGGCGCCGAGCAGGCGGCGCATTTCACCGTGGTCGCACGCACCTCGGACGATGCCAGGCGCGGGCTCACCGCCTTCCTGTTTCATCGAGACCAGCCGGGCTGGCACATCGTCCGCCGCATCGAGATCATGGGTCCGGAGGAGCATGGCGGGCATTGCGAGATCGCCTTCGACGGCCTGCGCATTCCGCCGGAAGACGTGCTGATGGGGGAGGGCGACGGCTTCAAGGTCACGCAGATCCGGCTCGGGCCCGCGCGGCTGACCCATTGCATGCGCTGGCTCGGCCTGGCCAAGCGCTGCGTCGAGATCGCGCGCGCCTACGCCGCGACGCGCGAGGGCTTCGGCATCCGGCTGGCCGATCGCGAGAGCATCCAACTCAAGCTCGGGCGCACGGCGATGGGAATCGAGATCGGCCGCCTGCTGGTGATGAAGGCAGCCTGGGAGCTGGATCGTGGCGGGCAGGCCCGCAAGGAGGTTTCGATGGCCAAGGTGCAGGCCGCGAACACGCTCCACGAGGCCGCCGACATGGCGATCCAGATCAACGGTGCGCGCGGCTATTCCAAGGATACGGTGCTGGAATGGATCTACCGCTATGCCCGGCAGGCGCGGCTGGTCGACGGGGCCGATGAGGTGCACCAGATGGTCCTCAACCGCTTCCTCGACAAGGAAGGGGATGACTTCTGGCGGTGGGAGGTCGCCGGCCCGTGAGAGCCGTGGCTGACGCCTCTTCCTTCGGCTTCGATCTCGGAGCGCTCGACGGATATCTGCGCCGCGCGCTCGATCTCTCGGGCCCGATGCGGATCGAGCCGATCGGCGGCGGACAGTCCAACCCGACCTTCTTCGTCGACTACGACGACCGCGCGCTCGTCCTGCGCAAGCAGCCGCCCGGCGAGCTCTTGCCCTCGGCCCATGCCATCGACCGCGAATACCGCGTGATCCGCGCCCTGCGGGATACGCCGGTCCCGGTGCCGCCGGCCCTGCTTTACTGTGACGACAGGCCGATCGTCGGCACGCCCTTCTACGTGATGGAGAAGGTGGAGGGCCGCGTCTTCCACGACTGCACCTTGCCCGGCTTGCCGGCATCCGAGCGCACGGCGATGTATGCCGCGCTGGCGGAAACGCTGGCGGCCCTGCACAATGTCGATGCGGCAGCGGCCGGCCTCGCCGACTATGGCAAGCCCGGCAATTATTTCGCGCGGCAGATCACGCGCTGGGGCCGGCAATGGGAGCTGTCCGGCAATCGCGCCGACCCGCATATCGAACGGCTGCGCGCCTGGCTGCCGGCGCATATCCCCTTGGACGAGACCAGCAGCATCGTCCATGGCGACTATCGCATCGGCAACGTCATGTTCCATCCGAGCGAGCCGCGTATCGTCGCGGTGCTGGACTGGGAGCTCTCGACCCTTGGTCATCCGCTCGCCGATCTCGCCCATTGCGCCATCGCCTGGCAATCGGCTCCCGATGAGTATGGCGGGCTCGCGGGGCTCGCTCTCGACACGCTCGGCATCCCCTCCCTGGAGCGTTTCGCCGGGTTCTATGCCGGCCGTGCCCGGCATGGCGTGGCGCTGCAGCCCTTCCACCTGGCCTTCGCGCTGTTCCGCTGGGCGGCGATCTTCGAAGGGATCGCGGCGCGGGCCAAGGCAGGCAACGCCTCGGCGGGGAACGCCGCCGATACCGGCCAATTGGCATCGGCCTTCGCGAAACGCGCGGCCCAGCTGACCTGACCCGGCTAGAGGCTGACGCCGTGGCCGCGCAGCGCGGCGCGCAGGTCGATCGGCTCGATGAAATGCACGGTCTTCATGCCGGTCTCGCTCGCGGCGGCGATATTCTTCTCGCTGTCGTCGATGAAGATACAGTCGCGGGCCCCGAGCGAATAGCGCTCGAACAGCACCCGGTAGATGGCCGGATCGGGCTTGATCAGGCGCTCATGGGCCGAGACGACGACGCCGTCGAAACTCTGCAGGAACGGGAAGCGGATCAGGCATTCGGCCCATTTCTCACGCGAGAAATTGGTGATGGCATAGACCTTCTCGCCCCGCGCCTTCAGTTCCGCGAGCACCGCGACGCTGTCCTCGATCACGCCCGGCACGCTTTCGTGCCAGCGCTCGTCATAGGCGCGGATCTCGCGCTCCCATTCCGGATGCCGGGAGACCAGCAGCGCGACGCCCTCCTCCCAGGAGCGGCCGCGATCCTGCTCGATGTTCCAGGCCCCGGTGCAGACGTTGCGCATGAACCAGTCGCGCTTCCCGGCCTCCGGGATCAGCTCGCGATAGACCAGCGTCGGGTCCCAGCGCAGCAGGACATTGCCGACATCGAAGACGACGGTGGGGGCGGTCGCTGGCATGGTCGTGATCCGGCGGAGAGGGGGCGGCCCGTCAGCCGCCGATCTGGAAGGAATAGTTCAGCCCGAGGCCGAAGGTGACCTGATGGCGCTGGCCGACCGTGGCGACGAGGGGGGAATGGGCCGCATCCTGCGCCAGCCGGTCATAGCGGCCGAACAGCGTCGTCGACCAGGTGTCGGACCATTTGTAGTCGAGCGAGCTGGCAAGACCGACGCTCTTCAGCCCGCCACCGGGCGAATAGGCAATGAAGTAACGGTTGAAGGTGGCCTCCAGCGGCGAGACTCCGAAGTAGCGCCGCATGAAGCGGTTGTCGCCGAGGGCCAGACGGGGACCGATCGCGAAGGTGAAGCCATTCAGGCGCTCGACCCAGTCCATCGAGAAATCGGCGGTGATGCCGTGATGCCCATGGAAACCCTGCTTGACCTCCAGCCGGGTGCGCAGCCGATCCTCGATCGGCCAGAACTCGACGAAGGCGCCGGCTTCGATCGACCAGGGCACGTCGCGCAGGCCGAAGAGCCGGTTGTTGCTGCCGGAATAGCGGCCGGAGCGGATATCGCCGACCGCGCCGATGCTGAACCGGTCCGTCTCGTAGAGGGCAAGGTCGAGGCCGTCATCCGGGGCGCTGAACCCGTCAGGCTCGCCCACGCGGCGCCAGCTCAGCGACGGCATGAACGACAGGCCGGCGGATCTCGCACCGTCATATTTCGGGCCGAGCTGGACCGATCCGCCAATGGTGACGACCCAGCCCTTTGCAGGCGTCGGGTCGCTCAGCGCCGGCGTGATGTCGGCCGCCCAGGCCCCCAGCGGGCTCAGGGCGAGCAGGCTCGCGAGGGCGGTCGCACGCATGACGTCATCCTTCCGGCATCCTGCCGTGAGAGGCCTGCCCTATAGCCCAGCCATGTTGATGCCGCCATAACGGCATCGGCACCCCTGTCCCCGATTATTCGCCGACCGAGCGGCCGACCTTGATCCCCAGCTTCTTGATCCGGTGCCACAGGCTGCGCTCCGCGATTCCGAGCAGCTTGGCCGCCTGAACCTGAACGCCGTCCGTCCGGCGCAGCGCCTCGATGATGAAGCCGCGTTCCAGCCGCTCCAGTTCGGCGTCGAGGTCGCGCGGCAAGGCGTTGTGCGTCTCGCGGCGGCCGGGTTCGAACAGGTCGCGCGGCAGGTCCGGGACGTCGATCGTGTCCCCCCGCGCGACGATGACCGCGCGCTCGACGCAATTGTGCAGCTCGCGGATGTTCCCCGGCCAGTCATAGCCGCTCATCGCCGCGAGCGCGGCCGGCGTGAAGCCGGTGACGCGTTTGCCCATCGTCTCGGCAAGCTCCCCGATGAAATGGCTCGCCAGGAGAGGGATATCCTCGCTGCGCTCGCGCAGGGCGGGCAGCGCGATCGGGAACACGTTCAGCCGGTAGTAGAGGTCCTCGCGGAAGCGTCCGTCCGCGATCGCCTGCCGCATGTCCTTGTGGGTGGCGGTGACGAGGCGCACATCGACACTCTGGCTGCGGCTGGCGCCCACCGGCTCGAAGCTGCGCTCCTGGATGACGCGCAGGAGCTTGGCCTGGAGTCCGATCGGCATGTCGCCGATCTCGTCGAGGAAGAGGGTTCCTCCATCGGCGGCGGCGAAGCGGCCCACGCGGTTGGCAAGGGCACCGGTAAAGGCCCCTTTCACATGGCCGAAGAGTTCGCTCTCCAGCAGCCCCTCGGGAATGGCCGCGCAGTTCACCGCGACGAAGGGCTTGGTCCGGCGCGGGCTGTTGAAATGGATGGCCCGGGCGACGAGTTCCTTGCCGGTGCCGCTCTCGCCGTTCAGCATCACGGTCGCGCGTGTCTCGCAGACTTCGGTGACCTGCTCGATCACCCGTCGGAAGGCCGGGCTGCTGCCGATCAGCGTGTCGAAGGAGTAGCGTCCCTCCAGCTCGCCGCGCAGCCGGTCGTTCTCGCGCACCACATCGGCGAGACGGAGCGCCCGTCGCAGCGTGGCGGCCACATCCTCCATCTCGAAGGGCTTGGCGATGTAGTCGAAGGCGCCTTCCTTCACGAGCTCGACCGCGTCGCGCACGGCGGCGAAGGCGGTGATGATCACCACGGGAATCTCCGGCCAGCGCCTGCGCACCTCGCGCAGCAGCGCGCGCCCATCCATCACCGGCAACCGAAGGTCGGTCAGGACCAGGTCGAAGCGCGCCTGTTCCAGCTCCTCCAGCGCCGCCCGCGCGCTGTCGACCGCCGTCGTGCGGTAGCCGAGGTCTTCCAGCGCCGCCGCCAGCACGTCGGCGAGCCGGGTCTCGTCGTCGACGACCAGGATGGAATGGCTCATGCGCGGGCTCCGGAATCGGGACGCGGCAGCGTAAGCGTAAACGAGGCCCCCCGTCCCGGTTCGCTGGTGCAGGAGGCGCTACCGCCATGCGATTCCGCGACCGTCTGCACCTTGGCGAGGCCGAGCCCCGTCCCCTTGGCCTTGGTGGTGAAGAACGGATTGAAGATCTGCTCGCGGATCTCGGGGGCAACGCCCGGGCCCTCGTCGCGGATGGTCAGGGACACGCAGTTTTCCGTCGCCGTGACGCTCGCATGGATCGCCCCGCCCTCCGGCATGGCATCGATGGCGTTGAGCACGAGGTTGAGGCAGGCCTGGTGCAACTGGTCGGGATCGCCCAGGATCGTCGCGCCGCCGCTGTCGTCGGCGACCGCGATTGCGACCTTTCGTCGGCTGAGCTCGGGCGCGGCGACGGCGGCAACGCGGTCGATGATCGCGCGCATCGGCAGCTCGGTCGTCACCGGTGCCTTGGGCTGGGCGAAATCGAGGAAGTCGCGCACCAGGGTCTCGATCCGGCGCACTTCATCGATGACGTAGCCGAGCATCCGGTCCTCGGACCCGGCGAGCTTGGCCCGGTTGCGCACCACCTCCGTGGAGGTCTTGATGATGCCGAGCGGGTTTCTGACTTCATGAGCGATCACCGTGGCCGCCTGGCCGAGAGCCGAGAGTCGGTCCCGGCGCCTCAGCTCGCCTTCGAGCTCCTGCAGCTTGCCGAGCTGCTCGGCCATGCCGTTGAAGCCGGCCGCGAGCTGGTTGAGCTCGTGTCCGCCGCTGCCGGCCGGGACCCGGTGGCCGAAATCGCCCGAGGCGATGGCGCGCACGCCGCGCGTCAGGGCACGCAGCGGCCGCACCAGCAGGTCCGACATCAGGATGCCGACCAGCACCGAGATTAGGCAGCCGAAGGCGAAGATGCCGAAGAACAGGCTGCGCCGGCTGAGCTGCTCGAAGAAGCCGGCATCGCGCGACAGCCCGATGAAGCCGATCGCCGCCAGTTTGCCGTCGATGCCGCGGAAGCCGGCATAGACGGCGCGGTAACGCCCGGCATCGGCCTGGCCGTCGAAGATCTCGTCTTCCTCGCCGGAGGCGAGCTGGGCCCTGACGGCCTGCGGGATGGGCGCGGTACGCTCCGGATGCGTTTGCAGGACCGGGACGAGCTCGTCGCCGAAATCGGCGAAGAGCCTGACGTCGAGCGAGGTCACCACCCGGATGCCGCCAAGATAGCTTTCGTCCAGCCAGCTGCCGACGAGGACATAGGCCGCCTGGCCCTTGACGTGGATCTCCTGGACCGCACCGGCCATGATCAGATGGGTCTCGTTGGCCCGCACCTTGAAGATGCCTTCGCCGCTGCGCGTCGGCAGCGGCGCGTCGGGCGTGAAGCTCCGCGACGAGAACAAAACGGTCCGGTTCTCGTCATAGATCGCGATCAGATCATAGCCGACCGAGTTCAGCAGCTGGAACTCGTGCTCGATCGCGCGCGGCGCGGTGAGGTCGGAGTGGTTGGTGCGCTCCAGCCGCTGGCCGATCACCGTCGCGACGCGCTGGGCCTCCTGCGTGGCGTCCATCACCTCGAGCCGGAAGAAGCGAGAGGTCTCGCCAAGCCATTGCGCGACGTTTTGCTCGAAGGCGCCGGAGATCAACCGCGCGGCGACATAGGTCGAAGCCAGCATCGCCGGCACGCTGACGAGCATGAAGGCGATCACCAGCCTGAGTCTGAGCGTGCTCATCCGCGCCGACATCGGTGCCTTCTCGCCTGTTTCACGCGGTCTTACGGTTCTCTTGTCCAGATGTCGTCGTCGCAGATCAAGCCGCCGAGCACGCAGCCCCGCACAAGAAGCCGTCCCGAAGAGTCGAGCGCAAGCGTGGTGCGGTAGGTCTTGCCGTCCTCGGGATTGTAGCCGTCCCCGGCGAGCTTGCCCGATCCGTCCGGCTTGAAGCCACCGAGGACCTGCACGCCCATCAGCGAGCGCTCGCGCAGCTTGGCATCGCCGTTGTTGCGGTCGGTGCGCGGCTGCTTCAGCCAGACGATCCTGCCGCACAGGGCCGGGCCGCAGGGCGCGATGGCGATGACGGATTCGCCGTCGGAATCTTTCCAGCGCCCCGCGATGTCGGCCGCGCTCTGGGCCTGCGCCGCGCCCATGAAGCCGACGGCCAGACCCAGTGCGGCGAGAGCGCTACGCATCCTTGCTCTCTCCTCCGAGTGCGATGACGCCGGCGACGATCAGCCCGATGCCGCAGGCGCGTGTAAGATCGATGCTCTCGCCCAGCACCAGCCAGGCGAGCAAGGGAACGGTGACATAGGCCAGCCCCGTCATCGGGAAGGCGCGGCTGAGCGGCATGTCCTTCAGGATCGCCATCCAGACGAAGAAGGTCCCGACATAGCCGAGCGCCGCCAGCCACACGCCGGGCAGCGCAAGCGCGCGCGTCAGCATCTCGACGCCGAAATCGAGATCGGTGAGGCCGTCGGCACCCCATTTGAAGGCGATCTGCGTGCCGGTGTCGAGCGCGATGAAGGCGGTCCAGATCAGGACCTGCCGCCAGCGATTTGGTAAGGCATGTGCTGCGAGGGCGCTCATGCGGCCTTCTCCGGCTTCGTCTTTGCGAGTGCGGCCAGATCGGGGTCGAAGCGCGCGAAGGACAGGAGGGGGCTGATGCGGCCGAGAAGCCATTGCAGCGGCGCGCTGCGATGGCGGAAGCGGATCACGGAAGGCACCAGTCGGCTGCCGAAGCGCAGCTTCGAGGCATAGGCCGTCTGGCCGCTTTGCAGCAGGGGGATGCTGCGCGCGATGCAGAAGCGGACATTCGCCATCCAGCTCACAGCGTAGAGATTGTGTTCGCGGGCCAGCGGGTAGCGCATGCCCAGGAACTTGTCGATGACGCGGCCGGGCTCGACCAGCAGCAGGTTGAAGGCCGCGAGGTCCTCGCCGATCCAGTAGAGCGCGAAGACGGCCCGCTCGCCGAGCGCCCTGGCGACGGCCGGAAAATAGCCCGGCGGCAGCACTTCGAGGTCGCCATAGTCGAGACCGCTTTGCCGGCGCGTCGACTCGTAGAGGTCGCCGATCACCTCCTCCAGCCCGGAAATGTCGCTGCGGTGCTCGATGCGCACGGCCTTGGCCTTGGCGAGCTTGCGGCGGATGTCCTTGCGCGTCGAGGCGGAAAGCGAGGCGAGATAGGCAGCCTCGTCCGGGAAGGGCAGATCCAGCGTGGCCACCGGCAGGCTGCCGAGCGCCGCGAAGCCGGCATGGCCGAGCATCGGTGCCGTCAGCGCATCCTCCGCCGGTGCAAGGTCCTTGAAGGCGACGAGATGGGCGCCCTCCGCCGCGGCCTGCCGCTCCAGCGAGCCGAGCAGCGCACGCGCCGCTTCCGCGCGCCCCGCCGCGTCGAGCCGCGGCGCGAAACCCAGATGGCAGCGTTCCGCATAGGGTGAGCCGACGCAGATGACCTTGAGCGTGACGAGCCCGGGAAAGCGTCCGAACACGGCGTCGGCGGCCTGCCGCAGCCGGCCTTGCAGGGGGGTGTCGAGCCTGTAGTCGAGCCGAAAGAGCGGTGCGACGGCGGCTGTTCCTTCCGAATCCTCCACGAAGACCGCGCCGCAGCGCAGGCCGACGCCCGAGCGCGCGGCCGCCTCGTCGCAAGCCTTGAAATAGCCGTGGCACTCCGCTTCGCCCGGAAGGCAGGTATCCCAGGCGCAGGGCTGGATCTCGGCGATGTCCGTCGCGATATGGCCGGTGAACGCCGTCATTCCACCGCGTCGGCGTGCAGCGGCACCGGCCTTCTGGCGGGAGCAGCCCTGGAGAGGCGCTGGGCCAGTCCGAGCGAGCGCTCGATCAGGATATCGCGCTGCTGATCGATCGTGACGAGGTGGTAGCTGTCGTCGAGGATCACCGCATCCACCAGCCCGCCGAGCCGGCGCTGCACCTCGAAGGCGTTGGAGAGGCCGGCGACGTCGTCCTCGCGCGCATGGACGAGCAGGGCCGGACAGGTGATCGAGGACATCTGGCGGCGCGTCCTCGCGATCAGGTGCCACATCTGCTGGACTGACCGCGAGGGCGTGCCGTGCAGGCCGGCCTCGGCGGAGTCGCCGGAGGCCATCGCATTCAAGATGATGTGGCGGGTGCGCTTGTCCTTCACCCCATAGGGCTCGCGTTCGACGAAGCTGAAGCGCTGGCCGACCGGCGTGTTGATCAGCAGCTTCAGCAGGAAGGAATACCAGGGGATCGACCAGCCATCATAGCGCAGGGTCGGCGCGTAGAGAGCGAGCCCGTCGACGTCGAGCGGGCGTTCGGCGGCGATGTGCATCGCCATGACGGCGCCCATCGAGAGCCCGCCCACGATGACGCGCTCGCAGCTTTCGCGCATGCGGTCGAGCTCGGCGAGGACGCTTTTCGCCCAGTCGCGCCAGCCCGTGGCGAGCAGGTCGGCCTCCGTGCCGCAATGGCCGGCGAGCTGCGGGCAGTGCACGGTGTGGCCGGCGCGGTGCAGCGCGCGGGCGACGAGCCGGAGTTCGACCGGCGTGCCGCCCAGCCCGTGGATCAGCAGGAATCCCGTCGCATCGCCGGCATAGCGGAGGCTGTGGTCGCGGATCGGCACGGCAAAATGTCCCGTCAGGCGGTATGGGCGACGACGACGACGCCGCAGGTGATGAGAAAGGCGCCGAGCCATTGCCGCAACACGACCCGCTCCTTGAGCACGAGCGCGCTCGCCAGCGTCACGCCGAGGAAGTTGAGGCTCGCGATCGGGAAGGCGATCGAGAGCGGCACCTCGGCGAGGATGCGCAGCCAGATGAAGATCTCGGCGATGTAGATCGCGCAGCCTCCCAGCACCCAGCCGGAGCGCAGGGTCGCGAGCGCCAGCGTCGCGCCCGACGCATCGGGCAGATCGTCGGCACCGCGCTTCAGGCAGAGCTGGCCGGCGACGTCGCAGACGACGGAGAGCGCGAACCAGAAGACGATCCAGCCATTCATGCCAGCACCCGCTCGAAGCAGTCGATCAGCGCCGCGTTGACGGCGCCGTTGCGGGCCAGCGCCGCAGGCGCGGGCGTGACGGCCCTGGGGTGATCGAACCAGGCGAGAGCCGCCCGGAAAGGGTCGGCGAAAAGCGGTTCCGACCAGTCGCCGCAGACGTCGATGCCAGCGATGGACCGCTCCTGCGCAAGGCGCTCGACGGCCGAAAGGAGATGGCCGAGCGGAAGCTCGCCCTGGTCCCAGTTGGTGCAGGCATCCTGCGGGCCGAGCACGTCCTTGTCGATGGTGAGCCAGACCGCCCGGGTCGGGATCGCCGCGATCAGTTCGCCCAGGAAATCGTCCCAGTCTTCGTCGGCGAGGTTGCGCCAGTGCAGGTGCCGGCCCTCCTGCCTGTAGCTCGCCGTGCTGCCGTAGCGGCCCCAGACACGCGAAGGCGCATGACGCCACGGAAAAAGGGCAATCCGGCCGTCGCGGACGGCGCCGAGATTCGCGAATTGCAGCTCCGGCCGCACGAGGTCGTCGCTGCAGGGGCCGATGGTGACGACCTTGCGCACCTGCGGCAGTTCCAGCGCCCGGTTGACCCAGGCGCCGCAATTGACCGTGGCGGGAAAGCGCACCCAGTCGGGGTGGTTGTCGAAATGGATGATGGTCACATCCTCGTCGACCGTGGCGACAAGGCTTGCGGTCAGGTGGTGGAAATCACCCGACCCGTAGAACGTCACGGTGATCTCGCGCCCACCGCCGGCGCCGGGCTGTAGCCGGGAGGCGAGGCTTTGCAGCGCTCCCCGGCTCGCCACGATACGCAGGCGGCAGGCAAGATCGGCGGCATCGATGCGGGTTGCGGCACCCGCATCGATGCGCCGGCGCAGCGGCTCCTGAGCCGCCACGCCTAGGTCGAGATCGATCACACGCAATCGCAACTGGCCCTCGGCGGCTATCAGGCAGTTGCGACACGGGCGAAGAGCTGGTCGAGCAGCGCAATCGCCAGATCGATCTCCACGTAGCTCATGGTCAGAGCGGGTGCGAGGGTGATGACGTTCTTGTAGTAGCCGCCGATGTCGAGCACGAGGCCGTAGCGCTGGCCGGCCACCTCCAGGTCGGCCTTCATGCCCTCGTCGCACATCAGGTCTACGAGGCGCTTGGACGGCGTGTAGCTGTCATGCGGCTCGCAGATCTCGATGCGCAGCGCCATGCCGAGTCCGTCGACCTCGCCGACGATCTTGTGGCGGGTCTGGAGGTCCCTCAGCCCTTCGAGAAAATACGCGCCCTTGGCCATGACCATGGTCTCGTAGTCCTCCTCCTCCATCATCTTCATCGCCTCGAGCGCGACGGCGGTGCCGAGCGGGTTGGCGTTGAAGGTCGAGTGAGTGGAGCCGGGCGGGAAGATTGTGGGGTTGATCAGGGCTTCCTTGGCCCAGACGCCCGAGAGCGGGTTGAGACCGTTGGTGACCGCCTTGCCGAAGACGATCACGTCCGGCGTCACGCCGAAATGCTCGATCGACCAGAGCTTGCCCGTCCGGTAGAAGCCCATCTGGATCTCGTCGACGACCATCAGGATGCCGTGGTCGTCGAGTACCTTCTTCAGCCCGCTGAAGAAGTTAGGCGGCGGGATGACGTAGCCGCCCGTGCCCTGCAGCGGCTCGACATAGAAGGCGGCGTATTCCGCCTGGCCGACCTTGGGGTCCCAGACGCCGTTGTATTCGCTCTCGAAGAGCCGGGCGAACTGCTGAACGCAGTGCTCGCCATACTCTTCCTTGCTCATGCCCTTCGGTCCCCGGAAATGGTAGGGGAAGGGGATGAAATGCGCGCGCTCGCCGAAATGGCCGAAGCGGCGACGATAGCGGTAGGAGGAGGTGATCGCCGAGGCGCCGAGCGTGCGGCCGTGATAGCCGCCCTCGAAGGCGAACATCAGGCTCTTGCCGTTGCAGGCATTGCGCACGAGCTTCAGCGAATCCTCGACAGCCTGGGCCCCGCCGACATTGAAGTGGACGCGGCCCTTCTCGCCGAACTTGCGCTCCGCATCCTGCGCGATCATCGCCGCGAGCTCGATCTTCTCGCGATGCAGATACTGGCTGGCGACCTGCGGCAGCGTGTCGATCTGGCGCTTCAGCGCATTGTTCAGGCGCGGATTGGCGTAGCCGAAATTGACGGCCGAATACCACATCTGCAGGTCGAGGAAGCGGTTGCCGGCCGCATCCAGCATGAAGGAGCCTTCGCAGCCCGAGAAGATCTTCGGAAACTGCGTGTAGTGGACCGTGTCGCCATGCGAGCAGTACTCGGCTTCGAGCGCGAGCAGGCGCGCCTCGTCCGCCGCCAGACCGTCCGCGGGTGTCGCCGTGCGGTCGAGCAGGGAGGTCAGGTCATCCATCGATCTTGTCCTTGAGGGTCAGGCTGTCGGCCGGCATGGGGGCGCCGGCGAGCACGGCTTCCAGAAGCGCGACGGCCTCGGCAAAATCCGTGAAGGGCTGGTGGGCGATGCCCGTTTCGCGGCAATGCGCGATCAGGCTCTTCTTGGCGAAGACGAGGTCCGCTTCGCCGGCGAGGCAGAAATCCGAGCGGCCGTCGCCGACGAGCAGGGTCAGCGGCCGGGAGAGGCTGGATGCGATGCGGCACTTGCAGGTGCCGCTGCCGCAGGCGCCGCCCGGCGCCGCATGCGGCGAGGTCATCCGCCAGCGATCGCCGCCGATCGATTCCAGATGGTTGGCGACGACCGGCAGGTGCCCCAGCCCGGCCCGCCCCATCAGCGTGTGGATCGTCCGGTCAAGCCCGTCGGAGACCACGCTGACCGGGACGCCATGGCGCTGGCACAGCCGCACGAAGGAGGCGAAGCCCCAGTCGATCTCCAGGGAGGCGACGAAGGTGTCGAGCACGTCGGGCGAGACGCGCAGCAGCGCGACCTGCCGCTCCATGCATTCGCGCGAGCCGATGAGCCCGGCCTCCCATTCCGCCTCGACCGCCTCCCAGCCTGGCTCGGCGAACCGCTGGAGAATGGCGTCGGTGGTGTCGCGGCAGGAGATGGTGCCGTCGAAGTCAACAAGGGCCTGCCACAGCATGAGCGTCCGCTTTCACTATCGCGGAACCGCTGCGCAAGCGCCGTGCCAAAGGCTAAAGTTAAATTTCACAATGCCTTAGAAGGGGCAGCCGGTTGGCCGGATGCCACCAAAAAGCGGGGTTGCTCCAATTTTTGGAGGTCGCGGCCCGCGCGTTCCTGCCGCCGGGCCGAAGCGAAAGCCGCGCCTGTCGTCGCCCGGAAGGCGGTTTCGCATCATCGGCACGTTTGACAAGCTGGGGTCAGCGGATAAGGAAGCGCTCATGGGATTCGACGTCGGCACGCGGCTGCGGGAGATCAGGCAGGCAGCGGGGCTCTCGCAGCGCGAACTGGCTGCGCGCTCGGGCGTCACCCACAGCCTCATCTCGCTGATCGAGCAGAACCGCAGCAGCCCCTCCGTGGCGTCGCTGCGCAAGATCCTCGACGGCATCCCGATGACGATGGTCAATTTCTTCGACGAGGGGCATCTGCCGCGCGACCAGGTGTTCTTCGCGGCCGGCGACCTGATCGACCTGACCTCGCGCCTGCATCAGGTCAATGGCGGCGAGAGCAGCGGCCGCATGTCCTTCCGCCAGGTCGGCGACGCCAAGGCCCACAACCTCCAGATCCTGCACGAGAGTTACGAGCCGGGTGCCGATACAGGCGTCGCCATGCTGAAGCACAATTCGCATGAGGGCGGTGTCGTGCTGTCGGGCGAGCTGGAGCTGACGGTTGGGGATCAGGTCAAGGTGCTGAAGCCCGGGGAGGCCTATCTCTTCGACAGCCGGGTGCCGCACCGCTTCCGCAACATCGGCACCGAGCCCTGCATGGTGGTCAGCGCCTGCACCCCGCCCTATCTCTGACGAGAACGACAGGCCCTCAGGGCGAAGGGCCGTCTTCGGGCGCGATCGCCTGCATCGGCAAGGGGAGGACGGCCCGTGTGCCCCGGCCGCCCGTATCCTCGTAACGCAGCTCGGTGGCGAGGCTGTTGGCCATCGCACGGACGATCTTGCTGCCGAGCCCGGTGCCGGCGATCTGCCCCTGGCCGCTCCAGCCGATGCCGTCATCGGCAACGGTCAGCACAGCCTCCGTCTCCGTCACCGAAAGGCTGACCCGCACCTCGCCGCTTCCTTCGGGATAGGCATATTTCAGCGCATTGGTGAGCAGCTCGGTGGTGATCAGGCCGATCGAGATCGCCCGGTCGGTCTTCACCAATAGCGGCATGGCCTCGAAGCGGATGGTCGGCGTCAGCTCGGAGCCCGAAAGCGAGCGTCCGAACTCGCCGACGAGCGTCGTCAGATAGCCGGCCAGATCCACCACGCGGACATCGTCCGAGGTGTAGAGGCTGCGATGCAGGTTGCCGATCGCTGTGATGCGAGCCTGTGTCTCCGCAAGCGCCGCCTTCGCGGCCGGGTCCTGCACCGCGTTGGCCTGCATCCTGACGAGCGAACCGACGAGCGCGAGGCTGTTGGCGACGCGGTGGTTGACCTCAGCCAGCAGCGCGACGGCCTTGTCACGCGCCGCGCGCACCTCCTGCTCGGCCGCCTCCCGGGCCCGGGTCAGCCGCGTCTTGGCGACGGCATGCTCCAGCGCCGCCGTCAGCAGCACGTCGAGATCCTCGCCCACGGTCTTCACGACATAGTCCATCGCGCCCGCCTTCAGCGCCTCGACCGCGATCGAGAGCTCGGCCGAGGCAGTGACATAGACCACCGCCGGCATGTGATCGCGCTGCGCCAGGGCGGCCAGCACCTCGAGGCCGGACGTCGTGCCGAGGTCGTGGTCCAGGACGATGACGTCGAAGGGCTGCCCGTCCAGGCGGGCGAAGCCGTCCTGCGCCGAGGCGACATGGGTGACGGCATAGCCGCGCCGCGACAGGATGCGCTGGACCAGCCGCCCGAGCGCGTCGTCGTCGTCGATATAAAGGACGTGGATGACCCGCTCGGGCATCAGGCGGCGCCAGACCAGAGCGTCATGCCGTCTCCGGAACCTGCATCACCGAGAAGAAGAGGCCGAGTTGCCGGATCGCGTTGGCGAAGCCCTCATAGGCCACCGGCTTGGTGATGTAGACATTGGCGCCGAGATCGTAGCAGCGCTGGATCTCGCGGCTGTCGTCGGTGGTCGTCAGGACGACCACCGGCGAGCGCTTGGTGTGCGCGTTGCCCTTGACCTTCTCCAGGATATCGACGCCGCCCATGTCGGGCAGGTTGAGGTCGAGGAGGATCAGGAGCTGGCGTCCGGCGCTGACCTCGCCCGAGCCATCGGCGCCCAGCAGGTAGGTCAGGGCATCGGTGCCGTTCGCGAAGGGGATGATCTCGTTGTTCACTCCGGCTCGGCGGATGTTCTTCTCGATCAGGCGCGCATGGCCTTCATCGTCCTCGATCATCACGATCGATACTGGTTTGCCGCGGTTCATGCCTCGGTCTTCCTTCTGTGGAGCGCCAGATCGAGCGGTAGCAGGATGGTGAAGGTGGTGCCGCTTCCGAGCTGGGACCGCACCGTGATGTCGCCGCCGAGGTTTCGCACCATGGTGCGCACGTGCGCAAGGCCGATTCCCTCTCCGGTGGTGTTCTGCATTCCCGAGCGGCGGAACAGTTCGAAGATGCGCTCGTGATCGGCCGGGGCGATGCCGCGCCCATTGTCCTCGATCTCGATCTGCACCCGTCCGGCGGCGGCGCGGCGGGTCCGCACGCTGATCCGGACGGGGCGGTCCGGGGCTCGGTACTTGATCGCGTTGTCCAGCAGGTTGCCGAGAATCTGGTCGAGCGACAGCCGGTCCGTGACGATCCGCGGGACCTGCGAGTCGACGTCGATGCCGCCGCCATCCTCGCCGCTGGCCTGGTGATGCACCGCCGCCGCCGCCGCCTCTGCCGCCTTCGTCAGGTCGATCGTTTCGGGCTTCAGCGTGCGCCGGCCCTCGCGGGAAATCTTGAGGATGGCGTTGATCAGCCCGTCCATCTTGCGGGTCGAGGAGCGGATGAAGCCGACGGCCTCGGGGATGTCGTCCCGCAGGGCCTCCCGGGCGGCCTCGCGCTGTTCCGGTGTCGCGGCCTCGCCGGCTTCGACATAGCCGTCGATCGGCTTGAAGGTGGCTTCCAGCTCGCTGGTGAAGCCCATGATGTTGACGAGCGGGGCGCGCAGGTCGTGGGTGACGATATAGGCGAAGCGCTGGACCTCTTCGTTCGCCTTGACGAGAGCCTCGGTCCGCTCCCGCACCCGCTCCTCGAGCCCGGTGTTGAGGGCCTCAACCTCCCGCCGGGCCTCGGTCAGCTCGTTGGTGTAGCTCAGGATCGTCCAGGTGGCGGCGGCCGCCATGCCGATAAGCAGCACCGCGCCGATGATCGTCGCCCAGCGCAGCCGCATGCTTGCAGCGCTTTGGGCCTCGATGGCGCGGCGGAGCTCTGCTTCGGAGCGATCGAGAATCTGCGTGAAATCATCGCGCACATCGTCCATCAGCTGTTTGCCCTTGCCATCCCTCAGGATGGCCAGGGCCGCCGCGACATCGCCCCTGCGGGCGAGATCGACGGTGGAAGCGAGTTCCGCCATCTTCTGGCGCAATTGCTCCGTGAGCTTGCTGATCTGGGCTTCGATCTGCGGCACGGTCACGGCGGCTGCCCGCCAACGTGTCAGGGTGTCGTCGAAGCCCGCCACGGCCCTCAGATAGGGAGCGAGATACTCCTCGTCCCGCGTCAGCAAAAAGCCGCGCTGGCCGGTTTCGGCGTCCTGCACCAGCGAGATGAGGTTCGCCGAAGCGCTGCGGATTTCGCGGGCCGCGATGACCTGGCCGAAATAGCGCTCGCTGGCCGCCGTCAGCCAGAGCGAGGTCGCGACGATGCCGAGAAGGATCACGATCCCGATCGCCAGCAGCACCGCGTTGGAGCGTTTGAAAAACGCCTGAGAGATGGGCATCCGGCCAGCCAGGGGGTTCGGGAACGTCCTTCATTGCCAATCACGGATTCGCGCGCAACGTCAAATGACATTGAGGGACGTTTCCGAATGGTCCGGAGCGCACCAAGCGGCCTTCGCCGACTGCGCCCGATGCTCTAGATGTCGACCGGCTGCATGCGCGCAGCGAGACCGCATCTGGGACACGCAATGCCGAAGCTCTGCAAGTTCACCTCCCCCGGCGACGGGAAGCCCGTCTATGTCAATCCGGCCCAGGTCAGCGTCGTCTATACCCACAAGGGCGAGCAGCCGGACACGATCATCGCCTTCCGCAAGGATTTCCTGCTGGGCGTGCGCGAGAGCCTGGAGGAGACGGTGGCGATTCTGGAGCGTGCGGCGGCCGCGCCGGCCGAATAGAAGCGCCAGCCGGCGGGCGGTCGCGGCTCAGCCGGCGGCTGCGCCCGCCATCATCCGCTGCACGCCGCTGAGCACGGCCTTGAGGGAAGCCATGACGATGTTGGGGTCCATGCCGACGCCGTGGACGACCTCTCCTTGGGCATCCTCGAGCTTCACATAGCAGGCGGCCGTGGCATTGGCGCCGCGGCCGACCGCATGCTCGTGATAGTCGAGGAAGGAGAACTCGACGCCATAGGTCCGCTTCAGCGCCTCGACGAAGGCGTCGATCGGCCCGTTGCCCTCGCCCTCGATGGTGCGGATCGTGCCATCCCTCTGCCTGAGCTCCGCGGTCAGGGTGCGGCTGCCCCGGCCGGTGGGCAGCGTCGTGTGCGAGAGCAGCTCCAGCGGCGCGTCGCTGATGAGATAGGTCCGGCCGAACAGGCTCCAGAGCGCCGTGCTGGTCAGCTCCTTGCCGTCGGCGTCCATCTGCTCCTGCGCGATCTTCGAGAATTCGATCTGCAGCGGCCGCGGCAGGTCGAGTCCGTGATCGGCCTGCAGGATATAGGCGATGCCGCCCTTGCCGGACTGCGAATTGATGCGGATCACCGCCTCGTAGTCGCGCCCGACATCCTTCGGGTCGATCGGCAGATAGGGCACCTGGAACAGCGGGTCGTTGCGCTTCTGCTGCGCGTCGAAACCCTTCTTGATCGCGTCCTGATGCGAGCCGGAAAAAGCGGTGTAGACGAGGTCGCCGACATAGGGGTGGCGCTCATGCACCGGCAGCTGCGTGCAGTATTCGGCCACGCTGCGGATCGTGCTGACGTCGCGCAGGTCGAGCTTGGGGTCCACCCCTTGCGTGAACAGGTTCAGCGCCATGGTGACGATGTCGACATTGCCCGTGCGCTCGCCATTGCCGAACAGCGTGCCCTCGACGCGGTCGGCGCCGGCCATCAGGGCGAGCTCCGCCGCGGCCACCGCCGTGCCGCGATCATTGTGCGGGTGGATCGAGAGCAGCACGCTGTCGCGGTCCGAGATATGCCGCCCGAACCATTCGAACTGGTCCGCATAGACGTTCGGCGTCGCCATCTCGACCGTCGCCGGCAGGTTGAGGATCAGCTTTTTCCCGCGGGTCGGCCGCAGGACGGCCTTCACCGCCTCGCAGATTTCCAGCGCGTAATCCAGCTCTGTGCCGGTGAAGCTCTCAGGCGAATATTCGAAGGTGAAGTTGGTCTCGGGCGCGGCGTCCGCGAGCGCCTTGATCTGGGTCGCGGCCTCCACCGCGATCTTGGTGATGCCCTCGCGTTCCTGCCGGAAGACGACCTCGCGCTGCAGCGTCGATGTCGAGTTGTAGAAGTGCAGGATCACGTTCTTCGCCCCCTTCACCGCGGCGAATGTCCGTTCGATCAGCTCGGGCCGGCACTGGGTGAGCACCTGGATGGCGACGTCGTCGGGAATGGCGCCGCTCTCGATGATCGAGCGCACGAAGTCGAAATCGGTCTGCGAGGCGGCTGGAAACGCCACCTCGATCTCCTTGAAGCCCATCGATACCAGCAGTTGGAACATGCGGTTCTTGCGCTCGACGCCCATCGGCTCGATCAGCGCCTGATTGCCGTCGCGCAGATCGACCGAGCACCAGATCGGCGCCTGCGTCAGTACCTTGGAGGGCCATTGCCGGTCCGGCAGGTTGACCGGCGCGTAGGCGCGGTACTTCGAGATCGGCATGCTGGACATGGAAAACCTTCGTGGTGTCGGTGCCGTGCCGGCAGCAGGGCCTGCGGCCGCGGCGCGATGCGATGGGCGAAACCTCCCGACCCGGCGCGCTCAACGCGCCGGGCGGCTAAGTCGCTTCGATGATGCAGCAACGATCCGCCGAATTCGCATGCAGCGACATAAGCAGAGGCCAGCTCGCCGATCAATCCCGCCCCCGGCTGTGGCGGGCTCGCATCCATCCCGACCTGACATCACATCTGCCGAGCCGCGCACCGAATGGACATAGACTGACGATGGCCGTCGAAGCAAAGGGCGCGGCGGCGTCCTCGGGAGCACGCACGGTCTCGAAGGGCGGTCTGCCAGGGCTGGACGCGGCGTTCCTGGCATTGGCCGCCATCGCAGCCGTCGGCCTTGCGCTCTACCTCGTTGCCATGCCCGAAACCCGGGACTATCAGCCGCCGACCGACCACGGCACGGCCCCTGTTCCGGGCGGCCTGGGTGAAAAGGCGGCGTGAGGCTGATGAGCGTCTGGGGAAGCGGAGCGACTCAACTCGCGGCGATCGCGATCTTCCTCGCGACCTATGTCGCGATCGCGATCGGGCGCGTTCCGGGATTGAGGGTCGACCGGGCCGGCGCGGCGCTGATCGGCGCGGCGCTGATGGTGGCCTGCGGCGTGCTTCCGCTGGAGGAGGCCTATCGCGCCATCGACCTCGACACGATCGCGCTGCTCCTCGGCATGATGATCGTCGTCGCCAATCTCAGGCTGTCGGGCTTCTTCCGCATGGTGACCGGCTGGGCGGTGGGCAGGGCGGGGCACCCGGCGCTGCTGCTCGCGGCAGTCGTGGTGACGACCGGCATCCTTTCCGCCTTCCTCGTCAACGATGCGATCTGCCTCGTCATGACGCCGATCGTCATCACGCTCACCCGTGCGCTCGGCCGCAACCCGGTGCCCTACCTCATCGCGGTCGCGCTTTCGTCCAATGTCGGCTCGACGGCGACGATCACCGGCAATCCGCAGAACATGATCATCGGCAACCTTTCCGGCATTTCCTATGGCGCCTTCACCGGCGCGCTGGTGCCGGTGGCGGCGCTGGGCCTGCTCGTCACGGTCCTGCTCGTGCTGCTGCTCAACCCGCGCGAATACCTCACCAGGCAGGCCCTGCCGGAGGTCGCCGTGCCGGCGCACTACCATGGCTGGCTCGCGGGCAAGTCGGCACTCGTTGCGCTGGCGATGATCGCCCTGTTCTTCCTCGGCCAGCCCGTCGCCAAGGTCGCGATCTGCGCGGCGGCCCTGCTGCTTCTGACCCGTCGCGTCTCGCCGAAAAAGGTCTATGCCGAGATCGACGGCCAGCTCCTGCTGATGTTCGCCGGCCTCTTCGTCGTGGTGCGGGGGCTGGAGCATGCGGTGCTGACCAAGGAGGTGATCGCCCAGGCCACGCAGCTCGACCTCGGCAATGTCGCGGTGCTGACCGGGCTCACTGCGGTTTTGTCGAACCTCGTCAGCAACGTGCCCGCCGTGCTGGTGCTGAAGCCCTTCGTCGAGACGGTACAGGACCCGCAACGAGCCTGGCTCGTGGTGGCGATGGCCTCGACGCTTGCCGGCAACTTCACCCTGCTGGGCTCGGTCGCCAACCTGATCGTGGCCGAGCGCGCCGCCAAGGACGGCATCGCGATCGAATTCTGGGCTTATTTCAGAATCGGCGCGCCGCTGACGCTGGCCACTTTGGCGATCGGCGTGTTCTGGCTGCGCTGAAGCGTGCCTATCCGTCCAGCCGCAGCATGCCCAGCACAGCCTCGATCGTCATGGCGCGGCGGCGTGCGATGATCTCCGGCGCGCACATATCGTAGCCGAAGACCTGGCCGACCGTGGCCCGGTGGGAGACGTTGTAGATGCTCAGGGCGCTGATCGTGAGGTGGATGTCGAGCGGCTCGTATCCGGTCTTGAACAACCCGGCCTCGACGCCGCGCCGGTAGGTCTCCCGCGTCACCTCGACGACCGAGCGGTTGAGCCCGGCGATGGTCTTCGAAGCCTTCAGGTTGCGGGCGTGGTGGACGTTCTCCACCATGACCATGCGGACGAAATCGGGATTGTCGACGTGATAGTCGAAGGTGAACTCGACGAGCCGCACCATCGCCTCGCGCGGCGGCAGCGAGGCGAGATCGAGATCGCGCTCGAAGCTGCGGATGCGATCGTACATCGCCTCGAGAACGGCCCGGTAGAGCCCCTCCTTGTCGCCGAAATAGTAGTAGATCATCCGCTTGCTGGTGGCGGTGCGCGCGGCGATCTCGTCGACGCGCGCACCGCTCAGCCCGTTCTCGACGAATTCCTGCCGCGCCGCGTCGAGGATATCGCGCTTCACCCCCTCGGGGTCCTGAGTCCAGGAGGACTGGCGCAGCTTGCCCGCGGCGGTCCTGCGTGACAGCGCGGATGCCTTTGCCATGATGCCGGTCTCCGCAGCATTGCCTCGGCCAATAAGACAAGCGGCGCCGCCTGCCGGTTCGCTTGACCGATTTAACTGCTTGGTACATTTATCACTGCCGGCCGTCAGTGCAAGCCGGACCACGGCGCCCGATCAAGAGGCGCGGACAAACGAGGAAACGCGGAGCGACCCGACAGAAGGTCGTCCGTCCAGGGAGCGAGGATGAACTACAAGCTCGACTTCACGCCCGTGATCGAAGGCCTGCCCGATCTTCTCGCGGCGTGCCTCGGCACCTTTGCGCTCGCGCTCGGCGGCATGGCGCTGGCGATCGTGATCGGCATCGGCGGCGTGATCCTGCGGGACTCAGCCCTCGCGCCGGTGCGCTGGGCCGTGAAGGCCTTCGTCGAGCTGATCCGCAACACCCCCTTTCTCGTCCAGATCTTCTTCATCTATTTCGCTCTGCCGCTGGCCGGCCTGCGCCTCGACCCGACGCCGACCGCGATCATCGCCCTCGGCATCAATGGCGGCGCCTACGCCATCGAGATCATCCGCGGCGGCGTGCAGTCGATCCCCAAGGGGCAGATCGAGGCGGGGCTGGCGCTTGGCCTTCACAAGGGCCAGGTCTTCCGGCTGATCGTGCTGAAGCCGGCCCTTCGCGCGATCTTTCCCTCGCTCACCAGCCAGTTCGTGCTGCTGACCCTGACGACGAGCATCTGCTCCGCGATCTCGGCCTATGAGCTCACCTCGGTGGCGCAGCAGATCGAGACCTCGAGCTTCCGCTCCTTCGAGGTCTACGGCACGATCACGGTGTTCTACCTGGTGATCTCCTGGGTCATGATGCGCTTTTTCGGCGAGATCACGCGCCGCTATTTCTCCTATCCGGTGAAGTGAGGAGGGCGCGATGGGCGAGGCCGAATTCCTCTTCCTGCTGACCGGCCTGAAATGGACCGTGCTGCTGTCGCTCGTCGGCTTCGTCGGCGGCGGGTTCTTCGGGCTGGCGGTGGCGCTGATGCGCACCTCCGGCATCAAGCCGCTGGAGCGCGGCACCTCGGCCTACATCGCTCTGTTCCAGGGCACGCCGCTCCTGATGCAGCTCTTCGTGGTCTATTACGGGCTGGCGCTGATCGGCCTGCGGCTCGATGCCTGGATCGCGGTGGCGATCGGCTTCACCCTGCATGCCAGCGCCTATCTCGGCGAGATCTGGCGCGGCTCGATCGAGGCCGTGCCGAAGGGCCAGACCGAGGCCGCCAAGGCGCTGAGCCTGCACTACGCCTCGCGGATGAAGGATGTCGTCCTGCCGCAGGCGATCCGCATCTCGCTGCCGGCGACGATCGGCTTCCTCGTCCAGCTCATCAAGGGCACCTCGCTCGCCGCCATCGTCGGCTTCACGGAGCTGACGCGGGCCGGCAACATCGTCTCGAACCAGATCTTCAAGCCGCTGCTCGTCTTCGGCATCGTCGGCATCCTCTATTTCCTGATCTGCTGGCCGCTCTCGCTCTATGGCAGCCATCTGGAACGGCGCATGGCGATCGCCTCGCGCTGATACGAACCCGCGAAGGGTCGTCACGAAGACCAACCACGAAACGTCGCAAGGGAGAGAACCATGATGAAGACCACCCGCCGCGTCCTGCTTGCCGCCGGTGCCGCCGCGCTGGCTCTGCCCGCGCTCCTCGCAAGCCCGGCGCAGGCGATCACGCCGGCCGAGATCAAGGCACGCGGCAAGATCATCGTCGGCATCCAGGGAGACAATCCGCCCTGGGGCTTCGTCACGAGCGCCGGCAAGCAGGACGGCCTCGACGCCGACATCGCCACGCTCTTCGCCAAGGAGCTCGGCGTGCAGGTCGAGTTCGTGCCGCTCGAGGTCAACAACCGCATCCCGGCACTGACCACCGGCCGCGTCGACGTGCTCTTCGCCACCATGGCGATGCTGCCCGAGCGCGCCAAGGCGGTGCAGTTCTCCAAGCCCTATGTCGCCAACACCATCGTTCTGGTCGGGGCCAAGAAGGACACGATCAAGACCAACGAGGATATGGGGAAGTTCACCATCGGCGTCGCCAAGGGCGCGGCCCAGGACACGCAGGTGACCAAGAACGCCCCCTCCAGCACCACCATCCGCCGCTATGACGGCGATGCCCCGTCCATTCAGGCGCTGGTTTCCGGCCAGGTCCAGGCGCTGGGAGGCAACATCTTCTACCTTCAGCGCATCGAGCAGGCGCGGCCCGGCGAGTTCGAGAACAAGCTCGAATTCCAGAACCTCTACAACGGCGCCTGCACCCGCCTCGGCGAGAAGGAGATCAACGCCGCGATCAACACCTTCATCGACAAGATCAAGGCCAATGGCGAGCTGCAGAAGATCTACGACAAGTGGATGAAGGTGCCGGTCCACAAGTTCCCGGACAGCCTCGAAGGCATCACCTTCACCGCCGGCTGAACCGAAACGCCGGAGCGGGCCATGACGCAAGCCGACGCCATGAAGGGTTCCGCCGCGCAAGCGGAACCCATGATCGCCATGAACCATGTCGAGAAATGGTATGGCGACTACAAGGCCCTGACCGACATCAACCTCTCGGTCCGCAAGGGCGAGCGCATCGTCCTGTGCGGGCCGTCGGGCTCCGGCAAATCGACGCTGATCCGCTGCATCAACCATCTGGAGAGCTACCAGAAGGGCGAGATCAGGGTCAGCGGCACCAAGGTCGACGACAACGCGCGGACCATCGATGCGGTCCGTCGCGAGGTTGGCATGGTCTTCCAGCACTTCAACCTGTTTCCGCACATGACCGTGCTCGACAACTGCATGCTGGCGCCGATGCGCTCGCTCGGGGCGGGCAAGGCGGAGGCCGAGGCCACGGCCCGGCAACTGCTGGGGCGCGTCAAGATTCTGGAGCAGGCCGACAAATACCCCTCCCAGCTTTCGGGCGGCCAGCAGCAGCGCGTCGCCATCGCCCGCGCGCTGTGCATGAAGCCGAAGGTCATGCTTTTCGACGAGCCGACCTCCGCCCTCGATCCCGAAATGGTCAAGGAGGTGCTCGACACGATGATCGGCCTCGCAGAAGAAGGCATGACCATGATCTGCGTCACCCACGAAATGGGCTTCGCCCGGCAGGTCGCCGACCGGGTGATCTTCATGGCGGACGGCGCGATCGTGGAGGAGGCCACGCCGGAGGCATTCTTCAGCGCGCCGAGCCACGAGCGTACGCGCAAGTTCCTCGGCGAGATCCTGCGCCAGCATTAAATACCGGAAATACCGACGACCGACCGAAACCTTCTACGGAAGCCGCAGCCATGTCCCGCCTCGTCTATGTCCTCAACGGGCCGAATCTCAACCTGCTCGGCAAGCGCCAGCCGCACATCTACGGCCACGAGACCCTGGCCGATGTCGAGCGCGACTGCCGGGCTCTTGCCGAGGAGCTGGGCCTGGCGCTGCGCTTCCGCCAGTCCAACCGCGAATACGAGCTGATCGACTGGATCCATGAGGCGCGCGAGGACGGGGCGGGCATCGTGATCAATCCTGCAGCCTTCACCCACACCTCGGTCGCGCTGCTCGACGCGCTCAACACCTTCGAGGGGCCGGTGATCGAATGCCACATCTCGCAGGTCCACAAGCGCGAGGCCTTCCGCCACCATTCCTATGTCTCGCTGCGCTCGGACGGCGTCATCGCCGGCTTCGGCACGCAGGGCTATCAGCTCGGCCTGCGCCGGATCGCCAAGCTGCTCGACGAGGCGGCGAAGTGACGGGCGCCGGTCATCCGGTTCGTCTCGCCGTCATCGGTGCCGGGCTGATCGGCCGGCGCCATGCCGAGCACGTCGCGAACGAGCCCGGCACGACGCTGACCGCCATCGTCGATCCGTCGCCGGCCGGCCGCGAGGAGGCGCAGCGCCTGGGCGCGCCCTGGTTCGCGAGCTTCGCCGAGATGCTGGCGGCCGGCAGGCCAGAGGGCGTGGTCATCGCGACGCCGAACCAGCTCCATGTCTCAGGCGGTCTGGAGGCGGTCGCCGCCGGCCTGCCCGCGATCATCGAGAAACCGCTGGCCGACGATCTCGCCGGCGCCGCACGCCTCGTCGCCACGGCCGAGAAGGCCGGCGTGCCGCTGCTGACGGGCCATCACCGGCGCTACAACCCGATGATCGCCAGGGCCAAGGAGATCGTCGAGAGCGGCCGGCTCGGCCGCATCCTCGCGCTGCATGGCCATTTCTGGCTGATGAAGCCCGACACGTATTTCGACGTCCCCTGGCGCCGGGAGGAGGGTGCGGGGCCGATCCTGCTCAACCTGATCCACGACGTCGATCTCTTCCGCTATCTCTGCGGCGAGATCGTCTCGGTGCAGGCGCTCAGCTCCAATGCGGTTCGCGGTCACGCGGTCGAGGAGACGGCTGCGATCCTGCTGCGCTTTGAAAGCGGCGCGCTCGGCACGGTCACGGTGTCGGATTCGATCGTCGCGCCCTGGAGCTGGGAGCTGACCACAGGAGAAAATCCGGCCTATCCGCAGCAGGACCAGGGCTGCTACCAGATCGGCGGCACCCATGGCGCGCTGTCGATCCCGCAACTGGAAGTCTGGTCGAACCGCGAGACACGCGGCTGGTGGGAGCCCTTGCAGCGCGAGCGCGTGCCTTTCGTGCCGGACGATCCGCTGAAGGTGCAGATCCGCCACTTCTGCGACGTCATCCGCAACGGCGCGGCGCCGATCTCCTCCGGCCGCGAAGGGCTGGCGACGCTGGCGGTGATCGACGCGGTCAAGCGCGCCATCCGCACCGGGGAAGCGGTCGCCCCTGCGATCCCGGCTGCGAGCGCCGCATGATCACCGGAACCACCCGCCTGATCGCGCATCTCGGCTATCCGACCGAGAGCTTCAAGGCGCCGATGATCTACAACCCCTATTTCGAGCGCGACGGCATCGACGCCGTCGTCGTCCCGATGGGCTGCAAGGCGGAGGACTATCCGGATTTCCTCAGGCTGGTCTTCCGGCTCACCAATGCGCTGGGCGCGCTGGTGACGATGCCGCACAAGGTCACGACGGCGGAACTGGTCGATATCCTCTCGCCGACCGCCGCGATCGCGGGCGCCTGCAACGCCGTGCGGCTCGATGAAGAAGGCCGGCTCGTCGGCGATATGTTCGACGGTGAGGGCTTCGTGCGCGGCGTGCTGCGCAAGGGCCGCCAAGTCGCCGGTCGTGCGGCGCTCGTGGTCGGAGCCGGCGGCGTCGGCTCGGCGATTGCCGCCTCGCTGGCGCGCGCCGAGGCTGCGACGCTCGCCGTCTACGACACCCACGCCGCCTCGGCCGAGGCCCTGGCGGGGCGTCTGCGCGAGCATTATCCGCAGCTGCACGTCTTGACCGGGTCCAACGACCCGGCCGGCTTCGACATCGTTGTCAACGCCACGCCGCTCGGCATGAAGGCGGGCGATCCGCTGCCGCTCGAGGTGGCACGGCTCGACCCCTCCGCCTTCGTCGGTGAGGTGGTGATGAAGCAGGAGGTCACCGCCTTCCTGGCCGCGGCCGGCGCACGCGGCTGCCAGATTCAGGTCGGCACCGACATGCTGTTCGAGCAGATTCCCGCCTATCTCGAATTCTTCGGCCTTCCGTCCACCACCGCCGAAGATCTGAGAAGCATCGCGAAGCTAGGCTGAAAGGGCACGCCCCATGATCCCCTCCATCGCGACCGTCTGCGTCTCGGGCACCCTGCAGGAGAAGCTGGAGGCCATCGCGGCCGCCGGCTTCAAGGCCGTGGAGATCTTCGAGAACGACCTGATCGCCTTTCCCGGCTCACCGGCCGAGGTCAGGCGAATCTGCGCCGATCTCGGGCTCGCCATCGTCACCTGCCAGCCTTTCCGCGATTTCGAGGGCATGCCGGAGGGGCGCCGCCAGCGCGTCTTCGACCGGGCCGAGCGCAAGTTCGACCTTCTTCAGGAACTCGGCACCGACCTTCTCTTCGTCTGCTCCAACACCTCGCCGGAGGCGCTCTCCGGCATCGACCGGCTGGCGGGGGATTTCGCCGAGCTCGGCGAGCGCGCGGGCAAGCGCGGCCTCAAGGTCGGCTACGAGGCGCTGGCCTGGGGCCGGCACGTCTTCGACTATCGCGATGCCTGGGAGGTGGTGCGCCGCGCCAATCGCGCGGAAGTCGGCATCGTGCTCGATTCCTTCCACATCCTCTCGCGCAAGCTCGACGTCTCGGCCATCGGCACGATCCCGCGCGACAGGATCGCCATGGTGCAGATGGCCGACGCGCCGCTTCTCCAGATGGACTACCTCTCCTGGAGCCGGCATTGGCGCTGCCTGCCGGGGCAGGGCGATCTCGACCTCGCCTCCTTCATGCGCGTGCTCGCCGCTACCGGCTATGAGGGCGTGCTTTCGCTGGAAATCTTCAACGACCGTTTCCGCGCCGGCTCGGCACGCTCCGTCGCGCTGGACGGCCACCGCTCGCTGATCTGGCTGCTCGACGAGACGGCGCGTCAGGTCGGCAGGCCCGTTCCAGGGGCGGTTTCGATGCCGCCTCCGGCCCCGGTCGAGGCGGTCGAGTTCATCGAGTTCGCGGTCGCGGAGGTCGAGCGGCCGGGCTTCGAGACGCTGCTGCGCGCGCTCGGCTTCGCCAGGACCGGGACGCACCGCTCCAAGGAGGTCGCGCTCTGGCGCCAGGGCGACATCCGCATCGTGCTCAACAGCGAGGATGATGGCTTCGCCCACAGCTACCAGATCACCCACGGCACCTCGGTCTGCGCGCTGGCACTGCGCGTGCGGGATGCACAGGCCGCGACTGCCCGTGCCAAGGCGCTGCTCGACGTGCCCCATGCCGGGGCGGTCGGCCCGGGTGAGCTCGACATTCCCGCCGTACGCGGCCTCGGCGGCAGCCTGATCTATTTCATCGACGGAAGCTCGGCGCTGGGGCGCTGGTCGGAGGTCGATTTCGAGGCGACCGGCGAGCATGGCGAGGATGCGGGCCTCATCGGCGTCGATCACGTCTCGCAGACGATGCAGTACGAAGAGATGCTGACCTGGCTTCTGTTCTATTCCTCGCTCTTCGACACCAGGAAGGCGCCGAGCCAGGCCGTGCTCGATCCCGGTGGCGTGGTCCAGAGCCAGGTGATCGAGAGCGGGCTCGACGGCAGTGGCGGCCATGGGCTGCGGCTCATTCTCAACGGCTCGCAGAGCCACCGCACCCTCTCCGCCCGCTTCGTCACCGACTTCTTCGGCTCCGGCGTGCAGCACATCGCACTGACGACCGACGACATCGTCGCGACAGTGCGCAAGCTCGCCGCCAACGGCGTTGCGATGCTGCCGATTCCGGAGAATTACTACGATGACCTCGAGGCGCGCTCCGACCTGCCGCCCGAGGAGATCGACGCGCTGAAGGCGCTGAACATCCTCTATGACAGCGATGCGGGTGGCAGCTTCCATCAGGCCTACACCCAGACGCTCGATGGCGGCCTGTTCTTCGAGATCGTCCAGCGCAACGGCTATGCCGGCTATGGCGCTCCGAACGCCGGCATCCGCCTGACCGCGCAGGCGCGGCTCGCGCGCCCGATCACCGTGCCGGCGCCGATCGGCCATTGACGAGCCCCTGCCGCCCTCTATGCTGACGCCCGATCGAGGTTCTTCGGGTTCCGCCCGAAGCTAAGAGGGAATTCGGTGAGGCCTTCCATGCCGAAGCCGAAGCTGCCCCCGCAACTGTGAGCGGCGAGCCCTTCGTCCATCGTCCACTGGTGCCGTCAGGCGCCGGGAAGGCCGGACGGAACAGGCCCAGACCCGCGAGCCAGGAGACCTGCCCCGGTCGAAGTCGACGTCTTTCGGGCGGGGTGCTCCGATGGATGTGTCGTGACCGAGGCTGCGAGATGGCCTCGGTTGCGCTCACGTCCGCCTGCTCCCGCCTTCATCTCGGGGAGCGATGAATTCCATGTCCATATCGATCATTCAGCAGATGGCGGCCCTGTGCCGATCGGCGGGCCGCGGCTTGACGCTGGGCGATGACCCGGTCTATCGAAAATGTAATATTATCACATATCGAGATCGAGCCATGCGCGTTCCGTCCCGCACGCCCCTTCTGGCGCTTGCAGCCGTCTTCGGCCTCGCTTTCGCGGGCCCCGCTTCCGCCGAGCCGACGCGGTATCCGCTGACGCTGGAAAACTGCCGCGAGACGGTCACCTTCTCCGCGCCGCCCAAGCGTGTGGTCTCGATCGGCCAGACCCAGACCGAGATTCTTTACGCGCTCGGCCTCGGCGACCGCGTCGTCGGCACGGCGGTCTGGTTTTCGCCGGTCGCCAAGCCTTATGAGGCCGTCAACGCCAAGGTGAAGCGCCTGGCGGACAACGATCCGAGTTTCGAGGCCGTGCTGGCCCAGGAGCCGGAACTGGTGACGGCGATGTTCGAATGGCACATCGGTCCCAACGGCATCGTCGGTAAGCGCGAGCAGTTCGCCAAGGTCAAGGTGCCGACCTATGTCTCCCCGACCGACTGCGTCGGCAAGGACAACAGCGGCGGCGGCGACGGCGTCCGCACCAAGATGTTCACGATGGACCTCGTCTACCAGAACATCCGCGAATTCGGGCAGATCTTCGACGTTTCGGATCGGGCCGAGAAGCTTGTCGCCGAGTTGAAGGCCCGCGAGGAGAAGGCGGTCGAGGCTGTCGCCAACCTCAAGGCGAAGGATCTCTCGGTCGCGGTCTGGTTCTCCAGCAAGGACCTCAAGGGCGATGCCTTCATGGCCGGCAGGAACGGTGTCCCGGCCTACATCCTCTCCAAGCTCGGTGCCCGGAACGTCATCACCACCAATGAGGAGTGGCCGCTGGTCGGCTGGGAGAGCATCGCCGCCGCCAACCCGGCGGTCATCGTCGCCGTGAAGATGGATCGCCGCCGTTTCCCGGCCGACGACATCGAGAAGAAGCTCGAATTCCTGAGGACGGACCCGGTGGCGAGCAAGCTCGATGCGGTGAAGAACGGTCGCATCGTCGTGATGGATGTCGGCGCGACGCGGGCCGGGATCGACACGGTCGACGGCATCGAGACGCTGGCGCGCTCGCTCGCCGGCTTCCGACCGGTCAACTGAGCGCCGCTCCTTGAGCCACGCTGCCCATGGGCCGAACTGGCCGGCGCGCATCGGCGCCGGTTTCCTCTCGCTGATCGCGCTCGCGTTCGCCATCGCGCTGGCGGTGACGATCGGCGAGATGCGCATCCCGCTCGACACCGCTCTGAAGGCCCTGGGCAACGGGCTGTTCGACCTCGGCCTGCCGGTCAGCCCGATCCAGCAGGGGGTGATCTTCGACTATCGCCTCAGCCGGGCGCTGATGGCGGCGCTCTGCGGCGGCTCGCTCGCGATCTCGGGCGCCATCCTGCAGGCGCTGCTGCGCAATCCGCTGGCCGAGCCCTACATCCTCGGCATCTCGGCCGGGGCCTCGACCGGCGCGGTCGCGGTTCTCATCCTCGGAGTCGGCGGTCTGACGCTCGGCCTGTCGGCGGGCGCCTTCATCGGCTCCTGCGCGGCGCTGGCTGTGGTCGCGCTTCTGGCCTCCGGTGCCGGTGGTGCGAGCGACCGCGTCATCCTGTCGGGCGTCGCGACCTCGCAACTCTTCAACGCGGCGACGGCGACCATCGTCACCACGCTGGCCAGCGCCGAGCAGGCGAGGGGGGTGATGTTCTGGCTGCTCGGCAATTTCGGCGGTGTGCGCTGGGGCGACCTGTGGATCGCCACGCCGATCGCCTTCATCGGCTTCGGCATCTGCATGCTGCACGCCAAGGCGCTCGATGCCTTCGCCTTCGGCGCCGACTCCGCTGCCGCGCTGGGTGTCGCGGTGACCCGGGTGCGCGTCGTGCTGTTCGTCGCGACGGCGCTGATGACGGCGGTGATGGTCTCGATCGTCGGGACGGTGGGCTTCGTCGGCCTCGTCATTCCCCATGCCGCTCGCTTCCTCGTCGGCGCGAGCCATGCCCGGCTGCTGCCGGCCTGCCTCGTCGGCGGAGCGCTGTTCATGATCGGGGCCGACATCCTCTCGCGCGTGCTGGTGCCGCAGCAGATCCTGCCGATCGGCGTGGTGACGGCGCTGTTCGGCGCCCCCGCCTTCGCAGTGATCCTCTATCGTGCCAGGAGGCCGGCATGAAACGGGCCTGCGTGAAACCGGCCAGCATGAGGAGGTCGTCATGACATTGGCGGCACGCGATCTGCGTTGGGGCGTGGCCGGACGGATGATCGTCGACGGCGTCACGCTGAACGCGGCGCCGGGTCGGATCCTGGGCCTAATCGGCCCGAACGGTTCGGGAAAATCCAGCCTGCTGCGTCTGCTTTGCCGGCTTCGTAATGTCGCCGGCGGCGTGGTGACGCTGGACGGGCGCGACATCGCCGCGGTTCCGCGCAGGGAGCTGGCGCGTCGGCTCGCCTTCGTCGAGCAGCAGGCGACGACGGAGGTGCAGCTTTCGGTCTGCGACGTCGTCCGTCTCGGCCGCACGCCGCATCGCGCCGCGCTCGCCTCCTGGAGCGAGGCCGACGAGGCGGCCGTCGATCAGGCGCTGGCGCGGGTCGGTCTGCAGCACCGGCACGATCAGCTCTGGCACACCTTGTCGGGCGGCGAGCGCCAGCGCGTCCATATCGCCCGTGCTCTCGCTCAGGAGCCGAGCGAACTCATTCTCGACGAGCCGACCAACCATCTCGACATCCAGCACCAGCTCGCCATCCTGACGCTGATCCGCAAGCTCGGCATCACCTGCATCGTGGCGCTGCACGATCTCAATCTCGCGGCGCTGTTCTGCGACGAGATCGCGCTGATGCAGGAGGGGCGGCTGCTGGCCGCGGGCGCGCCGGAAGAGGTTCTCACCGAAGAGACGATCCGGTCGGTCTTCGGCGTGGCGGTCGCCATCCGGCCGGGCGTCTCGGGCCGGCGGCATATCGAATATCTGATCGACGTGCCGCCTTTCGCGGTCGTGCCCGCAGCGAGCAGCGCCGCCTGAGCGGCGGCTCCAGCCTCACTCGCTGGCCAGGTGCCGCCGGAAAATCTCCTCGTCCTCGGCGGTGGCGGCGATCTTGTCCTGGTCTGGCACCGGCGCGACGATCTTGAAGACGAGGCCGCTCGGCCGGAAGTCGATCGCGGCCTTGCCGTTGAGTTCGGCCGCCAGCACGGCTTCGATCAGCCGCGTGCCGAAACGCCTGCGGGCCGGAGGCCCCGCAACGGGCGGACCGCCGAATTCATGCCACCGCAACTCGAGCATGTCGTCCGAGGCATGCTTCACCACATCCCAATCCACGACAACATGCCCGCTCGGAACCGAGAGAGCGCCATATCTCACAGCGTTGGTCGCCAGTTCGTGGAAAGCGAGCACGAGCGCCAGCGTGGCCCTCGGCGGCATCCTGAGGTCCAGGCCGTGGATCGAGAAGCGCGCGCCCTTGGGGATATCGAAGGGCGCGGTCGCCGCCGTCACGATCTCGGGGATCGTGGCGCTGTTCCAGTTTTCGCGTGTCAGCAGGTCGTGCGCGGCCGAGAGCGATTGCAGCCGCGCGCTGATCACGTCGCGCGCCTCGCCGATCGAAACGGCATTCCGCAGCGATTGGGTCACGATGGACTGCACCGTCGCCATCGCGTTCTTCACCCGGTGCTTGAGCTCGGCGGTCAGGATATGCCGTTGTTCCTCGTTGCGCTTGGAGTCGGTCAGGTCGATCATGATGCCCGACATGCCGGTGACGACGTCGTCGGCATCGACATGCGGCCTTGCCCGCGCCATCAGCCAGCGCGTTTCGCCGGCCGGTGTCCGGGTCCGGAATTCCAGCTCGAGCTCGGTGGCCTCGTCGCGACCGTCCGCGATCGCGGCTTCCAGCCGGAGACGATCGCTCTCGACCACGGCCGCCTTCATGTCGTCGTAGCTGAACGGCTCGTTCGGCAGCAGGCCGAAATGGCGCCGTGAGATGTCCGAACAGGTCAGGAGCAGATCTGGAAAGGTCAATGTCCAGGAGCCGAGCCGCGCACCCGTCAGGATGAAGCGCATGCGTTCTTCCGAGAGGCGCAGATCGGTCGTGCGTCGATCGAGCGCGACGTCCAGCGCGTCACGATCCTTCTCAAGCCGCACCAGGCGGTCGCGCTCCAGCGTCACGTCGAGCTGCGAGGCGAAGAAATAGGTCAGCCGCCCGTCTTTGTCGAAGACCGGAGAGATCAGCACGCGGTTCCAGAACTTGGAGCCGTCCTTGCGATGGTTGATGATCTCCATCTCGATCTGGGCCCGCCGGCGGATCGCGTCGCGCAGCCGGGCAATATCGGCCGGGTCGGTTTCGGGACCCTGCAGGAAGCGGCAATTACGGCCGAGGACTTCGGCGCGAGAATACCCCGTCAGCCGCAGGAAGGCCTCGTTTGCGAAAACGATCGGATTGTCCGGCTTGTTCGGATTCGTGATCAGCATCGGCATCCGCGTGGCGCGGACGGCTGCGGCGAAAGGATCCGATGATTTTTCGACGCGATCGATTTCTGCGTCGATACGCGCATGCTCGTCGCTGGCGCTCATTCAGGGACCCGTTGCCGCACCTTCACCCCCGCTGCCAACGCGCATGATGATCAGCGCGTGCGAGGAATTAAAGCACTCTGTGCCGCCGGGGTTCCGAAGAGCCTTCGACGAGCGCGTCACGGGCTGCGGGATTCGGCCTCTCGCCCGCGTGCCTCTTCGTCCCGAGCGGCGAGGTCGTCGTCGCGCAGCACACGCCAGCCCGCGCCCTCCAGATCGGCGAACTGACCGGTTCGCATGCACCAGAAGAAGGCGCCGAGACCGGCGAGGCCGAGCGCCAGCGCCAGCGGCAGCAGGATGGCGATGATGTTCATCCTCAGGCCTCCTTTGACGGGTTCAGCCGGCCGCGCAGCGCGTTCAGCGTGACGACCAGCGAGCTCCCGGACATGGCGGCCGCCGCGATCAGCGGCGTGACGAGGCCCGCCACCGCGATCGGCACCGCGATCGCGTTGTAGAGTACGGCGAACCACAGGTTCTGCATCATCAGCTTGCGAGCCCGGCAGCCGATGGCGATGCTTTGCGCCACTGGCAGAAGTCCGTCGCCGAGGAAGACGACATCGGCGGCGGCCTGGGCGAGATGGGTTGCGCTGATCGGCGACATCGAGACATGCGCACCGGCGAGCGCGGGCGCATCGTTGAGCCCGTCTCCCACCATCAGCACCTTGCGGCCTTCCGCTGCGAGCCGGTCGAGCGCGGCGAGCTTCTCCCCCGGCAGCAGCCCGGCCCGAACCTGCGCGATGCCGAGGGCCTCCGCGACCGGCGCGACCGCCTCGGCCCTGTCACCGGACAGGATCAGGACATCGAGGCCGCGTTGCTTCAGGATCGCGACTGTCTCCGCGGCGTCGGGGCGCAGCTTCTGGCCGATGGCGATGACGACGCGCTCGTCTCCGCAGCGCCAGGCAATGAAGGAGGCGTCAGGGTGCTCTGCCCGGGCGGCCTCGGCCTGCGCCTGCGCATCGCAGAAGGCGATGCTGCCGAGGTGGCAATCGGCGCCGTCGATCGCGGCGGACAGTCCCTGGCCGGCATATTCTCGCGTATCGGCCGCCGGGGCGTGGGCGTTCAGCGCCTTGGCGAGCGCCTGCGCCAGCGGGTGGCGGCTCGCGGCCGCCAGCGCCCCGATCGCCGCCCGGTGGTTCCCGGGCACCGCCTCGGCATTGAGGATTTCGGCTTCGGGAAGCGTCAGCGTCCCGGTCTTGTCGAAGACCACCGTATCGACCTCTGCGAGGCGCTCCAGCGCATCGCCCTGCTTCAGCATCACCCGCCGCTGGAAGAGGGCGGAGGCGGCGACGACCTGCACGGCCGGGATCGCGAGCCCGAGCGCGCAGGGGCAGGTGATGATCAGCACGGTGATCGCGATCACCAGCGCCTGTTGCCAGGCGAGGCCGAAGGCGATCCAGCCGAGGAAGGTCGCGAGCGCCGTCGCATGGACGAGCGGCGCGTAGAGGCGGGCCGCCTTGTCGGAGAGCCGGACATAGCGGGAGCGGCTTTCCACCGCCTGGCCCATCAACCGGTCGATCTCGTCGAGCAGGGTCCCGGCGCCGACCGTCTCGACACGGATGCGCAGCGCGCCGGTGAGGTTCAGCGTTCCGGCATAGACCCTGGCGCCAGCAGCGACCGGGAATGCGGCGGTCTCGCCGGTGACGAGGCTCTGGTCGAGTTCCGAGCGCCCCTGTTCGACGATCCCGTCGACACCGACGCGTTCGCCCGGCGCGACGAGGACGAGGTCGCCCGGCGCGATCGCGGCGATCGGCAGCGAGACGGCGTTGCCGTCGGCGTCGAGCCGCGTCGCCGCTTCGGCCTTCAGGGCCGCAAGGTTGCCGGCGAGGTCGCGGGTGCGCCGCCGCATCAGCTGGTCGAGATAGCGCCCGATCAGCAGGAAGAAGAGCAGCATCACCGCGCCGTCGAAATAGGCGTGTTGGCCGTGATGCCAGGTCTCGACCACCGACATGCCGAGCGCCAGCACGACGCCGAGCGTGATCGGCACGTCCATGTTGACGCCGCCCGCCCGGAGGGCGCGCATTGCGCTCTCGAAGAAGGGTCGCCCGGCATAGGCGGCGGTGGGCAGGGCGATCAGCGCCGATAGCCAGTGGAACAGGTCGCGGGTCGAGGGTTCGAGGTCGCTGGCATTGCCGGACCAGACCGAGACCGACAGCAACATGATGTTCATCGCCGCGAAGCCGGCGACGCCGAGGCAGCGCAGCAGGCGGCGTTCCTCGCGGCTGTCGGCGTCCTCCTGGCCGCCGGGCAGGAAGGGATAGGCCTTGAAGCCGAGCGCGGCGAGGCGCTCGACGACCGCCTCCGGCCGCAGCGCGCCCTCGCGCCACTCCACCGTGACGCGCTTCAGAGCGAGGTTGACCCGCGCGGTCAAAAGCCCCGCCTCGCGCGACAGCCCGTCCTCGATCGCGTGCATGCAGCCGGCGCAGCGGATTCCGTCGACGGCCAGCTCCATGCCGGCGGTACCGTTCGCGCCGTGCCGGACGAAGACAGACAAATCCTGTGTGGAGGCCATGGTCAGTCCTTCAGCACGATCCGGTTCTGCGAGACGAAGACCGTTTCGCCGGCGCGGGTGGCGGTGATCGCAAGGTGCCAGCGGCCGGCATGGACCGCGTCCAGAGAAGCGGTGTAGGTGCCCGGCGCGGTTTCGCGCAGCGTCGCCTGGCGGTCGAGCGCATGGGTGGCGGGATGGTCGAGCGCGGCCTCGACCGCCAGCCCCGTGATCGGCGCGCCGAGCCGGTCGCGCAGCCGCAGGCTGATCACGGCGCCCTCGCCCTGCCGGCGCGCCGTGCCTTCCGCCTGCCAGCCGCGCTGGTCCTGCGTCCGCATGCGGTCGAACTCGCTGTTGAAGCGCTGGCTGCTCTCATAGGCGCTCTTCACGTCGAGACCCGGCATGGTCCGGATCGCGAAGGTCATCATCGTCGCGTTGACGCCCGCGACGACGAGGAAGAACCCGACGAGGCTGCCGAGCACCAGCCGCCCCGTAACCTCGAAGGGTCGGCGCGGCAGCGGCGGGGCGGCGGGCAGGTCGAGCGGCATGATGACGACTCCGCAACAGGACATGGTGTCCTCGATTCAGGGGGCGATGAAATGATCCTGCGTCCGGACGACCTCGCCCGCGAAGAGATCCGACGCCGTGAAGGTGATGGTCTGGCTCTGCTCGAGCGGCGTGTCGTGCGGCACCGTGACGAGCACCCGGATTTCACGCGAGGAATCGGGGCCGACGGCCACGATGGGCCTGAGATCGGCGGTGGCCGAGACTCCGACCGCCTCGATCGTGACGCCGGACGGACCGGAGACCGAGAGCGCGAAGGGCCGCGTCTCCGGCCGCTTGTTGAGCAGGCGCATGGTGTAGGCGTTGCGCATCGAGCCGTCCTGGAGCCTGACGAAGAGCGGCGCGCGCTCGTGCAGCACCGAGATGCCCGCCGTCGCCCGCGTCGCCAGCTGCCAGAGCATGGCGCCGCCGACCAGGACGATCAGCCCGAGATAGATCAGCGTGCGCAGCCGCACCGGCCGATAGACCGGGGCCAGCCCCGCCTTCCGGCGCTCGACATTGGCCTCGGTGTCGAAGGCGATCAGCTTCGGCTCCCGGCCGACCTTGTCCATCACGTTGTCGCAGGCGTCGATGCACAGGCCGCACTGGATGCAGTCGAGCTGGGAGCCGTCGCGGATGTCGATCCCCATCGGGCAGACCACGACGCATTGGTGGCAGTCGATGCAGTCGCCCGCCGGCTTGCCCTCGCTGCGCAGCCGCGCGGCGTGCTTGACGGAGACGCGCGGATCGCCGCGATCGTAGCGATAGGTGACGTTCAGCGCCTCGTCGTCGGTCAGCGCGGCCTGGATGCGCGGCCAGGGGCACATGAACTTGCAGACCTGCTCGCGCATATGGCCCGCGAGCGCATAGGTCGTGAAGGTCAGGATGGCGATCCAGACATAGGCCATCATCGGCGCGGTGAAGGTGGCGAGTTCGCGCACCAGCGTCGGCGCATCGGCGAAATAGAGCACCCAGGCGCCGCCGGTCCACCAGGCGATCATGACCCAGGTGATATGCTTGGCCGCCTTCCGCCAGAGCGTGTCGAGGCTCCAGGCCATGCTGTCGCGCAGCATACGCTCGCGTCGGTCGCCCTCGAAGAAGCGCTCCACGGCGAGGTAGAGGTCGGTCCAGACCGTCTGCGGGCAGAGATATCCGCACCAGATGCGGCCGGCGACGGCGTTCATCAGGAACAGGATGAAGGCCGCCATGACCAGCAGGCCGGTGAAGTAGTAGACCTCCTGCGGCCAGATCTCGATGAAGAAGAAGTAGAAGCGGTTGTTGGCGATGTCGAGCAGCACCGCCTGGTTGGGCAGGTTGGGCCCGCGGTCCCAGCGCAGGAACGGCAGCAGGTAGTAGACGGCGAGGCAGAGGACCAGCAGCGCCCATTTGAGGCGCCGGAACGGGCCCGATACGCTCTGGGGATAGACCTTCTTCGAGGCCGCGAAGAGCGGCAGGTCCTCCGTCTCGCCAACAGACATCTTACTGGCCTCCGCCGAGCGAGTGCACGTAGACCGTCAGGGACTTGATCGTGGTCGGATCGAGCCGCGGGCCCCAGGCCGGCATCACGCCGCCACGGCCGTTGGTGATCGTCTCGGTGATCGAAGCCACATCCATGCCGTAGAGCGTGATGGCGTCGGTCAGGTTCGGCGCGCCGAGCTCCTGATTGCCCTTGCCGGCCTCGCCATGGCAGGCGGCGCAATTGTCGGCGAAGAGCTTGCGCCCCTTGGCGAGGTCCGCCTTCGGCTCGGTCGGCAGGCCGGCGAGTTCGCGCACATGGTTCGCGACTGCGTTGATCTCGTCCCGCTTCAGCGTGCCGTCCTTGCCGAAGGCCGGCATCATGCTGACCCGCGTATCGGCGTCGGTGGTCGCGCGGACGCCGTGCTGGAGGGTCTGCTGGATCGACTCCAGCGAGCCGCCCCAGAGCCAGTCGTCGTCGTTGAGGTTCGGGAAGCCCTTGCTGCCGGCGCCGCCGACGCCATGGCAGGCGACGCAATTGTCGCCGAAGGCGGCCTTGCCCTGGGCCATCGCGATGCGGAACAGGTTGGGATCGGCCTTGATCTGTTCGAGCGAGGCTTCGCCGAGGCCGGCGGCCTGGCTCGCCCGGAGCGTCTTCAGATCCTGCATGTCCTTTTCGATCTCGATGCGGCTGGCATAGCCGATCACGCCCTTGGTGGCGCCGGTGATCAGCGGCCAGGCCGGATAGACGACCCAGTAGCCGATCGACCAGACGATGGTCGCGTAGAAGATGCCGAGCCACCAGCGCGGCAGCGGCGTGTTGAGCTCGCGGATGCCGTCCCATTCATGGCCGGTCGTGGCGATGCCGGTATGGGCGTCGATCTCGGGGCCGTGGGAGGCGTGGGTGTGGTCTTGCGTTGTCATCTCTCAATCCTCCTGCAGAGGCTGGAGGGCAGCCTTCTCGAAGCGGCTGCGGTTCTTCGGCCAGAAGGCGTAGGCGCAGACGCCCAGGAAGATGCCGACGAAGTAGAGCAGGCCGGCCGATTGCGCGAAGCGCGCCAGTACGTGATAGGTCGTTTCCATGGCAGCCTCGCTCAGCGGATGTTCGCCTTGTCGTCGTAGAGCTTGAAGTCGACGAGCGTCCCGAGCACCTGCAGATAGGCGATCAGAGCGTCGGCCTCGGTGATACGGGCGGGGTCGCCGTCATAGTCGCGGGCCTGCGATTTCGGATAGCGCTTGGCGAGGTCGTCCTGTCCCGGATGGTCGGGAGTCGCCTGCGCCTTGAGGTCGACCATCGCCGCGGTGATCATCTCGTCGCTGTAGGGCACGCCGCCGAGGCGGTTGGCCTTCATCTCCGCTGCGATCTCGCGGGTATCCAGCTCGTTGCGGAACAGGAACGGGTAGCCCGGCATGATCGACTGCGGCACGATCAGCCGCGGATCGGTCATGTGCAGGCGGTGCCACTCGTCGGAGTACTTGCCGCCGACGCGCGCGATGTCGGGCCCGATGCGCTTGGAGCCCCACTGGAAGGGCTTGTCGTACATGCTCTCGGCGGCCAGCGAGTAGTGGCCGTAGCGCTCGACCTCGTCGCGAAGCGGCCGGATCATCTGGCTGTGGCAGTTGTAGCAGCCCTCGCGGACATAGATGGCGCGGCCTGCCAGCTCGAGCGGGGTGTAGGGGCGCATGCCCTCCACCTTCTCGATGGTGTTCTTCAGGTAGAACAGCGGAGCGATCTCGACCAGGCCGCCGACCGAGATCACCAGCAGCACGCCGATGATCAGGATGATCGAGTTGGTCTCGAAGATCTTGTGCTTGGACCAGAGCGAACGCCGGCCGCCGGTGGAAGTAGCAGTGGTGGACATGGGTCTGGGTCCTTACGCAGCCGCAAGCTGGGGCTGGAGGGCGGAATCCTGCTCGGAGGCCTCGGCGGCTCCGGTGCGGACGGTCATCCAGAGGTTGAAGGCCATGATCAGCGCGCCGACCAGGAACAGCGCCCCGCCGAGCGCGCGGATGACGTAGTAGGGATGCATCGCCGCGACAGTCTCGATGAAGGAGTATTCGAGGAAGCCGAGCGAGGTGTAGGCGCGCCACATCAGGCCCTGCATGATGCCGGCGACCCACATCGCCGAGATGTAGAGGACGATGCCGAGCGTCGAGATCCAGAAGTGCCAGTTGACGAGCTTGAGGGAATACAGCTCGCGGCGGTTCCAGAGCCACGGAACCAGGCAATAGATGGCGCCGAAGGAGACATAGGCGACCCAGCCCAGCGCGCCGGAGTGGACGTGGCCCACGGTCCAGTCGGTGTAGTGCGAGAGCCCGTTCACCGCCTTGATCGACATCAGCGGGCCTTCGAAGGTCGACATGCCGTAGAAGGCCAGCGAGACGACCATCATCCGCAGCACGGGGTCGGTCCGCAGCTTGTCCCAGGCCCCCGAGAGGGTCATGATTCCGTTGATCATGCCGCCCCAGGAGGGCATCCAGAGCATGATCGAAAAGGTCATGCCGAGCGTCTGCGCCCAGTCGGGCAGGGCGGTATAGTGCAGGTGGTGCGGCCCGGCCCAGATGTAGAGGAAGATCAGCGCCCAGAAGTGGATGATCGAAAGCCGGTAGCTGTAGATCGGCCGGTTCGCGCGCTTCGGCACGAAGTAGTACATGATGGCGAGGAAGCCGGCGGTCAGGAAGAAGCCGACCGCGTTGTGGCCGTACCACCACTGGAACATCGCATCCTGCACGCCCGACCAGACGATGTAGGACTTCGGCGAGAGCAACGAGGCCGGGATGGTCAGGTTGTTGCCGAGATGCAGGACCGCGATGGTCAGGATGAAGCCGAGATAGAACCAGTTCGCCACATAGATGTGGGGTTCCTTGCGCTTGGCCAGGGTCGCCACGAAGACGAGCAGGTAGACCACCCAGACGACGGTCAGCCAGAGATCGGCGTACCATTCCGGCTCGGCGTATTCCTTGCCCTGGGTGATGCCCAGCAGGTAGCCGGTGCCCGCGATCACGATGAAGAGGTTGTAGCCGAGGATCACGAACCAGGGCGACAGGTCGCCTGCCAGCCGGGCCCGCGACGTGCGCTGCACGACGTAGAAGGACGTACCGAGCAGGACGTTGCCGCCGAAGGCGAAGATCACCGCCGAGGTGTGCAGCGGGCGCATCCGCCCGAAGCTGATCCAGGGCAGGTCGAAATTCAGCGCCGGGAAGGCGAGCTGCAGGGCGATGATCAGGCCGACGGTGAAGCCGGCGATGCCCCAGAACATCGCCGCCACGGTCGCGAACTTGACCGGCGCCATGTTGTAGTTCGGCTTGCCGTCGATCTCCTGCGGCACGGGCAGGGTGCGCCCGTCGAAGCTGCGATTGCCGATGAACAGCACCGTCCCCAGCGCGGCAAGGATGCCCACCACCGCGTGGAAGGCGTAAGCGCCGCTATCGGTGAGACTGGCGATCAGCAGCAGCCCGATGGCTGCGATCATGGAAAGGCCGATGCCCAGTAGTTCCCCGGCCGTCAGCCTCCTGACCGGATATCCTGTCGCTGCCATGCTCTTGCCCCGATTGCCTCGAATACGAATTGGTCGCATTCGGATTAGGCGCGGGCCGATTTCGCGGCCTTGATGCAGATCAAGCTGGCCGCTTCCAGGAGCGATAGCGCGGCGCCTTGCCCGGTTGCACGGGGATGACGGCGGCGCCGAGCCGCTCGATATCCAGCAGGATGACGCCGCCGGGGACGATCGCGAGCGAGCCTTCGGCCGCCAGGCGCCCGAGGATGCGGCTGACGGTTTCGATGGCGAGTCCGAGATGGTCCGCAATATCCTGCCGGCTCATCGGCAAGGCGAGCATCGGCACGCCGTCCTTCAGCGGTTCGGCGCGGCGGTGCAGGTCGAGGAGGAAGCTGGAGATGCGCTCCTCGGCGGTCTGCCGGCCGATCCAGCTGAGCTGCCGGCGCAGCCGCGACAGATCAGCGCTGGCCCGCTCCAGCAGGCGGCGGCCGAAATCCGCATCCTTCGCCACCAGGCGCTCGACATCGCTCCGGTCCAGAAGGCAGAGCGTGACCGCGTCCACGGCCTCAGCCGAAAGCTCGTTCGGCGAGGCGGAGAGGTTCAGGACGTCGCCGGGAACGGCGAAGCTGACGATCTGCCGCCGGCCTCCGGAGAGCGTCTGGAACAGGCGCACCATGCCGCTGTGGACAAGCGCGAGGCGCCCGCAGGGCTCGCCCTCCCGGAAGATGATCTGACCGGCCGGAATGCTTGCCGCTTCGTGGCGCAGGCCGCGGCTGCTGGCATCCAGCCAGGTGCAATGGCCACAGGGCCGGGCCGCCGCACCTGGGGTCGAGGGCAGCGTCGGTTTGGGTGTCGGCGGGAGTGATTCGAAAGGCGGCATGGATGCGGCTCCCGGTGACTCAGACGGCCGGGCTGAAGCGGCGTGCGGTTTGGTCGAGATAGGCGTCGAAGGCAGAGGCCACCTTGCGCGCCATGAGCCGGCTTTCGTCGTGCATCCGCACCGAGGCGCCGCTCAGGGTGATCAGCCCTTCCTCCGCGAGAGGCTGCAATCGGCCGAAGGCGGATGACAGCGTTCCGGCGGCCACGCCATGGCGGGCGCAGATGGCGTCGATATCGACCTCCATGTCGCACATCAGCCGCTCGATCACTTCGGCGCGCAGCTTGTCCTCCGCGCTCAGCCGGTATCCCTTCGCCGTCGGCAGGGCGCCGGCCGCCAGGAATTCGCTGTAGCGGCCGATGACGGTGTCGTTCTGGACATAGCCCTGCGGCAGCCGCCCGATCGCGGAGGCGCCGAGCCCGATCAGGGTCTGGCAGGCATCCGTCGTATAGCCCTGGAAGTTGCGGTGCAGGCGGTTCTCGGCCTGGGCCTGTGCCATCGCGTCGCCGGGCCGGGCGAAATGGTCGAGGCCGATGCGCCGGTAGCCGGCCGCGACGAGCCGCTCCGCGATCGCTTCCGCCTGCTCCTGCCGGGCCGCGCCGCCCGGCAACTCCTCGTCACGGATCCGGCGCTGGTGCTTCTTGAAGGCCGGGACATGGGCGTAGCCGAAGACGGAGATCCTGTCCGGCGCCAGCCCGAGGCACTGCTCCACCGTCTCGATGCAGGACGCCTCCGTCTGAAGCGGCAGGCCGTAGATCAGGTCGAAGCTGATCGAGGCGATGCCGGCCGAGCGCAGTCCCTCGACTACGGCGCCGGTCTGGTCGAGGCTCTGGATGCGGTTGATCGCCTTCTGCACCGCAGGATCGAAGCTCTGGACGCCGAGGCTCGCGCGGTTGACGCCGCCTTCGGCAAGCGCCGCGATCATCGCCGTCGCCAGCCGGCGCGGATCGATCTCGACCGCGATCTCGGCGTCTCGCGCGATGGCGAAGCGGCCGCGAAGGTGCGCCATCAGCGCGGCGAAGTCGGCCGGCTCGATGATCGTCGGCGTGCCGCCGCCGAAATGCAGGTGCCTGACAGGCAGGGATGCGGGCACGTTTGCCGCGACAAGATCGATCTCGGCATGCAGCGCCTTCAGATAGGCCTCGATCGGCCCGTCACGCAGCGCGACCGTGGTGTGGCACCCGCAATACCAGCACATCGACCGGCAGAACGGCATATGCACATAGAGCGAGGTATCAAGGTCCGGCGGCAGCTCGCCTAGCCAGGCGGCGTAGTCGTTCGCGCCGACGGACGCGCCGAAATGTGGCGCCGTGGGGTAGCTGGTGTAGCGGGGGAGCCGCTCGTCGCGATAAGGAGCCGGATGCATGAGGTGCCGCTTCGGGAGTGATCTCCCGAGCGATACCGAAGTTCGCGGCCGCCGCTTTGATCTGGAACAACGAGCCGGCGCGTTTTTGCGGGCGTCTCCGCGGCCGGAACGGGCCGGCCGCGGGAGTTGGTCCCTCAGGCGCCGAAGCGCATCTCCGGCAGGCCCCTGATGCCGAGATCGCGGATCGCGAACAGGCTGCCCCGCAGCACGCCGTCGCCGGGGAAGCGTGGCAAGGGCGGCTTCGCCATCGAGGTGACGAAGAGGATATCGAGGTTCGGTCCGCCGAACATCACGCTCGTCACCTTCTTGACCGGCATGTCGATGATACGATCGACGCTGCCGTCCGGCGCGTAGCGCACCAGTCGCCCGTCATAGACCAGCGCATTCCAGAGGAAGCCTTCGGCATCGACGGTCGAGCCGTCTGCCGCGCCGCCCTTCGACGTATCGACCTTGGCGAAGACCCGGCGGTTGGTCGCCGCCCCGGTCTCGATATCGTAGTCATAGGCCCAGATCTCGCCGGACCAGGTGTCCTGGAAATAGAAGGTACTGCCGTCCGGGCTCCAGCATGGGCCGTTGGAGCAGACGATGCCGGTGTCGAGCTTTGTCACCTTGAAATCGGTCGACAGGCTGTAGAGGGCGCCGTTGGCGCCTTCCTCCTGCGTGTCCATCGATCCGGCGACGAATCGCCCGCGCTTGTCGACCTTGCCGTCGTTCAGGCGATTGCTCGGCTGGTCGGGCTCCGGATCATGAATGGGCGTGACCTCGCCGCTCTTGAAGTCCAGCGCATGGAATCCGCGCTGCAGCGAGACGATGGCGCCTTGCCCGTCCTTGCGCAGCGCCATCGAGCCGATCTTCTGCGGCACGTCCCAGGCGCGCACCTCGCGCCCGTCGACGGTCGAGCGGAACACCCGGCCGTCGAAGGAATCGATCCAGTAGAGCCGCTCCTGCTCCGCGTCCCAGAGCGGGCCTTCGCCGAGCGTCGTCTTGACGTCGACCAGCACCTCGATGCGCATATCCGTCTCCCTGTGGGTGGTTTCAGAACGCGACCTTGTCGCCGCCCTTGAGCTCCAGCATCTCGCGGGCCTCGTCGGGCGTGGCGATCTCCAGCCCCAGCCCTTCCAGGATCAGCCGCACGCGGCGCACCTGATCCGCATTGGTCTCGGCGAGGCGGCCGGGTCCGAGCCACAGGCTGTCCTCCAGCCCGACGCGGACATGGCCGCCCTGGGCGGCTGCGATGGCCGCGATGTTCATCTGGTTGCGGCCGGCGCCCAGCACGGACCAGCGATATTGGTCGCCGAAGAGCCGGTCGGCCGTGCGCTTCATATGCGCGACGTCGTCGGGATGGTTCCCGATTCCGCCTTGCAGCCCGAACACGGTCTGGATGAACAGGGGCCCCTGCACCAGCCCGCGGTCGAGGAAGTATTTCAGGTTGTAGAGATGGGCGGTGTCGTAGCACTCGAATTCGAAGCGCGTCCCGCTGCCGGCGCAGGTGGTCAGGATGTGCTCGATCTGGCCGAAGGTGTTCCGGAAGATGATCTCCTTGTTGGCGAGATAGGTCCGCTCCCATTCATGCTTCAGGTCCTTGAAGCGGTCGAGCATGCCGAATAGGCCAAAGTTCATCGAGCCGAGATTGAGCGAGGCCAGCTCCGGCTTGAAGGTCGCGGCGGGTCTCACCCGCTCCTCGATCGTCATGGTCGGGGCGCCGCCGGTGGTGATGTTGACCACGCAGTCGCTGCGCTGGCGGATGATCGGCAGGAAGCGGGCAAAGGCCTCCGGCGTCTGGTCCGGGGCGCCGGTCTGCGGATCGCGGGCATGGAGGTGGACGATCGCGGCGCCGGCTTCTGCCGCGCCGATCGCAGCGTCGGCGATCTCCTCCGGCGTCACCGGCAGGTAGGGCGACATCGAGGGGGTATGGATCGCGCCGGTGACGGCGCAGGAGATGATGACCTTGCGGGCCTTTGCCATGATGGGCTCCTATTCTCCGATGTCGCGCGCGGCGGCGCGCTTATGGGCGGCGAGCGCCATCAGGCGCCGGTCCCGCCAGACCTGGCGCTGGGCGAGATCTTCTCGCGGAAGGCGGGCGGTGCGCTGGTTTTCGACAGAATCCATCAGCGGCCCGGTCCACTCGGCGCGTCGGCCGGCGAGCTCTTCGGCGATGCCGCTGTAGATGTGCTGGTAGCGCTGCGCATAGTCGCGGACGCCGCCGGGCGCATTGAGGTCGATCGTCTCGAAGGGGCCGATGAAGGACCAGCGCAGAGCCAGGCCCTCGCGGATGCCGATATCGACATCCTCGACGTCGGCGATGCCGTCCGCGACGAGCCGGAAGGCCTCGTCGAGCAGCGCGCCCTGCATGCGGTTCATGATGAAGCCGTCGATCTCGCGCTTCATCACGAGTGGCTGCTGGCCGCAGGCTCGCATGAAGGCGGCGGCCTTCTCGACGGTTTCGGGCGCCGTCCAGGGCGAGGGGCAGACTTCGACGGCGGGCACGAGATAGGGCGGGTTGATCGGGTGGCAGACGAGGCAGCGCGCGCGGCCTGCGACATGCTCCATGAAGCGCGAGGGCAGGATCGCGGAGGTCGAGCTGGCGATGACCGCTTCCGGCGGCGCCAGTCGGTCGAGATCGGCGAAGACCGCGCGCTTGCTCTCGACGATCTCCGCCGTGCTCTCCTGCACGTGAATCGCACCTGCAAGCGCTTCATCCAACGCCTCGACGGGCTTCAGCCGCGCCAGCACCTCGGCCGGCTCCTGGCTGTCGAGCAGGCCGTTTGCGGCCAGCTCCGGCAGCACGGAGGCGGCAAACTCGACAGCCGCATGCGGCGCCTGCCGGTCTCGGTCCCAGAGCCGGACCTCATGCCCGGCACGGGCGAAGCTGATCGCCCAGGAGCGACCGATCAGGCCCGATCCGACGATGCTCGTCCGCATCACAGCGACTCCAGATTGCCGTCGACGGGGAAGGACTGGCCGGAGAGGTTCTCGCCGGCCGGCGTCAGCAGGAAGAGCGTCATCGCCGCGACGTCCTCTGCCTCGGTCATGCGTCGCAGCGAGATGCGCTGGAGATATTGCTCGCGCATCTCCTCGAAGGAGACGCCGACCTGCTCGGCCCGCGCGCGGATCACCCCGTCCATGCGCGGGCCCTTGATGATGCCGGGCAGGATCGCGTTGACGCGGATATTGGAGGGGCCGAGCTCCTTGGCGAGCGACTGCGTGAGCCCGATGATGCCCCATTTCGCGGCCGAATAGGGTGTGCGGAAGGCATAGCCGAAACGCCCGGCCGAGGAGGACATGTTGACGATAGCCCCGCCGCCGGCGGCTTTCAGCATCGGCACCGCGAGCCGCGTGCAGAGGAACTGGCCGGTCAGGCAGATATCGATGGTGCGGCGCCAATCAGCCGGGTCGATCTCGTCGACGCCGCCGGTCGGCCCGGCGATGCCGGCATTGTTGATCAGCGCATCGAGGCCGCCGAGTGCCTCCTTCGCATCGTCGAACAGGCGCGCCACGTCATCGTCATCGGCGACGTTGCAGCGGGTCGCGCCATGGCCGGGATAGGCGGCGCGAAAATCGGCGAGATGGCCTTCATCGATGTCGCAGATATGGACGCGTGCGCCGTTCTCGATCAGCAGATCGGCGATGGCGCGGCCGATGCCGGAGGCGCCGGCCGTGACGACGACGCGCAGGCCGGGCTTGAGCGCAAGTGCGGGCATCGTTTGTCGTCTCCTCAATGCGAGCGTTCGCGCAGCGCCACGACGGCGCCGAGCACCACCACGCCGTAAAGGATGGCGCGGGTGGCATAGGGCAGGGTGGTTCCGGCGAGCAGGGTCTGGAGCGCGGTGAGCAGCAGCACGCCGCCGAGCATGCCGAGATAGGAGCCGCGCCCGCCGGTGATGAGCGCGCCGCCGACCACCACGACCGCGATGGAGGGCAGCAGGTAGTCGTCGCCCATGCCGAGGCTCGCCTGCCCGGAGAAGCCGGAGAGCAGGATGCCGACCACCGCCGCGCAGAGGCCCGACAGCATGTAGACCTTGACCAGCGTCGCCTTGACCGGGACACCGGAGAGTTCCGCCGGCCGCTCGCCATTGCCGATGGCATAGACGCGCCGGCCGAAAACCGTGCGGCCGAGCAGGATCGCTGCGCCGGCAGCGAAGAGCGCGACGAAGGGCACGATGGGCGTGACGCCGAAGACCTTCGCCGTCATCAGCCAGCGCAAGGCGGGGGAGGCAAAGCCGCTCGGTGTTCCGCCCGAATAGACCAGCGCCGCGCCCTGCAGGATGCCGTTCATCGCCAGCGTCATGACGATCGGCGAGAGTCCCAGCGCCACGATGCCGAGGCCGTTGACGAGACCGATCAGGGCGCCCACCGCCAGCACCGCCGGCACGGCATAGGCCAGCGCCGCATCCGAGCCGGAGAGCAGCCCGGCGCAGAGGATGCCGCACAGGCCGATCGTCCAGGGCAGGGAGAGGTCGAGCCCGCCGGTCAGGATCACCGCGCCCTGGCCGAGCGCGAGGATGGCGAGGAAGCAGCCCAGCACGACCAGCGAGTCGTAATAGGGCCAGGACAGGATGGTATTGCCGAGCACGAATTGGGTGACGACCAGCACGGCGACGAAGCAGAGATAGGCCGGCAGGCCATTGCGCAGCGCCTCCGCATGGCGGCGCCACCAGACCGGGCGTTCGACGGTCGGATCCGTCATCGGCAGGGCCACGCGCGCCGGCGGCAGGTCGAGCTGGCGCGGCAGCCGGCCGGCGCTGCGGGCGGCGGAGCGGGCGACCACCTGCCGTAACGTCCGCAACAGAACGGAATCGCGGGCGAGCGAGGAGGCAAGCACCGCCAGCACCAGGATCAGCCCCTCGACCACCGAGGAGTAGAAAGCCGGCACGTTGAGCACCAGCAGGATGTTGACGACGAGCATCAGCACATAGGCGCCGAAGATCGTGCCGACGATGCCGCCGCGCCCGCCGCCCAGCACCGTGCCGCCGAGCACCACCGCCGCGAACATCTGCAGCAGCATCGGGTTGCCGACCAGCGGGTCGCCCGAGCCGGTCTGCGCGCTGATGAAGACACCCGCCAGCCCGTAGAGCCCGCCGGCCAGCACGTAGGCGAAGAACTCGTGCAGCCGGACGCTGAGGCCGGCGGCGCGTGCCGCCTCCCGGTCGGAGCCAAGCGCCGGCAGGGCCTTGCCGAACAATGTGTTCTTGAGCGCGACCCAGAGCGCGATCAGAAGGGCGAGCAGCAGCACCGGCATCGGCAGCAGGCCCGGCACGGCATCGCCCGTCAGCGCCTGCGCGAAGCCGGATGGAATCTCGCCGCCGGGCTTGTCCATCACGAGGAGCGTGACGCCCTGAAGGATGAACATGGTGGCGAGCGTCACCACGATCGGCTGCAGCCTCAGCCCGGCGATGAACAGCCCGTTGAAGGCGCCGGTCGCGGCGCCGATCCCGATGCCGAGCACGACCCACAGCGCGATCGAGCCCGGGCTGTCCTGCATCTGGCCGGCGAGCGAGACGTTGACCAGCGAGATCACGGCGGCGGCAGACAGGTCGAATCCGCCCGTCAGCACCACGATGGTCTGGCCGCTCGCGGCGATGGCGAGCGTTGCGCCGCCGGCGGCGAGCGTGCCGATTTCATAGTATCCGAGCGTGCCGCCGCTCAGCCAGCGCACGAGGCCGAGGCAGATCAGGAAGACGCCGACCGCGATCAGCGGCCCGCGCAGCCGGTCCGGCCAGCTCCGGACGCGAGAGGATGGCGCGGTGCGAGGCGCGGTTGCGGCAAGGGCATTCATCGCGCGGCCTCCAAGGCGAGAGCCGGCTCGTCGGCGATCACGGCCGATCCGCCGCCGAGCATCGCGCGCAGGATCGCATCCTCGGAGATTGCGTCGCCGTCGAGGCTTGCCGCCAGCCCGCCGCGATAGAGCACGAGCACCCGGTCGCAAAGATGGTCGAGTTCGGCCGTCTCGGTCGAATGGAACAGGATCGAGCCGCCGGCAGCGGTGAATTCCCGCATCAGCGCATAGATTTCGTTCTTGGTGCCGACATCGATGCCGCGCGTCGGGTCGAACAGCAGCAGGATGCGGCTCTCGGCGAACAGCCATTTCGCCACGGCGATCTTCTGCTGGTTGCCGCCGGAGAACGCCTTCACGGGCGTCCACAAGGCACGCAGCTGCACGTTGAGCCGGGCCATGACGCGGGCGACGGCGCCCTCCTCGCGCTCCTGGTCGACGAAGCCGAAGCGGCTGTAGCGCTCGATCACCGGCAGCGAGACATTGCGGCGCCCGTCGAGCTTGAGGAAGAGCGCCTCGGTCTTGCGGTCTTCCGGGACGAGCCCGATGCCGATGCGTGCATCGAGGGCGTCGCGCGGCGAGGTCAGGCTGACGGGGTGCCCGTCGATACGGATATCGCCTTCGCTCTCGGCCGTGCCGAAGAGCGCGGAGAACAATTCGAGCTGGCCCATGCCCTGGAGCCCGGCGACGCCAAGGATTTCGCCCTGGCGAAGGTTCAGGTCCAGCTTGTCGAGCCGGTCGCCGACCGAAAGCCCGCGGGTCGACAGCACTGCGGTGTCGGACAGGAGGCTGCGCGGCGGGCGCGGCGGAAACGAGTGGCCGCCGCTGCCACCGGCGATCAGCCCGATCAGCTCCTCGTCCCCGACCTCGGCGAGCGGACGCGTCGCGATGAGCTTGCCGCCGCGCAGCACGGTGACCCGGTCGCAGAAGGCGCGGACCTCCCGCATGCGATGCGAGATGAAGACGGTGGTGACGCCCTGCGCCTTGCTCCGCGCGATGATCTCGCCGAGCCAGTCGATGTCGCTGCCCGACAAGGTCGAGGTCGGCTCGTCGAGGAGCAGGATGCGCGGCTTGCGGAAGAGGGCGCGGGCGATCTCGATCTTCTGGCGTTCGTTGAGGTCCAGGTCGCGGATTTCCGAGCGCGGGTCGATTGTGCCGAGCCCCAGCGCGACGAGATGGGCCTCGACCGCGCGGCGCGCCTCGGTCCGCCGGATCAGGCCGAGCGGTCCGCGCGGCGGCGCCGGCAGCAGCATGTTGTCGAGCACGCTCAGGTCGCGAACGAGGCTGAGCTCCTGGAAGGCGGTGTGGATGCCGTGGCCGTGGGACGCCGCGGGGGAATGCAGTTCGGCGCGCGCACCGAAGATGTCGAAGCCGCCGGTCGTCGGCCGCACCAGCCCGGAGAGCAGCTTGACCAATGTCGACTTGCCGGCGCCGTTCTCGCCCAGCAGCGCATGGGTGTCGCCCGCGAGGATGTCGAAGCTGACATCGTTCAGGGCGATCGTTGCGCCATAGACCTTGCGGAGGTCGCGAGCGGCGACCGCGACGCGCGCGCCGCCGCTGGAAATCTCGCGCTGAAGCACGGTTTGCCGTCCTTCCTGCATTATCGGGGTAAGGAAGCCGGGCGGCCTGGTGGCCGCCCGGCCAAGGCCATCAGTTCTCGGGCTGGCCGACCAGCGCCGCGTTCAGGCCGATCTCGGGGGTCTCGTTCGAGAAGATCGAGGCGAACCAGCCCGGGTTGGTGACGATCGACGGCTTGAAGGCGTTGCAGCCGGCCTTCATCTCCGCCCAGCTGCCTTCCTGGCAGAGCTTGATCGTCTCGTTGGTGACGACCGGCAGCGGCAGCACGGTCTTCTTCGCCACCTCCTTGCCTTCGAGCTTGGCGACGGCGAGCTTCAGCGCCAGCGCGCCGGAATAGGGCGGCGAGGCATAGGAGATGCGCGGCGCGGCCATCGGCTTGTAGGTGCCGTTGGCGCCCTCGACCTCGGTGCCCGTCGGCAGCATCTGCACGCGCCCGCCATTGGCGCCTTCGCCCGCGCAGGGCTTCAGCTTGTCTTCGGCGATGCCGGCCTCGATCTGCATCGTGTTGGCGGTGTAGCAGCCGACCTGCATCCACAGCCCGTCGATCTGGTCCCATTTGCGGGTGGCCAGGATCTTCGACAGCTCGGTGCGGGCGACGGCCTGGCTCCACATGCCGACCGCCTCGTTGACGATCTTGATGTCGGGATGCTTGGCGAAGACCTCCTTGGCCGCCTTGGTCCGCAGCGTATCGACCGAGGTGCCCGGCACGCCGGTGATGGCGACGATGTTGCCCTTTCCGTTCAGCTTCTTGACCAGCCATTCGGCGGTGACGCGGCCGGCCTCCTCCTGGTCGATCGCGACGTTGTAGGCGCAGGGCTCGGTGATCTCGCCGTCATAGGCGATGACAGTCACCCCCTTTTCGCAGGCGTTCTTGACCGCGGAGTTGAGGGCCGTCGGCGAGATCGGGAAGACGATGATCGCCTTGGCGCCGGCCTGGACCATGGCGTTGATCTGCTGAATCTGGCGCTGGGCGTTGGGGCCGGCAACCTGCACCTGCAGGTCGACCTTGTCGGCCATCGTCTTCGACGCGGCCATCGCCTTGATCATGTTGGCGGCTTCGCCCTGCCAATCGTTGCCGATGAAGCTCATCGACAGGAAGATCTTGTGCTTGGCTTGGGTCTGGGCGGTCGCGACGCCCGCTGTCGCCGACAAAGCTAGCGCGGCGGCTGCCGCGATGAGGTGCTTCTTCTTCATGATGGACGTCCTCCCAGACGCTGCGCTGTTCAATCGGCAGGGCATCTCTGGCGATGCCTCATTATTTTGATCAAAGATCACAAATCAGATATCAAGGCAATGCCGATTTGAGTTCGATCCGGTCCTCGCTATGGTCCGGGCGAACGAACACCTTGGATTTCAAGACGATGAGCCTCGTGCGCCCTCAGGAGCTGCCCTATTCGCCGATCTCCCGCGCGACCATCCAGGAGAACGTCTACGGCCGGATCCGGGAGATGATCCTGAATGGCGACATCGAGCCGGGTCGCACCGTGACCGTCAGCAGCCTGTCAGAGGCCTTCGGCGTCAGCGCCATGCCGGTGCGCGAGGCGATGCACCGGCTCGTCGCCGAAAAGGCACTGAAAGTTGTGGCGGGGCGCTCGGTCGGCATCCCGACGCTGAGTGCCGCGCGGCTGGAGGATCTCCGGCGGGTCCGGTGCGAGATCGAGGGCATGGCGACCGAATGGGCCGCGGCCGCGATCACGCCTGCGGATCTGCGCCATCTCGACGATCTGATCGCGATCATGGAGGCCGCCAAGGCGGTAAAGGACCGGGCTCGCTATGTCCCGGCAAACCGCGATTTCCACTTCACGATCTACAAGGCCGCGGGCTCGCCGGCGCTGATGGCGATCATCGAATCGCTCTGGCTGCAGATCGGCCCCTATATCAATCTGCTCAAGGAAACCGAGAACTGGTCGCGGGCCAACGAGGACCACAAGGCAATCCGGGACGCCTTGCGCAGTGGGGATCGCCTGGCGGCGAAGGTGGCGCTGCAGGAGGACATCACCGAGGCGGCCAAGGCGTTGGAGAGCGTATTGAAGCGGTGATAAGGCCTCTCGTTCCGGCCGCCCGTCGTCCTGCGTCGCTCCTTCGCCAACGCGATCAATAGACGTCGGCCTGGTAGCGCCCCGCCTTCTTCAGACCCGCGACATAAGCCAGCGCCTGCTCGGCCGAATACCCGCCATGCGCAGCGACGACATCCACCAGTGCGAGTTCCACATCCTTCGCCATGCGCTTGGCATCGCCGCAGATATAGAAATGCGCGCCCTGCTCCAGCCAGCCGAAGAGCTCGGTCCCGCGCTCGCGCATGCGGTCCTGGACGTAGATTTTCTCCCTGCCGTCGCGCGACCAGGCGAGCGTGAGATGGGTCAGGACGCCCTCCTGCTTCATGGCGTCCAGTTCGTCCTCGTAGAAGAAGTCGCTGGTCCGGCGCTGGTGGCCGAAGAACAGCCAGTTGCGGCCCGGAGCCTTCGTCGCCCGGCGATCGTGCAGGAATGCCCGGAACGGGGCGATGCCGGTGCCCGGCCCGCACATGATCACCGGCGTCTCCGGATTGTCCGGCAGGCCGAAGCCATGCGCGCGCTGGACATAGACCGGCACCGCCTCGCCGGGCTGGACACGCTCGGCGAGGAAGGTCGAGGCGACGCCCCAGCGCGGACGCGTGCCGATGCGGTAGCGGACCGCGTCCACCGTCAGCGAAACCCGCCCCGGCGTCGCGACATGAGAGGACGAGATCGAGTAGAGCCGCGGCTGCAGGGGATCGAGCGCTTCGACGAAGGCTTCCGGCGAGAGACGCGCCTGCCCGAATTTATGCAGCGCGCCGAGCACGTCGAGCCGGTCGAGATCGCCGTCGGGGTCCTCGCCCGCGGCGAGCAGGCGGGCCTTGGCCCGCGTCTGCCCGCCCGTGACATAGGAGATGAGCTGGAACAGGGCGTCGGGTGCCGGACCCAGCGCGTGGTCGGTCAGAAGGCGCTCGCGCAGCGTCCTGCCGCCGATATCGGCACCGGGCCTCGCGCCCAGCAGGGCGATGACCGCATCCACGAGCCGTAGATCGTTCTGCGGCACGATGCCGAAGGCGTCGCCGACGACGTAATCGAGTCCACATTCCGAGAGATCGAACTCGACATGCCAGGTCTCCTTCTCCGAGCCGGGGCCGTTCAGCTTGCGCCGGGAGAGGAAGGTGGCGAGGGCCGGGTTCTCGCGGCAGCGGCCGGGCGGGCCCAGCTCCGCGGAAGCCGGCCGGGCATCGGCGGCGGCCGCAGGCGTCGCGCCGGTCTCCTCCACGAGGGCCTTGACGGCCCGCAGCGTCTCCTTGCCGCCAGGCGCGCAGAGATTCAGTCGTGGCTCGGCACCGGAGGCGATCGCGGCGGAATAGCTTTCGCAGACATAGCCGCACTGCCCGCAATCCTGCTGGGCCATGGCGGCGAAGAGACGGCGCGGCAATGGCTTGCCTGCGGCCAGCCTCTGCCGCTCGGGCAGCGCCATGGCGGGGTCATGCCAGGGCGCCCCGTCATCCTCCGCCTGGCTCATCACCGCAGCGTTCTCCGAAGGAGACAGAGCCGTGACGCCGGCATTGTCGAGCGCCAGTAGCCCCGCGAAGAAGCCGTTGAGCCAGGAGCGCTGCTCCTCGCTGAACGGCGCGGTTTCCGGGATGACCTGGACGAGGGGGGTGGGCGACTGGACGGTCACGCCGCTTCTCCCGTCTGCGCCACCAGCGCCCGCAGCGCCTCGATGTCGTGGCGGCGCGCGAAGGCGACGAAGCTCTCCTCGGGGGCAGCGCGATGCCCCTGCCACACTTGCAGGATCGCCTCGACGACAGCCGGCGCCTCCTCCGCCTTGATCTTCTCGCGAAATGCCCGGGCGATGCCGCCATCGACGCCATAGCCGCCGCCGACATAGACGTCGTAGCCAGGGACGGTGTCGCCCTCCTCGTTCACCGGCACCTTGGCGCCGATCAGCCCGATATCGCCGATATAGTGCTGCGCGCAGGAATTGTGGCAGCCGGTGAGGTGGATGTTGACCGGCTGCTCCAGCGTCATCCGCGGCTCGCAATGCGCGGCGATGGCGAGTGCATCCTCCTTGGTGTGCGCGGCGGCGAATTTGCACCCGGTGGCGCCCGTGCAGGCGATGAGCCCGGCGCGCAGCGCCGAGGTTTCGGCGGAAAGCCCCGCCGCCTGCAGATTCGCCAGCACGTCGTCGATGCGCGCATCCGGTACGCCAGAGATCAGCAGGTTCTGCCAGACGGTGAGGCGGATATCGCCGTCGCCGCAGTCGCGGGCGATCGCGGCGATGACGCGCATCTGCGCGACGGTGAGCTTGCCGACCGGCAGCGCGACGCCGATCCAGTTCAATCCAGGCTGCGCCTGCCGGTGCACCCCGACATGGGCGAGGCGGTCGTAGGCAGGGCGCGGCGCGACAAACGCGGCATCGATGCGGACCAGCCTCCGGCCGAGCTTCTCTTCGACGGCCGTCAGGAAACGGTCGAACCCCCAGTCGTCGAGGATGTATTTCAGCCGTGCCTTGTTGCGGTCGGCGCGGTTGGCGTTGGCCGTGAAGATGCGGATGACGGCGTCCGCAACCGCGACGGCGTCCGAGGGTGCCACGATCACGCCGGTGTCCCGCGCCAGATCCTTGTGGCCGGTAATTCCGCCGAGCGCGAGCCTGTACCAGATGCCGGGCGCGACCGGCTGGGCCTCGAAGCTCGCGCCTTCGATCACCTCCACCGCTTGAAAGCCGATATCGTTGGTGTCCTCCAGCGTCGCGATCGAGCCGGCACCGTCGAAGGCGACGTTGAATTTGCGCGGCAGCCCGTAAAGGGAGCGGTCGTTGAGGATGTGATGGTGCCAGGCCCTGGCGTGAGGGCGGGTGTCGAGCAGCTCGAGCGGGTCGATGCCGGCGGTCGCTGACCCGGTGACATTGCGGATGTTGTCGGCGCCGGAGCCCTTGGCGGTCAGCCCGAGATCGCTGAGTCCCTCGATGAAGCCCGGCGCATTCTCGGCCGTGATCTCGCGGACCTGCAGGTTGGCGCGGGTGGTGACGTGCGCGTAGCCTCCGCCGAGCCGCTCGGCGAGATCGGCGACGCCCGCAAACTGCCAATGTGTCAGGATGCCGTTGGGGATGCGAAGCCGGCACATATAGCTGTTCTGGGCCGGGGCGACGTAGAACAGCCCATGATAGCGCCAGCGGAAATTGTCGTCCGGCTTCGGATAGGCGCCGCTCTCGGCCTGCGTCTTGAAGCGGGCATAGGCGTCGAAGGGATGCTCGGCCGCCTTCCATTTCTCGGGATCGGAGAGTTTGCCGCCGGCCGCGACCGTCCGCGCCTGCGCCGCCAGATGCTCCTTGTCCGGACCGGCCGGCGCGGATGCCGCGCTGCCGGCGCCGGAGCCGAGCGGGGCGAGCCCGCGCGCCGTGCGGGCGGACTGCATGCCGCTCATGAAGCCTTCCAGATAGCGCTTCTGGTCGGGTGTGAAGTCGTCGCTCATGACAGGCCCGTCCGTCATGCCGCCTCGACGAAGCGATGGCGCTCGTAGAGGAACTTCAGCACCGCCTCGCGCGCGGCGATGTAGGTGCGGTCGGAGACCAGCTCGAGTCGCTTGCGAGGCCGCGCGAGCCGGACGTCGAGAACCTCGCCGATATGAGCGGAGGGGCCGTTGGTCATCATCACGATGCGGTCCGAGAGCAGCACCGCCTCATCGACATCATGGGTGATCATGATCATGGTGTTGCCGAGCGCGGCGTGGATCTGCATCACGGAATCCTGCAGATGCGCGCGCGTCAGCGCATCGAGTGCGCCGAAGGGCTCGTCCAGCAGCAGGATCTTGGGCTCCATCGCCAGCCCCCGCGCGATGCCGACGCGCTGCTTCATGCCGCCGGAGATTTCCGCCGGGCGCTTGTCCCTGGCATGGGCCATCTGCACCAGATCGAGATTGTGCATGATCCAGTCATGCCGCTCGGCCTTGCTCCTCGTGGCCCCGAAGACCTTGTTCACCGCGAGCGCGACATTGGCGTAGACGGTGAGCCAGGGCAGCAGCGAGTGGTTCTGGAACACCACCGCGCGCTCCGGCCCGGACGCGTTGACCTCCTTGCCTTCCAGCAGCACGGCCCCGGCCGAAACCGGCGTCAGCCCCGCGACGATGTTGAGCAGGGTCGATTTCCCGCAGCCGGAATGGCCGATGATCGAGACGAACTCGCCCTTCTCGATGACGAGGTTGATGTCCTTGAGGACTTCGGTGGAGACGCTGCCGCGCTGGAAGCGTTTGTCGACATGGTCGATCTTGAGATAGCTCATCCTTGCGCTCCTCAGTTCGTCGCAGTGCCGCGGGTGACGACATGGCCGATGAGGGCGACGAGGCGGTCGAGCAGGAAGCCGACCACGCCGATATAGACCAGCGCCACGATGATGTCGGAGAGGCGCGAGGAGTTCCAGGCGTCCCAGATGAAGAAGCCGATGCCGACGCCGCCGGTCAGCATCTCAGCCGCCACGATGGCAAGCCAGGACAGGCCGACGCCGATGCGCAGGCCGGTGAAGATGTAGGGCGCCGCCGAAGGCACCATGACCTTGAAGAAGAACTCGACCTGGTTCAGCCGCAGCACCTGCGCGACATTGCGATAGTCCTGCGGGATGTTGCGGATGCCGACGGCGGTGTTGATGATCACCGGCCAGATCGCGGTGATGAAGATCACGAAGATCGCCGATGGCTGGCTGTCGCGGAACGCGGCGAGCGAGAGCGGCAGCCAGGCCAGCGGCGGCACCGTCCGCAGCACCTGGAACACCGGGTCGAGCCCGCGCATCGCCCAGACCGACTGCCCGACGAGGGTGCCGAGCAGCACGCCGACGATGGCCGCCAGGCTGAAGCCGATCGCGACGCGCTGGAGCGAGACGAGGATGCGCCAGCCCAAGCCGATATCCTGCGAGCCGTTCCAGAAGAAGGGCTCGACGATCAGGTCCCGGGCCTCCTCCCAGATCTTGGTCGGCGTGGGCAGGGCCGATTGCGGCCCATGCGCTGCGAGCTGCCAGAACAGCAGGATCAGCGCGACCGTGATCAGGGGCGGCACCACGGTGGACAGTGCGGAGCGAAGCCAGGCGCGCAGCGGCGGCCGGAAACTGCTTTTGCTTTTGCTTTTGTGAGGCATCTGCAGGACGCTCGGAGCCGGGACCCCGGCCGGTGCTCCGGCCAGGGTGACGACACAAGCGGGAGCGGTGTCCTTCTTCAGGGCGGCGCTCATGCGGTCTCTCCTGCGGTGGGAAGGGTTGACGAAATCATGCGGCCTCCGTGCTGAACGCCCGCGCGCCGATGCGGCGGATCTCTGGCAGGCAGGAGCCGCAATTGGTTCCGGCCTTCAGCCTGAGGCCGATCTCCTCGGCGGATGTCGCGCCGGCCGCGAAGGCAGCGCGGATGGCATGGAGGCCGACGCCGAAGCAGGCGCAAATCGTCGGGCCGGGTTCGGTTCCGCTGGCGGCGCGGCCGGCCAGCAGGGCGAAGCGATGCCCGATCTCGGCAGTGGGGTCGGCGAAGACGGCCTTGACCGTGTCCCAGAGCGGCGCCCGGCCGGTCGGCGCGAGGAAGAGCGCGGCCAGCAGCCGGCCCTGATGCACCACCGCGCAGCGATAACCGCCACCCTCCCGATCAATCAGCTCGACCAGGCCCTCCTCTCCGAATCGGGCGCGGACCAGGGCCATCGCCGAGGCGATCGTCTCGTTTGTGGCGAAGAGCCGGCCTTCGCCGCCCTCGACGGCAAGCCGCGCCCACCAGCTCCCCTCCGGCAGCGGGAAGGCGTCGCGCGACAGCACGAAGCCTTGCGAGGTGAAGGTGACGGGGCCGATCGAGGCCGGGGTGGCCTTCAACTCGGGCTGGCCGGAGCACGGATCGACAAGTGCCTGCACCGCGGCGCCGATGCGGGCGTCCGATGCCGTTTCTGCGGACCAATGGATCGGCGCGAAGAGCGAGCCTTCCGGAATGCCCGTATCGGTCGCCACCTTGAGGATGGCCTGGCCTTCGCGCGTCTCGATTCGGGCAAACTTGGCTTCCACCAACCCGTATCGGGACGCGTCGGCGGGATGGACCGAGACCGCGGGCTCCGCGGTATGCGCGCTCAGCCGCGGACTCAGCCCCGTGCGGGTCATGGTATGCCAGTGGTCGCGCACGCGTCCGGTGTTGAGCCGAAGCGGGAAGCGCGCATCGGTCGCGCTCGCCGGCGCGGGCTCGGCGAGCGCCTGCATCTGGGCCCGGCCATCGCCGGTGAAGAACCCGCCATCGGCGAAGAGCCGCGCCGTGCCCTGCGGCCTGTCCCATGGCACAGGCCATTGCACCGGTGCCAGCGCGTCATAGGCGGCAAGGCTCAGCCCGGCATGGGCGCCGATGTCGAAGTCCCGCGTCCCCTCGTTCTCGAAGGCGGAGAGCGCCGCGTGCTCGGCGTGGATCGCGTGCGGCCCCCGGAAAGAGAAGGCGTCGCTGAAGCCGAGGCGCTTGGCGACCTCGCAGACGATCCACCAGTCTGGCTTGACCCCGCCCGGCAGCGGCAGGAAGGCGCGCTGGCGTGAGATGCGACGTTCGGAATTGGTGACGGTGCCGTCCTTCTCACCCCAGGCCGCGGCCGGAAGGATGAGATGCGGCTTCGCGGCGAGCGTATCGTTGGAGAGGACGTTCTCGGAGATGACGAAGAGGTCGAGCCCGGAAAGCGCGGCGCGGACCGCGTCGGCCCGCGGCAGGGAAACGGCGGGATTGGTCGCCATCACCCACAGGGCCCGGATGCGCCGATCGGCCACCGCCTCCATCATCGCGACGGCCTTCAGCCCCTCGCGCTGGGCCATGGCCGGCGCGCCCCAGAAGCGCTGTACGCGCTCGATTTCGGCAGGCGTGTAGCCCATATGGGCCGCGAGCGTGTTGGCCATGCCGCCGACCTCGCGCCCGCCCATCGCATTGGGCTGGCCGGTCAGCGAGAGCGGTCCGCAGCCCGGCCTTCCGATCCGCGCCGTGGCGAGGTGGCAGTGCAGGATGGCGGCGACCTTGTCGGTACCCTGTGCCGACTGGTTGACGCCCTGGCTCCAGGCCGTGACCACGGCGGGCGTCTGCCCCCACAGCGTGAAGAAGGCCTTGACGGAATCCTCGGGCAGCCCGGTGCGGGCGGCGACCGCCGCGCTGTTGCCGGCGATGTCCCGTGCATTCGCCAGCGTCTCGTCCAGGCCGGCGACGTGGCGCTCGATGTAATCGCGCGCGATCAGGCCATGATCGGCGAGATGGACGAGAAGCCCCGCGAAGAGCACGCTGTCCATGCCCGGCTTCAGGGGCAGAACGAGATCGGCATCCTCGGCCGTCGCGGTGACCCGCGGATCGATCACCACGACCTTGGCCCCGCGCTCGGCCCGGTTCTCCTGGATGCGCCGGAACAGGACGGGGTGGCACCACGCGGTGTTCGATCCCACCAGCACGATCAGGTCGGCGGCATCAAGGTCCTCATAGGACCCGGGCACGGTGTCGGAGCCGAAGACGCGCCGCTGCGCCGCGACGGTCGAGGCCATGCAGAGCCGCGAATTGGTATCGACATGCGGCGTGCCGATGAACCCTTTCGCCAGCTTGTTGGCGACGTAGTAGTCCTCGGTCAGGAGTTGTCCCGAGAGATAGAAGGCGACGGCCTCCGGTCCATTGTCGCGGATGACCGCCTTGAACCCCTCGGCGGCCCCGTCGAGCGCCTGGTCCCAGCCCACAGCGTCGTAGCCGCCAGCCGCGTTCCGCCGGAGCGGGTGCAGGACACGGTGACCCTGTGCCAGCGTTTCGCCCAGCGCCGAGCCCTTCGAGCAGAGCCGGCCGCGATTGGCAGGATGGTCCGGGTCGCCCGCGACGGCGGCGCCGCCCTTGCCATCCGCCGTCGCCAGCACGCCGCAGCCGACGCCGCAATAGGGGCAGGTGGTGCGGGTCGCGGTCGGGGCGAGGGGCGCGTCGTGCCGCATCAGGCAGCTTCCCGGACGCAGTAGCTCTCGCCGAAGGGCAGGTCGGTCCGCAGCGCGGAGACGTCCTGCCCCGAGCGGATGAGCCGCAGATAGAACAGCGCGCCCTGGGTCTCGCCGACGAGGATGCAGCCGACGAGGCGCCCCTCGCGCAGCACGAACTTGCGGTAGACCCCGGCATCGGGATCGCGCAGGACGATGGTCTCGCACCCGTCATCCGCCTCGACGGTGCCGGCGGAGAATACGCCGACGCCGGAGACCTTGAGGTTGGTCGCCAGCAGCGAACCCGCATAATGCGCGTCTTTGCCGGCGAGACCGGCGGCCAGCACGCGGGCCTGCTCATAGGCCGGTTCGACCAGCCCATAGACCTGACCGCGATGCTGGATGCACTCCCCGAGCCCGAAGATATCCGGGTCTTCCGTCGCGAGCCGGTCGTCGACGAGGATGCCGCGCTCGACAGAGAGCCCGGCCGCCCGGGCGAGATCGGCGTTCGGGCGCACACCGATCGCGACGACGACCAGTTCGGCGGGGATGACGCTGCCGTCGCTCAGCACCACTCCTTCCACCTTGTCGGTGCCGATGAAGTGGTCCGTGGCGCTGTTCAGGCGGATCTCGACCCCGCGATAGTCGATGGCGGTCGCCAGCATCGCCGCACCCTCGGCGTCCAGCTGCCGCTCCATCAGCCGGTCGGCGAGATGGACGAGCGTGACGCGCCCGCCCGCCCGAGCGAGTCCCGTCGCGGCTTCCAGCCCGAGCAGCCCGCCTCCGATGACGACGATTCGGGCGCCCCGCTCGGCCTGCGGCCGCATCGCGCCGACATCGGACATCTCGCGGAAGGTCTGTATGCCGGGCAACTCGGCCCCCGGACAGGCGAGCCGGACGGGCTTGGAGCCGGTGGCGAGGACCAGCTTGCCGTAGGGCAGGCAGAGCCCGCCGGCGAGCGCCACCGTCCGGGCCGCCCGGTCGATCGCCGTGACGGCCCTGCCGTAGAAGGTCGAGACGCCGCGCGCCCGCCACCACGCGGCGGGCTTCAGCTCGAGGTCGTTCGCCGCGATCTCGCCCGCCAGAAACGGGGAGAGCAGGATGCGATTATAGGCGAGCCGCGGCTCCTCGCCGATCACCGCGATGGCATGGCGGCCGAGCGCCTGCTGGCCGAGTTCCTCGACCAGCCGCGTCGCGGCCATGCCCTTGCCGACGATGACGAGCGGCTCGGCCATGGCTCAGGCCACCCGCTTGATCTTGAGTGCCTTGAGGTAATCCATCGGCGCGGCGGGATCGAACTTCATGCCGTCGAAGAAGGTCTCGACGCCGCGCGAATCGGCCGTCGGGGCGCCCGCGACGCCGAGCGTCTTGGCCGCCTCCCGCCAGAGATCGGCGCGGTTGGTCCTGTCGACCAGCGCCTTGATGTCGATCGTCGGCTCGAACTTGCCCCAGCGGATGTTCTCGGTGACGAACCAGGTGTCGAGGCTCTTCCAGGGATAGGAGGTCGAGCCCCCTTCGCCCCAGAACTTCATGTAGAGATTGGTGCCCTTGGCCTCGCGGCCGTTGCCGTAGTTGATGTCGCCCTTGAGGCGCTTGTTGATGTCGCCGACCGGCACGTTGAACCATTGCCGCTTGCCGACGATCTCGGCGAGCTCCTGCCGGTTCTCCATCCTGTCCGCCCACATCTGGGCTTCCATCACCGCCATGATGATGGCCTGCGTCGCCTTCGGGTTTGCGTCGACGAAATCGGCGCGCATGCCGAGGATCTTCTCCGGATGGCGGAACCAGAGTTCGCCGGTGGTCAGGGCGGTGTAGCCGATGGCCTGGTTGACGAGCTGCTCGTTCCACGGCTCGCCGACGCAGAAGCAATCCATGGTGCCGACCTTCATGTTCGCCACCATCTGGGGCGGCGGCACGACGATGACCTTGATGTCGGTGTCGGGGTCGATGCCGCCGGCGGCGAGCCAGTAGCGGATCCACAGATCGTGGGTCCCGCCCGGGAAGGTCATGGCGGCCGTCAGCTCCTTGCCGGCCGCCTTCTTGCGCTCGAAGGCCTGCTTGAGTGGCGAGGCATCCTTCTGGACGTTCAGGTCCTTGTATTCGTTCGAGACCGAGATCGCCTGCCCGTCCTCGTTGAGGTTGAGGAGAGTGTACATCGGCAACGGCTGGCCGTTCTGCATGACCTTGCCGGTGGAATAGAGATGCGTCTTCGGACGCAGGATATGGCCGCCGTCGATGCCGTTGTTCTTGAAGCCGAGCGCCATGTTGTCGCGTGTCGCGCCCCAGCTCGCCTGCTTGGCGATGTCCATGTCGGGCAAGCCGTATTTCGCGAACATCCCCTTCTCCTTGGCGATGATCAGCGGCGAGGCGTCGGTCAGCGCGATATAGCCGAGGCGCGTTCCCTTGACCTCGGGCCCGGCCGTCTGCGCGAAGGCGCCCGAAGGCAGCGCCGTGCGCGCTGCCGCAAGAAGCGCCGCCGTTCCCGCCAGCTTCATCAGGCTCCGCCGGCCCGGCCGGCTCAGGATGGTGGTCGCTTCGCTCTCGACTGCCTTGCTCATCAAACCCTCGCTGTGATGCTCCGCCGTACGCCATCCCGAACGCGAAAAACGCCGCGCGAATGCGCCCTGTGCAGGCACGTTCGACAGCGACGTTGCTGTGTTCCGAAATCGGGGATGGCGCGGGCAGCGTTGGCCGCGTGAACCAATCCTATCAAGGATCGTGCCAAAGCCGACTCGAAAACCCTCTTTGGATTTTCAATGAGTTGCGGGACGCCAGTCCGCCAGACGCCGCCCATTGCGCTGCACAACGAATGACCGTCTGAGCAGGGATTGGGCAGAAACTCCTGATGCCGCTTTAAAAGGCGGGAGACAGAAAGACGCTTCTCGCCATCGCCCTCATCTCCTCGGAAACCCGGGTCTGTCCCGCCTGCTCCATTCCCGCCAGGACCCAGTCGGCATCCTCGGGCGCCGGGCGAAGAGCCGCGAGATCGAAGCGGATGAAGTGTGCGACATGGCGCGGCGGCCGGCCGCCGCCTTGAACCAGCTCCCGGTTCAGGATGCGCTCGAGCAGCGCCTGCGGCAGGCCCAGCCGGTCGGGGGCCGAGAGATGCTGCGCCATGCGGGCCGCGTTCCCGGGACGGCACGCCCAGTCGCTGGCGGCGAGGATCGCGGCGTTGAGCTTGGCGACGGCGGTCGGGCGGTTCGTCGCGTCGTCAGCCCGCCAGGCGAGCACCTTGTCGTGGCAATCGCGGCGCAGATCGACGCTTGCATGGATCATCGCGCCGATCCCCGCCTCGACCGCGGCCGAATTCCACGGCGCACCGGCGCAGAAGCCGTCCACCCGTCCGCTCGTCAGCGCCTCGACTGTCTGCGGCGGCGGGACCACCTCGAAACGCACGTCTTCTCCGAGCCGCAGGCCAGCCTTGGCGAGCCATTCGCACAGCAGATAAGTGTGCATCGAGAAGCCGAAAACGGCGGCGAAGGTCAGTGGCGGCAGGCCCGAGGCCGAGCGGCGTGCGACCATCGCAGCGAGTGCCCTGGCGGAAACGGCCGGGTCGGCGATGTCGCCCTGTGCATGCCGGCACAGTTCCTCGAAGCGGCGCAGCGACACGGTGATGGCCGCGCCGTCGCGGTTGAGCCCGATCGGCACGGACATCGGCGCCTTGACGCCGCCGATGCCGAGGGTTGCGGCGATCGCGGCCGGCCCGAGCATATGGGCCGCGTCGAACAGGCGGACATTCAGCTTGTCGCGCAGATTCGACCAGGACACCTCCCGCACCAGTTCGAGATTCAGGCCCTGCTCCTCGGCGAAGCCTTCGTCTTTCGCCAGTGTGACCAGCGCGCAGTCAACCAGAGGCATGAAGCCGACCCGCAGGTGCAGCATCGTCATTTCAGCATCTCCGCGGCGGTGATCAGGGAGCGCGCGATGTCGGCGAGCTTGCGTTTCTCGTTCATCGCCGTGCGCCGCATCAGCGCATAGGCCTCCTCTTCCGACAGGCCCTTCATGCGCATGACGATGCCCTTGGCACGGTCGATCGTCTTGCGCTCTTCCAGTTGTGAACGGGCGTCCTCCAGCTCTTCCCGCAGCTTCCGAAAGGCGTTGAAGCGGCTGATGCAGGTCTGCAGGATCGGCTGCATGCGCTCCTTCTTCAGCCCGTCGACGATATAGGCGGAGACGCCGGCTTCGACCGCAGCCTCGATGGAGGCTGAATCCGACTGGTCGACGAACATCGTGATTGGCCGCCGGATATGGCGGCTGACCAGGAACATGTCGGCGAGGGCGTCGCGGCTGGGATCCTCCAGGTCGATCACGACGACATCGGGATCGTGCTGCTCGATGGCGGCGACGAGCCCCGTCGTGGTGGCGACGCGGACGAGATCGGTGTAGCCGGCCTCGCGCAGGCCCTCCTCGATAATCGCGGCGCGGACCTTGTTGGTGTCGACGATGAGAATCCGCAAACTCGGCACTTCGCCCGGGAAACGTGGCTCGAGCCCCCTGCTATTCAGAATTCATGCCATGGCCGCTCGCGCGCCCTGGGGAGGGGGAAGGTTGCGGCCGCACCGGATTTGCCGTTTCCGGGCTTGAAGCGTCTAAATTGGTTCTATAGTGGTATTATCATGCAGGCGCTGATGGTCGCACCCCTGTCGAAGGAACCGCCGCGATGACCCGGCCGGCTCCGCGCGCATGGGCCGATGACGGGCAGGCCCGGTCCTCCCGCTGTGGCTGGCAGGTGCTGGCTCGGGCGAGCGAACGGGGAAGCGCGCCCTTCAACGACGATCTGGCCGGCACCGAAGGCGCCCACGCCTGGATTCTCGACGGTTCCGCCTTCTTCTCCGGTCCGCCCCGCGTGACCGATCTCTCCGAAGGCGCCTGGCTGGTGAGCGCCGCCGACCGCCGTCTGGGTGCTGCCGCGCTGGACGCCATGTCGCTGCCTGACGTCGCCCAGATGCTGGAGAGCGGTCTGGCTGCCGATTATGCAGCCCTGGGAGAAGGCCATCCGGAGCGGCCGCCGGGCGAGGGGCCCTCGGCCGTCTTCGCGCTCCTGCGCATCCGGCCGGAGGGAGAACTCTTCCGCGTCGAAGCGATGCTGCTTGGCGACGTCTCCGTCCTGGTCGAGGACGAGGGGCGGCTGACGCGGTGGACGGATGAGCGCGTCGCGCCTTTCGAGGCGCGCACCATCGCGGCCGCCCAGGCCGCCGGCCACAGCGACGGCGTCGTCATTGCTCCGCAGGCGCTGGCGCAGATCATCGAGAACCGCCGCTGGCTCAACCGCGAGGGCGGCTACTGGGCGATCAATCCCAGCCTGCCCTGGCGGCCGGGCCTGCGTTTCGTCTCGCAGCGGGTCTCGGCGCAGGCGACGCTGCTCCTGGCTTCGGACGGCTTCATGCGCCTCGTCGACGTCATGCAGCGCTATGGCGAGGTCGAACTCATGCGGGCCGTGAAGGACAGGGGCGTCGACAGCCTGATCGCGGAGCTGCGGCGGCTGGAGCGCGAGGACGGGCAGGCGCGCCGCTACGCCCGGGTCAAGATCCATGATGACGCGACCGCACTGGTGCTCCAGCCTGCGGCCGGGCGATAGCAGCGAAGAAAAAACAGGGAGAACGAGCATGTCGGATCAGAATCGCAGGCCATCCCGCCTCAGGCGGATGCTGTCCAGGGTGGCGCTGGGTGTCTTTGCCGCGACGCTGCTGGCCCAGGTGCCGGCGCGCGCCGAAGACATCACGGTCTGGAGCTGGCGGCAGGAGGACAAGGCGGCCTATGCCAGGTTCATCGCCGCGTTCCGCAAGACGCACCCCGAGATCAATGTGAAGTTCGAGGCCTTCGAGGCCGCCAACTACAACACGGTCTTGTCGACGGCGCTGGCCGGCGGGACCGGCCCGGACATCGTCCAGGCGCGCTCCTATGGCACGCTCGGCGTCGGCAAGCCCGATTATCTGGTGCCGCTGGACAAGACGATGGTCCCGGAGCTGGCCAACTTCCCGGATTCCGCGCTCGCCGCCGAGACGATGCGCGCCGACGGCAAGCTCTATGCGGTGCCGCTCGCCTCGCAGACCATGCTGGTCATCTACAACAAGGAGCTGTTCGAGAAGGCCGGCGTCACGCCGCCCGCGACCTGGGACGAGCTCATGACGGTGTCGAAAACGCTGAAGGACAAGGGCATCACCCCCTTCGGCAACGGCACGGCGACCTCCTGGCAGAACGAGACCATCGTCGGCGCGCTGCTCGCCTCGCAGATCGGCAAGCCATTCGAGCAGGACGTGCTGGCGGGCAAGGCCGATTTCACCGATGCCCGCTTCGTCGGCGCGCTGACCAAGCTCAACGAGATCAAGGACTATTTCGCGCCGAACTTCTCCGGCGTTGACTATGCGGCCTCGCAGCAGCTCTTTGCCGCCGGGCGCGCGGCGATGTTCGCCGGCGGCTCCTTCGAGATCGCGAACTTCCTGCGCCAGAACCCCAAGCTCAAGCTCGGCCTCTTCGCCTCCCCTGTGGCCAAGGCCGGAGACCAGCGGCTCGTCGCGCTCTATTACGACGGTGGCTACGCCATCAACGCGGCGTCCAAGAACAAGGATGCGGCGCTGAAATTCCTGCGCTTCCTCGGCACGCCCGAATTCGGCACGGCCTTTTCCAACGACCTGCAGAACATCTCGCCGATCAAGGGCGTCAGCTTCGAGAACCCGCTGCTCAAGGAGGTCGCCGCCCTGAACGGCAGCGCGATGTCCTACATCATGCTTGTCAATTTCCGCTATCAGGAGCCGACCGGCTCGGTGCTGCTGCAGGCGGGCGTGCAGAAGATGCTGGCGGGCAAGGCGACGCCGGCCGAGGTCGGTGCGGACATCACCAAGGGCATCGCCACCTATTACGCCCCGTTCAGGAAATGAGCGAGCCGGGGCGGCAGCGCGACGCCGCCCCGATTGCCGCCAGAAGCGTTGATGGCATGACGACCAGCTTCAGAGTCCGTGAGCGGCGCAAGCGCGCCGCCTGGATCGCCTTCCTCATCGTCCCGCCCATGGCGGTGATGCTGGTCTTCGTGGTCTGGCCGCTGCTCCTGGCGCTAAGCTCGGCCTTCTACCGCTGGGAGGGCATGGCGCAGGGAGAGTTCATCGGCCTGCGCAATTTCCGGGACGTGCTGTTCGGCGAGCATTTCGCGGCGCTCACCTGGCGTGCCTTCCGCCACAACCTCTTCGTTTTCGTCGCGCTCTTCGTCGTCCAGAATACGGCCGGCTTCCTGCTGGCCTGGCTCATCTATCGCGAGCCCTATGGCTACCGCTTCCACCGGGTCGCGATCTTCATGCCGGTGATCCTGTCGACCGTGCTGGTCGGCTTCCTCTGGAAGCTGTTCCTCGATCCCAATTTCGGCATCGTCAACCAGTTGCTGGAGATGACGGGGCTCGGAGCCCTTCGCCAGCCCTGGCTGGGCCAGGAGACGACCGCGCTTCCGGCGCTCGTGCTAGCCAATGCCTGGCACTGGGTCGGCTTTCCGGCGCTGGTCTATCTCGCCGGCATGCAGCGCATCCCGCGTGAGATCCTGGAAGCGGCCAAGCTCGACGGCTGCAACGGCTGGCAGATGTTGACGCGCGTCGTCTGGCCGTTGGTGACGCCCTCGACCACCATCACCCTGACGCTTCTCTTCATCGGCGCCTTCAACTGGTTCGAGCTGCCCTACATCATGGCCGGCATCGATGGCTCCCCTTACGGCTCCACCGACGTGCTGGGCCTCTATTTCTATCGCACCGCCTTCGGCAACCAGACGGCGGGCATCCAGGATTTCGGACACGGCAATGCGCTGGCCGTGCTGATGTTCCTGTTCATCGCCGCGTTCGCGACGGTCATCACGCAATATCTCCGCAAGCGGGAGATCGCGCTGTGAGGCGGCCTGCCGACGTCAACGACCCGCTTTTTCCGCGCAGCAGCACCGGCAGCCTGATCGCGGCCGCGCTCCTCGCCGGCAACACCGTGCTGATGCTCTATCCGATCGTCATCATGGTGTTCTCGGCCTTCAAGACCACGGTCGAGATCTTTGACGCGCCGTTCTCGCCGCCGGATTTCGCCTATGTCGAGAATTTCCGGCGCATCTGGGGCGAGACGAGCCTGCCCGGCTATTTCGTCAACTCCGTCGTCATCACCGGGACATCGATCGGGCTGACGCTGCTGCTCGGGACGATGGGCGCCTACGCGCTGGCGCGCTACCGCTTCCCCGGCAATTCCGCGATCTTCATGTTCTTCCTCGCCGGGCTGATGCTGCCGCTGAAGCTCGCCGTGATCCCGCTCTTCCTGCAGATGCGCGATTTCGGCCTGCTCGACACCCGCATCGGCCTCATCCTGATCTACACGGCGATGGGCCTGCCCTCGACGATCTTCATCATGACCGGCTTCCTGCGCACGCTGCCGGTCGAGCTGGAGGAGGCCGCGCGCATCGATGGTGCCTCCGAGCCGCGCATCATGCTTTCGATCATGCTGCCGCTCTCGGTGCCGCCGATGGTGATCGCCGCGATCCAGAATGCGGTGCCGACCTGGAACGATTTCTTCTTCCCGCTGGTCTTTATCCAGTCGGATTCGCGCAAGACGCTGCCGCAGGGCCTCTCGGTCTTCATGGGCGAATACACCACCGATTGGGGCATGCTCTTCGCCGGCCTGACGATCGCGGCGCTGCCGCTGACCGTGATCTACATCCTGATGTCGCGCCAATTCATTCGCGGCATGACCGCCGGCGCCGTGAAGTGACGGGGACAGGCTTCGGCACCGGCGGCGAAACCGGGTGAGCCCGGGAGGCTGAAGAAGGGCCTCGCTGGAGACGCGTCAGGAGGATTTGCGGAAGCGCTCGGCCGCACGGTTGGCGAGTTCGTCCTCATCCAGCGCAAGTTCGGCAAGGCCGGCGACGATGTAGGCCAGGCGCTGCCGTTCCTTCTCGGGATCGGCGCCCGGTTCGGCATGCTTCACCATGGTCCAGGCTTTCTCCAACGCGCCTTGGGCCCGCGCGAGATCGACCGGGTCGGACAACGAGCGAAAAGGCATTCTGCTCTCCTACGCCTTGATGCGGCCCATAATTCCGGGTGGGGCCGAATGCAACCCTTGCGCGCGGACCTGCCGGCGCGATGAATGGCCCCTGGCCGCGATCGGCTCAGCCTCGCTGGAGCAAAGCGTCCGCGGTCGGCATCGACGTCTGCGCCCCATGGGCGAGGCAGGCGAGCGACGCTCCCTTGCAGGCGCGGGCCAGCGCGGCGGGCCAGTCCATGCCATCGGCCAGCGACGCGGCGAGGATGCCGACGAAGGTGTCGCCGGCGCCCGTCGTATCCACGGGCTCGATGGCGGCGGCCGCTGCGTCGATGCGGCTTCCGTCGGGATGGAATGCGATGGCGCCCTTGGCTCCCGCAGTGACGACGCAGGTGACGTGCCCGGTGGTGGCGAGCAGGCTTCCGGCGGCCTCGAGCCCCGCCTCGGGGTTGCCGAGGCATGTCGCAGCCGCGACCGCCTCATGCTCGTTCACGACCAGGATGTCGGCGGCGGCGAGCAGCAGGCGCAGCGCCTCGCGGTCGAGTTCGTGTGGCACCGGCGCAAGGTTCCAGACGACGCGTCCGCCGGCTTCGCGTATCTGCCGCGCCGCTGCGAGCGAGGCGGCGAGGGGAACCTCCATCTGAAGGATCAGCGTGGCGCCCGTTGGAGCCAGCGGTGCATCCGCCGCGGAGACCGCGGCATTCGCCCCGCTTGCGACGGTGATGGCGTTCTCGCCCCGCGCATCCACCGAGATGAAGGCGCAACCTGTCGGTTCTGCAGCTTGCATCACATGGCCGATGTCGACGCCGTTGGCGGCGAGGTTGTCCAGGCAGATCCGGCCGAAGCCATCGGCTCCGACCCGCCCGGCCATGGCGACGCGTCCCGGCGCGGAAACGCGGGCGGCCGCGACGGCCTGATTGGCTCCCTTGCCGCCGCACAGCGTCTCATAGGACGCGGCCAGCACCGTTTCGCCAGGGCGGGCAATGCTGCGGACCTGCGTCACGAGGTCGACATTGAGCGACCCGAAGACGAGGATCGTGTCTGATGACTGAGCCAAGCCTCGGCCCCCCAAGAGCGATCGCGAACGCCTCCGATTCGCGATAGCGAACTGTACAAGGCAACTGTTTCGGAGCAATCGCAAGGCGCATGCGCGGCGAGGTTAGGCAAGCAGCCATGGCTGCAGGGCGGCGCCTGGCCGGCAAGTCGTGCGGTGACGGCGGGCCGGCATCCGCTGCCGTTCCAGCCTGCGGCGGCAGGGAGCAAGCGAGCCCTGCTTGCGGTCGGGCAGCCATCGGTGGCCGCTCGCCCGGAATGCGGTCTACTTGGCAGGCTTGCGCCGGGTCTTCTTGACGGGCGGCGAGGCCAGCGCGATCGCGCGATCCTGCTCTTCCTTGGCGAGGCGCAGTTCCCGCAGGCGGGCGGTATTCTCGACACGCTGCTGGATGATGCTGTCCATGTCCGACGTCATCCTGCCGCGGGAGAGCGTGCGGGTCTGGAGCTTGAGGAACTGGTTGTCCGCGGTCATGCGTTGCTTGGACGGTTGAAGCATGTGGCTTCTCCTTGAGTTGGCAGAGGGGCCGGAATCCGACGCTGATGTCCCGGCAGCCCGATCGGCCGAACAGATGCGCTCGCGTCGGGCGCGGAGCGGTCAGGCCCTAAACAAAAAGGCCGAGCATGGGCCCGGCCTTCTCCTATGGCTCTCGTCGCAGGTGCCAGTACATCCGTGGTCACCTCCGATGAATGGCCTGATCACGCAGCCTGAAGCTGCTCCGCGGCCATCTTGCCCGAGCGGTTGTCGCGGGCGACCTCGAAGCCGATCTTCTGGCCTTCCTGGAGATCGCGCATTCCTGCGCGTTCCACGGCCGAGATGTGGACGAACACGTCCTGGCTTCCGTCATCCGGCTGGATGAAGCCGAAGCCCTTGGTGGAATTGAACCATTTCACGGTGCCGGTGGTCATGAGAACCCTCCTTTGGCAGAACTCTGTCGCTCGGCGGCAGGATGCCGCACGAGTTCAGAACGATTTCGAAAGGGGGATCATCAGTGCCGCGTCGAGGACGCGAAAAAAACAAAAGCCAACCAAGCAATATCGATAAGATGAACATAGAGATATATTTCTGGGATGCAAGGAAATTATTCCGTGAGGCAGAAAGATAAAAGGCTTCGGGTGTTTTGGGGGCTGATATTTCCTTCAAAGACGGGGCTTGAGAGGGGCCTGCGCCCCGGTTCATCCCGGCTGCACCTGCGCCCTGGTGGGCGGCCTCGACCCGCGCGGGGGGCCGATAATGGCGGCGCGCCGATTTCTTCCCCGTGCAGGGCCCGGGCGTGCTACTCTGCATCTCAGCTCTCGAGGCTGCATGCGCGACGGAGCCCCCCATGACACATCGACATTCCCTCGGCGACGAGGTCGAGCTTTCCTTCGGCTTCTTCGATCAGAACGCGGTCGGGACATACGCCGTCACCCGCCTGCTGCCATCGACTCTTCAGGGCGAGCCGCAATACCGGATCAAGGACAAGGACGGCCGCGAGCGGGTGATCGGCGAAGGCCAGATCGTTCTCGCCGGCAAGGCCGCGCAGCCTGTCCGGCCTCCCAGTGGCCACAACGCCATCACCCAGATGTTCAACAGCCTGCGCGACTCCAAATAGCGTCGCGGCGAAGCGGAACACGAGAGAGCGACTCGGTAGAGACCGTGCGAAAGGCGATGACGTGATGGCGGAACGACGCGAACTCTACCGCAGCCCGGACGGCGATTGCTGGTATCTGGGCCGGGAGCCGGTCGACGGCAATGCCTTCGTCATCCACCAGCCCAATGGTTCCGCCGGCGGGCAACTGAGCCATATCGAGCTTAGCGCATTCCTCGCCGAGGGCAGCAAGGCTCGGCCGGAGCAGAGGGCGCTCCTGCGGCTGATTGCGACGCTGGTCGACGTGCCGCCCTTCGGCCCGCGGGGCTGAGCTGGCGCGTGGCCGTTAGCGCAGGCGTTGTCCGAACCAAGCTGGTGCGATGGCAATGAACACGCCATCGGCACTGGCCCTCACGGGTTCATCACGACCTTGATGCAGCCGTCTTCCTTGTCGCGGAACTTGCGGTAGAGCTCGGGCCCGTCCTCGAGGCTCGCCCTGTGCGTGATGACGAAGGAAGGGTCGATGTCGCCGCTCAGGATCTTCTCCAGCAACGGGCCGAGATAGCGGTGCGTGTGCGTCTGCCCCGTCTTCAGGGTCAGGCCCTTGTTCATGAAGGCGCCCATCGGCACCTTGTCGAGGAAGCCGAAATAGACGCCCGGCATCGAAATCGTCCCGCCCTTTCGGCAGCACATGATCGCCTCGCGCAGGACGTGCGGCCGGTCGGTACCGAGGTAGAGGCTGGCCTTCACCTTGTCGACGACGGCGTCGAGCGTCGCTGTGGCATGCGACTCGGCCCCGACAGCGTCGATGCAGCGGTCCGGCCCGCGCCCCGCGGTCATTTCCATCAGCCGGTCGTACACTTTCACATCGTCAAAATTGATGGTCTCGGCCCGCCCGATCCCGGCGGCCAGCGCAAGCCGTTCCGGCACGTTGTCGATGGCGATGACGCGCCCGGCTCCGAGCATCCAGGCCGACTGGATGGCGAACTGGCCGACAGGCCCGCAGCCCCAGACCGCGACCGTATCGCCCGGCTCGATCTCGGCATTCTCGGCAGCCATGTAGCCGGTCGGGAAGATGTCGGAGAGAAAGAGGACCTGCTCGTCGGGAATGCCGTCCGGGATCTTGATATGACCGACATCGGCATAGGGCACCCGTAGATATTCCGCCTGCCCGCCCGCGAAACCGCCGAGCATATGCGAATAGCCGAACAGCCCGGATGGCGACTGGCCCATCAGCTTGCGGGCCTCCTCGGCTTTCGGGTTCGAGCGGTCGCACAGCGAGAACATCTGCTTCTGGCAGAAGAAGCACTCGCCGCAGGCGATGTTGAACGGGACCACGATGCGGTCCCCGACCTTGAGCTTGCTGACGCCGCTGCCGACCTCGACGACCTCGCCCATGGTCTCGTGGCCGACGATGTCACCCGCCTCCATGGTGGGCGTATAGCCGTCATAGATGTGCAGGTCGGAACCGCAGATCGCGCAGGAGGTGACCTTGATCACGACGTCGCGCGCATCCTCGATCTGTGGGTCAGGGACCGTTTCGCAACGGATGTCGCTCTTGCCGTGCCAGCGCAGTGCTTTCATCGAACGGGCCCTTGTATCGTCGCTCAGGCGATGCCGGAAAATGTCGGGACTAACCGGGCGGCTTCCGCTGCTGTTCTGCCGCCGGCCTCGAAGGTGCGCAGCCGTACATTCCCGCTCCGACGGGCCGGCAGGGCCGTTCTCCCCACGAACGGAAGCAAATGGAGCGGACAATGAACGGTCGGGACTGGGCCCTGAAACTGAATGCCCGCTATCCGGACGAGGACTGGATGGCCGAACTGGCGCGGCGCGCCGATGAGCCGCGCGACAAAGTCGAATGGCATCTGCAGGAGGAGATGGAGCCGCCGGCCCATATCGGACGCGCCGCGCGCGAGATGGAGCAAGCGTCGGAGGGGCCGCTCTCGAAATCGCCTATGCCGGAGGGGGATCTCAATGTCGACGATCTGCCTTTCTCAGGCGTTCCCCAATTCCTCGGCAAGCTTCAAAAGGACTGAAGGGGCCGGCGCCGGCGGCGTCCTGAGCCGCCGAGCACGAATGTCAGCCTGACTTCGATCCCTCGGGGTCGCGGTCACGGCCGTGACCGCTGCCGACCGTGGCGTCGCCGTCGCCCGAAAGCACCACCGGGTTGGCACTGTCCAGACCTCCAGCATTCGGCTTGCCGCCCTTCGGCGCATATTGTCCCTGCGCGTCGCGCTGCGCGGGGGTGCCCGACCGGGCATCCTCCCGGAGCTTGCGGTCAGCGTCGTTGCTCTTCTCGGTCATGGCGCCGGCCTCTCGTGTTCGGTTCGGTCCTCTCGGCCGTCGCCATGCTTGCCGGCAGCCGGGCCGCCGTGGTCGGCCGGGTCATAGGGCGGGTTGGGCCCGGTCGGATTCGGCGAACGCGGGTTGGGCCCGGGCCGGCGCTCCGCCTCTTCGCCCGGCTGACCGGGGCGGCGGGGCGTGTCGATCTCGCGCGGCGCGTCGCTGTTGCCGGCAAGAGGCGCGTCAGCGGCAGTACTGATGTGGTGTGACATGGGTCCTCCTGAGGGAGCGAACGGATCGGGGCCGGCCCGGTTCCGTCGCCGCCTCGATCGCGGCCCGTTCTTCACTGTACGCTCCCGCACCGCGCCGAACGCACGCCGCGATGTCTCGTTGCTCCGCCATCAGACAAGGAGGACAAGATGGCCACAGCCGAAGAACGCTACATGGAATGGCTTCGAGACGCCCATGCGATGGAACAGCAGGCCGAGACCATGCTCTCGTCCATGGCAGGCCGGATCCAGAACTATCCGGATGTTCGCGCCAAGATCGAGATGCATCTCGATCAGACCCGCTCCCAGGCCGCGCAGATCGAGCGCTGCATCGAGCGCCGCGGCGGCGACACCTCGACGTTGAAGGACATCGCCGGGAAGGTCATGGCCTTCGGGCAGGGCGTCGGCGGGATGATGATGGGCGACGAGATCATCAAGGGTGCCATGGCCAGCTATGCTTTTGAGCAGCCGGAGGTCGCCACCTACCGGGTCCTGATCGCGGCAGCGGACAAGCTCGGCGATACCGAGACGAGCACGACCTGCGCCAACATCCTCCGCGAGGAGGAGGAGATGGCGCGCTGGCTCCTGGAGAACCTCGGCAATTTGACGGAGCGTTATCTAGAACGCGAGGAAACGCCGGAGCTGGAAGCGCAGACCTGAGGCTGTCGCCGCCCCGAGAAAAGGCACAGAACCGGCGCCGAGGCCAAGACGGCGTGCTGCGGTTTAGGACACAAGAAGAGCCGTCCAAGATAGCCAAGCAGCCGAGGAGGTATCCTCCCCGGCTGCTTGGCATGCCCTCGACATGCCGCCGTGGTGGCTGCCGGTCGGCGTCCGGGGGACGATGGGCGATGCACCCGCGCCGGTCCTTGCGCCTCAAGCTTTGAGGCGCGCGTAGCGACCGACAGAGCGGCTTGGCGCTGTCCTGGTCATTGCCCTGGTCAGTCGCTTTCGGCCGACCACCTCTCCTTCGCCTCCGCCGCGGGCAGCAGCAGCTTGACCCGGTTGCCGTCGACAGCGACGACGAAGGCGAGGTCGAGAAAGTGCCGGCTGCCTTCCGTAGCCGGATCTCCGTCCCTGATGCGAAGCAGTTGGCCGACGATGGCCTCGACGGTCCCGATGGGACGCTCGTCCGAGCCGACGACCTGAAGTCCTTCACGAATCTGCTCGACGAACATCATGCTCGAGATTCCCTCTGTTGCGGCGGAGATATGGGTGACAACAAGCGCTTGCCGCTTCCGTTCCGTCGGCGCCGGAACGACCCCTTACCTGCCGGCCTGGGCCGCATGGGCCAGGGTATCTCTCGCGCGCCTCTCGCCGAGACGGGCGAGGGCGAACAGCAGGGCAGCCTGCACCGCCAAATGTGTAAGAGCCTTGGCAGCGAGTGCACCGAACTCGCAATGAAGCGCGTAAGTCCCCTGGGGCGTCGCCAGCCCCGTGAAGACGCGGCCGATCGGATTGCCATCCTCATCCGGCTCGGAGCCGGTGACACCCGTCACCGCGATCGCGCAATCGGCGCCGCTGCGCTCGAGGGCGCCGCGCGCCATCGCCTTGGCGACGTCCGGATCGATTGCGCCTGCTGCGCCGAAAAGGTCGGGCGAGACGCCCAGCAAGCGCGTTTTGGCATCCTTGGTATAGGTCACGAAGCCGCCGACCAGCACCGAGGCCGAGCCAGCAGGGCGCGAGAGCATGTGGGCGATCAGCCCGGCCGTGCAGGACTCCGCCGTGGCGAGCCGGATGCGCTTCTCCAGGGCGAAGCCGACCAGGCGCTCCGCCAGCGCATCGGCGTCATCGAAATGGGCGCCCTCGAAGCGGGTGGCCCCACCCAGGCCGGGCAGCGCCTGATCAGCGGGCAAGATGGACTGGGTCATGAGGGGCCTTCCTGGGATCGTTCGGCTGCGGCTCTGCATCGCCGGACATGGAACCGCGAGGGGCCCCGTCTGGTTCTGCTGTCATGCCGAGCTTCGAAGACATGCCGCCGGTTCCGTCGGCCGAGCGACTCCGGGACGATCCCGCCTCCAATCGTTTCGTCCTGGAAACGGATGGTGGCGAGGCTTTCGCCGTCTATCGCCGCATCGACGGCCGCTTGGTGATCTCGCACACCGAGGTGCCGGCAGCCCTGCGCGGCCGGGGCATCGGTTCGCGCCTGGCGAAAGCCGTCTTCGATCATGCGCGCAGCCGGGGCGAGCGGATCGTGCCGGCGTGCTCCTTCATCGCGGACTGGGCTCATCGCCATCCCGACGAAGAAGCCGTCCTGGCCGGCCGGCCCACCCCGCCCTGACGAACAGCAGTCCACCGGAAGGAGACCGCCATGCCTGCCAAATCCGCCGCTCAGCAGAAGGCCGCCGGCGCAGCTCTCGCCGCCAAGCGCGGCGATATGAAGAAGACCGAGCTCAAGGGCGCCTCCAAATCGATGGAGAAGTCGATGAGCGAGCGCGAGCTCGATGACATGGCTTCGACCAAGCGCAAGGGCAAGCCGGAGCACAAGACCAAGAGCTCGTGACGCCATCCGACCGTCAGCCAAGGAGAAATCGATGACCGCCCATGCCAAGCCGCCCTTCGCGGAACAGCAGCAGCCGATGCCGGGTCTGACCGGCGCCATGACGCCCCGGCCCGATCACGGCGAAAACAGCTATGCCGGCTCCGGCCGCCTGAAGGGCAGACGTGCTGTCATCACCGGCGGAGACAGCGGCATCGGCCGCGCCGTCGCCATCGCCTTTGCACGTGAGGGCGCCGATGTGCTGATCTCCTACCTGAACGAGGATGAGGACGCGCGGGACACCGCCGGCTGGGTCGAGAAGGCTGGGCAGAAGGTCGTGCTCGTCCCCGGCGATATCCAGCATTCCGAGCATTGCCGTCGCATCGTCGACAAGGCGGTATCGGAACTGGGCGGCATCGACATCCTCGTCAACAACGCCGCGCATCAAGCGACGTTCAAGGACATCGCGGATATCTCCGACGAGGAGTGGCAGCTCACTTTCGCGGTGAACATCCATGCGATGTTCTACCTCACCAAGGCCGCGGTGCCGCATATGCCGGCGGGATCGAGCATTATCAACACGGCCTCGATCAATTCCGACAAGCCCAACCCGAGCCTGCTCGCCTATGCGACGACCAAGGGTGCGATCCAGAATTTTACGGCCGGGCTGGCGCAGTTGCTCGCCGAGAAAGGCATCCGCGCCAATGCTGTGGCGCCCGGCCCGATCTGGACCCCGCTCATCCCCTCGACCATGACGGGCGACAGCGTCACCGAGTTCGGCAAGCAGGTGCCGATGAAGCGGCCGGGCCAACCGGCCGAGCTGGCGACAGCTTATGTCATGCTGGCCGATCCGCTCTCGAGCTATGTCTCCGGCGCCACGATTGCGGTCACCGGCGGTCAGCCGATCATCTGAGACGCAGGCGCAGTATCCACGCGACCAAAACCCGCCGGAGCGATCCGGCGGGTTGCCTGCGTGGTGCCTTTGGGTGTCAGTTCAGGCGGCCTTGCGATTGATGCCGCCAGTGGCGAGTTTGGTGAGCTTCTCGTCCGTCGCGGCTTCCTCGTCGAGGTTCTGCTTCAGGAGCGCGGCGCAATCGTCACGGCCGAGCTGCTTCGCCCAGGCGACGAGGGTGCCATAACGGGTGATCTCGTAATGCTCCACGGCCTGGGCTGCCGCGATCAGAGCGGCATCCAGAACCTGCTTGTCGGCCACCTCGCCGGCGATGTCGTTTGCCTCCTCGATGATGCCGTCGATCGCGGGGCAGGTGACACCCTTCTCCTCGACCCCGTGGAGCTTGAAGACCTGCTGCAGCCGGCCGATCTGGCCCTCGGTCTCACGCAGATGCATCTCGAAGCCCTGCTTGAGCTGCGGGCTCGTCGCCTTGGCGATCATGTCCGGCAGGGCCTTCTTGATCTGGTGCTCAGCATAATAGATGTCGCGCAGCGTATGGACGAAGAGATCGTCCATCGTGGCGATGTCCTTGGAAAACCAACCCATTTGAAATCTCCGTTCGATGAGGTCCGCCCCCAGCGCTCGGTGATGAAACGGATCGGGCCGGGGCTTGTTCCGGCCTGGCAGGGGCCTCCAGTTGTCAGCGAAACCTCTGCACGAGATTGAGATAGGTTCCGTCGAACTCGGCGAGCGCCAGCAGTCCATCCCAGCTCTGGATCGCCACGTCGAAACCGTTCCAGCTGACGAGGCCGGTCGCCCTTAGCTCCTGAATCGTCCGGTTCATGTGCACCGGCGAAAGGCCGAGCGCATCTGCCAGTTCGACCTGCGTAATCGCTAACGAGAAGCGATAGCCCCAGGCCAGGTCGACGAGGTGGAGCCGAAGATAGATCTCGCAGAGCAGGTGAGCGAGATGGGTCAATGCCGGGCTGCGCCCGAGGCAGGCGATCCAGGCCCGTTGGATCGCGGCATCGACCGCCGTCAGCATCCACAGCGCCCGTCCAAGCGCCGGCGACTGCCCAATAACCCGCGTGATCTCGGTGTGAGGCACAAACACAGCCGTGCAATCCGTCAGGGCCGTCACGCCGTGATCGATCTCCTTGAGGACAAAGCCGTGCAGGTCAACGAAGTCGCCCGCGAAATGCAGCGCGCTGAGCTGCCGTTTACCCTCGCGGCTGACGGTTTCGCGGGCGGCGATGCCATCGACCAGCAGGCAGGATTCCGTGAGGGTGGACCGGCTCATGATGATGGGTGCGCCTCGTCGGTAGGCGCGTTCATGTCGCCGCATCGAAAGCAGCAGTGTTTCCTGCTCGGGCGTCAGCACGGCGCGAGCCCCCAGCGATTTGAGCAGTGGGCCGAGCCTGTCCATCAAGTCACCCCGGAAGCGGAGTGCAAGCTAGGCGCTAAGCCAACAGCATAAGCAAACCCAATGTTAATGGAGGCCGACTGCCGTCATGGAGAAACGCCTTGCGCGAGGCAGGCTGCTTCTGCTCGGGGTGTCGCTCCCGCCGAGCGTGCCCCGGGATGCGGCGGGCTTTCGGCGCCGGTTTGCCCGAACGCCATGAGGCCGACGGGATCCAGGACTTCGATCCGCCCGCGCTTCGAGCGGATGAGGCGCTCGCCTTCCAGCACATGCAGAGCCACAGTCACGCCCGAGCGGCGGACCCCCAGAGCCCGTGAGAGCTCATGATGCGTCACCGAGATGAAGCCGCTGCCGACCACCGCCTGGCAGCGGGCGATCCAGCGGGCGACGCGCCGCTCCAGGGTCAGCGCCACCGTTTCGGCCGCCTCGTCGAGGAAATGTGCGGTCGCCTTGAGCGCATAGACGGCAAGACGTTCCTTCAGCTTCTCGTCGGAGGCCATCATCTGGGCGAGGGGTTTGATCCCGACACAGATGAAGGAGCCCTGCCTGAAAACCTCGGCCCGGAGGGTCGGGAAGGTTGCCGTGAAAAGGCCATGCAGTCCAATGACATCGCCACGACCGGCAAATCCGACTTGAAAGCGCGCGTCTTCCCGCTCGAGAACGATCGTGGCGACGCCATCGACCGGAAAGTAGACCATATCGCCGAGCTGCAGCTCGGCGCCTGCGCGCAGGCTGACGCGTCGCGCTATGGGAGCCAGTCTCTCGGCAAGTTCGTCTCGTTGCACACCCCCCCGGGCTTCGCAATTCACAGAGCGCCTCCTTTGGGATGGCACCATCATGATGCACTGGTCGAGACCGACATTAACATGCGTTATGGGAATGCAGAAAAAGGCCGCCTGATTTCGCCTGGGCAGACGAGCGAAACCGGCGCGATCAGATGTAGTCGAAGAAATCTGGAAAAGATTTTGCTGCCACCGCGGCGTCCAAATTCAGAGGTGAGGCCGCTTGTTTCTGTAAGAATCGCCGCAGATAGTCTCTCTGAAGGCCGTTTCTATTTGGCCGGGGCGAATATTTTCGTGCAAGATCATTCGCCGTCTCCGCCGATTGGGTGTTGCCCAAAAATCCACGCAGGAGTGCTTGGCCTTGTCTTTCGATTGCGCGGGAGCGTTTGTCCCGAGACGCCGCGCACCGACCGCTTGGAAGCGATAATTTGTCGGCTAACTCATCTCGCCGATGCGCCGTAGTCGGCAAGCATCTTGTTGTCGCATGACCCCGCAGAGGGCTTGGATTCAGGGCCCGATCGCGACCTGCCGGTACACCGCAAGGTTGAGCCGGATTCCCCCACGTCAGCATCTGTTGCGCCGCTGCCACGCTTCACGTTTTGCGTGCAGAGACTCTTCCGCGAGCATACCACACCATGTTTCTGTGGTTCTGCGCGGAATGATTCGCGTCGGGGCAGATCATGTCGAGTCAATTAAAGTATTTAAAGGGTGCAATCGCGGGCGGAAGCGTGTTCGTTTGCGCGACTATCGCCGCGGCCCATACTGATTCACTCGGATTCTTGGTCAATCCCGGGAGTGGTGCGGGACTTTATACCGCGCAAATCTTCTACGGGAGCTGGCATTCGAGCGGGCTTTCTGCGGCGGAGGGCGCGCTCGATCTGAGTTCCGGCGGGAATCTGGTCGGAACCCAGACCTTCACCCTGTTTTCGTTTGGTCAGCCCGACGGCACGCTGCCGGCTGGCCTCGTTGCCGGACAGAACTATTTCGTGCCCGATGGCAATGGCGGTCTCACCGGCACCATTGCAGGGCATTCGATCTACGCTTTCCAGTCCGTCACGTTTACGGACCTTGCCGCCGGGACCTACACCTTCGGCTACAATGCCGGCTCGTCCTTCACGGCGAACTGGCAGCCTTCCGACCCGGCCATCAATTCCGGCACGTTCACGATCGATGCCAACGGCCAGTTGGGCGTCGGCGGGACGACGCCTGCCGTTCCCGACATCGACACTGCCCAAGCCTCCTATACGACCGACAATCTCACGGCCGGCACTGTGACGAACACCTTCGACGGCGGGACGCTCAGGGTGACTGCCGGGACAGGCTCGGTTTCGAGCGATTTCGTCGTCGGAGCCGCCAATGGCACGATCGACAGCAACGGACAGAACGTCACTTTCTCCGGAAATCTCTCCGGCCCTGGCGCGTTGACCAAGGCCGGCGCGGGAACCGTCGTGCTCAGCGGCACCAACACCCAGAACGGGCTGGCCATCGCTGCCGGAACGGTGCAGGTGTCGAACGACGCCAATCTCGGCGCCGGCGGCGTTTCGATCGGGAATGCGACGCTTGCGGCCGGCGGTTCTTTCACCTCGGCCAAGTCGATTGTCCTCGGCAGCGGCTCCTCGGCCATCGACACGGGCGCCAACACCGTCATTCTCAACGGCACGGTTTCGGGTTCCGGCACGCTCAACAAGCAGGGCACCGGCATCCTCGTCCTCACCGGTCACAACAGCCAGAACGGCATCAATATCGCCGGCGGCACGCTCGCGATCACGTCCGATGCCGCGTTGGGCGCCGCCAGCGGCCTGGTGCGCATCAACGAGAGCACCACTTTCCGCACTCTCGGCGCTTTCGATATCGCCCACAGCTTCTTCATCAACAATACGCGACAGGCCTCGATCGACACCGACGGCCATGACGTCTCGATCAGCGGCGACATCACCGGCGCGGGCATTGTCCAGAAGACAGGCGCCGGCACGCTGACCCTGTCGGGTTCGAACAGCCAGGTGCTGATCGAGGTGAAGGGCGGCTCCGTCAACGTCGCGTCGCAGGCGGCGATCGGCAGCCAGGGCGGCCAGATCCTCCTGCAGGACAATGGCAGCTTCAACACCATGCGCGACATGACCGTCTCGCAGAATGTCTACGTCGCCGGCTCCAATACGGCCTTCAACACCGGGTCCAGCAGCGTGGTTCTGACCGGTGCGGTCAGCGGGTCGGGCTGCTTCATCAAGTCCGGGTCGGGCCGGCTCGACATGCGCGCTGCGAGCTCGAGTGCCGGCGGGGCCTGCGTCAACGAGGGCACGCTCGCGCTGAACACGAGCTTCACCGGTGACGTCAACGTCGCCGGTTCCGGCACGCTCGGTGGCAACGGCGCGGTCTTTGGCAACGCCGTGATTTCGGGCTCGCTGTCGCCCGGCAACTCGCCTGGCCAACTCGTCTTCGGCGGCAGCGTCACGCAGACGGCGAACAGCCGCATCGAGCTCGATATCGACGGCCGCGCCGTCGGCGCCGGGGCTGGCTATTTCGATACTGTCCTGCTCACCGGCGCGGGCAGCGTCTATACGGCCGACGGTACGATCGCACCGCGCCTGCGCGGCATCACGGGAGCGGCCACCAACAGCTTCAACCCGGTTATCGGGGACCGCTTCGCCGTCGTTACCGCCGAGGGCGGTGTCACGGGCGCTTTCCGTGCCATCGAGCAGCCCATCGACGGCATGCCGGAGAACAGCAGGTTCGACGTGATCTACTCGTCCAACCAGGTTGTCCTGGCGTTGACGCCCAACAGCTATGGCCGCCTTCTGACCGGCAGCGGCCTTCTCAACGGCGTGGCTGCGGCTTCGGCCCTCGATACGGTGAGGCCGGGGGCGGCATCGCTCGCCCTCGACGCGCGCGGCCGATTCTTCAATGCCCTCGCAGGTCTGAACCGGCAGGGGCTCGCCAACGCGTTCCAGCAGATCGGCGGCGAGGTCCACAACGACACGCTCGATGCGGTGCTGATGGGCAATCGCACCACGCGCGACGCTATCGGTCGCCGCCTGCGCGGCGCGGACGACAAGGACGAGGCTGGCAAGGGTCTGACGGCGGCGACGCGGTTCTGGGGCGAGACATACGGCTCCTTCGGCCATGTCGGTCATGATGCCCGGGCGCTGGGCTATGGCTACAAGATCGGCTCCTTCATTCTCGGCCTCGACCGGGAGATCGGTGCGAATGCTCTGGTCGGTGGCGCTTTCGCGGTGACCGCTTCGCGGACCGACGCCAACGCGCTGGGGCAGGGCGACGCCGTCAGCTACCAGGGCTACGGCTATGGCCGCTTCGCCTTCGGGCGCAGCTTCCTGAACGTGATCGCCGGGGCGGGCGTCGACAGCTACGACATTCAGCGCCGCGTCGACCTCTTCAACGGTGCCAACCTTCTCAAGTCGAACGGTCGCGGCTTCAGCGTCTCGGCCGATGTCGAGGCCGGTCATGGCTTCAGGCTCGGCACGACATCGATCGATGCCATCGCCGGCGTGGCGTGGGATTATGTCGGGCGCTCCGGCCTCACCGAAAGCGGTTCCGATCTGGTCGCGCTGACCTATGGCGGCGAAAGCCGCAACGCCGTCCAGGGGCGGGTCGGGCTGCGTATCAAGGACAGCTTCGTGCTGAACGGGCTGCAGATCCGTCCCTATGCGGAGGCTTACCTGACGCAGGAATTGGCGGATGCCCGCACGGACATGCGGCCCGGCCTGCACGGCGTGAGTTTCCCGACCTCGTCGGCTACGGCCGGTCGCACCGGCGCCAGGCTCGGCACCGGCATTGCGGTGAAGCTGTCGCGCAATGCCGATCTCTTCGTGGACTACCGCGCCAATCTCAGCGCCCACGCGACGCAACAGTCGATGAAGGCCGGCTTCAGCGTGAAATGGTGAGGCGGCTCAGGAGGCAGCTTCCGCGCCGCGCCGCGCTGCTGTCATGGCTCCCGTGCGGAGGCTTCGGCCTCCTCGCGATGCTCGCTGTCCAGGCGGCCTCGGCGCAGGGGGCGGGCGGCGAGGTGTCGACGACGAGCTCCAGCTATGGAGACTGGCTGCTGCGCTGCGAGAGTCGCCGGGTCGAAACCCGAACCGTGAAGGCGTGCGAGGTCTCGGCGCAGGCCACGGTCAAGGGCGAGAACGGCGCCAGCGGTACCGCAGCGATCCTGGCGTTCGGTCGCCACCCGGACAAGGCCGGCTGGCAGATCGCCTTTCAGTTGCCGATCATTGTCTGGCTGCCGACGGGAGCCAAGCTCGGCATCGGCGACGGCCCTCCGCTCCTCGAGGCCTCCTTCTTCGCCTGCCGGCCGACACTGTGCTCGGCCGCGGCGACCGTGACCGAGAGCGTCTTCGCGCCGCTGCTTGCCGCGACGTCCGATCTGGCGATCACCTATCGGGCGCAGACGCAGCAGGTCGTGAAGGTCACCCTGTCGGCCAAAGGTCTCCCCGAAGCATTGGCGGCGCTGGAAAAGGACATGAAGAACTGAGGCTGGCCGGCGCGAGGCGGTCGATCACGCCGCTTCGGAAAGGCGCCCCGCAACGGGGGGCATGCAAGGCACGGCTCGATGATCCGGCGCAGCATCGACGCCGACTGCACGAATTTCGGCCACGACTAGCAAATGACAGCGACAGGCGGGCTGCGTCTGCCATGATAGCTGGGCGTTGTCTCCATCGCCATGTGGAATGACAACTGGCGGCGCGTCTTGACGCTGCCCAGGCGGAGAGCCGTCATGCGTACTGGAAAAGGGTTTCTGATCATCGGGGACGGGCGCAAGCTGCCTCTCGAATACCGGTTCGGCAACAGCTTCGGCGATGTCCGCTCCGGCCATCTGCATCTGGATACGTCAAGGCTCGATCCGGCCGCCTATACCGGCCCGTTGCGCATGAGATGCGATGACGGCGCCGATATCGAGCTGCTCGTCGTGCAATATAGCGACCGTCATCTGACCATCACCGGCCGTCTGGTGTCGGATGGTCCAGACGCCAGATAGATGATCGCGATCGCGCCCGACTGCGCGCGCGAGGGGGATGAGGCTGCGGGACCCGGTCTCCGACCTTCCACATCCTTCAGGAACTATCTCGCTCCTCTCCGGGTTACATAATTTCGCCTGGAGAAGACGCATGGCCCAGACTCTCACCGTATGCCCGTCCAACGGCGAATGGGCCGTCCGCGACGTCACCGGCTCGCTGTACGGGAAGTCGCCCCTCATTGGCGAGGCTCTGGAAACGGCGGATCGAATGGCGGCGCGGCTTGGCGCCGTCGTGAAGCTGTCCGCCGAAGCCAGCGAACATCTCGCACGCCGCCGCATTCCGGGGCAGTGAACGGTTCCCCGAGCTTTGCCTGTCGATCTACCATCGTAAGAGAAACGCCGGGCGGCGTCGGGCCCTGCCTCTGGCCGCCGGTCGGTCACTCGAACAGATCAGGATAGCGCGCTTCCGTCTTCGGAAGCGCGCGGAGGATTTCGGTGAGGTGGTGGCGCATCGCAAGCGCCGCCTGCGCCGCGTCCCGCGCATCGATCGCCGCCATGATGCTCCGGTGCTGCTCCACCAGGGTCAGCATCACTGAGGCGCCCGGCAGGGTAAGCTGGCAGATCCGGTCCATATGCGCTTTGATATCCCGGATGGCCTCCCAGGCGAGGGGCATGCCGACGCCTTCGGTCAGCTCCACATGGAAGAGCTCGTCATAGCGCTGGAAGGAGCCGTGATCGTCCCGGCTGGCGGCCTTCTCCTGCATGTCGAGCAGGTCGTCGATCCGTTGGCGGCTCTGTGCGGCGAAGGACTGGCAGGCCTGCCGGACGATCGCAACCTCGACCGCCTCGCGCACGAAGCGGGCCTCCATCATCTTGCGGACCGAGAACTTGACCACGACCGTGCCGCGCTGAGGCTGGACATCGACCAGCCGAGTCCGGGCCAGCCCGATCAGCGCCTCGCGGACCGGCTGTCGCGACACCCCGTATTTCAGCGCGATCTCCTGTTCCGACAGGCGCGTGCCCGGCGGCAGTTCGAGCGCGACGATCGCCCGCCGCAATTCGGCTTCGACACGGCCGGCCGCCGAAGCACCCGTGGCGGGGGCAGGTGACATCAACGAAAGGCTCAAGCCGAAAACCTCCAAGCCCGTTGTGTACCATACCGCAACATACTACCATACAATCGCTGCCGCAACAAACCATGGGCGCAGGCAGGAGCGTATGTCGGCGCGCCAGCGACAAGTCGGGAAACGGCGCGGCTTGCCGCTCCGGCTGCGCGCCGGTTCCACTGAAGGACTGACCATGACCATCGAGATTCGCCAGGTTTCGCATCCCGAGGCCGCCAAGCGCTTCGACACCGCGGAACTGCGCCGTCATTTTCTGATCGAGACGCTGTTCGTCCCCGGCCAAGTCACGCTGACCTACAGCCATCTCGACCGCGTCGTCGTCGGCGGCGCCATGCCGGCATCCGCGCCCATCGTCCTGCCGGCACCCAAGGCGGTGGGCACCGACGCCTTCCTGAAGCGGCGCGAACTGGGCATCGTCAATGTCGGAGGGGCGGGCAAGGTATCGGTCGGCGGCAGGGACTACGCGCTGGCCAAGCGCGACGCGCTCTATGTCGGCAAGGAAGCGGGCGAGGTCTCGTTCGCCAGCGAGGATGCCTCGAACCCCGCCAAGTTCTACCTGCTCTCGACGCCCGCCCATGCCGTCCATCCGACGAAGCTGATCCGTGAGGCCGACGCCAGGACGCTGGCACTCGGCGAGCAGGCGACGGCCAACAAGCGCACGATCCGCCAGTACATCATCCCCGGCGTCTGCGAGACCTGCCAGCTCGTGATGGGCGTCACCACGCTGGACGAGGGCAGCATCTGGAACACCATGCCCTCGCATACCCATGACCGGCGCTGCGAAATCTATCTCTATTTCGACGTGCCGGCCGACGCCCGCGTCTTCCACCTCATGGGCGAGCCGCAGGAGACACGCCATCTCGTTGTCGCCAACGAGCAGGCGATCCTCTCGCCGGGCTGGTCGATCCATTCCGGCGCCGGCACCAAGGCCTATTCCTTCATCTGGGGCATGGGCGGCGACAATGTCGACTACACCGACATGGACATGGTCGCGACGGGGGACCTGCGCTGATGCCGGCGCTGTTCGACCTCACCGGGCGCACGGCCATCGTCACCGGCGCCAATACGGGGCTCGGCCAGGCGATCGCGCTGGCGCTGGCGCAGGCCGGCGCGGGGATCGTCGCGGTCGGCCGCTCCAGCATGGCGCGGACGAAGGCGCTGGTTGTCGCGACGGGCAGGCCTTTCCATGAGATCGCGGCCGATCTCGCGACGCTGGAGCCCATCGGCCGGATCGTCGAGGAGGCCGATGCGGCCGCCAAGGCCGACGGGTCGCGGCTCGATATCCTCGTCAACAATGCCGGCATCATCCGCCGTGCCGACGCGCTCGACTTCACCGAGGCCGACTGGGACGCGGTCATGGACGTCAACCTGAAGTCGACGTTCTTCCTGACGCAAGGCGTGGCGAAGCGCATGCTCGCGGACGGCAAGGGCGGCAAGGTGATCAACATCGCCTCGCTGCTCTCCTTCCAGGGCGGGATCCGTATCCCCTCCTATACCGCCTCGAAGAGCGGGCTCGCCGGCCTGACGCGGCTGCTCGCCTGCGAATGGGCGGCCAAGGGCATCAACGTCAACGCCATCGCGCCGGGCTATTTCGTGACCAACAACACGCAGGCCCTGCGGGCCGACCCGGTCCGCAACGAGGCGATCCTCGCCCGCATTCCAGCCGGGCACTGGGGCGACCCGCAGGAGATCGGCGGCGCTGCGGTCTTCCTGGCCTCCGACGCCTCGGCCTACATTCACGGCGTGGTTCTGCCCGTCGATGGGGGCTGGCTGGCGCGCTGAGAAGGAACAGGCATGGATCGCAAGGAACCAGCCCTTCGCGCATGATCCGGACCTTGCCTGGGAGTCAGCCGGGGAGGGCGTGACCCGCCAAATCCTGATCGACTGCGGCGACGTCAGATGGTGCGGGTGCGCTTCGAGGCGGGCGCGGTCGGCCCGGCGCACAGCCAGCGCTCCATGGTGGAAGGCGGCGTCTTCGACATCGCCATTTCGGGGCGTACCGAGCGCCTTTTCGCCCGCGACAGCGTCACCAAGCCGCCCGACGCGATCCATGCGCGGTGAATGACGAAGCCGGCGTTCCCGTCGATGTCTTCACGCCGATGCACCGGGATTTCGTGGCCCTCCCCGGCGCGGGGTGACCGCTTCGCTACCGGACAGCGGCCGCCATGGCTTGGGCGAGACGGCTCTCGGACTCCCCGAGACTGAGCGCAATGTCGAAATGATTGTGGTGCGGCATGTCGATGCGCTCGCCGGCGTGTCCGGCCTCTGTCCAGGCCCGCAGATAATCCTCGGTCTGGCGCTTGAACTCGCTGGTTTCAAGGCCGCCGACCGACGCGACGAGCCGCACCTGGCTCTGCGCCGGGATGAGCCGGATCGGGCTGTTGCGCGCGATCATCGCGTCGTCGAGGCCGAGCCAGCCATTCACCTGCGTGTGCTGCAGAGGCTCCAGTTCGTGAAGGCCGGAGAGATCGAGTGCTGCCGTGATCGCGTCCTCCCGCAGCCCGAGGCCCGCCTGCCAGCCACCGGCCAGCAGCATGGCCGTGAGGTGCCCCCCTGCGGAGGAGCCGCCGACGGCGAGCGCTCCGAAGCCGTAGCGCGCCCGTTCGCGGTCGAGAAAGGCGATGGCGGCGCGCGTCTGGCGGACGATCTCGTCGAGCGTGACCTTCGGCGCCAGCGTGTAGTTCATGGCGGCGACGGCGAAGCCCTGAGCCTTCAGGCCGGGCACGACGAAGGCATTGTCGTCCTTCGAGGTGGCGCGCCAATAGCCGCCATGGATCCACAGGAACAGAGGGGCGCCGGGCTCGGCCGGGTAGATGTCGAGCGCCTCGCCGCTGGCCTCGTCGTAGACGAGATCGGCGAGGCGGCGATGCTCGGCGCGGGCGCGCTCGCTGCCGGCGACGTAGCGGGCATATTCGGCGTCGAAAGAGGGCACGCTGCCGCGCGCATCGTATTCGCGCTCCAGCGTGGCGCGGTCCATGCCGCGATAGAGAACCGGCTGTGCGTCCATGATGCGCTCCGTCAGAGTCCGAGATAGCGCCGGGCGAGCTCGGGTGAGGCGTCGAGCTCGCCCGGCGTCCCCGACCAGACGACCCGGCCCTTTTCGACGATGTGATGGCGGTCGACCAGGGCGGCCATCTCGCCGAGGTTCTTGTCGATGACGACGATGGTCTGCCCGGCCTGCTTCAGCTCATGCAGGCAGCGCCAGATCTCGGCGCGGATCAGCGGCGCGAGCCCCTCGGTCGCCTCGTCCAGCACCAGCAGCCGCGGATTGGTCATCAGCGCGCGGCCCACCGCCAGCATCTGCTGCTCGCCGCCCGAGAGCGTGCGGGCCGATTGGCGCCGGCGTTCGCCGAGGCGCGGAAACAGCGTGACGACGCGCTCCAGTGTCCAGGCACCGGCCCCGCCGCTGCCGGCGCGGGCGGTGGCGACGAGATTCTCCTCGACCGTCAGCGAGGGGAAGATGCGCCGCCCTTCCGGAACGAGACCGAGGCCGAGGCGGGCGATCGCATGCGGCGCGAGGCCGGACAGCGAGCGCCCGTCGAAATCGATCCGCCCGCCGGTCGGCCGGTTGAGCCCCATGATGGCCCGCACCGTCGTGGTCTTGCCCATGCCGTTGCGGCCGATCAGCGAAACGACCTCGCCGGCGCGCGCCGTCATCGACAGGCCGAAGAGCACGCGGCTGCGGCCATAGCCGGCCTCGACAGCTTCGAGCGTCAGCATGGCTGCGCATCCCCCAGATAGGCGGCGCGAACCTCGGGATGATCCCGCACCGCGTCGACGCCGCCGGTGAAGACGACCCGTCCATAGACCAGGACGCTGATTCGGTCGGCCAGCGCGAAGACGGCGTCCATGTCGTGCTCCACCAGCAGGATCCCGTAGCGGCCCTTCAGGCCGAGCAGCAGCCGCGTCAGCGCTGCCGATTCCTCCGGCCCCATGCCGGCCATCGGCTCGTCGAGCAGCAGCAGGCGCGGCTCGCGCGCCAGCGCCACCGCGATTTCGAGCTGGCGCCGCTCGCCATGCGCAAGCGAGGAGACCGGCCGCTCGCCGCGGCCGGCGAGGCCGACCTGCTCCAGCCAGCTTTCCGCCAGCGCCATGCTGGCGCGGTTCCGGCGGGGGTTGAAGACCATGTCGAACGAACCGCCATGGCGTGCCTCGATCGAGAGCAGCACGTTCTCGATGGCGGTGAAGTCGTTGCAGAGCTGGGTGATCTGGAAGGTTCGCCCGAGGCCGAGCCTCGCCCGGGCGGGCGCGGGGAGCCTCGTCACGTCGCGCCCCTCGAACAGGATGCGCCCGGCGCTGGGCCTGATCTCGCCGCAGATCTGGGTGATCAGGGTGGATTTTCCGGCGCCGTTGGGGCCGATCAAAGCGTGCAACTCTCCCGGCATGACGTCGAGCGAGACATCGTCCGTCGCGACCAGCGCGCCGAAGGATTTGCGCAGCTGGACGATGGACAGGATCGGGGTCGCGGCCGGTGTCGTCTCAGTCACGGCGGCCTCCGAACACACGTCCGGCGATGCCGCGCTGGCCGAACAGGGCGATCAGGGTCAGGATCGGCCCCATCACGATCATCCAGTGCTCCGTCCAGATCGACAGGAGTTGCTCCAGCGCGATGAAGACGGCCGTCCCGGCGATCGGCCCCAGCAGCGTGCCGAGGCCGCCGAGCACGACGATGGCCATGAACTCACCGGACTTGCTCCAGGCCGCCATGTCCGGCGTGACGAAGCGGGCATAGTTGGCCCAGAGCACGCCGGCGAGCCCCGTGCCCACTGCCGAGATGACGAAGGCGGCGAGCCGGAAGGGGAAGGGCCGGATGCCGAGATTGACGGCGCGCCGCTCGCTCTGCCGCAGCGCCTGCAGGATGAGGCCGAAGCGCGAGTTCACGATGAAGCTGCACAGCACCGTCCAGATCACCAGCAGGGCGAGGCAGAGATAGTAGAACGTCGTCGGTTTGGAGATGTCGATGAAGGGCAGCATGTTGCGCCGCTCCAGCATCAGCCCGTCGTCGCCGCCATAGCTCTGCAGCGAGACGAGCACGAAGAACACCATCTGCGCGAAGGCGAGCGTGATCATGATGAACTGGACGCCGCTGGTGCGCAGCGCCAGCCCGCCGACCAGCACCGCGAGCAGGGCGCAGGCGGCCAGCGCCAGCGGCCAGACCAGGAGGGCGGCGTTGCTGCCGGACCGTCCCAGGAGCGGCTCGCCGCCGAAGGTATGGTAGGCGACGATGCCGACGACATAGCCGCCGAGGCCGAAGAACATGGCATGGCCGAAGCTGACCATCGCGCCGTAGCCGATGATCAGGTCGAGGCTGACCGCGGCGATGGCGTAGATCAGAATGCGGTTGGCGAGGCCGAGAAGGGCAGGCGAGGCGCCGGCTTCCGCCAGCAGAGGCACGGCCAGAAAGAGGGCGAGGCCGAGCGCGATCGCGGCCTGTCGGAGCGTCAAAGGCATCGGCTCAGCTCCGCGCCGGCAGAAGGCCGAGCGGCCGCACCAGCAGCACCAGCGCCATCAGCACATAGATGCTGGCCGAGACCAGGCCGGCGCCCAGCGTATCGGCGACGGAGGGCGGCAGCGAGAGCTGGAGCAGCTGCGGGATATAGGCCCGGCCGAGGCTGTCGACCATGCCGACCAGGAGCGCCCCGACCAGCGCACCGCGCACCGATCCGACCCCGCCAATGACGATGACGACGAAGGTGGTGATCAGGACTCGCTCGCCCATGCCGATCTCGATGGCGAGAAGCGGCGCGGCCATCACGCCGGCCAGCCCGCAGAGCACGCCGCCGAGGCCGAAGACCAGGGTATAGAGGCGCCGGATATCGATGCCGAGGGCGGAGACCATCTCGCGGTCGTCGGCGCCGGCGCGCACCAGCATGCCGACGCGGCTGTGGTTGACGAGCAGCCACAGCCCCAGGGCCACGAGCGCGCCCATGCCTATGAAGGCGAGGCGGATGACGGGATATTCCAGACCCGGCAGGACGGGTACCGAGCCCTGGAGGAAGGGGGGAATATCCATCAGCGGCGGCCGGCGGCCGAAGATCAGGCTCACCGCCTCATTGGTGAAGAGGATGAGACCCAGCGTCGCCAGCACCTGGTAGAGATGATCGCGCCGATAGAGCCATTGCACCACGGCCAGCTCCACCGCGACCGCATAGAGCCCGGCACCCGCCAGGGCCGCGAGCGCCCCCAGCAGGAAGGAGCCGGTCTGCAGCACCACGAAGGCGGCGCAATACGCCCCGACCATGTAGAAGCAGCCATGGGTCAGGTTGATGACGCCCATGATGCCGAAGATCAGCGTCAGGCCCGAGGCCAGCATGAACAGCATGGCGCCGTATTGCAGCCCGTTGAGAAGCTGCTCGATCAGGAGGATCATCGCGAAGCCGCCATCAGGTGGGGAAGGGCGCCGCCGGCCCGGCCGGCGGCGCGAAGCGTTGTCGAGCCGCCGATCAGTCCATCTTGCAGCGCGCGGCGTAGGCGTCGCCGTAATCCTGCGCGACCTTCTCCACGATCGTCTGGACGATCTCGCCCGAGCCGTTCTTGGCGAATTTCGTCAGGTAGTAGTCCTGGATCGGATGCTGGTTGGGACCGAAGGAGAACTTGCCCCGCACCGCGGTGAACTGGGCCTTGCGCAGGGCGGCGCGGAACTCCGCCTCCTTGCCGATGTCGCCGCCGACGGCCTTCAGAGCACTGCCGATCAGGTTGGCGGTGTCGTAGGCCTGCTGGGCATACATCGTCGGGGTCCGCGAATAGGCCTTGCGGAAGGCCTCGACGAAGGCCTTCGAGGCCGGATTGTCGAGTTCGGTGGTCCACATCGCCGAAGCGTAGATGCCGTCGGCAGCCTCGCCGGTCGCGCCGATCATGCGCGCATCCATCGAGAAGCTCGGGATCAGCATCGGCACCGTCTTGGTGAGTCCGGAATTCGCATATTGCTTGGCGAAGTTGATGCCGGCTCCGCCGGGGTGGAACTGGTAGATCGCATCCGGCTGGGCCGAGCGCACCCGCGCCAGCTCGACGGAGAAGTCGGTCTGGTCGAGCTTGGTGTAGATCTCGCCGGCGATCTCGCCCTTGAAGGTGCGCTTGAAGCCTTCCAGCGCGTCGCGGCCGGCCTGATAGTTCGGCGCCAGCAGCATGACCTTCTTGTAGCCGAGCCGGTTGGCGGAGAGGCCCGCCGCCTCGTGGAACGCGTCGTTCTGATAGGAGGCGACGAAGTAATTCTTGTTGCACTTCTCGCCGGCGAAGACCGAAGGGCCGGGGTTGAGGCTGACATAGAAGCCGCCCGATTCCAGCACGCCCGGCACGACGGCGGCGAGCACGTTCGAGAAATTCACGCCGGTGAAGAGCTTCACGCCCGACTGCGCCATGCGGTCGGCGGCCTGCTTGGCGTTGGCCGGCTTCAGGCTGTCATCCTCGATCTCGAGCTTGACGGGCGCGTCGCCGAGCTTGCCGTCCTTCATCGCGAGCTGGAAGCCGTCGCGGATGTCCTCGCCGATATAGCCCGCCGGCGTCGACAGCGTGGTGATGAAGCCGATGCGGACAGGCTTGCCGTCCTGTGCGAAGGCCGGCCCGGCGAGGGCCGTGGCGAGGATGGTGCCGACAGCGAGCCGGCGCGTGATCGGAAGCGTCATCATCGGTGAAGTCCCCTTTTTCTGGTTGGTCCGGAGCGGCGGAGGCCGCTCCCTTGTTGAAGGCGGCGGCGGCTCAGACAGCCACGACCGGGTGGCGGATGGTGCCGATGCGCGCGACGCCGGCCTCCACCACATCGCCCGGCCACATCCATTCCTGCGGCGTGCGGCCGGCGCCGACGCCGTCCGGCGTGCCGGAAGCGATGATGTCACCCGGCTCCAGCGTCATCGCGGCGCTGATGTCGGAGATCAGCGTCGGGATCTTGAACAGCATGTGCTTCGTGTTCGAGCTCTGCTTGGTCTGCCCATTGACCGTCAGCCAGAGATCGAGCGTGTGCGGGTCGCCGATCTCGTCGGCGGTGACGATGCAGGGGCCGAAGGGAGCGAAGGTGTCCTGCCCCTTCGAGTAGATCCACTGGCCGGCCCGGCGGTTGTCGCGCGCGCTGACGTCGATCATCACGCTGTAGCCGAAGACATGCGAGAGCGCGTCTTCCTCGCTGACCCGCTTGGCGGTGCGTCCGATGATGACCGCAAGCTCCACCTCCCAGTCGAGCTGCTGGGTGATCTTGGCATTGTGCTCGATCGCATCGCCCGGCCCGATCACGCTGGTCGGAGGCTTGGAGAAGATCACGGGCTGCTTCGGCAACTCCTTTGACGTGTCGAGCGTGCGCGCCGATTCCGCGACATGCTCGACATAGTTCAGGCCGATGCCGAAGATGTTCTTGCGGGGGCGGGGGATCGGCGCAAGCAGCTTGACGTTGCTCGCGGGCAGGGCGGCGCCGACCGGCCAGCGGCCGCGATGGGCATCCAGCGCGTCGCGCAGCGCGTCGAGCGCGGCGGGTCCGAGATCGATGAAGCCGAGCATCGTTGCGGGCAGGGCATGGCCGGCCTTGGCCCCCAGCCGTTCCACATCGATGACGAGATCGGCTTCGAGCACGCCGAGGCGGGCCGCAGCGTCGACGACGCTGCGATAGGTGACGAGACGCATGGTCGTTTCCTCAGGCTGCGAGCGGCTGCTGCCCGCCATTGTCCCCGAAAGCCTCTTCGCGATAGAGGCCGAGCGAATTCATCACCGGCATGTCGTTGAAACAGAACAGCACGGCATCCTCGCTGCCCGAGGCGTTGGCGTGCTCGTGCCAGGCCCAGGACGGCACGCAGAAGATGTCGCGCTCCTGCCAGTCGAAGCGCTTGCCGTTGATGATCGAGTAGCCTTTGCCCTTGGCCGCCTGGTAGATGAAGCTGCCCGTGTGGCGGTGGGCCTTGGTCTTCTCGCCCGGGCGCAGCATCTGCATCGAGGCGCCGATCGTCTGCATCACGGGCCCGCCCGTGACCGGGTTGACGTAGTTCATCAGCACGCCGTCGAAGGCGGAGCCGTCGGTCACCTTGGCGTAGCGCTGCAGCGACTCGTAGGTCGGCGCCCATTCGTATTTCAGCAGCGGCGAATAGGGCTTGTCCCAGTCCTTGCCATGCGGCCGCAGACCCGGATTGCCCCAGCTGCCGGTCGCATCGTCGACGGGATAGCCGACCGCCTGCTGCAGATCCTCATGGACCGCGTAGAAATTCGCTTCCAGCGTGTTGACGAGCGGGATGTCGAGCCCGTCCTGCCAGAGGCAGGGCGTACCATCGGCCGAGACGCCATGCTCGTGCCAGGTGCCGTTGGGCGTGAGCACGAAGTCGTTGGCGCCCAGCGTCATCTTGTGGCCGTCGACGATGGTGTAGGCGCCCGAGCCTTCCATGATGAAGCGCAGCGCCGAGGCGGAGTGCGCATGGGCCGAGGCGACCTCGCCGGGATTCATCACCTGCAGCCCTGAATAGAGCCAGCCGACCGCGGCGGACACGTCCTGCCGCCCGGGATTGTTGAGATAGATCACGCGGCGACCGGCCTTTTCGGGCGTCACCAGCTGAACCGAGCGCAGCACATGCTCGCGCAGATCCTTGTAGCGCCACAGCACCGGCACGGATTTCGACTTGGGCTGCCAGGGCTCGATCTTGTTGGCGACGGTCCAGAGCGCGCCGGCCTCCAGCTTATCGAGCTCGTCGTAATAGGCCAGCAGCTCCGGCGTATCCTCGACATTCGCGCGACCGGCGACGTCCTCGCGGTGGTTCTCTCTCGGATTGGACATGACAGCCTCCATTCGGATCACGGCCCGATTTATATCTCACAACATATTTTCGAAAGAAAGATGTTTTTGCGTCAAGGGGTGCCGTCGTGTAAGGCGGGTGGAGCGACAGGAGGGAGA
>NZ_FTMO01000009.1 GCF_900156025.1 Allobosea sp. TND4EK4
TGGGCTTCATCTTCGTTCCTTCGTCACTACGACGAAGCCCAAATCCTCCTTAAATCACAACCTCAAATCTGTGCCATTGGTGCTGACGGCGGACAACCAGCTCCATAATGGCAGCGCCGCTTCGGATGCTGGTAATATGCATCAGCTGAGTAATGCCGTGGCGATCGCGACGGGCGCCATCAAGGTCCTCGCGACGGGAGGCTATCAGCTTCATCGCAAGAATGTACTCTGGCGGCGGCAGAAAGATCCGCAATCCAGGCGTTCCATCATCCCGCGGATATTCTCCGAAGACGTTCAAGCGAGGCTGACGGCTGCCTGGGGAGGTAACCAGATGTTTGACTGACTGGTTGAGCCAGTCGTCGGGTAGGTTCTTCTTCCGAGCGATCGCGTCAGCAGCCTCATAGAGGAACTCTGGTTCCGCCATAAAGACGGAGTCGACGTCGCGGGTGACCTGACGAGCGTCGGTTGCGAGGAGAAGGCACGCGCCGCCGTAAACCGCGATGTCAGCAATGAGCCCACGGAACCGCGCGATTTGACCGAGATCGTCAAAGGCCAGCTCGAGAGTTTCCTTCGTGAGCTCCAGGGGCATTGTAGTTACTCAGTCTTCTCCTAGCCTGGTCATCGGCTACCCCCGCTTGTGGATCAATGGCCGGAAACCGGCGGCGGTCAGGATGAGGCATTGGTACACGATAAACCCATCGCTAAGTAACGCTTGGCTTGGCGCTGCTGAAGCAATTCCATCGCATCTAGGAAGAGTGAATCTAGGCGCGCCCGGCGTTCTGGCGCTTTTTGGCTACAGCATCCGCTGATGGATGGGCCGAATCCGCCTTGAAATCCGACCACCCTGCTGAAGGCGAGATAGCATCTTGCTGCTTGCGGGTTGCTTGGCGACAAAGGTGCGATTGCGAACGCAGTTTGTCAGCTGATCAACGCGCCAAATCGACGCCTCTTCATAGAAGGCATAGCTTGGCTTGTGCAGGAATTCATGGTCGCCATCACCCCCGTTGCCAAGCACGCAGGCGAGGTCGTCCGCTTTCGTGTTCGTCAATTTGGTGATGGGAACTACCAACGCCTTTCCATCCGGGGTGACTGCGGTGATCACCACGTGGAGGTGCATCCTATTGGGATCGTGCCTCGGCCCCGACGGGATTAAGAGGCACGCGCCGAGTTCTGGCGTCCAGGTCGTATGGTAGGCCCGCATAGTCGTTCGTGAACTAGTGCCGCATTCCGCCAGCGCCGAAACGCGTTGAAGCGGATTTGACCGCGTTCGCGATTTCGACGCCTTCTACGAGCGTTTCGACGTTTGGCTTGCCAAGTGCACGGAACAGATCAGAATAGCTGATTTGCCGCGATGAGCCATTTGGATCAGTCCACTCGGTGCACTCGTCATGGGTCAAGTCCCGCAGAGCGAAACCGTCCAGATGTCCATATTTGGACCAAACCTCATCGAGCACTTCGATGTTCGCGATGGAGAGGTGGTCTAGAGTTTCAATGGAAACGCCGGGGGCGGCCTGTACGGCGTAGTGAGCTCGAGCTCCGACGTAGTGCTTCCATTCCGGATTGTCCGGAGTGACGCCGTTCACGTGATCAAGGGTCTGGGAGAGGACCGGACCGTGAGGCATGGCGACCAGCGTGTCACCGGTGAGAGGCAGTTCATATGCATCTAGGTAGGCTCGTTCCGCGAGATAGACGAGCTTGGCCACCTTGAGCACGTCAATGGAGCCTCCTTCGCGGAGGGCAAAGTATGCGGTGACCTGTGCTGCCTTTTCGACGTTAAATGTGTTCATTCGACACCTTTGCCGATCAGCGACTCGCGCCGAGCGATCCTATGAGTTGAGATAGCGCGTGTATGCGACAGTTGCTAGGCCTCGGCGCCTCAATCGGGCAGCCGGATCGGGAGCGTGCGTCTATGACGTCGAACCCAAGCGCTGAATATTTCTCGGGGATTATCCGTCAAAAGCTACAATTCAAAGACCTGAATGTGAAACTGAAACTTAGAGTAACTTATCGGTAAATTTGTGCTGCCTTTTGAAGGCGCGTAGTTCCAGACCGCGTCGAGGGTTCATTTCGTGAGCACCTTTGGTGCCCAGGGCCGTGATGGGGGTAGAAATACGCCTGTCTCGGTGCCATCGACCGGGCTTAATTCAACGCCGCAGTTTTCCTCGGTTGATCCGAGCCGACGGCTAGCGGCTAAGGCCTGTGAACCCAACGCAAGGATATCCGCTCGAGCGTGCCATCGCGCAGGACGGATAGGTGCCACATCGCCATCAAGGCCTCGACGTCCCGGCGCGCTCGCGCGAGCGCATATGTTCGAGCGTACTGGAAACGCTGAAGAGGCTCAGCAGCACTGCGCCCTCGAACGGAACTCCGACGATCGCGGCTGCCGAAGCGGCGACCACCATCAACAGGTCAATAGCAAGGGGGGGCTCCCGCCACAGAGCGGACAGCGCGCTCCTGGCGGCCGGAAGCCCGCCAGTAACATAGACGAACTTCAATCCAAGCCGAGGCAGAATGACAAGCCCCTCGACCGGCAACCATGTGCCGACGGGGGCTAGGACTTGCCTAAGACTGCGATCAACGACATGAATGTCCGATAATCGATTGATATCTGTTTCATGGTCCAACACCCCGCCCAACGAGAGAGCCAATACCGGCCGTGGATGCCATGGCGACTGCACCCCAGAACATCACCCTCGCGGTTGGCTTCCAGATGCTTGCGCCGCCAGCACGGGCGCCGATCGCGCCAAGAGCGGCAAGCCCGATCAGTCCGGCGATGGACACGCTCCACGCGGCCGTTCCTGCGGGGGTAAGAAGAGCCACGATCAGCGGCAGCGCAGCTCCCGCCGAGAAGGTCACTGCAGACGTGAAGGCCGCCTGAACGGGCTTGGCCATTACATGGCTCGACAGTCCGAGCTCATCGCGCGCATGAGCCTCGAGTGCATCTTTCTCCATCATCTGCTTGGCAACCTGCTGGGCCAGGTCGGGAGATACACCGCGCTGCGCATAAATCGCGGCAAGCTCCGCGAGCTCAGCCTCCGGCTGGTTGGCCAATTCATTTCGCTCGCGCGCCATATCAGCTTGCTCGGTATCTGCTTGGGAACTGACGGATACATACTCGCCTGCCGCCATCGACATCGCGCCGGCTACTAGACCTGCGACGCCCGCCACCAAGATTTCATCGGAGGCTGCGGTGGCGGCCGCGACGCCGACGATCAGGCTCGATGTCGAGATCAGTCCGTCATTGGCGCCCAGTACAGCTGCGCGGAGCCAGCCGATGCGTTCGATGAGATGGTTTTCCTTGTGAAGGGCTCGCATTGATTCATCCTCCGGCCTTTTCAACTGCCGGCCTTCAAAGACGCGGCCCGCGACGAGCTCTGCGACGTGGGTCGCCGATCGAGTTTAGAATCATTCTAGTCAGTGGCACGCGTACCTTTTTGGGTCAACAGAGTAGAATGATTCTAAATACGGCTGGCGGCGATTCCGCAGCGTCAAGCAAGCCCCCGGCGAGAAGGCCGGCTGTGCCCGCTCGATGCAGGGTTGTCGAGATGACTGTGAAGATTGCGCCAACCGCATAACCGATAGCGCTTGTCACCGCGACTGGCCCGACCGCTCCGCCGAATTCGAAGCTTTCGACGTCCAGCCTGATCGGACGCCTTCAGCCGCTTCGGACGAAGCGTTGGAACGCTATCAGCGGGATCGCCCGCAGGTGGGCTTGCATCTTATCGATATACATTATACATAATTGTATAATGTTTCATGCTGAGAGTTGCTCACTATGACCGCCGTGAAGATCGATGACCGGCTGACAGTCGCCAGCCAGCCGCGCCAGGAGGCCCTTGCCGCGCTGGCGGCCGCCGGCTTCGCCACCATTATCAACAACCGACCCGACGGCGAGGAGCAGGGGCAGCCCGGCAACGCTGCCGAGAAGGCAGCCCTGGAGCGGCCGGGCCTTGCCTATCGCTTTATCCCCGTGACGGCGGCGACGATCACCGAAGCCGATATCCGCTCGTTTCAAGAGGCGGTGTGCGGGGCCAAGGGGCGGGTCTACGCCCATTGCCGCAGCGGCACGCGATCTTTGACGCTGCATGTGCTCGGCGAGGTGCTGGCAGGGCGGATGAAGCCCGGCGAGGTCGAGGCCTTCGGCCGCGCGCACGGCTTCGATCTCTCGGGCGCCGTGCAGTGGCTCGCCCGGAATGCGGCCCGGACGCCGCTGGTGAAGGGCTTCCACGAGCCGCGCACCGGCAGCATCCAGTATGTCGTCGCCGATCCGAAGACGAGGCGCTGCGCGATCATCGATCCGGTCTATGAGTTCGATGAGAAGTCCGGGGCGACCGCCACGCATCAGGCCGAAGCGATCCTCGCCTATGTGGCGCGCGAGGGGCTCACCGTCGAGTGGATCCTCGACACCCATCCTCACGCCGATCACTTCTCGGCCGCTCACTATCTCAAGCAGAAGACCGGCGCGCAGACAGCTATCGGCGCGCGCGTCACGGATGTCCAGAAGCTCTGGCAGGGCCTCTACAACTGGCCGGAGCTGGCGACCGACGGCTCGCAGTGGGACCGGCTCTTTGCCGAGGGCGACAGCTTCAAGGTCGGCGAGCTCACCGGGCGCGTGATGTTCTCGCCCGGCCACACCCTTGCCTCCGTGACCTATGTGATCGGCGATGCGGCGTTCGTGCACGACACGATCTTCATGCCGGATTCCGGCACGGCGCGGGCGGATTTCCCGGGCGGCAGCTCCAAGGACCTCTGGGCGTCGATACAGGCGATCCTGGCTTTGCCGGACGATACGCGCCTGTTCACCGGGCACGACTACGAGCCCGGCGGGCGCGCCGCAAAATGGGAGAGCACGGTGGGCGAGCAGAAGCACGCGAACCCGCATCTGACCGGCATGACGGAGGAGCGCTTCGTCGTGTTGCGGGAGGCGCGCGACCGCACCCTGCCGATGCCGAAGCTGATCCTGCATGCGCTGCAGGTCAATATCCGCGGCGGCCGGCTGCCGGAGCCCGAAGCCAACGGCAGGCGCTATCTCAAATTCCCGCTCGATGCGCTCGTGGGGGCCGCGTGGTGATGGACGCCAAAACGGCGCACGCCAAGACGGTCCACGCCATGCCTCCGGCCGAGATGGAGGCGCGTGCCGGCGAGGTCTCCGCCCTGCTCAAGACATTGTCGCATCCGGCCCGTCTGAGGCTCGCCTGCGCCCTTGCCGAGCGCGAGTACGCCGTCGGCGAGCTCGAGGAACGGCTGGGCATCCGTCAGCCTACGCTGTCGCAGCAGCTCGGTGCGCTGCGAGAGGCAGGCGTTGTCACCACGCGCCGCCACGCCAAGCAGATCTTCTACCGTTTGAGCGAAGAGAAGGCTGCGCGTCTGATCGAAGCCCTTTACGCCATCTTCTGCGAACCGGAGCAGCAGCCATGAGTGCCTATTGGCCTTCCCTGATCGGCGGCATGTTGCTTGGCCTCTCGGCCGTCGCGCTGCTGCTGCTCGATGGGCGGATCGCCGGCATCAGCGGCATCGTCGGCCGCTTGCTCGGCGGTGGGCAGATCCCGCTGAATGCGGCTTTCGTCATCGGGCTCCTGAGCGGCCCGCCGCTCTACAGGCTGGCCTTCGGGAGCTTCCCAGATGTCACGATCGCGGCCTCCTGGCCCGTGATCCTCGTCGCTGGATTCGCAGTCGGAATCGGCACGCGCCTGGGCTCGGGTTGCACGTCGGGCCATGGCATCCTTGGTCTCGCCCGCTTCTCGAAGCGTTCATTCGCCGCGACCGCGACCTTTCTCTCTGCGGGAATGACCGTGGCGACATTGATGGAGCTGCTGCGGTGAATCGTCTCGCGCCTCTGCGCATCGTCGTTGCGCTGCTCGCCGGCGCGCTCTTCGGCTTCGGGCTGTCATTGTCCGGGATGCTTGACCCGGCGCGGGTGCTCGGCTTTCTCGATCTCGCGAGCGGGCATTGGGATCCAAGCCTGGCCTTCGTGCTCGGTGGTGCGTTGCTCGTAGCGGTGCCGGGCGTCATGCTGCAGCGCCACCTGCGGCGCCCCTTGCTCGACGACGACTTCCATCTGCCGGAGAAGACGGGGATCGATCGGCGGCTGCTGGCTGGCTCCGCGCTGTTCGGCGCCGGCTGGGGGCTGGCCGGCTTCTGCCCGGGCCCGGCGGTCTCGGCCTTGTCGATGGGTCTCGTCCCGATCTTCCTGTTCGTCGCGGCCATGGCGGCGGGGATGATGCTGCATGACCGGGTGATGGCGGGGAGACTTCCGCGATGACGTCGAACCTCGTTCCCGCGCTCTCTTCCGGCGACCTCGACGGCGAACCCGCGCAACATCGCTCTGAAGGATAGGATATGTCAGTTGGCGAGGATTTGCTGCGACTGCAGGCCGATCGCAGCAAGATCAAGATAGCTAGCCCGATTACCCTGATATGCTCGAGGGGCGACGCCGACAGTCCGGATTGGAATTCTCGGCAGCACCTTCAACCTAGCGCTGCTCGGATGGGCGGACGGGCCCGGCGGCAGAGGTCGGTCGACATCGTCCAAATCCAGAACCCAGATATCATGGGTCACATGCCGGCCACATGCTTCCGGGACGCAATCCGCATGAGGTCGTTATCCGCCACATGGACAGGCCGGCACAGACCGCGGTGCTACGGATGAAAGGCTGCCGATTTGGCGGCACTGTCCTGGTGCGGACCTTCCTGATGTCTGCAATGGTCCATCTTGGGAAATTCAGCCCTGCACATAGCGCTTCGTCCTGTTCGGTGGCTCCATACGCTTCGAGCACCTGCTTTGCCGCTTTGAGCGAGTCGCTTGCGCGAACGCGCTCGCGGGAGGCGGCGTGAAGTCTTTCACGCTACCTGACGCCGATCGATCAGCCCACGAAGCCTCCCGACTAGCATAGCAGGCAACGCCAGTTTCGCAGGTGCTTCGTCTGCACGATCAAGGCGTTCTGCGATCTTCCTCAGATTTCTCTCGATTACATTAACTCGGATTCCCGCTTTGAGATATCGAGCGCTGCCACATAACGCGCCTCGCTATTCCGGAGGGAATCGATCTCCGGCCCGGCGTCGATGAGCGATTGGTCGACTTGGATAGGTTCGCGAGTGTGGTAACGTCCAAGCCACCTTCCTAGTCGAAGTTCCGCTGGGTGCTCGGGGTCGCAAATGACTGAGAAATTTCGACACCGCAGCGTCGTTAAGAATCTCAGCCCGGAAGAAGCCGGTCAGGTGATCCTCTCCATCATCGAGCCTCGATTTGCCTCGGCAGATGTAGCCTACGCTTGGTTTCGATCGGAACCTCTAACAGGCCTTTCGGGCCGATCGGCCCTGCAACTCATTGCCGAGGGCCGCGCCGAGGCATTCCTTGAATATGTGGAGGCGATCGACGCGGGTGTTTATGCTTAGGGCGTTCCGCCACTCAGCAGAATCCAGATGCCGCCGAACGTCTGCTCTCGAGCAAGGCGCCAATGTCCAGCGGTGGCCAAAACTCTGCTGACGACGGCCAAATTGGGTGATGACCGGATGTCGACGCGTGGTCGGCCTTACCGCCCTTTCGCCAGCGCTTGGTGCAGTCCAGGGCACGCTCGTGGCATCGAGGAGTGCCATTTCTTTCGCGGGCGATTGGAAGATCGACGGGCTGCAGGCTTCTGGCTCGATATGATGTATTAGAGGCGGCCCGAAAATTGTTGCGGGCCACTCGGCGTAGCGGCTAGCTCACCTTCAACCTCGGCGAGGGCAACGTCTGCGTCGCCGTCCATTCCGATCATCTCCTAGGATTACAAGTACGAATGTCTGAAGACAACAACCAGCTTATTGATCTGTCAGCGATGGTCGTTGCGGCCTACGTGGCACATAACAATGTCACCCGCGCCGATCTGCCCGAGCTTATCGCGAAGACTCATGCAGCACTGGCTGGCTTGGGAGCTGAAGCTGCCGCGCCCGCTGCCCAGCCGCTTGTCCCGGCCGTTTCGATCAGGAAATCGGTTACCCCGGATGCGATCATCTGCCTCGAGGACGGCAAGGCGTTCAAATCGCTGAAGCGCCATCTCAGCAGCAAGTACGATATGACGCCTGACCAGTACCGAGCGAAATGGGACCTGCCTTCCGATTATCCGATGGTGGCACCCAACTATGCCGAAGCGCGCTCGGCCTTGGCCAAGTCGATGGGTCTTGGTCGGAAGGCTGCAACTGCTGTCGACAAGGCAGCAATTGCTAAGAGCCCACGGCGTGTAAAGGCCAAGACCTGACCGAGACGCTTGCTCGATAGAGCGACGCCGGCCGGCACGGCGACCAACGACAAAGAGGCTCCATGAACAGCGACAGACCTCGCAGGCCCAACAGCGCCCGGGACAAGGCCGAGGCACTGTTTAAGCCCGCCGCTCCGAAAGCCCCGACGCCTGCCGACAAGCGGCCAAGCGTTCCCGGAGCGAAAGAACTCGTTTCGCTCCGAATCGATCGCAGCGTGCTCGACCATTTTCAAAGTGGCGGACCAGGCTGGCAGGATCGCATCAACAACGCGCTGCGGCAGGCCGCGGGCATCGGTGGCGATGAAGCGGTCACGCCCGACGAACTGAACTCTTCGAACGACGGCTAGCGCGGCAATGGCGAAAGGGGATCCGTTCAAGAGGCCAGCGGCGACGGCCGGAGCGGCGACCTCGATTCTGAAATGCTCTCTTGGATCTCACCCCGGGCGAGGCACGCGTCACGCGCGTCCTGACATCGGGACAGAGCGCGGCCGATATCGCCAGGGCATGCGGGGTATCTGTGGAGACCGTCAGGTCGCAGATCCGGTCGATACTTCAGAAGCTGGGCATGCACCGCCAGGCTGAGCTAGTTGGTTTCCTCGCCGGATTGATACATTCGAGCGTCAAAGCCGACCTTCGCTTCACAGCCCACGACCAATGTCCGGTTGTGGCGCGAGCCGGTAGTTGACCTCGGTACAAGTCGGTCAAATTCATGGCATTGCTGCTATAGATCAATCTTTAACGGTGAGCGCCTGCAGGAGTGGATTTTGACTGAGCGATTTGAACGGCACCGCCAACCCTGGACCTCTGAGGAGATTCAAAAACTGAAATTGCTTGCTGGAAAGGGCATGGCCCTGAAGGCGATTGCGAAAGCAATGACCCGTAGCGAAGAGTCTATAAAGGATCGCGCAAAGCTCGACGGCATTGGTATCGCCAAACTCCGCTAAACCATGGGCATCTAGAGTCGACATCTTTCCTCAGGACCACAGGCGTCCGCTCCCGCGATAAGCAGCGACAGAGCCGCCATCCCTAACGTGCGTCTTGGATGATCAAATCAACGGGGATCGCATGCCATCAATTTCAATGGCGCTCTAAGCAGAGTCGAGCATTCCATCAATCCGCCCGCCGCACCCCGGACAATGATCTCACGGAACCCAACAATGAAAGGCGCCCGACATTGTCGGGCGCCCATCCGAATTGCGGAACTCGACCTGCAATCGCGGCAACACTATGCCTCGATTTTCACCAACTGCGCATTATCGCTCACGAGCAGCCGGTGGTCGAGCCGCAGGTGTTGCACTTCAGGCAGGTGCCGTTGCGGACGAGGGTGAAGTTTCCGCATTCGCCGCAGCTGTCGCCGACATAGCCCTTCATGATCGCCTCGGCACGGCGCTCGGAGGCTGTCGGCTGGGCGGCCGGGACAGAGAAGCCGAGCTTTGACATCTCCGCCTCGCCATAGGCTTCCGGCTCTTCCTTCAGCGCGGTCGCGCCGGCGGTGGCCAGCCCGGTCGCGGCCGGCATGGTGGCGCGGGCGACCGCGTCGTTGGCGGCCCCGCCGCCCTGGATCGCCAGCAGGCTGATCGGCTTGCCGCGGCGGAAGCCGGTCGAGGCCAGCGGGGTCGTCATCACCGGCGTCGCATCCGGCGCCTTGTCCTGGCCGACGCCGCCGCCCATCACGTCATGGCCGATCTCGCTGGGATCGACATGGGCGAGGTCGTTGCGGCCGAGATAGGAGATCGCCAGCTCGCGGAAGACGTAGTCGAGGATCGAGGTCGCGTTCTTGATCGACTGGTTGCCGGCGACGAAGCCCGAGGGCTCGAAGCGGGTGAAGGTGAAGGCCTCGACATACTCCTCCAGCGGCACGCCATATTGCAGGCCCAGCGAGACCGCGATGGCGAAGTTGTTCATCATCGCCCGGAAGGCCGCGCCTTCCTTGTGCATGTCGATGAAGATCTCGCCGAGGCGCCCGTCCGAGTACTCGCCGGTGTGGACATAGACCTTGTGGCCGCCGACGGTGGCCTTCTGGATGTAGCCGGTGCGGCGATCGGGCATCTTCTCGCGCTCGCGCTTGCGCTCGATGCGCTCGACGATGCGCTCGACGATCTTCTCCGAGATCTGGGTGGCGCGCGCCGCCATCGGGGCCGCGACCAGCGTCTCCAGCGCGTCGTCCGCCTCGTCGTCCTCGTCGGCGATCAGCGCCGAGTTGAGCGGCTGCGAGAGCTTGGAGCCGTCGCGGTAGAGGGCATTCGCCTTCAGCGCCAGCTTCCAGGAGAGCATATAGGCGCTCTTGCAGTCCTCGACCGTGGCGTCGTTGGGCATGTTGATGGTCTTGGAGATGGCGCCCGAGATGAAGGGCTGGGCCGCCGCCATCATGCGGATATGGCTGTCGACCGAGAGGTAGCGCTTGCCGATGCGGCCGCAAGGGTTGGCGCAGTCGAAGACCGAATAGTGCTCCTTCCTGAGGTGCGGGGCGCCTTCCAGCGTCATCGCGCCACAGACATGGACGTTGGCCGCCTCGATCTCGGCCTTGGAGAAGCCGAGGAAGGGCAGGAGCTCGAACGACATGTCGTTCAGCTTCTCGGCCGGGACCTTGAGCGTCTGGGTGAGGAAATCCTCGCCCAGCGTCCACTTGTTGAAGACGAACTTGATGTCGAAGGCGCTCTTCAGCCCGCCCTCGATCGCCTCGATCTTCTCGTCAGTGAAGCCCTTGGCGCGCAGCGTCGAGGGGTTGACGCCGGGAGCCTGCTTCATCGAGCCGTGGCCGACGGCATAGGCCTCGATCTCGGCGATGTCCGCCTCGCGGTAGCCGAGCGCGCGGAGCGCATCGGGCACGGCGCGGTTGATGATCTTGAAGTAGCCGCCGCCGGCAAGCTTCTTGAACTTCACCAGGGCGAAGTCGGGCTCGATGCCGGTGGTGTCGCAATCCATGACGAGGCCGATCGTGCCGGTCGGCGCGATCACGGTCGCCTGGGCGTTGCGGTAGCCGTAGCGCTTGCCCTGCTCCAGCGCCTCGTCCCAGACGGCGCGCGAACGCTCCGCCATGGTCACCGCCGAGCCGCCGAGGCGGGCGAGGGTGGCGTGGTCGAGCGGCACGGGGGTGACGCTCAGGCCCTCATAGCCGTCGGCGAGTCCATGGGCGGCGGTGCGGTGGTTGCGGATGACGCGCAGCATGTGGCTGGTGTTCTTCTTGTAGCCGGGGAAGGGGCCGAGCTCGCCCGCCATCTCGGCCGAGGTCGCATAGGCGACGCCGGTCATGATCGCGGTCAGCGCGCCGGCCAGCGCACGGCCTTCCTCGGAATCATAGCCGAGGCCCATGGTCATCAGCAGGCCGCCGATATTGGCGTAGCCAAGGCCGAGCGTGCGGTACTCGTAGGAGAGCTCGGCAATCTCGCGGCTCGGGAACTGCGCCATCGTCACCGAGATCTCGAGCACGACGGTCCAGAGCCGGCAGAGATGCTCGTAGCCCTCGACGTCGAAGGACTTGGTCTGCGTATCGTAGAACTGCAGCAGGTTGGCCGAGGCCAGGTTGCAGGCCGTGTCGTCGAGGAACATGTATTCCGAGCACGGATTGGACGCCCGGATCCGGCCGGAAGCCGGGCAGGTGTGCCAGTCGTTCATCGTCGAGTTGAAGTGCAGGCCGGGATCGGCGGAGGCCCAGGCGGCGTAGCCGATCTTCTCCCAGAGGTCGCGGGCCTTCAGGGTCTTGATCGTCTTGCCGGAGGTGCGGGCGGTGAGGTTCCAGTCGGCGTCGGTCTCGACCGCGCGCAGGAAGTCGTCGGTCAGCGAGACCGAATTGTTCGAGTTCTGGCCCGAGACGGTGAGGTAGGCGTCGGAATCCCAGTCGGTGTCATAGGTGTCGAAGGAGATGTCCTTGTAACCCTGCTTGGCGAACTGGATGACGCGCTTGATGTAGTTGTCCGGCACCATCGCCTTGCGGGCGAGCTTGATCTCGCGCTTCAGGGCCGGGTTCTGCTCGGGGTCGAAGCAGCTGTCGCCGTCGCCCTCGCAGTTCACGCAGGCCTTGAGCACGGCCTTCATGTGCTTCTTGACGGTCTTGGAGCCGGTGACGAGGGCGGCGACCTTCTGCTCCTCCTTCACCTTCCAGTCGATATAGGCCTCGATGTCCGGATGGTCGGCGTCGACCACGACCATCTTGGCGGCGCGGCGCGTCGTGCCGCCCGACTTGATCGCGCCGGCAGCGCGGTCGCCGATCTTCAGGAAGGACATCAGGCCCGAGGACTTGCCGCCGCCGGCGAGCTTCTCGCCTTCGCCGCGCAGCATCGAGAAGTTCGAGCCGGTGCCCGAGCCGTATTTGAACAGGCGCGCCTCGCGGACCCACAGGTCCATGATGCCGCCCTCGTTGACGAGGTCGTCCTGCACGCCCTGGATGAAGCAGGCATGGGGCTGCGGGTGCTCGTAGCTCGACTTCGACTTCGTCAGCTTGCCGGTCTTGAAGTCGACGTAGAAATGGCCCTGGCTCGGCCCGTCGATGCCATAGGCCCAGTGCAGGCCGGTGTTGAACCATTGCGGCGAGTTCGGCGCGACGCGCTGGGTGGCGAGCATGAAGCGCAATTCGTCATGGAAGGCCTGCGCATCCGTCTCGGAGGTGAAATAGCCGCCCTTCCAGCCCCAATAGGTCCAGCAGCCTGCGAGACGATCGAAAACCTGCTTCGACGAGATCTCGGAGCCGTAGCGCTCGCCCTCGGGCAGCTCGGCAAGAGCGGCCTCGTCGGCGACCGAGCGCCAGAGGAAGGAGGGAACGTCGTTCTCCTCGACCTTCTTCAGGCGCGCGGGCACGCCGGCCTTGCGGAAATATTTCTGCGCGAGGACGTCGCTCGCCACCTGCGACCAGGCCTCCGGCACCTCGATGCCTTCGAGTCGGAAGACGACCGAGCCGTCCGGGTTCTTGATCTCGCTGACGGCGGAACGAAAGGGAATGGCGGCGTAGGGCGACTGTCCGGCGGAGGTGTAGCGGCGCTCGATGCGCATGATCTTCGTCCCTTGAATGCCGCGGGTGAAACGCCCGCGCGGCCGGTTGATCACCGGCTCCTGATGTCAGCCCAACTCGGTTTTGATGCCCCGTGGGCCTTGGCGGTGTCTTCCCGCCTGTGGGCCCGGTCGCGGCCAGAGCCATCCGCGCAAATCCAGTCGCTCCCACCGGTGAAGGCGGATGCGGCGGCAGGCGCGGAACACTCTGGAAAACTAGGTCGCAGTCATCCAGAGGGGGTGCCGCCGGCCGTCATGCGATGGTCAAAATCTAGCGCCGATACCAAGCCGGCGTCAAGGAATGGTGTTCCCCAAACCCTGTGGACACGACATCTGGTAGGGATGTGTGGGTTATGGGGATAAGTTTCAAGCCGCTCGCTAAGCCTCGGAAAGCGCTTCGAGAATCCCGCTTCATCGGCAAGATTGCCACACCGGGCGCCGAAGCGCAGTCCGTAAAATGCCCCCTATTCATGGTTGACCAAGCCTGAATCCGGCCGGCGCGGAAGCCCTGCATCCATGCCGGGGGGCAAGTGGTTGAAAAGCGTCGGATCGCCGCCCCGCCGAGGGCTGGCGCCCGTCCGAATCGCGACAGGTTTCGGGCATGGCCGATGCAGGTCCTGCGCCGAGAATCAGCGTGCAGGGTGGATCGTCGCCGGGCCTCGCCCGCGATGATCCGCTGGGACGGCCGATCGGGCGCTGCGCACTGGACAGGGCAGGGCGTCGGCGGCATAAGTCGCGCCAGGTCGGGCCGCCCTGTTGCGGCGCCGCAAAGGCATGCGCGAGACGATTGGGCAGACGATGAAGAACTGGCTGCTGCAGATCTTCACATGGTGGAACGGCCAGACGATCGGCACCCGCTTCCATACCTGGCGCTTCGGCGAGCGGGTCGGCGAGGACGAGTTCGGCAACGTCTACTATCGGACAAAGGGCGGGGCGAAGGACAAGGCGCTCGGCTTCCAGCGTCGCTGGGTGGTCTATAACGGGCCGGTCGAGGCTTCGATGATCCCGCCGGGCTGGAACGGCTGGCTGCATCACACGGTCGATGTCGCCCCTTCCGAGGAAAGCTATCAGCCGCGCGAATGGCAGCAGCCGCATCAGCCGAACTGGACCGGCACGGCGCTGGCCTACCGCCCCAAGGGCTCGACCCTGGCCGAGGGCGAGCGCCCGCCGGCCACCGGCGACTACCAGCCCTGGACGCCGGGCAACTGAGTTTCGCTGCCCCGCGCGGATGGGCCGCTCCGAGAGGGGCGGCTTTTTCCGTTTCGGCTTCGAGAAGGAGCGCAGGCATCCCGGGCGACCGCGGGAGGGCCGGGATCCATGCCGGAACCTTCATCGGCAGAGCCCCGGCATGGATTCCGGATCGGCACGGCTTTGCCGCTTGTCCGGGATGACCCGCGATGTTTGGCGATCCTCCGGATATTTGCCTGGCGGCGCCTGATCCGCCGCCCTTTTTCCGCTGGCTTTGCCGTGTTACTGCGCCTCGTTCGTGCCGCTCCGATGGCACCGGAGAGATTCGCAGCCCACATGCCGTCCCTGACCCGTTTCCCGATCCTGGCCGGCCTTGCCGCGAGCGCGCTGATGTGGACGGCGGCGACCGGCCCGGCGCTGGCTGACCGCATCAAGAACCCGACGGCGGTGTTTGCCGGTCTCGACAAGGTCACCGGCCGCATCATCTCCTTCGAGGTTGCGATCGACGAGACGGTGCAGTTCGGCGCGCTGCAGATCACGCCCCGCGTCTGCTGGACGCGCCCGCCGACCGAGGCGCCGCGGACCGACGGCTTCGTCGAGGTCGACGAGGTCACCTTCAACAACGAGTACCGGCGCATCTTCACCGGCTGGATGTTCGCCGACAGCCCTGGCCTGCACGGCGTCGAGCATCCGATCTACGACGTCTGGCTGACGGACTGCAAAGGCGGGACCGAAGTCATCGTCGATCCGAAGGACCCCGAGCCGCCGCCGCCGTCCGACGAGCCGCGCCGCCCGGTGCGGCCGGCCAATCCGCTGCCGCCGCCTCAGCAGCCTCCGGCATCGGACCAGGGCGGTCGCATCGGCATCGAGCCGCCGCGCGGTGTGCCGGTGCAGCCGCAGCAGCGCCCGAGCCAGCGCTTCTTCCCGACCAATCCCGGGCCGGGCGGGCGCGACCCCGCAGCCGGCGGCAGCAACTGAGCCTTGATCCGCCTCGCTCCCGAGCCAGGCGGGCGGCGCGAGAGCGGGCGCATCCGGCGGCTGCGCCAGATGCTGCGCGACCTCGGCAAGCGTGTGCCGGTCTCGCAACGGTTTCGGGACGGGCTGGAGCACGCGGCCATGTCGACGGTCGCGGCGCTTGCTGCCTATCTGCCGACACAGGCGCTCGGGCTGCGTGAAGGCTTCTGGGCCGCGATCACCGCGATCTCCGTGGTCCAGAGCGAGTTCGGAGCGACCCGGACGACTGCGCGCGACCAGTTCGTCGGCGCCGCCATCGGCGGCGTCATCGGGGTCGCCGTGGTGCTGGTCACCGGCCAGACGCTGCTGAGCTACGCGCTCTCGGCAGGGCTTTCGGTGCTGTGCGCCTGGCTGTTCAACGTGGCGAGCGCGGCGCGCCTTGCCGGCATCACCGCGACGATCATCCTGCTGGTGCCGCATCCCGGCACCAGCGCGCAGCATATGATGCTCTCCCGCGTCACCGAGGTCAGCTGGGGCGTGACGGTTGCGATCGCGATCGTCTGGCTGGTCGCCAGGCTCGACCGGCGAACCCGGCCGTGAGGTCTTCCGCGCCGTCTCAGTCGCGCAAGGCCGCCAAGGCCTCTGCCCCGGACACCGTCGCCTGCCTCGGCCAGGACCACCAGTTCCCCGTCTCCTCCAGTGCCTCCGCCAGCTTCACCCGATAGGCGTCGCGGGGGATTTCGAGGGTGCCGAAGCGAGCGAGGTGGCCGGTCTGGAACTGGGTGTCGAGCAGGCGGTAGCCGCCACGGCGAAGACGCGCCACGAGGTGGACCAGCGCCACCTTCGAAGCGTCGGTCTCGCGGTGGAACATGCTTTCACCGAAGAAGGCCGCGCCGAGCGAGAGCCCGTAGAGGCCGCCGACAAGCTGCCCCTCGCGCCAGCTTTCGATGCTGTGGGCGTGGCCGAGCCGATGCAACTCGCCGAAGATCTCCCGGATGCGGCTGTTGATCCAGGTTTCCGGCCGGTCCGGCCGCTCCTCGGCGCAGGCGGCGATGACGCCGGCGAAGTCACTGTCCACGCGGATCTCGAAACGGTCGGAGCGCACGGTGCGGGCGAGCCGCGAGGCGAGGTGGAACCCGTCGAGCGGCATGGTGCCGCGCAGCTCCGGCTCGACCCAGAACAGGTTCGGGTCGTCCGCCGTCTCCGCCATGGGGAAGATGCCCGCCGCATAGGCGCGCAGCATGATTTCAGGCGTGATGGCGGGCGTGCGGATGGGGGCGGAACGGGCCTTCATGCGGGGAGGGGAACGCGGGAGGGGCGGGGAGTCAAATGGAAGCGTGCCGGCTTTCGCCGGTGCTCGCCGTCATTGCGAGGAGCGCAGCGACGAGGCAATCCAGGAGCGGCAGGACATCACGCCTTCCTGGATTGCTTCGCTGACGCTCGCAATGACGGTCCGTGGCGATATCAGCCCTCCGCCGGCTCCGCGCCCGGCATCTCGTCGCCCGGCTCCTCGCCGCCGTCGGCGTCCTCGCCCTGGCCGTCGTCGTTGATGCACTCGACCGAGACGACCTTCTCGTCCTTGGCGGTGTTGAACACCGTCACGCCCTGCGTCGAACGGCCGGCGATGCGGATGCGGTTGTCCGGCCCGGCATCGACCGGCACGCGGATGAGCTGGCCGCCATCCGTCACCAGCATGAGCTGGTCGGACTCCACCGCCGGGAAGGAGGCAACGAGCTTGCCGTTGCGGTCATTGACGACCATGGCGACGATGCCCTTGCCGCCGCGCCCGGTCACCCGGTACTCGAAGGACGAGGTGCGCTTGCCGTAGCCCTTCTCCGAGATGGTCAGGATGAACTGTTCGGCCGCGCCCATGGCGGCGTATTTCTCCTGGCCGAGCTCGATGTCGCCAGCGGCGCTGTCCTCGGCATCGGCCTCGACCGCCGGAGCAGCCTCCGTCGCCTCGTCGGCTTCGCCCGTCAGGGCGCGGCGGGCGGCGGCCGCGTGCTTCAGATAGGCGGCCCGCTCGTCCGGTGTGGCGTCGAGATGGCGCAGGATGGCGAGGGAGATCACCTTGTCGTTCTTGGCCAGGTTGATGCCGCGCACGCCGGTGGAGTCGCGGCCCTTGAAGACGCGCACCTCCGGCACGGCGAAGCGGATGCACTGGCCGTCCGCCGTGGTCAGCAGCACGTCGTCGTTCTCGGTGCAGATCTGCACGTCGACGATGTGGTCGCCCTCGTCGAGCTTCATCGCGATCTTGCCAGCGCGGTTGACGTTGACGAAGTCGGACAGCTTGTTGCGCCGCACGCCGCCGGAGGCGGTGGCGAACATCACGTCCAGCGTCTCCCAGCTCGCCTCGTCCTCGGGCAGAGGCATGATCGTGGTGATGCGCTCGCCCGCCTCGATCGGCAGCATGTTGACCAGCGCCTTGCCGCGCGCATTCGGCGCCGCGAGCGGCAGCCGCCAGACCTTCTCCTTGTAGACCTGCCCCTCGGAGGAGAAGAACAGCACCGGCGTATGGGTGTTGGCGACGAACAGCCGCGCGACGAAATCCTCGTCCTTGGTCGCCATGCCGGAGCGGCCCTTGCCGCCGCGGCGCTGCGCCCGGTAGGTCGAGAGCGGCACGCGCTTGATGTAGCCGCCATGGCTGACGGTGACGACCATGTCCTCCCGGGCGATCAGGTCCTCGTCGTCGAGATCGGAGCCCCAATCCTCGATGACGGAGCGTCGCGGCGTCGCGAAAGCGGTGCGGATGTCGGCGAGCTCGGTCCGGATGATCGCCTGGATGCGGGCGCGCGAGCCGAGGATGTCGAGATAATCGGCGATTTCGCGGGCGAGCTTCTCCAGCTCCTCGCCGATCTCGTCCCGGCCGAGGGCGGTGAGGCGGGCGAGGCGCAGCTCGAGGATGGCCTTGGCCTGCGCATCGGAGAGGCGATAGGTGCCGTCCGGGTTCATCGGGTGGCGCGGATCGTCGACCAGCGCGATCAGCGGGGCGATGTCGCCGGCCGGCCAGTCGCGCGCCATCAGCGAGTCATGGGCGTCGTTCGGCGTCGGCGCCGTGCGGATGAGGCGGATGACCTCGTCGATATTCGCGACCGCCGTGGCGAGGCCGCACAGCACATGGGCGCGCTCGCGGGCCTTGTTCAGCAGGTAGCGCGTGCGGCGGGAGACGACCTCCTCGCGGAACTCGACGAAGGCGGAGATGAAGTCCTTGAGGTTCAGGACCTCGGGGCGGCCGCCGTTCAGCGCGACCATGTTGGCGCCGAAGGAGGTTTGCAGCGGGGTGAAGCGGTAGAGCTGGTTCAGGACCACGTCGGCGACGGCGTCGCGCTTGATCTCGATGACGACGCGGATGCCCTCGCGGCTGGATTCGTCGCGCAGGTCGGAGATGCCCTCGATGCGCTTCTCGCGCACCAGCTCGGCGATCTTCTCGACCATCGTCGCCTTGTTCACCTGATAGGGAATTTCGGTGACGATGATCGCCTCGCGCTCCTTGCGCAGCTCCTCGATATGGGTCTTGGCCCGCATCACGATGGAGCCGCGGCCGGTCTCGTAGGCGGAGCGGATGCCGCTGCGGCCCATGATCGAGGCGGCGGTCGGGAAATCCGGGCCGGGGATGACCTGGTTCAGCTCCTCGATCGAGATCTCCGGATTGTCCATATAGGCGAAGCAGCCGTCGATGACCTCGCCGAGATTGTGCGGCGGGATGTTGGTCGCCATGCCGACCGCGATGCCGCCGGCGCCGTTGACGAGGAGCTGCGGGTACTTGGCCGGCAGGACCTTCGGCTCCGAGCGGCTGTCGTCGTAGTTGGCCTGGAAGTCGACCGTGTCGCGGCCGAGATCGTCGAGCAGCGGCATCGCCGACTTGTCGAGCCGGCTCTCGGTGTAGCGCATCGCCGCCGGCGGATCGCCGTCGATCGAGCCGAAATTGCCCTGTCCGTCGACCAGCGGCAGTCGCAGCGAGAAGGGCTGCGCCATGCGCACCAGCGCGTCGTAGATCGCCTGGTCGCCATGGGGATGGTACTGACCCATCACGGAGCCGACGATGTTGGCCGATTTGACGTGCTTGCGGTCCGGCGTGTGGTTGTTTTCCCACATCGAGTAGAGGATGCGCCGATGCACCGGCTTCATGCCGTCGCGGACGTCGGGAAGCGCGCGGCTCACGATCACGCTCATGGCGTAATCGAGATAGCTCTTCTTCATCTCGTCCGTGATCGCGATCGGCTTGATGTCGCCGCCGAATTCGGGGGCGCCGTCGCGCTTGTCGTCGTTCTCGTCGCTCAAGGGGAAACGTCCGATTCCTGCTGAAATTCAAGCTTCTGGCTAGCCGATTCCGGCCGTTTAAGCCAGCGAAAGCGGACCGCGTTCGGGTAAAAAATAGATCAGTGATTTCAACATCTTGCAGGCGGTTTTCGGAGCCGTCCACAGCTCCTGCCACATTCCCGCCTTTCTGCGCCCGTGACGGGCGGCAAAAGCCGTGGGAGATTGGCGGCCATGTTCATCGACTTTGCCACCTCCGCCCTCGTCACCATGCTGGTGACGCTCGATCCGCCGGGCCTGGCGCCGATCTTCCTGTCGCTGACGCGCGGCATGTCGGCGGGCGAGCGGCGGCAGGTGGCGGTGCGCGCCTGCATCATCGCCTTCTGCATCATGGCCTTCTTCGGCGTGGCGGGAGACATCGTGCTGAAGGCGCTCGGCGTCTCGCTGCCGGCCTTCCGCATCGCCGGCGGGCTGCTGCTGTTCTGGATCGCCTTCGAGATGGTGTTCGAGCGGCGTACCGAGCGCAAGCAGCAGACGGCCGAGACGGCGATCACCCAGGACCATATCCGCAATGTCGCGGCCTTCCCGCTGGCGATCCCGCTGATGGCGGGGCCGGGCGCGCTGACCGCGACGATCCTGCTCGCCGGCCGGGCGCAGGGCGACCCGCTGCTGCTGACGACGCTGGCGGCGATCTGCGGCCTCGTGATCCTGTGCTGCCTCGCCGTCTTCCTCGCCGCCTCCCGGATCGCGAAGCTGCTGGGCGTGACCGGCAACATCGTGCTGACCCGCCTGCTCGGCGTGATCCTCGCCGCGCTGGCGGTGCAGTTCGTGATCGACGGGGCGAGGGCCGTGGTCGGGGGCGGGTGAGGGGGCCTAGAGCCTCTCCAGAATCGCCTCCCGGGCTTTCCGTGAACCGGCAAGCCGCTGCCGGGCCGCTTGCAGGATTTCGGGCGGGGCCTCGCGGGGCGTCCCGGCGTCGAAAGGTGGCTGCGGCGCGTATTCGATCGCGAGCTGGATCGTCTGCGCTTCGGTTTCGCCGAGTAGCTCGGCGACCACCGTCAGGCCGAAATCGATGCCGGAGGTGACGCCACCGGCGGTGATCAGCGTGCCGTCGCGGACGACCCGTTCCGCGACCGGCGTCGCGCCGAAGCGCGCCAGGAAATCATGCGCGTTCCAATGCGAGGTGGCGCGCTTGCCCTGCAGCAATCCGGCCGCTCCCAGAACCAGCGAGCCGGTGCAGACCGAGGTGAGGTAGCGCAGCCCGGGCGCGCGCTCGCGCAGGAAGGTCAGCACCGTCTCGTCCTCCAGCAGCGCGTTGATGCCGGCGCCCCCCGGAACGCAGAGCACGTCGAGCGGCGGGCAATCCTCGAAGGTTGTCGTCGGCGTCAGCATCAGGCCGGTTGCGCTGCGCAGCGGCTGGAGATCCTTCCAGATCAGGTGCACCTCGGCTCCCGGCACGGAGGCGAAGACCTCGTAGGGGCCGGTGAGGTCGAGCTGCTGGACTTGCGGGAAAGCGAGAAGGCCGAAGCGGAGGGTCATGGCGGATCATCCTTGTTGACGGCGAAACCCTAGCAGCCGAAGCTCTGGCCGGATTGCCAACAAACCCTCGTTTCATGCCAAACGCTCCCCGCCGCATCGAGATCGTCGCCTTCGAGAAGGTCCAGCTGCTGGACGTCGCCGGGCCGTTGCAGGTCTTCGCCACCGCGAACGACCTGGCCGGCTTCGAAGGGCGTCCCTTGCCCTACGAGCCGGTTGTCGTCGCCAGGACAGAGCGGGTCCACACCAGCGCCGGGCTGGAGCTCGTCTCCCATCCGCTGGCCGAGGCAGTGCCGCTCCACACGCTGGTGGTCGCCGGCGGCTGGGGCGTCTACGAGGCCTGCGAGGATCGGACGCTTGTCGACTGGATCGGCCGGCGCGCAGGCTCGGCGCAACGGACGGCTTCGGTGTGCAGCGGTGCGTTCCTGCTGGCCTGCGCAGGTCTTCTCGACGGCAAGCGTGTTGTCACCCACTGGCAACGCTGCGACGACTTCGCCCGGCGCTTCCCGAAGGTCCGCCTCGACCCGGACCCGATCTTCATCCGCGACGGCGACATCTGGACGTCGGCCGGCGTCACCGCCGGCATTGATCTGGCTCTGGCGCTGGTGGAGCATGATCTCGGGCGAGCCGCGGCGCTCGCCGTCGCGCGGCAACTGGTCGTCTTCCTGAAGCGGCCGGGCGGGCAGGCCCAGTTCAGCGCCGCCCTGTCACTCCAGGAGCGGGACGGGCGCTTCGACGCGCTGCATGGCTGGATCGTCGAGAATCTGCGGGGCGAGCTGACGCTCGACAGGCTCGCCGACCGCGCCGGGATGAGCCTGCGCAGCTTCGCCCGCCACTACCGGGAAGCGACAGGGCGCACGCCGGCCAAGGCGGTCGAGGCGATCCGGATCGAGACCGCGCGGCGGCTGCTTGAGCAGGGCATGAGCGTGACCCGCGTCGCGTTGCGCTGCGGCTTCGGCTCCGAGGAGACGCTGCGCCGCGCCTTCCAGCGCCGCTTCGCCGCAAGCCCGCAAAGCTATCGCGAGCGCTTCGCAGGATAGCCGGGAGGTCTCTCTCGATTGCCGTCTGCTGGAGACTTATCCCCGCCAGCCGCTCCGCCCTTATCCTCGCGCCGTCCCGCCCGACCAAGGGGGCTTCGCGAGGCATCGTGTGGCCGGGCTGGATGCGGTGTTCGGATCTTGCGCCATCATGCGGGTGGCCGAGGTCCGGAGGGGTTCTCGCCGCCGGGCCGAACAGGCAGGCCCGGTGACGCCTTTACGAACAACCTCACAAGACAACCGCGCGCGGGGTTTCGGGCGGGGCCGGCAGGCGCCGCATCGACTTCGACACTCGACATCGACATCGGCACGCGGCCAAAACCGTGCGCCGCCCTTAACCCCGCGCATCCCCTTGGGATCGCCCCATCCGAAACCCCGCGGCGACAGCCGGACGGGGCTTTCGGTGCAGGTCCCGTCATTCCCGGGCGAAGCGCAGCTTCGACCCGGGAATCTCATTCCGGCAGGGGCTCCGTCGCCCCCGCGTCACGAGATGCTCGGGCAGCCCGAGCATGACGCCTGTTTCGTCACTTCTCCAGGAACGCCCGGATCGCGCCCTCGGCCTGCTTCATCGAGGCGACGCCGTCGAGGTGCCCGCGGGCGCCGTCGATGGTGACGTGGGTGACGTCGCGGCCGGCGGCCTTGGCCGCCTTCAGGGTCTGGTCCACCGTTTCGGCGGTGAAGACGAGATCCTTGGGCTGGGTGATGTAGAGCATCGGCGCGGTGATCTTCTTCATGCCGTCCGCCAGCGAGGTGCCGCCCGCGGCGAAGAGCTGGTTCGCCTTGACCAGATAGAGGAAATGGTTGGCGTCGGAGGTCTTGGCGCGGGCCATGCCGGCATTGTCGAGCACGCTCTGCACCTGGAACTTGCCGAGAAGGGTCTTGCCCGGGTCCTCGCCCTCCTTGGCGGGACGGCGGGCGAAGGTGGCATCGGCCCAGTCCTGGTGGTTGGCCTGGAGCGTCACCGCCGTCAGCGCCTTGGCGAGGCCGGCGAGCGGCAGCGCCTTGCCGTAATAGTCGCCATTGTTCCAGTTGGGATCGACGAGGATGGGCGCGGCCCAGACGTCGAGCCAGCCGATCAGCATGGCATTGGCCTCGCCGGCGCCGATCACCGGCATCGCCTTGGCCACCATCTCCGGATGGCTCGCCGCCCATTCGAAGGTCTGGAGCGAGCCCATGGAGGGGCCGGCGACCAGTGCGAGCTTCTTGATTCCAAGGCTTTCGACGAGGGCCTTCTGAACTTCGACGAAGTCGCGCACGGTCACGACCGGGAAGTCGAGCCCATAGGGCTTGCCGGTGTCGGGATTGGTCGAGGCGGGGCCGGTGGTGGTGGTCTTGGGGTCGCCGGTGTTGAGATTCACCAGCGTGTCGGAGGCGATGACGAAGTACTTGGTGGTGTCGATCGCCTTGCCGGGGCCGATGATCGCGTCCCAATAGCCGGGCTGCGGATCCTTGGCGTCGTATTTTCCGGCGGCGTGCGAGTTGCCCGAGAAGAAGTGGCAGATCAGGATCGCGTTGGATTTGTCGGCGTTGAGCGTGCCGTAGCTCTCCCAGCCGACCCGGACCTGCTTCAGCGTGCGGCCGCCTTGCGTCGTGAAGCTCGGCAGCTCGAAGATTTTCTTCTCGACGATCAGTTCCTGTGCTGCGGCCATGCCCGTCATCATCGTTGCGGCCATCATTGTCGTGGCGAAGGCGAGCGCCCCCTTGATCCAGCTGCGCATGTCTCATCCTCCCGATCGGCCTTCAAGGGCCGTGGCCGCATGAGAGCGGATTTCGGCGACGGGAGAAAGCGCGACGGAAGCAGGGGGCGCGTCAGCGGCCGGGGCGGGCCGGCGCGCTTCCCGTCGCGGCGGCCGGATCGAGCTGGGCCTCGCTTTCGGGCGCCACGAAGGGCGCCTCGACCGGCCCCTTGATGACGAAGGGCAGCCGGGGCTGGCCGGACGGACCCGCCAGGATCGCGGTCATGTCGAGCTCGCGCGTGCGCAGCAGGGCGCTGCCGGCGAGGGCGAGGCGGTAATTCGTGCCGGTCATCTGCGCATCGGTCAGCACGAGCAAGCCGTTGGCGATGCCGGCATTGGCGGAAAGGCTTTCGAAGGGGGTGCGGCCCTTGCGCCAATCGCGCGCGAGGGGCATGGGGCCGCGCTCGGCCCGCCGCAGCAGGTCGGGCAGCGACATTCCGCCGAGCTCGCCCTGCCGCAGGTTGAGGCCGGCCCTGCCGGTCAGGGAACCCATCAGCTCGTCGAAGCTGTGCCCGGCGCCGTCGAGCGCGAGCTGGAAGCCACCCGTTCCGGTGAGGCGCGTGAGCTGCGGCATGTCCGCCGCGGCCTGGCCGAGATTGACCTTGTCGAAGCCGGCCTGGAGCTTGATGTCCACCCCGCTCGGCGCCGAGACGGCGAGGAGGCGGCCCTTGACCGTTCCGCCATAGGCGGAGGCGCGCAGCATCCCGGTTTCGAAGCGCCCGCGCCTGACCAGGACATAGCTCGCGACATCCTTGAGGCGCGCGCCCTTCAGGGCCGCCGCATCGACGGAGATGCGCAGGTCGATGTCGCGGCCGGTCCAGCCGTCGAGGTCGAGCGGGGCCCGGTCGCTGCCGTCGATGGCGGGCAGCGGCAGCCGGTCGACCATGCGGCCGAGGTCGAGCGTCGAGCCGGCGAGCGTGCCCGAGAGGGCGAGCCGGCCGTCGCTCTCGGTGAGCTTCACCACCCCGTCGAGCCGCTCGCCGTCGAGGCTCAGGGCGGCGTTGTTGAACGAGGCTTCGTGCGGCCTGAGCTGCAGGTCGGCGGTGAGGTTGAGCGCGCCGAGCGCGTTGGCGAGCCTGGAATTCTCGCCGAACCAGGCCAGCAATCGCGGCAGGGCCGGGGTGCTGAGGGCGAGCGTGCCGCTGATGAAGGGTTCGTCCGGCCCGGAGCGGATACCGTCGAAGCGCAGCTTCATCAGAGGAGAGGAGGCGGAGAGCGAGGCCTTGGCGCTGCCGCCGACCACCGGCCAGACCAGGCTGACATCGGTCGCCGTGCCGCGCCAGTTGAACGAGCCGGACAGGGCGAAGGGCTGGTTGCGCTCGCGCTCGGCGATGACGAGGTCGAGGTCGCGCACGACGGACTGTATCGCCCCGCCCGAGCGCAGGAAGACCGAGCCCGAGCGGATGACGATGCGGCTCTGGCTGCGCAGTTTCTCCAGCTCCGCCAGCGGCGGCGCCAGCCAGTCCGTCACGCCGTCGCTGCCGGCGGGGACGGCGATGTCGAGCTCCGGCGCCACGAGGTCGATGCGGTCGAAATCGAGCTGGCCGGTCAGCATCGGCAGCAGGCGCAGATAGGCCCTGACCCGTGTCGAGCGCCCGGCGACGGCGCCGTCCTTCTGGCTGAACGCGATGTCCGAGAGGCTGATGCGGGGCAGGGGCAGCAGGGCCAACTCGGCCCGCGCCAGCGAGGTCACCGCAAAGCCGGTCCGCTGCTCGATGGCCTGGACGGTGCGCTTCTCGATCCGCCCGAGCGCGACGTCCCAGGAGCGCGAGCCGAGCAGGCCGGCCGCGATCAGAAGGCAGAAGGCAAGGAACGCGGCGCGTCTGGTCATGGACTTCCGAATCGGCACCGTGCCGACAGTCAGCCAGCCCCCCTGGCGAGCAAGGGTTTAGGCTGAAGCAGGGGCATTGTCGAGCTTGGCAGGGAGCCTATCCCCGCCGATCCGGGCCTGTTCGGGCCAGGATCATGGCCGGATAGAGGCCGGCGAGGATGATCAGCAGCGCCGCCAGCGCGCCCTCCTCGAAGGCCCCGCGCGAGGCATGGCCGTAGACCGTGGTCGCCAGCGTCTCCAGATTGAGGGGGCGCAGCAGCAGCGTCGCGGGCAGCTCCTTCAGCCCGTCGACGAACACGAGCAGCGCCGCCGCCGCCGTGGCGCCGCGGGCCAGCGGCCAGTGCAGGCGGCGCAGGATCTCGGGCCCGCGGGCCCCGAGCGCGCGCGCCGCGTCGTCGATCCGCGGCGAGACGCGGGAGAGACCACTTTCGACGCCCGAGATCCCGATCGTCAGGAAACGCACGACATAGGCGATGACGACGGCCGTGCCGGAGCCGATCAGCAGGAGGCCCGTGCCAAGGCCGAACCAGTGCCGGGCGGCGTCGGCCAGCGCATTGTCGATGGCGGCGAGCGGGATCAGCAGGCCGAGCGCCAGCACCGTGCCGGGCACGGCGTAGCCCAGCGCCGCGATACGGGCGAGCGGCGCAAGCCAGCGCTCCCGTCCGCGCCGAACGGCGGCGGCGATGGCGAAGCCCAGCGCCGTCACGACCAGCGCGGCCGTTCCCGAAAGGAGCACGGCATGGCCGAGCTGGCGCAGCAAGGCGAGGTCGAACTGGGCGAGGAGGTTCCTCCGCAGGATCTCGGTGCAGAGATAGGCGAGGGGGATGGCGGCGCCCAGCAGGACCGGCAGCGCGCAGGCCAGGCTCGCCAGAGCCGCAGCCGGTGCCCGCAGGCGGCGGCGGGCGACGGGCCGTGCCTGGCGCGTCGGCAGGGCGAAGCGGCGCTGGCCGCGCAGGCGCTTCTCGGCGACGATCAGCGCGAAGACCACGAGCAGCATCACGCAGGCGATCTGCGCCGCGCCGGCGAGCGAGCCTCGGTTCAGCCAGGTGGTGTAGATCGACAGCGTCAGCGACTGGACCCCGAGATATTCGGTGGCGCCGATATCGTTGAGCGTCTCGAGCAGGACGAGCACGAGCCCTGCCGCGAGGGCCGGGCGCGCCAGCGGCAGGCCGATGCGCCAGAACAGCCGCCGGGGGCCGGCGCCCAGCGTGCGTGCCGCTTCCGCGATGCTGGCGCTCTGGAGCCCGAACAGCGCCCGGGTGCTGAGATAGACATAAGGGTAGAGCACCAGCGCCATGATGACGACCGCGCCGGCGATGTTGCGCGGGTCGGGGAACCAGTAGTCCCGCAAGCTGCGCCAGCCGGTCAGCGCCCGCAGCGCCGTCTGGAGGGGGCCGGTGAAGCCCAGCAGTTCGACGTAGATATAGGCCGTGATGTAGGTCGGCAGCGCCAGCGGCAGGGCGAGAAGCCATTCCAGCGAAGGGCGGCCGGGGAAGTCGTATTGCGTGACCAGCCAGGCGGTGCCGACGCCGATGACCGCGCTGAGCAGGCCAACGCCGGCCAGCAGCAGGGCGGTCTGCGCGAGGGCCGAGGGCAGGACATGGGCCGCCAGATGCGGCCAGATCGACGCCGCCTCCGGGGCCGACAGCGCCGTGGCGACGAGCGCCGCCAGCGGCAGCAGGACGAGGGCGCCGCCGCCGAGAACGGCGAAGGCCAGACGCGTCGACGGCCGCCCCGCGAGGGGCGGCCGCCGGGACGTGTCGATCGCGCCCGCCGCGCTCAACTGTCGAAGCCGACCTTGTCGACGAGATTGGCCGCGGGCTTGCGCTGCCTGGCGATCTCCGAGAGGGAGATGGTGTCGGGCGTCACCGGCCCAAGCAGCTTGACCGCGGCGCTGTCGGTGACGGCGGCGTTGACCGGGTATTCGAAGTTGCCGTTGGCGTAGAGCGCCTGCGCCTTTTCGCCCAGCATGTAGTCGACCAGCTTGACCGCGTCGGCCTTGTTCGGCGCGTTCTTGGCGAGAGCCACGGCCGAGACGTTCACATGGGTGCCGCCCTTGGCGAAGGTCGTCTTCAGCGGCTTGATCGCGTCGAACCAGCCCTTCTGCTCGTTCTTCGCCTGGCTCATAAGGCCGATGTAGTAGGTGTTGATGATCGCCACGTCGCAGAGGCCGGACTGGATGTCGCGGGCGACGTCGCGGTCGCCGCCGCCGGGCTTGCGGGCGGCGTTGGCGCGCAGCGCCTTGAGGTAGGTCTCCGTCTTCGCCTCGCCGTCATGGGCGATCATCGCGGCGAAGAAGGCGTTGTTGTAGGGGTGCTGGCCGGCGCGGATGCAGAACTTGCCCTTCCATTTCGGGTCGGCGAGCTCCTCATAGGTGATCGTGTCCTGCGCCACGCGCTCCTTCGAGGCAACGACGATGCGCGCGCGCTTGGTCAGCGTCACCCAGGCATCGTCCGGCCGCAACTGTGCCGGGACGACCTTCGCGATGGTCTCCGACTTCAGTGGCTGGGTGATGCCGGCCTGGACGGCGGCGTCGATCTCGCCGACATCGACCAGCAGCATCAGGTCGGCCGGACTGTTGGCGCCCTCGGCGCGGATGCGCTCCTGAAGGCCGTCCTTCAGAAAGACGGCGTTGACCTTGACGCCGGTGTCCTTCGTGAAGGCTTCCAGCACCGGGTTGAGCAAGGCGGGCTCGCGCGTCGTGTAGAGATTGACGCTCTGGGCCAGCACCGGCGTCGCCAGCAGAGAGGCCGACAGGGCCAACAGGCTCAGCTGCTTCTTTCCGATCATCATCCTTGCTCCTCCTTGCGGGCGATCTGGCCGGGCCATCGATCCCGAAAGGGCGCGATAAGGGCGGCGAAGTGCAGCCGTCAAGGCAACAATTTTTTGTAAAATCAAATGTTTAGACGAGTTCTAGAACACGGTTTCTTTGGAATGGATGCAAACTGCCGCGCATCCTGCGGAAATGATGCGGAAAATTCGCACGTCATCCTGCGACAGGGGGCTGCGGCGGGGGCGGACCGGCGGCCGCAGCTGCTCATGCCGTTTTTCCGCAGGCCGGGCCGCCCCTGCGTCGGTCAGCGCATGGCAGCGAGCGGGATCAGGCGCACGGGGCCGCGATCGGAGGTGTCGAGCGAGCCGCGCAGCACGGCGTCGCTCATCACGGTGTCGTCATGCAGGCTCGCCTCGCGGATTTTCATCGCGCCGCGCAGCTTGCGGGCCTGCGCCTCCATCCGGGAGATGCCGACGCGCGCGTCGATCTCGCGGCGCTGGCTCTTGGTGAGCTCGCTTGCGGAGCGGAAATCGCGGAAGTCGCGCCGGCTATAGGGCCAGGATGATCCGCCCGTGAAGGTGCTGACCTTACCGTCCAGCACCACGCTGTCGCCGGGGCGCAGCGTGATGTCGCGCAGCAGGGAGACGCGCCGCTCGCCGGCCTGGACAATGGCGGGACGGCAGGCCTTGTCGCCCGCGGCCTGATAGGCATAGGCGGTCGGCAGGGCGCGGTAGGTCTTGCCGTCCGAGGCGCGGGCGTCGTCGATGGTCTCCGCCCCCGCCGCGACAGTGAAGACCTTGACCGGCAGGCCCGGATTCATGGCCTGGCAGAGCGCCTCATGGGCCTTGAGGTCGGCCGAGGCGCGCAGATATCCGATCGGCGCGTGATAGCCGTCGCAGAGGCGCACGCAGATGGTGCGGGCGCTGCGCCCGGTCGCGAACGCCGTCCGGTGGAGCTGCGCCGCGGTGGGCGCCTTGCCGCCGCCGGTGCGGGCGGCCGTCGCCGGCTTTTCCTTGCGCCGGAACGGGTTGAGATCGACCGGCGGATGCGCGATCAGCCCATTGGGACCGGTCTGGAAGAGGGGGATGCGCCAGCCCTGCCGCGCCGGGGCATAGGCGCTCGGCGGGGTGGAGGCGTAGGCCATGCGGGGCTGCGGCTGCTGGGCGGCGTAGCGCGCGGCCTCGGTCCGTAGAAAGGCGCGGATATCGGCGTCGTCCTCGGCCTGCACCATGGAGGCGGTGAGCACGACGCTTCCCATGCCGAGCGCGAGGCCGGTGAGGCCCATGGCGAGGATACGGCCGCGCCGCGATGATGCGGTTAAGGATGACAGGGGAGCCGTGACGCTGGCCGCGAGGCGGGTTTCTCCGCTACGGGCTTTCGCCCGCACGGGGACTTCACGGACACGCAACATCGCGTCACTCCAAACTACGCTTGTCCACCGTCCGCCGCAGGAAGGGTGTAGTTTACTTTCCGTTAAGGTTCAACGGGCCGTGCCGGGCCGTCGCGCGCGTTCTGCGGCGATGCTTAACGGCCCGAGCGGATGCTCAGACGACGGCGAGCACCACGCCGAACCACAGGCCCAGCAGCGCGACCATGCCGACGCCGTAGATCGCGCCGCGCAGCGGCAGCTTGTTCGGCCCGATATGGATCAGGGTGTGGACGATGCGGCTGGCGACATAGAGCCAGGCGAGCAGCGTCATCAGGTGGCTGGTCGCCTTGACCTCCATCGCCAGCATGATCAGCGCGAAGAAGATCACCGGCGACTCGAACTGGTTCGAGAAGTTCGCCGAGGCGAGGCGGGCCGGGATGGGATAGGCCTCGGTCGAGACATTGACCTGTTCGGGCCTCACGGCCCGGGAGAGGAGGGCGTCGCGGCGGCGCTTGATCAGGATGAGGCCGACGATGAAGATCCAGAAGATCAGCGCGAGCGCCGGGTAGACGAGATTCACGGTCATGCGGGCTGCTCCGGCGCGATTTAGGCGGCAGTCTGGGAGGCTCGGGCCGGAAAGACAACCGGCGCATCGATCCGGCACGCCGCCCGTTCCCGAGATCGTGCGGAAACAAGCGGGTCATCCGAGGCGTAGGAAGCGAAGACCCGGGATCCATGCCGGAACGGGTCAGGCATGGATCCCGGATCGGCGCGGCTGGAGCCGCTGGCCCGGGATGATCCTGGGCTTTCGAGTTTGCCGGGTCGCGATCGAGAGCCTTACGACCGCGTCGGGTAGTTCGGGCTCTCGCGCACGATCGTGACGTCATGGACGTGGCTCTCGCGCAGGCCCGCGCTGGTGATGCGGATGAAGCGGGCCTTGGCCTGGAAGTCCTTGAGGTCCTTGCCGCCGACATAGCCCATCGCGGCGCGCAGGCCGCCGGCGAGCTGATGGAGCGTGCTCGAGACCGGACCCTTATAGGCGACCTGGCCCTCGATGCCCTCCGGGACCAGCTTCAGCGTGTCCTTGATGTCCTGTTGGAAATAGCGGTCGGCCGAGCCGCGCGCCATCGCCCCCACGGAGCCCATGCCGCGATAGGCCTTGTAGGAGCGGCCTTGGTAGAGGAACGTCTCGCCGGGGGTCTCGTCAGTGCCGGCCAGCAGGGAGCCGACCATGGCGCAGGAGGCGCCGGCCGCCAGCGCCTTGGCAAGGTCGCCCGAATATTTGATGCCGCCATCGGCGATGACCGGTACGCCGGCCCTGGAGGCGGCTGAGGCGGCGTCCAGCACCGCCGTGAGCTGCGGCACGCCGACACCGGCGACGATGCGGGTGGTGCAGATCGAGCCCGGGCCGATGCCGACCTTGACCGCATCCGCACCGGCGTCGATCAGCGCCTTCGCGCCACCGGCGGTGGCGACGTTGCCGGCAATGACCTGCACGGCGTTGGAGAGCTTCTTCACGCGCGTGACCGCTTCCAGAACCTTGGCGGAGTGGCCATGGGCGGTATCCACGACGATGAGGTCGACGCCGGCGTCGATCAGCATCTCGGAGCGCTCGAAACCCTGCTCGCCGGTGGTGGTGGCGGCTGCGACGAGCAGACGGCCATGGCCATCCTTGGCCGCGCTGGGATGGGCGACCTGCTTTTCCATGTCCTTGACGGTGATCAGGCCGATGCAGCGGTAGTGATCGTCGACGACCAGCAGCTTCTCGATGCGGAACTGGTGCAGCAGGCGGCGTGCCTCGTCGGGGCTGACGCCCTCGCGCACCGTGATCAGCCGCTCCCTGGTCATCAACTCGGAGACGGGCTGGCCGGGATTGGCGGCGAAGCGCACGTCGCGGTTGGTCAGGATGCCGACGAGCTTGCCCTTGTGTCCCTGGGGCCCGCGCTCGACCACCGGGATGCCGGAAATCCCGTTCTGCTTCATCAGGGTCAGCGCGTCGGCCAGCGTCTCGTCCGGGTGGATGGTGATCGGGTTGGCGATCATGCCCGACTCGAACTTCTTCACCAGCCGGACCTGCTGGGCCTGCTGGTCCGGTTCGAGATTGCGGTGGATGACGCCGAGGCCGCCCGCCTGCGCCATCGCGATGGCCATGCGCGCTTCGGTGACCGTGTCCATCGCCGAGGCGATGATCGGCAGGTTCAGCGAGATCGAGCGGGTGAGCTGCGTGCGGATGTCGACATCGGCCGGCATGACCTCGGACGGGCCCGGCTCGAGCAGCACGTCGTCGAAGGTGAGGCCGTCGCGAATCAGACCGTCGAGGGAAAGCGTCATGGTCAACTCCGACGCCGGGCAGGCCGGCTCTCTGGGGCGGCGGGGGCGGAAGAGCCCGTTGCCGAGTTGACGAGGCCCGTTAGCACGCGTCCGGCGGCTTCGCTAGCCCGCGGGCCCGATTCTTTTGCAGTGCGGCAACCCGGTCCGCGCAGGGCGCGCGAACCGGGCCGACAGGAGCTGGTCAGCGGGCCTGAGGGGGAGGCGGAGTCGGGCGCTGCGTCGAAGGCTGCGCCGCCTCCGGCGAGACCCAGAAGCAGCCCGATTCGAAGATCTGGCGTCCGGCGGCGTTGGCCAGGGTCTGGCAGTCGCGCTGGTGCATGCAGGCGTCGTAGCGGATGCCGTCGGCCGCGCCGCCGGGGATGCTCCTGAACTGGCAGCCGGCCCGCCAGTCGCCCGGTGCGGCCGCGGCGGGCGAGGCCGCTGCAAGGCCGTAGCCCAAGGCGATGGCGAAGCCGCCGGCCGCCAATGTCCGCGCCAGAAGGCGTTTGTCGAGGGCCGTCAAAAGGGATGGAGAGATGATGGGCATGGATTCACTCCGAAGTTTGACGGCGTTCGCCCCTCCGCCGGCCCGACCGATCGAGCCCTTCGGAGATAGGAAGGGTGATTGGCGGCGCCATCTGCGGCTGGTGCATGACGGCGTTGCCTTCGGCGCTTCGGCATAATCCTGGCGCATGGCCGGTTCGCGCTCCGGGCGGGCGGAAGGGGCCGATTTCGGCGGTTTTCTCCTCGTCAGGCCGCCATCGCTGGATTAATAGCCGTGCTTATGATTTCGGCCGCGCCGATCGCGCTGCCGGGAAAGGTCGAGGCCGTGCAACGCTCCAAACTCCTGCCGCTGATCGTCGCCTGCGCACTGTTCATGGAGAACACCGACTCGACCGTGATCGCGACCTCGCTGCCGATGATCGCGCAGTCGCTGGGCGAGGACCCGATCGCGCTGAAGCTGGCGCTCACCTCCTATCTGGTCAGCTTGGCGGTGTTCATTCCGATTTCCGGCTGGATGGCGGACAAGTTCGGGGCGCGGACGATCTTCCGCTCGGCGTTGTGCATCTTCATGCTCGGCTCGATCTGCTGCGCGATGTCGAACTCGCTGGGCGCCTTCGTGGGAGCGCGCTTCCTGCAGGGCATGGGCGGGGCGATGATGGTGCCGGTCGGCCGGCTCGTCATCCTGCGCAGCGTCTCGAAGGCGGAAATGGTGGGCGCGCTGGCCTATCTCACCGTGCCGGCGCTGGTCGGGCCGGTGGTGGGGCCGCCGCTCGGCGGCTTCATCACAACCTATTTCGACTGGCGCTGGATCTTCTTCATCAACATCCCGATCGGGCTGGTCGGCATCGTGCTGTCGAGCCTGTTCTTCGAGGATATCCGCGAGGAGGATGTCGCGCCGCTCGATGTCAAGGGCTTCGTCCTGTCGGCCTTCGGCTTCGCCAGCCTGATGATGGGGCTGGCGACGGGCGGGCGGCACCTGGTGCCGCAGGCGGTGTCCTATGGCTGTGCGATGGCCGGCGTCGCGGCCCTGATCGCCTACTGGTTCCATGCCAGGCGGGTGCCGCACCCGGTGCTGAACCTCTCGCTCTTCCGCATCCCGACCTTCCGCATCGGCGTGATCGGCGGCTCGATCTTCCGGACCGGGATCGGCGCGATTCCGTTCCTGCTGCCGCTGATGCTGCAGCTCGGCTTCGGGCTCGACCCGCTGCAATCGGGCCTGATCACCTTCGCCTCGGCGGCCGGGGCGTTGATCATGAAGACGCTGGCGCGCACCATCCTGGCGCAATACGGCTTTCGCCGCGTACTGACGGTCAACGCGCTGCTGGGCTCCGCCTTCCTGGCGGCGTCGGGCCTGTTCACGCCCTCGACACCGCACGCGATCATGCTCTCCGTGCTGCTGATCGGCGGCTGCTTCCGCTCCTTGCAGTTCACCGGCATCAACGCGCTGAGCTATGCCGATGTCTCGAATCGCGACATGTCGGGCGCCACCAGCCTGTCGAGCGTCGCGCAGCAGCTCTCGCTCAGCATGGGCGTCACCATCGGCGCCTTCGCGCTGGAGGCGGCCAACGCCTTCCATGGCGGGCGGGCGCTGGCGGCGGGGGATTTCTGGCCGGCCTTCGTCATCGTCGGGCTGATCTCGGCCTCCTCGGCGCTGTGGATGGCGCAACTCGCCCATGATGCCGGCACGGAGGTTTCGGGCCACAGGCCGGTCAGCAAGCGCAAGGTCACCGCAGAGGCGATCGCGGACCAGAAGCCGCTGGAGTGAGCGGCTGGACCGGCCGACCCCTTTTCAGCCCGGCCAGAGCAGCCGGCCGAGCTCCTGCAGGGTTCCCGCTCTCGCGGGCCAGCCCGGGATCGCGATCTGGCGCATCGGGTCGCTGGCCCGGTGCAGGAAGACCAGTGTCAGCAGCCTTTGCCGCAGCGCGTCGTCGAGACGGCCGGGACCATAGCCGTAGCCGGCGAGGAGCGCGGCGAGCCGGCCAGGCTTGCCCTGCACCATGAAGGCGCTCGGGCCGAGCAGGTCGTACTCCCCCAGGCCCGCGAAGACGTCGCCGAAATCGAACAGCCCTGACAGGTGCCAGCCATCGGCGCGCTCCTCGAGCAAGAAGTTCTCGGGGATGTATTCGCCCGTCAGGATCACCGGCGCGACGTCGAGCGGGATGGTGGCGGGCACCGCCGCGAGCAGCGCATCGAGATCGGGGAGGTAGCGCTCCGGCAGGCCCCGTCTGATCTGGCGATCGCGGCAATGCGCCACCTGCCCGGCGACGAGATCGGGCCAGCGCGGCCCGAGCGCCGCGATCGGCCCGGGCGGGACGGCCTGGACCGCCGCGATGGTGGCGCCGATTTCGTGCAGGATCCGCTCCTTGTCGGTCTCGGGCAGGCCCGGCCAGAGATCGGAGCCGAGAGCGCCGCCGAGCCGCGACATGGCGAGCCAGGGCCAGCCGTCCCGCTCGCCCTCGCCCAGCAGCTCGGGAATAGGCAAGGGCAGCCTGCCGGCGAGCTGACGCAAGGTGGCGCGTTCGGCCAGGAACTGCCCGCGAAGCTGCGGCGGGAAGATCTTGAGGATCAGCGAGGGACCGAGGCCGAGGACAAGGTTGGTCCCGGTCCGGAAGATCGTGACCTGCCCGGTGGGCAGGTCCGCCTCGCGCGCGATGTCCAGGGCCGCCGCCAGCCATCCCGCAGGCTCGGCGCGCCACGCATCGAAGGCATCGAGATCCGCAAATTGCGGCAGGCCGAGCGTCATTCGCTCTCTGCGCCGGCAGGCTTTCGCCGATAGCCCGTGGCCAGCACGTAGAGCTCGGACGAATCGGCCCGGCTCGCGGCCGGCTTGACGTTGCGCACCGTGGTGAAGTCCTGCTTCAGCCCGGCGAGGAGCTCGGCGCTCTCGCCGCCCTGGAACAGCTTGGCGAGGAAGAAGCCGCCCGGTGCCAGCACGTCATGGGCGAACTCCAGCGCGGCCTCGGCGAGCCCGATGATCTTGAGGTGGTCGGTCTTCTTGTGGCCGGTGGTGTTGGCCGCCATGTCCGACATGACGCCGTCGGCCCGGCCGCCCAGCCGCTCGGTCAGCAGCGCGGGCGCCTCCTCGGCCATGAAATCCATCTCGATCAGCTCGACGCCGGGAATCGGATCGACCGGCAGCAGATCGATCCCGACGATGGCGCCCTTGCCCTTCTCCAGCCCGATCCGCGCGGCCGCGATCTGGCACCAGCCGCCGGGCGCGCAGCCGAGGTCGAACAGGCGCTGGCCCGGTTTCAGGAACTTGTAGCGGTCGTCCATCTCCTCGAGCTTGAAGGCGGCGCGGGAACGATATCCCTTCTCCTTCGCCCGCTTCACATAAGGGTCGTTGAGCTGGCGCTCCAGCCAGAGCTGCGAGGAGTGCTTGAGCTTGCCGGCCTTCTTGACCTTGACGCGCATGTCGCGCGCGCCGGCCCCGGTCTTGCCGCCGGCGCCTCCCGATCGTGCGTTGCTCATGGTTTCAAATCCAAACTGTCCTGGCGCATTTTCTTTACGCGAACCGGTGTCCACTTCGCTCGAAAATGCCCTATCTGCGCCGCCACCAGGCGCGGTCCTCATGCATCATGCGCAGCAGGATGCCCTCGCGCAGGCCCCGATCGGCGATGCGCACGCGCTCGCTGGGGAAGGCGCGGCGGATCGCCTCGAAAATCGCGCAGCCCGCCAGCACCAGATCGGCCCGGTCGCGGCCGATGCAGGCATTCGCCGCGCGTGCGGCATAGTCCATCTCGATCAGGCGGTCGATGACGCTGAGCACGTCGTCCTGCTGCATCCACAGCCCGTCGACCTCGCGCCTGTCATAGCGCGGCAGTCCGAGATGGATGCCGGCGACGGTGGTGACGGTGCCGGAGGTGCCGAGCAGGTGGAAGCCGGCGGCGCCGGAGGCACGGGCCGCCTTCGCGGCGAAGGGCTCCAGCGCCTGGGCGCAATCGGCGACCATGCGCTCGAACAGCTCGCGGCCGACATCGACGCCGCCATAGCGTTCCGCCACGGTGACCACGCCGATCGGCAGCGAGGCCCATTCGCGGATGCGGGCGGCGGGGTCGCGCGCCTCGTTGCGCCCGCCCAGCCAGATGATCTCGGTCGAGCCGCCGCCGATGTCGAAGACGATCGCGCTTTCGGCCTTCGGATCGACGAGAGCGGCGCAGCCGGAGACGGCGAGCGAGGCTTCCGTGCGCTGGTCGATGATCTCCAGCGCGAGTCCTGCCTCGGCCGAGACGCGGCGGACGAATTCGAGCCCGTTGGTGGCGGCGCGGCAGGCTTCGGTGGTGACGAGGCGGGCGCGGGTAACGCCCCGATTCGCCATCTTGCTGCGGCAGACCTTCAGCGCATCGACCGCCCGGTCCATCGCCGCATCGCCCAGCTTGCTGCTGGCTCCCAGGCCTTCGCCCAGGCGCACGATCCGCGAGAAGGCGTCGACGACACGAAAGCCATGCTGCGCCGGGCGCGCGATCAGCAGGCGGCAATTATTGGTGCCGAGGTCGAGCGCGGCATAGGTGGCCCCGTGCGGCCGGGCGCTTTGCGGCGCACCATGCTGGCGGTGAGCGGCCACAGCGGCAGCGGCGCCGGCCCGCCAGGGATCGACACTCGATTTTGGCGGCGCCGCATGTGCGGCGCCCGCTTGCTGCCGGTCTTCGACCGCCACGATCCATTCCTTCGACCTGCCGGGCCTGGACGCTCCGGCAGGGCCGCGCTCCAGCGCGGCTTCCGCTTCGCCAACGAGCTAACTACAGCGCAAGCCCCGTGCCAAGGGGAAGTGCAGCTCGGCGGGTTGTGGCCTTGCACGACACGGCGGGCCTCGGCAGTCTCCGCCGGCGCCGCAGAGCGCCGCAGAGAGCCGGAAGACAGGGCAGGAAACGACGATGAGCGCCAGACATATCCTCGCGATCGACCAGGGCACGACCTCCTCGCGCGCGATGATGTTCGATGCGAGGCTTCGGATCGTCGCCAGCGCCCAGAAGGAGTTTCCGCAGCATTTCCCGGCCTCCGGCTGGGTCGAGCACGAGCCGGAGGACATCTGGGACACCGTGCTGTCCACGGCCCGCGAGGCCATGAGCCGGGCCGGTCTCACGGCGCAGGACATCGCCGGCATCGGCATCACCAACCAGCGCGAGACGACGCTGATCTGGGACCGGCGCACGGGACGCGCGATCCACCGTGCCATCGTCTGGCAGGACCGGCGCACCGCGGCCCATTGCGCCAGGCTGGTCGAAGCCGGGCATGAGGAACTCGTCGCGAGCCGCACCGGCCTGCGGATCGACCCGTATTTCTCGGGGACCAAGATCGCCTGGCTGCTCGACAACGTTCCCGGAGCGCGGCGACGGGCGGAAGCGGGCGAACTCGCCTTCGGGACGATCGATTCGTTCCTGCTCTGGCGGCTGACCGACGGGAAGGTCCATGCCACCGACGCGACCAATGCGGCGCGCACCATGCTGTTCGACATCGGCCGCGGCGCCTGGGACGAGGAACTGCTGGCCCTGCTCGACATTCCCGCCGCGCTGCTGCCGGAGGTGCGCGACTGCGCGGCGCATTTCGGCGACACCGCGCCCGAGCTGTTCGGCGCGCCGATCGCGGTGCGCGGCATCGCCGGCGACCAGCAGGCGGCGACGGTGGGGCAGGCCTGCTTCGACCCCGGCATGGTCAAGTCGACCTATGGCACCGGCTGCTTTGCGCTGCTCAACACCGGCGGCTCTCCCGTCCGCTCCGGCAACAAGCTCCTGAGCACGATCGCCTATCAGCTGGACGGCAGGCGGACCTATGCGCTGGAAGGCTCGATCTTCATCGCCGGCGCGGCCGTGCAATGGTTGCGCGACGGGCTCGGCATCATCGAGAAGGCGAGCGAGACCGGGCCGCTGGCGGAAGCCGCGGATCCGGCGCAGGACGTCTATCTCGTGCCGGCCTTCGTGGGATTGGGCGCGCCGCACTGGGATTCAGCGGCCCGCGGCGCGATGTTCGGCCTCACGCGCGGCACAGGGCCGCGCGAATTCGCCCGCGCCGCGCTGGAAAGCGTCTGCTACCAGACGCTCGACCTGATCGACGCGATGCATGCCGACTGGCCGGGAGCCGACAAGGGCAAGCGGGCCGTGCTGCGCGTCGATGGCGGCATGGTGGCCTCCGACTGGACGATGCAGCGCCTCGCCGACATCCTCGACCTGCCCGTCGATCGCCCGACCGTGCTGGAGACGACGGCGCTGGGCGCGGCCTATCTCGCCGGGCTCGAGGCCGGGCTGCTGCCCGAGCCGGACCGCTTCGCCGATCAATGGCGGCTGGAGCGCCGGTTCAGCCCGGCGATGGCCGGCAGCGAGCGCAAGCACAGGGTGGCGGGTTGGCGCGATGCGGTGCGCAGGACGCTGACGAAGGGGTGAAGACCGACCCTCTGCGCCTCCGTCATTGCGAGCATTGCGAAGCAATCCAGACGGGATTGGGCGGCAGGTTCACCTTGCCTCCCTGGATTGCCTCGTCGCTTCGCCCCTCGCGATGACGGCGGTATGCGCCTGTCAGCCTTCAATAGCTGGCATCGAGAAGGCCGTTGACGGCTCGGACGAGGCCGGCCGGCCGTGATGGTGCCGTGCGGCGCGCCAGCAACCGAATCCGCCGGGGTTCGCCCGGGGCGAGATGGAACCAGCTGTCCTGCGGCCGCCAATGCGGGTCGACGATCTCGACCGACTGGGCGAAGCGCTGGACCGAGACCAGCAGGGTCCAGCCCTCGCCCTGCGCTTCGAGCGTCGCCTCCAGCCCCAGATCGTGCCGCTCATGGCCGCGGCCGAGCGGGAAATGGAAGGCCTGCGCCAGCACGGCGCCGCTGTCCGCGTCGCGCAGCACGGCCGAAGTCACGTCATGGCCGGGCGGGCCGAAGCGGTAGGCATAGCTGATGTCGAAGAAGCGGCCGATGAGGTCGAAAGCGGACAGGGTCCGGGCCGAGCGGGCCTCCAGCGCGATCTCGCGCCGGGCCTTGACCACGGCGGTGCGGCCGTCGCGCCAGCAGGTCAATTCGAGATGCGTGGCAAGCGCTTGGGGCTTTTCGTTGATGAGGTGGATCGCGAGGCCGTTGACGCCTTCGTCGGTGAGCGCGAGCTGCACCGGCCGGAAGGCGCGCTTCAGCCCGTGCCAGGCGGATTTCGGCTCGCCGTCGCTGGCGATGACGCCCCAGCCGGCACCGGGCTGCAGATCCTGCAACAGCCAGACCAGCGCGCCGCGTGTCGGCGAGGCGGGGCGGCGCCATTCGGCGAAGCTCTCCTCCATCACCTCGGCGACCGTGGCGCGGGAGAGGGCGAAATAGCGTTCCGGGTCCTCGCGGCGCAGCCGTATCGGGTCGAGCCCGTAGAGCCGGCCGAGATAGTGGTCGCGGACGTCCTCGAAATCCCAGGAGGCAGAGGCGTCGCGCGGGACGCCACGCTTCCAGTCGGGATGATGGGTGATCGCCGGCGGGTGCCCGCTGCTCAGCGACACCTCTTCGGGCACGTTGGCGAAGGCCAGGCATTCGGCTGCGAAGCGCACCTCCGCCCGGCGCGCATCGTCGAGATCGCGCAGATAGGCGCCGACGCCATAGTAATGCGTCACGCCGGCATTCGCGACGAAGGGCAGGGCGCCGCCCGAGGGCGAGTTCGGCACATAGGCGATGTCCGGCCTCCTGTCCGCGAGCGCAGCCGGCAGGATCTCGTCGAAGACCGGGCCGGACCATGCCTCCGGCGGCGCACCGAGCATCGCTGCCTGCTGGAAGACCTCGCTGCCGCCACAGAGCACGACGAGGCTGGGCGAGGCCTGCGTCCGGTCCAGCAGCTGATCGGCCTCGGCGCGGATGGCGTCGCGGAAACCGGAATCGGCCTGCGGATAGTCGAAATTGGCCAGCGCCATCTCCTGCCAGACCATCAGGCCGAGCTCGTCGCAGAGCGCCAAGAAGGCATCGTCCTCATAGGCCATGACACCGGGCAGGCGGATCATGTTCATGCCGGCCTCGCGCGCCAGCCTGAGCCAGGGCTCGTAGGCCCCGCGTCCCCCGGCGAGCGCCGTCACGTCGGCGCTGCTCCAGCAGGCGCCGCGGCAGAACACCGGCACGCCATTGACGATGAGGCCGAAGCCCTGGCCGTCCGCGCCGCGATCGACCGCCAGCGAGCGGAAGCCGATGCGGCCGAGGTCGATGGTTTCGCTGCCGAGCGTCACGGTCAGGCCGTGCAGGGCCGGCTCGCCATGGGTATGGGGAAACCAGGGTGCGATGCCGGGGAGGGTGAGGGTTCCTGTGAGGGTGTTCGGGGCGGTGAGGCGGAGAGGGGCTGCCGCCTCGGCGCAATTCAGGGTGACGGACCCACCGTCGGCCAGGGCTTCGCCCAGCGTGATCGTCAGCGCGACGGTCCCGGTGCCCCCCTCATAGGTCGTCTTCAGGTCGATGGCCGTGATCGCGGGGGCGGTTTGATCCCGCTCCACCCGCCATATCGGCCGATAAGGCCCCGTCGGCAGGCCGGGCGGGTTCCAGCCGGGAGCCGAGCCCAGAGCCGTGGTGCGGAACCAGCGCAGGCCGTTGGGCTGGATCATCGCCGGGCGCCAGCGGGAGCGCCGCGGGGCGGCGGCGAGCCTGGGATTGAGCGCGCGGAAGCACAGCGCGATCTCGGCGCCGGCCGCAGCCGCGACGGCGATCTCGATGGCCATGAACATCGAGGCGCTCTCGGCGCGTTTCTCGCCGTCGATCCAGATCTCGGTGAGGGTGGCCAGCCCTTCGAAGCGCAGCACGCCCGCGAGCGGCTCGCCAAGGCGGGTGCGGTACCAGTGGTCCTGATCGGCGATGGCGGCGGCGCTGGCATCGGTCAGCCGGCCTTGCCGGCGCAGCGTGCCGGCGACCGTGCCGGGCATGACGGCCTCGTGCCAGCCTTCGCCCGGCAGCGCCGAAGGGGTGTCGACGGCGCTGGCGGTCGTGGCGAGCCACTCCCAGCCCGGAAGGGGCGCGACGCTTTCGCCGGTGCGGGCGACGATGCGGGCCATGCTCAGCCCGTCAGGCGGCGCGCCAGCGCTTCGCCGACTTCGTCCCAGGCCGTCGCGAGGTCGCCGAGCGCGTTGTCGAAGCGCTCGAAGCGCTTCTGCTTCATGGCGCGGGCGAGGTGGAACTGGGCGATCTTGCTGCCTTCCGCGATGCGCAGGGCCGCGTCCCGGGCTTCAGTGAAGGCGCTCGCATCGAGCCAGTCCAGATGGCTTGCCAGAAGCTCGAAATTCGCCCCGAGCTGGCGCAGCGTGTTGAAGGCATAGAGATGGAAGGCCTGGCCCGGCCGCTCGGCCAGCGCCTCGGCCTGCGCCATCGCCACGGCACGGTAGGCCGCGACCGGATTCGCCGCCGGGCGCCGCGCCCAGTGGCGGGCGAGCAGGCGCAGGGCGGTGGCCTTCAGATGGGCTTCGGCGGGCGGGTTCGCCGGCAGGCGCGCCATCTCGGCATAGGGGAACAGCGTGTCCTCGCGTTGCTGGCCGGGCAGCAGGCGGAAGAGCCCGTCGAAATCCTCAGCCTGGGCGCGGTGGAAGCCGTCATTGTGGAAATAGTCGAGCTGCCGGCCGGCGCGATCGAGCCGGTTGACCGCGATCGTCGTCTTGCCGTGGCTCTCGCGGTAGGAGAGGCCCTGCGTGTCCGGCATGTAGAAGGAATCGAGCTCGATCAGCACGAGCCGGCCGCGCGCGATCTGCTGCTCGATATGCCCGATCAGATCGTCGTAGAGCGCCAGTTCCGTGACCTGGAGCCCGTAGAGCGCCTCGAGATCGTCCAGCGGCGGCTTGAAGAAGGTGAACTGGTCGCCCTCGAAATCCTGCGCCACGGTGAAGCCGAAGGCGGCGGCGGGCTCAGTGCCCAGCGCGTGCAGGATCTCGATCCAGAGATCGGCATAGCAATTGGTCTGCGGCCAGTGGCGCTCGCCCGCATGCATCGCGTGGGGGCTGTAGGCCAGCGGGTCGACCGGCAGCAGGGCCTTGGCGCTCGGCTTTTCGAGCGCGGAATGGGCGGTCATGCGCCGCTTCCCTTCGCTTGTGGCGTCGTCTCGACGCTGTTCATTCGCGCGGTCGTCCCAGGCTTGACCGGGATCCATTCCGGAACGCTGCCGATGCAGGTTCAGGCATGGGTCCGGGATCTCCGCATTGCTGCGTCCGGGATGACGCGGCGGTTCATGCGCAAACCGGAACCATCAGCCCCAGAGCACGTCGCGCACGGCCTTCGGCCAGGCCTCGACGTCGTAGCCATGGTGCCTGAACAGGGCGAGCGCCACGCGCTCCATGCCGAAGCCGACGCAGGCGGTGTGCGCGGTCTCGCCCGCGGCGGTCTGGATGCCCCAGGTCGTGCCGAAATGGTCCTGATGGTAGTTGAAGGAGAGGCAGGCGGTGGGCTTCTCCTTGCTCTCGATCGGGATCAGCAGCTCGAACTTCAGGCGCTGGTCGCGCTGGTTGTTGGCGAGCATGCGGCCGGCGCGGCCGAAGAAGGGGTCGTTGGCGACGTCGACATCCAGCGGCACGCCGAGCGACTTCATCATCGCCTGCCCACGCTCCAGCCAGGTGGCGCGGAACTCGGTGACCTGGTCGGGCGTGCCGAAGCGGACATATTCGCGCATCCGGAAGAGCTGCATCCGCGCCGGGTCCTTCGAGGGCTCGTGGCGGAAGCAGTACGACTGCAGGTCGAACAGCGCGCCGTCGGCCTTCAGAGGGCCGCGCTTGGCGACGACCGGATAGAGCGGGTAGCAGGCGGCCGGCGTCAGCACGACCTCGGTCGAGACCTGGCCGTCGGTCCAGTCCACCCCGTCCGCCACGTTATGCAGCAGCTGGGCATGGGCGCGCTCGTCGCCGGCGAAGGAATGCACCGTGCCGGCGAGCTGCGGGAAGCTTTTCAGATAGCCGCTCTTCTCGAAATGCTTGCGGCTCATGGCGGGGGGAAAGCGCACGATCTCGGCGCCGTCCTGCCCGCCATAGCGGGTGATCAGGTCATCGAAGCGGGCGATGACCTCCTCGAACAGCCCGCTGCGGCCGTAGAGCCCGTCGACGCCGGTGTCGATCAGCAGGCCGGTGTCGATCAGTTCCGCGAGGAAGCCCTGCGGCTGGGGGCAGTTCTGGCACATTCAGATCACCGGGAAAGGCTGGAATCGTGCTTGTACACGGCCAGCAGGTTGGAGGTGTTGCCGAGGATGCGGTCGTTGTTGATCATGATCGGGGCCGAGAGCGCATCGCGCATCAGCCGCGCCAGGCTCAAGGGACTGTCGTTGCGATAGCCCTGGATGCCGCAGATCAGGAAAGCCTGCGTCACGATCTCGCCGACGCTTTGCGAGGCGGCGATCTTGATGCTGTTCATGGCGACGACGAAGCCCATCGAGGAGAGCTCGTCGGCATCGCCGCGGGCGCGCTCGTAGCGGTCCAGCCCGGCGACGATCAGCGCCTTGAACTGCTGGAGCTTGGCCAGAAGCTCGGCCAGGCGCAATGCGCTCGGCGGGGTGGAGCCCGGCTTCTTGCGGGCTTCCGTCCGCACGAAGCTCTCGCAGCGGGCCACGGCCTCGGCCGCGATGCCGTACCAGATCGCCGCCCAGAGCAGATGGGCATGGGCCAGCATGGACTGCGCCGCAATCTCGGCGAAGGGGGTCGGGATCACCTGCGGCAGCGGGGCGCGGCCGGCAAAGGTAAAGTTGTCGGAGCAGGTGCCGCGCATGCCCATCGTGTCCCAGACATGGCTGCGCTCGAGCCGGTACTGGTCGCGGGTCATCACCGCCATCACCTGGTCGGAAGGCGGGGCCTCGGGCGTGCGGCGGGCCGTGATCAGGATGGCGTCGGCCTGCGCCCCATAGGAGATCAGGCAGCCTTCCTTCTCCAGCGTGAAATCCTCGCCGTCGCGCACCACGCCGCAGACCGAGCTGCGCAGGTCGCCGCCGACGCCGCCGCCCTCGGTGGTGGCCGAGGCCAGCAGCAGCTGCTCGCGGGCGATCCGCTCCATGAAGCCGGCATGCCAGGGATCGTCGCCGCAATGGACGACGAGGCTCGACGCCTTGATCTGGTGCATGGCGTAGACCATCCCGGTCGAGGAGCAGGCCTGCGACAGCACCGAGCAGATTTCGGCGATGGTCGGCAGGCTCGCCTGCGCGCCGCCCTGGGCGGCCGGGATCATGATGCCGAGCAGGCGCTCGCGCTTGAGCGCCTCGAACGCCTCGTGCGGAAAGCGGGAATTCGCATCGACATCGGCCGCATGCTCGGCCGCGATCTTCGCGACCTTGCGGGCGGCGGCGATCATCGCCTTTTCCGCGGCGGCCGCGCCGGCGAAATCGACGAGGACAGGAGCGGGGGCGCCGGCCCCGGACTCCGGCGCAGGCTGGGAGCGCAGGGCGGGGGCGGCCATCAGGCGTGCTCGCTCAGGATGCTCTGGAGCGCCTGCTCGATCCCGGAGATCGAGGCGAAGTTGCGCCGGTTCATCATCTTGTCGGGGAATTCGAGGTCGAAGGCCTCCTCCAGCGCCATCATCAACTCGACGGTCCCGAACGAGGTCAGGCCGGCGTTGAAGAGGTCGTCGTCGTCGCGCAGGGTCGCGACATCGACGGGCAGCTTGGCGGTCTTCGTCAGGATTTCACGGATCTTTGTCTTCATGGCCTGCCCTTTCTCGCGCCGCGCCCCGTCTGGCCTTCGGAGGATCTCGGAGGACCGATATCCTGGCCGATGAAGGCGGGGCGCGCGGCTCTGCTTGCTGTTGACGCTTGTTGTTGTCGTTGCGGCAGGTATGGCGCGAGGACTTTAATTTGGTCTTGCGACGATCTTCAAAACCCAGGCGAGCAACGCCAAAAAGGCGTGCGATTTCGCGCCGTGGTAAATGAAGTTGCTGCCGATATGCCGCCTGCGCGGTCCCGGGCGGAACGTTCCCGGGGCGTTCGGCCCCGGCTATGCGAAGGACGGGGCGGGGTGAGCGACGGGAGCCGGTGCCTGCCGCTCGGCGAGGTCGGCAGGTTGTGTCTGGTCGCCGTCGCTGGACCCCACCATGAACCAGAGCAACGCGGCGGTCTTGATCGAATAGACCGAGTCGCTGACCAGCATGAGCAGGCAGATATAGGTCGCGACGGCGGCGCGAAGGCGCCAGGCCCGTGCCGAGCGCTCGGGCATGAAAATGAACAGGCTCCAGAAGCCGATGACACCGACAAGCCCGATCTGGTTCAGCGAATAGGCATAGCCGCAATCCGAGAGGAAGGGCTTTTCGGGGGAAAGCCCCCAGACCGCCTCCGGCGACAGGGAGGTGATCAGCCTGGCCGCCCAGAGCATGCGCCCGCCCAGATTGTTCTGCCAGTTCACTTCGGCGCTGACGAAGCCGTAGATGGCCAGCCCGCTCATCACGGCGAAAGGGGCGGCGAGCCAGACGAAGCGGGGCGTGAGCGGGGCAACGAGCCAGGCGAAGGTGGCGATGATGCAGACATTCGCGCCGAAGCGGGAGTCGCTCAGGATGATGGCGAAGGCGCCGGCTGCCATCGTCAGCCAGCGATGGCGCATGCCCTTGCGCGCGAGCGCCCAGATATAAAGGATGGCGCCGAAATTGCCGGTCGAGATCGGCTCGAGGAAGACCGATGAGGCGCGGTGCGGCCCGAGAAAGGGCAGGAGGGTGCGCGAGTCGGGCCTGAGGCCGCTCTGGAACAGGGCGCCTGTATCGGGCTTCACGTCGCTTGGGGCGACCGTGCCGCGCGCCACGTAATATTTGATGATGTTGAAATACTTCACATAGACGTCGAGCGCGGCGAATTCGAAGATGCCGAAGATGATGACGATGATCCCGCAGATCAGCGCGGCGCGGTCGGCGATGCGGATGTCGTTGCAGGTTCGGCCGAGCAGATAAAAAGCGATCGGAATGAGAAAGTCACGCACCGCCTTGGGGTCGAGCTGCGGGCGCAGCGCCATCAGCAGCGCCGCATAGGACAGGAAGACCGCGAGGACGACATAGGGCCCGGTTTTCCGTCCAAGGCCGAGATAGAGGGCTATGGCGACGAGGACGACCTCGCAGCCCATCACCATCACGTCGTTGACGCCGAAGACGTTGGTGTTGATGAAGCACAGCGCCATGTTGAAGGTCAGCGCGCCAACCAGCAGCAGCAGCGGCAGGATCGGAGCCGGTGCGCCAGGCACCGACGGGGCGGCCGACGCGTCGCTCATGTCAGCCGGCCTGGCGGAAGCGGCTGAGCCAGCTCACCTTGCCCGCCTCGCGGGAGGGGCTTCCGGCCGGATCCGCCACCACCAGCGCGACGATGCGGCTGCGCTCCGGCGCGGCGCGGTCCGCCGCTTCCTGCAGCGCCTCGAGGGTCTGGCCGGCGACAGCCGTGGCGAGAACGACCCCATCGGCATCCGCATGAGCGCGGCCCTCCGCGGTGGCCGGGCGCATGATGATGAAGCTGTGACGCCGGCGGGCGGGCTTGGGCTCGTCCTCGCCGATGCGGCGAATGCTGAGGTGGCGGCTGCCGACATCGCCCTGATAGATCAGGACGCTTTCGCCGCGCAGAGCGAGTTCCTGCGCGAGCTGGTCTGCGATGGAATCCAGCGTCGCCGCGGGCAGGGAGCCTGTAACGGTGATCGTGGCCGGGAGCCGCTCGCCGAACCGCTGCTCCAGCGTGTCGGCGACCGGGCGCAGGGCGGCACGCTTCTCCGCCTGCGCCTCCGGCAGCGAGACCACGGTACCGATGCCGAGGGCGGCAGCGGCACTCGCCGGCGTCGGTGGCGACGAGGGCTTGGGGCGGGTGGGAAGCTTCGGCAGGCGCGGGAGGCGGGCCGACAGGGTCGGCAAAGGGGGCAGCAGACCGCCCTTCGCAGGCAGGAGCTCGAGTAGATAGGCGAGCCCCAGCCCGAGGCAGGCGCCGAAAAGCAGCGCTGCCCCCAGCACCAGCGCCAGTGGCGGCTTGCTGGAGACGACCGGCGGAACGGCCTCGGACAGCAGGCGGGAGTTGTTGGTCTCGATCTTCTTCTGCTGGTCCAGTTCCTTCGCGCGCTGCAGCGAGGCGTTGTAGACGACGCGGATGGCCTCGGCCTCGCTCTGCAGCTGGCGCAGGCGGATCTGGGCGGCACTGCTGACCTCCTGCGTGCGCGTCAGCTCGCTGGCGCGCCTTTGCAGATTGGCGAGGTTGGCCTCGGCCTGTCGATAGCCCTCCTGCGCTGAGGCGCGGATCCGGGTCAGCTCGGAGGTCATCAGGCGACGCGTTTCGGCGAGTTCGGAGCGCAGCTCGATCATCCGGGGATGCTGCGGCGCCAGCGTGCCGCCCAGACTCGCGATCTCGCGGGAGGTCTGGGCGTATTGCCCCTTGAGCGAGGTCAGCGAAGAGGAATTCGCCGCCTCGGGCAGCGCCTCCGCAAGGGCGATAGGGTCGCTGCCGACGCGGCTCAGTTGCTCGCGCCTGGCCTGCTGGCGAGCCACCTCGGCGGTCGCCTGACCGATCTGGCTGTAGAGGTCGCGCAATTGCTGGGTGACGACCAGCCCGCTTTCGCCGGTGCTGATGAGCCCGTTCTTGCTGCGGAACTCGTCAGCGGCCCGCTCGGCCTCGTCGAGCTGGGCACGCAGGCCCGAGATCTGGCCGATCAGGGAAGCGTTGGCGCGCTCCACCGCCGAGCGGCGCCCGTCGATGCCCTGCTGCAGATAGGCCTGCGCCAGGGTGTTGGCGATCTCGGCCGATTTTTGCGCATTTGGATGCGAGACCGTGATGCGGAAGACGAGGGAGTTGTCGACGCGCTGGATCACGATCGCGCGCTTCAACCCGTCGATCGCCGAGGCGAAGCGCTCGGCCGGCGTCGGCTGCGCGATCTTGCCGAGCAGGCGGGTCAGCAGGCCGGGCGCGCCGGCGATGGCGGGGTCGTCGACCAGCCCCAGATCGTCGACGACCTGCTTGAGCACGCCCGACGAGACCATGATCAGGGCCTGGCTGTCGACATTGGCGAAGTCGATCGACGCGGAGGTGTCCGTCCGGACGATATCCTTGCCGACGACCTGAAGCGCCGTGGGATCGACGAGGACCTCCGCGGTGGCCCGGTAGACGGGGGGCCGCGTCGCGGCGTAGGCGAAGGCGAGGAGCATGCAGACCGCGATGCTGGCCAGCACCAGCCTGCGCCGGCGACGCAGCAGTCTCAGCATCTCGGGCAGGCTGAACGCCATGGCGGGCCTGGCCGGCGCCGCTGCAATGGTCTGTTCGCCGGCCTCCAAGGCAGCAGCCTGCACCCGCGTCCTCCTCGTTAGTCCGACTCTGCCGCCCGGTCCGCATCGGGCCGAACACCGGCGTCAACGCCGCGTCGCCATGCTTGGGACGCCACGGTTAAGATTCGGATAACCGCAAGGTTAGGATTTGACCGGGAAATCCCGTCTTATCCCTTTGCCGGGATTAACTAAATCGGCGCAGGATTCCTGCGTCGGCGTTCCCGCCGGGCCGCAGAGATGTTAGCTCAACTTTGAGGAAAATTGTCGGCTCCGCCCCTGCGCCGGATCGACGGTTTTCCCGTTTCGGCCATCGCGGTCACGTGGCGTTTACGATCGGATCGGAAACGTGGGTTCGGCTCACATTTGTTTAAGGCGCCTTGCGCAAGGTCCGGCCTTGCACCGGCGCATCGACGCCGCGACGTCGAACAGGGCAGTTCCATGCGCATCCTGATGGCCTGCGCCGCGTTTCCGCCGTTCATCGACGGCGGCGGGCCGATCTCGGCGATGATCGTCGCCAAGCTGCTGCTCGACCTCGGCCATGAGGTCACGGTGGTGAATGTCGCCGACGAGGCGCGCGACGAGGTCTATGACGGCGTCCCGGTGCGGCGGCTGTCCTCGCTCAACATCGACTGGAACTACCGCCTGCCGCGGCCAGCCTGGAAGAAGCTCGTCTGGCATGCGCTGGAGAACTTCAACCCCCGGGCCTTCTTCGCGATGCGCCGGCAGATCCGCGAGCTCAAGCCCGATCTGGTGCTGACCGACTCGATCGAGAACATCAACGTCGCGACCTGGGCGGCGGCCAAGAGCCGGGGCGTGCCCGTCGCCCATATCGTGCGCAGCGCCTTCCTGATCTGCTGGAAGGGAAGCATGTGGCGGGAAGGGCGCAATTGCGAGGGCGCCTGCGGTTCCTGCCGGGCCAGCTCCTTCGGCAAGAAGCTGAGCTCCCGCTTCGTCGATGCCGTGATCGGCGAGACCGACTTCATCCTCGAGCGGCATTTTTCCGAGGGCTATTTCCCGTGGGCCTCGCGTCACCGGATTCCCGGTGCCGTCGCCGTGCCGCCCGGCGCGATGCCCCGCCCGGTGCCGCCGGCCGACAGGCCCCTGCGGGTCGGCTATATCGGCGCTCTCGACCAGATCAAGGGCCTGGACACGCTCGCGGGCGCCGCGCATCGCATGGCCGGTCGCGCAGTCGAGTTCATCGTGGCCGGGGCGGGCTCCCACGCTTATGCGAAAACCCTTCCGGAGCGGTTTCCGGCCGGGAATACCCGCTTCCTCGGCTGGACGAGCCCGGACGCGTTCTTCCCGCAGATCGACGTCCTGGTGATCCCGACCTTGTACCGCGAACCCTTCGGGCGGGTCGTTATCGAGGCCTTCGCGCAGGGCGTCCCGGTGATCGGCGCGCGCAATGGCGGCATCCCGGAGACGATCGAGCCCGGCGTCAACGGCCTGCTGTTCGAGCCTGGCGACGAGGCCGGCCTCACCGAGCGGATCGACCAGCTGCTGGCCGAGCGTGGCCGGCTTGCGGATCTGTCGGCCGGGGCGCTGCAGGCGGCGTTCGGCTACGCGCCGGAACGCGTCGCGGCCGCTTTCGACAAGGTGCTGACCGGTCTGGTCGTGCCGAAGGCTGAGCCGCGCGTGCTCCAGGCGAAGGGCTCGCTGCCGTGATCGCGCTGCTTCGCCATCTGCGCCATGTCGAGGGGCGCCGCTTCATCTCCGCCTTCTCGTCGCGGTTCAGCAGCACGCTGCTGAGCTTCCTCGTGCTGCTGACGTCGAGCCACTTCCTGCCGACGCAGGAATACGGGCTCTATGTCTTCCTGTTCTCCGTGGGCAGCGCGCTCGGCCTCATCGCCGTGCTCGGCCAGCAGATCCTGGTGGTGAAGCATTATCAGCGCAAGCAGGGCGCCGAGCTGCCGCAGAACCAGGCGCTATTGGGGGTCAATGCGGCCTGGCTCGGGCTCGGCAACGCTCTGCTGCTGCTGGGCGCGGCCATCCTCTATGCCGTCTCCGGCTCGCTGCCGGAGACCTATCGGCATTTGTGGCTCGCCTTCGTCTTCGCCGCGGTGTTTTCGCTCAGCGAATATCTGCAGAACTATTTCCGCATCCATGGCGAGATCAACCTCTCCTTGCTGCCGCGCGAGATCGTCTGGCGCGGCGGCTCCATCCTGGCGATCGGGGCGGCGGGGCTCGGCGGCATCCTCGGCGGGGGGCAGGGCGTCATGCTGCTCCTGACGGCGCTGCTCTTCGCCACGACCTTCTACCAATGCGCCGCCTTCCTGCGGCGGGAGGGAACGGCCTGGCTGCGGGCGAGAGCCGGCGCTCCGGCAGCGATGCGGGCCGAATGGCACAAGGAGAGCGGCTACTTCATCGCCAACGGCGTCTTCATCTCGGCCTCGGCCTATTTCGAGACGATCCTGATCGGGGTGCTGCTCGGCCTGGACAAGGCCGGGTTCTATTTCGTGGCGCTGCGCATCGCGATGCTGCTGACGCTGCCGGTGGCGGCGATCGACACCGTCGGCATCCCGATGATCGCGGCGCGGGTCCAGAACAACGACATGCCCGGCGTGCAGAAGCTCGTCGCGCAGCTCTCCTTCGGCAGCTTCGTGATCTCGCTGGCCGGCGGCGTCTGCCTCGCTGTGCTGGCGCCGTTCGTCCTCACCCTCTTCAATCCCGAATTCGTGCGGCACGAAGACGTCCTCACCGCGCTCTGCGTACTCGCGGTCGTGCAGGCCTTCTTCGGGCCGGGGTCCTGGCTGCTGATGATCGGCGGCGGCGAGCGCTACTTCCTTGGCGCGCGGGCGATCCTGTTCGTCTTCTATATCGGGCTGCTCTGGTGGCTCGGCAGCATCGGCGGCCTGATGGGCATCGCCATCGCCAGCGTCATCTTCACGGTCGCCCTCAATCTCGTGGCCTGGCACTGGGTCAAGTCGCGCTGGGGCGTCGACAACATGGCCAGTGCGTTCATCCGGCCCTTCCTGTTCGGCGGGCGGCCGACCGAGAAACCTTTCGAACGGCCCGAAGCGGCCCATGGAGCGGGACAATGAGCGCTTCGGCAGTGCGTGCTGCAACACAGATCATTCCGTTGCGGCCGGCCGGGGCGGAGCACGAGCCCTCGCGCTTCGGCGAGCCCGTCGTCATTCGCAACAGCCTCGGCCTGCTCTATCCGGGCGATGCCGGGATCGCGGTGCTGATGCTGGGCGCCGTCGGCTACGAGGAGATGTGCCTGCGCACCACCTGGCAGGCGCTGGCCGAGGGGCTTTCGCAAGCCGGCATCGCCAGCCTGCGCTTCGACTGGCCGGGCCAGGGCGACGCGCCGGAGGCGGACGATGTCGAGGGCCTGGCCGACTGGTTCGAGACCGTCCGCACGGCGGCAGAACGGCTCAGGCGCGCCAGCGGCTCCTCGCGGCTGGTGCTGGTCGGGCAAGGCCTCGGCGGCATGCTGGCGCTGCATGCGGCTCAGGCGGTGCAGCCGCTGGCCGGGACCGTGCTGATGGCGCCGGTCGCGAACGGCAAGCGCTATCAGCGCGAGCTTTCCGTCTGGACGCGCATGGTCTGCGACCGGATCGGCATCGGCGTCGATCCCGATGACGACACCGCCTGCGCGGTCGCCGGCATCCGCATCGCCCCCGGGCGCCTGCATGCCATCGCCGGCCTGAAGGCGGATGCGGTGGAAGCGGCGCCCTCCGAGGAGGTGCTGCTGGTCGCGCGACCGGGGCATGCGGCTGACGACGCGGTGGAAGCGGTGCTGACCGGGCTGGGCTGCAGCGTCACCCGGCAGCCCTATGAGGGCTATGAGGTTCTGACGACCGATCCGACGGCGGCGCGACCGCCGCGCGAGACACTCGCGGCGATCGTGCGATGGGTGCTGGAGCGCGCCTCGGCATCCATCCCGCCGCAGGGCGAGCGCGTGGTCCCTCTCCCCCGGCCGCAGGGCGACGACGAGGTGCTGAAGGGCGAGGGCTTCGTCGAGCGGCCCTTCCGCTTCGGGCCGGACGGACGCCTGCTCGGCATCCTCTGCGAGCCGGCCGGCGCGGCGGCCGAAGGCGACCCCGTGCTCTTCGTCAATGCGGGGCGCGACTACCATATCGGCTGGGCGCGGGTGACCCTGAACCAGGCACGCGCCTTCGCCAGGCGCGGCGTCGCCTCGCTGCGCTTCGACTGCAGCGGCATCGGCGACAGCCCGGCGGCGAGCGACGGCCCGGAGGAAATCCTCTATTCGCAGGCGCAGATCGACGATGTCAGCCTCGCGATCGATGCGCTGGCGGCGCGCGGTTTCGCCCCTCCGGTTCTGGTCGGCCGATGCAGCGGGGCCTATGCCGCCTTCAATGCCGCGGTCGCGGATGCCCGGGTGCGCCGCCTCGTCATGGTCAACAACGAGCGCTTCGTCTGGGACCCGGACGAGAGCGTCGAGGACGCGATTCGCTACGCGCATCGCAGCGTGGGCGATTTCGGCGCGACCTTGCGGCGCAAGGGCGGGTTGCGGCGACTCTTCACCGGTCAGCTCAGGGTCGGGCCGGCGGCGCGCTACATCCTCTTCCGCTGGCACAAGCAGGTCTCGGTCGCGCTCGCGCCTGTCCTGGGCCGGCTGACGAAGCATGGGCGGCTGCACCGGGAAGTCCATCGCCGCATGGGCGTGCTCGCGGGGCGCAAGGTCGAGGTCTCGCTGGTCTATGCCGAGGGCGATGTCGGCATGGCCGAGTACCGCACCTATTTCGGAGCGAGGGGCGAGCGGCTTTCGGGCTATCGCGAGGCCTCGCTGACCATGATTGCCGATGCCGACCACAACTTCACCCACCGCGCGGCGGCCGACCGGCTGCTGGCCGTGCTGACCCGGCTGGTGGCGCCGTGAGGCGCCTCGTCCTCGCACTGGTCGCGGCGTTGCTCGCCGCGCCGCCGGCGCAGGCCGAGATGTGCCTGCGCGGGGTCAATCTTTCCGGCGCCGAGTTCGGCGACGTGCCCGGCAAGCCGGACAAGGACTACACCTATCCCGCCGAGGCGGCCTTCAAGCGGCTCGCGGCGCTCGGCGCGGGCTCCGTGCGGCTGCCCTTCCGCTGGGAGCGGCTCCAGCCGGCGCTGGGGGAAGGGCTCGACATCATGGAACTCGCCCGCCTCGACCAGGCGGTGCGCCAGGCCACCGATGCCGGGCTGGTCCCGATCCTCGACCTGCATAATTTCGGCTATTACGACAAGCGCCGCCTCGGCTCGAAGGAGATGCCGGCCGAGCGGCTCGGCGATGTCTGGCGGCGTCTGGCGTCGCACTACAAGGACCGGCCGAAGCTCGTCTTCTCGATCATGAACGAGCCCTACGACATCCACAGCGCCGAATGGGCCAGGATCCAGAACGTCGCCGTCGCGGCGATCCGCCAGGCAGGGGCCGGCCAGCTCATCCTCGTCACCGGGACCGCCTATGGCGGCGCCCATAGCTGGACCAGCGACCTGCCCGTCGGCAACAACGGCCGCGACCTCCTCGATGTGAAGGACCCGCTGGACCGCTACGCCTACGACTTCCATCAATATCTCGATGCCGATTTCTCGGGGCGCGCCGCCGAGTGCTCTGCCGCTCAACGCGCCGTCACGGCGATCGACAGCGTCACGGCCTGGCTAAAGCAGCACGACCGGCGCGGCTTCCTCGGCGAGTTCGCGTCGTCCTCGCAGCAGGATTGCCTCGCGGCGCTGGGCCAGCTCGCGGCGCGGGTGGATGCCCATCCGCGGCAATGGGTGGGCTGGGCCTATTGGGGTGCCGGAGCCTGGTGGCCGCCGGACTATGTCTTCAATATCGAGCCGACCGCCTCGGGAGAGCGGCCGCAGATGAAGGTGCTGATCGACCGCTTCCGGGCGACGAAGGGCAAGGCCGTGTGCGGGCGCGAGGCACGGCCTTGAACGCGACTGGCTTTCCCGTTGCCGCGGAGCTGCCCCAGGGCACGCGCATCGTCCATGTCGTCAGGCAGTTCCTGCCCAATCGCGGCGGGCTGGAGGATGTCGTTTCGAATCTCTGCAAGGCGCAACTGCGTCTTGGCCTGCGGCCCTCCGTCGTCACGCTGAACCGGCTGTTCGTCGAACCTGACCGGCTCCTGCCGGCGCGAGAGGTCATCGACGGCATCCCGGTCACGCGGATTCCTTTCCGGGGCTCGAGCCGCTATCCGCTGGCCCCCTCCGTCTTCGCGCATCTGCGAGACGCCGACATCGTCCATGTCCATGCGATCGACTTCTTCTTCGATGCGCTGGCGCTCGGGCGCCTCGTCCACGGCAAGAAACTGGTCGCGACGACCCATGGCGGCTTCTTCCACTCCGGCGACTATGCCTCCCTGAAGGAGCTCTGGTTCAGGAGCGTGACGCGGCTCTCGGCGCGCGCCTATCGCGGCCTTGCCGCCTGCAGCGCGGCCGACGCGGTGCGATTCCAGGCCATTGCCGGCGAACGGGTGATGCTGATCGAGAACGGCGTCGACATCGCCAAATTCGCCGGGGCGGCCAGCCCGGTACCGCGGCGCCGGCTGGTCAGCATCGGGCGCTTCTCCAAGAACAAGCGGCCGGACCGGCTGATCGCGACGATGCAGGACCTCGCCAGCCGCGACCCGGATTGGCACCTCGACCTCGTCGGCGTCGCCTCGGACTGGACCGGGCCGGCCCTGCGCGCGGCGATCGCCAAGGCCGGGATGGAACGCCATGTGTCCCTGCACCTTGGCCTCGGTGACGATGAGGTGCGGCGTTTGCTCGGGCAGGCCTCGCTGTTCGTCTCGGCCTCGGAATTCGAGGGGTTCGGCCTCGTTCTGATCGAGGCGTTGAGCGCCGGGCTCGTGCCCGTCGTCCAGCCGAACGCTGCCTTTTCGGGGCTGGCCTCGGAGTTGCCGGCCGTCCGCCTCGCCGACTTCAGCCGTCCGGAGGCGGCTGCGGATGCGATCACCGCAGCCTTTGAGGCGCTGCGCGTCGCGGGCGGGCTGGACCCCGATGTGGCCCGGCAGATCAGCCATTACTCCTGGGATGATGTCGCCCGGCGCTATCTGGCGCTCTACACGCGCTGACGGGAGCTTCGGGGGCAAACGCGATCCAATCGCGTCCTCGTGCGTTGGAGAGGCATCGCTCCAGGGAGGTGCCCATGTCTAAACGCGAACTCATCGATACCGGAACCGACAAGCGCTATGTGCGGCGCGACGAGAAGGGCCAGTTCAAGGAATCCGACGATGTCGGCCGCTCTCTGTCCCAGGATGTGCGTCGCAAGGCAAAAACCGAGGTGAAGCCGGGGCAGGGGGATCGCGGCGACAGCAAGCGCTGAGCCGGCCTTGAAGCTCGCGACCTTCAACGTCAACGGCATCAACGGCCGCCTTCCGGTGCTGCTGCGCTGGCTGGGCGAGGCGAAGCCGGACATCGTCTGCCTGCAGGAGCTGAAGGCGTCGCAGGAGAAGTTTCCCGAGCGGGCGATCCGCGACGCCGGCTACGCGGCGATCTGGCATGGCCAGAGGAGCTGGAACGGCGTCGCGATCCTCACGCGCGGCGCCGAGCCGGTCGAGACCCGGCGCAGCCTGCCGGGCGAAGACGATGACAGCCAGAGCCGCTACCTCGAGGCTGCCGTCAGAGGCATCCTCGTCTGCTGCCTCTACATGCCGAACGGCAACCCGGCACCCGGGCCGAAATTCGACTACAAGCTGCGCTGGTTCGGCCATCTGATCCAGCATGCCGCGACGTTGCTCGCGCATGAGGTGCCGGTCGTGCTGGTCGGAGACTTCAACGTCATGCCGGCCGATCTCGACGTCTACAAGCCGGAACGCTGGCGCGATGACGCGCTGTTCCGCCCGGAAGTGCGCGAAGCCTTCGCGGAACTCGTCGCACAAGGCTGGACCGACGCGCTGCGCAAGCTCCACCCGCAGGAGCGAATCTATACCTTCTGGGACTATTTCCGGAATGCCTGGGGCCGGGACGCCGGCCTGCGGATCGACCATCTGCTGTTGAGCCCACAGCTCGCTGAGCGGCTGAAGGCGGCCGGCGTCGACCGGCATGTTCGCGGCTGGGAGAAGGCGAGCGACCATGCTCCGGTCTGGATCGCGTTGAAGGCTCGCTGAGGGCTGAAGGTGCGCTGGCGCACCCTCTTCCCAGCTCCGGCAGTGGCCAGCGTTGATCCAGTCCAGATCAGAGACAAGGAGACCAGCGTATGGACCAGGACCGCCCGCAGAGCCGCAGGCCCGCCAGGGTCTTGATCGCGGTCGCCGCGCTGATCGGTTTCGTGGTCGTCTCGATCTTCGTCGGCTACAACATCTTTCACGCCAAGACGATGCAGCAAGAAAAGGCCCGCAGCCTCGACTGACGGTTTCCCGGCCGCCGCCGCCGAGGAGGGCCGGCCCCGATTGACAACGCCCGCCGCGATATTTCAAACTTAAAATAATAAGGCGGGGATAGAGATATGCGGGCCATCATCGTTGGCGGCGGGATCGGCGGGTTGACGCTGGCACTGATGCTTCATTCGCGCGGCATCGCGGCCACGGTCTACGAACAGGCGAGCGAAATCCGCGAGGTCGGCGTCGGGATCAATACCCTGCCGCACGCCATTCGCGAGCTTGCGGACCTCGGCCTGCTGCCGGCGCTCGACGCGGTCGGCATCCGCACCCGCGAGCTGGTCTACATGAACCGTTTCGGGCAGGCGGTCTGGCGCGAGCCGCGCGGGCTGCACGCCGGCGCGCCGGTGCCGCAATTCTCCATCCACCGCGGCCGGCTGCAAAAGGTGATCCGCGACGCGGTGGCCGAGCGGCTGGGCGAGGATGCCATCCGGACCGGACGACGGCTTCAGGGCTTCATCCAGGACGAGGGCGGCGTGACCGCGCATTTTGCCGATGCGCGCTTCGGCGAGGCCGGCGAGACGGCGCGCGGCGACATCCTGATCGGTGCAGACGGCATCCATTCGGCCGTGCGCGCGTTCTATTTCCCGAATCAGGGGCCGCCGCGCTGGCAGGGCGTGCAGATGTGGCGCGGCGCCTGCGACTGGCCGGTCTTCCTCGACGGCGAGAGCATGATCATCGCGGGCGGCATGGCCGGCAAGCTCGTGCTCTATCCGATCGGCAAGGGCTCGACGCCGGGCACGCGGTTGCTGAACTGGGTCGTCAATATCCGCAACGGCGATCCGGAGCGCCCGCCGCCGAAGGAGGCCTGGTCGAAGCCCGGCCGGCTGGAGGACGTGCTGCCCTTCGCCCGCCGCTTCACGGTGCCGGAGGTCGATGTGCTGGCGCTGATCCGCGCGACATCGACCTTCTGGGAGTACCCGATGTGCGACCGCGACCCGCTGCCGCGCTGGACCCATGGGCGCGTCACGCTGCTGGGAGACGCGGCCCATCCGATGTACCCGGTCGGCTCGAACGGCGCCTCCCAGGCGATCCTCGATGCGCGCTGCCTGGCGGACCAGCTGGTCAGGGCCGAGCATCCGCGCCAGGCACTCGCCGCCTACGAGGCGCAGCGCCTGCCGGCGACGGCGGAGGTGGTGGCGATGAACCGGGTCGGCGGGCCCGAGCGCGTGATCGACGCGGTGGAGGCGCTGGCGCCCAACGGCTTCGACGATGTCGAGCGGGTGATGGGTTACGCCAAGCGCGAGCAGATCGTGAAGTCCTATGCCGGCAAGGCGGGCTTCTCGGCCGAGAAGCTGGCGGCGCGATAAGATCGAGCCGCCCTCCTGCTCAGGATTCGGTGAGCAGCCTGACGCGTTCCTGCAGCCGGGCCTTGGCGGCCTCGCTCGCCTTCAGCCGTTCCAGAAGCTCGGTCTGCGCGGCGGGGGCGTCATTGTCGAAGGCGACGCCCATCGCGTCTTCGCTGCGCCAGACGATGCGGGCTTTGACCGTCTTGTTCCGGGCCGGAATCTCCAGCTCGAAGGTCGGCGGCAACAGCACGGTGCGCGGGAACTTCAGCAGCGCGCCGGTGTCCGAGGCGTTGCGGATCGTGCAATCGAAGGTGGAGCAGCGATTGTTGAAGGCCACGACGCCGGCCAGAAGGGTGCGCATGCGCGGCGAGCGTCTGCGTTCCGCTTCCATGTCAGGCCCCCCGTCGGTCATTCCGGCTCAGGAACCATCATAGCAGGCCGCGGCGATTTTCGACGCGCAGGCGCCATTCTGCGTTAACGAAGGCTTTCGAAACGGCCCGCTGCGAGCCTGCTCTGCCGCAGGCTCCCAGCGGGCCGCCGAGCGCTCTCAGGCGCCTTCGGGCGGCGGCGGCAGAAAGTCGACCTCGTGCCTGGCCGAGAGCGCGACGACGTCGGCCGGCTTCTGCTCCGCCATGGAGTGGATGCCCCAGAACAGGTCGTAGAGCCGGCCGGTTGGCGCGACCCAGAACAGGCATTTCACCGGAGCATCGCTCTTGTTGAACAGGCCGTGCGGGACGTTGCGGGGCAGGCGCACGAGGTCGCCGGCCGTGGCGAAGCTCTCCTGTCCGTCGAGCACCACGTCGAGGCGCCCCTCCAGCATGTAGACGAACTCGTCCTGCGTCGGATGGATATGCGGCGGCACGAAGGTGCCGGGCGGAAAGGTGGCGTGCCAGGAGAACGAGTCCTCGCAGAGCGTCTTCGGCACATAGGTCTGGCCGAGGATGTTCCAGGATATTCCGTCGAGGCCTTCATTGGCGCGGGTCACGCCTGCGGTCAGCGGCTTCATGATCTCTCTCCTCGTCATCACGGTGTTTCAGAAATGCAGGAAGCGGTCCTTGACGGCGCTGTCGCTGCGCAGCTCGGCGCTGGTGCCGCGCCAGACGACGCGGCCCTTTTCCAGCACGACATGGCGGTCGGCGATGCGGACGAGCGCATCGACGTTCTTGTCGATGACCAGGATTGATTCGCCTTCCGCCTTGAGCGCGCTCAGGCACGTCCAGATTTCCTCGCGGATCAGGGGCGCGAGCCCCTCGGTCGCCTCGTCGAGGATGGTCAGCTTGGGATTGGTCATCAGGGCGCGGCCGATCGCCAGCATCTGCTGCTCGCCGCCGGACAACTGGTTGCCGCGATTCTCGCGCCGCTCCTTCAGCCGCGGGAAAAAGGCATAGATGCGCTCCAGGTCCCAGCGCTTGCGGCCGGACCGGTCGGCCGCGGTCGCGATCAGGTTCTCCTCGACCGAGAGGGTCGGGAAGATCTGCCGGCCTTCCGGCACCAGCCCGATGCCGGCCTGCGCGATGCGAAAAGGGGCGGCGCCGGTGAGGTCCCGCCCGCCGAAGGACACGCGGCCGGCACGCGCCGGCAGGAGGCCCATGATGGCGCGGATCGTCGTCGTCTTGCCCATGCCGTTGCGGCCGAGCAGCGTCACCACCTCGCCTTCGCCGACCGCAAGGTCGACGCCGAACAGGATCTGCGCCTCGCCATAGCCGGCGTCGAGGGCTTCGACGTTGAGCATCGTCAGACCTCCTCGCCGAGATAGGCCTGCCGCACCGCCGGGTCGGCCCGCACGGCGGCTGGCTCGCCGGAGGCGATCACCCCGCCATAGACGAGCACGGTGACGCGATCGGCGAGGGCGAAGACGGCGCTCATGTCATGCTCCACCAGCAGCATGGCGAAGCGGCCCTTCAGGCCCTTCAGCAGCGCGATCAGCCGCTCGCCTTCCTCGTGGCCGACGCCGGCGAGCGGCTCGTCGAGGAGAATGAGCTTGGGCTCCAGCGTCAGCGCCATGGCGATCTCGAGCGCGCGCTTCTCGCCATGGGAGAGGCTGCCGGCCGGCGCATGGGCGCGGGCGGCCAGCCCCACCGATTCCAGAGCCTCCCAGGCGGGCGCGTTCAGCGCCGCGTCATGCGCGGCGTCCCGGAAGGGCGAGAGCGGGTGCGCGCTGCGCGCCTGCACGCCGAGCGCGACATTCTCGAGAGCCGAGAGGGAGGCGACGGTGGAGGTGATCTGAAAGGTGCGGGCCAGCCCGGCGCGGGACCGCTTCTGCGGCGAAAGGCGCGTGATGTCCTCGCCTGCGAACAGGATCGTGCCGGAATCGGGCCGCAGCGTGCCTGAGATCTGGTGGACCAGCGTCGTCTTGCCGGCACCGTTCGGCCCGATCAGGGCGTGAAGCTCGCCCGGCGCGATCGAAAGATCGACGCCATTCGTGACCTTGAGCGCGCCGAAGGATTTGGCGAGGCCCTTCAGGGCGAGGGCGGGCTCAGCCATGGCGCGGCCCCCGCAGCTTGCCCATCATCCCGGCGATGCCGCCACGGGTGAACAGGACGAAGAGCACGATCAGCGGGCCGAAGATCGCCTTCCAGTGCTGGGTCAGACCGGACAGGACATCCTCCGCCACCAGGAAAGCCAGAGCCCCGAGGACGGCGCCATAGAGCGAGCCGACGCCGCCGAGCACGACCATGAAGATCAACTCGCCCGAGCGCTGCCAGGAGATGAAGGCGGGGCTGACGAAATCGGTCTGGTTGGCGAGCAGCAGGCCCGAGACGCCCGCCATCATGCCGCTGACGACATAGGCGCCGAGACGGACATGGTCGACCTCGTAACCCGTGACGGTGACGCGCACGGCGTTTTCGCGCGCCGCGCGCAGCACCCGGCCGAAGCGCGAGGCGACGAGGCGCCGCGCCAGCCAGTAGCAGAGCGCCAATGTGCCGAGCGCGATGTAGTAGAAGCCCGTGCGGTTGGCGAAGATCTCGCGGCCGAAAAGCGTGCTCTTCTCGTAGAGCGTCAGCCCGTCATCGCCGCCATAAGCCGAAAGCGCCTGCGCGAAGTAGTAGGCCATCTGCCCGAAGGCGAGGGTGATCATGATGAAGGCGACGCCGCGCGTGCGCAGCGAGACATAGCCGGTCACGGCGGCGAAAAGCCCGCAGGCGACCAGGACGACGGGCAGGGCGACGAGGATCTCGGTCTGGCCCTCGGTGATGAGGATGCCGGCGCCATAGGCCCCGATGCCGACGAAGGCGGCATGCCCGAAGGAGACCAGCCCGCCGACGCCGAGGATGAGATCGAGCGAGAGCGCGGCAATCGCCAGGATCATGGCCCGCGTCACCAGCGTCAGCCAGGGCGAGGGCAGGCCGAGCGCGGTCGCCAAGGGCAGCAGCGCGAGCAGGCCGAAGATCAGCAGCGGCGCCAGCCGGCGCGCGGGCGATGCCGCCGGCCGCGATGCCGCAGGCGGATTTTGGGTTGCCGTCGGCAGGACCGCGCTCATGAGCGTCCCTTGGCGGGCAGCAGGCCCTCCGGCCGAACGAACAGCACGGCCGCCATCACCAGATAGATCAGCATGGAGGAGAGCGCCGCACCGGTCGCGCGCGCCGAGGCCGCGCCCATGAACAGCCGCAGCAGGTCGTTCATGAAGGACCGGCCGAGCGTGTCGACGAGGCCGACGATCAGCGCCCCGACGAAGGCGCCGCGGATCGAGCCGATGCCGCCCACCACGATGACGACGAAGGCGAGGATCAGCACCGCGTCGCCCATGCCGGGCTCGACGGAGAGGATCGGCGCGGCCATCGCACCGGCGAAACCGGCGAGCATCGTGCCGAAGGCGAAGACGATCATGAAGAGCTTGCGGATGTCGACGCCGAGCGCCGAGACCATCGGCGCGTTGGAGGCACCCGCCCGCAGCAGCATGCCGGTCCGCGTCTTCTCGACGACGAACCAGAGCAGCGCTCCGACGCCGAGGCCCGCCCCGATCAGCGCGAAGCGGTAGACCGGATAGAGCACGCCGCCGAGGAGCTGGACATTGCCCGACAGGAATTCCGGCACCGGCACGGAAAGAGGGGCTGCGCCCCAGACCATCTTCACCGCCTGGTTAAGCAGCAGGATCAGACCGAAGGTCGCCAGCACCTGATCGAGATGGTCGCGTTCATAGAGGTGCCGGAAGACGAGGAATTCTAGGACGAGGCCGAGCAGGAGCGCTGCCGCCAGCGCGAGCGCGAGTCCGAGGAGGAAGGAGCCCGTCAGCCCGACGAAGGTCACCGCGAGATAGGCGCCCAGCATGTACTGCACGCCGTGGGCCAGGTTGATGAAGTCCATCACGCCGAAGACGAGCGTCAGCCCGGCCGCGACCAGAAACAGCAGGATGCCGAACTGGAGCCCGTTGAGGAGCTGGACGAGGAGGAGGCTGGTGGTCATCGCGTGATGTCGATCGTTCTACACCTCCTCCACGTCATCCCGGGCGCAGCGAAGCGGAGACCCGGAATCCATGCCAGAGCGTGAAGCGTTGGCGTTCTGTCATGGATCCTGGATCGGGCGCCGCTGCGCGGCTTGTCCGGGATGACGGCGGCGGATGGGTGTCCGCTGCTTCAGGTCACTTCAACCCGCAATCCTTCGCATGCGGGTCGGCGTAGTCGGTGAAGACCTTCTGGGCGATCTCGGTCTGGAACTTGCCGTCCGCCCGCTTGGCGACCTTGACGAGGTAGAAGTCCTGGATCGGGTAGCCGTTGGTGTTGAACTTGAACTTGCCGCGCAGCGAGGTGAAGTCCGCCTTCTTGATGGCCTCGCGCAGCTTGTCGGCGTTGCCGGCGCCGCCGGCGGCCTTGACGGCGGAGTCGATCAGCATGGCGGCGTCATAAGCCTGCTGGGCGTAGGAGCCTGGCACGATCTTGTAGGCGGCCTCATAGGCCTTCACGAAATCCTTCGTCTGCGGGTTGTCCATGTTGGGGGCCCAGGTCATGCCGCCATAGAGGCCGACCGCGGCGTCCTGCTGGGCCGGCAGGGTCGATTCATCGACCGTGAAGGCGGAGAGGAACGGGATTTTGCCCTGAAGGCCGGCTTGCGACCACTGCTTGACGAAATTGACGCCGAGCCCGCCGGGCAGGAAGGCGAAGACGACGTCCGGCTTCGTCGAGGCGATCTTGGCGAGGTCGGCCGAGAAATCCATCGCGTTCAGCGGCGCATAGACCTCGTCGAGGATCTCGCCCTTGAAGTAGCGCTTGAAGCCGGCGAGCGAGTCCTTACCGGCCTGGTAGTTCGGCGCGATGATGTAGGCGGTCTTGTACTTCTGGTCCTGCGCGTACTTGCCCAGCACCTCGTGGACCTGGTCGTTCTGGTAGGAGGTGACGAAGAAGTTCTTGTTGCAGGCCTTGCCGGCCATGGTGGAGGGGCCGGCATTGGGGCTGATCAGGAAGGCGCCGGAATCGAGCACCGGCTTGGCGATGGCGCCGAGGATGTTCGAGAAGACCGGGCCGACGACGAAGGTGGGCTTCTCCGTCTCGACGAAGCTGCGCACGCGCTCGACCGCGACGTCGGGCTTGAGCTCATCGTCGATCACGGTGATCTTGACCGGCACGCCGCCGAGCTTGCCGCCGTTCTTGTCGACCGCGAGCTGGAAGCCGTCGCGCACCTGCTGCCCCAGCGAGGCGGCCGGGCCGGTCAGCACGCTGACCACGCCGATCTTCATCGGCTCCTGCGCCTGTGCGGAGGCGACCGAAAGCGCCAGCGCGCCGCAGCCAATCGCCAGTGCGAATTTGAAAGTCGTCATCGAGACCCTCCCGGGGTGAACAGGCGACAGGGGCGCGGCCGAGTTCCCTCAAACTTCTGTGGCCACGCGTCCGGGTCATATTGTTTCAAGCTTAAAATATCTGCAAGGGGCCGCCGGGGAGAAAATGCATGGCCGGCGAACAGGCACCCGCCGCGGTCGCCGTGCCGGCAGATCGCAAACAGGGACGGATGGCCGGGCAGCGACCTGTCGGGGCTCTGGCGACCTGCGGCAGGAGTGTCCCCGTCAGAAGCTCATTCGCAACTGGGCGGTTCCGCCGAGGCTCCTGGTCCTGGCGGAAACTTCGCCGTCAACGCGCACGCCGAGGGTCACGCGCTCGCTGAGCCTGGCATCGAGGCCGGCGGCGATCAGGGCGGCGTTCCTGTCCGGCCTGGCTCCCCGGGTGATGAAGCCGGCGCCGGGCAGGGCGACCAGATTCGCGGTGATCCCGGCATCGCGCTGGAGGTAATGGGCCCAGGAGGTCCGGACAAAGGCGGAGAGCGGGACGGCGCCCAGCAGAGCCTGCGTGTCGATTTGCGCGCCGAGCTCGGTCCGGCTCGTCGTGTCGCGGCGCCCGGAGACGGCGAGGGCTGCCGCGTTCGTGCCGAAGGCGGAGCGCTCGCTGAAAGCGGGGCTGCGGACCGTGACGGCCTGAAGTGCCGCGAGCGTCGAGACCGTGAACCCGCCCCCGCTTGCAAGCGCGGCACTGGCCTGGATGCGCCCGCTCCAGGCCGTGCTGGTGTAGGAGGAGAGCAGCGTGTTGCCCAGCAGGGGCACGGCGCGGCTGACATCGCTGTCCAGCCTGCTGTAGCTGCCTGCTGCCGCCAGATCGAGCGACCCCAGCCGGGTCAGGCCATAGACGCCGACCTGGAGCACGCCGGCATCGATCTTGCCGAGCCCTCCGCCGAGTGAAGCGCGGGCCTTTCCGGCCGCGATGGCCAGGCCGGCGACCGTGCCGGCTCCGACGCGCAGATCCGCGCCCACCGCCAGGTGGCCATCGCCGATCGTGCGCGGCGCGGAGCCGATGCGAGCGGAACCATCCATGCGTGCGGCCGAGCCGGAACTGGCGCCCCACAGCGAAAAGCGCGGCTGGTCGAGGAAGGATGGTCGGCCCCGTCCATCGTCGCTGCTGCCGGCCCCGCTGGAGAAGGTGGCCACATCCGGCGCTGCGGCCGAAGGCGCAAGCCGCCCCGGCAGGGCCGTATCGAGCATCATTCCCAGGAACCGGCCGGCGGCCCCGTTGGCGAGCGCCGGAACGCCGGTATGGGCTTCGCCTGAAAGCTGGTTGACCGCGGCGGGGATCGCGGCCGCCGGGAGGTTGTACAGATTGAAGAGCGGCGAGGCATCGGCGCCGCCCGCGACCGCGCCGTCGATCGCGCCGGCCACCGCCAGGGCATTGGCCGGGCCGCTTCCCGTAGCCGGCGAAATCGGGGACGGGGTCGGCTGTGCTGGCCCGCTGCCCACTCCGCTCGGCGTCGGCGCTGTTGGATCCGTCACGATCGGGGTCAGCGGGCGCGGCTCCAGGGTCAGCCGCACCTCATTGCCCGTATAGGCCACGGTCGTGCTGACGCCGTCGCCGAAGGCACCGGCCTGATCGATGGCCTGGAAGGCGCCGGTTCGGCCGCCCGCGGCGGACAGCAGAGTGTAGGGGCTGTTGAAGCTGTAGGCGCCGCCGAGCGGCACCAGCCGCAGCGTTCCCGCGAGCGCAGCAGTGCCGGAGACGTCGATGCGGTCCGCGACAGGGCCTTGCACCTCGGCACGATAGGTCGAGGCCGCGTCCATCGTCAGGTTGCCGTCGATGGTGAGCGTGCCCGGCGAGTTTCCGGGCGAGAGCGTGCCGCCGATGACCGTGACCGCCGGAACCGTCCCCGAGCCGGCGAGCGTGGCGCCGGCGTTCAGCGCCAGTCCGGAGGAAGCCGCGATCGACCCGTTCACGATCAGTGTCCCGCCGTTTACGATCGTCGAGCCGGCATAGCTGTTGGTGCCGCTCAGTGTCAGGCGGCCGGTGCCGGTCTTGATCAGGCTGCCATTGCCGTCGGCGCCGAGATTGCCCGCGAAGCTGCTGTCGGCGTTGCTGCCGCCGATGGTGAGGTTGCGTCCGACGCCGAAGACGACCTGCGAACTGGCGGTGCCGTCGAGCGCGCCGATGCTCTGGTCGGCATTGATCCGGAAGCGCGCCCCATTGCCGTTGAGCGTGACGCGGGCTTGCGGCGACAAGGCATTGACCGCCGCGACATCCAGATCCCCCCCCGCATTGACGGTGACCGCCCGTGAGTTCGGGAGCGTGCCGCCGAGCGCGACACGCAGCGTCCCGCCTGAAACCGTGGTGGGGCCCGTGTAGGAATTGAGCCCGTAGAGATCCTGGCTGTTGCTGCCGACCTTGGTCAGGCCCCCGCTGCCGCTGATCGTCCCGAAATAGCCGATATTCGCTCCCCCGCCGATCGTGAGAGTGGCGAAACCCAGGTTGATGTTAGCGCCCGGGTTGCCCGTCAAACTGGCGACATGCTGGCTGAATCCCGCGAGCGACCAGCTTCCGGCGTTGAGCGTGACGTCGCTCGCTGCGGGAAGCGCATTGGAGGTGCCCATCAGCAGCGTGCCGCCGTTGACGATCGTGGCGCCGGTATAGGAGCTGTTGCCGGACAGGGTGAGCGTGCCGGTTCCCTCCTTTGTCAGGCCTCCGCCACTGCCCGAGATCTCGCCGCCGAATGTGGAGCTGCCATTCTGAGATCCGGCGCTCAGGCGCGCCCCTGTGCCAAGCGCGATCAAGCCGCTGCCGGTCAGGCCGTCCACGGCGAGGTTCGAGTTGAGCGCATGCGTGCCGTCGATCTGAAGAGTGGTCGCGCTTTCCACCGCGGCCGGGTTGTTCGTCGTCAGCGTGGTCCCGGGACGGACCTCGAGCGTTCCGATACTTCCGCCGGTTCCGGTCCAGGTGGTGTCAGCGGTGAAGATCAGGCGGGACGCGCCGGTGATGCTGGTCGAGAAGGTTCCGCCGCCGATGGTCAGGGATGCGCCCACGATGCCGATGGCTCCGCCACCGCTGAGGCGGCGGATATAGGAGTTGTCGCCCGCGAACTGCAGCGTCGCACCGTTCGCAATCGTCGTGGACCCGAAGGCGAAGCCGAAGTCACCGAGCCCGAACTGATTGCGCGGGCCGGCGATGACGGTGCCACCGTCGATGATCAGGTGGGAACCGAGGCCGCCTGACCCGTTCCAGCCCGTCACCAGAATATCTCCGGTGTCGGAGGCCGAGCCGAGATAGATTGTGGAGCGGGCCCCGAGATGGCCGAAACGGAATGACAGGGTCTGGCCGGCCACCGCCGACAGGCGGGCGGTCGAGTCGTCATCGGTGAGAACAGTGCTTCCGAGGTCGAGCGTGTTGAGCGCCCGGATATGGCCGGCCGTCCCGATGAAGGTCAGCGTGTTGAAGGGGTAGGGATTGCTGGTCGAGACCTCGCCCAACCCCCCGACATTGCCGTTCGTCTGCGCAGAGGCTTCCTGAAGGCCGGCGCATGCGGCGGTGACGAACAGCGCGACGCAGAGGAACGGCGAGTGCCTGCGATCCCGGCGTGCGGCGAGGCGGATGGCGGCCCTGCAGGGCGTGGCATGGGCACGGTCCGCGGGATGAGTGGCGCCGATCGGCGCGGCACGATATCCTTGCTTTGAATCAAGCGGCTGCATGCGGCGCATCAGGGCCACGACGCCCCGGGGCCGCAAAGTCCAAACTTTGCAAGTATCGCCGATGACTGAGGTCCCGGATGCGGCCGTCCGCCGCGATCTTCTTCACCCCGCCATCGCCCGTCATGCCGAAAAAGGACCATGGCCCGATGCCGCCGGACTGATCGGACGCGGCCTCTTTCGGGATGCCTTGCGCTCCTACTGCGCCACGATGCTGCAGCCGCACGCGGCGGGCTGGCCGGCGGACAAGTTCTTCGGCCAGAAGCTGCGCTATCTCGTCTGCTTCGTGCTGATCGGTCTCGATGCGCGCTGGCGGCGGGGCGCGGGAGAAGCGCCGACGCTCTCCACGCTCCAGCGCGTCGCGCCTGCGAGCGGCCGGCAGGTCGCGGCGCTGATCACTGCGATGAAGCTCGGCGGGTATGTCGTCGCCAGCCCGTTGCCGGAGGACCGGCGTGCCCTGCGGCTCAGCCCCACCATGGCGCTTCTTGCGGAAATCGGACGCTCGCCGCTGGCTTTTCTGGCGGCGTCCGAGCGCCTGGAGCCTGCGTCACAAACGATGACCGCAAGGCTCGGCAGCGACGCCGTCTTCGCGGGCGACTGGCTCGGCACTTCCTATGATGCGTTTCTGGAGGAGGACATCTATTTCGGCCCCTTCGCCAACATCGTTCGGCTCACGGCGCAGGATTGCGGCTTTCCCGTGCTGTCCGCCGTCCTCGGAGCGCATTATGCCGCGCTCGCCGATGTGCCGGCGCCGGCGCTTCTCTCCTATGGTTCGCTGGCGGAACGGTTCCGCGTCTCGCGCCAACATGTCGGCAATATCCTGGGCGACGCCGAGCTGAACGGTTGCTTCAGCGTGGGTCGCGGCGGGCAACGCGTCAGCATCGCACCCGACTTCCTCTGGGAGTTCGAAAGCTGGGCTGCCGGCCAGATGGCGCATTACCGACGCCTTGCCGAGCGCGTTCTGGCGCAAGCCGGGGCGAGCGGGCCGCCGGCTCGGGCCGCTGCCGGTGCGACGCCGCCAGGGGGGCTCTAGCGCAGTCTGCTCGCGCGCTCGAGATGGCTGCGCATGAGGACGCTGGCCTGCCGGAGATCGCCCGCCTGGACAGCATCCAGCATCGCCAGATGCTCCCGGCAGTTCACCTCGACGCGCTCGTAGCCAAACGACCAGTCGTAATTCGAGAGCCGCCTGAGCTGGTTCAGCCGCTTCACCGCGGAATGGATGAAGCGGTTGCCCGATCCTGCCGCGAGCCCCTCGTGGAACGCGGCATTCATCTCGAAGAAGCCGATGGCCGACCCCTCGCGCCAGGGACGCGACAGCGTCTGGCGATGATCGCGCCGCATGGCCTCGATCCAGCTTTCCGCCAGCGCGAAATCCGGCTCCAGGAAGCCCATCGGCTCGATCAGCACGCGGAAACGGTAGCGCTCGGCATGGGCGCGCGGATCCCGCGGGGGCGCCAGGAAGCGCCAGCCATAGCCGGGCTTGCGCTCCATCATCTCGAGCTCCGCCAGCCGCCGCAGGAGCTGCTGCGCCGGCTGGCGGGAGAGGCCGTAACGCCGCATCACCTCCTGCTCGGACACTTCGTCGGCGAGCTGGCCCGATTCGCGGTCATGGGCCAGCCGCACCATCGCGGTCTCGATCGTGTCGTCGTCGCCGGCGGGGGCGGTGAGGGGCGGATCGAGATCGACCAGCTCGATGCCGCGATGGGGATTGCGCTTCGCGATCCCGACGGAGGCGAGATGATCGAGCGCGCCCCTGACCGGCGTGCGCGAGACGTTGAGGCGGCGGGCGATGTCGCTCTCGTTCAGCCGGCTGCCGGCGCCCAGCCCGTCGGAGCGGATCAGATCCATGATCCGCTCGGCGAGATCCAATTGAAGTCTGGTGGTCATGAACCGGCTTGATTGTTTTTGTTGCGGATGAAATACATCAGACACCGCATCGAGCGAAGCTTCGGACCCGCCTGGCCATGATCGAACCGATCCCCTTCATCGACGTCTCCGGAACGCCCTACGAGCGCGGCCGCCAGCATGGCGCCGCAGTGCCGGGCCGCGTCAAGCGCTCGATCGAGCTCTATGGCGGGCAGCTCGGCGAGCTCGGCTACGATGCCGCGGCGAAATCGGCGCTGATCCGCGACTTCGCCAAGGAGATCGAGGCCTTCGGCGCCCATTACATCGAGGAGATGCGCGGCATCGCCGATGGTGCCGGCGTCGCGCTCGAAGACGTCGTCATGATCAATGCCCGCACCGAGGTGATCGCCAAGGCGCGGCTCCTGAAGAACAAGCCGATCGAGCTCGGCGAGGACGAGGCCGACGACGGCTGCACGGGCGCCGTGATCCTGCCCGAGCGCAGCGCGACCGGCGCGGTCATCCATGGTCAGAACTGGGACTGGAAGGCCGAATGCGCGGAGACGGCGATCGTGCTGCGCGTGCGGCGCGAGGACGGGCCGGATATCCTCACCTTCGTGGAAGCCGGCGGGCTGGCGCGCAGCGGCATGAATTCCGCCGGCATCTGCATCACCGCGAACTATCTGGAATCCGACCGCGACTTCAGCCAGCTCGGCGTGCCCCTGGCGCTGATCCGGCGCAAGGTGCTGGAGCAGGAGCACTTCGCCTTCGCGATCAAGGCGGTCGCCGGGACGCCGAAATCCTGCTCGAACAACATGATGATCTCGACCGTCCAGGGGTTCGCGATCGATTTCGAATGCGCGCCGGACGAGGCCTTCCCGATCTATCCGGCTGACGGGCTGATCGTTCACGCCAATCACTGGGTCGGTGCGGTCGCCCTCGCCAAGGTCAAGGAAGCGGGAACGCCGCGCGTGCCCGATTCCTTCTATCGCGACTGGCGGGTGAAGAAGCTGCTCGACGAGGCGGGCGGCAAGCTCGGCGTCGAGGACATGAAGGCGGCGTTCTTCGACGACTTCCTGACGCCGCATTCGGTGTGCCGCCCGCCGCGCCCGAACGATACCGGCAACCTGTCCGCGACCGTGGCGATGGTGGTCATGCAGCCTGCGCTCGGCGTGATGGAGGTGTGCCCGCTGCCGGCGCTGAACCGGACCTTCACGCGATACAGCCTGAGCGAGGAGCCGCGCAGCCTGGCGCAGGCCGCCGAATAGAGCGCGGCCGGAACCTCGTCAGCACCCGGTCGACAACAAGCCAAGAGGGGACCCGTGCCGATGTTTCGAAAGATGGTCTGGGGAGGGGCGCTCGCCGCGCTCACGCTAAGTGCGCCGGCGCAGGCGGCGACCGCTCTGCGCGTGCAGTTGCCGGCAGATATCCGCTCGATCGATCCGGGCGTGAACCGCGACCACAACACTGACGGCGTGGTGCTGCACATGGTCGAAGGGCTGGTCGCCTATGGCGAGGACGCCGCGCCCAAGCCGCTGCTTGCGGAAAAGGTCGATATCGCGCCGGACGGCAAGCGCTACACCTTCACACTGCGCAAGGGCGTTAAGTTCCACAACGGCGCCGAACTGACGTCCCAGGACGTCGTCTGGAGCTGGAACCGCTACATGGACCCGAAGACGGATTGGCGCTGCCTGTCCGAGTTCGACGGCCGCGGGCAGGTCAAGGTGCTGGGCGTGACCGCGCCCGATTCGTTGACGGTCGTGTTCGAGCTCGACCGGCCGAGCGCGCTGTTCCTGACCTCGCTGGCGCGCACCGACTGCGCGATGGCCGGCATCCTCCACAAATCCTCCGTGAAGGCGGACGGGTCCTTCGACAGGCCGGTCGGAACCGGCCCGTTCAAGCTCGGGGAGTGGAAGCGGGGCGAATTCATCCGGCTGGAGCGCTTCGCCGGTTACACGGCGCTTCCCGGCAAGCGCGACGGCTTCACGGGCGCCAAGCGGCCGCTGGTGGACGAGGTCCGCTTCGTCGTGATCCCGGACAGCGCCACCGCCAAGGCGGCGCTCGTCAGCGGCGACATCGACGTCGTGCCGGATGTCGCCAATGCCGATGTCGCCGAGCTGAAGGGCAATGACCGCGTCAAGCTGTCCGTCGTTTCGCATATGGGCCTCGTCGGGCTGATCATGCAGACGCGCGATCCGGTCCTGGCCAACCCAAAGCTGCGCCGCGCCATCGCCGCGGCGATCGACAAGCCCGAACTCGTTGGCTCGGTCACGGACGGGCTGGGGCAGCCGAACGGCTCGGTCGTGCCGAGCCTCTCGGCCTATCACGGCAAGGTGCAGGACGAGGATGTCGCCTACGATCCCGCCGCCGCCAGGACGCTGCTCGCCGAGGCCGGATACAAGGGCGAAAAGATCACCATGCTGGCCAACAAGCGCTACCCGCAGAGCTTCAACGCGGCGGTGGTCGCCCAGCAGATGCTGCAGGCGGTGGGCCTCAAGGTCGAGATCGAGGTGCTGGAATGGGCGACGCAGCTCGACCGCTACAGCAAGGGCAGCTACCAGATCCAGGCCTTCCCCTATTCCGGCCGGATGGACCCGGCCTTGTCCTTCGAATCGATCACCGGACCCAAGGACAAGCAGCCGCGCAAGCTCTGGGACAACCCCGAAGCGCAGGCGCTGCTGGAGAAATCCATGGTGATCGCCGATCCCGCCCAGCGGCAGGCGATCTTCGACGACCTCCACCGCCGCTTCCTGGCCGAGATGCCGATGGTGATGCTCTATAACGGCATCGCCGGCGGCGCGAGCGGGCGCAGGGTCGCGGGCTATGCCTCCTCGCTGACCTCGCTGCCGCGGCTGTGGGAGGTCTCGGTTGACTAGCACCGGACACCCTGCGGCCTCGGCCCTATGGGGTGTCTTTCTGGATATGGCTTTCGATCAGGGCCGCCAGCCGCGCGGGGTCGCGCTGCCTCAGCGCCTCGACCATCTCGTAATGGTCGCTCTCGCTGCGAAGCAGGGATTCGTGCGAGGCCCAGACCGACAGCGGAGCACCCCTGGCCCGGTCGCGCAGGCTCCAGATCAGCTCTTCCAGGATCGGGTTGCCGCACAGCCTGTAGAGCAACTGGTGAAACTCGCGGTTGACGCGGCTCTGGTCGGCGCGGGTTCCCCGGCGCACTGTCTGGCCGAACTCCGCCGCCATGGCCGAAAGCCTGGCGAGGCTCGGTTCGTCGAGATTCGCGACGATGCCGGAGGCGGTCGCGCGCTCCAGGATCACGCGCGCGGCCTTGATCGCCCGCAAGGTCTCGAGATCCGTCTCGGCGACGCGATAGCCCCGGTTCCGGACATGCTCGATCGCATGACGGAGCACCAGTTCCTCCAGCGCGGCGCGCACGTCGAAGCGCGTCGCCGCGAAGCGCTGCTCGAGATCGATCTGTCGCAGCCACTCGCCGGGGCGATAGGAGCCCTCGCTGATCGCCGTCCAGATTTCCTGGGCGAGGGCGCGCTTCGGGCTCGGGGCCGGCGTAGCAGGGGGCTGGGGCAACGTCATGCGGCCTCTCTAGCGCGCTTTTGGCCGGCCCGGAATGGGCTGAAGGAGGCGGGTCCGACGAGCGCTTGCGCCCTGCAGAATACAATGCCATTGTATTGGCGCCAATTTATTCGCCAATTATGAGAGAGGCCAGGTTATGGCGACTTCGACGACCGCCGCGACCAGCGAGCAGGACCAGCGCGGGCGGGCGCTCTACGACCTCGACCGCACCACCGTCTTCGCCAGCAAGGCCGATCCGCGCTTTGCTTATTGCCTCTACGTGCCGCCGGATCTCGCCGAGCGCGACGAGAAGCCGGAGTTGATCGTGGCCATGCACGGCACCGGCCGCGGCTTCATCGGCTATCGCGACGCCTTCGCCGAGTTCGCCCGCTGGCACAATTGCATCGTGCTCGCGCCGCTGTTTCCGGTCGGGGTCTGCGGCGATGGCTATCGCGACGGCTTCAAATACATGCGCGAAGGCTCGATCCGCTACGACGAGGCCCTGCTGGCAATGGTCGACGAGGTCGGGGCGCGCTACGGGCTCGACTTCCACCGCTTCGGCCTGTTCGGCTATTCCGGCGGCGGCCATTTCACCCACCGTTTCATGCTGCTGAACCCCAAGCGGCTCTGGGCGGCCTCGATCGGTGCGCCTGGCTCGGTCACGCTGCTCGACCCAAGCCGTGACTGGTGGGTCGGGACCCGCAACCTGCATGCGCTCTTCGGCGTGGAGCCCGATCTGCCGGCCATGCGCGAGGTGGCGGTGCAGATGATCGTCGGCGCGGCCGATCTCGACACCTGGGAGATCACCCATCGCGAGGGTGGCCGCAACTGGATGCCCGGCGCCAACGATGCCGGTCGCACGCGGCCCGAGCGGCTCGCCGCCTTGCGCGATTCCTTCGCCGCCGCCGGCATCGCGGTGCGCTTCGAGCTGGTGCCGAACATGGCGCATGACGGGATCCGCGCGGTGCCGCGGGTCCAGGACTTCTTCGCCGACATCCTGGCGCGCCGACGCGGCTCCGCTGCCGCGTGCGCCGCCTGACGACGACCATTTGAAGGGAACGAGCATGATCCGCATCGCGACATCCGCCCTCGTCCTGGCTCTGCTCGGCGCGACGGCGCAGGCGCAGACTGTGAACGTGGCGCTCAATGCCGACATCCGCAGCACCAATCCGGGCGTCAACCGGGACGACAACACCGATGCGGTGGTGTTGCACATGGTCGAGGGGCTCGTCGGCTATCGCGAAAACGGCGCCGTCGCGCCGCTGCTGGCCGAGAAGATCGACCTTTCGTCGGACGGGCTGACCTACACCTTCCATCTGCGCAAGGGCGTGAAGTTCCACAACGGCGCCGAGATGAGTTCGGCAGACGTATTGTGGAGCTGGAAGCGCTATATGGACGCCAAGACCGACTGGCGTTGCCGACCGGAATTCGATGGCCGCATCGGCCTCAAGGTGACCGAGGTCGCGGCGCCCGATCCGGCAACCTTCGTGATGAAGCTGGAGAAGCCGAGCGCGCTCTTCCTCGACACCATGGCCCGGACCGATTGCGCGATGGTCGCGGTCCTCCACAGGGATTCGATCAAGCCCGATGGCAGCTGGGACAAGCCGATCGGCACAGGCCCGTTCCAGCTCGCCGACTGGCGCCGCGGCGAGTATGTGCTGCTGAAGCGGTTCGACGGCTATGTTTCTCCGCCGGGCGACAGGCGCGACGGCTATGTCGGCTCCAAGCGCGCGCTCGTCTCCGAGGTCAAGTTCCTGGCGATCGCGGATGGCGCCACCGTCAAGGCCGGGCTGGTCTCGGGGGCGCTGGATGTCGCCGATATTCCCGACGAGGAAGTCGCGGAGATGAAGAAGGCCGGAACCGTGCAGGTTCTGGCGGCGCCCAGCGCGACCAAGCACGCCTTGCTTCTCCAGACACGCGACCCGCTGCTGTCCGACGTCAGGATGCGGCAGGCCATCGCCTCCGCGCTCGATATCGACGAGATCGTGGGCGCCGCTTCGAACGGCCTCGGCCAGGTCAACAACTCGGCCGTCTACATCACCTCGCCGTTCCACGATGCGGTGCAGAAGAAGCGCTACGCGCATGACCCTGCACGGACGAAGAAGCTGCTGGCGGAGGCGGGTTACAAGGGCGAGACGATCAAGCTGATCGCCAACAAGCGCTCGACCGTTCCCAGCTATCCGGTGGCGATCATGGCGCAGGCCATGCTCCAGGCCGCCGGCATCAAGTCCGAGATCGAGATCCTGGAATGGGCCACCCAGCTCGACCGCTACTCGAAGGGCAATTTCCAGATGATGTCCTTCAGCTATTCCGCCCGCCTCGATCCGGCCCAGAGCTACAACCAGTTCACCGGCCCGAAGGACAAGATGCCGTCCAAGGTCTGGGACAGCCGCGAGGCCGACGCCCTGATCGAGAAGGCGACGCTGATCAGCGACGAGGCCGAGCGCCGGGCGATCTTCGACCAGTTGCATACGATGATGCTGGCCGATGCGCCGCTGGTCTTCCTCTACAACCAGGTCGACACGGCCGCCGTCGCGAAGCGCATCCAGGGCTTCGCACCATGGGTCGCCTCGAAGCCCCGCCTTTGGGAGGTCAGTGTCGCGAAGTGATTTCGCGGCACGACAGACATCGGCTCGGTCACCCGCGCATCCGGCCGGATGCGCGGGTGACCGAGCGGCATCGGGCTTGGGAGGGCTTTGATGTTTCGTTTTGCCTTGACGCGGATCGGGATGGCCTTGCCGACGCTGCTGATCGTCGCGGTATCGGTATTCGTGCTGATCCGGCTGATCCCGGGCGACCCTGCCCAGCTCATGCTGGGGGATCTGGCGACGCCGGCGAGCCTTGCTGACCTGCGCGCCCGGCTGGGACTCGACCAGTCGCTGCCGGCGCAGTTCGGGATCTGGATCGGCAATGTGCTGACCGGGGATTTCGGCCAGTCGATCTCGTCGCAGCAGGCGGTGCTGCCGCTGATCCTGCAGCGCTTCGCCGTCAGCGCGCAGATCGTGCTGGTGGCGGTGCTGCTGGCGAGCCTCGTCGCCGTGCCGGCCGGCGTCATCGCCGCCTGGAAGCAGGATTCGGCTCTCGACCTCGGCCTCGTCGCCACCGCAACGCTGCTGCTCTCGGTTCCCACCTTCTGGCTCGGCCTCCTGCTGCTGCTGTTCTTCGGGCTCAAGCTCGGCTGGCTGCCGGTCGTCGGCTATGTCTCGATCGCCGAGAACCCCTTGGCCGGCGTGCTTTACCTCGTGATGCCGATCCTGACGCTGTTCCTGCATGAGATCGGCGTGATCCTGCGCATGGCGCGCGCCTCGACGCTGGAGGTGCTGCGGCTCGACTACATCACCCATGCCCGCGCCAAGGGCCTCTCGGAGGGCGCCGTGCTCTGGCGCCACGCCTTCAAGAACGCCTTCGGCCCGACCTGGACGCTGATCGGCCTCGTGCTCGGCAATCTGCTCGGAGGCATCGCGGTGGTCGAGACGGTCTTCACCATCCCCGGTCTCGGGCGCCTTCTGGTCGATGCCATTTTCGCCCGCGACTACCCCGTGATTCAGGGCTGCATGCTCTTCATCGCCTTCACCTATGTGCTGGTGAACCTCGTCATCGACCTCTGCTACCCGGTCTTCGACCCAAGGGTGACCGCCCAATGAGCAGCGACAGCACCATGGGCACCGGCGCCTCCGTGAAAAAACCCAGCCGCACGAAGCTCCCGGCTCCCAACGCGATCGTCGGCGGCACGCTGATCGGCATCCTTCTGCTCGCCGCCGGCACCGGCGCGCTGTGGACGCCCTACGACCCGCTGAAGCTCTCCTTCCGCGAGAAGCTCGCGGCACCCTCGGCCCTGCACTGGCTCGGCACCGACGAGTTCGGCCGGGACGTGCTCTCGCGCCTGATGGCGGGCGCGGCGACCTCGGTCTGGATCAGCATCCTCACCGTGACGCTCGCCGTGGTGGCCGGCACGCTGATCGGCCTGTTCTCCGGCTATATGCGCGGCTGGACCGACCGCATCATCATGGCCTTCAACGATGCGCTGCTCGCCTTCCCCGGCATCCTGCTGGCGCTCGGCCTGCTCGCGGTGGTCGGGGCCAACAAATACGGCATCATCGTAGCCCTGGGCATCGCCTATACGCCGTCCGTCGCCCGCGTCGTGCGCGGCACGGTGCTCTCGCTGCGCGAGCGGGAGTTCATCGCCGCCTCGCGGGTGATGGGCAATTCCGAGGCCTTCACCATGGTCCGGCACATCCTGCCGAACTGCATCGCGCCGCTGACCGTGCTCGCGACCTCGATGTTCGGCTATGTCCTGCTGGCGGAGAGCGCGCTCTCCTTCCTGGGGCTGGGCGTGCCGCCGCCGGCCCCGACCTGGGGCAACATGCTTGCGGGCTCCCGGCCCTATATCGGCCAGGCCGTCTGGCTCGGCATCTTCCCGGGCCTCGCGATCTCGCTGACGCTGCTCGGCATCAACCTGCTCGGCGATGCCGTGCGCGACAGGCTCGACCCACGGATGAGGGGCTCGCGATGACAAGAGCGCTCTCAAGCGAAGCGGGCATCGTCTCGCGCGAAGAAGATGTGTCGACCAAGGCCGCCGCAGCTGCGCTCCTCGATGTGGCCGGCCTGACGCTCAGGATCGGCGGGACCGGCCGCACGGTCGTCGCCGACGTCTCCTTCCAGGTCTTTCCGGGCGAGATCGTCGGCATCGTCGGCGAATCCGGCTCGGGCAAGACGCTGGCGGCGCGTGCCGTGATGGGCTTCATCCCGCCGGCGGTCAGGCTGGAGGGCGGCACGATCCGCTTCGAAGGCCAGGACGTGATGGCGATGTCCGCCAAGGACCTGCGCGCCATGCGCGGCGCCAAGGTCGGCATGGTCTTCCAGGAGCCGATGACCTCGCTCAACCCCTCGATGCTGATCGGGCGCCAGCTCGACGAGGGGCTGGCGCTGCACCGCAAGCTCGACGCGTCCCAGCGCCGGGCGCTGATCCTCGACATGCTCCGCAGCGTCGGCCTGCGCGATCCGGAAGGCGCGCTCAGCGCCTATCCGCACCAGTTCTCGGGCGGCATGCGCCAGCGCATCATGCTGGCCTCGGTGATGCTGCTGAAGCCCGCGCTGCTGCTGGCCGACGAGCCGACCACCGCGCTCGACGCCGTGGTCCAGCGCGACGTCATGGAGCTGATGGTCGAGCTGACCAAGGCCAACGATACCGCCGTGCTGCTGATCTCGCACGATCTCGGCATGGTCGCGCGCTATTGCAGCCGCATCGTCGTGATGTGCCAGGGCGAGGTCGTCGAGCAGGGCAAGGCCGAGGACATCCTCGCCCGGCCGCGGCACGCCTACACCCGCAAGCTGCTCTCGGCGATGCCGCATCGCCTGCCGGCGCGCTTCCTGCCGGAGGCGAGGACGCCGATCGTCGCGGTGCGCGACCTCGTCGTCGACTATCCCGGCCGGCAGGGCTTCTTCCGCAAGGGCGAGGCCAAGCGCGCGCTGCACGGCATCAGCCTCGAGGTGCAGCCGGGCGAGGTCGTCGCGGTGGTGGGCGGCTCGGGCTCGGGCAAGACCACCCTCGGCCAGTCGATCGCGGGCCTCGTCAAGCCGACCGGTGGCGAAATCCGCTTCAACGGCAACCCGATCACCAAAAGCGCAACCGCCTGGTGGGACTACCGGCTGAACTGCCAGATGGTGTTCCAGGACCCTTACTCGTCGCTCGATCCGCGCATGACGATCGGCCAGCTCGTGGCTGAACCCTTGCGGCTGGTCACCGACATGAGCCCGGGCGACAGTAAGGCCCGCGTCGCCGAGGTTCTCGCCGAGGTGGGCTTAGGCGACGGCTTCGCCGCGCGCTATCCGCACGAGCTTTCCGGCGGCCAGCGCCAGCGCGTCGCGATCGCCCGCGCCGTCGTGCGCCGCCCGAGCTTCGTCATCGCCGACGAGCCCGTCTCGGCGCTGGACGTCACCGTGCGCGCCCAGGTGCTGGAGCTCTTCGACGACCTCCAGAAGAAACACGGCTTCTCCTGCCTGTTCATCAGCCATGATCTCGGCGTCGTCGAGCAGATCGCCGACCGGGTCGTCGTCATGAACGAGGGCCGCATCGTCGAGGAAGGCCCGCGCGACGACATCTTCGACAACCCGCAGCACGCCTATACGAAGACATTGCTCTCGGCCGTGCCGGGCCTCGAATCGACCGAAGGCGGCGGGGTCAGATTGTTCTGGAGGAAGGACAAGGCATGACGCTTTCCCCCCGGCTCTGCGGCACAGGCGGAACCGTGGCGTGATCCCGGCTCCGTCCCCGGGCTGAGAGCAATCAGCGTCCGCTCGCGGCCGGGCCTCCTCAGGCCGTTTCCACGGCTTTTCCGAGACCCCGCGCCAGAAGTCGCGTCATCCGTTCGGCGAAGGCGCTCGCATCGCGCGGGCGCTCGCCGTCAAGGACGCGGGCGGTGTCCAGCAGCAGATGGGCGGCGTCGGCGCGCAGGGCGGCGTCCTCGATCGTGGCGAGCGCTGCGACCGTCGCATGGCGCGGATTGACCTCGAGGATCGGCTTGGCTGCGCTGCCGAGGCGCCCGGCGGCGCTGAGCAGGCGCTCGAACTGGCGGTCCGGCCCCTGGTCGGAGGCGACCAGGCAGACGGCGCTCTCGGTCAGCCGGTCGGAGGCGCGTACATCGTCCACTTCCTCCGCCAAGACCTCCTTCATCGAGGCGAGCAGCGCGCCGATCTCGGCACTGGTGTCGGCCGGGGGAGGGGCCTCGCCGTCGAGCAGCGGGATCAGGCCGAGATCGGCCGAGCCCTGCGTCACCGATTTGAACGGCTTGCCCTCGAAGTCGAGACCGGCGGAAACCCAGAAGCTGTCGACCGGATCGGACAGCAGCAGCACCTCGATGCCGCGCGCGCGGAAGCCTTCGAGCTGGGGCGAGGCCGCGATCCGCTCGGCATCGTCGCCGGCGATATAGTAGATCGCGGTCTGGTTCTCGCGCAGGGACCCGAGATAGTCCTGCAGGCTGCGCCGGCCTTCGCCGGACGCCGTCGTACGGAAGCGGGCGAGGCCCAGCAGCTGCGCCCGCCGCTCGACATCCTCGTAGAGCCCCTCCTTGATGACCGCGCCGAAGTTCTCCCAGATCTTGCCGAAGGCGTCGCCATCCTGCTCGGCGAGCTTGGCGAGATCGGACAGCACCCGGTTCGTCACGCCCTTCTTGATCGCTCCGAGCAGGGGGCTGTCCTGGATCATCTCGCGCGAGACGTTGAGGGGCAGGTCGGCCGTATCGACGATACCGCGGACGAAGCGCAGATAGCGCGGCAGCAGCTCGGCCTCGTCGGTGATGAAGACACGCTTCACATAGAGCTTGATCCGGCCCTTGCGGTCGGCGTCGAAGAGATCGAACGGGCGCGCGCCCGGGACAAAGGCCAGCGCGGTGTATTCGTGCCGGCCCTCGGCGCGGAAATGGATCGTGGCGGCCGGCTCGTCATACTGGCCGGCGACGCCGCGATAGAATTCGGCGTAATCCTCCTTGGAAATCTCGCTCTTCGGCTTGGTCCAGAGCGCGGCGCCGTCGGCGAGCGTCTGCGCCTCGGCGCCCGGCTTCTCGACGAGCGCGATCGGGACCGGAACATGGCCGGACTGCTCCTTGACGATGCGCTCCAGCGTCCAGCGCTCGGCATAGGTCCTGGCGTCCTCCATCAGATGGAGCGCCACGCGGGTCCCCCGGGCCGGCGCATCCTCCAGCGCCACCGGAGCGACGGTGAACTCGCCCTTGCCGTCGGAGGACCAGGCCCAGGCTTCGTCGCTGCCGGCGCGCCGGCTGACGACCTCGACGCTGCTCGCGACCATGAAGGCGGAATAGAAGCCGACGCCGAACTGGCCGATGAGCTGGGCGCCCTCCTTGCCTTCCGCCGTTGCGACGCGCTCCATGAAGCTGCGCGTGCCGGAGCGGGCGATGGTGCCGAGCGCCTCGATCATCTCGTCCCGGCTCATGCCGATGCCGTTATCCGCGATGACGAGGCGGCCGGCTTCCGCGTCGGCGGCAATGGTGATCGCCAGCTTCGGCTCCTCGCCGAGCAGTTCGGGCCTGGCGATGGCCTCGTAGCGCAGCTTCTCGCAGGCGTCGGCGGCGTTGGAGATCAGCTCGCGCAGGAAGACGTCCCGGTCCGAATAGACCGAGTGGACCATCATGTGCAGGAGACGGGAGACGTCGGCTTCGAAACTGCGCTGCTCGGGGGTGGCGTTCGTCATCGTTGATATCCGGATCGACTTCAAACAGGCGGGCGCCCGTCAGCCGCGGCGCCCTCGCATCGTCGGTCATCCATACCCACCCGAATTGCCGGAGCAAGATGCTTCTTTTAACGCTCCGCGATGATCGCCTCGGTGCTGATCAGCAGGGCGCCACCTCCGGGTCTCGCCCCTGATGGGAAGATCAGGCGTCGGGCGCCACGGCGCGGCTGATCCGACGGTGCTCTGAAAGCAGATGGGCCGGCTCAGGCAGCCGCGGCGCCGGGCAGATGGCAACTGACCGCCACGCCCCCGTGGGGGCGCAGCTCCGGCGGATCGACACGACAGCGATCCATCGCCATGCCGCAGCGGGGATGGAAGCTGCATCCTGGCGGCGGCGCGATCGGGCTCGGCACCTCGCCCGACATCGGCCGACGCGCGCGGTTCGGCCGCTCGACATCGGGGATCGTGTCCAGCAGCAGGCGCGTATACGGGTGCTTCGGATCGGCGAAGACGGTCTCGGCCGGCCCCGCCTCGACGAAGCGGCCGAGATACATGATGGCGAGCTGATCCGACATGTGCCGGACGACCGAGAGGTTGTGGCTGATGAAGAGATAGGTCAGGCCGAGCTCCCGCTGCAGCCGGACCATCAGGTTGAGCACCTGGGCCTGGACCGAGACGTCGAGCGCGGAGGTCGGCTCGTCGCAGACCAGGAAATCGGCTTCCGTCGCCAGCGCGCGGGCGATCGAGATCCGCTGGCGCTGCCCGCCGGAAAAGGCGTGCGGATAGCGCGCCGCATCGCTGCGGGACAGGCCGACGATCTCCAGCAGATCGCCGACGCGCTCCGTCGTGCTGGCCTTGTCCGGGCGCAGCTTCAGCTCGCGGATCGGCTCGGCGACAATGTCCCCGACGCGCCAGCGCGGGTTCAGCGACGCGTAAGGGTCCTGGAAGATCATCTGCACCCGCGGCGGGCCGAGCCTGCCATCGGCGCGGCGGATGTCGCGGAAGCTCAGCACGCCTTCGGTCGGGTGCTGCAGGCCGACCACCATGCGGGCCAGCGTCGATTTTCCGCAGCCGGATTCGCCGACGATGCTGAAGGTCGTGCCACGCTTCACGCTGAAGGAGACGTTCTCGACGGCGCGCAGGATGCGGCGCGGCTCCTTCGAGAACAGGCGAGACAAGGCTGGCGCCGAGACGTCGAAGCGGCAAGAGGCTCCGGAGACGTCGAGGACGACGTCGTCGGTCTTGTCCTCCGCCGAAGCGAGGATCGCCGGCTGATCAAGCATGGGCCAGCTCCTTCAATGGGACATGGCAGGCGGCTGCGTGGGCCGATGGCGGCAGGCCGGGCTTCTCGTCGCGGCACAAGGGCAGGGCGCGGCCACAGCGCGGGTTGAAGGCGCAGCCGGGCGGGATGGCATTGAGGCGTGGCATCGCGCCGTCGATCTGGTTGAGCCGCGCGTGCCGCGCGTGGACGCTCGGGATCGAAGCCATCAGCCCCGCCGTATACGGATGATGCGGCCGGCGGACGACCTCCTCGACCGGGCCGATCTCGACGATGCGGCCGGCATACATCACCGCGACGCGGTCGGCCGTTTCGGCGATGACGCCCATGTCGTGGGTCACCAGCATGATCGCCGTGCCGTGCTCGCGGCAAAGGCGCTTCAGCAGCGTGGTGATCTGCGCCTGGATCGAGACGTCGAGCGCGGTGGTCGGCTCGTCGGCGATGATCAGCGCCGGTTCGGCGCAGAGCGCGAGCGCGATGACGACACGCTGGCGCATGCCGCCGGAGAACTGGTGCGGATACTGGTCGATGCGCGTCTCCGCGGCGGGAATGCCGACCTCCTTCAGCAGCGCGAGCGCGCGGCGGCGCGCCTCCGCCTTGCCGACCGGCAGATGGGTGGTGATGGTCTCGACGAGTTGGTCGCCGACCGTCAGCAGCGGGTGCAGCGAGGTCAGCGGGTCCTGGAAGATCGCGCCGATGCGGCGCCCGCGCAGCCGGCGCATCTCCTCGGCCGGCAGATTGTCGATGCGGCGGCCCTCCAGCAGGATCTCCCCGCCGGCGATCCGGCCGGGCGGGTCGAGCAGGCCGATCACCGCCGTGCCGGTCAGCGACTTGCCGGCGCCGGACTCGCCGACGACGCCCAGGATCTCGCCCGGTGCGATGTCGAAGGAGACGCCGTCCAGCGCCGTCAGCGGGCCATGACGGCCGTCGAAGACGATGCGCAGGTCGCGGACGGAGAGAAGCGGCGCGGCGACAGATGCGGTCATGGGGCGGCCTCGATCGGATAGCTCGACGAGAAGATCTCGCTCACCGGCGGGTGGTTGTGCGTGCGTTGCGGATAGCGCGCCATCAGTCCTTCGAACTGCCGCTGGGCGCGCGCATTGTCGGCCGCCTCGTCGATGCCGGGGATGACGCGATCCTCCATGACGAAGCGGCCGTCGATCACCACCGTCGAGACGTCGCGGCCATGGCCGGTCAGCAGCATCGTCTGGATCGGGTCGATCACCTGCCCGGTATGCGGGCGGTCGAGATCGAAGACCACGATGTCGGCGCGCGCGCCGGGCTGGAGGCGGCCGAGATCGGGCCGGCGCAGCGCATCGGCCCCGCCAATGGTGGCGGCATCGTAATAATCCTCGGAGCGGACGGCGGCGGCATTGCCCGCCATGGTTCGCGCCAGGATCATCCCGACCTGCAGGTTCATCACCATGTCGGGCGGGCTGGTGTCGGTGCCCATCGCGAGCTTGAGCCCCATCGCGTGGTAGCGGCCGAAATGGTCGATGGCGCTGCCGTGGCGCCCGGAGACCAGCGGGCAGTGGACGATGCTGGCCCCCGCATCGCGGATGATCTCGAGGTCGCGGCCGGGCCGCTCGACGAGGCGGCTGCCGGAGACGACGGTGCCATGGGGCAGCAGGCAGCGCTCGTTCAGGAAGCCGAGGCTTTCCAGCCATTCCGGCGGGCTCATGCCATGCTGGGCGAGGACGAGGTCGTATTCGATCTTCGACTGGCAGCAATGCAGCCGAACGGGAATGTCGAGGTCGCGCGAAGCGGCTGCCGTGCGGCGCAACAGCTCGGCGGTCGAGGTCTCGATGCGGTCGGGCGCCAGCATGCCCAAGATCAGGCCGCCCGCGGCGCCCTCATGGCGCCTGGCGAAATCGATCGCGGCGTCGAGTTCCGCGAGCCCGCGCTCCTCGTCGTAATGGGTGGCGATCGTTCCGTCCGCCTCGACCAGCTGGTTGCCGGTGCGATAGGCCGGACCGAGATAGGCGCGCAGGCCGAGCGAAGCGGCGGCTTCTGCCGCGTCCTCGAATTCCTGAACCGTCTCGCCCCAGGCCCGGTAGAACAGCGAGGCGATCGGCAGGGCTGTGGTGATGCCGTTGCGGATCAGCGCGGCGAAGGCGTGCCTCTTCTGGAAGGCCAGTTCCTCGCGCGAATACATCTCGTAGGGGCCGGCCTCGAGATAGCTGCGCGGCCAGACGCGACCCTTCTTCCAGGCCGGCTGGTTGTCGTAGCCGAGGATGGTGGTGTCGAGATCGGAGAGCGCGTCGCAGTCGATGAAGCCGGGCCCGATCACGGCCTGGCCGTAATCGATGCGGCGGGCGACCTCGCCGGGAAAGCGATGGCCGACGAAGACGACGGCGCCGCCCTCGAAGACGATCTCGCCATTCTCGTAGAGCCGGTGGCGGCCGTCCTTGTGGCCGACGAGCCAGCGGGCCGTCAGCAGGATGCGGCCTTCCGGACGTTGGGCCGGCTGCAGGCTCACGGCGCGGTCCTCACCGAGACGCCGTCGCGCGCCACCACCTTGCCGCGCTTCAGCACGCGGCGCTTCGGCGAGCGGGTGACGATGGCTTCCGCCACCGTCTCGCCCGGCAGGATGACGAGATCGGCGGCCTTGCCTTCGGCGAGGCCGTAATCGGCGATCTCCATCACCTTCGCGCCTTCGGTGGTGCAGACGTCGAGCGCCAGACGCAGTTCATCGTCGCGGCGGAAGTTGTTGCGCAGGCCGACGAACATGGCGCGCTCCAGCATGTCGGCATTGCCATAGGGCCCCCAGGTGTCGCGGATGCCGTCGGAGCCGGAGCAGACGCGCACGCCGGCGGCCAGCAGCTTCTTCACCGGCGGGGCAGGGCGGCTGGCGGGTGCCGTCGTCATGATCGCGATATCGAGCGCGACCAGCTCCTCGATCAGCGGATCGACCTGCGCCGGGTCGCCGCCGAGGCAGAAGGCGTGGCTGACCGTCACCTTGCCGGCCATGCCGAGGGCGCGGGTGCGCTCGACGATCAGGTCGAAGGAGAACAGCCCCATCTCGCCCGGCTCGTGCAGATGGATGTCGAGCGGCTTGCCATGGCTCTGGCAAAGCCCGAAGACGGCATCGAGATGGCCCTTCGGGTCGCGGTCGATGGCGCAGGGATCGAGCCCGCCGACGATCTCGCAGCCCGCCTTCATCGCCGCTTCCATCAGCTCCAGCGTGCCCGGGCGGCGCAGCAGGCCCGATTGCGGGAAGGCCACGAGCTCGATGTCGACGATGTCGCGATAGGCGTCGCGGGTCGCCATCACGCCCTCGACGCCCCAGAGCCCATGCTCGGTGTCGACGTCGACATGGCTGCGGATATGGGTCGAGCCCATCAGCGAGGACTGGATCGACTGGCGTGCCGATTGCCGGGCCGGGTCGATGTCGAGCCGCTTCTTGTTTTCGCGCTCGTTGTCGATCTTGTCGAGGAGCTTGGGGCCGACCTCGTTCTTGTACCAGGGCTGGCCCCAGAGGCTCTTGTCGAGATGGGTGTGGGCCTCGACGAGACCGGGGATGACGATCTCGCCCCGCCCGTCCTCGACCGCCACGCCGGCCGGCGCCGCGATATCCTTACCGATGCGGGCGATGCGGCCACCGTCGACCAGGATGTCGACGGCCGGGCCGGCATAGGGGCGGACGTTCTTGAGGAGGAGGGAGGCGGTCATGGGCGTGTCCTCGTGGTTTCTTGTGATCGTCAGCGCAGCTTCGGGTTCAGCGCGTCGCGCAGCCAGTCGCCGAGCAGATTGACCGACAGCACGATCAGCCCGAGCTGAAGCGAGGGGAAGACGACGAGCCACCAGGAGCCGGAGAAGAGGTACTGGTTGCCGATGCGGATCAGCGTGCCGAGCGAGGGCTGGGTGATCGGCATGCCGACGCCGAGGAAGGACAGGGTCGCTTCCGAGAGGATGGCGAGGCCGAGATTGAGCGTCGCCGCGACCATCACGGGGGTCAGCGTGTTGGGCAGGATGTGGCGCAGCATGATGCGCGTCGCCGGCACCCGGATGATGCGGGCGGCGAGCACATATTCCTTGCGCCGCTCGACCATGGTCGAGGCGCGCACGGTCCGGGCGTATTGCACCCAGTTGGTCAGCGAGATCGAGAGCACCAGCACCATCGCGGCGAAAGGCTCGCGCAGCTCCGGCGGCAGCAGGCCGCGGAACAGGGCGGAAACCAGGATCGCCATCAGCAAGGTCGGGATCGACAGCACGGTGTCGCCGAGCCGCATCAGCAGATTGTCGATGCGCCCGCCATGGAAGCCCGCCACGAGGCCGACGAAGACGCCGATGACCATCGACACCACCACGGCACAGAAGCCGATGATCAGCGAGATGCGCGAGCCGTAGAGGATGGCGGAGAGCACGTCGCGGCCCTGCGGATCGGTGCCGAGCAGGAAGGGCCATTCGCCGCCCTCCTGCCAGATCGGCGGGATCTCGGCCTTGTCGATGAAGATCTGCGAGAGGTCGTAGGGATTCTGCACCGCGATGAGCGGAGCGAGAAACGCCGTCGCCACCAGAACCAGCAGGACCAGCGCCGAGAGCCACGCGACCGGGGTCGTGCGAAAGCTCCAGCCGATGTCGCTGTCGAGGAAGCGGCGCAGGCGGCCGGGCGCCTTGGCGGTTTCAGCGGGCCGGACCTTCTCAACGAGCATTAGCGGCTCCCGAAAGCGCGTCGTCGCGCAGCCGCGGATCGACATAGGCATAGGTCAGGTCGACCAGCGTGTTCAGCGAGACGAAGATGAAGGAGACGATGATCAGATAGGCCGCCATCACCGGGATATCGACGAAGGTCACGGCCTGGACGAAGAGCATGCCCATGCCGGGCCACTGGAACACCGTTTCGGTCACCAGCGCGAAGGCGATGAGATTGCCGATCTGCAGGCCGGTGACGGTGATGACCGGCATCAGGCAGTTGCGCAGCGCGTGGCCGAAATGGACCGAGCGGGACGGCAGGCCGCGGGCCCTCGCGAAGCGGATGAAGTCGGTCCGCATCGTCTCCAGCATTTCGGCGCGCACCAGCCGCATCACCAGCGTGATCTGGAAGACCGAGAGCGTGATGCCGGGCAGGATCAGCGCCGCGCGGCCGGACGGCGTCAGGAAGCCGGTGCTCCACCAGCCGAGCTTGACCACCTGCCCGCGGCCGAAGGCGGGCAGCCATTGCAGCGTCACCGAGAAGACGAGGATCAGCATGATGCCGAGCGCGAAGCTCGGCAGCGAGACGCCGAGCACCGAGCCGAATTGCAACGCCCTGGCCAACGGGCTCTCGCGCCGGATCGCGGTGTAGACGCCGAGCGGGATGCCGATGGCGAGCGAGAGGAAGGTCGCGACCAGCACGAGCTCGAAGGTCGCCGGGAAGCGCTCTGCGATCAGCCCGAACACATCCTGCTGGTTGCGGTAGGAGATGCCGAAATCACCCTGCGCCGCGTTCTTCACGAAGGTCGCGAACTGGAGCGCGACGTTCCGGTCGAGACCCAGCCGCGTGCGCAATTCGTCGCGCTGCTGCTGGCTCGCCTGTTCGTTCAGCATCAGCTCGACCGGGTCGCCGACGAAGCGGAAGCTGACGAAGGCCAGGAACGCCACCGCGAGCATGACGCCGGCGGCGTTCAGCAGGCGCTTGAGGAGGAAGGCCGGCATGGGATGGTCTCCTGATCCGGGCGTCGGTCTTTGGCTGTCATTCCGCGGCTTCGCGCAGCGAAGAACCCGGAACCCACGACGGGATGAGACATGGAACAGCGGCAATGCAGGCCGCTCGCCCGGTCGTGGGTTCCGGGTTCACGCCTTCGGCGTGCCCCGGAATGACAGAAGGATCACTTCAGCCTGGTCAGCCACAGGCGCGGCTTGTTGTCCGAGGCCTGCACCATGGTCTCGACATCGCCGCGCATGGCCCAGGCCATCGGCTGCTGGTGCAGCGGGATGAAGAGCGTCTCGTCCTTCACCAGCTTGAGCGCCTGCTTCATCAGGGCGATGCGCCTGGGATTGTCGAGCTCGACGCCGGCCTGGTCGATCAGCGCATCGACCTTGGCGCTGCCCCAGTCGCCCCAGTTGAACACGCCGGCGGTGCCGGTCTTCGAGTGGATGACCTGCACCAGCAGAGAATAGGCGTCGATCATCGGCTCGTTGGCCCAGCCGAAGGAGATGACGTCGAACTCGCCCTTGGTGCGCTTCGGCGTCTGCTGGCTGCGCGGCGCAAGGCTCAAGTTGGGCTTGAGGCCGGCGCGGGACCACATCGAGGCCACCGCCTGGCAGAACTCCTCCTCGTTGACGAGGCCGTCGCTCTGGCAGTTCATCTGGAAGGAGAAGCCGTTGGGGTAACCGGCTTCGGTCAAGAGCTTCTTGGCCGCCGCAAGGTCGAAGGGCGGGCGCTCGTCCTGCGAGGGCTCATAGCCGGGAATGGCAGGGGCGATCAGCGCACCGGTGTTGCGCGAGAGGCCGCGCATGGCGCGCTTCTGCACCGCGTCGATGTCGATCGAGCGATACATCGCCTCGCGGACGCGGATGTCCTTGAGCGGGTTCTTGTCCTTCACCTCGCTCTCGAACAGCTTGTCCCTGAGGTTCAGCGCGAAGAAGACCGAGCGCAGCTCGTTGGTCTGCTGAACCTTGACGTCGGGCGAGGCCTTCAGCCGCGGCAGGTCCTGGAGCGGGGCGACATTGGTGAAGTCGATCTCGCCGGAGAGCAGCGCGGCGACGCGGGTCGAGGCCGAGGTGATCGGCGTGAACTCGATGCGGTCGATATTGTGCTGCGGCCTGTCCCACCATTTCGGGTTCCTGACGAAGACCGTCTTGGCGTCCGGCTGGCGGCTCTCGATCGAGAAGGGGCCGGTGCCGTTGGCATGGTCGGTCGGATAGCCGGTGACGCCCTTGCCGACATCGGTCGGCTTCAGTGCGTTGTTGGTCTCGAGCCACTTCTTGTCGAAGATGAAGATGTTGGTGAGGTCGTTCAGCAGCAGCGGATAGGGGCCGACGACCTCGATCTCGACCGTATGGTCGTCGATCTTCCTCGCGGATTTATAGGCCGGCAGATTCCCCTTCAGCGGCGAGGCGGCGTCCGACACCCGGTCGAGCGAAGCCAGCACGTCGTCGGCGGTGAAGGGGTCGCCGTTGTGGAAGGTCACACCCTTGCGCAGACGGAAGCGCCAGACCGTCGGCGAGACCGTCTCCCAGGATTCGGCCAAAGCGGGCTCGATCTTGAGATCGCCGGTGTAGCGGACGAGCCCCTCATAGACGTGGTTCAGCACCGAGAGCGTGAAGGTTTCGCCGAAGGAGTAGGGGTCCAGCGAGGCGATCTCGCGCCCTGCGCCCCATTTCAGCGTCTTGGCTTCCGCCGCGCCGCTCAGCGCGAAGGCGGCGACGGCCGCCAGCAACCAGGCCTTCTTCATCGTGGTGATCCCCTCTGCTCATGCGCGCTCGGCGCCAATGGTTCTGCCGCCTCTGTGTGCATCGTGGCGCTTTCCGCGCCATCTCGTGTGCGATTACTCATCAAACTTGCATACGATATGTAAAAGGTATTGTATGCGATTATCCAACACAAGCGGAAACTGGAACGGAGCCCCGCATCGTGACATTGACGGCCCCCGACAGGACGAGACAGCGGCGGGGAGAGGCCGAGATGAGCGAACCACGGACACCGGGATTGCGTGCGCAATCGGTGTACAGGGCGCTGCGACGCGCCATCATCGAGCAGGCGCTGAAGCCCGGCATGAAGCTGCCGGAGGATTCCATCGGCGAGCAGCTCGGGGTCAGCCGGACTCTGGTCAGGGAGGCCTTCAACCGCCTCTCGGTCGAGGGGCTGGTCGAGCTGAAGCCCAACAAGGGTGCCTCCGTCGCCTATCCCACGCTGGAGGAGGCGCGCGATGTCTTCGAGGTGCGCAGGGGCCTCGAGCGCCTGGTCGCCGAGAACCTGGCCGGTCGCCTGACGCCGGCCCAGGCGGCCGAGCTTGAAGAGCATGTCCGGCAGGAAGAGAAGGCGCATGGCCAGGACGGGCCGGAATCGATCCGGCTCTCCGGCGAGTTTCATATCAAGCTCGCCGAAATGACCGGGAATGCGCTGCTGCTGCGCTATGTTCAGGAATCCTCGTCGCGCTGCTCGCTGATCCTGGCGATCTACGGCCGGCCGCATTCCTCCGAATGCGCCGTGTCCGAACACAGGCAGCTCATCGATGCGCTTCGTGCGGGAGATGCGGCCAAGGCCGCGCAGCTGATGGACCATCACCTGCAATCCGTGGTGACGCGCGCTCTCCTGTCGCCCCGCACCGAACCCGACCTGCGCGACGCCCTGTCGCGCTACGCCCTCAGCGAAGGATTGACCCCGCCGTGACCAGCATGCTCGCCGAGGATCGTGCCGCTGCCCGGCCCGAGATCGTCACCTTCGACTTCGCCAGGCTTTCCCCGCGCGAACGCTACAAGCTGCTGATCGGTGCCGTGGTGCCGCGACCGATCGCGCTGGTGACGACGGTGGATGCGCAAGGGGTGGTCAATGCCGCGCCGTTCTCGTTCTTCAACTGCCTGTCCGCCGATCCGGCGATCCTGGCGCTCGGCGTCGAGTACCGGCCCAGCGGCGCGCAGAAGGATACCGGGCGCAATGTCCGCGAGACGCTGTCCTTCACCGTCAACATCGTCTCGGACGCCCTGCTGGAGGGCATGAACGTCTGCGCCGTGCCGTTCGAGCCTGGCATCGACGAACTGGAGCGTGCGGGACTGACGGCGCTGCCCGGAAGCACAGTGCCTTGTCCCTGGATCGCCGAGGCGCCGGCCGCCTTCGAATGCCGCCACCATACCACGCTCGGCATCGGCAATTCGCGGGAGATCATCCTGGGCGAGGTCGTCTACGCGCATTTCCGGGCCGACACCGTCGACGAGCGCCTGCACGTCGACCCCGTCGCGCTCGACGCGGTGGGGCGCATGGGAGGGCATGGCTATGCCAGCACCCGGGATTATTTCGACCTGCCGACCCTGTCCGTCGAGACCTGGGAAAAGGACCCGGCCGCAGCCAACCGCCGCCGCTGAGCCGCCCAGGTCGATCCGCGTCGCCGTCTGGCCTGCGCATTGCGGCACCGTTCGGGTACGGGTGACCTGTCCGGTAGACCTGTGCGCCTCGAGGGCACCAAACAGGTGCGCGAAAAGCCCGCGGAAATCAGAGGTTGTCTGAGCGACTTTAGCCAATTGTCCCGGGGAAAGAGACGATGGCTGGGGGACTAGGACCCCCAGCAACTGCGCGGCATTCCCGATATCACCTCAAAAATAAGCAATTTCGGAAGGTTTCAGTGCCCAACTGGCCCAGTTGTGCCCCATCGGTGTGCCCAGCGCAATGCCCCGAACGTCCAACGACCGTCACAGTTGGCCTTAGGTGATCTGCGTGTCTTCCGAGCAGTGGTTGCGGGGTCTCCAAAAAATCGCGGACCCGCCTGCCCATTGTGCATTGAGCCGTCCTACTTTCGCTGGAGGCCGTTTGGTTTGAGTCAGGCTGCGATGGCTGGCTCGTCCAGCATCGCGTAACGGCGTTCCTCGGATTCGGCCGGCGGCATGCTGCCGATGGGCTCCAGCAGCCGGCGCTGGTTGCACCAGTTGACCCGCTCAGGGCCGCGAATTCCACGGCGTAGAAGGATCGCCACGGCCCGGGCCGATGGATCAGACGAAGCCCGACCAGGTCGAAACGTAGGCAAAGCCCGAGAGCCAGAGCCGATTGGGCGCGGGCGCGTGGAACACCCGGTTGACATGGTCCTGCGGGCATCGCGCGGCCCTGACGGGGCGATCGCCAGGAAATTGCAGATCGGCTAGACCCCAAATGCCCCGCGGTGATCGTGAATTGAGGCGATCATGACCGTTGTCGGCGGTCGAGCTCCGCCTGGGCAAAATGCGCCGACGCCTTGAGCAGGATCTCGTTCGCCTGCCGCAAATCGCGGTTCGCGCCTTCGAGAGCCTTGCGCTTAGCCGTCGTCTCTGTCATCAGCCCAGGCTTGCGGCCGCTGTCGATCTCAGCCTTCTTCACCCACTCGCTTAGCGTCTGCGCCGTGCAGCCGATCTTGGCCGAAATTGACGTGATCGCTGACCAGCGCGACGGGTGCTCGGCCTCGTGATCCAGCACCATTCGCATCGCGCGCGCACGCACTTTAGGCGAGAACTTGTTCGTCGTCTTGCTTGTCATAGCCCCGTGCTCTCAGGGGTTGGAGCGTCCGACAAACCTGGGGCGTTTCAGGTTGAGTTTGGTGTGGTCCCTTTCACGAGGCAGCTTTAATCCAGAGAGAGAATTCGTGGACTAACGTGGAAATAGGGGTGCGGGGCATGGCGTTTCAGCGGTCGCCGGAAACCGAGCGGGCTTATCAGATCGAGGCTCACCGGCATCTGCGGCGAGCCCATAAGTGCCATCCCAACGCGATCTCCTCGAAGGTCTGGTACTGTCGGTCACTGACGATCCGACGATCATCAAGAGTGCGACGGCCCGACTGTACAAGCAGGAGCTGATTGCGGCGGTCGACATCTTGGTTTCAAGGGGGCAGGCTCTCGCATCGTCCCGGGCCAACGCAATCGAGCAGATCGGCGCAGCGCTGGCCGCCCGGAGCGGCATCCCCGACGAGCCGAGAACAGCCAGTCGCAAGGTCAAGGACGCGACAGAGGCCGAAGCGCTCGCCGTCTTCCGCTATCTCGCCAAGAGAGCTCGTGGTCGGGGGAATATCCATCCGATCTGCATGCTGGCGCTCCATGTCTATGTCGTCCCCCGGTTTGGCTGCCGCCCTGTCGAGTGGATGAACGCTTCCGTCGAGGGAGACGTTCTGTTCGTCAAGAACGCGAAATTTAGCAACGGGCGCTCCGGCTTCGAAGAGCGCAGCTTCGATCTCTCCGGCTACGATTCCCGCGTGATCGAGGCGGTCAAGGCGTTCGCGGTCTTTGCGCCGCTCTCGGCCGGCGAGGCTGCGGCCTTCGAGCTCTGGCGCAACGCCTTGGCGGAACTGCTTGCACGAGCCTGCGCCAAATGCGGCCTCCGGCGGCTGTCGCTCTACAGCTTCCGTCATGTCGCGCTTGCGACCTGGAAGAAGGCTGGCCTGGCGCCCTGGGAGATCGCTGCGCTTGCCGGGCACGCCTCGGTAAAGAGCGCCTCGGCCTATGCCGGCAAGACGAAGGGTTGGTCGGCGTCGGCGATCCCCAGAGCCGAGCCGGAGCGGATTGCGGCTCTGGAAGCTCTGGCTACCGGCAAAGCCGCGGAGCCTGCCCCGATCGATGACGAAAGAAGGATATCCCCTCGGCGTGTTGAGCTTGCGCCTTTTAGCGGCTTCGAGACTTTCGACGATATGCCAGTGCAGAAAACTTCCACCTCGGATCGCGCGCGCGCGCAGGCCGGGGCGGCACTCGCTCGGGAGCATCATCAACGGCTTGCTGCGATGGCCCAGAGCATTCTGAATGGCGACGGTAATCGCGATCCGACACCCGATGATGAAGGGGCCCTTGGACCGGCGAGAAACCGGTCCTGAGAGATCAGATCGGCCCCCTTGAGCCGTTTTGGCCGCAATGACCGTTTTGGCAGTGTGATCACCCAGGCGCGGCTCTTGTTGGGGGGGTGAGCAGGCCATGCCGATATTGAATGTTCGCCTAAAAGTCGACGCTGGCGGCGTATCACTTTTCCGGAGAAAGCTGTTGACCATTCCTAAGTCGCCGGAGAGCCGGCCTCGAAGCTCTTCGGCCCATCTAAGGCAGGTTGAAGCCGCGTTGCGACATCGAGAAGATGTCGATCGGTACCGACGAGCTGAAGGCCTATCGGCAGTCGCCCAGAAGTCCAGCCGTACGGAAGCGTTAACGAGCCGTACTCGCGGCAAATCCCGGCCTGCTTGAAACGGCGGAAGGGGCATCGAGTTCATGCTGCGCAACCTATGAGTATCGAGCTTAATCGATACAAATCCACGAAAACCAAACTGAAATAACATCACCCAATTTAATGGTTGACCAAATAAATGGGTCGGTTAACGTCTCTCGTCGTCGGCTTGAGACGTGCTCATCAACGAAGCGCGCCCGGCGATCGGGAGGTTACAATGGCGAGCATGCCGCGGATCGCCTCGCAGTTGGTCCTTTGGGCCGCGAGCTGTGTCGCGTTGAGTCTCGGATCGCTGCCTGCAGCGGCGCAGGAGAGGCCGCTGAAGATCGGCCAGCTCAGCGACATGTCCGGCATCGTCAAGGATCTGTCCGGTCCGGGCACGACGGTCGCGATGAAGCTGGCCATCGAGGATTTCGGCGGAAGCGTGCTGGGGCGGCCGGTCGAACTGCTCACGGCCGACCATCTCAACAAGCCCGATGTGGGGCTCGGCATCGCGCGGCGCTGGTATGACGAGGGGGTGGCCGCGATCTTCGACATCGGCATCACGACGGTGGCGCTGGGGATGCAGGATCTCTCGAAGGACAAGAACAAGCTCGTCATCTACCTGTCGACCGCCAGTTCCGACCTCACGGGCGCCAAATGCAGCCCCAACGGCATCCACTGGACCTACAACAACTACAGTCAGGCGCTCGGCGTGGTGAACCGGCTGATCGAGCAGAAAAACGACAGCTGGTACTTCATGACCGTGAATTACGGTTACGGCGTCAATGTCGAGCGCGACACCACCGAGATGATCAAGAAGGCGGGCGGCACCATCGTCGGCTCGACCAAGCACGCCTTCGATACCACCGATTACTCGTCCGATCTGCTCAAGGCGCAGGGCTCCGGCGCCAAGGTGATCGCGCTCGCGACCACCACCTCGCATGCCGGCAACATCGTGAAGCAAGCCGACGAATTCGGCGTCCGGCCGAAGCAGCAGCTGGCGGCGCTAAGCCTGACGCTGCACGACACCAAGGCGATGGGGCTGCAGACGGCGCAGGGCCTCCTGGAGACCGCACCCTATTACTGGGATCAGAACGACAAGACCCGTACCTTCGCGAAGCGCTATTTCGACCGTTTCGGCAAGATGCCGAACATGATCCAGGCCAGCGCCTACGGCGCCGTGATGCACTATCTCAATGCCGTGAAGAGCGCCGGAACCGACGACACCGCCGCAGTCAACAAGGCGATGCGCGAGATGCCGATCAACGACTTCATGACGACCAACGGCTCGATCCGGCCGGACGGTCGGGTGATGCGGCCAATGTACGTCTTCGAGGTCAAAAAGCCGGACGAGTCGAAGGGCGAGTGGGACCTGTACAAGCAGGTCGCCGAAATCCCTGCGGACAAGGCTTTTGCACCCGCCGACCCGGCCCTCTGCCCGCTGGCGAAGTGAAAGGCGTCGGGGCTCGGGAGGTCGGTATGGCAGATGCGGGTAAGGCGGGGCAGGACTTCGACGTCGCGATCATCGGCGCAGGCTTTTCCGGCCTTTACCTGATTCACAGGCTACGCCGCATGGGCTTTAGCGTCCGGGCGTTCGAGACGGCGAGCGACATCGGTGGAACCTGGTACTGGAACCGCTATCCCGGTGCGCGCTGCGATGTCGAAAGCATGCAGTACTCCTATTCCTTCGACGAGGATCTGCAGCAGGAGTGGAACTGGTCGGAACGCTTCGCGACGCAGCCGGAAATCCTGTCCTACGCCCAGCATGTCGCCGAGCGCTTCGACCTGAAGCGCGACGTCGAGCTCGACACCACGATCGAAAGCGCGGTCTACGACCAGGCGGCACGAAGCTGGACGCTGACGACGGACAAGGGCGCGGCCGTTTCGGCGCGCTTCTGCGTGATGGCGACGGGGTGCCTTTCGGCGGCGCGGGACCCCGAGATCAACGGTGCGGAGACCTTCGGCGGCGAGGTCTATCGCACCGGCAACTGGCCGCATCGTCCGGTCGATCTCGCCGGCAAGCGCGTCGGCGTCATCGGCACGGGCTCGTCCGCGATCCAGGCGATCCCGGAAATCGCGAAGACCGCCGGTCACCTCTTCGTCTTCCAGCGCACCCCGAACTTCAGCGTGCCGGCGAAGAACGCCGCCCTGACGCCGGACTATGTCGCCTCGTGGAAGAACGATTACCCGGCGCTGCGCAGGCGGGCGCGCGAAGAGACGCGCTCAGGCACGATCTATGAATTCGCCACGAAATCCGCCCATGCCGCCACCGAAGAGGAGCGCGAGGCCGAATATCAGAGGCGCTGGGACAAGGGCGGCGCCAACTTCATGCATGCCTATAACGACCTCGTCGTCGACGAGGCGGCCAATCGGACGGCGGCCGAGTTCGTGCATCGCAAGATCAGGGAGATCGTCAAGGACACCCGCACGGCCGATCTGTTGTCGCCGAAGGACTATCCCATCTTCACCAAGCGCATTTGCGTCGACACCGATTATTACGCGACCTTCAACCGCCCCAACGTCACGCTCGTCGACATCCGGACGGACCCGATCGAGGCGATCACGCCAGGTGGGATTCGCACCGCCGGCGGTCATTACGATCTCGACGTGCTGATCTACGCCACCGGCTTCGACGCGATGACCGGGGCGCTGAACCGCATCGACATCCGCGGCCGCGACGGGCGCGACCTTCGCAGCAAATGGGCGCACGGCCCGCGCGCCTATCTCGGGCTGATGAGCGCGGGGTTCCCGAACCTGTTCATGGTGACAGGGCCTGGCAGCCCGTCGGTGCTGAGCAACGTCATCACCTCGATCGAGCAGCATGTCGAGTTCATCACCGACTGCATCGCCCATATGCGCAAGAAGGCCAGGGCCGAGATCGAACCCGAAGCGGCGGCGGAAGACGCCTGGGTCGCGCATGTCGGGGAGGTCGCAGCCGGCACGCTGCTGACGAAGGCGGCGTCCTGGTACATGGGCGCCAACATTCCCGGAAAGCCGCGGGTCTTCATGCCCTATGTCGGCGGTGTCGATCGCTATCGCCGCACCTGCAACGAGATCGTCGCCAAGGGCTACCAAGGCTTCGTCTTTGCCTGAACGGCGGGAGCCGAGCTGATGACGCTTCATCCTTTCATCGCGGCGATGCTGGAACAGCTGAAGGGCCGGCCGGCCCTCTCGGCCGGCACCCCGCAGCAGGCGCGCGCGATGGTTGCGGCGAGCCGCCCGGTTCTGGGCGAAGGCCCTGAACTGGCCAACGTCCGTGATCTCACGGTTCCGACGCGCGGCTGCGCGATCAAGGCGCGGCTCTTCCGACCGGGTCCGTCGCCGGCCGGGCTGATCGTCTATCTGCATGGCGGGGGCTGGATGATCGGCACGCTGGACGACTACGACGCGCTCGCGCGGACGCTGGCCGCCAAAAGCGGGTGCGCCGTCCTGTTGCCTGATTACCGGCTCGCGCCCGAACATCCGTTCCCGGCGGGGCTGGAGGATGTCGAGGACGTGCTTGTCCATCTTGCGAAGGCGGGCGAGGCGCTGCTTGGAGCGACGCTGCCGCTTGTCATCGCCGGCGACAGTGCCGGTGGCAATCTCGCCACGGTCGCGGCGCTGAACCTTCGAGGGCAGGTCACCCTTGCTGCGCAGATCCTGATCTACCCCGTCACCGACAGCGATTTCGAACGGCGGTCTTACGTTGAATACGGCACCGGGCTGCCACTGACGCGACAGGACATGGTCTGGTTCTTCCGCCATTACGCATCTGAGAGTGAATGGGGCTCGCCGCAGATCGCTCCGCTGCGTGCCGACGAGCTGGGCGGCCTGCCGCCGACGCTGATCGCGCTTGCCGAATGCGATGTTCTCGCCGACGAGGGCCGGGCCTATGCCGATGCGCTCGAGCGGGCCGGAACGCGCGTCACGCGCAGGCAGGCCGCGGGCGTCACGCATGGCTTCATCCGCCTGCACAATCTGCTCGACGTCGCCCGTGAGGAGATGAAGGCCGCTGCGGAATTCGCGCAAGCGGCCTGTCGCGACGCCGCCGCGCCCGCACAACGCACCTCAGCCTGACCGAAGGAAACGCGCATGAAAGCCTGGGCCGTCGTCCGCAACAACGAGCCGCTCGAATGCATCGAGGTCACGACGCCGCAGCCGACCGGCACGCAGGTCGTGCTCGCTGTCGAGGCCTGCGGGGTCTGCCACTCCGACCTTCACTTCTGGAAAGGCAGCTACAATCTCGGCGGCGGCAAGACCATGACGCTGACCGATCGCGGCGTGACGCTGCCGCGCGCGCCGGGCCACGAGGTCGTCGGGCGCGTGATCGCGACGGGGCCGGACGCCTCGGGCGTGACGATAGACGAAAGCTATATCGTGTATCCCTGGATCGGCTGCGGCGATTGCGAGAATTGCCTGAACGAGGACGACAATCTCTGCACTGCCCAGAAGAGCATCGGCGTGATGCAGCATGGCGGCTTCGCCGGGGAGGTGGTGGCGCCGCATCCGCGTTATCTCGTGCCGGTCGGCGGTCTCGACCCGGCGCTGGCTTCGACCTTCGCCTGCTCGGGCATCACTGTCTATAGCGCGATCCAGAAGGTGATGCCGATCGCGCCCGACAAGCCGATCGTGCTGATCGGCGCCGGCGGGCTCGGCCTCGCCGCGATCGCGATGCTGCGGGCCTTCGGACACCGGGCGATCGTCTCGGTGGATCTCGATCCGGCCAAGCGGCAGGCGGCGCTCGACATGGGCGCCACCGCCGCCGTCGATGGCGGCGGGGAGGGCGCCGCGCAGGCGATCATCGATGCCGCCGGCGGACCCGTGCGGGCCGTTATCGACTTCGTCAATGCGACGAGCACGGCCGCGGCAGGCTTCGGTGCGCTCGCCAAGGGCGGCCGGCTGGTGAATGTCGGTGTGGCCGGTGGCGAGCTGACGCTGTCACTCGCCGGCATGGTCTTCCGCGCCGTGAGCGTCGTCGGCAGCAACACGGGCAGCGTCAAGGACCTGCGCGCCGTGGTCGAACTCGCCAAGTCGGGCAAGCTGCCGGCCATGCCGGTGACGCGGTTTCCGAAAGATCAGGCGAACGACGTCCTGCAGAAGCTCAGGCACGGCGAGATCACCGGCCGCGCGGTGCTGGTGGAAGCCTAGCGGCAAGCCTGATGTCTCAGCCGGCCGAGCCTGCCATGATCCCGCCGTCGATCGAGAAGGCGCTTCCGGTGCAGAACGAGGCCTCGTCGCTGAGCACGAAGGCGAGCAGCGCCGCGACCTCTTCGGGCGTCCCGTAGCGCTTGAGCGGCACACGGGCGATCGTCGCCTTGCCGGCGATCTCCGGCGCCTCGGGCGCGAAGCCGCGCTCGATCTTGTGGATCATGACGGTGTCGATCGGACCGGGGTGGAGCGCATTGACGCGCACGCCCGCGGCGGCACCTTCCAGCGCGGCGCAACGCATCAGGCCGAGCACGGCATGCTTGCTAGCGACATAGGGCGCCAGCCCGACGCTGCCGCGCAGGCCGGCGGTCGAAGAGGTCAGCACGATCGATCCGCCGCCTTGCCGTGTCATCAGCGGCATCAACTTGCTCAGGCCGATGAAGCAGCCGCCGACATTGACGGCCATGACCCGCTCGAAATCGGCGAGCGCAGCCTCGCCGAGCCGCGCGACGCGACCCACCATCCCGGCATTGAGGAAAGCGCCGTCGATGCGTCCGAAGGCGGCGAGCCCATCGCGGACGGCGCGGTCCATCGTCTCTTCGCGCGTGACATCGCCGACGATCGTGATCGCCTGCGGCCCGAACGATGCGGCGAGTTCCGCCAGCGGTCCCTCGGCCTGGTCGGTCAGGACGAGGCTGGCACCGTCTTCGGCGAGCCGCCGGGCGGCCGCCTGGCCGATGCCGCCGGTCGCGCCGGTGACGAGGACGCAGCGTCCGCTGAAGCGGGTCGAGAGCGGCATCGGCGTCATGCGCGTTGCCGATCGGGAATGTCGAGTTCGAGCAGGAGCGAGCTCAGGCTCTTGCCATGCGGATCGAGCCTCAGCGAGCGGGTCACGCCACCGCCGAGCGCCCGCTGGAGCACGAAGTTGAAGGCGCCGAGTTCCGGCAGTTCGTAGCGGGTCACCGCGCCGCGGACGATGTCGCCGAAGAGCGCCTTCACACGCTCCGCCGTCACATGCTCGGCGAGGAAGGCGTAGTCGCCGGGCTCATAGGCGATGACGCTGATGTTGGAGATGTCGCCCTTGTCGCCGGCCCGGGCATGGGCGAGTTCGCCGAGGCGCATCGTCACGACTCCAGCCAATGGATGGTCGGCTCGACGAGGTCGCGCGGCAGCAGCATGGAGGCTGCGGCGATAACCTCGCGCGCCGACCATGTCGCGCCGCCGCCGCCGGCCGGGCCATTGATCCAGGCGGCCTCGATCTCGCGGCCGATGCGCTGCGCGTCCTGAAGCGATGCGGTCCGGCCCGTGATCCGCGCGCGGACATCCATCGGCTCATGCGGACCGCGCGGGCCGGCATAGAGCGCGTCGACGCCAATCACGTCGAGCCTCAGCTCGGAGATGGCGACCCCGATCAGATCGAGCCGTTCGCGCACCACCTCGAGCGCCAGACGCGCCCGCCGCTCCGCGCCGGTGCCGGCATAGGAGATCTGCCCCTCGCCGATAAAGCCGTCGCGATAGCCGATCGTGACCTTGAGACTGTCGGTCCGAGGCGAGCCGCCGCCGCCCTCGAGCCGGACCTTGTCGAGGCCGGCCTGCGTGAAACGCGCGCTGGTGAAGTCCGCGACGACATCGGGCTGGATGTAGCGAGCCGGGTCGTGAACCTCGTAGAGCAGCTGTTCCTTGCAGGTGCGGATGCTGAGTTCGCCGCCAGAGCCGTCGACCTTGCCGAACAGGGCCGTGCCGTCCTCATCGACATCGGCGAAGGGGAAGCCGAGGCGCGCCAGTCCCGGCACGTCCTTGCGGCTGGGATCCGCGAAGTAGCCGCCCGTCAGTTGACCGGCGCATTCCAGCAGATGGCCGATCATGGCGCCGCGGCCGAGCCTAACCCAATCGTCCAGCGCCCAGCCGAACTCATGGACCAGCGGCGCGGCGAACAAGGCGGGATCGCCGACGCGCCCGGTGATGACGATGTCGGCGCCTTGTCTGAGCGCCGATACGATCGGCTCGACGCCGAGATAGGCATTGGCGGAGACGATGCGCGCGCCGAGATCGGCCGTGGAGCTCGGCCCGTCCGTAAGCGGCCAGTTCGCGGCCCGAACCGGACTAAGCACGTCGTCGCCGAGAACATAGGCGATCTTCAAGCCCGCAAGGCCGAGCCGACGCGCGACGCTGGCGACCGCGCGAGCCGCGGCGGCGGGGTTTGCCGCGCCCATATTGCTGACGATCCGGATGCCGTTCCTGCGGCAGGGCGGCAGCACCCGATCCATGCGCTCTTCGAGCAGGCGATCGTAGCCGGCGTCGGGGTCCTGCAGCCTTGCCTGCTGGGCGAGCGCGATGGTGCGCTCGGCCAGGCACTCGAAGACAAGGTAGTCGAGGCCGCCCCGGTCGGCGAGCTCGATCGCGGGCTCGACCCGATCGCCGCCGAAGCCCGATCCGGCCCCGATCCTGATGGTTCTCATCGCCGGCCTCGGTTGCGTGTCACTCCGGCTCGATGCCGGCTTCCTTGACCAGTGCCGTCCATTTCACGACCTCGCCCTGGACGTAGCGAGTGAATTCGGCGGCCGAGACGGGCTGCGCCTCGATACCAAGCGGGGCGAAGCGCTCCTTCACGTCCGGCAGGGCCAGAATGGCGTTCACCTCGGTGTTCAGCCGTTCGACGATCTCGTTCGGCGTTCCTGCGGGCGCGAACAGGCCGGTCCACGAGGCGAGGTCGAAATCCTTGACGGCGGTCTCCGCGATGGTCGGCAGGTCGGGCGCCAGCGTGCTGCGGTTCTTGGTCGTCACGGCGATGGCGCGCAGGCTGCCGGAATTCACCGAGCCGATGGCCGACGACATGTCGCAGAACATCATGTTGATGCGGCCGCCGATCACGTCCGTCAGGGCTGGCGGATTGCTGCGATAGGGCACCTTGAGAAGCTGGATGCCGGCACCTTTCGCGAAGCTCTCGGCCATGACGATGCTGGTCGAGCTGCCTCCGGCATAGCTGATCTCGCCGGGCTTCGCCTTGGCGGCGGCGATCAGGTCCCCGACGGATTTGATCGGCAGCTTGGGATCCAGCACCAGGAAGTAGGAGAAAACGCCGGTATGGGCGATCGGCGCGAAATCCTTGATCGGATCATAGGCGAGCTTCTTGTAGAGCGCGCTGTTCGAGCCATGCGTGGAGTTGGTGCCGAGCAACAGTGTGTAGCCATCGGGCGCGGCCTTGGCGACGGCTGCAGTGGCGATGGCGCCGGTGGCGCCTGCGCGGTTCTCGATGATGAAGTTCTGCTTCAGCCGCGCCGCCAGATGCTGCCCGAGGACGCGGGCGGCGGTGTCGCTGCCGCTGCCGGCCGCGAAGGGCACGACGATGGTCACGTTGCGGCTGGGATAGCTCTGGGCGCCGGCCGGCGCAGCCGCGCAAAGGGCGATTGCCGCACCGAGCGTCAATGCTGTCAGAAATCTCATCTCGATCCTCCCGCGAACGCGCATTCTGGGCGCTTATGCGTGCGGCGACCTTGAGGGCCGCATCCGGGGGCGAGATTATGCGCCTGCCGGACGGCAGGCAAGCTAAATGGTCCAATTATTTCAAAAATCGATCATGAGGTCCCGGCTTCCACCTTCTTTGCGGCGGAGGGCATCGGGGCTGCGCCGGTCGCGATATCGCGATAGCCGGCGACGTGCCGGTCCATGCGCTGGAAGGCGGCGTCCTGGTCCTGCTCGCGAATGGCCTTGAGGATGACCGTATGCGCCTTGACGGCGATGACGCGCAGCTCCGGCGTGGTGACGTGCTGATAGTCCATCGCGTCGCGGATCGGCGTCGAGATCGCTTCCATCAGCGCCATCAGGGGCTCGTTGCCGCTGGCGCGGGCGATGGCCAGGTGCCAGTCGAGGTTGATGTTCTTGTAGCGCGCGACGTCGTCGACGGAGCCGACGAACTGCTCGTGCAGCTCCTCCATCTCCGCGAGCTGGTCGTCGGTGCGGCGCTTGGCGGCGAGCCGGGCCAGCGTCGGCTCCACCGCGACGCGGCACTCCAGCAGTGATTCGAGGCGGATGCCGTGCGTCCGCACGAACAGCTCGACCGAGCGGGCGACCGAAGCGCGGCCCGGCAGGGTGACCATCGATCCGCCGGTGCGGCCGACCTTGGTGGTGATCAGCCCCTCGGATTCCAGCACGCGCAGCGCGTCGCGCACGGAGGTCCGGCTGAGGCCCGATTCGGTGACGAGGTCCCGCTCCGTGGGCAGAAAGCTGCCGGGCGTGATCTGCCCTTTGACGATGAGGTCCCGGAGGCGGTTCGCCAGGACATCGGCCGCCTTGGGAACCACCACCGGCGAGATCAGGGCGGACAACTTCACGGTCATGCAGCTTTCCTTCGGCCGTCGGCACGAGGCGTGGTCAATGGTCCACCCTTGGTATCATAATCCCATATAGGCTTCCTGAATGCTTCTGTCGGCGAGGAATTGCTGGGCGCGCCCCGACCGGACGATGCAGCCATGGTCCAGGATATGGGCCTCGTCGGCGATCTCCAGCACTTCGGTTACGCGCTGCTCGACGATCAGGACGCTGAGCCCCTCGTCGCGCGCCAGGCCCGCGACGATCTCCAGCACCTTCTCGGCCATCAGCGGCGAGAGGCCGACCGAGGGCTCGTCGAGCAGGAGTAGCGAGGGCCGGCACATCAGCGCCCGTGCGATCGCGCACATCTGGCGCTCGCCGCCCGAGAGCTTGCCGGCGAGCTGGTCGCGACGCTCCGTCAGGACGGGAAAGGCCGCCGTCACCTCGCGAATGCGCGCGGCCATGCCGCTGCGCGCATGGGGGGAATAGGCGCCGAGCTGGAGGTTCTCCTCCACGGTCATGAACGGGAACAGGCGCCCGCCCTCGGGCACCAGAGCCAGGCCCAGCCCAGGCAGGGCGTCGGCGTTCTCGCGGGTGATGTCGCGGCCCTTGAACGCGATGCGGCCGGCCGACGAGGGGATCAGCCCAGCGATCGTCGACAGCAGCGTGCTCTTGCCCGCCCCGTTCGCGCCGACGATGGCGGCGACCGAGCCATGCGGCACCGAGAAGGCCACGTTGTGCAGGACGCCGAGATCGTTGTATCCGGCGCAGAGGCCTTCGACGACGAGTTCATCGCTCATGAGCGCGTCTTTCCGACATAGGCCTCGATCACCTGCGGATCGCCCAGTACCTCGTCCGCCGTTCCCTGCTTGAGCAGGCGGCCGCGATTGATCACGACCACGCGTCGCGAGAAGGCGCGGACGACCTTGAGATTGTGCTCGATGACGAGGAAGGCGACGCCGGCTGCGTTGAGGGCATGGACCATGTCGATGATCTCGCGGACCTCGGTCTGGTTCAGCCCGGCCATCACCTCGTCGAGCAGCACGATCTGTGGCTTCATCGCCAGTGCGCGGGCGACCTCGAGCCGGCGCCGCTCGCCCAGCGTGAGCGAGCCCGCACGATCGCCGGCACGCTTCGAAAGCCCCACCATCTCCAGCGCCTCGGCGGCCCGCGCCGCGGCGCCCGGCAGCGAGCGCTCATGCATGAAGGCGCCGACCATGCCATTCTCGAGCACGCTCATCGAGGTCAGCGTCTGCGAGATCTGGAAGGTGCGGCCGAAGCCGAGCCGTGCCCGCTCGTTCGGCCGCAGGGAGCCGATGTCGCGGCCTTCGAAGCGCACGGTGCCGCTGGAGGGCTGAAGCTGGCCTGTCAGCAGGTTGAACAGGGTCGTCTTGCCGGCGCCGTTCGGGCCGATGATGCTGACGATCTCGCCGCGCGAAACCGTGAAGCTGACCTCGTCGACGGCGCGCAGGCCGCCGAAATGGCGCGAGACGTTCTCGATGCCGAGGAAGGGCGCCGGCGTCATGCTCGCGCTCCAAACAGCCTGAGTGCGCCCGCCCGCAATGCGCCCATGACGCCGTGGCGCAGGAACAGCGCCGTCAGCATCAGGACGACGCCGAGTACGATGAGATTGGCGCCGGGGACCGAACCGCCGAGCTCGGCGCGCAGGTAGTTTTCCAGTGGCACGATCAGCAGGGCGCCGAGCAACGGGCCGTAGACGGTGCCGATCCCGCCGATCAGGGCGATGAGCGCGATCTTCACGCCGATGTCGAAAAGCGAGAACAATGTCGGCGGGTCGGCGACGCGGACATACATCATATAGAGCACGCCGCCGACGCCGGTCAGCGCGGCGCTGATCGCCATGCCGGTCAGCTTGGTTCGTAGCACGTCGATGCCGGCGGCGAGCGCCGCGTCCTCGTTGTCGCGCACCGCCTGGAGGGCGTAGCCGAGGCGGCTGCGCGTCACGGCCGCCATCACCAGAAGGCAGATGGCGAGGAAGCCGAGCATCAGCAGCGCATAGGACATCCGGTCCCGGAAGATCATGTTCTGGACACCGAGCCGGAACGGGATCGAGATGCCGCGCGAGCCGCCGGTGAAGGTGTCGAAATACAGTGAAAGCGAGAGCAGGACCTCCGTCATCGCCATGGTCGCGATGGCGAAGAACGGCCCGCGCAGCCGGAAGACGGGCCAGGAGATCAGGGCCCCGAGCAGCGCCGAGAACACCGCCGCCGGGACGATGGCGAGCCAGGGCGAGATCTGAAGCTTGAGGTAGATGTTCGCGACCGTAAAGGCGCCGATCGCGAAGAACACGCTGTGGCCGAGCGAGAACTGGCCGCCCAGCCCACCGATGATGTTCCACGCCGTGGCGAGCCCGGCGAAGAGGAAGGCGGTGGCGAGGATGTTCAGGGTGAAGCTGTCGCCGGAGAAGACGGCGATCAGGGCGCCGGCCGCGGCGATCACGCCGAGCGTCACCGGCAGCTCGTGCCGGAGCGTCCGGACGCCCGTCCGGGCAGGCGCGGCGGAGCGGGTGTCAGGATTGCTCACGAAGACCCACCTCTTCGGCGCCCGCGACCCCGAACAGGCCGGAGGGGCGGATGATCAGGACGGCGATGAAGACCATGAATAGTACGGCGTGCTTCAGCGCGGGATCGAGATAAAACCCCGCAAGCGCCTCGGTGAGGCCGACGATGAAGCCGCCGACATAGGCGCCGCGCACGCTCCCAAGGCCGCCGAGCACCACGACGGCGAAGGCCGGCATGATGAAGTTCATGCCGATCTGGGGGGACATGGAATAGAGCGGCGAAAGCAGGCAGCCGGCGAGCCCCGCCAGGGCCGCGCCGACGCCGAAAGTCACCATGTACATCCGCTCGACCGGGATCCCCATCAGCCTGGCGGCCTTGCGGTCCTGCGCCACGGCGCGGATCGCCTTGCCGGGCATGGTCGCGCGCAGCCACCAGCCGAGGCCGGCGGCCACCACCGTCGCCGCCGCCAGCACGATGATGCGCGCGAGCGGCATCTGCACGGGTCCGATCGCGATCGTCGTGTCGGAAAGCACGGAGCCGACACTGAAGCTGACGCCGCGCGTCACGGCGAGCACGCTGTTCTCCAGCACCATCAGCAGCCCGAAGGTGGCGAAGACCTGCATCATCGGCTCGCCCTGGAGAGGCCGGAGCAGCACCCAATAGACGGCGCAGCCCAGCAGGAAAAGTGCGGGCACTACGAGGACGGGCGCGAGATAAGGGTCGAGACGCAGCGCCGTCTGCGCGGCAAAGGCGCCGTACATGCCCAGCATCACGAACTCGCCCTGGGCGAAGTTCACGACGCGGATCACGCCGAAGATCAGGTTCAGGCCGACGCTGACCAGCGCATAGATGCCGCCGAGCAGCAGCCCGATCGCGAGGATGTTCAGGAATTCGGCCACGGGCTTCTCCGGGCATAGGGGCGAGAAGGGGCCGGCTTGCGGCCCCTCGCTATCGCGTCAGGCGCGCGGCAGGTTGACGACGGCGACGCCTTCGGCCGCCGCCTCGGTCGGGAAGACCGCCTTGACAAGCCCGCCTTGCCACTGCGCGACGACCGGGAGCGCGCGAGTGTTCTGCATCTTGGCGTCGAACTTGGCCCCGTAGCCGGTCTCGTAGGTGCCGAGCGGCTTGTCCATCGCGGCGGCCGCCTTGACGACCTTCTCGTAGTCGACGCCGCCCGCGGCCTTCACCGCCTCGAACAGCATCTTCATCCCGACGAAGGCGTTCATGCCCTGCGGGGCGATCGGGTCGCGGCCGAGCTTGTCGCGGTAGAGCTTCAGGAAGGCGCCGGCACCGGGCCCGTATTTCTCGCTGACGTCGGGCCTCGGATAGGAGACCACGAAGATGCCTTCGAGATACTCCTTGCCGAGCGCCTCCAGCGTTTCCTTGGTGTCGCCGACGCCGCACAGCATCATCGCGGCGGGCTTGAAGCCCTGGTCGCGCGCGGCGCGGAGCAGGAGATTGGTGTCCACGACATAGGCCGTGCTGATCCAGATGTCGGGAGCCGCGTTCTTGGCGCGCAGGATCGAGTCGGTCACGTCGATGGCCCGCGCGCTGTGCGAGCCGACGCCGAAGCCGACCCCGGCCTCCTTGAGCAGGCGCTGCTGCTCGGTGGCGATCGAGGTGCCATAGGCGGAATCCTCGTGCTCGACCCAGGCCTTGAGGTCCTTGGGCTGCTTGCCGAGCTTGGCCGCGACGATCTTCAGCGCGCCTTCGACGGCGCGGGAGGCGAATTCGTTGCTGCTCGGGCCGGAGCGAACGAAATTGGGCAGGCCGCGATCTGTGAGGTCGCGCGCCAGAGCGTTCGTCTCCCAATAGAGCTTGCCGTAGTTCAGCGCGCTTTCGCTGGCCGCGTTCGAGATCGCGGTGACGTAGGTGCCGGCGAGAATATCGACCTTGTCGCGCCCGACGAGCTGTTCGATGGCGGCGATGCCCTCCTGCGCCGAGGTCGCGTTGCCGCGCACGATCTGGATCTGGCGGCCGAGCACGCCTCCCTGGCCGTTGACCCAGTCGGCCGCCAGCTCGTAGCAGCGCGTGACCTCGTCGCCATACTGCGCCATCGCGCCGGAATAGGGGTTGATCGCACCGATCTTGATCGGGCCACCCTGGGCGAAGGAGCCGCGCGTCCCAGCCATCATCGCCGCACCGGCGACTACGCCTCCGAATTGCCGTCTCGTCAGCTTCATCTCATCCTCCCTCGTGATTGTTTTTATCTGTTCTGTCGTTCAGCCGGCCCGGCGCCGGTCCGGCCTCATGCCGCTTCGTCTCGCCCGGCTTCGCTCCGGGTCGAGGGTGAAGACGGGCCGGCCGTCGATGCTGCGTGTCGTCGCGATCGCGACGCCGTAGACGGCCTCGGCCGCCGCCTTGTCGATCAACCCGGCGTTGAGGTCGGTCTCGACCGCGGCGAGGTCGCGCTCGAGCGGGTCGCCGAAGCCGCCGCCGCCGGGCGAGCCGAGATGGAAGCTGTCGCCGGCCGCGAAGGGGATCTTCTCGGCCTTGCTGCGCATCGGCGGGACCCAGCTCCTGCCGCCGGTCGTGAGGACGACGCTGTTGGTGGCCGCCGGGCCACCGCCCTGGACGCCGAAGGGCGCATGATCGACGCGGTCGCCGAGGATCGAGATCACCGTGTCGGTCAGGGTCTCGATGGCGTAGTCGGAGCCGCAGCCGCCGCGGTGCCGGCCGGCGCCGCCCGAGCCTTCGCGGATCGCGTAATGCCCGAAGCGGACAGGGTAGCGATGCTCCGACATCTCGACCGACATGAACTTGGCCATCGAGCCCGGCGGCGTGCCGTTGATCAGCCCGTCCGAGTCCCGGCTTGCGCCATAACCGCCGGGATAGGGATAGACGGCGACGAAGTACTTGCCGGTGTCGGGATGCCGGCCGGAGACGGTCGCCACACCGGTGGTGCCGAAGGGGGCGGCCGGCGTCTGGTCCGGAATAGCCTGCGCCAGCGCGCCGAAGACGACATCGACGATGCGCTGGGTGACGTCGGTGGTTCCGCCGACGGCGGAGGGATACTCGGCCGCCAGGATGCATCGGCGCGGGATGACGAAGCGCGTCGGCCGGAAGGCGCCGCCATTCACCGGGACCTCCGGGAAGATGTGCTTCAGCGCCACGAAGCACAGCGAGCGCGTCGTCGCGTCCGAGATATTCATCGGTCCCGTCGCTGCGCCGGATGTGCCGGTGAAATCGAAGACGAGGTCCGAGCCTTCGACCGTGATCACCAGCGTGACGGCGAGGGGCTCGTCGACCACGCCGTCATTGTCGAAATAATCGGTGATGGCGTAGGTGCCGTCCGGGATTTCGGCGATATAGGAGCGCATCTCCGCCTCGGACCGGCGCATCATCTCGTCGATGCAGTCCTTCAGCGTGGCGACGCCGTAGCGCGCGACGAGGTCGTCGAGCCCGCGCCGGCCGAGCGCGAAGACGTTGGTCATCGCCGCGAGATCGCCGAGCAGCTGCTGCGGCAACCGGACATTGGCGGTGATCATCGCCACCACCGCATCGTTGCGCCGGCCTTCCTCGTAGAGGCGCAGCGGCGGGATGATCATCCCTTCCTGATGGATCTCGCGCGCCGTGGGCGCCCAGCCGCCCGGAACGCTGCCGCCCATATCCATCCAGTGGCCGGTATTGGCGAAGAGCGCGAAAAGCTTGCCGTCGACGAAATGCGGCGCGACGAGAATGACGTCGTTGAGATGCGTGCCGCTGAGATAGGGATCGTTGGTGATCCAGATGTCGCCGGGCCGGAAGCCGCCGGCTTGTTCTGCGATCGGGATCAGGCGCTGCACGGTGAACTGCATGTTCGCCAGGAACATCGGCAGGCCGTAGCCGCCCTGCGCGATCGTCTCGCCCGTCACCGGGTCGTAGAGCCCGTGTGCGCAGTCGTTCGTCTCGGAGATGATCGGGGAGAGCGCGGCGCGGATGAGATGGAGGTCCATCTCGTCGGCGATCTGTTCGAGGGCGCCGCGAACGACGGCGAGCGTCACCGGATCCATCTCAGGCCACCTCGATCAGGATGTTGCCGTAGGCGTCGACCCGCCCGTGCATGCCCGGCTCGACGACGCTGGTCGTGTCGGCCTGCTCGATGATCGCGGGCCCGTCGAAGGTCATGCCGGGTGCGAGCTCGGTGCGGTCGTAGATCGGCGTGGTCATCCAGCCGCCGAAATAGACCTCACGGCTGGCCTTCGACGGCGCGGGGCGCGGCTGGAGCGGGCTCGGGCGGATTTCCGGCTTGGCGCGCACGCCTTGGACCGAGGTCTTCAGGCTGACGATCACGACGGGGATGTCGCCAAGCGTGTTGCCGTATTCGCGGCGGTATACCTCCTCGAAGGCCTCGATCATCCGGGCATGGTCCCAGGAGGGGTCGACGACCGCTCGCAGCGTGTGGATCTGCCCGAGATAGGACATTTCGGCGGCATGGCCGACCACGACGCTGTCCAGCGGCGTGCGGCTGGCGGACAGCCTGGCTTCGCCGTCCCGGCGCTGCCCGGTCAGCACGTCGCGCACGACGCCGGGCGCGATGTCGGAGAGGGGCTTTTCGACCGTCTGCGACAGGTCGTAGCGCAGATCGGCGACGGCGCAGCCGAGCGCGCAGAGGACGCCGGGATGAGGCGGCAGCAGCATGGTGCGGATGCCGACCTCGCGCATGATCGCCGCCCCGTGCAGAGGCCCGGCACCACCGAAAGCGACGAGCGCGAAGGCGCGCGGATCATGCCCCTGCTCGACGCTGAGGAGCCGGGTTCGCCGCGCCATGACGTGGTTGACGATGGTGAGGATTGCTTCAGCCGTCTGCTCGATCCCGAGGCCGAGAGGCTCGCCCAGCGCCTGCATCGCGGCGCGCGCTTCCTCAATGTCGAGGCGGGCGAGATGCTTCATGCCGATCGGCTGGTCCGCATTGATCCGGCCCAGCACGGCGTTGGCGTCGGTGACTGTCGGCTCGGTGCCGCCGCGGCCGAAGCAGACCGGGCCCGGCACCGCGCCGGCGCTGCGCGGCCCGACCTGCAGGATGCCGCCGCGGTCGACATAGGCGATCGAGCCACCGCCGGCGCCGATCGTGTGCACGTCGATCATCGGCAGGCGCAGGGGGATGCGGAAATCGAGCTCGGTGGTCTCGGCGATGCGCGGGGCGCCGTTGACCACCACGGCGACGTCGTAGCTGGTGCCGCCCATGTCGCCGGTGATGACATGGGTGAAGCCGGCCTCGGCCGCGAGCTTGGCCGCCGCCATCACGCCGGCGGCGGGGCCGGAGCGGACGATGTTGGCGGCGCGCTCGTGAAGCTGCCCGAGCGGGATCAGCCCGCCATTCGACTGCATGACCAGCGTCTGGCGCCTGAATCCGAGCTCTTGCAGCTTGCCGGTGAGATTGCGGGCGTAGCGCGAGACGAGCGGCTGCAGATAGGCCTGCACGGTCGCCGTGCTGGTGCGCTCGAATTCGTAATATTCGCGCACCACGTCGCTGGAGATCACAACCTCCCAGTTCGGATTGGCTGCCTTCAGGATGTCGCGTGCACGCTGCTCATGGGCGGGGTTGGCATAGGCGTGGAGGAAGGAGACGATGACGGCGTCGATCTCTTCCTGCGCCAGCGCCTCGGCGAGCCGGGCGAGAGCGGCTTGGTCGAGCGGTGTCAGCACCGCGCCGCGATGATCGAGCCGCTCCTCCACCTCCCAGCGCATGGCGCGCGGGATCAGCGGCTGCTGCAAGCCGGTGAGGCCGTACATGCGCTGCCGGTCGCGGCGGCCGAGTTCGAGGATGTCGCGGAAGCCGGCGGTGGTGATCAGCGCGCAGCGTGCGCCGCGGCGTTCGATCACCGCGTTGGTCGCGATGGTCGTGCCGTGCAGGATGACGTCGAGCGACGCCGGCGCGACATTCGCCGCCTTCAGCGCGTCGATGAGCCCACGGCTTGGATCGTCCGGGGTCGAGGGGACCTTGAGCACGGCGTCCACGCCCAGCCCGTCGGCCGAATAGAACAGGTCGGTGAAGGTGCCGCCGACGTCGATTCCGACAATGCCGCCCATCTCAGTCTCCGATCTTGGCCGCCGCGCGGGGCGCTGCGGCGGAAGAATCGTGCTGATTCCGGCCCAGCCGCTCGCGCAGGACGATGGCGGTGTCGGCGCCGAGCGCGTGGCTGGGCTCCAGCGTGAGGCGCGGCACGCCGGCATAGCGCAAAGGCGAATGCTGAACGACGATGCGGCCCAGCTCCGGATGGTCCTGCCATTGCAGCGAACCGCGCGCATGCATGTTGGGGTCGTTCACGACCTCTTCCAGATCACGCACAGGTGCGCAGGGCACCTTGTTGGCCATCAGTGCCTGGAAGGCCTCTTCCTTGGTGCGGTGGCTCGTCCAATCGGAGACCAGGGCGTCGACCTCGTCCATCAGCGCGACGCGTTGCTTGAGGCCGGAGAAGCGCGGATCCTCGGCGAGCTCGGGCCGCTCCATGGTGTTGACGAGGGAGCGCCAATGGATGTCGCCGACGCAGATGATCGCGATCCAGCCGTCGCTCGTCGGATAGACGTTGTAGGGGGACTCCGCGAGCCCGCCATGGCGGTTGCCGGTGCGGGGCGGCGGCGGGCTCTTGGCATCGCGCTGGCCCCAATGCATGCCGAGGCTGGAGCTGAGCGCGGGATAGACCGCATCCTGCATCGCGACCTCGAGCCGCCGCGCCACGCCCGTCCGCTCGCGCTCGAAGAGCGCGGTCGCGATCGCGCCGTAGAGATGGACCCCCGCGAAGAAGTCACAGAGCGCCGGGCCGGCCTTCACTGGCGGCCGGTCTGGATAGCCCGTCGTGCTCATCACGCCCGCCATCGCCTGGACGGTGAGGTCCATCGCCGGATAGCTCCGGTAGGGGCCGTCGCTGCCGAAGCCCGAGCTGGAGGCATAGATCAGCCGAGGATTCAGCCCCTGCAGGATGTCGGCACCGAGTTCGAGCCGGTCCATCGTGCCCGGCGCGAAGTTCTCGACCAGCACGTCGGCGTCCCTGATTAGATCGCGCAGGGTCGCCTTGCCCTCGGCGCTCTTGAGGTCGAGCACGATGCATTGCTTGCAGCCGTTCAGCATGGCGAAGGGCAGGGCCGCCCCGCCGACGACGCCGCGCCGGCGCAGCGGCTCGCCGCCGGGCGGCTCGACCTTGATCACGGTCGCGCCGGCCGCCGCCATCAGGAAGGTCGCGTAGGGGCCGTTGTAGATCTGGCTGAGATCGACGACGACGATGCCGTCGAGCGGCTGGCGCGCCGGATCGGGGGGCTGGTCGAGCGGATTCACGACGCGCGGCCTTTCCGGGCGTCGCGGCGGAAGGCCGACCAGCGGTGGACCGGCCACATGTCCTGGTCCTCGCCATGGCCGCGTTTGCCGTTAATCGTCCATTCGATCAGCCCGTTGCTGTCGATGAAGCTGTGGCGGTTGATGATGATGCCGCTCAGGCGCTCTCCGACAGCGTGGAGATCGCGGCCGAACTCGTCCTTAGCCTCGATGGTGATGCGGGTGACCCAGCCCTTGTCGGGATCGCGCTCGACGATGCGGCGGCCGGAGACGAGATCGCCGATCCTCCCGTCCTTGATCATGAAGCCGTAGGCGATCGGGTCGGCCTCGTCGTTCCACTTGGTTACGGCGAGGAATGCGTCGTCGGGGGAGGCGATGCCGGTCACATAGGCGCTCTTGCCGGGGCGATGCTCGGGGCGGGGGCCCCAGCTGCGGTCGCGGATGGCGTAGCAGTCGATCGGAATGGTTTCGCCGTGCAGGACGAGGCTGCCGGTGACATGCCCGAACTGGTCGAAATGGTTGAGGTTCTTGAAGGAGGAATCGCCCTTGCGCAGCGGGCGGGCCGGCATCACCGCGTCGAAGGTCAGATCGACCGTGAGGCGGTCTTCATCCGCGAAGCCGAGCTTGTAGCGCGTCAGCGGTTCCAGCGCCTTGATGCTGACTCCGGTCGGCAACGCGATGTCGGTCAGGTCCTGGTCGCGCGGCAGCCGCAGCGCCGTGTAGTTGGCGGAGTAGGGCACCTCCCACGGCACGGAGGCCGTGTTGTCCCAGATCCAGCAGCCGCCCGCGATGGTGCCGATATTGGGCCGCGCCATGCTGTAGAGCCAGCCACCGAGTTTGCGCTCGGGCGCACAGAAGGCGAACCAGGCGGTTTCGGTCTCCCACCAGCGATCGCTCATCTGGTCGAAATGGAAGCTGTCGTCCTTCGCCGTGAAGGGCGTGTCCGTTCCGGTGGCGAGCGGGGCGGTCTCGGGCATGGCGAACTCAGACATGGGTCTTCTCTGTCAAAGGCGGGAAGTCACGCGTGGCGAGGCCGCCGGACGCGGAGGCCGCCAAGGCGGCGTCGCGCGCGACGCTTCCGGCGAAGAAGCGGAGCGCGGTTTCGAACGATATGTCCCCGGCTTCGAGCCGGTCCGCCAGCGTCGCCATGCCGGCTGCGATATCGGCGGGGGGCGAGCCGAGAACGTCGGTGAGGGCTGCGCGCTCAGCGTCCTCGACGGCGTGACCGAAGCGATCGCATTCGCGCAGATACTTCACCACCTTGGCGGTGTTCTTGGCGGCCGCCACGATGGCGGGATCGCCGCTCGTTTCGGCGATGTCATGGCGCAGCTCATGGAGGACGTAGTCGAACAGGTGGCTGCGTTCGGTCTCGGGCGCTTCGAGGCTTCGCTGCGGCGAGAGGGGGGTCGCGGTGGCCTCCGCCAGGGCCGAGACGAGCAGGCGCCGGTTGAGCGCGCGCGAGACGATCGAGTTGCCCGGCAGCCCGGTTACGTTGCGGTGGCGGATGATCACCACCCGCGTCGAGACGAAGACGCGGTGGTAGCGGATCCGCGCGAGGTCGACCGCTGCGCCCGCCGCTTCGCCGTATTCCAGCAGGCGCGCGGCAAAATCCGGCACCGGCTCCATGACGCAGCGCATCGAGAACCAGGCGAGGTCTTCCATCGGGTCGCCGGGATGGGCGAGTTCCCAATCGAGCAGGGCGGTGAGATGTCCGTCGTCGAAGAGGAAATTGCCGGGGCCGGCATCGCCATGGACGAAGACGGGCCGGGCTGTCGTTTGTGGCACATGAGCGTCGAGCCAGCCCAGCGCGAAGGCGATCAGCGGATCGCGGCGACGGGTTTCCTCATACATGGCGCGCCAGATCTGAAGCTCGGCGCGAATGCAGTCCCCGATCGTCGTCGAGGCGTCGATGCCGGGCAGCGGCGTCCTGTGCAGTGTCGCCAGAGCCCCGACGAATTCCTGCGCGATCGTGGTGCGGACCTGTTCGTCGGCGAGGCGGCGATAGTCGGCCCGGCCGGGAGCGCGCTCGGTCAGGATCGCCTGGCTTTCGGGATGGACGGCGATGAGCCTGGGGGCGGGCACCGCGCTGCCGGCGAGCGCGCGGTAGAACTGCGCCTCCCGCCAGACGGTGTAGGGCTCGGCCGAGGGCGGGCGCGGCGGCTGGTAGCGCAGATAGAGTTCGGTTTCCGCCCCCGATGTCGATGAGACGTCGACGGCCCAGGAGCGGCAGCGATTGCCCCCGCTGATCTGCTCCCAGCGTGTGATCGATCCGCCGGTCGTCATCTCGATCCAGGCCTGCAGCTCCTCGGGCGTCGCCGGGCTGCCGGACGGGTCTCGATGCGATGCGACGGGCCGCTGATCCGGCTCTCTGTCCACCCTGACGTTTCCTCTTGGTCGTTGCCGGCACGATAAGAGGCTCGACAATGTCGCGCAACTAAATTATTAGACCAAAAAAAAGAGCGATGATTAAAGGGCGGACCGAGCCGATGGCAGGCCTCTATTTCGACGACCTCAGCGTGGGGCAGGTGTTCCGGCACGAGATCCGGCGCACGATTACCGAGACGGACAATGTCTGGTTCAGCGCGATCACGCACAACCCGGCCTATCTCCATCTCGACGAGGAATACTGCCGCAACGAGACCGAGTTCGCCCAGCGGCTGGTCAACAGCGCCTTCACGCTGGGCCTGATGGTCGGCATCTCGGTCGGCGACACCACGCTGGGCACGGCGGTGGCCAATCTCGGCTGGGACGAGGTGCGTTTTCCCAAGCCGCTCTTCCACGGCGACACGATCCGTGTCGAAACCGAGGTGGTGGAACTGCGCGAGAGCCGCTCGCGACCCGAAGCGGGGATCGTCGTCTTCCTGCACCGCGCCTTCAACCAGCGGAACGAGCTCGTCGCGCATTGCAAGCGCTCCGGCCTGCAGCGCCGGAGGCCCGCGGCATGAGCCTGCGCTCCTTCCTGTTCGTTCCGGGCGACAGCGAGAAGAAGCTCGCCAAGGGCGCGGGCTCCGGCGCTGATGCGCTGATCCTCGATCTGGAGGATTCCGTCGCCCCCTCCCGCAAGGCCCTCGCGCGTGACATGGTGCGGGACTATCTCGCGGCGCCTCGGACCAGCGGTGCGGAACTCTGGGTGCGGATGAACCCGCTGGCGGATGGCGGCCTCGACGATCTGGCCTCCGTGGTGCGGGCGGCGCCCGACGGCATCGTCGTTCCCAAGGTCGACGGCCCCGGCGATCTGCTGCGGATCGGGCATTATCTAGACGCGCTCGAAAAGCGCGACGGCAACAGCCGGGAAATCCGCCTCCTGCCGGTCGCGACCGAGACGCCGCGCGCCCCGTTCGGCCTGGCGCACTACCACGACACACAGTTGCCGCGGCTCTACGGCATGACCTGGGGTGCCGAGGATCTCAGCACCGCCGTCGGCGCCAGCACCAACCGCGACACGAGTGGACAATGGGCCTTCACCTACAGGATGGTGCGCTCGCAATGCCTGCTCGCCGCCAAGGCCTGCGGCGTCGCAGCGATCGAGACGCTTTACGCTGATTTTCGCGATGATGCGGGCTTGCGGGCCGATTGCGCCGAGGCCTCGCGCGAAGGCTTCACCGGGCGCATCGCGATCCATCCCGATCAGGTTGCCGGCATCAACGAAGCGTTTTCGCCGTCGCAGGCCGAGATCGCGCATGCGCAGCGCGTCGTCGCCGCCTTCTGCGAAAATCCCGGCGTCGGCGTCGTCGGTCTCGACGGCAAGATGCTCGACATCCCGCATCTGCGGCAGGCCCAGCAGGTACTCGCGCGCAAGGCAGCCATCGCGGCGCGCAGCGGAGAGGCCGCATGACAGCGGTCGGCACCCCCGCCATCTCGACGCATGTGGCGCACCGTGTCGGGAATCCGGCGGGGCTCGCCCGGCTGATGAGGAGCGGCGAGCGCATCTTCCTACCGGGCTCCGGTGCCGAGGTTCCTGCGCTCACCGAAGCACTGTTCACGAACATGGCGCCGGCGCTCGACATCACCGCGAGCTTCGTGCCGGGCATCAATGCCGTTCCGGTCGACAGCCTGCCGGTGGGAGCGCGCTATACCAGCAGCTTCGCGCAGGCCTCGCCGCGCGGTACGCAAGGGGCAGGGTGGTTCCGACACCTGCCGCTGTCCTATGGCGGCTTCGCCGCCTATCTCTCGCGGCAGGACTTCGACGTCGGCATCGTCCACGTCTCCCCGCCCGATGCGAGCGGCCTGTGTTCGTTCGGGATCGCCGTCGAGTTCATGCCGGTCGTGCTGCGCAACTGCCGGCGCGTCTTCGCCGTGATCAACCCGCGCATGCCGCGGATTTCCGGCTCCGCGGTCTTCGATCTCGCCATGGCCGATGCCATCGCCGAAACGGACGCGCCGCTGTCCGAGTACGATGTCGGCGCGCCCACGGCGCAGGCCTCCCGGATCGCCGCCCATGTCGCTGCCTTCGTCGAGGACGGAGCGACGCTGCAGGTCGGCCTCGGCAAGACGCCCGATGCGCTGATGCGCCTTGTGGCGGATCGGCGCGAGCTGCGCTTGCATTCCGGCATGCTGTCGGACGCCGCCCGCATTCTCGCCGAAAGCGGAAGCCTCGACGCCCGCCGGCCCTCGGTCAGCTGCGTCCATGTCGGCACTGCGCGCTATTATGACTGGCTGGCCGGGCGCGACGATTTCCAGGTTCGCGGCTGCGACTTCACCCATGCTCCCGCGGTGCTCGCCGGCCTCGAGCGGCTGGTCGCGGTGAACGCGGCGTTCGAGGTCGATCTCTTCGGGCAGGCCAATCTCGAAATGTTGGACGGCCGGATGATGAGCGGTGTCGGCGGCGCGGCCGATTTCGCCCATGCCGCGAGCCTCAGCCCGGACGGCGTCAGCATCGTCGCACTGCCGGCAACGGCCGGGCGCAGCGGCGCCTCGCGCGTCGTGCCGCGGCTCGGCGGCATCTGCTCGCTCCCACGCCATGCGGTCGATGTCGTCGTCACCGAATATGGCGCTGCCGACCTGCGCGGCGCGACCGTGATCGAGCGCGCCGAACGCCTCGTCGCCATTGCGGCGCCCGATCACCAGTCCGAGCTGCAGGACGCCTGGAAGGAGATCGCGGCCCGCTTCTGAAGCCGCGACGACAACAAGGACAGGGACATGAAACGCGCCGAAAAGGTCATCATCAGCTGCGCCATTACCGGGTCGATCCACACGCCCAGCATGTCGCCGCATCTGCCCGTGACGCCGGACCAGATCGCCGACGCCGCCATAGGGGCCGCGAGGGCCGGTGCGGCGATCCTGCATCTGCATGCGCGCGATCCGCAGACCGGCCGGCCGACCCAAAGTCCGGAAGTGTTCAAGCAGTTCCTGCCGGCGATCAGGCAAGGCTGCGACGGCATCGTCAACATCACCACCGGCGGCGGCCTCGGCATGACGCTGGACGAGCGGCTGGCGGCGGCGAAATGGGCCAGGCCCGAGATCGCCTCGATGAATATGGGCTCGCTCAACTTCAACATCTCGGGCGCGAGCGGGCGCATCCAGTCGTTCAAGAACGACTGGGAGCAGCCCTATCTGGAGATGACGAAGGACTTCATCCTGTCCAACACCTTCACACAGATCGAGCGCGGCATGACCGAGCTGGGCGCGCTCGGCACGCGTTTCGAGTTCGAGTGCTACGACGTCGGCCATCTCTACAACCTCGCGCATTTCGCCGAGCGCGGGCTGGTGAAGCCGCCCTTCTTCGTCCAGGCGATCTTCGGCATCCTCGGCGGCATCGGGCCCGAGCCCGAGAACCTGATGCATATGAAGGCGACGGCCGACCGGCTGTTCGGCAACGACTATTATCTCTCGATCCTGGCGGCCGGGCGCCATCAGCTGCCCTTCGTCACCATGGGCGCGATCCTCGGCGGGAATGTCCGCGTCGGGCTGGAGGACAACCTCTACCTCGGCAAGGGCGAGCTCGCGCCGTCCAATGCCGACCAGGTCGCCAAGATCCGCCGCATCCTCGAGGAGCTGTCGCTCCAGATCGCCACGCCCGACGATGCCCGCCGCATGCTCGGCACCAAGGGCGCAGCGAATGTCGGCTTCTAGGGAGAGCCCGATGCCGACCGAGATCCCCGCCTATTCGACCCCGAGCCGGAACCGGCAGGTCCTGCTGACGACGCGCCCGGCCGGCGTGCCGCAGGCGAGCGACTTCACGCTCGGCTCCTCCGACGTACCGAGGCCCGCCGAGGGCAAGTTCCTCGTCCGCAACATCTATCTCTCGGTCGACCCCGCGCAGCGCGGCTGGGCCTCGTCGGAGGCCAATTATTCGGCGCCCGTTCCGCTGGGCGGGCCGATGCGGGCGCTGGCGGTCGGCGTCGTCACCGAAAGCCGCCATCCGGATTTCGCCGAGGGCGAGTTCCTCTATGGCTGGTTCGGCTGGCAGGACTATGCCGTCGCCACCCCGCAGCAGGTCATCCTGCGCGCGACGCAGAACCTGCCGCTGACCGCTTTCGGGAGCCTGCTCGGCATCAACGGAATCACCGCCTATCTCGCCTTGACCGAACTCGGCCGGCCGAAGGCGGGCGATACGCTGGTTGTCTCCACCGCCGCAGGGTCTGTCGGCAGCTTCGTCGGGCAGATCGGCAGGAGCCTCGGCTGCCGCTGCGTCGGGTTGACGGGGGACGACCGCAAGGTCGGTCTCTGCACCGGGCGCTACGGCTATGAGGCGGCGATCAACTACAAGTCCGGTGCCCTCGACGAGGCGCTGGCCGCAGCGGTTCCGGATGGTGCAAACGTCTATTTCGACAGCACCGGCGGCCCGATCCTCGACACCGTGCTGCGGCGCATGGTGGTAGGCGGCCGGATCGTCCAGTGCGGCACGGCCTCGATCGGCTCGTGGAATCCGTTGCCGACGGGCCCGCGCAACGAGCGCGAGATCCTGACGCGCCGGCTGGTCTGGAGCGGCTTCGTCATCTTCGACCATATGGCGCGCTATGCCCAGGCCGCCGACGAGATGGCCCGCCTGCATCAGGCCGGAACGCTCGGCTTCGACACCGATCTGGCAGATGGCATCGAGCACGCGCCCGGCGCCATCGCCTCGCTCTATGCCGGCGAGAACCTCGGCAAGAAGCTGATCTTCATCGGCTGATCGACGGCCCAAACGCCATTCCGGAGAGCATCATGGATATCCAGCTCAGCGAAGAGCAGAAGGCGATCGACCAGAGCGTGCGCGAGATCTGCGCCGAATTCGACGACGATTACTGGACCCGCTGCGAGGAGGAGAGCACCTTCCCGCATGAATATTACCGGTTGATGGCGCAGAACGGCTGGCTCGGCATCACCATGCCGGAGGAGGTCGGCGGCGCGGGGCTCGGCGTCACCGAAGCCGCGATTATGATGCATGCCGCCACGTCCAGCGGCGGTGGCTACTCGGCGGCCTCCGCCATCCATATCAACCTGTTCGGGCCCCATTCCATCGTCGTCCATGGCTCGAAAGAGCAGAAGCAGCGCTGGCTCGTGCCTCTCGTGAAAGGCGAGCAGAAGGCCTGTTTCGGCGTGACCGAGCCCGATGCCGGGCTGGACACCACCAGCATCAAGACCTTCGCGACCAAGGTGCAGGGTGGATACATCGTCCATGGCCGCAAGATGTGGACCTCGACGGGGCAGGTCGCCGATAAGATCCTGCTGCTGACCCGCACCACCGCCAAGGAGGACAGCCGCAAGCCTACGCAGGGCATGACGCTGTTCTATACCGATCTCGATCGGACCAAATGCGAGGTGCGCCGCATCCGCAAGATGGGCCGCAATGCGGTGGATTCGAACGCGGTCTTCATCGACGGGCTGTTCATCCCGGACGAAGACCGGATCGGCGAGGAGGGCAGGGGCTTCGAGTACCTCCTCGACAGCCTCAACCCGGAGCGTATCCTGGTCGGAATCGAGGCGGTGGGACTGGGTCGCGACGCGCTGAACCGGGCAGCGCAATACGCCAAGGACCGCGTCGTTTTCGGCCGCCCGATCGGCAAAAACCAAGGCATCCAGCATCCGCTGGCGGAAGCTTGGACTTATCTGGAATCAGCATATTGGATGCTGATGCGGGCTGCATGGCTCTACGACAACGGCCAGCCCTGCGGGGCGGAGGCCAATGCCGGCAAATTCCTGGGCGCCCGCGCGGCCTTCGATGCCGCGACTAGGTCGGTCATGACCCATGGCGGCATGGGCTATGCCCGCGAATATCAGGTCGAGCGACTCTTCCGGGAATCGATTCTGCCGCGGATCGCGCCCGTAACGGAGCAACTGATCCTGTCCTTCATCGCAGAGCGGGTTCTGGGCCTGCCAAAATCGTACTAAGCCGTGCTCTCCAGCTTCGAATGGCCGAGCAGGAGCTGGCATGCTCGCAAGTTGCCGGTTCGCTTACCCACCGGCCACGACCCTACGTAGGCCGGAAGGTCGCTCGTCTCCTCGGTTGGGAGATCGCTATCTGAGACGGCTGATCATCGTGGGCATGACCTCGCTGGTTCGGCGAGCGCGGACCCAACCAAACTCGGTCGACCCGCGGATCGCGCAAACCCGCCCGGGTCGTAACCGTCGCGGCTGGCCTTCATGGCCCGACGCCTCATCGGCTTGCTTCTCTCAAGCGCTCCGCGCCAATTCCAGACATCGGTCTTCTGTCCAAAAGCGGACGAATGCTAGCGAATGATGCTCCGAGTGACGCTCGGCCTGTGCATGACACGTTCGAAGGATCGAGACCTTCGCCAGGCGCTTCATCGCGACATTCAGATAGGGCTCGGCTATCAGGGCCTGAGCGCATGGGGGCCCACTTTTGCGGAACCTTCTTGAGACCGGTTATCGGCTGCTGGAAACATCGCAAGTACACCGGCAGCAGAGGCCAACCGCTGGATCGCTAGCAGGCCATGCGCATCTTTGTGAACATGGCGGAGACCGCAAGCTCTTCGGAAAGCGCGCGTCAGTTGCATGTGAGAGCGCCGCCGTAACCCGTTCAGTCGCGGCTTTAGAAGACGGCATCGGCGCGCGTTTGTTCGTGCGCACGTTCCGGTCCGTGAAACTCACCGAAGCCGGCGACCGCTGCTTCGACGATTGCCGTAAAATCCCTTCGGATAGCCGACGAGCAGCATCCGGATCATCAGCTCCGGGTCGATCGAAATCCGCCCGGATTTGCCCACGGATGTCCAGCGATATGGGCGGCTCGCCGCCAATCCGAAGCTGATGCTCAAGATGTTACAGACCCCGCGCGCTCCGATAGCAGTTTGCCGGCGATCTCCATAGCCTCGTCACGAGACGAGGCCAGTTTCATCGGATAGCCCCAGAATTTGGCAAAGGCCGCACCGAAAGGCTTGAATGCCAGACGCTTGGCGGGGCTCGGCTCGATCACGATCATCGCCAGCACGAGCGTCCGAAGTTCGGCTTTGTGCTTCTTCATCCACAGCGAGGTGCGTTTCTTTTCTTCCTGGCTGTGCTCGTGATCTTCGCTTGGAGCGGAATCGGTCAAGACCACGAAGGGCGCGCCGCGCTTCAGATTGGCCTCCAAAGCCTCGAAGTCTTCATTGTGGTCATGATCGGGACCATGGTCATAACTCATCCAGACGAGCGGGAAGTTCTTGCTGTCCAAAGGCATCTGTCGTCTCCTTGCCGAAGCGGATCGTTTCAGTTCGAGCGAAGATGCCGCCATGACATGATCAGCGCGACCGTGCCTGGAAGCGTGACTGCCAGCAGTTCCAAGGCAACGAGATGGCTGCCGTCGCGCAACCCGTCCGAGACGCCGCCGAGCGTGCTCATCAAGACGAGAAGACCGCCGCAGACGAGCATGGTCCAGTCGGTCGCGCGCCTTCCGGCAAGCGCCAGCAACGAGGGGACGACCCAGGCGCCGTAGAAGATCGATACGCCCAACAGCGCGACGGGACCGAACGTGACGGCCTGCATCGTTCCGCCGCTCCTGACGTAATCGTTCAGGTAGGAAAAGCACTGGATCGTGACGAAGATCGCGGCACCGACCGCTGGCACGAGCCAAGCGAACGCCAGCCTCACGGGCTTGTTCTCAATCATGTTGCCACTCTCCTGTCCGCATGTACGCGCTCGGCCGTCGAGCATTGCCTATCGAGGGGATGCGATCGGCGGCCGCTACAAGCCCTTTTGCTTGACCGTCATAGGCCCGCCAAGATATGGCGTCATTGCGCAATCTGGTCATCATATGTTTTAAAACGGCCGAGCTGGGACGCGCCTAGGCCGTCATGTATCTGGATGTCCGCAACGATTGGCTTGCCTATGTGGACGAGCTTCCTCGCGCGCTCGTGGCGGCGAACACAGTCGCCAGTCTCGAGGCCCTGGAGCAATCGCCGCGACACCGGCATCGCAAGGCGCAACTGCTTTTCACCGTCCGTGGCGTCATCAACTGCGAGGTCGAAGACGCTGTCTGGATCGTGCCGCCGCGATGCGCGGTGTGGATCCCCGCCGGGCTGCCTCATATCGTTTTCGGATCGGGCGAGGTGGAGTGCATCTCCCTCTTCATCGAACCTCCACAAACTCCCCAGCTGCCGAAGGACTGCTGCACGATTACAGTGTCGAGTTTTTTCCGCCACCTGTTGATGCGGGCCAACGAATTTCCGGAATACTATGACGTCGACGGGCCGGACGGCCGTATCGTTGCCGTCATCTTCGATGAGCTGGCCGCGGCTCCCGTGGAAGATCTCCGCCTCCCGGTCCCCGGCGATCCGCGTCTGAAGAAGCTCACGGATCTGTTGATTGCAGCGCCCGCGGATCATGCGACCGTCGCGGAGTGGGCGTCCCGCATTGCGCTCAGCGAGCGCAGCCTCAGCCGCATGCTCACCGAGGAAGTCGGCATGAGCTTCGGCCAATGGCGCCGGCAGCTGCATATCGTTCTCGCTTTGCGGCATTTGAGCACCGGAAAGACCGTCCAAGCCGTGGCGATGGACCTCGGCTATGAAAGCGCGAGCAGTTTCGTGACCATGTTTCGCAAAATGGTCGGCAAGCCACCGAGCCGCTATCTGCTTGAGCGACTTCGCTCCGCATCTCACGATCATGCCGAGCGATAGGGCCGCCGGCTTTCATCCGAGGCCGCCGCGTGGGCGGGAGGCTTGGCAAAGCAGCCGTCCCGCCACGCGACGCGTCCAACGTCAAAAGCTCTTGGTGAGCCCCACCCCGGCGATGCGGCCTGGTCCGGCCGCAACGGTTTGCACGCCTAGAAAAAGCGCACCGGCCGTCTCGGCGCGCTGGTTGAGGAGATTGCGCCCGAAAGCATAGATCTCCAGGTCGTTTGCATCGTTCTTCCACCCGATCCGGGCGTCCACAATGCGGTAGGGCTTCAGATCGAACGAATTGTCGACATCCGCGGGACGGCTCCCGGTGAATTGATACTTTACCCCGAAGGACAACGAGCCCGGCAGGTTTACGACGCGGGCTGCGGTCTCGTATTGCAGCCCTGTCGTGACGGTCCATCTCGGCGTGTTGGGGACGCCGTTCCCCGCGACCGTGTTGATGTTGGCCCCATTGGATCCCAGCTCGCTGTAAGTGTAGCCGAGACCTCCGGTCAGGGTGAGCCCGTCCGTGACGCGCATGCGGCCCTGAAGCTCGAAGCCACTGGTCTTGTAATCCTGATAGGTCGTGCCGAACGTCCCCAGCGCGGGATCGAGGTACGTCATGACGCCATTCTTTATGTCGATATGGAAGACGCTGGCATCGACATCGAGGCGGTTGTCGAAGAGGCTCGCCTTTATGCCGGCCTCGTACGTCCAGCCGGTCGCCGCCGGGTATGGATCGGGCACGACGCCGTTCGCCGGGTAACCGAACAAGGGATACACACGCGTTGCGTGTCCGCGCGCCAGCGAGACATAGGTCCGGATCTGATCCGACCACTTGTAGGACAGCGCCATTCGCCCCGTCGGATAAGTCTGCGAGGTCGAGTCCGAGCCTGTCAGGCCGGCAACGCCGAGCGAATTCCCGCGCTTGAGTTCGATGTTGTCGTGGTTCAGCCGGCCGCCGATCGAAAACTCCCATCGCTCTGCGAACGGGATGGACATATCCCCGAACAGGCCGAGATTGGTGCTGTTGAGATCGGTGTTCATCGTAAGGGTGTCGAAGTAAGGCGCAGGCGCACATTGCATGCCGAGGCAGGCACGGCGCCCTTCCGTGCGCGTGACGCTGTGACCTGAGCCCCGACTTTCCTCCGGTTATGGGGAGAGTCCTAGGGTTGATTTAGGGCCTATGCGGCCCTGGTTTCCAGATGGATTTGTGCGGCG
>NZ_FTMO01000028.1 GCF_900156025.1 Allobosea sp. TND4EK4
GCCTCGCGCTCGCGGCGCTGTTCGAGGGTGAATTCGCCAGAAATTCCCGCAGCTTCGGCGGCAAGGGCGCACTTCGCTACAGCTGGTGAGCCCCCAGTTCGCATAAACAAGACCTTCATGGGCAGATCGTCCGCTCTGATGCGAAGAGGCGTGGGCTGCGGCTTAGGACCGACAGCGGCCACAGGCCAAGCTTGCCCGTCCATGTCTGCTTGGGGGCAGGCATCGAATGGCAGGTATTGGCGCATCTGGCCCGATGAGTGACCGGTGTTCTTTAGGCTGGGCCACTGATGCGAATGCTGTGGGCGTAGGGGTCCGAACGCTTTGGCATTCTCCCGATCCGGCCCGTTTCATAGTGATGCATCCGGATTATCTGACAACGCAGGCCTCAGCAGTCTTGGAAACCAAGAGGCCGTTGCAGGCCTAATGCAGCCTGATCGCGCATTGACGAGCAACGCTACGCGATTTGGCCGCTCGTCACCTTTGTTTGGCCGACTCTCGCCTTATCCCTGAATGGCCTTTCGCAGAGGTTGCGGACGTCCAAACCGGCGTCGGCGCCGACCAGCGGGCTTTCCGCTGCGCAGAGAGGAGCGACCAGCGGTGTCGAGCGTGGGGGGAAGTCTGATCAGCGGATCCGGATTGGCGGTGCTGGCGATGCTCGGATCTGCGACAGTGGCCATCGCGCAGACAAAGCCGGCCGACAACATCGGCGCAGCCGTGCCCACCAAGCCTGCGCCGAAGAAGCTGATCCCAGGCCCGAAGCTCTCGGCGCCGCCGGACGCGGCCACATTGTCGAAGCCACACAACGGGGTCGACCCCGCGGCGGCCCAGAATCCGATCTCCAACATGATCAGCATTCCGTTTCAGAACAATACGAACTTCTTGGCGGGACCGCATCGCCACACGCAGAACGTATTGCTGATCCAGCCCGTCATTCCGTTTCATCTCAACTCAGACTGGAATTTGGTCACCCGCTGGATCACGCCGGTGATCAGCCAGCCACGCATATCGCCGAGCCAGAGTGCGGAATTCGGGCTCGGAACGCTGCAACCGCAATTCTACCTGGTGCCGTCGCATACCGGCTCCTTTCTGATCGGCCTCGGACCGCAGTTTCAGCTCCCGACCGCGACGGACCACATGCTGGGCGTCAACAAATGGGGCGCAGGCCCGGCCCTGGCTGCTCTGACCATTCACGGACCGTGGGTGATCGGCGTTCTCGCCAACAACATGTGGGCAGGCAGCGAGGGGCCACGCGTCAATAAGCTCACCCTCAATCCCTTCATCAACTACAACATGGCGGGTGGCTGGTACTTGTCATCCGCCCCCGTGATGACCGCGGACTGGTTGTCACGGAGCAGCGACCGCTGGACGATTCCGATCGGCGGCGGCATCGGCCGGGTCTTCAAGTTCAACGATCAGCCGATCAACGCCCGCGTCCAGGTCTTTCACAACGTAGCGAGACCGGCCGGTGCAGCGAAATGGACCCTGCAAATGCAGGTGCAGTTTCTGTTTCCAAAGACCTGATCCTCCGTCGAACCATTGTTATTCGGACAGGATGTGACCGTGGACACATCAGCTCATCCTTCAGCAGCAAGTGCCAAGCCGTTCGATATTGATGCGGCCTTCGGCGACTTCATGGCCGGAATCGGCCTCGCTCCCGACGCAACCGGCGGCACGATCCGTTTTGCCGGCGCCGACCCGATCTTTGACAGCCCGCATCGTATCGGAGCCTCCATCGCGATCCCGATGATGGGCGCCGCCGCTGGCGCCGCCGCGGTCTGGGCGCTCCGGACCGGACGCGGGCAAGATCTTTCGATCGACCTGCGGAAGGCGATCCACGGCGTCAATCCGCTGTATCGGTTCAAGCCGACTGTGAACGGCTATCCCTATCAAGTGCCCTACGCCGCCGGCAATCCGCTGGCCTTCGATCTGTACTTCACGAAGGACGGCCGCTGGGTGCTGCCCACCGGCGTCTATCCGCACATGACGAACGAGTGGCTGTCCTTGCTGCGCTGCTCGCACGAGCGCGCCAGCGTCGCCAATGCGATCCTGAAATGGGACGCCCAGGATCTCGACGACGCCGCAGCCGAACGCAACATGATCTTCGCCATGTGCCGCTCCGAGCAGGAGTGGCGGCGGCATCCGCAGGGCGAACTCCTGGCCACAAAACCGCTGATCGAGATCGAGAAGATCGCAGACAGCGCGCCTGAGCCCTTTCAGCCGGCGGCCCGGCCCTTCACGGGGCTGCGCGTGTTGTCCGCCACCCATGTGATCGCCGGCAATGTGGCGTCAAGGACGTTGGCCGAGCAGGGCGCCGATGTCCTGCAGATCGCTCGTCCGCAGGAGTTCGAGCACGAGTTGCTGGCGATCGACCCCGTCGCCGGTCATCGCTCCACCTGGCTCGATCTGAAGTCGCCCGACGGCAACAAGCGCGGTCATGCGCTTGCGGCTGAAGCCGACGTCTTCGTCGACAGTTATCGCGGCCGCTGCCTGAGCAACCTCGGCTTCTCGCCGCAGGAACTGGCGGCGCGGCGTCCCGGCATCATCTACTGCTCGGTCCGCTGCTACGGTTATGACGGGCCATGGGCCAATCGCGGCGGCTTCGACATGGAGGCGCTGTGCGTCAGCGGCTTCACCTTCAACGAGGGCACGCCGGACCGCCCGCGGCTGCCGCCGACCATTGTGATGAACGACTACATCGCCGGCTATATGGGCGCTGCGGGAATCACGGCGGCCCTGATCCGACGGGCCCGCGAAGGCGGTTCCTACCACGTCAAGATCTGCCTGACCCGCAACGCCATGTGGTACCCCACTCTGGGCCTCGTGAGCCGCGACGAGCGCGCAGCGACCGGCGAGCAGAACCAGTTGTTGCCGCCCGAGACGGTGACGGGCCAGACGCCTTATGGCGAGCTGTACCGGCTGGCGCCGGCGGTCACCTTCTCCGAAACGCCCGGCTATTGGACCGACCCGATCGTCACGGTGCGCGGCGCGAGCAAGCCGGAATGGCGCCAGGAGACGGCGTGATGCGGCGAGACAAGGCCAGCGGGAACACGGACCCGCAAACCGGCTCCTCATGCGTGCCGTCCGTCGACTCTCATCATCCTTCACGTCCATGGCAGACGCGCGTCATGACCTTGAAATTGCTTCGCTATGCCAGCGTTGCGGCGGTCCTTCTGGCCGCCGATGCAGCATCCGCCAATGAAGGTCTGGTACAGCTGGGCAATGTTGGCGCCGAGCCCGCTCCCGCGCCGGTGGTCCAGCCGCCGGCCAAGCGGAGCAGCCGAGCCAAGACCAAAAGCAGCGCTGCCGCGGCATCGATTCCAAGCGCGGCCACGCCTGTCGCGCCGTGGGGGCCGGTGCCGACCGACAAGACCTCGCTGGCCAATCTGGCGCCAGGCCTTTTCGTCTATTTCAACAACGGACCCGTGTACGGCCTGCCGGGCACCGTGACGGGCGACATCACCCAGCGCACCCAGCTCCTCGGAGATTGGAACGGCACCCGCACCGAACTGGCGCGCAACGGCTTCTTTTTCGATCTGTACTCCACAAGCTACTATCAGAACGTCGCTTCCGGCGGTATCAGGACCGGCCAGGCCTTCGTCCATAACACGCAGCTCTCGGTCAATATCGATACCGGCCGCGCCGGCTGGTGGCCCGGCGGCCTTCTTCACTTCACCGCGCAGGCGCGCCTTGGCGACAGTCCGACGAATACATTCACAGCCGGCACCGGGGTACCGCACTATACTGGCCTCGTCCTGCCCGACCCGACGCTGCGCAACAGCTTCCTGCCCTCTGAGTATTTCCTGGTGCAGGCACTCACCAAACAGGCCAGCGTCGTGGTCGGAAAGATCAGCGACGTCTTCATTCCCGACCAGACCGCATTCGGCAACGCCTTCAAGTATCACTTCGCCAATTTCAATTTGAACAAGAACCCGATCACCACGAATTTCTACAATCCGACCGCGCTGGGCGCGCTCGGCGTCTGGGCCTTCAGCCCGAAATTCGTCATCGCAGGCGGCGTGCTCGACCCCTACACCAAGGCTGATCGCTTCGCCGAATCCAACTCCTTCGAGAAGGTCAACATCTATCTGACCTCCATCATGTCCTACGATCTCGGTGGTCTACCCGGTCAGTTTTCGCCGGCGTACAACTGGTCCAACAAGCCCAAGGTCAATCTCGAGTCGCCATTCGGGCGCTTGGCCTCGCCGGCTGCGGCGACGCAGGCGATCAGCAGCCTGCTTGGCCTGGCCGCGACTGATGGCCTGCCGACGAATTTCAAGGACCGCAGCTGGTTCGTGCTGGCTAACGTCTCGCAATATCTGGTCGTCAAGGACGATGCGGAGACCGTGGCGCGCAAGCGGAAGACCGGTGAACCGATCCGCGGCGTCGGCATGTTCGCGCGGGCCGGCTATGCCCCCGAAGACACCAATCCGATCACCAGCGATGTCAGCATTGCGCTGTTCGCCCACGGCTTGCTCGCTCACCGCGAGCACGACAGCTTCGGCGTTGGCTACTACTACAACAAGATCAGCGACAAGCTGAAGACCAGCATCGCGGCGATCTCGCGTGGAGAAGCCGCGGCTCGCGACGAGAGCGGGATGGAAGTGTTTTACAATTTCGCCGTCACACCGGCCGTGCGCCTGATCCCGAGCTATCAGCATATCTGGCATCCGCTCGCGGCCGAGGTCGCGGAGCGACGCAAGAGCGCTGACGTCTTCCAGGTCCGCCTCACAACCGCGTGGTGATCGTTGGGGTTACGTCGATGCCATACGAGGATGCAGCGCCTCTCGTCCTGCCGGCATTGTCGGCGCGCTCGTCGTCCGCGGATGAAAGCCGCACAGCCCTGAGGCGCGGCAGACATCAAGGCCGCCGGCGACACGCTCGGCCTCGCATGGGTTGTGTGCGACCGGTCACCGCTTCTGTCACCACGAGACGATCCACCCAATCGAGGTCGGAGTGAACGAAATGTCGATCTCGGCCCGCCTTGTCGCAGCTTCGACACTGCTTTCAGCCCTCGCCTTTCCAGCGACCGCGCAGACGCTGCCGCAGACCTTGCCGTCCAAGGAGCAGCTGGCGAACGACAACAAGCTCTTTGTCTTCTGGGCGAACAAGGCGCTGAAATGGGAAGAGCCGACCGAGCCGGTGGGGATCATCGGCCCCATCTACTTCGTGGGGACGAAAGGGTTGGGCGTGTTCCTGTTCGCCACATCGGAGGGGCACATCCTGATGAACACGGGCATGCCGTCATCGGGACCGATGATCCTGGACTCGATCCGCAAGCTCGGATTCAGCCCGAAAGACATCAAGGTCATGATCAACGCCCACGCCCATATCGATCATGCGGGGGCCTTCGCCTTCATGAAGAAGCTCACGGGCGCGCAGGTGGCGATCATGCAGGACGATGTCGCGGCGATGGAGAGCGGCGACCGCGATGACTTCAAATATCGCGATGATCTGGCCTACGAGGGGGTGAAGGTGGATCGCGTCCTGCGCGACGGAGACACCGTCCAGCTGGGTGAGGTGCTTCTCACGGCGTATCACACGCCCGGGCACACCCGCGGCGCAACCACATGGATCGCCAACTTGGCCGTCGACGGCAAGGCCTATGTGGTGGCGTTTCCCGACGGGGCGGGATTCAACCCGGGCTACCGCATCGCGAAGGACCCGTCCTACCCCGGGATTGCGGAGGACTACCGCAAGACGCACTACAGGCTGGAGATGATCAAACCGGACATCTGGCTGGCACAGCACAACGAATATTACGACTTCGAAGGCAAGCGAAAGCGTGCGGAGACGGAGGGCGTCAGAGCCTGGGCCGACGCAGAGGGCTACAGGCGCTTCGTCGCCGGAAAGAAGCGCGCCTTTGAAGATCAGGTCGACGATGAACTGGGTGCCCCCAGCCGGTCGAGGTGAACGACCGGTTGCACCGGTTGCCTACGCCTGCTCCGGCGGGTCGTTGAAGCGGTGTTGACCCGTCAGCGGGGGGCGGCCATCCGCTCGGCCGGGTCGGTCAGCGGTCTCTCGACGATCAGCCCGCCTGGCGCTCGGCCTGATCCCCGGCCTGATCCTGTCCAGCCGCAACGACGCTGTCCCCATCACAGGGCTGGTTGCCGCTCATGGGGGAGCCGGATCGCCTGAACGCGTTGGGGGCCGTCTGCGTCCATCGCTTGAATGCGTAGCGAAACGCGGCCGGGTCACTGAAGCCGACCAGAAATGAGATGTTCTCGACGGTGAGGCGGGTCTCGCGCATATAGCGGATGGCGGTCTCTGCGCGCAGAGCGTCGATCAGCTCGCGGTAGGTGGTATTCTCGTCCTGAAGCCGTCGGCGCAGGGTGCGGGGGCTGAGACCGAGTTGCGCAGCCAGGGCATTGGCACCGGGCGGCGACGCGAGCTGAGCGAGCAGCACTTGGCGGACCCTGCCAGCGACACCCGCGCTCTGTTTCACCTCGGTCAGCAAGGTGTCGCAGATCTGGGCGACCTGAGCATGGGTGACGGGATTGCCCAGCGCCGGCTTCTTGTCGAGCCATTCCGCAGGATAGATGAACCTGTTCTGCGTCTGCTCGTACAGAACCTCGCAGCCGAACTGTCTGCTATGGCGCGCCTCAGCGGCGGGTCTGCGACCCGTCAGATGGACCTGCGCGAGACGGAAATCCGGACCCATCAGGTCGCGGTGCACGCAAAGAAGCGCACCGAACTGCAGCTCGACGATGAAGTCCTGCAACGGCGAGTTGAGAGATCGGAACGGGAGGACCGATATCGACCAGGCCGCCCTCGCATTCCGTTCTTCGAAGGTCACGCTCACGAGCGGGGCGGTGAGTTGATAGTACTTCAAGGCGAAGGAAACGGTTTGCCGGAAGTCGACCCCGGCCAGAAGCGCAAGGCCGTACATGCCGTAGGTCGAGACGTGAAACTGGGCGCCGACATGGAACCCGAAACCCGGGTTTTGGCTGAGCTTCAGCGCGTTTCTGTATGACTGTACGATCTGATTGACGGATACCTTTGTCAGTGGGGACGTCAGTTCCGCCTCAGACAGGCGAATGCCCTCCAGCGCCGCTCGCAGCGGAATGCCTTCCGCGCTGAGACAGTCGACGATCTTTCCGATCTTCAGGACAGAATACACTCTCTCGTCGGGGCCAAATTCAAACATGCGCAATCCATCGGAGGTCGACGGCGGCTCCACGACGATTTGACCGCAATTCGCCGGATGTTGGCCATCGAATGCCTTCTCTCCCATATCGCCGTCGGCCAAGTTTGGCCACCGGCTGCAGCGGCTGGCGGCGATTGTCGTCGTACCGCGCGCGGCTCTCGGATCCGCCCCTTGCGATGACGATCGCAAACCGTAGCCGGTGATGCGGAGCGGCCCTCAACGGAGACGATCTTGCTCTGGCTTGAAGGTCCGATCCGCCGCGCCGGAGGCGCTCGGCCGCCATGGCCGGCGGTGACTGCTTTGGGACCCAGGGAATGCGGACGCACGGAACACAGAGCTTAGCTGCCGATGAACGCAGGCATGTTGCCGGCTGACGGTGGGACGATGCTGACCGTCGGTACTGCTCTGGCGGCTTTCGCGCCATCGGAAGCCGGGTCGATCGGGGTCGAGGCAAAGATCACCCCCGGGCCTTTTCGCGTCCCGCTGCGGCGCCGCGCGGCAGCGCCCGGCCGATTGCGCTCGACTCTGGCCGAGACCCGCATCGGCCTCGCCAAGGCGTGGCAGCTTTTGCTCGCACAGCGCAGGGACGAGGCCGATGCGCTGATCGATCAGATCGAAGTCCAGATCGGCCATCACGTTTATACGACCGCTCAATCCCAGCTGAGCGCACCGCCATTCTGGTACTCGATGACCCGGGTTTCGAAGAAGTTCTTCTCCTTCTTGAGGTCCATCGTTTCGCTCATCCAGGGGAACGGGTTCCCGGCCTCGGCGAAAACCGGATTGAGGCCGAGCTGGGCGCAGCGGCGATTGGCGATGAAGTGCATGTACTGCTCGCACAGCGACGCGTTGAGGCCGAGGAAGCCGCGCGGCATGGTATCGCGGCCATAGGCGGCCTCCAGTTCGGCGGCGTCTTTCAGCATACCCCGCACCTCATCCTGGAAAGCCATGGTCCAGAGATGCGGATTCTCGATCTTGATCTGGTTGATCACATCGATGCCGAAGTTCAGATGGATGGACTCGTCGCGAAGGATGTACTGGTACTGCTCGGCAATGCCGACCATCTTGTTGCGCCGCCCGAGCGAGAGGATCTGCGCGAAGCCCGTGTAGAACCACATCCCCTCGAACACGACGTAGAAGGCGACGAGATCACGCAAGAAGGCCTGATCGGCCCCCGGCGCGCCTGTGGCGAACGACGGATCGTCGAGACTTTGCGTGTGTTCGAGCGCCCAGGCTGCCTTGTCGGTAATCGACGGCACCTCGCGATACATATTGAACAACTCGCCTTCATCGAGGCCGAGGCTTTCCACGATGTACTGGAAGGTATGGGTGTGCACCGCCTCCTCGAACGCCTGCCGCAAGAGATACTGCCGGCATTCCGGATTGGTGAGGTGGCGGTAGATCGCCAGCACGATGTTGTTGGCAACGAGACTCTCGGAAGTGGCGAAGAAGCCGAGATTGCGCTTGATCATCCGCCGCTCATCGTCCGTCAGACCGTCTTTCGACTTCCAGAGTGCGATATCGGCCTGCATGGAGACTTCGGTCGGCATCCAGTGATTGTTGCAGCCGCAAAGGTACTTCTCCCACGCCCAACGATATTTGAGCGGCAGGAGCTGGTTCACGTCGGCGCGGCAATTGATCATACGCTTGTCGCCAACCGACACGCGTGCCGCGCCGCGCTCGATCTCGCCAAGGCCTGTGGCATCGGCGGCAGGAACCTCGGCGGGCTCGGAAGGGACCGCGACCAACAGATTGGTTTCCGGCTCAGACCAGTCGAGCATGTTGTTCTCCTTTCTTTCTTCCGGGCTGCTCACTGGCAGGCTTCACATTCGGGATCGTCGATGGCGCAGGCCTTGCCCCAGGCCTGCTTCGTGCCGATCGCGACCGGTGTTGCGGCAGGCACCGCAACGACCGTTGCGGAGACAGCGTTAAGCTTGCCGTCGGTGCCCTTCAGCGTCGATTTCTCGACATGGGTCGCCGAACGCGATCGCAGGTAATAGGTGGTCTTCAGGCCCTTGCGCCACGCCAGGCGGTAGAGCTCGTCGAGTTTCTTGCCGCTCGGATCGGCGATGTAGAGGTTGAGCGACTGCGCCTGGTCGATCCATTTCTGGCGACGCGACGCCGCCTCAACCAGCCATGCCGGGTCGATCTCGAAAGCAGTCGCGTAGAGCGCCTTGAGGTCATCGGGAACGCGGTCGATCCGGCCGAGCAAGCCGTCGAAATATTTGAGGTCCGACACCATCACCTCGTCCCACAGACCGCGCTGCTTCAGGTCGTGCACGAGCTGGGCGTTCACCACCGTGAAGTCGCCCGACATGTTCGATTTGACGAACAGGTTCTGGTAACCGGGCTCGATCGACTGCGACACGCCGCAGATGTTGGAGATCGTCGCCGTCGGCGCGATCGCCATCGTGTTGGAGTTGCGCATGCCGGTCTTCCTGACCCGCTTGCGCAGCATCTCCCAGTCGAGCGTCGTGGTGGCATCCATTTGCACACCCGGTCGCGCATCCTCCAGCAGCTCTATCGAGTCGACGGGCAGGATGCCCTTCGACCACAGCGAGCCCTCGAAGCTGGCGTAGCGGCCCCGCTCTGCGGCGAGATCGACCGATGCCGAGATCGCATGGTAGCTGATCGCCTCCATCGAGCGATCGGCGAACTCGATTGCCGCCTCCGATGCATAGGGAATACGCAGCTTCTGCAGCGCATCCTGGAAACCCATCAGCCCGAGGCCGATCGGACGGTGGCGGAGGTTCGACGCGCGCGCCTCGGGGATCGTGTAGAAGTTGATGTCGATGACATTGTCGAGCATGCGCATGGCAGTGCCAACGGTTCTTCCGAGCCGCTCGAGGTCGAGGCCCTGTTCGGTGATGTGGTTGAGGAGGTTCACCGAGCCGAGGTTGCATACGGCCACCTCGTCCTTCGACGTGTTGAGCGTGATTTCCGTGCACAGGTTCGAGGAATGCACGACGCCGACATGGCCCTGCGGCGAGCGGATATTGCACGGATCCTTGAAGGTCACCCATGGATGCCCCGTCTCGAACAGCATGGTCAGCATGCGCCGCCACAGGTCGAGCGCACGGACCTTGCGGAACACCTTGAGCTCGCCGGCCGCGGCCTGCGCCTCGCGGGCCTCATAGGCCTTGCGGAACGCCTTGCCGTAGAGGTCGTGGAGGTCCGGTGTCTCGTCCGGCGAGAACAGCGTCCACTCCGCGTCGGCCTCGACGCGTTCCATGAACAGGTCAGGCACCCAATTGGCCGTGTTCATGTCATGCGTGCGGCGACGGTCGTCGCCGGTGTTCTTCCGGAGGTCGAGGAACTCCTCGATATCGACATGCCAGGTCTCCAGATAGGCGCAGACCGCGCCCTTGCGCTTGCCGCCCTGGTTGACGGCAATGGCGGTGTCGTTGGCGACTTTCAGGAACGGCACCACGCCCTGGCTCTCGCCGTTGGTGCCCTTGATGTGGGCGCCGAGGCCGCGCACCGGTGTCCAGTCGTTGCCGAGCCCACCCGAATATTTGGCCAGCAGCGCATTGTCCTTCACCCCCTTGAAGATCGCGTCGAGATCATCGCCGATGGTGGTCAGGAAGCAGGAGGAAAGCTGCGGCCGCGTCGTGCCGGAATTGAACAGCGTCGGCGTCGACGCCATGAAATCGAAGGAGGACAGGAGGTCATAGAACTCGATCGCCTTGCCCTCGCGGTCGATCTCGCGCAGCGCAAGCCCCATCGCCACGCGCATGAAGAAGGCCTGCGGCAGCTCGAAGCGCCTGCCCTTGGTGTGGAGGAAATAGCGGTCGTAGAGCGTCTGGAGGCCGAGATACTGGAAGTTCAGGTCCCGCTCGGGCTTCAGCGCCGCGCCGAGACGAACGAGATCGAAGCGACCGAGTTCCGGGTCGATCAGCTCGGCCTCGATGCCCGTCTTGACGAAATCCGGGAAATAGCTCGCATAGCGCGTCGCCATCTCCGCCTGCGTCGCCTGTTCCGCCCGGCCGGCGACGAAGGTCAACGCCTCGCGCCGCAACCGGTCGAGCAGCAGGCGCGCTGAGGCGAAGGCGTAATTCGGCTCCTGCTCGACCAGCGTGCGGGCGGCGAGAATCGGCGCCAGCGACAGCTCGTCCAGCGTGATGCCGTCGTAGAGGTTGCGGCGCGCCTCGGCGAGAATCGGCACCGACGAAACCGCATCGAGGCCAGCGCAGGCTTCCTCGACGATCGCGGCCAGACGCGCTTCATCCAGCGCGATGAGGCCGCCGTCCTCGGTCTTCACATGCAGGGCAGCCGTTGTGTCCTCCGCCACAGCCTGCTTCTCGGCCAGACGCTCGCGTGCCCGTTCGTCGCGATAAAGCACATAGGCGCGGGCAACCTTGTGATGCTCGCCGCGCATCAGCGCGAGCTCGACCCGATCCTGAATGTCTTCGATGTGGAAAGTCCGCCCGGCATCGGCTCGCCTGGTCAGGCCGGCGACGATCTGTTCGGCAAGCTCCGCCACGATATCGTGGACGCGGCGCGAGGCGGCGGCGCTGTTTCCCTCAACGGCGAGGAATGCCTTGGTGAGCGCGACGGCGATCTTCGAGGCGTCGAACGGCGTGACGGTGCCGTTGCGACGGATCACCTGATAGGCTGGTTCGGAAGCCGGCCGCGCTGCTCGCGGCGCGGTCGGTGGTTGATCTGGTTCGATCCGCAACGCGGCTTCGGCGATTAAGGACATCGGCTTGAGACCCCTTCTGTTGGGGGCAAAAGGCCGAGCGGACGCGTGCCCAGTCCGGCAGAAGGGGCCGGCAAGACGACAAGCGACCACCGGGACACCCCGCCCGAGGACGATTCATGCTGTCGCGGCAGGTCTCCTGGCTCGCGGGTCGTCGCCTGCATCCTTGCCTTCCCGAAGCCGAAATGGCTTCAGTGGCGCAATATGGACGTAGGCTCACCGCCAACAGTTGCGGGGGCAGCTCCGGCATTGCCTGATGGGCGCACCGAATTCCCTCTTAGCTCTCGATCATCTGATTCGAGAGACCGTGACCACTATATTTAGTATGCCTGACGTTCCCGCTGTCAATGCGTGGCGTGCGCATGGCCGGCTTGTCGCCAAGCGAGGAGTGCGGGCGCCTGGTATTGTGGTGCTGGCGCCAACTCTCGATGACGGTCTTGGCTTCGGCGAGGCTGCAGAAGATCCCGCCGTTCACGGAGGACCCCTTTTCAAGGGGCAGGCCAGTGCGGGCTTCGACCTTGCGGTGGCCGCCGCCCAGTCTGTTCATGCCCGGGCGCCCTCGGGCAGGGGGACCGTCGTCACGTCGTTCTCGGAAGGTCGACATGCCGTCCGGTCCGCCGGTCAGACTTGGTTAACCATTGTTCTTCACGGTTGGTTAACCGGGGCCGGAGCGGCAGTTTTCGATGATGCGCAAGGACGTGCAGAGGGGCCTGGCGGCGGCCGCGCTGGGTGCGGCCATGCTTCCCTGGCTCCCGATCGGCGCCTCGGCGCAGCCCTTCCTTCCATCCGCGCGGCCTCCCCAGCCCGGGGTCGAAAGCCAGAGCGAGCGCCGCGAGAGCGAGGAGCGTCGCGCGCCGGTCGCCCTTCCGGCCATCGCCCCAAGCGCCGCTGCCGGAGAGCAGAAGCCGCTGTTCCGCCTGAAAGAGGTGGCGCTCGAAGGCGCATCCGCCCTCCCGGCCCTGGCTTTGGCAGAAATTTACGCGCCGCATCTCGGCCGGGACATCACGACGGCCGATCTCTCGGCCATCGCCGCCGGCATCACCGATCTGTACCGCCGGGCCGGCTACCATCTCAGCCGTGCGCTGATCCCGCCGCAGGACATGCGCGGCGGCGTGCTGCGCGTGACGGTTGTCGAGGGGGTGATCGCGGATGCCCGCATCTCCGGCGGTTCGGCGGTTTTCGGGCTCGACAACCTGCTCGAGCCGATCAGGCAGGAGCGACCGGCGCGACTGGCGACGATGGAGCGGCAATTGCTGCTCATCAACGAACGCCCGGGCGTCAAGGTGGTCGACACGACTCTCGACGAGATCGTTCCCGGCTCCGGCCGCTTCCGCCTGACGATCAAGGCCGAGACCTGGCGGCTCTACGGGGCCGCCGGCCTCGACAATATGGGGTCGGTCTCCTCCGGCCCCTGGCAGGGCTCGGCCAATCTGGCGCTCAACTCCCTGGTGGTGCCGGGCGACAGCCTGAGCGTCAGCGGCTCTTTCGTTCCCGGCCATCCGCGCGAGCTGCGCTATGGCCGGCTGGCCTATGAGCTCCCGCTCGGTTCGGAGAGCTGGAAGATCGGCATCGCCGCCTCGCACAGCGACATCTGGCCGGGCGATCTGCGGCGCTACATCCGAGACCGCTCCAAGAGCGACACGGTCGAGGCACGGCTCTCCTTCGCGCCGATCCTGAGCCAGATGCAGTCGCTGTGGCTGACGGGCGCGATCGGCGTGACCCGCGCCTCCGAACAGGCCTTCATCGGCCCGCTCTCGGCCGATCGCATCGGCATCGCCAGCCTGACCGCCGACTACAAGCTGCATCTGCGGGACTCGAGCTGGACCTATGCCTCCGTCACTGTCCGCAAGGGCCTCGGCCTGATCGACGACCAGCCGGACAGCGCGGACTGGCTCTCGCGCATCGGGGCCTCGCCGCACTTCACCCTGATCAATGGCGCACTCACCCATTACGAGAACCTGACGGACCGCTGGTCGGTCAGGCTGGCCGCAGGCGGACAGCTCGCCTCCGGGCCGCTGCTGACCTCCCAGCAATATGCGCTGGGCGGCCTGTCCTTCGGACGCGGCTTCGATGCCGGCTGGATTTCGGGCGACGATGCCATTGCGGGGTCGGCCGAATTGCGCTTCGACCAGTCCCTGACAGGCCTCTTCGCCAAGGGTTACCAGCTCTTCAGCTTCGTGGAAGGCGGCGCGGCCCGCTACCGGCTCTCCGGCGGGGGCCTCGACCAGAGCTTCATGTCGGTCGGGGCCGGCGCGCGCGTGTTCCTGACGGACGACCTGAACCTGACGGTCGGCGTCGCCAAGCCGGTCGTCGTCAATTCGCCCTTCGAGCCGCGCAGGGGCGCGCGGCTGCTGTTCTCGCTGTCGAACGCCTTCAGGCTCTGAGGGCCGCGGCGTTCACCGCCTCTTGCCGGCATCGAAGCGCAGCAGGCGCAGCGCGTTCGCGGTGACGATCACGGTCGCGCCGGTATCGGCGAGGATCGCGACCCACAGGCCGGTATAGCCGAGCACGCTCGTCACCAGGAACACGGCCTTGAGGCCGAGCGCGACCGCGATGTTCGTGCGGATATTGGCCATCGTCGCACGCGCCAGACGGATCATCGCCGGCACGTCGCGGACCCGGCTCTTCAGGATCGCGCCATCGGCCGTCTCCAGCGCCACATCGGTGCCGGACCCCATCGCCACGCCGATGCTGGCGGCGGCGAGCGCGGGCGCATCGTTGATGCCGTCGCCGACCATCATCACCGGCGCGCTTTGGGCGGCCTCGCGGATGGCCGCGACCTTGTCGTCCGGCATCAGCTCGGCCTTGTGATCCAGTCCGAGCGAGCCGGCGATGGCCGCTGCGGTGCGGGCGTTGTCGCCGGTCAGCATCAGCGCGCGCACGCCCATCGCCTTCAGCTCCGCGATGGCGGCGGCCGCGTCCTCACGCGGTTCGTCGCGCAACGCGATCAGCCCGGCGAGATGCCCGTCCGCAACGACGGCCGCGACGGTGTTGCCGGCTGCCTCCAGCCTGGTGACCGCCTGCTGCGCCGCGGCGCCGAAGGTCGCGCGCGCCTCGGCATGGCGCGGCGCGCCGACGAAGACCGAAACGTTGTCGAGCCTGCCGGTGACGCCCTGCCCGGCGATGGCGCCGGCCTCCTGCGCCGGGCGGATGGTGACGCCGCTCTGCCTGGCCTTCGCCAGGACGGCGAGCGCCAGAGGGTGGCTCGACCCGGTTTCGACCGCCGAGGCGAGTTCGAGAACCCGGCGCTCGTCGCCGTCCAGCACCACAACCTCCGTGACGCGCGGCGTGCCCGCCGTCAGCGTCCCGGTCTTGTCAAAGGCGACGATCCCCGCCTTGGCGGCGGCCTCGATGACCACACCCCCCTTCAGCAGGAGGCCTTGCCGGGCCCCGGTCGAGAGCGCGGCGGCGATCGCGGCCGGCACCGAGATCACCAGCGCACAGGGGCAGCCGATCAGCAGCAGGGCCAATGCACGGTAGATCCAGACATCCCAGGCGCCGCCGAAAGCCAGCGGCGGAACCAGCGCAACAAGGATCGCGAGCCCGACGATGATCGGCATGTAGATGCGCGAGAAGCGGTCGATGAAGCGCTCCGTCGGGGCGCGCGCCGCCTCCGCCTCCTCGACCAGGCGGATGATGCGGGCGATGGTGTTGTCCTCGGCTGCGCGGGTGACCTTCACCCGCAGCGCCGCCTCGCGATTGACGGAGCCGGCGAAAACCGCCTCGCCGACGCCCCTGGTCTTCGGCACCGATTCGCCGGTGACGGGGCTCTCGTCGATGCCGGAGACGCCCGAGACGATCTCGCCGTCGGCGGGAACACGATCGCCGGGCCGGACCAGCACGGTCTGGCCGATGGCGAGGCTGGCCGCGTCGACGGTGCGCGTCTCGCCCGCTTCTTCGAGCAGGGCGGTCTTCGGCACGAGATCACCCAGCGCGCGGATCGAATTGCGGGCGCGGTCCGCGGCGACGCCCTCCAGCACCTCGCCGACAGCGAAGAGGAAGACGACCAGAGCCGCCTCCTCCGCCGCGCCGATCACCAGCGCTCCGGCCGCGGCGATCGTCATCAGCATCTCGATGGTGAAGGGAATGCCCGCCAGCGCCGCCGCGAAGGCACGCCGCGCCACCGGCACGAGGCCGATCAGGCAGGCGGCGAAAAACAGCCAGTAGGAGGCTCCGTGCCAGACGAGGCTCGCGCCCCAGGCGCCGGCCAGCAGAGCGCCGGTCAGCGCGACGAGGCGGGCCTTGGCGGTGCCATACCAGGGCGTGCCCGGCAGCGTCGCCTCATGGACGTGCCCCGGCAGGCCATGGCCGTGGTCCTGGGAGGCTGCGGAGGATGCGTGCCCGTTCCCCAGCGCCGCCGGGTCATGCGCGTGACCATGACCGTGACCGGCATGATCGTCGTCGTGCCGGTGCCCGTGGTCGTGATCGTGGCCAGCGCAGCATGCCTGACCGTGCCCGTGCCCTGCCGGCTGATTCGCCGTCGCGGCGGCCGCACTCCCGCCAAGCCTTGCGATTCGGTAGCCGAGGCCGCTGACGCGCTTCTCGACCGCGTCGGCCTGCGTCTGTGCCTCGTCGAGCCGCAAGCGCAGCGTCTCCGACATCAGCGACAGGCTGACCTCGCTGACACCGGGCAGTTTCTCGATCGCGCCCTGCACCTTGGCGACGCAGCTCGCGCAATCCATGCCGCTCACCTTCCAGGCATGCAGCGGCTGGGTTTTTTCGGTTGCGGCCATGTCTCGTCTCCTGCTCGCGCGTCGAGACAGCCTCTCTACAACCTCTAGCGACTTCAGGTTCAAGCCCCCTTTTGAGCCCCGTGCCGCTGACAGGAGATGGCGGTGGCGGCGTTAAGGTTTACCGCTCGTTAACCATTCTCGCGCTAGAGCGAAGAAACCGAAAATTTACCAAGATGACCAACGTGTTAACGCAACCGCGGCCTATTCGCCTGAAAGGGCGCAGCTTCCTGGCCCTGGCGCTGGCGCCGGAGATGCCGTTCGAGGACTGGCTCGTCAGGCTCGACGATCTGGCCTCTCGCTCGGCCGGTTTCTTCATGCGCCGGCCAGCCGTGCTCGACATCACCGGGCTCGACATCGACCGGGCGGAGCTGCGCGACCTCGTCGCCAAGCTCGCCGCCCGTCAGGTGCGCATCATGGGGATCGAAGGCGCGCGTCCCTCGATGCTGGGGCCCGATCTGCCGCCGGCCCTGAGCGACGGACGCACGACCTCCGAGATCGAGCCGCCCAGGACGGAAGAGCCGGCGCCGGTTGCCGCTTCGACGCCGGCATCGGTCTCCGTCGCGCCGGTCGCGGTCGCGCCGAAAGCGCCCGCGTCGCTGGTCATCACGGAGCCGGTGCGCTCCGGCCAGTCGCTGGTCTTCACCGAAGGCGACATCACCATCATCGGCTCGGTCGCCTCCGGCGCCGAGGTCATCGCCGGCGGCTCGATCCATGTCTACGGCACGCTGCGCGGCCGGGCGATGGCCGGGACCATGGGCAACGCCGAGGCGCGCATCTTCTGCCGCCGGCTGGAAGCCGAGCTCGTCGCCATCGACGGCTATTACAAGACGGCCGAGGACCTGGACCCGGCCATGCGCGGAAAGGCCGTCCAGCTCTGGCTGGAAGGCGACAGCTTCAAGCTCGCTACGCTCGCCTGACGGCCGGCGCGCTCATTCAACGGGAGAGGGTCTATGGGCAAGGTCATCGTGGTTACATCGGGCAAAGGCGGCGTCGGCAAGACGACGTCGACCGCCGCACTCGGGGCAGCGCTCGCCCGCAACGGCGACAAGGTCGTGGTCGTCGATTTCGACGTCGGGCTGCGCAATCTCGACCTGGTGATGGGCGCCGAGCGCCGCGTGGTCTACGACCTCGTCAACGTCATCCAGGGCGAGGCGAAGCTGACCCAGGCGCTGATCCGCGACAAGCGGCTGGAGACGCTCTACCTGCTGCCGGCCTCGCAGACCCGCGACAAGGACAACCTCACCGCCGAGGGCGTCGAGACCGTGATCGGCGCGCTGCGCCACGCCTTCGACTGGGTGATCTGCGACAGCCCCGCGGGCATCGAGCGCGGCGCGACGCTGGCGATGCGCCATGCCGACGTCGCCATCGTCGTGACCAACCCGGAAGTCTCCTCCGTCCGCGATTCCGACCGCATCATCGGCCTGCTCGATTCCAAGACGCTCAAGGCCGAGAACGGCGAGCGGATGGAAAAGCACCTGCTGCTCACCCGCTACGACCCCGTCCGGGCCGAGCGCGGCGACATGCTGAAGGTCGATGACGTCCTGGAAATCCTCTCGATCCCGCTGCTCGGCATCATCCCGGAGAGCATGGACGTGCTGCGCGCCTCCAATGTCGGCTCGCCGGTGACGCTCGCCGACGAGAAGAGCGCCCCGGCGCTGGCCTATTTCGACGCCGCGCGCCGGCTCCAGGGCGAGATGCTGCCGATCACGGTGCCCGGCGAGCGCCGCGGCAGCTTCTTCGGCAAGTTCTTCGGAAGGAAAGCGGCATGAGCCTGCTTCGCTTCTTCCACCGCCGCCAGTCGGCCCCCGCCGCGCGCGAGCGCCTGCAGGTCCTGCTCGCCCATGAGCGCGCGGCCGTCGGCGATTCCGACCTCGTGACCAAGCTGCGCGACGAGATCCTGCGCGCGATCTCGAAGCACATGCAGGTCGACGACGACAAGGTCAGCGTCCGCATGGAGCGCGGCGCCCAGGTCTCGACCCTTGCGGTCGATATCGAAATCCCCTTCGATGCGGGCAGGAAGGCGGCCTGAGGGCCGCCTTCCCTTTTCCAGCACGCGCTCCTTTCGGCGCGTGACCACCAGACAGGCCTACCCATGAGCAGCAGCGCTTCCCCCAACTCCGACGAGATCTGGCGCCTCGCCGATGCCAAGGCGCCGGAGTTCTTCGCGCTCAGCGACCGGATCTGGGAGATGCCGGAGCTGAACTACCAGGAACAGCGCTCGGCCGCGCAGCATGCGGCGATGCTGGAGGCGCAGGGCTTCCGGGTCGAGAACGGCATTGCGGGCCTTCCGACCGCCATGCTGGGCGAGGCCGGTGCAGGCGGGCCTGTCATCGCCATCCTCGGCGAATACGACGCGCTGCCGGGCCTGAGCCAGGAGGCCGGGGTCGCCGAACATCGCCCGCTGATCGAAGGCGGCAACGGCCATGGCTGCGGCCACAACATGCTGGGCTCCGCCTCACTGCTCGCCGCCACCGCCGTCAAGGACTGGCTCGCCGCCACCGGAGCGCCCGGCCGGGTGCGCTATTACGGCTGTCCGGCCGAGGAAGGCGGCTCGTCCAAGGGCTTCATGGTGCGCGAAGGCGCCTTCGACGATGTCGACATCGCCATCTGCTGGCATCCTTCGGCCTTCACCGCGGTCAGCCTGCCGGTCTCGCTCGCCTGCGTCGAGGTCGAGTTCACCTTCCATGGCCGGGCCTCGCATGCCGCGGCCGCGCCGCATCTCGGCCGCTCGGCGCTCGATGCCGTCGAGCTGATGAACATCGGCGTCAACTATATGCGCGAGCACATGCCGGCCTCGGCGCGGGTGCATTACGCCTATATCGATGCCGGCGGCATCGCTCCCAATGTCGTGCAGGCAAAGGCGACGGTACGCCACCTCATCCGCGCGCTGACGCTCGGCGAGATGTGGGACCTCGTGCGCCGGGTCAAGGCGATCGCGGAAGGCGCGGCTTTGATGACCGAGACGACGGTCGTCGCCCGCCAGCTCTCGGGCGACGCCAACCTTGTCGGCAACCGCCCGCTGGAAGAGGCGATGTACGCCAATCTCCTGCGTCTCGGAGGCCCCGGCTTCGACGGCGCCGACCGGGCGCTGGCCGCCGCGTTCCAGAAGACCTTCTCGGCCGAGGACATCCGCGCCTCCTATGCCCGCAGCGGCCTGCCTGTGCGGGAGGGCGAATCGCTCAGCGACGAGATCTGCCCGCTCGATGCCAAGACCGACCTGTCGATCGGCTCGACCGATGTGGGGACGGTGAGCTGGGTGGTGCCGACCGTGCAGTGCCGGGCCGCCTGCTACGCCATCGGCACGCCCGGCCATTCCTGGCAGCTGGTGGCGCAGGGCAAGGCCCCGGCCGCGCATAAGGGTCTCGCGCTCGCGGCCAAGGCGATGGCGGGGGTCGCTGTCGACGTGCTGTCGCAGCCGGAGCTGCTGAAAGCCGCGAAGGACGACTTCGCCGCCTTCCGCGCGAAAAACCCCTTCCAGAACCCGATCGGCGACGATATCGCCCCGCCGCTCGACATGGCGGCGCACTGAGGCCTTAAGCGAGACCCTTCAGCCGATAGAGCGCTTCCAGCGCCTCGCGCGGCGTCATCTCGTCGAGTTCCAGCGCATCCAGAGCTTCGCGCAGGCCGTCTGTCGCTCCCGGCTCAGGCGCAGGCGGCTGCCGGCGTTGCGGGGCCGCGAAGAGCGGCAGGTCGTCGACCAGCGAGGCGACGGGCTTCTCGCGCTCGGTCTTCTCCAGCTCGCCCAGAATGGCGCGGGCGCGCTCGACCACGGCAGGGGGAAGCCCCGCAAGCTTGGCCACCTGGATGCCGTAGGAGCGGTCGGCCGCGCCCGGCACGACCTCGTGCAGGAAGACGACCTCGCCCTTCCATTCGGTGACGCGAACGGTGGCGTTGGCGACGCGCTCCAGCCGGTCCCCCAGCGCCGTCAGCTCGTGGTAATGCGTCGCGAACAGGCTGCGGCAGCGGTTGATCTCATGCAGATGCTCGATCGCGGCCCAGGCGATGGAGAGCCCGTCGAAGGTCGCGGTGCCGCGGCCGATCTCATCGAGGATCACCAGAGCGCGCGGGCCGGCCTGGTTCAGGATCGCGGCCGTCTCCACCATCTCGACCATGAAGGTCGAGCGGCCGCGTGCCAGATCGTCGGCGGCGCCGACGCGCGAGAACAAGCGATCGACGATGCCGATATGGGCACGCTCCGCCGGCACGAAGGCGCCCATCTGCGCCAGCACGGCGATCAGCGCGTTCTGGCGCAGGAAGGTCGATTTGCCCGCCATGTTCGGGCCGGTGATCAGGCAGATGCGGCCGCCCTTCGCCTCGGGGCCGGGCGGCGAGAGTTCGGTGTCGTTGGCGACGAAGGGCTTGCCGTCGCGCTTCAGCGCCGCCTCGACGACCGGGTGGCGGCCGCCCGCGACGGCGAAGGCGGCGCTGTCGTCGATCTGCGGGCGGGTCCAGCCTTCGCTGGCGGCCAGGTCGGCCAGGGCGGCGGCGACGTCGAGTTCGGCCAGAGCCTGCGCGGCGGCCTTGATCGGCTCGGCCTGGGCCAGGGCCAGCTCGGCCAGCCGTGCGAAGATCGCGAGCTCCAGCTTCAGCGCCCGGTCCGCGGCCGAGGCGATCTTGGCCTCCAGCTCGCCGAGCTCGACCGAGGAGAAGCGCATCGCATCCGACATCGTCTGGCGATGCACGAAGGTGGCGCGCCATGGGTCCCTGAGGAAATCCTCGCCCGCCGCCTGCGGCACCTCGACGAAATAGCCGAGCATGGCGTTGTGCTTGATCCGCAGCGTGCGGCAGCCGGTCTCCCCGGCGTATCGCGCCTGCAATTGCGCGATCACCTTGCGCGAATCGACCTGCAGCAGCCGCAGCTCGTCGAGGGTGGCGTCGTACTCCTCGCGGACGAAGCGGCCGTCGCGGCGGTTGAGCGGCAGCTCGTCGGCCAGCGCCTCGTTGAGGCTCGGCGGCAGATCCGGGTCGCTCGCGCCGAGCGTGCGCATGGCGCGGGCCAGATCGACCGGCAGATCGCCGGAGCGGATCAGCATCGCCGCGATCTCGCGCGCCGCGTCAAGCCCCGCCCCCAGCGCCGCGAGATCGCGCGGCCCGCCGCGGTCCAGAGAGAGCCGTGCGAGGGCGCGGGCGAGGTCCGGCACCTTGCCGAGCGCCCGGCGCAGATCCTCGCGCAGCGCGGGCTGATCGACGAGCAGCGCCACCGCGTCATGCCGGGCGCCGATCGCGGCCGGGTCGGTCAGCGGACCGGCCAGCCGCTCGGCGAGGAGCCGCGCGCCGCCCGGCGTCACGGTGCGGTCGATGGCGGCGAGCAGGCTGCCCTGGCGATCGCCACTGAGGGTTCGCGTCAGCTCCAGATTGGCGCGGGTCGCCGCGTCGATCAGCATCGTGGCCGAGCCGGAATCGCGCACCGGCGGCGACAGGGGCGGCCGGGCGCCGAGCTGGGTGCGCTCGACATAGGCCAGCGCGGCACCGGCCGCCGCGACCTCGGCCCGGCTGAAGCTGCCGAAGGCGTCGAGCGTGGCGACACCGAAGAACTCCTTGAGCCGCCGCTCGGCCGAAGCCGCGTCGAGCCCGTCGCGGGCGAGCGGCGTGACCGGGACCGCGACCTCGCGCCAGAACTCCTTCAGCTCGGGATCGTCGTGGATCGCGTCCGGGCAGACGATCTCGCGCGGCTCCAGCCGCGAGAATTCGATGGCGAGCCGCTCCTGCGGCGTCTCCATCACGGTGAAGCGGCCGGTCGAGATGTCGATGGCGGCAAGACCATAGAGCGAGGCCGCCTCCCCCGTCCTGCGGCGCGCGACCGCCAGAAGCAGGCTGGCGCGGCCGGGTTCGAGCAGCCGCTCCTCGGTGATGGTTCCCGGCGTGACGAGGCGGACCACATCGCGCTTCACAACGGATTTCGCGCCGCGCTTCTTGGCTTCCGCCGGGTCTTCCGTCTGCTCGCAGACCGCCACCCGGTGGCCGGCGGCGATGAGGCGCTGGAGGTAGTCGTCGGCCCGCTCCACCGGCACGCCGCACATCGGGATGTCGTCGCCCTGGTGCTTGCCGCGCTTGGTGAGCACGATGCCGAGGGTGCGCGAGGCGAGCTCGGCATCGTGGAAGAACAGCTCGTAGAAATCGCCCATCCGGTAGAACAGCAGGCAGTCCGGGTTGGCGGCCTTGATCTCGATGTACTGCGCCATCATCGGCGTCACGCGCTCGGGCACAGCCGGGGCGGTTGCCGCAGCCTGGCCGGAGGCAGCCTGGCCGGAGGAAGAAATCGCATCGGGGGGAGGGCTATGGCGCATGGGTCGCGCACGCTAGCAAAACCGGCCGGCAAGGCCACCCGTTAGGACGGCTTTCAACAATTGAAAGCAGAATGCCTTTACCAAAGCGACGCCAGGCTACTGCTGATCCTTATGCCCCTTCTCGTGCACCTTCTCAGCAGTCTCTCCTTCGTGCTGCTGGCGGCACTCACCCTGACCGCGATGCTGCACCGGCTCGAGAGCTCACGCTTTCTGCGTGCCGCGACGATCGGGCTCGTCTTCCTCGCTGCGGGCCTGTGCGGCATGGCCAATCCCTGGGTTCTCGACTCCGGGCTGATCGTCGATTCCCGCACGACCACCGCCATCCTCTCGGCTGCGCTCGGCGGCCCTCTGAGCATGGCGCTGACGGCGGTTCCGCTCGCCATCTATCGCTACCAGCTCGGCGGCAGCAGCCAATGGCTTGGCATCGCCGGCATCGCCGGAAGCGGACTGGCTGGCTGCCTGGTTTATCTGCGAGCCCGCCGTCAGGGCCGGCACGTTTCCTCGCAGGATACCGTCTGGCTTGCCCTCGCATCGGCTGGCATGCTGCTTCTGCCACTGCTCGTGATGGCCGATCATGCCCCCCCGTGGCAGAACCTGACGCGCGCGTTGCCGATCGCGCTCGGCATCAATGTCCTGGGGACCGTCCTGGGCGGCCTGATCGTGTTTCACGATATGGAGCGTCGGGAGAACGCCTACCGGCTGGACGCTCTGATCGCGCGGGCGCCCGGCATGCTCTACCAGCGCACGAAGGCTCCGGACGGCACCATCCGCTATAAATTCGCCTCCTATTGTCTCGACGCCCTGCTCGGCCTCTCGCGCGCGGACGTCGAGCGCGATCCGGAGGTCTGGCGCAGCCGCATGCTGCCGGAAGACCGGCGCCGGGTGGAGGAAGAGTATCTTGAGCATGGCGCGACGAAGGGCCAATGGCGCTACGAGGCACGCTTCGTCGCCATGGACGAGTCCATCGTCTGGCTCAGGATGGATATCGCGATCCGCCGCCTCGCCGACGGGACGGAGCTCTGGGATGCCGTTCTGCTCGACGTCACCGACGAGCGCACGCTGGCTGACCGCAAGCAGGAACTCGAGGGCGAGCGGCGCAGCGCATTGTCCGAGCTTGCCAGCGATCTGGAGCGCAGCGTCGGGGCCGCCCTCGGGGAGGTCGCGGGATCCGTCCGGTCGATGCGGTCGGCCGCGACCGAGATGACGGGCAGTGCCGATAACACGATCGGCCGGGCCGACGCGGTGACGTCCCAGGCGAAAGCCGTGTCCGACCGCGTCGGCAGCGTTGCCCACGCAGCCGAAGAAATCGAGATTTCGATCCGCGAGCTTACCCGCCAGATCACCCATGCCGACCAGACGGCGCGTGACGCAGCGCGCTATGTCCGCGGCACGCGCCGGGACATTGCCGCGCTCGGGGAAGCCGCCGACAAAGTCAGCGCGGTGCTCGGCTTCATCGAGGATATCGCGACGCGGACCAATCTGCTGGCGCTCAACGCCACCATCGAGGCGGCACGCGCCGGCGCGGCCGGGCGCGGCTTTGCCGTCGTCGCCGCCGAGGTGAAGAGCCTGGCCGAGCAAACCCAGCAGGCGACGCGCGATATCGCCGAAACGCTGGAAGGCATCCACTCGGCAGCAGGCAAGACGGCCGAAGCGATCGCGCGGATCGAAGAGACGATGACGACGATCGAGGGCACCTCCGGCGCGATCGCGGGCCTGGCCGATCACCAGGCCGGCATCGTTTCGGGCATCGCCTCGGATGCGCAACTCGTCGCCGGCGGCACCAGTGCCGTCAGCGCCAGCATCGCGACCGTCGGCAAGGAGGCCAGGGTCACCGGCGCGGCAGCCGCGCGGGTGGCGACGGCGGCCGCCAAGGTCGACGAGCAGACGGCGGCGCTGGACCGCTATGTCGCCGAGTTCGTGCAGGGCGTGCGGCGCCGGCTCTAGCGCGGGCTGTTCCAGCCGGGTCGGCGCCGCGGCCTCGCCGACCTTTCGCCGCTCAACCCGACCTCGGCTCGCCCGGCAGCGTCCCCCTTCGGCTGGAAGGCTCCTTGTGATGCAGCGGGCCAGTGCCCTATGGTCCCCCCTCCCCCGAGGAAACGCTCCAGAAGAAGACGCCTGCCATGACCGACCGCCCGACGACCAAACGCGCCCGCCCGACCTTCACGGACCAGGAGGCGCTGCTGTTCCACTCGCAGGGACGGCCGGGCAAGCTCGAGATCGTGGCGACGGTGCCGATGGCGACGCAGCGGGACCTCTCCCTCGCCTACTCGCCCGGCGTCGCCGTTCCGGTGCATGCGATCGCGGCGGACCCCAGCCGTGCCTACGACTATACGGCCCGGGCCAATCTCGTCGCCGTGATCTCGAACGGCACCGCCATTCTGGGCCTCGGCAATCTCGGTGCGCTCGCCTCCAAGCCGGTGATGGAAGGCAAGGCCGTCCTCTTCAAGCGCTTCGCGGACGTCGATTCGATCGATCTCGAGGTCGATACGGAGGACCCGGACAAGTTCATCGATGCGGTGCGCTATCTCGGCCCCTCCTTCGGCGGCATCAACCTCGAGGACATCAAGGCGCCGGAATGCTTCATCATCGAGCAGCGCCTGCGCGAGCTGATGGACATCCCCGTCTTCCATGACGACCAGCACGGCACCGCGATCATCGCCGCGGCCGGCCTGATCAACGCGCTCGACATCACCGGGCGCGACATCAAGTCGACGCGGCTCGTGATCAACGGCGCCGGTGCGGCCGCCATCGCCTGCATCGAGCTGCTCAAGGCGATGGGCTTCAAGCCCGACAACGTCATCCTCTGCGACACCAAGGGCGTGATCTACCAGGGCCGCAGCGAGGGCATGAACCAGTGGAAGTCGGCCCATGCCGCGGTGACCGACCGGCGCACGCTGGCGCAGGCGCTGCAGGGCGCCGATGCCTTCTTCGGCCTGTCGCAGAAGGGCGCCGTGACGCCAGAGATGGTCGCCTCCATGGCGCCGAACCCGATCATCTTCGCGATGGCGAATCCCGATCCGGAAATCACGCCGGAGGAGGTGCATGCCATCCGCGACGACGCGATCATGGCGACGGGGCGCTCGGACTATCCGAACCAGGTCAACAACGTCCTCGGCTTCCCCTTCATCTTCCGCGGCGCGCTCGACGTGCGGGCGACCACGATCAACATGGAGATGAAGATCGCTGCGGCCGAGGCGCTGGCCATGCTGGCGCGCGAGGACGTGCCCGACGAGGTCGCCGCCGCCTATCAGGGCTCGCGGCCACGCTACGGCAAGGACTACATCATCCCGGTGCCGTTCGACCCGCGCCTGATCCATGTCGTGCCGATGGCCGTGGCGAAGGCCGCGATGGATTCCGGCGTCGCCGGCAAGCCCATCGTCGATACCGTCGCCTACAAGGCGCAGCTCTCGGCGAGGCGCGACCCGATCGCCGGAACGCTCAACCGCATCTTCGAGCGCGTCCGGCGCTACCCGAAGCGCGTCGTCTTTGCCGAGGGCGAGGAGGAGCAGGTCATCCGGGCGGCCGCCTCCTTCGTCAGCCAGGGGCTCGGCCAGGCGATCCTCGTCGGCCGCGACGAGCGCATCCAGGAGACCGCCGCCTTCCTCGGCGTCGATCTGGAGGCCAAGGGCATCGAGATTCACAACGCACGGCTCTCGCACCGCAACGCCGCCTACGCGCAATATCTCTACGAGCGGCTGCAGCGGCAGGGCTATCTCTTTCGCGACTGCCAGCGCTTGATCAACCAGGACCGCAACCATTTCGCCGCGGCGATGGTGGCGCTGGGCGATGCCGACGCCATGGTGACGGGCGTGACCCGCAACTATTCGATCGCGCTGGAGGAGGTCCGCCGCGTCATCGACGAGAAGCCGGGGCATCGCCTCATCGGCGTCTCGATCGTCATCTCGCGGGAGCGCACCGTGCTCGTCGCCGACACGGCGATCACCGAGATGCCGACGGCACAGGAGCTCTCCGAGATCGCGATCGAGGCCGCGGGCGTCGGGCGCCGGCTGGGCTATGAGCCGAAGGTCGCGATGCTGGCCTTCTCGACCTTCGGCCATCCGGCGGGCGAGCGCTCGGAAAAGGTGCGCGAGGCTGTGGCGCTGCTCGACGCCCAGCGCGTCGATTTCGAGTATGACGGCGAGATGGCGGCCGATGTCGCGCTGAACCGCGAGCTGATGAGCCAGTATCCGTTCTGCCGTCTGTCCGGCCCGGCAAATGTGCTGGTGATGCCGGCTTTCCACTCGGCCTCGATCTCGACCAAGCTCCTGCAGGAGGTCGGCGGCGCGACCGTCATCGGCCCGTTGATCGTCGGTCTCGACAAGCCGGTGCAGATCGTGCCGCTGGGGGCGAAGGACACCGACATCGTCAACATGGCGGCGCTGGCAGCGTTCAACATCGGCGGCTGAGCGGATTGCGAAGGCGAGGCGGACCCTGACGTCCGCCTCGTGCGTTTGATCGCCGCGGCAGCTTGTGCATCGGCCTCGAAGCGCTATGTCTGCGGCGGGTGCGTGACCGGCGTGCTCTTCCTCGACCCTTCGCGCCGCCGGCCGGCGGCGCGCAACACCTAAGAGAGCGCATGTCCTTCGGCCCGCACGAGCCAGGCACCCCCCTGCGCAGGCGCAGCCGCTGGTGGTGGCTCGGCCCCCTCGCCAGCATCGCCATCTTCGGCGCCTCCCTCGCGGTGCTCTGGCACATTGTCGGCCAGATGAACCCGGACGAGCTGACCGGTGCCTTCCGCAATGCCAGCCTGCGGCAGCTCGGCCTGGCCTGTGCCTTCACCGCGCTGAGCTATCTGCTGCTGACCGGCTACGACGCCCTGGCGTTGCGCAGGCTCGGCCTCTCGATCCCCTATCGCACCACGGCGCTCGCCTCCTTCACCAGCTACTCGGTCTCGTTCACGCTCGGCTTCCCGATCGTGACCGGCGGCACGGTGCGCTACTGGATCTATGCGCCCAAGGGCATCCGGGCCTCGGAGGTCGCGAGCCTCACCGTCATCGCGGGGCTGACCTTCTGGCTCGGGCTCGGCGCCATTCTCAGCGTCAGCCTGTTCTATTCGGCGGATTCGGTCGCGGCGCTGGCGCGCACCTCGCCACTCGTCGTCCATATCGTCGGGGCGGTGATCGCGCTCGGCATCCTCGGCTATCTCGTCTGGGTCGCCACGGATGAGCGAACCTTGCGCGTCAGGGGCTGGAACCTGCACCTGCCGGGCCTCGGCATCACGCTCGGCCAGATGATGCTGGGCGCCTGCGAGGTCTGCGCGGCTGCGGCAGTGCTCTTCGTGCTGCTGCCCGGCGGCTACAACCTCGATTACCCGACCTTCCTGGCGGCCTATATCTTCGGCTGCCTGATCGGCATCGCCAGCCACTCGCCCGGCGGGCTCGGCGTGTTCGAGGCGACCATGCTGGTGGCGCTCAACCGCATCCCCTTCGAGCAGGTGCTGGGCGCTCTGCTCCTGTTCCGGGTGATCTACTACCTCCTGCCCTTCATCTTCGCGCTCGTCCTGCTGGCGCTGAACGAGATGGCCCGCCGCATCCGCCGGCGCGAGCGCTGAACCTCGCGATCCGCGAGCCTACTTGATCGCGAGGATGATCAGCAGGAAGGCGAAGAGCACGAGGAGCTGGCGCAGGCTCCAGTTGATGCGACGCAGCTCTTCGGCGGTTTCATCGTCGGCCTCATCGAGCGCCGCCTCGGCGAGGGGGGCCGGTGCGGGGGCGGGCGGCGCATCGACCGCGGCGATCTCGTCCGTCTCGCGCTGCCGCGGCCCGGAAGGCCGCCACTCCAGCGCTTCGATGAAGCCACGGGCGGGCGCGGTGTCCCCGGCTTCGCCATCGGGCGCGAGGTAGCGGTCGACCGGCCGATCCGTCGCGCGCTCCCGGTCCGCCTCGCGAATCCAGAGGCTCGTGCTCGCGGTGAGCGACAGCGTGTCCGCGAGGCCGGCGAGGAGATCGGCCTTCAGCGCCTCGAACACCACCATCGGGACGAAGGCCTCGGCGAAGGCGAGCCCGCCGCCCTCCTCCTCGGGCCAGCCGATGACGAGGAGCAGCCGCGTCTCGTCGGCCGCCGCCTGCAAGGGCCGCAATGTCAGATGCAGCCGCGTCGCGGTGCCCTCCCGCCCGGCACGGCGCAACCCGCCATCGACGATCCGCGCCTGGGCCTCGATCCGGCGCCTGTCCTCCAACCGCCCCTCGCGACTGGCGAAGCCGCCTACGAGACGCAGCGCGTCGGCCGCCAGCACTAGGGGCCGGCCGGGGTCCTGAACATAGGCGGCAGGGATACCTTCGATCGTCATGCGCCCATCGGCGATGGTGACGCCGCGCACCGGCTGTGATTCGTCCATGCTCCCGCCCTGCTTCGGCCGCAGGATAGCAGCCCGTGACCGGTGCGTCAGGGAGCCTCCTGACGACATGAGGTCGCTGCCGCTCTAAAACCGATCCGCCATACAGACGGAGGACACCATGGCCGAAGAACTCGTGCTCTACACTAACCCGATGTCGCGCGGCCGCATCGCCCGCTGGATGCTGGAGGAAGCCGGCACACCGTACCGGACTGAACTCCTCGGGTTCGGCGAGCCGATGAAGAGCCCCGCCTACAGGGCGATCAACCCGATGGGGAAGGTGCCGGCGATCGTCCATGGCCAGACCGTGGTGACGGAGTGCGCCGCGATCTGCGCCTATCTCGCGGATGCGTTTCCGAAAGCGGAGCTGGCACCGGCACTTTCCGATCGCGGCGCCTATTACCGCTGGCTGTTCTTCGCCGCCGGCCCGCTGGAGGCCGCCGTCAGCAACAAGGCCCTGGGGCTGGTCGTCCCGCCGGAACGCGAGATGATGATCGGCTACGGCAGCTATTCCATCGTGCTCGACACGCTGGAACAGGCGCTTTCTGGCCGCGACTTCATCGCCGGAGGACGCTTCACCGCGGCCGACGTCTATGTCGGCTCGCATCTGCAATGGGGGCTGCAGTTCGGTTCCATCGAGAAGCGGCCTGCGTTCGAGACCTATGCCGCCAGGCTGGCGGAACGGCCGGCCGCGCAGAGGGCAAGCGCGCTCGACGATGCGGCGGCTGCGCAGATGAAGTCGCCGGGCTGAAGCACCCGCGCCGCGTGCAGCGCATGGCGAGCCGCACGCCGGTGGCTTGCCCGCTGCCCATGCGCTCTTTAGAACCTCTTCGCATTCAAAAGGGGCATCTTCCCCTTCCTGCGCCGACGCTGCGCAGCCAATTGCAAGTTTCGCCATGAACGACATGACCGCCATCGCCCGGCCGCGCCACGGCATGGGCTTTTATCCCTTCGTCGGGCTCGCCGCCGCGCTGATGGCGACGAATGCGCTCGCCATCGATTCGATGCTGCCCGCCCTGCCGCAGATGGCGGAGGCGCTCGGCATCGCCGAGGCGAACCAGCGGCAGTGGATCATCACCGCCTATCTGCTCGGCTTCGGCATCTCCCAGATTTTCTACGGCACGATCTCCGACCGCTATGGCCGCCGGCCGGTGCTGCTGGCCGGGCTCTCCGTCTATGTCGTCGCCAGCATCGCCGCCGCCTTCGCCGGTTCCTTCGAGAGCATGATGATCGCCCGCATCGTGCAGGGCATCGGCGCTGCGGCAACGCGCGTCCTCGTCGTCTCGATCGTGCGCGACTGCTATTCCGGCCGCGAGATGGCGCGCGTCATGTCGCTGGCGATGATCGTCTTTCTCGCGGTGCCGATCCTGGCGCCGTCGATCGGGCAGGCCATCCTCTGGATCGCGCCCTGGCGCTGGATCTTCGGCCTGCTGACCAGCTTCGGCGCCGCGGTGATGCTGTTCGTGCTGTTCAGGCTGCCCGAGACGCAGCATCCGGAGGACCGCAAGCCGATCAACCTCAGGAATGTCTCGGCCGCGTTCCGGACGACTCTGACCAGCCGCGTCGGCGTCGGCTACATGCTGGCGATGGCCTTCGTGCTGGGCGGGCTCTTCGGCTTCATCAACTCGGCGCAGCAGATCTTCGTCGACGTGTTCCACGCGCCCGAGCTGTTCACCACGATCTTCGCGGGCATCGCGATGTTCATGGCGGCGGCCTCGCTGCTGAACTCTCGGATCGTCGGGCGGCTCGGCATGCGCCGCGTCTCGCATGGCGCACTGGTCGGCTACATCCTGCTGACGAGCACCCATGCCCTGCTGGCGGTCTCGGGGCACGAATCGCTGATCAGCTTCGCCTTGTTCCAGGGTGGGGCCATGTTCTGCTTCGGCCTGATCGGCCCGAATTTCGGCGCGCTGGCGATGGACCCGCTCGGCCATGTCGCCGGGACGGCCTCCTCGGTGCAAGGCTTCGTCACCACGGTGGTGGGAGCGCTGCTCGGCTTCTATATCGGCCAGCATTTCGACGGCACGATCGTGCCGATCACGCTCGGCTTCGCGCTGTACGGCCTTATGGCACTCGTCATCGTGCTGCTCGTCGAGAAGGGGCGCTTGTTCAATCCCGCGCCCGGGCGCAGCTGAGCGCCGCAGCGACTTCTCGAATCTCAGCATCGGGCGTTCCCGATGCTCTGTCCGCCGCCTCTGGCGACGGATCTGCCCGGAATCGTCATCAGCCGAAGCGTTCAGGATTCGCCGTGGCCCGGGATGCGACATCGCCGCCGTTCGCAATCCCGCATAAAGGGGTCGCTCACGCGACCTTGAGGTTCACCGCCGCGTTCTTTCCGGTCTTGCGATCGGGCTCGAGATCGAAGGTCACCTTCTGTCCCTCGTTCAGGCTGCGCAGGCCCGAGCGCTCGACCGCGCTGATATGGACGAAGATATCGCTGCCGCCCTGGTCAGGCGTGATGAAGCCGTAGCCCTTGGTCTCGTTGAACCATTTTACGGTTCCCGTGCTCACTTGCATTCCTTCCAGTCATAGTGCCGGACCATTCCGGCAGAGACAGTTTGAGGGCAATCAGCGCCGGTTGCAACGACGCGCCGCACAAACCTTTCCGCGCGTGCGAAGATCGCCATTTCGCCTTGCCGGTGGCGCAGACCGTCAGCGACAGGCCGGGCCTTGCGGTCCCGCCGGCTCTCCCTCATGAACGCAGGCCAACTCGAGGGAACGCCTGATGAGCAACTATGTGATCGACCCGCCCGCCATCGTCTCGGTTCCGGTCGCCGGTGGCGGCTCCTTCCCGGTGCGCCGCGTCTTCTGCGTCGGCCGCAACTATGCCGAACATACCCGCGAGATGGGCGGCGATCCCGATCGCGAGGAGCCGTTCTTCTTCACCAAGCCGGCCGATGCGCTGTTGATCAACGGCGCCGACATGCCCTACCCGACGAAGACCAGGGACCTGCACCACGAGATGGAGCTGGTCGTGGCGATCGGCACGGGCGGCAGGGACATCCCCGAATCCGAGGCGCTGGCCCATGTCTATGGCTACGCCGCCGGGCTCGACATGACCCGCCGCGACCTGCAGAACGCCGCCAAGAAGACCGGGCGCCCCTGGGACATGTCGAAGGGCTTCGACCTCTCCGGCCCGGTCGGCGAGATCGTGCCGGCGGCGCAGTCCGGCCACCCCAGCGCCGGCAAGATCGAGCTCACGGTCAACGGCGTCGTGCGCCAGACCTCCGACCTCTCCAAGCAGATCTGGAACGTCGAGGAAACGATCGCCTATCTTTCCGGCCTCGTCGAATTGAAGCCCGGCGACCTGATCTTCACCGGCACGCCGGAAGGCGTCGCGGCCGTGAACAAGGGCGACGTGCTGGAGGGCGAGATCGCCGGCGTCGGCACCGTGCGCACCCGCATTGCCTGACGACAGAGAGGATTGGCTCATGACCCTCACCGCTTCCGCCTCCGGGGTGTTCCCGATTGCGCCGACGCCGTTCCTTCCGGACGGTTCGGTCGACTGGGCTTCGACGGAGAAGC
>NZ_FTMO01000007.1 GCF_900156025.1 Allobosea sp. TND4EK4
TGGCTTGAAAATCGCCGGAAGCGGAGCGCCACGGGGCGTGCGGAGGGTGGCTCAATCCCTCCGCGCCGCATCCTGGCTCAATGGAAGCGGCCCGACACCCCTGCGCCTCGCGGCGCTCCGCTGCCCCTCGTCATCACCGCCGCGCGGGAGCGCGGGCGGGCGCAGACGCATGCGCGGCAGCCGCTGGGAGGCGGCGCGAATGCGCGGATGCGCGCGACGCGCATGGACCGCTCTCCCGCCGCCCGCTACATCTGGAGGCGACAGCATCATCCGGGAGGCCGCCATGGCTTATGAGACCATTCTCGTCGAGACGAAGGGCAAGGTCGGGCTGATCACGCTCAACCGTCCGCAAGCCCTGAACGCCCTGAACGGGCAGCTCATCGGCGAGATCAACCAGGCGCTCGACGGCTTCACGCAGGACGCGGGCATCGGCTGCGTCGTCATCACCGGCTCGGAGAAGGCCTTCGCCGCCGGCGCCGACATCAAGGAGATGCAGAGCCGGACCTTCCCCGGCACCTATCTCGACGACAAGTTCGAGGACTGGGACCGGATTGGCCGGCGCCGCAAGCCGATCATCGCCGCGGTGGCCGGCTTCGCGCTCGGAGGCGGCTGCGAGCTCGCCATGATGTGCGACTTCATCATCGCCGCGGACAATGCGAAATTCGGCCAGCCGGAGATCAATCTCGGCGTCATTCCGGGCGCCGGCGGCACGCAGCGCCTGACCCGGGCGGTCGGCAAGGCGAAGGCGATGGATCTGTGCCTGACCGGCCGGATGATGGATGCCCAGGAGGCCGAGCGCTCCGGCCTCGTCGCGCGCGTCGTGCCGCTCGCCGAGCTGATGGCGGAGGCGCTGAAGGCGGCCGACGCGATCGCCGCCAAATCCCTGCCCGCCGCGATGATGGCGAAGGAAGCCGTCGACCGCGCCTTCGAGGTGACGTTGCAGGAGGGGCTGCGCTTCGAGCGGCGGGTGTTCTCCTCGCTGTTCGGCACGCAGGACCAGAAGGAGGGCATGGCGGCCTTCGTCGAGAAGCGGAAGCCGGACTTCAGGAACGGCTGAGCCTCGCCGTCACGGTTTTCCGTCATTCTCGGGCTTGACCCGAGAATCTCATGACGAGAAGGCACTGGTTTACGAGATGGTCGGGCCAGGCCCGACCATGACGCCCCTTGAACAGGACCCGCATCATGAACGCCCAGACCGGACCGTCCCTCCCGACCTATGCCGATGTCGAGCGCGCGGCCGAGCGGCTGAAGGGCGTGGCGCATCACACCCCGGCGCTGAGCTCCGCGACGGCCAACCGGCGCACGCAAGCGAGCCTCGTCTTCAAGGCCGAGAACCTGCAGCGCATGGGCGCCTTCAAGTTCCGCGGCGGCTACAACGCCATCTCGGCCCTGTCGCCGGAGCAGAAGAAGGCCGGGGTGCTGACCTTCTCCTCCGGCAACCACGCCCAGGCGATCGCCTATGCCGGCAAGCTGCTCGGCGTGCCGACCACGATCATCATGCCCGAGGACGCGCCGAAGGCGAAGGTCGAGGCGACGCAGGGCTATGGCGGCGAGGTCGTCCGCTACGACCGCTACACCCAGGACCGCCTGGAAATCGGCGACCGGATCGCCCGCGAGCGCGGCCTGACGCTGATCCCGCCCTACGACCACGCCGAGGTCATCGCCGGCCAGGGCACGGCGACCAAGGAGCTGATCGAGGATGCCGGCCCCTTCGACATGCTCTTCGTCTGCCTCGGCGGCGGCGGGCTTCTGGCAGGCGCGGCGCTGGCCGCCAAGGCGCTGAACCCGGACTGCCGCGTCTTCGGCGTCGAGCCGGAGGCCGGCAATGACGGCCAGCAATCGCTGCGCAAGGGCGAGATCGTGAAGATCGGCGTGCCGAAGACGATCGCCGACGGCGCCCAGACCGCCTTCCTCGGCGACCTTACCTTCCCGATCATCCAGCGCCATGTCGAGGACATCCTCACCGTCAGCGACGCCGAACTCATCGAGACGATGCGCTTCTTCGCCGAGCGGATGAAGCTCGTCGTCGAGCCGACCGGGTGCCTCGCCTCGGCCGCGGCCCTCACGGGCAAGGTGGCGGTCGCCGGCAAGCGCGTCGGCGTCATCATCAGCGGCGGCAATGTCGATCTGGCGAGCTTCGCGCGCTTCATCGCGCCGTCCGCATGATCCGGCGCGATGCGGGCCATTCCGGCGTTGACGGCCGGGCCGCGAGCGACTATAGCCCCTCCACTCGCGGCGGCCTGCGCAAGCTCGGCCGCCGCTCACGCTTTTCCATCAGGTAGCGTCCAGGCCGCCGGCAATGATGCCAGGCACCGAGGCGCGATGACAACGAGGACGTTTCGATGGCCAATACGACGTCGGCCAAGAAGGCTACGCGCAAGATCGCCCGCCGCACCGAGGTCAACAAGGCGCGCCGCTCGCGGATGCGTACCTTCCTGCGCAAGGTCGAGGAGGCGATCGCCTCCGGCGACAAGAGCGCCGCGGCCGAGGCCCTGAAGGCCGCCCAGCCGATCATCATGCGGGCCGCGCAGAACGGCGTGGTTCACAAGAACACGGCCTCGCGCAAGGTCTCCCGCCTCGCCCATCGCGTCGGCGCCCTGGCTTCCTGAACGCAGTCCATTCGCCGCTCGCGCGGCTCTGGAAAAACCCGGCCGCGAGGCCGGGTTTTTTGTTGGCTTCAAGGCCCTTGTGGCGTCCGCGCAACAGCTTCCGAAGGACGATCGGAGGCGCGTTTTCAAGCCAATTCAGCAAGCTTTCCACACCGTTACGCACTTGACTCCACAGGCCGTTTCGGGGCGCCCGAACGACCCTTCGAGCGGGTTCTGCCGCTCAAGAAAAGACTTTGTTTTTCATTATCTTAGTGGGCAAACGATTTTGGCGCGCGGAATCGCGGCGACTCTGCGGCAGGGACGGGTCCCGGCGGAAAAAAAAGATTCGCATCCGAGCGGCGCCGAGAGACTGAAGAAAATCTTAAGTTCCCCAACCTTTTGCACGCTTCGCACAGCCGCCGATGGAGGGAGCGGGAGGCCGGACTCTCCGAAGCCGGCTGAGCGGGCTGTTGCAGGCTCTCGGGCCGGCCTTGTAAGGTCCTTTCATCGCCGGGCGGACAGCAATGGCCGCGAACGGCGAACCCCAGAGATTATCAGCGTTTTGGCTCGCGACCATGGAGGTTGGAGGATGCGGTTCTTTGTCTTGATGTGTTGAGATGAAGTGCGGCGTCGCCCAAAAGCGAGCCTTCCAAAGCGTAATCGACAGGATCGGGATCACGACACCGGCGCCGGCGACAGGCGGCATCGGACGGGGTTCTTTTTTCACCGGACAACAGCGCCGGGACGGTGGCCGCCTTGCGGACCGCCTCTCCAAAGGCGCGCATTTTGAAGCGAATGGGGCGATTGATGTTCGAGCGGCATGAATTCGGAGAGATCGTCGCGGCAGCGCCGGTGGTGGTGACGATGGCGGACGAGGCCGGCCCGGCCGGCGCCGACGAGACCTCCGTGAAGGAAGCCTGGGAGCGCGTCCGCCGCCGCCTGCGGGCCGAATTGGGCGAGGACGTCTTCTCCAGCTGGTTCGCACGGCTCGAGCTCGCCGGCATCCTGGAGGGCGTCGCCTATCTGACGGTGCCGACCCGCTTCCTCAAGAGCTGGCTCGAGGCGCATTACGCCGAGCGCCTGCGGCTCAACTGCGCCGCCGAGCTGCCCGCGCCGAATGGCATCATCCTGTCGGTGCGCCAGGTCGCCCGCGATGCCGCGGCGGCTCCGCTGGCCGAGAGCGCCCTGCGCAGCCGGGCCGCGCTCAGCCCCGCTCCCGTCAAGACGGAGGCCACGGCCGCTGCCGCCATACCCGGCGCGCAGCCCTGCGAGCGCGATTCCGTCGATGCCTGCGGCACCGCCCTCGACAGGCGCATGAGCTTCCAGAGCTTCGTCGTCGGCAAGTCGAACCAGCTCGCCTTCGCGGCGGCCGAGCGCATCGCGGCGGCCCCGGCCGGCCAGAGCCCTTACAACCCGCTCTATCTCCATGCCGGCGTCGGGCTCGGCAAGACGCATCTCCTGCAGGCGATCGCCCAGGAGGCCCGCCGCCAGGGCAAGCGCGTCGCCTATTTCACCGCGGACCGCTTCATGTACGGCTTCGTCGCGGCGCTGAAGTCGCAGACGGCGCTGGCCTTCAAGGAGAAGCTGCGCGGCATCGACCTGCTCGTGGTCGACGACGTGCAGTTCATCCAGGGCAAGTCGATCCAGCAGGAATTCGGCCACACGATCAATGCGCTGCTCGATGCGGGCAAGCAGATTGTCGTCGCCGGCGACCGGCTCGCCGGAGAGCTGGAGGCGCTCGACGAGCGCATCCGCTCGCGGCTCGGCGGCGGCCTCGTCGTCGAGGTCGGCGAGCTCGACGAGACGCTGCGCGCCACCATCCTGGGCAGCCGGCTCGAGGCGCTGCAGAACGCCCATCCGAGCTTCCAGGTCAGCCCCGACGTCGTCGCCTATGTCGCCCGCGTCGTGGCGACCAACGGTCGCGACCTCGACGGCGCCGCCAACCGGCTGCTGGCCCATGCCACGCTCTCGGGCCAGCTCGTGACACTGGAGACGGCGGAGGCAGCGATCCGCGACCTCGTCCGCACCCGCGAGCCGCGTCGCGTCAAGATCGAGGACATTCAGAAGCTGGTCGCGACCCGCTACAATGTCAGCCGCGCCGACATCCTCTCCGAGCGCCGGACCGCGGCGGTGGTGAAGCCGCGCCAGATCGCGATGTATCTCGCCAAGTCGCTGACGCCGCGCTCGCTGCCCGAGATCGGCCGGCGCTTCGGCGGCCGCGACCACACCACGGTGCTGCATGCGGTGCGCAAGATCGAGAAGGCGATCGGCGAGGACCGCTCGCTGCATGACGAGGTGGACCTGCTGAAGCGCATGCTGCAGGAGTGAGCGGCCGCCGCCGGGGCCTTTGCGCCGGCAGCGCCGAATGCTGTGATCGCCGCGGCGCCCGCCCTTGCATGCGCCCTCGCGCTCCTGCAATGTCGCTGGCCATTCATCCGGCCCGGACGGTCCCGTCCGGGCGACCAGCGCCAGAAGACTAGCCCATCATGAAGGTCACGGTCGAACGTTCCACGCTGCTCAAGTCGCTCGGTCACGTCCACCGCGTGGTCGAACGCCGCAACACGATCCCGATCCTGTCCAATCTGCTGCTCAGCGCCTCCGAGAACGGGCTGAAACTGAAGGCGACCGATCTCGACATCGAGGTGGTGGAGACGATCCCCGCCGATGCGGCCGAGCCCGGCGCCACGACCGTTCCCGCGCACACCCTCTACGATATCGTCCGCAAGCTGCCGGACGGGGCGCAGGTCTCTCTGGAGACCACGGGCGAGACCGGCCTCGTGCTGCGGTCGGGGCGCTCGCGCTTCCAGCTCCAGACCCTGCCGGAGAGCGATTTCCCCGACATCACGGCGGGCGAGATGGCGCATCGCTTCGTGCTGCCGGCCGGCGAGCTCAAGCGCCTGATCGACAAGACCCAGTTCGCGATCTCCACCGAGGAGACGCGCTACTACCTGAACGGCATCTATCTCCACACCATCGACGTCGATGGCCGCCCCGTGCTGCGCGCGGTTGCGACCGACGGCCATCGGCTGGCCCGCGTCGACACCGCCGCTCCTCAGGGCTCGGTCGGGATGCCGGGCGTGATCGTGCCGCGCAAGGCCGTGGCCGAGATCCAGAAGCTGCTGGAGGATGGCGAGAGCGAGGTCGCGGTCGAGCTTTCCGCGACCAAGATCCGCGTCGCCACCGCCGCCGTCGTGCTGACCTCGAAGCTGATCGACGGCACCTTCCCGGACTATCAGCGCGTTATTCCGAGCGGCAACGACAAGCGCCTGACCGTCGACAAGGGCGATTTCGCCGCTTCCGTCGACCGTGTCTCGACCATCTCGTCCGAGCGCGGCCGGGCCGTGAAACTCTCCATGGCGGACGGGCGCATGACCCTCTCCGTCACCAATCCGGATTCCGGCTCGGCGACCGAGGAGATCGAGGTCGACTACGAGGCGAGCCCTCTCGATATCGGCTTCAACGCCCGCTACCTGATGGACATCGCGGCCCAGCTCGACGGCGACACCGCCTTGCTGAAGCTCGCCGATCCAGGCTCGCCGACCGTGATCCAGGATCGCGAGGGGGCCTCCGCGCTCTATGTCCTGATGCCGATGCGCGTTTGAGGGCGTTTCGACCGTGACAGCCGTCTCACGGCTGATCCTGCAGGATTTCCGTTCCTACGAGGCCCTCGATCTCCCGGTCGAGGGCCAAATCGTTGCGCTGATCGGCGAGAACGGGGCCGGCAAGACCAATATCCTCGAGGCGCTGTCGCTGTTCGCGCCGGGCCGCGGCCTGCGCCGGGCCGAGCTGCCGGCCATGGCCCGGCTGGGCGGCGACGGCTCGTTCGCGGCTTCGGTGACCCTTGCGGAGGAGGCAGGCCGGCTCGGCGTCGGGCTCGCGCCGCCCGATCCGGAGGGGCGGCGGGCGCGGCTCACCCGCATCGACGGGCAACCGGCGGGCTCGGCCCTGGCATTCAGCGAGTATCTGCGCCTCGTCTGGCTGACGCCCGATCTCGACGGGCTGTTCCGCGGCGCGGCGGGCGACCGTCGACGCTTCCTCGACCGGCTGGTGCTGGCGATCGATCCCGGCCATGCCACCCGCTCCAATGCGCTTGAGCGGGCCCTGCGCTCGCGCAACCGTATCCTCGAGGAGAGCCCGGGCCAGAGCCAGTGGCTCGACGCGATCGAGCGCGAGATCGCCGAGCTCGGCGTCGCCGTTGCGGCGGCGCGCGCCGAGACGGTGGCGCGGCTCTCCGCGATCATCGCCGAAAGCCGCGACGAGGCCTCGCCCTTCCCGTTCGCCGATCTTGCGCTCGCGGGCGAGGTTGACGCGCTCGTCGCGCGGCTCCCGGCGCTCGACGCCGAGGACGCCTATCGCGACCTGCTGCGGCAGGGCCGCCATCGCGACCGGGCGGCGGGGCGCACCCTCGCCGGCCCGCAGGCCTCCGACCTCGAGGTCCGACACGGGCCGAAGGACATCCCCGCCGGACAGGGCTCGACCGGCGAGCAGAAGGCGCTGCTGATCGGGCTCGTGCTGGCCCATGCCCGGTTGGTCGCGGCGATGAGCGGGATCAAGCCGCTGGTGCTGCTGGACGAGATCGCCGCCCATCTCGACCCGCGCCGGCGCGCCGCGCTGTATGAGGGGCTCACGGGGCTGGGCTGCCAGATCTGGATGACCGGGGCCGATGCGGCGCTGTTCGGCGATCTGCCGGCCGGCTCGCAGCGCGTCCGCGTGGAAACGGGCAAGGTCGTCGTCGAATAGGCTGGCCTCGGCCGCGTTCCTGCGGCACATCCAGTGCCATGTCCTCGCCCCGCGAATCAGAGGCCCGCGCGGTCCTGAAATCCGTCTTCGGCTACGATGATTTCCGGGCCGGCCAGTGGGAGGTGATCGAGGCCGCCCTCGACGGCCGCGATGTGTTCGCGGTGATGCCGACCGGCTCGGGCAAATCCATGTGCTACCAGCTGCCGGCGCTCGTTTCCGGCGGTTTGACGCTCGTCGTCTCGCCGCTGATCGCGCTGATGCGCGACCAGGTCGGGCAGCTCGTCAGGGCCGGCGTTCCGGCCGCCTCGCTCAATTCGATGAACAGCGAGCAGGAGGCGGCGCAGGCCTGGGACCAGCTCAATTCCGGGGAGCTGCGGCTGCTCTTCGTCTCGCCGGAGCGGCTGGCCGGCGACGGCCTCGTCGGGCGACTGAAGCGGCTGGGCGTCACGCGCCTCGCCATCGACGAGGCGCATTGCGTCTCGCAATGGGGGCATGATTTCAGGCCGGAATACAGGCTGCTCGCCAAGGCCCGCGAGGCGCTGGGCGGCGTGCCGGTGACGGCGCTGACGGCCACCGCGGACCGGCAGACGCGCGACGACATTGCCCAGCAGCTCTTCCCGGCTCCGCCGCGGATGGTGGTGCATTCCTTCGACCGGCCGAACCTGAAGCTCGCCTTTGCGCCCAAGGACCAGCCGCGTCGGCAGATCGACGATTTCCTGCGCCGCCATCGCGGCGGTTCGGGCATCGTCTACTGCGCCTCCCGGACGAAAACCGAGCGCCTGGCCGAGGGCCTGCGCGAGAAGGGCTGGAATGCCCTGCCCTACCATGCCGGGCTGGAACAGGGCGAGCGCAACCGCAACCAGGACATCTTCCTGCAGGAGGACGGCGTCGTCGTCTGCGCGACGATCGCCTTCGGCATGGGAATCAACAAGCCCGATGTCCGCTTCGTCGTGCATCACGACATGCCGGCCTCGATCGAGGGCTACTACCAGGAGATCGGCCGCGCCGGCCGCGACGGCCTGCCGGCCGATACGCTGACGCTCTACGGCACGGAGGACATGGCGCTCAGGCGCCGGCAGATCGACGAGAAGCCGATCGACGACGAGCGCAGGCGCATCGAGCACAAGCGGCTCAACGCGATGATCGACCTGTGCGAAAACGCGCTCTGCCGGCGCTCCGCGCTGCTGGCCTATTTCGGCGAGGAGGTCGCGCCATGCCGCCACGGGCAGTCGCCGCTGCGCTGCGACCTCTGCGGGGACACCGCGCCCGCGCTTGCCGATGTGACGCTGGATGCGCGCAAACTGCTCTCCGCCGTGATCCGCACCGGCCAGCGCTTCGGCGCCGGCCATCTCGCCGACATCCTGACCGGCACGGCGACGGAAGCCGTGCGCCGCCAGAACCATGACGGGCTGAAGACCTTCGGCGTCGGGCAGGACAAGCCCAAGGCGTCCTGGATGGCGCTGACGCGCAAGCTCTTCGCCGCCGATGCGCTGGCGGAGGCGAGCCACGAGCATGGCGGATTCCGGCTGACGCCCAAGGGCGAGGATATCCTGTTCGGGCGCGAGAGCATCGCGCTGCGGGCCGATCTCAACCTGCCGCGCGCCCGCCGCTCCGAGCGCGACGCGGCCCGCGCCGACGGGCTCGACGAGGGCACGGCCGCGCTGTTCGAGCATCTGCGCAAGCTTCGGCTCCAGATCGCGCGCGACGAGGGCGTGGCGGCCTATATCATCTTCACCGACCGCACCCTGATCGCGATGGCCCGGGAACGGCCGGCGGCGCTCGACGAGATGCGTCGCATCGACGGCGTCGGCGAACGCAAGCTGACCCAGTATGGCGAGGCCTTCCTGGAGGCGATCGGGGAGTTCGCAGGATAGGCGGCTCATAGCGGAATTCCGGCATTCCACGCGCACGCACGCGTAGGCGCGTGAAAAAACCACCATTCGCGCCTATATTAGGGTATCGAATCAAGAGGATCGCGGGCGCCATCTCCGCCCGTGCAGGAACCGTTTCATGACCGATGCCGCGCTCAGCGCCCAGCCCGACGACTACGGCGCCGATTCCATCAAGGTTCTCAAGGGATTGGACGCGGTCCGCAAGCGGCCGGGCATGTATATCGGCGATACGGATGACGGCTCCGGCCTGCATCACATGGTCTACGAGGTGGTCGACAACGCGATCGACGAATCCCTCGCCGGCCATGCCGACCTCGTCACGGTGACGCTGAATGCCGACGGATCGGTCACCGTGACCGACAACGGACGCGGAATCCCGACGGATATCCACACCGAAGAGGGCATCTCGGCGGCCGAGGTCATCATGACCCAGCTCCATGCCGGCGGAAAGTTCGACCAGAACTCCTACAAGGTCTCGGGCGGCCTGCACGGCGTCGGCGTCTCGGTCGTGAACGCGCTCTCGATCTCGCTGAAGCTCCGGGTCTGGCGCGGCGGCAAGGAGCACTTCATGGAGTTCCGCCACGGCGTGGCGGTGGCTCCGCTCGCCGTCGTCGGCCCCCAGGGCGACAAGCGCGGCACGGAGGTGACCTTCACCCCCTCGCAAGAGACCTTCACCATGGTGGAGTTCGACTACAAGACGCTGGAGCGGCGCCTGCGCGAGCTCGCCTTCCTCAATTCCGGCGTGCGCATCGTGCTGACCGATGCACGCCATGCCGAGGTGGTGCGCGAGGAGCTGATGTATGAGGGCGGCGTCGAGGCCTTCGTGCGCTATCTCGACCGCGCCAAGGCCTCGGTGCTCGAGAAGCCGATCACGCTGACCGCGGAGAAGGACGGCATCACCGTCGACGTCGCGCTGTGGTGGAACGACAGCTACCACGAGAACGTGCTCTGCTTCACCAACAACATCCCGCAGCGCGACGGCGGCACCCATCTCGCCGGCTTCCGGGCCGCGCTGACCCGCCAGATCACCGGCTATGCCGACAGCTCCGGCATCACCAAGAAGGAAAAGATCTCGCTCACAGGCGACGATTGCCGCGAAGGCCTGACCGCGATCGTCTCGGTGAAGGTGCCGGACCCGAAATTCTCCTCGCAGACCAAGGACAAGCTCGTCTCCTCCGAGGTGCGCCCGGTCGTCGAGAACGTCGTCAACCAGGCCCTGTCGGAGTGGCTGGAGGAGCACCCGGCCGAGGCGAGGACCATCATCGGCAAGGTGGCGGAAGCCGCCATGGCGCGCGAGGCGGCCCGCAAGGCGCGCGACCTCACCCGGCGCAAGGGCGCGCTCGACATCGCCTCCCTGCCCGGCAAGCTGGCGGACTGCCAGGAGCGTGACCCGGCGAAGTCCGAACTCTTCATCGTCGAGGGCGACTCGGCCGGCGGCTCCGCCAAGCAGGGCCGCGCGCGCGAGTATCAGGCGGTGCTGCCGCTGCGGGGCAAGATCCTGAACGTCGAGCGGGCGCGCTTCGACAAGATGCTCTCCTCCGACCAGGTCGGCACGCTGATCACGGCGCTGGGCACCGGAATCGGCCGCGGCGAGGCGGATCAGGGTGGGTTCAACCTGGCGAAGCTCCGCTACCACAAGATCATCATCATGACCGACGCCGATGTCGACGGCGCCCATATCCGGACCCTGCTGCTGACCTTCTTCTTCCGGCAGATGCCGGAGCTGATCGATGCCGGGCACCTCTTCATTGCCCAGCCGCCGCTCTACAAGGCGGCGCGCGGCAAGAGCCATGTCTACCTCAAGGACGAGAGGGCGCTCGAGGAGTACATGATCGACACCACCATCGACGGCGCGACCTTCCGCAACAGCGATGGGGCGGAGCGCGGCGGGACCGATCTCAAGACGCTGATCGAGGAGGCGCGCAACGTCCGCAACACCCTGGCACAGCTGCATTCGCGCTATGACCGGCGCGTGGTCGAGCAGATGGCGATCGCCGCAGCTCTCCATCCGGTGAGCGAGGGCAACGAAGCGCAGGCGAACGAGGCGGCGGAGCGGATCGCCAAGCGGCTCGACCTGATCTCGGACGAGCTGGAACGCGGCTGGGAAGGCAAGGTCGTGGATGGCGGCTTCGTCTTCACCCGCATGGTCCGCGGCGTGCGACAGGCAGCGACCGTGGATGCCGGAATGCTCGCCAGTGCCGAGGCGCGCCGCCTCGACGCGGCGGCGATCTCGCTGCAGGAAGCCTATTCCAAGCCCGGCACGCTGGCGCGCAAGGGGGACTCCTTCGCGATCAACGGGCCGAGCGACCTGTTCGAGGCGGTGATGACGATCGGCAAGAAGGGTGTCGCGCTGCAGCGTTACAAAGGGCTGGGCGAGATGAACCCCGAGCAACTCTGGGAGACGACGCTCGACCGCGACGCTCGCTCGCTGCTGCGCGTCAAGATCGACCAGAATGACGAGGCGGACGACCTGTTCGTCAAGCTGATGGGCGACGTGGTCGAGCCGCGGCGCGAGTTCATCCAGACCAACGCGCTGAACGCGACGGTCGATATCTGAGAGAGAGCGGCTCCCGGCCGGGCGGATCGCCCCGGCCGGCCCATCGGCGGATGGCGCGGCAGGCGGAGATCGGCGCCGCGAAGCGGCTACGGCCGCCAGTCGACCATCGCGAGCGTGTTGCCTCCCAGCTTCTGGAAGGCGCGCTGCCGGCAGGAAAAGACGATGATCTGCTGGTCCCTGGACTGGCGGTGCAGCGCGTCGAACATGCGCTCGATGCGGTCGTCGTCCGAATAGACGAGCGCATCGTCGAGAATCACCGGCGCCGGCCGACCGCCACGGGCGAGCAGGCGGGCGAAGGCGAGCCGCGTCAGCACCGAAAGCTGCTCCCTCATGCCGCCACTGAGGCGTTCGACCTCCTCCTCCTGGCCGTTGCGGGAGATCGTCTGCGGCAGCAGCGTGCGCTCGTCGAAAGTGACCGAGGCATCGTCGAACAGCAGGCCCAGCAGCGGGCTGAGTTCAGCCATGACCGGCTTGAGATAAAGCTCGCGCGCCTCTGAACGGGCTCGGTCAAGCGAAACGGCGAGGCGCTGCAGAACAGCGATCTCCTTGTCGAACGCGGCGACGCGCAGCTCTGCCGCCGACAGCGCCTCCGCGGTCTCGCGCCAGCTCTCCTCCACCGCCTCGTCCGATCGCGCCCGGATCCCGGCGTTGAGACCGGCGACGGCCTCCCGCAGCGCCACGATCTGCTGTTCGACGCTGCTCTGGACCGAGCGGGCGCGCTTCAGCGCCGCCTCGGCGGAGACCAGGTCGATGGCTGCCGCCCGAAGCTCCGCCGCGCGCGCATCCGCGTTTTCCGCCTCGCGCGACCGGTCGGCGAAGTCCTCGCACAGCGCGCGTTCACGCGCGGCGCGCTGCTCCTCCGGTCCGAGCTGGGCTTCGACATGCGCCTGTTCGGTGCGCAGCGTGGCAAGCGCCGTCTCAGCGGCGACGATGGCGTCCTCGGCCCTGCGGCGATCGGGTTCGGCCTCGCGCAAGGCCTGCCGTGCATCGAGGCGTTGCCGCTCCGCCGCGCTCAGCGCCGCGCGAAGCTGCGCGGCGTCGCCTTCCGGCTCGGAGAGCTCGGCCCCCGCAAGCGCCTGCGCCGCGACCTCCTCGCGCAGTCGCGCCAGCCCCGCTGGTGCAAGCGAGGACAGGCTGCCTCGCAGCTCGCGCATCTCGGCATCGATCTGCTGAGCGCGGACCTGGCGCGCACGCGCCGCGGCCAAGGTCTCGACACCCATCGCGTCCAGCAGGGCGCGACGCCGTTCCTCGGCCTGTTCGAGGCGCCTGTCGCCGGACGGTGTCTTGTTGGAGCGCAGCGAGATCACGCCGATCCCCATGACCACCAGCTGCGCCTGCCCGTCATAGCTGCGCTCCTGACCGTCGGCGAGCGGAACGCCGTCCATCACGATCTCGCCGCCGGCTTCCACGGAATAGGCGACGGCCACGGACGGCCGTGCTGCCTCCGCGACGGCGCGCAGCCCGGAGAGTTCGATCTCCAGCGCCTGCAATTCCTCGATGGCGCCTGGCTGGATTCCGACCAGTGCCAGCTGCGCCTCGGCTTCCTCGAGCGCAGCGCGCTTGGCTTCCGCCTCGCTCAGCCGCTGCCGCGATTCGGCGAGACGCTCGGCCGCCTCGCGAGCCCGCAGCGCTGCATCGAGGCGGGCCAGCAGCTCGCGGGTTTCCAGCTCCTGCGCATCCGCGAGATCCGCAGCGGCCTGCGCCCTGGCGCTCGCTTCGGCTGCTTCGCCGCGCCGGCCGACGGCCTCGCCGCGCCGCCGTTCCGCCTCGCGCCGCCGCGCGGCGAGGTCGGCGTCTTTCTGCAAGGCCGTGCGAAACGCCTCGAGGGCACGCCCGGCGCCATCGCGTCGCTCGCGGGCCAGTTTGAATTCGGCCTCCGCGGTCTTCAGCCGCTCGCCCTGGGCCTGCGCGGCCTCGAACGCGACCTGCGCCGACGCTACCGCGTCCTGGCGCTGCTGCCGCTCATCCGCGCCGTCGAGTTCGGCCAGCCGCTTCAGCGCGGTGGCGCGCTTGTCCAGCGCCTCCCGCAGGAGGCCGACGTCAGCGGAGATCTGCGCTTCCTCGGCCGCCAGCCTGTCGCGGACCTCGATCGCTGCGGCGTAACGCCCGCCCGCCTTCGGCCCGCGTTTGGTGACGAGCTTGTCGAGCTCTCCGGCCACCGTCTGCATGATCTCGGCCATGCGACGGCCGCCGGTCATGGCTTCGACCTCACCCTGCACCGATTCGAGCAGGCTCGCGCGCACCTGCTTCTCGCCATCCTCCTCGGCATTGCTGCGTTTCTCGATGCCGGTGACGCCTTGGCGTACCCAGAGCAGCCCGGCCGGACCGGCCGGGCCGCCCTTGATCAGGGCGCTGATGAAGTTCTCCGCCTCGTCCGCCTGAGCGACGAGACGGCCGCTGGCAAGGTCGGTCACGCGCGCGAAGCCGCCGCCGTAATACTGCTTGGTGATGCGGAACCGTTCCTCGCCATGGGCAATGTCCGCCTCAACGAGCGGATTGCCACCGCTGTAAGGCCGCAGATTCCGGACCGGACCGGACTTGCCGGAATAGGGCTGGAAGAACAGCGCGTGCAGCGCCTCGAAGCTCGTCGACTTGCCGAACTCGTTGGCGGCGCAGAGCACGTTGACGCCGTCTCCGATGCCCTCGATGGCCACGCCCCGGCCGGCGAAGCGTTTGACGTTGAACAGGCGCAGGGCCGAGATTTTCACGACGCCACCGCCTGCGCATAGGAGAACAGCCGTGCCAGCGCCGCGCGCGCGATCTCCCGCTCGCCGGCAGAGAGACCGTCGTCCCCTGCCTCTGCGAGCAAGGCTTCGGCAGCCTCGCGCAAGGCGCCGGCGCGATCGATCAGGTCGAGGTCGCCGGCCTCGCAGTCCATGGCGAGGCCGGCATCGTCGAGCTCGATGAAGGCGAAATCGGGCGCCGCGAGCGCGACCGCCTCCAGCATCGCCGTCCGCGACGGCAGGCGGCTGCGCCCGGTCACGACGAGCCGCAACAATGTCTGGCGCCGCTGCCTGCTTTCGGGGAGCAGCGCGTCGAGCGCCTGGAGCGGATCGTCACTGTCGAGCAGATGAAGCTCGCGCATCTGCCAATCGAAGCTCGCCGTTGCCAGAGAGGTCACCTCCGGCAAGGCCGAACGTCCGGCGATGCTGACCAGCAGGGCCTCTCCCGGTCGCTGATGCTTGAACCGATCGGGCTCGGGCGCCCCGCTGTAGCGTGTGCGTGGATCGACGGCGAGCGGCCCATGCCAGTCGCCCAAAGCGAGATAGTCGAGGCCGGCGCGCGCCGCCCTGTCGGGCGCGATCACGTCCGAGGAGGCCCCCTCCTCCGAGAAATCGCGGATCGCGCCATGGGCCAGCCCGATGCGCAGGGCGCCCTCCGGCGTGGCCGCGCCGTCCATCCACGCGCTCATGTCGCGGCCGGGGCGCCGCGTCGTGCAGGGCGCCGGCAGGAGCACGGCGCCGGCCGACAGGTGGATCGCGGCGGGCTCGCTCGCCAGCACCACATTCGCCGGCGCCTCGGCCTTCAGCGTCGACCAGAGCTGCGTCGCCTGCAGCGAGTCGTGGTTTCCCGGCAGGATCACCCATCGGATCGGGGCATGGTCGCGCATCGCGGCAAGCGCCTGCCGGCGGATATCGGGGGCTGGCGTCTCGGTATCGAACGTATCCCCGGCGAGCAGGATCGTATCGGCGCCATGGTCGCGGGCATGCTGCGCCAGCCGCCCGATCACACCGTGCCGCGCCTCCCGCAGGCGGCCGGGCAGATCGCCGCTGAAGCTGCCGAAGCGCTTGCCGAGATGAAGATCGCTGGAGTGGATGAAGCGGAACATGGTCAGGCGGCGGGCTCGCTTGCTGTGGAAGGCCGGCGCGCTTGCGCGAGCGCCGCGTCGGGCTGGGCATCGAAGGCCACCGCCAGGCGCCCGATACCGGCAGCGGCCCCTCGGCTCGCCCCGGCGGGGCCAGCGCGAACCGATTGCTTGGCTACACCGTTTGTCGCGAACGCACTACAGCCGCTGTCGGTCATTCCGGGCGCTCGGCTCAGCGCGCGGCACCCGGGTCAGGCTCCCGGCGCAAGAACCACCGGCAGCGCCGCAATGATGCGAAGCCGCAGCGAAAGCTCGAGGTCGCGCGCGTTGCGGCGGCGCTGCCGGACGAAGCCGAAACGACCGCTCAGCCGGTCCTGCCGAGGAGCAGGGCTGCGCCGTTGACCGAGACGAAGACGGCGCTTCCCAGCTCGGGCAGATCCATGCTCGGCACATGCGCGGTAAACCGAGTTTCGGCGCCGTCACGCACCATCAGCAATGTAACGGCACATTGCCCGCCCCTGAAATCGATGTCCTCGATGACGGCCTGCGGGCCCGGCCCGGCCAGCGAGAGCCGGAACTGCTCGGGCCTCAGCATGATCCTGGCGCGACCGCTGCGGCCGCCGGTTTCGGCGGCGAGCCGGCCGAGGACGCAGGAGACGCCCACCGCCTCGATCGTCGCGTCGAGCACCACGGCATTGCCGAGCAGCAGCGCCGTCTCGATATCCACCGGCCGCCAGTAGACCTCGTAGGGGCGCCCCGCCTGAACCAGCCGCCCCCCGCGCATCACCGCGAGTTGATCGGCAAACGACAAGGCCTCGCCCTGGTCATGCGTGACCATGATCGTCGTGACACCGGCCTTGGCCAGCACGCGGGTGACGGACTCCCGCACGCTCTCGCGCAGGCCCGTATCCAGGGCGGAAAAGGGCTCGTCGAGCAGCATCAGGGCGGGCTTTCGGGCCAAAGCGCGGGCGAGAGCGACCCGCTGCTGCTGCCCGCCGGACAGTTCATGCGGCTTGCGGCTCAGCATGGCCGGATCGAGCTCGACCAGATCGATCAGCTCGCGCAGCCGCCGCGCCCGATCCGGTTCGTCCCGCTCCAGCCCGAAGCCGAGATTGCCGGCGACGTCCAGATGCGGGAACAACGCGCCGTCCTGAGCGACGAAGCCGATCCTGCGGCGATGGGCGGGTGCGATCGCGGGCCCGTCGGCCAGCACCTGTCCGTCCAGAACGACCGTTCCGGCATCGGGAGCCTCGAACCCGGCGACGACCCGCAGCAGCGTGGTCTTGCCCGAGCCGGACGGCCCGACGATGGCCACGCGGCTGCCCCGCTCGACAGCCAGTGACACCGCGTCCAGCGCTGCCGTGGCGCCATAGCGTTTCGAAAGACCGGAGAGTACGAGCCGGGTCATGCGTTGAGGGTCTTCCGCGCCTGGGCGTGCAACAGCGCCGTCATCGGCAGCGAAAGCAGGATCATCAGCACGGCATAGGGCGCCGCCTTCGCATAGTCGAGCTCACTGGTCAGGGCCCAGAACTCGGTGGCCAGCGTGCGGGTGCCGTTGGGCGCGAGCAGCAGCGTCGCTGTCAGCTCCGTGGCCACGCCCATCGCGACCAGCGCCATCGCAGCCGCGATGCCGGGCGCCGCGAGAGGCAGCGTGACCGCGAGCAATGTCCGGGCCGGATTGCGCCCGAGCGAGGCCGCGGCCCGCTCGAGCTCGATCGGGACCTGCGCGATGCCGGCCCGCAGCCCGACCAAGGCGCGCGGCAGTAACATCAGAACGTAGGCCAGCACCACCGTCGCGACCGTCTGGTAGAGCGGCAGGGCGATCCTGACCGTCACGGTGACCAGCGCCAGCGCCACCACGACGCCCGGCAGGGCGCCGGGATAGCTATGACAGCTCTCCAGAAAACGCGTCGCGCGGCTGGGCGCGCGGACCGAAAGCCAGGCCATCGGCAGCGCCGCCGCGACCGCAGCCAAGGCGCCGGCCGCTGCGTAGCCGAGCGTCGTCGCCATGGCGGCAGCCAGCGCGCCCTGCTGCCAGGAGGCGTCGCCCCCGGCCATCAGCCAGCGCGACAGCGTCAGCGCGGGCACGCCGAGGCCGAGCGAGGCGAGGGCGAGCGGCAAGGCGAGGGCCGGCAGCCGCCAGCGGCCCAGTTTCCGGCGCGGTGCCGGACGCGGCGCCCCGGAGCCGATCCTGGCGTAGCGCGCATGGCCGCGCAGCAGCCATTCGAGGCCGATCAGGCCGGCGCAGCTCAAGACCAGCACGCCGGCCAGCATGTTTGCGGCCGGACCGTTATAGCTCGACTGGAACTGGTCGATGATCGCGGTGGTGAACGTGTCGAAACGGATCATGGCGTAGAGCCCGTATTCCGCGAGCAGATGCAGGCCGACCAGCAGCCCGCCGCCGCAGACCGCGAGCCGCAATTGCGGCAACACGACCCGCAGCACGATCCGCGCCGGCGACTGCCCGAGGGACGCCGCCGCATGCTCAAGCTCCGGGTCCAGCCGCCGCATCTGCGCCGCGACCGGAAGGTAGAGAAACGGGAGATAGGCGAGCACCGAAACCAGGGCCGCCGCCGGCAGCCCGTGGAAACGCGGGAACAGGCTGACCCAAGCATAGGACTGGACGAAGGCCGGCACGGCGAGCGGCGCGACGGTGAGCCAGGACAGGAACGACGCGCCGGGCATGTCGCTGCGCTCGGTCAGCCAGGCCAGCGCCAACGCCAGCAGGATCGCCGGTGGCAGCGTACAGATTTCGAGCAGCAGCGTGTTGGCCAGCAATTCGCCGACGCGCGGCCGCCAGATCAGCGCCAGCGCCGTTTGCCAGCCGGTTTCGATCGCGATCCAGCCGATGAAGCCGAGCGGCAGCAGGGCGCAGAGCGCGGCACCCCCCGCCAGGAGGAGCATCGTGCGGCCGGCGAGGTTGCGTTGCCGCCGCAGGGGCAGGGCCGGCAAGGCTGGCGTGTCCAGGGACAATGAAGCGGTCATGGGAAAAGCTGCGTGCGAAGGCCTTTCGCGCGCAGCCCCGGCCGGAGCAACCGGTTCAGAGAAGGCCTGTTCAGAGAAGGCCTGCCGCCGTCATCAGCTCGGTCACCTTCTTGCTGTCGAGCTGGGAGGGCTCGACCTTCGGCGCGTCGAGCTTGGAGATCGGCTCGAGCTTCGGGTTGGAAGCCTCGCCATTGCCGATGGCATATTCGAAGGAATCGCCCTCGCGCAGCACGGCCTGGCCTTTCCTGCCGCTCATCCACTTCACGAAGGCCTCGGCCTGCTTCTTGTGCTTGCTGGACTCCAGCACGCCCGCGCCGGAGGTGCTGAGGAAGGCGCCGGGATCCTGCCACGGAAGTAGTGCAGCCCGACATTGCCGCTGTTCTCGCCGGTCTTCGCCTGGTCGCCGAAGTAGTAGTAGTGGTAGATCACCGCGCCCTCGACCTCGCCGGCGTTCACCGCCTTCATGGCGACGCTGTTGCCGCGATAGGCGCTTGAATTCGCCTTCATCGCCTTGAGCCAGCCGGCCGTGGTCGGCTCACCCTTGAGCACCAGCAGCGCCCCGACGATCGCCTGGAAATCGGCGCCCGAAGGCGAGGCGGCCCAGCGCCCCTTCCATTTGGCATCGGCCAGATCGAGCATCGATCCGGGCAGGTCGGCTTCCTTCAGCTTGCGCTTATCATAGGCGAAGACCGTGCTGCGCGCGGCGACGCCCGTCCAGCGACCGCTGGCGGGGCGGAACCGGGCGGGCACCTGGTCGAGGATGTCCTTGGGCAGCTGCGCGAACAGCCCGGCCTTCTCGACCAGCACCATGGCCGGCGAATTCTCGGTGACGAAGACATCGGCGGGAGAGGCCGCGCCCTCCTGCACGATCTGGTTGGCGAGCTCGGTATCCGACCCCTTGCGGAGCGTGACCTTGATGCCGGTCTCCTTGGTGAAGCCATCGGCCCAGGCCTGGGTCAGGCTGGCATGCTGGGCGTTGTAGACCGTGATGCCGTCCTGGGCTCGCGCACCGCCGGCGACAGCGAACGTGGCTGCGAGCACGCAGATGCGGACAGCAAGTGACGCGTAAGGCTTCATGGCGATTTTCTCCCGCCGGGGCAGTTCGTGAGACAAGGCGGGCTTTAGATGCCGGTGCGGCGAGGCTGTCAATTATTATCGCCTACTTTATAGTTATTTGAAACAATGACCCTTCGAGGCAGATCGAGCTGCGCCTTTGTCTCGAGGTGCGGCCGCGAACGGGTGATCGTTCCTGCGCCCGGCCACCCTAGCGGACGGCAGCCTCCTGCCTCCTGCGTGACGGGCCAGGCCCAGCCGGAGAACGTTCCCGGGCGCTCGCCTCTGATTGCTGCCGCACCGAGGAAACTCTTTTTCGCCGCCATGCGTTGAGCCGTCGCCCCTCGCACGGATCCTTGCATGCAACGCTTTCACGAAATGCCCTTCGGTGCCCTTTTGCAGCCGAACGGCGTCGATTTTCGCCTCTGGGCTCCGTCGCTCGCCTCGGCGCGCCTCTGGACGCCGGAAGGTGAGTTCGAGATGGAAGCCGATGGAGAATGGCACCGCCTTTTCCTGGAGGGGGCCAAGGCCGGGCAGCCCTATCGGTTCCGGGTGAGCGACGATCTCCTCGTGCCGGATCCGGCGTCGCGCTTCCAGGCGGACGACATCGACGGGCCCAGCCAGGTTCTCGATCCGCGCAGCTATGCCTGGAGCGACGGCGACTGGAAGGGACGGCCCTGGGAAGAAGCGGTCATCTACGAGGCGCATGTCGGCACCGCGACGCCCGAAGGGACCTTCACGGCACTGGCGGAGAAGCTCGATCAGCTTGCCGGTCTCGGCATCACGGCGGTGGAGCTGATGCCCGTCGCCGATTTCCCGGGCTCGCGGAGCTGGGGCTATGACGGCGTTCTTCACTACGCGCCGGACCACGCCTATGGCTCGCCGGACGAGCTGAAGGCGCTGATCGACCGGGCCCATAGCCTCGGGATCATGATGCTGCTCGACGTGGTCTACAACCACTTCGGACCCTCTGGAAACTACCTCCCCACCTATGCCGGGTCGTTCTTCACCGAGAGGCACCAGACGCCTTGGGGCGCGGGGATCAATTTCGACGGACGCGCGTCGTCGACCGTCAGGGACTTCTACGTCCACAACGCGCTCTACTGGCTTGAGGAATACCATTTCGACGGCCTGCGCTTCGACGCGGTGCACGCCATCGCCGACGACAGCCGGCAGCACTTCATCGCCGAGATCGCCGCACGCATCCGGGAAAAGCTGCCGGCCAGGCAGGTCCATCTCGTGCTCGAAAACGCGGCGAACGAGGCCCGCTGGCTGGAGCGGAAGGATCGCATGCCGGTGATGCACACGGCCCAGTGGGCCGACGATATCCACCATGTCTGGCACCGCCTCGTCACCGGCGAGAGCGACGGATATTACAGCGACTACGACGATCCCGTCGCACGGCTCGGCCGCTGCCTGGCCGAGGGTTTCGTCTATCAGGGCGAGTTTTCCGAGCATGAGGGGGCGCCGCGCGGCGAGCCATCGGACCATCTCCCGCCTTCCGCCTTCGTCGCCTTTCTCCAGAACCACGACCAGGTGGGAAACCGCGCCTTCGGCGAGCGGCTGAACCATATCGCCGAGCCTGAGAAACTTGCTCTGGCCCGGGCCGGGCTGCTTCTCGCGCCGCAGATTCCGCTGATCTTCATGGGCGAGGAATGGGCCGCCTCGGCGCCCTTCCAGTATTTCGTCGATTTCACCGACGAGGAGCTGGCGAAGGCGGTGCGTGATGGGCGCCGGCGCGAATTCGGCGGCTTCGGCGCCTTCAAGGACGAGGCGGCACAGGAACGGATCCCCGACCCCACTCTGCAGGCGACGGTGGATCGATCGACGCTGGACTGGAGCGAGGCGGAGAAGCCGCCGCACCGGGAGGTGCTGGCGCAGATCCGGGACCTGCTACGCATCCGGCACGCTTCGATCGTCCCCCTCACCGCGAGCGGGTTCGAAGGAGCCCGCTGGTCCGAGCCGGCCCCCGGCGTGCTCGATGTGCAATGGCGGTTCGCCGCCGGCACATTGCGTTTCGTCGCCAATTTCGGCGATGGCACGGTCGAGCTTCCGGCGGAGGATGGCCAGCGTCTCTGGGCCAGCGAGGGAGTCCTCGTTGCCGAGACGATCGCCTTGGGGCCATGGACCGGCGCCGTGCTGGCCCATGAGGGCCACTCCGGCCAGCGGCACGAGGACGGGGCGACGGCGCTCGCCGCGCCCGTCCCGCGCGGGACCTATCGCCTGCAATTCCACCAGGGCTTCACCTTCGAGGACGCCACCGCGATCGTGCCCTATCTCGCCCGGCTGGGCATCAGCCATGTCTATGCCTCGCCCATCCAGACGGCGCGGCCCGGCTCGACCCATGGCTACGACATCGTGGACCACCGGACGATCAACCCGGAACTGGGCGGAGAGGCCGGCTTCATCCGCCTCTCCGACACGCTGAAGGCGCATGGGCTCGGTCTGTTGATCGACATCGTGCCGAACCACATGGGCATCGGCGGCGCCGACAACGCCTGGTGGCTATCGGTCATCGAATGGGGCCGGCTTTCGCCCCATGCCGCGGCCTTCGACATCGACTGGGAGCGTCTCGGCGCCAACGGCAAGCTCGTCCTGCCCTTCCTCGGCAAGCGCTATGGCGAGGCCCTGGAAGACGGCGAGCTGACGCTGACCTTCGAGCCGGAGGAAGGCGGCTTCAGCATCTGGCACTTCGAGCAGCGCTTCCCGATCAGCCCGCTGACGTATCCCATCGTTCTCGACCGCATCCTGATGCTGGCGGAGAGCACGGAGCCGGCCTTCCGCGAGGTTCTCGCGATCTCGGCGCGGCTGCGGATCCTGTCGGAAGCGCCGGCCGGCGCGCAGCAGGCCGGCCTCGTCCAGGACTGCGAGGCCCTGAAGCAGCGGCTGACGCAGGCCTTCGAGAGCTCCGCGGCGATTCGCAAGGCGACGGAGCGGGCCGTCGCGCTGATCAACGGCGCCGCCGGCCTGTCCGACAGCTTCGACACGCTCCACCGCATCCTGGAGATGCAGAGCTATCGCCTGGCCTACTGGCGGGTCGCGGCGAGCGACATCAACTACCGCCGCTTCTTCGACATCAACACGCTGGCGGGGATCAGGGTCGAGGAGCCTGAGGTGTTCGAGCGCACGCATGCGCTCATCCTCGAGCTGGTGCGGGAGGGCCGCATCCAGGGCTTGCGGATCGACCATATCGACGGGCTGGCCGATCCGGAGGCCTATCTCCGCGCGCTGCAGGCGCAGGCGGGACCCGGCTTCTACATCCTGGCCGAAAAGATCCTCGGCCGTGGCGAAACCCTGCGCGCCTGGCCGATGTCCGGCACCACCGGCTACGACGTCCTGAACGTCATCGACGGCGTGCTCGTCGACCGGTCGTCGAAGCGGCGCATCGAAGCGGATTATCGCAGGGTGACGGGCGAGCAGGCCTCCTACCAGGCCATGCTCCACCGGGCCAAGGGCGAGGTGCTGGATGGCAGCTTCGCCAGCGAGCTTGAGGTCGTCGTCTCCGATCTCGCCCGCATCGCCGCAGCCGACAGGCGCAGCCGCGATTACACCGCGCATGCGATGCGCCGCGCGCTGACCGAGATCATCACGCATTTCCCGGTCTACCGGACCTATATCGTCGAGCAACCGGCGCCCGAGGACCGGGCGCTGGTCGAGGAGACCGTGGCGACTGCGATCGCCTCCAGCCGCCTCCCCGACCATACCGTCCACGCCTTCATCGCGCGCGCACTGCTCGGCGAGATCTCCGGCGACGGCGAGGCGGCGGAGCCGCTGACGCGTTTCCGCCGCCGGTTCCAGCAGCTGACCGGGCCGGTCACAGCCAAGAGCGTCGAGGATACGCTGTTCTACCGTTATGGCGCGATGCTGGCGCTGAACGAGGTCGGCGGCGAGCCGGACGGTTTCGGCTTCTCGCTGGAGGAGTTCCATGCGGCGAATGCCGAGCGCGCCAGGTCCTGGCCGCATGGGATGATCGCAACCGCGACCCACGACACCAAGCGCGGCGAGGACGGCCGGGCCCGGCTGCTGGTCCTGAGCGAAATGCCGGATCGCTGGCAGGAGGCGGCCGAAGGCTGGCAGACGATCAGCCCGGACATTGCGGCTTCGGACGCGATGCCCGATGCCAATGATCGGCACATCATCCTGCAGCAGCTGCTCGCCTCCTGGCCCCTGGCCCTGCTGGAGCAGGACGACCAGCGGGAGCTCGATGCCTTCCGCGAGCGGATGCAGCAATGGGCCGAGAAGGCGCTGCGCGAGGCCAAGCGCCGGACGAGCTGGGTCAATCCGAAGGCAGACTACGAGGCGGCCACCAAGACGCTGATCGCCAACGCCCTGAAGCCGGGGAGCCCATTCCTGCAGCGCTTCCGGCCGCTGGCGGGCGAGCTCGCCCGCCGCGGCATGCTGAAGAGCGTGGCCCGGACCGTGCTGAAGCTGACTCTGCCGGGCGTTCCGGATTTCTATCAGGGCACGGAATTCTGGGACTTCTCCCTGGTCGATCCGGATAATCGCCGGCCGGTGGATTACGGGCGGGCGGAACGGGCTCTCGACCAGGGAGCCTCCCTCGACGAGCTGCTGGCGTCATGGCCGGATGGGCGGATCAAGCAGCGCATCGTCCACATCCTGCTGGAAGAGCGCGCGGCATCCCCACGGCTCTACGCCGACGGCGACTACCGGACGGTCGCCGTCGAGGGCGAGGGCAGCGCGGCGCTGCTCGCCTTCGAGCGGGTCTGGCGAGAGGAGGCGGTGCTCGTCATCGTCCGCCGATCGACGCAGGGCGGGGAGTCCGCGGAGGCGACCGCTGTTCGGGCACGGGATGGCCGATGGCAGGATCTGCTCACGGGCAGGGCCGTCATGGTCGAAGGCGGCCGCGCGGCCGTCGCCGGTCTCCTGGGCATCCTGCCGGTGGCCGTGCTGCGGCAGAGCCCGGGCGGAGCAGGCGCCTAGATCCGATTGTCCTGTCAGGGGCGGGCTTCCATCATCCGGGCGAGCCTCGAATCCGCGCTGATCCGGCTCTATCGTCGATTGTTGCGCGTGGCGGGACATCCCGACAAGCCCGGGAGCGGTCGCCGCGCGCCGGTCCATTGATTAGCCGGCTTCTTCAGCCGTGAACATCAGCGCGGACAACGGCGGGACGATGATCTCGACGAAGGCCGGCTCGCCTGCGAACGCTTCGCCCTGCGCATGCACGGCGCCGCCATTGCCGAGACCTGTGCCGCCATAGTCCGCCGCATCACTGTTGAGGAGCTCGCGCCATTGTCCGTGATGCGGCACACCGATGCGGTAATTCCAGCGTGGCACCGGCGTCATGTTCACGACGACCAGCACCGGCTTTTCGCCTGGCAGGTGACGCAGGAAGGCGTAGACGCTGTTCTGCCAGTCGTCCTGGACGAGCCAGCGGAAGCCCTGCGGCAGCGAGTCCGTCGCATGCAGCGCCGGCACCTCGCGATAAAGGCGGTTCAGGTCCCTGACCAGCGACTGAACGCCGCGGTGACGGTCGTCTTCCAGCAGATCCCAATCGATCTCGCCGTCATGGTTCCATTCCCGCCGCTGCGCAATCTCCCCGCCCATGAAGAGCAGCTTCTTGCCCGGATGGGTCCACATAAAGGCGAGATAGGCGCGCAAACCTGCGAATTTCTGCCAGTCGTCGCCCGGCATCTTCGTCAGCAGCGAGCCTTTCCCGTGCACGACCTCGTCATGGGACAGGGGCAGCACGAAATGCTCGGAGAAAGCGTAGACGAGCCCGAAGGTGATCTCCTGGTGATGGTGGCGGCGGTGGATCGGATCGCGCTCCAGATAATGCAGCGTGTCGTGCATCCAGCCCATGTTCCACTTGTAGGAGAAGCCGAGCCCGCCGTCGTCGACGCTCCGGGTCACGCCCGGCCAGGCCGTCGATTCCTCGGCGATGACGATCGCGCCCGGCGCCCGCTCGGCGACGATTATATTGAGCCGGCGCAGAAACTCGACGGCCTCAAGGTTCTCGCGTCCGCCATGGATGTTGGGAACCCACTCGCCCGGCTGGCGGCTGTAGTCGCGATAGAGCATCGAGGCGACCGCGTCGACGCGCAGGCCGTCGACATGGAAATGCTCCAGCCAGTACAACGCGCTCGCGATCAGGAAATTGGCGACCTCGCGACGGCCGAAATTATAGATCAGCGTGTTCCAGTCCTTGTGGAAGCCCTCGCGCGGATCCTCATGCTCGTAAAGGGCCGTGCCGTCGAAGCGGGCGAGGCCGTGGGCGTCCGACGGAAAATGCGCCGGGACCCAGTCGACGATCACGCCGATGCCCTCGGCATGGCAGGCATCGACGAAAAGGGCAAAATCCTCCGGCTCGCCGAAGCGCCGGGTCGGCGCGAACAGGCCGAGCGGCTGGTAGCCCCACGACCCGGTAAAGGGATGTTCGGCCACCGGCAGAAGCTCGATATGGGTGAAGCCCATCCCCTTGGCATAAGGGACCAGGCGTCGTGCCAGCCCGCGCCAGTCCGGTATCTCGCCATCAGGCTCGCGCACCCATGAGCCGGGATGCAGCTCGTAGATCGAGATCGGCGCGCCCTGGCTTTGGCGGCCTGCGCGCTCGGCCATCCAGCCTGCATCCATCCAGTCATGCGAGGCCCGGCGCGGCACGATCGAAGCCGTGCCTGGCGGCAGCTCCGCAGCGCGGGCCACCGGATCGGCCTTCTGGGGCAGGAGCTGACCATGAGCATCGACCAGCTCGTATTTGTAGAGCTCACCACTCGCGAGACGGGGAACGAACAGCTCCCAGATGCCGGTCTCGCCCCGGCGGCGCATCATGTGCCGGCGGCCGTCCCACGCATTGAAGATTCCGACGACCGAGACGCGCTGCGCGTTCGGCGCCCAGACGGCGAACCGAACACCGGGGATACCGTCGATGGTCACCGGATTGGCGCCGAGCGCATCGGCGAGCTGGTAGTGATGGCCCTCGCCGAGCAGATGGAGGTCGAAATCGCCCAGCAGCGGGCCGAAGGCATAGGCATCCTCGATGACCTGCTCGCCGCCCGGCCAGGCGATGACCAGCCGGTAGGAGCCGGGCCCCAGATCGCCCGCGAAGACGCCCTCGGGCTCCATCGCGCGCAAGCCGACATCCTCGCGATCCGCCTGGCGGATGGCGACAGACAGGGCGCCCGGCACGAAGACCCTCAGATAACGCCCGCGCGGACCCTGATGGGGACCCAGCACGGCGAAGGGGTCGCCGAGTCGCCCTGCGGCGAGTGCAGCGCCCGTGGCCATGTCCAAGGGGGGAACACGGTCGATCGTGGCTTCCATCATGCGGTGTCCTTGCCGGGCAGCAGTCGATCCAGCAGCTGTGTCAATCCGAGCAGCGGCACGGCGAGCCAGTCGGGCCTGTTGCTCACCTCGTAGCCGATCTCATAGGCCGCCTTCTCGATCATGAAGAGATCAAGCAAGGCCGCCTCGTCTTCGCTGTGTGCGGCACCGACGGCCTCGCGATAGGCCTCGACCAGCGCTGCCGGCATCATCTCCCGGAAGCGGGCGGCCAAAGCGTCGTAACGCTCCTCGCGCCCGGCTGCCGCTCCGAGCCGCCGGCCGGAGGCGATGGCATAATCCAGCGAGCGCAGGATGCCGGCGACGTCGCGCCAGCCGCTGTCCTTGCCGCGGCGTTCGGCCAGAGGCTGGGCCGGCTCGCCCTCGAAATCGATGATCATGACGTCGCCGCTGGCGACGAGCACCTGGCCGAGATGGAAATCACCGTGGACGCGGTGAAGCAGGGCACCCTCGCCACCGCCGCACAGATCCGCGACAAGCGCGAGCAACGCCTCGCGACGGGTGAGCACGGCGTCGGCGAGCACCTGGTCGTCGGGGGCCAAGGTCTCGCGATGACGCTCCAGCCCCTCGCAGGCATTCTCGATCCGGGCGGTGATGCGTTGCAGCCAGCGCTCCACCTGGTCGCTTCCGGCGCGAACGGGCGTGAAGGCCTCGTCCGCGCTGTCCTGCGCCAGGACGACATGCATCTCGCCGAGCCGGCGTCCGAGCGTGCGCGAAAAGGTATCATAGGTCGCGAGCAGATCATGGAGCTCGTGATCTTCGCGGGCCATCTCGTCCCGCGACCGGCCGATATAGGACATCGTCCATTCCCAGGCATCGCCCTCGCCCGGAATGAAGGCCTGGACGACGGCCATCACCTCCTCGTCGCCCTCCGCAGGCGCATGGACGATCTCGCCGAGCAGAGCCGGTGCATTGGCGAAGCCACGCTCGGTCAGGACGCGCGTCATCTCGGCCTCGGGATGCTGCCCCGGCGCGAGCCGCCGGAACAGCTTCAGCATCACCTTGTGGTCGACGATGACGGAGGAATTCGACTGCTCGGCGGAGAGCCAGCGGACGGTATCCTCCGGAGCGACCGTGATCGCATCGAAGGCAGGCGTGGGCCGGAAGGACACCTCGCCCGTCGAGCTCTTGAGCGAGCTGCCCTGCTTCAGCAACCCGAGCAGATCGTGGATGAAGCCGGGCAGGGTGAAAGCGTCGGTCAGATACCCCATGCGCCGCCCCCGCCGGACGCGGGCCAATGCGAGCTGCTGCGGCAGCGCAGCCGAGACCTGGTCGTCCCAGTCGATGCCGAGCGGCAGCAGGTACCGGTCCGTTCCCTTGGGGTGATCGGCTTCGACGGCGACGAGCGCGGTCTCCTTGCCGGTGCCAAAACGGGCGGTGAAGGCGACGCGGGCGCTGGTGAGCTGCTGGTCCTTTGTCGCGAACCAGCGGCGCTTGACGAGGTAGGGCGGGAGGATGCTGGTCTCGAACTCGCGCCGGTATTGCGGCGTGATCATCTCGTCGGGACCGCCTCTCAGGACGAAGGTGACGAAGTCCGGCATCGGCTCGGGTGCCTGCGTATGCCAGGAGGGAACCTGTGCGTCCTTCGCCAGCACGAACCAGTAGAAGCCGTAGGGCGGCAATGTGAGCAGGTAGGTGAGCTGGCCGATGGCGGGGAAGATCGCGTTGCCGAGCATCTCGACGGGATGCTGCCCGGCGAATTCCGACAGGTCGAGCTCGAAGGCCTGCGCCGAGCGGGACAGGTTCGCGACGCAGAGGATCGTCTCGCCGTCATGCTCGCGCAGATAGGCGAAGGCCTTGCGGTTCTTCGGGTAGAGGAAGCGCAAGGTGCCGCGGCCGAAAGCCTTGTGCTCCTTGCGGACGGCGAGGATGCGCCGCGTCCAGTTCAGCAGCGAATGCGAATCGCGCGTCTGCGCCTCGACATTGACCGCGTCGAAGCCATAGAGCGCGTCCATGATCGGGGGCAGGACGAGACTGGCGGGGTCGGCCTTCGAGAAGCCGCCATTGCGGTCCGGCGACCATTGCATCGGCGTGCGCACGCCGTCGCGGTCGCCCAGGAAGATGTTGTCGCCCATCCCGAGCTCGTCGCCGTAATAGATCACCGGCGTTCCCGGCATCGACAGCAGCAGGCTGTTCATCAGCTCGATCCGGCGGCGGTCGCGCTCCAGCAGCGGCGCGAGGCGGCGACGGATGCCGAGATTGATGCGGGCGCGCTTGTCGGTGGCGTAGAAGTTCCAGAGATAGTCCCGCTCCTTGTCGGTCACCATCTCCAGCGTCAGCTCGTCGTGGTTGCGCAGGAAGATCGCCCATTGGCAGTTCTCCGGGATGTCCGGGGTCTGCCGCATGATGTCGGTGATCGGGAACCGGTCCTCCTGCGCGATCGCCATGTACATGCGCGGCATCAGCGGGAAGTGGAACGCCATGTGGCATTCGTCGCCCTCGCCGAAATAGGCCTGCGTGTCCTCCGGCCACATATTGGCCTCGGCGAGCAGCATGCGGTCGGGATAGGCGGCGTCGAGCTCCGCCCTGATCTTCTTCAGGATGTCGTGGGTCTCGGCCAGGTTTTCGTTCGAGGTGCCGTCACGCTCGATCAGATAGGGCACCGCGTCAAGGCGCAGGCCGTCCACGCCCATGTCGAGCCAGAACCGCATGACTCCGAGCACCGCCTTGAGGACGGCGGGATTGTCGAAATTCAGGTCGGGCTGGTGGGAATAGAAGCGATGCCAGAAATAGGCTCCGGCGGCCGCATCCCAGGTCCAGTTCGAGCGCTCGGTGTCGAGGAAGATGATGCGTGTGCCGGAGTAGAGCTGGTCGTTGTCCGACCAGACGTAGAAATTGCGGTGCGCGGAGCCTGGCTTGGCGAGCCGTGCCCGCTGGAACCAGGGATGCTGGTCGGAGGTGTGGTTGATCACCAGCTCGGTGATCACACGCAGCCCGCGCTCGTGAGCGGCCTTGATGAAGCGCTTCACGTCCGCGATCGAGCCATAGTCCGGGTGGACGGCCTTGTAAGCCGAGATGTCGTAGCCGTCGTCCAGGCGGGGAGACGGGTAGAACGGCAGCAGCCACAGCACATTGACGCCGAGGCTGACGATATAGTCGAGCTTCGACATGACTCCCGGAAAGTCGCCGATGCCGTCGCCGTTGGCATCGAAAAACGACTTCACATGCAGCTGATAGATGATCGCGTCCTTGTACCATTGGGGGTCGCGGCCATCGGGGTGCGGGCCCGTGGTCACGCCTTCGGTGGTCTCGGCAAGCTGCATCGGCGCGTTCACAATCAAAATCCCTCAGGCGGAACGATGCGCCAGATCGCAAAGGGCAGGATCTGGGGGTCGAGGCGGATGGCCTGCATCTTGCCGTGCCAGTCGAAGCGATGACCGAGCATCAGGTCCTCCACCGCGACCGATGCATGGTCAGGCAGGCCGAACTCCCAGAGCGGCACCTCGATCTGGGCTTCGTGCGCGGCATGCGGATCGAGGTTGATCGCGACGAGGATCATCTCGCCACGCTGTCCTGCCCGCTTGCCAAAATAGAGGATGTTGTCGTCCCAGGCGTTGTAGAAGCTCAGGCCGAGATGGCTTTGCAGCGCCGGGTGGTTGCGCCTGATGCGGTTCAGGCTCGTGATCTCGGCGACGATATTGCCGGGGGCCTGCCAGTCGCGCGGCCTGATCTCGTATTTTTCGCTGTCGAGATACTCTTCCTTGCCGGGGATCGCCGCGCTCTCGCACAGTTCGAAGCCGGAATAGACGCCCCACAGCCCCGACAGCGTCGCCGCCAGCGCTGCCCGGATCAGGAAGCCGGGACGGCCCGAGTGCTGCAGGAAGACCGGATTGATGTCCGGCGTGTTGACGAAGAAGTGGGGCCGGAAGATCTCGCTGGCCGGCGCCGCGTTGAGCTCCGTCAGATATTCGGTGATCTCGGCCTTGGTGTTGCGCCAGGTGAAGTAGGTGTAGGACTGCGAGAATCCGACCTTGCCCAGCCGGTACATCACCTTGGGCCGGGTGAAGGCCTCGGCCAGGAACAGGGCACCGGGATCGCGCGAGCGGATATCGGCGATCAGCCATTCCCAGAAGGGGAAGGGCTTGGTGTGCGGATTGTCGACGCGGAAGATCCGGACGCCGTGATCGACCCAGAACTGAACGGCGTCCCGCAGCGCCAGCCACAGATCGGGGATCGCGCCCGGCCCGTAGAAATCGACATTGACGATGTCCTGGTATTTCTTCGGCGGGTTCTCGGCGTAGCGCATCGAACCGTCGGGCCGCCAACTGAACCAGTCCGGATGCTGCTTCAGCCAGGGGTGATCGGGCGAACACTGGATCGCGAAATCGAGCGCGATCTCCAGCCCGTGACGCTCGGCCTCGGCAACCAGCATGCGGAAATCGTCCAGCGTCCCGAGTTCGGGATGGACGGCGTCATGTCCGCCATCGGGAGAGCCGATCGCGTAGGGACTGCCCGGATCGTCGGGGGCCGGCGTCAGCGTGTTGTTGCGTCCCTTCCGGTTGGTCTTTCCGATGGGATGGATCGGCGGGAAATAGAGGACGTCGAACCCCATCTCGCGGATGGCGGGCAGCCGGCCGGCCACGTCGCGGAAGGTGCCGTGGCGGTGCGGCGTGTCGGTGATCGAGCGCGGGAACAGCTCGTACCAGCTCGAGAATGCGGCAGCCTCCCGGTCGGCCTCCACATGATAAACCGTCTCGGAGCCGGTGGCATGCTGCTTTGGATCCGACGCGGCCATCGCTGCGGCCAGTTCCTGCGAGAGCAGAAGCGCGGCGCTCTCCTCGGGATTGCCGCCGAGCCGCGAGAGATGATCCTGAAGGACAGCGCGCGAGCCTCCCGCCGCGGTAGCCAGGAATTTGTCCAGGAGCAGCCTTCCCTCCGCGACCTCCAGGGTCAGGTCCAGGCCGGCGGCCTGCTTCTTGGCGAAATCCCGCCGGAAGGTGCCGAACTCGCTCCACCAGGCCTCGATCGCGAAGTCATGCCGTCCGATGTCCAGAAGCGGAAACTCCCCCTCCCAGCGGTCGTTGACGACATGGTGCATCGCGGCCCGGGTCCATTCGCCCGGACCGGCAGGCCGCCATAGCAGCGCGGCCTCGAGCACATCGTGCCCGTCGCTGAAGATATCGGCAGTGACCGCCACGCTGTCGCCCATCCGGCGCTTCACCGGAAAACGACCGCCATCGATCATCGGACGCACATTCTCGATCGCGATGCGCGCTGCCGCAAGCTCCGGCCGGCCTGCAATCGGCACGGCGCCATCGGGCTCGCCCGGCCGCGCCGCGACGAGCGGCATCACCTGGCCGGAAGCGGGAGGTAGCGCGCCGCTGGACGTGCCATCGCCCGGCGCCGCGTCGACAGCGGCCGCGCGTTCGCGCCAAGCAGGTTCTGCAAGGTTGATCGGATCGCGATTGATCTGGACGAGATGCCCGGCGCCGGTGCCCGCCTTGCGCAGGACGACGCTCCTGTCCTTCGCGAGCAGGAGGGGGCGCTGTCTGGGATAGCGTGCCCGTTGGCTCTCGAATGAGGCAGCCTCCGCGTTCGTGGCCCGGATCGCAGGCCGCCGGTCGAGGCCGCCCTGCCGGGCAGCCCTGTCATCCTCCCGCCGCGCCGAGGCGAAGGGGGTGTCGAGGCCGAATTCGAACCCCATCGGCATCATCCAGCCATCGGCCAGCAGGGCGGCATCCGCGACCAGAAGCTCGCGCTCCCGGCTGGCATCGAGGGGCGAGCGCGCCGGCGAGCGTGTCGCGAAGGGGTCGGACGGAAAGCCGATCAGCCGGCAGAGGGGAGCGAGCGCGTCGTACTCCTCCATGAGCCAGGTCTCGGACCCGCTCCACCACGCCACGGAGGAGGGAAGGAAGTCGAAGATCTCCGCAGCGGCCACCTTGGAACCCCGCGGGACTTCCGGGAGCCAGCCGAACGCCTCGAAAGACCGTCCCGCGCCTCGCGCCGGCGCGAGGATGGCCTTCCAGACGTGCAGCGGGATGGCATTTCCCTCGTGGCAGCGGACGCCGGAAACGCCTCGCGCCTGCCAATCCAAAAGGCGCCGCCCCCAGAAGGCCGCAAACTGCGGATGTTCGGCAGCGGCTTCGAGGGTATCGGTCGACGAGATGGTGCGGGGGTCCAGCGCGCGCGCCACGGCCGGTGCAAAAAACTCCCGGACCTGAGCAGCGAGCTCGCCTTTGGCGGAAACCCGGGCGACGGCGAGGTCGAGCCATAACTGCAGGCCGGCTTCGGCGCAGAGGCGCGCGAGCCTCTCCAGAGCCTCGCCCGCATCCTCGCCGGCGAAGGCATCGAGACTGTTCGTGGCGAGCAGATCCTCCGCGGACCCGAAAGGCCAGCCCAAGAGCAGATGAGTGAAACCGAGTTCTGCCGCCTCGGCAACCACCTCCGGCCAGTCACGCGGGTCGGCAAGCCACGGATGTGCATAATAAATCCGAGGATTCTTGCCATGATGGCGCGGCCGTTCGCGCTGAATTGTCTGCTGATCAGAGGCCGCTTCAGCCATATCGCCTATCCCATGAGTTCCCTGGGACAACCGCGACCTTGCAGAGGGGTTCCTTCTTTTCAGCACGTCTCGCGAGCCACGGCTGCCGAAACCTTCGTGGCGAGGGCGGCCCATTGATCTTTCAGGAGACTCTGGGCAGGAAGCCGGCGCTGACTTTTCCCTGCACAGGCGACCCCGAACCATGGCGCAGACGACCGCCGCCACCCTCGCGCTGAAGCGCCTCGGCATCCTCTTCACGCTTCACGACTACGCCTACGATCCCAGTGCCGCTCGCGTCGGGCTGCAGGCGGCCGAGGCGCTGGGCGAACCGCCACGCCGTGTGCTGAAGACGCTGATCGCGCAGGTCGACGGCAAACCCGTCTGTGTGGTTCTGGCCTCCGACCGCGAGGCGAGCATGAAGAAGGTCGCATCCGCCTTCGGCGGCAAGTCGGCCGCGATGACACCGGTGCCGGATGCCGAGCGGCTGACGGGCTACAAGGTCGGCGGCGTCAGCCCCTTCGGCCAGAAGCGCAAGCTGCCCACGATCATCGACGAGGCCGCGCTTGCCGAAGACCTGGTCTACGTCAATGGTGGGCAGCGCGGCCTGCAGATCAGGCTCTCGCCGGCCGACCTGCTGCGTTGCGCCGATGCCCGCGGCGCGGCGATTTCGGCCTGATCGCGCCCGCGCGCCACCTTTCCGAAGCCTGCGTGATCGCGTAGAGCCCTCTCAACAGATCGGATGCCTTCCGTCATTGCGAGGAGCGCAGCGACGAAGCAATCCAGGGGACCGGGTCGACCCTTGACCCGGTCCCCTGGATTGCTTCGCTTTGCTCGCAATGACGGGATTGGCGGCCATCCCCTTCCTCCAAGGTTCCCCCATTTCCATGATCCGCCTCGAAAACATCAGCAAGCAGAACGGCAAGCAGATCATCTTCATCGAGGCGTCGGCCGGGCTGCTCAAGGGCGAGAAGGTCGGGCTGGTCGGCCCGAACGGCGCCGGAAAGACGACGCTGTTCCGCATGATCACCGGCGAGGAGGCGCCCGACGAGGGTGTGGTCTCGACCGATCGCGGCATCACGATCGGCTATTTCAGCCAGGATGTCGGCGAGATGGCCGGCCGCAGCGCGGTCGCCGAGGTGATGGACGGGGCCGGCCCGGTCAGCGCGGTCGCCGCCGAACTCGCCGAGCTCGAGGCGGCCATGGTCGATCCCGACCGGGCCGACGAGATGGAGGACATCATCGCCCGCTATGGCGAGGTGCAGGGGCGCTTCGAGGAACTCGACGGCTATGCGCTGGACGGGCGCGCCCGCGAGGTGCTCGCGGGTTTGGGCTTCAGCGAGGAGATGATGGAGGGCGATGTCGGCGGGTTGTCCGGCGGCTGGAAGATGCGCGTCGCACTCGCTCGCATCCTGCTGATGCGGCCCGATGCGATGCTGCTGGACGAGCCTTCGAACCATCTCGACCTCGAGAGCCTGATCTGGCTGGAATCCTTCCTCAAGAACTATGACGGCGCGGTCCTGATGACCTCGCATGATCGCGAGTTCATGAACCGCATCGTCGGCAAGATCATCGAGATCGATGGCGGCGCGCTCACCACCTATTCCGGCGATTACGAGTTCTACCAGCAGCAGCGGGCGCTGGCCGAAAAGCAGATGCAGGCGCAGTTCGAGCGCCAGCAGGCGATGCTGGCCAAGGAGATCGCCTTCATCGAGCGCTTCAAGGCCCGCGCCTCCCATGCCGCGCAGGTCCAGAGCCGGGTGAAGAAGCTCGACAAGATCGAGCGCGTCGAGCCGCCGCGCCGGCGCCAGTCGGTCGCTTTCGAGTTCCAGCCGGCGCCGCGCTCGGGCGACGACGTCGTCAGCCTCAGGAATGTCGGCAAGGCCTATGGCAGCCGCAGCATCTATGAAGGGCTGAATTTCCAGATCCAGCGCAAGGAGCGCTGGTGCGTGCTCGGCGTCAACGGCGCCGGCAAGTCGACATTGCTGAAGCTCGTCACCGGCACGACCACACCGGACGCCGGGACGGTGAATATGGGGGCCAGCGTCAAGCTCGGCTATTTCGCCCAGCATGCGATGGAAGTGCTGGAGGGCGACCGCACCGTCTTCGAGACGCTGGAGGACCGGTTTCCGCAGGCCGGCCAGGGTTCGCTCAGGTCGCTGGCCGGCTGCTTCGGCTTCTCGGGCGACGATGTCGAGAAGCGCTGCCGCGTGCTGTCCGGCGGCGAGAAGGCACGTCTCGTCATGGCCATGATGCTCTACGATCCGCCGAATTTCCTGGTGCTGGACGAGCCGACGAACCATCTCGACATCGCGACCAAGGAAATGCTGATCACCGCGCTCTCGAACTACGAGGGCACGATGCTCTTCGTCAGCCACGACCGGCATTTTCTCGCGGCGCTGTCGAACCGGCTGCTGGAGCTGACGCCGGAAGGCATCCATGCCTATGGCGGCGGCTATACCGAATATGTCGCGCGCACCGGCCAGGAAGCGCCGGGCCTGCGGAGTTGAGGCGCCGGGCCGGCACACGCCGGCCGACGCGCCTTCAATGCAGCCGCTGCAGTCCGGGGCCCGCGCTCCCGCCCTCGATCAGCGCGTTCTGGCCCGCGATGACGCACAGCGCCTTGCCGCGGGACTTCGCCTCGTAAAGCGCCGCATCGGCCGCATTCATCAGGGCCGCGAGATCGGTGCCGTGATCCGGCGCGAGGGCGATGCCGACTGAGGCGCCGATCGCGATGTGGTGCCCGCTGTCGAGCTCATAGGGCTTGGAGATTTCGCGCACCAGGCGATCGCCCAGCTTCTGCAGCTGCGCGCGCTCGGTCTGCTCGGAGAGCACGACGAACTCGTCCCCGCCGATGCGGGCGGCCGTGTCGGCATTGCGAACGAGGGCGCGCAGGCGTTCGGCGACGAGTTGCAGCAGCGCGTCGCCGGCCATGTGGCCGTAACTGTCGTTGACGATCTTGAAGCCGTCGAGGTCGAGATAGATCAGTGCCAGCCGGCGGCCTTCCGGCGCGGCCGCGAAGCGGGTGCTGAAGGCCCTGCTCAAACCGGCGCGGTTCGACAGGCCGGTCAGCATGTCGTGACGGGCGTGGAAGGCGTTCTCGCGCTCCGCCCGCATGGTCGAGATCAGCATCGCGTTCAGCTTGTAGGCGGCGACGGTCATGCTGAAGAGATAGAAGGGAATCTGCATGAAGGTGACCAGCATGATCGGCTGGTCGACGAAGGGCGCCGCCAGGCAGCAGGGCCCGAGCGTCAGTGCGATCATCACCCCGACCATGCGCGGCGCCCCGAAATTGCGGAAGCAGATGCCGCCCACCATTGCGGCCGCCGACAGGCAGGCCAGCGCCCCGACCACCCAGTCGCCGCTGGTCAGGCTGAGGAACGTGCCGGCGCCGATGCCCGAGGCCCAGGCAACGCCCAGCAGGAGATAGATGTCCGTGGGAGTGGACAGCCCCCGCTCGGCCCGGCTCCGCGCGCTCGACAGCACGAGCAACCGGACGACGCAGCAAAGAACCTCAAAGGCGCACCAGAGTTGGAACGGCAGCGTCGGAATGCGCCAGGCGATCAGGAACGACACAGCCACCGAGTTCAGCACGCCGCCGGCGAAGATCGGCAACGTGCCGAACAGGCTCCCGATCAGCGCAGTGCGAATCTCGCTGGGGACGTCCGGGCCGGCATCGACGAGCCAGCGCGTCACGCGCCAGCGCGGCAAGCTGAAACGCAGGGCTGCACCACTCATCGGCGGTTTGGACTCCGGCCGATGTCAAGGCAAGCCAGAAGGCTGATCGGCTAGGTGGTGGCTAGCCGAAGGGGGTTACGATTCTGTGTGGATCGGCTGCGGTATTCGCAAGACAGGCCGCGCCGCGCAAGGCTGCGTCAATTCGCCTGCCGGTAGACCCAGACGCGCGCCGGCGGGATGTTGCGCAGCACCCAATCCGAGACGAAGGCCTTGAGCCCGGAACCCTTGCGCGGGATCGGCGAGATCACCGAATAGGTGAACTGGATGAAGGGCGCGCCCTCGACCATCAGGGGAAAGGCCTCGCGCGCCAGCGCCGTACGCGTCGCCGGCGGCCGGTTGAACAGCGGCAGGCTGGACACCAGCGCGATCGCCTTCTCCTCCAGATGGCCGGCGAGGGTCGTGGAGAGGGCGTAGGCATCGCCTTGCACCACCGTGGCGCGCGGAAAGCGCTTGCGCAGCAGATCGCAGAATTCCGGGCTGTACTCGACCAGGACGAGGCGCTCCTCGCCGATGCCGCGCTCGATCAGAGCCTCGGTGACCGGGCCGGTGCCGGGGCCGATCTCGATGACCGGGCCGGGTTTCTGCGGATCGACGAAGGAGGCCATGCGGCGTGCGAGGGCCGGGCTCGACGGCGTGACGGAGCCGGTGCGCAGCGGATCGTCGATCCAGGATTTGATGAAGCGGGCCTCGTCGCCGAGCTTGGCCTTGGCCTCGCTGACGCGGCTCCTCAGCTTCTGCGTCTTGTTGCGGACCTCGCTCTCGACCTTGTAGCGGACCGCCGCCACCTTGAGCCTGGCCTCGGCGACGCTGTCGACCAGATCGGCGGCCGTGACGCGAACCTCGCCCTCGAGCCTGCTGCCCACGCGCGACTGCCCGAGGCGAGCCGCGATCGAAACCGCGCGCGGCGGACGATGTCGTGTCGTCGAAGCCATATCATTCCTCGGCGCCGCGAGAGTCCCCCTCGGCGCAACGCAACGTTACCTTCGCGGCATATGGGGTCAAGTCGGCCCGCGCGCCAAGTGTTTTCGCAGGCATCAGGCGGTTTCGCAAAGCGGGCGGTGCTCGTCGAAGCGCCCCGCTCGGCGGGTCGCAAGACGTTCACGTGGGGGACGGGCTCTGCCGTCAGATCAGCGGGCGAACGCCGGCGGGGCGATTGTAGATCGCCGCCATATGGGCAGTCAGCCGCGGGTTGAGCAGCGTCAGGCGCCCGCCCGACAGCGCAAAAAGCCCAGCCTTGCGCAGGCGCGACCATGTCTTGCTGGTGTGAACGAGCGAAAGGCCGAGCGCGTCGGCGAGCTGCTGCTGCGAGAGCGGGAACTCGAAGCTGCCTTGGCTGACCAGTCCCAACGCATCCGCCCGATGGAAAAGGGTGATCACGAGCGCGGCGATCCGCTCGCCGGCATTGCGTTGGCCAACCGAGGTCAGATTATCGTCGACCATGCATTCCTCGCGCGAACCGAGCCAGGACAGCTCATAGGCGAGGTTCGGCATCTTGACGAAGAGATCCCAGATCCGCTTGCGCGGGAAGGTGCAGACCTCGACCTCCGTCAAGGCCTCGATGCCATGCTCGGCAGCCGACAGCAGCGAGGCCTGCAGGCCGACGAGATCGCCAGGCAGCAGGAAGTTCAGGATCTGCCGGCGCCCGTCGGGCAGGGATTTGTAGCGGAAGGCCCAGCCGGAGAAGAGGGTGTAGAGCTCGGCATCATCCTGACCGGGATGGATGATGTCGCTGCCCGCCGGAAGGATGCGGTGATCCGTCTTCATCGCCTGGATGAAGCGGATTTCATCGTCCGTCTTGTCCTTGAAGGCAGGCTTCAGACGCAGGGGACAGGCGAGGCACGGTGTGCCGACACGTCCATGCCGCATCATCTGGTTCATCACGCAAGCCTATCCCCCGAGCCGCCACCCCGAAGGCGACGGCATCAACGACGCTTATTCCTATAGCATGGTCCCGCTGCCTCCACGAGCGCCCGGCAATGGCTGCCCAAGGGAACCTTTGGCGGTTTCGCGGCGTTTTTCCGTCATGAAAGCCGGCCAGGAGGCCGGCGAGCCTTGGGAGACTGACATGCTGAACCACAGCTTCGCTCCGGCCAAGCGCGCCCTGATCTTCTTCGGATGCATGGGAGCGGTCGTGGGTGGCCTGACCCTCGGCTCCGCCTTCCAGATTCCGACCGACGAGAGCTCGACGACCGTCGCGCTGGCACGAGGCGCCGACGCGGTGCCGGCCGGAGCGCAGTTCGCCGCCGTCAATCGCTCCGACCAGACCGAGAGCGCCGCCAAGCGCGCGATTCCCAGCCCGTCCCAGCAGGCGATGGCCGAGCAGAGCCGCACGACAATTTTGCGCTGACGGAGCGGAACACGAGCGTCCTTGCGGCGTTACCCTCCCGCGCATCCTCGCGCTCCACTTCAAAGCCGCCTCACGGCGGCTTGTTTTTTGACCATTCGGACGGCTTCATCGCGGAACGACCATGTATCTGCGCATCCGCCACGCGACGACCTATCGCTACACGCAGCCCGTCTCCTTCGGCCCGCACCGGCTGATGCTGCGGCCGCGGGACAGCTTCGACCTGCGCGTCGTCGATACCGCGCTCAGCATTTCGCCGGCCGCCGAACTGCGCTGGCTGCACGATGCCTATGGCAACCCCATCGCGGTCGCGGAGTTCTCCGAATCTTCGGATACGCTCGACATCATCAGCGAACTGACGCTCGAGCGCTTCGGCCCGGCGCTGCCCCACACGCGGATGGCTCCCGAAGCCGTCCTGACCGGCTTGTCCTACAGCGACAGCGAGCAAGCCGTGCTCCAGCCTTATCTCGACCCCGCCGCGGCCGATGCCGATCGCGTGCTGGAGCGCTGGCTTTCGGACTTTCGGCAGCGCGCCGACCAGGGCTCGGGCCATCTGCTGCGCGACCTCGCGCATGAGATCAATGTCGGACTGGGCTATTCCGTGCGCTACGACGAGGGCACGCAGCATCCGGCCGATACCCTGCTTTCAGGTCGGGGATCCTGCCGGGACTATGCCTGGCTTTTCATCGAGATGGCCCGCCGCCTCGGCTTCGCAGCCCGGTTCGTGACCGGCTATATCCAGGACCTCACGCCTGATGCGGCCGGGCTGGTTTCGCCGATCGGCCTGACCCATGCCTGGGCGGACGTGTTCATCCCGGGTGACGGGTGGATCGAATTCGACCCGACGAACGATCTCGTCGCCGACCGGCAGCTGCTGCGTGTCGCCGTGGCGCGTGTTCCCGACGACGCTTCACCGGTCGCCGGCAGCTTCACCGGGCCGGCGGGATCCTTCATCGGCCTCAGCGTCGGGGTTTCGATCGAGCCCATCCCCGGCCCGGCCGAAGAGCCGCTGTTGCCGGCCTCGTCGGCCGCCTGAGGCTCCGCCACCTCAGCCTTCGTGCTTCACGCGCCAACGCCCCAGAACGCGCCCCTCCGCCTCGGCGCTTTGAACCGCCTGGATCTGCGAGAGCAGCCCCGCGAACAGGCGCGGCGGCTCGCGGAAGGGAATGTCCCGGTCGGCCTCCAGCGCGATCTCGATCGTGTCGGCATCGATGTCGTGCACCAGCACGGTCACGGAAACGCCGGGCGTGCTGCGCAGCACGCGCGAGGCTACGTCGGCGACGACGAAGCCGAGCGGAATGATGCGATCCACCGACAGGACAGCCTCGGTCTCGATGCGGCTGACGACCGACTGGTCGCGGCTGCGGATCAGGTTCGAGATCATCGTGACGACGTCCTCGAGGAACAGGTCGACGCGGACCGGCTGCATCTCGCCATCCGCGAGGGTGAAACGATAGGCGGCCGACAGGACGTGGACCCTGCACTCGGCATCGGCCAGAGCCAGGCGTGCTTCGCTCTGATAGTCGCGCTTGCTCAGGCCGATATAGCTCTGCACGACCTGCAGGCTGTTCTTCACCCGGTGATGCAGCTCCCGCACCAGGAAGCGGTTGTCGTCGAGCGCGGTCTGGAGCCGGCGCTGACGCACCTCCTGCTCGTCGACCATGGTGTTGAAGGCTTCCGCGACGCTGCGCATGTCGCTTGGCATGTCGTCGGCAACCAAGGCGCGGGAGGTCGCACCGGCGGGCCGGGTCCGCGCCGCCGCCTCGATGCTCCGCAACCAGCGCAGGCAATGCTTCTCCAGCGCGCGCAGATAGACCGCACCCAACAGGCCGAGCGTGATCAGCGGCGCCAGCAACAGCACGGCAAACTGAATCCGCGCGGCCCGCTCGCGCGCATCGTCGAAGCCAGCGATGACATAAAAGTCCGGATCGGCGACGGCACGCGCGACATAGGCCCGCGTCTCCCCGCTCCGACTACGGCCCTCCCAGCGCCCGCCGCGAGCAGGGATGTTGTTATTATCCTCCGGAAGCCAGCTTGTGTCGTCGCCGGCCCCCCGGCTGGCCACGACGCCGCTGGCGCGGGACACCAGCGCCACCTCCATGCCCTGGCTTCCGTTGCCCAAGTCGAAGACGTTATCAAGAACGCCGGGGTCCACCAGGAGCAGGCCGTCCCTCAGATTGCCCGGAGCCGGATCGGGATTTGAAGCGTGAACCACGAGGAAACGACTGTTTCCCAGCGATATCTGGCCGTAACGGGCGTCTGCGAGCTCCTGGCCTCCCCATGCAGGGACCCGCGGCAGGCTGCCCATGCGGTCGGCGGCCTTTGCCAAGTCGCCCGCCTGGATCGCAGGATCACGCGACGCCGCGCAACTGCGCCCATCGGCCATGCGCAGCAGGATAGCCGAGAAGCCTTTCACTTCCACCAAAGTCGCCTGCCCCGCCTGCCCGCAGGCCTCGGCAGACAGTTTGCTCGCGCTCATCGCCGTACCGAAGGACAGAAGCGAGCGCAGCGCCCCGCGGTACCAGACCCGGGTCCGGACGGCGAAATCGTCAGCCGCCTGTAACTGGGAGGCTTCGATGGCGTTGGTGATGGAGCGATAGGCCGTCGCAACAGCCAGGGCCGTTACGCAGGCGATCGGCAGGGCGATCGCGAACAGGAGCGCCAGAAGGCGTGCCCTAACGGTGCTGAAACGGGCAAGGCGCATCGGGGTTCAGACTGTTTCGGAACCGATCCTCTGCATGGCTGCCGCGCTCGTGCGGTCCGGACCCAGGTCATCGACGCTGCCGATGGACAAAAGCTCGGCCAGCTTGGTGCGGGCTCGGTTCACGCGGCTCTTGATCGTCCCGATGGCCACGCCGCAGATCTCGGCGGCTTCCTCATAGGACAGCCCTGTCGCCCCGACCATGATCAGCACTTCGCGCTGCTCCTCCGGGAGCTTGGCAAGGGCCTTGCGGAAATCGGCAAGGTCGAGATGGCTTTCCTGGTTGCCATGCGTCGCCATGCGCTCGGCATAGGTGCCTTCGCTGTCCTGAACCTCGCGGCCGCGCTTGCGGTACAGCGAGTAATAGGTATTGCGCAGGATGGTGAAGAGCCAGGCGCGCAGGCTCGTCCCCGGCTCGAACTTCTCCGAATTGCCCCAGGCCTTGAGAAGGGTGTCCTGCACCAGATCGTCGGCGAGTTGCATCGAGCCCGAGAGCGACGCCGCGAAGGCGCGCAGGTTCGGGATTTCGCGGATCAGCCCGTCCTTGAATTCGGTTGCCTTGAACTCGGCCGCCTTGAGGTCAGTTGCGCTCATCGGACGAGGCTCCGGCTGCGCGCTGTTCGGTCGCCTCGAGCTGCGCCAGCAGGACGAGGAACTTGTCTGGCACCGGGGCGCTGACGATGTCGTCGTAATGCGCTTTCAGCGAGCGGCCGATCGATTCCTGCACCTTCGGGTCTAGCACCATGTCGAGATCGTCATTGTCGCTCGCCCCGGGGTCGGACATCGCTGCATCCATATTCGTCATCACAGCCCTCGCGCCGCCGGGCCTGCTTTTCCAGCGGGTCCCGGATATTCAAACCAATCGGTTCGCCGCGGCCGGATGGCGATGGCAACACCAATGCGCCCTAATAACAGGGGTTCTCGCGAAAAGTTCCGGCTTTCCGCAAAAATAAAAACCTTGTCAGGACCGCCGCCTAAGCCATTATTGCACAAGGATAATAAGGACGCATCATGTCTATCGCCAAGGAAATCGCGCCTCATCTGCCCTATCTGCGCCGCTTCGCGCGCGCCCTCAGCGGCACGCAAGCCAGCGGCGACGCACATGTCGTTGCGATGCTGGAGGCGCTGGTCGCTGATCCTTCGGGCTTCCCGCGGGACGTCGACCCGCGCATCGGCCTCTACCGCACCTTCCTCAAGCTCTGGTCGTCGACCGGGGTCGACATGAGCGAGCCGGTGATCGAACTCGGCCGGGCACCCGCCGAGCGCAACCTGGACGCGCTCACGCCGCGGCCACGCCAGGCCTTCCTGCTGCGGACGGTCGAGGGCTTCTCGATCGACGAGGTCGGGACGATCATGAACGTGCCGGCCGACGAGGCCGCCACGCTGATCCAGACGGCCGGGCAGGAGATTGCCGAACAGGTCGCGACCGACGTTCTCATCATCGAGGACGAGCCGATCATCGCGCTCGACATCGAGACGATGGTCGAGGAGCTCGGCCATACCGTCACCGGCGTGGCGCGCACCCAGCGCGAGGCGATCGCCCTCGTGGCCAAGAAGCGTCCCGGCCTGGTTCTGGCGGATATCCAGCTCGCGGACGGCAGCTCCGGTCTCGATGCCGTGAACGAGATCCTGTCCTCGATCGACGTGCCGGTGATCTTCATCACAGCCTATCCCGAAAGGCTTCTGACCGGCGACCGGCCCGAGCCGGCCTTCCTCATCACCAAGCCGTTCCAGCCCGAGGCGGTGAAGGCGGCGATCAGCCAGGCCCTGTTCTTCGATCGGCGCGCGGGCCGCAAGGCCGCCTGAGGCTTCTATCAAATGTCGCGTTCAGACCCCGCGGCGAGCCGCGGGGTTTTTTCGTTCAAACCCGGAACAGGATCCCGAGACCGACGTTCGCGAGTCGGCAGGGAGACAACCGGGAGGGCATGGACGATGGCGATGACGTGCATGGCGGCGGTGATCGGGGCGACATCGGTCGCTACGGCTCTGTTTACGGGGATCATTCCACCCGATGCGATGGGGGCGGATATTCTGTCGCTCGCGCTGGCGGGGCTGACGGGAATCGCGGTGGCCAGCGCCGCCGCCCTCGACAGCTGAAGCCTTCGCGACAAGGTCGATCCCGCAGCCTCGCAGCGGCCACACTGGCGGCCATGGTCGGTCTTGCGGCGATCACGTCGCCGGCCGCCTCTCCGGTGATGCCTCCGCCTCGGCCCGCCGAGTTGGGCGCGCCGGAGAAGCCGCGCCACGAGCGGATCGACCCATCGCAGCCCGAGCCGCAACGGTCCCAGCCCGCGCAGGAGCTGGGCGCTGCCCCGCGCGAGCCCGGCGCAGCCGGCTGCATCGACGCCCTGATGGCGGTTCAAGGCAACAGGATCAGGCCTGCTCCACCAGAGCAACTGCCGCGGGATCAGGCCTGCCGGATCAAGGAAGCCGTCGTGGTCGAAGCCCTGGCGGTTCGCTCCAGTTCCGGAACGGTGGCGCTCGTGCCGCCCCCGACGCTCAGCTGCGCCATGGCAAAGGCGGTCTCAGGCTGGCTCGACATCGCGGTACAGCCCTTGGCACGAGGCCAGTTCGAAAAGGATCTCCTGGCACTGCAGGTCGGCGGAGGGCAGGAATGCCGCCGTCGCAACCGCGCATCGGCCGGGCCGTTCAGCGAGCATGCCACCGGAGAAGCACTCGACATCTTCGCGTTCCGCCTGGAGCCGGGTGCAGGCTCATCCGAGATTCGGGTGGCGAAGCCTGACGGTGTTCCGCAAGAGCGTTTCCTCGCCGCGACCCGCCAATCCGCCTGCGGTGCGTTCATGACCGCACTGGGACCGGGTTCGGACGCCGCCCATGCCGATCATCTGCATGTCGATATCCAGGAGCGGCGCTCGCCCGCCTCCCGGTTCTGCCAATGAGACCAATTCTTCAGGCCGTCGGGGCCAAAGCGATCATGGCGGGCATCTGCGCCGGGTCGCAGGGCCTGTCCTTTGCAAGCATCGGCTTCGTCCGGCGAGCAGCCATCACGGCCAACGCACCAGCGCGCTCCAACCCGTGATCGATGAGTTCTTCCAGCTCCCAGAACGGCGGGACAGCCAGATGATCGAAGGAGCCATTCGCGCTGACAAGAATCTGCGCCTGTGGACGATTCACGGACATCGCCATTCCCATGCCAAGATGCAGTGAGAACTCAACCTCCCGTCCGTGGTTCCAATGAGCCGGAACTGTGGGCATCTTGGGGCGTTGCGTCCCGTCTGCGCCAGGAGCACTGCGATGAGCATTCGGCATTCGAGCTTCAGCCTCGCGGGGGCCGCGCTCGGCTGCCTGTTGGCGTCGGGGACCGGAGCTCTGGCCCAGTCCGGCCCGCCGGGCGGAAGGCTGTCCTGCACGATCGGTCCCAATGCGGCCGCGGTGGTCAAGTCGCAGAAGCCCATGCAATGCCGCTTTCACCCGCGGCGGGGGCCGAACCAGATCTATACCGCCGTCGTCAAGCAGTTCAGCGTCGATTTGAGCGCCATGCGCGGTACCCGCATGAGCTGGCGCGTCTATGGCCCTTATGCCCGCGCGCCGCTCGGCGCGCTCAGCGGCTCGTACAGTGCCGGGCCGGGCCTTGCGGCTGCCGATGGATCGTCTGGCCCGCCCATCCTTGTCGGGGGGCGGGGCAAGTCCGTGTCCCTGCGCCCGCTGGCGGTGCAGACGCTGCGGGGCATCAACATTGCCATCGGCGTGACCGGACTTGATCTCACGCTCAACACGCCGCGCCGCCGACGCTGAACCGCGCTTACGGATTGATAACTCCTATCGTCGCAAAATTCCGGTCAAATCCAAAGAAACCGCGCCTGACGCAAAGTCAGCCCGGAACATCGCCTCATCTCTCACGTTGAGGTGGTGTAGCAGAGTAAATGAGTAGAAAGCCGCCCGATGGCTGACATCCGCGTCCTTATCGTCGAAGACGATCCGTTCATTGCCATGGACATCGAGTCGGCCGTGGCCGAACAGCTCGGCGGCGAGGCAGAACTGATCGTCGTCGAATCCGTTGCAGCCGCCCGTCGCGCCGCGGCGGACAAGTTGTCTTGTGCGTTGTTGGACATCGATGTCGTGGGCGGCAAGACCTTCGAAGTCGCCAGCACGCTGCTGCAGATCGGCATCCCCTTCGCGTTCGTTTCCGGCTCCGCGCCGCAGGAGGTGCCGACGCCTCTGCGGGCAGCGCATTTCCTGCGCAAGCCATTCTCGACGCATGAGGTCGCCACATTCGTCGTCAATGCGATCGGCAAGCCCCCGGTCGAGGCCGCGGTCTGACAGTCAGCCGGCGCCCGGACGCGGCTTCAACGAGGAAGCCGGCTGGCGCGCGCATCCGCTGGCGGGTTCACCTCCCTGAGACGAAATCCTCGAAGGCTGCCTTGTAATCCCGATGCCAGCGCGACAGCGGGGGTCGGTTGGCGATGATGTCACCCACCGCCCAGGCCATCCGCTTTTCGTCAGTCGCGCGCGACGTCTCTCCATCCGGACACAGGATGTAGAAATCGCCGGCGTGCAGTCCTTCGAGCATGAAATCGACGGTCTCTTCCGGCGTCCAGGCACCGCCCGGCTTTTCGACCCGCCCGCGCGCGGTCAAGGGCGTGAAGACGAAGCCGGGGATCAGCAGATGGGCGCTGACCCCGCAGCCCGGCATGTTGCGAAGCTCATGCTGCAAGGCCTCCGTGAAAACCTTCACGCCCGCCTTGGCGACATTGTAGGCCGGATTTCCGGGTGGGGTGGTGATGCCCTGCTTGGAGCCGGTGTTGACGATCAAGGCCGGCTCGCCATGCGCGGCCATGCCGGGTCCGAAGACCTGGGTCCCGTTGACGACGCCCCCGAGATTGACGGCAAGCGTCTGCTGCCACACCTCATGGGGACCGAAGATGCCGCTTTCGGGCTGGATGCCGGCGTTGTTCATCAGCACATGCACGCGGCCGAACCGGCCAGTCACCGCGTCCTGCAAGGCGACGACCTCTTCCCGGCGCGAGACGTCGACCGTCATCGCCAGCACGTTTTCCGCGCCGACGAGCGTCGCCAGCACCTGTCCAGCCGCCTTCAGCGCTTCTCCATCGTTATCGGCGATCGCGACCCGCATGCCGAGCCCGGCAAAGGCGCGCGCGGCAGCGAAGCCGATCCCCGAGGCGCCACCGGTGACGATGGCGACATTGGCGGCGATGAGGGCAGGATGAAGTGTCATGAACGGCCTCGTGTTCGGCGGGAGAGGCGATTCTCCGCGGGCAGCGGAGATAAGGGGCGCCGCGCGGCGACATCATGGCGCGCTGCCGGCCGCCCGGCGGCGTGTGATAGGACGCCGCTCCCGGCGTTCACCGCCTTGTCATTGGCGGCCCGGAAGCGCTTGAGGCATGGAAAGCCGATGCAGACGATCATTCGAGCCCTGACCGCGGCATGGCATGCCGGCGCCCAGCCGCAGCGCCCTGCCCTTCGCCGGCTCTTGCCGGCGGCGGCGCTGGCCGCGCTGTCCCTCTCCTGGCCCGTCCCGACAGCCACGGCCGCCGAAACCGCGCCTGTGACCTCTCCACGCGTCACCACGACACTGATCTCCAGCCGCGATGCCGTGGTGCCGGGAGAGCGGTTCCGCGTGGCGCTGGTCCAGAAGCTCGCGCCGCACTGGCACACCTATTGGCGCAACCCCGGCGATTCGGGCGAGCCGACGCAGATCCAATGGACACTCCCCGCCGGAGCGGGCGCAGGCGAGATCGCCTGGCCCGCGCCCCGCGCCATCCCGGTCGACCCGCTCGTCAATTTCGGCTTCGAAGGTACCGTCGTCCTGCCGGTCGAGATCAGCGTGCCGCAGGACGCCAAGCCCGGCGACAGCCTTCCGCTGACCGCCAAGGCGACCTGGCTCGTCTGCGAGAAGGTCTGCGTTCCCGAGGAAGGATCGTTCGCGCTGACGCTGCCGGTCGCAGCAGTGAGCCAGCCGGACGCCGCCGCCGAGCAAGCGATCGATGCCGCGCTCGCAGCGCTGCCAAAGCCCGCCGGTTTTCGCGGAACGCTGAAAGCCGAAGGCGACCGGCTCTCGCTGGCGTTGCCCGGCCTGCCCGCCGATTCGCGGGATCTGCGCTTCTTTCCGTTCTCCGACACGTTGATCGACCATGCCGGCGAGCAGACCTTCGCTCCCGGTCCTCCGCCTGCTCTCCTCCTGACACGCTCGGGCGCCTTCAAGCTCGACGGCGGCGAGATCTCGGGCGTGCTGACCTTTCAGCAGAACGGGGAGAAACGCGCCCTGACGCTGAGCGCGGACGCCGACCCGGCGCTGGCGACACAGGCTGCGGCGGGGGCATTGCCGGGGGCGGGCCCATCCAGCCCGGCCGTCGTCCGGATTCCGATGCCGATCGAAGGCTCCGACCTGACGCTGCTCGCCGCGCTGGCCTTCGCCTTCGCGGGGGGGCTGATTCTCAACCTGATGCCCTGCGTCCTGCCGGTGCTGTTCATCAAGGCGCTCGGCTTCGCGCAAACGGCGCATCGCAGCCGCGCCGAGACGCGCGAGCAGGGCCTGCTCTTCCTCGGCGGCGTGCTGCTGACCTTCATGGTGCTGGCCGGCGCCGTCATCGGCCTCGGTGCGCTGGGGGCCAGCGTCGGCTGGGGCTTCCAGCTTCAGTCGCCGCCGCTCGTCATCGGGCTGGCCGTGGTGATGGTGCTGATCGGCTTCAACCTGATCGGGGGCTTCGAATTCGGGAGCTCCGTCACGGGGCTCGGCGACGGGCTCGCCAGAAGCGGCGGGCGGCTCGGCGCCTTCATGACCGGCGTCCTGGCCGTCGTGGTGGCGACACCCTGCACGGCTCCGTTCATGGGCGCGGCCATGGGCTATGCGGTGACCCAGGCCCCGGCCGTGGCTCTCTGGGTGTTCATCGCGCTGGCGCTGGGCTTCGCGCTGCCGGTGGTGGCGCTGTCCTTCGCGCCGGGCCTGCTCAGGCTCCTGCCCAAGCCCGGCCGCTGGATGCTGGTGATGAAGCAGGCCTTCGCCTTCCCGATGTTCGCAACCGCAATCTGGCTGATCTGGGTGGCCGCGGTGCAGACCGGTCCGGACGGCATGCTCGCCGCGCTGGTGGCGGTGCTGACCGCGGGCTTCGTGGTCTGGCTCGTCGGCGTGACGCGCGGCTCGCGGCCGCGCCGCGTCTTCGGGGCGGCGCTCGCCGCGCTGGTCGTGCTCGGGGCCGGCTGGTTCACGGTCCGGAACGCGATTCCGAATGCGACAGGCGAGGCGCGCGCCAACGATGTCCAGGCCTGGACGCCCGAGCGGGTGGCCGCGCTTCAGGCGCAGGGCAAGCCGGTCTTCGTCAACTTCACCGCCGCCTGGTGCATCACCTGCCTCGCCAATGAGCGCGTCGCGCTGTCGCGGCAGGAGGTCAAGGACAGCTTCGCCCGGCTCGGCGTGAGCTATCTCAAGGGCGACTGGACCAACCGGGACTCGCGCATCGCCCAGGCTCTTGCCGAGCAGGGCCGGGCGGGCGTGCCGCTCTACCTGTTCTATCCGGGGCGCAGGGATGCGCAGCCCGAGATCCTGCCGCAACTCCTGACGCCCGACATGGTGATCGCGGCGGCGGAACGCGCCGCCGGCAAGGAGGCCAGGACTGCCGCGACCCTGCCTTAGACCTCGACCGAAGGGAGACAGACATGACCGGCCTGAGCAGACAGTGTTTCATCATCGGAGCCGCCTTCGCCGGCCTCTCGCTCGCGACGGGCTCGGCCTCGGCGCAGGCGACGGCCCGCATCGGCCAGCCGGCGCCGGCTTTCCAGGCCGTGGACGCCGAGGGCAGGACCCGCAGCCTCTCGGAATTCGCGGGCAAGACCGTCGTCCTGGAATGGACCAACCATGACTGCCCCTATGTGCGGAAGCACTACAACAGCGCGACCATGCAGACCTTGCAGAAGGACATGGCGAAGGATGGCGTCGTCTGGCTTTCGGTCATCTCATCGCCCCCCGGCGAGCAGGGCCATGTCGAGGCCGCCAAGGCCCGCGAGCTAACGGCACAGCGTAACGCGGCTCCGACAGCCGTGCTGCTCGACCCCAGGAGCGCGATGGCCCGTGCCTATGGCGCGCAGACGACGCCGCATATGTATGTGATCGATGGCAAGGGCACGCTCGCCTATATGGGCGCCATCGACGACAAGCCTTCTGCGGCCGCTTCCAGCCTCGACGGCGCCCGGAGCTATGTGCGGCAGGCGGTCGCGGAGTTGAAGGCGGGAAAGCCCGTGTCGCAGGCCAGCACGAAGGCCTATGGCTGTGCGGTCAAATACGCGCCGGCAAGCTGAACGAAGGCTCATCCGCGGGTTTGGCCCGAGAGGAGCGCCTGGCGCCTCCGGACCACCTATTGCGAGCGCGGGCCGAGATCCCGCGGGGCAGCGTTGATGGTGACGATCTGGCCGTTGCGCATCTCCAGCACGGCGAGGCCGCGCTCGACCTGCCCGTCCGGCCGGAAGCGGAAGACGCCGTCGGCACCGGCAAAGCCCGAGGCATTGGTCAGCACCGCTTCCGAAAAACGCTGCGACCCTTGCGTGCGGGCGAGCGCCGCCGCCAGCGAGACCGCATCATAGGCCAGCGTCGCGGTCCGGGTCGGCGAGGCGTTGAAGCGCTGCTGGTAGCGGGCGGCGAAGGCGTTGAATCCGGCGGTGTCGGGTGAGGCGAACCAGCCGCCGTTCAGCGCGGGAATCTGCGCCATGGCGTTGTCGTTCCAGACGCCGGTGCCCAGCGGCTTGACCTTGCGCGGGTCGTAGCCCCCCTGCTGCAGCGCCTGGGCGAGCGCCGGCATGGTGTCGGCGCCGGCCGGGACGAACAGCGTATCGGCCTGCCCGAGCGAGGGCATCAGCCGCTGCACCGAGGCCTGCATCGCCGCCGGGTCGGCACCGAAACGCTCGATCGCGGCGACGCGGGCGCCACGGGTCGCCACGGCCTGCTGGAAGGCGGCCTCCACGACCTTGCCATAGGCGGTGTCGGGCACCAGCGCGGCGAAGGATTTCCGGCCCTGCTGGGAAGCGTAGGCGATGATCCGATCGACATCGTTCTCGGGCGGAAAGGAGAGCAGGTAGACCCCGCGCGCCGCGACATTGGAGTCGCTGGAGAAGGCGATGACCGGGCGGTTCGCGGCACGCGCCACCTGCCCGACGGCCTGTACGGAGGGAGCGAAGAGCGGGCCGACGATCAGCTCGGCGCCTTCGGAGATCGCCTGCTGGGCGGCGCTGCGGGCGCCGTCGGCGGTGCCGCGGTCGTCCTTGACGAGAAGGGTCAGGTCGGCGTTGGGGAATTCCGCCAGCGCCATCTCGGCCGCGTTCTTCAGCGAATGGCCGACCATGCCGCCCTGGCCTTCGGCGCCGAGCGGCAGGATGAGCCCGACCTTGACCTTGCCGGTGCCAATCGTCTGGCCGGCGGGCGCCGCGGGCCCTGTACCGCCGCTCTCGAAGCCGGGTACGCCCGAGGTGCCACCGCCGCAGGCGGCCAGCATCAGGCCGAGCGAGGCCGCCAGCAAATGCGCCTTGAAGCGCAGGGTCGGTCCGACATGCCGATGGTGCAACACGGGCGTTCTCCACTCGTGGCCGGGGAGCCGATCGGCCCCGCCCGGCATTCCCGGCTCCATCCGGAACCGTCTCCGTCCCCCGCGGGAACGTCGTGCCAGTGCCGCATGGTATTTTCAAGTTGTTAACTATGGGTTGCGGTCGCCCTGGCCTGCCGCCCCGTGGCGCCGGGCGCGCCGCTGTGGCAGCGTCGCGCCATGACCGCCGCCACACCGCCCCGCTCGTCCAGCTACACCGCCTTCGGCCTCAAGGCCGAGGCAGAGCCGCTCGCGCCCGGCCTGCACATCGTCGCGACGCCGATCGGCAATCTGCGCGACATCTCCTTCCGGGCGCTGGCGACACTGGCCGCCGCCGACGCGATCCTGGCCGAGGATACCCGCACCTCGAAGACGCTGCTGGCGCATTACGGCATCGCGACGCCGCTCTACCCCTATCACGAGCACAATGCCGAGCAGATGCGGCCGAAGGTGCTGGCGAAGCTGCGCGAGGGCGGCAAGCTCGCCCTGATCTCCGACGCCGGCACGCCGCTCGTCTCGGACCCCGGCTACAAGCTTGTCGCCGAACTGGTGGCCGAAGGGCTGCCGGTGACCGGCATTCCCGGTCCCTCGGCCGTGCTCGCGGCGCTGGTGCTGGCAGGCCTCCCGACCGACCGTTTCTTCTTCGAGGGCTTCCTGCCGCCGAAATCGGCGGGGCGGAAGACCCGGCTGACGGAGCTTGCGGTGATTCCCGGCACGCTGGTGTTCTTCGAATCGCCGCGCCGGCTCGCCGAGATGCTGGCCGATGCCGCCGCCGTGCTCGGCCCCCGCCCTTCGGCGGTGGCGCGCGAGCTGACGAAATTCCATGAAACGGTGCAGCGCGGCACGTTGCCGGAGCTCGCCGCCCACTACGCGGACGAGGAGAAGGCGCGCGGCGAGATCGTCGTGATCATCGGCCCGCCCGGCGCGGAGGGACTTCTGCCGGCCGGCGACCTCATCGACGCGCGCTTGCGCGAAGCGCTGGCGAAGGTCTCGCTCAAGGAAGCGGTGGCGCAGGTCGCGGCCGAGACCGGGCAGCCGCGCCGCAAGGTCTATGCGCGGGCGCTCGAACTGACCCGCGACGAGCCGTGAGCGGGCCGGCGTCGGGCCCGGAGCTGCGCCGCCGCAGGGCCAGGCGCTCCGGCCTGACCGGGCGGCGCGCGGAATGGCTCGCGATCCTCTGGCTGTCCGCCAAGGGCTACCGGCTGCTGGAGCGCCGCTTCGGCGGCAAGGGCGGCGAGATCGATCTCGTGATGAAGCGCGGGCGCACCATCGTCTTCGTCGAGGTCAAGGCGCGCGGCCGGCTGGAGGACGCGCTCGGCGCGGTGACGGCCGAAAAGCGACGGCTGGTCGAGCGGCGCGTCCGGCAATGGCTGGCGCTCAACCCCTGGGCCGAGGGCTGCGACCTGCGCGCCGATGCGGTGTTCCTCGCGCCCTGGCGCCGGCCGCGCCATGTGCCCGCCGCCTTCGGCCTTGTCCTCTGACGCAGGGCGACCCACTTGCGGTTTTCGCACCGCCGGGCCGATAAGAACCGGCCGCAACAGGAAGCCTGCCGATGACCCTTTCCGTCGCCATTCAGATGGACCCGATCGAGCGCATCCGGATCGCCGGCGATACCGGCTTCGCGCTGATGCTGGAGGCGCAGGCGCGCGGGCACAGGCTCTTCACCTACACCCCCGAGAGGCTTTCCCTGCGGGACGGCACGGTGACGGCGCGGATGCGCCCGGTCACGGTGCGCGATGTCGAGGGCGACCATTTCACGTTTGGCGGCGAGGAGAAGGTCGATCTCTCGACGCTCGACGTCGTGCTGCTGCGGCAGGACCCGCCCTTCGACATGGCCTATGTCACGACCACCCACATGCTGGAGCGCATTCATCCGAAGACGCTGGTCGTCAACAATCCGGCCGAGGTGCGCAACGCGCCCGAGAAGATCTTCGTCACGCATTTCCCGGAGCTGATGCCGCCGACGCTGATCACGCGCGACCGGGCCGAGATCGAGGCCTTCCGTGACGAGTTCGGCGAGATCGTCATGAAGCCGCTCTACGGCCATGGCGGTGCGACCGTGTTCAAGACCGGCAAGGGCGACCCGAATTTCGGCTCGCTCTTCGACCTGTTCAGCAACCTCTTCCGCGAGCCCTGGGTGGTGCAGGGCTTCATCAAGGAAGTCTCCGAAGGCGACAAGCGCATCATCCTGATCGACGGCAAGGCGGCCGGCGCGGTCAACCGCGTGCCGGCCGAGGGGGATTTGCGCGCCAACATGGTTCGCGGCGGCGCGGCCCGGCCGACCGACCTGTCGAAGAAAGAACTCGAAATCTGCGAGGCGATCGGCCCCGAGCTCAGCCGGCGCGGCCTGCTCCTGGTCGGCATCGACGTGATCCATGGCAAGCTGACCGAGATCAACGTCACGGCGCCCACCGGCGTGCGTGCTATCAAGAAGCTCGGCGGCCCGGATCTCGCGGCGCAGCTCTTCGACGTGATCGAGGCGAAGCGCAGCTAGTCTGCGCTCGGCCAATCCTCGATATCCGTCCAGGGAGAGAGCGCGGCGAAAGGCGGCGCGCTCAGCAGCATGCAGCAGCCCCCGCGCGGGTTGCCGGGGCGGCTCTCCGCACCGATCGGGACGCCCTCCAGCCTGGCGCGCAGCAGCCGGCCGACACCACCATGCGAGACGACCAGCTGCAGCCCCGTGTCGGCACGCGCCGCGACGGCCTGGATCGCGGCGACGATCCGATCCTGCTCGGCAGCCGCCGTTGCCCAGCCACGCACGCTCTGCGTCGGATGGGCGAAGAAGGCCTCCGCGACTTGGCTGAATTCGGGCTCGGGGATGTAGCCGGTGGCCGTGCGGTCGTTCTCGCCCAGCGCGGCCAGGACATGGTGCGGAATTGCCAGCCGGGCGGCGAGGATCTCGGCGCCGTCCATCGCCTTGCGCTCGTCGCTCGACCAGACGGCCGAGATCGCGGCCCCGACGAGCTTGCCCGCCAGCAGTTCCATGCGCTCGCGGCCGCGCGATGACAGCGGCCATTGCGGAACGGGGACGAGCGGATCAATCACCACTTCGGGATGCGTGACGAAGAGAGCGCGCATGCTTGGAAGCCTTTCAGGCGGGGCCGGTCGCAGCGTTGCCGTTCAACGGGTTTTCTTCATCCCAGCCGTAGCGCAGCGTCTCGAAGCGCATCGTCAGCGCATCGACCAGCAGCAGCCTGCCGACCAGCGGCTCGCCGAAGCCGGTCACCGCACGAACGACCTCCAGCGCCATCAGCGAGCCGATGACGCCCGGCAGCGCGCCGAGCACACCGGCCTCGGCGCAGGTGGGGATCGAGCCGGGTGGCGGCGCATCGGGAAAGAGACAGCGCCAGGTCGGGTTCGGGCGGCCATCCACCCCGCTTTCATGGGCGCGGATGGTGGTCAGCGAGCCGTCGAAACGGCCGAGCGCGCCCATCACCACCGGTTTCCGTTCATGGAAGCAGGCATCCGAGACGGCGTAGCGCGTGGCGAAATTGTCGGAGCCCTCGGCCACCACGTCGTAGAAGGCGATCATCGCCCGTGCATTGTGCGGGTCGATGCGGGTGACGTGCTCCTCGACCACGACGTTCGGATTGAGCCGGCGGATGAAGCCGGCAGCGGCGACCGCCTTGTGGGCGCCGATATCGGCCGTGGTGAAGATCGTCTGCCGCTGGAGGTTGGAGAGCGAGACGCTGTCGTCGTCGACGATGCCGATCTTGCCGATGCCGGCCGCCGCCAGATACTGGATCAGAGGGGCGCCCAGCCCGCCTGCGCCGACCACCAGCACGCGGGCGTTCTTCAGCCTCTGCTGCCCCGGCCCGCCGATCTCGGGCAGGACGATGTGGCGGGCATAGCGCTCGATCTCGTCGTCGTTCAGGCTCATGCCTTGTTTTAGGCCCGCGACCGGGGACGGGCAATCGGCGCGCTTCGCCGGCTTGGCCACGCCGCGCGCCCGTGCCATCGTAAGGCATCGAGGGGCCGGGAAACGGCGCCCGCTTCAACAGGGGATTCCAACCGATGCGTCTGGCTTCTTTCGCGGCGGCGCTCGCCGGCGTTGCACTCTCGGCGATGACGGCCCTGGCGCAGCAGGCGATCAAGCCGGCTGTCGTCTACGACAAGGGCGGAAAGTTCGACAAATCCTTCAACGAGGGCGTCTTCATCGGCGCCGAGAAGTTCAAGAAGGAAACCGGGGTCGATTTCCGCGACTTCGAGCCGACCAACGACGCCCAGATCGAGCAGGCGCTGCGGCGCTTCGCGCGCGACGGGCACTCGCCGATCATCGCGGTCGGCTTCAGCCAGGCGACCCCGCTGCAGAAGGTCGCGGCCGAGTTCCCCGGCCTGAAATTCACGATCATCGACATGGTGGTCGATCTGCCGAATGTGCAGTCCATCGTGTTCAAGGAGCAGGAGGGCTCCTATCTCGTCGGGCTGCTGGGGGCGATGGCCTCGAAGAGCAACAAGCTCGGCTTCGTCGGCGGCATGGACATCCCGCTCATCCGGAAATTCGCCTGCGGCTATGTGCAGGGCATCAAGGCCGCCAAGCCCGATGCCGAAATCTTCCAGAACATGACGGGCTCGACCCCGGCGGCCTGGGCCGACCCGGTCAAGGGCGGCGAGCTCGCCAAGTCGCAGATCGACCGCGGCGCCGACGTCGTCTACCACGCGGCGGGCGCCACCGGCATCGGCGTGCTGCGCGCCGTGGCCGACGCGGGAAAGCTCGGCATCGGCGTCGACTCCAACCAGAATGCCCTGCATCCCGGCAAGATCCTCACCTCGATGCTGAAGCGCGTCGATACCGCCGCCTACGCCTCCTTCATGGCCGCGCGCAATGGCTCCTGGAAGCCGGGCCTCTCCGTGCTCGGCCTGAAAGAAGGCGGCATCGACTGGGCGCTCGATGACAACAACAAGGCGCTGATCACGCCCGAGATGAAGGCCGCAGCCGACAAGGCGAAGACCGACATCATCGCCGGCACCGTCCAGGTCCATGACTACATGTCCGACCAGAAATGCACGATGTGAGCGTCGAACGGGCCAAACTGACGTGAAGATCACGGTTCTGGGTTCCGGCGACGCCTTCGGCTCGGGCGGGCGGTTCAACACATGCCTGCATGTCGAGGCGGGCGGGGCGGCGATCCTGCTGGATTGCGGCTCGTCCAGCATGACCGCGCTGAACCGTGCCGGCGTCGACCGCAACGGGCTGTCGGCCGTGCTCTTCACGCATTTCCACGCCGATCATTTCGGGGCGCTGCCGGCCTTCCTGCTCGACGCCCAATTGGTCTCGCGCCGGAAGGACCCGCTGACCATCGCCGGGCCGCGGGGCATCGCGCAGCGGACGGCCACCCTGCTGGAGGCGCATTTCCCCGGCGCTTCCTCGATGAGCTGGCGCTTCCCCCTCAGCTTCGTCGAGATAGCGCCGGACCGGCCGGGCAACGTCGCCGGCCTCGCGGTCGAAGCCTTCCCGATGGATCACGACGAGCGCGCCGGCCCATGCCAGGGCTATCGCCTCGCGCATGGCGGCAAGATCTTCGCCTATTCGGGCGATACCTGCTGGACGGAGGGCCTCGTGCCTTTGGCTGCCGGGGCCGATGTGCTGCTGCTCGAATGCTGCACCTTCGAGCAGAGGCTCCCCGGCCATCTCGACTACCGGACGGTCATCGAGAAGCGCCCGCAGCTTTCAGCCTCGCGCATCATCCTGACCCATATGGGCGATTCGATGCTGCAGGCGGCCGAACCGCTGGCGCTGGAGCGGGCGCATGACGGGCTGGTGATCCTGCCATGACCGCGGCCGGCGGCGCGCCCGCGATCGAACTCGCCGGCATCTCGAAGCGCTTCGGCACCGTCGCCGCGAACAAGGACGTCTCGCTTGCGGCGGCGGCCGGCTCGATCCACGGCCTCGTCGGCGAGAACGGCGCCGGCAAGTCGACGCTGATGTCGATCCTCTACGGCTTCTACGAGGCCGATTCCGGCGACATCCGGATCAAGGGATCGCCGGTCCGCATCCGCTCCTCATCCGACGCGATCGCGGCCGGGATCGGCATGGTCCACCAGCACTTCATGCTGGTGGAGACGCTGAGCGTGGTCGAGAACGTGGTGCTGGGCGCCGAAGACGGACCGTTCCTGAAGGCAGGCCTCGCCAAGGCGCGCGCGGAACTGGCGCAGCTCTCGACGGAATACGGGCTCTCGATCGATCCCGAAGCGCGCGTCGGCGATCTTTCCGTCGGCCTCCAGCAGCGCGTCGAGATCCTGAAGGCGCTGTATCGCGGGGCGCAGATCCTGATCCTCGACGAGCCGACGGCCGTGCTCACGCCGCCGGAAGCCGACCAGCTTTTCGTGCTGCTGCGAGCCCTGCGCGACCAGGGCAAGACAGTGATCCTGATCACCCACAAGCTGCGCGAGATCATGGACGTGACCGACAAGGTCTCGGTGATGCGACGCGGCGAGATGGTGGCGCATCTCGTCACCGCCGAAACCTCGCCCGCCGCCCTGGCGGAAGCCATGGTCGGAAGGCGCGTGCTGCTGCGCGTTGAGAAGGAACCACGCCAGCGCGGCGCGCCGGTGCTGGAGGCGGCCGGCCTCTCCTGCCGCGACGCCCGCGGCGCCGAAGTGCTGCGGGATGTCGGGCTGACGCTGCATGCAGGCGAAATCGTCGGCATCGCCGGCGTCGCCGGCAACGGCCAGAGCGAATTGCTGGAGGTGCTGGCCGGGCTGATCCAGCCCTCGCGCGGCGTCATCCGGCTCGGGGGCGAGATCCTGTCGGCGGCCGAGCGCCATCCCGCCGCCTTGCGCCGACGCGGGCTGATGCACATCCCGGAAGATCGGCATCGCAGCGGCCTCGTCACTGCCTTCAGCGCGGCGGAGAACGCGATCCTCGGCTATCAGGACGACCCCGCCTACGGCGCCGGCCCGCTGCTCTCGCCGCGCCGGATCGCGGCGCAGGCGCGGCAAGCCTTCACCGCCTATGACGTGCGCCCGCCCGACCCTGCCCTCAAGACGGCGAAGTTCTCCGGCGGCAACCAGCAGAAGATCGTGCTCGCCCGCGAGATCGAGCGGCAGCCCAAGGTGCTGCTGGTCGGCCAGCCGACCCGCGGCGTCGATATCGGCGCGATCGAGTTCATCCACCGCCGGCTGATCGCGCTGCGCGATGCGGGCGTCGCGATCCTGCTCGTCTCGGTCGAGCTCGAGGAGGTGATGGCGCTCTCCGACCGCATCCTCGCCATGTGCGGCGGGCGGATCACCGGAGAACGGGCCGCACAGGCGACGGACGAGCGCGAGCTCGGCCTGCTGATGGCGGGCGTGACGGACGAGGCGGCGTGATGGAACAGAGGCTGACACTGGTGACGCTGGGCGTCGGCGACCTGGAGCGCTCGCGCCGCTTCTATGCCGCGCTGGGCTGGCGCGAGATCGAACCGCGGCAGTCGACCGTGGCCTTCTTCCAGCTCAACGGCATCGGGCTGTCGCTGTTTCCGCGGGACCAGCTGGCGAAGGATGCGCAGGTAGCGGCCGGGCCGATTGGCTTTTCCGGAATCACCCTCGCGCACAACCTTCGCAGCGAAGACGCCGTCGATGACCTGTTCGCGGAGATGATCGCGGCCGGAGCGACCTCGGTGAAGGCACCGCAAAAAGTGTTCTGGGGTGGCTATTCCAGCTATGTCGCCGATCCGGACGGCCATCTGTGGGAGCTGGCGCACAACCCCTTCTTCCCGCTGGACCCTGCCGGAAACGTCACGCTGACCGGATGAGTGCCGCCCCCGTCGACCTGCCGCGCTGGGCTGACACCGCGCTCGTTCCGCTGGTGTCGGTGGCGGCCGCGCTGCTCGTCGCCGGGCTCGTCGTCGTCGGCATCGGCGAAAGCCCGCTGGAGGCGACGGCGCTCCTGCTGCGCGGGTCGCTCGGCAGCGCCGAGGGCATCGGCTTCACGCTCTACTACACGACCAACTTCATCTTCACGGGACTTGCCGTCGCGGTCGCCTATCATGCCGGGCTGTTCAATATCGGCGGCGAGGGCCAGGCGACGATCGCCGGCCTGTGCGCGGCGCTCGCCTGCACCGTTCTGGGCGCCCTGCCCGGGTTTCTGGCGGCGCCGCTCGCGATCCTGGCGGCGGCTGCCGGCGGGGCGCTCTACGGCTTCATTCCGGGCTGGCTGCAGGCGCGGCGCGGCAGCCATGTCGTGATCACGACGATCATGCTCAATTTCGTGGCGGCGACGCTGATCGTCTATCTGCTCCGCGAGGTGATGGGCAAGGCAGGGTCGATGCAGCCGGAGACGCCGGATTTCCCGGCCTCTGCCGTGCTCCTGCCGATGCACAAGCTGCTGGCGCCGCTCGGCCTCAAGCTGCCGGCGACCCCGCTGAACAGCGCCTTCCTGCTGGCGCTCGCAGCCTTGGCGGCGGTGTGGCTGCTGATCTGGCGCACGCGGCTCGGCTATGCGATCCGCACCGTGGGCGCCAACCCGCATGCGGCGGCCTATGCCGGCATCTCCCCGGCTCGCATCACCATGGTCGCGATGGCGATCTCCGGAGCGCTCGCCGGCGGGCTCGCGGTCAACGAGGCGCTCGGCGTGCAGCACCGGCTGGTGCTGGACTTCACAGCCGGATACGGCTTCGTCGGCATCGCGGTGGCGTTGATGGGGCGGGCCCATCCGGTCGGCGTTGGGCTGGCGGCGCTGCTCTTCGGCATTCTCTACCAGGGCGGGGCGGAGCTCTCCTTCGACAAGCCGGCGATCACCCGCGACATGGTGGTGGTGATCGGCGGCGTGCTGATCCTGTTCGCCGGCGCGCTGGACGGGCTGTTCCGCCGGGCGGTGGCGGTGCTGCTGCGGGTCGGGCGGAGGACAGGCTGATGGAGTGGCTCCAGACCATCGCCGTGGTGCTCGATTCGACGGTCCGGCTCTCGGTGCCGCTGATCTGCGCCGCCATGGCCGGGCTCTGGTCGGAGCGGGCGGGCGTCGTCGATATCGGGCTGGAGGGCAAGATGCTGATCGCGGCCTTCGCCGCCGCGGTCGCGGCCCTCGTCACGGGATCGGCCTGGGCCGGGCTCGGGGCCGGCATCGCCGCCTCGGTGCTGTTTTCGCTGCTGCACGGCTTCGCTTCGATCACCTGGCGCGGCAACCAGATCGTCTCCGGCGTCGCCATCAACATGCTGGCGGTCGGATTGACCGCAATCCTGGGCAATGCCTGGTACGGGCAGGGCGGCCGCACCCCGGCGCTGGAGGGCGCGGCGCGCTTCGGCGACGTGAGGCTGCCCTTTGGCCCCTGGGCGCGCGAGCATGTGCCGGTCCTCGGCTTGCTCTATGACGAAGTCGTGTCCGGCCATGGCGCGCCGGCCTATCTCGCGCTCGCCGCCGTCATCGCGACCGCCTGGGTTCTGAAGCGCACGCGCTTCGGCCTGCGCATCCGGGCCGTCGGCGAGAACCCGGCGGCGGTCGATACGGCCGGCATCTCCGTCGCCGGCCTGCGCTATGCCGCAGTGGCGATCGGCGGCCTGCTCTGCGGCCTCGGCGGCACCTATCTCGCGGTGGCGCAATCGGCCGGCTTCATCCCGCAGATGACAGCCGGGCGCGGCTTCATCGCGCTCGCCGCCGTGATCTTCGCCAATTGGCGGGCATGGCCCGCCTTCGGCGCCTGCCTGCTCTTCGGCGTGCTCGATGCCCTTGCGATCAGGCTTCAGGGCGTCACCCTGCCCGGCATCGGGCTGGTGCCGGTGGAGGCGATCCAGGCACTGCCCTATGTCATGACCATCGTGCTGCTCGCCGGCTTCATCGGCAAGGCGACGCCGCCCAAGGCCTCCGGCCTGCCCTATGTGAAGGAACGCTGAGATGGCCGCCGCGCCCGATTTCGACGCGATGTTCACTGCCGCCGCCCGCATCCAGGCTCGCGCCTATGCGCCCTATTCGCGCTTCAAGGTCGGCGCGGCAGTGCTGGCCGAGGACGGCACGATCCATGCCGGCTGCAATGTCGAGAACGCCGCTTATCCGGTCGGAAGCTGCGCCGAAGCCGGCGCGATCGCGGCGATGATCGCGTCGGGCGCCCGCGCGATCCGGGCGGTGCTGGTCTATGGCGAGGGCGCGGAGCTGGTGACGCCCTGCGGGGCCTGCCGCCAGCGCATCCGCGAATTCGCGGCGCCCGAGACGCCGGTCGCGATCGCCGGGCCGGAGGGCATCCGCGCGCGCTTCACCCTCGCGGAGCTGTTGCCAGCCTCGTTCGGACCCGCCAATTTGCCGCGCTGATTTGGAGGCGGCCCGGCCCGCCGGTTCGAAAGGGAAACGATGACGGTCGATCCGGCCTTCGAAGCGGCGCTCTCCGCCCTGCGCGACCATGGCATCGCCGGGCCGATCGACTGTGCGCTCGTCCTGGGAACAGGGCTCGGCAGCGTCGTCGAGGATGTCGAGAACCCGGTCGTCGTTGCCTATTCCGCACTGCCGGGCTTCCCGCAGGGCGAGGTTTCGGGCCATGCCCGCCAGCTCTGCTGCGGCACGCTGTTCGGGCGCAAGGTACTGATCTATCAGGGGCGCGCGCATTATTACGAAGGCGGTGACCCGGCCGTGATGCGGCTGCCGCTCGGCATCCTGACCGCCCTGGGCTCTCCGCCCCTGATCCTGACCAACGCAGCCGGCTCGCTGCGGCCCGAGATGGGCCCGGGCAGCCTCGCTTTGATCACCGACCACATCAATCTCAACGGGCCGAACCCGTTGATCGGCGACACCGGCGACGGGCGCTTCGTGCCGATGGTCGATGCCTATGACCCGCTGCTGCGCGACGGCCTCATGCGCGCCGCGGCCGGCGAGGGCGTGCCGCTCGGCGAGGGGGTCTATCTGTGGTTCACAGGCCCGAGCTTCGAGACGCCGGCGGAGATCCGCATGGCGAAGGTCCTGGGCGCCGATCTCGTCGGCATGTCGACGGTGCCCGAGGTCATTCTGGCGCGGCGGCACGGCCTGCGCGTCGCGGCAATCTCGGTCGTCACCAACATGGGCGCGGGCCTTCATGGCGGGGCGCCGCATCACAGCGAGACGCGCGATGTTGCCGGAACCGCGTCGCACGCGCTGCGCAGGCTGCTGCGCGGCTTCCTGCCGGAGCTGACATGACCGACTCAGCCACATCCGATGCGGGCCTGGCCCGACGCGCGCTCGCCATGCTCGACCTGACCGATCTCGGCGACGACGCGACGGAGGCCGGTGCTCGCGAATTGTGCGCGCGGGCGCTGTCAGGCCCGGTCCCGGTCGCGGCGGTCTGCCTGTGGCCGCGCTTCGTCGCGGCGGCGCGCGCGGCACTGGGTGGGGACAGCCCCGTCCGCATCGCCACCGTCGTCAACTTTCCCGACGGCGGGACCGCCATCGCGCCGGTCATCCGCGACACAGACGAAGCGCTCGCGGCCGGGGCCGATGAGATCGACCTCGTCCTGCCCTGGCGCGCAGTGCTGGCCGGCGGCACCGCGGAAGCCGAGGCCATGATCCGCAACGTCAAGCGGCGCTGCGGCGGCAGGCTGCTGAAGGTCATCCTGGAAACGGGAGAGTATCCGGATCTCGACAGCATCAGGACGGCGTCCGAACTCGCCATCGCGGCGGGCGCCGACTTCATCAAGACCTCGACCGGCAAGACCGCCCGTTCCGCCAGCCTGCCTGCTGCCCGGACGATGCTGGGCGTCATCGCGTCCTGTGCCCGGCCCATCGGGCTGAAGCCGTCGGGCGGCATCAGGACGCTCTCCGACGCGAAAGCCTATCTCGATCTCGCCGACGAGATCATGGGGCCGAGCTGGGCGACGCCTCGGACGTTCCGCTTCGGCGCGAGCGGCCTGTACGGTGCCCTGGTGGCGGCGATCGAGGGCGGCGCGGCCAGGCCCGGCACGGAGAGCTATTGATGCGGCTGACGCAGGAGATCATCGCCGCCAAGCGCGACGGCGGCGAATTGCCCGACGGCGACATCCGCCAGCTCATCGCCGGGCTGACCGACGGCTCCGTCAGCGAGGGCCAGGCGGCCGCCTTCGCCATGGCGGTCTATTTCAACGGCATGACCGAGAAGGAGCGCGTGGCTCTGACGCTTTCCATGCGCGATTCCGGCACCGTGCTGCGCTGGGACGACCTGCCTGGCCCGGCGCTCGACAAGCATTCGACGGGAGGCGTCGGCGACACGGTCAGCCTGCCGCTGGCTGCCGCCGTCGCCGCCTGCGGCGGCTATGTCCCGATGATCTCGGGTCGCGGGCTCGGCCATACCGGCGGAACGCTCGACAAGCTCGATGCGGTGCCGGGCTACGTCACCCAGCCCGGCATCGGGCTTTTTCGGCAGGTGGTGCGCGAGGCCGGCTGCGCCATCATCGGCCAGACCGCCGATCTCGCCCCCGCCGACAAGCGGCTCTACGCCATCCGCGATGTCACCGCGACGGTGGAATCGCTGCCGCTGATCACCGCCTCGATCCTGTCCAAGAAGCTCGCCGCGGGGCTGCACGGCCTCGCCATGGACGTGAAGTTCGGCTCCGGCGCCTTCATGCGCGAGCAGGGCCAGGCGCGCGCGCTGGCCCAGGCGCTGGTCAGCGTCGCCAACGGCTCCGGACTTCCGACGACGGCGCTGCTGACCGACATGGAGGAGCCGCTGGCGAGCGCGGCCGGCAACGCGCTCGAGGTCGCCTATGCGCTCGACCATCTGACCGGGCGGCGGCGCGAGCCGCGCTTTCACGCCGTCACCGTCGCACTCGGCGCCGAGATGCTGGTACTCGGTCGGCTGGCGGACGACCTCGACGAGGCGCGCGACAGGATCGAGGCAGCTTTCGCCTCGGGCGCCGCGGCGGAGCGCTTCGCCCGGATGATCGCGGCCCTGGGCGGGCCCGCCGATCTGCTCGAGAGGCAGGAGGCCTATCTGGCGAGGGCGGCCGTGGTGAGGCCAGTCTTTGCCGACCGGTCCGGCCCGGTCTCGGCCATCGATACGCGCGGCGTCGGCCTCGCCGTGGTGGCACTGGGTGGCGGACGCCTGCGTCCGCAGGACGGGATCGACCCCGCCGTCGGCCTGACGGAAATGGCGGGGCTGGGTGCCGAAGTCGGCCCCGACCGCGCGCTCGCCATCGTCCACGCCCGGAGCGAGGACGACCACGCCGCCGCGAGCGCGCGCTTGCGCGAGGCCTACCGGATCGGAGAGGCTGGGACACGGGGCGAGCTGATCGCCGAACGCATTACGGAAAGAACGCTGGGATGAGTCTGCTTCTGGCCATGTCGGGCTGGCATATCGAGGATTGGCGGGCGCGCTTCCAGGCGCTGCTGCCGGAGATGCCGATCGTGACTTTGGGCGAGCCCTTCGACCGGCGCGCCGTGCACTACGTCGCGAGCTGGAAACATCCGCCGGGCAGCCTGACCGGCCTGCCCAACCTTGCTGCGATCTTCTCGCTCGGCGCCGGAGTCGATTTCCTCTTCGCCGACGACAAGCTGCCGGAGGCGCCGATCGCGCGCGTGGTCGATCCCGATCTCACCACGCGGATGAGCGAGTACGTCGTGCTGCACTGCCTGATGTATCTGCGGCAGCAGCATCGCTACATGCGACAGCAGCCAGCGAAGCTCTGGGAAGACGACCGCGACCAGCCGGCCGCCCGCGCGCTGCGCGTCGGCATCATGGGGCTGGGCGAGCTGGGGCTCGACGCGGCTCGGAAGCTCAAGGCGATCGGCTTCGACGTTGCAGGCTGGAGCCGCTCGCCCAAGAGCGTCGAGGGGCTGGCGACCTTCTGTGGCGAGGACGGCATGCGCGCGTTCCTGGCGCGGACGGACATCCTGGTCAGCCTGCTGCCGCTGACGCAGGAGACGCGCGGAATCATCAACGCGGACCTCCTTGATAGTCTGGCGCAGGATGGGCGGCTCGGTCCCTTCCTGATCAATGCCGGGCGTGGCGGCCTTCAGGTCGAGGCCGACATTCTGGCGGCGCTCGATGCCGGCACGCTCAAGGGGGCGACGCTCGACGTCTTCGAGACCGAGCCGCTACCGTCCGACTCACCGCTCTGGAGCCATCCGTTGGTGACGGTGACACCGCACAATGCCGCCATGTCGGAGCCGGAGGCGATCGCCTCGCTGATCGCCCAGCAGATCCGGCGGATGGAAGCGGGCGAGCCGCTCCAGCATGTGGTCGATCCGGCGCGAGGCTATTGAAGCGGGGTCCCGAGCAGGGTTTGCGGCCCTGTCATCGGCCCGTCGCGCAGGCGCCATCAACGGCCGGCAGACGATCACGGACCCGTTCGCTCAGGAGCCGTCGATGCGCCCCGGTTTCACCGCCGCCCTGCTGATCCTGCTCGCTTTGCCCGCAATCGCGCAGGATGCCCCGAAGGCCTTCCCGTCCAGTCTGCTGGGCCAGGCGATTCTGCCGGCCTTCACCATCATTCCCGCGCCTGCCGAGGCTCCAGAAGACCTCAAGGTCTCGGGCAAGTTCCTGAAGCCCGGCACGCGGGTTGAGGCCATCGGCACGGTGGCGGGCACTTCGGCCGGGCGCCCGACCGGCATCTCGACACCGTTCGCCGGCCAGCCGGTGCAGGGCTTCTCCGGCATTCGCTCGCTCGGCAACGGCGAGTTCCTGGTGCTGACCGACAACGGCTTCGGCTCGAAGGCGAATTCGCCGGACGCCGCTCTGTTCTTCCACAGGCTCAAGGCGGACTTCGCCGGCGGCAGGATCACCCGGCTCTCGAGCGCCTTCCTGCACGATCCCGACAAGAAGGTGCCGTTCCGAATCGTCCATGAGGGCACCGCGGCGCGCTATCTCTCCGGTGCCGATTTCGACCTGGAATCGATCCAGCCTATCGGCGGAAAATACTGGATCGGCGAGGAATTCGGCCCCTATCTCCTGCGCGTCGATGCGGACGGCAAGGTCGAGGCCGTGTTCGAGACGCTCGTCGACGGCAAGCCCGCCCGCTCGCCCGACCATTATGCCGTGACGACGCCGGGAGCGCCCGGAGGCGCGGTCGCCTTCAACGTCCGCCGCTCCAAGGGTTTCGAGGGCATGGCGCAGTCGCCGGACGGCCGTTTCCTCTATCCGATGCTGGAAGGTCCGCTCTGGGACGGCGAGAAGAACGCCTATGAGGAGATCGACGGCAAGGCCGTGCTGCGCATCCTCGAATTCGATGTCCAGGGCGAGAAGTGGACCGGACGCTCGTGGTTCTACCCGCTGGAAGCCAGGAGCAACGCCATCGGCGATTTCAACATGATCGACGCCACGACGGGCCTGATCATCGAGCGCGACGACGGCGAGGGCACCGCCGACAAGGCCTGCCCGGCCGGCGAGCGCAGGACCGACTGCTTCCACGACATCGCCAGATTCAAGCGCATCGTGAAGATCGAGATGACCGAGGCCAATGCCGGCAAGCCGGTGCGAAAGATCGGCCATATCGACCTGCTGGCCATCAGGGACCCGGCCGGCAAGGCGAAGCAGGGCACGAAGGATGGGGTCTTCACCTTCCCCTTCTTCACCATCGAGAATGTCGACATCGTGGATCGTGAGCAGGGCACCATCGTGGTCGGCAACGACAACAACCTGCCCTTCTCCTCCTCGCGCGACCCGAACAAGGCCGATGACGAGGAGCTCGTGCTGCTTTCGGTGAAGGAGTTGCTGGAGGCCAAGTAAGGCCCTGCCCTCATTCTCCGGCCGCGCGCAGGGCGGGCCCGGGAAGCTCTCGATCCAGAGACGGCCGGGTCGAGCCCGACCACGCAGCCTCGTTCAAGCCACGCGCTTATCCGCCGAATCGCAAAGGTCGTTCTGGATGCAGCGACCGCATTCGGGCCTGAGGGCCTTGCAGGTGTAGCGGCCGTGCAGGATCAGCCAATGATGGGCGTGCCGGCCGAATTCGGGCGGCACCGCCTTCTCCAGCCCCAGCTCGACCTGCAGCACGTTCTTGCCCGGCGCGATGCGCAGCCGGTTGGCGACCCGGAAGACATGGGTGTCGACCGCATGCGTGACCTCCCCGAAGGCGATGTTCAGCACGACATTCGCGGTCTTGCGGCCGACGCCGGGCAGGCTTTCGAGCGCCTCACGGGTCGTCGGAACCTGCCCGCCGAATTCGGCGATCAGCTTCTCGCTCAGCGCGACGACGTTCTTCGCCTTGGTGCGGAAAAGCCCGATCGTCTTGATGAAGTCCCGGACCTTCTCCTCGCCGAGCGCCAGCATCTTCTCCGGCGTGTCGGCGATGGCGAAGAGCGGGCGCGTGGCCTTGTTGACGCCGGCATCGGTTGCTTGCGCCGAGAGCACGACGGCGACCAGAAGCGTGAAGGCGTTGACCGATTCCAGTTCGCCCCTGGGCTCGGGGTCTGCGGCCCGGAAGCGCTCGAAGATCTCCCGGACCTCGGCCGATTTGCGCGCCCGCGCCGCCGCCTTGCGCGCGCGCGGCAATGTGATGCCTTTCTCCGGAGCACCCTTGCGCGGGGGCTTGTTCTGCTGGTCCATGCGGGCGTTATAGTGCGCCGATGGACCCCGGCAAGGCCTTGAACGCACGATCGGATGGCGGCAGCGGCGACGCGGCGCTGCGCCCGGTCTTCGACGCGACGATCACGCCGCACCGCTCGCTCGGGCAAAACGGCTTCCGGATCGTGATGACGCTGGTCTGCCTCTCGAGCGTGATCTCCTCGGTGCCCTTCGTCGTTCTGGGCGCCTGGCCGGTGGCGGGTTTCTTCGGCCTCGACGTGCTGGCCCTGTTCATCGCCTTCCACGTCAATTTCCGCCATGCCCGCGCCTTTGAGCGTGTCGTGGTGTCGCCGCTGGAGGTGCTTCTGCGCAAGGTCTCGCATCACGGCCGCGAGGCAGTGTGGCGGTTCAACCCGGCCTGGACACGGCTCGAGCGGCAGAATGACGAGGATTACGGCCTCCTCGGCCTGAAGCTGGTGTCGCGCGGGCAGAGCGTGCCGGTCGCGGGGGAGCTCTCGCCAGCCGAGCGGGCGGGCTTCGCCGACGCGCTCGGCGCCGCGCTTGCGTCGGCGCGGCGCGGCGTGGATTACGGGCGTCCTGAGCACTGATCGCCATTCCGCTTGCCAGCTTTCGGGTGGGAGCGGCATGGTCGGGGCGCTAGGCTCGCCTCACGATCGCAAGATGCGAGGCTCCACCTCATGAACGCCCTGACGCCGATGAAACCCTCCGCCATGCTCAAGACGGCGATGACCCCGACGCGCTTCTCGACCGGCGTGCTGGCGCGGGCCGCGGAGGCCATGCCGGCGGAGACCGATTTCCCCGCCCCCCTGCCCGGCTCCGATTACGATACGGTGCGGCGCATCCTCGCCTTCATCACCCATCACTGGCGCGAGCAGCCGACGATCGAGGCGATCGCGGAAGCTGCCGGCGCGACCCCGACCGACGTCCACCACCTCTTTCGCCGCTGGTGCGGGCTGACGCCGAAGGCCTTCCTGCAGGCGATCACGCTCGACCACGCCAAGGGCCTGCTCGCCTCCTCCGCCAGTGTCCTCGATGCGGCGCTGGAGGTGGGGCTGTCGGGCCCGGGCCGGCTGCACGATCTGTTCGTCACGCATGAGGCGATGTCGCCGGGCGAGTGGAAGGTGGGCGGCGAGGGGCTGAAGCTCTCCTACGGCTTCCATCCCTCGCCCTTCGGCGAGGCGCTGATCGTCGTCACGGATCGCGGGCTCGCCGGTCTCGGCTGGGTTTCGACCAGCGTCGATGGCGGCAAGGTCGTGGGCGGCCGGGCGGAGGCGCTGGCCGACATGATGCGCCGCTGGCCGCAGGCCGGCTATCACTACGACCCCGCGCTGACCGCGCCCTACGCCGCGCGCATCTTCGACCCGAAGGCCTGGTGCGCCGAGACACCGCTGCGCATCGTGCTGATCGGCACGGATTTCGAGGTTCGCGTCTGGGAGACGCTGCTCAGGATCCCGGTCGGCCGCGCCACCACCTATGGCGACGTCGCCAGCCATATCGGCAAGCCCAGCGCGGCGCGCGCGGTCGGCATGGCCGTCGGAAAGAACCCGATCTCCTTCGTGGTGCCGTGCCACCGCGTCATCGGCAAATCCGGCGCCTTGACCGGCTATCACTGGGGTCTGACCCGCAAGCGCGCCATCCTGGGGTGGGAGGCGGGGCAGACGTCGGCGGGCTGAGCCTTTTCCGCTACTTGCGCAGATACATGTCCCAGCATGGCGCGAGCGCCACCGGGTCGCGCCCGGCCAACGCCGGGGCGAAGTGGCGACGCAGCGCCTCCCGCTCAGGGGTGGGCGGGCATTTCGGGATCAGGATCGCGTCGGTCCTGCCGAGTTCGGACAGCGTCTCGCGCGTGAGGACCGGGGTCGTGCGGCTGGGATCGGGGCCGATCGGCACCTCGCGCGGCGGCGGCCGGTTCAGCAGGTAGTTCATCGGGTCGACGAAATCGAGCGTGAAGACCGCGTTCAGCCGGCGCCTGTGCTCGGCTTCCCAGCGAGCGATCGCGCGCACGGCCTGCCGGACCTCCAGCAGCCAGGTCGCCTGATAATCGATCTCCGAAGCCAGGATGTGCGAGGGCCCAAGATCGGCGGCGACGAGTTCGTTGTAGGTCGCCTGGTGGGCCGCATAATGGTCGAGCATATGCGCCGCGCGGGTCGCGATCTCCGGCTTCACACTGAAGCGGCCGAGCGGCCCGAGCTCCGGAAGGTCCAGCTTCGCATAGGCCGGGGCGGCTATCAGCGCACGGCCGCTGCGCTCCACATAGATCATCAGCGAGGGCAGGACTGTCGCCATCAGCAGCAGCAGAACGACCGGACGGAGCGGGTCTCCCACCCGCAGCCACCATTGCGTCAGCAGCAGAAGCAGGATCGGCCACAGCCCGATGAACTCGAGCGAGCCGCTGTTCTGCGTCTCGAAGAAGGCGAGCGCGGCAAAGGCGATGGCGAGCCAGCACAGCGGAGAATCGGCCCATGCGCGCCAGCCGGAGCGTGTCGAAGGCAGGCCGTCGCGCCAGCAGACAAGGGCGAGCGTCGCCAGCAGCACGAACAGCGGGGCAATGACGTTGAACTTGACCGACGCCACCGTGAGAAAGCGCGGCAGCATGTCGCCGGTATTGAGCGCCACCAGTTCGAAGACATCGGAGAGATAGGCCGAGACGAGGCCGGTCGCGAGCTCGATCCCGCCGAGCGACAGGATGGTCAGGCCCGCGGCGATCACGACGTCGACGAACCGCATCCGTCCGACGAGAAGCGCATAGCCGACGAGCAGCGTGCCGACCAATGCTCCGGTGATCTTCACCAGAAAGAGCGAGAGCATCAGCGTGGAGACGAGCCCGATCCGCAGCCCGCGCCGTTTGACGAACAGCAGGGCCGCGATCAGCAGATAAAGCAGCAGGCAGATCTGGCGGTTGTAGTGGCCATAGCCGTCAAGGCCGGGCGATGGGTAGAGCGAGTGCAGGTTCACCGGCAATGCGGCGAACAGCAGGAAGGGCAGCAGCAGGGCCAGCGCCTGCCCAGGCCGGCGCTGCGCGAGATCGCCCGTCATCAACGCCACAAGCGGCAACAGCACCGGCAAGAGCGCCCAGTTCGCCAGCAGCATGGGCTGGGCCTGCGGAAACAGCCGGTCGAGGCAGGCCATCAGATAATAGCCGAGCGGGCCGACCGGCGCGAAGAAGTCCAGCCCCGGCGCCTGGCCGGTGCGAATGCGCTGGAGCGCGTCGAGATAGACGACCGTATCCCAGGCGTTGGGGCCGAGCGGCAGCCGCAGCGGCAGGCTCAGCGCCGCCACCGCAACGGCCACGAAGGCGGCGATCCAAAGATAGGGACTGGCCGCGCAACGCAGGGCAAAGCCGCTCACGCCAGCCCGGGGCCGGCCGGTGCTGATCTCGCCAATCGCCACCACGCGCGCTCCTGTTCGAAGCCTCGAAATGGCAGAAAAACGTTACCAAGCCGCTGACGGGCCTGGCGGAGCCCGCGCATCCGGAGGGCTGTCAGAGCACGCCCTGCTTCGCCAGATGGCGCATCAGATGCGAGGCGCCATAGGTCCAGGGCTCGCATTCGTCGGTGCGCTTCATGCGGTTGACCAGGCTGCCGAGCTCGGGGGCGGCGATGGTGACGATGTCTCCGTATTTGTGGGTGAAGCCGCCGCCGGGCGCATCGCGATCCTTGATCGGCGCGAACATGGTGCCGAGATAGAGCGCCGCCCCGTCCGGATACTGGTGGTGCGGGCCGATCATCTGCGCGGCCAGATCGGCCGGATCGCGGCTGATCCTCGCGATCGAGGACGAGCCCTCGAGCGTGAAGCCGTCATCGCCCTCGACCGTCAGCGTCACTGTGGTGCGCCGGACATGGTCCAGCGTGAAGGCGTCGTCGAAGAGGCGGATGAACGGGCCGACCGCCGCCGCGGCGTTGTTGTCCTTGGCCTTGCCGAGCAGCAGCGCCGAACGGCCCTCGACATCGCGCAGGTTGACGTCGTTGCCCAGCGTGGCGCCGACGATCGCGCCGGTGGAGGCGACGACGAGCACGATCTCCGGCTCCGGATTGTTCCAGCTCGAAGCCGGATGCAGGCCGGCGTCGAAGCCGGTGCCGACCGTGGACATCGCCGGAGCCTTGGTGAAGATCTCGGCATCCGGGCCGATGCCGACCTCGAGATACTGGCTCCAGGCGCCCTGCGCGATCAGGACATCCTTGAGATGCATCGCCTCGGGCGAGCCGGGCTTGAGCTTGGAGAGATCGTCGCCGATGAGCTTGCCGATCTCCTCGCGGATCGTCGCCGCCGCGGCCGGGTTGCCGCGCGCCTTCTCCTCGATGACACGCTCCAGCATGGAGACGGCGAAGGTGACGCCTGCCGCCTTCACCGCCTGGAGGTCGAGCGGCGAGAGCAGCCAGGGCTTGGTGCGGTCGCGTCCGTCGACCGGCGTGTTGGCGAGGATCGCGGCCAGTGTGCCGACCGTCTCGCCCTTCGCCTGGCGCAGCGCCTGCGCCGGATTCGCCTGCTCGCAGAGATCGCGGCTGGTGGGGAATGCGGCTGTGACATCGACAAGGTCGTCGCCCCGCAGCGTGACGACGGCCGGTCCGCCCCGATCCGGGCGCCAGAGGCGCCCGAGCAGGGCGGCCGAGGCGTGGTCCTCGGGCAGGGCAGAGCTGGGGGAGAGTGACAGAGCGGGCATCGGCAGCGTCCGGAAAGGCGGAGCACGGAGCCCCGGATGGCGCGAGAACACCCGTTTCCCGGTGATTGCGCAAGTCCGTTGCCGACCATAGGCGGATTGCGGCAATCGTCATCGATTTGTCATTGAACTGTCGCCCGCGCTTCATCTAGCTTGCACACCAACGACAAGAACCGCGGAGGCCGATGCCCGCGGAAAGGGAGACGATCCTCATGACATTCAAGACCCGCATCCTGACGACGGCAGCCGCCTTCGCGCTGGCCGGGGCCTCGCCGGCCTTGGCACAGACCGAGATCCAGTGGTGGCACGCGCTGACCGGCGCCAACAACGACGTCGTCGTGAAGCTCGCCAACGACTTCAACGCGGCGCAGAAGGACTACAAGGTGATCCCGGTCTACAAGGGGTCCTATCCCGACACGCTGAACGCCGGCATCGCCGCCTTCCGCGCCGGGCAGGCGCCGCACATCCTGCAGGTCTTCGAGGTCGGCACCGGCACGATGATGTCGGCCAAGGGCGCGATCAAGCCGGTCTACGAGATGATGAAGGAAGCCGGCGAGAAGTTCGACCCCAACGCCTATCTCCCCGCGATCACCGGCTATTACTCGACGGCGAAGGGCGACATGCTCTCCTTCCCCTTCAACTCCTCGTCGATGGTGATGTGGTACAACAAGGACGCCTTCAAGAAGGCGGGCCTCGATCCGGAGAAACCGCCGAAGACCTGGCCGGAGGTGTTCGAGAACGCCAAGAAGCTGAAGGCCGCCGGCTACGACAAATGCGGCTTCTCGAACGCCTGGGCGACCTGGGCGAACATCGAGCAGTTCGGCGCCTGGCACAACATCCCGCTCTCGACCAAGGTCAACGGCATGGCCGGCTTCGACGCCGTGCTGAACTTCAACAAGAGCCCGGCCTTCCTCAAGCACTGGACCAACCTGGTCGAGCTGCAGAAGGACAAGACCTACGATTATTCCGGCCGCACCAACAATGGCGAGGGCCGCTTCACCTCCGGCGAATGCCCGATCTTCCTGACCTCCTCGGGCTTCTACGGCAACGTCGTCGCCAATGCGAAATTCGCCTGGGGCAATGCGGCGATGCCGTATTATCCGGACGTGCAGGGCGCGCCGCAGAACTCGATCATCGGCGGCGCCTCGCTGTGGGTGATGGGCGGCAAGAAGGCCGATGAGTACAAGGGCGTGGCGAAGTTCTTCACCTTCATCTCGGATGTCGACCGGCAGGCCAAGCTGCACACTGAGTCCGGCTACCTGCCGATCACCAAGGCGGCCTATGAGAAGGTCAAGGCGTCCGGCTTCTACAAGGACAAGCCCTATCTCGAGACGCCGATCCTGGAGCTCACCAACAAGGCGCCGACGGACAACTCCAGGGGCCTGCGCTATGGCAGCCTCGTCCAGATTCGCGATATCTGGTCGGAGGAGCTGGAGTCGACGCTGAACGGCCAGAAGACCCCGCAGGCGGCACTTGACGCGGCTGTGGAGCGCGGCAACCAGATGCTGCGCCAGTTCGAGCGCACCGCCGCGCGCTGAGGCCTGCTGCAGGACAGTGCGTTATCCCGGGCGGCCAAAGGTCGACCCGGGATAACCCGCGCAATTGAGAGCCGGAATGCAGAAGAACGCGTATTTCAAAGGTCTGACGATCCCGCTGCTGCTGCTCGCGCCGCAGCTCGCGATCACCATCGTGTTCTTCTACTGGCCGGCGAGCCAGGCGGTCTGGCAGAGCTTCCTGCTGCAGGACGCTTTCGGCACCTCGACCGAATTCGTCTGGTTCGAGAACTACCAGCACCTGTTCGCCGACCCGGGCTATCTCAAGGCCTTCATCAACACCGCGATCTTCTCGACCTTCGTGTGCATCTTCTCGCTGTCGATTGCGCTGCTTTTCGCCGTGATGGCCGACCGGCAGATTCGCGGTGCCGAGATCTACAAGACTCTGCTGATCTGGCCCTATGCGGTGGCGCCCGCCATCGCCGGCGTGCTCTGGCTGTTCATGTTCGATCCCTCGCTCGGCATGCTGGCGCGCGGGCTGCAATCGCTCGGCATCGCATGGAACCCGCGCCTCAACGGCAACCATGCGATGCTGCTCGTCATCCTGGCCGCCACCTGGAAGCAGATCAGCTACAATTTCCTGTTCTTCCTGGCCGGGCTGCAGTCGATCCCCAAGAGCGTGATCGAGGCGGCGGTGATCGACGGGGCGCGGCCGATGCGGCGCTTCTGGACGATCGTCTTCCCGCTGCTCTCGCCGACCACCTTCTTCCTGCTGGTCGTCAACATCGTCTACGTCTTCTTCGACACCTTCGGCATCATCGACTCGGTGACCGGCGGCGGGCCCTCGGGTGCGACCGAGACGCTGGTCTACAAGGTGTTTTCCGACGGCAAGGGCGGCTCCGACCTCGGGGGCTCGGCGGCGCAATCGGTGGTCCTGCTCGTGATGGTGATCGCGATGACGGCGATCCAGTTCAAGTTCATCGAGCGCAAGGTGAGCTACTGATGGCGTCCGTTCTCTGGATGGAGCTGACCGCCGAGGAGTTGCGGGCCAAGGCGGCCAGGGATGCCGTCGTCGTGCTGCCCGTCGCCTCGGTCGAGCAGCACGGGCCGCATCTGCCCGTGGGCGTCGACACCGTGCTCTGCGGCGGGGTCTGCAAGGCGGCGGCCGAGAAGGCGAGCGACATCGAGATTGTCGTGGCTCCGACGCTCTGGTGCGGCATGGCCGAGCACCACATGACCTTCGGCGGCACCTTCACCTTCGACATCCCGACCTATCGCGCCGTGCTGCTCTCGCTGCTGAAGAGCATCGAGCGGCACGGCTTCCACCGGGTGCTGATCGTCAACGGCCATGGCGGCAACATCGCCGCGCTGACCGCCTTCCTCCCCGACTTCGCCCGCGAGACGCGGCTGCATGTCGAGGCGACAACGTATTTCCTGCTGGCGCAGGCCGCCCTTCCGGCGCTGCTGGAAGATCAGAAAGGCGTGCAGCATGCCTGCGAGGTCGAAACCTCGATGATGATGGTGCTGGCGCCGGGATGCGTGCGCGAAGACAAGCGCGGCGAGGCCTTCGGTGCCCTGGAAGGCCTGCCGGGCCGGCCTGAGGTGTCGCACCACCGTTCGTTCCGGGAGATGACCGGGAGCGGCGTGATCGGCGATGCGCGGCGGGCGAGCCCCGCCAAGGGACGGGCCTGCCTCGATGCCTGCGCAGAAGCGCTGGCGGGACTGCTGCGCGAGATGGGAAGGGCCGGCTGATGGTCGAGGACCGCCGCCTCGGCGACGCGATCGCCTATATCATCCTGACGATCGGCGTATTGATTGTCGCCTTTCCGGTCTGGCTGACCTTCGTCGCCTCGACCTGGGACGCCTCGACCGTGATCAACGGCCAGATGCCGCTCTATCCGGGACCGTATCTCCTCGAGAACTACAACCGGATCCTGTTCGTCGGGACCTCGGGCACGACGCGCGAACCCGTGATCGGCATGATGGTGAACTCCTTCATCATGGCGATGACGATCGCGCTCGGAAAGATCTTCATCTCGGTGCTCTCGGCCTATGCGGTCGTCTATTATCGCTTTCCGTTCCGGATGGCGGCGTTCTGGATCATCTTCGTCACGCTGATGCTCCCGGTCGAGGTCCGCATCTTCCCGACCTTCAAGATCGTCTCCGACCTCAACATGCTGGACACCTATCAGGGGCTCGCGGTCCCGCTGATCGCATCGGCGACCGGAACGCTGCTCTTCCGGCAGTTCTTCATGACGATCCCGGACGAATTGCTGGAAGCGTCGAAGATCGACGGCGCCGGGCCGTTCAAGTTCTTCAAGGACACGCTGCTGCCGCTCTCGATGACGACGATCGCGGCCCTGTTCGTGATCCAGTTCATCTATGGCTGGAACCAGTACCTCTGGCCGCTCCTGGTGACGACGAAGGACTCGATGCAGACCATCGTCATCGCCATCAAGAAGATGATCGTCACCGCCGACGCCCTCACCGAGTGGCAGTTGGCCATGGCCACCGCCATGCTGGCCATGCTGCCGCCCGTCATCGTCGTCATCGCCATGCAGAGACTCTTCGTGAAGGGCCTGGTGGAGACGGAAAAGTAGATTTCGGCAATGGGCAGTCGGCAGTAGGCAGTCGAACGCCCATCCTTCCCCCGACTGCCTACTGCCGATTGCCGACTGCCCGGGAACCCCAATGGCCCAAGTTACCCTCAGCAACGTCAAGAAGGTCTATGCCGGCGGCGTCGAAGCCGTGAAGGGCGTGTCCTTCGATATCCCCGATGGCGGCTTCTGCGTGCTCGTCGGCCCCTCCGGCTGCGGCAAGTCCACGCTGCTGCGCATGGTCGCCGGGCTCGAGACGATCTCGTCCGGCGAGATCGCGATCGGCAACCGGGTCGTCAACCAGATCGAGCCGGCCGAGCGCGACATCGCCATGGTGTTCCAGAACTACGCGCTCTATCCGCATTTCAGCGTCTACGACAACATGGCCTATGGGCTGCGCAACCTCGGCACACCCAAGGATGAGATCGACCGGCGTGTGCGGGAAGCGGCGCGCATCCTCGCCATCGAGCCTCTGCTGGAGCGGCGGCCCAAGCAGCTGTCCGGCGGCCAGCGCCAGCGTGTCGCGATGGGCCGTGCCATCGTGCGCAAGCCGCAGGTCTTCCTCTTCGACGAGCCGCTCTCCAACCTCGATGCCAAGCTGCGCGTGCAGATGCGCGTCGAGATCAAGAAGCTGCAACGCGCGCTCGGCGTCACCTCGATCTACGTCACTCACGACCAGGTCGAGGCGATGACGCTCTCCGACAAGCTCGTGGTGATGAATGCGGGACAGGTCGAGCAGATCGGCCTGCCTGCGGATGTCTATCGCAAGCCGGCAAGCAAGTTCGTCGCGACCTTCATCGGCTCGCCGCCGATGAACATTCTCTCCGGCGCCGTCGACGGACCCGGCATCGTGGCGCTGGGCGAGGCGATCCTGGAGGCGCATGACATGCGCCTGGATCTGGCGCCGCAGATGGCCGTGGAAGTGGGCCTGCGGCCGGAGGATGTCGAGATCGCGTCCGAAGGCCAGGCCGGCTCGCTGCCCTTCGAGGTCGAGTTCATCGAGGAACTGGGGGCGACGCAGCTTTTCCACGGCAAGCTCGCGGGCAAGCCCTTCGTGATGCAGGCGGCGACCGGGGAGGTGGCTGCGCAGGAAGGCCGGCTCTGGATCACCGTCGATCCCGCCAAGGTGCATGTCTTCGACCCGCAGACCGGGGCGCGGCTCGGCAGGGCTGACGGCTTTTCCTAAGCCGCCAGATCCGCCACCAGCGCATCGAGCAGAAGCGCGCCGTCCGGCGTCGCGGCGAGGCGGCCGCCGGCGCGGTGCATCAGCAACTTCTCGTCGATGAGATCGGCGACCCGCTTGGCATCGAGCGTACGCCCCGACAGAGCCTCGAAGACCGTGGGGTCGATGCCCTCGACCAGGCGCAGCCCCATCAGCAGATATTCGTCGCCCTGCGATTCGGCGCTCAGCCGCTCGTCCTCGACGAGGGCATCGCCTTCCGCCTCGACTCGGCTGAGCCAGACTTCCGGCCGCTTCTCGGTCGATTGGGCCATGCGGCCCTCCGCCGTCACCAGCCGGCCATGGGCGCCAGGGCCGATGCCGGCATATTCGCCATAGTGCCAGTAGACCAGGTTGTGCCGGCATTCAGCGCCGGGGCGGGCGTGGTTGGAGATTTCGTAGACCGGCAGGCCGTGCCGGGCGGTGATCTCCTGCGTCATCTCGTAGAGTGCCGCGCCCGCATCATGATCGGGGATGGCAAGCTTGCCCGCGCGAAACAGGCGCTCGAAGGCGGTGCCCGGCTCGATGGTGAGCTGGTAGAGCGAGAGATGCTCGGCCGCGTGGCTGATCGCCAGTTCAAGCTCGGCGCGCCAGAGCGCGGGCGTCTGGGCCGGGGAACGCGCATAGATCAGGTCGAAGGAATAGCGCTCGAAGTACTTTCGGGCAATGGCGACGGCCGCCAGCGCCTCCTCGGCGGAGTGCATCCGGCCAAGAGCCTTGAGGTCGGCATCGTTCAGCGCCTGGACGCCGAGCGAGACGCGGTTGATGCCCGCCGCGCGGAAATCGGCGAAGCGGCCGGCCTCGACGCTGGTTGGATTGGCCTCCAGCGAAACCTCGCAATCTGGGGCGACCGCCCAATGCTCGCCGATGGCGTCGAGGATCGCGCCGACCGTGCGGCCTTCCATCAGCGAGGGGGTGCCTCCGCCGAAGAAGATCGAGGAGACGGTGCGGCCGGGAGCCAGGGCGGCGCGATGGGCAATCTCGCGGCGGAAGGCGGCGATGTAGCGCGCCTGGTCCGGCGGCTGCAGCCGGACATGCGAGTTGAAGTCGCAATAGGGGCATTTGGCCAGGCAGAAGGGCCAATGCACATAGACGGCGAAGCCCGCATCCGCAGTGGGATGCGAGGCTGGCGGCCCCTCGATCAGGGCGGCCGGTGCACTCACGCCGGCGTCCTGAGGCAGGCTGCGGCCAGCGCGTGGAAGGCGCGTGCGCGGTGCGACAGGCCGGGCGAGCCATCGGCAGGGATGCCGTGCTTCTCCTCCGCGCTCATTTCGCCGAAGGTCTTGCCGTGGCCATCGGGCAGGAAGATCGGATCGTAGCCGAAGCCGCCCGCACCGCGCGCATGCTCGGTGACCGTTCCGAAGACACGGCCCTCGAACAGCTCCTGGTGGCCGTCCGGCCAGGCGATGACCAGCGCCGAGACGAAATGCGCCTTGCGCTGCTCCGGCGCCAGCGCGCCGCGCTTGGCAAGCTCCATCTGGACGCGAGCGATGGCGGGCGCGAAATCCTTGCCCGGCCCGGCCCAGTTCGCGGAAAACAGGCCCGGCGCCCCGTCGAGCGCATCGATGCAGATGCCGGAATCGTCGGAGAGGGCCGGCAGGCCGCTCGCCCGCGTCGCAGCGACCGCCTTGATCGCGGCATTCTCGGAAAACATCATCCCGTCCTCGATCGGCTCGGGCAGGCCGAGTTCGCCGGCCGAGACCAGCTCGACGCCATAGGGCGCCAGAAGCTCGCGCATCTCGCGCAGTTTGCCCTGGTTATGGGTCGCGATCACGACCTTGCCGGTGAGGAGGCGGTGCTGCGTCGTCATTCCCGGTTCCTTCCTTACCGTCATTGCGAGGAGCGGAGCGACGAAGCACCCCAGGGCTTCTCGAGCTCTGCCGCGCTGGATTGCTTCGCTGCGCTCGCAATGACGGCGGCGTTTTACGCCACCGCCGCCTTCTGCAGCGCAACGAGCTTGGAGACGCCGCCTTTGGCGAGCCTGAGCAGCGCCATCAGTTCGTCCTCCGAGAAGGGTGCGCCTTCAGCCGTGCCCTGCACCTCGACGAGGCCGCCGGTGCCGGTGATGACGAAGTTCGCGTCGGTCTGGGCACCGGAATCCTCGACATAGTCGAGATCGATCACCGGCTGGCCCGCCACGATGCCGCAGGAGACCGCGGCGACATGGTCCTTGAGCGGGTTCGCGCCCTTGAGCAGGTTGCGCCCTTCCATCCATTTCAGCGCATCGTGCAGCGCGACCCAGGCGCCGGTGATGGAGGCCGTGCGGGTGCCGCCATCGGCCTGGATCACATCGCAATCGACCACGATCTGGCGCTCGCCGATCGCGGTGAGGTCGACCACGGCGCGCAAGGAACGGCCGACGAGGCGCTGGATTTCCTGCGTGCGGCCCGAAGGCTTGCCGGACGTGACCTCGCGGCGGGTGCGCTCATGCGTCGCGCGGGGCAGCATGGAGTATTCGGCCGTGACCCAGCCCTTGCCCGTGCCGCGCAGCCAGGGCGGCCCCTTTTCCTCGACAGTCGCGGCGCAGAGCACCTTGGTCTCGCCGAAGGTGACCATGCAGGAGCCTTCCGCATAGCGCACGACACCGCGCTCGAGCGTGACCTTGCGCATCTCGTCGGCGGCGCGTTTGGAGGGTCGCATGGGTCGGTCCTGACTGTTTGAAGTTCGCGGCTTGTAGGCGGTTGGGCCCATCGGGGCAAGGTTGGGCGCAGGGAGCCCTCTCCCATAAGGAGAGGGCTCTCCCGACCTTCGATGACCGTTTCCGCTTGATCCTTCTCGGGTCAGAGCCGACAATAACGCCATGTCGAACCCGCATTTCCAGTCGGAATGAGCGCCCATACGCCCCGCCCCGAGACGGCGAGCAGCCTGATCGAGACCGATCAGCGCTCGCGGGAGATCTTCCGGCAGATCGTCGACGGCTATCTGACGACCGGCGAGCCGGTGGGCTCGCGCAACATCGCCCGCCTCCTGCCGATGACGCTGTCACCCGCCACGGTGCGCAACGTCATGACCGATCTGGAGCTGGCAGGCCTTATCTACGCGCCGCACACCTCGGCCGGGCGTCTGCCGACCGAGCGGGGCCTGCGCTTCTTCGTCGATGCGATGATGGAGGTCGGCAACCTCACCTCCGAGGAGCGGACCCGCATCGAGGCGCAGATCAAGGCCGCTGCCGGCCATCGCAACCTCGACCAGACGCTGGGGGAGGCCTCGGCGCTGCTGTCCGGTCTCTCGCGCGGGGCCGGCGTCGTGGTGACGACCAAGGCCGATCCGCGGCTGAAGCATATCGAATTCGTGCGACTCGATCCGTCCCGGGCGCTGGTCGTCCTGGTCTCTGAGGACGGGACGGTCGAGAACCGTCTGCTGGCGCTGCCACCGGGACTGCCGGCCTCGGCGCTGACAGAGGCGGCGAACTTCCTCAACGCGCGCGCCCTCGGCAAGACGCTCGGCGAACTGCGCGGCGAGATCGCGGCGCAGCGCATGTCGATGGAGCGCGAGCTGGACACGCTGACGGCGAAGCTGGTCGAGAGCGGCATCGCGACATCCGCCGGCCCCGGCAGCGACCGGCACCTGATCGTGCGCGGCCAGGCCAATCTGCTGGAGGATCTGCGGGCGCAGGAAGATTTGGAGCGCATCCGCCTGCTGTTCGGCGACCTGGAGACGCAGACCGACGTGATCGACCTGCTGACCCGGGCCGAGGAGGGCGACGGGGTCCGCATCTTCATCGGCTCGGAGAACAAGCTGTTCTCGATGTCCGGCTCGTCAATGGTGGCCGCCCCCTTCCGCGATGCCGAACAGCGTATCGTCGGCGTCGTCGGCATCATCGGGCCGACACGGCTGAACTATGCCCGCATCGTGCCGATGGTCGACTACACCGCCAAGGTCGTCGGGCGCCTGCTGGATGGGAGCCGGTGAGGCGGCTGGCTGCTGCTGTCCTTGGAGGTCTGTTGATGACCGCGACGACGGCTCAGGCCGGCGCTGCCCTGTTGGCCGCGGCGGAAACCGGCCACACCGCCGAAGTCGAACGGCTGATCCGCGAGGGTGTCGATCTGGAAGCCCGCGATCCCCAAGGCCGCACGGCCCTGCTGCTCGCCGTCGCGGGCAACCACGTCGTCGCCGCGAAGGCGCTGCTGGCGGCGGGGGCCAGCCCGAACACGCAGGCGGCCAACCGCGACACGCCCTGGCTCCTCGCCGGCGCTTCCGGGCGGACGGAGATCGTCGCGGCGATGCTGCCGCTGAAGCCCGACCTTTCGCTGCGCAACCGCTATGGCGGCAACGCGCTGATCCCGGCCTGCGAACGGGCGCATGTCGAGACGGTGAAGCTGCTGCTCACCAGCGGCATCGACGTGAACCACGTCAACGATCTCGGCTGGACCTGCCTTCTGGAGATCGTGATCCTCGGCGATGGCGGCCCGCGCCATCGGGAGGTGACAAGAATGGTGCTGGCCGCAGGCGCAGACCCGAATCTCGCGGACCGTGACGGGATCATGCCGCTGGCCCATGCGAGAGCGAAGGGCCAGGATGCCATCGCTGCGGCGATCGAGGTGGCCGGGGGGCGGATGAAGCGCTGAGTTGGCTTTACCCGCGGAAGCGTCTATCGAGCGCCCAGTTTTCCTTCGCATTCAGGCCAGGCCGATGTCCGACCAGCTTCCCGACCGCCTCTCCGTCAATCCCGAGAGCCCCTTCTACAACGAAGAGGTTCTGTCGCGGGACATCGGCATCCGCTTCAAGGGCGTCGAGAAGACCAATGTCGAGGAATATTGCGTCTCCGAAGGCTGGGTGAAGGTCGCAGCCGGCGCCGCCAAGGACCGCTTCGGCCGCCCGATGACGATCACGCTCAAGGGCCCGGTGGAGCCTTATGTGCGCGGCGAGGCCAAGGAAGGCTGAGCCTCGGCCAGGCTCTTGTAAAAGAAGGTCGAGCCGCAATCGGCGCCGTCCGGCATCAGCGCAAAACGCGGGATGGTGCCGAGCTCCGTCCAGCCGAGCCGGGCGTAGAGCCGCCGCGCCGCGCCATGCTCGTCGGTGTCGAGGACCAGGAGATCGCGGCCGTGCTGACGAGCGATCGCCTCGGCCCGGCGCATGAGCGCTTCGCCGATCCCCTGCCGGCGGGCGCGCGAATGCACCAGCACCTTGGCGATGTCGGCGCGATGCGGCTGGTTCGGCTTGCCGATCAGATGGAGCTGCGCGGTGCCGACGATCCCCTCCTCGGTGCGCGCAGCCAGCAGCACGATCCGCCCGCTCCCGACGCCCGCGACCACGTCGCGCCAGAAGCCTTCGTAGTCGGCCGGCGTGCTCCAGTGCATGAAGCCGACGGAGGCGCCGTTGGCGACGCAGTCCTGCAGAATGGCCGCGAGGTCGGGGATCGCGGACTCGGCTGCGGCGGTGTCGAGCGTTTCGATCCTGCTCATGCGGCATATCCCGGAAATGAGCCGCTGCCCGCGGCGAGGATGACGGCGTAGCGGACGGGCTCCGCCGCCGGATTGCGATAGATGATGGTCTTCCGCAGATACATCTGCAGGCAGTCGCCGGCGGCCAGCTCAGAGCCGATGCCATCGATGGTCAGGCCGAGCCGGCCGGCCAGCACCCAGATCTGCTGGTCGAGCGCCGGCGCACCCACCGCGCTGTCCAGCCTGACCTCGGCGCCGCCGGGCAGTTCCACCTCCACGATTTCGAAGCCGGAGCCCGTGCCGCGCGGCGAGACGTTTCGTCGGACATAGCCGCTCGCCGGATCACGCCAGACGGCTTGCGCGTCCCGGCGGGACAGGGGCCCGGCACTTTCCGCGGCGCCGAGCAGCGCCGAGAGCGACAGGCCGAGCCCGGAGCCCAGCCGCACCAGCAGGGCCGCTGTGGGGCTCGATTCGCCACGCTCGACCCGCGAGATCATGGCACGGCTGACACCGGAGCGGCGGGCGAGGTCGTCCAGTGTCAGGTCAAGGCGCTGGCGCGCGGCCTTGAGCCGCTCTCCGAGCCGGCGGTCGATGTCTTCGTCCGTGTCAAACCTCATGGAAGAGAATTATTCTTATATCATGGAATCGGCAAGCCCTTGGGACAGGCCGCGCGACGCCAAGCGCTTGGCGTTGGGGAGCTTCACTGCTATGGCGCGCGCATGAGCACCCGCAGCATCGACAATATCCGCAACTTCTCGATCGTCGCCCATATCGACCACGGCAAGTCGACGCTGGCCGACCGGCTGATCCAGCAGACGGGCACGGTCGCGGCCCGCGACATGAGCGAGCAGATCCTCGACTCGATGGATATCGAGAAGGAGCGCGGCATCACCATCAAGGCCCAGACGGTGCGACTGGACTACACGGCCAAGGATGGCAAGTCCTACATCCTGAACCTGATGGACACGCCCGGCCATGTCGACTTCGCCTATGAGGTGTCGCGCTCGCTGGCGGCCTGCGAGGGCTCGCTGCTCGTCGTCGACGCCTCGCAGGGTGTCGAGGCGCAGACGCTGGCGAACGTCTATCAGGCCCTTGACGCCAACCACGAGATCGTCACCGTCCTCAACAAGATCGACCTGCCGGCGGCGGAGCCTGAGCGCATCAAGCAGCAGATCGAGGATGTGATCGGCCTCGACGCCTCGGAGGCGGTGCCGATCTCGGCCAAGACCGGTCTCAACATCGAGGGCGTGCTGGAAGCCATCGTCCAGAAGCTGCCTGCGCCCAAGGGCGACCCCGACGCGCCGTTGAAATGCCTGCTGGTCGATTCCTGGTATGACGCCTATCTCGGCGTCGTCGTGCTGGTGCGCGTCATCGACGGCGTGCTGAAGAAGGGCATGACCATCCGCATGATGCGCGCCAACGCCTCCTACGGCGTCGACCGCGTCGGCGTGTTCAAGCCGAAGATGACCGAGGTGAAGCAGCTCGGGCCGGGCGAGGTCGGCTTCTTCACCGCCTCGATCAAGGAGGTCGCCGATACCGCCGTCGGCGACACGATCACCGACGACAAGAGGCCGATCGCTGAGCCGCTTCCCGGCTTCAAACCGGTGCAGCCGGTGGTGTTCTGCGGCATCTTCCCGGTCGACGCCGCCGATTTCGAGGTGCTGCGCGCCGCCATGTCGCGGCTGCGGCTGAACGATGCGAGCTTCTCCTACGAAATGGAGACCTCCGCCGCGCTCGGCTTCGGCTTCCGCTGCGGCTTCCTCGGCCTGCTGCATCTCGAGATCATCCAGGAGCGGCTCGAGCGCGAATTCAACCTCAACCTGATCTCGACGGCGCCCTCGGTCGTCTATCGTCTCAAGCTGCGCGACGGCACGACGATCGAACTTCACAACCCGGCCGACATGCCGGACGTGATGAAGATCGAATTCATCGAGGAGCCCTGGATCAAGGCGACGATCTTCACGCCCGACGAATATCTCGGCTCGGTGCTGAAGCTCTGCCAGGATCGCCGGGGCATCCAGACGGACCTGTCCTATGTCGGCTCGCGCGCCAAGGTGGTCTACGACCTGCCGCTGAACGAGGTCGTGTTCGATTTCTACGACCGGCTGAAGTCGATCTCGAAGGGCTACGCCTCCTTCGACTACGCCATCACCGATTACCGCGAGGGCGACCTCGTACGCATGTCGGTGCTGGTGAACGCCGAGCCGGTCGATGCGCTCTCCATGCTCGTCCACCGCACGCGGGCGGAATCGCGCGGACGCGCCATGTGCGAGAAGCTCAAGGAGCTGATCCCGCCGCATATGTTCCAGATTCCGGTGCAGGCGGCGATCGGCGGCAAGATCATTGCCCGCGAGACCATCCGCGCCCTGCGCAAGGACGTGACCGCCAAGTGCTATGGCGGCGACGCCACCCGCAAGCGCAAGCTTCTGGACAAGCAGAAGGAAGGCAAGAAGAAGATGCGGCAGTTCGGCAAGGTCGAAATCCCGCAGGAAGCCTTTATCGCCGCCCTCAAGATGGACGACTGAACCGGCTGATCCTCTGTTGTGGAAGGCTGTCATCCCGGACAACGCGCAGCGAAGATCCGGGATGGCCTGTGGCTCGCTGCTTCAGCGTGAGAGCTTGATCCCCGCCACGATCGCGCCGAAGCTCGGCCGATGACGACAGCACGAGCTTTCTTCGACGATCTCCACGGCAAGAGCGCATTGGTGACCGGCGCCTCCGGGGGGCTCGGTCTGCATTTTGCCCGGCTGCTCGCCTCCCATGGCGTCAACGTCACGCTCGCGGCCCGGCGGATCGCAGCGCTGGAGGGGGCCTGCCGCGGGATCGCGGAGGCGGGCGGCGCGGCACAAGCGCTGGGGCTGGACGTGACCGATCCGACCTCGGTGTCGGCGGCTCTGGCGGAGCGGCACTTCGATATCCTGATCAACAATGCCGGCATCAGCGGCGCCGGCCGGGCCGCCGACCTGTCCGAAGCCGATTGGGATGCGGTGATCGACACCAACCTCAAGGGCGTCTTCCTCGTCGCGCAGGCCGCCGCGCGCGGCATGCGGGAGGGCGGCCGCGGCGGCGCGATCGTCAACATCGCCTCGATCCTGGGCGAGCGCGTCGCCGGCGGCGTCAGCGCCTATGCCGCCTCGAAGGCCGGCGTGATCCAGCTCACCAAGGCGCTGGCGCTGGAATGGGCGCGCGATGGTATCCGCGTCAATGCGCTCTGCCCCGGCTATATCGAGACCGACATCAACCGCGACTTCTTCGCGACGGAGCCGGGCCAGCAGCTGGTCCGCCGCATCCCGCAGCGCCGGCTGGGCCGGGCCGAGGAACTCGACGGGGCGCTGCTGCTGCTGGCCTCCAAGGCCGGAAGCTACATCACCGGCACCTCGCTCGCCGTCGATGGCGGGCATCTGGTCTCCTCGCTCTGAGCAGACCGTTCTTGCGGCTTTCGGCGGCGAGGCTTATCGCGACCGCGTAACCGGCCATCGCCGCCGGAGGGAGAGCGCCATGGCCGCCGCACCGGACTGGAACGCCGCGCAATATCTGCGCTTCGAGGACGAGCGGACCCGCCCCTCCATCGATCTGCTCGCGCGCGTGCCACCGAGCGACCCGGAGCGCTGCATCGATCTGGGCTGCGGGCCGGGCAACAGCACCGAGCTGGTGGCCGCGCGCTTCCCGCAGGCGTGGGTCGAGGGGCTGGATTCCTCGCCCGACATGCTGGACAAAGCCCGCAAGCGCCTGCCGCAGCTCACCTTCACGCTCGGCGATGCGGGCCATTGGCTCGCCGAGGATGCCTATGACCTGATCTTCGCGAATGCCGTGCTGCAATGGCTGCCGGACCATGCCGCTCTGATTCCGCAGCTGGTGCGCTCGCTGAAGCCCGGCGGCTGCCTTGCGGTGCAGATGCCGGACAATCTCGGACGGCCCTCGCATGTCGCGATGCGCGAAGTGGCGATGGAGCAGCCCTGGGCGACGAAGCTCGCACCCGCGTTGGCGGCGCGCACCGCGATCGGCTCCTTCGGCGATTACCGGCGCTGGCTGAACAAGGCCGGCTGCCGGGTGGACATCTGGCAGACCACCTATGTCCATGAGCTCGCCGGCCTCGCCGCCATCGCGGACTGGTTCAGGAGCACGGGGCTGAAGCCCTTCCTCGACCGGCTCGACGCGACCGAGCAGGAGGCTTTCCTCGCCCGTTATCTCGCCCGGATCGCGCCGGCCTATCCGGTCGAGAGCGACGGCAAGGTGCTGCTCCCCTTCCCGCGCCTCTTCATCGTCGCAACGAAAGGCTAGATCGCCGCACCATCCGCGACGATGTCTGCGCCCAGCCCCTGACGGACGGCGCGGACGATCTCCGCCTCCGCCGCCGCGCCGCGCCTGCGTGGACGGGCCGCATCGATGCGGTGCTCTGCGATGATCTGGCCGGGCGCGCCCGACAGGATCACGACACGATCGGCGAGGTAGGCGGCCTCGTCGATATCGTGGGTCACGAAAAGCACCGTCTTGCGCGTGCGCTGCCAGACGCGGATCAGCTCGTCCTGCAGGTGCTCGCGCGTCAACGCGTCGAGCGCCGAGAAGGGCTCGTCCATCAGCAGGATCTCGGGCTCGACGGCGAGCGCACGCGCCAGCGAGACGCGCTGGCGCTGCCCGCCGGAAAGCTGATGCGGCCAGCGCTGGGCCAGGCCCCCGAGGCCGACGAGATCGAGCATCTCCTGCGCCTTGGAGAGGCGCTGGCCACGCGAGGTGCGGCCCTCCAGCCCGAAGCCGACATTCGACACCACCTTGCGCCAGGGCAGGAGCCGCGAATCCTGGAAGACCAGCGCGACGGGGCGGCGGGTGCCGTCCCTCGCATGGATCACGACCTCGCCGCCGCTCGGTTTCGCCAGGCCGGCGATGACGCGCAGCAGCGTCGACTTGCCCACTCCCGAGGGGCCGACGATGGCCAGGAACTCGCCCCGCTCGACCGAAAGATCGAGCTGGCGCAGCACCTCGGTTTGCTCGCCGTCGCGGGTGAAGGTCAGCGACAGGCTCTTGATGTCGATCACGCTTTCCATCGCAGCACCCATGTCTGGAAGGCGACGAAGGCCGTGTCGAGCAGGCCGTAGAGCGCCGCCATCGTCAGCATGTAGACCACGACGATATCGGTCGCGAGCAGGCTGGAGGCCTGCATCATGCGCTGGCCGACGCCGGCGACGCCGAAGATCTCGGCAGCAACCACCGCCATCCAGGCCTGACCGAGCGCGGTGCGGAAGCCGACGAGGATGCCTGGCATCGCTGCCGGCAGGAGGATCTTGAACAGCCGGGCCCAGGGCGAGCGGAAGCCGAAGGCATCGGCCACCTCGACAAGATCGCGATCGACACCGCGCACCGCGCCCTGCGCCGCGAAGAAGGAGATCCAGAACACGCCGACCGCGATGATGAACACCGCGGCGCCCGGGGTGACGCCGAACCAGATGATGGCGAAGGGAACCCAGGCGAGACCCGGGATCGGCCGCAGCACCCGCACCACCCAGGCGGTCGCCTCTTCCGCGATCCGCGACATGCCGACGAGCACGCCGAGCGCGATGCCCAGTCCCGCTCCAGCGAACAGCCCGACGAAATAATGCCAGAGCGAGCCCAGAATGGCCGCGAGCCAGGCGCCGGACTGGAGCTCGCGCATGAAGGCCCGGGGCAGCACGCTCGGCGGCGGCAGGAAGGCCGGGTTCACCCAGCCGAAATAAGGCGCCGCCTCCCACAACAGCAGGAAGGCGAGAAGGCCCAGCAGGGCCAGGGCGGGGGCCCGCAGCCGCGCCACGGCCTCAGCCGCCAGCCTTGACGGCGCGCTCGTAATACTGCGTCTCGAACAGGCCGTCGAAAGGCAGTTCCTTGTCGAGCGAGCCGAGCTTGACCTGATAAGCCTGCATGGCACGAGCCGGCTCGATGATCTTGCGCGGGTCGATCTCGAAGACGCTGGCGGGCGAGACCAGCGCCTTGCGGATCAGGCCCGGGTCGACGATGCCCTTGCCGAGCGCGGCGCCGACATGCGGAGCCGCCTTGTCGGGCGCGGATTTGATGAGCGCAGCGGCCTTGACCAGCCCGTCGACGATCGTCTGGACCGCTTGCGGGGTCCTGGTCGCAAAGGCGCCGGAGACTGCGACGACGGTGCCGGGTTGGCCCGGAAACACCTCCTCGCCGGCGGCCACCAGCTTGATCGCGCTGTTGCGGCTCTGGAGGATCGTCAGCGCCGGCTCGCGCACGATGCCGCCATCGACCGCACCGGCGAGGATCGCCTGCTGCGTGGCGTCGATCCCCATCGGCACGATTTCGGCCTCGCTCCTGTCGATCCGGGCGACCTCCCAGAGCCAGTGCTGCAGCGCCGTGTTGGGCACCGAGCCGGCAGGCTGGGTGGCGAGTCGTGCGGCCTTGCCGGTCGCCGCCTTGAACGCCTTGAAGGCAGCCGCCGGCGTGACATTGACGGCAAAGAACTTGGACAGCGACGGGGCAGCGACGACGACGTTCTCGCCGATCGCGGTCGACGCGACAACGCGCACGTCGATGCCCCGCGACCGGGCGACCGCCAGCGGCGCAACGCCGGCGACGTAGACGTCGATCGTGCCGGAGGCGAGCGCCTGGATCATGTTCGGGCCGGATTCGAAAACCGTCACGACAGGCTCGACGCCGCCCTGCTTCAGCCAGCCTTCGCCCTGCGCGACAAAGAACGGCGCCGTGCCGACCACCGGAATATAGCCGATGCGCGCCGCGACGGACGGGCTCTGTGCCCTCGCGGCCCAAGGCGCGAAGGCCACAAGGCCGGTGGCTCCGGTGAGAAAACGGCGGCGATCCATGACCATCACATCCTGTCGAAGCACGAGGCGCCCAAGGGAACCATTGACAGATGGAGAAAAGGATTTTCTATCTGGATGCAAGTAGCGGGCTCCAAAAAGATAATCCTTCTTTCCTGCGCTGCTTCTCCAGAGTCATTTTCTATCTCGGACGGATTTTTCAGATGGATGCCATCGACCGCAAAATTCTGACGGTGCTCCAGGGCGACGCCAACATCTCCATCGCCGAGCTGGCGGACCGTGTCGGTCTCTCGCAGACGCCTTGCTGGAAGCGCATCCAGAAGCTGGAACAGGCCGGAATCATCCTGAAGCGGGTCGCGCTCGTCGCGCCGGAGAAGATCGGTCTCGGGCTCACCGTCTTCGTCCAGATCGAGACTGCGGACCATTCCGGCCCCTGGCTCTCGACCTTCGCCGATACCGTCTCGGCCATGCCGGAGGTGATGGAATTCTACCGCATGGCCGGCGACGTCGACTACATGCTGCGCGTCGTCGTCGCGGACATGGCCGCCTATGATGCGTTCTACAAGAAACTGATCGAAACGATCCCGCTGAAGAACGTCACGTCGCGCTTCGCGATGGAACGGATCAAGGCGACGACGGCCTACAAGGTGCCGGAGATGCCTCGGCCATGAGGACAGGCTGACAGCGCAGCGCCGCTGATGCTAGGGAAAGTCGGTCGCTTGCCGCTTCGCCCGAGGAGCCTCCTTGTCCGCTTCCCGCTCCATCCTGCTGATCATCGGCGGCGGCATCGCCGCCTATAAGTGCCTGGAGCTGGTCCGCCGGCTGAAGGACCGCGGCATCGCCTCGCGCTGCATCCTGACCAGGGCCGGCGAGCAGTTCGTGACGCCGCTCTCGGTCTCGGCGCTGGCCGGGGAGCGCTGCTTCACCGACCTGTTCTCGCTGACGGACGAGGCCGATATCGGGCATATCCAGCTCTCGCGCTCGACCGATCTGGTCGTGGTCGCGCCGGCGACCGCCGACCTCATCGCCAAGATGGCGACAGGGCAGGCCGACGATCTTGCTTCGACCGCACTGCTCGCCACCGACAAGCGCGTGCTGATCGCGCCCGCGATGAACCCGCGCATGTGGCAACACCCTGCGACGCGGCGGAACGTGGCGCAGCTCGAGAAGGACGGCATCCTCGTCGTCGGCCCCAATAGCGGCGCGATGGCCGAGCGCGGCGAGAGCGGGCTCGGCCGCATGGCCGAGCCGATGGAAATCCTGGCTGCGATCGAGCTGGCGCTGGCGGGCGAGAAGCCGGCGGCGCAGCGCGCGATCGGCTTCCTCGGCCGGCTTCCGGGCGGGGATACCCCGCAGAGCGAGCCGGCCGCCGGCGCGCTCGCAGGCCGGCATGTCCTGATCACCTCCGGCCCGACGCATGAGCCGATCGATCCGGTGCGCTATATCGCCAACCGCTCCTCAGGCAAGCAGGGCCATGCCATCGCCGCTGCCGCAGCAGCAGCGGGTGCGCGGGTGACGCTGATCAGCGGGCCGGTGACGCTCGCCGACCCCGAGGGAGTCGAAACCGTGCATGTCGAATCCGCGCGGGAGATGCAGGCCGCGGTGGATGCGGCCCTGCCGGCGGATCTTGCTATCTTCGCCGCTGCGGTCGCCGATTGGCGCGTCGCGGACGCGGCACCCGAGAAGATGAAGAAGGATGGCGGTGCCCTGCCGCCGCTCTCGCTGGTCGAGAACCCGGACATCCTGGCGACGGTGGCGCACCGCAAGGCCGGGAGGCCCGGCCTCGTCGTCGGCTTCGCGGCCGAGACGCAGAACGTCATCGACTATGCCAAGGCCAAGCTGGCCAGGAAGGGCTGCGACCTGATCGTCGCCAATGATGTCGGGGGCACGGGCGTGATGGGCGGCGACGCCAACACCGTCCATCTCGTCGGCGCGTCGGGCGTCGAGACCTGGCCGACCTTGCCGAAGGAGGAGGTGGCTCGCCGCCTCGTCGCGCATCTGGCGGCCCTGCTGCCGCCAAAGGCGGGCTGAGCCGTGACAAGCGTCCCGCTTCAGCGCCTCGCTCACGGCGCCGATCTTCCCTTGCCGGCTTATGAGACGGAAGGGGCGGCCGGGCTGGACCTGCGCGCCGCGCTCGAGGAGCCGGTTGTGCTGGCGGCCGGCGGGCGCATGCTCGTGCCGACCGGGCTAGCCCTGCAATTGCCGGACGGTTTCGAGGGGCAGGTCCGGCCGCGCTCGGGGCTGGCTGTCCGTCATGGCGTCACCGTGCTCAACGCACCGGGCACGATCGATTGCGACTATCGCGGTGAGATCAAGGTACCGCTGATCAACCACGGCCAGGAGCCGTTCCGGATCCAGCGCGGGGACCGCATCGCGCAATTGGTGATCGCGCCGGTCACGCGGGTCAGCCTCGTCGAAGTCCCGCAGCTCGACGCCACGGAGCGGGGCGCGGGCGGCTTCGGCTCGACCGGGATCCAGGACGGCTCGAGCGCGGGAACGTCGCGATGATGCTGCTGTCGCGGCGAAGCCTCCTCGCCATTGCCGCGGTGGTCGATATCGCGCTGCATGCGCGGCCGGCGCCGGTGGCGGCGAAGCTGCTGGCGGGACGGCTCGGCCTGCCGCCGCGCCATCTCGAGACCCTGCTGCAGGCGCTGGTCCATGCCGGCATCCTCAAGGGGGTGCGCGGCCCGCGCGGGGGCTACGAGCTCGCCCGCGAGCGCCGCCGCATCACCGCAGCCGATATCGCCCGCGCGGCGATGGAGGACGCCTCGCAGGATCTCGGCCCCCCGCCGCAATCGGCGCTCGTCGATGCCGTGGTCGCGCCGGAGGTGGCCGCCGCCTCGGCCGCCTTCCTGAAGGTGCTGGCCGGGGTCAATGTCGAGGAGCTCTGCGCGCGGGCGCTCGCCGACCAGATCGGCACACGGCCAGAACAGGATCATTTTACAATTTAGAATGTGATTTATAGATTTGTTCGACAGAACCTGTGAATTGGACTAGCGTTGTCACCGACAAGTCCTTTCGTGAAGGGCAAGCCTTTCGCGAAGCCGCTGAAGGAGTGACTCCATGGCTGACACGCAGACCTCCCGGAAGGCGCCGGGCCGCGGCCGCATCTACAACTCGATCACCGACACGATCGGCGATACCCCGCTGGTCAAGCTCAACCGCCTGCCGGCGGAGCGCGGCGTCCAGGCGACGATCCTCGCCAAGCTCGAATTCTTCAACCCGATCTCCAGCGTCAAGGACCGCATCGGCGTCAACATGATCGACGCGCTGGAGGCTTCGGGCGCGCTGAAGCCCGGCGGCACGCTGATCGAGCCGACATCGGGCAACACCGGCATCGCGCTCGCCTTCGTTGCCGCCGCGCGCGGCTACCGCCTGATCCTGGTGATGCCGGAGACGATGTCGATTGAGCGGCGCAAGATGCTGGCCCTGCTCGGCGCCGAACTCGTGCTGACGCCGGGTCCCGGCGGCATGCGCGGCGCCGTCGCGAAGGCCGAAGAGCTGAAGAGCGAAATCCCGGGCGCGATCATCCCGCAGCAGTTCGAGAATCCGCACAACCCTGAAATCCACCGCAAGACCACGGCGGAGGAGATCTGGAACGACACGCAGGGCAACATCGACATCATCGTCTCGGGCGTCGGCACCGGCGGCACCATCACCGGCATCGGACAGGTGCTGAAGGCCCGCAAGCCTGGGCTCAGGATGGTCGCGGTCGAGCCGGAGGATTCGCCGGTCCTGTCGGGCGGACAGGCCGGACCGCACAAGATCCAGGGCATCGGCGCGGGTTTCGTGCCGGGCGTGCTGGACCGCGGCGTCATCGACGAGGTGGTGACGGTGGGCAACCAGACGGCCTTCGAGACCGCCCGGGCATTGGCCAAGAACGAGGGCATTCCGGCCGGCATCTCGTCTGGCGCGGCGATCGCGGCTGCGCTCGAAGTCGGCGCCAGGCCCGAGAATGCCGGCAAGACGATCGTGGTGATCATCCCCTCCTTTGCGGAGCGCTACATCTCCAGCGCGCTGTTCGACGGTCTGTGAACGAAGCGCCGATCCAGATCGTCCGGCTGAGCGATACGCTGCCGGACGATTTCGAGGGGCTGTGCAGCGAAGCGCGCGCCGAGGCCTATCGCTTCGTCGAGAGCCTGCGCGAGGAATGGCTGGCGGGCCACTATGCTGCCGGCGACGATCGTTTCGCCGTCTTCGCCGCCTTCATCGACGGTGAACTGGCGGGTGTCGGCGCGCTGACGCCCGACCCCTACGATCCAGAACCCGACCTGCTGCGGGTGCGCCGTCTATATCCGGCCTTTGCACCGCGCGGCCGGAGCCGGGCGGGCGCTCGCCTGCGCCCTGATCCAGCAGGGGCTCGCCTTGGCGCCGCGCCTGTCTTTGCGGGCAAGCGACGACCGTGCGGCACGCTTCTGGGAAGCGGCGGGGTTCCTGCCCGCCACGAACGGCACGCGCCGCTCGCATCTGCTGGCGCGCTGACACCCGTCAGCGAACGAGAGTGATCCGGTTGTTCCAGGGATCGGCGATGGTCGGCACACCATCGGCCACGCTTCCGCCTGCCGCCACGATGCGCTCCTTCATCGCCTCGAAATCGGCAGCGTCGCGGGCGACGATCTGGAAGCTGTCCAGGCCCGCCTCGCCCGGTCCGCGCGCCCCGGCGCCGCGGCTTCCCCAGATATTGCCGGCGATGTGGTGGTGATAGCCGCCGCTGGCGAGGAAGCTCGCACCCGGATAATGCACCATCACGTCGAAGCCGATGAGGCCGTGGTAGAAGGCTTCGGCCGCAGCGGTGTCACCGACGCGCAGATGGATATGGCCCATCGCGGTACCGGCCGGCATCCCGGCATAGGGGCCGCTCTGCGCCTCCCTCAGAAGCTTGTCGAGGTCGAGCCCCTCGGTCGCCATGGCGATGCCGCCATCGGGACGGCGCGGCCATTCGGCGCGGCGGCGGTCCCGGTAGATCTCGATGCCGTTTCCTTCGGGGTCGGAAAGGTACAAAGCCTCGCTGACGAGGTGATCGGAGGCGCCTTCGAGCCGGATCCCGGTCCCCGCCGCATGTTGCAGCCAATTCGCCAGCGCCTGCCGCGAGGGCAGGAGGATCGCCAGGTGGAACAGTCCTGTCGCGGCAGTTGGCCGCCCGGCGCCGGGCAAAAGGCGGACCAGCACCGTGCTGCCGACGCCAAGCTCGGCAGCCTGCGGGTCTGAACGAAGGACCGACAGGCCGATGGCGTCGCGGTAAAAGGCCGTAAGCCCGGCGAGGTCGCGGACGCGCAGCGTCACGGCGCCGATATGATAGGGCGCCTGATGCGCTTCCAGGACGGCGGGCGTGTCCCTCTCTGCAGTTGCGAGCATGGCTGTCATCCTTTCGCGGGCGGGGCTTACGGCCGCCGCAGCCAAAAGATGGCGTGCCGGGGCACGCTTGTCGCCTCCTCAGGTGGAAAGGGCGACATTGCAGATCTGCAACCGCTCGGCCGTCAGCCGGGCTTCGGCCGGTCGATCGCGAAATGCCGGAACCAGCTCTCCTCCCGACCGTCGATCAGAGCGCCGAGGATGCGCGAGGCGAGGAAGCTGAAGGTGATGCCGTTGCCGCCATAGCCATAAGCCGCAAGCAGCCGCGGGTGGCCCGGGACGCGCCCGATCAGCGGCAGCCCATCCCCGGTCTGGCCAAAGGCGCCCGACCAGCTATAGCCGAGATCAAGCTTTGCCTTTGGCAGCAGGGCATGCAGGCGGCCCATCAGCGCCGCGGTCTTCTCGGCACCCAGCGCCTCGCGCTGGTCCGGATCGTCGATCTCCTCATCCTCGCCGCCGAAGACGATGCGACCGTCCGTCGTCGTGCGGCAGTAGATGTAGTCTTCCGAGGCCTCCCAGACCAAAGCCGGACCAGGCCACAGCGCCTGCGGCGATTGGGGAACCGTCGCGATCGCCCAGCTCGACGCGACACGGTGGAGATCGTCGTTCACACAACCGGGCATCACGTAGCCTGTCGCGAGCACGATCGCGTCGGCCTCGATGACGCGGCCGCTTTTCAGGGTGACGGCGGCGGCCTTGCCCGAACCGTCGAAGCTCACCGCCTCCTCGCGCAACAGGCGCGCGCCGCGCCTGGCCGCCATCGCAACCAGGCCATGGCAGAGGCTCAAGGGGTCCGCCTCAGCGGAGCCAGGAGAGATGATGGCGGCAGCCCGGTCGAAGCCGAACCCGTTCATCAGCTGGGCATGTTCGACGAAATCCCCCGGCAGACCGGCCCGGCGGCGGGCCTCGCATTCGGCCAGCAGCTCGCGGGGTCCGACATCGCCAGCAGACAGGTAGATCGTCTGGCGCGGCGAGAACCCGCAGGGGATCGCGAGCTCGGATACCAGCTCGCCCAGCGATGCCACCGCCTTGCAGCTCAGCCGGTACACCTCCGCGGCATTCTCGAAGCCGTAGAGCGCGGCCAATTGAGAAAGCCGGAGGTCGATCTCCCATTGCAGCATGGCGGTCGAGGCCGCCGTGCTGCCGAAGCCTTCGCGCTCGCGGTCGATCAGAGCGACATCCTTGCCCATCGCGGTCAGGTGCTCGGCCATCAGCGCGCCGGTAATCCCGGCCCCCACGACCACGACGTCGCAACGCGTATCGGCCTCCAGCCTCCCTCCGGGCGGGCGCGGAATCCCGGGCAGCCAGGGCCCCTGCCCCTTGCGCAGGTCGTCGTGACGCGTCGTCTGGGGATCCAGCATCAATCGGCTTTCGCGGGCCCGATCTGGTCGGCCATGGTGGCGCCGCGCTTGCCGAGCGGCTTGGGGCGGCCCGTGGTGGTGTCGTGAGCCGTCTGGTGCTCGAGCTCGGCATTCAGCTCGGCGCCCGCGAGCACGATCGTCGCGGAAATCCAGAGCCATGTCATGAAGACGACGATCGTCGCCAGCGAGCCATAGGCCGCGGTGTAGTTGCCGAGCGTGCTGACATACCAGGAGAAGACATAGGAGGCGCCCGCCCAAAGCAGGGCCGCGACGATGGCGCCCGGCATGACCCAGACGAAGCGCATGCGTTCGCGGCTTGGACCGATCCAGTAGAGAGAGGCGATCGACAGCGTGCCGAGGAGCAGAAAGGTGGGCCAGCGAACCAGCCGGATCAGCCTTTCCACCTCCGAGTGGAACGGAAACAGCGCGGTCACGAGCGGCAAGCTGGCGATGACGATCAGGGCCGTCGTGACAAGAAGGATCGCGCCCACAGTGGTGACAAGGGACACCAGATTCAGCTTGATCAGGCTGCGTTTCTCGGTTTCGCGGTAGATGATGTTGAGCGCGTCGAACATCGCCTTCATCGCTGCATTCGACGACCAGGTCGCGACGAGGAAGCTGACGAGGAAGGTCAGCGACAGGCTGGCTCCCGACTGGCTCGACAGCCGGATCGCCTGCTCATGGATCAGGTCTCGCGCGGCCTGCGGGAACATGGTGGTCACGCCGTCCAACTGCTCGGCGATCGTCACCGGATCGGTGAAATAGCGATAGATCGTCACCAGCAGCGAGAGCGCCGGCACCAGCGACAGGAGGGTGAAGAACGCGACCGCTCCGGCGAGCGAGGTCAGGCGGTTGTCGATGACATTGCCGATGAAGCGCAGCAGAACGTCCTTCCAGCCGAGCCAGGGCATCTGCCAGGGCGTTCGTGCCAGTCGGCCGCGGCGCGTGGCGCTCTTCTTGCCGCCCATGCGGCTGGAGACCATCCCCGAAAGATAGCCAAGCGCGACGCCAATGCCGGCCGCACCCGTGATCCGTTTCAGGTAGGCCATGAACGCTGGTGTCTCCATTGCCGCGCAAGCTTGCGGGCAACAAGGCGTGACCGCAATTGTTCCTTTTTCGGGCGGGGCTCGGGGCGGCTTAGGCGATTGTTAACCTTAATGCTTCGTTATCGGGGCTAGGCCGCGAGGCTCAAGGCGGCGTGTCGCACGAGCGAGTTCAATGACCAAGTTGATCAAAGCCGGCCTGAGCGGCCTCGCCATGCTGTGGGCGGGAGCGGGAGCAGCCGCCGACCTCCGCAGCGTGGCGCTGCCACCCGCTCCGGCGCTGCCGAGCTTTTATTCCTGGACCGGCGTCTATGCCGGCGTCCAGGGCGGCTATTCCTGGGGCAGCAACCGGGTCCGCATCGGCGCCCCGACCGGCCCCTACGCGCCGATGAGCTTCCGCGTCGACGACGATTCGGCCTTCGGCGGAGCGCATGCCGGCTTCAACTACCAGATGGGCAGCGTCGTGCTGGGGCTCGAGGGCGACATCGAGGCCGTCAACAGCCGCAGCCGCTTCGACGGCGTCGCGCTGGCCGGCCGCGTCTCGCAGGATTGGCAGGGCGCGGCACGTGGCCGGCTCGGCTATGCCTTCGACCGGCTGATGGTCTATGCGGCCGGCGGCGCCTCCTTCACCGAGTATGAGCGGCGCCTCTTCAGCACCGGCGGCGGGTTCGGCGAGCGGCTGACCAGTGCGCGGACTGGGTGGAACCTCGGCGCCGGCGTCAATTTCGCCTTCACCGACCATCTCATCCTCGGCGCGGAGTACCGCTACACCGATTTCGGCCGCAACCGCTTCGCCTCGTCGGGCCCCTTCCCCGGCCTCACCGGCGACCAGGAGCTGACGACGCACAGCGCGCGGGCGAGCGTGGCCTACAAGTTCTGACCAAAGACGCCATCCGTCATTGCGAACAGCGCAATGACGGATGGCGTGCCGCTCAAAACCCCGTGCGCTGGCGGATCGCTGCCGCCAAAGTTCCATCGTCGAGATAGTCGAGCTCTCCGCCGACCGGGACGCCATGGGCGAGCTTCGTCACCTTGACCGGCAGGTGACCGAGCAGATCCGTGATGAAATGGGCCGTCGTCTGGCCGTCCACCGTGGCGCTGAGCGCCAGGATGACCTCCTTCACCGCCGGCGCCGAGGCCCGCGCCACCAGCGCGTCGAGCGAGAGATGCTCGGGACGGACGCCATCGAGCGCCGAGAGCACACCGCCCAGAACATGATACCGGCCGGAGACCGCACCAGAGCGCTCCAGCGCCCAGAGGTCTGAGATGTCTGCGACGACGACGATCACCCCGTCGTCGCGGCGTGGATCGGTGCAGAGGCCGCAAGGGTCTGTCGTATCGACATTGCCGCAGCTCGAGCAGACGACGATGCGCTCGCGCGCGATGCTCATCGCCTCCGAGAGCGGGGCGAGCAGCTGCTCGCGCTTCTTCACCAGATGCAGGGCGGCACGCCGGGCCGAGCGCGGCCCGAGCCCCGGCAGTTTGGCCAGGAGCTGGATCAGGCGCTCGATCTCGGGGCCGGCAATGGCGCGGGACATGGTCTTATCCGCGAATGGCGAATGACGAATGGCGAAAGCCAGCCCGCTGCACCCGCCATCCGCCATTCACCATTCGCCTGACCTTCAAAACAGCTTCATGCCGGGCGGGATCGGCAGGCCCTTGGTGATCTCGCCCATGCGGTCCTGCATCACGCGCTCGGAGCGGGTGCGGGCGTCGGTGCAGGCGGCGACGATCAGGTCTTCGAGAATCTCGCGCTCGTCCGGCACCATCAGGCTGGGGTCGATCCTGATGGCCTTGAGCGCGCCCTTGGCCGTCATCGTCACCGTGACCATGCCGCCTCCGGCCGCGCCCTCCACCTCGACGGTGTCGAGCTCGGCCTGAAGATCGGCCATCTTCTGCTGCATCTGCTGCGCCTGCTTCATCAGGCCCATCATGTCGCGCATGGTTTCACATCTCCTGGAGCATTTTCGAGCGAAGGGGATATTGGTTCGCGTGAAGAAAATGCGACAAAATAATCCGCCTCAGAAATCGATGCCGTCGAAATCCGGCTCTGAATCGTCGAACAGGGGTTCGTCGCCATCCGGCAGGTAGTCCGGGCCGGAGGCTGCGGCGGCTGCATTCTCCGCAGCCTCGACAGCCCGCGGATCGCGGACATCGACGATGCGCGCGCCCGGGAAACGCTCCAGCACGGCCTTGACCGCGGGGTGGGCTGCCGCGTCGCTCTCGCGCCGGCCCTTGGCCGCGGCGACCTGCTCGCGCAGGGTCGCCCCGCCCTCGGCATTGACGACCGCCACCATCCAGGTCTGGCCGGTCCAGTCCTTCAACTTGCGGGACAGATCCTGCGCCAGCGTGCGCGAGGCGCCCTCCCCCAGCGAAAACTCGATACGGCCCGGCTCGAAGCGCACGGGACGGACGTCGCGCTCCAGCGCGACCTTCAAGCCGATCTCACGGTGCTGCGAGGCGAGCGCCACCACATCCTCCAGCGAGGCGACGATCGCCTGCGGCGCCGTGACGGCGCGAGGAGCTGCAACGGGCATGGGATTGGCGCTGGCAAGGATCGGGCGCGCCGCAAGCGCCGTATTGCCACCGCCGGACGGCGGACGCGGCATGCCGCCTCCTTGCCCGCCTCCTTGCCCGCCGGAGCCCGAGCCCATGCCATCGCGGAGCATCCTCAAGGCTTCGTCCGGCGTCGGCAGATCGGCGGCGTGGGCGAGGCGCACCAGCACCATCTCCGCGGCCATCACCGGCCGGTCGGCCTGCTTCACCTCGGCGATGCCCTTGAGCAGCATCTGCCAGGTGCGGGCGAGCACACGGACCGAGAGGCGCTGGGCGAAATCGCCGCCGCGCACGCGCTCGGCCTGGGCGAGCGTCGCGTCCTTCACCGCGTCCGGCACCAGCTTCAGCCGGGTGACCAGGTGGCTGAACTCGGCGAGGTCGGTCAGCACCACCACCGGATCGGCGCCGGCATCGTATTGCGCGCGCAACTCGCCGAGCGCGGCAGCGACATCGCCCTTCATCACCGATTCGAACAGGTCAATGACGCGGGCCCGGTCGGCGAGGCCGAGCATGGAGCGGATGTCGTCGAGCGTGATGCGGCCGGCGGCATGCGCGATCGCCTGGTCGAGGATCGAGAGGGAATCGCGCACCGAACCCTCGGCCGCGCGAGCGACCGCCGCGAGAGCCTCCGCCTCGGCATCGACGCCCTCGGTGCCGCAGATGCCGGAGAGGTGGTTCACCAGCACGTCGGATTCGACACGGCGCAAATCGAAGCGCTGGCAGCGCGACAGCACGGTGATCGGCACCTTGCGGATCTCGGTGGTCGCGAAAATGAACTTGGCGTGGGCCGGCGGCTCTTCCAGCGTCTTCAGCAGTGCGTTGAAGGCCGCCGTCGACATCATGTGCACTTCGTCGATGATGTAGACCTTGTAGCGCCCCGAGACCGGTGCGTACTGGATGCCCTCGATCAGCTGGCGGACATTCTCCACGCCGTTGTTGGAGGCGGCATCGAGTTCCATCACGTCGATATGCCGGCCCTCGATGATGTCGCGGCAATGGATGCCGAAATCGCGCAGATCGGTGGTCGGCGCGCCGCCGCCATCGGCCGTCTGGTAGTTGAGCGCACGGGCGAGGATGCGGGCGGTGGTGGTCTTTCCGACGCCGCGCACGCCGGTCAGCATCCAGGCCTGCGGGATGCGCCCCGCCGCGAAGGCGTTGGTGAGGGTGCGCACCATCGCATCCTGGCCGATCAGGTCGCCGAAATGCGCCGGGCGATACTTGCGGGCGAGAACGCGATAGGGCGCGGAGGCCGCGGCCGGCACCGGCACGGGCGGCGGGTCGAAGCCGGCGAAACCCGGCTCGTCTGCGGTTGCGGCTTCGAACGTGTCGCTCATGGAAACGGTTTCGCCAATCGGGCGGCGAGGGTCAATGCCGCCTCGGGCCCCGAGCCCGTCGAAGCATGCGGCGACGGTGGGAGGCTGGACGAAGACCCGTTCGGTCTCGTTAGGGCTGCTTCCTTCCGGACCTGACCCGGTTGGCGAGTGAGACGTCCCTCGCCAACCTCCCGGGCGCTATATCGGGGATGTCGGAGCGAAGTGCAAGCCGGCTCCGCAAAGGGCCGCGAAGCTTCGCCGCAGGCGCGGTTTCGGCATTGACTTGGTACCGCCGATCCGCCATAAGCCCGCGACTTGCGCAGCCTCCGGGCAGCGCGGAACCTTATTACATGACCGGTTCGGGCCGCTGCGCTACCTTCAGGGGCCGCGAGCGCCGCGCCGCCAAGTCCCCGGAGACGGACGATGAAGAGAACCTATCAACCCAGCAAGCTGGTTCGCAAGCGCCGCCACGGCTACCGTGCCCGCATGGCGACGACCGGCGGCCGCAAGGTCATCGCCGCCCGCCGCGCGCACGGCCGCAAGCGCCTCTCGGCCTGACGCCGATCGGCGCGTGAGCAGAACGCGCCCGTTCCGGAAGACAGGCCAATCGCCATGCGCCTCGCCCGTCTGACGCAACGCAAGGAATTTCTGGCGGCGGCCGATCACGGCCGCCGCTTTCGTTCGTCCACCTTCCTGGTGCAGGTGCGCGATGCCGCGCCCGATGAAGAGCGGGGCGGACTGAAGCTCGGTCTGACCGCCTCGCGCAAAACCGGCAACGCCGTCAAGCGCAACCGCATTCGCCGCCGCCTGCGGGCCGCCGCGGAGCAGGCGCTGCGCGACCAGGCCGATCGGCGCTGCGACGTCGTGATCGTCGCGCGCGCCGAGACGATCGGCGCCGACTTCCGGAGCCTCGTCGCCGATCTTTCGGTTGCCATCGACCGGGCGAGGCCGCAAAAGCCCCGCACCGACAGGCGTGCGTCCAAGCCGCCCCACGCGCCCCAGCCTTCATCCGTCTGACCCAGCCGGAACCAGCGAGATCCGTTTCCGATCATGATGAAAGAAGACAACCGCAATCTGCTGCTGGCGATCGCCCTGTCGGTCGTCATCCTGCTCGGCTGGCAGTTCTTCTACGCCAAGCCGCAGATGGAGAAGCAGCAGGAAATCGCCCGGCAGAACCAGCAGACGCAAACCCAGGCCGCGTCCGCAGGCGCGAGCAATCCGGCCGCGACGGCAGCACCGCCCGGCCAGGCGCCGGGTTCGGCCGCGCCTCAGACGGCGCCGGGTTCGGCAGCCGCCCTGGTCTCCGGCACGCGCGAGCAGGCGCTCGCTGCGAGCCCGCGCATCAAGATCGATACCCCGAAGATCGCGGGCTCCATCTCGCTCGCAGGCGGGCGCATCGACGATGTCTCGCTCAAGGCCTATCGCGAGACGGTCGATCCCAACAGCCCGATCATCGTGCTGCTCTCGCCGGCCGGCGGCCCCAACGCCTATTACTCGGATTTCGGCTGGGTCGCGGCGCCGGGCAGCAACATGCCCGTGCCCAATGCGACGACGCTCTGGACGGCCGACAAGCAGGTGCTGACGCCTGGCCAGCCGGTGACGCTGACATGGGACAACGGCCAGGGCCTGACCTTCAAGCGCATCGTCAATGTCGATGCGAACGCGATGTTCCAGATCCGCGACGAGGTCGAGAACAAGAGCGGCAACACCGTCACGTTGTTCCCTTACGGACAGGTCGTGCGCCAGGGCAAGCCGCATACGCTCGGCTATTACGTGCTGCATGAAGGCCTCGTCGGCTATGTCGGCGAGAAGGACGGCCTGCAGGAGTGGACCTACGACAAGCTCGACAAGGAGCCGGCGTTGGCGCCCGGCACCGTCGGCAGGGTCTGGAAGGATGCGGTCGGCGGCTGGGTCGGCATCACCGACAAGTATTGGGCCGCGGCGGTCATCCCCGACCAGCAACGCAAGTTCGAGGGACGCTTCTCCTCGGTGCAGACCGGTTCGGAGCGCACCTATCAGGCGGACTTCCTGGGCGAGGCCGTCGCGCTTGCGCCGGGCGCCTCGACCGCCTCGCAGTCCCGGCTCTTCGCCGGCGCCAAGGAGGTCGCGGCGATCAACGGCTATGAGGACAGCCAGCACATCAAGCGCTTCGATCTGCTGATCGACTGGGGCTGGTTCTACTTCTTCACCAAGCCGCTCTTCGTCGTGCTCGACTGGATCTACAAGCATGTCGGCAATTTCGGCGTCGCCATCCTGATCGTCACGGTGCTCCTGAAGGGCCTGTTCTTCCCGCTCGCCAACAAGTCCTACGCCTCGATGGCGAAGATGAAGGCGATGCAGCCGGAGATGACGGCCATCCGCGAACGCTACGCGGACGACAAGATGAAGCAGCAGCAGGCTCTGATGGAGCTGTACAAGACGCAGAAGATCAATCCGGTCGCGGGCTGCTGGCCCGTGCTGCTGCAGATCCCGGTGTTCTTCGCGCTCTACAAGATCCTGTTCATCACCATCGAGATGCGGCATGCGCCGTTCTTCGGCTGGATTCACGATCTGGCGGCGCCGGACCCGACCAACCTGTTCAACCTGTTCGGGCTGATCCCCTTCACGCCGCCGTCGATGCTCCATCTCGGTGCCTGGCCGATCATCATGGGCATCACGATGTTCATCCAGATGAAGATGAACCCGGAGCCGCCGGACCCGGTGCAGAAGATGATGTTCACCTGGATGCCGGTGTTCTTCACATTCCTGCTCGGCTCGTTCCCCGCCGGCCTGGTGATCTACTGGAGCTGGAACAACCTGCTCTCGGTCACCCAGCAGGGCTACATCATGAAGAAGAACGGCGTGAAGATCGAACTCTTCGACAACATCAAGGGCATGTTCGGCAAGAAGCCGCCGCCGGCCACTGCGGTGGCGGCTCCGGCCAAGCCGGCCAACACCAACAAGAAGTGAGGCAATAGGGAGCAGGCAGTCGGCAGCGGGGACCCTTTCGACTGCCGCCTGCCGACTCCATTGCCGACTGCCCTGCGAAGCTGATGCCCCTGCCAGACCCGCAGACGCGCCACCCTATCCCGGGCTGGAAAGGCACCGCCTTCCTGAAGGCCGTGGTCGACCACCCGCTGATCGAGGTCGGCGACTACAGCTATTACGACGACTCGCGTGGGCCGGAGCATTTCGTCGCCCGCTGCGTGCGCTACCATTTCGACTTCATCGGCGACCGGCTGATCATCGGGAAGTTCGTCGCGATCGCGCAGGCGGCCCAATTCGTGATGAACGGGGCCAACCATCCGCTCGGCGGCTTCTCGACCTATCCGTTCCAGATGTTCGGCCTCGGGGATGCAGCCGAGCTGAAGCGCCCCGGCGCGAACAACCGCGGCGACATGGTGATCGGCAACGATGTCTGGATCGGCCGCGAGGCGGTGATCATGCCGGGCGTGACGATCGGCGACGGCGCCATCATCGGCACACGGGCGCAGGTGACGAAGGACGTGCCGCCCTACGCGGTCGTCGCCGGCAATCCGGGCCGGGTCGTGAAGATGCGCTTTGCGCCCGAGATCGTCGCGGAACTGCTGGCGATCCGCTGGTGGGACTGGGACGCGGACAGGATCGCGCGCAACCTCGCCGCGATCCAGAGCGCGGACATCGACGCGCTGCGCGCGGCGGTGTAGGCAGAACGCCATGACCACCGCAACCACCAAACCCTATGACGCCGAGGAGATCGAGGCGGCCCGCAAGCTCTTCGAGGGGCCGTGGGATTTCGTCTGGGCCTCGACGAAGATCGACGACCTGCCGCCGATGGTCGGCCAGGAGATCGCCTTCGCGGGCCGTTCCAATGTCGGCAAGTCGAGCCTGATCAACGCGCTGACGCGGCGCAACGCCCTGGCGCGCACCTCGCATACGCCGGGCCGCACCCAGCAGCTGAACTTCTTCCGCCAGACCGACGACGCGGAGCGGCTGACCATCGTCGACATGCCGGGCTATGGCTATGCCGCCGTCGGCAAGGAGAAGGTCGCGGCCTGGACCCGGCTGATCCACGACTATCTGCGCGGACGCTCCAATCTGATGCGCGTCTATGTGCTGATCGACGCACGCCACGGCATCAAGGATGTCGACGGCGCGGTGCTGGAGACGCTCGACAAGGCCGCCGTCTCCTATCAGGTGGTGCTGACCAAGGCCGATGCGCTCAAAGCCTCCGAGCAGCAGTTCATGGCGGAGGCGACCTATGACGAGATCAAGCGCCGCCCGGCCGCGTTCCCGGAGGTGCTGCTAACCTCGAGCGAGAAAGGGCTCGGCATCCCCGAGCTGCGCGCCGCGATCGGCCGCGTGCTGGGCGAGCGCAGCTGAGCCGCGCAAGCGCCGGACGAGCCATGAAATCTTTACGTTGCCCGGGCAGGATATCGACTTGCCGTGGCGACGGCCGGGGTTCGTCGACCCGGAGCCCGCGGCCGGCTGGGGAGCCCTTATGCCTTTCTCGATCAGACTGTCCTCACTTGTCGCCCTGCTGGCGGCCGCTCTGGCACTCGCAACGCCTGCCCTGGCGCAACAGCCGGCAGCCCCGGTCTCGGCCAAGGCCGCCCCCATCAAGGTCGCATCCGGCGTCCAGTACGAGCTGATCGGGCGCTGGGACGTCGCCAAGCTCAACCAGATCCTGACGACAGACACCCCGAAATTCGCGGGAATCACCGTCGCCTATACCCCCGCGCGCAACGCGGTTAAGCTCTACCGCGTGAGCTATCCGTCGGTCGTGCCCGAGCAGGGCAACCGGCCGATCGCCGCCACCGGCCTTCTGGCGGTTCCCGACACGGCCGATACGGTCTTTCCGATGGTGTCCTACCAGCACGGCACGGTCTACGGAAAGGAGCAGGTGCCCTCCTTCCCGGATCAGTCGCCGGAGACGCAGCTGATGATCGCCCAGTTCGCCGGGCAGGGCTATCTCGTCACCGGGGCCGATTATTTCGGCATGGGCGCGTCGAAGGAGCCCGAAGGCTATCTCGTCAAGGGCAGCCACCAGCAGGCGACCTATGATATGCTGGTCGCGAGCCGCGCCGTGCTCGCCGATCTCAAGCTCGCCGACAGCAAGCTCTTCCTCAGCGGCTGGTCGCAGGGCGGCTTCGTCACGCTGGCGATGCTGGAGAGGCTCGAGGCGGTCGGCATGCCGGTGAAGGCCGCGACCACCGCCAGCGCCCCCGCCGACGCGTTCGCCGCCTTCAACGGCTTCCTGAACTTTCCGCGCAAGATCGACGCGAACTGGATCACGACGATCTTCATCCTCAACGTGTTCTCGCTCGAGAACTACCACAACATGCCCGGCCTCGCGCGGTCACTCCTGACCGACGAGACGTTCGAGATCTCGCGCAAGGCCTATCTGCGCGAGCCCTTCGATCCGGCCGCTATCCCCACAGATTTGAAGAAGCTGATCCGGCCGGAATATTTCGACCCGCAGTTCTTCGCCCACTCGGCCTATGGCCGTCTGGTGGCACAGACCAACGCCTATCGCTGGGTGATCAAGACGCCGGTGCGGACCTATTACGGCCTCACCGATGAGGCGATCCGCATCGAGATCGGCCAATTGCCGATGACCTATCAGAAGGCGATCGGCAACGACAAGGTCGAGGCCATTCCGACCGGCGACACCAGCCATCGCGGCACCTTCGCCACGGCCGTGCCGCAGTGGAAAAGCTGGTTCGACGCGCAGTAAGCGCGGCATCAGGGCCGCTTGACCGGCTGGCGCCGCTGCGGCTTGGTCCGCCGGCCCCAGCCGGAGAGCCTCGATGACAGCCGCCCGCATTCACCTCGCCCTCGCCGGCCTGATGGGACTGGCCGGCGTCGCGTTACTGGCTGCGGCCGCGCATGTCACCGGCGCGGCGAATGCCCAGACGGCCGGGCAGATGCTGCTGTTCCACGCCTCCGTGGTCTTCGGCGCGACGGCGGCGCGCAAGGGCGGCTTCCTGCACGACCTGCTGGCACGGATCGCGCTCTCGGCGATCATCTTCGGGGCCGCGCTCTTCGCCGCCGATCTGGCGCGGCGCGGCTTCGCCAATGAGGCCCTGTTTCCGCGCGCGGCGCCGATCGGCGGCTGGTTCATGCTGGGGGGCTGGCTTGGCCTGTCCATCGCGGCCGTGCTGCCGAAACGCGGCTGATCTGCCGCGCGCGTCCTTCCGCCGCCGCGAAACTTCGGCTAGAAGCGCCCCGCATTTTCCTTGCGGCCGTGCGGAGCCTCCCGAATGACCGATCTGCCCCAACTCACGCCGTCGCAATCGGCCGATCTGCTCGTCCAGGCACTGCCGCACATGCAGCGCTACGACCAGGAAGTGATCGTCATCAAATATGGCGGCAACGCCATGGGTGACGCGGCCACCGCCGAGGATTTCGCCGAGGATATCGTGCTGCTCGAGCAGTCGGGCCTGAAGCCGGTCGTCTGCCACGGGGGCGGGCCGCAGATCGCGGCGATGCTGAAGAAGCTCGGCATCCAGTCCGAGTTCAAGCAGGGCTTGCGCGTCACCGACGAGGCGACGGTCGAGGTGGTCGAGATGGTCCTCGCCGGCTCGGTCAACAAGGAGATCGTCGGCTATATCTCCCGTGAGGGCGGCCGGGCTATCGGGCTCTGCGGCAAGGATGGCAACATGGTCACCGCGCGCAAGGTGACGCGGACCATCGTCGATCCCGATTCCAAGATCGAGGAGGTTCTCGACCTCGGCTTCGTCGGCGAGCCGGACAAGGTGAGCACGGGCGTGCTCGATGCGGTGCTCAAGGCCGAGCTGATCCCGGTTCTGGCGCCGGTCTGCGCCGCCGAGGATGGCCAGACCTACAACGTGAACGCCGACACCTTCGCGGGTGCGATCGCGGGCGCGCTCAACGCCAAGCGTCTGCTGCTGCTGACCGACGTTCCCGGCGTGCTCAACAAGAACAAGGAGCTGATCCCGGAGCTCACCGTCGAGGAATGCCGCCGCCTGATCGCGGACGGCACCATCTCAGGCGGCATGATCCCAAAGATCGAAACCTGCATCTACGCGCTGGAAAAGGGCGTGGAAGCCGTCGTCATCCTCGACGGGAAGGTGCCGCATGCGGTGCTAATCGAGCTCTTCACCGATACGGGCGCGGGCACGATCATCCGGCGCTGAAGAGCCCGAACGTCATTCTCGGGCGGAGCAAAGCTCCGACCCGAGAATCTCGCAAGGGGAAACACTGGTTTCAGAGATGCTCGGGTCGAGCCCGGGCATGACGGGCTTGGCGCTTCATTAAACCTCCGCGAACGACTTGCGCCGCAGAATCGGACTCGCCACATCTGCAGGTCCGATGACCATTCCAGCCCAGACCATTCTCGCCGAAGCTCCTGCAGCGACCCCGCCGCTTACGCCGGAGTCGTTCGCCCATGTCGATCACTGGATCTTCGATCTCGACAACACGCTCTATTCGCACGAGAGCCGCGTCTGGCCGCAGGTCAACGAGCGCATCACGCTGTTCCTGCAGGAGCTGTTCGGGCTCGACGGGATGTCCTCGCATGCGCTGCGGCAGTATTATTACCACCGCTACGGCACGACGCTGAAAGGGCTCATGGAGGAGCATCAGGTCGATCCCGACGCGTTCCTCGACTTCGCCCATGACATCGACCTGACCCTGCTCGAACCCAATCCCGAGCTTGGGGAGGCTCTGGCGGCCCTGCCCGGCCGCAAGCTGATCCTGACCAACGGCTCGGTCGGGCATGCCAGGAACGTCGCCGGCAAGCTCGGCATCCTCGATCACTTCGAGGACATCTTCGACATCGTCCATGCCGGCTTCCTGCCGAAGCCCGAGCGGGCGACCTATGAGCACTTCCTCGCCAAGCATGCGGTCGACCCCGGCCGCGCCGCAATGTTCGAGGATATCGAGAAGAACCTGGTGGTACCGAGCGCGCTCGGCATGAAGACGGTGCTGATCATCCCCAGGACGCCCGACCCGTTCCGCGAGGCCTGGGAACAGGCCGCGATCGAGGCCGGACATGTCCACCACGTCACGGCCGATCTGACCGGTTTCCTGAAGCCGCTCGGCCGGTAGAGCGAACGAAGCCTGGGGAGCAAGGCCGATTTCACGCGCCCCAGGCGTCTGGAAAGCAAATTCTGTTCTTCTTTACGAACGCTAGAGGAGATGCTACTGGCCTTGTCCGGTAAAAAGAACGCATCGGACCATCTCCATGTCGGCATCGGATCACGACGCGGCCCAGCTGCACCCTGAAACCCGCCTCGTCCATGCCGGCACGATGCGCTCGCAGTTCGGCGAAACCTCCGAGGCGCTGTTCCTGACGCAGGGCCATGTCTACGACAACGCCGCGCAGGCCGAAGGCCGCTTCCTGAACACGGACCCCGGCTTCCAGTACGGCCGCCTCGGCAATCCGACGACGGCGATGCTCGAAGCGCGCATGGCGGCCTTCGAAGGCGCCGAGACCTGCCGCGCCACCGCGACCGGCATGGCGGCGGTCACCGCCGCGCTGATGGCGCCGGTGCGCGCCGGCGACCATGTCGTGGCGGCGAGCGCGCTCTTCGGCTCCTGTCGCTACATCGTCGAGGATCACCTCCCGCGCTACGGCGTCGAGACCACGCTGGTCGAAGGCACCGATCTCGACGCCTGGCGCAAGGCGGTGCGACCCAACACCAAGCTCTTCTTCCTGGAATCCCCGTCGAACCCGACCCTCGAAGTGCTCGACATCGCGGCCATCGCCAAGGTGGCGAAACAGGCCGGGGCGAAGCTCGTCGTCGACAACGTCTTCGCCACGCCGCTCTTCCAGCGCCCGCTCAAACTCGGTGCCGACATCGTCGTCTACTCCGCAACCAAGCATATCGACGGGCAGGGCCGCTGCCTCGGGGGCCTCATCCTCGGCTCCAAGGAACTGATCGAGGGAGACATCCAGCAATATCTGCGGCAGACGGGGCCGGTGCTGTCTCCCTTCAATGCCTGGGTGATGCTGAAATCGCTGGAGACGCTGCCGCTGCGCGTCGGCAAGCAGGCGGAGAACGCGGCGAGGGTCGCGGGCTGGCTGGCCGCGCAAGCCAGGCTGACGAAGGTGATCTTCCCGGGTCACAAAAATCATCCGCAGGCGCAGATCATCGCCCGCCAGATGAGCGGCCCCTCGACCATGATCGCCTTCGAGGTTCCGGGCGGGAAGGAGGGCGCCTATCGCCTGCTCGATGCCTGCAAGCTGATCCGCATCTCGAACAATCTCGGCGACGCCAAGAGCCTGATCGTGCACCCGGCGACGACGACGCATCAGCGCTTCACGCCGGAGGTCCGCGCCGCGATGGGCGTCAGTGAAGGGCTGGTGCGCCTCTCGATCGGGCTGGAACACCCCGACGATCTGATTGCGGATCTGGAGCGGGCGCTGGCGAAAGTGTGAGCCATTCCGCCGCCGTCATTCTCGGGCGGCGCCCGGCGCCGACCCGGCACGACGGCGTGGCCGGAGCCTCCCATCCCAGTGGCCTTCCTCGGCCTCCCCTGCTAAAGCGGGCCGTTCTCCGACAGCCCTGAAGAGGCCAGCATGCGTTCGGGCGAAGTGAAGCGCCGCACCAACGAGACCAATATCGCGGTCTCGCTCCATCTCGACGGCACCGGCAAGGCCGAGATCGCCTCGGGCGTCGGCTTCTTTGACCATATGCTCGACCTGTTCGCGCGCCATTCGCTGATCGACCTCACCGTCACGGTGAAGGGCGACACGCAGATCGACGACCACCACTCGGTCGAGGACACCGGGATCGCGCTCGGCGAGGCTGTGAGGCAGGCGCTCGGCGACAAGAAGGGCATCCGCCGCTATGCCGACATCCACCTGCCGATGGACGAGACGCTGACCCGCGTCGCCGTCGATGTCTCGGGCCGGCCCTTCCTCGTCTTCCGCACCGAGTTCAAGGCGCAGAAGATCGGCAGTTTCGACACCGAGCTGGTGCGCGAGTTCTTCCAGGCCTTCGCGATGAATGCCGGCATCACCCTGCATGTCGAGACGCTGTATGGCGACAACGCCCACCACATCGCCGAAAGCTGCTTCAAGGGGCTGGCGCGGGCGCTGCGGCAGGCGCTCGAGGTCGACCCGCGCGAGGGCGGCCGCGTTCCCTCGACCAAGGGCGCGCTCTAGATGGCGTTCTACACCGTGATGACGCCGCCCGCGGCCGAGACCGGCCTGCGGGAGGCCGTCGAGCAGGCGCGGGTGATCCCGGACAGCTTCAGCTGGGGCGCCTTCCTGCTGACGGGGCTGTGGCTGCTCGGCCGGCGGCTGTGGCTGGCGACGCTGCTGTTCGTTCTTTTCTGGGGCGCGGTCTGGTTCGTCCATGGCCGCTTCGGCTTCCATGACAGCGCGCTGAGCCTGCTCTACTGGATGGTCGCGCTTTTCCTCGGCCTCGAAGGCCGTAACCTTGTCGTGCGCAAGCTGGTGCGCCAGGGCTGGCAGCTCGCCGACGTCGTCGAGGCACGCGATCTGGCGGACGCTGAGCGGCGCTGGTTCGAGCGTGCGCTGTCGGAGCAGCCGGCGCTGCCGCTTCCCCAGCCGGCGCCGACGAGCGCAATGTCCCGGCCAAGCGGGCCGCTGCCGATCATCGGCCTCTTCCCGGAGGCACGGGGCCGATGAGCCAGTCCGTCGCCATCATCGACTACGGCTCCGGCAACCTGCATTCCGCCGCCAAGGCCTTCGAGCGCGCGGCCACCGAGGCCGGGATTCCCTCGGCGATCCATGTCACGAGCGACACCGGCATCGTGCGCCACGCCGACCGGATCGTGCTGCCGGGCGTGGGCGCCTTCGCCGATTGCCGGGCGGGGCTCGACGCCGTGCCGGGCATGGTCGAGACGCTGGAAGAGGTGGTGCGTGGCAAGGGCCGGCCCTTCCTCGGCATCTGCGTCGGCATGCAACTTCTGGCCTCGCGCGGGCTGGAATACCGGGTCACGGAGGGGCTGGGCTGGATTCCCGGCGACGTCACGCTGATCGAGCCCGCGGACGACAGCCTCAAGATCCCGCATATGGGCTGGAACACGCTGCACAAGCAGGAGGAGCACCCGCTGCTCGCCGGCATCGAGACCGGGCCGCAGGGGCTGCATGCCTATTTCGTGCATTCCTATGCGCTGGTGCCGGAACGGGCGCAGGATGTGGTGGCGCTGACCGACCATGGTGGGCCGGTCACGGCCATGGTCGCGCATGGCAACATCGCGGGCACTCAGTTCCACCCCGAGAAGAGCCAGACACTCGGCCTGAAGCTTATCGCCAATTTCCTGGGCTGGCAGCCGTGATCCTCTTTCCCGCGATCGACCTCAAGAACGGCCAGTGCGTGCGCCTGAAACAGGGCGATATGGACCAGGCGACCGTCTTCAACGACGACCCCGCGGCGCAGGCCGCCGCCTTCGAGGCCCAGGGCTTCGAGTGGCTCCATGTCGTCGATCTCGACGGCGCCTTCGCCGGCAAGCCGATGAATGCGGTGGCCGTCGAAGCGATCCTGAGCCAAGTCGCGTTTCCGGTGCAGCTCGGCGGCGGCATCCGCGACATGAAGACCGTCGCCGGCTGGCTCAAGAAGGGCATCCGGCGCGTCATCATCGGCACGGCAGCCGTGCGGGACCCGGACTTCGTGCGCGAGGCGGCGAAGGCCTTTCCGGGACAGGTCGCGGTCGGCATCGACGCCCGCGACGGCCATGTCGCGGTCGAGGGCTGGGCGGAAACCTCCTCGCTCGCAGCCGCCGATCTTGGCCGGCGCTTCGAGGATGCCGGGGTGGCCGCGATCATCTACACCGACATCGCCCGCGACGGCATGCTCCAGGGCATCAACTGGGAGGGCACCATCGCGCTGGCGAAGGCCGTCTCGATCCCGGTCATCGCCTCGGGGGGGCTCGCCTCGATGGACGACATCGAGCGGCTTTGCGCGCCCGATGCCGCGATCCTCGAAGGCGCCATCACCGGACGGGCACTGTATGACGGGCGCCTCGACCCCTCCGCGGCGCTGAAGCGTCTGGCGGCCTGAGCCGCCGGGCCGCTCCGTCCGTCAGAGCAGCGTCACCTTGCCGGTGGCGAGCTCGTAGAGGCCGCCGGCGACGGTGAGCTTCTTCTCCGCGACGCGCTGCGACAGGATCGGCGTCGCCGTTCTCAGCCGCTCGACGTTCAGCCTGACATTCGCCTTCGTGGCCGCATCGAGCAGGTCGGACGCGTTTTCCTTCTGCGCCGCGATCACGGCGGGGCGGATCGCCTCGATCAGGGACGGAATATGGCCCGGCAGCTGGGTGCCGTTGCGCACCACGTCGATGGTCGAGGAGACCGCGCCGCAGCGCGTGTGGCCGAGGACCAGGATGAGCGGGGACTGCAACACCGCCGCACCATATTCCAGGCTCGCCAGCCCGTCCTCGTTGACGAAATTGCCGGCCACGCGGACGACGAAGAGATCGCCCGGCCCCTGGTCGAAGGCCAGCTCCGGAGCCACGCGGGAATCGGCGCAGCTGACGATGGATGCGAAGGGATGCTGCGAGATGGTGCGGGCGACGCGCCCGGCCGAGAGATCGCGCTCGTTCGGCGCGTTGGCGACGTAGCGCGCATTACCGGCGAGCAGCCGCTGCAACGCCTCGTCGCCGCCGATGGCGGCCGGGGCGGGCGCCGGCTGGGCCGCGGCCGCCCCGGCGGCAAGCAGGCCTCCGGAGAAGGCGAGCCCGGCGCCGGCCTTCAGCAGCGAGCGACGGGTGGTCGAATGAGGGGCGCCGGTTCGATGCGCGCCGGAAAGGCAGAGTTCGCACATGGCTGATGTCCTGCAGCGTGCCGGCCCTTGGGCCTTCACAGGGAAGTTACCGGGCCGATGCTAGGCTCGGCCGATGCGGGGCCAAGTCCAAAGGCTGCATCGATTGCTCCAGAAGCGAAAAGGCGTGAATCGTGAGTGAAGCGCAGCCGCTGCATTTGGCGGAACGGGATGATGTCCCGAGCTCCGACAGGGCAGGAGCCGGCGACGACGCCTATCGCCACGCCATCGCCCTCTGCGCCAGCTCCATCCTGCGCATGCATGTCACCGAGAAACTCGTGAACAAGGTCTTCGGCCGCGCGCTCCAGTCGCACGCGGCCGGGCTCACGCTGGTGATGCATTGCGAGGCGCTGCATGGGCTCGGACCCCGGCCGACACTCGCGGCGGTCCAGCGCGAGATGGGCAGTCCGCGCACGATCGCCGCCTTCTTCGGCCTGCTGCGGCTGGCGGGCTATGTCGTGCGGGAGCCGGTCCCGGGCGATCGGCGCTCGGCTTGGCTCATGCCGGCGGCGCCGCTTTTTTCCGGATTGCGGCAGTGGCTCTCGCACCACGCGCGCTGTGCCGAGACCATGGGGCTGGCGGCTCCGGGGCTGGCGGCGCGGCTGGAGGCGGACGATACCTGGCTGCAGCTCTACCTCGCCCATGCTCGGGGCCTGCTCGCCGATACCCGCGCCGCCATGGCCGGTGATGGCGCCTGGGCCTGGTTCGACGCCTTCGATTGCGGCGACCGTATCGCGCTGATGCTGCTGCAGGTGCATTTCGCGCTACCCGATCAACGCGAGGCGCGCTGGTTCCCACTTGCCGCACGTCGGATGGCCGACCAGCTCGGCATCTCCCACTCGCATATCCGCAACATCGTCAACCGCGCCGAGGCGCAAGGCCTGCTGCGGCAGGACCGGGCCGGCGGGCGCGTGCTGCTGTCGCCTCGCTTCCTCGCCGAAAGCGAAGCCTGGTTCAGGCTGTTCTGGCGCGGGGTGGGCGAGACCGGGCGCCGCGCAGCGGAGGCGGAACGCGGCCCAGCATGACGGACGAAGATGACGGACGAGGCGAAATGCGGCATAGGCTTGCCCGATCCCTCGCACGGCCGAGCCGCCATGACCCTGAAGACTCGCATCATCCCCTGCCTCGACGTCAAGGACGGCCGCGTCGTCAAAGGCGTCAAGTTCCTCGATCTCGTCGATGCCGGCGACCCGGTGGAGGCCGCCAAGGCCTATGACGCGGCTGGGGCGGACGAGCTCTGCTTCCTCGACATCACGGCCAGCCACGAGGATCGCGGCATCCTGCTCGACGTGGTGACACGCACAGCCGAAGCCTGTTTCATGCCGCTCACCGTCGGCGGCGGCGTGCGCAAGGTCGAGGATATCCGCGCGCTCCTGCTTGCGGGCGCCGACAAGGTCTCGATCAACACCGCCGCCGTGACCAACCGCCAGTTCGTCAAGGAAGCGGCCGAGAAATTCGGCGCGCAGTGCATCACCGTCGCCATCGACGCCAAGCAGGTGACGACCGGCCGCTGGGAGATCTTCACCCATGGCGGGCGCAATGCGACCGGCCTCGAGGCTACCGCCTTCGCACGCGAGGTCGTCTCCCTGGGCGCGGGCGAATTGCTGGTCACCTCGATGGACAAGGACGGCACCAAGTCCGGCTACGACCTCGGCCTGACGCGGGCGATCGCGGACGCGGTGTCCGTGCCGGTGATTGCCTCGGGCGGCGTGGGCGACCTCGACGATCTGGTTGCAGGCGTGGCGCAGGGCCATGCCTCGGCCGTGCTGGCTGCCTCGATCTTCCATTTCGGCACCTACACGATCGCCCAGGCCAAGGCGCATATGGCGGAAGCGGGCCTCCGGATGAGGCTGGCGTGATGACCTTCACCCTCGCCGATCTCGAAGCACGCGTCGCGGAGCGGGCCGCCGCCTCGCCCGAGGAATCCTGGACCGCCAAGCTGCTGGCGGCCGGCCCCGAGCGGGCCGCCAAGAAATTCGGGGAGGAGGCGGTCGAGGCCGTGATCGCAGCGGTGAAGGGCGACCGGGCCGAGCTGATCGCCGAGAGCGCGGACGTGCTCTATCATCTTTTGGTCATGCTCAGGGCCCGCAATGTTGCATTGCAGGACGTGATGAGCCAGCTTGAGGGCCGCACCATGAGGTCAGGTCTGGCCGAAAAAGCCTCCAGGCCCGGCTGAGGCGCGTCGAAGCCCCGAGGACGGTTCCCCCTTGAATCTCGAATCCTGGATGGCGGGCCGCGTCATGGACCAAGGCACACACTCGGACCATGGCATGATCCCGGACCCGCGCCCGATCTCGACGCCGCCGGAGCGCGACCTGATCTCGCCCTATCGGATCTTTTCGCGGGACGAATGGGCGCATTTGCGCGCCGATCAGCCGCTCACCCTGTCCGCGGAAGATCTCACGAAGCTGCAATCGATCAACGATCCGATCTCGCTCGACGAGATCGTCGCGATCTATCTGCCGCTGTCGCGCCTGCTCTCGCTCTACGTCGCGGCGACGCAGGGGCTGTTCAAGGCGACACAGCGCTTCCTGATCGCGGAATCCGAGGTCAAGGTTCCCTATATCATCGGCGTCGCGGGCTCGGTCGCAGTCGGCAAATCGACCACCGCGCGCGTGCTGAAGGCGCTGCTCTCGCGCTGGCCGAACACGCCGAAGGTGGAACTCGTCACCACGGACGGCTTCCTCATGCCCAATGCCGAACTCGAGAAGCGCGGCCTGATGCAGCGCAAGGGCTTCCCCGAGAGCTATGACGGCTCGGCGATCCTGCGCTTTCTCTCCGACATCAAGGCCGGCAAGCCACAGGTCAGCGCGCCGGTCTATTCCCACCTCGTCTACGACGTCGTGCCGGGCGAGACGGTGACCGTCGAGCGGCCCGACATCCTCATCTTGGAAGGGCTCAACGTTCTCCAGCCAAGCCGGATGCCGAAGGACGGCACCGTCATCCCCTTCGTCTCGGATTACTTCGACTTCTCGGTCTACCTCGACGCCGACGAGAACGACCTGCATCGCTGGTACGTCAACCGCTTCATGACGCTGCGCCAGACGGCCTTCCGCGACCCGCGCTCGTTCTTCCGCAAATATGCCGAGATCGCGGAGGACGATGCGCTCGGCATCGCGGAAAAGCTCTGGACCGGCATCAACCTGCCCAATCTGCAGGAAAACATCCTGCCGACGCGCCAGCGCGCCAGCCTGATCCTGACCAAGGGCGCGAGCCACCGCATCCAGCAGGTCGCGTTGCGGCGGCTCTAGCGCCGCAGGACGATGGACGGGCTGTCCTCCCTCGGCCTGATGGCCACAGCCGCGTTCGTCGCGGCGACGCTGCTTCCGGCGCAGTCCGAAGCGGTCTTCGTCGGCCTGCTGGCAGCCCGCATCGCCGATCCCGTCGCGCTGTTTCTCGTCGCCAGCCTCGCCAACGCGGCCGGCTCGATCCTGAACTGGTGGCTCGGCCTGCTGATCGCGCGCCACGGTGTCGAGCGGCTTCCTCGGCGCATCAGGCCGGACCCTGCGCAATTCGCCCGTGCACAGGCGCTCTTCACCCGCTTCGGCTGGCCTTCGCTGCTCTTCGCCTGGGTGCCGATCGTCGGCGATCCGCTGACCTTCGTGGCCGGGACGCTGCGCTTTCCGCTCCTGCCCTTCGCCCTCCTGGTGCTGATCGGCAAGGCGGCGCGCTACGGCGCACTCTGGGCGGGCTGGGCGACGGTGGGCTGACGCGATTAACGTTTGCGCGCCCGTCCGCAGCGCGGTACCAGCGGAGCGTCCTGCAAGGAGATTCGAGATGAGCATTCAGCGTATCCAGCCCGGCCCGCGCATGTCGAAGGCTGTCGTCCACGGCGACACGGTCTATCTGGCCGGCCAGGTCGCGGACAAGGCCGCGGGCAAGAGCGTCGGCGAGCAGACGCAGGACATCCTGACCATCATCGACGGGCTGCTGGCCGAGGCCGGCACCGACAAGTCGAAGCTCCTGATGGTCAATATCTGGCTTGCCGACATGTCGACCTTCGCCGAGATGAACGCGGTCTGGGACAAGTGGGTCGTCGCCGGCGCCACGCCGGGCCGGGCCACGGTCGAGGCCAAGCTGGCCGCGCCGCAGTTCACCGTCGAGATCGCCGTCATAGCGGCGAAGTAACGCCCGGCCCCCGATACGGGCAGGCCGGGGCACCGCCCCCGGCCGAGCCCTGCATCTCGGTCCCGTCGCTCGGTCCCAGAGCGGGAGGTTTCGATCAGCCAGCCGGTGGATATCGTACCGCTGCTCGCCCGCGTCGCCGGCCGCTGCGACGTGCCGCCGGTCGCGCTCGCCGCCATGATGGCGGATCGGATCCGCGAGGCCGGGCCCCAGGGGCTGACCGAGCCCCTGCTCGAGCGCAAATGCGCGGATTTCTCGGGCCTCGTCGCGCGCTTGTCGCTGCCCGTCGAGCCGGCCGAAATCCTGCAGTTCCGGAACGCGGCGGCGGCCGCACTCGCCGCCGGTCGACTCGCCGAAGCCGACAAGGCGCTCGCCCATGCCGAACTGCGCGCCATCGACGGCGCGACCGATCTTTCGGTGCTGCCTCCGGAGCGACGCCTGCTCATCGCCGAGAACAGGGCAGACCGCGCGGCGCTCAGCTTCCTGCGCACCAGACCCGAGGCCTACCAGGAAGCCGCCGCACGCTATGGCGAGGCCTCGGCCCTGATCGGGCGGGTGGACACCCAGCGCAGCCGGGCGGCTGCCTTCGATCAGGCCCGGTCGCTCGCCCGCATCAGCGAGGATTTCGGCGGCCGGGAGGGCTATGACGGGGCCGTCGCCGCATTGCGCCGCCTTCTGGAGCAGCTCAGCTCCCTTTCAGACACCGTGGCCTATGCCACCGCGCAGGACGCGGTCGCCGCAGCGCTCGAAGGCCTTTTCAAGCTCACGGGCGAAGGCAAGCTGCGCGAGCAGGCCCTGCAGCATAGCCGGGCAGGGCTGGAATACCTTCGGCCGGAGGAGGTTCCGGCTCTGTGGCGCACCTTGAAACTGCGCTTCGGGCGGCTCGCCGCCACGCTGGGGATCGTGCAGAAGGACGACAACCTGCTCGAGGAGGCGATCGCGAGCTATGCCGGCCTGCTCTCCAGCTGGCAGCGGCAGGATGATGAGCCGCGCTGGCTCGAGGCCGAGCACATGATCTCGCGCGCGCGCGCCACGCTGGGCAAGCGGCGGATCGACCTGGCACTGCTGGAACGCGCCTTCAACGGCCTCAACCGCGTCTCAAATGCGATCGACCGCAGCCGCGAACCACTGCGCTGGGCGGAGTTGCAAGACCAGATGGGCGGCGTGCTCGCCTCGATGGGGGACCGCTACAGCGAACCCGTCGTGCTGGAGGAGGCGATCACCGCTTTTTCCCAGGCCCTGGAGGAGCGCCGGCGCGATCGCGTTCCGCTGGACTGGGCGCGCAGCCGCGCCAATCAGGCGGATGCGATGCTGCAGCTCGCACGGCGGACGAAGAACCGGGACCTGGCGCAACGGGCGTTGAGCCAGCTTGTCGAGGCGGCGGAGGCCGCCCGCCAGGTCGATCCGCGCGTGACGGCGGATTTCCAGGCTCGGCTCGCAGAGGCCGGAGCGATCGCGCAGCGGCTGGTCGACGGCTGATGGCGCAGCAGGGGCGCGGTGCGCCTCAGCGGGGCTTGCGCGCTGCCAGCCGTTCCAGCGCCCCATCCAGCGTCTCGTCGCGCTTGGCAAAGCAGAAGCGGACCACCGTCTTGACCGCCCCCTCGGCATAGAAGGCGCTGACCGGAATGGCCGCGACGCCGTTTTCGATTACGAGGCGCCGGCAGAAGTCGACATCGTCGGCCTCCCCCAATCCGGCAATGTCGACATTGAGGAAATAGGTGCCGGCCGAGGGCAGGACGGAGAAGCCGAGATTCTGCAACCCGGCGGTGAAACGGTCGCGCGAGCGCTGGAAATCGGCGCGCATGCCGTCGAAATAGCCGTCATCCTTGCCGAGCCCATAGGCGACGGCGGACTGGAGGTTCGGCGGCGTGGTGAAGGTGATGTACTGATGCGCCTTGGCCAGGACGCGCATGATCGCGGGCGCGGCCATCACGAAGCCGACTTTCCAGCCCGTCAGCGAGAAGATCTTTCCGGCCGAGGAGATCTTCACCGTGCGCTCGCGCATGTCCGGCCGGCCGAGCACCGGCACATGGCGATGCCCGTCGAAGACGACATGCTCCCAGACCTCGTCGCAGACCGCGATAGCGTCATGGCGCACGCAGAAATCCGCGAGCAGGTCGAGATCGGCGGCACTGAAGACGGTCGCGGTCGGGTTCAGCGGATTGTTGAACAGCACCACGCGCGTCTTCGGCGAGAAGGCCTTCGCGAGCGCCTCCTCCGTCAGGCCGAAATGCGGCGGCGTCAGCGTGACGAATTTCGGAATACCGCCGGCACGCCGCACCAGCGGCACATAGGCGTCGTACATCGGTTCGAACAGCACGACCTCGTCGCCGGGCGCGACAAGCGCCATCAGCGCGCCCGCGATGGCCTCCGTCGCGCCCGAGGTGATCATGATCTCGCGGTCGGCGTCCAGATCGAGCCCCTGCCAGCGCTTGTAGTGGCTCGCCACAGCCTGGCGCAGCTCGGGCAGACCCATCATCGGAGGATACTGGTTCCACCCGTTGATGACCGCATCGGCCGCCTTGCGCCGGACATCCTCGGGGCCGGGATCGTCCGGAAAGCCCTGGCCGAGATTGATCGCGCCGGTCTCGCGCGCGAGCTGGGACATGACCTCGAAGACGCTGGTTGGAAGAGCGGAGAAGATCGGGTTCATCACGGTGTCGCAAGCGGGCGGTTCAGGGAGCCGGCTTTAGCATGCCGCGTCTCCGCTTGGCATCCCCATCGGCTTGCCGGGCAGCTCCGCAAAATGCCGAATGATGAATGTTGACATTCGTCAGAGGTCAGTATCTATTCGGTTTGCCGGTCCTCGGCGACGACCTGATGCGACTTCGCCCCTTTGGCGCAGCAGGTTGTCGCGGTGGGCCGGCAAACCATGTCAGGGGTCTGCCAAGCGCCCCCAGCGCACTCCTCCCAGCCGCCCTGCCTGAAGAAGAACCTCCCGCTCACGGCTGGTGGGACAGCGCATTCCTCTTTCGAGAACGATGTCCTAAGCAGGGCCGATGTCCCGCCCCGCACCTCCTGCCCTGATGATCCTCGGCACCGGCTCGAATGTCGGCAAGTCGCTGATCGTCGCCGGGCTTTGCCGCCTCTTCGCCGATCGCGGGCTGAAGGTCAGGCCGTTCAAGCCGCAGAACATGTCGAACAATGCCGCGGCGACGGCGCAGGGCGAGATCGGGCGCGCCCAGGCGCTGCAGGCGCGGGCGGCCCGAATCACGCCGCATCCCGACATGAACCCCGTCCTGCTGAAACCCGAGGGCGAGCAGGGCAGCCAGGTCATCCTGCAGGGCCGCGTCGCCGGGCGGCTCGGCTCGCGCGATTTTGGCCGCCGCGGCGACTGGCTGCCGGCGGTGCTGGAGAGCTTCGAGCGGCTCGGGCGCGATGCTGATCTCGTGCTCGTTGAAGGCGCCGGCTCGCCGGCCGAGACCAATCTGCGGGCGCGAGACATCGCCAATCTCGGCTTCGCCTGCGCGGCCGGCGTGCCGGCCGTGCTGATCGGCGACATCGACCGCGGCGGGGTGATCGCCAGCCTCGTCGGCACACATGCCGTGCTCGACGCGGAGGATCGCGCGATGATCCGCGGCTTCGCCGTCAACCGCTTCAGAGGGGCGGTTGAGCTGTTCCGGCCGGGGGTCGAGACGATCTCGGCCGCCACCGGTTGGCCCTGCCTCGGCATCGTCCCCTGGTTTCCCGGCGCAAGCCGGCTCCCGGCGGAGGACGGGCTCGACATGCGCTGTGAGCGCAAGCCGGGAGCGCGCCTCAAGATCGCCGTGCCGGTCCTGCCGGGAATCGCCAATTTCGACGATCTCGATCCGCTGAAGCTGGAGCCCGACGTGGATCTCGTTCTGGCCGAGAGCGGGAAGGCGCTTCCGGGCGACGCCGACCTCGTCATCCTGCCGGGCTCGAAGACGACGCTGCGCAGCCTCGCCGCGCTGCGCCATGAGGGCTGGGACATCGACATCCTCGCCCATCGCCGCCGCGGCGGCCATGTTCTCGGCCTTTGCGGCGGCTACCAGATGCTGGGGCGGGCGGTGCGCGATCCGCTGGGTCTCGAAGGCCCCCCGGGAGAGGCGGAGGGACTCGGCCTGCTCGACGTCGAGACCGTGCTCGACCGCGACAAAACGGTGCGCGAGGTCGAGGTCGGCCATCCCGCGAGCGCAAGCCGCGGCCGCGCCTATGAGATTCATCTCGGCCGCACCGAAGGCCCGGATACCGAACGAGCCCCCTTTACCGTCGGCGGACGCCCGGAAGGGGCGGCGAGCCGCGACGGACGCGTCGCAGGGAGCTATCTCCACGGGGTGCTGGCCTCGGATGCGATCCGCGCGGCGTGGTTGCGGAGACTGAACGGCCGGGAAGGCAGCGGCGCCCGTTATGAAGAGAGCGTCGAAGAAACCCTGGATGCGCTGGCCGCCCATCTGGCCGAACATCTCGATATCGACGCGCTGCTTGCTCTGGCGCAAATCCGGTCATCGCCTTGAGCCGACTTTGCGGGCTGCCCCCTGCAGCGGCGACCATTGGGAGATTGGATTGTTTCTTTCCGTGGCAAAATCCTTTGATCTGCCATAATGTTGACGAATGATGAAATTCGTCATACCGATTTCTTCACCCCTCGTTAGCAGGCAGAGCAGCGGCCTATCGTGAGCCAGATCGAACGCGACACCCGGCAGACCATCGTCGATACCGCAGAGCGCTTTTTCCGCGACATCGGCTATCAGAAGACGACCGTGGCGGATATCGCCAAGTCGCTGCGGATGAGCCCTGCCAACGTCTACCGCTTCTTCGATTCCAAGAAGTCGATCAACGAGGCCGTTCTGGACCGCTACAAGCGCGAGCAGGAAGAGGCGCTCATCGCGATCGCCGAGCAGGACCGGCCCGCCGCCGAGCGCCTGCGCGAGATGCTGGCGACCTGTTTTCGCCTCAACGCCGCCCGCTTCGCCGGCCATGCCAAGATGCAGGAGATGGTCTGCGCCGCGATGGAGGAGAGCTGGGATGCGATCATCGCCCATATCGAGCGCTTCGACACCGTGCTGCGCCGCGTCGTGGCCGACGGCATCGCCCGCGGCGAGTTCCGGGAGATCGATCCGGCCCATGCGACCGGTTGTATCCGCGTCGCGATGATCCGCTTCATGCATCCGCTCCTGATCAGCCAGTGCGAGTGCTTCCCCGGCCCTTCCTCGGACGAGATGATCACTTTCGTGCTCAGCGCGCTGCAGTCGCAGCCGGCCTGAGCATGAACGGCCGGCCGGCCCGCGCGTTGACAAGGCATCGAGGGAGCGGGATACCCCGCCTGACATGGCCGTCCTGCCCAAACAAAACCTGAAGAAGCTCCTCGTCATCCTCCACGATCTCGTGGTGACGGCGCTCGCGATCTGGCTCGTCTTCGTGATCCGGTTCGAGGGCCGGCTGCTCGACGAGCATCTGCGCTATCTGCCCCGCTTCCTGCCCTTCTTCGTGGTCTATGCCGGGCTGGTGTACTGGTTCTTCTCGCTCTACCGGTCGAAATGGCGCTTTGCGTCGCTTCCCGACCTCTCCAACATCGTCAAGGCGGTCTCGGTCCTGACCATCAGCCTGCTGGCCATCGACTATGTGCTGGTTTCCCCTGAACTCTACGGCAATTTCTACTTCGGCAAGATCTCGATCGCGCTGTACTGGCTCGTCCAGATCGCGCTGCTCGGCGGCCCGCGCCTGGCTTATCGCTACTTCAAATACGCTCGCTCGCGGAACCAGGCGGAGCGCGGCGCGGCGCTGCCTGCCCTTCTGCTCGGCCGCAGCGTCGAGGTCGAGATGGTGATCCGCGCCATGGAGGCCGGCACCATGCGCCGGCTGCGCCCGGCCGGCATCCTGTCTCCCCGCGCCGACGATCTCGGCCAGTCGATCCGGGGCGTTCCGGTGCTCGGCCTGCTCTCGGACATCGAGCGCGTCGCCGGCGAGGCGGCCATCCGCGGCGAGGACTATCGCCGCATCGTCGCGACGCCGTCGGCGCTGCTGCCGGAGGCACAGCCGGACAAATGGCTGAAGCAGACCCGGAAGCTCGCGCTGCCGATCTCGCGCATCGAATCGCCTGGCGAAGGCACCCGCGACACCGATGTCGCGCCGCTGGAGATCGAGGATCTGCTCGTGCGCTCGACGGTGACGATCGATCGGCAGCGGCTCGGCAGCTTCCTGAAAGGCAAGCGCGTGATCGTCACGGGCGGCGGCGGCTCGATCGGCTCGGAGATCTGCCTGCGTTGCGCCGCGTTCGGTGCCAGCGAGATTTTGGTCGTCGAAAGCTCCGAACCTGCTCTGTTCCAGATCACCGAGCAGCTCTCCGTCGTGGCGGACGGGACCGTGGTGTCAGGCGCGCTTGCCGATGTCCGCGACCGCGACCGGATCATGCCGCTCTTCGCCGGGTTCCGCCCCGACATCGTCATCCACGCCGCCGCGCTGAAGCATGTCCCCTATCTGGAAGCGGACTGGAGCGAAGGCATCAAGACCAATATCTTCGGCTCGGTGAACGTCACCGACGCCGCCGTCGCCGCCGGCGCCAGGACCTTCGTGCTGATCTCGACCGACAAGGCGATCGAGCCGGTCTCGATGCTGGGGGCGACAAAGCGCTTCGCCGAAATCTACGCACAGTCGCGCGACGCGGAGTTCGTCGGCTCGGCCTCGGCCATGCGCCTGGTGGCCGTGCGGTTCGGGAACGTGCTGGGCTCGGCAGGCTCGGTCGTGCCGAAGTTCAAGGCGCAGATCGCGCGCGGCGGGCCGATCACCGTGACCAGCCCCGAGATGATCCGTTATTTCATGACGATCCGCGAGGCCTGCGACCTCGTGCTGACCGCAGCCTCCCACACGCAGACGCTGGGCCCCGATGCCGAACGCGCCGCCGTCTACGTCCTCAAGATGGGCCAGCCCGTGAAGATCATGGACCTGGCGGAGCGGATGATCCGGCTCGCCGGCTACGAACCCGGAGAGGATATCGAGATCGTCGTCACGGGCGTCAGGCCCGGCGAGCGCCTCAACGAAATCCTGTTCGCGCGCGACGAGCCGATGGCGGAAACCGGGCTCGACGGCGTGATGGCCGCCAAGCCGAGCTTCGCCGATCGCCCACGGATTCAGAGCTGGCTTTCCCGGCTTGAAGTGGCGCTGCATCGCGGCGACCGCGCGGCCGCGGACGTTGTGCTGGTCGAGGCGATTCCGGATTTCAGCCGGCGCGAGCAGACGCCGCCAGACGCGCCAGCGCAGCTTCGGTCTCCACCGGCGGTCGCCAGCCTGCGCTGAGCAGCCGCTGCGGCCGGGCAACGAGGCTGCCCGCCAGTTTGACGAAGGTCTCCTCACGGCCCGCCCGCCGGGCCAGCCCCCGCAGCCAATGGGCCGGCACCGGCATGAGGCCGGGACCACGGCCGAGCCCGGCACGCAGCGCCGCGATCATCCCGGCGACGCTGATCGGCTCGGGATCGGCAACGAGGCAGCATCGTCGGGGCGGGCAGTCCTCGCCCAGAGCAAAGAGGATGGCGCTGGCGAGGTTCTCGACCGCCAGCAGCGAGCGCGGCGCCTGCAGCCCGCCGAACGGCAGCGGCAGCGGCAGGCGCGCCAGCCGCAGCAACGCGGCCATGTTGGCCTTCACGCCCGGCCCGTAGATCAGGACCGGCCGCAATGCCACCCAGTCGAGATCGAGCGCCGCGAGCCCCTGCTCCGCCGCGAGCTTGGAGCGGCCGTAGGCGTCGTCCGGCGCGGGAACCGCGTCCTCGGCGAGAGGCGGGCCGTCGAAGGCGCCGGTCAAGGCCTTGACCGAGGACAGATAGACGAAACGGCGGATGCCCGCCTCCTGCGCCGCTCGAGCGAGTTCGCGCGTCGCATCCGTGTTGATGCGGCGATAGAGCGCCTCGTCGAGCCCGGGCCCGGCATGAGCAAGCCCAGCCATATGCACGACATGATCGACATCAAGCAGCGCCGGCGCCCAGTCGATTGGGCCCGCCATGTCGCCGACGACCACCGTCTCGACATCGGCCCGCGCCGGGCCGGGCCGACGCAGCGCCAGCCTCAGCCGATAGCCGGATTGCGTCAGCGCGGTCACGACATGCGGACCGACGAAGCCCGTCGCGCCCGTCACCAGGATGCGCGGTTCAGCCATCGGCCTTCCGGGGCGTTGCGAAGTGGCGGAGAAGCAGGCCGGTCAGCAGAACGGCAAGAATCAGGCAGGCCAGCTGCACCGGAGCCTCGGGATTCGCGATCGTGACGGCGGCAAGCCCGGCGAGGACGAGATTCAGCGCCGCGACCCGCCCGACGACGCCGGGAACGCTAAATCCGTTCACCGTCGCCTGCTGGTAAAAATGCGAGCGATGCGCCTCCCAGACCTTCTCGCCGCGCAGCAGGCGCCGCAGCAGCGTGAGCGTCGCATCGGCGATCGAGTAGAGCGGCAGGATGACCGCCGCGGCGAACGCCCCGGTTCCCGCGAGGCGATACAAAAGATAGGCGCCGAGCAGGCCCAGCGGCAGCGAGCCGACATCGCCGAGGAAGAGCCGGGCCACCGGCTTGTTGAAGGGAGCGAAGCCGACAAGCCCGCCCAGCAGGGCGGCCGCGAGCCAGCCTGTTGCCGGATCGACGATGCCGGTTGCTCCGCATAGCGCCAGCAGGCCGGAGAACGGCACGAAGGCCGCCACCGTGATCCAGTCGAGCCCGTCGATGAAGTTGACGAGGTTGACGAACCAGATGCCGGCCAACAGCGCCAGCCCGCGCTCGGCAGGAAGCGGCAGGATTTCAGGGAACAGCCTCAGCTGCGGCGCGGCCTGCGTCAGGACAAAGCCGACGCAGGCGGCCTGGAGCAGGAGCCGCAGGCTCGCCGGCAAGGGGCGGATGTCATCCCAGGCGCCGACAACGGCCAGGGCCGCAGCGCCCGCCGCGACGACGAGCAAGGCCCGCATCGCCTCGGCTTCGAGCGGATCGAGCAGGAGCGCCGACAAAAGAGCGAGGAAGGCGCCTGCAAGAACGGCGATGCCGCCACCCTGCGGCGTCGGGGTCTTGTGGCTCGAGCGCGCATTCGGTCGTGCCAGCGCATAGCGCAGCAGCAGCGGGCGGAGCAGCACGCAGAGCATCGCCGCCGCGAATGCGGCGGCGACAGCAATGGCGAGGGGAAGGATGGCGTCGGTCAAGATGGGCCGCACCATACTGCGCACGGCCGAAAATCCTAGAGCCTATCGCCCTTCCCTCGGCGGTGGCTTACTGCCTGAAGCCGATCAGGACGCCGTCGGCGCCGAGCGAGAGCTGCAGGCCCTGACGGCGGGTGGTGAGACGCAGGGTCACGCCCTTGTCGTTCTGGAGCCAGACCGAGCCGCGCCCGGCCCGGCCGACAGCCCAACCTTCCTTGAGCTGCACATAGGGGCCGGCAAAATCGGATACCCGACGAAGCCCGTAAACCGTGCCCGATGCGACGGTTCGCGACGCGCCTATGGTGCCGAAGCCGAGGCCGCCGACCGTGATCGGATAGGCCTTGCCGCGGTAGCGCAGCGTGCCGCCGCCGGCCTCGCCGGAGGCGATGAAGCCCGCCTGCACCTGCTCGATCCGCACCGTGCCGGTCGAGGGGCCGAGCGTCTTGGGCTGCGCGAGGGCCGGGGTCGAGAGCATGGCGACGGCGGCGAGGGACAATGAGATTTGCTTGAAATTCAGCATGGCTTCACTCCTTGCGCCTCTGCGGCGCTGCAGCATCAACCCACGAAAAGCGATTTCGATCCCAAGGACGGCGAGGCAGCGCCGCCGAATTCCGTCGCTGAAGGCGAGGCGCCATCGGCAAGGCTGCCGGGCGCTCGCCTCAGTCCGGCTTGTGGCAGACCGCCTCGACATTGACGCCGTCCGGGTCGAGCACGAAGGCCGCGTAATAGGCCGGATGATAATGCGGCCTCAGCCCGGGCGGCCCGTTATCGCGGCCGCCTTGGGCAATGGCAGCGGCGTAGAAGGCGTCGACCGCAGTCCGGCTTTCGGCCGCAAAGGCGATGTGGAGACCTGCGCTGCCTGAAACGTCCGGCCTCGCGCTCCGGCTGTCGCTGGAGAGCCAGAAGAACGGCTTGCTGCCGGCGCCATAGCCGATCCCATGATAGCCGCCGGTCTCTTCGGGCCTGACTTCCATCACCTCGACGATCGCCAGAGCCTTGAGGGCGGCACCATAGAACCTGCGCGAGGTCTCCATGGAGGAAGGATGGATCCCGATATGATCGATCATCGCCAGCTCGTCCGTGGGCTTGTCTCGATGCAACGCTAGAGACTTTCCGCCGGAACGGATTGATGCTGGTCAACTCCTTGCGCCCGCGAAGACAGCCGCCATGGCGCTTACGCTTCATCCACTGGCTGAAAGCGTTATTTCGAGTTCCGCTTCTTCTTCTCGTCATTGGCAGGCTCCGACGCGGACTTGGTCGACCGACGGAGCGTGGCGATCGCGAGCGGCGGCTTGCCAGACCTTTCCGAAATCAGCCGGTCCTGCTCGGAGATGGCATCGCGTGCCGGCTCGTCACCATCCAACCCACCGAGCAACGACGTTGGTACCCTGCGATTCGACGTCCTCGACCCGTCCTCGTAGACGACATCGAACATCGTAAAATCAGTATCGAGTGGCTTGGATTTCGTGCGTTTAGCCATTGCAGCTTCCTGTCTGCGAAGTCCTGCTCGAAAGGCAGCCTTCAGCCGCCGGTATCGGCTGTGGCGCGGCGTGACTTTTTTGGCGCGGCTCACTGAAGCAGTGCCGCGAGCGCTGCTGCGGTGGCAGTCGGCGCCGCTCAGCGGCAGCACTCCGAACACCCGCAGTCCGTGTCATGGAAGAGAAATTTGGTGGAGCCAGGCGGAATCGAACCGCCGACCTCTTGAATGCCATTCAAGCGCTCTCCCAACTGAGCTATGGCCCCACGCGCAACGATCGGTTGGGATTCGATCGTTGATCCGTATCGACCGCCTCGGCGGTTGAAGTCCGGGCCGCCTCTCGGCGACGCAGCGCTCTATAGGCGGCCCGGGATGAAGACACAAGCGGCTATTGTCGCCTCGCCGTCATCTTTTTTTCGGAAGGCGAGGATCAGTTGTCCTCGTCGCCCTCGATCTCGCCGTCGATCAGGTCGGAGACGTCATCGTCACCTTCCTCGTCCTCTTCCAGGAAGGTGTCGTCGTCCTCGGCGTCGATCTCGTCCTCGACCTCGATGTCGTCCTCGCTGGTGACGACGGCTTCCTTCTCGGTCGCCTCGGCATCCGCATCCTCAAGCGAGACGAGCTCGACGGCCTCATCGGCGACCTCGACCTCATCCTCTTCCTCAGTCGCCTTGGGCGCGGCCACGGCAGCGGCCTTGGCCTGCGGCTCGAACATCGAGAGAGGATAGGACTGGCCCGTATAGGGCGAGACCACGGGGTCTTTGTTCAAATCATAGAACTTGCGACCCGTGACCGGGCAAACGCGCTTCGTTCCGAGTTCCGGTTTCGCCACTGCGTCGGACCCTTCAACCATCATGTATCTGAAAAGCAGGCGCGTCCGTTAGTCGTGGCGGACGGCGCTGTCAAATCCTCATTTGCGACGGCGCGGCGCACACCGCAAGGGGCGACATGGTTCAGGCCCATTTGGCAGGCCACGCACGGGCATGCTAGATCGCCGCGCGTCCTGCGGGGCGCGGGGTGGCGATCCGGCTCCTTGCTCCGGCAGCGCCGGTCCCCTTCCTTATCGACGAGCCTCCCAGAGCGCAGCACGGCCGATGTCCCACGATCACGATCCCATTCCCGTCACGGCGCGCGCCGGTGGCCCCCTGACCGGCCGCGTGCGCGTGCCCGGCGACAAGTCGATCTCGCACCGGGCGATGATCTTCGGGCTGCTGGCCATCGGCGAGACGACGGTCACCGGACTGCTGGAGGGCGAGGATGTGATGCGCACGGCGCAGGCCGCGCGGCAGCTCGGCGCGATCGTGCATCATGACGGGCCGGGCGCCTGGCGGGTGCAGGGCGTCGGCGTCGGGGGCTTGCGCGAGCCTTCCGGTGTGCTGGACTTCGGCAATGCCGGCACCGGTTCGCGCCTGATGATGGGCGTCTGCGGCTCGCATCCGATCACCACCACCTTCGATGGCGACGCCTCGCTGCGCAAGCGGCCGATGCGGCGCATCCTCGATCCGCTGGAGCAGATGGGCACGGTGGTCGTCTCGCAGCAGGAAGGCGGCCGCGTGCCGATCACCCTGCGCGGGCCGAAGGAGGCCGTGCCGATCGTCTATCGCCCGCCGGTCGCCTCCGCGCAGATCAAGTCCGCGGTGCTGCTCGCGGGCCTTGCCGCACCGGGCGAGACGACGGTGATCGAGGCGGAAGCGACGCGCGACCACACCGAGAAGATGCTGACGCATTTCGGCGCCGAGGTGACGGTGACGCCGGAGGGCACGCATGGCCGCAAGATCGTGCTCAGGGGCCAGCCGGAACTGGTGGCAGCGCCGATCGTGGTACCGGCCGATCCGTCCTCGGCCGCATTTCCCCTGGTCGCGGGCGCGATCGTTCCGGGTTCGGACATCCTGCTCGAAAGCGTGATGACCAATCCGCTGCGGTCGGGCCTGCTGACCACGCTGATCGAGATGGGCGCGGACATCACCATCGAGCGCGAGGCGAACGAGGGCGGCGAGACGGTCGCAGACTTGCGCGTGCGCGGCTCCCGGCTCAAGGGGGTGACGGTGCCGCCCGAGCGGGCGCCCTCGATGATCGACGAATATCCGGTGCTGGCGGTGGCGGCCTCCTTCGCCACCGGAACGACCCGGATGCGCGGCCTGCAGGAGCTGCGAGTCAAGGAATCCGATCGCCTGGCAGCCGTCGAGGCGGGCCTGCGCGCGGCCGGCGTCACCTGCGCGATCGATGGCGACGACCTGATCGTGGAAGGATCGGGCGGGGGCCCGGTCCGCGGCGGTGGACCGATCGCGACACATCTCGACCATCGCATCGCGATGAGCTTCCTCGTAATGGGGCTCGCGACGCAGAATCCGGTCGTGGTCGATGACGGCGCCATGATCGCCACCAGCTTCCCGAGCTTCGTTGCACTGATGAACGGGCTCGGAGGCCGCATCGGATGAGCGGCGGCGCGGCGCGAGGCGCCCTCGTCATCGCCGTCGACGGCCCGGCCGCCTCCGGCAAGGGCACGCTCGCGCGCCGGCTCGCGGCGCATTACGGCCTGCCCTGCCTCGACACGGGGCTGCTCTACCGCATGGTGGCGCGGGCGATGCTGGATGCGGGCCACGACATCGATGATGCGCAGGCCGCAACCGGGATCGTCGCCAGCTTCGACCAGGACGCCTTTCCGGAGGAGCGCCTGCGGGGGCGCGAGATCGGCGAGGCGGCCTCCGTCGTCGCCGCGATGCCGGCGGTGAGGGCAGGGCTGCTCGAGCGTCAGAGGCGCTTCGCCGCCCAGCCGGGCGGCGCGGTGCTGGACGGGCGCGACATCGGCACGGTGATCTGCCCCGACGCCACCGCCAAGCTCTTCGTCACGGCAACGCCGGAAGTGCGCGCGGCGCGGCGCTACAAGGAACTGACGGGGCGCGGCGAAGCCGTGACCCAGGACGCCATCCTTGCGGATATCCGCAGGCGCGATGCCCGCGATTCCGGCCGCAGCGATGCCCCGCTCAAGGCGGCCGAGGATGCCATCCTGCTCGACACCTCGGCGCTCGGGATCGACGAGGTGCTGGCAGCTGCGATCCGCATCGTCGAGAGCCGGCGCGCCGCCTGAGCGGCCGACATCCGGGTGCTCGCGCAATTGCGATCCGGGAAGGCATGCAAAGCCGGCTTTTGATGCTTGGCGACGCTGCAGAGCCGGCGCACACTCGCTTCCGCAGGGGATGCGGAGGTGGCGATGCGGCGGCGGCTGTTCGGTCTCTCATGTCTGGCGGCTGCAGCGCTGTGGAGCGCCCCCGCCGCTTTGGCCCAGACGGCAGGGCCGCCCGAGGAGGTCGATGTCGCGCTGGTCCTGGCCGTCGACATCTCCTATTCGATGGATCTCGACGAGCTCGCCTTGCAGCGCAACGGCTATATCGAGGCCTTCCGCTCGAAGGAACTTCAGGATGCGATCGGCAAGGGCGCGCTCGGCAAGATCGCTGTCACCTATGTCGAATGGGCGGGCGGCGGCTTTCAATACATCGTGCGACCCTGGAAGATCATCGACGGCCCCGCCGCAGCCAACGCTTTCGCCGAGGAGCTGGGCGAGGCGCCGACCCGGCGCGGCCGGCGCACCTCGATTTCGGCCGCGATCGATCTCGGAGTGAAGCTGCTGGACGAGGCCAACGTCACGGCTGCAAGGCGCGTCATCGACATCTCCGGCGACGGCGCCAACAATGACGGGCGGCCGGTCACCGCCGCGCGCGACGAGGCGGGCGCGAAGGGCATCGCCATCAACGGGCTGCCGGTGATGCTGAAGCAGGCCGGCTATTTCGACATCGAGAATCTCGACATCTACTACAAGGACTGCGTGGTGACGGGCATCGGCGCCTTCGTCATCCCGATCCGCGAGAAGAACCAGTTCGTCGATGCGACGCGGACCAAGCTGGTGCGCGAGATCGCAGAGGCGCCTCCCGAAGCGATGGTGCAGAAGGCGCAGGCCGGCACGCCCGCGAGCTGCCTCGCCGGCGAGCGGCAATGGCGCGAGCGGATGGGGAATTGAACGCTGCGGCGGGACCAGCCGTCATGCCCGGGCTTGACCCGGGCATGACGGAAACCAGAGCCCATGATCCTGAGATTCTCGGTTCTGCGCTGCGCTCCGCCCGAGAATGACGCCTCCGAACTACGTCCCCCGCGGCTTTGCCCGCGTCGTCGGCACGGCCGCCGCCGGATCATCCGGCCACAGGTGGCGGGGGTAGCGGCCCTTCATCTCGGATTTCACCGCCGCCCAGGAACCGCGCCAGAAGCCCGGCAGGTCGCGGGTGATCTGGACGGGCTTGTGTCCCGGCGAGAGCAGCTCCAGCACCAGCGGCACGCGACCACCCGCCAGCGCGGGATGGGTCGCCAACCCATAGAGCTCCTGCACACGAATCGAGATGGTCGGGCCGGCCTCGGCCGCGTAATCCACGGCCAGCGAGGAGCCGGTCGGGGCGGTGAAATGCGTCGGAGCCTCGGCATCGAGCCTGCGCTTCATGTCCCAGGGCAGAAGGGCGGCCAGCGCCGAATCGAGATCGCCCGGCTGAATCGCAGCCAGCGAGGCGCGGCCCGGGATATGCGGCGCCAGCCACAATTCGGGCTCTGCGGCCAGTCCTTCATCCGTCAGGTCGGGCCAGCCGGCCTCCGGCTCGGCCCTGCGCAGGAAGACGACGCGCTCGCGCAGCTGGTCCTGACCTTTCGTCCAGGGAAGGAGCCCGATGCCAAGAGCGGCGATGCCCCTCGCCAGAGCGTCGGCATTCTCCTGCGTGGCCGAGACGGGCAAAGGCCGTTCGGCCAGGGACAGCGCGCCGTAACGGCGCACGGCGCGCACGCGCAGCGCGCGCGCCTGCCGGTCGAAGCTCGCCTCCTCACGCTCGGAGATGGCGAAAGGCGCCAGACCCGCCGCGACGAGTGCCGCGATCTCCGATTCGGCGATCGCGGCAGCCGCCACGATCCGGGCCTGCTGGGCGGAGCCGGTCATCTCGGCGACGACGATATAGGGCTCGCGCGCCAGACGCTCCGCCGCCTCCAGCACCGCGCCGCGGCCATTGGCGAGAAGGTACTGGCCGGAGCCCGGCGTCCGGGCTTTGGCGACGCGGTCGGGATAGGCGCAGGCCAGCAACAAACCGACGGACGGCACGCCTGCCGCGGCGCCCGGCTCAGCTTTCGCCCGCCGCCCGGCCGTGCTGGCCCAGCCTTCGGCAAGGCGGCGCATGTCACCGGCCCGGCCGCCACGCTCCCGCCCGAAACGGTCCAGCCGCTCGGCGAGATCGATGGCATCGCCGCCCAGCCCCCGCTCGACGAGCAAGGCGGCAAGATCGGCCGCGACTCCGGCTTGCCCGAAGCGGGCCGCGGCCAGGACCATCCGCGCCAGCCGTGGCGGCAGGGGCAGGGCCTGCAGCGCTCTGCCTTGCGGGGTGATGCGACCATCCTCGCCAAGGGCTCCGATGGCGGCGAGCAAAGAGCGCGCTTCCTTGAGGGCGGGCGCCGGCGGCGGGTCGAGGAAGGCGAGGCTTGCCGGGTCGGCGACGCCCCAGACCGCACAGTCGAGCAGCAGGGGCGCGAGATCGGCCGAGAGGATTTCCGGCCGGGCGAAGGCCTCCAGCGCGCCGGTGGCAGCCTCCTCCCACAGGCGGTAGCAGATGCCCGGTTCGGTCCGGCCGGCGCGACCACGGCGCTGGTCGGCGGCAGCACGGCTGACGCGGCGGGTCTCCAGCCGGGTGATGCCGATATCGGGCTCATAGACGGGCACGCGGGCCAGCCCCGAATCGATCACCACCCGCACGCCCTCGATGGTCAGCGAGGTCTCGGCGATGGCGGAGGCGAGCACGACCTTGCGTTGCCCGGCCGGTGCCGGGAGTACGGCGCGGTCCTGATCGCGCTGGTCGAGCGCGCCATAGAGCGGGGCGATCTCGACCGACGGATCGCGCAGTTTCTCGCGCAGACGCTCCTCGACGCGGCGGATCTCGCCCTGTCCGGGCAGAAAGACGAGCTGCGAGCCGGGCTGTTCGTTCAGCGCCAGCAGGATCGTCTCGACGACCTGATCCTCGATCCGCTTCAGCGGGTCGCGGCCGCGATGGCGCGTCTCGATCGGGAAGGCGCGGCCTTCGCTCTGGATGACCGGCGCCTCGCCGAGCAACGTGGCGATGCGCGCCCCGTCCAGCGTTGCCGACATCACGAGGATCCGCAGATCCTCGCGCAGGCCGCCCTGCGCGTCGAGAGCCAGCGCGAGCCCGAAATCGGCATCGAGCGAGCGCTCATGGAACTCGTCGAAGAGCACGGCCGCGACGCCTTCGAGCGAAGGATCGTCGAGGATCATCCTCGCGAAGACGCCCTCGGTCACGACCTCGATGCGCGTCCGCGGCCCGATCTTCGAGCCGAGCCGCACGCGCAGGCCGACCGTCTCTCCAACGCGTTCACCGAGCGTCTGCGCCATCCGGGCGGCCGCGCCGCGCGCCGCGAGCCGGCGCGGCTCCAGCACGATCAGCTTGCCGGCTTGAACCCAAGGCTCGTCCAGCAGAGCCAGAGGCACGCGCGTCGTCTTGCCTGCGCCGGGCGGAGCAACCAGGACGGCGTTCGGCCGGGCGCGCAGGCTCGCCGCCAGCTCGCCGAGCACGGCATCGATCGGAAGGGGCGTGTCGAAAGCGCGCATCGCCTGGCGATGTGGCGCAGGCGGCGGCACATCGCAAGCCGCTCCCGCGCACGCCAGGCGCCGACCAGTGCCGCGCCAGCTAGCCTCTCGCAAGTTCGCGCGCGCCATGCTAACCGCAGGCGCATGACAGACCACACCACCGAGACCGGCCAGAGCCGCATCCGCAGCCGCTTCGAGGCCTGTGCCCGCGAGGGCCGCGCCGCGCTGGTGACCTTCGTCACGGCGGGCGATCCCGATCTGGCGACATCGAGCGCGATCCTCGCCGCCCTGCCCGGCGCCGGCGCCGACCTGATCGAGCTCGGCGTGCCCTTCACCGATCCGATGGCGGACGGCATCCCGGTGCAGCTCGCCGGTCAGCGGGCGTTGAAGGCCGGCCAGACGCTGAAGAAGACGCTCGCCATGGTCGATGACTTCCGCAAGGCCGGCCACGACACGCCGATCGTGCTGATGGGCTACTACAACCCGATCTATGTCTATGGCGTCGAACGCTTCCTGAAGGATGCGCGCCGCTGCGGGGTGGACGGTCTCATCGTCGTCGACCTGCCGCCGGAAGAGGATGCCGAACTCTGCATCCCGGCGCTGGAAGCCGGCATCAGCTTCATCCGGCTGGCGACGCCGACCACCGATGACAAGCGCCTGCCCAAGGTGCTGCAGAACACCTCCGGCTTCGTCTATTACGTCTCGGTCACCGGCGTGACCGGCGGCGCCATCGCCGATTACGGCGCGGTCGGCGAGGCCGTGACCCGGATCAAGCGCCACACCGAACTGCCGGTCGCGGTCGGCTTCGGCGTCAAGACGGCGGCCGACGCCGCGACCATCGCCAAGAGCGCGGACGGCGTCGTCGTCGGCTCGGCGCTGGTCGAGCGCGTGCGGCTTTCGCTCGATGCCGAGGGCAAGGCCACGGAAAAGACCGTTTCGGCTGTCACCTCGCTGGTCGAGGAACTGGCGGGCGGCGTTCGCCAGGGCCGCAAGGCCGCCTGAAGCTTCCCACGGGACCGCGCCGCCTGGCTAAAGGCGGCGGCACGGCCCATCTCCTGCATGACGGCGCCGAACGGCGCCGCAACCGTCAGGGACATCAGACCCGATGAACTGGATTTCCGAAGTCGTCCGCCCGCGCATCAAGACGCTGTTCAAGCGCGAGAGCCCGGAGAATCTCTGGATCAAGTGCCCGGATTCCGGGCAGATGGTCTTCCACAAGGACGTCGAGGCCAATGCCTATGTCATCCCCGGCTCCGAGCACCATATGCGCGTCACCGCGCCGGAGCGGCTGCGCCTGACCTTCGACGAGGGCAAATGGGTGGATGTCGCGCTGCCCGAGGCGCCGGTCGATCCGCTGAAGTTCCGCGACGAGAAGCGCTATCTCGACCGGCTGAAGGACGCCCGCGCCAAGACCGGCGCGCAGGACGCCTTCAAGGTCGGCTATGGCCGGGTCAAGGGCCTCGCCATGACCGTCGCCGCGCAGGATTTCCACTTCATGGGCGGCTCGCTCGGCATGGCGGCCGGTGAGGCCTTCATCAAGGGTGCCGAGACCGCGTTGGAAAAGAAGACGCCCTATGTCGTCTTCGCCGCCTCGGGCGGTGCCCGCATGCAGGAGGGCATCCTCTCGCTGATGCAGCTGCCGCGCACCACTGTCGCCGTGCGGCGCCTGCGAGCAGCCGGCCTGCCCTATTTCGTGGTCCTGACCAATCCGACGACCGGCGGCGTCACCGCCTCCTACGCCATGCTGGGCGACATCCATATCGCCGAGCCCGGCGCGCTGATCGGCTTCGCCGGCCCGCGCGTGATCGAGCAGACGATCCGCGAGAAGCTGCCCGACGGCTTCCAGCGGGCGGAGTACCTCAAGGATCACGGCATGGTCGACATGGTCGTGCATCGCCGCGACATCCCGGAAACGCTGGCGCGCCTCGGCCGCCTGCTGACGAAGCAGCCGGCCCTGCCAGCCGAGGTCACGGCTCCCGCCGCCCCGCCGCAGCCCGTCACTGAGACGGTCTGATCGACCGGTCCCGGAGGCGCGCATGGGCTCGTCCGACACGCTGCTCGCGCGCTTCATGGCGCTGCACCCCAAGCTGATCGATCTTTCGCTCGGCCGCATCCTGACGCTGCTCGAGCGGCTGGGCGATCCGCAGACGCGTCTGCCCCCGGTGATCCATGTCGCCGGGACCAACGGCAAGGGCTCCACCATCGCCTTCATGCGGGCGATCCTGGAGGCGGCCGGGCTTTCGGTGCATGTCTATATCTCCCCGCATCTGGTGCGCTTCCATGAGCGCATCCGCCTGGGGGCACCCGGCGGCGGGCGCTTCGTCGAGGAAGAGAAGCTCGTCGCGGCGCTGGAGCGCTGCGAGGCCGCCAATGCCGGCGATCCGATCACCTTCTTCGAGATGACAACGGCGGCTGCCATGCTGCTGTTTGCCGAGAACAAGGCCGATGTGCTGCTGCTCGAAGTCGGACTTGGCGGGCGCTACGACGCGACCAACATCGTCGCGCACCCGGCCTGCACGGTGGTCACGCCCGTCTCGCTCGACCATTCGGAATATCTCGGCGACACCGTGACCAAGATCGCGGGCGAGAAGGCCGGCATCTTCAAGCGCGGTGCGCCTGCCGTGATCGCGCCGCAGGAGCCGGAGCCGACCGCCGTGCTGGAAGCCGCCGCCGAGCGGGCCGGCGCCTCCAAGATCCTGGTCGGGGCACAGGATTTCAACGTCCACGAGGCCGGGGGCCGATTGGTCTATGAGGACCTGGACGGTTTGCTCGACCTGCCGCTGCCGCGCCTCTCCGGCCGGCACCAGCACATCAATGCCGGCACCGCGATCGCGGCGCTGAGGGCCGCCGGCTATGGCGGCCTTCCGGCACAGGCGTTCGAAGCGGGCATGCGCAACGCCGACTGGCCGGCGCGGCTGCAGCGGCTGGCACGCGGGCAACTCGTCGGCCTCATCCCCGAGCGGGCCGAGCTCTGGCTCGACGGGGGGCATAATCCCGATGGCGGGCGCGTGCTGGCGCAGGCCATGGCCGACCTTGCCGACCGCAACCCCGCGCCTCTGGTGATGATCGCGGGACTGCTTTCGACCAAGGACGCCGGGGCCACGCTGCGCCATTTCAAGGGCCTGGCGCAGATGCTTTATGCCGTGCCGATCCAGAATTCGCTTGCGGCCCGGCCGGCCGGGGAGGTCGCCGAGGCCGCCAGAGAGGCGGGGCTCACGGCGGAGGTTTCGGGATCGGTCGAACAGGCGCTGCGGACCATTGCGAGCCTGAGCTGGCCCGCGCCACCGCGCATCCTGATCTGCGGCTCGCTCTATCTGGCAGGCGAGGTGCTTTCCGCCAACGGCACGCCGCCGACCTGAACCGAGTACAGGCCGCAGCTGCCGGCCGAATGCAACGTCACGGAGGACGCCGCATGACGATCTGGACCCGCAAGCGCGTCCCCGCCATCGGCCAGGGCAGCTGGTACATCGAGCGAGGGGACAAGGCCGAGGCCATCGCCGCGCTGCGCCACGGGGTCGATCTCGGCCTGACCCATATCGACACGGCGGAGATGTATGGCGATGGCGCCTCCGAGGCGATCATCGGAGAGGCGATCGCCGGGCGCCGCGACGCGGTCTTCCTCGTGTCCAAGGTGCTGCCGCACAATGCCTCCCGTGCCGGCATACGCGCGGCCTGCGAACGCACGCTGAAGCATCTGAAGACCGACCGGCTGGATGGATACCTGCTGCATTGGCGCGGGCCGCATCCGCTGGAAGAGACCTTCGCCGCCTTCGAGGCGCTGAAGCAGGAGGGCAAGATCCTGTCCTGGGGCGTCAGCAATTTCGACGAGGACGATCTCGACGAGGCGCTCGAGGTCGCCGGCGACGGGAAAATCGCCTGCAACCAGGTCCTCTACCATCTGCGCGAACGCGCGATCGAGCACGCCGTCATCCCGTGGTGCCAGCGGCACGGCGTCGCCGTGACGGCCTACAGCCCCTTCGGCCATCATGATTTTCCGGAGCCCGGAAGCGCGCAGGGGCGGGTCCTCGCCGAGATCGCGAGCGCCCATGGCGCGACACCACGGCAGGTCGCACTCGCCTTCCTGACGCGCGATCCGGCTGTCTTCGCGATCCCGAAAGCGGCGAGCCTGACCCATGTCGAGGACAATGCCGGGGCGCTGACAGTGTCGCTGACGGAGGCCGATATCGCCCGGATTGACGCCGCCTTTCCGCGCGGACGCAAGCCGTCTTCGCTGCCGATGATCTGAGGAGCGGAAACCACGATCCGCTTCGCCGCTTTACAGGCCGCCGCCGCCGGGCTTTCCTAGAGTCAGGGCGCCGGCCGCCAGAGCCACGATCAAGCCCCAAAACAGTTGCGTCATTTCGGAGTTGCGGGCGATGCGTCGTGTCCTGGGCCTTCTGGCCGTCCTGTTCCTTTCCTTCGGCGCCATCACGGCGGCGAAGGCCGGCGTCGATGTGAAGGTGGACATCGCCGCGCAGCGGATGAGCGTCACCACCAGCGACGGCGAAGTCTACAACTGGGCGATCTCATCAGGACGCCAGGGCTTCCGCTCGCCGAACGGCGTCTACCGGCCGACACGGCTGGAGAAGAACTGGTATTCGCGCAAATATGGCGGGGCCATGCCCCATGCCGTGTTCTTCCGGGGTGGCTATGCGATCCATGGCACCGGCGCGGTCGGCGCACTCGGGCGCCCCGCCTCACATGGCTGCATCCGCCTGCACCCGGCCAATGCCGCCAAGCTCTTCGCGCTGGTGAAGAAGCATGGCGCCGCCCAGACCCGGATCGCGCTCAACGGCTCCGCGCCGGACAACCATTCGCGCTTCGCCAAGGCAACCCCTGCCGGCAAGGCGAAGCTCGCCAAGCTCCGGAGCAAGGCGACGGTGGCGGTCGCGACCCGCGGCGAGCCTCGGCTGGGCGTTGCGAAGGTCAGCAAAGCCAAGCTCGCCAAAGCCAAGACGCAGCGGCATCACGCGCTTGGCGCCGCCCAGCAGCAGCGCGGGGCGGGCTGGGAAGCGGCGCGCGGCCAGATCATGCTTCGCCCGGCCCTGCCGGCGGGCGCCTATGGCTACCAGCCCTATTACCCGGCCGGGTACGGCTACGGGTCGGGCTGGCGCTGAGGCCGCACGGCGGGTCACAGCGCGGAAGGCGCGATCCTCATCCAGCCTGCGAGCGTCTCGCCCGGCTCCAGCCTCGTCAACGGTGTGGCTGCCCGGGCGGCCGGCTCGCTCGGCGCGCCGATCGCATGGCTCTGCGGCTCGACGCAGAGAAAATCCGCGCCGGCCGGTGCCCATACGACCGGGCAATGGAGATTGGCACTCGCCGTGATGTCGATGGCGAGCCCGGTCGAAGGTGTCTCGATGCGCGCTTGCCCGTCCCAGCCGAGGAAGCTCCAGGCGGTGACCGCATCGCTGCGGAACAGGGCTCCATCCGCATAGGGTCCGCCATCGGCAAGGTCCTGCCGGCCGGTCGCGCGGAAGGCACCGGCGAAGGTGAGCGCTCCGGCCGCCCGCATCTGCAACCGGGTATCGGCAGCACAGGGAAACCATGGGTGATGGCCGATCCCGAAGGGTAGTGCCCGGTCAGCCGCGTTGGTGACTGAAAAGCCGATGGTCATACCGCCCGTTTCCAGCGTGATCTCCTGGCGCGCGCGGTAGCGATAGGGGTCCGGCCCCTCGGCGCGGCGATGCTCGATCACAGTATGGCTGCGGTCCTCCCGCAGAACCTCCCAGGGCGACTGCCAGCCGAAGCCGTGGATGGCGCCGCCGGGATCGTTGACCGGGACGGAGAATCGCTGCGTGCCGTCATCGACCAGCCCGCCGAAGGCGCGGTTGGCGAAGGGCAGCATCGCCCAGGTCCCGCAGTGACTGGGTTCCGCCGTCGAGGGAGCCTGCGCGCCGGGCGGCCTGAGAACGGGGTGGATGCGCCCGTCCGGCCCCCGCCAGTCCAGCCGTGCGACGATACCGCCAACCGCCGGCAGGATGCTGGCCTTGAGGCCGTCAGCTTCGAGTTCGAGCATGGCGCGTCCAGGGAATCGGTGCGGCGGCAGCTTCGGCCGGGTCGTCCTGCGAGACAAGCCTTGCGCCTCGCCGCCTCCTTGACCGGACGTGTCGCTATGGGAACAGTGCGACCGCTGCCGGAGCCTGCCATGCCGAAACCTTTGATCGCGCTCGACTGGGGAACCACCCGAGCGCGCGCCTTCCTGATCTCCCCGACCGGTGAGGTGCTGGAGCGGCGCGTGGCCGATCAGGGCATCCAGGCGGTGCCAGCCGGCGGCTATCCTGAAGCCTTCGAGGCGCTGGCCGGCGACTTCCAGCGTGCCGCTCCCGATGCGGCGATCGTGCTTGCCGGGATGGTCGGCAGCCGGAATGGCTGGGTCGAGGCCGCCTATGTCGCCTGCCCCGCCTCGGCCGAAGCGGTTGCCGCTGCCGCGATCACGGTAAACCTCGCGGAGAACACCGCCGCGACCATCCTGCCCGGCCTGTGCTGTGACGAGGGTGCCTTCGACGTGATGCGCGGCGAGGAAACGCTGCTCTTCGGTCTCGGCGTCGAGGACGGCCTGGCCTGCCTTCCGGGCACGCATTCCAAATGGGCCGAGATCCGCGGCGGGCGCGTCATGCGGTTCGCCAGTTTCATGACCGGCGAGGTTTACGGACTGCTGCGCAACGACTCGATCCTGGCGCGTCTGGCCCAGGCGCCGGAGGGCGACGATGCCGCCAGCGGCGCGGCACGCGGGCGGGCTGCGGCCGAAAGGCCGGGAGGTCTGCTGAACACCGCGTTCTCGGCTCGCACCGAGGTGCTGGCCGGCCGCATGGCTGGAGGCGAGGTCGGCCCCTTCCTCTCGGCCCTGCTCGTCGGCCAGGAGATAGCCGGCGCCCAGGCCCTGTTCGGCCGGACCGATGAGGTTTACCTGGTTGCCGATGGCGCGCTGGCCGAAAGCTATGGCGAGGCGCTCGCCGCGGCTGGAATCACCGCCACGGTGACGTCGCCCGAAGCGGCCTTCGTCGCCGGCGTGCGCACCCTTGCCGCCGGCATTGCGGAATGATCGCTCGGTCTCAAGCAGGCGGGCAGAACGCGCCAACGGAGCCGCCACGCCCGTAACGGCAACCTGCGATTCATCTTCGCGCGATCACGTCCCGGCCAAAGCCGCTTTCGACACAATCCGCCGAGCCCTGTTCACGCTTCGTCAGGGCAGCATGCCGGATGCTGATGCTCTGCAAGGAGCGTCCCGCCATGTCGAATGCCACGAGCTGGGCCTTGGGCTGCGCCGGCGCAGCCGCTCTCACCGCACTGGCCTACACGCAATGGCTTGCGCCGAAGGTCGTGGCGGAACCGGCGCAGGCCGCCACCGCGACGCGCGCCACCCAAGCGCCCGGCCCACGCAAGCCCGCCACCCTCGCGGTTGCCGCCGATTATCGCGGGCATTACCTCGTCCACCCGACGATCGACAACTTTCGCGTCCGGATGATGGTCGACAGCGGCGCCAGCCTCGTGGCCCTGACGGCCGAGGATGCGCGAGCCCTCGGCATCACCGCCGGCAGCAACCCGCGCCGGATGATGCTGAGCACGGCCAATGGCAGCGTGAGCGGCTTCCGTGCGGTGCTGAAAGAGATCCGCCTCGGAGAGATCGTCGTCAGGAACGTGGATGCGGTGGTGCTGCCGCCAGGCGCCCTGTCGATCAGCCTGCTTGGGAACTCGTTCCTCGGCAAGCTGACGGGCTACGAGGTCCAGACCGGCCGTATGGTCCTGCGGGGCTGAGACCGGCCGCAGCGCTCGGGCGCGGAAGGCGTCAGCTGAAGCTCGGACAGGGGTTGGCGTCGGTGCGGATCACCTGCTCGATGCTTGCGGAGCCGGCGGCCTGGGCACCACGTGGGCGCGTATAGATCGGATCGTTTCCGAGCGTCACAGCTCCCGTGATCACGTAACCAGTGATCGGGGTGTAATCATAGCTCGCCCGGGCCATGATAACCGATGTGTTCGGCACCCGAAGGGCCGTCGGGAGCGTGACCGTCGTACCGCGTGCAAGCGCGGCGCTGTTGCGCTGGCTGCTCCAGCAGACCCGCGCCGTGCCGGTCGAGTCGATGATGACATTGGAGATCACCATCTTCGCCGGTGTCGAGGAGAAGGGCGCCAGGATCATCTGGGCCGCGTCGAAGATGTTGTTGACGTCGGCGGGCGCAACGATCTGCGCGCGGGCCGTGAGGTCGGCGAGGGCCGATGTCAGCTGCGTGACCTTGCGGCTGGCCATCACCATCTGCGTAACGTCGACGGTTCCGAGATAGGCGACGAGCATGACGGGAAGGGCGACGGCAAACTCGACAAGCGCCACGCCCTTGCGGTCCTCCCGGAACGCAAGGAGGTGCTGTTTCAGCCTGGTGGACAGCATGATGGAGCCCCTCCTCACGAGCCGACGAATGGTTCCGCTCGGAACGTGGTCGTCGCGATCAGCGCCGTGCGCCCGGGCCCGATATTGGCGAGCGCCGCCGAAGCCCAGGATGTCAGGAACAGCTGATAGTCGAGCACCGCGCGCGCCACGATGATCTGGCCGGGCTGTGGCTGGTTATAGGTAAAGCCATTGGTGTTCAGCGCGCCGCCCGCTGTCACCGCCCCGGTGCCGGCGCTGGCATTGGCGAAACTCGAATAAAGCTTCACATCGACATAGAGCTTGGAGCAGTCGATCAGTCCCGTCGGCGCGAGCGCGCAGATGTCGTCACGAAAGGCCTGCGCATTGGCGGCCGGATTGTTGGAGGTATAACGGCTGACGGCCTCTCCTGTCAGGAGGCGCCGCGAAGCCTGGGACAGCGACTCCTCGAGGATCTCGTTCGCCCAGAACATCAGGGCGGTCTCGAAGATCGCGAACATCAACGCAAAGAACGGCACGGCGACCAGGCCGAATTCGACGGCGGCGACACCTCGCTCGGACCGTCGAAAGCGCCGAAGCAAGCCGGCCTTGGGAGCACGGGGCGGATGAGCGCCGCCATCGGGATGAGAAGAGAGGCCCATCGGATCCGCAATCTGTTCGAGGGCAGCGCCTTTGCGCCGCGCAAGAAACATCTACGGGAAAAGAATTTCCGATCGGTTATGCCTATCCAGCAGCGGTCGCGACCCGGCGTGAACCCGATCTTCACCATGCGCCCGCCCCGGCGGGTGCGGCCGAGCCATTCGGTCAGCCGCGCCGTCGAAGCGCGACCTAGCGAGGCGCTGCCCCGCTGGCCATGGCATTGCGGCTGGAGGCCTGCGCCCCGGCCTCGCTGAAATATTTCTGCGAGTCGCCGAGCTGGACCGAAGGCTGGCACTGGGGCGTGCAGGAATAGCTTTCGCGTTCCATGCCCCGCTGGACGGTCAGCACCGCATCGCCGTCGGGACTCACGCGCACGAGCGATTCCGCCAGAAGGGTTCCGGTGGCGTCGAGCGCGATCAAGTTGGTCACGCCGTAGCTCTTGCCCGTCACGATCATCACGCCGTTGCGCTGCACCGTCACATCGGCGATAGCCGGGTTGCCGACCACGACGGTCTGTGCCTGCGCCGGCAGGCGGATGACCTTGGCATGATCCACAAGCACGACGACGCTCTCGAGCGGCGCGGCGACAGCCGGACCAGCCGCGAGCAGCACGGAAACGATGGCGGCAGACAGGTAGGATCTGGCTGGACGGGACCCTTCTGCGGTCCGGACAGTGTCCATGGCGGCGCCTCGAAGCTTGTGACCCGGCGATCCAAGCGCAAAATGATGAATCAAACGCTAAACCGGCCCGGACTCAGGACCTGAAAGGACCCGGCGGATGATCTCGTAACGGAAGACATCAGGGCTATGATTGACCAACTCGCCTGATCGCTGCCGGTTCTCTGAAATTCTCCGAAACTATTCCTGCAATTTTAACCAATCAATTCGCAGTATTTACTAGATATCGAGGAATTATATCGGATAAATACATATCAATCCCGCGTTAACCACAGACGAAAGCGCTTCGAGATTCCGCGAATTCTTCTCATCGTTTAACGGTTCAGCAAGAGGCGCTCGCTAAGTTCGTTCCTGTCGCTGACCGAAGCCGATCCAGAGCGAAGGCAGCCGTCAAACCGTGGCAAGGAGTTTCATCATGACCAATCTTTTCGCCCGCTTCATCAAGAACGAGTCCGGCGCCACCGCCATCGAGTACGGCCTGATCGCCGCCCTGGTCGCCGTTGCCGCGATCGGCGGCATGACCGCCCTCGGCGGCAAGCTGCAGGCGCAGTTCACGGACATCTCGACCCAGCTCAAGGGCAAGTGATCTAGCTGCCTCTCGGCAGCTAGCGGCGGGGCGCCCGGATCATCCGAGCGCCCCGTTTCGTTTTGGTTAGGCCGTTCGAGCCTGGGTCGGGTGAAGCCATGTCGGTGCTCTCGCAAATCATCTTTCTCGGTATCTTTCCGGCCATCATGGCGTTCGCGGCGTCGAGCGATCTCGTCTGGATGACCATTTCGAACAGGCTCTGCCTGATCCTGATCGCGACATTCGGGCTTTGTGCGGCCGTGATCGGCCTTTCGGCAGTCGAACTGGCATGGCATGTCGCGGCGGGCGCCCTCGTGCTCGCGGTCACCTTCGGCTTCTTCGCCGCCGGATGGATCGGCGGCGGGGACGCAAAGCTGGCCGCCGCAACCGCCCTGTGGTTCGGCTTCGATCAGCTCTCGGCCTATCTCATGATCTCGGGCGCGATCGGCGGGCTGCTGACGGTCGCCATCATCCGGCTGCGGGAGTATCCGCTGCCACAGGTCGCGAAAGATTGGGAATGGGCCCGGCGCCTGCACGGTGCGACGACCGGCGTGCCGTACGGGATCGCACTGGCGATGGCAGCGCTCTTGATCCTGCCGGAGACGGCCATCTGGCGCGCGGCGATGGCTCTGTAGCCAAGGCGACCCCGGCTCCCTTTCAAAAAATACACGACCGATTAACCATAAGTTGACGTTTCGGACCGACGATCCCGAGCAAGAGCCGAATGCGATCGGCTGAGGATCGGGCGTCGATGAGTCCAGCACGCATCATCATTCTGGCGGTCGCCCTGGCCGCAGGCCTGGGAGCCGCTCTGCTTGTGCAGCGCCCTTCCGAGGTTCCTCCTGCGGTCGCCAAGGTCGAAGCTGCGCCGACCGTTCCGGTACTGGTCGCCGCTTCCGACATCCCGCTGGGCAACACCGTTTCCGCGGGCGATCTGCGCTGGATCGACTGGCCTCTAGCGGGAGTTCCTTCGGGCATCGTGCGCAAGGACGAAGCCCCCGACGCTGAAAAAGAGATCATCGGGCAGGTGGCGCGCTATGCGATCCTGGCCGCCGAGCCGATCCGCCGCGAGAAGCTCATCAAGACCGACGGCACCGGCTTTCTCTCCGCCGTCCTGCCATCCGGCATGCGCGCTGTCGCCATCAGCACCGACAGCCGCGGCGCGAATACGGCGGGCGGCTTCATCCTCCCCAACGACCGGGTCGACGTCATCAGCACGGTCCGCACCGAAGCCAGCAATGGCGGCGCCGATTCCTATGCCAGCGATACCTTGCTGCGAAACATCCGTGTGCTGGCCATCGGTCAGAACATCCAGGAACGGAACGGCGAGAAGGTCGTGATCGGGGAAACCGCCACGCTCGAGATCGCTGCCGCCCAGATCCCCGTCCTGGTGCAGGGGCAGAAGGCCGGCGCCCTCTCGCTCGCGCTCCGCAGCCTCAAGGATAGCGGCGAGGTCAGCGCGCCGGAGAACACGGTCGAAAACGGCATGACCCTCGTGCGGTACGGCGTCACCACCAAGAATGTGAAGCCATGAGCAGATCCGGCATCCTCCTCGCAGCGGCGGCGCTCCTTCCGCTGCTCCCGCTCCCCGCCCAAGCGCAATCCGCCGGCCCTGCGCCGGTGCTCAACGTCGGCACCAGCGACTATGCGATATCGCGCAAGCTCGACCTTTCGATCGGGCGTTCGCTGGTGGTCGAACTGCCGCGTGACGCCAAGGAGGTCTTCGTCGCGAACCCGAAGGTCGCCAACGCGGTCGTCCGCACGGCGCGCAAGCTCTTCATCATCGGCATCGCCGACGGCGCGACCTCGATGTTCGTGATGGACGCCGAAGGCCGCCAGATCACCGCGCTCGAAATCAATGTCGGGCGCGATCTGAACGTCCTGCGCCAGACGCTGCGCACGGCGCTGCCGAACTCCCAGATCGAGATCAAGCCGGCGGGCGAGTCGATCCTGCTGATCGGCACCGTGCCGAACGCCTCGGAAGCGACCCAGGCCGTCGATATCGCCAATGCCTTCGTCGGCGTCTCCGACAAGACCAGCGCCAAGGGCTCGGTGATCAACTCCCTGACGATCAGGGACCGCGACCAGGTGATGGTGAAGGTCGTCATCTCCGAGGTTCAGCGCAAGGCGATCAAGCAGCTCGGCATCAACTCGACCGGCGAATGGAAGCTCGGCAAGTTCTCGATCACCCCCTCGATCGACAATCCGCTGCCCCTGCAGCCGCAGGCCCTGTCCGCCACCGCGATCGGCGCCGGCATCGGCAACTCCCAGAACTTCACGCTGCGCGCGCTCGAGCGGGCGGGCCTGGCGCGCGTCCTCGCCGAGCCGACCGTGACGGCGATCTCGGGCGAAACGGCGAAGTTCACCGCAGGCGGCGAGATTCCGGTTCCGAAGGGGCAGACCTGCTCCTATGACACGTTCGGGCGCCAGACGTGCCAGGTCCAGCTCGAATACAAGCCCATCGGCGTGACGCTGAATTTCACCCCGATCGTTCTGTCCGACGCCAAGATCAGCATGCGCATCGCGACCGAGGTGACGGAACTCGATTTCGAGAACCAGTTCCGCCTCAGCGACAACTCACAGGCCGGCCTCAACACACCCGCCTTCCGGGTGCGCAAATCCGATACGACGGTCGAACTGCCCTCGGGCGGCACGCTGGCAACTGCGGGGCTGATCCAGCGTGTCTCGAAGAGCTCGCTCAACGGCCTGCCCGGGCTGATGAACCTGCCGATCATCGGCACGCTGTTCCGCTCGCGCGACTATCAGCGCGAGGAAACCGAATTGATGATCACCGCGACCCCCTACATCGCCAAGCCGATGGCGCCGAGCCAGGTGCAACGCCCGGATGACGGATTCGTCGAATCGCATGATTCGCAGGCGATCCTGCTCGGCCGCCTCAACAAGATCTACGGCAGCGGCAGCGGTCCGGTTCCCCAGGCCTATAAGGGCCGCGTCGGCTTCATCGCGGATTGAGGCGGGGGAGATCGCATGAAGGATCAAGCGATGAAGACGGCACCGGCCCGATCGCATTTCCCGCTGCCATGGCGACTCGCCCTCATGGCGGCGGCCACCGGCCTGCTGGCCGCCGGCTGCGCCAGCAAGGGCCCGGAGCCCGTTGCCTCCGCCCCGATCGACGTGCGCGAAAGGCATCCGATCGTCCTGCGCGACGCGCCGCGCTCGCTCGACGTCTTCGTCGGGCGCTCCGGCAAGGCGCTCGACCCGCGGCAGAGGGGCGATGTCATCGCCTTCGCCCAGGAATTTCGCCGCAGCGGCCGTGGCGGACTCGTCGCGGAAGTTCCGACCGGAGCGCGGCGTGAACTCGCGACCCACGATACCCTCGGCGGCATTCGCGCGGCGCTGGCCCAGGGAGGCGTCTCGCCGGCCCTTCTGTCGGTCCGGACCTATCCGGTGCAGGATCCGCTGCTCGCTTCGCCGATCCGGCTGACCTTCGCCTCGCTCCAGGCGCAGCTGCCGCATGAATGCGGGCAGTGGCCACAGGATCTCGGCAGCTCGGATTTCAAGTTCTCCGCGTCGAACGAGCAGTACTGGAACTTCGGCTGCTCCCAACAGGCGACGCTAGCCGCCCAGGTCGCCGATCCGATCGATCTCGTGCGCCCGCGCGAAGAAGGGCGGCCGGACATCGTCAAGCGCATGAACGCCATCGCCAAGATCCGCCAGGGGCAGGATCCTTCGACGCAATATCGCGCGACAACCCCGCAGATCAACTCGTCCGTCGGAGGGGGGACATGAGCGTGTCGGAGACGGGCGCCGCAGACGCCGGGGCCCCTTCGAGCGAAGGCGTCATCGCCCCGCTGCCGCGGATCACCCTGCAGGCATTCTGCGAAACCGCCCCGGTCGCGGCCGCGATGCAGGCGGCTGTCGCCGACCGGCGCATGGACAAGGCGCATGCGCGCATCCAGATGGGCGGCCCTGCCGCAGCGGTGGAGGCGTTCCGCGCCGCTCCGACGCCCAACATCATCGTGCTGGAGACCGTTTCGGAGCCGGCCGCGCTGATCGGCCACCTCGAATCCCTCTCTGAGAGTTGCGACCCCGGCACCAAGGTCGTCGTGATCGGGCACGTCAACGACGTTCAGCTCTATCGCGACCTGATGCGACGCGGCGTCAGCGAATATCTGGTGGCGCCGCTCGATACCCTCGACATCCTGCGCACCCTCTCCGAGCTTTATACGACGCCGGAGGCGCGCCATCTCGGCCGCACCGTCGCGGTGATGGGCGCGAAGGGCGGTGTCGGCTCCTCGACGATCGCGCACAATGTCAGCTGGGCGATCGCCCGCAATCTCGATGCCTCGACCGTGATCGTCGATCTGGACGTCGCCTTCGGCACGGCTGGGCTCAACTTCAACCAGGACCCGCCTCAGGGGATCGCCGAGGCTCTGTTCGCGCCCGAGCGGCTCGACTCGAACTTTCTCGACCGCCTGCTGTCGCGCTGCAGCTACAATCTCGCGCTGCTGGCGGCGCCGGCAATGCTCGATCGCACGATCGACCTCGACGAAGGCGCGCTGGACCAGTTGCTCGAGCTGCTGCGCGCCAGCATCCCCTGCATCGTGCTCGATGTGCCGCATCAATGGACCGCGTTGACGAAGCGCACCCTCCTGGGCGCCGACGAGATCCTCATCGTGGCCGAGCCGGAGCTGGCATCCCTGCGCAACGCCAAGAACCTGCTCGACCTTGTCCGCGCCGGCCGGCCCAACGATGCGCATGCGCGCCTGGTGCTGAACCAGGTCGGCATGCCGAAGCGGCCGGAGATCGGCGCGGCGGAGTTCGCCAAGGCGCTCGGCGTCGAGGTCACCTGCTCGATCCCCTTCGACGCGCAGCTCTTCGGCACCGCCGCCAATAACGGCCAGATGATCGCGGAGGTCCAGGCGGGCAGCAAGGCGAACGAGGCCTTCACGCAGATCGCCAGCCTGCTGACCGGCCGGGGCGAGGCCAAGCGCGGCAAGCGCGGCCTGTTCGAGCCGCTCGTTTCGAAACTGAAGCGTCGCAAGGCCTCATGAGCACCGGCTTGAGCCCCCGTTCCCATCGTCCCGCCCACTGGCCCGCGGCGCCTCGACCGCGGCCGGAGTAATCGAGATGTTCGGCAAGCGATCCGCCGGCACCGCGCCGGCGCTGAACCCGGTAGCCCGGAATTCGGCTCCGCAGCCGGCGGCTGCGCGCCGCGCGGAGCCGACCGTCGTCGTCGAGGAGCGCAAGACAGCGCCGGAAACGGCGCGCTCCGAAGACTACTACCAGATGAAGAGCATGATCTTCGGGGCGCTGATCGAGGCCATCGATCTGTCGCAGCTGGCGAAGCTCGACTCCGAATCGGCACGCGAGGAAATCCGCGACATCATCAACGAGATCATCTCGCTGAAGAACGTCGTGCTCTCCATCGCCGAGCAGGAAGAACTGCTCGAGGACATCTGCAACGACGTGCTCGGCTACGGGCCGCTGGAGCCCCTGCTCGCGCGCGACGACATCGCCGATATCATGGTCAACGGCGCCAGCCGCACCTTCATCGAAACCGGCGGCAAGATCACCCTCACCAACATCCGCTTCCGCGACAATGCGCAGCTGATGAATATCTGCCAGCGCATCGTCAGCCAGGTCGGCCGGCGCGTCGACGAAAGCTCGCCGATCTGCGACGCGCGCCTCGCCGACGGCTCGCGCGTCAACGTGATCGCGCCGCCGCTGGCGATCGACGGGCCCGCGCTCACCATCCGCAAATTCAAGAAGGACAAGCTGACGCTCGACCAGCTCGTCAGGTTCGGGGCGATTTCGCCGCCGGGCGCCGAGATCCTGAAGATCATCGGCCGCGTCCGCTGCAACATCGTCATCTCCGGCGGCACGGGCTCGGGCAAGACGACGCTGCTGAACTGCCTGACCAACTATATCGACGAGGACGAGCGCGTCATCACCTGCGAGGACGCGGCGGAACTTCAACTGCAGCAGCCGCATGTCGTGCGCCTCGAGACGCGCCCGCCCAATCTCGAGGGCACCGGCGCGGTGACGATGCGCGACCTCGTCAAGAACTGCCTGCGCATGCGGCCCGAGCGCATCATCGTCGGCGAGGTGCGCGGGCCCGAGGCCTTCGACCTGCTGCAAGCGATGAATACGGGCCATGACGGCTCGATGGGCACGCTCCACGCCAACACGCCGCGCGAATGCCTGAGCCGTATCGAATCGATGATCACGATGGGCGGCTTCTCGCTGCCCTCGAAGACCCTGCGCGAGATGATCTGCTCCTCGGTCGACGTGATCATCCAGGCGCAGCGCCTGCGCGACGGTTCGCGACGGATCACGCACGTCACGGAGGTGATGGGCATGGAAGGCGAGGTCATCATCACGCAGGATCTGCTGACCTACGAGATTTTGGGCGAGGACGCCCAGGGCAAGCTGCTCGGCCGCCACCGCTCCACCGGCATCGGCCGCCCCCGCTTCTGGGAGCGGGCGCGCTATTATGGCGAGGAGCAAAGGCTGGCGAACGCGATCGACCAGCTCGACCAGGACGGCGCTGCCCATGTCTGATCGTGCGGGGCCGAGATGGACATGAGCACGCTCGCGGTCGCGCTCCTGGCGATGCTCGCCGTCGGCGGCGTCGCCTATGCGCTGCTCTACCCGGCCCTCAGCGGGGAAAAGCGCGCGCAGAAGCGGCGCCAGGACCTTGCCGGGCCGGTCGCCATTCGCGGCGTCGATCGCGAGCAGCAGGCGCGTGCCAAGCGCGGCCAGGTCGCCCAAAGTCTCAAGGAGATCGAGAATCGCGAGAGCGCGCGAAACAAGGTCTCTCTCGAAACGCGGATCGCACAGGCCGGTCTGAGCTGGACGCGCCGCAAATATTACATCGTCTCGGCGGTGACCGCAGTTGCCCTGGCGCTGTTGGTGTTTGTCCTCAGTGGCAACGCGATTCTCGCGATGACAGCCCTGTTCATCGGTGGTTTCGGGCTGCCGGTCTGGTTTCTCAAGCGCTGCAAGACCAAGCGGCTTAAGCAGTTCGGGATCGAGTTCCCGAACGCGCTCGACGTCATCGTCCGCGGCATCAAGTCCGGCCTGCCTGTCAACGACTGCCTGCGGATCATCGCCAGCGAAGCCAACGAGCCCGTCCGCGGCGAATTCAGGCAGATCATCGAGGGCCAGGCGCTGGGCCTTCCGCTGTCCGACGCCGTGGTCAAGCTCAACGAGCGGATGCCCTGCGCCGAGGCGAATTTCTTCGGGATCGTCATCGCCATCCAGCAGAAGACCGGCGGCAATCTGGCCGAGACGCTCGCCAACCTGTCGCGCGTGCTGCGCGACCGGCGCAAGATGCGCGACAAGATCCAGGCCGTGTCGATGGAGGCCAAGGCTTCCGCCTCGATCATCGGCTCGTTGCCGATCATCGTCGGTGTCCTCGTCTATCTGACCACCCCGAAATACATCGAACTGCTGTGGCTGACGCAGGTCGGCAAGTTCGCCATGATCGGCAGCGCCATCTGGATGCTGATCGGCGTTCTGGTGATGCGCAAGATGATCAATTTCGAGATCTGAGGGGCCACCATGATTTCCCTCATCGTCGACCGGATCACCAATCCCCAGTTCATGCTGGCGCTGCTGGTGGCCGTGGCCGCCGCCGCCACCGTGCTCACCATCGCGATCCCGCTGACGGAAGGCCAGAGCCTGCAGAAGCGGATGAAGAACGTCGCTTCCGAACGCGACAGGATCAGGGCCCGCGAGCGCGAAAGGCTCAATCGGCAAAGCGACAAGGTCAGCCTGAGGCAGGAGCCGAAGGCCTATATGCGCCGTATCGTCGAGCAGTTCAAACTGGGCGACTGGCTGGGAACGGAAACGGCCAAGAAGCAGCTCGCCATGGCCGGCTATCGCGGCCCCCAGGCGGAAGTCGCCTTCCTGTTCTTTCGGATGGCGAGCCCGATCGGGCTGTTCCTCTTCGCGGCCTTCTACATCTTCGTCGTGAACGATTTCGGCCTGGCGCCGATGATGAAGATCGGTGTCATCATCGCCGCCGCCTATCTCGGCATCAAGGCGCCGGAGATCTTCCTCTCGAACCAGATCAGCAAGCGACAGGCCTCGATGCGACAGGCCTTCCCAGACGCGCTCGACCTCCTGCTGATCTGCGTCGAGGCCGGCATGTCGATCGAGCATGCCTTCCGGAAGGTGTCGACCGAAATCGGCGGACAATCCGTCGCGCTGGCGGAAGAATTCGCCCTCTGCACGGCAGAGCTTTCCTATCTGACCGACCGGCGCATCGCCTATGAGAACCTGACGATGCGCACCGGGCTCGAGAGCGTGAAGTCCGTCTCGACCGCGCTGATCCAGGCCGAGCGCTACGGCACGCCGGTGGGTACAGCCCTGCGGACGCTGGCGCAGGAGAGCCGCGACCAGCGCATGAACATGGCGGAAAAGAAGGCGGCCTCGCTGCCGCCCAAGCTTACGGTGCCGATGATCGTGTTCTTCCTGCCGGTGCTGTTCGTCATCATCATGGTCCCGGCGCTGACGCAGGTGTTCAAGTGGCAGTGAGCCCGTGAGCGGTAGCAGCCGCGTAAACAAAAGGCCGGTTCACCCGTCCGGGTGCCGGCCTTTCTGATTCACCGGCTCTGTCGAGCGCGGGGTTGAGCCAGTGCCAAGGGCGGCCGGTTCTTCAGCCCGGCTGAGCTTCGGCGGTCCGGGCCCGCGCCGCCGGCTGCTGCGCCTTCGGCTTGCCGCCCTTGAGCAGATCCCAGCTGTTCTGCTGGCTGACGCTGCGCTTGAGATAAGCGACGGTCGCCGCCGCCTCGGCCGGGCTCTGGTCCCGGCGCGCAACGGTCTCCGCTTCCGCGAAACGCCCCTGCAGCCCGAGCACGAGCACGAGATTCTGGCGCACCCGTGCATCGGCGCCGGGGGCGGCCGCCGCCTCGTGAAGGACGCGCTCGGCCTCCGGCAGCTTGCGCGAGAGCGCCAGCGAGAGGCCGAGATTGGACATGATCGTCGGCTCGTTCGGCGCGAGCTTCAGCGCCGTCTGGTAGAGCTGCTGGGCGCGCTCGTGCTCGCCGAGCTGGTCGGCGACGGTGCCCTGCGCCGACAGGATGCGCCAATCGGGACGCTCTGGCGTATGGGCTCGGGAGAGCACCTCGTCGGCTTCGCGCAGGCGGCCGTTATCGGCAAGCGAGCGGCCATAGGCGCCGAGCAGCTCGCGATCGTCCTGATGGATCAGGACCGCGCTCTGCAGCACGGCCAGCGCTTGGGCGTTCTGGTCGAGCGCGCGCAGGGCACGCGCATAGAAGAAGGCCGCGTTCCGGTCCTTGCGGTCGGCATCGTAGCGCTTGCCCCAGCTCTCGCTCTCAGCCTGCCAGCCTGCCGCCGTGCGCGGCTGGGCGGGCGCGCTGCGGCCGATCGACCCGGTGACGTCGCCGAGGCCCGCCCGGCTCTGGCAGCCGGCGAGGCCGAGCGCCGCCATCCCGATCGCAAGCGACAGGGCGACATGACGATGCCGGCTTCGGGAGGGGTGCGGAGATGCGAAGGGGGCTGGGCACATGGACCGATCGCCTGCGAGAGTGCGGCTGCATGGACTGCGTCTGGTAGAGCCGGTGATAAGTCGTTAACCCTAACGCTTCCTTAAACGGCCCCCTCCCTCCTGCTTCCGGACTGCCCGTCGTGAACGCGCTCCTCCCGACATCCGTCGACGCAACGCCAATCCACATCGTCTCGCCCTCCGACTGGCCCGCGCTGCAGGACGGATTGCCGGCCGCACAAGCGAGTTTCGCCATCGCACAGGGCTTTGAGGGTCGTGCCAACCAGCATTGCCTCCTGCCCGATGCCGACGGCGCCATCGCCGCCGTCCTGCTGGGCATGGGGGCGCCGGGCCGGCGCAGCGACCCTTTCGCACCGGCCCGGCTGGCGGCGCAGCTTCCGGAAGGCCAATATCGGCTATGCGGACCGCTCGACGACCCGGCCTCGGCCGCGCTTGGCTGGCTGCTGCAGGGCTATCGCTTCGGCCGCTATCGCGACGCCGGTGCGAGCAAGGCGCGGCTGGCGGCGCCGCAGGGCATCGATCCCGAGGACATCATGCGAATCGCCGGATCGGTGGCTCTGGCGCGCGACCTCGTCAACACGCCCGCGAACGATATGGGGCCGGAGGAGATCGAGGCGGCGATCCGCGCCGTCGCGGCGGAGACCGGCGCGACGGTGGACAGCATCGTCGGCGACGCGCTGCTGGCCCGGAACTTTCCGATGATCCATGCGGTCGGCCGGGCCTCGGCAAGGGCGCCGCGCCTGATCGATCTCAGCTGGGGCGATCCGGCCCATCCCAAGGTCACATTGGTCGGAAAGGGTGTGGCCTTCGACACGGGCGGCCTCGATATCAAGCCGGCGTCGTCGATGCTGCTGATGAAGAAGGACATGGGCGGCGCGGCCGCCGCCATCGCGGCTGCGCGGATGATCATGCTGGCAAAGCTGCCGGTGCGGCTGCGGCTTCTGGTGCCGGCCGTCGAGAATGCGATCTCGGGTTCGGCGTTCCGCCCCGGCGACATCCTGCCGAGCCGGAAGGGCATCAGCGTCGAGATCGGCAACACCGATGCCGAGGGGCGCCTCATCCTGGCCGACGCGCTGGCGCTGGCCGATGAGGAGGAGCCCGCACTGCTGGTCGATTTCGCGACGCTGACGGGAGCGGCGCGCACCGCGCTCGGGCCGGAGCTCCCGCCCTTCTATACTCATGACGAGGCCCTCGCCGCCGACATCGCGCGGATCGGGCTGGCCGTGAACGATCCCGTCTGGCGGCTGCCGCTATGGGCTCCCTATGAAACCATGCTGGAGTCCAAGGTGGCCCGGATCAACCATGTCGGCGGCCCGATGGCGGGTTCGGTGACAGCGGCGCTGTTCCTGAACCGCTTCGTCGAACGCACGGCGTCCTACGCCCATTTCGACATCTATGCCTGGACCCCCTCGGCCAGGCCCGGGCGGCCCGAAGGCGGCGAGTGCCAGGCGGGACGGCTCATCTACGCGCTCGCCAGTGAGCGCTACCCGGCCGGTTAAGCCTGATCGAGCAAGACAGTTGCCTGTCGCCGGCTGCAGGCTAATGATACGGGTCCGTAACGATCGGACCCGGACAGGCATGCCTCTGGAGATCAAACCCTCGCAGGCGCTGCGGCTCTGGCGACAGGTCCATCTTGACCTCGTTCGCGACGGACAGGCGGACCTGTCGGCCCGCCAGACGGCGATCCTCCTGACGGTCTATCTGGAACTGCCGCCTCATACGGTGCGCGGGCTTGCCCAGCAGCTCGGCGTCACCAAACCCGTCATCACCCGCGCCCTGGACACGCTCGGCAAGCTCGGCCTGCTGACGCGCAAGCGCGACGAGCAGGACCGCCGCAACGTGGTGATTCAGCGCACGGTCGCCGGCGCGCTCGCGGTCGAGCGGCTGGCCGATCTCGTCACCGAGCGCGCCAGGGAAGCCGGCGGCGGCTAAACCCTTCCCGCCGATGCGAGCGAAGCGTTAGGTTGTCGCCATGAGCACGATTCTCGACAGGCGCATCACCGTTTTCCGCTCCGACCTTGCGGCGAGCCATCTGCGCGGGCAGGTGGAGGCCGGCGCCTTCGCCGAGCCGCAGCCGATGCGGGTCGTCGCATCCTCCGCCCCGGTCAGGCGCGAGCCGCGGCCCGATGCGCCGCTCGATACCGAGGCACTCCGCGGCGAGCTGGTTCAGGTCTATGAGCGCCATGAGGGCTGGGCCTGGGCGCAGCTCGCCGGCGACGGCTATGTCGGCTACCTGCCCGACGACGCGCTCAGGGCCGAGGCGAGTGCGCCGACCCACCGGGTCGCCGCGCTGCGGACTTTTCTGTATCCGGGGCCCTCGATCAAGCTGGCGCCCCTTGCGGCCCTCTCGCTCGGCGCAAGCGTGACCGTGGTCGCGCAGACGGGCGATTTCGCCGTGCTGGCCGACGGGGGCCATATCTTCCTGCGCCATCTCGCCCCCCTCGACCGGCTCGAGCCCGATTTCGTCGCGGTCGCGGAGCGCTTCCTCGGCGTGCCCTATCTGTGGGGCGGGAAGACCAGCCTCGGGCTCGACTGCTCGGGTCTGACGCAGCTCGCGCTCGCCGCCGCCGGCATCGCGGCACCGCGCGATTCCGATCAGCTGGAGGCTTTGGTCGGACAGCCCGTGCGGTTTGACGAGGCGCTGGATGGCTTGAGGCGCGGCGATCTCGTGTTCTGGAAAGGCCATGTCGGCATTCTGACCGACCCAGACACGCTGCTGCACGCGAACGGCTATACCATGGATGTCCATCGCGAGCCTCTGCGGGAGGCCCGCGACCGCATCCGCGATAAGAGCTTCGGCGCGATCACGAGCGTCCGCCGCCTTTAGCCGTCAGGCCTCGCGCTTCGGGAACGTCACTTTCACGCAGGTGCCGGGGCGCGGCTGGCCCGGGCGGAGCGGCTCGGTCGTCATGGTCGCGCGCATGCTGCGCAGGAGGCTTGCGATCACCGTCTGTCCGAGGCCGCTGCCGTGATTCTCCTCCGGCATGCCGACACCGTCATCCTCGATGGACATGCACAGCGCCGGGGCGCCCTCGAACTCGACCTGCTCCAGCCGAACCGCAATGCGCCCGGAAGCGCCGTCGGCGAAGGCATGCTTGATCGCGTTGGTGACGAGCTCGTTCACGATCACCACGAAGGACACCGCGTCGCGCCCGGGCAGGCGGATCGCATCCATGTCGAGATCGATGGCGATCGGCCTGCCCTCGGCCGACTTGCCGATCTCCGCCAGCAGGTCCTCCATATAGGGCCGCGCATCGACCTCGTCCGTGTCGATATCGAGCCTCAGGCGGCGCTGTCCGGCGGCGATCGCCTGGATGCGCGTCTGCGCCTGCATCAGGGCCATCTTGACCGCAGGCTCCGGGCTCTGCCGGCTCTGAACGTTGAGCAGGGCCGAGACCATGGCGAGATTGTTGCCGACACGGTGGTTGACGTCGCGCAGAAGCGCTTCGATGCGCAGGCGTTCGCTTTCGAGCTGGCGGGTGCGGTCGCTGACGATCTGCTCAAGTTCGGCATTGCTCAGCGCCAGCGCCGCGCTGCGGCGCTGGCGGCTGCGCAACTGCTGCCACGCCGCGAAGGCAAGCCCCGCGAGGGCCACGACGATGCCGGTGCTGCCCCAGAGCCGGCGGCGCTCCTCGCTGCGGTAGAGCGACAGGAGACGGGCGTTCTCGGTTCGCTGGATCTCCTGGACGGTATCGCGAATCCGGCTCATCGCGGCGATGCCGGGCCCGTCCCTGACGAGGGCCACAGCCTCCTCCCGGCGGCCCGAGCGTTCCAGCTCGATGGTCCGGGTAAGCTCCTCGAGCTTGATCCGCATGGCCACGCGAAGGATCTCGACCCGCGCCTTCTGCCCGGGATCGGTATCGACAAGCGCGTCCAGAACCACCAGCTCGGGGCCGGCTTCGGCGCTGCCTTCGGTGAACGGCTGGAGATAGGCGGCCTTGCCAGTGAGCAGATAGCCGCGCTGGCCGGTTTCCGCATCACGCAGCCGCCCGAGGAACCGCTCGGCCCGCTCGCGAATCTCGATGGCGTGCGACACCGAATCGGCGGCCTGCCGAGCCTCCCGATTGATCCATGCCGCCAGGATGATCGCGAGCGCGACAACGCCGATCGCAATGATCGTCACCGTCGCCGATCGAATTCTCGCTCCCAGCACCGGAAGGGCCACGGCCCGGAACCGTCTGCGAGACCTCGCCTGATCCGTCATGCCACCGTGTTAAACAGAGCCTGCCCGATTCCCAATGCAAAATGACGAGGAGGGACGGGCGGCCACCTCCGCAGAACCTTACACGTCGAGGTCATCCTCATCGGCGCCGCCGGTGAAGAGTTGACGGCCGATGATCGTCCCAAGGACCGCGATTCCACCCAGAGCGACCACCCGCCAGCCGGTTCGGGAAGTCATCAGCCTGGCGGCCAGCGGAGCGGCCGCGAAAGCGGCGGCCGCCGGAATTGGCCGGGAAGGCCGCTTTCGGTTCTTGATGTACAGAGCCGTACAGAGCGCGAGCACTGCCGCCAGAGCGAGGCCGCCAGCGATCCACAAGCTGGCGGCCACAGGGCCGTAGCTCAGGCTCAACACCGTGTGGAGCGCGCTGAGGGCGTAGCCCGCCGCGCAGACCAACAGCAGCCCGGTCAAGCCGAACAGGCCGTAAATTGCGACGTTGCGCCTGACCGACCCCGACACTTCCGAGGCGATGTAGGATCCGAGCCCCCCGAACATGGCCTAGCGCGCCGAAAGGTAGCCGACGAACAGGCCGACCATCGCCGCAACGCCGAGGGCGCGCAACGGCCGCTCGCGGATCTCGTCCTCGATCAGCTGCTGCAGCTCGGAAGCCTGTTCCTTCGCAACATCGACCATGCGGTCGGCATCGACGCCCACCGCGCGCAGCCGCTCGCTGACGGTGGCCGCGATATCCTCGGCGCCACGGGCGAGCGTGTCCTCGAGAGCGCCGGCCTGGCGCTTGGCCCGCTCTCCGGTGCGGCGGGCCTCGGCCGCGACGTCTTCCGCTCCGGCCTCGATCTGCGCCTTGACGCGCTTGGCAGCGGCGCCTGCCTGACGCTTCGCGGATTCAGTGGTGGCCATGAGGATCGCTTCCTTGTGGTTTCGATAAAGGTGATCGTGTCGAGACAATGCCCACACCGCAAGGGCACTGCGCGACTTTCAGCCAACGCCGGACATGCGGTTCTGTTCCCTCGTCAGCCGGCGGCGGGCTCGGCCTGTGCCTCGTCCTCCTTCACCTTCTCCAGACGGTAGCGCGCAAACTCCTCCTGCGCGACCATGGCGACGATGATGATCGGCGTCGCCAGCACCGCACCGACCGGACCCCAGAGCCAGAGCCAGAAGATGAAGCCGATGAAGACGAGGAAGGGCGAGATCGTCAGCCGCGAGCCGACGAATACCGGCGTCACCGCATTGCCCTCGACAAGATGCAGCCCGTAATAGGCAGCGGCCGGCCAAGCCGCGGCCAGCACTGAAGGCGCATCGATCAGAGCGCCCGCGAACAGCGCCACGGCCACGATGACCGGGCCGATGAAGGCAAGGTAGTTGAGCAGGAAGGCGAGCGCGCCCCAGAAAATCGGGAAGGGCAGGCCCGCGAGCCAGGCGATCGCCATCGTCAGCAGGCCCATGCCAAGATTGATCACGGTGACCAGCGCGAAATAGCGCGCCACCCGCTCCTCGATCTCCTCGAAAAAGGAGCCGGCGGATTTGCGGGCGCTTCGGCCAAGGCACAGCCGCAGGATGCGCGCCTTGAGGTGGCGGCGCGTCGCCAGCCAGAAATAGATCGTCGCGACGAAGAGCAGCAACCCGCCTGCTGCCGCGGAGGACGACATGGCGATGTCCATCAGCGGATTGCCCTGGGAGACGCTGATATCGCCGCCATGGCCGGTCAGCCCCGTCAGGCCGCGCTTGAAGTCGTCCATGACGGTAAACATTCCGTTGAGCTTGGTTTTAAGCGCCGCCATCATCGCGGGGCCCTGATCGCTCCAGGCCGCCATCGGCACGGCGAGTACGCCGATCGCCATCGCCAGCAACGCCACGAACAGCAGGACGACGAGCGCCGCCGCGAGATGCTGCGGAACGCGGTGCCTCACCATCCAGTCGACGAGAGGGCCCAACACGAGGCCGAAGATCACGCCCGCCGTCACGGGAACAGCGATCACCCTCATCAGATAGAGCGTGCCGGTGAAGAGGATGACGAAGATGCCGACGATCGCATAGCGGAGGATGAGGTCGTGCTCATAGGGCGTGACGTCGGCGTCCGGCTCCTCGGAGCTGCCCTGCTCCACCATGTAGCGAGGAAACGGCCTCCAGGCCGAGGAGTTGAGCATGTTTCGTGGTCCTGACGCGCACCCCGCGCACTCGGCGCGTCCGACAGTGAACGCGCGGCCGGATGCGCCGGTTCCGGCGGCCCCCTCAGTGCGCCTCGTCCCAATTGCCGGCCGCGCGCGCCTCGACGGCCAGCGGCACGCGCAGCTGCACGGCGGGGTGCGGGGCCTCGATCATCACACGCTCGATCACCGGCAAGGTCTTCTCGACCTCGTCCTCGGGCACCTCGAAGACCAGCTCGTCATGGACCTGCAGCAGCATGCGGGCGTTCAGCCGCTCGGCCTCGAGAGCCGCATCCATCCGGATCATGGCGCGGCGGATGATGTCGGCCGCCGAGCCCTGGATCGGCGCGTTGATCGCCTGGCGCTCGACGAAGGCGCGCTCGGACGGGTTCTTGGACGCGACGGCCGGGAAATGGCAGACGCGGCCGAAGAGCGTGGTGACCTTCGCATGCGTCCGCACATAGGTCTTGGTCTGGTCCATGTAGTCGCGGATGCCGGGGAAGCGCTCGAAATATTTCCGGATATAGGCGCCGGCCTCCTCCCGGCCGATGCCGAGCTGGTTGGCGAGGCCGAAGGCGGAGATGCCATAGATGATGCCGAAATTGATCGCCTTGGCGCGGCGCCTCACCTCGCTCGGCATGCCCTGCACGGGTACGCCGAACATTTCCGACGCCGTCATCGCGTGGATGTCGATGCCGTCGGCGAAGGCCTGCCGGAGCTGCGGGATCTCGGCGATATGGGCAAGCAGGCGCAGTTCGATCTGGCTATAGTCGGCGGAGACCAGCTTGAAGCCCTTCTCCGGCACGAAGGCCGTGCGGATCTTGCGGCCGGCCTCGGTGCGGATCGGGATGTTCTGAAGGTTGGGCTCGGAGGAGGAGAGCCGGCCGGTGGTGGTCGCAGCCAGCGCGAAGGAAGTGTGCACGCGGTGGGTCTGCGGGTTCACATAGGCCGGCAGCGAGTCGGTATAGGTCGATTTGAGCTTGGCGAGCTGGCGCCATTCGAGGATCTTCGACGGCAGCGGATGGCCCTGCTCGGCCAGCTCCTCCAGCACGCCGGCCCCCGTCGCCCATTGGCCCGTCGCGGTCTTCTTGGCGCCGGCCAGACCCATCTTGCCGAACAGGATGTCGCCGAGCTGTTTCGGGCTGCCGATGGTGAATTTCTCACCGGCGAGTTCGTAGATCTCGTCCTCCAGCCGCGCCAGGCTCTGGGCGAACTCGCCAGAGAGGCGCGAGAGGATCTGCCGGTCGATGGCGATGCCGCGCTTTTCCATGTCGGCGAGCACGGCGACCATCGGCCGTTCCAGCAACTCGTAGACCGACGTCTTCTTCTCGGCGACGAGGCGCGGCTTCAGGGCGAGCCAGAGCCTCAGCGTGACGTCCGCATCCTCCGCCGCATACTCGGTCGCCTTGTCGAGCGGCACCCTGTCGAAGGTGATCTGCGATTTTCCGGTGCCGGCAACCTGCGCATAGGGAATCGTCTCGTGGCCGAGATGAAGCTGCGAGAGCCGGTCCATCCCATGGCTGGTGGCGCCGGCATCGAGCGCATAGGAGATCAGCATCGTGTCCTCGATGCCGCGGACGGTCAGGCCGTGCCGCTCCAGCACGAGCAGGTCGAACTTCAGGTTCTGGCCGATCTTGAGCACGCCCGGATCGGCGAAGAGGGCCTTCAGCGCCGCGACGGCCTGGGCGAGCGGGATCTGGTCCGGCAGCAGGCCCTCATCGAAGAGCCCGCCATCCCCCGCGCGATGCTGCAGCGGAACGTAGCAGGCGCGGTTGGGCGCAACCGCCAGCGACAGGCCGACGAGGTCCGCCTGCATCGCGTCCAGCGAATTGGTCTCCGTGTCGAGCGCGACATGGCCGGTCTCGTAGGCCCAACCGACCCAGCGTTCGAGATCGGCCAGCGTGCGCAGGCATTCATAGCGCGAGCGGTCGACCATGATCGCGAGCGCCTCGTTCTTGCGGGCAGCGGCGAGATCAGCCGGCTTCAGCCAGCCCGCTTCGCCCCCGGAGGCTTCCGCCAGCGTCGCACCGGCCGTCGGCGCCGCCGGCGTGATGCCGGAGACGGCATCCTCGATCGCGTCGGCGCCGGCATGGAGCGCCTTGAGTTCCGCCGCGCGCGTGCCGCCCGGCGCCAGTGCGGGATCGGCATCGATCGCGCCGACATCGGCCTCATAGGCCTCGGCGACGCGCTTGGTGATGGTGGTGAATTCCATCGCCTTGAGGAAGGCGATGAGTTTGGCGGGGTCCGGCTGGTCGAGCGTCAGGGTTTCCAGCGGCGTTTCGACCTCGACATCGTCGACGAGCGTGACGAGCTTGTGCGAGATTCGGACCTTCTCGATCACCTCGGGATTGGTCAGGGTCTCGCGGCGCTTGGGCTGCTTGATCTCGCCGGCGCGGGCCAGCAGCGTCTCGAGATCGCCATATTCGCCGATGAGCTGGGCGGCCGTCTTGATGCCGATACCCGGCGCGCCGGGAACGTTATCCGTGGCGTCGCCGGCCAGCGCCTGCACGGCGGTCACCTTGTCGGGCGTCACGCCGAAATACTCGACGACTTCGGGCTCGCCGATGCGGCGTTCGGCCCGGAAGCCGGCACCCTTCTTCTGGTCGCCGGAGGCGGGGTCGTACATGGCGACGCCCGGCCGCACGAGCTGCATCAGGTCCTTGTCGGCGGAGACGATCAGCACATCGGCGCCGGCCGCTCTGGCCTGTTTCGCATAGGTCGCGATCAGGTCGTCCGCCTCATAGACGTCCTGCTCGACGGGGATGAGGCCAAAGGCGCGCACCGCCTCGCGCATGAGCGGAAATTGCGGGATGAGATCGGCCGGCGGCTCCGAACGGTTGCCCTTGTAGGCCGGGTAGATCGCCTTGCGGAACGAGTTCTCGGACTTGTCGAAGACGATGGCCAAATGCGTCGGCCGGACACCCAACACGCCCTCGCGCACGAACTGGAAGAGCTTGGTCGCGAAGAGCCGCACCGCGCCGGAGGGCAGCCCGTCCGAGCGGGCATTGTATTTCCGGTCCTGATTGATCGACTGGAAATAGGCGCGGAAGATGAAGTTCGAGCCGTCGACCAGGAAAAGATGGTCACCGGGCTTCAGCGCAGGCGCGGGGGAGGCTTTCTCGCTCATGGCGCGGACCATAGGCGGGGCCAAGGGCGCGGTCCATGGGCTCTGCGCGTGCCGAGGCCCGAAGCTGTCAGGATTGGCCCGTCCTGCTCGGGCTCGCCCCGTGCATCCGGGGACAAGCACCCTCCAGCGCCTCAGATGGCAAGAGATTCCCGGGTCCGCGCAAAGCGCGGCCCGAGAACGATGCCCTTCGTTACTGCGTGATCCTGTCGATCTCGGCCAGGTCCTCCACCGTCAGCGCCCAGTCGGCGGCCTTGACATTGGCGGCGATCTGCTCCGGCTTCGTCGCGCCAGCGATGACGCTGGAGACCACGGGCTGGGCCGCGAGCCATGAGAAGGCCAGTTCGACGAGGCTATGACCGCGCTGCTCGGCGAAGGCAGCGAGCCCCTCGATCCTGCGCCAGTTGTCCTCGCTGAAGATCTGGCCGGCCCGTTCGGGCAGCTTGGTCAGGCGCGCCCCCTCCGGCATCGCCGCGCCGCGCTTGTACTTGCCGGTGAGCGCGCCGTTGGCGAGCGGGAAATAGGGCAGCAGGCCCATGCCGTAATGGGAGATCGCCGGGATCAGGTCCTTCTCGGCGGCGCGCTTCAGCAGGCTGTACTCGTCCTGCGCCGAGGCAAACCCCGGGAGCCCGAGCTCGCGCGCCGTCCACTGCGCGTCGGCAACCTGCCAGGCGACCATGTTGGAGCAGCCGACATAGCGGACCTTGCCCTGAGTCACGAGGTCTTCCAGCGCTCGCAGCGTCTCGTCGATCGGCGTCAGCGGATCGGGCGTGTGGAACTGGTAGAGGTCGAGCCAATCGGTCTTCAGGCGCGTCAGCGATTCCTCGACGGCGCTCATGATGTAGCGGCGCGAGCCGCCCTGCCCGCCATGGAACATCTTCATGCCGAACTTCGAGGCCAGCACGATGTCCTTGCGCCGCGCACCCAGGACCTGGCCCAGCGCCGTCTCCGAGCCGCCCTTCTCGCCATAGATGTCGGCGGTATCGAACAGGGTGATGCCGTGCTCGATCGCGGCATCGACGACCTTGCGCGTCGCGTCCAGGTCGATGCGCCCGCCGAAATTGTTGCAGCCGAGGCCGACGAGCGAGACGCGCAGGCCCGAGCGGCCGAGATTGCGGAACTGCATGGCGATGGTCCTTCCCTGAACAGGCGCGCACAGGACCAGAGCGGGAGCGGCAGGGCAATCGCCGCAGCCGTCAGTCAAGGGCTGCACCCAGCGCAGGCCCGCGGCAGACCCGAAACAAAAATGCCCGGGCGTCGCGCCCGGGCATCGGTATCAGGCCACTTCGGCCTTCTGCTTCTGCGAGCGCTTGCGCTCGTTGGGGTCGAGGACCGCCTTGCGCAGGCGGATCGACTTCGGCGTCACCTCGACCAGCTCGTCGTCGTCGATCCAGGCCAGCGAACGCTCCAGCGTCATGCGGATCGGCGGGGTCAGGCGCACGGCCTCGTCCTTCGAGGTGGTGCGGATGTTGGTGAGCTTCTTGCCCTTGAGCACGTTCACCTCGAGATCGTTCTCGCGGGTGTGCTCGCCGACGATCATGCCCTGATAGACCTTCCAGCCCGGCTCGATCATCATCGGGCCGCGATCCTCGAGGTTCCACAGCGCATAGGCCACGGCCTCGCCGGTCTCCATGGCGATCAGCACGCCGTTGCGGCGGCCGCCGATCTCGCCCTTATAGGGCATGTAGTCATGGAACAGGCGGTTCATGATCGCGGTGCCGCGGGTGTCGGTCAGGAGCTCGCCCTGGTAGCCGATCAGGCCGCGCGTCGGGGCATGGAAGGCCAGGCGCAGACGGTTGCCGCCGGAGGGGCGCATCTCCAGCATGTCGGCCTTTCGCTCCGACATCTTCTGCACGACGACGCCGGAATGCTCCTCGTCGACGTCGATGATGACCTCCTCGATCGGCTCGAGCAGCTGGCCGCTCTCGTCGCGCTTCAGCACCACGCGCGGACGCGAGACGCCGAGCTCGAAGCCCTCGCGGCGCATGGTCTCGATCAGGATGGCGAGCTGGAGTTCGCCGCGGCCCGAGACGATGTAGCTGTCCTTGTCGGTAGCCTCCTCGATCTTGAGCGCGACATTGCCCTCGGCTTCCTTCAGCAGGCGGTCGCGGATGACGCGGGTGGTGACCTTGTCGCCCTCGGTGCCGGCCAACGGCGAGTCGTTGACCATGAAGGTCATCGAGACGGTCGGCGGATCGATCGGCTGGGCCTCGATCGGCTCGGTGACGGAGGGGTCGCAGAAGGTGTCGGCGACCGAGCCCTTCACCAGGCCGGCGATCGAGACGATGTCGCCGGGGATCGCTTCCTCGATCGGTGTGCGCTCGAGGCCGCGGAAGGCGAGGATCTTGGTGATACGGCCGGTCTCGACGGTGGAGCCGTCGCCCGAGAGCACCTTGATCTGCTGGTTCGGCTTGGCGGAACCGGAAACGACGCGGCCGGTGATGATGCGGCCGAGATAGGGGTTGGCCTCCAGCAGCGTGCCGATCATGCGGAACGGGCCTTCCTCGATGCGCGGCTCGGGCACATGGGAGAGGATGAGGTCGTACATCGGCGCCAGGCCCTGGTCCTGCGGGCCGGCAGGATCATGCGCCATCCAGCCCTGCTTGCCCGAACCATAGAGGATCGGAAAATCGAGCTGCTCGTCGGTGGCGTCGAGGGCGGCAAAGAGGTCGAAGACCTCGTTGATGACTTCGGTGGTGCGGGCGTCAGGCTTGTCGACCTTGTTGATCGCGACGATGGGCTTCAAGCCCAGCTTCAGCGCCTTGGAGACCACGAACTTGGTCTGCGGCATCGGGCCCTCGGCCGCATCGACCAGCACGATGGCCGAGTCGACCATGTTCAGGATGCGCTCGACCTCGCCGCCGAAATCGGCGTGGCCGGGCGTATCGACGATGTTGATGCGCGTGTCCTTCCAGACGACCGAGGTCGCCTTGGCCAGGATGGTGATGCCACGCTCCTTTTCCAGGTCGTTGGAGTCCATCACCCGCTCGATCACGCGCTGGTTGTCGCGGTAGGTGCCGGACTGCTGCAGGAGCTTGTCGACGAGCGTCGTCTTGCCGTGGTCGACGTGCGCGATGATCGCGATGTTGCGCATGGACATGCAGGTAGGGCCTTGTCTTCAAGGCCACGGGCCGGTCAGGGGCGAAGCCCCGCCGGCGCAGCCTGTTTCACGTGAATCTGGAATTCGTTGCGCTGCACATAAACGCTGGAGGGCGTTTCGGCAACCGCAGCCCGTGCCGAAAGGTGAACGCCCCCTCAGTCCTCGGCCAGCACCCGCTGCCTTTCGGCCACGGCGCGGCCGACCTGGTCGATCGCCAGCCGGTAGGCTGCGAGCGCCGCGACGTCGAGATCGCCCTTGGCGTAGTCGGTCAGCACGCGGCTCAGGATGATGTCCGCCTCCCGGCCCAGCCCCAGCAGCTCGGCCTCGTCCTCGCAGGAGCGGATCACACCCAGCAGCGTCAGCAGTTCGTCGAGCCCCTGCATCGCGCGGCGGCGGCGGTTGGCGCTCTCGCGGCCGAGCAGGGCGGCCCCGCCGGTGCCGACGCCGGACAGAACCATGGCGCCGATATAGAACCAGTCCCCATAGCGGTCGAAGAAACTCTCCTGCTCGCCGTCGATGTAGGCGGCCGCACCGGAATGGACCGGGAGCGGGGCGTCCTTGTCTGTCGCTGGCGTCTCGAGCGCCTGGATCGCTGGCAGCTCCGAGGCCAGCGTGAGGCGCAGATCGAGGATGTCCTTGGTCAGCTCCCCGACGAGATTATCGTCGAGGCTCTGTGCGGCGACCAGCCGGGAGGTAATCGAGATCGTCGGCAGGCTCTCGGCCGGACGGGGCGGATCGCCCCCCAGCGCCCCGCGCACGATCTCGCCGGTTTCGATCGCCCGGTAATGCGCCGCCAACGCAGCGGCCTCCCGGATCGGGATCAGGACCGGGTCCTCCCCCCAGGCCGAGCGCAGCCGCTTCAGCCCATCATTGTTGGTGTGGGAACCCACGGCATGGATCGCGAAGAAGGCGTCGATGCGCCTGTCGCGGGCGGCCTGGACGATCTCGTCCTGGTTCAGGCCGACGATCCCCAGCTCGTCAGCACCGACTTCATACTGGGCGAGCACCCGCTTCAGCAGCGCGATGTTTCCAGCCGGATTGCGCGAAACGCCCACCCTGCGCCCGCGCAGGTCGGCGATGCGGCCGATCCCGCTGTCCTTGTTGGTGATGAAGAAGGGGTAGCTCCGGCGCGTGATCAGCACCGTGTCGGCCCTGGACGGCACCGCGATGTCCGGGCGCAGCATGGCGAGCTCTGCCTGGCCGTCATCGACCTTCTTCGCGCTGTCGTCCGAGCCTTCCGTCAGGATCAGCCGCAACCTCACCGAAGCCTTGTCGCGGTTGAGCCCCTGCACGAAGGCGGCGGCCATCCGCGCATCCTCCGATCCGAGCGGCCCGACAGCGAGCCGCAAGGTGCGAGGCTGGGTGAAGAGGTAAAAGGCCGTGGCCGCCATGCCGGACAAGGCGAGGAGGCCAGCCAGCACCAGAAACCCGCGCCGCCCCATGCCCAATGCCTTGTCCCCCTCAGCCTCGCGCCAGCATGGCTTCTCTCGCGATGATGTCGCAAGTGCGGCATGACCGTAACGGCATGCACCTTGCGCGGCCTCATGCTAAGAGCCGCGGCGAAGAAAGGTTCCGCGCGTGCTGATCAAGATCTGTGGCCTGTCCACACCCGAGACGATGGAGGCGGCTCTTGCAGCCGGCGCCGACATGATCGGGCTTGTGCTTCATCCGAAAAGCCCGCGCCATGTCACGATGGAACAGGCCGTCGAACTGGCCGGCATCGCACGCGGCAAGGCCGAGATCGTCGCGCTGATCGTCGATTGGGACGGGACGCGGGCCGCGGAGATGGCGGGCATGCTGAGGCCGGACTGGCTGCAGCTCCACGGATCGGAGACGCCGGAGGCGGTGGCCGGCCTTGCAGCGGCCAGCGGCCGGCAGGTGATGAAGGCGCTCGGCATCGCCGCCGCGGACGACCTTGGCGGCATCGCACGCTATGCCGGCGTGGCCGACCGCATCCTGCTCGATGCCAAGCCGCCGAAGGACGCGGCCTATCCCGGCGGGCACGGCCGGCCCTTCGACTGGGGCCTGCTCGCCAGCCTCGACCCTGCGCTGTCCTTCATGCTATCGGGCGGGCTCGATCCGGCGAATATCGGCACGGCGGTCCATGTGACCCGACCGGCCGGTGTCGACGTATCATCCGGTGTCGAGAGCGCTCCGGGGGTCAAGGATCCGGCCCGGATCGTGGAATACGTCGCAGCGGCCCGCAAAGCCGCAGCCTCGGTGCAAGAAGGTTCGAGCGCATGAACGCCCCCTCCCATCCGAACAGCTACCGCAACGGGCCGGACGAGAACGGCCGTTTCGGCCTGTTCGGCGGCCGCTTCGTCGCCGAGACGCTGATGCCGCTGATCCTCGAGCTGGAAGAAGCCTACAACGCCGCCAAGGCCGACCCCGCCTATCACGCCGAGACGATGGACGGGCTGAAGCATTATGTCGGCCGGCCCTCGCCGCTCTATTTCGCCGAGCGGCTGACCGAGCATTTCGGCGGCGCAAAGATCTATCTGAAGCGCGAGGAGCTGAACCACACCGGCTCCCACAAGGTGAACAACGTGCTCGGCCAGATCCTGCTGGCACGGCGCATGGGCAAGAAGCGGATCATCGCCGAGACCGGCGCCGGCCAGCACGGCGTCGCCACCGCGACGCTGTGCGCGCGCTACGGGCTGGAATGCATCGTCTATATGGGCGCGGTCGACGTCGCCCGGCAGGCGCCCAACGTGTTCCGCATGCAGATGCTCGGCGCCACCGTTGTACCGGTCGAATCCGGCACCAAGACGCTGAAGGACGCGATGAACGAGGCGCTGCGCGACTGGGTGACCAATGTCGGCACGACCTTCTACTGCATCGGCACGGTGGCCGGCCCCCATCCCTATCCGGCGATGGTGCGCGACTTCCAGTCGATCATCGGTAAGGAGACCCGCGAGCAGATGATGGAGGCGGAAGGCCGCCTTCCCGACTCGCTGATCGCCTGCATCGGCGGCGGCTCCAACGCGATGGGCCTGTTCCACCCCTTCCTGGACGACCCTTCGGTCGAGATCTACGGCGTCGAGGCCGCCGGCCACGGCGTCGCGAGCGGGCTGCATGCCGCTTCGCTCACCGGCGGGCGACCCGGCGTGCTCCACGGCAACCGCACCTTCCTGCTGATGGATGATGACGGGCAGATCACCGACGCGCATTCGATTTCGGCGGGGCTCGACTATCCCGGCATCGGCCCCGAGCATTCCTGGCTGCACGATATCGGCCGCGCGACCTATCTGTCCGCGACCGACGAGGAAGCGCTGGAGGCTTTCCAGCTGATCTCGAAGCTTGAGGGCATCATCCCGGCCCTCGAACCGGCCCATGCCCTCGCCCGCGTCGCCGAGCTTGCCCCGCAGAAGCCGAAGGACCATCTGATGGTCGTCAACCTCTCCGGCCGCGGCGACAAGGACATCCCGCAGGTGGCGGAGATTCTGGGCAGCCGCTGAGCTCTTTCGGCAGGCCAGTTCTCTTGGCGTCGTCCGGACTCGACTCCTGCGTGCAATTCGGCAAGGCTTGTCGCGACTGGCGGCACAGCCGGAACGGATTGCGCGAGGTCTGGCCGATTTGGGCGGCGCGGGGGCGAACGAAGCGGAGGATGCCGAGCGGCGAGACTTCGCTCTGCCGGTCGAGCTCGCATTCCTTCAACGCCACGGCCTGTCGCCCTCTGGCCTGTCTGCAGCCGCGACGCGAGCCACGCGCAATGGCACGTCGCCTCTGCGCGAGGCCTACGCGCTCCGCCTGATCGACGAGGACCGGTACTACCGCGCCTTTGCGGCCGAGCTGGCACTACCCTTCTGCGAAAACGCCTTCGCACTCGCGGCTGGCGGCGAGTATGAGGCAGTGCTGCGAGCCGGTATCGCGCCCGGCGCGTCAAGTCAGACCGGGCACTACCGCTTCATCCTCGCGCCGCAGGAGGCCGGGCTGCGCAGGATGATCGAGGCCGGACCGCGGGCGCGTGACGACGTGGCCGTCACGACGCCCCGTCGCTTCGCCAAGGCGCTGCGCCTGGCCAATGCGTCGGACGTCGCTCTGCATGCCGCCAATCTCGACGAGGCGGGTCTTGTCCGCGACAGCGCTCGGCTGAAGGCCAGTCGCGGCCAGAAGATCGCCGCCGGGGTCGCCGTGGCGGCCGCAGCGCTGGGAGGCGTCCTAGCGCCGCTGGAGGCGTTCTTCACCCTGGCCCTGCTGCTTTGCCCGGTCTTTCTCGGCCTGATCCTGCTGCGCCTCGCCGCGTCGATCGAACCTGAGGCCGAGGACCTCTGGCGCACCCAGCGCTGGCGCCTCGACGATGCGAGGCTGCCGGTCTACACGGTCGCGATCCCGCTCTATCGCGAAGAGGCCGTGCTCGACCAGATGCTGCGCGGGCTGGCGGCGCTGGACTACCCTGCCGCGAAACTCGACATTCGCCTGCTGATCGAGGCCGACGACGACGGCATGCGGGCCGCCCTGGCCCGGCTCCGGCTGCCCGCGCATGTCACGGTGGCGGTCATGCCGCCCGGCCAGCCGCGCACCAAGCCGCGTGCCCTCAACCTCGCCCTGCGTGAGGCGCGCGGCACCCTCTTCACCATTTTCGACGCCGAGGACATTCCCGATCCGCAGCAATTACGCCTCGCGGCTGCGCGCTTCCAGCGCGCGCCGGCGGAACTCGCCTGCCTGCAGGCCCGGCTCGTCATCGACCATGCCGAGGAGGGGCTGCTGCCGGCGCTGTTCGCGCTTGAATATGCCAGCCTTTTCGAGGTCCTGAATCCCGGACTGCTGACGGCGGGCCTGCCGATCATGCTCGGCGGCACATCCAACCATTTCCGCACGCAGGCGCTGCGCGCGGTCGGCGGCTGGGACGCCTGGAACGTGACGGAGGATGCCGATCTCGGCCTCAGGCTGGTCAGGGCGGGCTATCGCATGGGCGACCTGCCCTCGGACACGCGGGAGGAGGCGCCAGTCAGCATCAAGGCCTGGCTCAGGCAGCGCTCCCGCTGGATCAAGGGCTACATGCAGACGGCGATGACGCATTCGCGCGCGCCGCTCGCCCTGCTGCGGGAAGCCGGGCCTGCCGCCACAATCACCTTCACGTCGCTGATCATCGGCACGATCGTGACGGCCCTGGGCTTCCCCATTTTCGCGCTGGCGACGATCGCCGCCTACTGGGAAGGGTCGGTCTTCTCGCCCCCGACGCCCTTCGTGACGCTGACCTCGGCCTTCGCCACGACGGTCTGGCTGCTGGGAGCGGTTGCGCTCTTTGCGCCGCCTGCCGTCGGCGCCATCCGGCGGCGCGATCCCGGCCTGCTGCTGCTCCTGCCGATCCTGCCGCTCTATTACGGGCTCGTCTCGATCGCCGCCTGGATGGCGTTCTACGAGTTCTTTGCGCGGCGCTTCGCCTGGAACAAGACCGAGCACGGCCTGGCTCGCCGGCGGCAGGCGCCGGGGGCGTCCGAGGAGCCTAGAAGTGGCGCAGCCATTCGGCCGCCGCCTGCGCCGGCGGCTGCTCGATATTGAAGGCGCCGACGAAGCCGCCGTCCTTGTCCATCAGATAGACCAGCGCGGTGTGGTCCATCGTGTAGTCACCGTCCTTGAGCGGCACCTTCTTGGCATAGGCGCGATAGGCCTTGATCGCCGCATCGATCGCCGGCCGATCGCCGCTGAGGCCGACGATGCGCGAGTCGAAGGAGCCGAGATAGCTCTTCATCGTCTCGGGCGTGTCGCGCTCGGGGTCGACCGTGATGAAGAGCGCCTTCAGCTTCTTCGCCTTGTCGCCGTCGCCGGCGGCGCGCAGCACTTCGGAAATCTCGAAGAGCTTGGTCGGGCAGATATCCGGGCAGTGGGTGAAGCCGAAGAAGACCAGGAAGGGCGAGCCCTTCAGATCGGTGTCCGAGAGCGGCTTGCCGTCCTGCGTGGTCAGGGTGAACGGCCCGCCGACGCTCGCCGTTCCGGAACTGGTCGTCCGTGCACCGGGCGAGAAGGTCAGGATCGCGGCCGCGGCCAGCGCGAGCGCGCCGAAGAGGAAGACGACGAGGGGCAGGACGAGGCGGCGGTTCACGATGGATATCCGAAAGATGGCCGCAGGCGGCTAGAAGCAGGCGACGATGGCGGCGATCAGCCCGTCGGTGAAGAGGCGGCTGCCCTCGCGCCACCAGAGCAGCAGCCCCGTCAGCAGCAGTGCGAAGGCGCCCGCGCAGAGCAGCAGGATGCCGGTGCGGCTCGACGAACCGTCTTCAGATCCTGAGCGGGGTTCGACCTCGGCCATGGCTCATGAATAGCGCCGAACCCCGCTTCATGAAAGCGGCCGGGTGACGCAGGGCGTTCTCGCCGTCGGTCAGTCGATGAAATGCTTCGAGAGCTTGAGCGCCTGGCCCTGATAGTTCGACTTCAGTCCGGAGCCGTAGAGGGCTTCCGGCCGCGCCGCCATCGCCTCGTAGACCAGCCGGCCGACGGTCTGCCCGTCTTCGATGATGAAGGGCACGTCCCGCGAGCGCACCTCCAGCACCGCGCGCGCGCCGCGCCCCCCGGCCGCCGCGTGGCCGAAGCCGGGATCGAAGAAGCCGGCATAATGCACCCGAAATTCGCCCACGAGCGCGTCGAAGGGCGTCATCTCGGCGGCATAATCCGGCGGGACGTGGACCGCTTCCTTCGAGGCGAGGATATAGAACTGTCCAGGGTCTAGGATCATGGCGCCGGAGCGGTCATCCGGGATCGGCTCCCAGAATTCGGCCGCGCGATAGGCGCCGACGCGGTCGACATCGATCAGCGCCGTGTGGTGCTTGCCGCGATAGCCGAGCAGCCCCCCGAAGCCGGAGAGATCGACGCTGACGGCGACGCCGCCCTGGAAGGAAGGCACGGCGGCCGAGACGAGCGTCTCGCGGGCGTGGACCTCCTCCAGCGCGCGATCGTCGAGCCGTGTCTCGCCGGAGCGGAATCGGATCTGCGAGAGCCGCGAGCCACTGCGGACCAGAACAGGGAAGGTACGCGGCGAAATCTCGATGAAGAGCGGGCCGTCATAGCCGTCCTCGACGAGATCGAACTCGCGGGCGCGATCGGTGATGACGCGGGTGAAGACATCGAGCCGGCCGGTCGAGCTCTTGGGATTGGCAGCCGCCCGCAAACCCTTCGGCAGGCTCAATCCCTCCATCAACTCGGCGATATAGACGCAGCCGGTCTCCAGAACCGCACCTTGCGTCAGGTCGATCTCATGCAGCGAGAGATCCTCGATACGGCTGCGCACCGTACGCTCCGGCCCCGGCAGGAAGCTGGCGCGAACGCGATAGGCGCGGGCGCCGAGCCTGAGATCGAGGCTCGCCGGCTGGATCTGGCCATCGGCCGGCGGATAGGCGAGCCGGATCGCGCCCTGCTCGATGAAGGCGCGGATGGAGCTGTCGGGCTGGATGCCGGGATTGAAGGGCAGCATGCGTGTTCCGGGAGGATAATCGGTCATTGCTAGCGAAGGCCGCGTCAAAGGCCAAGGCAAGGCGGCACGATGGAGCGCCGCTATGACGCGTTGTCCACGCTCGTCTGAACTGCACGGACCATTGACGCCCCGGCTCACGCCACCATAACTGGCGCATGGCGAAGGATCGACAGAGCGCGGGCCGGCAAGAGACTCAGGCCGTCTATCGGGCCGAGACCCATGGCGTGCGCGTCACCGCCGAGCCGCGTTTCATGGAAGCGGAATCCTCGCATGAGCAGAGCCGCTATTTCTGGGCCTATGCGATCGAGATCATGAACCTTTCGGGCGACGTGCTGCAATTGCTGACCCGGCATTGGACCATCACCGATGGCCGGGGCCAGGTCCATGAGGTGAGCGGCGAGGGCGTGGTCGGCCAGCAGCCGGTCCTGCGTCCGGGCGAGAGCTTCAGCTACACCTCGGGCTGCCCGCTGGCGACGCCACACGGCTCGATGGAAGGCGCCTACACCATGCAGGACGAGCGCGGGGCAACCTTCGACGTCGCCGTGCCGCTGTTCCCGCTCGATTCCCCTTATGTGAAGAAGGTCCTGCATTGACTGCCGCCTCCAAAGCCGGGCAGCGCTATACGCCGCTCGACATGCTCGCCCGTCTCGTCGCCTTCGATACGGTGAGCCACAGATCCAACCTGCCGCTGATCGATTTCGTCGAGGATTACCTCGCCGGCTGGGGCGTGACCTGCCATCGCTTCCCCAATGCGGCGGGCGACAAGGCGGCGCTGTTCGCCACGCTCGGCCCGCAGGATCGCGGCGGGGTCGTCCTCTCCGGCCATACCGATGTGGTGCCGGTCGAAGGCCAGCCCTGGAGCCGCGATCCCTTCACGCTGCATATCGAGAACGGGCGCGCTTATGGCCGCGGCGCGGTCGACATGAAGGGCTTCGTCGCGCTGGCGCTGGCCCTCGTGCCCGATTTCCTGGCGGCAGACCTCGCGACGCCGATCCATCTGTTCCTGTCCTATGACGAAGAGGTGACCTGCCTCGGCGTGATCGACGGCATCGCCGCGATGGGCAAGACCCTGCCGCGCCCGACAGCCGTCATCGTCGGCGAGCCGACATCGCTCGACATCGCCGACGCGCACAAGGGCATCCGCACCTTCCTGACCACGATTACCGGGTTCGCCGCCCACTCTTCCAAGCCGCATCTGGGCGCCAGCGCGGTGCATGCCGGCGCCCTGCTGGCGGCCGAGCTCGACAGCATGCAGGAGGAGGCCAAGGAGCGGCCGGACGGGAGCGGGCGGTTCGACCCGCCCTACGACACCGTCCATGTCGGCAAGTTCCATGGCGGCATCGCCCGCAACATCCTCGCCGACAAGGCCGAACTCTCCTGGGAAATCCGCACCCTGCCTGGCTCCGATCCGGAGGCAGGGCCGGCTCGCTTCACCGCCAGGGTGGAGACCGTGCTGGCGCGGATGCGCGAGACAGCGCCGTCCTCCACGATCGAAACGGCGATGACCTCGGACGTGCCGGGGCTGGCACCGGATCCGGGCTCGCAGGCCGAGCGGCTTGCCATGCGGCTCTCGGGCCGCAACGACACCATCGCCGTCGCCTATGCGACGGAGGCCGGGCATTTCCAGCGCGCGGGCCTGCCGACCGTCGTCTGCGGGCCGGGCTCGATCGACCAGGCGCACCAGCCTGACGAATACATCACGCTGGAGCAGTTGCAGGCCGGGGAGGCCTTCATGCGCAAGCTGATGGCGGAGTGCCGGGGCTCGTAGGACGCGTCATGCTCGGGCTCGACCCGAGCATCTCACGACGAGAAAGCTTCCCGCTTTCTTCCTTCATGGGAGGCTCGGGTCGCCACTTCGCGGCGCCCGAGACTGACGGCGAAGCTCAAGACCCGGCTGACGTCCCAGCCTCGACCTCGGACGGCTCGAACGAATAGCGCCGGGAGCAGAACTCGCAGGTGACGCCGAGCTGGCCGTCATCGGCGACCATGGCGCGGCGATCCTCCGGCGAGAAGCCGCGCAGCATCGACAGCACCCGCTCGCGCGAGCAGCGGCACGCCTCGTGAACCGCCACCGGCTCGAATACCCGCGCCCCGCGCTCGTGGAAGAGCCGATAGAGCAGGCGCTCGCTCTCCAGCATCGGGTCCAGCAGTTCGTGATCCTCGACCGTCTCGACCAGCGAGCGGGCCTCGGTCCAGGCATCGTCCTCGATGCCGTCCGGGTCCTGGCTGGTCAGGATGTCATGGCCCTCCGGCGCATCGCCCGGATGGATGTCGGCAGCGCGCAGCCGGTCCGGCGAATGCGGCATGAACTGGACGAGGATGCCGCCGGCACGCCATTGCGGCTTTCCGCCGCTCGTCACCGTGCCGACACCCAGCCGCACCCGCGTCGGGATCTGTTCCGACTGCAGGAAATACTGGTGCGCCGCCTCTTCCAGACTCTGGCGCTGGAGTTGCACGATTCCCTGGTAGCGCGTCGTGGCCGAGCCCTGATCGATGGTCATGGCGAGATGGCCCTCACCGAGCAGATCTCCGGTCGAGACCTTGTCGAGCGCGATCGCCTCGGCCAGCTTGGCCTCGTCGATATGGGCGACCGCCCGGAAATTATCCGGGGCGTTGAAATCGACGACCATCATCGAGATCGGCCCGTCGCTCTTGGTCTGGAGCTGGAAACGGCCCTCGAATTTCAGCGCCGTGCCGAGCAGCACGGTGAGAGCCGCCGCCTCGCCCAGCACGCGCGAGACCGGCGCGGGATAGCCGTGCCGGTCGAGGATGGTGTCGATCGAGGCGCCCAGCCGCACAACGCGCCCGCGCACGTCGAGATCGGGCACGGCAAAGGGAACGACCCGGTCGTCGGGTGAGGCACCCCGAGCTTGGTCGGCCATCAGGCCGGGACCCCGCCGAAGCACCAGGCGAGAATGCCCTTCTGCGCGTGCAGGCGGTTCTCGGCCTCGTCGAACACGGCCGAGTGCGGGCCGTCCATCACCTCGTCCGTGACCTCCTCGCCGCGCGTCGCCGGCAGGCAGTGCATGAAGATCGCTTCCTTCTCGGCGCGGTCCATCAGCCGGTCGTCGACCTGATAGGGCCGCAGCAGGTTGTGGCGCGTGCCTTCGTCGTCGTCGCCCATCGAGACCCAGCAATCGGTGATGACGCAATCGGCTCCCTCGACCGCCTCCTCGGGCCGCGTGGTCAGCGAGAGCTTCGCGCCCTGCTTCTTCGCCCATTGGATCAGGGCTGGCGGAGGCGCCAGCTCTTCGGGGGTCGCGATGGCAAGCTCGAAATCGAGCCGGCCGGCAGCGTGGACCCAGGAGGTCAGCACATTGTTCGTGTCGCCGGTCCAGGCGATGCGCTTGCCGGCGATCGAGCCCTTGCGTTCCTCGAAGGTCATGACGTCGGCCATGACCTGGCAGGGATGCTGGCGCTTCGTCAGGCCGTTGATGACCGGAACGGAGGCGTATTTCGCCATCTCGACGACGGCATCGTGGTCGAGCATGCGGATCATGATCGCGTCGACATAGCGCGACAGCACGCGCGCGGTATCGGCGATGGTCTCGCGCTCGCCGAGTTCGATCTCGCGGCCGGTGACCATCATCGGCGAGCCGCCGAGCTCGCGGATGCCGACGTCGAAGGAGACGCGGGTACGCAGGGACGGCTGCTCGAACACCATGGCGACGACCTTGCCCTCGAGCAGGCGGTCCCCGGCGGCTTCGGGCGTGCGGCGTCGCGCCTTCATCTCCTCGCCCGCGCGCAGGATGGCGCGCAGTTCGGCTCCGGAGAAATCGGAAAGGTCGAGGAAATGGCGCGTCACGGGCGCTTCCTTCGCTTCGCTGGGAGGAATGAGATTACTCGGCCGCCGGCCGCTTCAGGCCGGCCTCGACGGCGCTCGCGGCGGCGTCGAGCCGCTTGACCGCCTCGGCCACATCGGCGTCCGAAATGATCAGCGGCGGCAGCAGGCGCACGACATTGTCGCCCGCGCCGACGACAAGGATGCCGTGGGCACGCGCCTCATTGACGAATTCGGTGTTGAGCGTGCGCAGCTTGAGGCCAAGCATCAGGCCTTCGCCGCGGATCTCCTCGATCACCTGCGGATGCTTGTCCTTCAGCTCGGCCAGCGACTGCTTGAGCCTGAGCGCGACCTGTCGGACATGGTCGATGAAGGCCGGCTCCAGCACGACGTCGAGCACGGCGTTGCCGACCGCCATGGCCAGCGGATTGCCGCCGAAAGTGGTGCCATGGGTGCCGAGCGTCATGCCGGAGGCCGCTTCCTCGGTCGCCAGGCAGGCGCCCATCGGGAAACCGCCGCCGATGCCCTTGGCGATCGACATGATGTCGGGCGTCACGCCGTAATGCTCATGGGCGAAGAACTTGCCGGTCCGGCCGACACCGGTCTGGATCTCATCGAAGATCAGCAGGAGGCCGTGCTCGTCGCACAGCTCACGCAGGAGCTTGAGGAAACGGCCCGGAACGGTGCGCAGGCCGCCCTCACCCTGGATCGGCTCGATCATCAGCGCCGCGGTCTCGGGCGTGATGGCCGCGCGCAGCGCCTTCTCGTCGTCGAAGGGCACCTGATCGAAGCCGTCGACCTTGGGGCCGAAGCCGTCAATGTATTTCTGCTGGCCCCCGGCGGCGATGGTCGCGAGCGTGCGGCCGTGGAAGGCGCCTTCGAAGGTGATGATGTGGTAGCGCTCGGGATGACCCTTCGCGGCATGGTATTTCCGCGCCATCTTGATGGCGCACTCATTGGCCTCGGCCCCCGAATTGGTGAAGAACACCCGTTCGGCGAAAGTAGCCTCGCAGAGACGGCGCGCCAGGCGCTCGCCATCCGGCGCGCCATAGAGGTTCGAGGTGTGCCAGATCTTGCCGGCCTGCTCGGTCAGCGTCTTGACCAGATGCGGATGGGCATGGCCAAGCGCGTTGACGGCGATGCCGGCGCCGAAATCGAGATAGCGGGTACCATCGGCAGTGATGGCCCAAGGGCCTTCGCCGCGCTCGAACGCGACGGGGGCGCGGGCATAGGTCGGCAGGAGAACGGATGGGGAAGCAGAAACGGAAGCGGAGGCCATGACGTCAGATCCTCGCGAGGGGACGGGTGAGACCGGATGGGCGCTGGGGTCGAAAACGCGATCCGGGTGTGATGCTGCAGCCTGCAGCCAAAAAACGACCCGGCGACGACGTTATCGTCGCAGCCCTTTGCCGACCTCTCGTCGCGCCGTCATCCGCATCGTCAAGCCCTGACTCGGGAGCGATCCCGTTCCACAAAACATAAGCGCCGCCCCAACGGGCGGCGACCTTGTGGATAAATATGCTGAATGCCGTCCGCCCTGTCAATGACGCCGCCGGCACACCCGGCTCCGGCGAGGTGTTGCCGAAAAGATTCTCTTGCCCGCGCAATCGGCACTCGGCTGGGGAAAAGATGTTTTCTGATTCGGCGACTCTTGTCCGGGAGTCACTGCCCCTTGTATGGTCGCCCTCGTCAGATACGACATTTCGTGCGGCGTCCCCAGTCCAGCCTGTTGCGACAGCAACGGTTTTTGCCCTCATGGCAGAAGCCGCGACTTTGGATTCCAAGCGAAGCACCCTCACGGGCGACTTCCTCCGAAGCCGCCCCGACAGACAGGTGATGCGGATGAACGAAGCCGGAGCATGGACGGACGAGCGGGTCGAACTGCTCAAGAAGCTCTGGAGCGACGGTCTGAGCGCGAGCCAGATCGCGGCCGAGCTCGGAAGCGTCACGCGTAACGCTGTGATCGGCAAGGTGCACCGGCTCGGCCTCTCGGGCCGTGCGAAGAGCGCCGCGGCGCCGGCGGCCCCGCGCAACGCAGCGCCGCGCAAGCAGCCTCCTCGCGCGCCGAGCCATCCGATGGCGGCGCCAGCCCAGACCCGCGGCGCCAACGCGCTGGCACCCGATTTCGAGGCCGAGCCCGAAACGGACGTGCGCGCCGTGCCCCAGGTCTCCGAGGATGTGGTGATCCCGTTCTCCGAGCGCGTCACCATCATGGACCTGCGCGAATACATGTGCCGCTGGCCGATGGGCGACCCCACCACCGCGGAGTTCCGCTTCTGCGGAGCGCGCTCGCAGACCGGCCTGCCCTATTGCACCCACCACGCCCGCATCGCCTACCAGCCGGCTGCCGACCGCCGCCGCGACCGGAGCAAGGCGCGGGCCTGAGCGGCCCTCTTCGTCCGTCAGGATATGGAAAACCGGCCCGCGCGGCCGGTTTTTTGTTGTCGTGTCCGAAGGCGTCGTGCTCGGGCCCGATCCGAGCCTCTGGCTAAGAGCGGCGGCCCAAAGCGATTGGCGGACCTGCGCTTCGCTCGCCCCGCGAATGACGGCCGAGCCGCCTCTTACAGACGCCGCCGTTTCTCCAGCGAGCGGCTCCAGCGCGAGAGCCCAAAGCAGATCAGCCAGTAGATCGCACCCGAGAAGGCATAGGCCTCCATGTTCATGCCGACCCAATTGGGGTCGGCGAGCGAGGCCTGGGCGATGCCGAGCAGATCGAGGATCGAGACGACGAGCACAAGCGTCGTGTTCTTGATCAGGGCGATGAACTCGTTCGTCATCGCCGGCAGCGAGATGCGCAGCGCCTGCGGCAGGACGATGAGGCCGGTCGCCTTCCAATAGGTCAGGCCGAGCGCGGTCGCCGCCTCGCGCTGGCCCTTGGGCAGGGCCTGCAGGCCACCTCGCACGGCTTCCGCCATATAGGCCGCGATGACGAGGCCAAGCCCGATCACTGCCCGGGCCAGCCGGTCGATGTCGATGCCGCCCGGCATGATCAGCGGCAGCAGCAGCGAGGCGAGGAAGATCACCGCGATGATCGGGACGCCGCGCCAGAACTCGATGAAGATGACGCTGACCAGCCGGACGATCCGCAATTCCGACTGCCGGCCGAGCGCGAACAGGATGCCGAGCGGAATCGCGATCAGGCTGGCATAGATCGAAATGAACAGGGTGAGCATCAGCCCGCCCCAGTCGCGCGTCTCCACCGGGCGCAGGCCAAAACCGCCGCCGATCAGCCAGATGCCGAGCAGCGGCAGGATGATCAGCATGGCGAGGCCCAGGCTGAGCTTGAGGCGCTGCGGTGCCAGGACGACGGAGGCAATGCCGAGCACGAAGGCGATGCCGGCGAGATCGGGCCGCCAGCGCTGGTCGGCCGGGTAGAACCCGTACATGAACTGGCCGAAGCGGGCCCGGATGAAGACCCAGCAGGCGCCGCCGGCCGTGCAGTCCGCCCGCGTCGTGCCGCGAAAGGTCGCGTCGATCAAGGCCCAGCGGATCAGCGGCACGGCGACCCAGGCGATGGCCAGTGCCAGCACCACCGTGACGAAGGCGGTGAAGGGCGTGCCCAACAGGCGCTCGCGCCAAAGGGAGACCGAGGAGGTGGCGGGAGCGCTCATCGCGTCACCAGGGCGATGCGGGCATTGTACCAGTTCATCAGCGCGGACACGGCGAGCCCGATCACGAGATAGACGGCGAGCGTCATCGCGATGATCTCGATCGCCTGGCCGGTGTTGTTGAGCGCCGAGCCCATGAACAGGCTGACCAGGTCGGGATAGGCGATGGCCGCGCCGAAGGAAGAGTTCTTCAGCACGTTGAGATACTGGTTGGTCATCGGCGGGATCATCACCCGCAGCGCCTGCGGGATGGTGACAAGGCGCAGGATCTGGCCGGGCCGCAGGCCGAGCGCCGCCCCGGCCTCGGTCTGGCCATGGGACACGGACTGAATGCCGCCGCGCACGATCTCGGCGATGAAGCCGGCCGTGTAGGTGACGAGTGCGGCCAGGAGCGCGACGAATTCCGGAATGACGACGAAACCGCCGCGATAGTTGAAGCCGCGCAGGGCCGGTACATCCCAGCGCGTCGCCAGCACCGCCCAGGTCAACGCCAGCAGCGGCACGGCCACGAGCAGCACGAGGCCGACCCGCAGGGTCGGCGCGTGGCGGCCGGTGCGCTCCTGACGGCGCCGCCCCCATAGAGCGAAGGCGATATAGCCGACGAGGCAGGCGAGGATGAGCAGCCCGGCGACGCGCAGGCTCTCGAGCCCATCCGGAAGAGGGATGGTGAGGCCGCGGTTGTTCAGGAAGGCCACGCCGAAGACGCTGAGGCTCTGGCGCGGCTGCGGCAGCGCCGCGATGACGCCGAAATACCAGAAGAGCACGAAGAACAGCAGCGGGATGTTGCGGACGAATTCGATATAGGCGCCGGCGATGGCCGAAAGCAGCCAGTGCGAGGAGAGCCGCGCGACGCCGATGACGAAGCCGAGCAGCGTCGACAGCACCACCGCAATCACGCTGACCAGCATCGTGTTGGCGACACCGACCCAGAACAGGCCCAGAATATTGTCGGCCTGGGTGTAGCCGGTGAGGACGAAGGGCACCTCGATGCCCGAGGTGCGCCACAGGAAGCCGAAGCCCGAGGCAATGCCGGCCTTGACCATGTTCTCCGAGGCGTTGCGCACGAAGAAGACGGCAAGCGCCACCAGAAACACGACGAGCGCGATCTGGTAGATCCAGTCGCGCACGCGCTTGTCGTTGAGGAGGGAGAGAGGGCTGGTCAAGGCGGGACCGTCATTCGGGGTGGAATGTCATTCCGGGGCTTCGCGCAGCGGAGAACCCGGAACCCACGACAGGGTGAGCGATGAAGAATGGCGATGACCGGCCCAACCCAGTCGCGGGTTCCGGGTTCACGCCTTCGGCGTGCTCCGGAATGACAGCGTCACTCTCACTGGAAAGGCGGGGTGAACAGCAGGCCGCCCTTGACCCAGAGCTGGTTCTGGCCGCGCTCGAGCTTGAGCGGCGAGGCCATGCCGACGGTGCGCTCATAGCTCTCGCCGTAATTGCCGACCTGCTTGATCGCCTTGAACATCCAGTCGTTGGGGAGGCCCATCATCTCGCCAAAACCGCCCTCGGCGCCGAGCAGGCGGCGAACTTCGGAGTTCTTCGAGCTCGCCTTCATCTCGTCCACGTTCTTGGAGGTGACGCCGAGCATCTCGGCCGCGATCGTGCCGTTCAGCACCCAGCGGACGATGAGCTGCCAGCGTTCGTCGCCCCAGCGGGTCACCGGGCCCTGCGGGTCGTTCGAGATCGGCTTGGTCAGGATGATATGGTCGTCGGGAGCCTTGAGCTTGATGCGCTGGCCGGCCAGCGCGCCGACGCCGGCGGTGTAGGCGTCGCAGCGGCCGGCATCATAGGCCGCGATGGCATCGTCGTTCTTCTGGAAGTTCGTGATGGTGACCTTGAGGTTACGCTCACGGAACCAGTCGGCGGCGTTCTTTTCCTCGGTCGAGCCGGCGGCGACGCAGACCGAAGCGCCGTCGAGGCCCTCCGCCTCCTTCACGCCGGTGGACTTGCGGACGATGAAGGTCTGGCCCTCGTAGAAGTTGATGCCCTGGAAATTGAGGCCCAGCGTGGCGTTGCGCGAGAAAGTGATGGTCGAGTTGCGCGCCAGCACGTCGACCTGGCCCGACTGCAGGATCGGCCAGCGCTGCTGGACGGAGGTCGGCGTATACTTGACCTTGCTGGCGTCGCCGAAGATGGCAGCAGCGAGCGCGCGGCAGTAATCGACGTCGAGGCCGGTCCACTCGCCCTTGTCGTTGGCGAAGGAGAAGCCGGGCAGGCCCAGATGCACGCCGCATTCGAGATGGCCACGCGCCTTCACGGCATCGAGCGTCGGGCTCGGCGCCAGCTGCTGCGCCTGTGCCAGCGAGCCGACCGAAGCGAGCGCCGCCGCCGCAACCAAAGTCCTGATCTTCATCATCCGTCTCCCGTCGCCGTTTGCGGCTTTTCCGTGTCGAAGCGCGGACTATAGGGATTGCGGCGGAAAGGGGAATCGGTTTTGCGTCCTGCTGTTGCCAGAGCGCCGTAGATCAGCTGCCGAACACCGTGTTGAGCTGGCTGCCGACCATGATGAAGGTGGTGCGCTTCGGCATTTCCTTGAGGCGGACGGCGCCGATATAGGTCATGGCCGAGCGCACGCCGCCGATCAGATCAAGCATCGTGCCTTCGACCGGACCGCGATAAGGCACCTCGACGGTTTTCCCTTCGGAGGCGCGGTAGCGGGCGACGCCGCCGGCATACTTCTTCATCGCCGTGTCCGACGACATGCCGTAGAAGGTCATCGCGACCGGCACGCGCTCGCCGCCGCGCTCCTCGTAGCGGATATCGCCCTCGCATTCGTCATGGCCGGCGAGCATGCCGCCCATCATCACGAAGTCGGCGCCGCCGCCGAAGGCCTTTGCGACGTCGCCGGGAACCGTCAGCCCGCCATCGCCGCAGACCAGGCCTTTGAGGCCATGGGCTGCATCGGCGCATTCGATGATGGCGGAGAGCTGCGGGTAGCCGACACCGGTCATCTTGCGCGTGGTACAGACCGAGCCGGGGCCGATGCCGACCTTGACGATGTCGGCGCCAGCCAGGATCAGCGCCTCGGTCATGTCGCCCGTGACGACGTTGCCCGCCATGATCGCAGCCTCGGGAAAGGCCTCGCGGGTCGCCTTGACGGTATCGACGAACTTCTCGGTGTAGCCGTTGGCGACGTCGAGGCAGATCTTGGTGATCGGCGCCTGTTTGTGCACGGCCTTGAGCTTGTCGTGGTCGGCCTCGGTGGTGCCGAGCGAGTAGAAGGCGTTGGCCGCTTCCGGCTCGCGGAAGAAGGCGATCAGCTCCTCGACGGCGTAGTGCTTGTGAAGCGCGGCCATGGCGCCATGTCGCGACAGGGCGCGCGCCATCGCCATCGTGCCGACCACATCCATATTGGCCGCGATCAGCGGAAACCCGGTCCATTCGCCGCCGGTATGGGCGAAGCGGAAGCTGCGCTCGACTTCGACATGGGCCCGGCTGCCCAGCGTGGAGCGCTTCGGGCGGATCAGCACATCGCGGAAATCGAGCTTCGGATCGTTCTCGATACGCATGGCGGCCCCGGTCTCGGCGAATCACGGATCGGCACGCCGGCCGGCGCACAACTGTTCTTAAGCCCGCGCCGGAAGAGGAAGCAAATCGCGCACCAAGCGCGTCTAGCGCGCGGCGTGGGTCCCGGAGAGGTATTGCCGCAGCACCCGCATCAGGAAGGCGGGATTGCCCAGCACATAGCGGCGCCAGAGGCGGCGGGGCTCCAGCCAGAGGCGATAGACCCATTCCAGCCGCATCCGGCGGAAGGCTTCCGGCGCCCTCTGAACCTCGCCGGCGAAGAAGTCGAACAACGCACCGACTCCGGCCGCGACAGCGCAATGCTGCGGACCGAGCTTGGCGGCGATGAAACGCTCCTGGAGCGGGTTGCCGAAGGCGACCAGCAGGATGTCGGGCCGGTCCGCCTTGAGCCGCTCGAGCAGCCCCTCCTCCTCCTCCGGAGAATAGTAGCCATGGGAGACGATGCTGAAGCGGTGCTGGGGATAGCGTTGCGCAAGCTGCGCCGCGGCACGATCGGGAACGCCCGGCCGACCGCCGAGGAGCGCGACATGGAGCGAGCGCTGCTGCGAGCCGAAGAAAGCCGGAAAGAAATCGGTGCCGTTCAGATTGTCCGGAAAGGGGGAGGCATAGAGCAGCCAGCTCCCGATATCGACGCCGATGCCGTCGGCGAGCACGAGGAAGGTCGCGAGGCTGCGCTTCAAGGGGGCATCGTCCGCCGCGACGTTCACCAGATTGGCGTTGCAGAAGGCGAGCTTCACATGCCCGCCCTCGACGATCGCTTCATTCAGCTCACCGATCGCGCTGCCGCGGCTGACGACGGCGATGCCGATGCCGCCGATGTCGCGCTTGGCGTAGCGCTGCCGCTTGCGGCCGTCGGCTTCGCTCGAAATGCTGATGGTCAGTGCTGTAGGCACGGTCGTCTTCTGTCCCGGCAAGTGAAACAGGCTCATGATGCCGAGGATGACATCGCCGATTGCCGCCGAAGGTCAAGGTGAAGTCAAGCAGAAGGTGAACATGACCTTCCTCAAACTGTCGAAGCCGCATTAACGGCCATTTTTGCGGATCATAAGATATTTGTTCCAATCCGAAACGATCCGTTCAGACGGTAGGCTGGCTGGTTAAACCGCACTTGCACGATCTGTCACCAATCGGGACATCGCCGGCAATCTTGGTTCTTTTCGATACATAGACGATGTGTTCATTACTGTGGGTTTTCTCCACCTGCCATTAACCAAGGGCATGGCCGTCCGGCTGCCGGTGCAAGGCTGGCGAAGCCCGCGGCGGCGTGGCGGGCCGGAAAGAGCGTCAGGCGATTGATCGGCGCCCCGCCTTCGGCTCTGATGGGGGGAAGCGGACTGCGGCAGATCAGCCCGCGCGGAGGATGACCATTGAACCGGATCGATTTGAGCAAGCGCGTCGCCATCGTCACGGGCGGGGCGCAGGGAATCGGGCGCGCCGTCGCCGAACGCTTCGCCGCCAGCGGCGCGAGCGTCGCGATCTGGGATGTCGATGGCGCGCTTGCAGCGAAGGCCGCCGCCGAGATCGGGAACGGGGCCGTCGGGACCGCCGTCGATGTCACGGATGCAGCGGCGGTCGAGGCGGCGAGCCAGGCGCTGGAAGCCCGGCTTGGCAGCATCGACATCCTCGTCACCAGCGCCGGCATCGCCGGGCCGAACCACAAGACCTGGGAATACCCGCTGGAGGATTGGGCCCGCGTGATGCGGCTCAATGTCGACGGCACGCTGCATTGCTGCCGCGCGGTGGTTCCGGGCATGATCGCGCGCAATTATGGCCGCATCGTCCTCGTCGCATCGATCGCCGGCAAGGAGGGCAACCCGAACGCTTCGGCCTATTCCGCCTCGAAGGCGGCGGTAATCGCTCTGACGAAGTCGCTCGGCAAGGAACTGGCCGACAAGGATATCGCGGTGAACTGCATCACGCCGGCCGCGGCCCGCACCCGCATCTTCGACCAGATGAGCGAAGAGCATATCGGCTACATGCTCGCCAAGATTCCGCGCGGACGCTTCCTGCAGCCCGAGGAGGTGGCCTCGATGGTGGCCTTCCTGGCTTCGGCGGAGAACAGCTTCACCACGGCGGGCGTGTTCGACCTCTCGGGCGGGCGCGCAACCTACTGACCACCGGAACCGGCGAAGCAGCTTTGCGAATTTCGCCGTGCCCGAACCGGCCAGGATTGGCGTAATCTTCCAACCATGACGCAGACTCTTCCCTCCGCCGCCGTCCTCGGTGCCCGCGCCTTCGCCGCGCTGGCCGGGCTCAACCGCTTCTCCGACGAGCCCGGCAAGCTGACGCGGCTCTATCTGTCGCCAGCCCACCGGCAGGCGGCCGAATGGGTCAAGGGCGCGATGGAGGTGGCGGGGCTCACCGCTTTCATCGACGCCGCCGGTTCGGTGCAGGGCCGCCGCGAGGGCGCCGTGCCCGGGGCTGCGGCGGTGATGATCGGCTCCCACATCGACACGGTGAAGGATGGCGGGCGCTTCGACGGCAATCTCGGCGTCGTCGCGGGCATCCTCGCGGTCCAGGCCTTGCGCGATGCCGGGGTTGCCCTGCCCTTCCCGGTCGAGGTCGTGGCCTTCGGGGACGAGGAGAATGTCCGCTTCCCGACGCATCTTTCGACATCCGAGGCGCTGGCCGGCCATTACGACCCCGCCTGGCTGAATGCGAAGGACGAGGATGGCGAAACGCTCTCGCAGGCGCTGCGCGCCTTCGGCGGCGATCCGGACGGAATCCCGGCGCTGGCGCGCGAGCCCGGATCGCTCCGGGCCTATCTCGAACTGCATATCGAGCAGGGGCCCGTGCTGGAGGCACAGAACGAGGCCGTCGGCATCGTCACCGCCATCAATGCCCAGAGCCGGGCGAGGGTGCGCGTCACCGGCGAGGCCGGCCATGCCGGCACCGTTCCGATGGCCCTGCGCAAGGACGCGCTGAGCGCTACCGCCGAAATGGTGCTGGCGCTCGAGGCCATCGCGGCCGCCCATGACAATGCGGTCGGGACCGTCGGCGTGCTGAGACCCGAGCCCGGCGCCACGAACGTTGTCCCGGGCGCCGCCGAATTCACGGTCGACTTCCGCGCCCCGCTGGACGAAACGCTGGCGGCGATGGAGACGGAGATCCGGAACCGGTTCGCGGCCATCGCCTCGCGCCGCGGCGTCGGCCTGGAGATCGTGCCCTATGCGCGCGCGGCGGCCGTGCCGATGGACCCGGCACTGCAGGACGCTCTCGCCGCCGGCATCGCCCGCAGCGGCAGCAATCTCTCGGCGCGGCGCCTGCCCTCCGGGGCAGGGCATGACGCGATGGCGATGGCTGCCATCGCCCCTGCCGCCATGCTGTTCGTGCGCAACGAGAAGGGGATCAGCCACTCGCCGCTGGAAAAGATGACCGAGGCCGATGCGGGGCTCGCCATCCGCGTGCTGATCGAGACGCTGCTGGAGCTCGCGGCACAGCTGCGCTAGGTGTTCCCGCAGCATCGCCTCTTGCGAAACCGCAAACCCATTTCCGGGCGATGCTCTAGAAGGATTCCAGCCGCGACACAGCGCAGCATTCCTTCATCCCCGCTCCGGGCCTAGAGACAGGCCTGCCGCAGGAGGCTGGCCATGGATTTCGAGAATTTCTTCCGCCGCGAGCTCGACGGACTCCGCAATGAGGGACGCTATCGCGTCTTCGCCGATCTGGAGCGCCAGGCCGGTCGTTTTCCGCTCGCGACCTATCATGGCGAAGACGGCCCGCGCGAGGTCACCGTCTGGTGCTCCAACGATTATCTCGGCATGGGCCAGCATCCCAAGGTGCTCGCCGCCATGCACGAAGCGCTCGACGGCAGCGGCGCCGGTGCCGGCGGCACCCGCAACATCGGCGGCACCAACCACTATCATGTCCTGCTGGAGCGCGAATTGGCCGATCTGCACGGCAAGGAAGCGGCACTGATCTTCAATTCCGGCTATGTCTCGAACTGGGCCTCGCTCTCGACGCTGGCTGCGCGCATCCCCGGCTGCGTGGTACTCACCGATGCGCTGAACCACGCGTCGATGATCGAAGGCATCCGCCACTCGCGGGCCGAGAAGCTGATCTTCGCCCATAACGACCCCGCCGATCTGCGCCGCAAGCTGGCGGCGCTCGACCCGGCCCGCCCCAAGCTCATCGCCTTCGAGTCCGTCTATTCGATGGATGGCGATGTCGCTCCGATCGCGGCGTTCTGCGACATCGCCGAGGAGTTCGGCGCCATGACCTATCTCGACGAGGTCCACGCGGTCGGCCTCTACGGTGAGCGCGGCGGCGGCATTTCGGAACGGGAGTGCCTGCAGGACCGCATCACCCTGATCCAGGGCACGCTGGCCAAGGCCTATGGCGTGATCGGCGGCTACATCACCGGCTCGGCGGCGCTTTGCGATTTCATCCGCAGCTTCGCCTCGGGTTTCATCTTCTCGAGCGCCCTGCCGCCGGCGGTGGCGGCCGGGGCGATCGCCGCGATCAGCCATCTCAAGGAGAGTTCCGCCGAGCGCGAGCGCCAGCATGACCGGGTGCGGGCGCTGCGCGGCAAGCTGGATGCCGCAGGCATTCCGCATCTGCCGAATCCCAGCCATATCGTGCCGGTGATGGTCGGCGAGGCAAAGGCCTGCAAGGCGATCAGCGACGAGCTGCTCGCCCGCTTCGACATCTATGTCCAGCCGATCAACTATCCGACGGTGCCGCGCGGCACAGAGCGGCTCAGGATCACCCCCTCGCCCTTCCACAGCGATGCCGACATCGACCGGCTGGTGGCGGCGCTGACGGCGATCTGGGCACGGGACGGGCTGAAGCGCGCGGCTTAGGCACCCGTCCCGGTTCATTGTCTGGGAAACGCGACGGATAACCCCTCTGCCTCCAGAGAAGGCTCCCGCGGTCCGCCTGCCAGGCGTTTCGAGATGCTCGGGCCAAGCCCGAGCATGACGCCCTGCCAGTCCTGCCGCTTCAGAGGTTGAACACCCGGTGCGGGACGAATTCGCCGTTCTGGACCGAGCCGGTCGAGACCAGCGTGCCGGCACAGGTCGCGTAGGCGGCTTCCAGCTCGACGGGCGCGCCGGCGCCGCGCAGCAAGGCGCTCTGGCCGCGCTTGAGGCGGTTGGCGGCGTCGCGGTGCAGGACGATCTCGGGGATCAGCGTCAGCGCCGCCTTCACCGGCTGGAGCGCCGCCAGGGCGCTCTCCGGGCTTTCACGCAGGGTGTCGACGCTCGCGGCCTCGGCGACCGTGAACGGGCCGACGCGGGTGCGGCGCAGATGCGCGACATGGCCGAGGCAGCCGAGCGCCAGGCCGAGATCGCGCGCGATGGCGCGCACATAGGTGCCCTTGCCGCATTCGGCCTCGAAGGTCGTGGTGCCGCCGTCATGGCTGACGATGGTCAGCGCATCGATCTCGACCGGGCGGGCTTCCAGCGTCACGTCCTCGCCGTCGCGGGCAAGGTCATAGGCCCGCTCGCCGGCGATCTTGATCGCCGAGTATTTGGGCGGCGTCTGCAGGATCGTCCCGGTGAAACGCGGCAGCAGGGCCGCGATGGCGGAGGCCTCCGGTCGCTCGTCCGAGGTCGCGATGACGCGGCCTTCGGTGTCGTCGGTATCGGTCTGCGAGCCCCAGGCGACCGTGAACTGGTAGGCCTTGCGTCCGTCCATGACGAAGGGCACCGTCTTGGTCGCCTCGCCCAGCGCGATCGGCAGCAGGCCCGAGGCCAGCGGATCGAGGGTGCCGGCATGGCCGGCCTTCTTGGCGGAAAAGGCGCGCTTGACCACGCTGACGGCGTGAGTCGAGGTCATGCCCACCGGCTTGTCGAGCACGACCCAGCCATGCACGTCCCGCTTCTTCGGGCGCGGCGGCCGCGCGCTGTCCTCTGGCGAGGCGGACTGGTTGGGGCTGTCAGCGGTCATCGTCACGGCGGTCGTCTTCGGGGGCGGGGTCTTGGTCGGACTGTTCGATCCTCAGGCGCTCGACAAGCGTGTCCCGGCGGACCTCCTCGGAATCCAGCAAGGCGTCGATGCGCTCGGCCTCGGCAAAGCTCTCGTCGGCGCGGAAGCGGATGTCCGGCGCGTATTTGAGGTTCACGCGATGCGCGATCTCGCCGCGCAGATATTTCTTGTGCGCCTCCAGCGCCTTGAGGACGGCCGGAACGTCCTGGCCGCCAAGCGGCATGATGTAGGCCGTCGCCAGCTTGAGATCGGGCGAGAGGCGCACCTCCGGCACGGTCACGACATGCTTGGCAAGCACGTCGTCATGAATGTCGCCGCGGGCGAGCATCTCGGCCAAGGCGTGACGGATAAGCTCGCCGACGCGCAATTGCCGTTGCGACGGGCCGGCTGTTTTGACGGGTTTTGCCATGATGTCTCGTTCTCCGGGATCGGACCGGATCAAACGTCACGGTCGGGCCTGGCCCGACCATCTCTCGGAAGACAAGGCGCCTCGATCATCGCGCCTCCTTTTGGAGGTGATCGCGATGATCGGTTGATTGCTGGAGCGCCGGATTGACCCGACGCTTTTTGCGCGCTCTTCTCGTCACGAGATGGCCGGCCTGCCCGGCCATGACGTGCTTTCCAGGAAGCGGAAGCCTTACAGGCTGCGCTTGATCTCCTCGACGCGGTAGCACTCGATCACGTCGCCAGGGCGCATGTCCTGGTAGTTCTCGAAGGACATGCCGCATTCCTGACCGGCCACGACCTCCTTGGCGTCGTCCTTGAAGCGCTTGAGCTGGCTGAGCTTGCCCTCGTGGACCACGACGTTGTCGCGGATCAGGCGGACATTGGCGCCACGCTCGATCGTGCCGTCGGTGACGCGGCAGCCGGCGATCTTGCCCACCTTCGAGACATTGAAGATCTCGAGGATCTGCGCGTTGCCGAGCATGGTCTCGCGCAAGGTCGGCGCCAGCAGGCCCGACATCGCATCCTTCACGTCATCCATGAGGTTATAGATGATGTTGTAGTAGCGGATCTCGACGCCGGCCCGCTCCGCCGCCTCGCGTGCTTCCTTGTGCGCACGGACGTTGAAGCCGACAACGACCGCGCCCGAAGCCTGGGCCAGGGTGATGTCGGATTCGGTAATGGCGCCGACGCCCGAGGAGAGCACGCGGGCGCGCACCTCGTCGTTGCCGACCTTCTCGAGCGCGCCGACGATGGCCTCGACCGAGCCCTGCACATCGCCCTTGACGACCAGCGGGAACTCCTTGCGGCCAGCGCCTTCCTTGAGGTCGCGCATCATGTCGGCCAGCGAGCGACCGGCGCCCGAGGCCGCACCACGCGCGGCAAGGCGATCGCGGCGCTGACGCTCGCGGTAGTCGGTGATCTCGCGGGCGCGGGCCTCGGACTCGACGACCGCGACGCGGTCTCCGGCCTCGGGCGTGCCGTTGAAGCCGAGAACCTCGACCGGCATAGAGGGCGGAGCCTCCTTCATCTGCGCGCCGGTATCGCCGATGAGGGCGCGGACGCGCCCCCATTCGGCGCCCGCCACGACGATGTCACCGGTGCGCAGCGTGCCGCGCTGGACGAGGACGGTCGCGACCGGCCCGCGACCGCGATCGAGCTTGGCCTCGATGACCGTGCCCTCGGCGGGACGATCGGGATTGGCCTTGAGATCGAGCAGCTCCGCCTGGAGCGAGATCGCCTCGAGCAGCTTGTCGAGGTTCTTGCCCGTCTTGGCCGAGACCTCGACCTCGAGCGTCTCGCCGCCCAGGGTCTCGACCTGGATCTCGTACTGCAGCAGCTCGGCGCGCACGCGCTCCGGGCTGGCATCGGCCTTGTCGATCTTGTTGATCGCCACGATCAGCGGGACGCCCGCGGCCTTGGCGTGGTGGATCGCCTCGGCCGTCTGCGGCATGACGCCGTCATCGGCAGCGACGACCAGCACGACAATGTCGGTCACCTTGGCGCCGCGGGCACGCATCGCCGTGAAGGCGGCGTGGCCAGGCGTGTCGATGAAGGTCACGGTGGAACCCAGCGGCGTCGTCACCTGATAGGCGCCGATATGCTGGGTGATGCCGCCGGCCTCGCCGGTGACGACCTTGGTCTTGCGGATCGCGTCGAGCAGCGAGGTCTTGCCGTGATCGACATGGCCCATGATGGTCACGACCGGCGGACGCGACGCCAGCGTCTCGTCGGTGTCGGGCGTGTCGAACAGACCTTCCTCGACATCGGATTCGGCGACGCGCTTGACGGTGTGACCCATCTCCTCGGCGATGAGCTGGGCGGTGTCGGCATCGATCACGTCGGTGATCTTGTGCATCGCGCCCTGCTTCATCAGCAGGCGGATGACATCGACCGCCCGTTCCGTCATGCGGTTGGCGAGTTCCTGGATGGTGATCGTCTCGGGGATGATCACCTCGCGCATCACGCGCTCTTTCTGGGCATCGGAGGCGCGATGACCGGTCATGCGCTGCACGCGGCGACGGAAAGAGGCGACGGAGCGTGTCCGCTCGTCCTCGCTACCGGTCGCGGTGGAGAGCGTCAGGCGACCGCGAGGCCGGTCACCACCGGTGACCTTCGGCGTCTTCGGGGCTGCAGGAGCGGCACCGCGCGGACCCGCACCGAGCGCGGGCCGCCGGAAGGCTGCCTTGACGTCGACATCGTCCGACCGGTTGCGCGGGGCACCGCTGGACGGGGCCTGGCGGGCCGGCCGGGTGATGGCGGGCTCGGCCGGAGCCGACGCATCGACCCGCGGGGGCCGCGGCGTGTCAAGGCGCGGCGGACGGGAATCCAGACGGGGCGGACGGGCGCCGATGTCGCGACCGCCCGCCGGACGGGGTGCGAACTCGCGCGGGCCGGACGGAGCAGGGCGGCCAAAATACTGGGTCGGCTGCGGAGCGGGCGCGGAAGCCGGACGGGCGGGCGGCGGGGGCGCCGACGGACGCGGCGCGACCTGCTCGTCGCGCTGGCGCACGACGGTCTCGGTACGACGCTTCTGGTCTTCTTCCTGGCGACGGCGCTCTTCCTCCTGGCGCTGACGCGCCGCGGCGGCCTCGCGCTCCTGGCGCTCGCGCTCGATGGCGGCGGCGCGCTGGCGCGCCTCCTCCTCGGCGATGCGGCGGGCCTCGGCCTCGCTGCTGCGGGCATCGGACAGCGCGCGCTGGCGCGCTTCCTTCTCCTCGTCGGAGAGGGTACGCAGCAGCATGCTGCCGGCCGGGCGCTGCGGGGGAGCCGAAGCGGGCCCCGGATTGGGCGCAGCCGGGCGAGCCGGAGCGGCCGGAGCCGGCTGCGGCGCACGCGGAGCCGGCGCCTCAGGCCCCGCGACGCGGCGCTTGACCTCGACGACGACCTGCTTGGTGCGCCCATGCGAGAAGCTCTGCCGAACAGTGCTCTGTTCGGGCCGCTTCAGCGACAGGGTCTTGGGCGGGTTGACGGAGATAGTCTTGTCGCCCGGGGTCTTGGTATCGGTCATTCAGCGTTCGGTCCTGCCGGTTCGGTCGTATCTTCGGTATCGTTCTGGTCGGATGCGGCGGTATCGTCCGTCCGGTAGCGGACGAGCCGACGCCAGCGGGAGAGGACACCCTCAGTCGCCGGACCCGGAGCAAGCGCGGCATGTATCACATGTGCCCGCCCCAACGCCAATTCCAAATCCGCCGCCGAGAAAATTGCGACGACGGGCAGTTCCCGGGCTTTCAGCCCTTCGCCCTGCCGGGTGGCGGAAGCCCGCCTGACCGCCTGGCCGATCTTGCGCTTGCCGTCCTCGGCGCCATCGCTGGCCGCGATGACCGCCTTGCAGCGCCCGCTTTCGATCTGAGCCTCGACCTTGGCGAAGCCGGCCGTGACCAGCCCCGCCTTGTTCGCCATCGACAGCGCCTGAAGCGCATCGCGATGCATCAGCGCGTCGACCGTCTCGGCCAGATCGGCCGGCACCGTCACCTTCGCCTTGAGCGAGCGCTCGAAGGCCTTGCGCCGGATGGCTTCCGTAACCGTCTTGCGGCTGAGGCTGGCCCAGACGCCGCGGCCGGGAAGCTTGCGCCGCAGATCGGGAACCAATGCCCCGTCGGGACCCGCAACGAAACGGATCAGATCTTCGGGCGCCTTGACGGTGCGCGTGACGACGCAGCTCCGCTCAGGCCCCTCCTTCTGCGCCGCTTTCACCGCGGGAGCCCGCTTCAGCCCTGTCCAGCCTCGTCGACCTCAGCCTCGGCCTCAGCTTCAGCCACTTCGGCCGGTGCCTCGACCCAGCCGGCGTGGACGCGCGCGGACATGATGATCGCCTCGGCCTCCTGGCGGGACAGGTCGAACCCGTCGAGATAACCGGAGTGCCGCGTGGCCTCGCCATCCTTGCGCTCGGTCCAGCCGACGAGATCGTCGGTGGCGCAGCCGGCCAGATCCTCGACCGTCTTCACGTCGTTTTCGCCGAGCGCGACCATCATGGAGGTGGTGACGCCCTCGACATCGCGCAAGGCATCGTCGACCCCGAGCGACCGGCGCTTCTCATCGAGTTCGGCCTCGACAGCGGCGAGGTGGTCCTGTGCGCGGGTCTGGATCTCGGTCGCGGTATCCTCGTCGAAGCCTTCGATCGAGGCGAGTTCACCCAGATCGACATAAGCGACCTCCTCGACCGTGCGGAAGCCTTCCGAGGCGAGCAGCTGGCCGACCGTCTCATCGACGTTCAGCGCGTTCATGAAAATGTCCGTCCGCGAGACGAACTCCTTCTGGCGCCGCTCCGATTCCTCGGCCTCGGTCAGGATGTCGATGTCCCAGCCGGTGAGCTGCGAGGCGAGGCGGACGTTCTGGCCGCGACGGCCGATGGCGAGCGAGAGCTGCTCGTCCGGCACCACGACCTCGATCTTGTCGGCCTCCTCGTCGAGCACGACCTTGGCGACTTCCGCCGGCTGCAGCGCGTTGACGACGAAGGTCGCGATATCCGGCGACCACGGGATGATGTCGATCTTCTCGCCCTGAAGCTCGCCGACGACGGCCTGCACGCGAGAGCCGCGCATGCCGACGCAGGCACCGACCGGGTCGATCGAGGAATCGCGGGAGATGACGGCGATCTTTGCGCGCGAGCCGGGGTCGCGGGCCACGGCTTTGACTTCGACGATCCCGTCATAGATCTCCGGCACTTCCTGGCCGAACAGCTTGGCCATGAACTGCGGATGGGTGCGGGAGAGGAAGATCTGCGGGCCGCGCGGCTCGCGGCGGACATCGTAGACATAGGCGCGGGCGCGGTCGCCGACCTTGAAGGTCTCGCGCGGGATCATCTCGTCGCGACGGATGATCGCCTCGCCACGGCCGAGATCGACGAAGACATTGCCGTATTCGACGCGCTTGACCGCGCCGTTGACGATCTCGCCGATGCGATCCTTGTACTCGTCGTACTGACGGTCGCGCTCGGCCTCGCGCACCTTCTGCACGATGACCTGCTTGGCCGACTGGGCGGCGATGCGGCCGAAATCGAAGGGCGGCAGCGGATCGGCGATGACGTCACCGGCCTGGGCGGCCGGATTGTGGCGCTTGGCCTCGTCGACAGTGATCTCGATGGCCGGATTCTCGACCTGATCGACCACCTGCAGGTGGCGGGCCAGGCGAAGCTCGCCGGTCTTGGTGTTGATCTCGGCATGCACGTCCGTCTCGGCACCGTAGCGCGAGCGGGCGGCCCGGGCGATGGCGTCCTCCATCGCGTCGAGCACGATCTGACGGTCGATCGACTTCTCGCGGGCGACGGCGTCCGCGATCTGCAGCCATTCGAGCCTGTTGGCGGCGACCACCATGGCGCTCACTCCTCTTCCGTGTCGGTTTCGTGCGGAGCAGGTCCGCTCTTGGTGCCGGGCCGCGGCCCCAGCGATTTTCCCCGGCCCTTCTTGGGGGCCGCGATATCGTCCGCCGCCGGCATTTCGGGCGGCAGTCCGGACTTGCCGCGGCGCAGCGATTCGGTGACGAGCGCATCCGTCAGCACCAGCCGCGCCTCGCCGATCAGCGCCATCGGCACGCCGACGTCACGCTCCTCGTCGCCCTTGGCATCGTCTCGCGAGAGCAGCGCGTTCTTGCCGTCGGTGCCGCGCAGGATGCCGCGATAGCGCTTGCGGCCGCCCACCGGCTCGGTCATCTCGATCTTGGCGAGGTGGCCGGCCCAACGGTCGAAATCGCCGGCGCGCACCAGCGGGCGATCGATCCCGGGCGACGAGATCTCGAGATAATAGGCGGTCTGGACGGGATCGTCGACGTCGAGCAGCGGCGAGATCGCCTGGCTGATCTCCTCGCAACCCTCGACATTCATCGTGCCGTCCGGCCGTTCGGCCATGATCTGTACCGTGCAGCCATTCTGGCCGTTGATCCGCACGCGAACCAGCCGGTAGCCGAGATCCTCGATCGCGGGCTCGATGATCGCGGCGACACGGGCGGCGACGCCGGTTTCGACGACAATACGCGCCTCGGGGGTCGCAGGCTGTGCAGAGTGCTGTTCTTCGTTCATCGGTTCGTCCATGAGCCGGACCGTCGCTGTGCCCGCAGGGTCGAAGCCAATAAAAAAGAGCGGGCCGGTGGGCCCGCTCTTGATCACCGGCCTAGACCGATACCAGAGCTGTTGAGCGCTATGTAATCCGGCGCGCTCCGAGATGCAAGCAGCACGGAGCGCAGCCGATCACGCTAACATCCTGGTCATCCTTGGCTGAGATACTGCACAGCTGAACTCTGCGAGGATATGCGATGAGCGCGGTCGGCACGCTGCTGCGGGACCTGGAAACGACGATGCAGCGCGGCTCCGAGGCGGAGCGCGAAGCGATGCTGCTGCATCTGACGGACCTGTTCCTCGCCTCGGCTCCGCTGATGAGCGACGAGCAGATCGGCGTGTTCGACGTGATCATCGGGCGGCTCTCCCGCGCGATCGAGCTGCGGGCCCGCGCAGAACTCGCCGAACGCCTGGCGCCGGTGCCGAACGCGCCGGGCAGCGTCGTGCGCCAACTGGCGCTCGACGAGATCGCCGTTGCGCGTCCGGTGCTGATCCGGTCGCCCCGGCTCAGCGACCAGGACCTCGTCGCGATTTCCGCCGCAAAGGGACGCGACCACATGCTCGCCATCTCGGAACGGCCGGATCTCGGCGAGCCGGTCACCGACTTCCTGATCCTGCGCGGCGGGCGCGTCGTGACCCACGCGGTCGCCGCCAACCTGACGGCCCGGTTCTCCCGCCATGGCATGGGCGTGCTGGTGATGCGCGCCGGCCAGGACGACCTGCTGCAGTCGACTTTGGGCACGCGCCACGACATTCCCAACGAACTCGCGGACCAGCTCATGGCCGCAGCCAAGGCCGCGGCCCGGCACCGGCTGGCGGGCAGCATGGCCCCCGGCGTCGCCGCACAGGACCTCGACAACGCGGTCGAGCGCGGGGCAGCGGCCCTGGCCGCCACGCCGGCGATGGAAGGCGAGCTCGACTCGGTCGGCGGCGCGCTCGCGGAGGTGCAGGCGCTGAAGGACGAGGGCCGGCTCGATGAGGCGCATCTGCGCGATTTCGCCCGCCAGGGCGCCACGGAACACGCGATCTGCGCGCTGGCCCTGCTGGCGCAGCTGAGCCTGCCCGCCAGCGAGCAGGTCATCCTCGGAGCCGATCGCGAGGCGGTGCTGCTGGTCGGGCGCGGGCTCGGCTGGTCTTGGGAGACAACCGCCGCGCTGATCACGCTGCGCAAGGATCTCGGCAAGTCCGACGCGGCGCTGGACCGGGCGCGGACGAGCTTCCGCAATATCGGCAAGGGCACCGCGGAGCGCGTGCTCGGCTTCCTCAGGATGCGCGACGCAAAGCCGTAAGGTAGCTCGAGACGCGGCCCTCGCGCACCGCCTTGGCCTCGTAGCGCGTCCGCAGCCAGCCCGGATAAGGCTGCCGCCAATCCTCGGCCCGCTCGTCGGCCCAGTCGAAATCCGGCGAGGCGAGGAGGCGCGACAGCGTCCAGCCGACATAGTCGTCGATGTCGCTGGCGAAGCGGAAGCGCCCGCCATCCCGCAGCACGCGGGCGAAAAGCGCCAATGTCCGGTCCGAAACGAAGCGGCGCTTGCGTTGGCGTCGCTTCGGCCAGGGATCGGGATAGAGCAGGTCGATGGCGTCGAGCGAGCCGGCCGGCAGTCGCGGCAGCATCAGAGCCGCATCGCCATCCCAGATCCGGATGTTGGTGAGCCCTTCGCGCTCGATCACGGCAAGGAACTTCGCCATGCCGTTGATGAAGGGCTCGACGCCGATGAAGCCGATCTGCGGGCTCTCGCGCATGCGGTGAAGCAGATGCTCGCCGCCGCCGAAGCCGATTTCCAGCCGCACGGCGTCGACCGGCTGAGGGAACAGGGCCGCAAGGTCGGGGATGTCCGCCTCGGGCAGCCGCAGCCTGGGCAGCACGGTGTCGATCATCGTGCTCTGGCCTTCGCGCAGGGCTTTGCCCTTGCGCCTTCCGAAGAACGCCCGGTCGGGATCGTAGTCGTGTGTCGGTTCGGACATGGTGAGACGCGCTGTAACCGGATGCGAGAGACGGGCTGTCATCCCGGACAAGCCGCGAAGCGGCGCAGATCCGGGATCCATGCCTGAGCCTCACCAGGGAGGGTTCCGGCATGGATCGGGTCTTCGCTTCGCTGCGCCCGGGATGACGGCGCGTTGGGGAGAGATATGTAGCAAAAGGAAAAGGCCGGAGCGATCCGCTCCGGCCTCATCAGGTCACCCGATGGGCGATGCTCAGGCGACGGCCTTCTTCAGCGCGTCGACCAGATCGGTCTTCTCCCAGGAGAAGGAGCCGTCGCGGCCGGCCTTGCGGCCGAAATGGCCGTAGGCCGAGGTCTTGGCGTAGATCGGCTTGTTGAGGCCGAGATGGGTGCGGATGCCGTTCGGCGACAGATCGACGATCTGGCCGAGGACCTCCTCCAGCTTTGCCTCGTCGACCTTGCCGGTGCCGTGCAGGTCGACATAGATCGACAGCGGCTTGGCGACGCCGATGGCGTAGGACAGCTGGATGGTGGCGCGGTCGGCGAGCTTCGCCGCGACCACGTTCTTAGCGAGATAGCGCGCCGCATAGGCCGCCGAGCGGTCGACCTTGGTCGGGTCCTTGCCGGAGAATGCGCCGCCGCCATGGGGAGCCGCGCCGCCATAGGTGTCGACGATGATCTTGCGGCCGGTCAGGCCGGCATCGCCGTCGGGGCCGCCGATGACGAACTTGCCGGTCGGGTTGATGTGCCAGACGGTGTCCTTGCTGATCCAGCCTTCCGGCAGCGCCGCGCGGATATAAGGCTCGACGATCTTGCGGACATCGGCAGAGGTCAGCGTCTCGTCGAGATGCTGGGTCGACAGCACGATCTGGGTCACGCCGACGGGCTTGCCGTTCTCGTACCTGACCGTGACCTGGCTCTTGGCGTCGGGGCCGAGCTTGGCGGCGTCGCCCTCGCCCTTCTTGCGCGCGAGCGTCAGCGTCTCGAGGATCTTGTGGGCGTAGTAGATAGGGGCCGGCAGCAGCTCGGGGGTCTCGCGACTGGCATAGCCGAACATGATGCCCTGGTCGCCGGCGCCGACATCCTTGTTGCCGGCCTCGTCGACGCCCTGGGCGATGTCGGCGGACTGCGGATGCAGCAGCACGTCGATCTTGCACTTCTTCCAGTGGAAGCCGTCCTGCTCGTAGCCGATGTTGCGGATCGCCTTGCGGGCCACCGATTTTACCTTCGACTTGATCTGCTTCTCGTCGAGATGGGTGCGGACCTCGCCGGCGATGACGACGCGGTTCGTCGTGGCGAGCGTTTCGGCGGCGACGCGGACCTTGGCCGGGTCGTAGCCCGCCTTGATCGCCTCCTTGAAGAACAGATCGACGATCTCGTCGGAAATCCGATCGCAGACCTTGTCGGGATGGCCTTCCGAGACCGACTCGCTGGTGAAGAGGTAGTTCTGGCGTGACACGGTCGACCTCGATCCGGCAGGACAACGCGGCGCGATCGCGCCGGCTTACGAATGGCGGGCACGTCAATGCAGCCGACGGCGTTCGCCGTCAAGCATGAAATCCGTTTTTCGGGAAGAGCGTTCGACAACCCGAACGGAGAACAACAGAAATCAGGCGGTTTCGCCGTTTTCCTCGGCCATGGCCTCAACCAGGTCGATCACCTTGCGGCGCAGGCGCGTGCTCTTGATCCGCGTGAACGCCTTGGTCAGCTGAACGCCCTCGCTCGTGGCGAGGAAGTCGGAGATGTAGGTCGTCGAGCCCATATCCGCGAAGCCGGAAGGCGACAGGTCGCCGGTGGGGGCGCCATCGAAGAAGAACGCGACCGGCACGTCCAACATCTTGGCAATCTGCTGCAGGCGGCTCGCGCTGATGCGGTTCGAGCCTTTCTCGTATTTCTGGACTTGCTGGAAGGTCAGCCCAAGCGCCTCGCCGAGCCTTTCCTGGCTGATTCCAGCAAGCATACGACGCATGCGGACGCGGCTTCCGACATGGCGGTCGATCGGATTCGGAATCTTCTTCAGTACTGTCACCTGGTCACCTGCTCTCAAACGTCGTCAGGCCAGGAGCCGCAATCCTGGTCGGGGCGGGATGCGTGATGTATTACAACATCGGAACGTGGTCTACCGCGTTGACGTTACGTCCGCTGTCGTCGCCGCCGCCGTGTGAAAGACGATATGGCCAAAAATAAGACCACGAGCCCGGCGAAGACGGCATCGCCCGCACGGCCGTACAGCGTCGCGGGCCCCCTGCGCGGCAGGGCGGTGTCGAGGACGCCCTCGGCCCCCAACGGCAGGCTCGCCACCACGCGGCCATAGGCATCGACGACGCCCGAAATGCCGGTATTGGCGACGCGCACCAGCGGCAGCCCCTCCTCGACGCTGCGCAATCGCGCCTGTGCAAAGTGCTGATGAGGCCCGCTGGTGAGGCCGAACCAGCCATCATTGGTCAGATTGAGGAAAAAGGCCGGGCGCGGGCCGCGCGGCGTGACTTCGCCGGGAAAAACCACCTCGTAGCAGATCAGTGGGGCAGCCGGCGGAAGGCCCTTGATCGCGAGCGGCGCGTGGCGCGTCCCGGACGAAAACCCACCCGGCACCGAGACGAATTGAGAGAGTCCGACGGCCCTGATCAGCGTTCCCAGAACCGGCGGCAGATATTCGCCGAATGGCACCAGATGGACCTTGTCGTAGCTGGCGAGGATGGCGCCCTCGTCGTTAACCACCTGGATCGAATTATAGATCGGCGGCCGGCTTTCGCCAGGCAGAGCCTCGCCCGCGCGGGCCGCACCGGTGATCAGTGTCACGTCCGGCGGCAGGGCGCTGGCGATGCGCGAGAGGGCGCCGGGGGTCCGGCCGAGCAGAAAGGGGAACGCGGATTCAGGCCAGATCAGGTGGGTGACGCCCTGAAGGCCAGGATTCTCCGGGCTCGTCGCCCTGTCGCTCAGCTCGAGGTATTTTTCCAGGATGGCGGGGCCGTGGGTCCCGTTGAACTTGGCGTCCTGAGAGAGATTGGGCTGCATCAGGCGAAGCTTGACGCCCGGAACGACCGGCGATGCTCCGCTGGGCACGCGCCAGAGGCCGAAGCCGAAGAAGCCGGCGAGCCCGATGAGCGCAAAAACCGACGGCGCCCATCGGCCAACGCCGCGACCTGTGCCGAGCGTCGCCGGCGCAGCACCGATCGCGACGGCGAAGAGCGTCAGCCCATAGAGGCCGATCAGCGAAGCAACCTGCTCGAGATGGACCTCGCCCGTCAGCATCATGCCGTAGACGTTCCACGGGAAGCCGGTCAGTACATGGCCTCGCAACCACTCGCTGATGCCCAGCATCGCGGCGAGGACGAGGATGCGGGTCGCGCCGGCGGGCCAGAACAGCCGTGCCGCGCCGAAGGTAAAGGCTGGAAAGACCGCGAGGAAGGCCGGCAGCGCCACAACGCCGAGAGGCATGGCCCAGGCGAATTTGTCGGCCTCGACCAGGAAGGCCGCGCCCAGCCACCAGAGCCCGGCGACGAAGAAGCCGAAGCCCCACCACCAGCCGGCTGCGAAACCGGCCCGGAAGCGCTGCCCGGCCGTCGTGCCGACCGCCCCGTCGATCAGCCAGATCGCGACCGTCATCGGGACGACGACGAACGGCCACAGATCGAGCGGCGCGAGCGCAAGCGCGCCGCAGGCGCCGGCCGCGAAGGCGATCAGGCGCTTGCGCCATCCCCAGGCGAGGATGACGGCTTCTGCGACGCCTGCGAGCCGCATCAGCCCGGTTCCATCGCCGCTTCCTGGCGCGCGCGCTCGTCGCGGCGTCGGATGGTCAGGCGCTTGACCCGGCGCTGGTCGGAATCCAGCACTTCGAAGCTGAGTCCTTCCGGCCCCTCGACCACCTCGCCCTGGGTCGGGACACGACCGGCCAGCGTGACGATGAGGCCGCCGAGCGTGTCGATGTCGTCCGCCACTTCATTGCCGGAAAGGTCGACGCCGGTGGCCTGCTTGAGCTCGTCGAGGGTGGCGCGGGCATCGGCGGTGAAGCAGTCCTCGCCGGCTGCGACGATGCTGGCCTCATCCATGTCGTGCTCGTCCTCGATGTCGCCGACGACGATCTCGATCAGGTCCTCGATCGAGACGAGGCCGTCGGTGCCGCCATATTCGTCGATGACCAGAGCGATGTGGGTCCGCGTCGCCTGCATGCGCACGAGCAGGTCCACGGCCGGCATGGAGGGCGGAACATAAAGGACCGGGCGCAGCAGTTTCGTCGCCGAAAGCTGCTTGGAAAGATCGACCGAGGCGAGATTGTGCGGCGTCGAGGTCGGCAGTTCGTCAGGCGGAACCGCCCTGGCGGCCGGCGACAGCGACTTTTCCGCAATCAGCTCGAGGAAGTCGCGGATATGGACCATGCCGCGCGGGTCGTCGAGCGAGTCGTCGAAGACAGCGAGGCGCGAATGACCGGCCTTGCGGAACTCCGCCAGAAGCTGGTCCAGCGTGACGTCGGAAGGCACGGCGGCGATATCGGCCCGCGGGATCATGACATCCCCGACGCGGCGCTCGCGCAGGCTCAGCACATTGGTGAGCATGGCCCGCTCCTGCGCCGAGAGATCGGCCAGTTCGCCATTCGCCTCGGCCAGCGCCTCGACGATCTCCTCGCGGGCGGTGCCGCCGCCGCGCAGGCCGAGCCGGTCGAGGAAGTGTCCGAGCCAGTGGCCGAGACCGCGGCTGCCATTGTCGTTCTGGGAGTGTCGACTGTCGTCGCTCATCGTCTTCAGGGTTCTGTCGGGAAAGGGGCCGCGGCGGTCACGAGGTCCGCATCGGCGTAAGGGTCGGCGATGCCGAGGCTGGCGAGCGCCGCGACCTCGAGCGCTTCCATGCGCGTGGCCTCGGCCTCGGTCTCATGGTCCTCGCCCAGCAAGTGAAGCAGGCCGTGAATCACGAGATGGCGCAGATGATCCGGCAGGGTCTTGCCTTCCGCCTGCGCTTCCCGCTCGACCGTCTCGAACGCCAGTACGATGTCGCCGAGCAGCGGGCTCTGCGCGATGCGGGCGGGCGGGGCAGCGGGAAAGGACAGGACGTTTGTCGCCTTGTCGAACCCGCGCCAGTCGCGGTTGACGCGCCGGATGCGGGCATCGTCGGTGAGCAGCACGCTGAGTTCGGCACCCGCCAAAGGCCGGCGAGGGGCCACGGCGAGCCCTGCCGCCAGCGCCTCGTTCACCAGCATTCGCAGGCTCTTCAGGTCACCGAGTTCACGCCAGCGGCGCGACTGGACGCGGATATCCAGCGCAACATCCGGGCTGGAGCCTCTGCCTGCTTCTCCACCTCGCGCAGAGGCTTGCGATTCTGGTGTTGTCGCATTGTCTTCAGGCGAAGCGGTGCTCACTTGGCTCGACAACGCTCCGGTCTTCGCGGGCGGCGCCGAACGCCGCGCGCGAGGTCGATCTGTCATCGCGGCCGCTCCCGCGCCAACATCCGCTTCAATCCTTCGCTGTCGCCCTCGCCTTGCGGCTCGGAGACCGGGCGACGCATGGCTTCCTCGCGCTCGTCGCGCTCGCGACGGGCCGCTGTCTCATAAGCCATGACGATCCGGCGCACCAGATCATGGCGGACGACATCACCCTCCTCGAAGCGAGCATAGCCGATGCCCTCAACATCCTTGAGCAATTTGACCGCTTCGACCAGGCCGGAGCGCTGCCCCGGCGGAAGATCGATCTGCGAGGGGTCGCCGGTGATGATCATGCGCGAGCCCTCGCCCAGGCGGGTTAGGAACATCTTCATCTGCATCGAGGTGGCGTTCTGCGCCTCGTCGAGCAGCACAACCGCATTGGAGAGCGTGCGGCCGCGCATGAAGGCGAGCGGTGCGATTTCGATCATTCCGGTCTGCAGGCCGCGCTCGACATGGCGGGCCTCCATGAAGTCGTTGAGCGCGTCGTAGATCGGCCGCAGATAGGGATCGACCTTCTCGCGCATGTCGCCGGGCAGGAAGCCGAGCCGCTCGCCCGCCTCCACCGCCGGGCGCGACAGCACCATGCGCTCGACCACGCCCTGCTCGATCAGCGAGACGGCGTGGCCAACCGCGAGCCAGGTCTTGCCGGTGCCGGCCGGCCCTTCGGCCAGCGTCAGCTCGTGGCGCTTGAGCTGACGCAGATAGGCGTCCTGCGCCGCATTGCGGGCCCTGACAGGGCCGCGCTTGCGGGTGACGATCGCGTCGAAGGAGGCCTTGCCGGCATCCGCCGTCGGGAAGAGCGAGCGCTGGACATTGCTTTCCTCGATGGCGCCGTCGACATCGCCCAGCGCCACCGCCGCGCCGGCCTTGGCCCGGGCATAGAGCGTCTTCAGCACGCGGCCGGCCTGCTCGGCGGTCTCGCGCGGGCCCTTGACGGTGACATGGTTGCCGTTGGGACTGACGACGACGCCGAGCCTTCGCTCGAGATGGGCAAGATGCTGGTCGTATTGGCCGAAGACGAGGCTGGCGAGACGGTTGTCCTCGAAGGTCAAGGTGACCTCGGTCGCCGGCAAGCCGCCGCTGGCGAGGCTTTCGCTCCGCGCGGGCTCGCGCCGCGGGGTCCGGTCGGGTCTCGGCGTCGTCGTGTCAGCCTGTGCCAAAAGCGTCATCTCCCTGAGCACCAGTCCCGCCGGGCAGGAACGACCGGCCGGGTCGTCTCGCAGCATAACCGAACGCAACGATTTCAGCCTGATGACAGAACGCCCTCGACGCGCAGATGGGGGCGATGACGGGCGCGCTCAAGCGGCCATTCCCTTCCGCGCCCCGTCCTGGTGCGGCAAGGGACGGCCGAACAGGGAATTGGTGCTGGTCCGCTCGATCACCACCCGCACGATCTCGCCGATCCGATTCGTCTCGCTCTCGATCTGCACAGCCTGCAGATAAGGCGACTTGCCGGCAAGCTGGCCGGGATAACGACCGGCACGCTCCAGCAGCACCTCGACCTCGCGGCCGATCATCGCGGTGTTGAAGGCCTGGCGATGATGCTCGATGCGCTCCTGCAGCCGATAGAGTCGCTCGTCCATGATTTCGCGCGGCACCTGCGCCCTCAGATCGGCCGCAGGTGTACCGGGGCGCGGAGAATATTTGAAGGAATAGCTCGAGGCGAAGCCGATCTCGTCGACGAGGCGGATCGTGTCCTCGAACTCGGCATCGGTCTCGCCGGGAAAACCGACGATGAAGTCCGATGACAATGCGATGTCCGGCCGGGCCTGCCTGATGCGATCGATCAGGCGGCGATATTCGTCCGCGGTGTGCTTTCGGTTCATCGCCGCCAGGATGCGGTCGGAGCCGGCCTGGACCGGCAGATGCAGGAAGGGCATCACCTGCGGCAGATCGCGATGGGCCGCGACGAGGCCGTCGTCCATGTCGCGCGGATGGCTCGTGGTGTAGCGGATTCGGGCAATGCCCGGCACCTCGGCGACGCGGTGCATCAGCCGGGCGAGGCTCCAGACCGAACCGTCCGGCCCTTCGCCGTGATAGGCGTTGACGTTCTGGCCGATGAGGGTGACGTCGCGCACCCCTGACTCGGCGAGACGCTCGACCTCGGCCAGGACCTGGGCGACGGGCCGCGAGAATTCGGCGCCGCGCGTATAGGGCACGACGCAGAAGGCGCAGAACTTGTCGCAGCCTTCCTGGACGGTGACGAAGGCGGAGACGCCGCGGGCGCGGATCGCCTGCGGCCTCGGCGCCGGCAGGAAGCCGAACTTGTCCTCGATCGGCAGATCGGTATCGACGACGCGCTTGCTCGCAGCTTCCGCCAGCAGTTCCGGCAGGCGATGATAGGCCTGCGGGCCGACGACGAGGTCGACCGCCGGCTGCCGGCGCTGGATTTCGGCGCCCTCCGCCTGGGCGACGCAGCCGGCGACGACGATGCGCGTCTCCTGGCCCTCCGCCTTCTGCGCGTTCTTGATGTCGCGCAGCTTGCCGAGCTCGGTATAGACCTTCTGCACCGCCCGCTCGCGGATATGACAGGTGTTGAGCAGGATGAGATCCGCCCCCTCGGGCGACGCCGTCTCCTCGAAGCCCTGCTCGCCCAGGATGTCGGCCATGCGCTGCCCGTCATAGACGTTCATCTGGCAGCCGAAGGACTTGATGTGGACTTTCTTCATCGTCGCGGTCGGATTCTCCAAACCGTCTCCTTATCCCTGTTCGCGCTGCTTGGAAACGGTGGCCTGCATCCTGCCACCCCCGAAGCAAGCTCCGCGCCAGAAGGGACTCAGCCCCCGGCGCGGCCTGCCACGGCCTGTCGCCGGGCGGTGCGGATGCTCGCCTCGACCAGCCGCGTGGCGTCCTTGCGGGAGGTCGCCCGGCCCATCGCGATCGGCGCGCCCCATTCCAGCTCGACGTCGATCTTGCCGGAGGCGAGCACATGTTTGAGATGGGGCACGAGCTCGGTGTCGCCGTACCAGGCGAGCGCCGCCCGGCCGGTGCGGCCGCCTGGCAGCCCCTGGATCCCCGTATAGGTGATGGCGAGCGGATAGACGGTGACGTCCCCGCCCGCCTCGTCGATGGCGTGATGCGCGGCCCCGAGCAGCGAGGAACGGAAGGGCAGGATGCGGGTTCCGTCGCCGGTCGTGCCCTCGGCGAAGAGCACGATGTCATCGCCTGCCGCGAGCCGCGCGCCCATCAGTGCCGCCGTGCCCGCGGTGGCGCCGCGGCGCTGCCGGTCGATATAGACGGTGCGCTGAAGGTCGGCGAGCGAGCCGATCACCGGCCAGCCCGCGACCTCGCTCTTGGCGACGAAGGAGAGCGTGCGCTCGGCGCCGAGCACGCAGATGTCGAGCCAGGACACATGGTTGGCGACGATCAGGACACCGGCGCCGGGGGGCGGGGGCGTTCCCCTGACCCGTCGGCGCACGCCCAGGCACAGGCAGGCGAGACGGTGAAAGCGGCGCGGCAGGGCGCCGGCCCGCTCCGGGGCCAGGCGCATCGCCGCCAGCTGCAGCGGCAGCAAGGCGAGCGTGCCGGCGGCGAGAGCACCGAGCCTGAGCATGGCGCCGAGGCCGATGCCGCTCCCGACCCGGCTGCCGCGCCGGCGGCGGGGGGGGTTGCCTGCCCGTTCCGGACTCCCGGCCGTCGTCCGATCCGAAAGGCTGGTCATGCCAGGTCGAGCCTCATGGCGATGGCCGTGGCGCGGGTGCCGTCGGGCTTGGGATAGTAGCCCTTGCGCCGGCCGACCTCGCGAAAGCCGAAATGCCGGTAGAGGCGCTCGGCCGGGCCGTTGCCCTCCTCGACCTCAAGGAAAACATGAGCAACGCCTTCGCCGGCGAGCCGTGCCAGATGGGCCGCGAGCAGGGCACGGCCGAGGCCTTCGCGGCGGTGCGACGACGCGACGACGACGCTGAGGATCTCGGCCTCGTCGGCGGCCTTGCGCGACAGGACGAAGCCAGACGGCTCGCGAGCGCTGGCACGGAATACGCCGTCCGAGATCACCGCGGCATCCGCGATCAGCGCCGCGCATTCGCCCGGTTCCCAGCCGCGGGCGAAGCCTCCCTGGTGATGGAGTGCGGCGACGGCGGCGGCATGGCAGCCATCGAGCCGCCCGGTGCGCGCCGGACCGGCTTCGGAATGCAGCAGCTTGCGCAACCAATCGACCGTGTTCGCCATGCCGTTTGATGGCACGGCGTCCCGCAAGGTCAACAGGGTTTTGCGGGGGTCCTTCACCGGCGCGGCAACCGGGCCTTGTCCTGTGGCGTCGTCTCGGGCGCCTTGAGATAGAGCGGGCGCGGCGGCGCATTGTCCGGATCGGCGATGAGGCCAAGCCGCGCCACCCAGGCGATGTCCGGTGCCTTCGCATCGTCGATCACCAGCGCGTCGAGCCCGATCGCCCAGGCTTCGTTCGCGACGGCGAGGGCCGAGGACCCGACGAGGCTGACCGGGCCGGCGCCGATCGCCCGCGCCGCATCGCGATAGCTCACCTGCCGCAGCGAGACGAGCGGCTTGCCTTCCGAGCTCAGGGCCTGGAACCAGACCTGGCCGTGCTTGGCGTCCAGCGCGGCGGCGACCACGCGGCCCGGCTCGCGCCCGATCAGCGGGGCGGCGAAGGCCGCGACGGTGGTCACGCCGACAACCGGGATGCCGGCGGCGAAGGCGATCGCGCGTGCGGCGCTGACCCCGACACGCAGGCCGGTATAGCTGCCGGGACCGACCGTGACGGCGACGCGGCCGAGCGAGACGAAGCCGCCGTCCACCCGCTTCATCACGCGCTCGACCAGCGGCATCAGCGCCTCGGCATGGCCACGATCCATCGCCAGTTGCTCGCTGGCGAGCGTCCGGTCGGCACCAGCCTCCAGGACGCAGGCCGAGCAGGCGCCGAGCGCGGTATCTATGGCGAGGATGCGCATCCGGGTGGCTTACCCTCTTCCCCGTCAGAGACGCAACATCTCACGCCCAGGAAGACCGCTTGCCGTGCGCGAACCGGAAGGGTCAGATCGCCTCGACTTCCTGCACCTCGGGCAGGAAGTGGCGCAGCAGGTTCTGGATGCCGTGCTTCAGCGTCGCGGTCGAGGAGGGGCAGCCGGAGCAGGCTCCCTTCATCGCCAGATAGACCGTGCCTTCGCGATAACCGCGGAAGGTGATGTCACCGCCATCGCCGGCCACGGCCGGGCGAATGCGCGTCTCCAGCAGGTCCTTGATCGTCTCGACGGTCCGGGCGTCCTCGGGAGCGAAGAATTCGCCCTCCTCGTTGATCTCCCGGTCCGCGCCTTCGGCGAGCACCGGGGCGCCCGACATGAAATGCTCCATGATCGCGCCCAGGATCGCCGGCTTGAGATGCGGCCATTCGCCGTCCGACTTGGTGACGGTGATGAAATCGGAGCCGAGGAAGACGCCCGAAACGCCCGGCACGCCGAAAAGGCGCTGCGCCAGTGGGGAACGGTCGGCGTCCACGCCCTCGCGCAGATCGAGGGTGCCGCTGCCCATGACGATGCGGCCGGGGAGGAATTTCAAGGTCGCCGGATTCGGCGTGGCTTCGGTCTGGATGAACATGTCTGCCTCCGGTACCGGCGGTTCAAGGCCGCCGTTCCTGGCTCCGATATAGGCCTGCCGCTGGAATCATTCCAGCCGGGAGAGGCAACGGATTACGCCAGCGCGTCGATCTCCTCATCTTCCAGATGCCCCGGCACGATGGCCAGGGGAATCGGGAAGCTGGCGGAGGATTTGCCGGCGAGCGCGCTGACCAGCGGCCCGGGCCCGTCGCGGCCGGTGCCCGCTGCCAGAACCAGCAGCGAGATGTCCTCGTCCTCCTCGATGAGCTTCACCAGCTCGGCGGCCTTGTCGCCTGTGCGGACGACCTTCTCGGGCTCCAGCCCGGCCAGGGCGCGGACCGCGCCGGCCGCTTCGTCGAGCTGCTTCTCGGCCTGCGCTTCGGCCTCGGCCCGCATGACATCGCCGACGCCGAGCCAGGTCTCGTGCTCGGGCGGCAGCGCGACGCCGAGCAGCACGATGGCCGCGCCGACACGGGCACAGCGGCGCGCCGCGAAGCGGATCGCCTTGGCACATTCGTCACTGTCATCGACCACGACGAGAAACTTCGCGCGATGGCCCGTCTCGTAGGACCGCCGTCTCTTCACCATGAACTGGACCTGCCGCCGCTTCAGGAGAGCCGATGGTGGCCCGCGCCGGGTGCCCGGCGCAAGCCCCTCGCATCCCTCATCGTCAGCGGCGGACGAAGCCGATGATATCCTTGACCTCGCGCATGATCGGCGCTGCGATCGCCTCGGCCCGGCCCGCGCCTTCGCCGAGAATCGCATCGATATGAGTCGGATCGGCAAGAAGGCGGCGCATCTCGCCGGCGATGGGGCTCAGCTTCTCGACCGCGAGATCGACCAGCGCCGCCTTGAAGCCGGAGAACTGGCTGCCGCCGAACTGCTTCAGCACGGCCTCCTTGGTCTGCCCGGAGAGGCCGGCATAGATGCCGACGAGATTCTCCGCCTCCGGCCGGCCTTCTAGTCCCTTCGGCTCCGAGGGAAGCGCGTCCGGATCGGTCTTGGCCTTGCGGATCTTCTGGGCAATCGTCTCGGCGTCGTCGGTCAGGTTGATGCGCGAATTGTCGGAGGCGTCCGATTTCGACATCTTCTTGGTGCCGTCACGCAGGCTCATGACCCGCTGTGCCGGGCCCATGATGATGGGCTCGGCCAGGGGGAAATAACCCTGGTCACCGGTTCCCAGCCCGAGCTCGGCAATCCGCTCGGCGAAGTCGTTGTTGAACTTCTGGGCGATGTCGCGGGTCAGCTCCAGATGCTGCTTCTGGTCCTCGCCGACAGGCACATGCGTCGCCTTGTAGAGCAGGATGTCGGCCGCCATCAGCACCGGATAGTCGTAGAGACCGACCGAGGCGTTCTCGCGGTCCTTGCCGGCCTTTTCCTTGAACTGGGTCATGCGGTTCAACCAGCCGAGCCGGGCGACCGTGTTGAACACCCAGGCCAGCTCCGCATGGCCGGCGACCTGGCTCTGGTTGAAGATGATGCTCTTCCTTGGGTCGACGCCAGCCGCGATATAGGCGGCCGCGACCTCGCGAATTGCGCCGGTCAGCACCTTGGGGCCGCCCCAGACATCGAGCCCCTGCGTGATCGCGTGCATGTCGACGACGCAATAGATGCACTCATGCGTATCCTGCATCGCGACCCAGTTGGTCAGGGCGCCGAGATAATTGCCGAGATGCAGCGTCGAGGTCGGCTGCATGCCGGAAAAGACGCGCTGGTGAAAAGTCGTCGCCATCGGGGCGCTCCCGCAAGAGAGGGGGTCGTTTGGAGTGCCGCGTTCTCGCCGAAGCCCGCGCGGGGCGCAAGGGGCGCAGGCGGGTGACGGGAGCCGCATCGCAAGGCAGCCGCCAGGGCGTGGCCGGTCAGGACATCTTCCCGAGCCGCCCGAGCTCGCGCAGCCGGAAAGCCCCCAGAATCCGCCCGGCAAGCGCATAGAGCACGCAACCCAGGCCGCAGAGCAGGGTCAGCGCGCCGATACGCCAGCTCAGCGCGGCCTCGACGGACAGGCTGGCGAGAAGCCGGGGCATCACGGTTTCGATTCCCGCGAGCATAACGAGATCGGCCGCCAGGATGGCAAGGATCGGCCGCAGCATCCGGCGCCGCGGCCGCCAGAGCCCGTCGCGCAGCAGAAAGCCGCCCAGAACCCCGGCCTGCGTCACGAAGGCGAGGCTGGCTGCGGCCGCTGCGTTGGTTGCGGGCATCGCCATCGTCGCGGACTGGCCGGCGACAATCGCCACGATCAGTGCAGCGAGCCCGGCATAAAGCGGCAGGCGCGGCGTCTGGCGGGCGAAATAGACCTGCGCGAAGACCTTTGCGATCACGGCGAAGGGCAGACCGAAGGCAAAGGCGCGCATCGCGTCGGCGGTCCGGATGCGGTCGAGCTCGGTGAAACGCCCGCGCTCGAACAGCACGGAGATGATCGGGTCCGCCAGCCAGGCGAGCGCCGTCGCGGCCGGCACCGCCAAAGCGAGTCCCAGCAGCAGCGCGCGGTCGATCGTCTGCCACCGCCCCGCCGCGTCGCCCGCGCTTTCCTGGGCGGCGATGGCCGGCAGCAGCACCACCCCCATGGCCACCGCCACGAAGCCGAGCGGCAGCTGGAAGACGCGGTCGGCATAATACAGCCAGGACACGGCGCCGGGCTGCGCCGAGGCGATCTGCGTCGCCACCAGCAGCACGAGCTGCGAGGTCGAGGCCGCCAGCAGCGCCGGCCCGCCAAGCTTCACGAGCCGCGTCATCCCGGGCGACCATTGCAGTCGTGGCCGCGCCAGCCCGGTTTCCCCACGCCAGAGCGCGACCGCGACCATCAGCAGATGCAGCGCCCCCCCGAGACTGACCGCCGCCGCAATCAGCGCTGCACCTTGCTGAGAGGGCAGGTCCGTGGAGAGCGCCAGCACCAGCGCCGCGATCAGCACCAGATTGAGCAGGGAGGGCGCAAGCGCGGCGACGAGGAAGCGTCCCTCGGAATTCAGCACCGCCGCCAGGAGCGAGGCCAGCGTCGTGAAGGCGAGAAAGGGCAGCGCAATGCGGGTGTAGCCCGTCGCCATGGCGAGTGTTTCCGGCGCGTCGTGGAAACCGCCGGCGATCGCCAGCACGAGCCAGGGCGCCAGCAAGAGCCCAAGCGCGGTGACCACGCCGAGTGCCAGCGCGAGCCAGGCGAAAGCCTGGCCTGCGAAGCGCTTGGCCGCCTCGACTCCCGCCTCGGTCCGCAGATCGAGATAGACCGGGACGAAAGGCGCGTTCAGCCCGCCTTCGCCCAGCACGCGGCGCATCAGGTTGGGCAGCCGGAAGGCGACGAGAAAGGCATCCGCCACCGGTCCTGCCCCAAGCATCCGCGCGATCAGCATGTCGCGGGCGAAGCCGAGCAGGCGCGACAGCACCGTCGCCAGACCGACGACGAGCGAGTTGCGGGCGAGCTTTGTCGGTTCGGCCGGCATCGCCGTCCTCCCCCTTCAACGGCCGGTTACAAAATGAACCGGCTTAGATCCGCGTTCTTCGCCAGGTCGCCGATGCGCGACTGCACGTAAGGCGCATCGATCGTCACCGTCTCGCCGGAGCGGTCGGGCGCGGTGAAGGAGATGTCGTCGAGGATGCGCTCGATCACCGTCTGCAGCCGACGCGCGCCGATGTTCTCGACGGTCGAATTCACCTGCACGGCGATGCGGGCGATGGCGTCGATCGCATCCGGCTCGAAGCTGATCTGCACGGCCTCCGTCGCCATCAGCGCCACAGACTGCTTGATCAGGCTGGCTTCCGTTTCGGTCAGGATACGTTTGAAGTCTTCGATATCGAGGGGATTAAGCTCGACACGGATCGGCAGGCGCCCCTGCAGCTCCGGCAGCAGGTCCGAGGGGCGCGAGACGTGGAAGGCGCCCGAGGCGATGAAGAGGATGTGGTCGCTCTTCACCGCACCGTGCTTGGTGGCGACGGTGGTGCCCTCGATGAGCGGCAGCAGGTCGCGCTGCACGCCTTCGCGCGAGACGTCGGCGCCGCCCTTGCCCTCGCGGGCGCAGATCTTGTCGATCTCGTCGAGGAAGACGATGCCGTTGTTCTCGACCTCGCGGATCGCGGCCTGGATAATGGCGTCCTGGTCGATCAGCTTGTCGCTCTCCTCGGCGAGCAGCGGCGCATAGGCATCCTTCACCAGCATGCGCCGGGGCTTGCCCTTCTGGCCGAAGGCCTTGCCGAACATCTCGGAGAGGTTGATCGCGCCGATCGAAGCGCCGGGCATGCCGGGCACCTCGAACATCGGCGCGGAAGCGCCCGCGCCGGCCGCCACCTCGACCTCGATCTCCTTGTCGTCGAGTTCGTTGGCGCGCAACTTGCGACGAAAGGAATCGCGGGTCGCCTGGCTGGAATTGGCCCCGACCAGTGCGTCGAGCACGCGCTCCTCGGCAGCGAGATGAGCCTTGGCCTCGACATCCTTGCGCCGGCTCTCGCGCACCAGCGCGATCGCCACCTCGAGCAGGTCGCGTACGATCGACTCGACATCGCGGCCGACATAGCCGACCTCGGTGAACTTCGTCGCCTCGACCTTGAGGAAGGGCGCATTCGCCAGCTTGGCGAGGCGCCGCGCGATCTCGGTCTTGCCGCAACCGGTCGGGCCGATCATCAGGATGTTCTTCGGCGAAACCTCCTCGCGCAGCGGCCCTTCGAGCTGCTGGCGGCGCCAGCGATTGCGCAGCGCGATGGCGACGGCGCGCTTGGCGTCGTTCTGGCCGACGATGAAGCGGTCGAGTTCGGAGACGATCTCGCGGGGGGAAAACGATGTCATGATGTCCGCTTGTCCTGAAGCGTAGGGCGCGCCGGGCCTGAATGCGCGACGATGTGATGATGCCGGCTCATGCCGGTGTCGCGTCGATCGGCGGCAGCCTGTCGCGCCAGCGCCCGAGCGGCAGCGCCGGCAGCAGCAGACGACGCAGGCTGCGCCAGCCGGCCGAGAGCGCCAGCACCAGCATGGCAAGGCCAAGCAGCGCCAGCGGCAGGCCGAGGTCGCCCGAAAGATTCTGCGAGATCAGATAGGCCACCGCGATGCCGGCATAACTCAGCGCCGAGACCAGCAGCGCGCGCCGGTCGATCACCAGCGCGATGATGCCGAGCACGGCGAAGAGGCCGAGCACGACGAGCGAGGTCGCGGTGGTGAAGCTGCCCGCGGCACCGACCATGCCGCGGAACACCGGATGCACGATCAGCCCGGCCGCCAGCAGATGCAGCCAGAAGGCGGCATCCGAACGCCGGGTCAGCCGGCGCGGATCGCGCATGTCGAGCCGCAGCGCGAGCGCGAAGACCGACAGGCCGCAAAGAGCCAGGATCGGATTGAGGTAAGCCTGCGCCAGGGCCGGCGCCAGCGCCGAGACCAGCGCGAGAACCGAGCCAATGGCCCCGCTCGCCACAAGGGCCATGTTGATCGGCACGCGGAAACGCCAGTGATGCAGCAGCGCGGCGCCGGAGAACGCAAGGGCGGCGAGCACCCAGCCGCCATAGAGGAAGGAGGGCAGGCCGCGATCGGCGGTGAGTTGCGCCACCAGCAGCGCGGCCGAGGCGCAAAACATCGCCGCCAGCAGGATCGAGGGCAGGGCCAGCCGCATGCGCCGGGCGAAGATCTCGCTCAGGGCCCAGGCGGCGACGAGCGCGACGGCGGAAAAGGCATCGCCGAAGCCCACCACGCGCGACAGGCCCAGCAGCGCGCCGGCCAGCAGCCCGACGCCGATCGCCACGAAGACGTCGTTGAAGCCGCCGATCAGCCGGAAGCGCTCGTCATCGGGGTCGATGGGGCGGCCGGCCCCGGCAACAATGCGGTCACCCAGGCGTGGCGGCGCCGCGCTCTGCCGTTCGAGGCGCATCCGCGCCAGATGGGCGATGCGCACGGCCTGCGCCTGGTCGATGATGCCTTCCGCCACCGCGGCCTGCAGGTCCTGCTCGGCGATCATGGCGTGTCCAATGTCTCGATCACGAGCGAGTGGTTGGTATAGACGCAGATGTCGCCGGCGATCTTCATCGCCTTGCGCACGATCGCCTCGGCGTCGGGTTCGATGTCGATCAGCGCGCGCGCCGCGGACAGCGCGTAATTGCCTCCGGAGCCGATCGCCATCACCGAACCGTGCTCGCTTGATTCCGGTTCGAGCACGTCGCCGGTGCCTGAGATCAGCAGCGAAACCTCCTTGTCGGCGACGAGCAGCATCGCCTCCAGCCTGCGCAGATAGCGGTCGGTGCGCCAGTCCTTGGCGAGCTCGACGCAGGCGCGCAGGAGCTGCGTCGGATACTGCTCGAGCTTGGTCTCCAGCCGCTCGAACAGCGTGAAGGCGTCGGCGGTGGCGCCGGCGAAGCCCGCGATCACCGCCCCCTTGGCGAGGCGGCGCACCTTGCGGGCATTGCCCTTCATGATGGTCTGGCCGAGCGAGACCTGCCCGTCGCCGCCAATGACGACCCGCCCGCTCTTGCGCACCATCAGGATCGTGGTGGCGTGCATCAGGGGAGCTTGGCTGGGTTCGGACATCGCGGGACCGGTCATGAAGAGAGCTGCGAGCCAAGATGTTGAGGCGCGACGCCAGTATCAAGAGGCGAGTCGATCGTCGCTGCCGTCGCGCCCCGCGCCGCCCCATACGGATAACGTAAGGTGAAGCCCTTAATCTCTTTTTTAGCGATTGCGGCCAAAGCTGCCCCAAATGAGCCGGCTGCAGGCGAAAGCGCCAAGGACCAACCCATGAAATCGATCCGCCTCAAGATCATGGCAATGCTGGCGATCGTCGCCGGCGGCGCCGTGCTTTGCGCTGTCTTCAGCGTGTACACGCTGCTCGAGGCGAACCGTCTCAACAAGAGCGCGAACAGCCTGGATGAGATCGCCATCGTCACCGAGCGGATCAATGCGACTGTCCTTGGCGTGGTGATGGATGCACGTGGCATCTACATGTCGAAGAGTTCGCAGGAAGCTGAACCCTTCGCCAAGGGCGTCGAGAACCGCCTCGTTGAACTGCGCAAGCATTCCGACGAGCTGCTGGCCAAGGTTCCCGAGTACGAGCGCGAGCCTGCCGCCAAGGTTGGGCGCGCCATCAACGACTTCATCGCGTTCAGGACCGAGACTGTGCGGCTCGGCCGCACCGTCTCTCCTCAGGCGGCGAACGAACAGGGCAACAACGAGGCCAACCGCGCCAACCGAAAGGCGCTTGGCGACCTCATCGTGGCTTTCGCTCAAGCCAATATCGGCCTCAGCAACGTGCAGTCCAAGGAAGCGGACAGCTTTACGATTCGCGCGACCTATGTGCTCCCGGGTGCACTCCTTGTCACGCTTCTCATGAGCTTCGGCATCGCGCTCGCCTTCGCTCAGCGGTCGATCACGCGGCCGATCCTGGCGCTTTCGCGGGTGATGGAACGGCTCGCGGCAGGCGACCTGAAAGCGGAGGTGCCGCATGCCGACCGCGAGGACGAGATCGGCGCCATGGCGCGCTCGGTCTCCGTGCTGAAGGAAGCGACCGCCCAGGTGGCGGCGCTTCAGGAGCAGGAGCGCACCGCTTCTGCGGCGCGTCTTGCGCGCGCGCAGTCGATGGAGGCTGTGGTGTCGGATGTGGGGGATGTCGTTTCGGCTGCGGCTGCTGGCGACTTCTCGGCGCGCCTGCAGATCGAGGATGCCGACGAGCAGATGCAGAAGCTGGTGGCCGGGATCAACGAGATCAACGCGGTTGTGGATTCGGCGACGACGGAGTTTGCCGGGGCGCTTCAGGCGATTGCGGGCGGGGATCTGACGAGCCGGGTTGA
>NZ_FTMO01000031.1 GCF_900156025.1 Allobosea sp. TND4EK4
CGGCCCTCAGGCAGCCCGAAGCCGATCATCAGGCAGACATTGCACCGAACCCATCAGAGCGCCAGAAATCGGAGGGTTCTTGCGGGTGTCCAGCTTGCAGCCCGCCTTCAGGAGCTTGGCCAGCAGGATCAGATGGCACGCTTCCTGATATTGGCGCGGAGACCGGCCAGACTTCTTGACCTCCCTAAATGCGTCGATCAAGCCGCGTGGTATCAACTCCCGCGAGTGCAACTTATCATGAACATGATTCCGCACGCCTCGATCGCTTGAAAGGATCATGCTGTACGCGAAGGGGTTCGTCACAGCGTCACCCGAAGCGGCCCGTGCTGCTTTCACGCGCTGACTGATGACCGCGTTAGCGGAATTGGTGCCTTCGGGAAGCGTATGCAAGCCAGAGCGCTGGCGATGGTTTCGTTGCCCTGCTCTGATTGCGGCAGGACTCAGGGGGAGTTCGATCGATTTCTTCTGAACACCGAGCATACGAAGTTGGGGCGGAATCCCCCATTTGATTGCCAATTCTTTGGAGATCAAGATGACCCGAAGAGACATGTGCTCATCGAGCGCACGCACGACACGGGCTTTGCCATCCAAGATCTCACAATCGTCTTCGTTGATGATCTCTGGTGGGATCTCGCCTTTAAACATGACGATCAGCGGCTGGCCACAGTCATACGCCGACAGTCGCTTAGCATAAGGCCCGTAGTTTTCCGCCTCTCCTGTATCCAGGAGCTCTGAAAGCTCCTCGGCCGGTGCAATGGTATAATAGATCTTGTCGCAGCCAATGCCTGTATTCAATGCGGTTTGAATTTCCCTCGCGATCCAGCTTACGTTAACCAAATTAGATGTCCCTCGATCAATTCTACGAGCTTGGTCGAAGGGGGCTGAGAGTGGGCTGAATTCAGGAGGGAGCTGTCCTTTCTCAACAGGCCGGATACGCACTTTCTCGCCTCACAATGCCTAGAGCAGCCGAATCAACTAAGCGGAATTTTTCCACTATGCTTGTTCGGCGTCAATTTGGGGTAGAAGCCGGTGATCGTAGCTGGGAATTCGGGAATGCGCCTGCATTGTCCCAACCGGGCGGAGACAATTGCAGCCGCGCCACTCTAAACAGAGTCGACTAAAGTCAGCTCAATTCCAGCCCCGGAATAGCGGCGCGAAGCCTATTCTTCAACAGTACAGTAAGTTGAAGGACAGTCAGTGGTTGGTGAGCCGAATGACCATGTGGCATCACGAGGCAGCTCGGCTGACCGAGATTTCCTTGACCGCTTTGACGAGCCGCGTTGCGCCGAGCCCGCTGAGGTCATCGAGGGCATTTTTAGCGGTTTGCCAGCGATCGATGGTCGGGAGCCTAAGACCCGCCTGCAACGTCGCTGACTGCGGCGGGGTGATGGCTGCTGGGCTAACAGAGAGACGCCGCCGCGAGAAGGCATGGGCATTTCGGCAACGAGGATGTTCAGTATCGCGGCGCTCGCCCCGCTCGACAGCGGCAGCGGCTGGTTCTGGTCATCATGACCCAAAACCAACAATCATTTGCCGAAGCAGATGATGCCAGTTGGATTGCGCCCTGCGGGTAGACAGGACCAAGCTGCGGTTTTGACCGTGAGCCGGGCGTGTTGATCCTCGAACTGCGGCGGACTGATATAGCCGAGCGCGGAGTGCAGTCGGCCGGCCTTGTAGACCTGATCGATGAAGCGCGGAAGGTCGGCGGCGACATCCTCGAACGTCTCATAGGCCATTGGATAGACTGCCTCGACCTTGAGCGTTTTCATGAAGCTCTCGGAATTGGCGTTACCGTATGGATTGCCGCGGCGTCCCATCGATCCGATTAGGCCATGTTCGGCGAGGGCCTGCTGGTAGCGCCCGGCCGCGTATTGCGAGCCGCGGTCCGTGTGGTGGATGCAGCCGGGGGGCGGCCCTCGCTTTTCGATGGCTGTGCGCAGGGCGGCCAGTATCAGCCTGACGTCGATCGATCGGCCGATAGCGTAACCGACGACCTTGCGCGACCAGGCATCGAGGATGACGGCGACGTAGACGAAGCCGGCGGTGATCGCGACATAGGTAATGTCGGCCACCCAGAGCTGGTTCGGCCCGCCCGGGACCATACCCCTCGCCAGGTTCGGGAAGATCGGCAACTCGTGATTGCCATCGGTGGTGGCGACGTGGCGCCGACGCAACCGAGGCTCGAGGCTGTGCTCGCGCATCAATCGCCTGATCTTCTTGTGATTGAGGACCAGGCCGCGGTGCCGCGGCGCTGCTGCATCCGGCGATAGCCATAAGCCTCGAAGCTGTCGGAGATCGCCGCCATGGTTTCGACGAGCGCCGTGTCGTCGACGCCGATGCCCGGCTTGTCGTAATAGGTCGAGCGCGCGATCCCCATCAGCCGGCATCCTTCTGCGACGGAAATGCCGCGGGGCCGGTGACGACGGATGTAGTCGCGCTTCTCGGCTGTGGTCCGTACTTCAGACCCCCCTTCAGGAACTCGATCTCCAAGGCCTGCCTGCCGACGAGCCGCTCCAGCGCGGCGATGCGCGCCTCGTAGGCTTCGATCGTATCTACGGCGACGGCCTCGTCGTCGAAGGCTCCAGCCTCGAACTTCTGGATCCAGATCCGGACCAGGTTGCGTGACAAGTCGTGCCGCCGGGCGAGGCTATGGAGCGTCTCGCTGGCCAAGTAAGCCTCGGCAACTTGGCGCTTGAACGCGAGGCTGTGGGTGCGGTGTCGGGCTATGGGCTTCCATCCTTCGAAAGCCCGGCTCCCCCGTCAATTGTTCGCCGTCACGCCGTCCGCCTCAGCGGGCGCACTCCAGTTCTCTGCCTACCGAACCGGGAAATGCGCCTGCATTTGCTCCTGGCGCACGGCGACGATCCCGTCGGCGTCACCTGTGATGTAGAAGTCGTGGGTGATCAGGCCGGCCGCGCAGTCGAGATAGGCGGCCTCGACCTTGCCGCCCTCGTCCCGCAGCACGTGCGGCCCATTGTCGAGCGCGTGGACCGGCAGGATCTTTTCCTTGGCGAGCTTGCCGACGTCGAAGACCGATCCAAAGACGAGAAGGGCGCGGCACTTACCGGTGACCGCGCTCGCAACCTCCGTGGGCCCGACGATGCCGAACGGCGCGAGGTGCCGGCCGTCGATGATCACGACATGGTCGGCACAATGCTTGAGCAGCGCGAGGTTGAGCCTTTCGCGCCCACCGCTGACCTTCAAAATGGACGCCGGCCCAACGAAGGTTTTAGCAGCCGTGTAGTCGAAGAGAGGAGGGAGGACCCGCGCGTAAGGACCGAACATCGCGCAGAGTTCGAGAGTGGTCGCGGGCTTGATCTCGGCCGCTGGATCCTTCGGCATCATTGGGTTCTTTCTGCTGTGGGGGTGACGCTCTTTGATGTGCACGTTGTTCAGGCCGCCGATAGGGCCGAATCTGGGAACATGACCTTAGTCGCCATGACCGCGGATCCGGCGCCACCAGCGCGTCGGTCAAGTCACGTCAGTGGAAAGCCTGGCCATACCCCTGCGCCCTCGACTTCCATCCTGTGGTCGCCTGCCGCCTCGGCGCGACAACATGGTCATGGATGATGACCTCGGCGATGCGAATGAGGCGGTCGGCGTCGAAGGATTTCGGCCGGAAGTGGTAGAACTCCTGGGATTCGCTCGCCCGCACGACCTCCCCGAATCCGTAGCCCGTTGCGCGCATGGCCTGCGCCGGCGGGATGCCGATCAGTTGGCAGTGCGTCCGTCCGGCCTGGCTCCGCAGCCAGCGATTGAGAGCGGCGTTACGCATGTGGTGATGGAGCCGCTTGTCGAACTCGCGAACGGAGAGATCTTGCGGCAGGCGGACGGCCAGGCAGCGCTCGGCGAGCGCAATCGGCGATCCATCCAGGGGCTTGTTGTTCGGCAGGATGTGCTGCGCCATCCAGTTGTCGTAGCCGAGATCGCTGCAGGGGTAGCCGTCGACGCTGGTGGTGAGTGCGCCATAGTGATCGGCGTTGAGCTCGCGCAGCCGATCGCGCAGATGGACCTGCGCCGTGACGGAGACCTTATGAACGGTCATCCTGAGGCGGCGAGCGAGACCGAGCAGGCCGGTCGCGATCGTCGGCATGCTATGATCCTCGCCGCAACCGGCGACGTAGATAAACACGAGCTTGCCCGGCTGGTAGGCATCGGTGAAGGGCTTGCGGGTGAAGGCGTTGTTGGAGAGCGGCAGCAAGGCTTTCCCGCCGACCCGCGGCCAGCGGGTCGGATACCAGTGAGTCACGGCGCCGGCCGAACCCTCCGGCAGGAGTGCGCGCCCGATCGAGCGGGCGGCGCGGTTCGGCTCAGCCTCGGTCGTGATGTCGATGATGTCGGTCATGATCTGTCTTTCTGTTTTGACGGGCTTCTCGGGGGCATCCCCGGCCTCGCTCACTCACGCTCCATTTCGCCCTTCGACTTCCCTGGGATGAACCCAATCGGCGTCCTCGCGCTCTTGATATCGGCAATAGCCTCCGCGGACGCGACGTCGGCGACGACGAGATGACGGCGTCCGGCCTCGGCGGCGAAGCCGAGCGCCAGCGTGACGAGCCGGCGGATCCCGCGCGGATGGGTAGTCGCGAGCCGCGCGACGACCGCCTCTTCTGGATGCCCGAAGGCGTCGCCATGAGCGGCGATGATCTCGGTGGCGATGCGGCTGGCGATCGCGCGCAGCATCGCGCCACTAGGCGGGGCCACCCTTACCACCAGGAACCGGTCCTGGATGAAGTCCGGGAGCAGGTCTAAATCGTTCGCAGTCGCGATGATCAGGCAGCGTGAAAGGTCGAACGGGATGCGCAGATACTCATCGACGAGCGCGCAGGCATTCTCCGGCTCGAGCAGGCTGAGAAGACTGTTGTAGGGCTTCTCCGTCGAGTGCGTGACGAACTTGTCGATCTCGTCGAGCAAGACAAGCGGATTGCCGGTCTCGCCGCCGAGCAGGGCTTCGGTCAGCACGCCCATCCGCGCGCCCCGCCAGGTTGGCGGATGACCGATGAGGAGCGCCTGCGCGTCCGAGTTGGTCGCGCAGCTGAAGACGTGCTGCTCAATACCGAGTGCCTCGGCGAGTCGGCGGGAGAAGTGGGTCTTGCCCAGGCCGGGTGGCCCGACGAGCAGGATCGCCGGGGAGGCGGTGCCGGTCTTGGAGACGGCGGAGAGCGCGACGGCCCGCTCGATCAAGGCGATGACCTCGATGAAGCCGGGACATTCCGTGCGCAGTCGCGCGAGCCGCTCGCGCATGCCGGCGTCGCCGATGACGAGACGGCGCAGCGGCTCTTCGCCCGCGAGCGTCCGCAGCCGCACCAGCCTCGTCTGCTCCTCGCCCGAGGCGGAACTGGTCGTCGTCTCACCCCCAACGAAGTCTTGGCCGGTCGCGAGCCTGATCTGCGCGAGCACGGCGGATCTGTCGAACACGGCCATCGTGGGACCGAGGTCCTCCGTGCAGGCGGTGTCATGCTGATCGGGATCCTCTACCGGAGACGCAGCCTTTGGGCCCTCGGGACGCTGCCGGCGCACATGGCCGAGAAGGACGCGGTTCTCGTGATCGCGCCAGGCCTCGACGAAGGCGGCGTCCTCCGGGGGGGCGGTGTTCACGCTGTTCATGGCCGGCCTCACAGTGCGACGCCGGGGAGGACCGTCACGAAGGGCGGTCCCTGACGGGCGATGCGGCGGCCGACGCCGAGCGCGATCTCGACCAGCGCCCGCATGAAATCTGGATCGTGCGGGCTATCGGCGATGAGATCCTCCACCTCCTGCTTCACCATGAGGTCGTCGGTGCTGCGGGCGGGCCAGAGCCCGACGCGGCACAGCTTTCCATAGGCCAGGATGTGAGCGCCGCGTGTGGCGCCGATCCAGTACGGCCCCGGCTCCTCGGGCTCCGACCAGGCCGCCATCGCGGCGAGGAGGTGCCTGGCGTCGTCGAGCAGGTCCCGGAGATCCGGCGGCGCGTTGAACCAGGCCTCCAGCGAAAGCGCGTCCTCGAGATGGTAGGTCTCGGCACCGGGGCCATTCTCGTCCTGCCGCGGAAGGACATCCCCGCGGAAGCGCCGGGCCGGCTCTTCCATGCCAGCGGGAACTTGGCTGCCGGTCCGCACGGACTGTCGCAGCGCCCGGTTCATCAGCACAGGATCGTGGACGCCACTGCCGGCCCGGTACTGGGCGGCGCGTTCCTTCGAAAGCATCGCCTTGGCGAAGCGATCCTCCGCCGAGCCCGTCGGCACGAGCAACATGGCGATCTCGCCAGCATGGGCGAGGATCGCCAGCGCATTGGCCGTGTCGATGCGCTCCTCCAGCGCCGCGGGATCGGCCTCGGCGAGCGTGAGGAAGCGCTGGTACTGCAGCCCATGCACCAGCGCCCGACCGCGCAGGTCGAGCAGCGGCGGCAGACGCTCGAGCAAAGCGGCGTGGCGCTCCTGGTCGTCTGGGGTGTTGGGCAGGAGCCTCTCGATCGCGGCCAACTCGTCGATGACAGGAATGCGGGCGGTGGAGAGCGCGAGATCGCGCAGGGTTCCGGTGATGGCGGTCATGGTGTCTCGAACTTGATTCTCGGGGGTCGGCCTTTCCGCCCCTTCGCCCCAGTTGCAATCGGCACGGAAAACGGCGCGCCTCCACGAAGAGGCGCGCCGTCGATTGGCCAACTCAGGTCCAGCCCTTTCGCCGACCCGAACGAGGCCCAGACGCAGAACCCGCCTGCAAGCGCCGATCAGACGATCTCGGTCCAGCTCGGGGTCACGGTCGCCATCCGGTCGGGATCGATGAGCCGGGCGAGCCACACGCCATCATCGAAGAGCGTGCGAAGGGCGGCCTGCATGTGGAGCGGGTCGGAACGGCGGGCACGCCCGTCGATCACCCGCGCGACCTCGCGCCGGATGACCTCCGCATGCGAGCGCTTCGGGACCGGCCTGATCGCGACCTGCGCGGCCGTCAGATAGGCTGCGATCAAGGCGCCCTCGGCCGCGGCCCTGAGCTCGACCGGATCGGCGCCGGCCTGGACCCGGGCGAGATGGCGCAGCCGATCGGAGGTGTCGAAGAGACGGGCGACGAGGTCCCCGAGCCCTCCGAGATCGGGAGCGCTCTTAAGCCGGTCGATCCAACGCTGGAGCTCGCCCTGCGCCATGACCGGCGGCCCGCCGCGCGGCGGCAGGATCGTAGTCAGGTCGAAACGGCTGGCGGGCCATTCGGCCAGGCCTCGGCTTTCCGCGCCGGGCGGGCTCGGCGCGGGCGGAAGCATGAGCTCGCCTACCGCGAAGGCCGCCCGCTTGATCCGGATCCGGCGGGCAAGCTCGTTGTCGAGCATGCCGACATGGTCGTGTTCCTCCAGCAGGTGCGGGCCGGTGGTTTCCGCCAAGGCCAGCTTGGCGTCCGCGACGTCGAGGTTGTCAGCCGGCCAGATGACGGTCACGGCCTTGCAGCCGAGCGCGGCCATCGTCAGGCCGGCGGCGCACAGTCGACCCTGGGCAGGCTCGAGATCAGACAGGCGCACCCGCATCGCCTCGTCACCGAGGCGCTTGGCCTCGCGGGCGGCGAGCTTGATGTCGGGCACTGCCCTGCGAAAGGCAGCGAGCTCCGCGAGCGAGGGATTCAACCCGATCGGTGCGGTGATCGCGGCGATCGGATCGAACGCCTGGGCCAGATCGATGGAGATGGCGTGAGCCTGCTCGGTGGCAGGCAGGTCGGGCTTCTTGGTCATGTCGGAGAACGTTCCATGGGGTTACAGCCATCTGGCTGCGCGTCCCGCTCTCTCTTTGGAATCAAGACAGGCGCCGCGAGGCGCCTGCTCTTCGTCTGCCGACGATCGCGGTTTTTTAAAACGGATGCTTCGCCATCATGGCCTCGAGATGCCGGCCATGTTGCTGGGCGAGGATGAGCGCTGCCTGCTCGGGCGCAGATGCCTCGGGCACCGCTTTTTTCAGGGCCGGGTGATCGTCAGGATCGACCTCGGGATGGGTCAGCCGCAGCCGCGCGAGCGCGATGATCATCTGGAGATGCGCGCCGAAGCGTGCGGCCTCGGTTCGGCTGTGCTCCTCGGGCCCGAGATCGTCGCCGACAATCGAGGCCGCAAACCGCTGTTCCATCTCGCAGTGCCGCAGGGCCTGCGCGAGCAGCGTGTCGGCGTCGGGCTGGCCGATCAGATACTGCGCCAGAGCGGCGCGCTGCTCGATGCTGTGCATGGTCGCGCCGCTGTCGCGGCTCTGATCATCCGCCTTCCGGCCGGCATAGGCGATCGCGTCGGCGGCAATCTCGGCTGCCTCGGCGCGGTCGAGGCCGAAGGCGATCTGGGCGACTTCGTACAGCTCGTTCTCAACCCCATCCTCGAGCGTGCCGAGCACGGCATGACCCTGCTCGCGCTTGGCGTGCCGGGCGACCGCATTCCGGGCCGGGATCAGCGCGACCGCGAGCGATCCCACCACGTTCAAGCGCGCGACAGCGAAGAGCTGCAGGGCATGGTCATTGAACTGCGCCCGGCTGCTGTCTCCGACCAAGGCGATGAAGCGGGCCGTCTCTTCTGCATGATGCTTGGTCCGCCTGGTCAGGGCCGGGATCGCTGGCAGGTTCATGGCGAAGGCGGCGTAGTCGGCACGCGTCGGCTCGTGGAGAGCCAAGGCGTCGAGCTCGTCGATGACGAGGCTGGGCCGGTTGTCGATCGTCAGCGACGACAGGGTGGCGGCGGTGTTCGGGCCGTGCGGCTGGCGGATGGTCATGTCTGTCTGGTCCTTGTGGAGTCTGTCTCGAGCTTCCTGGGGGTTCTGTTCCCTTCGTCTCGCTTCCCACTCCCCTCGAACCGCAAAGGGCGCGAGCCTCGCGGCCCGCGCCCCTTCTCAATTTGGCCCTGTCCAGGGCCCGGCTTGCTTCTGTGAACCTCAGGCGGGGTCCATCCGCTGCAGCTCAGGCCGCGAGCTGGAAGAACCGGCCGCGTTCGCCGAGCCAACGCTCGATCGCATCGAGAAGGGAATGGCGCGCGGCATCATCCACCTGCAGCGTCTGGCGCAAGGTCGTGATCTCGGCCCGCGCCTTCGTCAACGTGAGCCAGGGCACATCGGCCTCAGTGGTCAGCCGCTCGCGCAGCCAGGCCTGGCCCTTCTGCCAAGCGATCGGCGATAGCGACTGCGGTGCCTCCATCAGCATGAGCCGGTTGGCGAAGGCCTTTAGCCGCTCATCGCCGAAGCCGGCCGCGATCGCGGGCCGGTCCTCCCAGGGCGAGGCGTGCCAGCGGGCGCAGGCCCGGCCGTCGTCGTTCGAGAGAAACCCGCCCGAATACAGCGTTGCCTCGTGATGGGGCGATGGCTCGCGATCGGCGAAGCGCGCCAGCATGGCAGCGGCGAGGTTTGCACGGAAGTCGGCATGCTCGCGGATGCGGGCGGCGCGCTCGTTGTAGAGCGAAAGGTCCCGCTGATCCTCCGGCAAGGCGTGGCAGCCCTGACCGTAGGCGACCAGGATCGGCTGGGCGTTGGTCTTGACAGTCCTGATGGGCCTGACCCCGCGCGCCGAGAAGAGCGCCACGATCTCGTCGACGGGCAGGTCGAGATAGTCCGCTGGATCGACGGTGAGATCGACCGCCGCCCAGGACGTCGCGATCTCCGGGTTCGGCGTCACGCCGACCACCGGCGTCAGCTTCGAGAGGCCTCCGAGGAGGACAACGTCCCGACTGGCCAGCATCCGGCTTGCGACGCCCTTGTCAGCGAGGCCAAGCATCATTGCGGTCGTGGTCGGCGCGACATCGCGCAGATGCCGCAGCAAAGCCAGCGTGGCCTTGGTGTCGGCCATGGCGTCATGCGCGTCGTCTTCCGACAAGGCGATACCGTTGGCCCGGCAGATCTCACCGAGCTTGAAACTGGGCTTGCCGGTCGGGCCGAGCGGGATGGAGATGGCATCCGGTTCAAGCATGGCTACGGCCCGGACCATGGTGAGGAGATCGGCGCGGCGGTGGCCATTCAGCGACGTGGCATAGGGCGGCATCAGATGCGTGAAGAAGGCATGCCGGAGCATCTCCTCATCGAACTTCAGCGTGTTGTAGCCGATGATGGTCGCCGGCGCCCAGGCCTGCAGCGCCCTGGCGATGATGCCGAGCATCTCGCAGCAGGACAGCGGCGCCTGCTCGAGCTGTTCGGGACGGAGATTGGTCGTCAGAAGCGCTGCCGGCGCCGGCACGATATGAGCCGGCAGGCGGCAGCGCAGCGAGAGCTCGCCAAGCGGCTTCAGCTCCGCATCGGTGTGGATCATCGCCGCCTGCAGCGGGACGTTCCAGGCGGGTTCGAGACCCGAGGTCTCGAGATCGTAGATCACGAAGGACATGGGATGATCCTCAGTGACGGCTCGGCGAGCCGCCAGGCTCGACCGGGATCTTGCTGAGGTTGATGCCGAGCTCACGGGCATCCTGCTGCATCGCGGCCTCAACCATCAACGCGGTATGCGTCCGGGCGATCTCGGCCTCGTCGAATGCCATGGCTTCGTAGACCATGATCTTGGCCTCGAAGTGTTCGGTCTTGCGCGCCGGTGCCTCGGCCAGCATGAAGGCGAAGAACCGGGCCGTCGCCCGCGCGCCCTCCGCGAGCTGCAGCGCGGTCATCTCGCCCTGATCGGGAAGGCCATCATCCGCCTGCTGCTCGAGCAGCAGCGCATGCGCCATCGCTTCCTGCCAGAGCCAGAAGAACCGCACCGGCTGATCCGTCGTCATCCTGTAGCTGCGCGCATACCGCGCCAGATGCTCCGCGCTTGGGCGCGCCTCATCGCGGGCGGTGTCGCCGCCCTCCTTCATCGTCTTCATCCCACTATCCGTCCGGGCTGATTGAAACCCGGAACGGCGCATCGGCTCAGGCTCTCGGGGGTTCCCTCGATTGGGTTCCGATACTAGGCACTGTCCTTCCTCCCGACACCATCACAAGGACGGCAACGCGCAGGTGTGGCCCTTAGCTGACGCTTAGAAGGTCTGCTTCAGGGCGGTCTGCTAAAGCCTGGAGTCGAGCCACACAGGCTGGAGCTAAGCGCGCATCCACCCCCATTTGGCGAAGATGCGCTGGCCTTCAGCCGAGGCGAGAAACTCCACAAAGCCCTTGGCTTCCGGTCGCATTTGCCCACGCTTCGTCAGGGCTATGCCCGTGTCACGATAGATCCGAAGGTCCGGCTCGACCTCGACGACGTCCGCGAGTGTTGGGTTGGCGACCTGCCAGATCGTCCAGATCAGCCAGGCGTCGAGCGAACTGTCCTCGACCCACGCCTTCCGGGCGTCGGCGCTGTTCTTGGCGACCTTCCCAATGTTGGAGCGAAAGGCTTTGACGTCAGCGATGCGGCCGAGCCGGCCAGCTACGTCCTCCCACAGGCCCTGCTGGCCAGCGCCGTTGACGACTAGGATGCTGAGGCCGGGCTCGAGCAGGGTCTTCACGCCGCCGACCTTTTTTGGGTTGCCCGGCCGGACCAGGATTGCGGAGGCGCGCAGGTAGAGCGGCTGCACGGTTGAGGGATCAATGCCGGGCATCGCTTCGATGAAGTCCGACATCATCACCTCGGAGCCGCTGAAGATCATGTCGGCGTCCTTGGTCGCCTTGTCCTTCCAGGCCGGAAGCGGACCGGCTTCGACCTGTACTTCGATGCCTTGCGCCTTGCCGAAGGTGGCGGCAGCCTCCTTCATCGCCGGCATCGGCCCGCCGGGGCCGTAGACGCGTAGAGGCTCGGCGGCGCTTGCCGGCGTAGCAAGCGAGGCGGCAAGTCCGGCGCCGAGGATCCCGATATCGCGACGGCTGAGATGGGTCATGGGTTGATCCTTTCGTTTTTCCGGAGGCGCCGGCTCACGCCACGCCGATGAGATGAATGAGGCCGAACGAGATGGCGGCGAGCGCGAGCAACGAGAGGACGACCGCGCCCGTGACCCGAGGGCCGGCCCTGGCCACCGAGCGGATGTCGACGCCGAGGCCAAGCGCAGCCATCGACACGATCGTGAGCAGGTTCGCAACCGTCGCCAGCGGCGAAAGAAGGGCGGTCGGGATGAGGCCGGCCGAGCGAAACGCCGCCATCACGAGGAAGCCAACGATGAACCAGGGCACGAGATGGTGGACGGCGATCCGCTTGGGCGCCGGGCGATCGCCGGCGGTCACATGCGGCGCAGGTTTGTCGGTCTCTTCGCGCAGGCGTCCAGACAGCATCGACAGGACCAGCACGACCGGGCCGAGCATCAGGACGCGCACGAGCTTGACGAGTGTGCCGACCTGGATCGCGGCTGCACCCGCCGGAGCCGTGGCCGCGATGACCTGGGGGACAGCATAGACCGTCAATCCCGAGAGCACGCCGAATTGGTGAACGCTCAGGCCGAGCGCCGGGATCAGGAGAGGCAGGCCGAGGACCACGACGACTCCGAGAACCGCCGTGAAGGCGATCGAGGCTGCGACGTCGTCTCCATCAGCGCCGATGACGGGCGCGACCGCCGCAATGGCCGAGTTACCGCAGATCGAGTTGCCGCAGGCGACGAGGATCGCCATGCGCTGTGGCAGACCGAGCAGGCGGCCGATGGCATAGCTCAGCCCGATTGCGACGAATACGACGACCGCGATTCCGATCAGCAGGCCAGCTCCAGCCGCGGCGATCGTCGCCGCGCTCAGCGAGGCGCCCAGCAACACCACCGCGATCTCCAGCAGGGTCTTGGCCGAGAAGGAAATGCCGGGCCGCCAGCCGCTGCCTGGCGTCCACAGCGACCGGATCACTGTGCCGATCAGGATCGCCATGACGAGCGCCTCCAACCATACCCGGCCGAAATAACCCGCCTCGACATGTTCGATTCCCAGCGCGACCGCCGACACACCGACGCAGAGCAGAACGCCGGGCCAGATGGGCAGGGCGTCGAGCGTAGAAGAGGAATTCAAAGGCGTTCTCGACTGGGTCGGCAGGGTCATCGCGGCATCCATTCGTTCGATGCGTGATCTGTCGCTTACCGTAATTGATTTATCCAACAGGTTGTTTCTCTTGTTTCGATCGATAAATTCGATTGGTATCGATTGAAGCGCGATCAGCTTTGGCTGCGAGCCTGAGGAAGGCTGCGCCGACAATTATGATCGAGCCGAACACACTGCCGGCGAGGACATACAGAATGCGCTTGCCCCATGGTCCCTGCCGCGCGCTGTCGGTCGTGAGGCGCGCGGGATGGTCGTCGAAATGGTGCGGCGGTGGCTGGTTGTGGTCGGGCTCGATGCTCGTCATCAGGCATGCTCGCTGTCGGGAGGGATGATGAGGAGACGCAAAGGCCCTTCGATTTATTCCGGCGAGGCGTTCGTATGACTCTCGAACAACTGCGGATCTTTGTTGCGGTCGCCGAGCGCGCGCACGTCACGCGCGCCGCCTCCGATCTCAATCTGACGCAGTCAGCAACCAGCGCGGCGATTGCGGCCCTGGAGTATCGGCACGCGGTGAAGCTGTTCGATCGCGTGGGTAGGCGGATCGCGCTAACCGATGCCGGCCGACTGTTTCTCCAGGAGGCGCGGGCGATCCTGACACGCGCGGCCGCCGGCGAGCAGATCCTGGCCGATCTCGCGGGGCTGAAGCGCGGCAGGCTCGCTTTCGCCGCGAGCCAGACGATCGGGAACTATTGGTTGCCGCCAAGGCTTGCTGCGTTTCGCAAGCGCCACCCGGGCATCGAAACACCGCTGGTGATCGGCAACACCGAGACCGTGACCACCGCCATCCATGACGGGCTGGCGGACATCGGCTTCGTCGAGGGCGAGATCGATGATCTCCATCTCACCCAGGAGAGCGTCGCAACCGACGACATGAGCATCGTCGTCTCGCGCGATCATCCGTGGTCCGTGCGTGATGCCGTCACTCCTAACGAGTTCGGCGAAACGTCCTGGATTTTGCGCGAACCGGGCTCGGGGACGCGGCAGCTTCTGGAAACGGTGCTACGGGAAGCGGGACGCACGCTCGCAGACCTCGACGTCGCGCTCGAACTGCCCGCCAACGAAGCCGTTCGCGCCGCGGTCGAAGCTGGCGCCGGCGCGAGCCTGATGTCGCGGCTCGTCGTCGCGAGCGCGTTGCGTTCCGGAGGGCTCGTGGACGTGGCGGCCGACATCCCACCGCGCCGCTTTCTGATACTGCGGCACAAGGAGCGTTACGTTAGCCGGGCCGCGCAGGCCTTTCGCGAGCTGCTCGACGAGGAGCAGTCCCGATGATGGCCCCTGACAGGCAGCCGGCCCATGTCGCGCCGCTCAATCGCTTTGCCGCAGTGCTGCGGGCGCGCCATGGCGACGTGCCGGATTTCGATCCCTTGGATGGCGGCATCGCAGCTCGCCTGCTCGTGCTGCTGGAAACGCCCGGCCCGGCCTCGGTTTCCACCGGCACGACATCGCGCGACAATCCCACCAGGACGGCTCGCAATCTGACCCGATTTCTCGATGGGCTCCCGCTGTCGCGATGGGACACGGTGATCTGGAACGCGGTGCCATGGCGGCTGCCACGCCGTGGCGGGAAGCTCGGGCGGCCGACCCGAATGGACATCGAAGCTGCTGCGCGCGATTTGCCGGCGCTGCTCGCGCTCTTGCCGCGTGTGCAGGTCGTGGTTCTCGCCGGCCGCGTCGCGCAGAGCCTTCGGCCCGCGCTGGATGCAGCAAGGCCCGATCTCACCGTGATCGCGATCCCCCATCCAAGCCCGACGCATCTCGCAGCATCGCCCGCCGCCAGGGAGCATCTGTTCGGCGAGGGATTGCGCCGGCAGATCGCGGTCGCCATCGCGGACGATGCGCGTTAGTTTGGCGGCGTTCAAAGAAGGAACGGTCCCCTGCGCGATGCGGTCGAAACGGCACTGAGGCAGAACTGGCAGCGGCTCTTCGGTTATGCCCTGCGTCTCAGCGGCAACCGCGATTCCGCCGCCGACCTGCTGCAATCCTGCGCAATGAAGGCACTGGCGAGCGAGACCGTACCCGATGCATCAGGCATCCGGTCGTGGCTTTTCGCGATCCTGCGCAACGGCTTCTTCGACGATCGTCGAAGAGCTTCGGTGCGGGCCGAGGATCGCGGCATGGAGATCGGGCTGGAAACACCCTGGCTACACGACGATCGCCTGATCGCGGAAATCACGGTTAGGCAGGCGCTCGAACGGCTGGATGCGACGCACCGCGAGATCATCGAACTGGTCGATCTCGCCGGCTTTCGCTATGCGGAAGCGGCAGAAATCCTGGGGGTGCCGGTCGGGACCGTGATGAGCCGGTTGAGCCGCGCGCGCCTTTCGCTGCTGGACGAGATCGGTGGGCGAAATGTGACGCCGTTTCCGACGGGGCGTCGCCATGTCGGATGACGATCGCGAAATGATGGACGAGCAGGCCATGTCCTGGGAGCGGCTCAACGCCTATGTCGACGGAGAACTGGCGCCGGCAGATGCGGCGGCTGTCGCCTCCGCCGTGGCACATGACGCCGGGCTCGCCGCAAGGGTCGCAACCTTGGCCAGGCTGCGGGCTGTGGTCACCGTGCTGCCGTCGCAACCGGCGCCGCCGCCTTCACTGCCTTTGCGGGCGAGACAGCGCAAAGGCATCCCGAGAGGGGCCGCTCTCGCAGCAAGTCTCGTCCTGGCGGCAGTGCTGGTGGCCGGCGCTTATCCCTTCATCCCATGGACCGCTGCGCCGCCCGACGGATTGTCCCTCGCCGTGCAGGCGCAACGTCAATGGCTCGCGTCCGACAGTCCGGCCACGCGCTTGCCGATCGCTCTGACGGCGGGCGGCGACGGCCTGCCCGATCTCGGCGCGGCATCCCTGCGACTGGCCTATCTCTCGCTCGATCCGGCCAACACGGGGGGCGGCGGCATGCTTGCCGGCTATATCGGGCCGCAAGGATGCCGGCTCGGTTTTTGGATCGGCCCTCAGCTTGCATCGGCGACGCCGCAGCCGGTGCGGGCCGACCGCGACGGCCTCAAGATCAGCACCTGGGCGTTCGACGGAAAGCGCTACGCGCTGCTGAGCCGGGGCATGGATTCGCGCAGGCTGGACGAGGTCGCCGAGATCGTCGCCGGAATGCCGCAGCCGCAGAACCGGCCGACCGACGCACAGATCGCGAGACTGCGCTCGCTCCATGCGATCGGGGAACCCTGCTCGGCTTAGTTCCCACTTTCGAACGGGAATAAAAAGCCGGCCCCGTGCGTTTCATGACCGAGGAATATGTCCTCGGGAGAAACGCCATGCAAAACAGACGACAGATTCTAAAGTCGGGCGCTGCGACGGCCTTAGGGATAGGAGCGGCAACGATCGCCGGCTCGCGCTTCGCCGCCTGGGCTGCCGAGACCGTCACGCTTCCCTTCGAGAACGGCCAACGCAATCTTGTGACGTTTCCGGGCAAGCGGCCCATGATCGGGCTGACCGCGCGTCCGCCGCAGCTGGAAACGCCCTTCTCGGTCTTCGACGATGGCGTGATCACGCCCAACGACGCCTTCTTCGTCCGTTATCATCTTGCCGACATTCCGCTCGAAATCGATCCGGACGCATTCCGGCTGGAGATCAAGGGCCAGGTTGACAAGCCGCTGTCTCTCTCGCTCGCCGACCTCAAATCCGGTTTCCCAGCCGTCGAGATCGTCGCCGTCAACCAGTGCTCCGGAAACAGCCGCGGCTTCGTCGAGCCCCGTGTCGCGGGCGGCCAGCTCGGCAACGGCGCGATGGGCAATGCGCGTTGGCGTGGCGTCTCGCTGAAGGCCGTTCTCGACAAGGCCGGCGTGAAATCGGGCGCCGTCCAGGTCTCTTTCGGCGGGCTCGATGGCCCGGTCGTCCCTGAGACGCCTGATTTCGAGAAGGCCCTCGACCTCGATCACGCGCGGGACGGCGAAGTGATGCTGGCCTACGCCATGAACGGGGCGGACCTCCCCTGGCTGAACGGCTATCCGTTGCGCCTTATCGTGCCGGGCTATTACGGCACCTACTGGGTCAAGCATCTCAACGCCATCACGGTGCACGACAAGCCATTCGACGGCTTCTGGATGAAGTCGGCGTATCGAATCCCGGACACCGATTGCGCCTGCGTCGAACCCGGCAAGGCGCCGACCGCGACCATCCCGATCAACCGCCTGAACACCCGTTCCTTCATCACCAGCGTCGAAAACGGGGCACGCGTCAAAGCCGGCGATCTGGCCTTGCGCGGCATCGCCTTCGATGGCGGTTCGGGCATCGCGGAGGTCTCGGTTTCCGCAGATGGCGGGCAGAGCTGGACCAAGGCGACGCTGGGTGAAGACCTTGGCAAATATTCCTTCCGCGAGTGGAAGGCCGCCATCAAGCTGGTCGGCGGCGAGCATGCGCTGATGGTCAAGGCCACGAACGGCAAGGGCCAGACCCAGCCGATGCAGGCAAGCTGGAACCCTGCCGGCTACATGCGCAACGTCGTCGAAACCACGCGCGTCGTCGCGGCCTGAGGAGAGCGGATATGACCCGTCATTATCGCAAAACCCGTCTCGCCTGCGCCGTTCTCGCCGGCTGCCTCGTCGCTGCCGGCGGAATCGCGCTCGCCGCCCCCAAGACCTATCAGCTTCCCGAGGAGACGGCGGAGCTGAAGCCCGGCCCCCAGCCCGGCTTCGACGCCGCGAAGAACAACTGCATGGCCTGCCACTCGGTCGACTACATCAACTATCAGCCGGGGAAGAAGGGTCAGGCGTTTTGGGAGGCCGAGGTCCAGAAGATGATCAAGGTCTACCACGCGCCGGTCGACGAGGCCGATGCCAAGGCCATCGCCGACTATCTCGCCAAGACCTACTGATCGCCTTCCTCTCAAGCCGGCAAAGCGCGCCGACATCGCGCCTTGCCGGCGTTTCCAAGGAACCTTCATGCTCAAATACGCTTTCGTCGGCGTCGTTCTCGGCGCGGTATCTTCGCCTGTTCTCGCGCAGGATGCCGCATCTGGCGAGAAGATCTTCAACCAGTGCCGCGCCTGCCACCAGGTCGGCGAAACCGCGAAGAACACGGTCGGTCCGGTCCTGAACGGCCTGATCGGCCGCAAGGCCGCGAGCCACGAGGGCTACAGCTACAGCACGGCGATGAAGAACTCCGGCCTGACCTGGGACGAGGCGACGTTCGCCGATTACATCAAGGACCCGAAGGCCAAGGTGCCCGGCACCAAGATGGTCTATGCCGGGCTGAAGGATCCGGCCAAGGTCGCCGACCTGACGGCCTATCTGAAGCAGTTCGATGCGACCGGTAAAAAGGCGCCCTGAGGCGCCTTCTCACGAGCTTCGTTACGGCGCTTGCGTTTGGAGCACGGCGCCCGGCTTGTCCGGCGCACCCGCGAGAATGACCAGGTAACGCCTCTGGTCGGGCGCTGCATCGGCGACAACCTGCCGGATCGGCCCGACCGCGTTGACGATCGCCGCTCCGGCCGGATTCGTCATGAAGGGCGCCAGCGGTTGGATGCCACTCTCTCCCTTCGCGTCGTTCGCCAGCGCTAGAACGTAAGCCGATTTTGGCTCGAGGCCGGTTACGGCGGCCTGCAGCATCTGGACGAGCCCTTGGTTGAACAGCGTCACCTGCGTCACCGCCTTGCCGTCAGGGTTCGCGAGCGAGAGCTGCGCCGAGTTCTGCGCTGCCGACAGCGGCTGAAGGTTGGCCATGCCGTCGCCGCTCGGGATCGCGTTGGGCACGTAGGCGACGCCCTGCGGCGCCTGACCGACGGGCACCGTCGCGATGACCGCCTGCTTCGCGGTATCGATCACCGCGACCGCGTCCGCGTTCTCCAGCCCGACATAGACGCGCGTCCCGTCTCCGGACGGCCACAGCCCGTGCGGCAGCGCGCCGACAGGGATGGTGGCGACTTGCCCGAAATCGCTGGTGCGGAAGACCTTGATCTCGTTGGTGCCGCCGACCGTGACATAACCGAACTGCACGCCGTCGCGGCGCACGATGTTGACGTGGTTGGTGATCGGGCCGGTGTCGAGCGTCTTCAGCGCCTTGAACGGCGGCTTGGCCTCGAACACCATAGTCTTGCCGACATCCTTCAGCGTCAGCCAGAGCTGCTCGCCGTCCGGCGTCGCCGCGAGATCCGGGCAGAACGGGCTCTCCTGCTTCATCCGGCCGACGATCTTGCGGCTCTTGGTATCGATCGCCACCGTCTCCGGCGAGAAGGACGAGCAGACGAAGCCGTAGCGTCCGTCCGGCGAGAAGATCGTCATTCCCGGTCCGTTCGGCACCTTGATCTGCGCAGTCGGCGCGAATGTCTTGCCGTCTAGCACCTGAATGTAGTCCTCGCCGCGCACCGCGACCCAGACCTCACGGCCGTCAGGCCGGAAGAACGCCTCGTGCGGCGAGCGGCCGACATAGGCCGTGTGCTTCACGGCGTTGGTCGCGGTGTCGATGAAGCTGACCGAGTTGGAGCCGATCGAAACCACGGCCAGCGTATTGCCATCAGGCGAGAAGCCCATGCCGTGGACGAGCACCTGTCCGCGATAGAGCGGGCTCAGATTGGCCGGCGTCGGCTCGCCGAGCTTGATCACTCCGAGCAGCTTGTTCTGCGACGGGTCGATCACCGAGACCGTGTTGGAGAACTGGTCGGAGGTGTAGAAACGGTCCTTGGCCGAGACCGGCACGTCGGGAGCCGCGGCGTCGCCGGGCGCCTGACCAGCCCAGACCGGCACGACGCTCGACAGCAGGAGTAAGGTCGCGAGCGCGCGCTTCATGGCTTCTTCTCCGTGTGCATATGATTGGTGTGACCCTGTGCAGGCGTGGAGGTCGGCATCAGCGCTGGGGTCTCGTCGAGGATGCGCTGCATCACCGCAATCTCCTGGCGCTGCTCGACGATGATGCCTTGGGCGAGACGGCGCAGGCGCTCGTCCTTGCCAAAGCGCAGCTGGATCTCGGCCATCTCGATCGCGCCCTGGTGATGTGGGATCATCATCGCCGCGAAGTCGCGGTCGGGGTTGCCGGTCGGCTTGGCGGCGGCCATGCCCTCATGCATGCGCGCCATGACGCGATCCATCTCGGATGCGAAGAGTTTGGTGTCCGTCGACGTTATACCCGCAGCGCCGCCCTGCTGTGCCATTGCCGGGAATCCTACGGCGGCAAGCAAAAGGGCGAGCACGGGTGCGTATCGCAAGTTTGGTAATCGTGGCATCTCGGCTCCTCGGTGATGACCTGAGCCTGAAACGCACGGCAGCGCGTTCCCATTCCCAAACAAGCGTCTCGTGCTCGACACATCCGCGTGAAGACACCGGGTATCGGACAGCGAGTTACTTCATCGCTAATGTCCGCTTCTTGGAGGTCACCCAATGTCTGGAAGTGTGAAGGGTTTCGGATGCCGGCCCGTGCGAGCGGGGTCGGGCCGGGCTGAGGGGCGGCGTTCGAAAGCCTCCAGGGGAGGAAGCCGCGGCCAGG
>NZ_FTMO01000049.1 GCF_900156025.1 Allobosea sp. TND4EK4
CGTAAGCGCCACGCCGGTCCCCTCGTGCGGTTCATGAGCTGCATGTGGCAGCATCCTCCGATTGGCGAGACGGAGGATCGGGATGGAAGCAGACGTGCAAATGGACGTCCAATTGGACGTCGCGACACCTGGCTACGTCGGCCGACTTGAGGTTGTCGAGGGTCCGACGGGGCGGCGGCTTCGCACGGAGGGCGAAAGGGCGCGGATAGCGGCGGAGAGCCTGATGCCGGGAGCGCAGGTTGCGGTGGTCGCTCGAAAGTACGGAACGACACGCTCGCAGGTGTATGATTGGCGGCGGCGCCTTCGTCTGGGAGAGCTGGTCCTTCCGGAGAGCGCGGAGCCGCTGTTCGCGCCGTTGCTGGTGGATGACGCGCTGTCGCCCCGGCTGCCGCCAAAGCCACCGAAATCGGCGGCGGCGGAGGTTGAGATCGTGGTTGGCGATGCGGTAATCCGAACGACGGTCGAGGTCGAGCAGTTGGCGCAGGTGATCCGTGCGGTGCGGGCGTCGCGATGATCGCGCCGAGTTCCGATCTGAAGATCTACGTGGCGACACGTCCGGTCGACTTCCGTCGTGGCCTTGATGGGCTGGCGGCGGCGGCGCAGGAGGTGCTCGGCCTTGATCCCTACAGTGGTGCCGCCATCGTCTTCCGGGCCAAAAGGGCCGATCGGATCAAGATTTTGGTCTGGGATCGCACCGGACTGGTGCTGGTGCACAAGCGTCTGGAGGGCTCGAAGTTCGTGTGGCCGCAGGTTCGCGACGGCGTCATGCGGATGTCGCCGGCGATGTTCGCGGCCTTGTTCGAGGGGCTGGATTGGCGCCTGGTGCGTCCCGAGCGGGTTCGGCGTCCGCAGCTTGCCGGGTGAGTGCGGCACACTGACTCAGGTCCGCGCCGGGCATGGCACTGCGGGCTGATCCATGCTCGAAATAGCCCATGAACGTCGCTGTTCTCCACGATGAGGTCGCGCGTCTGAAGGCCGAACTGGCGCAGACGCAAGAGGCCCTGGCTCACTCCGAGGAAGCACGGCGGCGGTTGGAGAGCATCGTCAGTGACTTCCAGCGCGAGAAGTTCGGCGCCAGGTCCGAGAAGCTCTCCATCGAGCAATATCATCTGCCGCTGGAGGACGTCGAAATTGCCCAGGGCGTGCTCGACGCCGCCCATGAGAAGGCACAGCGGATCATCAAGGGCCGGGCCGACGGCGCCAGCACGTCTCACCGGCGCAACCGCGGTCACCTGCCGGCCCATCTGCTGCGGGTGGAGCGGATCATCGAGCCCGCGAGCAGGTTGTGTCCGTGCGGTTGCGGCGAAATGGCGAGGATCGGCGAGGACGTGAGCGAGCGGCTGGACGTGGTCCCGGCGCAGTTGCGCGTGCTGGTCACCCGCCGCCCGAAATATGCCTGCCGCCGCTGCTCGGGCGCGGTCGTGCAGGCTCATGCCCCCGAGCACGTGGTGCCGGGCGGCCTGCCGACCGAGGCGCTGATCGCCCAGGTCATCGTCGCCAAGTTCGGCGATCACTTGCCATTCTATCGACAGGCCGAGATCTACGCCCGCCAGGGCATCCGGCTGGATCGCGCGACACTCGGCAAGTGGTCTGGCCGGGCCTGCTTCCATCTCAAGCCCATCGCCGATCGCATGCGCCAGCATCTGTCCGCGGCGGATCGGCTGTTCATGGACGAGACCACCGCGCCGGTGCTCGATCCCGGGCGCGGAAAGGTCAGGAAGGGCTTCTTCTGGGCCATCGCGTCTGATGATCGCGGTCATGCCGGCCAGGGCCCGCCGATCGTGCTGTTCCACTATGCGCCAGGACGCAGTGGCGAGCATGCCGAACGCTTCCTTCAGGGCTTCCGCGGACAGTTCCTCCAGGTCGACGCCTATGAGGGCTATGACCGGCTGACCCGTCTGGAACGGCCGCAGGGGCCGTGGCGGCTCGTCCATTGCTGGAGCCACCTGCGCCGGCGCTTCGTCAAGCTCGCGCGCAACACCAAATCGCCGATCGCCGAAGCGGCGATCCGCCAGATCGCGGCGCTCTATGCCATCGAGGCAACGGTTCGCGGGACAGCGCCGCAACTGCGGCTCGCCGCCCGGCGGGAGCATTCCGCGCCGATCATCGCCGCCCTCAAGCCGTGGTTCGAGAAGCAACTGTCGATGATCTCTTCCGGCTCCAGGCTGGCCGAAGACATCCGCTATGGGCTCGCCCACTGGGAAGGGCTCACCCGCTTCCTCGACGATGGCCGCCTCGAGCTCGACACCAACCCGGTCGAAAACGCGATCAGGCCAATCTGCCTGACCCGGAAAAACGCCCTGTTCGCGGGCCACGAGGTCGGGGCGGAAAACTGGGCGCTGCTCTCATCCCTCGTCGCCACATGCAGACTCAACGACGTCAATCCCGTCGCCTATATCGCTGAAACCCTCGACGCCATCATCAACGGCCACCCGCAAAGCGGCGTCGAAGATCTCATGCCGTGGCGCTTCCGGAAATCCTCAACCCCTAATCCATAGGGTGCTGGCGGGGCGCTTACG
>NZ_FTMO01000033.1 GCF_900156025.1 Allobosea sp. TND4EK4
TGGCTTGAAAATCGCCGGAAGCGGAGCGCCACGGGGCGTGCGGAGGGTGGCTCAATCCCTCCGCGCCGCATCCTGGCTCAATGGAAGCGGCCCGATACCCCTGCGCCTCGCGGCGCTCCGCTGCCCCTCATCCTCGACGAACGCGCCACCGGCGCGGGCGGCGAAGGCGCTTGCTCCACGACGCTTGCATCCGTCCGCCGCAATGGCCAGTCTGACCACTGCTGAGAGGCCGAGGTGAGGCCATGTGAGGAAGCGCAATGGAACTGTCGGCCTCCAATATCGCGGTCATCGTCGTGGTGGCACTGGTCGTGCTGACGATCGCACGCGGCGTCCGCACCGTGCCGCAGGGCTACAACTACACGGTCGAGCGTTTCGGCCGCTATTCGCGCACGCTCAGTGCCGGCCTCGGCCTGATCGTGCCCTATATCGACCGCATCGGGCACAAGGTGAATGTCATGGAGCAGGTGCTCGACATTCCCTCCCAGGAGGCGATCACCAAGGACAATGCCGGCGTGCGCATCGACGCGGCCGCCTTCTATTCGGTCCTCGACGCCGCCAAGGCCTGCTACGAGGTGTCCTCGCTCAATGACGCGCTGATGGTCCTGACCATGACCAATATCCGCACCGTCGTCGGCTCGATGGACCTCGACCAGCTTCTCTCCCATCGCGACGAGATCAACGAGCGGCTGCTGCGCGTCATGGATGCCGCCGCCTCGCCCTGGGGCGTCAAGGTCACCCGCATCGAGATCCGCGACATCCTGCCGCCGGCCGACATCGCCGGGGCGATGAACCGCCAGATGAAGGCAGAGCGCGAGAAGCGCGCCGCGATCCTGGAAGCCGAGGGCCTGCGCCAGGCCGAAATCCTCAAGGCCGAGGGCCAGAAGCAGTCGCAGATCCTCGCCGCGGAGGGCCGCAAGGAATCGGCGCTGCGCGATGCCGAGGCGCGCGAGCGGCTGGCGCAGGCGGAAGCCGCCGCGACCGCCATGGTCTCCGAGGCTATCGGCAAGGGCGATATCCAGGCTGCGAACTTCCTGATCGCCGAGCGCTACACCGATGCGCTGAAGGCGATCGCGTCCAGCAACAACAGCAAGGTCGTGATCGTGCCGATCGAGGCGGCAGCTCTGGCCGGCACGGTCGGCGGCATCGCCCAGCTCACCAAGGCGGTGTTCGGCGATGAGGCGCAGGCCAGCCGGCGTGCCCCGGGCGCGGTGCCGGCCACCGGCCGCTCCGATCGCTGAGGCGAGGCCTGCGATGCCCGAATGGTTCACCTCCCATAATGGCTGGCACTGGGCGATCCTCGGTCTGGTCCTGATCGGCGGCGAGATGCTCGCGCCGGGCATCTTCCTGATCTGGCTGGGTCTTGCGGCGCTTCTCACCGGCGCGCTCGTCGGCCTCATCGGCCTGGGTTGGCAATCGGCCGCGATCGCCTTCGCCGTTCTCGCGGTGCTGTGCGTGGTCGCCGGACGCCTGCTGACACGGCACCGCGCTGAGGAGCCGGACGCCGCCACCGGCCTCAACGACCGCGGCCGCCAGCTCGTCGGCAAGGTCTTCCGGCTGGAGGCGACGATGATCGGCGGCGAGGGCCGCATCCGCGTCGGCGATTCGTCCTGGCGCGTCACGGGCCCGGAACTGCTCGCCGGCAGCGAGGTCCGCGTCCTGCGGGTCGATGGAGCCACGCTGGTCGTCGAGAAGGCGTAGGCGGCGCGGCATGCGGCTTTTGCATCCGGTGCGATGCTCGGTGGCGCAGCCTTGCATCTGAAGCATTGGCCTTCGGCGCGGTGGAGACTATAGCAGCCGCTCCTTCACCAGCGTGACCGCCATGACCACAGCCGCCGACCGCCTGTCCCTGCCCAAGGATCGCATCAAGGTCCTGCTGCTGGAAGGCATCAACGATTCCGCCGCCGACCTGCTGAGGCAGGCCGGTTACTCCAACATGGAACGCCTGCCCAAGGCGCTCGACAACGCCGCGCTGATCGAGAAGATCCAGGGTGTCCACGTCCTCGGCATCCGCTCGCGCACCCAGCTGACGCCGGACGTCTTCGCCGCGGCGGACAGGCTTTTCGCGGTCGGATGCTTCTCGGTCGGCACCAACCAGGTCGATCTGGAGGCGGCGCGCCACCGCGGCGTGCCGGTCTTCAACGCGCCCTTCTCCAACACCCGCAGCGTGGCCGAACTGACCATCGGCGAGATCGTCATGCTGCTGCGCCGCATCCCCGACCGCTCCCGCTCGGCCCATGACGGTGGCTGGGACAAATCCGCCAACGGCTCCTTCGAGGTCCGCGGCAAGACGCTCGGCATCGTCGGCTACGGCAATATCGGCAGCCAGCTCTCGACTCTCGCCGAGGCGATGGGCATGCGCGTGATCTATTACGACCATACCGACCGCCTGCGCCACGGCAACACCGAGCCGGTCGACAGCCTCGACACCCTGTTGGCCCAGGCCGACATCGTCTCGCTGCATGTTCCCGAGACGCCGCAGACGGCCGGGATGATCGGCGCCGCCCAGATCGGGCGGATGAAGCCGGGCGCCTATTTGATCAACAATTCCCGCGGCACGGTGCTCGATCTCGACGCACTCGCCGCCGCGCTGAAGGACGGCCGCATCGCCGGCGCCGCCGTCGATGTCTTCCCGGTCGAGCCCGCCTCGAACGCGGAACGCTTCGTCACGCCGCTGCAGGGCCTGCCGAACGTCATCCTGACCCCGCATGTCGGCGGCTCGACCGAAGAGGCGCAGGAGCGCATCGGCGCGGAAGTGGCGCGCAAGCTGGTCGATTATTCCGATGTCGGCTCGACGGTCGGAGCGGTTAATTTCCCGCAGGTGCAGATTCCCGTCCGCAGCAGCGGGACGCGCTTCATCCATGTCCAGCGCAACGTGCCGGGCATGCTGCGCCGGCTGAACGACGTCTTCGCCAACCGCCAGGTCAACATCGCCGCCCAGAACTACCACACGGATGGCGAGGTCGGTTACGCCGTGATCGAGGCGGACGGGCTTTCCAGCGCGGAGGCGCGCGACGTGCTGCGCGAAATCCGTGCGATGGAAGGCACCATCCGCGCGCGGCTGCTCTACCAGCGCGACTGAGGCTCAGCGCTCATCGTCCTTGGCGCCGGATGTCGTCGGCGCCTGGGCGGCCACGGGATCGCTGGCGGGGAAGGTGTCCTTCAGCGCCTTTTCGAGCAGGCCGTCCTTGCCGAGCTTGCGCTCGGTCTCGCGCTGCTCCCGCTGTTCCTTCTTCAGGCTTTCCTTGGCCGGATTGGCAGTCTCGGTCATCGCTTGATCCCCCTGATCGGTGCCGCGCCGGGGCGCGGCTTCAGCCCGATCAACGCGGTGCGGCCGACCTCGTTCCGCCATGCCCCCGGCACAGGCGCGCCATGAGCGCGCAGGAGCGGGACTGGACCGTCGGGGGCAGGCTTCCCATCTGGTCGGATTGAAGCTCTTGCGCCCGATTGCGGCGCCAGCCGGAAAGTCCGCCATGGTCGCCCTCTCGGTTCTCGATCTCGTCCCCGTCGTCGAAGGGGAGGGTCCCCGCGAAGCGCTGCTGAAATCGATCGATCTCGCGCGACATGCCGAGTCGCTCGGCTTCACCCGCTACTGGGTCGCAGAGCACCACAACATGGTCGGCATCGCCAGCGCGGCGACCTCGGTGGTCATCGGCCAGCTCGCCGCGGCGACGAAGACCATGCGTGTCGGCTCGGGCGGCATCATGCTGCCGAACCACTCCCCGCTGGTGATCGCCGAGCAGTTCGGCACCCTCGATGCCCTGTTTCCCGGCCGCATCGACCTCGGCCTCGGCCGCGCGCCCGGCACCGACCAGATGACGCTGCGCGCCTTGCGCCGAAGCCCGATGGCCTCCGACAGCTTCCCGCAGGACGTGCTGGAGCTGCAGGCCCTGCTCGCCCCCGCCGGGCCCAACCAGGCGATCCGCGCCGTCCCCGGAGAGGGCTCCAACGTGCCGCTCTGGATCCTGGGCTCCAGCCTCTTCGGCGCGCAGCTCGCAGCGGAACTCGGCCTGCCCTATTCCTTCGCCTCGCATTTCGCACCCGATGCGCTGATGCAGGCGCTCGAGATCTACCGCGCGCGCTTCAAGCCGTCCGAGCAGCTCGCGGCCCCGCACGCCATGCCCGGCATCAACGTGATCGCAGCCGACACCGACGAGGAAGCCGCCCATCTCGCCACCTCCCTGCAGCAGCGTTTCGTCGGCATGGTCCGCGGCGCGCGCGGCAAGCTGCAGCCGCCGATCGACGATATCGAGACCTATTGGACCCCTGCGGAGAAGGCGCATGTCTCCCAGATGCTGCGCTACGCCATCATCGGCTCGCCCCGGACTGTCGAGCGCAAGCTCGCCGCCTTCATCCGCGAGACCAGGTCCGACGAGGTCATGGTGACGGCGCCGATCTTCGACCACGAGAAGCGCAAGCGCTCCTTCTCGATACTGGCGGAGGTCGCGCCGGCCATGGCCGTCGAAAACGTCGCCTGAGCGGCGGCGATCCCAGGCAAGATGCACATGCTATCCAGATGCATTTGCATCTTGACTTGATATTGCTTCTGAGGATCAACAACGCGATTTTGCAAAAGCGCGAGATCGCGTTATGTCCGGCTCATGACCGAGACGGACCGGCGGGTGGCCGCCTTCGAAGGACAGCTCAAGGGAGCGGGCCTGCGCATGACGCAGCAGCGCCGCCTGATCCTGCGCGTGCTGGCCGAAGCCGACGACCATCCCGATGCCAAGGGCATCTTCACCCGGGCGTTCGCGCAGGACCCGACGCTGTCGCTGTCGACGGTCTACCGCACGATGAAGGTGCTCGAATCGCGTGGCGCGATCGAGCGTCACGCCTTCGAGGACGGAATCTCGCGCTACGAGCACACCAGCCAGGACCACCACGACCACCTGATCGACATCGACACCGGCGACGTGATCGAGTTCTCCTCGGATGCGATCGAGGAGCTGCAGCGCCGCATCGCCGCGGAGCTCGGCTACGAGCTGGTGCGTCACAAGCTCGAACTCTACGGACGCAAGAAGCCCGTGGGGCGCAAACCGCGCCGGTAGAAGAGCGGCCTCAACCCTCCAGCAGCGCTTTCATGTCCGGCCCGACCGGCACGATTCCCGTCGGGTTGATGTTGCGGTGGCTCTGGTAGTAGTGCCGCTTGATGTGATCGAAGTTCACCGTCCCGGCCACGCCCTCGACGTTGTAAAGTGCGCGCAGATAGGCTGAGAGCCGCGGGTAGTCGGCGATGCGGCGGATGTTGCACTTGAAGTGCCCGACATAGACCGGGTCGAACCGGATCAGCGTGGTGAACAGGCGCCAGTCGGCTTCCGTCAGCCGCTCGCCGGTCAGATAGCGGCGTGAACCGAGCCGCTCCTCCAGCCAGTCCAGCGTCTCGAACAACGGGGCGACGGCCTCCTCATAGGCCTCCTGCGTCGTGGCGAAGCCGGCCTTGTACACACCGTTGTTGACGCTGTCGTAGATGCGCTCGTTCAGCGCGTCGATCTCCTCGCGCAGCTCGGCCGGGTAGAAGTCGCCCTCCTTCGCACCGACGCCGTCGAAGGCCGCGTTCAGCATGCGGATGATCTCCGCCGATTCGTTGCTGACGATCGTGCCCCGCTGCTTGTCCCAGAGCACCGGCACGGTGACGCGGCCGTTATAGTGGGGGTCGGCCGTCGTGTAGACCTCGTGCAGATAGCGTGCATGGCCGATCGGGTCGGGAATCACGCCCTCGCCGTCGGCGAAGGTCCAGCCATTCTCCGCCATCAACCAGTGCACGACGGAGAGCGAGATCATGCTCTCCAGCCCCTTGAGCCGGCGGAAGATCAGGGTGCGGTGCGCCCAGGGGCAGGCGAGCGAGACATAGAGATGGTAGCGGCCGGGCTCGGCCTTGAAGCCGCCCTCGCCGCCTGGCCCGGGCGCGCCATCCGCGGTCACCCAATTGCGGAAGGCGCTCTGCGAGCGCTCGAAGCGCCCGCCGCTCTTCTCGGTGTCGTACCACTGGTCCTGCCAGCGGCCCTCGACGAGCAATCCCATGATCGTCTCCTTGCTTCAGCTGTCGACGATGTCGGCATAGCCGGGATGCTTCGCCGCCCAGGCCTCGAGGAACGGACAGCGCAGCACCGCCTTGCGCCCGCTCGCCCGGATGAGCTCGAACACGCCTTTCGCCAGCCGCGAGCCGAGCCCCTGGCCCGAGAGCGCGTCCGGCACCTCGGTATGGACGAGCACCAGCCGGCTGCCGTCCCGCTGATAGGCGACAAACGCCGTGCCGCCGTCGAGGGCAAGTTCGAAGCGGTTCTGCTCGGGCCTCTCGACGACATCCACGGCGTGCTCTCCTGCGCTATCCTTGCGCTTCCGAACGCCAGGGATAGCTCCAGGTTTCCGTCAGCGTCTTGTTGCCGCTCCTGAGGAAGGCGCGCATCTCCGCCAGCTGGCCCGGTTCGACGACGATATCGAGGAAGGCACGGAAGCCCTGTGTCTTGGGATTCGGCACGATGAAGGCACGGTCGATCCGGCCATAGGCGATCGAGGGCACGATCTCCACCTTCTCCGGCTGCTTCAGATAGTAGTCGAGATCGCCGCCGGCGAAATCGATGATGAAGCGCCGGGCCCCGTTGGTGACGGGCTCGCCGGAACCCAGCGCCTTGGGCCGCGCCTGATAGGTGTTGGTGACGCGCCCGCCCGGATGCAGATCGCCCGAATCGAGCATCGCAGTCAGCTTGTAGGCGAAGGAGAACTCCTTGCCGGGCTCGAGCGGCGCCTTCGGCTGCCAGAGCGCGACGATGTTGTCGTTGGTCTCATCGGTGGTCGGCATCTCGACCAGTTCGACGACGCCCTCGCCCCAATCGCCCTGCGGCTCGATCCAGTAGGACGGACGCAGCTCATAGGCGAGGTCGAGGTCCTGGTAATGCTCGAAGGTGCGGTCGCGCTGCATCAGGCCGAAGCCCCGCACATTGCGCTCGACGAAGGAGGAGACCGCCTGCTGCCGGGGATTGCGCAGCGGTCGCCAGATCCACTCGCCGGTGCCCGAATGCACCATCAGCCCGTCGGAATCATGCAGTTCGGTGCGGTAGTCGTCGAAGAAGCGGCGATCATTCTCGCCGGTGAAGAACATCGAGGTCAGCGGCGCCAGCCCCAGCTTCTCGACCGGCTTGCGCGGGAACAGCGTAGCGTAGACATCGACCACGGTGTCCGCATCCGGGTAGATGGTGAAGCGATAGGCGCCCGACAGCGACGGCGAGTCCAGCAGCGCATAGATCACCACCCGCTCGGCGGCCGCGGTGGGGGCCTCGACCCAGAACTCGCGGAAGATCGGGAACTCCTCGCTCGCCGTCCCGGCGCCGATCGAAAGCCCGCGCGCCGAAAGCCCATAGCGCTGGTCGCGGCCCAGCACGCGGAAATAGCTCGCCCCGATGAAGGAGATCAGCTCGTCGAGGACGCGCGGATCGTTCAGCGGATAATGCAGCCGAAAGCCCGCGAAGCCGAGATTGACCGGCAGCGGCTTGTCGAACCTGACCTTGCCGTAGTCGAACAGATTGGCCGAATAGGGAACCGGCGTCGGCACGCCGTCGCGCACCACGTTCACCGTCACCGGACGCGTGAACAGGAAGCCGGGATGGAACATCTGCATCCGGAAGGGAGAGCCGTTCTGGGCAAGAAGGGCCCGGTCCGGGCGGAAGCGGATGTCCCGCCAGGAATCGTAATCGAGCTTCGCCAGTGCCTCGGGCTGCATCGGAGGCGCCTCGAAGGGCACCATGGACACCTCCCGGGCGCGCCGCTGCACATCCTCGAAGCCGAAGCGCGGCTGCGGCGGCGCCGGGACGGGCGGCGCCTGGGTCTGCGGCTGCTGCGCCAGCAGGGCGGACGGCGCTGCCGAGAGCATAAGCGTAGCGGAAAGCCCGCCCAGGAAATGGCGGCGGTCCAGCATCGTCATCGTCAATCCGTCGTCTCGCGCTCGCTGCGGCTGAAACGCCTGCCGCTGCGGCGACTTAAGGCCATTGAATGGGGCCGGTCTAGGGCAGTGCGATTGAGAATGGATGAAGAGTTCGCAACCCGGCGACACCCGGACCAACCCAGCCGACGGCCCTCTCCCGGAGAGAATCTGGCGCCAGGAACGAGGTCACGCCGCTGCTGCGCGAAGCACCCGTTCCTGCGATTTTCGGCGGCCATATCCGGTTCTGCAAAAGGCGCGGATAGAGCTGAGCCGGCAAGAGGTTAACACTGGTTAACCGGCCGCCGCCGGGGCCTGGACCGGCCCTGCGAAAAAAAACGTCTTCGGGCTCACAAAACTCTTGTGGTGGGGGACCGGCGTCCGTATATCGCGTTCACCCAATTCGCACGTGCCTGTGGCCGCGTGCTGGTCGGTGGGCATCCGGACAAGAGGCCGGACAGCCGCCAGGGGTTGGAAGACGGATGGAGGGGATGGACATCCCTCAAATCACGCTTCCCGGTTCCCGCAAGGGAGCCGTTCCCCGACACAGACCAGCAGCCGGAGGCAAAACCGGCGAACCCCGAATCTCCACGGGGGACGCAGCTTAAAGCAACGACGGAGCGGGCTTTTTTGGTCTCGTTGGTCCTCCAAAGGCCAACACCGAAGAGGCTTGTCCTTCATTGCCGGCCGTGCGGGGTTTTCCCCAATCGAACGGTGTTTCGGGTCCGGACGTTTCGTCCGCTGTCGCCGGCGTCTCCACAGCGCCATGCGATGGCTGCGATTCATTCGGCGATACATCGCATCGGCGCCGTTTGCGCCGGGGGAGTCGCGTCTCATGACCGACCGTATCCGTGAATTCCTGCGCACCCGCCGCGACGACGGCCCGTGCGTCGTCATCGACACCGATGTGGTTCGCGAGAACTACAAGGCCTTCGCCCGTGCGCTGCCCGACACCCGCGTCTTCTACGCGGTGAAGGCCAACCCGGCGCCGGAGGTGCTTGCCCTGCTCGCCAAGCTCGGCTCCTGCTTCGACTGCGCCTCCGTCGTCGAGATCGAGCTCGCGCTCGCCGCCGGTGCCACCGCCGACCGGATCTCCTTCGGCAACACCATCAAGAAGGAGCGCGACGTCGTGCGCGCCATGGAGCTCGGCGTGCGCCTCTTCGCCGTCGACTGCACGGCCGAGGTCGAGAAGGTCGCCCGCTCGGCGGACAAGCTCGGCGTGAAGGATGCGCGCATCTTCTGCCGCATCCTCTGCGACGGTGCCGGCGCCGACTGGCCGCTCTCGCGCAAGTTCGGCTGCGTGCCCGAAATGGCCGCGGACGTGCTCGAGCACGGCCATCGCCTGGGCCTGCATGCTTATGGCATCTCGTTCCATGTCGGCTCGCAGCAGGCGAATGTGAACGCCTGGGATTCCGCCCTGGCCTCGGCCTCGGCGATCTTCAAGGAGTGCGCCATCCGCGGCATCTCCCTGTCGATGGTCAATCTCGGCGGCGGCTTCCCGGCGCGCTACCTGAAGCCGATTCCCGGCGTGCCCTCCTATGGCGACGCGATCTTCCGGGCGCTGTCGAAGCATTTCGGCAACCAGCTCCCCGAGACGATCATCGAGCCGGGCCGCGGCATGGTCGGCGAGGCGGGCCTGATCGAGGCCGAGGTCGTGCTGATCTCGAAAAAGGCCGAGTCGGACGAGGTCCGCTGGGTCTATCTCGACATCGGCAAGTTCAACGGTCTCGCCGAGACCATGGACGAGGCGATCCGCTACCCCATCCGCACCGAGCGCGATGGCGAGGCGACCGTCCCGTGCGTGCTCGCCGGCCCGACCTGCGACTCGGTCGACGTCATGTACGAGAAGACCCCGTACATGCTGCCCTTCTCGCTGGAGATCGGCGACAAGGTGCTGATCGAGGGCACGGGCGCCTATACGACGACCTATTCGGCCGTCGCCTTCAACGGCTTCCCGCCGCTGAAGCAGTACGTCATCTGACGTCATCCAGGGCGCGCCTTGCCGGCGCGCCCGAGAGATCGGGTCCGGCGAAGCGCCCTGCCTGAAATGGCAGGCCGCCCGAAGGATACGGGCGGAGCGTTGCGGTTGCTTCACGAATCGAGGCGCCGCGCGTGGCTCCCGCCGGACCCTCTTCCACCCATCCTGTTCGATGTGGCCGCGTGTTCCGCGCGGCGCCGGTCGGCTGTTTGATGCAGCGCGCACCGGCCGGAGGTGCGTCATGATCCAGATCCGCGACGAGATCGCAGCCGATGTTCCCGCCCGCGAGGCGCTGCTGGACCGCTGCCTCGGCGAGCGCCGCACCGCCAAGTCGAGCGAGCGCCTGCGTGAGGGCCGGCTGCCGGCGCGCGGCCTGGCGCTGACCGCCGAGCGTGACGGCGAGGTCGTCGGCAGCGTTCGCCTCTGGCATGTCGAGGCCGGCGGCGTGCGCGCCCTGATGCTCGGCCCGCTCGCGGTCAAGCCCGAGCTCCAGGGCGAGGGCGTCGGCAAGGCGCTGATGCGCGAAGCGCTGTGGCGCGCGGCCTGCCGCGGCCATGGTGCCGTCATCCTCGTGGGCGATGCGCCCTATTATGCCCGCTTCGGCTTCGACGCCGGCCTGACGCGCGATCTCGCCATGCCTGGCCCCGTCGAGCGCGAGCGCTTCCTCGCCATCGAGCTGCGCGATGGCGCGCTCGATGGCGCGCGCGGCGTGCTCGCCGCCGCCGGCGAGACGGTGACGGACACCTTCGCCCCGGCCGGCCAGGTCGCCCAGGCGGCCTGAGACCGCCACCTCGTCATCGCGCCGTCACCGCCCGGCGCTTTCCATGCGGGTCACGCAGGAAAGCCTCGGCCGTTGACGGCGCGTTTCTGCGCCCATACGAGCGTTTGATCCCTTTTCACAGAGAACCCAGGAGTTCGGAAGAATGACGAATTGGCCCGTCTACGGCGAGATCACCGGCCCGATCGTGATGATCGGCTTCGGCTCGATCGGCCGCGGCACGCTGCCCCTGATCGAACGGCATCTGAAGTTCGACAAGAGCCGTTTCGTCGTCATCGCCCCCGACGATTCCAACCGCCATCTGCTCGACGAGCGCGGCATCCGCTTCATCCAGGAAGCGGTCACGATCGAGAACTACAAGGAGATGCTGAAACCCCTGCTGACCGCCGGCGGCGGCCAGGGCTTCTGCGTCAACCTCTCCTGCGACACCGGCTCGCGCGACATCATGGAGTTCTGCTCCAGCCTCGGCGCGCTCTATATCGACACGGTCAACGAGCCCTGGCTCGGCTTCTATTTCGACGAGAGCAAGGGCCCGGGCGAGCGCTCGAACTACGCGCTGCGCGAAATGACGCTGGCCGCCAAGCGCGCGCGCCCCGCCGGCACCCCGACAGCCGTCTCCTGCTGCGGCGCCAACCCCGGCATGGCCTCCTGGCTCGCGAAAAAGGCCCTGACCAATCTCGCCGCGGATATGCGCCTCAACGCAACCCAGCCGACGACCCGCGAGGAATGGGCCGCGTTGATGCAGCGCGTCGGCGTCAAGGGCATCCACATCGCCGAGCGCGACACCCAGCGCTCGAAGAACCCGAAGCCGCCGGGCGTCTTCGTCAACACCTGGTCGGTCGAGGGCTTCATCGCCGAGGGCGTGCAGCCGGCCGAGCTCGGCTGGGGCACCCATGAAAAATGGATGCCGGAGAACGCCCGCACCCATGAGGCCGGCTCGCAGGCCGCGATCTACCTGCTCCAGGCCGGCGCCGAGACCAAGGTCAGGAGCTGGTGCCCGACGCCGGGCGCGCAGTACGGCTTCCTGGTGACGCACAACGAGTCGATCTCGATCGCCGACTATTTCACCGTGCGCGACGAGAGCGGAAAGGCGGTCTACCGGCCGACCTGCCACTACGCCTATCATCCGGCCAACGATGCCGTGCTCTCGCTGCATGAGATGTTCGGCAATGCCGGCCGGCCGCAGGACAAGCACCACATCCTCGAGGAGAACGAGGTCGTCGACGGCATCGACGAGCTTGGCGTGCTGCTCTACGGCCATGAGAAGGGCGCCTACTGGTTCGGCTCGCAGCTCTCCACCGACGAGGCGCGCAAGCTCGCCCCCTACCAGACCGCGACCGGCCTGCAGGTGACCTCCGCCGTGCTCGCCGGGATGGTCTGGGCGCTGGAAAACCCGCGCGCCGGCATCGTCGAGGTCGAGGAGATGGATCTCGACCGCTGCCTCGGCATCCAGATGCCCTATCTCGGGCCGGTCAAGGGCTATTACACCGACTGGACCCCGCTCCAGGGCCGCCCCGGCCTCTTCGCCGAGGATATCGATACCAGCGACCCCTGGCAGTTCCGGAATATCCTGGTTCGCTGAACAGCTGTCATTCTCGGGCGATGCGCAGCATCGACCCGGGAACCTCACGCTGAAGGAGGCACTGGTTTCCGGGATGCTCGGGTCGAGCCCGGGCATGACGAGCCGGGCCAAACGGGCGCTACGGCGCCCGTTTCACCTTGACCCCCGCCAGCAGCGCCCCGCCGGTGAGGAAGAACAGGATCAGCACGGCCAGCCCCGCCCGCTGGCTGGCGAAGAGCGTCGTCGCCAGCGCCACCAGCGTAGGCCCGAGAAACGACGTGACCTTCCCCGATAGAGCAAACAGGCCGAAGAATTCGCCGATCCGCCCCTCCGGCGCCAGCCGCGCCATCAGGCTGCGCGAGGCCGCCTGCATCGGGCCGGCCACGAGGCCGATCAGCAGGCCGAGCCCGAGATAGATCTTCTCCGGGAGCGAGCCGAAGAGGCCGTCGCCCGGCACCGGTGGGTCGGCCGGCACGACGAAGAAGACGTGATCGGGTCCGAGCGAGAGAATGCCCAGGCAGGCGAAGAGCAGGCAGGCAATGGCGCCGAGCACCACGGGTTTGCCGCCGATGGCATCGTCGAGCTTGCCGCCGAGCCAGGCCCCGAGCGTGCCGGTGACGGTCAGCAGGATGCCGAAGACCCCGAGCTCGATCGTCTGCCAGCCGAAGACCCCGGCGGCGTAGATCCCGCCGAAGGCGAACAGCGCCACCAGCGCATCCTGATAGATCATGTTGGCGAGCAGGAAGCGCCCCAGCGACGGCAGCCGCGGCAATTCCCGCAGCGTGTCCATCAGGCGGCCGACGCCGCCTTTCGCGGCTTCGGAGAGGCGCATCCCGGTGCGCGTCGTGTCCGGCGTCAGCAGGAACATCGGCGCGACGAACACCACGAACCACAGCGCTGTCAGCGGGCCCGAAAAGCGGTCGCCCTCGCGTGCAGCCGCGTCCAGACCGAGGATCGGCGTGATACCGGCCAGCGTCTTTCCGGTATGGGGATCGGCGGCAAGCAAGCCGAGCGTCAGCGCCAGCGACACCAGCCCGCCGAGATAGCCGACGGCCCAGCCGGTGCCGGAGAGCCATCCCAGCCGTTCCGGCGGCACCAGCCGCGTCATCATCGCATTGTTGAAGGTCGTGGCGAATTCGGCGCCGATCGTGGCGATGATGAAGCCGGCGAGCGCGATCGGCACCGCCGAGGCGGAACCCGGAACCGCGAACCACAGCATCGCCGAGCCGATGACGAGCAGCCCGCCGAAGGCCGCGATCCAGGGCTTGCGCGGCCCCGTCCGGTCGGCGATGCCGCCGAGCAGCGGCGAGACCAGGGCGATGCAAAGCCCGGCGAAGCCCGTGGCATATCCCCAGAGCGCCTGACCCTCTGCCGCATTCCCGGCGAGCGCCGAGGCGAAGAACGGCGCGAAGACGAAGGTGGTGATCAGCGTGAAGAAGGGCTGCGTCGACCAGTCGAAGAAGATCCACGCCGTGACCGCACGCGGCGGCGGGTAGTGGACAGGCGATAGGGCCGCCGTCTCCGTGACCGCGTTCATCTCACCACCGGCCTTTGGAGGTTTCAGCAGCCCGGCCAAGACGCTCTGTCATTCCGGACACAGCGAAGCGGAGATCCGGGATCCAATCCGGAACGCTGGTCCTGAGAGGCTCAGCAATGGATCCCGCGTCTCCCTTCGGTCGCCCGGGATGACGGTGCGGAGAGGGAAACGGGGAGAGATTCACTGCAGCGTCGTGTCGGAATCGCCGCCGCTGCGCGCGAGCTCGATCTCGGTGATCGCGACCAGCACCTCGGCCCGTTCCTTCAGGCTGCGCGCCTCCAGCAGCGCCTGCTTCTCGCGCGGTCCGAACGGGCACATCATCGACAGCGCGTTGACCAGCGCCTCGTTGGGCGCCTCATTGACGCCCTTCCAGTCGATCTTCAGCTCATTGGCCTTGGCGAAGTCGCGCAGCGTCCTCAGCAGCCCGTCGCGGTCGACCTCGTCTTCTCCCGCCCGGGCGACGAAGTCGATCGCGAAAGGCTCGCAATCGACCTGCGCCTGCCGATAGGCGGTCGTGGCGGCCAGTTCCTCGACGATGCGGAAACGGCTGATGCCGGTCAGCGTGACGATGATCCGCCCGTCGCCGGTCTCGGCGAATTGCGTGATGCGGCCGAGGCAGCCCACCTTGAGCAGCGCCGGCACCGGCGACTGGCGCCCTTCCTCGGGCTCAGGCTGGATCATCCCGATCACACGGTCGCCGCGCAGCGCATCGTCGACCATGGCAAGATAGCGCGGCTCGAAGATGTTGAGCGGCATCTGCCCGCGTGGCAGCAGCAGGGCGCCGCTCAGGGGGAAGAGCGGGACCGTGCGCGGGCAATCGTCTGGCCCCGCATAGACCGTGTTCATGCCCATCCGCCTTTCCGCGCCTCGGCCTTCAGGAGAACAGCAGGGTCGAGAGCTTCCTGCGCCCGCCCACGCTCGCCTCGTCCATCGGCCCCCAGGCCTCGAAGAACTGGAGGAGTTGCTTGCGCGCGCCGTCCTCGTTCCAGCCTCTGTCGGCCTTGATGATGGCGATCAGATGATCGACCGCCTCGTCGCGGCGATCCCGCGCATTGAGCGCCAGGGCCAGATCGAAACGGGCCTGATGATCCTTTGGGTTGGCGGCGACCTTGGCTTCCAGCTCGGCCGTGTCACCCAGTGAGGCGGCCTGCTCCGCCAGCTCGATCGCGGCGCGGATGGCGACGATCGCCGGATCCTGCGCCTTGTCCGCCGGCGCCATTGCAAGGATGCCCTTGGCGCCCTCGATGTCGCCATTGTCGAGATGCAGCTTCGCGAAACCCGCGATGGCGGCGAGATTCTCAGGCTCGAGCTGCAGCGCTCCGGCGAAGAGCTCGCTCGCGCCGGCTGCGTCGCCCGCGTGCAGGGCCTCATGAGCGGCCGCGACCAGCTCCTCGACCTCGCCCGGCCCCATCGGGCCGGCGAGCTTCTCGATGAAGGCCTTCACCTGGCTCTCTGGCTGGGCTCCCATGAACCCGTCGACCGGCTGGCCCTGCCTGAAGGCGATGACGGCGGGGATCGACTGGATGCCGAGCTGGCCGGCGATCTGCGGGTGCTCGTCGATGTTCATCTTGACGAGCTTGACCTTGCCCTTGGCGTCCTTGACCGCCTTTTCGATGACGGGCGTCAGTTGCTTGCACGGCCCGCACCACGGCGCCCAGAAATCGACCAGCACGGGCTGCTGCATCGATTCGGCGATGACGTCCTGCCGGAAGCCCTGGGTGGTGGTGTCCTTGATCAGGCCGGGTTGCCCGGCCGCCTCGCCATTGACCAGCATGGGTCGCCCTTCGTGATACCGTCTCGGGTTTCGTCGCAGCGCGCCTCGGCGCGCGCGTCATAGATGGGGAGCTTTAGCCGCTCTGTCCATCGGCGGGCACCGGCAAATCGACGATCAGGGGCTCATGGCCGGTCCCGCGCAGGAAGGCGAGAAGATCGTCGCGTCGGACCCTCAGCGTGGCGGTGTTGACCAGCGGGTGGAAATTCACCTCCTCGCCGGTCATCAGCTGCGCGTCGAGCACCATCGTGACCTCGCCGGCACGGTCGTTGACCACCGCGAAGGCCGTGACCGAGCCCGGCGTGACGCCGAGCTTTTCCAGCAGCAGCTCGGCCGAGCCGAAGGAGAGCCGCCCGCTGGCCCCGATCCGCTCATGCAGGCGCTTGAGATCGATGCGCGCATCCGACCGCGCCGAAACCAGGAAGAGCCGGCCCTTCTTGTCCTTGAGGAACAGGTTCTTCGTCTGCAGCCCGATCATCAGGTCGCGATGCGGCGCCGTCTCTGCGACGGTGAAGACGGCGGGATGATCGGTGCGGTGAAAGGCGATGCCGCTCGCGGCGAGGCGGGCGCAGAGTTCGTCGGGCGTGACGGGCATTGTCATGGCGCGGCAGTCGTTGGGCTGGTGATACGGCGCTCGGCCCGCCTGCAACGGCGACCCTGCACCGCCTGCCTAGAATATCGAGCCAGAAAGGGAAACCGACTTCCAAGAGTGCCGGCGGCGAGACCGGGAGCCGGACGCCGGCCGATCCCCGGCAAGCGCCGCGATGCCCTCCTTAGGCATCCATGCCGCGGCGGCGGGTCCGCCCGCCATTCCACCGCCGACAAAAAAACTTCATCAAGCCGCTTGCCATCCCGGACGCTTTGGGGCAGAAACCCGGCCACGCGCTGCGGCGCGGCTGTCTCGGATGCGGGTGTAGCTCAGGGGTAGAGCACAACCTTGCCAAGGTTGGGGTCGAGGGTTCGAATCCCTTCGCCCGCTCCAGACAATCTCAAGGCTTGAGAAGCATGCAAGCGTCGGATCTTCCGGCGCTTTTTGCTTTTTGGGCCTTGCGGCGCCTCGGTCTCTTCAAGATGCCCAGGCCCTCGCCCTTCTCCGCGACCGAGGCGGGGCCGCGGCTCGGATGAATGTGCCCGGCGAAGCACCGCACCGCCTCCACCGCTGCCTTGCGAGGGTTGACCCAAGCGGATTTTGCGCCAGCTATAACGGCGTTCTCCCATCCGACAGGTCTCGCATCATGAACGCCCACCAGCCGCCGCCTGCCATCGATCCCGCCAAGCTCGACAAGCTGGCCGAGGTCGCGATCCGCGTCGGCCTCAATCTGCAGCCGGGGCAGGACCTGTTCCTGACCGCGCCGGTCGCGGCGCTGCCGCTGGTGCGCCGTATTGCGGCCCATGCCTACAAGGCCGGCGCCGGCATCGTCACGCCGATGCTCTCCGACGAGGAGGTGACGCTGGCGCGCTACCGCCATGCGCCGGATGCGAGCTTCGACAGGGCTCCGGGCTGGCTCTACGAGGGCGTCGCCAAGGCCTTCTCCCAGAATACGGCTCGCCTGGCGGTGGTCGGCGACAACCCGATGCTGCTGGCCAACGAGGATCCGGCCAAGGTCGGCCGCGCCGCCAAGGCCAATGCGAAGGCCTATCAGCCGGCGCTGGAGAAGATCACGGGCTTCGACATCAACTGGAACATCCTGGCCTTCCCGACCCCGGCCTGGGCCCGGCAGGTCTTTCCGGATGTCGCCGAGGACGTCGCCGTCGCCAGGCTGACGGAGGCGATCTTCGCCGCCTCGCGGCTGAACGAGGCCGATCCGGTCGCCGCCTGGGCAGCCCATAACGCCGCCCTGCGCAGCCGCCGCGACTGGCTGAACGGCCAGCGCTTCGCGGCGCTGCACTTCACCGGGCCGGGCACCGACCTCACCATCGGCCTCGCGGACGGGCATGACTGGCAGGGCGGCGCCTCGCCGGCCAAGAACGGCATCGTCTGCAACCCCAACATCCCGACCGAGGAGGTCTTCACCACCCCGCATGCCCGTCGCGTCGAGGGCCATGTCTCGAGCACCAAGCCGCTCTCGCATCAGGGCTCGCTGATCGACGGCATCCAGGTCCGCTTCGAGGAAGGCCGCATCGTCGAGGCCAAGGCCGCGCGCGGCGAGGCCGTGCTCACCAAGGTGCTCGACACCGACGAGGGCGCGCGTCGCCTGGGCGAGGTGGCGCTGGTGCCGCATTCCTCGCCGATCTCGAAGAGCGGCATCCTGTTCTACAACACGCTCTTCGACGAGAACGCCTCCTGCCACATCGCACTGGGCCAGTGCTATTCGAAGTGCTTCGTCGACGGCGCGAGCCTCACGCCCGAGCAGATCGCGGCGCAGGGCGGCAACAAGAGCCTGATCCATATCGACTGGATGATCGGCTCCGGCGAAGTCGATATCGACGGCGTCCACGAGGACGGCCGCCGCGTGCCGGTCTTCCGCAAGGGCGAATGGGCCTAAGGGTTCGACCGGGCCAGCCAGTCGCCCAATGACGGCCGAACATGGCCGTCGCGCCCCATCGTGGCGGGCGCGGCGACCATCGCGTTGAGCACGGCTTCCTGCGTCGCCTCGGCGGCGGCCCGGAACAGCACGTCGATCCTGTTCTCGTTCAGGGCATGGAGGGAGACAAGATCGCGGGGCTGGTCGTGCTCGATCGGATCGGCCGTCGAGAACGCCACCGCGATATCGCCGCTGCCGTTGCCCCAGAAGGCGCCGAGGCGGGCGAGGCCCGCGCCGGCGCGCCGCGCGACGCGCCCGAGCTGGCGCGATTCCAGCGGTACGTCGGTGGCGATGACGATGATCACCGAGCCGCGCTCCACCTGCGGCTCAAGCTCGGGCGGCATCGGGCGGCGCCCGTCCGGCAGGACGAGGTCGCCAGCCGTCCCGAAATTCGCCAGCACCAGCACCCCGAGCGCGGACTCCGCCCCGTCCAGCGCCAAGCGGCGCGAGGCGGTCCCGATCCCGCCCTTGAAGCCGAAGGCGCTCATGCCCGTGCCCGCGCCGACCGCACCCTCTGCGACGGGCCCCTCCGCGGCCGCATCGAGCGCGGCGAGGGCGTGCGCTTGCGTCAGCGCGCGAGCGCGGATGTCCGAGAGGAAGCCGTCATTGCATTCCAGCACGAGCGGATTGACGGTGCCGGTCTCGCGCCCGATGTCGGGATTGGCGTCGAGCGCCCGGCTCACCAGCGCGTCGAAGCCGGTTCCCACCGCCAGCGTGTTGGTCAGCAGCAGCGGCGTCTCGATCTGGCCGAGCTCGGCGAGCTGCATCAGCCCGGCGCTCTTGCCGAAGCCGTTGATGACCTCGCAGCCGGCCCGCATCTTGCGGCGGAAGAGATTGCCGCCATGCGGCATGACGGCCGTGAAGCCGGTCCTGAGATCGCCTTCCTCCAGCGTGCAATGGCCCACCCTGACGCCGCGAACATCCGTGATGGCGTTCAGCGGCCCCGGCTCGACAATGCCGCAGCTCAGGCCGAAATCGCGAAGGCGCCTGGTCATGACGATGGATTCCCGGAATGCACGCATCCGCTTAGCATGGTCGCGCGTGCAGGCCAGCGCAAAGGAGCCACGATGCTCGACCCCTTCGATCTCCAGCGCTTCATCACGGCGCAGGACGGCGCCTGGCCCGCCGTCGAGGCCGAGCTGACGGCCGGCGCCAAGCGCAGCCACTGGATGTGGTTCGTCTTCCCGCAACTGCGGGGTCTCGGCCATTCGCCGACCGCGCTGTTCTACGGCATCGGCTCGCTCGATGAGGCGGAAGCCTATCTCGCCCACCCGCTGCTCGGGGAGCGCCTGCGCCACGGCGCCACGCTGGTGCTGGGGCATCGCGGCCGGTCCGCAACCGCGATCTTCGGCTCGCCGGACGACCTGAAGCTGCGCTCCTCGATGACGCTGTTCGAGGCCGCCGGCGGGACGGCCGATCCCGTCTATGCGGCGGTGCTGGACGGCTTTTTCGGCCGCGAGCGCGATCCGCGCACGCTCAGGCTTCTGGACAAGGCCTGAAGCTGCTGTGCAGTCCTTGCCTCACTTCTCGACGAAGGCCTTTTCGATGACGTAGTCGCCGGGTTCTCCGGTGTTGCCTTCGGTGAGGCCGCGTTCCTCGAAGATCGCCTTGAG
>NZ_FTMO01000037.1 GCF_900156025.1 Allobosea sp. TND4EK4
GAGGCGTCCCGCGTCGTCGTGAAACTGAACAGCGTGTCCGTCCAGTGATGGACGCTCAGAACCCGCTCCTCGTAGAAATTGCTCATCGCTGTTCCGCTGTTTCGACGGCCTGACAGACCCGGCGATCCTCGCACACCCCGCTGCCGCTCCTGCTGATCCATGTCAAAAGCCGCTGGGCTCGGCGGCAGCGTCTCCTGCCGTGCACGGTCTCCGGCGCGATCCGGGACGCGGTGCATCAGCGCCTCGTCCTCCCCCCGGAAGAGGCCGGCCTTGCGGCTGCAGGCGCCGCAGCCAGCTTGACGATGGCGAGCGGCGTCTCCGGATCGAGCCCCGCGATGAACTCCGCCTCGTCGGCGGGCAGGGGCATGCGGCGCGCCTCGCGGCGGGCGAGATCGAGAATGGCGGGGGCGATGTCGGCCGCGTGGAGGATGAGGTCGGCGCCCTGCATCAGCCGGATGTCGCGCAGGGTCAGCCGCTCGGGATCGAGGGGATCGACGGTCAGCACCGTCAGATGCGGGCCGGCCATTGCGGGATCGCCCGCCGCGACGGCGTCGGCGATCCGGCGCAAGGCCTCGGCGGAGCCGGCTTCTTCCTGCCGGTCGTGGGCGAAGAGCAGGTCGACGAAGCGTTCCCAGAAGCGGCGGCGCGCCGGCTTCCCCGGCAGGCGCGCCGCCAGTTCGTCCCGAAAGGCCTTCGCCGCGGCGGTCCAGGCGGCCAGCCCCGGAGGGAGCATGGCCTCGATCCGGCGGCGCAGGGCCTGGGCCAGGATCGGAGCGGCCCCGTCCGTCGAGATGCCGATGATCGTCGGGGAGCGGTTGACGATGGTGCCGAACTGGAAATCGCAGGCGTGAGGCGTGTCGATGACGTTGACGACAGCGCCCGCGGCCTTCGCCTTGGCACGGAAGGCCGTGATTTCTCCGTCCCCATGCTCCGGTTCGAGCAGTGCGATGACGACGCCGGTGAAGTCGGCACCCTCCCAGCGCTCGCCGCGAAGCGTGACGGAGGAGGGCTGGGCCTGCGCCAATTCGCTCAATGCGGGCGCCGGATCATGGGCGAAAACCTCGACCTTGGCACCGGCCGCCGCCAGCAGCTCGACCTTCCAGGTCGCGCCGCCGCCGCCGCCGACCACGACGGCGCGCTTGCCGGCGAGGTCGAGGAAGATCGGAAGCTTGGCGAGCCTGTCCACATCGGCCTCAGGGATCAGGAGGGGGCGCGCGAGGCGCCAGGAGCACGATCATCGTCCGCCGCCTTGAGCAGCGGCAAGCGCGGCTGCCCGCATCTCAGGCCAGGGGCGCGACGGCGTAGGCGCGGAAGACCGCCCCATAAAAGCAGCCGGAGGCCGCAAGCACGAAGGCGTGCCAGATCGCGTTCTGGAAGGGCAGGCTCTCCCAGACATGGAAGATCACGCCCACGGAATAGAGCACTCCGCCCGCCAGCATCAGCCAAAGCGCAGTTGCGGGAAGGGTCGCGATGCTCTCCCACAGCAGGACGCCGCTCCAGCCCAGCGCGAGATAAAGCAGGATGGCGAGCCGGTCGTAGCGGCCGGGCAGGGCGACCTTCAACGCGATCCCCGCGATCGCGACCAGCCAGACGATCGCCAGCAGCCATTGCGCCGTCGCGCTCTCGCCGAGCTTCATCAGGAAGGGCGTGTAGGTGCCGGCGATCAGGACATAGATCGCCGAATGGTCGAAGCGGCGGATCAGCCACTTCATCGGGGAGATCGGCCACAAATTGTAGACCGCGGAGATGATCAGGACGGCGAGCAGCGCCGCGCCGTAGATCGAGACCGGGATCAGCTCGAAGAAGTGCGACGAGGCGACGAGATACCCGATCAGCACCGCGACACCGCTGATCCCGAGCACGATGCCGAGCCCGTGGACAATGCCGTCGGCCCAGAGCTCCGCTCTGTTGAAGGTGAAGCGTCCGACGACGGGGATATTCAAGGCCGACCTCTCTCTGCTAGCGGAATCACTGCCCAGCCTCGCTCGCGGACCGGGCCCTTTTATGCCCAGCGGCCGAACTCCGGCTTTGTTCGCGCGGAGCGGTTCTCTGTGCTTCAGCGCACAGTCGCGTCAGTTGCGACCGCACAGGGGGCTCCACAGGAACTCCACTGGCCCTGTCCGGTTCGGGAAGCACATCCTTCCCCATCAGGAGAGCACCATGGCCACGCAACCGAAGACATTGGACGACCTGTTCCTCGATACGCTCAAGGATATCTACTACGCCGAAAAGCAGATTCTCAAGACGCTGCCCAAGATGGCCAAGGCCGCCTCGTCGCCCGAGCTGAAGAAGGCTTTCGAGACCCATCGCGACGAGACCGAGACGCATGTCGAGCGTCTGAGCGAGGTCTTCGATGTGATCGGCAAGGCGCCCCGGGGCAAGACCTGCGACGCCATCCTCGGCATCATCGAGGAAGGCAAGAGCATCATGGAAGAGTTCGAGGGCAGCCCGGCGCTCGATGCCGGCCTCGTCGCGGCCGCCCAGGCCGTCGAGCATTACGAGATGGCGCGCTACGGCACGCTGAAGGCCTGGGCACAGCAGCTCGGCCACAAGGATGCGGTCAAGCTGCTCGACCAGACGCTGTCGGAAGAGAAGAAGACCGACCAGCTCCTGAGCCAGCTCGGCACGGGCGAGGCCAACAAGCAGGCCGCGTGAGGCGGGGCGGGCCGGCAGCCCGCCCAACGCCCTCCGCAATCTGACGACACAAGAGCCCGGTCCGCATTGCGCGGGCCGGGCTTCTTGCTGCGCGGGGCGGGCTTTATGCCGCCTGACGCTTTACGCCGGCGTTACGGCCAGCGCGCTCATTCCACATGGCGGCGTTACGGACACCGAGCCTAGTTCCGATCGAACACACGATCGGAGCATCGTCATGATCATCGACATCGTCTTCTTCCTCGGGGGCCTCGGCCTGTTTGCGGTCGCGGGCGGCGCAGTCGCGGCCGCCGACCGGCTGTGAGGCCCGCCATGCCCTTCGACATCATCCTCGGGCTGACGGTCGCGGCGCTGCTGCTGGCCTATCTGCTCAAGGCGCTGCTGCGCCCCGAATCCTTCTGAACGGAGGAACCGGCCCATGACACTCGATCTCGTCCAGTTCCTGATCTTCGCCGCCCTGCTCCTGGCCCTCGCCTGGCCGCTGGGCCAGTACATGGCGCGCGTCTTCACCGGGGAGGCGCAATTCCTCGCTCCGATCGAAAACGCGCTCCTGCGCCTCGCCGGCCAGGGCCGGCCTCAGCCGCAACGCTGGCAGGCCTATGCGCTGTCGCTGCTCGCCTTCAACGCGGCGGGCTTCGCCGTGCTGTTCCTGATGCTGCGCTACCAGAACCTGCTGCCGCTCAACCCGCAGGGCTTCGGCGGGCTGCCGGCGCATCTGGCCTTCAACACGGCAATCTCCTTCGTCACCAACACCAACTGGCAGTCCTATGGGGGCGAGACGACGCTCTCGAATCTCAGCCAGATGCTCGGCCTGACGACGCAGAACTTCGTCTCCGCCGCCAGCGGTGCCGCGGTCGCCGCGGCGGTCGCGCGGGGCTTCGCCGCGAAGCAGACCCGCGTGCTCGGCAATTTCTGGGTCGATCTGACCCGGACCACGCTCTACATCCTGCTGCCGGCGGCGCTTGTCCTGGCGCTGGTGCTCGTCGCGCTCGGCCTGCCGCAGACGCTGGCGGGGTCGTTCGACGCCACGACGCTGGAGGGCGCGAAGCAGAGCATCGCGATCGGCCCGGTCGCGAGCCAGATCGCGATCAAGCAGCTCGGCACCAATGGCGGAGGCTTCTTCAACGTCAATTCGGCGCATCCCTTCGAGAACCCGAATGCGCTCAGCAACCTGCTGACGACGATCTCGATCCTGCTGATCCCGGTCGCGTTCTGCTTCACCTATGGCCGGCTGGTCGGGGACCGCCGACAGGGCCGCGCGCTCTTCGCGGCGATGGCCGTGCTGTTCCTCGCCAGCTTCGCCGCGATCTACGCGGCCGAGCGCCTCGGCAATCCGCTCCATGCCGGCCTGGTCGATCTCGCTTCCGGCAATATGGAGGGCAAGGAGGTCCGCTTCGGCATCCTGGCCTCGACGCTGTGGGCTGCGGCGACCACGGCGGCCTCGAACGGCTCGGTCAACGCGATGCTCGATTCGTTCACGCCGCTGGGCGGTCTCGTCGCCATGCTCAACATCCAGCTCGGCGAGGTGGTCTATGGCGGCGTCGGCGTCGGCCTCACCGGCATGCTGCTCTTCGTCATCATCACGGTCTTCCTCGCCGGGCTGATGGTCGGCCGCACGCCGGAATATCTCGGCAAGAAGGTCGAGGCGCGCGAGATCAAGCTGGCGGCGCTGACCCTGCTGGTGATGCCGATCGGCATCCTGCTCTTTGCCGCCCTGGCGATCGTCACGGGCCAGGCGCAGGCCTCGGTCCAGGATGCCGGGCCGCACGGGCTCTCGGAGCTGCTTTACGCCTACACCTCGGCGACGGGCAACAACGGCTCGGCTTTCGCCGGCTTCACGGCCAACACGCTTTGGCACAACAGCTTCCTCGGTGTGTCGATGATGCTCGGCCGCTTCGGCTACATCATCCCGATCCTCGCGATCGCCGGCAGCCTCGCGGCCAAGCGCCCCGCGGCCGAGACGGCGGGCACCTTCCCCACCCATGGGCCGCTCTTCGTCACCCTGCTGGTGGCGACGATCCTGATCGTCGGCGCGCTCACCTTCCTTCCCGTCCTCGCTCTGGGCCCGATCGCGGAACATGTGTCGATCCTGGCCGGGCAGAGCTTCTAGAGGTCCCCATGAGCAAGCATGCTCCCGCCGAGATGGGCCTGTTCTCGCCCGTCATCATCCGGCCCGCCATCCTGCAGGCCTTCCGCAAGCTCGATCCGCGCAGCCTCGCGCGCAACCCGGTGATCTTCGCGACAGCGCTGGTCTCGGTGCTGGCCACCGTGCTGGTCATTCGCGAGGCGCTGATCGGCAGCCCGGTCTTCTGGGTCGGACTCCAGATCGCGATCTGGCTCTGGTTCACGGTGCTGTTCGCCAATTTCGCCGAGGCCGTCGCCGAAGGACGCGGCAAGGCCCGCGCCGACGCCTTCCGCGCGACGCGGTCCTCGACGCTGGCCAAGGTGCTGGTCGATCCGTCCGACCGCGTCGTCTACGGCACGAAGGATGTCGAGCGCCTCGAGCCCGGCGAGGTCATCCTCGTCGAGGCCGGCGACATCGTGCCGACCGATGGCGAGATCATCGAGGGCATAGCCTCCGTCGACGAGAGTGCGATCACGGGTGAATCGGCGCCCGTCATCCGCGAATCCGGCGGCGACCGCTCCTCCGTCACGGGCGGCACGCGGCTGGTCTCCGACTGGCTGGTGGTGCGCGTCACTGCGCGGCAGGGCGAGACCTTCCTCGACCGGATGATTGCGCTGGTCGAGGGCGCCAAGCGTCAGAAGACACCCAACGAGATCGCGCTCGACATCCTGCTGGCGGCGCTGACGCTGGTCTTCCTCTTCGTCGTGGCGACGCTGCCCTTCTTCGCCTCATGGTCGGGTACGACGCTGCCTGTGATCTATCTCGCCGCGCTGTTCGTGACGCTGATCCCGACCACGATCGGCGGGCTTCTGTCGGCCATCGGCATCGCCGGCATGGACCGGCTGGTGAAGGCGAACGTCATCGCCAAATCCGGCCGCGCGGTCGAGGCGGCCGGCGACATCGACGTGCTGCTGCTCGACAAGACCGGCACGATCACCTTCGGCAACCGCATGGCGCATGCCTTCGAGCCGGCGGCGAACGTCAGCGAGCGCGATCTGGCCGAGGCCGCCTTCCTGGCCTCGCTCTCCGACGACACGCCGGAGGGCAAATCCATCGTCGACCTCGCCGCCACGCGCTTCGGCTTCGATGCTGCTGCCGGCTCCGGCGCTCTCTTCGTTCCCTTCACCGCCCAGACGCGCATGTCCGGCGTCGATCTTCCAAGCGGAACCCATCTGCGCAAGGGTGCGTCCGACACCATGGCGAAGCTGACCGGCGGCGCCCTGTCGGCGACGGTCGAGCAGGCGGTGCGCAAGATCGCCTCCTCGGGCGGCACCCCGCTGGTGGTGGCGCGCGACAATGACGTGCTGGGCGTCGTCCACCTGAAGGACGTGGTCAAGCCCGGCATCCGCGAGCGCTTCGCCGAGCTGCGCCGCATGGGCATCCGCACGGTGATGATCACCGGCGACAACCCGCTGACGGCGGCCGCCATCGCGGCGGAAGCCGGCGTCGACGATTTCCTCGCCGAGGCGACGCCCGAGGCCAAGCTCGCCCTCATCCGCAAGGAGCAGGCGGAAGGCCGGCTGGTGGCGATGTGCGGCGACGGATCCAACGACGCGCCCGCCCTGGCGCAGGCCGATGTCGGCGTCGCGATGAATTCGGGCACGCCGGCCGCCAAGGAGGCCGGCAACCTGATCGACCTCGACAGCGACCCGACGAAGCTGATCGAGATCGTCATGGTCGGCAAGCAGCTCCTGATCTCGCGCGGCGCCCTGACGACCTTCTCGATCGCCAACGACGTCGCCAAATATTTCGCGATCCTGCCGGCGCTGTTCGTCACGGCCTATCCGGGGCTGGCGGTGCTGGATGTGATGGGACTCGGCAGTCCGCAATCGGCGATCCTGTCGGCCATCATCTTCAACGCGCTGGTCATCGTCGCGCTGATCCCCATCGCCCTGAAGGGCGTCCGCTACGCGCCGGCCTCAGCCTCGACGCTGCTCGGCCGCAACCTTCTGGTCTACGGGCTCGGCGGCCTCATCGTGCCCTTCATCGGCATCAAGGCGATCGATCTGATCGTCGATCTGCTGCACCTCGCCTGAGGAGACAGACCATGACCACCTATCTGCGCCCCGCGCTCGTTCTCCTCGGTGTCTTCAGCCTGCTGACCGGCGCGGCCTATCCGCTCGCCGTCACCGGCGTGGCACAGGCGATGTTCCCGTCCCAGGCCAACGGATCAGCCGTGGTCAGGAGCGGTACCGTGGTCGGCTCGAGCCTGATCGGTCAGTCCTTCATGTCCGATCGCTATTTCCATGGCCGTCCCTCCGCCACGTCGGCGCCGGACCCGAAGGATCCGTCCAAGACCGTCGACAGTCCCTACAATGCCGCGAACTCGACCGGCTCGAATCTCGGGCCGAGCTCCGCTGCGCTGAAAACGGCGGTGGCGGAGCGCGTGGCGGCGCTCGGCGGCGGCGCCCAGCCTGCCGAGCTGGTCACGGCCTCCGGCTCAGGCCTCGATCCCGACATCTCTCCCCGCGGCGCGGAGGTTCAGATCGCGCGCGTGGCCAAGGCGCGCGGGCTGTCCGATGAGCGGTTGAGGCTGCTCGTCCAGGCCCAGACCGAGCCGCGTTTGCTCGGCGTCCTCGGCGAGCCGCGGGTCAATGTCCTGGCGCTCAACCTCGCCCTCGACAGGCTTGCGCCCTGATGCTCTGGTCGACCGCCGATGCCGAATACTCCTGATGATCGACCGAGTCCGGAATCCTTCCTCGCCGAGGCACGCGGCGAGGAAGCGAAGCGCGTCGGACGGCTCAAGATCTTCCTGGGTGCCTCCCCGGGTGTCGGCAAGACCTTCGCGATGATCGAGGAGGCCCGCCTGCGGCAGCGCGCGGGCCTCGATGTCGTGGTGGCACTGGTCGAGACCCATGGCCGGGCCGAGACGGCAGCGCTGCTCGACACGCTCGAGCAATTGCCGCGGCGACAGGTCGCCTATCGCGGCCAGATGCTGAGTGAACTCGACCTCGACGCCCTGCTCGCGCGCCGGCCGGCGATCGCGCTGATCGACGAGCTCGCCCACAGCAATGTCCCGGGCTCGCGCCACCTCAAGCGCTGGCAGGACGTCGTCGAGGTGCTGGACGCGGGCATCGACGTCGTCACGACGCTGAACATCCAGCATGTCGAGAGCCTGAACGACGTCGTCGCCCGGATCACCGGCGTGCGCGTCCAGGAGACGGTGCCGGACCATGTCCTGCAGCGGGCGGACCAGATCGAGCTGATCGACCTTCCGCCCGAAGAGCTGATCAAGCGGCTGGAGGACGGCAAGGTCTATGTGCCGCAGCAGATCGGCCGGGCGCTCGACAACTTCTTCGGCAAGGGCAAGCTGACGGCGCTGCGCGAGCTCGCGCTGCGCACGGCCGCCAGCCGGGTCGATGCCGAGATGGTCGACTGGATGCAAGCCCACGCTGTCAAGGGACCCTGGCCTGCCGAAGAGAGGCTGCTGGTCTGCGTCAACGAGGCCCCCGTCGCGCGCACCCTGGTGAGGGCCGGCAAGCGGATGGCCGAACGCGCGCGCATGCCCTGGATCGTGGCGACGGTGCTGACGCCGCGCCATGAAGCGATGCCGGCGGAGACCCGCGCGGTCACCAAGGAAGCCTTGCGTCTGGCCGAGACGCTTGGCGCCGAAACGGTCGTGCTGCAGGCGGAGTCGAACGTTGCGGCCGAGGTGCTGCGCTATGCCCGGCAGCGCAACGTCTCGCGGCTCGTGGTGGGGCGTCCGAGCTCGCGGGGTGGCTGGGGGCAGCGCCTGCTCGGCCTCTTCCGGGAGCCGGTCGCCGACCGGCTGCTCGACGAGGCGACCGATTTCGAAATCACGGTCGTCACGCCCCATTCGCGCATCGAGCGGCGCAAGCGCTCGCGCTCCGCATGGATCGCGCCGGACCGCCCGGGCTACGCCGTCGCACTGGTGGCGATCGCGGTGGCGACCGGGGCGGCTCTGCCCCTTGCGATCTGGGATGCGGTGCCCGGCGGCGCGATCTCGGTGATCTATCTCGGGGCCGTGCTCTTCGTCGGGGCCCGCCACGGCCTCGGTCCCTCGCTGCTGGCCGGTGTTCTGGGATCCGCCGCCTATAATTTCTTCTACACGCCGCCGTTCTACTCGCTCGAAATGCGACGCCCGGAAGATGTCGTCTCGGTCGCCGTCTACCTGCTCGGAGCCGTCTTCACCGGCAGCCTGGCGAGCCGGCTGAAAGCGCAGGTGGAGACGATGCGCGTGGCGCAGCGGAGAACCGCGACTCTCTATGACTTTGCGCGCAAGATCGCCGCAGCCCAGAACACCGACGACGTGCTCTGGGCGGCAGCCTTTCACATCGCCGCGACCCTCGACTGTCAGTCCCTGATCCTCATGCCCGATGCCACGGGCACCCTGCAGCAGGTCCAGGGCCATCCCACGATCGATGACCTCGATGCGCGGGCCGAGGGAGCCGCGCGCTGGGCGTTCGAGAAGAACGAGCCGGCCGGCGCCGGCACGGCGACCTTGCCGATGAGCGAGTGGCTGTTCGTGCCGCTTGCCACGGCCGGGACGGCGCTTGGAGCCGTCGGAGTCCGGTTCAAGGATCGGCTGCGCGGGCTCGATCCCGAAACGCGGCGGCTCCTGATCGCGGTCGAGGACCAGGTCGCGGTCGCCGTCGAGCGCACGCGGCTGGCCGAGGACCTCGCCGACGCACGGGTGTCCGCCGAAGGCGAGAAGCTGCGCGGGGCGCTGCTGAACTCGGTCAGCCATGATCTGCGCACGCCGCTGGTGACCGTGATTGGCGCCGTCTCGAGCCTGGCCGAGGCCGATGGCGCCCTCGAAGCCGCCGACCGGCGCGAACTGACGATGACGGCACTGGACGAGGCGCGCCGGCTCGACCGCTATGTCCAGAACCTGCTCGACATGACGCGGCTCGGCCATGGTGCGCTGGCGCCCAAGCGCGATGCGGTCGATCTGCGCGAAATCCTCGGCGTCGTCCGCAACGACCTCAAACGGGTTCTGGCCGGCCATCGTCTCCTCGTCGAGACGCCGCGCGACCTGCCGCCGCTTCATGCCGATCCGGTGCTGATCGGACAGGCCATCGCGAACATCGTCGAGAACGCCGCGAAATATGCGCCGGCGGGCACGTCGATCGCGATCAAGGCGCGGCCTGACGGTGACATGGCCGAGATCGCCATCACCGATGAGGGACCGGGCATCCCGGAAGCCGAGCGCGAGCGTGTTTTCGACCTGTTCCACCGCGTCGCCGAGGGCGACAGCCGGCCGGCGGGCACGGGGCTCGGCCTGTCCATCGTCAAGGGGTTGGTCGAAGCGCATGGCGGAACGGTCGCGGCGCGCGCCGGGCCGGATGGACGCGGCACCGCCATCGTGATCAGGCTGCCTTTCGCTCCATCCAGCAGCGAAGAGGCCGAATGACCGAAAGCAGGTCCGCCCGCATCCTGGTGATTGACGACGAGGCGCCGATCCGGCGCTTCCTGGCCATCGTGCTCGGCGCCGGCGGCTTCGAGATGATCGAAGCCGAGCGCGGGCGCCTGGGCATCGAGCGCGCCGCGACCATGGCGCCGGACGCCGTGCTGCTCGATCTCGGCCTGCCGGACATGGATGGAAAGGCGGTGATCGAGGCGATTCGCGAATGGTCGAGCGTGCCGATCCTCGTGCTGTCCGTGCGCGACGCGGAGACGGAGAAGATCGCGGCGCTCGATGCCGGCGCGGACGATTACGTCACCAAGCCGTTCTCGACCGGCGAGTTGCTGGCACGGCTTCGCGCCTTGCTGCGCAGCCGCCGGGACCGCGCGGCCGAGCCGGCCGCGATCCGCATCGGAGGCCTCGAGATCGACCTGGCGAGCCGTTCGGTGAGCGTCGATGGCGCGGCCGCCAAGCTGACGCGCAAGGAATTCGATGTGATCGCATTGCTGGCGCGCAATGTCGGCAAGCTGGTGGGACACAAGCAGTTGCTGACGACGATCTGGGGGCCGGCCCATACGGCCGATACCCATTATCTGCGGATCGCGGTGGGCCATATCCGCGAGAAGATCGGCGACGATGCCGCCGACCCCCGCTTCATCATCACCGAGCCCGGTGTCGGCTACAGGCTCGTCGATGCTGCTGCGCGCTCGGCCGAATAGCCCTTTTCGGCATTTGGCTCGAAACGCAACGGCGCCTGCCTGGCCCTTGGCGAACGGAACAGGCCAGTTTCGACACACCTGGCTCTGAGGCTGAACTGCCCGCAAAGCTGCAGGCCTGCCGCAAATTTAGACGTGCCTGATGACAGGATCGGCACTTGGGAGATTGACATGCGGGTCTGGTATACCAAAAGTATGCCTATGTTTTCGCCGACCGAAACTGCTGCTGCCCTCGACGACGGCTCGCTCTCCGAGAGAGCCATGACCGCGATCCGGCGCATGATCTTCTCGGGCGACCTGCCCGGGGGCACCGTTGTTCAGGACCGCAAGCTTGCCGAGCAGCTCGGTCTTTCGCGAACGCCGGTGCGCGAAGCGCTGGGGCGATTGGCCGGCGAGGGGTATCTGCGGCGCGACGGGCGCCTCCTGACGGTTCAGGGCGTGTCCGTGGAGGATGTTATGGAGATCCTCGCAACGCGCCGCGCGCTGGAGGGGGAGACGGCCAGGCTCGCGGCCGGCCGCCTGTCGCCGGAGCAGCTCGCCGCCATCCGCGGCGCCATCGAGGGTATGGTCGAGCCTCGCGCGGTCTCGCATGACCGCCATTGGAGCGTCGACGATCTTGTCCACCTCTCGATCGCCGAGGCCAGCGGCAACCGGCTGATGGCGCGGCTCGTCAAGGAGCTGCGCGAGCGCACGCGGATGTTCGGCCTCTCCCGGATTCCGCGGCGCTTCGATCCGGGAAAGGGCGAGCATCTGGCGATCCTGTCGGCGATCGAGCGCGCCGACGGCGCCGCCGCGGCCGAGGCGATGCGGCGTCACATCGACAATGCCCGCCAGGGCATCCTGGATCTTTTGGCCGGCACCCTTCCGCGCGAGCCGGACCCGAACCCAGTCATTTCCGTATCGGGCACGAGGACCTGAGCCATGGGTGGCAAGCTGCTTCTTCTCCAGAACGGTCCCAAGCGCGACGGCGTCGCCAGGTTGCCTGAGCGTTTCGCCGGCTGGGGGCTCGACGTCGATGCGCGCTGGGCCTACGCGGGCGACTTTCCGGATACACTCGCCGGCTATGACGGCATCTTCGTCACCGGAAGCCCGCACGGGGCCTATGAGGACATTCCCTTCATCCATCGTGAGCACGATCTGATCCGCGAGGCGGACAGCCTCGGCATCCCGATGCTCGGCGTCTGCTTCGGCAGCCAGATCCTCGCCTCGGCCCTGTGCGGGCGCGACCAGGTCTTCCGCCGGCCCTTCTGCGAGGTCGGCAACAAATGGCTCGACGTGACGCCGGCCGCGCGAGGCGACGAGATCGCCGGCGAGATCGGCGAACGCGTCTACATGTTCGTCTGGCACAATGACGAGGTGCGGGCGGACCATCCCGACATGCGCATCATCGCGACCAGCGATCTCTGCCCCAACCAGATCTGGCGTTTCAGGGACCATCGAGTCTGGGGAATTCAGGGCCACCCCGAGGTCACGAAGGAGCAGGCCGTGGTCTGGTTCGAGCAGAGCCGCGCCACGATGGAGCGCGACGGCGCCGATATCGACGCGCTCAAGGCGACGGCGGACGAGGCTTTGCCTGCCAAGACCATGCTCAGCAAATTCGCCGCTCTCTGCGGCGCCACGGCCGCCTGAGAGCGACCGCACATAAGGAGAGGGGTTCTCATGAAGAAGTTGATCGTTGCAGCCACCGCGATGGTGCTGCTCGCGCCCGGAATCGCGAGCGCCAAGGAGATGACCTTCGCCTCTTGGGGCGGGGCCTATCAGGACGCAATCCGCAAGGCCTGGATTCAGCCCTTCAGCAAGGAGAGCGGAATCAAGGTCGAGGAGGACACCGGGCCCGAGACCGCCAAGATCAAGGCGATGGTCGAGACCAAGTCGGTGACCTGGGATGTCGTCACCGCCGGCGGCGGCGGGCTGATGCGCGGCGTCCGCCAGGGCCTGTTCGAGAAGATCACGCCCGACATGGTCAACACCGACCACGTCATCCCCGGCGCGCGCAACGATTACGGCGTCGCCTCCGAGATCTTCTCGACGCTCATCGGCTTCTCGACCAAGGCCTTCCCGGCCGCCGGTCCGCAGCCCAGGAACTTCGCCGATTTCTGGGACATCGCGAAGTTTCCGGGCAAGCGGACCTTGCCCGATAAGCCGGAGACCGTCGTCGAAGCCGCGCTGCTCGCCGACGGCGTGCCAATGGCGGAGGTCTACAAGACGCTCTCGACCGAGGCGGGCCTGAAGCGCGCGCTCGACAAGATCCGCACGCTGAAGCCGCAGGTGGCGGTCTGGTGGGCCAGCGGGGCGCAGCCGGTCCAGGCTCTCGGTTCGGGCGAGGTGGTGATGGCGTTGGGCTGGAACGGCCGGTTCCAGGCCGGCATCGAGTCCAAGCTGCCGATCGCCATGGCCTGGGAACAGCAGATTCCGCAGGTCGGCTTCTTCATGATCCCGAAGGGCGCGCCCAACAAGGCGGAGGCCGTCGCCTTCCTGAACTACATCGCGAAACCCGAAAATAACGCGCGCCTCTCCGAATTCGTCGCCTATGGCCCGACCTCGGAGAAGGCTCTCGCAGCGATCCCGGCGGCGCGGATGGAGAACCTGCCCTCGACTTCCGAGCGGCTGAAGAACGCGCTCTTCCTCGACATCGAATGGTGGGCCGACAACGGCGCCAAGGTGACCGAGGCCTACACCGCCATGCTCAAGGAATGACGATGTCGATCGCCCGACCCTGGTTCCCGCGCGAGGACTATTTTGCGCGGGTCGACAAGGTCCGCGCCGAGCTGGCGCGGACTGGACGGGACGCGCTCGTCGCGTTCCTGCCCGAGACCGTGACTTATCTCACCGGCTTCTTCACCCGCGGCTATTCGAGCTTCCAGTTCGCGGTCATCCCTCTCGAAGGCGACCCGGTGCTGTTCTGCCGCGACGTCGAGGAATACTACCTCGACGCCACCTGCGTCTTCCCCAAGCGGGTGATGTGGACGGATTCGGACGACCGCATCGCTGTCGCAGCCCGGGCCATCCGCGAGGCGGCGGGTGCGACAGCGAAGCTCGCCGTCGAGATGCAGGCCTGGACGCTTAGCGTCGCGCGCTATGACGCCCTGCGCGCCGCCCTGCCGGAGACGACGTGGAGCGACCTGTCGCCCTTCACCACGCAGATGCGCTTCATCAAGTCGCCGGCGGAGGTTGCCTATCAGCGCGCGGCGGGCAAGGCGGCCGAGGCCGGCATGGCGGCCGGCATCGCCTCGGCCAAGGCCGGGGCGACCGAGCGCGAGATGGCGGCGGAGATCTGCGCGGCGATGATCCGCGCCGGCAGCGACCTGCCGGGCCCGGGCGTGCTGTCCTCCGGCGAGCGCGCCTACCATCTGCATGGCGGCTACTCCGACCGAGTTCTTGCCACGGGAGACATCGTCCAGCTCGAGACGACCCCGAATGTCCGCCACTATCACGCCCGCTTCATGCGCCCGATCAAGGTGGCGCAGGCGACCGACGAGGAGCATCGGATCGTCGAGCAGCTGATCGCCATTCAGGATGCGGCGATCGCGGCGGTGAGGCCCGGCGTGCCCGCTACGGTGCCGGATGCGATCTATCGCGATGGCGTGCTCTCGGCGGGCTTGCGCGAGACGTACACGAACAAGACCTTCTATTCCGTCGGCCTGATGCTGCAGCCCAATGGCGGCGAGCCGCTCGAGGCGGAGCCCAGCGCCACCTGGTCCTTCCAGCCCGGCATGACCTTCCACACCTATGTGCTGGCGAAGGGCTTCGGCATGTCCGAGACGATCGCGATCACGGAAGAGGGTTGCGAGCGCCTGACCACCTTCCCGCGGCAGTTGTTCGTCGCATGACGGCGCAGGCGCCAGCAGCGGCCTTGGCAGGCCGCTCGAACCCGGCGGGCGTCGGCCGCGGCTTTCCGGTCTGGCTCGGGCTCGCACCCTTCGGCCTTGTGCTGCTGGTGCTCTTCGCGGTTCCGGTGCTGTCGCTGCTGAAGCTGGCCTTCGGCGAAAGCGGTTTCTCGCTGGCGCAGTTCGAGCGCATGGCGGCGGTTCCGGTCTATCGCTCGGTGCTGCTGACGACGCTCGGCATCGCCGGGCTCGTGACGGCGCTGGCGGTGATCGCGAGCTATCCGCTCGCCTATGTGATGGCGACGGTCGGCCCGCGGGCGCGGGGATTGCTGATGCTGCTGGTGCTGCTGCCCTTCTGGACCAGCGCGCTGGTGCGCACCACGGCCTGGATCATCCTGCTGCAGGGCAACGGCGTGGTGAACACCATGTTGATGGGGGCGGGCCTCACGGCCTCGCCGATCGCCTTCGTCTACAATCTCTCCGGCGTGCTGATCGGGATGACGCATGTGCTCATGCCCTTCGTCGTGCTGCCGCTCTATGCCGCCTTCCGGAACCTTGAACTCTCGACGGTGCAGGCGGCCGAAAGCCTCGGCGCCGGCCCGCTGACTGTCTTCCGCCGCATCATCCTGCCGCTGACGGCTCCCGGCGTGGTGGCCGGCGCGATGATCGTGTTCATGAATGCGATCGGCTTCTATCTGACGCCGGCCCTGATGGGCGGCCCCGGTCAGGCCATGATCGCGCAGATGATTGCGAGCAACATCAATACCGAATTGAACTGGCCCTTCGCGGCAGCGCTGGCGACCGTCTTGCTCGTCGCGACCGTGACGATGCTCGTGCTGTTCCAGCGCTTCTTCGGCCTGGAGCGCCTGATCGATGGCGGGGGCGGCAAGGTCGGGCAGCCCTTCACCGTGACCTCGCGCGGCCGCTCCACGGGCGGCTGGCTGGCGATCGTCGCGGCAGGGCTCATCGGCGCCTTCCTGATCGCGCCGATCGTCATCGTCTTCCCGATGAGCCTGGGGTCCTCGCCCTTCCTGGCATTTCCGCCGGAGAGCTACAGCCTGGTCTGGTACGAGAATTTCTTCTCGACCAGCAAATGGGTCACGGCGCTGACCCGCTCCCTGCAGATCGCGGCCCTCGTCGTGACGATCTCGGTGGTGCTCGGCACCCTCGCGGCGCTCGGCGTCTCGCGGATGCGCCCGCGCTGGCGCAACATGGTCGAGACGATTTTCATCCTGCCGATGATCGTGCCGGTGATCATCCTGGCGGTCGGCCTCTATTACCTGCTCGCGCCGACCGGGCTCGTCGGCTCAATCTGGGGCGTGACGCTCGGCCATGTCGTCCTCGCGACGCCTTACGTCTTCATCACCGTCAGGGCCGCGCTGAAATCCTTCGATGACAATCTGGAGCTCGCGGCGCTTGGTCTGGGCGCCTCCTGGGCAACGATGTTCCGGCGCGTGATGCTGCCCGCGATCGCGCCGGGCATCGCGGCCGGCGCCATTTTCGCCTTCATCACCTCGTTCGACGACGTGATCATTGCGCTCTTCCTGACCAATATCCGCAGCCGGACCCTGCCGAAGCTGATGTATGAGGGCGTGGCGCATGAGATCGACCCCACGATCATCGCTGCCTCCTGCCTCATCATCCTGGTGACGGTCGTCGTCCTCGGCGCCAACCTCCTCGTCGCAAAGCGAAAGACGTCATGAGCATCGCCGCCCTCGGCAAGGCCGTCTCCATCCGTGCGCTGCACAAGAGCTATGGTGCGACGCTGGCGCTCGATGACGTCTCGCTCGACATCCCCGCCGGCTGCTTCTGTACGCTGCTCGGTGCCTCCGGCTCCGGCAAGACGACGCTGCTCAAGACCATTGCCGGGTTCGAGACCTATGACCGCGGCCGGATCCTCGTCGGCGGCGTCGATATCGGCCCCGTTCCGGTCTCGAAGCGGAACATCGGCATGGTCTTCCAGAACTATGCGCTGTTTCCGCATATGAGCGTGCGCCGCAACGTCGCTTTCGGACTGGAAATGCGCAAGCTGCCGGCGCGCGAGGTCCAGAGCCGGGTCGAAGAGGCGCTCGCCCTCGTCGATCTCATCCCTTACGCCGAGCGCCTGCCGCGCCAGCTCTCGGGCGGCCAGCAGCAGCGCGTCGCGCTCGCCCGCGCGCTGGTCATCCGTCCGGACATCCTGCTGATGGACGAGCCGCTCGGTGCCCTGGACAAGAATCTTCGGCAGGCCATCCAGGTCGAACTGAAGCGGCTGCACGCCGCCGTGGGCGCCACAGTCGTCTATGTCACGCATGATCAGGAAGAGGCGCTCTTCCTCTCGGACCAGATCGCGGTCATGGACAAGGGCCGGATCGTCCAGATCGGCTCGCCGCGGGCGCTTTACGACAAGCCGGTTGACCGCTTCGTCGCGACCTTCCTTGGAGAGTGCAATTTCGTGCCCGCAGGCACGGGCATTCTGGCCGTGCGACCCGAGAAGATCCGGGTCGGCGAGGCGGCTCGCGGCTGCGAGCATATGTTGCCGGCAAAGGTCGCGTCCGTCGATTTCATTGGCCGCGGCTTCCGTCTCCTGCTCGACCGCCACGAGACGGAGATCACTGCACTCGTCGATTCCACCGACGAGATCGCCGCTTTGCAGCCGGGCGCCGAGACCATCTTCGGCTTTCGGGCCGGCGACGTTCTGACCATCGCGTCGCACTGACCTTCAGAGAGATCGAGCATGACCCTCACCGCTTCCGCCTCCGGGGTGTTCCCGATTGCGCCGACGCCGTTCCTTCCGGACGGTTCGGTCGACTGGGCTTCGACGGAGAAGC
>NZ_FTMO01000035.1 GCF_900156025.1 Allobosea sp. TND4EK4
TCAAAGATCGACGAAATGCTGCCATGGGCATGGGCCGAAAACCCGCCCCAAACCGCGGCTGCATAGCCACACGCGGCTATCGGATCACGCTTACCCGAGGGCCGACTGTCGTCTACGAGCTTGCCCGTCCCGACCTGGTGCGCCCGCCATCGCGCCACGCCGTAGGCCTGGATGCCATGCTGGTCGATCAAGGCGCGCGCGTCGGCCTCGACCAACGTGTCGGCAGTCCTAAACAGGCGCGCGGTTAGCCACTGCCACACGACAGGTCCCTCCAAGCGGATATTGGGATTCCTGGTCACGCGAGGGAAGCCCCCGCGATCGGGGATAACCATGCCGACCCGCATTCCATTCCTTCGGGCGAAGGCTAGGATCGGGGCCGATGGAAGCGCTCGCGCGAGTCCGAAACCGATTACAACCTGCTGATGAACGGCCCGCCCGGCGCGGGCAAGTCGATGCTGGCGAGCCGGCTGCCATCGATCCTGCCACCGCTTTCGCCGCGCGAGCTGCTCGAGGTTTCGATGGTGCTGTCGGTCGGGGGCCATCTCGCCGGCGGCGGGCTGACCGACCGGCGCCCGTTCCGGGCGCCGCATCATTCCGCCTCCATGGCGGCGCTGGTCGGGGGCGGGCTGCACGCCAAGCCCGGCGAAGTCTCGCTCGCCCATCATGGCGTGCTGTTCCTCGACGAACTGCCCGAGTTCCAGCCGCAGGTGCTCGATGCGCTGCGCCAGCCGATGGAGACGGGCGATGTGCTGATCTCGCGCGCCAACCACCGCGCCGTCTATCCGGCGCGGTTCCAGCTGATCGCGGCGATGAATCCTTGCCGCTGCGGCAAGGCGACCGAGCCGGGTTATGCCTGCCGGCGCCAGCCCAACGAGCGCTGCATCGCGCAGTACCAGACGCGGATATCAGGCCCTCTGATCGACCGCATCGACATCATGATCGATGTGCCTGCGGTGACGGCGGCCGACCTCATCCTGCCCTCCGCTGGAGAAGGCTCGGCAGAGGTCGCCGCGCGGGTGGCCGAGGCGCGGCGCCTGCAGAATGTCCGGTTCGCCGCCCTGGGCATGCCCCATATCGCAACGAACGCCGCTTGCCCCGCGCCGGTGCTGGAGGAGATCGCGAAGCCGGACAATGCGGGGCTCTCGCTTCTGCGAGACGCCGCCGACACGATGCGCCTGACGGCACGGGCCTATCACCGGGTGCTGAAGGTGGCGCGCACGCTGGCCGATCTCGATGGCGAGGCGAAGATCGGCCGCCTGCATCTGGCCGAGGCCCTGTCCTACCGCGCCCGGGGCGACCAGATGGCGCAGGCGGCCTGAGCGGAGGCGCGGACTTCACTCCGGTTAACGGTGCCTTGCAAGCCTGCCTCGAAATCGAGGCTTCGGCCGGCCGCTTTTTTCAACCCGGCGGGGTTAGAGCGGGAGCATGGTTCTCCCGTTGTGGCTCATCTCGACGATCGTTCTGGTCGGCCTCGCCGGCGCCGTCCTGTGCGGCGTCGCGACGCTGCGGTGGCGCGGGCGGATGCTGGCCCAGCAGGCGGCGCTCGGGCACGAGGTCGAGAGCCTGACCGACCGGCTCTGGGCCACCGCCGACCGCGAACAGCGCTATCGCAGCCTCGTCGAGGCTCAGGGCGATTTCATTGTTCGGCGGGACGGCGCGACCATCGTCTACGCCAATGCCGCCTATGCGGCGCTGTTCGGCGCTCAGGAGGGCGACCTCGTCGGGAGCGATGGGCAATTGCCGCAGCTTGCGCTGCGGCCACGGGCCCAGCAGGAGGATGGCACGCGCAGCTTCGACGAATGCCTCGCCACTCATGAGGGCGAGCGCTGGGTCGCGTGGGCCGAAACCGTGGTCGCCGGGCCGGATGGGCGCATCGTGGTGCAACGCGTCGGGCGCGACATCTCGGCGCGGATCGCGGACGAGGATGCGCTGGTCGAGGCCCGCAGCCGGGCCGAGGCTGCGAGCGAAGCAAAATCCCGCTTCCTGGCCACGGTGAGCCACGAGTTCCGCACGCCGCTCAATGGCATTCTCGGCATGTCGGACCTGCTTCAGGATACCGGACTCGACGCCGAGCAATCGACCTATGTCCAGGCCCTGCGCACCTCGGGCGAGGCGCTGCTGGCGCTGGTCGACGACATCCTCGATTTCGCGAAGGTCGAGGCCGGGCGGATCGAGCTCATGCGCGAGCCCTTCGATGCCGTCCAGCTCGTCGAGACGGTGGCGGAGCTGATGGCGCCGCGCGCCCAGGCCAAGGGCATCGAGCTCGCCGCCCATATCGCGCCCGACGTGCCGGCCCGGCTGGTCGGGGACCGCGATCGCCTGCGCCAGATCCTGCTCAACCTCGTCGGCAATGCAGTGAAATTCACCACCTCCGGCGGCGTCGGGGTGAGCCTGTGCCGCGCGGGCTCTGCCATCGAGATCGTCGTCGCCGATACCGGGCCCGGTATTCCGGTCGACCGGCTGGAGACGATCTTCGGCGAGTTCGAGCAGGTCGAGCACGGGCCGGGTTCGCTCCATGCCGGGACAGGGCTGGGGCTCGCGATCGTGCGCCGGCTGGTCCGGGCAATGGGCGGAGAGGTCCGCGCCGAAAGCCGGCCGGGGCAGGGGGCGAGCTTCCGTGCGGTGCTGCCATTGCCGGCTGCCGAAGGCAGCAGGGCCTTGACGATCCCGCATTGGCCGGGCCGGCGCATGCTGGTCGTCTCGCCCGCTCCGTTCGCCGCCGGCTTCCTGGCCGAGACGATCCGGGCGACCCGGGCCTCCGTCTCCATCGTATCGGACCAACAGGCGGCCGTCGGAGCGCTTGCGGCCGGCACCCTGGATGCGGTGCTGATCGACCATACACTTGGCGATGCGCCGGCAAAGGAATTGGCGCTGGCGATCAAGGCAGCCGGCATTCGCGACTGCCTGATCCTGCTCGCGCCCCTTGCGAGACGCCAGTTCGGCTCGCCCCAGGCAGCTGGCTTTTCCGGTTTCCTGATCAAGCCGGTACGAGCGCGCTCGCTCTACGAGCGTCTCGGCTCGCAGGCTCCGGGCGGCTTTGCGCCTGCGGGCTTGCCAGGCCTCGCGGCTCCTGCCGCGCCCGTTCGCCTCAACGTGCTGGTCGCGGAAGACAACGAGATCAACGCGCTGCTTCTGACGCGCACCCTGGAACGGCTCGGCTCGACCGCGATCTGGGTCAAGGACGGTGCCGCAGCGCTGCAAAGGATCGCTGCGGGATTCGCGGGCGAGGAGACGCCACTGGACCTTGCCCTGCTGGATATCCGCATGCCGGGATTGACCGGCCTCGACTGCGCGCGTGCGGTTCGCAGGCTCGAACACGGGCAGCGGCGGCAGACGCGGCTCCCGATCGTGGCGGTGACGGCCAATGTCTCGGCGGCGGATCGCGATGCCGCGCTGGGCGCCGGCATGGATGATTGCCTGGCAAAGCCATTGGACCGGCTGGCACTGGAGCGCCTGCTGGAGCGCCTGCACCGGAAAGAGCGCGAATCCCTTTCGGCTTGACCGGCGTCATGGCTTCGACGCAGTTTTGTCGCAACCTTGTAAGATAGGCCGAGCAAGCCTTTCCCATGCCGGATGCGGCTTGGGGACGGGTCCGAAGGAGGCTTTCGCAGCCTTGCCGGTGAAGCCGCCTCCGCGTGCTCAGGGATGAAACGGGTGATGACCTTGTACGTTTCTGGAGGCTCCGACAGGCCACCGGCGCGTTTCTCAGCCGGCAATCCTCTTCTTTCGCGCCTGGCGCCGATGATGCCGGTGACGGGTGGCGCGATGCGGCGTTTCGCCGACGCCTCCGGCGAGGCGGAGGCCCTTTCGGGCACCCTCGGCCGGCATGGATCGCTCGAGGTGCGGCTGGCCCGCAGCTCGCGTGAGATCTGGCGGGCGCAGCGCCTGCGCTATCGCGTGTTCTACCAGGAGATGTCGGCGAAGCCGGATGTCGTGGCGCGGGTGTTCCGCCGCGATGCGGACCGTTTCGACAAGGCCTGCGACCATCTGCTGGTGATCGATCACGAGGCGCGCGGCCGCTTCGGCGGGGTCAAGCCGAAGGTCGTCGGCACCTATCGCCTGATGCGCAAGAGCGCCGCCGACAGGCTCGGCGGCTTCTACTCGCAGAGCGAGTTCGACCTTGCCCCGCTCCTGGCGCGGCATCCGGGCCAGCGCTTCCTTGAGCTCGGCCGCTCCTGCGTGCTCAAGCCCTACCGGACCAAGCGGACGGTCGATCTCCTCTGGTCCGGCATCTGGGCCTATATCCGCCACCATCGCATCGATGCGATGTTCGGCTGCGCCTCTTTCGACGGGACCGATCCGGAGGCGCTCGCCCTGCCGCTGAGCTTCCTGCATCATCAGGCGCGATCGGATGGCGAGTGGATGGCCCAGGCTCATCCCGAGCATCTCGTCGGGATGGACAGGCTGCCAGCCGAGACGATCGACGCCAAGCTGGCGCTGCGGCAGATGCCGCCGCTGATCAAGGGCTATCTCCGGCTCGGCGCGCGCTTCGGGACCGGGGCGGTGGTCGACCGCCAGTTTGGCACGACAGACGTTCTCGTCGTCCTGCCGGTGGCAGCGATCGACAAGCGCTATATCGATTATTACGGCGGCGACAGCCGGCGCTTCGCGGCCTGACGGCGTTATTCGCCAGCCGCAAGCAGGGAGCGCAGGCCCTCGCGGTAGGTCGGATAGCGCAGCGCGTAGCCGAATTCGCGCTTCGCGAGGGCGTTCGAAACGCGCTTGTTCTCGCTGTAGAAGCTGGCAGCCATCGGTGAGAGCTGCGCTGCGTCGAAGGGGACTTCCGGCGGCGGCCGCAGCCCGGTCAGTTCGGCGGCCAGCGTCACGACATCCTGCGGTGGGGCCGGCTCGTCGTCGCTGACATTGTAGATCGCGCCGGGGTGCGGCCGGGCGAGCGAGGCCATCAGCAGGGCTGCGATATCCTCGACATGGATGCGGTTGAAGACCTGCCCCGGCTTGACGATGCGATGCGCGTGGCCGCTGCGCAGTTTCGCCAGAGGGCTGCGGCCGGGACCGTAGATGCCGGCGAGGCGAAAGATCTGCACGGCCTTGCTGGTTCTGGCGCCCAGATCAAGCCAGGCTTGCTCGACCGCGACGCGACGCCGGTTGCGGGCATTCCCGGGCCTCGGCGGTGTCGTTTCGTCGATCCAGGCTCCGTCCTGGTCGCCATAGACGCCGATGGTGGACAGATAGCCGATCCAGCGCAGCCGCGGCGCGGCAGCCAGAGCCCCGGACAGCGCGTTGAGGACCGGATCGCCATCCTCGCCCGGCTGGATCGAAACCAGTACGGCATCGGCCTGCTCGACCGCTTCGGCGAGCCGGCGCGAGACGGCGAAACCGCCGAAGACGAGGGTCTGGATGCCGCCACGGCTGAGTTCGGCCGCCCTGTCGGCATCGCGGACCGTGCCGGTGATCTCCCATCCTTGCGCAAGAGCGGCGCGGGCGAAAAAGCCGGCGGTGTAGCCGAGGCCCAGAATCAGGAGGTTCATGCAGCGTCTTCCGTGGAATCGGCGACCATCGACCATTCGGCGCGGACCTGAGCGTCGGATTCCCCCTGCAGGGATGTCGCGGCGATGTCGGCCGCCCTTTGCGGAGCGAGCCGGCCCAGTGCCCAGACGGCCATGGCCCGCACCAGCGGAGAGGGATGGGCGAGATGCGGGGCCGCGCTGTCCGCCAGATGCGGCAATCCGCTGTTGCCGATGGCGATCAGCACGTTGCGCAGAAAGCGGGCATGGCCCGTGCGCTTCACCGGCGTGCCGGCGAAGAGCGTCCGGAAGGCAGGGTCGTCGAGCCTGGCGAGCTCGGCCAGCGAGAGCTCGGCAAGTTCGCTCTTCAGGGCGAGCCGCGTTTCGAGGGAAGCGCTGGCGAACTTGTTCCAGGGGCATACCGCCAGGCAGTCGTCGCAGCCGAAGACGCGGTTGCCGATGCCCGGCCGCAGGTCCGCGTCGATATGGCCGGGGTGCTCGATGGTGAGGTAGGCGATGCAGCGGCGGGCATCGAGCCGGTAGGGGGCCGGGAAGGCATTGGTCGGGCAGATGTCGAGGCAGCGCCGGCAGGAGCCGCAATGGTCGGTCTCGGGCGCATCGGGGGGCAGATCTGCGGTGGTGTAGATCGCCCCCAGCAAGAGCCATGAGCCGTGCTCGCGCGAGACCAGGACCGTATGCTTGCCCTGCCAGCCGAGGCCGGCGGCCTGCGCCAGCGGCTTTTCCATCACCGGCGCGGTATCGACGAAGACCTTGACATCGGCGCCGGCGCGGGCGGCGAGCAGGCCAGCCACCGTCTTCAGCTTGCCCTTGATGACGTCGTGATAGTCGCGCCGACGGGCATAGAGCGAGATCGCCGCCTTGCCGGGCTCCGCCAGGGTCGCGAGAGGATCGTCCTCGCCGGCATAGTTCATGCCCAGCATGACAATGGACCGGACCTCGCCCCAGAGCCGGCGCGGATCGGCGCGCTCGGCGGTGCGCTCATCCATCCAGCCCATCTCGCCGTGATAGCCGGCCTCGAGCCAGGTTTTGAGCCGTTCGGGAGCCTGCGGAATCGCGTCGGCGGCGGCGACGCGGATCACCGCGAAGCCCTCGGACAACGCCCGCTCGGCGACCGCGCGCTTGAGGGCTGCGCCGCTCAGAAGTCCAGATTGTCGTAATGGGCGCTCGGCGCCATGCCCGGCACCCGGTCGGCCAGCAGCGGGCGAAAGCTCGGCCGCGATTTGATCCGGGCGTACCATGCGCGCGTCGTCTCGTCCTCGTCCCAGGGCACGTCGCCGAGATAGTCGACGCAAGACAAATGCGCCGCGGCGGCCAGATCGGCATAGCTCAGCCGGCTGCCGGCGATCCAGTTCCGCTTCGCCAGCAGCCAGGCGATATAGCGCAGATGATAGCGGACATTGGAGCGGGCCGCACGGATCGCGCTCATCTCCGGCGGGCCGCCGCCTTCGTCGCGGCTCATGAACCGCTTCATCACCTTCTCGAGCACCAGCGGGCCGGTGATCTCCTCATGGAATTTCAGATTGAACCAGTCGAGCAGGCGGCGAACCTCGACGCGCTCGCCCGGTCCCTCGGGCAGCAACCGGCGGTCGCCCAGCGCGAGTCCGCGCGTCTCGTCGAGATATTCGGCGATCGGCCCCGCGCCTGGAACGGCCATGCCGTTCTGCTCCTGAAAGACGGGCGTCGTGCCGGCCGTGTTCAGCTCGAGGAATTCCCGCCTCCGTTCCCAGACGCGCTCCTCGACCAGTTCGGTTTCCATGCCGAACTCGCTCACCACCAGGCGAATGAAGCGCGAATGCGGGCATAGCGGATGATGGAACAGGGTCGCCATGGCACTCATCAAGCCTTGAAGCGGGTCAAATGCGGCCGGAGCGGGGCGAGAGGCCAGAATGATGCCCGCTATGCGCCCGGCGCCCGCTCTTAGCATGCCCAAGAACCGTCACAAGCGAGCATGGCCCCGACCGACACGATTCGCGCGATCCGGTTGTCGAGGTGGTAACCAATTTGCAAAGAGGTGGGGGTAGAGCCGGTCCTAGATCGACGACGCAGGCGGCGGCGCCAAAGCCCCACGAGGACACCGTTCATGCAGAACATCATCGAAGCCTTCGTCCTCGGCATCGTCGAGGGGCTGACCGAGTTCCTGCCGGTTTCCTCGACCGGCCATCTGCTGCTGCTGGGCCACTTCCTCGGCTTCGAATCGAACGGGAAGACCTTCGAGGTGCTGGTGCAGCTTGGCGCGATCCTGGCGATCGTACTGGTCTACTTCCGCCGTCTGCTCGACATCGCGCTCAGGGCGCCGCGCGATCCGGCGGCACGCCGCTTCATCCTGGGCGTGCTGGTCGCCTTCCTGCCGGCGGCGATCATCGGCGCGCTGCTGCACGGCTTCATCAAGGGCGTGCTGTTCAACCCCATCATCGTCTGCTGTGCGCTGATCGCAGGCGGCCTCGTGCTGCTCGTCGTCGATGAGCTCGAATTGCAGGAGAAGCACACCGACGCGACGCAGTTCACCCTGCCGATGTATCTGAAGATCGGCTTCTTCCAGTGTCTGGCGATGATCCCCGGCGTATCGCGCTCGGGCGCGACGATCGTCGGCGCGATGCTGATGGGTGCGAGCAAGCGGGCGGCGGCGGAGTTCTCCTTCTTCCTCGCCATGCCGACCATGGCTGGCGCCTTCGCCTATGACCTGCTGAAGAGCTACAAGTCGCTGACCTTCGACGACGGCATCCTCATCGTCATCGGCTTCGTCGCCGCCTTCTTCGCAGCCCTGCTGGTGGTCCGCTCCTTCCTCGATTTCGTCTCGCGGCACGGTTTTGCCGTCTTCGCCTGGTGGCGGATCATCGTCGGCATGCTGGGACTGGCCGGAATCTGGATCTTCGGCTGAGGCCGGCTCAGGCTGGACGAGCCGGGTCGGAGAGGGAATCGGCGACCGTCGGAGGGCCGCTCGCCTGCGCCTGCGGCAGCGTCGCGGTCTGGCGCTCGATCATGCGGTGGACCACGGGCGGGTTCGAACCGCTGTGGAGCGCGCGCACGCGCTCGCCGATTTCGGCATCGGCCTTGGTGATGCGCTGGTTCTGGCGGACATATTCGACCCAGGTCGGGCTGTCATAGCGCTCGATCCAGAGCGTCGGGTCGGTCAGGTCGCGCAGGAGCGTCCAGTGGCGTGCGCCGTCGCGGCGGCGGATGCGCCGGCGTTCGGCCATGACGTTCAGGAAGGCGACAACGTCTTCCGGCTTGATGATGTATTCGATGGTGACGATCACCGGCCCGCTGCGCGGCTCGATGTCGATCGCGACCTTGGGCTCGCGCCAGCGGCTCAGCGGATCGAGATTGAGCTCCTCCAGCGGCGGCAGGCGATAGCGCAGGCCCAGCGCCGCCCCGATGAGCAATGCGATGGCCGAGAGCTGGAGGCCGCGGTCGGTGTCGAAATGCAGGGCGGTGCGGCCCCAGGCCCAACTGCCGATCGCCATGCCGCCGAAGGTCGCCATCTGGTAGATCGCCAGCGCGCGGCCGACGACCCAGCGCGGCGCCGAGAGCTGGACGGTGGCGTTGAAGGTCGACAGCGCCAGCACCCAGCAGGCGCCGCAGACGAAAAGGCCCGGCATGGTCAGCCAGATCGAGCGGCTGGAGCCGACCAGCAGGATGCCGACGGCGTAGGCGATGAAGGTGGAGCGCACCAGCGCCTCGGTGCTCATCGCCCTTCGCAGCCGCGCGCTCATGAAGGCGCCCGCCACGGCGCCGGCGCCGAAGCCGCCGAGCAGGATGCCGTAGGTGAGGGGCCCGCCCTTGATGAGGTCGCGCGCCACCAGCGGCAACAGGGCCAGGCCGACGATGGCGCCGAAGCCGAAGGCGAAGGCGCGCAGGATCACGGCTCGGATATTGGGCGACATCGCGACATAGCGGATGCCCGCGCCCATCGCGATGAACAGCGTCTCGCGCGGGAGCAGGCGCTCGACCTTGGGCGGCTGCCAGCGGGCGAGCACGGTGATCAGCGCGATATAGCTGAACGCATTGGTCGCGAAGGCTGCGACCGCGCCGGCCGCGGCGACGATGGCACCGCCGATCGCCGGGCCAACGCTGCGGGCAATGTTGAAGGCGACGCTGTTCAGCGTCACTGCCGCCGGCACGTCGCGACGCGGCACCATGTCCCCGACCGAGGATTGCCAGGCTGGATTGTTCAGGGCCGTGCCGCAGCCGATCAGGAAGGTGAAGCTCAGGAGCATCCAGGGCGTGATCACGCCGAGCCAGGCGAAGACCGCCAGCGCGATCGAGACGGTGAGCATGAAGCCCTGGGCCACCAGCATGATGCGGCGGCGGTCGTAATTGTCAGAGATCGCTCCCGACGCGAGCGAGAACAGCATCACGGGGAGCGTCGTCGAAGCCTGGACCAGCGCCACCATCTCGGGGGAGGGCGAGATCGACGCCATCATCCAGGATGCGCCGACCGCCTGGACGAGGCCGCCGAAATTCGAGGCAAGGCTGGCGAACCAGACCGCGCGGAAAATCGGCTGCCGCAGCGGGACGAAGGGCGAGGAACGTTGGGCCGGTGCTATGCCTTCTGCGGCGAGTTCGGCTTCAGCCACATCGGCTATCGGCTGGGCATGCGGATCATCAGGCATGGCACTAGGGTTAAACAGGACGGCGGCGACGGCAAACCGTTTTTGGCGCAACCATCTTGGAAATTCAGCTCTGTCCTCAGGCCGGGCTGACCCGGCGCTGCCGCTCGGGCCGCGTCGACCAGCGGGCGCGCACGGTCGCGGCCAGCGCCACGCCGAGGCCGGCGAGCGCGACCCAATGCGCTGGCCTGATCGAGACAGAGTCCCAATAGGTCAGGATGTCGGCATTGGCCTGGAGGACGAGCCAGGGCGCGACGCCGCTCGCCACGGCATACCAGCCGGCTTCGAGCAGGGCCGTGGCAAGGCCAGCCAGCAGGGCAAGACCGGCCAGCAGGGGAAGCGAGGGGCGCAGCTTCCAGCGGAACAGGCCGCGATAGAACAGCAGCAGCACGAACAGTCCGCTCATCAGCACCGGCTCGGTGACGTCGATCTTGGATTGCAGCGCGAAATGCAGCAGGGCGATCGCGGTGATTGGATAGACGAGATTGTGCAGCCTCTGCCAGTTCTTGCCGAGGCGGCGGATCATCCCGTCGGTCGAGGTGATGCCCAGCGCGACGAGCCCGATGAGCGCGACGAAGCCGATCGTCAGGTAGAAGCGCTTGACGATCTCGGAGACGATCAGCCCCCAGTCGAAGGCCATGTCGATGCAGTAGAGGGCCAGATGGCCGAGCGCATAGGCCATGACCGAAAGGCCGAGCATGCGGCGCACCCCGATCAGCTTGCCCCAGTCGAGCAGGCGCCGCAGCGGCGAGATGGCGAGCGAGAGCAGCAGCAGCCTGACCGCCCAGGTCCCCGTCCGGTGGATGGCTTCGGTCCAGGGCTTCGAGCCGAGCTGGTTCATCCAGGCGGCGTAAAGGATCAGCACGGCCGGCAGCAGTGCCAGCAGGAAGGCCGCGAGCCGGAGCGCCGAGAAGCGGCCCTGCCGGTCGCACCAGGGGAGCCAGCTCGTCCAGGGCGCGGCGGGCTTGCGTCTCGCTGATTTCTCGGCCGCAGCCTTGCTGGTCGGTGCTGTCGCTTGCGCGCGAGCCGGCGTGGTCAAGGCCGCTCTCCATGATGCGGGTCGATCGTCCCCGCATAACCGACGTGCGGGCCCGTTGTCCCGCACGCCGTCACACAAGCGCGTGAGGCAGGCTGCTGTCAGGCGGCGTCGCGCAGGGGTGCGGTCGCCTTCAGCCCTGCCGCGTCGGCGCCCCGCGCCTCGGTCAGAAGGCGCGTGCCGGCGCGGGTGGCGAGGAAATCCGCGAGGCCCGCATCCTCCTGCCGCACGAAGCCCTTCTGCGGCAGCTTGCCGCCGAGGAAGAGCTCGATCATGGCGACGCAGCCCGCGGCGGTGGTGAGCTGGATCGCGCCCAGGGTCTCGCTGCCATCATAGCGCAGCACGATGCTTTCCTCCTCGAGCCGGCCGTTGCGCTCGCCGACGCCGGTGACGAAGATCACCACCACGTCCTTGTGCGTGAAGGGGGCGGAGTGGCCGAGAATGCGCCGCATGGTCTCGCGGTCGTCGGCGAGGTCGAGATCGCGCAGCAGGAGCTTCATGATCTCGGCATGGCCTGGATAGCGCAGGGTCTTGTAGCTCATGTTGCGGACCTTGCCGGCCAGCGTCTCAGTCAGCGTGCCCAGGCCGCCGGAGGTGTTGAAGGCCTCATAGGCGACACCGTCGATCATCACGCTCTCGATGCCTTCGAGCGCCGGCACCAGGGTCGGCTGGCCGTCGAAGACGATCTCGCAGGGGTTGCAATATTCGTTGATGAGCCCGTCGACTGACCAGGTCACGTTGTAGCGCAGCGCGTTGGTCGGATAGAGCGGGAGCGCGCCAACGCGCATCTTGATGGTCCGTACGCTCTCGAAGCGGGCTGCCATGTCGGCGCCGAGAATGCAGATGAAGCCCGGAGCCAGTCCGCATTGCGGCACCAGCGCCACATCGGCCGTCGCGCCGAGTTCCTTGATATAGGCGGTGGTGGCCACGTCCTCGGTGAGGTCGAAATAATGCGTGCCGGTTTCGGCCGCGACCGTGGCGATGCCCTTGTTCAGGAAATAGGGACAGGCGCTGACGACGATGTCGCGCTCCTTCAGGAAAGCGCGCAGCGCGCCGAGATCGGCGGCGTCGACCGTCTCCGTGGCGAAGCGGCGGCCCGCCATCTGGCCGAGCCGCGTCTGCGAGGCGTCGGCCAGTGTGACATCGTGGCCCTGCTCGGCCAGCATGCCGGCGATGATGGCTCCGATCTGGCCTGCGCCGAGAACGGCGACGCGCTGCTTGGTGATGGTCATGAGGCTCTCCTGATCAGCCCGGCCCGATGCGGGCCGTTCCCCGGGGGGACCATCGGCGAAACACAGCGGCGACTTAAGGCGCGGATCGACGGATCGACGGAGCTTGAACCTTTCTCTTGTAGTATTATCCGGCGATATGACGGGTTATTGCAGCGAGGGTGGTCAGCGCTCGAATTTTTGGGCCAGAATCACCGAGGAGGTCGTGCGGCGGACGCCGTCGAGCTCCGCGATCCAGTCGATCATGGCGTCGAGATCGCTCGCGGTCTCGCACTCGACCTTGACCGAGAGGTCGAAATGGCCGGAGAGCGTGTGACAGGCGACGATCTCCGGCCGCTTCTTCAGCGCCGCGATGACACCGCCTTGGCGCTTGACCTCCAGCTCGATCAGGACAAGCGCGGAGATGGTCCTCGCCTGCGCGCCGGCCTTGCCGAGAATGGTGGTGTAGCCGGCGATCACCCCGTCGCGCTCGAGCCGGGCCAGCCGGCCCTGCACGGTGGCGCGCGCCACGCCGAGCGTCTTCGCGATCTCGGACAAGGGCAGGCGAGCGTTCTCCGACAGGATGCGGATGAGCTCGCGGTCCTTGGCCGCGTCAGACGGTCTGGCCATGTTGTCTCCGAAGCCGTTCGAGCGGCCGGCACCATGCGCGGAGCCAAGTGATTTTCGCAAGCGCGGCGCGGCGTCTGAGAGCCGGAAAGGGCTTGCAAAACAGGCCGATCGGGAGTGGCATGCCGGCCGGCGGCACAAACCCCGTCTGGGAGAACGTCATGACCAGGACATTCATTCTCGCCTCGGCAACAGCCTTGGCTCTCGCCTCCTTCGCATCGTCTCCCGCTTCCGCGCTGACGATGAAGGAGTGCAGCGTCAAATATCAGGAGGCCAAGAAGGCGAACACGCTGAAGGGCCAGAAGTGGAACGATTTCCGCAAGGCGCAATGTGGCGACGACGATGCGTCAGAGGCCGATGCAGCGGCTGCGGTGACCGAGCCGGCTGCGGCGCCGGCCGCGGCCCCTGCCGCCGCTCCCGCCGCCAAGCCTGCTGCGGCGCCGGCCGCGGCCCCTGCCGCCGCTCCCGCCGCCAAGCCTGCTGCGGCTCCGGCCGGGAAGGCTAAGGCGGCCGTCTTCCCGAAGGCCGTGTCCGAGAAGTACTCCAGCGAGAGCGCCGGTAAGGCGCGGCTCAAGACCTGCGCCGACCAGTACAACGCCAACAAGGCGGCCAACGCCAACGGCGCGCTCAAATGGATCGAGAAGGGTGGCGGCTACTGGAGCCAGTGCAACGCCAAGCTCAAGGGCTGAACCCGTCCGATTGCGGTATCGACGAAGCGCCGCGCATCAGCGCGGCGCTTCTGCGTCAGATGGAGCGCTCCGGCACCGGCGCCGCATCCGGGGGCCGTGCAGGGGCGTTGCCACCGGGCGTCCGGCCTTTCCCGATCATCTCGCCGCGCGTGCGGACGACATGGGCGGTCACCAGTTCCTGAACGCGCTTCTCCGCCGCGTCGCGAATGGCGGCCCGGTTTGCCGCGCGTCCCGCTTCCGTCTCGATCAGCTCGATTGTCGCATTGGTCAGGGCATCGACATCCGCCTTGCAAAACAGCATTGCGGCCTTGGCCACGACTTCCGCCTTCTCGTCGGTCAGCAGCATCGGCGCACCCTCGCGCCCGATGCAGGCGAGCATTCGCGAGCGGATCAGGTCGCGCGACTTCTCCAGCACCGTCTTCTTCTCGGCTCTTGCGGCGCGCTCCTGCTCCGTCTCGGCCCTCTGCGGCTGAGCGGGCGCACCCGGCGTCACGGGCCCCCGGACATTCCCGCTCTGCCTCACGCAATCGACGAGCGCCGGCAGCATCTCGCCCGTCGAGGTCAGGGCGAAGGTGAAGCGCGCGTCCTTGGCGATCAACTCGAGGAAGCGGCCCTGGCGGAACGCGTCGATCAGCGCCGACTGCGCCGGCATCCCGATGGTGATCAGCGTCGGGGACTTGACGTTGGCCACCACGTCGATGGTGCGGCTGCGATCGAAAACGAGCTTGAGACCGAGCGTCTCGCCGGGGCGGAGCTTCCAGTCCGGCTTGGAGAAGCCGATCAGCCAGACGAACTGCGCCGTGACCGATGTCAGCATGGTGATTCCGCTCTTGTAGCGGGCACTGACGGCGCAATGGGAAAAGGCGCCGGTCTGATCGTTGGTGAAGGTGCCGCCCGACCAGTTGCCGACCACGATCTTGCCGAACGGCCCGGCGGCGCTCGCCGGCAGCGCTATGAGACAGATCAGGGCGACGAGCGCGGCTCGCATACGGTGGCCTCCATGCAGTTCACCACTCAGGCTAGTGCAGGAGTGCAAACGGCGGAAGCCTTCCGCACGTTCCAGTTGCGCGAGCGCCGCCCATGGACCGACGGCGCTCGCGACACGTCTCAGTCGACGACGCGCACCGCGCCCTTGGCCGCGCTCGTCGTCGTCGCGGCATAGGCCCTCAGCGCGGTCGAGACCTTGCGCTTGCGCGGTGCCGCCGGCTTCCAGGCATCCTTGCCTTTCGCCTCCATCGCGGCGCGGCGATGGGCCAGATCCTCGTCGGATACCTGGAGCGAGATGCTGCGGTTCGGGATGTCGATCGCGATGATGTCGCCGCTCTCGACCAGGCCGATCGCACCGCCCTCCGCCGCCTCCGGCGAGACATGGCCGATGGAGAGGCCGGACGAGCCGCCCGAGAAGCGGCCATCGGTCACGAGGGCGCAGGCCTTGCCGAGGCCCTTCGACTTCAGGTAGCTCGTCGGATAGAGCATCTCCTGCATCCCGGGCCCGCCGCGCGGCCCTTCATAGCGGATGAGGACGATGTCGCCCTCCTTGACCTTGCGGTTGAGGATGCCCTCGACCGCGGCGTCCTGGCTCTCGAAGATCACCGCCGGGCCGGAGAACTTCAGGATCGAGGCATCGACGCCGGCCGTCTTCACGATGCAACCGTCGAGCGCGATGTTGCCGTAGAGCACGGCGAGGCCGCCATCCTTCGAATAGGCGTGCTCGGCGCTGCGGATGACGCCGGACTCGCGGTCGCTGTCGAGTTCCTCGAAGCGCCGCTCCTGGCTGAAGGCGGTCTGGGTGGGGATGCCGCCGGGCGCGGCGCTGTAGAACGAGCGCACCGCCTCGCTCTGGGTCTGCTTGATGTCCCAGCGGGCCAGGGCGTCGGCCATGGTGGTGGCGTGGACGGTTGGCAGCGAGGTGTCGATCAGGCCGGCGCGGTCGAGCTCGCCGAGGATCGCCATGATGCCGCCGGCGCGATGCACATCTTCCATATGGACGTTGGCCACGGCCGGCGCGACCTTGCAGAGCACCGGCACGCGGCGCGAGAGCCGGTCGATATCGGCCATGGTGAAGTCGATCTCCGCCTCATGCGCGGCCGCGAGCAGGTGAAGAACCGTATTGGTCGAGCCGCCCATGGCGATGTCGAGCGTCATCGCGTTCTCGAAGGCCTTGAAGGAACCGACGTTGCGCGGCAGCACGCTCTCGTCGTCCTGCTCGTAATAGCGCTTGGCGATATCGACGATCAGATGCCCGGCTTCGACGAAGAGGCGCTTGCGGTCTGCATGGGTGGCGAGCGTCGAGCCGTTGCCGGGCAGAGCGAGGCCCAGAGCCTCGGTCAGGCAGTTCATCGAGTTGGCGGTGAACATGCCGGAGCAGGAGCCGCAGGTCGGGCAGGCGGAGCGCTCGATCGCGTCGACCTGGGCGTCGGTGTACTTGTCGTCGGCGGCGGCGATCATCGCATCGACGAGATCGACCTTCTTCAGCACGCCTTCGGCGATGTACTTGCCCGCTTCCATCGGCCCACCCGAGACGAAGATGGTCGGGATGTTGATCCGCATCGCGGCCATCAGCATGCCGGGGGTGATCTTGTCGCAGTTGGAGATGCAGACCATCGCGTCGGCGCAATGGGCGTTGACCATGTATTCGACGCTGTCGGCGATGAGCTCGCGCGAGGGCAGGCTGTAGAGCATGCCGTCATGGCCCATGGCGATGCCGTCATCGACCGCGATGGTGTTGAACTCCTTGGCGACGCCGCCGGCCTTCTCGATCTCGCGGGCGACGAGCTGGCCGAGATCCTGGAGATGGACATGGCCGGGCACGAACTGGGTGAAGGAGTTCACCACCGCGATGATCGGCTTGCCGAAATCCCCGTCCTTCATGCCGGTGGCGCGCCACAGGCCGCGGGCGCCGGCCATGTTGCGGCCATGGGTGGAGGTGGCGGATCTCAGCCTGGGCATTGCGTCGTGCTCCGATGCCGGGCTCCTCGCGGCCCGTTCGGCCGGCAACCTAATCCGGAGGCGGCGTTCCGCAAAATCGAATTCGTCGATTTCGATGATCGGCGCGGTCGATGATGCGGAGGGCCGGGATGGTCCGGCTCCGCGGCCTCCTTTAAGACAAGGCATCGTTCCGACCGACAGACGGCCGCTCCACCATGCTGCGCAACATCGATGTCGATCTGCTGCGTTCCTTCGTCACGATCGCGGAGCTGCGCAACTTCACCCGCGCGGCTGCTGCTCTGTTCCGCAGCCAATCGACCGTCAGCGCGCAAATCCGCCGGCTGGAGGAGCTGACTGGGCAAAGCCTGCTGCAGCGCTCGCCCCACGACGTCTCGCTGACGCATGCGGGCGAGCAGTTCCTTGGCTATGCCCGCCGGATCGTGGCGCTGCATGACGAGGCGCTCGATGTCATCAACGCCCGGCAGGTCAGCGGCCGGGTGCGGCTGGCGGTCATGGACGACTACGCCACGCTGGTGCTGCCCGAGATCCTGGCCCGCTTCGCTCGCTCCCATCCCGATGTCGAGCTCGAGGTGACGACCGGCTTCACGCGTGACCTGCTGAACGGGCTCGGCGAAGAGTTCGACCTCGTGCTTGCGACGCAGAAGGCCGGCGACGGCCGCGGCACCGTGCTGCGCCAGGAGCCGACATCCTGGGCTTGCGCCGATGAGGTGTCCTTCGTGCTCGATGCGCCGCTGCCGCTGGCGCTGCTCAAGCCACCGAATATGTTCCGCGAATGGGCCCTGGCCGCCCTCGACGAAGCGGGGTTGCGCTGGCGTATCCTGTTCTCGAGCACGAGCATCGGCGCCGTCGAGGCCGTGGCGGCCTCCGGCGCGGCCCTCACGGTGGTGAAGCAGGGGACGGCACGCGCTGGCCTGCGTCTTCTGGGACAGGAGGAGGGTCTGCCACTGCTGCCTGCCTCGGAGATCGCCCTGCATCTGACACCGGGGCGGGTCAGTGCCGCGATCGGCGCTCTGGCGGCGTTTCTCGGAGACGCTCTGCGTGAAAAGAGGGGCGGAGCGCCGTGAAGGCGCAAAACGCCCGCCGAGGGGCCGAAACGATCGATCGCAAGCGGGCTTTCCCCCGCCCCAGCTGCGATGATCTCCCTTAAGCCTCTGATTTTTCAAGAAATGTCATTTCCTCCGAAAAACTTTTGAAATGGGCGTTGACATGCGAAAGGGGTGTCGCCTATAAACCGCCCATCGAGACGGCGCCGCCGCTGAGCGGCGCCTTCTTCTTCGCTTCCTGAGGGACTGGGG
>NZ_FTMO01000036.1 GCF_900156025.1 Allobosea sp. TND4EK4
TGGGCTTCATCTTCGTTCCTTCGTCACTACGACGAAGCCCAAATCCTCCTTAAATCACAACCTCAAATCTGTGCCATTGGTGCTGACGGCGGACAGGGGGTCATGACTCGGGGTCCTCTGCGCAGAAGATGGCGTGGAGTGCCTCGACGAGATGGGCGGCCTTCTGCTCGGTCAGGCGATAGAAGATCTGCTTGGCCTCGCGCCGCGTCGCGACGATCCCGGCCTCGCGCAGGATGGTGAGTTGCTGCGAGAGCGTCGGCTGCCGGATGCCGAGTTCCTCTTCGATCTGGCCGACGGAGTACTCGCCCTCGACCAGCGTGCAGACGATCATCAGCCGGTTGCGGTTGGCGAGCGTCTTGAGCAGGCCTGCAACCTCGGCCGCCCGGCCTGATAGCTCGGCTCGGCTCATCGACGGCCTCGACGACTGTGTCATGGTGCATCGTCCCAGGCTGCACCGACTAGAGCATCGAGTGGAATCTTCAGGTAGCGACGGCCGTTCGATTCAGGCTCTGGCAGGCGGCCGCCGCGAATGTTCACCTGCAGCGCGTGCAGGATCAGCTTGGGCATCGACAGGGTTTTGTCGCGAGCCTCACGCAGGGCGACGAAAGCGGCCTCGTCACGTTCGACGATGTGAGCGTTCGACTGCTTCTGCTGGCCGACCGTGCTCTCCCAGCGCGGAGCGCGGCCATGAGGCTGATAGTCGTGGCCGGTAAACAGGCGCGTCTCGTCGGGCAACGCCAGGATCGCTTGAATCGACGCCCAGAGCGCCTTGGCGCTGCCGCCAGGGAAATCCGCCCTGGCCGTGCCGCCATCGGGCATGAACAGCGTATCGTGGACGAAGGCGGCGTCTCCGATGACATAGGTGATCGAGGCCAGCGTATGCCCCGGCGAAAACAGCACGGAAACGTCGAGAGAGCCCAGCTTGAACCGCTCACCATGAGCGAAGAGCCGGTCCCATTGCGAGCCGTCCGCGGCGAGTTCAGGCCAGTTGTAAAGCCCCTTCCAGAGCTTCTGGACGGCGACCACCTGCTCGCCGATGGCGGTCTGCGCACCGGTCTGCGCCTTAAGGTACTGGGCGGCCGAGAAGTGGTCGGCATGGGGATGAGTGTCCAGGATCCATTCGACTGTCAGACCCCGCTCACGGACATAGGCGAGGATGGCGTCGGCCGGGGTCGTCGCGGTCGCGCCAGATTTCTCGTCGAAGTCGAGCACGGGATCGACGATGGCGCAGCGCTTCGTGGCCGGGTCGGTCACGACATACTGCACGCTGAAGGTCCGGGGATCATAGAAGCCCGTAACCTGCGGGTTTAGGGTCGCGCGTCGGTCGAGCCAGGCCTTGGCACCGGCAAGGTCGAAACCGTGCCGGTTGCCAAATGCGATGACCTCGTCGGCGTCCATCCGGCCACCGAGAACTTCGCCGAGCGCATGGAGCGTCAGGGCGCGCATACCGGTCTTGCAATGGGCGAAAACCGGCCCTGGTGCCAGCCTGAGACCCTTCTGGAACGCAAAGACGTCGGCGTCCGTGATCGCAGGGCCCGTCACCGGAATGAAGGCGTATGCCATCCCGGCTTCCTCGGCGGCCTTAGCTTCTGCTGTAGAGCCCGGCTGTACGGCGTCCTCGGCGTCGGGGCGGTCGTTAATGACCATTTTGAAGCCCTGCGACGCCAACACAGCGAAATCCACCTCAGTCGGCTGGGCGCCGATAGACAGCGTTTCGGAGATTTTGATCGGTTGCATTGCCGGCCTCCAAGGCTGGTCTGAGAAATTCAATATACAGTTATATAAAATGTATATTGACTGTTACAAGCCCCTGTCGTGGTTGTCTGCAAGTCCGTCCGAATTGCTTTGTAGACGTCGATTGCATCCTGGTTTGGGACGCAGTCGCCGGGGGCCGCAGCCAGCAGCCGTCAAGCGGTCCGACTACGGTGCACCGGTCGTAGCAAGGGACGTAGGCGGTGACAGAGACCGATAACAGCCTCGGCAACTACCCAGATCGATCTCATATCCCGCAGGGTCGCTTCCGACAGGAGGTAAGAGTTATCGGGCGCCTCTGCCCATCAGGCTGGTCCTGACATTCAGGCGGGCAGAACGACGACCTTCGATCCTTTCGGAATGCGGTTGTAGAGATCGATGACGTCCTGGTTCATCATGCGGATGCAGCCGGACGAGACGGCTTCACCAATCGTCTCAGGCTCGTTCGTCCCATGAATGCGATAGAGCGTGTCGCGGCCATCCTTGAAGAGGTATAGGGCGCGGGCGCCGAGCGGATTGGTGTCGCCGCCAGCCATGCCGCCTGTCCACTTCGCATAGCGCGCCGGTTCTCGCTTGATCATATCGGGCGTCGGCGTCCAGCGCGGCCATTGGGCCTTGCGCTCGACCGTTGCGGAACCTGTGAACTCCAGACCCTCGCGCCCGACGCCGACGCCATAGCGGAGCGCCTTGCCGTGCTCCTGAATAAGAAAAAGGTATCGGTTCGCAGGATCGACGATCAGCGTGCCGGGTTGATGTGCGGTCGGATAATCGACGAGTTGACGCAGGTTGCGCGTACGCAGGTCTTCAAGCGAGACGGCGGGGACCTGGAACGGCTCACCGCCGACCGCGCCATAGCGCCGGAGATCGAGGGCGCTGAACTGCGGCGCCGGAGGTGTCGCCGGAACCGGCTGCTGCGCAATGGTCGTACAGCCGGCCGCAGCCAAGGCGATCATGAGGCCGGCGAGGCGGCGCGTGGGTTTGGAGAGGTCGGTCATGGAGGACGCGAGCCGGTCGATCACTGGGACGCCTGCTTCTTGCGCGCGTCGGCGACGACCTGCTTGAAGCCGGCATAATCTTGGGTGGAGGTTCGGAACGGGCCGATCAGATAGGTCGGCGTGCCCTGCAGCCCCAGCGACTCCGCCTGTGCCATGTTGCGCCGGAGCAGCGCGGTAATCTGCGCGGACTTGCCGTTTACATCCGCTTCGAGCCGGGCCATGTCGATGCCGGCGCCCTTGATGGCCGCGGCGACCTGCTCGCGTCCGAGCCGCCCTTTGGTCGCCATCAGCGCATCATGGGCCTTGGCATAGGCGCCCTGATGGGCGGCGGCGAGCGCGAGCTGCGCGGCATAGACCGAGGTCTCGGTTATCACCGGCCAGTCCTTGTAGACGAGCCTGATCTGGCCGTCCTCGCGGACCAGGCGGGCGAGATCGGGAGCTGCCTTCTTGCAGAAGGGGCAGTTGTAATCGAGAAAGGCGACGATCGTGACGTCGCCTTTCGGGTTGCCGGAGACTGGCGCCTCGGGATCGTTGAGGATGGCCTCGGCATCGGGATCGCGTCCCTGCGCCAGCGCCGAGCGGGGCGTGGCGGCGAGAAGCAAGGCCAGGCCTCTGATGATCGTCCGGCGATCCCGCTGCATCGGTCTGGTCCTTGTCGGCTGTCGAGGGCGGCGGCCGGTTCGGCCGTGATGCCCGCCATCGGCGCGTCCCAGCTTAAGCCAGCCTTAAGCCGGACCGGGCTGCTGACCTGCAAGGGAGAAGCGATGCGTGTTCTGATCGTCGAGGACGACCCCATTCTGGCCGACGGTCTCTCCGTCGGGCTGAAGCTGCATGGCGTCAGCGCCGAGGTTGTCGGCAGCTGCGCCGATGGCCGGCATGCCCTGGCGGCGGGGGGCTTCGACGCCGTCGTCCTCGACGTCATGCTGCCAGACGGCTCGGGGCTCGACCTGCTGACCAGCCTGCGCCAGGCGGGCGACGAAAGCCCGATCCTGCTTCTGACCGCGCTCGACGAGACCCGCGACCGGATCGCCGGGCTCGATCGCGGCGCCGACGATTATCTCGGCAAGCCCTTCGACCTCGACGAGCTCGCCGCCCGCCTGCGGGCCGTGGTGCGCCGTCGCGAGGGCCGGGCGATCGCGACCCTTGCCGCTGCCGGACTGGTCCTGGACCCCGCCAGCCATTCGGCCGCCCGCGATGGCGTCGCCATCGACGTCACGCGGCGGGAATTCGCGATCCTGCGCGCGCTCGCCGAGCGACCCGGCCTGATCCGCTCGCGCATCGAGCTGGAGGAGCGGCTCTATGGCTGGCAGGAGGACATCGAGAGCAACGCGATCGAGGTCCACATCCACAATCTCCGGCAGAAGATCGGACGCGAGCAGATCGAGACCGTCCGCGGCCTGGGTTATCGGTTGAGGATGGCGCCATGACCTCGTTGCGCGCGCGCCTGTTCCTGATCCTCGTCGCCACCACCGGCCTGATCTGGCTGGCTGCGACCGCCTGGATCTATCTCGGCACCAAGGCCGAGCTCGAACGCGTCCTTGATACGCGCCTGCAGGAGGCGGCGCGCATGGTCTCCTCGCTCGTCCGCGATGCCGGCGCCTCGGCGCCAGCCGCGATCGCAGCGACGCCGCAGGTCACGGCAAGCGACGCCGGTGGCTATGAGCGCCAGCTCTCCTGCCAGATCTGGTCCCTGGGTGGACGGCTCGTCGCAGCCTCGACGGCGGCTCCCGCCGAGAGGCTGTCGGGTCATGCGGCCGGCTTCAGCGACAATCTGATCGGCGGCGAGCTCTGGCGCGTCTATGCCATCGAGGACGCCGCCCGGGATGTCCGGGTTCTGGTCGGCGACCGGCTCGGCCTGCGCGATCGCCTCGTCAATGACCTCGTGCTGGGTCTCGTCGCACCGACGCTGCTGATGCTGCCGCTATTTGCGGCGCTGATCTGGATGAGCGTCGGGCGCGGCCTGTCGCCCTTGCGCGGGATCGCCGCCGATCTGCAGCGGCGCGCCGCTGATGATCTCGCTCCGCTCCACGCCAGGGTGATCGACGAGATCCGGCCCGTGACCGATGCGTTGAACGGCCTGTTTGCACGGCTCGATGCGGCCCGCCGGCACGAGCGCGAATTCACCGCCTTCGCCGCGCACGAATTGCGGACGCCGCTCGCCGGCATCCGGACCCAGGCCCAGATCGCCAAGGCTGCCGACACGACGCAGATGCGGACGGCCGCACTGGACCACATCATGCAGGGCGTAGACCGCACGGCACGCCTGATCAGTCAGTTGCTCGCGCTGGCGAGGCTGGAGTCGGGCGCCGAGCCAAGCCGGCGCGAGCCGGTCAATCTCGGGCAGCTGCTCCGAGACATCGACGGCGAAGGCCAGAGGCGGCCGTCGATCGACGTCGAGATCGATGCCGCCCTTGATGCGATGACGGTAGAAGGAAACCCCGACAACCTGAAACTGGCCCTGCGCAACCTCCATGACAACGCCTGTGGCCATAGCCCGCCCGGCGGTCGCGTCAGGTGGCTCAGGACCGGAGACGCCGCGCTGGCCGTCGATGACGAAGGTCCAGGCGTTCCCGCGGACGAACTGGCCTTCGTCAGGCAGCGGTTCTATCGCGGACGCATGGCCCGAAATGCGGGAAGTGGGCTCGGACTCTTCATTGTTGAGGTTGCCTTGCACAGCATACAAGCGAAGCTCACTTTAGGCACGCCTCCAAGCGGGCGGGGCCTGCGAGCGGCCGTGTCCTTCGCTCGAAGCGCTTTAGCTTGAGCTATCCCAAAAAATCGAAGTTATGGGGCAGAGGCATACGACGAGCGATGCCAAACGGCCAATGTCTGGTATTGGGCAGCCATGGAACGTCAGCTGATGGCGCATCTTGCGTGAGCCATGCGGATTCTGCGGCAACTATGGGCCGTGTATCGCCGGCTGGCTTCGTAGCCAGCCGGCGATCGAACTTCACATCATCCGCTTGATTTCGCCGTAAGCCCCCGTCGTCTTCAGCGTGATCGTGACGTCCTGCTTGCCGCGGTTGCGCCAGAACCAGCCATGCGAGCCGTCGAATTCGGCGGTGAGGACACCCTGCTCGCCGGCCGAGCCGCGCCCGGTCTTGTAGCTCTTCTCCTTGCCGCCCGCGCCGGGAGTTCCGTGCATGTCGTAGTTCACCACGCCGTCCTTTGCGGTCCAGGCGAAGTCGACTTTCGCTCCGGCCTTCATGGTCAGCTTGTATTCGACGCCCTCGGTGGGTTTCAGCGTGAACACGGTCTCGTCGCTGCGCGAAGGCGCTGCCTGGGCGAGCTCGACCCGCTCGCCAGCCTGAGCCGGCGAGACGAACAGGCCGGCGAGGATCGTGCCGAGCATCGACGAGCGTTGGTCCGGCGCGGGCGTTGCCGGCGCGGGCGGGGCCGGCGGCGTCTGGCTGTCCTTGATCCGGTCGGCTTCCGCCTCGGCGGCGAGCTGGGTCTTGATCTCGCCCATCTCGGTCAGCTTCAGCATGCGGCCGATGCCGGTCGGATCGATCGCATATTCGGCCGGCAGGACAATGGTCACGAGGATGACGGCCGCTGAGACGGCGGCGATGGCGGTGGAACGCAGGAGCTGGGCCGTGGTCGGCAGCTCGGCGCGGGTCGGGATGTCGGTGTTGTACATCGGGTGAGGTCCTTGGATTTTCAGGAAACGAAGTAGCCGGTGAGCTGGTAGCCGACGAGGACGAAGCCCGCGGTGAGCATCCAGACATTGGCGGTGTAGGCGTGGCGCCAGAAGCCGGCCGTGCGGCGCCAGAAGCCCATGGCGATCAGGATCATGCCGAGCGCGGTCAGCTGGCCGAGCTCGACGCCGACATTGAAGGCGAGCAGGTTGGGGATCAGCCCGTCTGGCGAGATCTCGTATTCCAGGATCTTGGTCGAGAGACCGAAGCCGTGGAACAGCCCGAAGATCAGCGTCGCGGCCTTCGTGTTCGGCTGGTAGCCCAGCCAGCGCTGGAAGGCGCCCATGTTGTCGAGCGCCTTGTAGGCGACCGACAGGCCGATGATGGCGTCGATGAGGTAGCTGTTGATCCCGACGTTGAGATAGACGCCGAGCAGCATCGTCGTCGAATGGCCGAGCGCGAACAGGCTGACATAGATCGCGATGTGCTTCGCCCGGTAGAGGAAGAAGATCACCCCGAACAGGAACAGGATGTGGTCGTAGCCCGTCACCATGTGCTTGGCGCCCAGATAGACGAAGGGGAGCAGGTGCACCCCGGTGATCTCCTTGATGTAGCCCTTGTCGCCTTCGGCGACGGCGTGGGCGAATGCGCTCTCGATGCCTGGCAGCAGGAGCAGGAAGGCGAGCGCGAGAGGAAGGAGCAGACGCGAGGCTGCGTGATGCAGCAGGCGCCGCCCTCCGGTTAGAGGTCGTTGCATGAAGGATCCGATGGTTCGTCGTTGAAATCTGCCGCACGTGCGGCGGGAAGTTCAGGCGACGACGGATCGCGGGGGACGTTCCAGGCTGGCCGGCTGGCCCGAGGCCGAGCGTTGATGCTCGTGCCGGATCGCCGTGCGCGCGAAGGATGGAATGCCGAGTTGGATCAGCGCGACAACGTTGGCCGTCTCATGGACGTGATCGGCGGTGTTGTGCCCGTGGACATGGCCGGGCAGGCGTTCGTCGGCCTCGCCGTCCTCATGGGCATGCCCATGTGCCGCGATCTCGGCGGCGAGTTCCGCATGCCGGACGGCTTCGGCCTCTGCGATAGCGTAGGCGTTATGCCCGGCCGAGACATGAGCCGCAGACAACGTCATGCCCAGCGCCATCGCAAGCGCGATGACGAGGCAGGACAGGGCTCTGATGCGGCGGAGCAACATGATGAACAGATAGTAGCAGAATTCTTAATGGAACTTTGACGACGCGGAGTTCGCGAACACAGAGCTTCCCATATCCCCCCTAGGGGGTTATGGGAAGCGATGAATGATCACGTCCATGTCAGCCATCCCGCCATCGCCAAGCGCCTCCGCCGTGCCGGCGGTCACCTCGCCAAGGTCGTGGCGATGATCGAGGGCGGCAGTCCCTGCCTCGACATCGCGACCCAGTTGCAGGCGGTCGAGAGTGCCATCGTCCAGGCCAAGCGCACCCTGATCCAGGATCATCTGGATCATTGCCTCGACCATGTTGTCGGCGACGTGTCGCCCGAGCGCCGCCAGCCCATCGACGAGTTCAAGGCGATCGCCAAGTTCCTCTGAAGGACCAGCCCATGCTCGCCGTCCTCACCAACCGGACCTATGGCCGGCTCTTCCTCGCGCAGATTATCGCGCTTCTCGGAACGGGCCTGCTGACAGTCGCGCTCGGGCTGCTCGCCTTCAACCTCGCCGGCGACAAGGCCGGCACGGTGCTGGGCACGGCACTGGCGATCAAGATGATCGCTTACGTCACCGTCGCGCCCGTTGTCGGGGCGTTCGCCGCCCAATTGCCGCGCAAGCGGTTTCTCATCGCGATGGATCTGGTCAGGGCCGCAATCGCGCTGCTTTTGCCCCTCGTCAGTGAGATTTGGCAGATCTACGTCCTGATCTTCCTGCTGCAGTCCGCCTCGGCTGCCTTCACCCCGACCTTCCAGGCGACGATCCCCGACGTGCTGCCGGACGAGACGGATTATACCAGGGCCCTCTCGCTCTCGCGGCTGGCCTACGATCTGGAGAGCCTGATCAGCCCGATGCTGGCCGCCGCGCTGTTGACGCTGATCAGCTATCACTGGTTGTTCTCAGGCACGGTCGCAGGCTTCCTCGTCTCGGCCGCGCTCGTGCTCTCGGTGACGCTGCCATCTTCGCCGGCCGTCGAGCGCAAGGGCGGCATCTACGACAGGACTACGCGGGGGATGCGGATCTATCTCGCGACGCCGCGGCTCCGCGGCCTGCTTGCGCTCAACATGGCGGCAGCGGCCGGCGGCGCGATGGTGATCGTCAACACAGTCGTGTTCGTGAAGGGCCGGCTCGGCCTCGGCGATGGTCAAGTCGCCTTGGCGCTGGCATGCTTCGGAGGCGGCTCGATGATTGCCGCGCTCGCGCTGCCGCGCCTGCTGGAGCGGCTGCCGGATCGCCGCATCATGTTCTCGGCGGCGATCTTTCTCGGTGGCGTGCTCACGATCGCGGCCGTCCTCCTGTCTCGCGTCCCGGGCAGCGCGGCCTCTGCCTTAGGGACTGACGTGGGCTCGGCACTCTGGCCGGGCCTGCTGGCGACCTGGCTGCTACTGGGCCTGGGCTATTCGGCGGTGCAGACCCCCTCGGGGCGACTGCTGCGCCGGTCCGCTCATGCCGAAGATCGGCCGGCCGTCTTCGCCGCGCAGTTCGCCCTGTCGCATGCCTGCTGGCTGGTCACCTATCCCCTGGCGGGATGGCTCGGCGCGGCTCTGCCGGTCTGGATGACCTTCGGCCTGTTTGCCCTTTTGACATGCGCCTCCGTGCTGGTCGCTGCGCAACTCTGGCCCTCAGAAGAGACCGGCGACCTCATCCACCGCCATGAAGATCTGCCCGTCGACCATCCCCATCTCGCCGGTGCCGCGCAGCGCGCTCACGCCCATGCCTTCGTCATCGACGATCTCCACCAGCAGTGGCCTGAGCGAGTCAGCTGAATCCGGACGCCACGTCGTGAGGTTGAGAGCGACTGATTTCCAGTTCGGCACGGGCACATTCACCAAGGGTGAAACTGGGCCGTTTGAAGAGACACAAGCGGCAGCTCAGCTGAATGGAGTCGGATGGCAGCGCGTGTGGACGAACTCACAGCAGGTGCGAAGGTGGCCAATCAGAGACATCGAACATGGCCGGTGATGCCACCGCGCTCGGCTTTCTCGTGAGCGGCAGCGCACCGGCCTAGCGACGAGCCCCCTTCATGACGCTGGCGGTAAGCACGCCAAGGCACCCGACCAGAAGCAGGAGCCCGATCAGGATCGAGTCGTCATGGACATATTGGACCATCAGCCAGCAGGCGGCGACGACGGCCAGGATCGAGAGGGCGAGCTGCTCGTCATCGACGAATAGGCCGACGATCTCGTTGAAGATCAGGCGAAGAAGGGTCATCGGGCAACCTCGACGGGACGGCGGGCGACAGAAATCAGGGCGAGCCCGGCCAACAGGAAAATAGCCGCGAAGCCGAGAATAGCGGCGTCATGCCCGGGCCATTGCACACCGAGGCCTTCCCCTGCCCAAAAGACGCCGAAGGCCGAGAGCATGACGCCGACTCCAAATTTCAAGGTATTTTCGGGCACCCGCGAGAGAGGCTTGTGAACGGCGAAGCCGATGACGAGGACCAGCAGGCAAGCAGCGAGCGCACCCAACGCGGCCGGCCAAAGCAGGCCGCGCCCTGCTCCCACCGCAATCACGATGAAGACGACCTCGACCCCTTCCAGTACCACGGCCTTGAACGCCGCGAGTCCCGCGACCCAGTCAAGATGGGAGATGCGCCTGCGGGCCGCGTCCTGAAGGAGCGAGGTTTCTGCTGCAAAGACCTTTTCCTCGTCATGAAGGGCGATGATACCCGCCGCTCGCAAGATCGCCTTGCGCAGCCAGCGCAGGCCGAAGAGCAGAAGCAGTATGCCGATGACGAGTTGCAGACTCTGAAGCGGAACCCGGTCGAGCACCGGCCCCAGCGCCAGCACGATGAGTCCGAGTACGCCGAGCCCTGCGGCCGTTCCGGCCAATGCGGGTCGCCAGCCCTGGACGGTCCCGACAGCGAGCACAATGGTGAAGGCCTCGACCACCTCGACGATCGAGGCGAGGAAGGTGGCGGAGATAGCAGGCGCGGCAGTCGCCCAGGTCATCATGACCGATTCCTTTCAGGCGTCAGGAGGATGGCGGAAGCGTCAGGTGAATTCCGGCGACCATGAGCGCTGTTTGGAGGAGACGAGAATCCGAAGCGCGCACGGCGGATCGCTGACTTGGCCGGCGTCGACATGCTGGTCATCCCGGTATCCCAGTGTCACAATGGATTTCGCATCACGCACCATCCATAACTTTATGATTGTAACCGTCGTAACATTCAAGGGGTTCCATGACCGCGCTGGAATGGTTGCTGCTGACCTACAAGGTCCCAGCCGAGCCCGCCCGCAAACGGGTCTCGATCTGGCGCAAGCTTAAAGGCATGGGTGCGGTCTATCTGCAGGGCGGCGTCTGCGTGCTGCCCAAAACAGACGACCATCTCAGGCGCCTCAAGGTGCTGGAACACGAGATCGCTGAGGCGGACGGGGAGGCCTTGCTGCTTGCAACGGTCGGTCTTGACGGCACGCAACAGGCCAAGATCATCGATCGCTTCAACGCCGATCGCAATGACGAATACAAAGAATTTATCGAGAAGTGCATCGCGTTCGAGGCTGAAATCGCGCATGAAACCGAAATAAAGCACTTTACTTATGCAGAATTAGGGGAAAATGAGCAAGAATTGGCTAAATTCAAAAATTGGATGGCCAAAATCCAGAAGCTCGACTTCTACGGTGCTCCACTCAGTAAGGAGGCGATCGAACGTTTGGTTCGATCCGAGGCTATCCTCGATGTCTACGCGCACAACGTATTTGCGGCTCAAGCTGAGAACAGGTTGCCGGGAGAGGCAGGGTAGCTTTAGCGTTGGGGATACCTTCGTCGCGGCCACTATGCGACTGCTTGAAAAATGGCAGAGGGATTTCGCCCTCCGCCATTCTCCTCGATGCGTTATCCTGCGATGGCGTTTGGGGGGCTGTCCGCAGAACGACGCTCCAAGCACGACAATCAGTTATGCTGCGGCGAATGTCACCGCCATGAACCGTGATCCATCCTCTGTCCTAATCTTCAAAAGCACCGCCTTCTTTCCGTCCTTGCGAGCCTGCTCCAGACCCGACTTGACCTGCTCGGGCCTCTCGACCGGCTTTCCCCCGACCTCGAGGATCACGCTGCCCTCGGACAGCCCCTTTGCAGCTGCCTGGCCGTTGGGATCGACGCCCACGACAACGACGCCGACATCACCGGCACCCGGCACGGCCCTCGCAGGCGCGAGCTTCACGCCGAGGATCGACTTGGCATCGGAAGACGAAGCGTCGGCCTTGGCCTGCCCCTCGTCGCTCTGGACCGCGAGCGCAACTGTCGTGGTCTGCTCCTTGCCATCACGCAGATAGGTGAATTCAGCTTTGTCGTTCGACTTCATGGCACCGACCTTGCGGGTCAGCTCCCGAGCGTCCTTGATCGCGACGCCGTTCATTCTGGTGATGACGTCACCCGATTTCAGCCCCGCCATGGCTGCTGGCGTGCCAAGCTCGGCGGAATCGACGAGCGCACCCGCGGCTGTCGGCAATCCGAGACCGTCCGCAAGGTCCTGCGTCACCGGCTGCACGCGGACGCCGAGATAGGCGCGGTTGACCTTGCCGCCGTGCTCAAGCTGATCGACGACCGAGGTGACGGTAGAGGCGGGGATGGCGAAGGCGAGGCCGACGCTGCCGCCCGACGGCGAGAAGATCGCCGTGTTCACGCCGACGACCTCGCCCTTGAGGTTGAAAGTCGGCCCGCCTGAATTACCCTTGTTGATGGGCGCGTCGATCTGGAGATAGTCGTCATAGGGTCCCGACCCAAGGTCGCGACCATGCGCCGAGACGATGCCGGCGGTGACTGTGCCGCCCAGGCCAAAGGGATTGCCGATCGCGACAACCCAGTCGCCTACCATGGGGGCGTCCTTGGCGAGTGCTACAAAGGGATAGTCGCCTTTCTCATTGACCTTCAGGAGAGCGAGGTCGGTCTTCGGATCCGTGCCGACGACTTTCGCCGTGAGTTCAGTTCCATCGACCTTGGTGATCGTCACGGCCTTGGCGTTCTGCACGACGTGGTTGTTGGTCACGAGATAACCATCAGCGGAGATAAAAAAGCCCGAGCCCTGCGCCATGGCCGGCGCTTGCTGAGGGCGCGGCCGCGACGGCGACTGGTCCTGCTGTTGGCCGAAGCGCTTGAAGAACTCCTGGATCTGCGGCGGCAGGTTGTCGAACTGTTCCGACAGATCAGCTGCCTGGGTGACGCCTGCATCGAGCTTCACCTTCACGGATACGACTGCAGGCTTCACACGCTGCACGACCGTCGAGAAAGACGGCATGGCCTGAGCGTTTAGATCTCCCGTGACGACTTGGGCGGCGCGTGCTTCGTGCGGCCCCGCGAGGCTCAGAACGCCGTAGGAACCGCCGGCCAACATGGCCAAGGCTGCGACGGAAGCCATCCAGCGCGTGCGGGATGACATGAATGAGGTGTTCTTCGAGAGTGCCATGATGGATCTCCGTGGCGTTGACTGGTCGCCAGCGCGGCCATGAGAAATGGTCTAGTCCCGCCGGGATGAGGCGGGCTTGTCCAGTTCATGACAAATTCCCAATGCGGCTCGCGGTCTCGCCAACCGAGCAGGTCGAGCGGACCCGTCGGGCCAGTATCGATCGGCAAACGCCTCAATCGGCAACGGCGAGAACGACGGGTTCGGTTCCAGCTCGCAGTCTCACAGCGATTGTCTGGCCGAGACGGTCAAAGAAGTTCGCACCATTGGGTGGCGCCGACACAGAACGTGGCAGCGCTAGCAGGTTCAGCGGCTGCGATAGGGTCTCGGTCACGACGGAGGCCGCCAGTACCGGCGACGCTTTCAAGTCGGAAATTGACAGCGGCGTTAGCCAGGCGCTCAGCACGCGACGGGTCGCTCCATCCGCGGACATCTGCATCAGAGTGAGGACTGGCGATTGGCCACTGCTGAGGCGTGGCGGCACCGGCATTTCGGCGAGCACCGGTCGAGGCGACAGAAACGTCGCCACGACATTGATCGACCACGGTTTCGGGACTGACCACCCCTCTTTCTCCAACGCGCTTTGCAGCGTGGCAGGCGACCCAGCCCATTGCAGAACGATCGGCTCTTTGGTGTCCCCCTCGAGGTCGATGCGATGTTGCGGTAAGGTCGCCCAGGCCGATGTTTCCCATTCCACCTTGGTCGCCGCGACTTGCGGCATTGAACGCACATACCGTTGTTCGGCTGCCGGAAGCGTTCGATAAACGTGCAGCGAACCGACCACGAGGAATGCGCCACACATAGCCAGCCCGAGCCATGCGGGACGCGCCTGCGTCAGGTCGTCCTTCCGGAAGACAAGAGCGATGATCAGTGTCGTGCCGAGACCGAAAATTGTGCCGGCGAGGACGTCGGAAGGCCAGTGTGCTGCCAGATAGATGCGCGATGTTGCGATCAAGCCGACAGTGCCCGCAGCCAAGACAATGGGTAGCCAGCGCCATCGTCCCGGCAAGCCTCTCAGTGTAAGCCAGCCCACAAAACCGAAGAATGTCGTAGCGAAGGTCGCATGCCCGCTGGGGAAGCTATAAGCTTCCGCGCCGCTATACATCGCCAACGGCCGAGCGATCTGTATCGTTGACTTGAGGAGCGGCACAAAGGCGGCGGTCGCGATCAGCAGGATCGCCAGGCCACCAGCCAGGCGCCAACTGCGCCGCCAAGCCAGCCAAGTCAACGTGAGCACCGCCAGCGCCGCGATCACGACCCCGTCCCCGAAGCTTGTCACGACGATCATAATGCGGTCGCCGGCATCGATGCGCAGGCTCTGGATGAGATTGCTGATGGCTAGATCGGCGCGAGCGAGTTCGCCGCGAGCTACAACGCCCTCGACAAGATTGACGAAGCCGAGCAGCACGACTGCAAATCCGGCAACCAGCAACGCCACGGTTCGGTCGTCAGTAATATCGGGGTCCAGCAAGCGTCGAACGGTGTATGCTAACCCGCCGTTTCGGCCTCTGGCCCACGCGAGCAGGCGTTCCTGCCAAACGCTGAGCATAGGCAATACTCTCGACCAGGCCAGCCATGCCAACAGGACCGCGCCTGCAACGGCGAGGCCGACGACCACCAGAACAAGAAGGAGACGGCCGCTGGCATCGCCAAGGACCGCCATCGACGCTCCCAGCGCCGTTGCCGGGAGGACGTGGACGGGAGCCCAGAATAGCGCAGAGGACACATTGGCGGCGTAGAACCGGGCCACGGTCATTCCAGCCATCCCGGCCGAGATCGGCACGACGGCGCGGACACCAGGCAGGAATCGCGCGATGAAGACGCTCTTGCCGCCGTGGCTGTCGAAGTAGGCATCTCCCTTTGCTAGAAGGCCCGGATAGCGACTGAAAGGCCAAATGCGCACGATCCGGTGCTTGTAGTGATGCCCCATCCAATACGAGATGCCGTCACCAACGATTGCTCCGGCAATGGCCGCGATCAGGACCGGCCAGACAGAGAGGTGGCCTGCACCAACGATCGCTGCCGCAGCCAGGATGATGGCTGTCCCGGGAATGATCGCGCCGATCAACACGATCGCTTCCGAAAGGGCAGCGACGAACACGATGAAGGCGACGAGCCAGACGTTCTGGCCCGCGAAAGCCAGCAGAGGCTGGACATAACCGTTCACGAACGAGCTCATGCTTCAGCCTTCAGTGGAAAACGAATTTCGATCCGGAGTCCCGGGTTGTTGTCCTGCGCGGTCACGCTCGCTCCGTGGAGTTCGGCGATCGCGGCGACGAGGCTCAACCCGAGGCCGCTGCCGGTGGTAGTGCGACTCTGTTCCAGGCGATAGAACCGCCGGAAGATCCGCTCTCGCTCCGCGTCCGGAACGCCCGGGCCGTTGTCCCTGACCGTCAGTGTGACGTCGTCCTGGCACTTGGCCAAACCAACCAGGATTCGCGAGCCATCCGACGTATGGCGAATGGCGTTCTCGACGAGATTGACGATCAATTGCGTAAGCAGGTCACGGTCGCCCTCGATCCAGAGCGAGGGCTCTATCGTTGTCGAGATCGTTTGCCTGCGATCCTCGGCGACAGCAGCGTAGTCGCTTGTCAGCAATCTGGTCAGTTCCGATAAATCAACCGGGGAGAACCCCGCGCGGCGGGTGCCAGCTTCGATCTGGGCGATCCGGAGCAAAGCGGAGAATGTAGAGAGGATCTCGTCCACCTGCAGCGTCGCATTCAGGATGCCAGCGCGCATCTCATCACTTGTGGCAGCGCCGCGCGCAGTCTCATCCAGATTCTGCTTCAAGCGCGAAAGCGGTGTGCGGAGGTCGTGGGCGATGTCGTTCGAGACCTGCTTGAGGCTGTCCATCAAGACGCCAAGCCGGTCGAGCATGCTGTTGAAGGCGCGGCCGAGCTGGTCGAAATCGTCGTTGCGTGTAGAAACCGGCACGCGGCTTGTTAGATCGCCGGCGACGATCGCCGCAGCGGTTCTGATCATCCCATCGAGACCGCGCAGGAAGCGCGCGCTAAGCCACAGTCCGCTTGCAAGTGCGAGGATAAGCGTCGCTCCGAGCGCCCAGGCAAAAGTCGAGAGGATGGCCTCCTGGACATCGTCTATCCAGTCGAGATCATTGGCTATGCCCAGACGGACTCCGCCCTCCAACGTGGTTGTCCGGAGATAGTAGGATGCGGACTCTCCATCAGAGGTCCAAGCCTCTTTGGAGGGCGAGATGGTCGACCAGCCGTCTTTTGGTGGAAGAGCCAACTTTCGTCCAACGACGATGCCCTTGTCGGCCGCAACCAGAGTGTATTCTAGGGCGTCGCGCTCTCGGGCGGTAAGACGAGCCGAGACAGATGCAATTAGATGCTCAAGTCCCTGCGAACGGTATTCCTGGGCAAGGGTCTCGACCTCTGCCTCGATCCGCTGCGCTGTCTGTTCCTCAAGAGCGAACCTGTGCACGGCGGTGAGAAAACCATCCAGTGGAGCGCCTGCGTTTGTGCCGGCGCGGGCGGCGTAAAAGTCGGCCATTGGATAGGCTGACCCCTTTCGGGGTTGGCGGGGATGTTCGCTGTGGAGATTTACGCGGCGGTTCGCGATTTCGTTTTCAACCAGGAGAAGAGCCGGCGGGAAGCGGCTCGCGTGTTCGGGCTGAGCCGCGAGACGGTTGCGAAGATGTGCCGGTTCTCGCTGCCGCCGGGCTACACGCGCACGAAGCCGGTCGAGAAGCCGAAGCTGGGTCCGCTTCTGCCGGTGATCGATGCGATCCTGGAGGCGGATCGGACGTCACCGGTGAAGCAGCGTCATACGGCGAAGCGGATCTTCGAGCGCCTTCGTGACGAGCACGGCTTTGCCGGCGGCTACACGGTGGTGAAGGACCATGTGCGGCTCTGCCGGGCGCGGGGCCGGGAGACCTTCGTGCCGCTGGCGCATCCGCCCGGTCACGCTCAGGTGGACTTCGGCGAGGCGATCGCGGTGATCGGCGGGGTGCGGCAGAAGATTCACTTCTTCTGCCTGGACCTGCCGCAGTCGGACGCCTGCTTCGTGAAGGCCTATCCGCGCGAGACGACGGAGGCGTTCCTGGACGGGCACGTCTCGGCCTTCGGCTTCTTTGGCGGCGTCCCGCTGTCGGTGCTCTATGACAACACGCGCATCGCGGTGGCGAAGATCTGCGGCGATGGCCGGCGCGAGCGGACACGGGCGTTCACCGAGCTGGTGAGCCACTATCTGTTACGGGATCGGTTCGGCCGCCCGGGCAAGGGCAACGACAAGGGCAAGGTCGAGGGGCTGGTGAAGTATGCCCGCTCGAACTTCATGACGCCGATCCCGGTGGCGGCGAGCTTGGCCGAGCTGAACGCGATGTTGGCCGAGCGTTGCCGCCGGCGGCAGGACGAGCGCGCCGGTCGTCACGCGCAGATGATCGGCGACCGTCTCGCTGCCGATTGTGAGGCCCTGCGCCCCTTGCCGGCGGTGCCGCTGGAGCCGTGCGAGAAGCGTGGCGGGCGGGTCTCATCGACGGCGCTGGTCCGTTATCGCTCCAACGACTACTCGGTGCCGACGGCCTATGGCTTCCAGGACGTGATGGTGAAGGGCTTCGTCGAGGAGGTCGTGGTCCTGTGCCGGGGCGAGGAGATCGCCCGGCATCCGCGCAGCTACGGGACCGGCGTGTTCGTCGCCGATCCGCTGCACTATCTGGCGCTGATCGAGGTCAAGCCGAACGCGCTCGACCAGGCGGCGGCGTTGCAGGG
>NZ_FTMO01000038.1 GCF_900156025.1 Allobosea sp. TND4EK4
GAGCCACCGCCTTCCGCTTCGCATCGGGCGTCACCATTTTTTTGCGGCGACATCCTTCAGGATCGCGTTGTCGAGCATCTGCTCGGCCAGCAGCTTCTTGAGGCGGGCGTTCTCATCCTCGAGGGTCTTCAGCCGGCGGGCGTCCGACACGTCCATCCCGCCATACTTCGCCTTGAACTTGTAGAAGGTCGCCGAGGAGATGCCGTGCTTGGCTAGCAGACGTCCGCCGTCGCAGCTCCAGCCTCCTGCTCCTTCAGCATCCCGATGATCTGCTCTTCCGTAAATCGTGAGGGGCGCATCGTCCGTCTCCTTGAGTGACGGACTCTACTCAAATCTGGAGGAAGATCAGGGTCTCAGGTCATTGATTTCATTCGATCCAGAGACGAGACTCGAGCAATCATCGCGGTGCTGCACGATGTCATTGAGGATTCCGACATCACGGCAGATACTCTGCTGGCTGAGGGTTTCTCCAACAAGATCGTCGAGGCCATCGTTGCCCTCTCGAGGCAGGAGGATGAGAGCTATCTGGAATTCATAGATCGGGCTGCATCCAACGAGTTGGCTCGTCCGGTGAAGATAGCCGATCTCAGGGACAATCTGGATGCCGTCAGGATGAGTCTGCTGGCGCCTAAGAAGGCGACCAAGCTCAAGGAGAAGTATGCAGGAGCATTGGAGCGCCTGAACCAGCCAATGCCTTCCGCAGCCATGCTAGGGCAATCTCAGGGAGAATGAATGCGGATCACAATCCACGACGACAATGACGTGGTCTTCGACTCGGACGGAAAGACAGTTCTCATGGCGACAGATGAAGCCCAAAGGAGTTTCATCTTTGAGGTGCTGACAGCCTCTCTGGCCATGCTGTGCCGGGTGACGCCTAGTCACGAGATCCCGGATTACGACCCAGAACCCGGCCAGCAGAAGCAGTGACAAAGACCTGCGCCAAATGCGGCACATCGCTGGTCAGGATATCGGGCAAGCTTCTCGCCGAGGCTGTGCGGATGATCAGGCCGGTCCTGAAATCGCCAAGCCTGCCATCATCGATCCGCGCGGGCCGCCAGGCATCGTCCCGGAGGCGGTATGTGATCTGCCCTCGCTGCGATGCCTATTGCTTGGGGGCCGAACTCGAGGTCGCGTTTCTGGAGCACGCCGAAATCATTAGCCCAGCGGCTATGCATTGTGTTCAATCGGATCAACTAGTCGACAACCTATTGTCCGACGCTAAAATTTCAGCGTCGTCAGCCCACGCCGAGGCTAAGGCTAAGGCTAAGTGAGCTAGAGGCGTTTGGAATGTGGCATGGAGACGAGCGCTTGAGTATCAGATACGGGTATGCCACTCGCCGGCAGTTATGGCCACAAGGTAAGCTTGGACAGATTGTTGCACCGCCAAATTGCGTGGGATAGCACTGACCAGTCGATGGCTGGAGGCAGACGTGGCAATCAACAAATCGTGGCTTCAGGAGCTGGATTTCACGCCCGCTGGACAGCTCTATTTTAAAGCTGAAACTCTGGCATTCAGGCGCTCTGACGAATTCGGCCACCGCACCTGCCCTGGCGTCTATCTTTGGCTTGTAAGCGCCGACGATGGTTATGACGTTCTGTATGTAGGAAAGGCTGGCCGAACTCTCGAGGTGCGAATGGCGCAACACGGCAGCGGCAGTCGCCCGGCCTCTCAATCGAAGAAAGGCCTGCAAAACGCAGCCGAACTTCGCAAGTATCTTCCGGATAAGCCAGTTGAGGTATGGTTTCGCCCATCAGAACAAGTCCTTCACCTTGGCGTGCAAATCTACCAGACATCGCTTGATGAAGAGGCACTTCTCCTCGTCCTGAAGGATGAATTTGCCAATGGCCGCAGCCTCAACGTGCTCGGAGTCAGCCGTTCTGAACAAAAATCGACATCAGCTGCGTAAAGATGCCATCGAAGCATTCAAGGTGAATTGGCTCGGCAGTCATTGGGCGAACATTCTTACAGGCTGCCAAGCCAGTATCGTGGTGGCTCTCAAGAGCCAAGCCACCATCACTGTGGCACCAGCTTGGCGATCTTAGCCACGGTCGCCCGGCTGCATCCCGTGGCTGCCTGCACGTTGGACCATGTCATGCCGGCCCTGAGCATCGACGCGATACCCTCATTGCGCTTGGTATCAGCAGGGCGGCCCTTGTAGCGACCTTCAGCCTTCGCCTTAGCCTGGCCCTGCGCCTGCCGGCGGCGTCGGTCTTCGTAGTCCTTGCGTGCGACGGCAGCGAGCATATCGAGCATCATGGAATTGATGGCATCAAACATACGTACCGTGAACTCGTCGGCCTTCGAATCAGCCATGGCCCAACTCGTCGGCAGATCTAAAGCGACAACGCGAATGTGACGGGTCGCCATCTCCGCTTTCAGCTTAGACCAATCTTCGGCGTTCAACCGGGACAGGCGGTCTACCTGCTCGATCAGGAGAAGGTCGCCGGGCCGGCTATCCGCCAACAATCGGAAGAGGGCCGGCCTCTTGAGGGAGGCGCCACTTTCGTTCTCGATGTAGGTCGCGGCGATGGTCAATCCGCGTTCGCTGGCGAAGGCTTCGACCTGTTCACGGGCCCGGGTAGCGTCTTGTTCCAAAGTGGAAGCTCTGAGATACGCCCGAACGAACATGCAGCACCCTGATCGGTTCAGTTAGGATGGTCTCCTTATAACCGGTTCATTTTGGATTATCAAACATATATTATGAACCGGCATACGACCGGTTCATGAGAGGCACAGCCCAATTGAACCAGGCTCGGCATGGCACCGGTCATTTCGATAGGGCCTTGACCGTTGAATCGCTCGCCGGTTGATAACGGTCACCCCATGCGGACAGCCGAAACGGCCCCGGCACGCGCATCCGCTAAGCCATACCTCATCGGACATGATGGACGTAGATGCATCCCGCGCGGGTCCCGCTATAAAGCAGATCGGGAGCACCGCATGAGGAGACCAAATTGAGAGTCTATCGCCTATGCCCGAAGACAGGCGCACGCCAAGAGCCGAAGCGCAATCGGGATGGCTTCTACGTCCTCGGCGCTCCCGCGTATGGAAATCGGAAGCACCATAGTGAGAACAAGGTCTTGGCCCGAACCGAAGATGAGGTGATCGAACTCATCGTGAGCCGGGGCCACTCGGTCCGCGTCAACGCGGGAGGTACCGGCAGCCTGGTCCGCTCGAACATCTTCATCGATGGGAGGAGGGTTACCTAGTTCGACCTGTGGAAATCGCAGCGGGAACATGGTGCAGGCTGCGCTCACCAATCTCGACCTCGCGTTGAGCCGAGACGAGCCAGGCTGCCAGAAGTTCTATGGAAGCTGCAGCGTGATCCGGTCTTCGTAGGCCACACTCCCAGACGGTTGCCACCCGCCATCCATCTTCTAAAAGAGCCTCACGAACGGCGCGGTCCCTCGCGACATTTGCTTCAAATTTTGTCTGCCAGAATGAAGGTCGGGTCGACGGGTTGGTCGCGTAGCGACACCCCTCGTGCCGATGCCAAAAGCAGCCGTTAACGAAGATGGCCGCGTGATACCTCGGAAGAATGAGGTCTGGCCGACCGCGGACCTTCATCGAGTGCAGTCGGAAGCGAAAGCCGCGAGCGTGCAATCCACACCGTATAGCCAGCTCGGGATTCGTGTTCTTCCCCCGTATTCCCGACATCATTCGGGAACGGGTTTGCTGGTCCACGATGTCTGCCACAAGCGCCCTGGTTTTCGTGTTGGAAACTCGTATACACCGCCTTGGATGAAATTCGTAGGAGTCTGATTTGCCCGCTGCCTTCGGCGTTGTCGATCTGTTTGCTGGTCCAGGGGGGTTGGGCGAAGGATTTTCGTCACTTGGCAAGGATGGGCCTGCGCCATTCAGGATCGGTGTTTCAATTGAGAAGGAGACATCGGCTCATGGAACTCTGACGCTGCGCGCGTTTCTCCGAGAATATCGAGCGCGGCACGGCGCGCTGCCGGGCGAGTTTATAGAGTTCCACGCAGGACTCATTCCCGAGCCGGACTGGTCGGCTATCGACAAAGAAGCATGGCGCCTTGCCGTTGGTGAAGCTTGCGCCTTGGAGCTTGGCACTGACGCGGCAGCGTCAGCGGTCGACAGCGCTATCGCTAGGCTGAGGAAAAGCTCCGACGACACGATCCTGATAGGTGGCCCCCCTTGCCAAGCGTATTCCTTGGTTGGGCGCGCTCGGGCGCGGGGTAAAGTTGGCTATGTTCCTGAAGATGATGAGCGTCACTACCTGTTTCGCGAGTACATCCGGGTTCTCGACCGCCTTCGACCTGCTGCTTTCGTAATGGAAAACGTTAAGGGGATGCTATCGTCAACAGTTGAGAGCCGCCTGGTATTCGAGATGGTGATGGAGGATCTGTCCTCGCTAGGAACAGGCCGCGGTCACCATTACGAACTGCGCGCGATCCGTGTCGAAGATGGAAAGGCGAGCCTTACGGAGGCGACGGAACCGGCGGACTTTATCGTTCGCGCCGAGAATTTCGGAGTGCCACAAAGGCGCCATCGAGTGATAATCGTTGGCATTCGTTCGGATGTGGCGGCCAAGACCGCTGATGCCGTGGTCTCGGTTTCCCAAAAAAGCCGGACGGTAAATGACGCTATCGGCATGCTGCCAGCCTTGCGTAGCGGTATCAGTCGCGGCTTGGACTACGCTGCTGCCTGGCGGACCGAGGTCGCTAACGCAGCAGGGCAGCTGGCCAGCATCTACCAAGGGGATGACCGCCCGCTTGGCGAAGCATTCTCAACCATCTCAAAGCGGATGAAAGATAGCTCGCCGACGCTTCGAGCATCGTCATGCTTGCCGGAGGACTACGGGGCTTCAACCGATGAACTACTGCGTTGGCTCGAGCGGCCCGATCTGCGCGCCATTGCTCAACATGAAACACGCGGGCACATGACATCGGACCTCGGGCGTTATCTGTTCGCCTCGGTGTTCGGAAGTGTGCATCGTTATAGCCCAAAGGCTGCGGATTTTCCGGTCGCGCTAACCCCTGACCACCGCAATTGGGATAGCGGCGTCTTCAATGATCGGTTTCGAGTTCAGCTCGCAGGCCAAGCGGGAACAACAGTCACGAGCCATATCGCCAAGGATGGGCACTACTTCATCCACCCTGAGCCGATGCAGTGCCGAAGCTTGACGGTGCGCGAAGCCGCGCGGCTGCAGACTTTCCCGGATGACTATCTGTTTCTTGGAAATCGGACGCAGCAGTACGTGCAGGTCGGAAACGCTGTCCCCCCGTTTCTAGCTCAGCAGATTGCCAATCTGATTTACACAGCCCTGACGTGATCTGACACGCGCGGCGGTCGCCAACTCGCTTTTGCGCGCAACCGCCACTTGTGGCTTTCCCCTGTTCGAGCAAATGTGGAGCCTACGATTTAGGCAGGATTCGTAGGGCTCATATGGGTGGTGCCAGACAGGCCGATGCAACACCGCATGCGTCGGCGTTGATTGAAGGGCTGCGGGATATCGGCTACTCGCTCGAGACGGCCATCTCTGACATCATTGACAATTCGGTAACGGCGCGAGCGCGTCGAATTCAGCTCATCACGGAGACGTATTCCGACGAGCCATACATCGCGATTATCGATGATGGCGTAGGCATGACGGAAGATGAACTTGTCGCCGCTATGCGACCTGGAAGTCAGAATCCGCTGGCACCTCGCGACAAGCCTGACCTTGGCAGATTCGGCCTTGGACTGAAAAGTGCCAGCTTTTCCCAGTGTCGCCGCTTGACAGTCGTTTCCAAGAAGGGTGGCCAAGCGTGTGCCGCCATCTGGGATCTCGACGATGTAGCGAAACAAAATCAATGGTCTGTGCAGCTGCCTGATCATGTCGCCGGAATCCCGGCAGTTGACCATTTGGGCGCAACCGGCACGCTCGTTCTCTGGCAGAAGCTAGATCGGCTGACCGGCGGCGTATCGTACAATGCCGCCAAGCGCGCTGAAATCATCAATCAAAGGATCGCCGAAACAGAGCGCCACCTCCGCCTCGTATTTCATCGATTCATGGAAGAAACTAAGCCGCTCCAAATCCTGCTAAATGGCAGAAAAGTTCTGCCGCTTGATCCTTTTGCTCGCCGAAATTCTGCAACTATCATGGATCCGGAGGAGCGGCTTGCGCTCTTGGGTGGCGACGTGGAGATTCAGAGCTTCACGCTTCCGCATCACAAACAGATTAGCAAGATGGACTGGGAGGACATTGCAGGCCCCGAAGGCCATCTGAAGTCCCAAGGCTTTTATCTCTATCGCGGCAAGCGGCTGATTGTTTACGGAACTTGGTTCGGCCTTTGTCGCCAATCCGAACTCACCAAGCTGTCACGCGTCAGAATCGACATACCCAATAGTATGGACGCCGATTGGAAGATTGACGTTAAGAAGTCGTCCGCGCAGTTACCTCCGATCGTGCGCGACCGTTTGAAGAAAGTAATCGAGAGGATTCAGGCGGGATCCAAGCGAACTTACAACAAGCGGGGCGCCAAGCTGGTGGACCAGGAGCGTCTACCGATGTGGAATCGCATACAAGCCGATGGACAGATAAGATACCGGCCCAATATTGAGCATCCGACCTTCGTTTCTTTCGCCGAAAGCCTGACGCCGGAACTTCAACGCGGCTTCTTCAACTGCATTGCGCTTGTCGGGGCGTCTCTCCCTATTGAAACTGTGCACGCAGACATGGCGGGTACAGCTGAGCAGATCGTGCCCGACTTCGTGGACGAAGATGCGCTGGCACAAGCGGTTCACGCGACGTTGTCAGTTCTCTTAGGGGCCGGGAAGGGCATCAAAGAAATCATGTCCCTGATGAAGGACGTCGATCCATTCCGGTCAGCGTGGGAAGATACCCAGCGTATCATCGACGCAACCGTCGAGACAGAGGAAAAGCAGTGCAGCCCTTGCTGAGTAGCCTTGAAGGCATGACATCGATGTTCATGGCATCCCAGCCAGGGCCCCACACGGCGCAATCGATCCGGCTGATCATCGAGCAACTTCGCGGAACGCCGATGTTTTTCGGGAAGGTTGAGGATCACGAAGCCGAAGAACTCGCACGTCTGATAGAAGAAAAACACGGCATAAGTATGGGCCTCGGTGCTATCGTCGATGCCGAGGACTTCAAACCATGGCTACACGACGCTCGCATCAACGGAAAGATCGAGGATTTCTACTGGAGCCGTTATCGCAGGCTGCTGAACATGAAGGGCCTGCCTAAATCGGTGATCGACGCCACGGACGAGGTGACAGATCGGATCTTGGACCGCCTCGGCGATCCGCGCAACAACAGCCGATGGAGCCGCCGGGGAATGGTCGTGGGCCACGTCCAAAGCGGCAAGACGCAGAATTACACCGGTCTCATCTGCAAGGCTGCTGATGCCGGCTATCGCCTGATCGTCGTGATCGCAGGCATCCATAACAACCTGCGAAACCAGACCCAAGCGCGAATCGACGAAGGATTTATCGGGCGTGACACAGGACGACTGGCTCACGCAAACAAGGCACAAAGACAGAAGATCATTGGCGTCGGTCAGTTTGATCAGCGTGAATTTCCGGTTTCTTTGACCAACACTCTGCGCGATTTCAACAAGGCGACTGCGACAACAAACACCAGCCAGATCGGACAGTACAACGTGCCCGTTGTGCTCGTGATCAAGAAGAATTCCAGCACGCTCAAGAACCTGTTGGAGTGGCTAAAGGAGCACTCAGTCCACCAAGGCACGCAGATGGTCAGTCAGCCAATGCTCTTGATTGACGATGAGGCCGACAATGCGTCTATCAACACAGCCTATGCTCGTGACGAAGTTACGCGCATAAATGGCCAGATTCGAGAACTGCTCTCACTGTTCCACCGGAGTTGCTACGTCGGCTATACTGCGACTCCTTTCGCCAACATTTTTATCGACCCGGATACGGACGACGAGACCCTGAAGCAGGATCTGTTTCCGCGCCACTTCATTATCGGACTTGATGCACCGTCGAACTACTTCGGCGCACAGAAGGTGTTCCTTGATGCCCGTGACCAGCATATCAGGCTGATCGACGACAACGAAGACATTCTGCCGATGAAGCACAAAATCGACCATCCGGTCGACCTGCTGCCTGACAGCCTTGTGCGCGCTGTACGTGCCTTCATCGTCACCCGCGCGATCCGAAACGCGCGGGGGCAGCAGGCCTCACATGCCTCGATGCTGGTCAATGCCTCTCGCTTCACCGAAGTCCAAGGACGGTTACGGTCCCGCATTTCGGACCTTGTTGGCCGCATGCGAGACGCTGTTGCTGTGGATGCGGGCAAGGGTAGAGCTGCCCTCCGTAATCCGGAAATCGCCGCGCTAAACGAGATCTGGGAGCAGGAATACGCTGAAGCAGACGGCGCCGACTGGTCAGCGGTGCAGGCAAGGTTGCATGAGGTTCTGGTCGCCGCTCGCGTGGTTGAGGTCAATGCATCGAAGAGATCCCAAGCTCTCGACTATGACCAGCGAGGCGAGCATGGCGTGACGGTGATCGCCGTTGGCGGATTCTCACTTTCGCGAGGGCTCACGCTTGAGGGGCTGACTGTCAGCTACTTCCTCCGAAACTCCATGATGTACGACACGCTGATGCAGATGGGTCGCTGGTTCGGCTATCGCCCCGGCTACGAGGATCTGTGTCGGGTGTGGATTCCTGCTGATGGAGTCGGCTGGTATGCCCACATCCATGAGGCGATGGACGACCTCCAAGCCCAATTGAAGCGCATGGAACTGGCAAAGGCTACGCCAGAGCAGTTCGGTCTCGCCGTACGAAGTCATCCAGAGTCGCTGATAGTCACCGCTCGAAACAAGATGGGGACCGGCAGGGACTTCCCGGTCAAGGTCGGTCTCGCAGGCAGATTGATTGAGACGACGCGCATCCGCGCGGACCAGGGTCAGCTGGATCGGAACAAGAAGGCCGGGCAGGTGCTTGCTGGGGCGTTGAAGGCGAGCGGATTGACCGCCGATTACCCATCAAGGGGGACGCTCTACAGCTCGGTTCCCGTCGATCTGGTGCGCGATTTTCTTCGCGTCTTCCGCGCCGATGCCGCGGATCCTCTGACGGATCCGCGCCTCATGAGTGACTATATCGACGCCCGCGCCGGCGATGAGCTCAAGGATTGGGACGTCCTTTTTGCCAGCGCTCAAAAGGCTGAGGCCATCGACTTTGGCTCCGAAGGGGTCGCGATGAAGGGATTCGACAGATCGGTTGGCGAGAACGATCTGCGTCAGGGCGTACTTGCGATTAGCGGAGCCAGCAGACGGGTTGGCTCGCCCGGTGACGAACGCGTAGGCCTAAGTAAAGATCAGATCGATTTGGCAATTAAGTCTTTCCTCGGCGACCGCACGGAAGAGAGCGCCCCCAAGACGCTTCCACCAAGGATCTTCCTCGAGGTACTCGGGCGCCGGCCTCTGTTGATCCTTCGCTTCGTGGTACCAAACGTCGAAGACGAAAAATTGAAGCACCTTCTGCCAAAATCAGTTCTTGCTTGGAGTATCTGCTTCCCACTATCGAATGTTCAGAGTGGCACCGTCGAGTACGTAGTCAATACGATTCGTATGCGCGAGATGTTCGGCGAGGAGGAAATCGAGGAGGAGGCACTCGGTGATACCGAATGACACTCCGTGGTCTGGGCTTGAGGCAGGAAAGGTTGATACTCGTCGCGCTTCAGCGTCGGCGAGGTGGAACTGGTTCTGGGCGGCGATGCCCCGCACCGATGCTGCCTTGGTCTTGCGACTGACAGAACTGCCGACACCGACGCCCGATTTGCCGAAGCTGCGCAACCTCGAGATTCGATTTCAGACACTGTCGGACGGCCCGATCCTCTACATCCGCCTGAAGGACAACGCGCAGCTCGAATTGTTCGAAACTCTGTGCCGCGACGTGATCGCGGCGGGCGAGCTTTCCGAAACCGAAGGCGAGGCCCTGAGACGGGCGATTCAGCGCACCTTTCGTTGGCACTACCTGCTGCGAGGCGGAAAGCAGGAAATCTTGTCGGAGGAAGCGCAAAAGGGACTGATCGGCGAAATCGAGGTTCTGAAACTGCTGATCTCAACCATCGGGGCGAAGGCTGCCCTCGCCGCCTGGACCGGTCCGTCCGGGGCACCGAAGGATTTCGAGCTCAAAGCTGACTGCATCGAGGTCAAGGCGCGACGCGGGGCGTCCCAGCCCTTCGTAAAGATCAGCAACGAGCACCAGTTGGCCGATGTGCCCGCTCGTCGCCTGTGGCTGGCGGTCATCACCGTCGACAAGGCTCAGCCGCCCCATGGCAAGACTCTGACCGAAGAGGTGGCCGAGGTTACCGACCTGCTGGAACGGTCGGAGCCGTCAGCTATCATGGATTGGGATCTTCTTCTTGCCGACGCGGGATACGACGCTCTGCACGACTATTCGGCGTGGCGGTGGATTGTCTCCTCCCCTGACTTCCATGCGGTTGCTGAAGGCTTCCCGCGGATCGCCGCGCCCGTTCCGCTCGGCCTTTCTGGCGTCACCTATACCCTTGGGCTGTCTGCCTGCACACCTTTTCGGGCGGATTGGCACGACGTGCGATCCGGACTTGTTAATGAGGACCAACAATGAGGGATCTTGAAGAGTACCACCAGAACCTGATGGCTGATATCCGCCGCGAGGCTGACGCCAGCGGCATCCTGATGGTCGAGGCCTTCTTTGACCGGATCACTGAGCGACTGACTGAAGCCGGCGAACTCGAGGTGGCCGACCGCGCATATTATCAGGCCGGTGAGGGTGCCCAGAAGCTCAGGATCGACGGATATGCAGGCGATCCGCGCGACAGTGAGGGGGTGCTTGGCCTGATCGTCTGCGACTTCGTCGACGGCGACGATGTCCAGACCTTCGGCAAGGGTGATGTTAAATCGATCCTCAACCCCTTGATCCGCTTTCTGAATAAGGCCCGGACCGAAACTTTCCGCGATTCGCTGAACGAGGCAAACCCTGCCTTCCAAATCTCCGACCTGATCATCACGACATGGTCTCAGGTCACAAAGGTGAAGCTGATTCTCGTCTCGAACCGCCACTACATCGGTCGTGATGACACTGTGAAGCTGGCAGAAGTCGGGGATGTCCCAATTACTTGGTCCGTGTGGGATCTGGCCAGGTTCGAACGGTTCGACCGATCCGGTCAAGCGCGCGAGGACGTGTTGATCGACTTCGCAAACGACTTTGGCGCCCCGCTTCCCGCCCTGAAGGCCTCGCAGAACGGGGCAGCGCTTGAAAGCTATCTGCTAATCGTGCCTGGCGAACAGCTGGCAGCCGTCTACGACAGGTGGGGGGCGCGTCTCTTGGAGGCCAATGTCCGCTCCTTCTTGCAGGCCAGAGCCAAGACGAACAAAGGCATTCAGAAGACCGTTCGGGATGAGCCCGAGCTGTTCTTTCCGTACAACAACGGACTGTCGGCTACAGCCGACGAAGTCAGCTGTGTCCAGACGGATAAGGGTCTTGCCATAGCTGCGATCAATAATCTGCAGATCGTGAATGGAGCGCAGACGACTGGTTCGATCCACGCCGGGCTGAAATCCGCGAAAGATCGGCTTTCACAGGTATTCGTGCAAATGAAGTTGACGGTCGTTCCGGCAGAGCGATCAGAGGAGATAGTTCCAAAGATATCCGAATATGCAAATACACAGAATAAGGTTAACGCCGCCGACTTTTTCTCTAATCACCCATTTCACATTCGGATGGAGCAATTTTCTCGCGACGTAATCTTCGCGGCACGAGAGGGGGAGCGGCATGACAGTAAGTGGTTTTACGAGCGATCTCGCGGGCAGTTCATCAACGCGCGTGGTCGATTGTCAGCTGCTCAGCAGAGAAAATTCGATCTGCAATTCCCAAAGACGCAGCTCTTCAGCAAGACGGATCTCGCCAAATTCGCGAACTCGGCTGCTGGGCAACCGCATATTGTCTCGCGGGGTGCGCAGAAGAACTTTGCGGAATTTGCGAAGGAGATTGGCGAATCTTGGTCGAAGAGCGACGCGAAATATGATGAGCTCTGGTATCGTCGACTGATCGCAAAAGCCATCATCTTCCGCAAACTCGAAGAAGAGATCCCCAAGCAGCCTTGGTATGAAGGTGGGTATCGCGCGAACATCGTCACCTACGCGATGGCCAAGGTCTTCAATGATGGTACCGGCGAAAAGCAGATGCTGGATCTCGACACGATATGGCGGCGACAGGCTCTACCGGAAGCTCTGCAGCGGGCGCTGCTGCTTGCTGCCGCCGAGGCTCATGCCGTGATCACGCATCCCCCCTCTGGCGTCCGGAATATGTCGGAGTGGGCTAAGCAGCAAGCCTGCTGGAACGGCCTGAAAGGCCGCAAGCTGGACTACGATGCGGGCTTCGACAGCTGCCTAGTGTTAAAGGAGATTGCCCGCACCAGCGAGCGCGATGAACGGAGCAAGAAACGAGAAATTGAGGGGATCTCCGCCCAGTCCGAGGTTGTGAATCGTGGGCCCGAATTTTGGCGAGATCTCTTGGCCCGAGGCGTGAGTGGCCGGAAACTTACTCCGAAGGATCAGCAGATCCTTGGGGTCTGTGCTTCAATGCCACGCCAACTGCCAAGCGAGTTGCAGTCTAAGCACGCCATGAGCGTTCTGGAACGATTGAGGTATCAGGGGATCGTGGCCAACTGAGCCGGGCATCGCGCGGGCAACTGATCGGGCCCGAGGTTCGGTCGGCGCCTGAAGTAGATTATCGCCTCCGACGCGCAGCGCGGCGCATGCGCCGCGTTGCGCGCCGTCACGATACAGAACTAGAATTCCACTATTATTGTAGCTGCCCGCTGGGCGCAGCTGCATCTTGGGTCGTGCGGCTTAGCACTCGCCGGTGAGGCATATTGACCTGAGACCCTGATCTTCCTCCAGATTTGAGTAGAGTCCGTCACTCAAGGAGACGGACGATGCGCCCCTCACGATTTACGGAAGAGCAGATCATCGGGATGCTGAAGGAGCAGGAGGCTGGAGCTGCGACGGCGGACGTCTGCTAGCCAAGCACGGCATCTCCTCGGCGACCTTCTACAAGTTCAAGGCGAAGTATGGCGGGATGGACGTGTCGGACGCCCGCCGGCTGAAGACCCTCGAGGATGAGAACGCCCGCCTCAAGAAGCTGGACACCCGCAAGAACCTACCGCGCTTGCTGATTTTATGATTCCATCTCCCCTCGGCGCACGGGGCGGATTGCGATGGAACAGCGGTCGTT
>NZ_FTMO01000040.1 GCF_900156025.1 Allobosea sp. TND4EK4
TCCGCACGTAATCCTTCACCACCGTGTAGCCGCCGGCAAAACCGTGCTCGTCCCGAAGCCGCTCGAAGATCCGCTTCGCCGTATGACGCTGCTTCACCGGCGAGGTCCGATCCTCACCCAGGATCGCATCGATCACCGGCAGCAGCGGACCCAGCTTCGGCTTCTCAACAGGCTTCGTGCGCGTATAGCCCGGAGGGATCGAGAACCGGCACATCTTCGCGATCGTCTCGCGGCTCAGTCCGAACACGCGAGCCGCCTCGCGGCGGCTGTGCTTCTGATTGAAAACGAAATCGCGAACCGCCGCGTAAACCTCCACAGCGAACATCCTCGCCGACCCCAAAAGGGATCAGCCTATCCAGTGGACGACTTTTACGCCGCCCGCGCCCGCATAACCGCCGGCGCTTCTCTGGATGGTTTTCTCACCGCCATGCACACTGCGTCCGTTGCGTCCGACGGGGTCGGACCGGACGCAACGGACGCAATGCATCGGCTCGCTTCACTCTCCCGCGCATGCGGGGTCGGATGCGTTCACGCGGCAAGGAACGAGCCAGCCGCGGCGCGAGGGCACACGGATAATGAGCGGATGTCAGCGCTATCGCGTGAGCCCGAACGGACCTATTCTTCTTCGACGCAGCCTGCATCAACCGAAAGCGTGATGAGCCGAGTCCGATGCTTGTCGGGAGCCAGACGGTGCTCGATCTCGATCCCGCGCCGGCGCAGGACGGGCGCCAGCCGCTGGAGTTCGATCGAGAGGCGTTGACCGTTGGGCGGCAGCGGCTGGAGGCGCCTCTGCTGCTTCGTCCGATCGCCGTCGAGCCGTTCGAGGAGCTGCGTCGCCGTGCCCGTCCACGAAGAGGTTTCCGACATCATCTCGACGATCGCCATGCCGAGATCGTCGACCTGAAGGATGTCGGCGTTGCCGGCCTCGATGTTGGCGCCGTAAGCCTCCATGAAGGAGCCTTCGGACCAGTGGGTGCGCTCGATCGCGCAACCCCACTCCGCAAAATCCGCCATCCGCGGCAGATCGGCGAGCACCGTGTCAGGCAGTCGCCGAAGGCCCTGCACGATCACCTCGACAAGCCCGGTCATGATCGCGGGCGCGTCCTGCTCGAACCGCTGCCAGAAGGCCTTCTTGGTCAGGCGCCGGCTCTTCGGAATGACCGGCACCTCGATGAAGATGGTCCGGTCCACCAGGTCCGGCCGGGTGACGACGCTGCCGATGCCGTTGATCAGGATAGGCCGCATCGCCTCGAACACGACTTCATCGGAATCGGTGAACAGCCGCCGCCGGCCCTCTTCCTCGCCCGTAGCCAGGCGCGCCAGGCAATCCGACATCGCAGGTGAGATGTAGGACACATTATCGTAGGATAGCAGGTGCGAGAGACGGGCCGAGACATCGAGATTCTGCTTCGACGCCGGCAGTGCCCGGCCGCCGGTCCGGCGCCCGTCCAGCAGATACCGCAGCACCGCCGCAGCGGTCGTCTTGGCTGAGCCCTGCTCACCCGAGAGCGCCAGGAGCGGATACGGCCCCGCCGGCCTCATCGAGAATGTCAGCCAGGCGACGATCAGCTGGAATTGGACGTCGCTGACATTGAGGTGACGGCGCAGAAGACCGAGGTCACCTGCAGCGGCCGGCTCGACCAGCGCGCCGGACGAAGAGCGGAACAGCGCGGGCGGAGCGGCCGTGACCTCGAAGCCGCCGGGCGTAATCGTAACCGCCCGCCGCATGCGGCCACCGAGATCGAGACAGATGCCGTCGGGGATGGGCGCCGTCCGCAGATGAAGCGCCCTCTCCTCGCCTTCCAGTGCCTTGTCGATCAGGGCCTGGAGAGCCGCGCCGAAGGCCGCCTTGCCGAGGAGGCGGCTCGTTTCGGCGAAAAAGCGCCTGCGGATGAGGGCGCCGAACTCCCGCGAGCGCAGGGCGATGATGCGCGAGGCTCCCTTGTCCGAGAAGACCGCATAGGCCTCGCCCTCGCTCTGGAACGGAACGAGATCGTCCTCGACGAGCGACAGCGCGAACTCCCCGTCCCCGACGCGCTTCGCCGCCTCCTGCTTCTGCTTCGTCGTCGGCGGATCGTCCGGAAGCGGCTTTTCGCGCCCGAGCCCGAGCAGCTTGTCGCGCAGGATACGGGAGGACTCGAAGTCCGTCGCGTTGAAGCGCTCCGGCTTGCCGTCGCGGTTCGGCTCCTCAGCCGGCGGATAGTGATCCGGTGTCGTCATGTCGTGTTCCGTCGTGTCGTTGCTTTCGACCGGGCAGGATCCGGAAAAGCCCTCCCCGCGTCCCGGCGTTCCCAGATTCCCACCGGCGGCGAGAAGCCAAGGCCGCGCCGTCAGTCGCGCGAACCGCCGCGCCGCGGCCTCGTCGGCCGGGAGCCCTCCGGAACCAGAACCGCGGCCGTACAGGCCTCGAAGCGTTGCCAGGTGGCGGCACAGGTCGAGCCGATCGCAGCCGCCGCGGCATGACGCGCCTTGACAGCGTCGAGTGCCGCGCGACGCCTTGAGATCTCGCGATCGAGATTGTCCTTCTCGGCCGCCAGGGCCTTGTCGAGGCTCGCCAGCGTCAGGCCGGCCGCGTTTCGATCTTGAAGTAAGCGGATAAGGGATTTGAGGGTCGCTGCATCGGTGGCGAGGAGCTGCCGACGAAGCTCGAGCGGAGCCTTCGACAAGGCCTCCAGGCCATGGGCGAGGCCCGAATGCGGATTGGTGGTCTCGGCCGCGAGCGTGACCAGCCAGTCGAGGCGCGCCAGGCGCTCTTCTGCCGGCAAGTCGCCGAGCAGGCGAACGAGATCCTTCAGCGCCGCGACGCGATCGCCGCGGACCAGCGCGGGAGTATCGAAGCTGAGGCGTCCTAGCCATGACAGGTTGTTGTCGGGAACGGGACTGCGCACCACCTCGACGACGAAGCTCAGCGCCTGCGCGCCGACGCTGGCGCCGGCGATGAGGTCGTCCTGCGTCATCCGCTCGGCGTCAGAGACATGCCCCCGAACCACGCGTGCCAACCGGGCATCTGCGGCACTGACGAGGCTGTAGCCGGTCATCGGCAACAGGCCGATGACCCCCACGGCAAGCGCGGCGCCGAGCAACATCTGCGGCAACCCTGCGCGCCACAGGCGCAAGGCCAGCCGCCCCAGGCGACCGCGATCGGCATCGCCCGGCTCACTGAGGCGGTCCCAGCTGGGAACGCTCTCCTCGAGCTCCCGGATCCGCCGGTCGAGATCCTCCCTGGCCACGTCACGCCCTCCCGGTCGCAGCGTTCAGAGCGTCACCGAAGGACTGGGCCTGCGCACGCAGCCAGCGCGCGAGGAACAGCTGGACCGGGCGCTCGAACACGCCGATAGCGTCCTGCCGATCCTCGGCGTCCTTGATCTTGCCGAAGCGCCCGAACGCGATGTCAGCGAAGGTCAGGCCATAGCCGACCGCTTCGTCCGACCAGCGCGGGCCAGCGTCCTGCATCTCGATCTCAATCACGCCGCAGGACAGCATCTCGGCTCGCGCCCGCTTCGCAAGCCAATGCCCGAACTGGCCCGTGCGGCCCTGGCCGGCATTGCGGACCGCGATCACCGCCATGTCGTCGGTCTTGACCTTGGTCACGAAGCGGTAGGCGTTGTTCTGCACGAAGGTCGACAGCGTGAGCGGCCGGACGACCACGAGCCTGACACCGATTCCGGCGAGGAAGCGAGCATATTCCGGCAGGAAGGAGCGCATCGGCGTCTCGTCGCGCGCGCCGCAGTCGATCACGGCATGGTCGAACTCGCCCGCCGCGATCCGCTCGCCGATATATTCGAGCTGGCCGGTCCATTCGACCTGATTGAGGTCGATGAACTCGGAGGCGCCGACCATCTTCATGGTCCGGTTGGCGCTGTCGGTCTCCCCGACCAAGACCTTCTTCGACGGATCCTCGCCGTTGGTCAGGGTATAGTAGAGGATCTCGGCGATCCGGCTCTTGCCGACGCCGCCCTTGTTCTCCAGGACGAGCGTGACGACCTTGGTGAAGACCGTGCCGCGGCTCTGCTGGAGATGCTCCTGATTGGACGGCACCCGCGCCGTCTCCTGGTCGACCGCGGGCAGCGGCGACTTCTTGCTGGTGTTGCTGGACATGAAGGCTCTCCTCGACGGCTGGTTGAAGAAGGGAGACGTCACCGCAGCCGCGTCGGCGTGGCGTCATCCGAGGTGTCATCAGGTTTGGAGCGCATCACGGCACGCTCCGGCGCCTTGCGTTGAGTGAGGCTCGCGCGCGCCTCTCCGGTCGCCGCAGACGTATTGTTCCGGGGCAGATCCTCGACCTGCGGCAGATCCGCAATGGCCTCGATCCGGTTGCCAATCCGCCGGAAGCCGATTGCCGCTAGCTTGGCGTCGTAGTCGCCGCACAGGATGCGCGACCGATATTGCCGGACGGACTCGCCCGAGATGTCGTCGAAGCCAGAGGCTCGCCGCAGCTTCTCAGCGATGCCGTCGAAGACAGCCTTGCTGGCACCGGCCTTGCCGCGCCCCTTGCTCGCCGTGACGATGCGATCGATCTCGGGCAGAGCTGCGGCGACGACCTGCCAGACATAGGCCGGCTTGAAGGTCCGGCTGTCCGCGATGTCATGCGCCTCCTTGGCCAGGGCGGCCCGGATCGCGTCCATGCTTCCCTCGGTAACTTCGTCGTTCTCGTCAGACATGGCGTCCTCACTCAGGTTTTGACGATCTCATGGATTCGCATTTGATGGTAATTGTAATTATGATGTAATGACCTTGCTCGATTATGTATCTGATATAGATTTGATATAATCTGATACGTATCGCGATATTATCGCGCGTATTCGAATTACAATTTGATCACGAGGATATTTGAATTCATCATAGGGCAAGTTCGTCCCATGTTTACTCGGCCGCGCCGAGACATGGATTCCTTGCCAGGGGGCTGCCGCCGCCCGTGGACCCCCGACCCGGCCAAGCCGGGTGCGCCTGACGGCGCCGGCTTCGCCGAGATCACAGGAGATCGAGATGTCCGAGAAGAACCGCTTTCCCCACGCCGTGGCCTTCAGGGTAGACGGGCAGACGCATGGCATGTTGGTTACGGCGGCGGAAGCCGCCGGCGTGTCGCCGGGCACCTGGGTCCGCACCGTGGTGCTGAAGGCGCTGGGGTCGCAGATGCAGGCACCGAAGGTTCGGCGCGCCGCAGCCAACGCCGCCCAGCTGCACGCGATCCTGGACGAGTTGAAGCCGCAGGGCCGCAACATCAACCAGATCGCCAAGATCGCGAATACGACCGGCTCGGCGGCACAGGTCGCGGCGGACATCGCAGCGATGCGCGCGGCATTGGAGTCGCTCGTCAGCCGCATCCTCGACCTGCTGCGCATCGACGAAGATGCGTGATGTATATCGAAACGATACCGCGCCGCCTCGGCGGCCTCGGCCGGCACCTCATGGACACCGGCCGAGGCTCGAACGAGCGCGTTACGGTCCGGACCGATCTGAGCCGGGACGTCTCGAACGACGTAACGCTCGCGCTGCGAATGCTGGCGGAGCCCGCTCGCCGGGTGCGCCGCATGAAGCGCGACGTTGCTCACATCGTTATGTCGCCCGAGCGCATGCTCAATGCGGACGAGCTCAATCATGTCCTTCGAACGATCGAGGAGGAGTACAACGTCCCGGAAGGCAGCGCGCGCCTGGTGGTCGAGCACCGGAAGGGTGAGCGCGCACACCATTTCCACGTGGTGTTCTCGATGGCCTCCGAGGCCGATGGAAAGGCGCTGCGCTTCGTGCGGTCCGGTGACCGCGACGAGATGCTCGCACGCCGGCTCGAACTCGAGCTCGGCGAGCCGCTCCAGCCGAGCACACGCGTCGCCCGTACGGTCGAGCTGCTGCGCAAGCGCGGCTTGCTCGACCTGGCCGAGCGCGCTGCGCAAGGTCCGGTCGCTGAGAGGGGCCTTCGCCAGTCCAAGGCCGACATCCGGCAGAACAAGCGGCTCGGCTCCGACACAGCGCTGATCGATGCCCGCCTGCGCCAAGCGTGGCGTCAGGCCACCGGCGATCTCTCGCGCCTGCGAGGCGAGCTCGGGAGCATGGGCTTTCGGCTCGCCGCAGGCGACAAGCGTATTGCCGGCGCCCCGATCGTTCAGCTCATCGATACCGAAAGTCTGAAGACGACAAGCCTGACCCGTCATCTTAATCGCCTTCGCCTTCATGGCGACGCGCCGAAGTTTCGCGAAGTCGCGATCGGCGCCAGCATCGGAGTACTGCCGCCTGTTGGGGAGGTGAAAGCCCAGTTGCGGAAGGAGGCTCCCCAGCGTAGCGCGAACGTCCTGCTCAACGAGTTCGATCACCTGATCGCCGAGATGGATACTGACGGCGAGCACGCTGAGGCCGCAAAGGCGAGGAAGGGGCGAGCCCGGCTCGCAGCCCGCCTGTCGGCGGAAGAGAAGGAGGATTTGCGGATACGGCAAGGCCGTGTGAGGGAGCATTACCGGCAGCGCGATCGCGTCCGCCGCGCCCGCGTTAACCGCGCCTTCATCGCCGCCAAGCTGTTCGCTGGCCGCGAGGTTCGTAAAGCCGCGTTCTACCTCGTGACGGTCGGCGTCATAGCGGCCGGTGCGGGGTTGATCCCGGCCCTCGCCGCGGCAGGCGTTGTGATCGGCGCGCTGCCGACCTTCCACAGCGCGAGGCGCTTGAGGTTCGCGGCCGATCGAGAGGCTAAGCTGGAGCGCGTCGAGATGGATCGGGAGGTTCAGGACGAGACCCGGACCTTCTTCCGCGAGCGGGCGATCCGTCAGAAGGTCATGTCCGAGAAAGCTCGCACCCAGCACACCCGGATGCGGATCCACCGCAATCGCCAGCGCGACGTCCTCAGGCCTGAGGCTCCGCCTCCGGCCAGCCGCCGCGCCGTTCACCGCAGCCCGACCCGCCGTAGGGGCGGGCCGGAACGCTGAAAGCGCCGTGCGGATATCAGGATGAGTGATGGGCGGCATCTCGGGATTACCACGTCGGTATCAACCCAGGTGTCATCACCGAGAGGCCCGCCCGCCGTCTCACTGTTCCCAGATTCCGACCACCCGCAACCCGTCGTCCGACGGTGTGCAAGCGCCGGTAAGGCGCTATTGCGGGTGCGGTCGGGCGCCCCGTCGAGATCCGCGCATATTCCGATCGGATCGAGTTGCGCCAGGACGGGCGTGTCGTCGGCGAGCATCCCCGCTGCTATGGGCGCGACCAGACCATCTATGATCCCTGGCACTATGTCCCGGTACTGGCTCGCAAGCCGGGCGCCCTGCGCAACGGCGCGCCCTTCAAGGACTGGGTCTTGCCCGGTGCGATCGACCGGGTCCGGCGCAAGCTCGCGGCCGTTCAAGACGGCGACAGGCAGATGGTCGAGATCCTCACCGCGGTGCTGAGTGACGGATTGTCCGCCGTCGAAGCCGCCTGCGCGGACGCTCTGCGGCAAGGCGTCCACTCCGCCGACGTGATCATCAACATCCTGACCCGGCGCCGCGAGCCGGCGGCAGCGATCACGATCATGACGCCCGATGCCTTGCGCCTGCACCATGAGCCCGCCGCCGATTGTGCCCGCTACGACAGCCTCAGGAGAGCCGTGTGATGGAACGCTCGGAGATTCTCGCCACCATGGGCGAGCTCAAGCTCTATGGCATGAAGGCCGCCTTCGACGAGATCATCGCCTCGGCGGTGAAGCGCCAGCACGAGCCGCAGCGCGTCGTCGGCGACCTCCTCGCTGCCGAGATCGCCGAGAAGCAGGCCCGTTCGATCAAGTATCAGATCACCATCGCCAAGCTGCCGCTCGCCAAGGATGTCGCCGACTTCGCCTTCGACGGAACCCCGATCAACTAGAGCGGAATCCCATCAGGTTGCGTCGTACCCTGCCGCGCTGAAGTAGTTGGCGCACTCGGCTGGCGGGAAGAGGTCGATGATGCGGCCGATGGTGTCCCAGAGGCCGCCGAGGGTTCGCTCGGCGGCCTTTCTTAGCAGCGCCTTGAGCTTGGCGAAGGCGTTCTCGATGGGGTTGAAGTCGGGACTGTAGGGCGGGAGGTAGCGCAGGTTCGCGCCGCCCGCCTCGATCATCTCACGCACGCGCGGCCCCTTGTGGCTCGACAGGGTGTCCATGACGACGATGTCGCCGGGGCGCAGTTCTGGGACCAAGACCTTTTTGGACATAGGTCTCGAAGGCGTCGCGGTTGATCGTGCCGTCGAGCACCCACGGAGCGATGAAGCCGCGAAGGGTCAGCGCACCTACGAAGGTCGTCGTCTTCCAGTGGCCATGCGGCACGCCGACCCGAAGCCGCTCGCCGCGCCGGCAGCGCCCCGTGGCGGCGAGCCATGTTGTTGGATGCCCAGGTCTCCTCGATGAACGCTAGGCGGTCGGGATCGAGGTCGAGCTGATCCTCGAACCACTCTTCACGCCGGGTCAGGACGTCGGGGCGGTCCTGCTCGGTGGCGTGCGCGGTCTTTTTTTGCGCGTAATGGCGTGCCGGGCGAAGAAGCGCTGGATCGTGCCGAAGCCGAAGGCGAGACCCTGCCGCGCCAGGCTCGCGCGAACTTCTTCGATGGTGGCGTCCCGGCCTGGACCAAGCGCCGCCATCACCGCGTCATGGTGCGCCTCGATCCGATCCGAACGCCGAGCGCCACCAAGCCGCCCGGGCCGCGGATCGCCTTGATCGCGCTCACGCTTGCGCCAGCGGCTCACGCTAGCCGCGCTCACGCCGAAACGCTCGGCCGCCTCGCGATGCGTAGCACCAGCCGCCACAGCTCCAAGAACCCGAACCCGAAGATCGACCGACAGCGCTCTCGACATGCCTGCCGGCCTCCATCCGGCAGACAGTGTGAATCACTTCACCCTTGATTTGGGAATCCCTCCCGATTCAGTCAGGTCGGGTTCCGCTCTAGATGATGCGAGGTGCGGCCAGGCCTCAGTGCCTCCGGAGGGCGTCTGCGATCGCCAAACGAAGCTGCGCTTGGCCGAAAGGCTTGGCGAGCCGAACGAAGCGGCTGCTCGTATCGGTCGGCAGCTCGGCATATCCGCTCGCGATGATAACAGGCATTGTGGGCCACCGCTTGAGCACGTCCTCGATCAGCTGGCTGCCCGTGATATGCGGCATTGCATGATCGGTGATGAGCAGCTCGAACGCGGGCTCCTCTTCAAGTTTGCGAAGAGCCTCTTGTGCTGAGTGAGCTCCCACGACCGTGTGACCGAGATCCTCCAGAAGGGCTGCGGTATTCAGAAGAACCAGCGCGTCGTCGTCGACAGCCAAGACCTTCAACGGCTTCACAGGGGCAGGCTCAAACACAGCTGCGCCAGCCACTCCCCCGGCCTCACGCGTCTGCCCAGCTACGGGTAGCCAGATCGTCGCCTTCGTCCCCTGTCCAGGGGCACTGTTCAACTCCAGACGTCCGTCAAGTTGTTCGGCCATACCCGACACCATGGAAAGCCCGAGGCCGGTGCCCTTGCCGATGCCCTTCGTCGTGAAGAACGGCTCCGATGCCTTGACCAAGGTGTTCGCATCCATACCGGTGCCTTGGTCCACGACAGTGATCTGGACATAGCCCGGCTTTTTGAGGCCGGCCGCCGCGACCTCGCTTTGCGCGGCGTTCCGTGCGTTTATGCTAATGCGACCGCCATCGGGCATCGCGTCCCGCGCGTTGACGACAAGGTTCAAGATCGCCAGTTCGAGTTGATGAGGGTCGGCGAGAGCGGGTGAGAGCCCGACTGGAAAAGCCGACTCGATCTCGATCGAGGGGCCGAGGCTACGCCTCATGAGGTCGTCCATACCCGCGACCAACTGGTAGATGTCCACGGCGACGGCTTTCAGCTCCTGCTTGCGCGCGAATGCCAGCATCCTCTGGGTCAGGACAACACCGCGTCTGGCTGCAGCAAGCGCGTTCTCGATCAGCCTTTCGCGCCTCTCCGGCGGCTGCTCCTTCCTGAGCAACTCCAGGCTGCCGATGACGGCATTGAGTAGGTTGTTGAAGTCGTGCGCGACGCCGCCCGTCAGCTGGCCCAGCGACTCCATTTTCTGAGACTGATAGAGCGCCTCACGGGCTGTCTGAAGCTCCAGTTCCGCCTGCTTTCGCTCGGTCAGATCCCGGGTGATCTTCGCGAATCCAACCAGGTCGCCAGTGTCGGTGTCCACGACGGCATCGATGATGACATGGGCCCAGAACCGGCAACCGTCCTTGCGCACGCGCCAGCCCTCGTTTTCGAACCGTCCTTCGCACCGGGCTATGTCGAGGGCCCGGCTCGGCAGGTCAACGGCGCGATCTTCTTCCGTGTAAAAGCGGGAAAAGTGCTGCCCGATAATCTCGTCGGTGCGGTAGCCTTTGAACCGTTCTGCCCCTGGATTCCAGCTGACGATGATCCCTGTCGGATCCAGCATGTAGATCGCGTAGTCGGTGATGGCATCGATAAGCAGGCGATAGCGATCACTCGCCAGAACGTCGATCTCAGGCATAGGCATCCCCCAGGTCGACCAAAAAAACCATCCGGCCGTGAACTGGATCACTCTGCGTACGTCGTCGTACGATCGGTGGAGAAATGGTCACCTGTTTCCACTATTCCATGGCGATCTCGCTGCGCTCGCCGAAGCTGATGCCTTCGCCGCCCTGCTGGCACCGCTGCGGCGCGCCGACTGGGTCGTCTATGCCAAGCG
>NZ_FTMO01000016.1 GCF_900156025.1 Allobosea sp. TND4EK4
GAGGCGTCCCGCGTCGTCGTGAAACTGAACAGCGTGTCCGTCCAGTGATGGACGCTCAGAACCCGCTCCTCGTAGAAATTGCTCATCGCTGTTCCAGGCGGCTTGTTCGCATTCGGGCGGCCTTCTACGCGATTTTGCACCGCAGCGAAATGCGCAAGGGTGCAAGCCGGGTGTGTCGCCCGCGCCTGCCGAGCCGTCTGTTCCCCACCCTCCGCCGGCCTTGATTGACAAGCGCAGCCGCCACGACGAAAGTCGTAATCACGCAATTGATTGCGGAGCACTCGCCCCTCGCAAAGATCATCGAAGCCGCATCGTCCGATCCGCCGTCGACGATGCCAGGAGGGGACGGCTGACGGCGTCTGACGAGGATTTCGCCATGACCATCGACCGCAGGCGCTTTCTGGCGGCCGCTTCCGCCGGAGCCGCGACTCTGGCCGCGCCCGCCCTCGTCCGCGCCCAGGGCGGAGGCGTCGTCCGCATCGGCGAAGTCAACAGCTATACCGCACAGCCCGCCTTCCTGAAGCCCTATCGCCAGGGCTGGGAGCTGGCACAGGAGCAGGCCAATGCGGCGGGCGGACGCCGCTTCGAGACGATCTTCCGTGACGATGGCGGCAAGCCGGAGGACGCGGTGCGTCATGCCGGCGACCTCGTGAACGCCGAGAAGGTCGACCTGATCGCCGGTGGCTATCTTTCCAATATCGGTCTGGCGCTCGCCGATTTCGCGCTGCAGAACAAGCGTCTCTACGCGGCCTCCGAGCCGCTGACCGACGCGCTCGTCTGGTCGAAGGGCAACCGCTACACCTTCCGCCTGCGCCCCTCCACCTACATGCAGGCCGCGATGCTGGTCGAGGAAGCCGCCAAGCTCCCGGCCAGGAAATGGGCGGTGATCGCGCCGAACTACGAATACGGCCAGTCTGCGGTGAAGTGGTTCAAGGAGCTGCTGAAGAAGGCCAAGCCCGATGTGGAATTCGTGGCCGAGCAGTTTCCCGCTCTCGGCCGGATCGACGCCGGTGCCACCGTGCAGGCGCTGGAGGCGGCCAAGCCCGACGCCATCTTCAACGTCACCTTCGCCGGAGACCTCAGCAATTTCGTGCGCCAGGGCAATACGCGTGGGCTGTTCGAGGGCCGCGCCGTCGTCTCGATGCTGACGGGCGAGCCGGAATATCTCGATCCGCTCGGGGCCGAAGCCCCCGTCGGCTGGATCGTCACCGGATACCCCCATGCCGACATCAGGACGCCGGAGCACACCGCCTTCGCCGACGCCTACAGGGCGAAGTACAACGACTATCCCCGCCTCGGCTCGGTGGTCGGCTACAGCACCATGCAGTCGATCGCGGCGGCCGTGGCAAGGGCCCAGTCGACCGAGACCGAAAAGCTGGTCGAGGCCTTCAGCGGGCTGAAGTTCACCTCCGTCTTCGGTCCGGCCGAATATCGCGCCATCGACCACCAGTCGACGGTCGGCGCCTATGTCGGCAGGACGGCGCTGAAGGACGGCAAGGGCGTGATGGTCGATTGGCGCTATGCCGACGGGGCGAAGTACCTGCCGCCCGACGACGTCGTGAAGACGCTGCGCCCGGCCGGCTGACGCGCCGGTTCCGGAAGGACGGCCCGGCCAAGCCCAATGCTCGACCTCATCCTGACGCAGATGCTGAACGGGATGGCCTCCGCCTCCTCGCTGTTCCTTGTCGCGTCCGGGCTGTCGATCATCTTCGGCGTCACGCGGATCGTGAATTTCGCCCACGGCTCGCTCTACATGCTGGGCGCCTATCTCGCGGTCACGCTGGTCGGCGCCTTCGGGCCGGCGAGCCCGCTCGGCTTCTGGGGTGGCATCCTGCTGGCCGCCTTCCTCGTCGGCCTGATCGGCATCGTGATCGAGGTCGTCATCCTGCGGCGCATCTACCAGGCGCCCGAGCTCTTCCAGCTGCTCGCCACCTTCGGCGTGGTGCTGATGGTGCAGGACATCGCGCTCGCTGTGTGGGGTCCGGAGGACAGGCTCGGCCCCCGCGCGCCGGGCTTCAAGAGCTTCGTCATGATCCTGGACAGCCGGTTCCCGAGCTACGAGCTGTTCCTGATCGCCGTCGGCCCGCTCGTCCTCGGCCTGCTCTGGTTCCTGTTCCGCCGGACGCGCTGGGGCACGCTGGTGCGTGCCGCGACGCAGGACCGCGAGATGGTCGGCGCGCTCGGCGTCGACCAGCGCCTGCTCTTTACCTCGGTCTTCGGTTTCGGCGCGGCGCTCGCGGGGCTCGGCGGCGCGCTCCAGCTGCCGCGCGAGGCGGTGACCCTGCACATGGACCTGTCGACCATCGCCGAGGTCTTCGTCGTTGTGGTGGTCGGCGGGCTCGGCAGCGTGGGCGGAGCCTATCTCGCCGCGGTGCTGATCGGCGTGCTCCACGCCTTCGGCATCCTGATCTTTCCCAAGATCACGCTGGTGCTCGTCTTCCTGGTGATGGCCGTCGTCCTGATCGTAAAGCCCTACGGGCTGATGGGGCGAAAGCCCGCCGCCACCCTGCCCGGCGCGGCCGGCATCGAGCCGCTGCTGACACCGGCGACCCCGGGGGCGAAGCTCGCCGGCCTCGCCGCCCTGCTCCTGCTGGCGGCGGCCCCGCTCGCCGTCTCCGATGCCTGGCTGCTCACCCTGACCGAGCTGGTCATCTTCGCGCTCTTCGCCGCATCCCTGCATGTCATGATGGGGCCGGGCGGAATGGCCTCCTTCGGCCACGCGGCGTATTTCGGGCTGGGCGCCTATGGCGCGGCGCTCGCGGTCAAGTGGCTCGGCGCGCCGATGGAGCCGGCGCTGCTGCTGGCCCCGTTCCTCGCGGGCATTGCGGGGATCGTCTTCGGCTGGTTCTGCGTGCGGCTCTCCGGCGTCTATATGGCGATGCTGACCCTCGCCTTCGCGCAGATCGCCTGGGCGACCGCCTTCCAATGGGTCGAACTCACCGGCGGCGACAACGGCATCCTCGGTGTCTGGCCCTCCGCCTGGGCCGTGCCGAAGGCCGTTTTCTTCTATCTGACGCTCGCGATCTGCGCGGCAAGCGTCCTTCTGCTGCGCCGCCTCGTCTTCTCCCCCCTCGGCTACGCGCTGCGCGCCGGCCGCGACAGCCCGCTGCGGGCGGAGGCCATCGGCATCGACGTGATGCGGGTGCAGTGGGCCGCCTTCGCCATCGCCGCCTTCGCGGCCGGCATCGCGGGCGCCCTCTTCGCCTTTTCCAAGGGCTCGGTCTTCCCGACCTATCTGGCGATCCCGCGCTCGGTCGACGCGCTGCTGATGGTCCTGCTCGGCGGCGTGCAGACCGTCTCCGGCCCGGTCGTCGGCGCCTTCGCCTATATCGGCCTGAGCGAGCAGCTGGTGAAGCTGACGCCCTATTGGCGCTTCACGCTCGGCCTTGCCATCGTGCTGCTCGTCAGCCTGTTCCCGCGCGGGCTGGTCGGCGGCTTCCTCGCCTGGCGCGACCGACGGGACGCTGGGGATCCGGCGCGATGAGCGGAATCGAGCCCGTCCTGAGCGTGCGCGAGCTCGCCAAATCCTTCGGCGGCGTCCGGGCCGTACAGGGCGTCTCCTTCGATGTCGCGGCGGGCGAGATGCTGGCCCTGATCGGGCCGAACGGCGCCGGAAAATCCACCTGCTTCAACATGCTGGGCGGCCAGCTCGCGCCCGATTCAGGCGCGGTGACGCTTCTGGGCCGATCCATCGCGGGAGCGAAGCCGCGCGAGATCTGGCGCCGCGGTGTCGGCCGCACCTTCCAGATCACCGCCACTTTCGCCTCGATGAGCGTGCGCGAGAATGTCCAGATGGCGCTGATCTCGCAGGCCGGCGGAGCGTGGAACCCGCTCGCTCCGGCGCGCGCGCGCCATGTCGCCGCGGCCGAGGCCCTGCTGGCGCAGGTCGGAATGCTGGAGCAGGCCGGGCGCGCCTGCGGCATCCTGGCCTATGGCGACCTCAAGCGCGTCGAGCTCGCCATCGCGCTCGCCAACGGGCCGCGGCTGCTGCTGATGGACGAGCCGACCGCCGGCATGGCGCCGCAGGAGCGCATCGCGCTGATGGCACTGGTGGCGCGGATCGCGAAGGCCGAGGCGATCGCGGTGCTCTTCACCGAGCACGACATGGACGTGGTCTTCGCCCATGCCGACCGGGTGCTCGTGCTCGATCGCGGCCGGCTGATCGCCGATGGCCCGCCACACGCCGTGCGGAACGATGCCGGCGTTCGCGCCGTCTATCTCGGCACAGACGACGGGGCGGAGGGCGCGTGATGGAGCCCCTGCTCGACATCTCCGGCCTGGATGCCCGTTACGGCCAGGCTCAGATCCTGCGCGGCATCAGCCTGTCGGTCGGGCGCGGCGAGGTGCTGGCCCTGATGGGACGCAACGGTGCCGGCAAGTCGACCACCATGAAGGCCGTGATGGGCCTCGTCCCGCCATCGGGCGGCACGATCCGCTTCGACGGCCGGCGGATCGACGGGCGGGAAGCCTTCGAGATCGCCCGGCTCGGCATCGGCTATGTCCCCGAGGATCGGCGCGTCTTCTCGGAGCTGACGGTGATGGAGAACCTCAGCGTCGGCCAGCGCCCGCCGCGCCAGGGTGCGCCGCATTGGACGCCCGAGCGGCTCTTTGCGCTCTTTCCCAATCTCGCGGCGATGCGCGACCGGCCGGGCGGCGCGATGTCCGGCGGCGAGCAGCAGATGCTCACCATCGCCCGCACGCTGATGGGCAACCCGCGCCTGCTCCTGCTCGACGAGCCGTCGGAGGGCCTCGCGCCGGTGATCGTCCAGGCGATGGCGCGCACCATCCTGGCGCTGAAGGGCGAGGGGCTCTCGATCCTGCTCTCCGAGCAGAACCTGCATTTCGCCGGCAGCGTCGCCGACCGGGCCGCGATCATCGAGAAGGGCGAGATCCGCTTCGACGGCACGATGGCGGCGCTGAAGGCCGACGCGGCGCTGCGCGCCCAGTATCTTTCCGTCTGAAGCGCCGGAGCGGGAGCAATCGACGAAAAGGCCGGCGTGGGAACGCCGGCCTCTGGCAACGGAAGCTGTGTGCTCAGCGCTTGCGCTTCGCGCCCACAAGCTCGTCCCATTTGCGGAAGGCCACGACCATCCTGTCGGGCTTCAGCGGCAGTTCGATCGGGTTCTTGGCGATGAGGTCGGCATATTCCGGCCGGCCGAACTCGGCGACGACCTCCTGGCTGCGCTTGGGCGCCAGGGACAGCGGCACGTTCTTCACCGCCGGGCCTGGGTAGAGATAGCCCTCGTCATAGGAATAGGCCTGCATCTTCGGCGTCAGAACATGCGCCATGATGTCCAGCACGACGGCGAGGCGATCGTTCGGAATGCCCTTCGGGACGCACATGAAGAAGGCGTCCGAGACCCAGTGGAAGCCCTTCAGCGTCTGGATCTTCGCTTCCTTGGGCACGATGCCGAGCGCCCGCGGGTTGATGTCCCAGCCCGTGGTCGAGATGATGATGTCGCGCGAGCCGTCGCCGAACTCCTTCATCGTCGCGCCGGTGCCCGCCGGGTAGTATTCGATGTAGTCGCCGATCTCCTGCAGATAGGCCCAGGTCTTGTCCCAGCCATTGACGGGGTCCTGCGGGTCCTTGTCGCCGAGGATATAGGGCAGCCCCATCATGAAGGTGCGGCCGGGACCGGAATTGGTCGGGCGCGCATACATGAATTTGTTGGGGTTGGCCTTGGCCCAGGCGAGAAGCTCCTCGGCCGTGGTCGGAACCTGCTTCACCCGCTCGGGCATGTATTCGAGCAGCGGGCCGGAGGGATAGTAGTTCACCACCGTGCCGAAGCCGGCGCCCTGCACCTTGTGCAGGTTGAGCGCCGCCGGCTCGTAATTCTCCTCGATCTTCGGGAACTTGTCGGCGAAATCGGGGAAGATCTTGAGCCAGAGATTCTGCTCCAGCCCGGCCGCGAGCCCGTCGGAGCCGGTCAGCACCAGATCGAGATCGGAGCGGCCGGCATCCTGCTGCGCCTTGATCTTGCTCGCCAGTTCGGGGGCGGGCGCCTTCACATAGGTGATGCGCGAGACGAGCTTGGGGTTGGCGCTGCGGTAATCGTCGAAGGCCTGCTGCATCAAGGCCAGCGCCCCGCCGACATCGATGATGTTGATGCCGACCGGCGATGTCGGCAGTGGCGGCGCGGCGGCGAAGGCGCCACCTGCGCCGCTCGCCAATGCACCAAGCCCGCCCAGCACTGTCCGGCGGTCGAGTCCCTTCGAGAATGTGCTCATCTGTCTCCCCTTGTGTTGATCGGTGGTTCAGGCGGCCTGTCCGGCCGTGTAATCGCGCAGGATCGCGCCGAGGCGGACGCGCTCGACGCGCAAATCGTCCGACCAGGTCAGCTCGCTTTCCAGCAGCGCGATGCCGGCCGCCGTCAGCGCCGGCACCAGTGCTGCCAGCGCATGGATCGAGGCCATCGCGACCGCCTCCTCGAAAGACGCGATGCCCCAGGCGACGATGTTGCGGACCGCGTCGTCCAGCTTCAGCGCCGAACCGGCGAGCGAGGCGCCGCCCGGCTGGCGCACCGAACCGTCCGCGGCGAGGTCGATCGGCATGCCGGCGAAATCGTACCGCCCCGGGACCGCCCCGGCGGCGACCACCGCATCCGTGACCAGGATCGACCGCTCGAACCCCTTGGCCCGGATCAGGCTCTTGAGCGCCCTGCGGTCGATATGGATGCCGTCCGCGATGAAGCCCGCCATCAGCCGGTCCTCGCCGAGCTGGGCAAACAGGGTATTGGCGAGCTTGTGCATCTGCTGGGGCAGGCCGTTGCCGAGATGCGTGGACAGCGTCGCCCCCGCATCCGCAGCCTTCGCGACGACATCGAAATCGGCGGCGGAATGGCCGATCGCCACGACCTTTCCGGCCTTCGCCAGGGCCGCGACCGCCGCGATGCCGCCTTCCCTCTCCGGCGCGACTGTCACCATGAGGATCGGCCGCACCAGCCGGCTCTCGAGCCGCGCGACCAGCCCTGCATCGGCCGCGACCATGGCCTCCGCTGGGTGGCAGCCGGCATAGCCCGGCGCCGGGTTGAGAAACGGCCCTTCCAGATGATAGCCGGGACACATCGAGGGGCCGAGCCGGCTTTCCGCCACGGCCCGGTCCAGCGCCGCGAAGCGCGCCTCCAGCTCGTGCGGATGCGCCGTGATCAGCGTCGGCAGGCAGGCGGTCACGCCCGTCGCCAGCATCGCCTCCAGCGCCCGGTCGAGCGCATCCGCCGTCACGGCCCCGGAGTTGAAGTCCACCCCGGCGAAGCCGTTCACCTGCAGATCGACAAGGCCGGGCGTCTTCACCGTTCAGGCCTCCCGGCCGAGCTGCGAGGCCGCGGCCTCGTCCATGAACATCACCGTGTTCGGATGGGTCTGGAGGATCGAGGCCGGGGCGAGATCGCTCACCGGGCCTTCCAGCGCAGCCTTGACCGCCTGGGCCTTGCGGGTATCGGAGACCGACAGCACGATCAGCTCGCTCTTGAGGATCTGCCGGACGCTCATCGAGATCGCCTGCTGCGGCACCGCGTCGAGATCCGGGAACCAGCCCTCGCCGAGCTGCTGGCGGCGGCAGGCCTCGTCCAGCGTCACCACCAGATAGGGCGCCTCGCTCTCGAAATCCGCCGGCGGGTCGTTGAAGGCGAGATGGCAGTTCTCTCCGATGCCGGCAAAGCAGACGCAGATGCGCCGCCCGGCGATCCGCTCGCCGAGCGCCTTGGCCGCGGCCTGCGGATCGCCCTCGCCATCGACGGGCACGAAGCTCGGCCGATTGCCGAGCGGCGCCAGGAAGCGCTCGCGCAGATAGCGCCGGAAGCTGGCCGGATGGCTCTCGGACAGGCCGACATACTCGTCGAGATGGAAGGCCGTCACCTTCGACCAGTCGATGCCTTCGGCGGCGACGAGATGGCCGAGCATCTCGAACTGGCTCGCCCCGGTCGCGACGATGATCGAAGCCTCGCCGTCCCGCGCCAGCGCCTCCCGGATCGCCGCGGCGCCCCGAGCGGCCGCCTGGCGGCCCAGCTCTCCCTTGTCGGCCATGACATGCGTTTCGATCATCGAATTTCGAACCTTTGACGAACTTAAAAATTCAATATTATTCTGATGATCTTACGTGCGGTGAGATCGGCCGCAAGAAGAATTTTGAACGCACGCGTTTCGAATATATCGCAGCCGCCGCAGGGAGGCCCCATGAGCCTGGTGACGATTGAACCTGACCTCGTGTCGGCCCATACGCGTGATTGCCGCCGGGCTTACGGACTTGTGCTGGACGGGCAGGTGAATTCCCGCGCCGAAATCAGCCGCCGGCTCGGTCTGCGCTCGACCTCGACCTCGCGGGTGGTGGCGGAGCTTCTGGAGCATCGGCTTCTGATCGAGACCTCCGGGGCCTCGGCCGGCCGGGGCCGCCCGGCATCGGTGCTGATCGCGAACACGCGGCGCATCGGCGCATCGGTCATCTACGTCTCCAGCAGGTCGCTCGCGGGAGCCCTGGTCGATCTCTCCGGCCATCTGGTGGTCGAGCGTCGCCGGGCGATGCCGGAGCAGGCCGGCAATGCCGAGCTCGCCGCCGCCATGGCGGCGCTCGCGGAGGAGCTTCTCGCCGCGATGCCGCCGGGCATGAGCCATGCCGGCACCGCCGTCTCGCTCTCCGGCCTGATCGACCTGCGGCTGGGGCAGTGGCTGCTCGCCTCCCGCTGGCCGAAGATGCGCGGGCTGGACATTCGCGCCCTCATCGAGCCGATCGCCGGCCCGGTCGCCATCTGCCGCAATCTCGACGCCGAGCTGCGCGCCCGCGCGATCCGCGCCGCGGACGGCTTCGCGGGCGGGACCATGCTGCTGCATTGGGGCTGGGGGATCGGCCTCGCCTATGCGCAGGACGGCGAGCCCTATGCACCGACCGGCTCCTTCGGCGAGATCGGCCATTGGCGCCTGGCCGCACTGGGCGAGAAGCCCTGCGGCTGCGGCAACACCGGCTGCCTCGAGACCGGCGCCGCGCTCTGGGCGCTGCTCCCGGTCCTGCGGCGTCACTGGCCCGATCTCGACGAGAACGAGACCCGGTTGACCGGCCAGCTCGCCGCCCTCGACCTGCTCTCCCTGCCCGAGATCGAGGCCGCGGCGCGCCTGCTGGCGCGCTCCCTCGCCAATGCCTGCCGCATCCTGTTCCCGGCCAGGATCGCCGTCAGCGGGCCCTTCGTCAGAAACGCACAGCTCTGGGCGCGGCTCGTCACGCTGTTTCGGGAGGAGGGAACGATGGACGGCTTTGCCATGCCGGAGCTTCTCGGCGTCGAATCCGGCCATCTCTACGAGGTCCACGGGGCGGCCTCGCCCCTGCTCAGCCACGCGATAGCCTCCCTGCTCTCGGCGAAGGCGTGACAACCCTGCCGCGCAGACGCCATGCAAAACAGCCACAGGCAGGGTCAAGCGTCGTGCACGAATTCCGCCTCGCCGATCCGCCTATGCCCGGCAGCTCCCCTTCCCGACGGCGACCGATCTCGACGCCGTGCTGGCCGATCCTGCCGTGGACGCCTGATCCGGTGGTGACCGGCGAAGAGGCCCTCGCCTCCCAGCGCCGCGTCGATGACATTCTGGCGGCAGCGAAAGGCCGTTGACGCGCCGTCTCAGCCTTCGACGAACTGCATGCGGTACAGCCGTGCATAGGCGCCGTCCCGCGTCAGCAGGTCGTCATGGCTGCCGGTCTCGACGATCCTGCCCTCGTCCATCACCACGATCAGGTCGGCCTCGCGGATGGTCGAGAGACGATGCGCGATCACCAGCGTGGTGCGCCCCTTCATCAGCTTGGCCAGCGCCTGCTGGACCAGACGCTCGGATTCGGTGTCGAGTGCGCTGGTCGCCTCGTCGAGCAGCAGGATCGGCGCATCCTTGAGAATGGCCCGGGCGATCGCGATGCGCTGGCGCTCGCCGCCGGAGAGCTTGTGGCCGCGCTCGCCGACGGACGCGCCGTAGCCGCCGGGCATCGCGGTGATGAAGTCGTGCGCCGCCGCCGCCTTTGCCGCCGCGACGATGTCGGCCTCTGGCGCATCCGGGCGGCCGAAGGCGATGTTGGCGCGCACCGTGTCGTCGAACAGCACGACGTCCTGGCTGACGACACCGATCTGCGCGCGCAGGCTGGCGAGAGTCACGTCGCGCAGATTCTGCCCGTCGATCTCGATGCGGCCCTCGGTCGGATCGTAGAGCCGCGGCACCAGCGCCAGCAGCGTCGACTTGCCGGAGCCGGAGCGGCCGACCAGCGCCGTCGTCCGGCCTCCCTGCGCGACGAGGTCGATCCCCTCCAGCGCCCGCTGGTCCTCGCGATAGCGGAAACGCAGATGCCGGAAGGCAACCTCGCCGGCCGGGACCGCGAGCGGCTGGGCATCCGGCCGCTCGGTGACGACCGGCTTCTCGTCGAGCAGCGCATAATAGCGCTTCAGCGAGGCGCCGGCCTCCTGCACGATGGCGTTGAGATTGCCCAGCGACCGCATCGGCTGCGCCGCCAGCAGCAGGGCCGAGACGTATCCGGTGAAATCGCCGACCGTGGAGGCGCCTGAGGAGATGCGCACGCCGATCGCCGCCAGCACGCCGGCGACCGCCATGCCGCCGCCGACCTCGAGCAGCGGGTCGAGCCGCCCGCGGGCATTCGCCGCCTTCATCTTCAGCGCCCGGATCGTCTCGAAGGCATCCGCCGCGCGCCGCTTCAAATAGGGCTCGAGTCCGTCCGTCTTGGCGACGCGCGCGCCCTGGAGGCTCTCGGTGACGAGGCTCGCCATGATGCCCGTCTGCTCCTGCTGGGAATTGGCCATCCGCCGGAGCTTCTTGCCGATGCGGCCGATCGGATGGGCAATGACCGGCGCGATCAGCAGCACCACCAGCGTCATCTGCCAGTCGATCCAGATCAGCGCGCCGACGAGCGCGATCGCCGTCACCACATCGCGGATGGCGATGTTGACGATGCGGGTCAGCGCCTCCTTCACGAAGGTGAAATCGGTGGTGAAGCGCTGCGTCAGCGAGGCCGGGTTTTCCTTCTGCAGCTGTGCGAGATCGGCGTCGATCAGATGGCCGTAGAGCTCGGTCTGCATGTCGGCCTCGATCCGGCTGACCACGCTGTTGGTCATCACCGTCTGCGCCAGCAGCGAAAACCCCTTGATCGCCGTCACCAGCACGACCACGCTCGCCACCGCATTGATGACGCCGATGTCGTAGCCGATCGATTTCGAGACCAGCCTCTCCATGCGCCGGACGAAGCCGGTCGACTCGGCCGCGAGCGGATCGGCGAAGGCGTCGAAGGCCGCCTTGATGAGCAGCGGGTAGAAGCTCGTCGTCGCGGCGATCACCACGACCAGCGCCAGGATCATCGCCATCTGAGGCAGGTAGCGGCTGACCTGTTCGCGCCAGACACGGGCGAAGAGCGCGAGGGTATCGTCGGTGACGCGGCCGATCTTCATGGGCCGCCGCCTACCATGCCGCGCCGGCAAGCGCCACCGATGCCGCCATCCCAACGCATGGCCCTGCGTGGCACAAGGGTCTTGCTCCCGACACGAAGCTGTCATCCCATGCTCAAGTCCGATTCAGGAGATCGCATGCCTTCCATCCCGCCGGCCCAGCCCGGCCAGAGCTTCGCCGAGATCGACACCCCGGCACTGGTCATCGATCTCGACGCCTTCGAGCGCAATCTCGTTGCCATGGCCGCCTTCGCCGAAGCGCACGGCATCAGGCTGCGTCCCCACGCCAAGACCCACAAGAGCCCGGATATCGCGCTGCGCCAGATCGCCCATGGTGCGGTCGGCCAGTGCTGCCAGAAGGTCTCGGAGGCGGAAATCCTCGTCGCAGGCGGCGTCGGCGACGTGCTGGTCACCAACGAGATCGCGAGCCCCGCCAAGCTCGACCGCCTGGCCCAGCTCGCCCGCACCGCCAAGATCGGGCTCTGCGTCGACCATCCCGATGGCGTGCGCGACGCGGCGGAGGCGGCGGCGCGCCATGACGTGGTGCTCGACGTGATGGTCGAGATCGATGTCGGCGGGCGCCGCTGCGGCGTCGCGCCGGGCGAGGGGGCGGTGCGCATCGCCGAGGCGATCGCTCGCTCCAACACGCTGCGCTTTGCCGGCCTGCAGGCCTATCACGGCGCCGCCCAGCATATGCGCTCGATCGACGAGCGCCGCGAGGCGATCGAGCGCGCCGGGCTCGCCGCCCGCAACACCGTGGAGCGCCTGTCGCAAGCCGGCCTCGATTGCCCGATCGTCAGCGGCGCGGGCACCGGCACCTTCGAGCTCGAAACCCAGTCCGGCATCTGGAACGAGCTGCAATGCGGCTCCTACATCTTCATGGACGCCGACTATGCCCGCAACCGCCAGGCCGACGGTTCGCCCTTCCGCAGCTTCGAGCACGCCCTGTTCATCGTCGCCCAGGTGATGAGCAAGCCGGTGCCGGACCGGGCGATCATCGATGCCGGCCACAAGACCGCCTCGGTCGATTCCGGCATGCCGATCCCGTTCCAGCGCGAGGGCGCGATCTACACCAAGCCTTCCGACGAGCATGGCGTCCTGACCGGAGACCCGATCGCGCTGCCGCATCGCGGCGACCGGCTGCTGCTGGTCCCCGGTCATTGCGACCCGACCGTCAATCTGCACGACTGGTATGTCGGGGTCCGGGGCCTGCACGGGCCGGACGCGCATGTCGAGCTGGTCTGGCCGGTGGCCGCGCGCGGCGCCGTGACCTGAGCGGGCAAGGGCGGCGGCGGCAATCCTCGCCGGGATGGCGCTGGAGGCCATCCGCCGCGCCGAGGCCTGCGGCGACTTTCGCTGAGCGTGGCGCTCAGGGGCGCCAGCCGGTCTCCTGAGCCGGCGCGTTCTCCTGCGCCTCGGCCCGCCGGGCTTGCGCCACGACGGCGAACAGGGCTTGCAGCGCCCGGTCGACGCCCTCCCCGGAGGCCGAGGAGAGGACGATCGGCATCTGCTTGCAGGCGCGCTTCAGCCGCGCCACCTGCTCCTTCAGCGCCTCGGGCGTCAGCGCGTCGACCTTGGACAGAGCGACGATCTCCGGCTTGTCCTCCAGGCCGTGGCCATAGGCGGCGAGTTCCTCGCGGATGACCTTGTAGGCCTTGCCGGCATGCTCGCTCGTCCCCTCGACCAGATGCAGCAGCACGCGGCAGCGCTCGATATGGCCGAGGAAGCGGTCGCCGAGCCCATGGCCCTCATGCGCGCCCTCGATCAGCCCCGGAATATCGGCCAGCACCATCTCCTGGTCGTGGACGCGGACGACGCCCAGCCCCGGATGAAGCGTGGTGAAGGGGTAGTCGGCGATCTTGGGCTTGGCCGCCGTCACCGTGGCGAGAAAGGTCGACTTGCCGGCATTGGGCAGGCCGACGAGCCCGGCATCGGCGATCAGCTTCAGCCTGAGCCAGACCCAGCGCTCCTCGCCCGGCAGGCCGGGATTGGCGTGCTTCGGCGCCTGGTTGCTCGAGGTCTTGAAATAGGCGTTGCCGAACCCGCCATTGCCGCCCTTGCACAGCACGAAGCGCTGGCCCGGCTCCGTCAGGTCGGCGATCGGCGTCTCGCCGTCCTCGTCGAGGATCTCGGTGCCCGGGGGCACCTTCAGCACCACCGCCGGCGAATTCGCGCCGTGGCGATCCTTGCCCATGCCGTGCTCGCCGGTACGGGCCTTGAAATGCTGCTGATAGCGGTAGTCGATCAGCGTGTTCAGCCCCTGCACGCATTCGACGACGATGTCGCCGCCGCGCCCGCCATCTCCGCCATTCGGGCCGCCGAACTCGATGAATTTTTCACGGCGGAAGGAGACGCAGCCCGCGCCGCCGTCGCCCGCCTTCACATAGATCTTGGCTTGGTCGAGGAATTTCATGCTGTTCTCGTAGTGCTCGCGGCTCCGAAGGGCAATGCCGCCCTGCTTCTCCCGCAAGGGAAGAGGAAAAATGCCTCAGGCGGCCTGCCGGAAGCTGCTCATCTCTTCGCGCAGGGCATCGGCAAAGCGGCGCGCCGCCAGATCGGGCCGCGGCCCGGTGATCAGCCCGACCGAGAGCTCGAACAGCGGCGGCAGATCGTCGGCGGCACCGAGCTTGCGCAGCGAAGGCGGCACCGCGCTTTCGGTCATGGCGGCGACGCAGAACCCCGCTTCGACCGCGGAGAGCACGCCCGAGGTGTGCGAGCAGGAAAACACCAGCCGATGGGCCTTCCCGGCCGTGTTGAGCGCCGCCAGGATGCGCGGCCGCGCCCGGCACCCCTCGGCGAAGAGCGCCAGCGGCAGCGTCTCCTGCAGCTCCGGCCGGTGTCCCTTGGCCGCGACCCAGACCAGCGGTTCACGCCGCAGCACCTCGCCCATCGGGCGGTTGGGGTCCTGGGTAACCACCGCCAGGTCGAGCTCGCCGGCCAGCAGCGCCGGCTCGATGCGCTTGGAGAGGTCGCAGCGCACCTCCAGCTCCACCTTGGGATGGTCGGTGACGAAGCGCGCGATCAACGGCCGCAGATACGCATCCATATAGTCGTCGGGAATGCCGAGCCGCAGCCGCCCCATCGGCATCTCGCCGTCGAGATCGGCCAGCGCCTCGCGCTCGACCGCGAGCAGGCGGCGCGCATGGGCGATCAGCCGCTCGCCCGCATCGGTTGGCGTCACGCCCCGGCGCGAGCGCTCCAGCAGCTTGTGGCCGAGCTGGTTCTCCAGATCCTGGATCCGCACCGAGATCGCCGATTGCGTGCGGCCGAGCCGGGCACTGGCGGCAGTGAACCCGCCGGTCTCGGCCACGGCGACGAGCATGCCGAGCGCCGCGAGATCGAAATGCCCGTTCATGGCGTGCCTCCTTGCAACGCGTCTGATCCATCGATTTTAAGAATGATTAAATCAGTATAATCCGTTTTTCCGATGGGTGGAAGCCGCCTATAAGCGGCAGAAGAAACCAAGCGGCGCAGTCCCACTGCGCCACCGCAGGCGATCCGAAGCCATGTCCGCTCCCGCCATTCCCGTCCGGTCCCAGGCGCCTGCCCTGGCGATGTTCCTGACGCTGCTGACGGGCGCGACCTTCATCGGCTTTTCGGGCGTGTTCGTGCGGCTCGCCGATGTCGGCCCGGCCGCCGCCGGTTTCTGGCGAATGATCTTCGCCTTGCCCGTCCTCGCCGCCTGGACCGCGATGGAGCGCCGCCGCCCGGCCACCACGGGCACAGGCCGCGGGGGCCTTGTCGCCATCGCGCTGGCGGGCCTGACCTTCGGCATCGACGTCGTGCTCTACAACGCCTCGCTGGCGCATACGACGCTGGCCAACGCCTCGCTGCTCGGCAACCTCGCCCCGATCGGCGTCGTGCTCGGCGGCTGGCTCCTGCTCGGCGACAAGCCGTCTCGCCGCATCCTCGGCGCGCTCATGCTGGCGATCGCCGGCGCCGCCCTCCTCGTCCTGCCGAAATTCACCGGCTCGGCAGCGCGCGGCAGCCTGTTCGGCGACGGCCTCGCCTTCGGCGCCGCGATGTCCTACGCCGCCTATATCCTCGCCGTCGGCCGGGCCCGCGCCCATGCCGATGCCGGCCGCGTCAGCCTGATCTCCAGCCTGATCTGCGCCGCTTTCTGCCTCGTCGCGGCGCTTGGGCTCGGCGAGCAGATGATGCCCGGCAGCCTGCAGGGCTGGCTCGCGGTGATCGCGCTCGGCCTCGTCTCGCACGCGCTCGGCCAGGGCCTGATCACGCTCTCTCTCGGCAGCTACGGCGCCGGCGCGGCCTCCCTCGTCATGGTCTGGCCGGCGCTGGTCAGCGTCCTCGCCGCCTGGGCGATCTTCGGCGAGCAGCCGACGCCCGTGCAGGCCTTCGGCGGCGTCGCGATCCTGGCCGCGGTGCTGCTGGTGCGGAAGGGCTGAGGCCAAGGCGGGAAGCGGTCGACCCCTTCCCACTTATCCCCGGCGCCTGAAAGCGCCGGAAACTGGGCTCCTCGCAGGAGCCCCTCATGCCACACAGCCACTTGTCGCCGTCGCGTAGCCAGTTGCGCGCACTCCGTTTGCGCGTGCTCCGTGCGCGCGACGAGATCGGCCTGGTCCGGCGCGACCGTCTGCACCGCAAATACAATCCCGACCAGCCGCGCGTCCCGGCCGGAAGCCCCGATGGCGGACAGTGGGGAGTGGCGGCGGTGGCGGCGAGCCCGGCTCTGCCGCCGAACTGCCGAGCTTCGGATCGGTCGATTTCGATCCGGTCTGGTCGCTGATCGGCGAGGGCTGGAGTGAGGACGGCTCCGTCTTCGAGCAGACGGTCGCCGACGATGCCGGCAATACGATCAGATCCGAATACGCCGCCTCACGCGCCACCAGGTTCGACCAGCGCCAGACCGTCATCCAGCCCGACCGGACAGCCGTCAGCTTCGAGACCACCAACGACGTCCAGTCGATTAGCTTCGGCGGTCCGGATGGGGAGGTCGTCGCCCGCACGATCTGGACGGCGGACGGGCCGGAGGCCGATGCGACGGTTCAGCCAGCCTTTTCTCGACGCGACGCACTCTCGACCATCTTCAGCGGGGGAGCGATCCTCTTCGGCTGGCAATCGCAGAACAACGGCAGCGACGGCCAGCAGGCCATCATGGGCTTCAACGCCCGCGACTATCGACCTGGAGACAGTACTAGCGGCAAAATAGACTTCAGCTATTCCGGGCGCGTAAGCGAAGCGCAAGCAGCATTGGCCTGCCGTCGCTTGCCCGAGGTTCAGGCAATGGCAGACCGTGCGGCCAATGCCGCAGGCTCTCCCGATCTCTATCCGTCACGAACCATTTATGGGACGGACGTTCACTCGCACTTCAAGGATTACGTGGAAGATCGGAAGGATCCCTATTTCCGGGCCGAGCGCTCATTCCTGAAAGAACAGGAAGAGGGCGTCGCCAGGGCGGAAGTCCCTTATGGCTATCCGCGGTCCATTCGCACCGATGCCTATGAATATCGCCCGGACGGCACCTTGTGTGTCTATGATCTGAAGACGGGCCGATCAGGCCTGACGGATCGGAGGGCGGACATGTTGGCCAACGCCGCAAGGTTCGGATTCGGCTTCGTTCGGCGGATCATCGTTATAGAAGTAAGACCGAGCCAATGACGACGAAGAGGCAAATCAAGAAGCTTCTGGAGGTGGCGGCGTCGCGCCATCCCGACCTGGTCGTCAGAGGCCCGTTCCTCGTCCTCGCGCCTCTAAGGCACGTCCTTCGTTCAATATCGATAGACCGAAGCTGGAATGCCGACTATCCGCGCTTCTATTGGCATATCGGTCATGCCTTCAATCCGACGGGATCTCTCCAAGGCCTGTGCCCCGACATTTTCTGGCTTCCCGATGAAGGCCCAAGGCTCTGGTCGCAGCCTGGCTTCACGGAGGCGTTCATCGAAACGCTCGACCAGCGCATCATGCCGATGTTGCGTCGCGTACAAACGATCGAGGACATGTTCCACGTCCGCGGCGAACCACGCTCCTGCGAATACGATAACTGGCTGATTCGCCACGAACCTTACCGCATCCAAATTCTCACTGCGCTGGGGCGCTTCGAGGAAGCTGCCCCCATTTACGAGCAGATTAGGGACTGGCACCTGACGATGAAGAACTGGTGGCAGCCACGTTTCGAAGCGGCCAGCCGGCTCGGCGCTTTGGTCGCCGCCGGAGACCATCCCGCGATCATCGCGCTCCTACACCAATGGGAAGACGAGTTCGTCGCACGTAACAGGCTCGAAGACATCTACGAACGCACGCCTTTCCCGGCCGAGCAGATCTGAGGAGTGTCGCGCCGCTATCGGCCTTGGGGCGGTGACAGTCTGCCGCCAGCCATCGAGCGCTGCATCTTGGCCGAACTACCATATGGGAATGCTGCTCACCCGCTTCATCGTGCCGCGCGCCGTGCCCGCCTCGCCTGATCACGACAGCGATCGGAGCAGGTGTCGATCGTCTCCCAGACGCGCGCCCACCTCTTGCGCCAGGCAAAGGGCCGCCGGCAAATCGTGCAGGTCTTGCTCGGCAGATCGGCCTTGCTGCGCATCTTCGGCATGCGGGCGACGTTCGCTCCAGTCGCGTGACATCTCCTGCTACGCCAGCGTGACGTCGTCGGATCAGGCGGCAGCTTCCGCGGAACGTTACCTCACTCCGCCGCCAGCCGCGGCGGCGGCCGTCCGCCCATCGCCTCCGCCGTCGCCTCGCCCGGCGTCGCATGCTCGGGGTCGTGGATCGGCTGCCACTGGCTCTCATCCTCGGGCGGGCTGAAGAAGCGGCCGAAGAGGCGCCCGGTCAGGCGGGAAAGATCGTCCATCACCGAATAGAAGGACGGCACGAAGATGAGCGACAGCACCGTCGAGACGATGAGGCCGCCGATCACCGCGATCGCCATCGGGGAGCGGAACTCGCCGCCGTCGCCCACGCCATAGGCCGAGGGCGCCATGCCCGCCGCCATGGCGATGGTCGTCATCAGGATCGGGCGCGCGCGCTTGCGGCCGGCCTCGATCACGGCGGTCATCCGGTCCTTGCCCCGCGCGACCTCCTCGACCGCGAAATCGACCAGCATGATCGCGTTCTTGGTGACGATGCCCATCAGCATCAGCAGCCCGATATAGACCGGCATCGAGACCGGCTTGCCGGTCGCCAGCAGCGCGATCACCACGCCGCCAAAGGACAGCGGCAGCGAGAGCAGGATCGTGATCGGCTGGAAGACCGAGCCGAACAGCAGGATCAGCACGGCGAGCACGAGCATCAGCCCGGTCGTCATCGCCTGGATGAAGCCCTGCACCACCTCGCCCTGGATCTCGGCATCGCCCGTCGCCGCGATCCAGACGCCCTTCGGCAGGCCGACCTCGTTCACGATCTCCTCGAAAGTGTCCTGCGCCGTGCCCAGCTCGAAGCCGCGCTTGAGATCGGCGCCGATCTGCGCCCGCCGCACGCGGTCATAGCGATCGATCGAACTCGGCCCGTCGCCGAAGCCGATGCGCGCCACGGCGGTCAGCGGGATCGAGACCCCGCTCGTATTGGTCACGCGCAGAGCCGCGATGTTGCGGATGTCGGTCCGCGCCACCTCGTCGAGCTGCACGCGGATCGGCACCTGCCGGTCGCCCGCCGTGAACTTGGCGAGATTGGCGCCGACATCGCCCAATGTCGCGACGCGCACGGCTTCCGAGATCGCCTCCGGCGTGACGCCGAGGCTCGCCGCCTCCTCGAGCTTGGGCGTGATGCGCAATTCCGGCCGGTTGAGCGAGCCGGCGGTGGCGACATTGAGATAGCCGGGCACCTGACGCATCCGCGCCTCGATCTTCGCCACCGCCTCGTCGAGCGCATCCCCGTCCTTGGAGAGGATCGAGAAGGCCATCTCGCGCTCGCCGCGCTCGTTGACATACCAGGCGCGCACGTCCGGCACGCTGGCGAGCTTCTCGGCGATGGTGACCTTCAGCTCCTTCTGCCGGATCGAGCGCTCTGATTTATGCTTGAGCAGGATGAAGACGGCGCCGCGCCGCACCTCGCGCTGGCCGGTCGGCGAGGCGCCGCCGAGCACGAAGACATCGCGCACCTCGGGAATCGTCTTCAGCGCGTCGACCAGCTTGTCGGTGGTGACGCGCGTATCCTCCAGCGTCGCGCCGGGCGGCAGCTCGACCGAGGCGACGACGCGCGAGGTGTCCTCGTCGGGGATGAAGCCCGTCGGCAGCATCTGCGTCGCCTGGATCGACCCGAACAGGAACAGGAAGCCGACGATCAGCGTCGCATAGGCCGTGTTGAAGGGAATGGTCCGCCACCCCGAACCGTCGCGGCGCGGGAAGACCGGAATCCGCCGCTTCTTCAGCGTCGCCCGCAGCAGGCCGACATAGGCGCCCATGAGGCGTCCGTCCTTGGGGTCGGCATGTTCGACCGGCTTCATCAGATAGGCCGCCATCATCGGCGTGATCAGCCGTGCGACCAGCAGGGAGAACAGCACGGCGACCGCGACCGTCAGCCCGAACTGGCGGAAATACTGGCCGGCCACGCCGCCCATGAACGACACCGGCGCGAAGATCGCGACGATGGTGAGAGTGATCGCGATGACGGCGAGCCCGATCTCGTCGGCCGCCTCCATCGCGGCGCGGTAGGGCGACTTGCCCATCTTCATGTGCCGGACGATGTTCTCGATCTCGACGATGGCGTCATCGACGAGGATGCCGGTCACCAGCGTGATGCCGAGCAGGCTGACGAGGTTGAGCGAGAAGCCCATCAGCTGCATCGCCCAGAAGGTGGGAATCGCCGAGAGCGGAAGAGCGATCGCGGTGATCAGCGTCGCGCGCCAGTTGCGCAGGAACAGGAAGACCACGATGACCGCGAGCGCGGCGCCCTCCAGCAGCGTCTCCATCGCCGCCTTGTAGTTGCCGGCGGTATAGGCGACGGCATCGTCGATCGGCGCGATCCTGACGTCCGGATAGCGCTTGTTCAGCTCGGCGATGCGCTTCGAGACGACATCCTTCACCGACAATTCGCTCGAACCCTTCGAGCGGAAGACCGCGAAGGAGACCACCGGGCTCTTGTTGAGGCGTCCGAAGGCGCGCGGCTCGGAACTGGAATCCTCGACGCGGCCGAGTTCCTTCAGCCGGACCTCGCGCCCGCCCGAGAGCGTGATCTTGGTCTCGGCGAGGTCGGCCACGGTCTTGGCGCCGGCGAGCGTGCGGATCGCCTGCTCCTGCCCGCCGACTTCGCCGCGACCGCCGGCGAGATCGACATTGGTCGCACGCACCTGCCGGTTGACCTCGCCGGCCGTGATGCCGAGTGCCAGCAGCCGGTCCGGATCGAGCGAAATGCGGATTTCGCGGTCGACGCCGCCATAGCGCTCGACGCGGCCAACGCCCTTCAACCCCTGCAATTCGCGCGCGACGACGTCATCGACATGCCAGGAGAGCTGCTCCAGCGTCATGCCGGGCGAGGCCGCGCCATAGGTCAGGATCGACTGCCCCTCGACATCGATGCGCTGGATCACCGGCTCGTCGATCGTGCGCGGCAGGTCGGCCCGGATCTTGGCGATGGCGTCCTTGACGTCGTTCACTGCCCGGTCGGTGTTGGTCTCCAGCCGGAATTCGATGATCGTCTGCGACTGGCCGTCGGTCAGCGTCGAGCGCAGGTGCTTGACGCCGGGGATGTTGGCGACCGCATCCTCGACCCGCTTGCTGACCTGCGTCTCCAGTTCGGCCGGCGCCGCGCCGGACTGCGTCACCGTGATCGAGACCAGCGGCACGTCAATGTTCGGAAAGCGCGTCACCGGGAGCTGCAAGAAGGAGATAACCCCCAGCACGCAGAGCACGACGAAGAGCAGGATCGCCGGGATCGGCTTGCGGATCGACCAGGCGGAGAAATTGATATTCATGCTGCCCGCCCCGTCAGTTCGTCGGAACCGGGGTGACGACATCGCCGTCGCGCACGAAGGTGCCGGCGCGCGCCACCACCATCTCCCCTTCGGCAAGGCCGGAGACGATCTCGACGCGACCGCCGCCCATCAGCCCGAGCGTAACCTTGCGGGTCTCGACCCTGCCGCCCTTGACCACCTGCGCCGTCGCGGCGCCTCGGATATAGGTCACCGCCGAGAGGGGCAGGGTGATGGCGCTCTTGCGCCCGGTCTCGATCACGCCCTTGGCGAAGCTGCCGATGGCGACTGACGGGTTGCCATCCAGCGCCACCCGCACCCGCCCGAGCCGGGACGCCTGGTCCACCTCCGGCGCGATCAGCCGGATCGTGCCGGCCAGCGCCTCGCGAGCGCCGGCAGGTATCACCGCCACCTTCTGGCCGATCTTCAGGTTCGGCAGCTCGACCTCGGCGACATCCGCCTGCAGCTCGATGGCGCCCTCTGCGATGATGCGGAACAGCGGCTCGCTGGATGCCATCGGTGCGATGGCGCCCAGCCTCGCCGACCGGCGGCTGATGACGCCGCCGGCCGGCGCCTTGATCTCGGTGCGCGCCAGCCTGAGCTCGATGTCGCGCCCCTGCGCCTTCGCCGACGCCAAGTCGGCGGTCGCGATCGCCAGCGCCTGTCGTGCCGAATTCGCCCGCGCCTGGCCCGAGCGGGCCGCCGCAGAACGCTGGTCGAAGGTCTCGGCGCTGGCATTCCCGCTGTCGCGCAGGGTCTTTGTCCGGTCGAAAGCATTGTTCGCCTGGACGAGATTGGCGTCGGCCTCGGCGATCTGCGCGTTGGCCTGCGCGATGCTGGCCTCGGCGCGGGCGATCTGCGCGTCGTTCTGGCCCTTCTGGACCTCGAGCATGCTGCGGTTGAGCCGCACCAGCACCTGGCCCTTGGCGACCCTGTCCCCCTCCTCGGCCAGGATCTCGACGATGGACAGGCCATCGACCTCCGGCCCGACCAGCACCTCGTCCCGCGCCGCCAGCGACCCGGCGACAACGACGCTCTGGACGATCTCGGTCGTTGTCGCCGGCGTCACCGTCACGGACGGGCCGGCGGCCTGCTTGGTCGCTGCCGGCTCCTGGGCGAGCGCGGAGGTTCCGCCAAGGCCGGTGAGAAGCCCCAGAACCGCAAGACCGGAGAGGGCGCGGCGAAGCCCGGTGATCGTCGTCATCCTGCACTCCATCGGGTCTTGGTGAGCGTCGCGCTGAGCAATCGGGGACATCACGCGTCTCCCTCCACATCCGGCAGCAAGGTCGTCTGCGCCAGCACGCGCATGCTGATGAAAAGCGTCTCAGCCGCGGTCGCGCTGTCGAAATCGGGATCGACTGCGCGCCGGCACAGAAAGCCGTCGGCCATCATGCTGATCGCCAGCAGGAAGCGCCGATCGTCCAGCCGCGCAGGCAGCTCGCCATTGCGCTTCGCATCGGCGATGGCAGCGGACAGCCCGGCCATGACCGTGCCGTCGATCCCGGCGCACATCTGCGCCATCGCGGGGTTCCGCGCGGCTTCAGCCCAGATCTGCAGGGCGATGACCGCCTTGTCGCGCGGGTCCTCGACCAGATGCTTGCGGCCCAGCGCCTCGAGCTGATCGAGCAGCGGCCCCTTGCCGGGGCAGAGATTGGCGAAATCCGCGGCGATGTTGCTGCGGTCGCGCTCGGCGAGGCCCGCCACGATCGCGTCCTTGGAAGAGAAGTATCGATAGAGATTGCCAGGACTCATGCCTGCCTCACCCGCGACGTCCTGCATCGTCGCGGCATGGAAGCCGGCGCGCGCAAAGACGCGCTCCGCCGCATCCAGGATGCGGATATGACGCTCGGACAGGGACGGCTGGGCGTCGGCTGCTACAGAAACAGACATATGAAACCGGCGAATAATGAGAATGAACGTTCATTCTCATGCCGGATTTCCGCCGCGCGGTCAAGCGAACAGACGGCGCAGCTCTGCTTTGCCTGCAAAAAGGGCATGGTCGGTCCGCGTCCCGGGCCGTCTCACGGCGCAGGATTTGCTTGCCGACACGGGGAGCCCGCCCCATTCTCTCCGTCCTCACCCCTCCCCCTGCCGGGCGCTGGCGAGCCTCTTGTCGCTGATGAACAATCACGCTTTCCCCCTCTTGCCGGCCGGCCCCGTCCGGGGTTCGACACGCCGGCCGGACGCGCGCCAGCCGAAGCCGGTTCTCATCGTGCTGCATCAGGAGCATTCGACGCCCGGCCGCGTCGGCCGGCTGCTGCAGGCGCGCGGCCATGTCCTGGACATCCGCAAGCCGCGCTTCGGCGACCCGCTGCCGCAGACCATGCGCGATCATGCCGGCGCGGTGATCTTCGGCGGGCCGATGGGCGCCAACGATCCGGACGACTTCATCAAGGCGGAGATCGACTGGATCGGCACATGCCTGAAGGAGGACGCGCCCTTTCTGGGCATCTGCCTCGGGGCGCAGATGCTGGCCAAGCAGATGGGCGCGCGCGTCTACACCCATGGCGAAGGACGCGCCGAGGTCGGGTATTATCCGCTGGAGATCACGGAAAACGGCCGGGAACACGCGGCAGAGGCGGGGTTCCGGTGGCCGGGGACGGTCTATCAGTGGCACCGCGATGGATTCGACTGTCCCTGTGACGCGCAATGCCTCGCCATCGGCGGCGATTTCCCGACCCAGGCGATCCGGGCCGCCTCCAGGGTCTACGGCGTCCAGTTCCACCCCGAGGTGACGCCGGCGATGATGTATCGCTGGTCGGTGCGCGGCTACGAGCGCACGCTGATGCCGGGCGCCCAGCTCGGCCATACCCATATTCCCGGCTGGTTCCAGCACGACCCGGCGATCCGGCTCTGGCTCGACGCCTTTCTCGACCATTGGCTGAAGGAGCCGGCGGAAGCCGGAACGGCAACCGCGTGACACGTTCAGCTCTCGTTCTCGGCGCCGGCATGGTCGGCGTCTCCTGCGCGCTCGCGCTCCAGAAGCGCGGCTTCGCCGTCACGCTGGTCGATCGGCGGGAGCCGGGCCGCGAAACCTCCTACGGCAATGCCGGGGTGCTCGCCGCCTCCTCGATCGTTCCGCTGAACAACCCCTCGATCTACGCCAAGATCGCCGGCTATCTCGGCAACCGCCATCCTGCGCTCAATCTGAGCTGGCGCCGCGCCTTCCGGCAGCCCGGCTGGCTGCTGCGCTTCCTCTGGGAGGCGCGGCCCTCGCAGGCCAAGGCCCGCATCGCCGCGCTGCAGGCGCTGACTGCCGACACGGTCGAGCGCCACCGCGCCCTGATGGCCGAGGCCGGCGTGTCGCATCGCCTGCGGGAGACCGGCACGCTCAAGCTCTGGCGCAGCGAGGCCGGGCATGATGCCGCGCGGGCCGAGCACGACTTCCTCAAGCGCCATGGCATCGAGTCCCAGATCCTCGACCGGCAAGGCATTTCCGGCGTCGAGCCCGGCCTGAGGCCGATCTTCCCTGCCGGACTCTTCATCCCCTGCGTCGGCTCGGTCGATTCACCAGGCGCCGTCACGGCCGCCTATGCCGCCCTCTTCGCCGAACGTGGCGGCAGGATCGAGCAGGCCGCCGTGACGAGCCTTGCCCGGCACCGCGATGGCTGGCGTGCGAACACCGCTTCAGGCAGCTTCGAAGCCGACATCGCCGTGGTCGCGCTCGGCCCCTGGAGCGGAGACCTGCTGAAGCCGCTCGGCATCGACCCCTGGCTGGATGTCGAGCGCGGTTATCACCGCCATCTCGCGCCGGAAGCGGGGGCCTCCTTGTCACGCACCGTCTACGACGTCGATGGCGCCTTTTACATGGCTCCGATGGAACAGGGCTACCGCATCACCAGCGGCGTCGACCTGTCCTTCCGCGACGCTCCCGACGACCACCGCCAGATCGACGGCGTGACGGCGGCGGCCCGCGAAGCCTTCCCGCTGGGTGAGGTCGTCGGCGAGACCTGGCGCGGCGCACGCCCGACCCTGCCGGATTCCCTGCCGATGATCGGCGAGGCGCCGCGGAACCCGGGCCTCTGGCTCGCCTTCGGCAACCAGCATGTCGGCTTCTCGACCGGCCCGATCACCGGGGAGATCATCGCCGCCCTGGCCTGCGGCGAGAAGCCGCCGATCGATCCGACGCCGTTCCGGCCGGGGCGCTATATCCGCTGAGACTGGCGAGATTCATCCAGAACCGGCCGCCGCTCGCCTGGGTGGCACCAACGAAAAACGCCAGCCCGAAGACTGGCGTTTGACCGAAAGCCCTGAAAGTGCGGGCCGGCGCGTCAGACCTGGCGCGCCACCATCATCTTCTTCACCTCCGCGATCGCCTTGGCCGGGTTCAGGCCCTTGGGACAGGCGTTCGCGCAGTTCATGATGGTGTGGCAGCGATAGAGCCGGAAGGGATCTTCCAGATTGTCGAGCCGCTCGCCGGTCGATTCGTCGCGGGAATCGATCAGCCAGCGATAGGCCTGCAGCAGCGCGGCGGGGCCGAGATAGCGGTCGCCATTCCACCAATAGCTCGGGCAGGAGGTCGAGCAGCAGGCGCAGAGGATGCACTCGTAGAGGCCGTCGAGCTTCTCGCGGTCGTCCTTGGCCTGGCGCCATTCCTTCTCGGGGGCCGGCGTCGTCGTCTGCAGCCAGGGCTCGATCGAGGCGTGCTGGGCGTAGAAGCGCGTCAGGTCCGGCACGAGGTCCTTGACCACCGGCATATGCGGCAGCGGATAGATCGTGACCCGGCCGGCATTCTTGCCGGTGCCGCCGCACTCGTCGATGCCGGTGGTGCAGGCGAGCCCGTTCTTGCCGTCCATGTTCATGGCGCAGGAGCCGCAGATGCCCTCGCGGCAGGAGCGGCGGAAGGTCAGCGTCGGGTCGACCTTGTTCTTGATCCAGATCAGCGCGTCGAGAACCATCGGCCCGCAATCGTCGCGATCGACGTAATAGGTGTCGGTGCGCGGATTCTCGGTGTCGTCCGGGCTCCAGCGATAGACCTTGAACTCGGTCAGCTTCTTGGCGCCGGCCGGCTTCGGCCAGGCCTTGCCCTCGACGAGGCGGGAGTTCTTCGGGAGATTGAATTCAGCCATCGCTCAGTACACCCGCGCCTTCGGCTTGATGTATTCGATGTCGTTGGACATCGTGTAGGTATGCACCGGCCGGTCATCGAGCGAGACCGTGCGGTTCTCGTCGTCGATCCAGGCGAGCGTGTGCTTCATCCAGTCCTTGTCGTCGCGGTTCGGATAATCCTCGCGGGCATGGGCGCCGCGGCTTTCCGGGCGGTTCAGCGCCGAGTCCATGGTGACGACCGCCTGGGTGATCAGGTTGTCGAATTCCAGCGTTTCGATCAGGTCGGAGTTCCAGATCAGCGAGCGGTCCTTGGTGCCGACATCGGTGATGCCGTTCCAGACCTCGTGGATGAGCTTGTGGCCCTCTTCCAGCGTGTCGCCCTCGCGATAGACGGCGCAGTTGTTCTGCATCGTCCGCTGCATCCGGTCGCGCAGCACGGCCGTGGGCGTGCCGCCCGCAGCGTTACGGTACTTGTCCAGGCGCGAGAGCGCGAGATCGGAGGAGCCCTTCGGCAGTTCCGGCTGCTTCTCGCCCGCCGTCACCGTGTCGGCGCAGCGCAGGCCGGCCGCGCGGCCGAACACCACGAGATCGATCAGCGAATTGGAGCCGAGGCGGTTGGCACCATGCACGGAGACGCAGGCCGCCTCGCCGATCGCCATCAGGCCCGGCACCACCGTGTCCGGATCGCCGCCGACCTTGGTCAGCACCTCGCCGTGGAAGTTCGTCGGGATGCCGCCCATGTTGTAGTGCACCGTCGGCAGCACCGGGATCGGCTCGCGGGTCACGTCGACGCCGGCGAAGATCTTGGCGCTCTCGGAGATGCCCGGCAGACGCTCGTGCAGGATCTTCGGGTCCAGGTGGTCGAGATGCAGGTAGATGTGGTCCTTGTCCTTGCCGACGCCGCGGCCGGCCCGGATCTCCATCGTCATCGAGCGCGAAACGACGTCGCGCGAGGCGAGGTCCTTGGCCGAAGGGGCATAGCGCTCCATGAAGCGCTCGCCCTCGGAATTGGTGAGGTAGCCGCCCTCGCCGCGCGCACCTTCGGTGATCAGGCAGCCCGAGCCGTAGATGCCGGTCGGATGGAACTGCACGAACTCCATGTCCTGCATCGGCAGGCCGGCGCGCAGCACCATGCCGCCGCCGTCGCCGGTGCAGGTATGGGCGCTGGTCGCGGAGAAATAGGCGCGTCCATAGCCGCCGGTCGCCAGGATCGTCTGCTGGGCGCGGAAGCGGTGCAGCGTGCCGTCATCGAGCTTGAGCGCGATCACGCCGCGGCAATGGCCATCCTCGTCCATGATCAGGTCGATGGCGAAATATTCGATGAAGAACTCGGTGTTGTAGCGCAGCGCCTGGCCATAGAGCGTGTGCAGCATGGCATGGCCGGTGCGGTCGGCCGCGGCGCAGGTGCGCTGCGCCGGCGGGCCCTCGCCGAATTCGGTGGTCATGCCGCCGAAGGGGCGCTGATAGATGCGGCCGTCCTCGGTGCGCGAGAAGGGCACGCCCCAATGCTCGAGCTCGTAGACAGCGGCCGGCGCGTTGCGGACGAGATACTCGATCGCGTCCTGGTCGCCGAGCCAGTCCGACCCCTTGACGGTGTCGTACATGTGCCACTGCCAGGTGTCCTTGCCCATGTTGCCGAGCGAGGCGGCGACGCCGCCCTGGGCCGCGACGGTGTGCGAGCGGGTCGGGAACACCTTCGAGATGCAGGCGGTGCGCAGGCCGGCCTGCGAGCAGCCGACGGTGGCGCGCAGACCCGCGCCGCCGGCGCCGACGACGACGACGTCGAAGGTGTGGTCGGTGATCGGATAGGCGGTGCCGGTATAGGCCGGGACCGGGCGGGACTTGGTGATCGCCATCGGATCAGCCTCCAAATGACAGCTTCAGCACCGCATAGACGCTGGCAGCGCCCACCGCGATGGCGAAGAAGGTGTTCGCCATCGCCGTCAGGACCTTGAAGCCCTCGTGATGGACATAGTCCTCCAGGATGGTCTGCATGCCGATCCGCATGTGCACGCAGGCCGAGAGGATGAAGAGCAGCATCAGGATCGAGACGAGCGGATGGCCCAGCAACGCCATCGCCGCCGGATAGGGCCGGCCGCTGAGCGAGATGACAATCCCGATGAAGATGATCGTCAGGACGAGGTTGGACACCGCCGTCATCCGTTGCAGCCAGAAATGGCCGGTGCCGGACTTCGCCGAGCCGAGGCCACGGACGCGGCCGAGCGGGGTACGCATCGAGGATTGGGTCATGGTCGAGTCCCTCAGCGCAGCACGAGCGCGACGACCCAGATCAGGATCGTCAGGCTGACCGAGCCGATCAGCGTGAATCGGGCGAGGTTCATCCGGGCTTGCGGCTCGTAGCCGTTGCCGGTGTCCCACACCAGATGACGTACGCCGCCCAGCATGTGGTGGATCAGGGCGAAGCTGTAGAGGAACAGCACGAGGCGCCCCAGCAGCGAGCCGGCGATCCACTGCGCCGTGTCGAAGGCCTGCGGGCCGGAGGCCGCGGCGACCAGCCAGGCCGCGATCAGCACCGTGCCGACGTAAAGGCTGCTGCCGGTGACGCGATGGGCGATGGACATCGCCATCGTCCAGGACCAGCGGTAGATCTGCAGATGGGGCGACAGCGGGCGAGCCGCGGGCTTGACCTCGGCCAAGAGCATTCTCCGATCGGACGGCCCACCGCATCGGCGGACGCATTTGGGATCATTCTAGAGTGATCCGCTCTCTAACGAAACCCAACGGGTGCCGCAATCCAGACAGGACAGCTCGAGTGACGGATTCCAGATTCTGTCATTTCTTCAGGAAAGTCTAGCGCGGCAGAAGCGCCCAGTAATCCAGGTCGAGAACCACGCCCTCGACATAGCGTTCCCCGTCCTTGAGCGGGTTTCCGGCGCCGGACAGGTTCTTGGTCGCAACCAGCCGCAGGCGCAGCGCGCCGACATCGCTGCGGCCTGGCAACTCGGCGCTCTCCAGCACCTCGCTCCAGGCATAGACGGTATCGCCGGCGAAGAGCGGGGCGACATGCCGCCCGCCATTGATGGCCGCGACGTGAAAGGCGTTGCCGAGTCCGTTGAAGGACAGCGCGCGCGCCAGGCTGATGACATGCCCGCCATAGATTAGCCGCTTGCCGAAGCGGCTGCCTTTCGCGGCATGCGCATCGAAATGCACCCGGGCGGTGTTCTGGTAGAGCCGGGTGGCGAGCTGGTGCTCGGCCTCCTCCACCGTCACGCCGTCGACATGGTCGATGCGCTCGCCGGCAGCATAGTCGCCCCATCGAAAGCGCGAGCCGGCCAGCGCATCGTCATAGGCGGCCAGATCGATCGGCGGGCAGCCCTCGCCCAGTTCCTCGGGCAGCACGGCGACCGGCAAATCCGGCAACTGCTCGGCATGGGCCGGCGTGCCGGGATGGCGCTTGCGCACCAGGACCCAGCGCGCATAGCTCAGCACGATTTCGTGGTGCTGGTTGCGCCCGATGGAGCGGACATAGACGATGCCCGCATCGCCGGACGACGTCTGCTTCAGGCCGATGACCTCGGAGGTGGTCGCCAGCGTGTCGCCGACGAAAACCGGCCTGAGGAAGCGGCCATCGGCATAGCCGAGATTGGCGACGGCATTGAGCGAGACATCCGGCACCGTCTTGCCGAAGACGATATGGAAGACGAGGACATCGTCCACCGGCATCGCCGGATAGCCGATGGCCTGCGCAAAGCTCTCCGCCGACTGAACCGCGAAACGCGAGCCGTAGAGCGCGGTATAGAGAGCGACGTCGCCGGCTGTCACCGTGCGCGGCGTCGCATGGACGATGACCTCCCCGAGATCGAAGTCCTCGAAGAAGCGGCCGGAACTGGTCTTCGACATCGAACCGGGCATGAGCGCCTCCTCTGGCTGGCCAGTGTGCGGTGCAGCAGACGAAGCGTCAGCCCCGACGAAAGGCCGAATGTCAGGCTGCGATGACGGCAAGCTTCGCCAGGTCGACATTCGCCCCGCAGACCAGGACGCCCAGCCGCTCACCCTTGGCCGGCTTGTAGGCCCCGCCGATCAGCGCCCCGAACGCGGCGGCGCCGCCGGGCTCGACGGCAAGGCGGAAGTCCCGCCAGAGAACCTTCTGCGCCTCGGTGATCGCATCGTCCGCCACCAGCACGACATGATCGACGGCATCCTTGCAGCAATCGTAGACCAGCGGGCCGACATTGCGGGCCCCCAGCGAATCCGCGGCCACGGACGCGACCTTCACCTCGACGGGGCCCTTCGCCTCCAACGCCGCCTGCAGCGCGCGCGAGCCCTCGGGCTCGACGCCGACCACCTTGACCCTGCTCCCGGCGAACCAGCTCGCAATGCCCGAGATCAGCCCGCCGCCACCGACCGCGACAAGGACCGTATCGAGATCGGGTTCCTGACCCGCCCATTCGCGGCCTAGCGTGCCCTGCCCCGCGATGGTCTCCTTGGCGGCAAAGGGATGGATCTTCAGCGCGCCCGTCTCGGCAGCGAAGCGGTCGCAGGCCGCTTGCGCGTCGTCATATTGCGCGCCGCCGACCACCACCTCGGCCCCGAAGCGCTTGATCGCCTCGATCTTCGCGGCGGGCGAAATCTCGGGCACGAAGATCGTGGCCTTCACGCCGCGCCTCGATGCGGCATAGGCGACCGCCGCGCCATGGTTGCCGCCGGAGGCGGCCGACACGCCCGCTGCCGGCACGGTCAGCGAGAGCAGGTTGTTGAAGGCGCCGCGCGTCTTGAAGGAGCCCGCATGCTGCAGGCATTCCAGCTTGAGCGAGATGTCCGCCTCGCTGCCGAGCGCACCGGCCCCCAGCCGCATCACCGGCGTGACGCGGGCATGGCCGGCGATGCGCCGGGCCGCGTCTTCGATCATCGGGCGGGAGACGGGGCGGTCGCTCATGACGGCATCCTGTGCGGGCGGATCGGCCGAGAAGGTCCAGATCGCGATGGGCAGGCCGTGGCTATCGCGTCCGGGCGGGTCGGGGAAGGGCTTCCCGCGCCCGGCGGCAATGTGCCGGGCGACGACCAGCGCCGCGAGTGCGTCGAGGAGGTCGTCGGCAGCCGCACCGCGAGGCGGGCGTGAGTTCAGGACATCGGCCGGGATGCATGCCTCCGCCAGCAGCGCCCGGCGCTCGGCCATGCCGGCCGGATTGACGGCGCCCCTGATCTTCTTGGGACACCGCAGGGGCTGCCCGGCCAGGGTGCGGAAGGCGAATTCCGGATGAACCTCGAACACCCGGTTGCGAAGCGCCGCCTCGTCACGGAGCAGGATGTCGATCTCGCGGATCTTCGGAAAGAGATGAAAGCCCTGCTTCGAGACGCGCCGCGCCGGCTCGGACGAGGCGGAGGCGAGCGCGCAGGCCTCGCGGTAATCGAGCGCCTCGACGGCAGCACGCGCGGGGATCGAAAAGACCGATGATTGTCGGTCGCCGAGCAGAGCTCGAACAAGCTGCTCGGGGCCGCGTCCCGAACCTGCGATGCGGTCCGGCAGGCCGATCGGCATGTCGACCGCGACGATCTCCGGCGCGCCCTCCCCTTCGAGAAGCTCGGCGAAGCGGCGCACCACGCGGATGACCGGCGCTCCGCCCCCGGCCGGGGCGATCGCGGCGATCCAGCCGGCCTTGCACCCGTCCACCCCGGCGACCCAGCCCATGCTATCTCCTCCGTCTTTCGCAGCGCTTCCCCCTTCGCCGCGATGCGCTACGTTGCGGCGCAACACGCCCGCGATCCGTCAGGAGCCATGATGACTGCCATCCGCCCCCGCCGCAGCGCCCTCTACATGCCCGGCTCGAATGCCCGTGCGCTGGAGAAGGCCCGCGAGATCGCCGCGGACGTGCTGATCCTCGACCTGGAGGATGCCGTCGCACCCGACGCGAAGGCAACCGCGCGCGAACAGGTCTGCGCGGCGGTGAAGGCCGGCGGCTATGGCCGCCGGGAACTGGTCATCAGGGTCAATGGAACCGCGACCCCATGGTTCGAAGCCGATCTGGCTGCGGCCGTCGAAGCCCGGCCCGATGCCATCCTCATCCCGAAGGTCTCCGACCCCGAGACTCTGGTCGAGATCGGCAACCGCCTGACCACGCTCGGCGCAGACCTCTCGATCGCGGTATGGGCAATGATCGAGACGCCGCTCGCCATCCTCGATGTCGAGCGGATCGCGAGGGCGGCGCGCGATCCGGCGACGCGGCTCACCTGCTTCGTCATGGGCACCAACGATCTCGCCAAGGAGACGCGGGCCCGCTTCGTCCCCGGCCGGGCGCCGATGCTGCCATGGCTCACCAGCGCTCTGCTGGCCGCGCGCGCCCACGGCATCGACATCCTCGACGGCGTCCACAACGAGCTCAGGGACGAAGCCGGCTTCCAGGCCGAATGCGAGCAGGCCCGCGATCTGGGCTTCGACGGCAAGACGTTGATCCATCCCGCCCAGGTGGCGCCGGCGAACGCCGTCTTCGCGCCGGACGAGGCCGAGTTGACCCGCGCCAGGGCGATCATCGCCGCCTTCGACCTGCCCGAGAATGCCGGCAGGGGCGCGATCCAGCTCGACGGGCGCATGGTCGAGCTGCTGCATGCCGAGATGGCGCGTCGCACGGTGGCGCTGGCTCACGCCATCGAGGGCCGAAGCGTGCCCTGAGATTCACCGGCAACGCGCAACGGCGACACGGGATCTCAGGACGGGCAGGCTCTGGTTTCAGAGATGCTCGGTGCAAGCCCGAGCAGGACATCGGGAGCTGGACTGCGGATTCAGCCCTTGGCGGCCTTGGCGCGATCCATCGCCTCGACGATCAGCTTCCTGGCCATGGCGGCGTCGCCCCAGCCCTTGAGCTTGACCCATTTGCCGGGCTCCAGATCCTTGTAGTGCTCGAAGAAGTGCTGGATCTGGTCGAGCGTGATCTTGGGCAGGTCGGTGTAGTTGTGGACGTTCTCGTAGCGCTTGGTCAGCTTCGGCACCGGCACGGCGATGATCTTCTCGTCGCCGCCGCCCTCGTCCTCCATCAGCATCACGCCGATCGGCCGCACGGCGATATAGGAGCCGGGGACCAGCGGGCGGGTGTTGGCGACCAGCACGTCGCAGGGATCGCCGTCCTCGGAGAGCGTGTGCGGGATGAAGCCGTAATTCCCCGGATAGCGCATCGGCGTGTAAAGGAAGCGGTCGACGAAGAGCGTGCCGGCTTCCTTGTCCATTTCGTACTTGATCGGCTCGCCGCCGATCGCCACCTCGATGAGGACGTTGACCTCGTCCGGCGGATTCTTGCCGATGGAGATGGCGTCGATGCGCATGAGTCGAGAACCTGTCGCTGGCGAAATGAGCGGGGGCCTTATGCAAGGTTGCGGCGAAAAGTCCAACCCTTTCCGCTGCGTCGCAGCACCCGACGATTTGCGCGCTGTCCCTGCCGCTGCTATCGGCGCATCATGAGCATTTCCGAGACTGGGCCGTGCTGAACCGCCTGCGCCCCGACGAAGAGCGCTATGCCCGGCGCATGGCCCGCATCGCCCGCTGGGACAAGCCGATCGAGACCGGCGGCCAGCGCTTGCGCGCCTGGACGAACATGCTGCTGGTCGACCACGGCATTTTCCGCATGGCCTATCTCAACGCCCACCGCGTCACGCCGCGCCTGTGGCGCTCGGCCCAGCCTGCACCCGGACAGATCGCCGCTTTCGCCCGCAAGGGCGTGAAGACGATCGTCAACCTGCGTGGCGGGCGCGAGCATGGCTCCTGGCCGCTGCAGAAGGAGGCGAGCGAGCGCCACGGCATCCGGCTCGTCGACTTCGTCCTGCGCTCCCGGGGGGCGCCCGATCGCGAGACGATCCTCGGCGCGAAGGCGTTTTTCGCCAGCCTCGAGGAGCCGGCGCTGGTGCACTGCAAGTCGGGCGCCGACCGGGCGGGTTTCTTCTCGGCGCTCTACCTGCTGGTGCATGAAAACCGCCCGCTCGACGAGGCGATGGCTCAACTCTCGCTGCGCTACGGCCATTTCCGCTTTGCCAAGACCGGAATCCTGGACGCCTTCTTCGACGCCTATCGCCGCGAAGGCGATGCGAAGGGCATCCCTTTCCTCGACTGGGTCGAGACGATCTACGATCCGGTCCGCTTGGAACGCGAGTTCAAGCCGGGGCTCTTGTCCTCCCTGATCGCCGACCGGCTGATCCGCCGCGAATAGCGCTCAGGCCGCCGCGGCCATGCCGTAGGGCGGCTCGCCCGCATCGTCGCGCGACAGCCAGATGAAGGCGAGATAGAGCAGGGTCCGGCCGACCGAGACCGCGCCCAGCGCATAGAGCAGCGCGAGCGACAAGTGCCCGAAGCCGAGCATCACGGCGATGATGACGACCAGCGACACCGCGTTGATCGCCAGTTGCCCGAGCGCGTGGCGCGAGAGCGTCGCGATCTCTTGCAGCGGCCCGACCAGGGTGGAGGCGGCATAGAAGATGCTGAGAACGGCGACTGCCTCGCCGACGCCGGCCCAGCGCGTGCTGTCGAGGAAGCCGTCGGCGAACCAGGCCACGCTGCCGATGCCGGCGAACAGGGCCGCGGCCGCCGCCATCAGCGCCAGCGTCATCAGCTTCATCCAGAACCGCCGTCGCGTACCGGTATAGGCACGCAGGCGATTGAGCGTCAGCGGCACAGCGACCGTGCCGAACATCTGCGCCGGCATGTCGAGAAGGCGCATCGCCAGCGCGACATGGGCGGCGAGCAGCGTGTTCGACGCATAGGGCAAGGCCAGGATCGGCGCGATGGCGAAACCGTAGGAGAGCAGCGCCGAGGGCAGGAGGACGATGGCCACGCCGCGCCAGCGATGGGCAGCCTCCCGCAGGCTCGCCAGGGACCAGAGCGCCGGCAGCAGCAGCGGCAGCAGCGCGCGCGCACGGCGCCGCAACAGATAGGCCGCCGCCAGCAGGTGCCCCACGGCATCGGCCAGGAACAGCGCGAGCGCCTTGGGGCCGAAGAGGAAGATCAGCAGCAGCATCAGCACCGGCTGGATGACGGCCTGGACGACGTTGCTGTTCCCGATGGCCCGGAAGTCGCCCTCCGCCGTGGCCTCGGCCCAGAGCAGGCGCAGCATCGTGCGCCCCACCAGCGAAAGCAGGAAGACGAAGGCGACGGCGGGCGCGACCCAGCCCGCCAGGGCCAGGGTCAGCAGCACGAGCGCGGAAAGGCCCAGGAAGGCCACGCCGACGAGGCTGGCGAGCCGCACGGCGAGGCCGAGCTTCTTCCGGTCGCTGGTCTGGAAGAAGACCACCTCAAGGCGCAGCAGCGAGGCCGTGGAAACGAAGTTCACCGCTGCGGCGAACACAGCGAAGGCGGCGAAGACGAAGGGCGGGCAGAGCGCCGCCGCAATGATCAGCCCCCAGACCGAGATGAAGCGCGCCTGCAGGAAGCGCAGGCCGAGCAGGATCGCGGAGCCGAAGCTCGACCGCAGCAGGGGGACGCGGCGGGCGACGAAGCGCCGGCCGGATGCGAAAGTGAGGGCGGGGCGGCGCGGCGGAAAGCTCGCCCGCTCCATGACGATATGCGCCGCCATCGCTGCATCCTCGGCTGACCCGTCGGGCAGATCGACCTCCGCGATGTCGTCATATTCGTCCCTCTCCGGACGAGGCTGCGACATCACGTTTGTGGATCACGCGAGCACGAAGGCTGCGCCGTTATGGTTAACCAAAGGTGAAGGAGTGTCATCATCGGCCGTTGCTGGGGCCGCCAAGCGAGCCACCATGCGAGGCTCGCTCAGGGGCGTCGCATCGGATTTCGCGGCTCAGGCGAAGCGCGTCTTCAGATCATCGAAGCGCTTTAGCTGATCTGGCAGCAGGGCGCGATGGGCATCTCGCCGCACGAAGATCTTGAACATGACCTCGCCGGCCTCGTTGAAGAACTGCACCGAGCAGGCGCGCCGGCCCTGCCCGCTCGCCCGATCGACGAGATAGATCGCGCGGCAGTTCTGCGCCTTGATGTGCCCGCCGATCGGGCTGTCGCCGTGGATGTTGTAGTAGCCGTGCCCGAAGCTGCCGACGGGAAGCGCGCCCTCGACCTCCAGCACGATGTCCGGCGTGTGCATCAGGAAGAGCACCGTCCCCCAGCTGGCGATATCCTGCCAGAGCGCCTCGAATTGTTCCGGCGCGACGAAGAGCCGCTGCTCGGCCGGCAGCATTTCGAGCACCGCCCGCGTCGGAACGCCCGCCTCCCGCGCAATGGCCTCGATCAGCCCGTCCGGCTTGGCGGCGAGCAACTTACGCGCATGGTCCAGCGGGTTTCCGGCGGTGTCGGCGATCGTCATCGGCCGGCGCTCACTCGGCGGCCTGGCGCGGCCGATGCGGATTGGTCTCGCTCAGCACCGTCTCGAAGCCCTCGAACTCGGGATGGCCGAGATAGAGCGGGGCAGAGCGCGGCTGGCCGGCGTTGCGGTGGGATTCGCGGAACTGCTCGGACTTGGTCCAGGCAGTGAAGTCGTCCTTGGAGGCCCAGCTGGTATGCGAGGAGTACAGCGTGTGGTCCTCCTTCTCCGGCCCCTTGAGCAAATGGAATGCGATGAAGCCCGGCATCTCGTCGAGCCGGCTCTTGCGCGACGACCAGACCGTCTCGAAGGCGGCCTCCTCGCCCTTGACGACCTTGAAGCGGTTCATGGCGATGAACATCGAACGATCCTGCACTGGCGGCCGGACAAGCCGGAAAGGGAAGACGAAGGCGGCGGCATCGGTGTCGCGCTCGGCGACGCCGGCTCCCGGCGCTTGACCGTTTCTAGTAAAGCCGAATATCTGCGTCAACAATAGCTGAGTACAGATTTAGTTTTTAATCATTAAAAACTGAGGTCTACTTGGTGTTTGTCCTTTGAGATCAAGCGGCTGAAAGCAGTCGCGCGGGGCACTTCAACGAAGCGCGGTGACGGACGCCGCGGAGGAGCGACACGATGTCGACAGGCAAGGCTTCTCATCCGCAGGTCACGGCCGGCAGCCCGGTGTCCCGACCGAGCCGGCGCGACGCACTCGCCGCGCTCGGCCTGGCAGTTCCGGCGCTTTCGGGCCTCCTCGGCGCGCCCACCTTCGCGCAGGCCGCCACGGACCGCATCGTGGTCGCCGGCGGCGTCGTCACGGAGGTGATCTATGCGCTCGGCCAGCAGGACCGCGTGGTCGGCGTCGACTCGACCAGCCTGTTCCCGGCCGAGGCGCTGAGGCAGAAGGCCAATATCGGCTATGTCCGCGCGCTGTCGGCCGAGGGCGTGCTGTCGCTCAAGCCGACGCTCCTCCTGCTCATCGACGGCGCGGGGCCGCCCGACGCAATTTCCCTGCTGACCGAATCGGGTATCCGCATCGAGCGCATCGCCGATGGCCAGACGCCGGAGGGCGTCGCCGTGAAGATCAGGGCCATCGGAACCGCGATCGGTGCGGCCGAACCGGCCGCACGCCTTGCCGACCGGACCGCGGCGAGCTTCCGCGAACTCGACGACCTGCGCAGCCGCCTCGGCCGGAAGCGGCGCGTGCTCTTCGTGCTCTCCCTGCAGAACGGGCGCGCGCTGGTCGGCGGCCGCAACAGCTCGGCCGACGGGATCATCGCGCTTGCGGGGGCCGAGAACGCCGCCGCCGCGATCGAAGGCTACAAGCCGATGACGGACGAGGCGATCATCGCCGCCGCGCCGGACATGATCCTGATGATGAGCAATGGCGGCAACCACCGCACCACGGCCGAGGAGTTGTTCGCGCTCCCGGCCTTCTCGCAGACGCCGGCCGCCGCAGCCAAGCGGCTGGTCCATATGGACGGGCTCTATCTCCTCGGCTTCGGCCCGCGCACGCCGATGGCGGCGCGCGACCTGATGGCGTCGATCTATCCCGAGACGACGATTCCGCCCTTGACCACGGGCGCCGTGCCTTGACCTTCGCCGTGCCCAGTCAGGCCATGCCGACACCGTCGCTCTCCGGGCTCGTCGCAAGCCGGCGGCGGCTCGGACTGATCGCGCTTGGCGGGCTGGGGGCGGCGTGCCTGCTGCTTGCGGTCATCGCCGTCGGGCAGGGCGCGGTTGCGATCGCGCCGGGTCGCGTGGCCGCCATCCTTGCCGGCTGGCTGACCGGGAACGGAGCCGCGCTCGAGGGGCGGGATGTCCTGGTCGTGCTCAACATCCGGCTGCCGCGCGTGCTGCTCGGCCTGCTGGTCGGCGCCGGCCTTGCCGTGTCCGGCGCGCTGATGCAGGGCCTTTTTCGCAACCCGCTGGCCGACCCCGGCCTTGTCGGCGTCTCCGCCGGAGCCGGACTCGCCGCGGCGGCAACCATCGTCCTCGGCGACCGCTTCCTCGCCGGCACGCTGATGAAGCTGCCCTTCGCGGTGCTGCCCTTCGGCGCCTTTTGCGGCGGCCTCGTCTCGACGCTGGTTCTCTACGTCATCGCGACGCGCGAGGGCCGCACTTCGGTCGCGACCATGCTGCTCGCCGGAGTCGCGCTCGGCGCGCTCTCAGGCGCGCTGACCGGCCTGCTCTCCTTCGTCTCCGACGACCGGCAATTGCGCGACCTGACCTTCTGGTCGCTCGGCAGCCTGGGTGGCGCGAGCTGGACCAAGCTCTCGGCCGTGGCCCCGATCATCCTGCCGCTCCTGCTCCTGATGCCCTTCCTGGCACGGGGCCTGAACGGTCTCATGCTCGGCGAGGCCGAGGCCTATCATCTCGGCATCCCGGTCCAGCGGATCAAGGCGATGGCGATCCTGCTGGTCGCGCTCGCCGTCGGGGCAAGCGTCGCGGCAGCCGGATTGATCGGCTTCGTCGGGATCGTCGTGCCGCATCTGGTCAGGCTCTGGGTCGGGCCCGACCACCGCCTGCTGCTGCCGCTGTCGGCGCTGGGAGGAGCGATGCTGCTGGTGGCGGCCGACATCGTCGCAAGGCTGATCGTCGCGCCGGCGGAACTGCCGATCGGCATCGTCACCGCCGCGCTCGGCGCGCCTTTCTTCCTGTGGCTGCTGCTGCGGCGCACGAGCCTCCTCGATGTCTGACGCCGCCACGCACCCACCGATCCTGTCCGGCCGCGAGCTCGGCTTTTCGGCCGGTGGCCGCGCGCTCGTGACGAACGCCTCGCTGGACCTGCTCGCCGGAACGACCACGATCGTGATCGGCCCCAACGGCGCCGGCAAATCGACCCTGCTGAAGCTCCTGACCGGCGAGATCGCGCCGGCCGGAGGCGAGATCGACATCGGCGGCGAAGCGCTGCGCGCGATCCCGGGCTGGCGCCTCGCCTGCCAGCGGGCGGTGATGGCGCAGCATGCCAGGCTCGCCTTCCCCTTCAGCGTCTATGAGGTCGCCCGCCTCGGCGTCGACGGGATCGGCCGCGCGCTGCCGCGCCCGCGCCGCGAGGCGATCGTTGCCGAATGCCTGGCCGCTGCCGGCGTCTTCGACCTCGCGGGCCGCAGCTACCAGACCCTGTCGGGCGGCGAGCAGCAGCGCGTCCAATTCGCGCGCGTGCTCTGTCAGCTCGAAGCGGGCAGGAGCATCGCCGAACGCCAGTTGCTCTTCCTCGACGAGCCCATCGCCAGCCTCGACCTTTGTCACCAGCTCGCCTTGCTCGACATGGCCCGCAGCATCGCGGCGCGCGGCGTCGCCGTGCTGGTTGTGCTGCATGATCTCAACCTTGCCGTGACCTACGCGGATCATCTGGTCGTGATGGATCGCGGCCGCATCATCGCGCAGGGCCCGCCCGCGCAAACGCTGGACGACGCGCTGCTGCAGCAGGTCTTCCGGGTCGACCTCTCGCTCAGCCGGGCTCCGGCGCCGGGGATGCCCTTCCTGCTGCCGCAGCAGCATCGGGGCCGGCCGGCGGCCTGAGCCGCGATTCACCACCGATTCATGCTGAATCCGCGTGCCGCACGATTCACCATATCGCTCAACGCCGGATTCAAGCTCCCGGGGCCACTGTTTCGCTCATCTTCGAGCGGAGCCAGACCGATGTCCCGAGCGCTTGTCGTCGCCAGTCTTCTCGCCTGCGCGATAGTGCCTGCCCTGGCGAGCCACAGCCAGGCCCGCGAGGTCGTCGAGCTGCGCGACGGCCGTTTCCAGCCCGGCACAATCCTGATCCGAACCGGCGAGAGGCGCCTTTATTACGTCTACGCACCGGGCGAGGCGATCCGCTACACCATCGCGGTCGGCAAGGCCGGCAAGCAGTGGCGCGGCGTCAAATATGTCGAGGAGCTGCAGGTCGACCCGGCCTGGAGCCCGCCATCCGAGGTCAAGCGCGACAACCCCCGCCTGCCCGACGTCATCCCCGGTGGCTCGCCGCGCAACCCGATGGGCGCACGGGTCATCGGGCTCGGCCCCGGCGGCCAATATGCCATCCACGGCACCAACATGCCGCAGACGGTCGGCACCGCCGCCTCCTATGGCTGCTTCCGCATGCACAACAGCGACGTGATCGATCTCTACGCCCGCGTGCAGATGGGCACGCCCGTCGTCGTGATGCCCTGAAGCATCGCCGGATCTAGAGGCTGACCGGCGAAAGCAGCGGCCGGCCGGCGAAGAAGGCGTCCAGATTGCCGAGCAGCAGCTCCTGCTGCGCGACCTGCGCCGCCTGCGAGCCGGCGGCGATATGCGGCGTCAGCACCGCATTCTCCAGCACCCTCAGCCGTTCCGGCACATTGGGCTCATGCTCGAACACGTCGAGCCCCGCCCCGGCGATGGCGCCGTTTTCCAGCGCCGCGCACAGCGCCTCTTCATCGACGGCGATCCCGCGCGAGATGTTGACCAGATGGCCTTCCGGTCCAAGCGCCTTCAGCACCGCCGCATCGACGGCATGGCGGTTCTCTGCGCTCGCCCTCACCGACACCATCAGCACGTCGGCCCAGGCGGCCAGATCCGTCAGCCCGTCGAAGAAGCGGTAGGGCAGGCCGGCGCGCCGCGAACGGTTGTGATAGCCGATCTCCATCTCGAAGGCCGCCGCCCGCGTCGCGATGCGGCTGCCGATGGCGCCGAGCCCGTAGATTCCGAGTTTTCGGCCCGCCAGCCCCGGTACGAACGGCATGCGTTCCACCGCATTGCCCTGCCAATGCCCGCCGCGCACGAAGCGATCGCCCCGCGGGATACAACGCGCCGTCGCGAGCATGAGACCCATGGCGAATTCGGCGACGCTCGTCGCATTGGCATCGGCCGCGTTGGTGAGCTGGATGCCGCGCGCCTTGGCGGCGGCCCGATCGACGCCTTCGATGCCCGTTCCGTAGCAGCCGATCAGCCTCAGCTTCGGCAGGGCATCGATCAGGGCGGCATCCGTCTTCTGGCTGCCGATGGTCAGCAGCACCTCAGCCTGCTCCGCACCGTCCGGCAGCGCATCCGGCGCAGAGCGCTCCATGGGACCGAGCAGCCGGAAGCGCTCCTCCAGCCGCGCCACCAGCGCGGCGGGCATGCGGGGTGCCATCAGGACGGTCGGCTTCATGGGAGCGCCTTTCGCGGATGCTGCATCGCAACACCGGACGCAAGAGGGCTCAACCCACATCGCCGCCGCAACGCTATCCGCCACGCGCATCGCCGGCCTGCGACGAAAGCAGCACGGCGCAGGCCCTCCTGCCATCCGCGAACATGCGAAAGCCCCCTCGCACGCCGCGGAAAACCGCGTTAACCTTCGCGGGCGACACGCAACCGCCTGCGGTTGGCGCAGGCTATGAGGGGGCTACCGGATGGACCATCTCGCCGACCTGAAGAAGTTCGCCACAAAGCCGATCAACGAAGCGGCCTTCGCCGGCATGTCGAAGGCCTATGCGCTGGTGATGAGCAAGTCCGACACCCGCTACGTCGCCTGCTCGGATCCCGCCGAGATCGAGCGCGTGCGCGAGAACTTCCTCAAGAAGAAGCTCGGGCTGACATCCGGCGATCTCGACGGCTCGATCAAGGCGGTCTGCGAGGCGATGAAGGCCGATCGCACCAAGTCGCGCCTGACCTTCTACTACCTGCTCGCAGAGCATCACGGAAAGCTCGACCTCTTCGTCAAGGCCTGACGCGGCTTCGGACCGGAAGGTGGACGCCACTTTTCGAAGCCGCCCGCCGCTTCGGCGATCACGTCGATCGTCGCGCGCCCGGCCGGGTGCGCGACGATCGAGGCCGGCGCCTCACGCCGGCCGCTTGCCCCAATCGGCATAGAGATCGGCGCGTGTCAGCGGCAGGCCGGATGAGCCCTTGCGGCGCTTGGAGACCAGCGTCTGGTTGATCAGCGCCCCGCCGCGCTCGAAGGCCAATGAGCAGCCCGCGAGGTAAAGCAGCCACATCCTTGTCCGCTCCGGGCCGATCTCGGCTTCCGCCTTGGCCTTGTTGGCGTCGAGCCGCTCCCACCACAGCCGGGTGGTGCGCTGGTAGTGCTCGCGCCAGCCCTCGACATCGTGGACCTCGAAGCCATGGCGCTCGAGATTGGCGATCGACATGCCGAGATGGTCGAGCTCTCCGCCCGGGAAGATGTAGCGCACCAGCGCCCTGTACTCCGCCGGCATCTTCCGAAAAGCCTTGTCGGTCTTCTTGGCCCGCCGCGCGATCGTGTGGTGCAGATAAAGGCCGCGCGGCCGCAGCAGCCTGTTGACGGCGCGGAAATAGGTCGGGTGATTGGCGATGCCGACATGCTCGAACATGCCGATGGAGGAGATCTTGTCGAACTCGCCCTCCATCTGGGCGAAGTCCTTCAGATGCAGCGTAACCTTCCCTTCGAGACCCCAACGCGCCACCTTCTCGCGGGCATAGGCGAGCTGCTCCTCGGCCAGCGTCACGCCATGGGCCTCGACGCCGTAATAGCGCGCCGCATGGCAGACCAGCGCGCCCCAGCCGCAGCCGATGTCGAGGAAGCGGTCGCCGGGCTTGAGCCGCAGTTTCCGGCAGATCATGTCCAGCTTGTCCTGCTGGGCGCGGGCGATGTCGCCGTGATCCTCGGTGAAATAGGCGCAGGTGTAGACCATCTCCTCGTCGAGGAAGAGCCGGTAGAACGCGTTCGAGACGTCGTAGTGGTAGGCGACGTTGGCCTTGTTCGTCGCGGGGTCGCCATCGCGCGCGATCTCGTCGCCCTTGCGGTGGCTGACCGCGTCCGCCGCCTTGCCCGGCGCGAACAGGAAATGCCGCAGCACGTCGAAGACGGCACCCTTGGGGATGGTGCGCGCCAGCCGGCCGATCTTGCCCTCGGGCCGCGCCGCGGCAAGGTCGAAGACCGAGCCGTTGAGGATCGAGAGCCGGTCGGTGATGTGCAGGTTGAGCACCGTGTCGAGCTTGGGCTTGCGCAGCAATGCGGCGAGCACCCCTGCGTCGGCGATGCCGATGGCGAGCCCGTCCTGCGGCCAGCCCACGGGAACCATGCTGCCGTCCCACAGCCGGAATCCGAGCTTCAGCCCCAGTTTCTCATGCGCCTCGGCCAGAAGACGCCGCAGGGCGGCGAGGCGCTTGTCGTTGCTGTCCATGCCGTGAGAATCCGCTCCGTTCCGGCTTTTGTTTGGACGCAACCCGGCCGGTTGGCAATCATTGCGGGAGCAGCCGCCAGGGCCCTGGCACAGGCGCTCAGAAATCGCTGGCGATGCCCTTCACTTCCCAGTCGTCGTAGCGCACCGGCTCCAGCCCGCCACGGCCGTTCACCTCGCGGGACTTCGACAGCTCCGCCGCCCTGGCGTCGATCGCCTCGCGCCGTGCCTGCGCTTCCGCCAGCGCGCGCTCGGCCGCTGGCGAAAGCGGCTTGCGTGGGGTCTCGCCGGCCGTGTCCGTAGAGCCGGTTTCGTCGCTCATCATCCCTCGCCTCCCTTGCAGGACCGGGTTTCGATCCACCACATAGGGCAGGATCGCGCCCCGCGCGAGGGCCGCCCGGACGAGAGCGACAAGAGGAACCGATGAATTACGTCCGCACCGGAATGCTGATGGCGGGTCTCACCGCGCTGTTCGGCGCGGTCGGCTATCTGCTCGGCGGCAGCGGCGGCATGCTGGCGGCGCTCGGCTTTGCCGTCGTCACCAATCTCTTCACCTACTGGAATTCCGACAGGCTGGCCCTCTCCGCCTATAACGCGCAGGAGGTCGACGAGCGCTCTGCGCCGGAACTCTGGCGCATGGTGCGCGACCTCGCCGCCCGCGCCGACATGCCGATGCCGCGCGTCTACCTGATCCAGGAAGACCAGCCCAACGCCTTCGCCACCGGCCGCAACCCGCAGAACGCGGCAGTCGCCGCCACCACCGGCATCCTGCGCACGCTGAGCTATGAGGAGCTGGCGGGCGTGATGGCGCACGAGCTCGCCCACATCAAGAATCACGACACGCTGACCATGACGATCAGCGCCACCATGGCCGGCGCGATCTCCTCCCTCGTCACCTTCGGCATGATGTTCGGCTCGCGCGACCATCGCCCGAATGTCATCGTCCAGATCCTGCTCGCGATCCTGGCGCCGATGGCGGCCGCCATCATCCAGATGGCGATCTCGCGCTCGCGCGAATACGAGGCAGACCGGCTGGGCGGGCAGATCTGCGGCAATCCGGTCTGGCTCGCGGACGCGCTCGCCAAGATCGCCGCCGGCGTCAGCCATGTTCCGAACGAGACAGCCGAGGCGAAGCCTGCTACGGCGCCACTCTTCATCATCAATCCCTTGACCGCGGGTGGCATGGACAATCTCTTCTCGACGCATCCCGACACCGGCAACCGCATCGCGGCGCTCATGGAACAGGCCCGCGCCATGGGCGTGAGCCGCGGCGCCGCGAGCTTCACCGCGCCCGGGGCAAGCCCCTGGAGCAGCGCGCCGCGCCAGCCCGGCCCGTGGGGTTGAGATGACCATGCCCGCTTCCGAACAGGCGAATGCCACTCCCTCCGATGCACCCGGCCTGCCGGCGCGGCGCCTCGCCGCCAGCGTCGTCGACGAGGTGCTGCGCGCCCGCGTCTCGCTGGACGAGACGCTGGAACGGCTCCTGCCGGCCGCCGGGCTGGAGCCGGCCGACGCCGCGCTCGCCCGCGCCATCGCGATCACGGCCTTTCGCCGCCTCGGCACCATCCAGCACGCCATCGACGAGCGCCTGGACCGGGGCAGCCCGCGCAATTCCGGCCCGTTCGAGCCGATCCTGACCGCTGCCGCCGCCCAGATCCTCTTCCTCGACGTGCCGGATCACGCCGCCGTCGACATCGCCATCCGGCAGCTCCACGAGGACCCGCGTTCCGCCCGCTATGTCGCGCTGGGCAATGCGCTGCTGCGGCGCCTGGCCCGGGAGCGGGAGGCGGTTCTTGCAGAAGCGCAGGCCGACCCCTTCCGCGATGTGCCCGAATGGCTCGCAGAAAGCTGGTCCGCCGCCTATGGCGAGGAAGCTGCCCGCGCCATCGCGCTCAGCCATCGCGAGGAGCCGCCCCTCGACATCAGCGTCAAGGCCGACGCCGCCGGTTGGGCCCAGAAGCTCGACGGCGTCCTGCTGCCGACCGGTTCGATCCGGCTGCGGAGCCGGCAGTCGATCACCGACCTGCCCGGTTTCGCCGACGGGGCATGGTGGGTCCAGGATGCCGCGGCCGCTTTGCCGGTGAGGCTGATCGCGCCGGCACCGGGTGAGCGCATCGCCGATATCTGCGCCGCGCCCGGCGGCAAGACGGCCCAGCTCGCCGCCGCGGGCGCGAGCGTGACGGCGCTCGACCGCTCGGCGCCGCGGCTGAAGCGGCTCAAGGCCAATCTCGCCCGGTTGGGTCTGGAGGCTGAGATCGTCACCGCCGATGCCACCACCTGGAAAGCCGAGCCCTTCGACGCGGTGCTGCTCGACGCGCCCTGCAGCGCGACGGGCACGATCCGCCGCCATCCCGACGTCGCCTGGACGAAATCGGAGGAGGATCGCGACCGGCTTGGCGCGCTGCAGGCGCGCCTGCTCGACGGCGCCGCCGCGCTGGTGAAGCCGGGCGGACGGCTCGTCTACTGCACCTGCTCGCTGGAACCGCAGGAGGGTGAAGCACAGGTTGAGGCCTTTCTCGCGCGCCATCCCCAGTTTCATCGCAGCCCGGTCAGTGCCCACGAGATCGGCGATCTCGCTGTCGCCATCGATGCCAGGGGCGATATCCGCACCCTTCCGCCCCAATTGCCCGGCGAAACGCCCCGGCTTTCGGGATGGGCGGGATTTTACGCAAGCCGCCTGATCAGGCTATGACGGCCTAGAGGATTCGCGCGGGGGACCGCGCCGTTTCCGAGGGGGTCGGCGCGGCACGAGGCTGCGCCCGGAAGCGGAGCGTACGGGGGATTTGAGCGCCTGGTCCGAGCGTCGGGGACTGGCTCAGGCTGCGATCGGGCGCGCGGCGCGGCGCACCCGTGGCCAGGTGGTCGCGGCGACACGCCGGCTCTGGCCCTTCGGCCGCAAGCCGGCGAGCCGCCTGCTCTTTGCGCCCCACGATCTGCGCACGGCAGACCCGACCACGGCAGCCGATGTCTATGCGGGCTACTATGCCTTCGCCGGGCGCACCCTGCGGACTCATGGCGAGTCGCCCTTCGAGGTCGAGCCGCCGAGCGAGGCCTGGGCCGAGGCGCTCTACGGCTTCGCCTGGCTGCGCCATATGCGAGCAGCCGACACCGCGATCGCCCGCGCCAACGCACGCAGCCTCGTCGAGGACTTCATCCTCAGGCGCCGCGACCGCACCGAGATCGCCCGGCGCCCGGCCGTCGCCGCCCGCCGGGCGATCTCGCTGCTGTCCCATTCGCCGCTGCTGCTGGAGGGCGTCGACCACGCCTTCTACGACCGCTTCGTGCGCCACGTCTCGCGCCTCGCCGACCGTGTCGGCCTTTCGCTCGCGGGAGCCGTCGAGGGGGCGGACCGTCTGAACGGGCTGATCGCGCTGGCCTTCGCCGCCATCTGCCTCGACGGGCAGGATGCCCGCCGCCGCCGCATCGAAACCCTGCTCTCCGACGAACTCGACGACCAGATCCTGCCCGATGGCGGCCATCTCTCGCGCAACCCGCGCCTGCTGATCGACCTGCTGCTCGACCTTTTGCCGCTCCGCGAAACCTTCGCCGCCCGCGGGCTCGAGCCGCCGCGCGGCGTGCTGACGGCGATCGAACGGACGATGCCGCATCTGCGCCTGTTCCGGCACGGCGACGGGGCGCTCGCGCTGTTCAACGGCATGGGCATCACCCCGCCGGACCTGATGGCGACGCTGTCGGCCTATGACGACGCGCGCGGGCGGCCGACCGAGCACGCTGCCTATTCCGGCTACAGCCGGCTCGCCGCCGAGCGCAGCGTCGTCGTGGTCGATGCCGGTGCGCCGCCGAAGGGCGCCTATTCCGTCGAGGCCCATGCCGGCTGCCTCGCCTTCGAGTTTTCGAGCGGCGCGCAGCGCATCATCGTCAATTGCGGCGCGAGCCGTTTCGGGCCGCCCGAGCTGAAGCTGGCCGCCCGCAGCACCGCGGCCCATTCGACCCTTGTGCTCGACGATCGCTCCAGCGCCAATTTCGGCCGCGTACTCGGCGAAATGCGGATCATCTCCGGGCCCGCCGATGTCCGCGTCGCCCGGCAGGACGGCGTTGACGGGCCCGAATGGGTCGCCAGCCATGACGGCTATCGCTACGCGCTCGGCGCGGTCCATACCCGCCGTCTCCAGCTCGCCCGCGATGGAACCGAACTCGCTGGGGAGGACGAGATCGCGCTCGGCGGGTCGCACACCGCCTTGCCCGCCGCGGCCCGCTTTCACCTCCATCCCAATGTCCGCGCCAGCCTCGTGCGCGACGGCAGCGGTGCGCTGCTGGCGCTCGCCTCGGGGGAAGTCTGGAGCTTCGAGGCCGGCGGCCTGCCGCTGGCTCTGGAAGAAAGCCTGTTCCTCGCTTCGGCGGACGGTCGGCGCCGCACAGAGCAGATCGTCGTGGCTTTCGATGCCGTCGCGACCCCGCGCATCGCCTGGCGCCTGCACCGCATCAGCGCCGCCAATCCACGTGCCGGACAGACAATCGCGCAGATCCTGGCGGAGCGACAGGACGCTGCTTCCGGGCCGGCCGACACGGTGCCGGGCATCGATCTCCCGCCCGACGCGTGACGCTTCCGCGACGGCGGCTTTTGCCTTTCGCGCCGCAGCATGATAGCCCGCGCGCGTCGATCATGGGTCGACGGCCTGCCCCGCCACACAGCCGGATCTGATCCCGATGCCGAATGAGCTTCGCCGCGTCGAACGCGCGCTTCTTTCCGTTTCCGACAAGACCGGGCTGATCGACTTCGCGCGCGCCCTGCACGGCCTCGGCATCGCTTTGGTCTCGACCGGCGGCACGGCCAAGGCCATCGCCGAAGCCGGCCTGCCGGTCAGCGACGTGTCCGATCTCACCGGCTTTCCGGAGATGATGGACGGCCGGGTCAAGACGCTGCATCCGAAGGTGCATGGCGGCCTGCTCGCGGTCCGCTCGCATCCCGAGCACCAGGCCTCGATGATCGGCCACGGCATCCAGCCGATCGACCTGCTCGTGGTGAACCTCTACCCCTTCGAGGCGACGGTGGCGGCCGGCAAGCCCTATGACGACTGCATCGAGAACATCGATATCGGCGGCCCGGCGATGATCCGCGCCGCGGCCAAGAACCATCACGACGTTGCCGTCGTGGTCGAGGCCGCGGACTACGCCTCTGTTCTTGCTGACCTGACCGCCCAGAAGGGTGCGACGACGCTGACGCTGCGCCGCAAGCTCGCCCAGAAGGCCTATGCGCGCACGGCCGCCTACGACGCCGCGATCTCGAACTGGTTCGCGGGCGAGCTCGGCGACACCGCCCCCGCCTTCCGGGCACTGGGTGGACAGCTTGCCGAGACGATGCGCTATGGCGAGAACCCCCATCAATGGGCCGCCTTCTACCGCACCCCCGAGGACCGCCCCGGCGTCTCGACCGCCCGGCAGGTCCAGGGCAAGCAGCTCTCCTACAACAACATCAACGACACCGACGCCGCCTTCGAGTGCGTCGCGGAGTTCGATCCCGTCGCGAGCGCGGCCTGCGTCATCGTCAAGCACGCCAACCCTTGCGGCGTCGCCACTGGCGCCTCGTTGCTCGACGCCTATGACAGGGCCCTGCGCTGCGATCCCGTTTCCGCCTTCGGCGGCATCGTCGCCCTGAACCGCAGGCTCGACGCCGAGGCTGCAAAGAAGATCGTCGAGGTCTTCACCGAGGTCATCATCGCTCCCGATGCGGACGAGGAGGCGATCGCCCTGATCGCCGCCAAGAAGAACCTGCGCCTGCTGCTGACCGGCGGCCTGCCGGACGTCCGCGCGCCGGGCCTCGCCCTGCGCACCGTCTCCGGCGGCTTCCTGGCCCAGTCACGCGACAATGCCGTGGTCGACGACATGGAGCTCAAGGTCGTGACCAAGCGCCAGCCCAGCGAGCGCGAACTCGCCGATCTGCGCTTCGCCTTCCGCGTAGCCAAGCACGTCAAGTCGAACGCCATCGTCTATGCCAGGGACCTCGCGACCGTCGGGATCGGGGCCGGCCAGATGAGCCGCGTGGATTCATCGCGGATCGCGGCCTGGAAGGCGGCCGAGGCCGCGAAAGCCGCCGGCCTGCCCGAGACGCTCGCCAAGGGCTCCGTCGTCGCCTCCGACGCCTTCTTCCCCTTCGCCGACGGCCTGCTGGCCGCGGCGGAGGCCGGTGCCACGGCGGTGATCCAGCCCGGCGGCTCGATGCGCGACGATCTCGTCATCCAGGCGGCGGACGAAGCCGGCCTCGCCATGGTCTTCACCGGCCATCGCCACTTCCGCCACTGATCGGAAGGGCGCCAGGATGAGCCTCGACTCCGTCCGCGCATTCTTCGCAGCCCATGCGCCCGACATCCCGGTCATGGTGACCGAGCAGAGCAGCGCCACCGTTCTGCTCGCGGCGGCGGCGCATGGCGTCGAGCCCGGCCAGATCGCCAAGACGCTGTCGCTGCGGATCGGCGATGAGGTCGTCCTCGTCGTCGCCCGGGGTGATGCCAGGCTTGACAACCGCAAGGCCAGGGCCGCGCTCGGCGGCAAGCCGCGCATGCTTGGGCAGGAGGAGGTCGAGGCCCTGACCGGCCATCCGGTCGGAGGCGTCTGTCCCTTCGGGCTCGCCACGGCCCTCAAGATCTATTGCGACGTCTCGCTGAAGGCGTTCGACGAAGTGGTGCCGGCCGCCGGATCGACCCACAGCGCCGTGCGCATCGCGCCGGAGCGCATGGCAGCGCTGACCGGCGCCGAATGGGTCGATGTCTGCCAGGACCCGGCGGCGCCGGGAGAAGCCGGCGTCGGCCCTGCGGAAGCCTGACGCCTCAGCTCTTGATCGCCGCGATCAGTGCCATCGCCGCGGCCGGATTGCGGACCTTGTCGCCGCTGATGACATAGAGAAAGACGTCGCGCGCCTGCGCCCTGGCCGGAGGGGCAAGGGTCTCCAGCCCCTCGGGCACGCCGCCCTCGGCCCAGACCTGCGTGGCCTTCGCCCAGCGCTTCAGCCCGGCCTCGGAATAGCCCTTCGGCTCGGCCTCCTTCGTGCCCATGATGCGGGCATAGACGAAGGGCGCCGTGACATCGGCGATCTGCGTGTAATCGGCATCGGCTGAGGTGATGGCGGCGACCCCGTAGTCCCGCAGCAGCGCGACGAAATCGGGCGAGCGGAAGCTGTCATGGCGCACCTCGACCGCATGGCGCAGCGTGACCCCGTCCAGCTCCTTCGGCAACAGCTTGAGGAAAGCCTCGAAATCACCGGGCTCGAAGCGCTTCGTCGGCATGAACTGCCAGTTGATCGGCCCGAGCTTGTGCTTGAGTTCGGTCAATCCGCTGGTCAGGAATTTCTCGACCGAGGGGCCGGCCTCCGCCAGCACCTTGCGGTTCGTGCAGAACCGCGAGCCCTTCAGGGCGAAGACGAAATCCTCCGGCGTCTCCTCCCGCCATCTGGCGAAGCTCTCCGGCTTCTGCGAGCCGTAATAGGTCCCGTTGATCTCGATCGAGGTCAGATGGCCGGCCGCGTATTCCAGCTCGCGCTTCTGCGGCAGCCCGTCCGGATAGAACGTGCCGCGCCAGGGTTCGAACACCCAGCCGCCGATCCCGATGCGGACCGCTCCCGCCGCCTTCGCCATGATGCGCTCCTCTGCAACAGGCCGATCCTGCCTGTCCGGGGCTTTGGCGGCCACCGGTTTTTCGCCCGCGGACGGTACCGTGCGGCAGCCGCCGATCCTGTCAGGATCGCCGCCCTTTCAGAAATGCAAGCAACGTCCCGACCGGCTTTACGCGGATCTTGGAAGGCCGGTCCGGGCACAAGACTCCTCAAAGCCCTGTTTCGACCGCCTGCCAATCGAGAAGGGTCTGCGGAACCTTCTCCCGCTGGAGAGGCCTTGCATAGAAGAACCCCTGAGCCGAAACGCAGCCCACATCGCGCAGGCGCGCGGCCTGCTCGGCGTTTTCGACCCCTTCGGCCGTGGTGTGCATGCCCATGGCGTGAGCGAGGCTGACGATGGCGGCGACGATTGCAGCGTCGCTCTCATCACTGATGAGGTTGCGCACAAAATTCTGGTCGATCTTGATGTGATCGACCGGGAACTGCTTGAGATGCAGCAGCGAGGCGAAGCCCGTCCCGAAATCGTCGAGCGCGATCGAGATACCGGCTTCGTGCAGCTTGTTCAGGATCAGCGAGGCCGTCGCCGTCCGGCGCCCGAGGAAGGCCGTTTCCGTCACCTCGACCTCGAAATGTTCCGAGGAGACCCCCGCCTCGTCGAGGATGCCGATGATTCTGTCGGCCAGCCTTGGATCGGAGATCTCGGCCGAGGACAGGTTCACCGCCACGCGGCCGCAGGCGAGACCCCGATCCAGCCATGATCGAACGTCTGCCACGACCTGGCGGATCATCTGTTCGCCGAGCTCGATCGAAATGGCCTGCTCGGCGAACATCGAGCCGAAATAAGCGGGCGTGAGAACCCCCTTGGCAGGGTGCTTCCAGCGGGCGAGGGCCTCGAGGCCGACGATCCGGCCCGTCAGCAGCGATATCTTTGGCTGATAATAAGGAACGAACTGGTGGGCCGCGAGGCCTTCGCGGACATCGCGGGCGATGGTCACCCGATGTTCCATCGTCTCGCGGGCGGCGCTGGTATACACCACCGCCTGGCTGCGCCCCTGCTCCTTCGCGCGATAGAGCGCGATGTCCGCGTCCTTCATCAGTTCGATGGGGTCGCGGTGATGCTCCGGGAAGGTGGCCAGCCCGATGCTGAGCGTGGTGGAGAGCGCCCGGCCTTCATGCTGGAACGGGGCACGGAGAGCCTCGACGATGTCCGCGGCCCGTGCCGTCGCTTCGCTCCCTTCCCCGATATCGGCAAGGATGATGGCGAACTCGTCGCCGCCCAGACGCGCCACGGTGTCGCCCGCTCCGACAAAGCTTCCAAGCCGCAGGGCCGCTTCGCGAAGAAGCAGGTCTCCGACCGCATGGCCGAGCGTGTCGTTCACATCCTTGAAGTCGTCGAGATCCAGCATCAGCAGTCCCACGCCGGTTCCCGAGGCCTCGGCCTTCGTCAGCGCCTCGTTGAGGCGGAGCTGGAAGAGGGCCCTGTTCGCAAGGCCCGTCAGGGGATCATGATTGGCGGTGCGCCAGATCGCTTCCTCGGTGGCCTTCCGATCGGCGATGTCGAAGGTCAGCCCGATCAGCCGGTTCCGCTCCTTGCGCTCCGCCCTGACCGCCAACCATGTTTGCGATCCGTCGGGCGCGAAATAGCGCATTTCGGCAGCGCCGCTCCCGTCGGCCATGACGGCACTCCAGAATGCCGGCACTTTCTCGCGGTCATCGGGATGAACCCTCGCGATGAAATCGGCTGCCGGCCCGGAGGACAGGCCGAGCAGCACCAGGGAATTCTCGGAACGATCGACCCACTGCGTCTCGAGATCGAGTTCCCAGGCCGCCATCCTGCTGGCCTGCAGGGCGAGCCGCAACCGCTCCTCGCTGACCCGGATCGCATTCTCGGCCGCCTTGCGGATCGTGATGTCGGTGAAGGTGCGGACCATCCCGCCATTGGGGAGGCGGTTGCTCCGGACTTCCAGCACCGTCCCGTCGGGTCTCTGCCTCTCGTAGTCCAGGATTTCGACGGTGATTCCCTCGTATTTGATCGCGCGAAGGAGCTCCTTGGTGACCGTGCCGAATTCCCCTTTCTCCAGTTGCCAGCGCTTCACCGCCTCGAAGGAAGGATTGGATCGCATCAGGTCGTGGGGCAGGCCGAGCAGATCGATCGCGCGCTGATTGCAGACGGCGACGTATCCGTTGGCATCGACCATCATGATGCCCTGTTCCACATGCTCCAGGACGGCAGTCAGGAGATCGCTGTCGACGGGGAATGATCGAGCTATGCGCTGAATGTTCAAGCGGCCGCCTCTCCCCAAGCTCAGGGTCGCTCCAGCGTAGGGCTGCGTCGCTTTCGAAATGCTGAAAGATCGTGGTCGAGGTTTGCCATTCCATGCGAATTGCAAGGCAGTGCAGGGCCGCCTGTCTCGGCGCGAATCATCTCTCGCGTCGCCGGAGCGGTCAGCAGAGGCCGGGCGGGGAGCAAGCCGTTCTCGTTCCGCAGCACCATCCCGCTCCGCGAGCCCGACGCGCCGCGCCGAACTGGAGACAGCCCCGGTCGAGGCATCGGCCCTATTTCCGCGTCACCGCGGGTTTTGAGAGGCGATCATCCTCACCGCCGCGACAACGGCCGCCGCGGATATCGCGGACGCGACCGAGAACAGCCCGCCATAGCCCATCGTGTCGGCAAGCTTGCCGGCGATCATCGACCCGGCGAGATAGACCAGCAACTGCGCGCAGGCCAGGATGGTGAAGTCGGTCCCAGGCTGTTCCGACGTCGTCACCGCCATGAACAGCGAGTAGAGCGCGACGATCTCCATGTAGCGGATCAAGGTCTGGAAGCCGGCTGCGCCGAAGAGGGGCCATGCGCCGGTGAAGACGCCCAGAGCGTGGCCGGCGAAGAGCAGAAAGCACAGCGTCCGCAAGCCCCCGAGCAGCGCCAGGACGAAGGCGAGCCCACGCATCCTGACCATCCAGGCGGCAAGGATAGAGCCGCCGAGCCCCGCCGTCGTCGCCGAGATCCCGGAAAGATAGCCGATCTGGCTCAGCGGAACACCCGCATCGACGAGATAGGCCCCCTCCATCGCCTTCACGAGGCCTTCGCTCGCCCGATAGATCAGCGCGATCCAGAGAATCTGGCGCGCTTCCGGACGCTTCAGGAAGGCGCGGATCGAAGGCCTTGGCGCACGCGCGTCCGGCACCGGGTCGGTCTCGCGCATCATCGCGGCCGCGATCAGCGGCAGCAGCGAGACGGCCGCGATCACGAGAAGCATGCCGGTCCAGCCGATATGCTCGTAGAGCACGAGCCCCAGCGTCCCGCCGATCACCACGCCGAAGGCGATCGAGCCGCCCTGGATGGCATTGCCGATCGGCCGATCGGCTTCCGGCAGATACTTGGCCGCATAGCCGTCGGTGGCGATGTCCTGCGTCGAGATCAGCAGCGAGGCGACGAGGCCGATCGCGATGATCCAGCCGACCTGTGTCGGCCCCACCGCGATCAGCGCCAGCATCGTCGCGATCACGCCGATCTGGGTGATGAAGACCCAGCCGGCGCGATGCGCCCGGGCGAACGGCCTGATCCGGTCGATCCAGGGCGCCCAGATGAACTTGAGCACCAGCGGCAGCAGCAGGACGCTCATGTATCCGATGGCGGTTCGCGAGACCCCGATCTCACGCATGATCGGGGGCAGGGCGGCGACGAAGAGATAGGACGGGATCGACTGCGCCAGATAGAGCCCGCCGAGCACCGCGAAGAGCCGCTTGCGGCCGATCGATGGCTGCGCTGCGACGCCGCCAGATGAGGTCGTCGCGCTCATGATGTGGCTGCCAGCTGCCGGAGCAGGAAGGCGCGGCCGACCGCCTCGTTCCGGTCCGCGATGATCGGGAACGGCCAGAGTTTGCGGAAGGTCTCGGCCGTCTTCTCGCTGGCATCGGGCCGCACGATGGCGCAGGCGCGGCAGAGCCGCCCGACCTGCGCCCGCGTCGCCTTGAACCAGAGCGCCTGCTCGCGTTCGCCGGCCTGGGAGAGGCCCCGTCCTCCGCCGAACACGGTCAGCAGCGCGAAGGGGCGCTCCTGCCGCCCGATCTCGGCGAGCGCATCGAGATAGGCCCGCTCGTCTTCGTCGCGATAGGGCGGCAGGAAGCGCAGCGTCACGATCGAATCGTCGCCGATATCGAGGCTGACCATGCTCAGAACGTCTTCTTGAAGCCGAGCGTCACCGTGCGGCCCCAGGCATAGTTGGCGAGGTTGCGCACCGAGGTCGCGGTCGGGTTCTGGTAGCTGCGATCGAACAGGTTGTTGACCGCGACATAGGCCTCGCCGGAAAGGACCGGGGCCGTCAGCGCGACATTCATCGTCGCGCCGCCCTTGAGCTTGTAGCGGGTGCCGCGCAGATCGATGGCGACGTCGCGCCCGGAGAAGCCCTCGCCCTCGACCCGGAGGCTGACGCCGTTCGTGAAGCGGTAGGTGCCATGGAGCATGCCGCGCCAGGGCGAGCCGATGCGGTTGTTGGGCAGGTTGGAGTCAAGCCGCCCGTCGCCATTGGTGTCGTAGCGGCCCTCGCGAAACGAGGCGACGGTGCCCATGCTGAACTGCTCGCTGAAGGCGTAGTCGCCGGTGAACTCGAAGCCCCAGATCCGCTCCTTCTGCTGCGACAGCGTGTTCGTGACCGCATCGAAGGTGACGCCGTCCTCGGAGGTGCTGACATAGCCCGACAACGAGCCCTTGAAGGCGCCGTAGCTGCCGCGAACGCCGAGTTCGTAATTGTTGACGATCTGGGCCTCGGGCGCGATCGATCCGTAAGAGATGCTGCGCCGGCTCGCAGGCAGGCAGTTCGGCAGGGCGACGGGGCAGGCATAGGCGGTCGAGATGCCGGCCCGCCGGGTGAAGGCTCCGACATCGGGCAGCGCGAAGCCCTGCGAGAAGCCGCCGAATATCTCGCTCGATTCCGACAGCTTCACGGTCGCGCCGATATTGGCCGTCAGGGCCGAATAGTCGAAGTCGCCGCCGGTAACGTTGAGCGCCGGCAAGACGAAGCTCTGGAAGCCCTGCGCATTGTTCGCGGCAACGGCGGCATAGGCGGCGGGTCGAACATAGTCCGACACCGAAAGCGCGAAATGCTCGTAGCGGAGCCCGCCGCGCAGCACGATGCGCTCGCCGATCGGGATCTGGAGCTGGCCGAAGCCGGCCGCCGTCGTCTGCTTGAGCGGCGTGAACACGTCCTGGCCGCTGGTCAGCGTCTGCCAGGTCTTTTCCTGGATCAGGTCGCCACCCCAGGTCAGCTTGGCGGCGGGCAGCAGCCTGTCGAGCGGCGTGTCGATCGTGACATTCGCCCCGCCTCGCTGCGAATAGAGCGTCGTCTGGTTGGCCGGACTCGTCGGCGCGAGCGGGTTGAAGGAGTAGTAGACCTGGCTGTTGTAGGGATAGGAGAAGGTCGAGAAATTGAAGCGCTTCTTGATGTCGTTGTAGAAGCCGAGAACGTTGAGCTTGCCGAGCGCGAAGTCGCTGTCGGTGTAGCGCAGCGAGATCGACTTGGTGTCCTCCAGCACGCTCTGGCCGTTGTAGAGCTGCGTCCGGTCCGGCCGGGCGAAGGGCGCGGCGTAGTTCGTCAGGTATTTCGGATCCTGGTCGAAGGCGATCAGCGAGCCGTTCAGCTCGATGCGCTTGCTGGCGTCGAAGTCGTAGCCGAGCTTGGCCAAGAGGTTGCCGGCCTTGTAGCGGTCGCCGCCGCCCTGTCCGAGCAGGCCGTCGGAAGGCAGCTCGCGCCCCGACCCGTCATAGGTGCGGCCGGCGCCGCGCATCTGGCCCGAGATCAGGTAATCGACGCCGTTGGGGACCTTGCCCGAGACCGTCAGCGAGGTTTCGGGCGCGAGCGAACGGCCGATATTCTGTGTGAAGGCGCGGATCGCCGTATTGACGGTCACGGTCGGCTTCCCGTCGGTCGCCTTTTTGGTGATGAAGTTGACCGTGCCGCCGGTGGCGCCTGCGCCGTAGAGGCTCGACGCACCGGAGACGACCTCGATCCGCTCGACTGCGTTGAGATCGATGAGCGACAGGATGCGCGCGACGTCGCGCAGCGGCGTGTTCAGCGGCACGCCGTCGAGCATGACGAGCAGGTCGCGGCCTCGATAATTCTCCGAGGCGCTTGAAACGGTCTGCGTCGGTGCCGAGTAACCCGGAACCAGCTTGCCGAGCGCGGCCGCCGCATTGGGGCTGAACTTGAGCTGCTGATCGATCTGCTCGCGCCCGATGACCTGCACGGATTGCGGCGTCTCGGCGGTGCTGCGCTCGGCCCGCGCCGCCGTCACCGTGATCGTGTCCAGATCGATCACCTGCTGGCTGGCCTGTGGCGCAACCTGCGCGACCGCGATCGAGGATGCGGCCAGAGCGAAAAAGCTGGTGGCAAGAGAGAGGGGTCTGAGCATGGCGGGTACCTATCGAGGGCGGCGGCTGCATCCGGCGGCGGCGGGCGGAGTTTCCGCCCGCGCTGTCGTCGATGCATTACTTGAGAAGATCACGCAGTGTTTGTTTAGAATCATCGTAATGTGATTTGATTCCGTCAGCGAATGCAGTCGAGAGGCAACGATATCTCTCTTGTTCGCTTGCACTATCGATGTCATGCCGATTTAATCTTGGACCTGCGCGAACGAGTCATGGGACTCACGCGAATCGAAGCGGCGAAGACGATGGATGTGGCGGCGGCGACACGCTCCGGGGCGCGAGAAGCAGCGGCAGGCGAGCCGCAGGCCGGGCGATCGGCTGACAGTGAGGCCTTCTCGCCCTTCTGGCTGGTGTCGAGCCAGGTTGCACGGGAGGAGGCAAGTGCGCTCTCGCGCAAGGTCTTGGGCCGCGCGGTCGCGCGGGAAGCAATGGCGGGCGACCTTGCCTTGCCCTTCGCGGCGCGCTGCGCCCTGACGACGCGGCCCGATATCGGTCTGATGTCCTGCTTCGACCCGGCGTCGCAATGGGCCTGGCCGCAGACGCAGGACGGTGCTGGACCGCGCCATGTCCTGATCCGGCCGGCTGAGGGGCGCGTCACGGTTGAGCAGGGCGACCGCCGGATCGCGTTGAAGGCACGCGAGGCGGCGGTGCTGTCGCTCGACCCCGCGGCGCGGACACGGTTCTCGCTTGTCCAGATCGGTCGGATCGACCTGATCACCCTCAGCGTGGACCGGTTGCCGGTGCTGGCCGAGCAACGCGCCCAGGATTTCATGCAACCCGTTCTGCGCGGCAATCGCGGCCTGCAGGTTCTTGCCCATTATGGAGCGCTGTTGCTGCGCGGGCTCCTCCCCTTGCATTCGGCCGCGCTTCGGGAATTGGCGGTCGCGCATATCCACGACCTGGTCGGCGCCATGCTTGCCGATCGCAGCCTGCCGGCGCCGCTTGCCGCGAGCGATCGGCGCGCTGGGCGGCTGATGGCGATCAAGGCCGACATCGAGGCACGGCTTGAGCAGCGCGACCTCGGCATCGACGTGATGGCGGGACTGCATGGCATCAGCACGCGTGCCATCCAGAAACTGTTCGAGTCGGAATCGCGGACCTTCTCGGACTACGTCCTGGAGCGACGGCTGGAGCGCGCCTGGCACCGCCTCGTCACGGTCGAGGGCAGCGGGCCGACGATAAGCGCGGTCGCCTTCGAGGTCGGCTTCGGCGACCTCTCCTATTTCAACCGAAGCTTTCGCAAGCGCTTCGGACGCTCGCCCTCTCAGGTCAGGGCAGCCAGGGCGGACGGTTGAGCAGGCTTGCTGCGCATGGCCAAATGACCATCAGCTCGCGGTTTCGCTTTGGAGGGCGGTGGCGGTATCGAGCTCTGGGTCTTGGGCGTGGGTGGGTGTTGGGCCGGTGCTTCGGGCGGGACGATCGGGGGATCGAGGCGCAGGTGATCCAGATGGGCGGGTTCTGGCTGTTTGTTCTGGGAACGCAAAAACCCCGCCTCGGGCGGAGGCGGGGTTTTTGGATTTGGTTGCGGGGGCTCGCAACTACCGATACCGACACTCGCTAGAGGTAGCGATCTGACATCTCTTGTCGCGCGCCGAGTACCCCTTTCTCATGAACGAATTCAAATCCTTTCAGGCGCGCCGAAGGGACTTGATGATCACCAGACTCCAGAAGCTGTAAGCGGAGGTCTGAGTCATGGCTCCGCTCCTTTACTTGATTGGAGTGGGCTGCTTCGGCGTTCGCGCCCCAATGACCATGGTCGCGTGGATGGCCGTGAGCATGATGCGTGGACAAGTGCATCAGGTGGCATGCGAGCAGAAGAAAAAGCGGAAGGTATCCCAGCGCATGGACACGATGCTCTGAGGTTAACAAAAGGCGGCGATCGCGACCAAGCCGCCTCGCGATCGCCAGAGACTGGGCTGCGACTGTCTAAGCGTTCCGCCTAGATTATCAGTCCTGGCTGGCGGCGCCTGCGGTCAGGGCACATAGGCGACGTACGCCATCATGCCTGTGGCCATGTGGTAGAGGTGGTGGCAATGGAACGGCCAGCGCCCGGGATTATCCGCATCGAAGGCGAGGTTGACGCGCGCCATCGGCGGCACCAGGACTGTATCCCGCACGGCCCCGGCGATCGACGCGCCGTTGATGCCGGTCACCTGGAAATGATGACCGTGCAGGTGCATCGGGTGCGCCATCATCGACATGTTGCTGAGCGCGATCTCAACCCGCTCGCCGCGTTTGACCTCGATCTTGTCGCCCCCCTCGATGCCCCATTGATAGCCCGCCATGGTCCCTGTCAGCTTCAGTGCGAAGCGGCGGTCGACCGGCCGAACGGACGGTCGTGCCAGGGCACGCAGCCGCTGCTCCAGATCGAGCCCGATGATCGGCCCCTTGACATCGCCCTTGGCGGCGATCCGGCGGATCGGAGCGCCAGTGTTCGCCAGGACGATGCCGGTCCGTTCAACTGCCCCCTCCCTCAGCGCGAGGACCGGATAGGCCCCGCCCTCCTTCGGCAGCGCCAGCCGGATGTCGAGGCGCTGCCCCATCGAGATCGGGAAGGAACGGCCGGTGACGGGCTGAACCTCTCGCCCGTCGACGGCGATCAGTTCTCCGGACAGCGCACCGCAATCGATTGTGAAGGCCGTCGCCGTCGCGCCGTTAATGATGCGCAGACGCACGCGGCCGCCCTTCTCGACCGGAACGACCTGCGGGTCGTCGAGCGTCCGATCGTTCGCCAGATAGGCGTCATAGTCGATGTCGTTGAGGTCCATCGCGGCCATGCCTGGCGCCATCGCGTGTCCCGGCATCGGCATGGCGCCGGAGGACGTCATTTGCCCCGTGCCTCCCTTCATCGCACCATGCCCCATCGCGCCATGGCTCATGGGCATGCCGCCGGCAGCCGGTGCGCTGCCCTTTAGCTTTGCCAGCAACTCCTCCGCCGGCGTGAAGGAGAAGTCGTGCAGCAGGATCACGACCTCCTGCTCGTCCCGTCTCGCCTCCTCCATGGTGCGCACGATCAACGGCGCCGCCAGCAGGTTCTGCTCCTGAAGGGTGTGGGCGTGCATCCAGTGCGTGCCCCCCGGTCCGACCGGGAAGGTGTAGCGACGCTCTTCCGAGGGGCGCAGAAGCGCCGCCGGGTTCTCCGGCACGCCGTCCATGGCCCATGGCGGAGCCAGACCGTGCCAGTGGATCAGCGTCGGCTCAGTGATGTTGTTGGTCAGGGCGATATCGAAATTCCCCCCCGCATCGAACACGAGACCGGACGCTCCGTCTGGTTGCGTGAGGCCAAAGACCCGCGCGGCCTTGCCGTTGACGTCAATCGTTCGATGGGCGACGGCGAGACGCCGGGGCGCTGTCGCCGGCGCCTCGGAGGATCCGGCGGCCCCGATGGCTTGCGCCCGGGCGCGGATTGGAAAAGCAGTGGCCGATGTGCCGAGCCCAATGGCGCCGGCCATCGAGCCGTAAAGAAATTCACGACGGTTCATGGCTGTCAGTCCTGGTGTCCCTATCGGCGAAGCCGATGTGTCTGATCAGGGCCCCGCGGTTACGAGCCCCCTGGCCGGACGCCGTTGTTTGCGGCGGCCCGGCTCTCTCAGACGGGGAAACGGGGAGGACCGAGTATCGGCGGGAAGGCGACCCCGTCGCCGGCCTGATCGGCCCATTCAAGCCGTGAATGTGCCGTCAGGCGTTCGAGAACCGCGGTATCTTCCTTGCTAACCACAGCGAGGTGGACACTGCACATTATGCCGCAGCAGTTCTTGAAATCGGTGGTCGCATGTTCTGGAGTCAGTTGAGCCTGGGATTTCGCAGTGAGGCCGGAAAGCTGTTCCAGCGCGGACTGGTGCCGGTGGTCGCCATATTCATGATCTTGACCAACATGGTCCTCGCAAGGCGCAGCCTGTGCGACTGGCATCGGCGCGACGAATAGCGCCATTGCGACCAGCGCGGCCAGCAATGCCCTCACACCTCGCGCCATATGGCGGATCCCGATCATCGGGTGCTTCCGCTCCCTTCAACCGAACCAGCGATTGAACGTGTTAAACAGGAAGGCGATTGCCACTCCAGTATAGCTGCCGAAGACGAGGCTTTGGACAGTTCCGAGTGCGAGGCTGCGCGGGTTAAATCCCGTCAATCCGAGGTAGAACTGCAGCCATGGCTTGTGGAGCCCCCAGTCCGGTGCGATCACACCCAGCAGCATGCAAAACCAGAATGAAACCGCGGCGAAGGCGGCCAGAGCCGCGCCCAACACTCCCGCGGGCAACCGCAAAGGAGTTGCTTCGATCGCTCTTTGGTCAACCTGGAAGGCGGTGTTGGCCATAGCCTTGATCCTTCCGAGTCTGACACCCCGGTGCTGGCTTCCTGCATCTTTCGACAGTGTCGCCAACCACCTTCAAGTCTGCTGACGTTGAGGGCCATGCCCGAGGAAACAATAGCGCCGTAGCAGGGTCGTGCATTGATCGAGATCAAGCTGCGGGTAGACGTGTTATGCGGGCGATGATCGCGGCACTCGCCGCATTTCCATTTCAATCTCAACAACGTCTACATGACCATGATGATGATGGCGCCGATGACGATCATCATGCTCAACTCCATGCGCTCCATGTTGCCGTCGCCGCGCCTGAACATCATCATCGGCGGCGACACCGCCATCGTCTTTATCGTCGGCTTCATAGCCATGCGGCCCCACCCGGCATCGGACTGCCGAGTTACCGCGCTCGATGAGCCCAATCATTCCGGCGCGATCCTGATGTGTGAAAAAGCCAGTATCACCGTAAGCGCCCCGCCAGCACCCTATGGATTAGGGGTTGAGGATTTCCGGAAGCGCCACGGCATGAGATCTTCGACGCCGCTTTGCGGGTGGCCGT
>NZ_FTMO01000045.1 GCF_900156025.1 Allobosea sp. TND4EK4
ATCCCGAGCCTCAACAAGATGCTCGTGCTGGAGCTGGCGCGCTGCGGCTACATCCTGCGCCGGGAGAACATCATCGCGCTCGGCAACAGCGGCACCGGCAAGACCCATGTCGCCCTCGCGCTCGGGCTGGCCGCTTGCCAGAAGGGCTTCTCTGTCGCCTTCACGACGGCGGCTTCGCTGGTCAACCAGCTCCTCGAAGCCCGCGACGAGAAGCGCCTGCTCAGGCTCCAGCGCGAGTTGCAGGCGGTCAAGCTGCTGATCGTCGACGAGCTCGGCTATGTGCCTCTGTCGCCGACCGGCGCCGAGCTCCTGTTCGAGGTCTTCTCGCAGCGCTACGAGCGCGGTTCGACCATCGTCACCTCGAACCTGCCCTTCGAGGACTGGACGTCTGTCCTGGGATCGGAGCGGCTGACTGGCGCGCTGCTTGACCGGCTCACCCACCACGTCAGCATCCTGGCCATGAACGGCGACAGCTACCGCCTCAGGCAATCCGCTGGCCGCCGGCGCGCCACCGCCGCGGCGGAGCAAAACCAGGCCACCCCAGACAACGCCGATCCAGAAACCGGCGAAATCATCCCCTGATCAATCCCGACAGCGGATATGGCGAGGGCCCCGATCGGGGCCCTCGCCATATCCGCCGCTCCCCAACGCCAGTGGCCTGCTTTTACTCCGCCACGATGGCCTGGAATCCGACCGCCGTTGACACCTCGACGACGGCCGCATCGAAATCGACTCCAACATCGTCGAGCGCGCCATCAGGCCCCAGACCATTGTCAGAAAGAACGCGATCTTCGCCGGCAGTGACGGCGGCGGACGGACTTGGGCAACCATCGCGGCCCTGCTCCAGACCTGTCGCATGAACGACGTCGATCCGCTCGCCTGGCTCACCCAGGCCCTCGAACGCATCGCCAATCGCTGGCCCATCTCTCAGATCGACCAGCTCATGGTAAGCCTCCGGCGAGGGCCACGGGCTGACGGCGAACGCGTCTGGTAACGACGGCCGTCTGATTAAGCTGCGCTGCGGTGTTCGACCGTGGTGCGGCGCCAGTGCCAGGGCAGCAGTTCGGAGAGCTGGCTCTGTTGCGTCGCCGCGATGCGGGCGAGCACGTCGGCGAGCCAGGCCTGCGGGTCGACGTCGTTCAGTTTCGCAGTGGTGATGAGCGTCGCCATGATGGCGGCACGATCGGCGCCGCGGTCGGACCCGGCGAAGAGCCAGGCTTTCCGGCCGAGTGCAAAGCCGCGCAGGCTGCGCTCCGCAGCATTGTTCGTCAGGCAGATGCGACCGTCGTCGAGGAAGCCGGCGAAGCGGCTCCAGCGCTTGAGCATGTAGTCGATCGGCTTGGCGACCGACGACGAACGCGACAGCGTGGGGCGCTTACTCTGCAGCCACGCGTGCAGGTCGTCGACGAGCGGCCTGGACTGCTCCTGCCGGACGCGCTGGCGGTCCTCGGGGCTCAAGCCGTTTATCGCGCGCTCGATGTCGAACAGAGCGTCGATACGCGTCACTGCTTCCAGCGCAATCGGCGAGACGGGCGCAGTGGATGGGCCGCGCCGTGCCGAGGCGGCGATGTCGGCGAGTTCGAAGAAGCCGCGGCGGGCATGCGACCAACAGAGCGCCGACGTGACCGGCCCGCCCGGACGCGCGGGATCGTATAGCCCGTTGTAACCGCCATACGCGTCGGCCTGTAGGATGCCGCTCCAAGCCGCGAGGTGCGCGTCCGGATGCTCTTGCCGCCGGTCGCGCGAGGCGAAGTAGAGCGCTGCCGGCGGATCGGCGCCGCCGAAGGGGCGGTCGTCGCGCACATAGGTCCAGATCCGGCCGGTGTCGGTCTTGCCCTTGGCCAGGATCGGCACCGTGGTGTCGTCGGCGTGCAGGCGCTGCGCCGCCATGACATGCCGGGCGATCAACTCATGCAGCGGCTTCAGCGCCACCGTGGCCGCGCCGACCTGGTCGGCCAGGGTCGAGACAGCGAGGTCGATGCCTTCCCGGGCGTAGCGTTCGCTCTGGCGGTTGAGCGGTTGATGCTGACCGAACTTCTCGAACAGGATGGTGGCGAGCAGGTTCGGCCCCATAAAGCCGCGCGGCGTGACGTGGAAGGGTGCGGGCGGCTGCGTGATCGCCTCGCATGCCCGGCAGGTGAACTTCTCCCGCACCGTCTGGATCACCTTCCAGCTGCGTGGCACGACCTCCAGCGTCTCTGTCACGTCCTCCCCAAGCTTCGCCAGCTTCATCGAGCCGCAACACGGGCAGGACGTCGGCGCGGCCACCAGCACCCTCTCGCGCGGCAGGTGCTCGGGGAAGGGTTTGCGCACGGGGAGGCGACGCTGCGCCAGCATGGGCGACGCCGCCTGGCGTGATGCCGCCTCCGCGGCGATCTCGTCCTCCGTGGCCTTTGCCTCCAGCTCTTCGAGCTGAAGCTCCATCTGGTCAATGAGCCGGGCCGTGCGCTCCGAGCGCTGGCCATAAAGCTCGCGGCGCAGCCTCTCGATCTGCAGCTTGAGATGGGCGATCATCGCCTCGGTGGACGATGCGGCGGCCTTGAGCTGCAGCGCCTCGGCGTCAAGACGGGAGGCTGTATCCCTGGCAAGCGCCGCCGCCGCTTCTGCCTCGATGCGGGCCTGGCGCTCCGCCAAGATCATCGCATGCGCCGCCGCCAGATCGGCTGGCAGCGGAGGCGAGGACGGGGATGGAAGGGCGGCGTTCACATCCAGGATGGAATCACATCCCCCTGCGAACGCAAGCAAAAAGGCGTTATCCGACCGACGTCGGACGCCATGTCTCGACAGGGTTGCGCCAGTCGATGCCGGACAGGAGATAGCCCATCTGCGCCGGCGTGATCGCGACGACGCCGTCGGCCGGCGACGGCCACAGAAAGCGGCCCTTCTCCAGTCGGCGTACATAGAGGCTCGCTGCCTGCCCGTCGTGCCAGATCACCTTCAAAAGATCACCGCGACGCCCGCGGAAGCAGAAGATGTGTCCCCCGAGCGGATCGCGCTTCAAGACCTCCTGGGCCACCAGCGCCAGCGAGGCGAACCCCTTCCTCATATCGGTGTGGCCAGTCGCGAGCCACACCTTCACGCCGACCGGGACCGGGATCACCTGAGCGCCTCGAGGCCTCTCGCGAGCTTCAGGACGGCGTCCATATCGGCGGCGCCCTCGACGATCATCCTCCGACCCGACCGCAGGACGATCTCGATCCGCCCCGGCGTCAGCGCTGAGACGTAACCGTCCGGTCTCGGCCCTGTGAGCTTTAGCGCTCTCAGTTGAGACCGCAGCATTTTTTGTGTTTCTTGCCGGAGCCGCAGGGGCACGGGTC
>NZ_FTMO01000044.1 GCF_900156025.1 Allobosea sp. TND4EK4
TTGTAGAACGTGGCGGCCGAGATCCCGTACTTCCGGCAGATATCGGCGGTCTTCGAACCCGCCTCCTGCTCCTTCAGCATCCCGATGATCTGCTCTTCCGAAAAACGTGAGGGCTTCATCCGTCGTCTCCTTCGCGACAGACTCTACCCATTCATGGAGGAAGTTCAGGGGCTCAGGTCACTCTGCCAGCGGACCGCCGCGGCATCATCTCCAAGCTCGAGGAGGACCGGCTCGTCGTCCGCAACGACGCAGGCCATTTCGACATAACCAACCTCGGAGCCATTCTCTACGCTCGTCGGCTCGCAGACTTTCCAAATCTGGCGCGCAAGGCCGTTCGGGTCGTCGTCTACAAAGACAAGACGCGCATCATCACACAGCGAGAACAAGAAGGAACGCGAGGCTATGCGTCCGGCTTCGCCGGGCTCATCGAGTGGATCGACAGCCAGCTGCCCCGCAACGAGGTGATTGGCCAGGCCCTCCGTCAAGCCGTTCCACTTTTCCCAGAGCTTGCCGTCCGCGAGTTAGTGGCGAATGCACTCATTCATCAGGACTTCGACATCAGCGGCACCGGTCCGATGGTGGAGATCTTCGACGGGCGCATTGAGATCACGAACCCTGGCGCGCCATTAATCGACATCCAGCGCTTGCTTGATCATGCGCCTCGATCGCGAAACGAGGCGTTGGCGAGGTTCATGCGCCGTGTCGGCATTTGTGAAGAGCGTGGCACCGGCGTCGACAAGGTCGTCTTCGAGACGGAGTTTCACCAGCTTCCAGCGCCGATCTGGGAGAAGCAGGAAGGGGCATTCCGTGTCACCCTCTTTGCACCGAAAGCACTGCGCGACATGGACAAGCATGAGAAGGTCCATGCCTGCTATCTGCACGCCTGCCTTCGCTACGTGAATCGAGAACCAGTGACGAACACCTCATTGCGAGAACGTTTCCGGGTCGAACCAGGGAACGCAGCGATCGTGTCGAGGATCATTAGGGACGCGATCGAAGCTGGTCGGATCAAGCCAGTCGAAGAAGGGCAGGCCAAGAAGGCTGCTCGCTACCTGCCATGGTGGGCCTGATTTTGTTTGATGGGTATTTGATTGAGAGACCGCATCAAGGATCCGGGCTACTGATTTTCCTGAAGAAAATCGGCTCTAGCGAGTTTCGCCTATTTGATCGCTACCGTCGCGAGCAGCTACCAGCATGCTCATAGTGCTTCATCTGATACCATGAGCAAGCCATGACCCTACATAGGGAAATTAGCTTCGAGGATGAGATCTGCGCTCATTTGGCAGCACATGCCTGGCTCTACGAGCCCAGTAGCACAACGGCGTATGATCGCGGCCGGGCACTCCTGCCAACGGATCTCGTAGCGTGGCTCCAGCAGACGCAGCCCAAAGCCTGGGACGCCCTGAACCGCTCTCATGGCGCAGGTGCAGAAGCAGCACTCCTCGACCGTGTGCGCAAGCAGATCGATGACCGTGGTGCGCTGGAGGTCATACGGCACGGGATCGACATGGTCGGCGTCCAGGGACGCATCGCCCTAGCCCAGTTCCGCCCTGCCTTTGGCACGAACCCCGACATCATCGCGGCCTACCGAGCGAACCGCCTCCGCGTCGTCCGCCAGCTCCGCTACTCGACAACCAACGAGAACAGCATCGACCTCGTCCTGTTCCTGAACGGCCTGCCGGTCGCGACGATCGAGCTCAAGACCAACTTCACCCAGTCGATCACCGACGCCATCGATCAGTATAGGTTCGACCGGCTCCCTCGCTCCAAGGGCCAGGCGCCTGAGCCGCTCCTGTCATTCCCGAACGGGGCACTGGTGCACTTCGCCGTCAGCAACAGCGAGGTGCATATGACGACCAGACTCGCAGGCGCCTCGACACGGTTCCTGCCCTTCAACAAAGGCAACCAGGGCGGCGCCGGAAACCCACTGAACCCGAACGGTCACCGCACCGCCTATCTGTGGGAGGAGATCCTCGAGCGCGAGAGCTGGCTCGAGATCCTGGGCCGCTACCTGGTCCTACAACGAGACACTAAGCGTGCTGCCACCGGCCTGGTCTTCCCGCGGTATCACCAGCTCGATGCTACTCGAAAGCTCTCAGGTGCCGTTCGCGTCGAGGGAGCGGGCGGCAAATACCTGGTCCAGCACTCGGCCGGTTCCGGCAAGACCAACTCGATTGCCTGGGCAGCCCACTTCCTCGCCGATCTGCACGACGCCGGGGACCGAAAGCTGTTCTCGACGGTGATCGTGGTGTCCGACCGCAATGTCATTGACGCTCAGCTGCAGGACGCGCTCTTCGGCTTCGAGCGCACGACAGGCGTGGTTGCTACGATCCGGAGCGAAGGCGGCGCCAAGAGCGGCCAGCTCGCCGAAGCACTGGCCCAAGGCAAGAAGATCATCGTCTGCACGATCCAGACCTTCCCCTTTGCTCTCGACGCCGTGCGCGAGCTCGCCGCGACCGAGGGCAAGCGCTTTGCGGTGGTCGCCGACGAGGCGCACAGCTCGCAGACCGGTCAGGCCGCTCAGAAACTGAAGCAGATCCTCTCGCCACTGGAGATCGCCGATCTCCAGGACGGTGGCGAAGCGAGCGCCGAGGACATCCTGACGGCACAGATGGCCGCGCGAGCGGGTGAGACAGGCGTCACCTACGTGGCCTTCACAGCTACCCCCAAGGGTAAGACGCTAGAACTCTTCGGGCGCCGACCGAACCCTGACGAACCGGCTGGGCCGAGCAACCTGCCAGCGGCCTTTCACGTCTACTCGATGCGGCAGGCGATCGAGGAGGGCTTCATCCTCGACGTGCTCAAGAACTATACGCCCTACCGTCTGGCCTTCCGCCTCGCGAACGGCGGACAGGAGTGGGACGAGCAGGAGGTGGAGCGTAGCGCAGCCCTGAAGGGCATCATGCGCTGGGTCCGGCTCCACCCCTACAACATAGCCAAGAAGGTCGAGATCGTCGTCGAGCACTTCCGTGAAAACGTGCAGCCGCTACTCGAGGGCAAGGCCAAGGCTATGGTCGTGCTAGCGAGCCGCGTCGAGGCCGTGCGGTGGAAGCTGGCGATCGACCGCTACATCAAGTCAAAAGGCTACAGCCTCGGCACGCTCGCAGCGTTTTCCGGCGAGGTCGCGGATCCGGAGTCGAGCGATGAGCCGTTCACGGAAGGCAGCAGCACGCTGAACCCCGGGCTCAAGGGGCGAGACATCCGCGAGGCGTTCGCGGGCGCCGACTTCCACCTGCTGCTCGTCGCCAACAAATTCCAGACCGGTTTCGACCAGCCGCTGCTCTGCGGAATGTATGTCGATCGGCGCCTGGCCGGGATCCAGGCCGTGCAGACGCTCTCGCGGCTCAACCGCGCCCACCCTGGCAAGGACACGACCTACGTCCTCGACTTCGTGAATTCCTCCGAGGAGATCCTCAGCGCCTTCAGCACCTACTACGACACAGCAGAGCTCGAGGGCGTCACGGATCCCAACATCGTGCTCGATCTCAAGGCCAAGCTCGATGCCAGTGGCCACTACGACGAGTTCGAGGTTGATCGCGTCGCGGCGGTCGAGATGGATCCAAAAGCCAAGCAGGGCGACCTGGTCGCTGCGATAGAGCCGGTGGCCGATCGCTTGCTAAGACGCTACAAGGCCGCTCAGGAGCGCCTGCGAGCCGCTCGCGACCGCGATGACGCCCAGGGCTCGAACGACGCCCAAGACGAAGTCAACGCGCTCTTACTTTTCCGGAGCGACATAGTCGCCTACCAGAGCGCCTACAGCTTCCTCTCCCAGATCTTCGACTACGCCAACACCGGTGTCGAGAAGCGCTTCATCTTCTACAAGCGCCTGGTGCCGCTCCTCGAATTCGGGCGCGAGCGTGAAGGCGTAGATCTGTCGAAGGTCGCGCTCACCCACCACAGCCTCAAGAACGACGGTCAGCGCCGGCTCGACGTGTCCGGACGCGACGAGGCCAAGCTCGCGCCCATGACCGCGTCGGGTTCAGGCACGCTCCAGGAGAAGGAAAAGGTCCGCCTCGCCGAGATCATTGAGCGGGTCAATGACCTGTTCGGCGTCGATACAACGGATGGCGACCAGCTGAGCTACGTCACGACGCTTCGGGACAAGATGCTCGAGTCGGAGGCGCTGGTCACCCAGGCGGCGAACAACAGCAAGGCCCAGTTCGACAACTCTCCGTAACCGTCCGGTCTCGGCCGCCTTGCGCGGTGGGCGGCATTTCCCGAACGGTGTGACCTTAAGTCTAGCTTTAAGGTCATGGCGATGGTTCGGG
>NZ_FTMO01000046.1 GCF_900156025.1 Allobosea sp. TND4EK4
GTAACCGTCCGGTCTCGGCCGCCTTGCGCGGTGGGCGGCATTTCCCGAACGGTGTGACCTTAAGTCTAGCTTTAAGGTCATGGCGATGGTTCGGGCTGAGGTTCTGGGCGCGATCGAGCGGCGGCGGCGCTGGCGCTATGAGGACAAGGTCCGGATCGTCGAGGAGAGTTTTTCGGCGGGTGTGACGGTGACGGATGTCGCGCGACGCAACGGGGTCGCGGCAAGCCTGGTTTTCACGTGGCGGCGTCAGGCGAAGCTGGGGCAGTTGGGCGGCGGCAGCCCAGCGCCGCTTCTGCTGCCCGTCGAACTGGCTCCTGTCGTGACCGACGTCCCGCCCACGTCGGCGTCCGAGGTTGCCTGCACAGAGCCCGCGCGCCGGAGCCGTCGTTTGTCCGGCATCATCGAGATTGCGCTCGGTTCTGGCCGCAGGCTGCGGGTCGACCGCGATGTCGACGCGGACGCGCTGCGGCGGGTGCTCGACGTGCTGGACCGGCGATGATCGCGATCCCTGCCGGGATGCGGGTCTATCTCGCGATGGGCCCGACGGATATGCGCAAGGGTTTCGACGGTCTGGCCGCTCTGGCGCAGCAGGCGCTGCAGCAGGATCCGTTCTCCGGCCACCTGTTCGTCTTTCGTGGCCGCCGGGGCGATCTTCTGAAGGTGTTGTACTGGGATGGACAAGGCTTCTGCCTGTTCGCCAAGCGATTGGAGAAGGGCCGCTTCATCTGGCCGGTGACGACCGACGGCGTGGTGCGGCTGACGCCGGCGCAGCTCTCCATGCTGCTGGAGGGGATCGATTGGCGCGCGCCGATTCGAACCGATCGCCCCAGCCTGGCGCTGTGAAGCGAGGTGCTTCGAGCCGATTCAGGACTGTGGTCCGCGGTCAAGATCGACCATGATTCAATGGCTTGGCCGCCGGCCTCGGGATAATCTCGAAAGGACCATGGCGAGCGCCTCCGCAGACCTTCCCGACGACGTGGCGACGCTTCAGGCGCTGCTGATCGCGGCACGGGCCGAGACGGCCGCCCATCTGCTCATGATCGAGAAGCTGAAGGCGCAACTGGCGAAGCTGCGCCGGATGCAGTTCGGGCAGTCGTCGGAGAAGCTCGACGCCGCCATCCACCAGTTGGAGCTGGCGCTCGAGGATGTCGAGGAGGGCACGGCGGCGCGGACGGTTCTGGAGCGCGCGGTCATGCCGGCAACTCCCGACACCCGGCAGCATCCGGTTCGTCGTCCCTTGCCCGATCATCTGCCGCGCGAGGAGATCGTGCATTGGCCAGCGGGCATCGCCGATGGCGATCTCGGCTGTGGTTGCCAGGCTTGCGGCGGACAGTTGCGCCGGCTCGGCCAGGACGAGACCGAGGTGCTGGAGCGCGTCACCCAGTTCAAGGTCGTCCGGCATATCCGCCCCAAGATCGTCTGCCGCCTGTGTGAAGCGATCGTGCAGGCGCCGATGCCGTCCCTGCCGATCGAGCGCGGGCGGCCGGGCCCTGGATTGCTCGCCCATGTGCTGGTGGCCAAGTATGCCGACCATCTGCCGCTGTACCGCCAGTCCGAGGTCTATGCCCGCGAAGGCGTCGATCTCGACCGTTCCACCCTGGCCGATTGGGTCGGATCGGCGGCGGCGCTGCTGACACCCCTGGCCGAGGCGATCGGCAAGCATGCCATGGCCGGGCGCGCGCTTCACGCCGACGACACGCCCGTGCCGGTGCTCGCCCCCGGGTTCGGCAAGACCGCGACGGGCCGCCTTTGGGTCTATGTCCGCGACGAGCGCCCCCATGCCGGAGATGCCGCGCCAGCCGTCCTCTATCGCTATACGCCGGATCGGAAGGGCGTGCGCCCGCAAGGCCATCTCCAGGGCTTCGCCGGATATCTCCACGCCGACGGATATGCCGGCTTCGACAAGCTCTATGCCGGCAGCCCCGGTAAGCGCGCCGCGATCGCCGAGGTCGCCTGCTGGGCCCATGTCCGGCGCAAGTTCTTCGATATCCACCAGGCCAACGCCTCGCCGGTCGCAGCCGAGGCCTTGCGCCGGATCGGGGAGCTCTACCAGGTCGAGGACGCCGTCCGTGGCCGCCCGCCCGACGAACGGCGACGATCGCGGCAGGAGCACGCCGTTCCACGGCTCGCCAATCTGCGGACCTGGTTCGACACGACCCTGCCCAAGCTGTCGGGCAAGAGTGAACTCGCCAGGGCGATCCGCTACGGCCTGTCGCGCTGGCCCGCGCTCACCCGCTATGCCGATCGCGGCGATCTGGAGATCGACAACAACGCCGCCGAGCGCGCGATCCGGCCGCTCGCCATCGGCCGCAAGAACTGGCTCTTCGCCGGTTCCGACAAGGGCGGCGAGCGCGCCGCCGTCATCTACACCCTGATCGGGACCGCCAGGCTCAATGGCCTTGATCCCCAGGCCTATCTCCGGGATGTTCTGGCCCGCATCGGCGACCATCCCATCAACCGCGTCGGTGAACTCGCCCCCTGGAACTGGACGAGCCATGCCCGGACTGTCGCGCCAACAGAAGCAGTTGTCGAAGGCGCTGCTGGACCTCGATGAAGAGGCGATGCTGATCGAGGAACTGGACGGCTTCATTGCCGGCCTCCTCGTCTGCCCGCAGATGATCCCTCCCAGCGCCTGGCTGCCATGGGTCTGGAACAGCGCCGACGCAAAGGGCGAGCCGGTGTTCGAGAGCCTCGACCACGCCAACAAGGTGATGGGCCTGGTGATGGCGTACTACAACGACGTCGCGCGCACGCTCTTCGACCAACCCGAGCGCTATGGTCCGATCGTCAGCATCGACAGGCGCAATGGCGAGATCCTGTGGGAGATCTGGATCGAAGGCTTCGAAAAGGCCGTCAAGCTGAAGCCCGAAGCCTGGGTGCCCCTCGCCACAGCCGATATCGAGGCCGCCAGGGCCTGGACCGGCCTGATGATGCTCGCCGATGTCGCCCGCCGCGATCCCCGCTTCTCCGACGAGCAAATCGACGCCATCACCGCCACCGCTCACGACAAGATCGCCGACTGGGTGATCGAACTCAACGACTGGCGCCTCGCCAACGCCGCCCCGGCGCCGACCATGACCACCCGATCAAACCCCTTCGCCGCTCCGGCTCAGAAGGTCGGGCGAAACGACCCGTGCCCCTGCGGCTCCGGCAAGAAACACAAAAAATGCTGCGGTCTCAACTGAGAGCGCTAAAGCTCACAGGGCCGAGACCGGACGGTTAC